>NZ_BAMT01000028.1 GCF_000617925.1 Methylobacillus glycogenes JCM 2850
GCGCCAGAAGAAAAGGCACGTGGCATTACCATCAACACCTCGCACGTAGAATACGAAACTGCAACTCGTCACTACGCTCACGTTGACTGCCCAGGCCACGCTGACTATGTTAAGAACATGATTACTGGTGCTGCGCAGATGGACGGCGCGATCCTGGTTGTGTCTGCTGCTGACGGCCCAATGCCACAAACCCGTGAACACATCCTGCTGGCACGCCAAGTTGGCGTACCTTACATCATCGTCTTCCTGAACAAGGCTGACATGGTGGATGACGCAGAACTGCTGGAACTGGTTGAAATGGAAGTGCGTGAATTGCTTTCCAAGTACGACTTCCCAGGTGATGACACCCCTATCGTTAAGGGTTCCGCTAAGCTGGCACTGGAAGGCGACCAATCTGACATTGGTGAACCTGCCATCTTCCGTTTGGCTGATGCACTTGACAGCTACATCCCAACACCAGAGCGCGCAATCGACGGCACCTTCCTGATGCCAGTTGAAGACGTATTCTCCATCTCTGGTCGTGGTACCGTGGTAACTGGCCGTATCGAACGCGGTATCGTTAAAGTTGGTGACGAAATCGAAATCGTTGGTATCAAGGCAACCCAAAAGACCACCTGTACTGGTGTTGAAATGTTCCGCAAGCTGCTGGATCAAGGTCAAGCTGGTGACAACGTAGGCGTATTGCTGCGTGGTACCAAGCGTGAAGACGTTGAACGTGGTCAAGTTCTGTCCAAGTCCGGTTCCATCAAGCCACACACCAAATTCACTGCCGAAATCTACGTATTGGGCAAGGATGAAGGTGGTCGTCATACACCATTCTTCAATGGCTACCGTCCACAGTTCTACTTCCGTACCACTGACGTAACTGGTGCTGTTGA
>NZ_BAMT01000027.1 GCF_000617925.1 Methylobacillus glycogenes JCM 2850
TACTATCCTAGACAGTCGCCAGCCCCTCGAAATAACGCTTTTCATACTCTACTGGCGATAGGCCATTATTGAAACTGTGTCGACGCCTAGGGTTGTAAAACATTTCGATGTAATCAAATACATCCTGGCGGGCAGCTTCTCGATGCTCGTAAATCTTCCGCCGTATCCTTTCCCGCTTCAGCAATTGGAAAAAGCTTTCTGCGACGGCATTGTCGTGGCAATTGCCTCGTCTGCTCATGCTAGGTTTGAGACGGTGCGCCTTTAAAAATGCCTGCCAATCATAGCTACTGAACTGACTACCTTGATCTGAGTGGACTAGCACCTCCCCATCTGGTCTTCGCCTCCATACCGCCATCAGTAATGCGCTGATCGCCAAGTCACGATCCATCCTAGGTGCCATTGACCACCCGACGACTTGGCGTGAAAAGAGATCCAGCACGGCAGCCAAATATAACCATCCTTCATGGGTTCGAATATAGGTAATATCCGTCACCCATACTGTGTTGGGGGTGGTCACGTCGAATTGGCGCTCCAGATGATTCGGGGCGACCACGGCTGGCCGTCCGCCAAGCTGACCAGGGCGACGCCGGTAGCCAGTTTGAGAACGTAACCCTTCTTGACGCATCAATCGCGCAACACGGTGCTTGCCACAGGTCTCCCCTAAAGCTCGAAGATCATCTTTGATCTTGCGATAGCCATAAACACCACCACTCTCCAGCCAGGATTGCTTGATATGACCTAGCAAGCGCTGGTCTTCTTGCGCTCTTGCAGACTGCGGTGTCTGTTGCCATGCGTAATAACCGCTGGGATGCACACCCATCATGCGACAGAGACGTCGGATAGGGTGAGAGCAGGCGTGCTCTTGAATAAATGCGTACTTTACCCGGACAGCTTGGCAAAGTACGCGGCGGCCTTTTTTAGGATATCTCGCTCATCAGTGACGCGCCGCAGCTCAGCCTGAAGGCGACGGATTTCTGCTTGCTGATTAGAGGAATGCTGTCGTTCGTCTTCAGGTGTGCTGAATCGCTTGATCCAAGCATAAATGCTATGGCTTGAAACGCCCAACCGCTCCGCGACCTCTGCTACTGAAAACTGACGTTCAGTGACTTGCTTGACGGCGGCCTGTTTGAATTCTTCGGTGTAACGTTGTTGCTTGCTCATGATGTCTCCTCAACTTCCATAGTTTGAGGCTCTTGAGCTGTCTAGGAAAGT
>NZ_BAMT01000026.1 GCF_000617925.1 Methylobacillus glycogenes JCM 2850
CCAGCACCGTGATTGCCACCCATCTCAATCATATGATCACTTCTCACGCCGCCGAGCTGCTGGGCCGCCAGGAAGTGCAATCGCTGCTGGATCATATAGGCAAAGAATCACCCAAACTGGTTGAAGACCTGGTGCCCAAACTGCTGAGCCTGTCCTCGCTGCAGAAAGTCTTGCAAAACCTGCTCACTGAAGGTGTGCATATCCGTGATATGCGTACCATCATAGAAACCCTGTCCGAGCATGGTCAGCGCACTCAGGATACCGACGACCTCACCTCGCTGGTGCGCATACAACTGGGCCGCGCAATCGTCCAGCAACTGTTCCCTACGGGCAACGAAGTGCCCGTTATGACCCTGGATCACAATCTGGAGCGCCTGTTGATGCAGGCCCTGCAATCCACTTCCGCTGGCGGGGCTGCCATAGAGCCCGGTCTGGCAGAAACACTTTCCACGCAAACCGCCAATGCCGCCAGGCAGCAAGAGCAAATCGGGCTGGCCCCGGTGCTGCTGGTGCCTGGTGCATTGCGCACAGCATTGTCGCGTTTCCTGCGCCGTGCTGTGCCGCGTCTGCGTGTGCTGTCGCATGAAGAACTTCCTGATACTAAAACCATCCGCGTTACCAGCCTAATTGGAGGCCAAGCATGAACATCAAACGTTATTTCGGCAAAAATTCCCGTGAGGCCCTGAGCATGGTCAGGCAGGAACTGGGCGCGGATGCGGTCATCCTTTCCAATCGCGCGGTTGAAGGCGGCAATGAAATTCTTGCCTTCCGCGAGCAGGACATGGCTAATCTGGTAGCCAGCAACAAGCCTGTAGGCCCTGTGGCCCCGGCATTTATCCAGCAGCAAGCCGAGCCAGAAGCACAAGATAGCCCGGTTGAAGAAACCCTGGTGGCCATGCTCAACCGCAACCAGCGCATATTGCGCCCGGCTGAGCCTTTGAACCAGCAGCAACTGCAGGTGCACCGCACCCAGGCCAAACGTCAGCCTAGGGCTGATTTGGCAGAGTTCAGCATGCCCAAGCCCAGCCAGGTGCCTGCCGCCAGAAGCAAGCCACAGAGCGCGGCCAAAGCCAGCCTGGCAGAAGAAGCCCAGCAAGCAGCGCTAGCCCACAAAGTACAACAGGCGCAACAAGCACAAAAAGCGCAAATGGCAGAACAGGCACTGAAAGCCCAACAAGCGCAAAAAGCCCAGCAGGCGCAATTGGCACAGCAAGCCCAGCAGACCAAGCAAGTGCAGAAATTGCAAGAAATGCAGCAAGAACAGCACCGCCTGGCCCAGCTGGAAATGGCCAATATGATGCAAGAACTGCGCGCCATGCGCGGCAATATTGAAACCCAGCTCACCGAAATGTCCTGGAGCAATATTCAGCAGCGTGACCCGGTAAAATCCGCCATCCTTCGTACCATGCTGGCAGCGGGTTTCAGCGCCGGGCTGTCTCGCCAGATTGCAGAAAAAACCCCGGCTGATCGCACCGAAGCCGAAGCCTTGAAGTGGCTGCACAATGTGCTGGGCAAAAACCTGCAAACCATCAGCGATGAGCAGCAGATTCTCGATCAAGGTGGTATTTTCGCGCTGGTAGGCCCAACAGGCGTAGGCAAGACCACCACCACTGCCAAGTTGGCCGCGCGTTTTGTCATGAAGCATGGCGCAGGCAAGCTGGCCTTGATCTCCACTGACTCCTACCGTATTGGCGGTCATGAGCAATTGCGCATCTACGGCAAGATTCTCGGTGTCATGGTGCATGCGGTAAAGGACGAGGCTGACCTGCGCATCGCCCTCAACGAACTCAAGGGCAAGCACACCATCTTGATAGATACCGTAGGTGTCAGCCAGCGTGACCAGATGGTCTCTGAGCAAATCGCCATGCTTTCCAACACTGGCATGCCCATCAAAAAACTGCTGTGCATGAATGCTACCAGCACAGGTGAAACCCTGGCTGATGTGATTGATGCCTACAAGCGCCGTGGCCTGGATGGTTGCATCATCACCAAGCTCGATGAAGCCGCCGCTATCGGCAGTGTGCTGGATGTCATCATCCGTGAGCGCCTGCGCGTCTACTACGTTGCCAACGGCCAACGCGTGCCTGAAGATATCCATATCGCCAACAAACAGTTCCTGGTACACCAGGCCCTGAAAATGGCGCAAAAGAAAAACGAGCACTTCCAGTTCCGCGATGAAGAAATGCCTTTCCTTATGGCCAATGTTGCTGATATGCCCGCTGCGGGCATGATGCTGGATGATCATACTCACTCAGGGGCACGTGCATGAGCGCCAAAACCAGATCTGAGATAAAAATGCATAAAGATCAAGCCTCTGGCCTGCGTAGACTCATGGCTGGCCCCAGCCCGCGCATACTCTCCCTGCTCTCTGCCACCACCATGCTGGATCAGGCCAGGTTGCTGGAAAACCTAGCCGCATCACTACAGCATCAGGGTAGTCATGCGCTGATTCTTGACGCCACTCAACAGTCTTTGCACCACAATGTCTATGACGATATCAGCCCCGAGCAAGGCACATTATTAGAAGCAGTGATGCAACCCAATAATACGATGTCACTAATTAATATTAGCGGTCACGGCTATTCTGTTGCAAAATTACTACCCGGGAAGTCGGCGAGCCGTTTTTTGAATCATGCGGACATCATGTTACAGGTCCAACAACAGTTCAAAAACATGGCCAGTGAGCACGATGTGGTACTGGTGGATGCTGCCCTCAATGGTCAGGACACCATGCCCCTCGATATGCTGAATAATGGGGAAATTCTGATACATATGACTCGGGATGCGAATTCCATTACCCAAGCGTACAGCCTGATCAAGCAGTTGAGCCAGCAAATAGGCCGACGCTCGTTTGGTATCGTGGTGTCGCAAGCGAACGAAGCCCAGGCCCAGCTTCTGTTCCAGAACATTGCAGAGGTAGCGCGCAATTACCTCTACATACAACTCGATTTCATGGGCCTGATTCCCACAGATGAACACCTGGGTCGCGCGGCCAAGCTGGGCCGTAGCGTCGTAGATGCCTTCCCCATGGCAAAAGCCTCAGCCGCCTTCAAAAACCTGGCCGGTAAAATAGACCATAATCATGGACTGTTAGCAGCGACTTTTAGCTAAAAGGAATGTGGTGATGTACACCTTGCATGGGAAAACAACCCAAAAAGAAGACTTATTAAAGCAACATGCAAGCCTGGTAAAAAAAATTGCCTACCAGCTCAAGGCAAAATTGCCCGCGAGCGTCGATATTGATGACCTGGTGCAAGCGGGCATGATGGGCTTGCTCGATGCGACCAATCGCTACGAAGATAATCACGGCGCGCAGTTTGAAACCTATGCTGCCCAGCGCATACGCGGCTCCATGATAGACGAGCTGCGCCGTGCCGATTGGCTGCCGCGCAGCGTGCGCAAAAACATGCGCGATGTTGAGACTGCCGTGCATGGCCTGGAACAAAAACTGGGCCGACCGCCCAGCGAGGGCGAGATAGCCAATGAACTCAACCTGTCCATGGATGACTTCCATGAAATGCTGGATGACTGCAGTGGTCACCAGCTCATCTATTATGAAGATTTCAGCGAGCATGAAGAGGGAGACCATTTCCTTGATCGCTATCAATCTGACGATTCAGGTGACCCACTCAAGGCACTGCTTTCCACTGATTTCCGTGAAGCTCTGATTGAGGCCATTGATTCCCTGCCCGAGCGCGAGAAAATCCTCATGGGCCTGTACTACGAACAGGAAATGAACCTCAAGGAAATCGGCGCCATCATGAGCGTATCCGAATCCCGGGTCTGTCAACTGCACACCCAGGCGGTTGCCCGCCTGCGGGCTAACCTGAAAGAGAAACTGTGGACTGGAGCAGCCTAGCTGGCATAGTACTGGCGCTCAGCGGCATATTGCTGGGGCAAGCCATTGAAGGTGGCAAAATCGCGTCATTGCTTCAGCCTGCCGCCTTCATGATCGTCTTGCTAGGCACAGTGGGTGCCGTATTGCTGCAAACCCGGCCGCAATTCTTTTTGCAGGGCGTGCGCATGCTGAAATGGGTGTTTCAGCCACCTATTGATGACCGCGAACGCCTGTCCCGGCGCATCACCAACTGGAGCATCATTGCGCGCAAAGATGGCGTGCTGCTGCTGGAAAACCACATGCGTGCCGAGCCTGACCCCTTTGTCAAAATGGCGCTGCGCTTGGTCATAGATGGCACGCCGCCAGAGAAAATCCGCGATATTTGCAATGTGGACATCAACCGTTACGAATCCGCACAACGAAACGCAGTGAAAATCTGGGAGGCAGCTGGCGGCTACGCTCCCACCATAGGCATATTAGGTGCAGTGCTAGGCCTGATCCACGTGATGGAAAACCTTTCAGACCCCACCAAGCTGGGCAGCGGCATCGCCGTGGCTTTTGTCGCCACCATCTATGGGGTAGGCTTTGCCAATCTCATCTTCTTGCCAGTAGCCAACAAACTCAAAGCCCTGGTGCAAATCGAAACCTCGCGCCGTGAAATGGTGGCCGAAGGCATGGTGGGCATTGCCAATGGCGAAAACCACAAAATTGTTGAAGAGCGCTTGAACGCCTATTTACGCTAGACGGAGTCTGCCATGGCCAGAAGACGTAAATTTGAAGACGAACCAGACAACCATGATAGATGGCTGGTGTCTTATGCCGACTTCATCACCCTATTGTTTGCGTTTTTTGTGGTCATGTATGGCATCTCATCAGTCAACGAACACAAATACGACGAACTCACCTCAGCCTTGGGCACCGCCTTCAGCGGCGCACCTGGCAATAGCGAATTCCGCACCCCGCCCCCCAACACCGATGTAGGCGCAGACCGCATGCCAGCAAAAGCGGCAGCCTCGCCATCCCTGATTCAATCCCTGGCGATCAACCGCCTGCGCAAGGAAAAGCAGCGTCAGGAGCAAGAAAACATCACCGCCATCGTCACCAACCTCAACCAAAGCCTGGGCGGCCTGGCGCAGAACGGCAAAATCAACATCAGCAAAAATGAGCGTGGCGTGCGCATCGACATTGCCGATGGCCTGCTGTTTACCCCTGGCTCCTCGCTCATCAAATCCGAAGCACAACCAGCGATTACGGATATCGCCCAGGTATTGTCGGGCAACCTATATACCATTCAGGTTGAAGGCCATACCGACAACCAGCCCATACGCAACCAACAATTCCAGTCCAACTGGGAACTGTCATCACTCAGAGCCACCAGTGTAGTCAAACAGATGATAGAAGCTGGCATAGATGCCAAGCGCCTCTCGGCCATAGGGTATAGCGATACACAACCTGTGGCCGATAACGACAGCGAGGAAGGACGCGCCAGAAACCGCCGCGTGTCCATCATCGTCCTCTACAAAAAACCTTAAGCCTATATTCAGCTGAATGCATCCTCTATAGCAGGAGGGATGGAGGGGGCTTGGCCCCAGCTGCCTTTTGCGGGAGGGTTTGGGGTCTTGCTCAATATCGCTTACGCTCAGACAGTCGCAAGCCCTTAATCCAGAAACTGCTGCGCTAA
>NZ_BAMT01000025.1 GCF_000617925.1 Methylobacillus glycogenes JCM 2850
GTTAAGTGGTTTTAAATAAGTAAATAAAAACACTTGACCGATTCGAAAGAGTCTGTAAAATGCGCGGCTCGCTGAGGGAAGCGAGGTTGTTAAGAAGGTCGATAAAAAAGATTTTCGAAACAGCTTGACCGAGTTAAAAAGGTCTGTATAATGCGCCCCTCTCGCTGATTACTAAGCGAATCAGTAGCGACGTAAGAAGAAGTAAACTGCTCTTTAACAAACTGAACAACCGATAGGTGTGGGTGCTTGTAGGTTAGTGCGAATCAATACTTATTTATAAGTGTTGATACACTCAAAATACAAGTGCTTAACACCTTAAATGAAATCTGTAACTTATGTTACACCTAAGATTCATTTGAGATTAAGCCAAGCGATATACCGACCTCGAAAGAGGTCACAAGTAATAGTCGGAATTAAACTGAAGAGTTTGATCCTGGCTCAGATTGAACGCTGGCGGCATGCTTTACACATGCAAGTCGAACGGCAGCACGGAGAGCTTGCTCTCTGGTGGCGAGTGGCGAACGGGTGAGTAATATATCGGAACGTGTCCAATAATGGGGGATAACTAGTCGAAAGATTAGCTAATACCGCATACGCTGAGGGGGAAAGTGGGGGATCTTCGGACCTCACGTTAATGGAGCGGCCGATATCTGATTAGCTAGTTGGTAGGGTAAAAGCCTACCAAGGCGACGATCAGTAGCTGGTCTGAGAGGATGATCAGCACACTGGGACTGAGACACGGCCCAGACTCCTACGGGAGGCAGCAGTGGGGAATTTTGGACAATGGGCGCAAGCCTGATCCAGCCATGCCGCGTGAGTGAAGAAGGCCTTCGGGTTGTAAAGCTCTTTCGCAAGGAAAGAAAACTTACATGTAAATAATGTGTGAGGTTGACGGTACCTTGATAAGAAGCACCGGCTAACTACGTGCCAGCAGCCGCGGTAATACGTAGGGTGCAAGCGTTAATCGGAATTACTGGGCGTAAAGCGAGCGCAGGCGGTTTTGTAAGTCAGATGTGAAAGCCCCGGGCTCAACCTGGGAACTGCGTTTGAAACTACAAGGCTAGAGTATGGGAGAGGGGGGTAGAATTCCACGTGTAGCAGTGAAATGCGTAGAGATGTGGAGGAATACCAATGGCGAAGGCAGCCCCCTGGCCTAATACTGACGCTCAGGCTCGAAAGCGTGGGGAGCAAACAGGATTAGATACCCTGGTAGTCCACGCCCTAAACGATGTCAACTAGTTGTTGGGAGAGTAAAATCTCTTAGTAACGCAGCTAACGCGTGAAGTTGACCGCCTGGGGAGTACGGTCGCAAGATTAAAACTCAAAGGAATTGACGGGGGCCCGCACAAGCGGTGGATTATGTGGATTAATTCGATGCAACGCGAAAAACCTTACCTGGCCTTGACATGCCACTAACGAAGCAGAGATGCATTAGGTGCTCGAAAGAGAAAGTGGACACAGGTGCTGCATGGCTGTCGTCAGCTCGTGTCGTGAGATGTTGGGTTAAGTCCCGCAACGAGCGCAACCCTTGCCAATAATTGCCATCATTCAGTTGGGCACTTTATTGGGACTGCCGGTGACAAACCGGAGGAAGGTGGGGATGACGTCAAGTCCTCATGGCCCTTATGGCCAGGGCTTCACACGTAATACAATGGTCGGTACAGAGGGTTGCCAACCGCGAGGGGGAGCTAATCTCAGAAAGCCGATCGTAGTCCGGATTGTAGTCTGCAACTCGACTACATGAAGTCGGAATCGCTAGTAATCGCGGATCAGCATGTCGCGGTGAATACGTTCCCGGGCCTTGTACACACCGCCCGTCACACCATGGGAGTGGGTTTCACCAGAAGTAGGTAGCCTAACCGCAAGGAGGGCGCTTACCACGGTGGGATTCATGACTGGGGTGAAGTCGTAACAAGGTAGCCGTATCGGAAGGTGCGGCTGGATCACCTCCTTTCTAGAGTATGCCTGGCTTGCAAGCATTCACACTTATCGGTTGTTTAAAGAGCGCAACAAAGATTGGCCTTAAGGGTCTGTAGCTCAGCTGGTTAGAGCACCGTCTTGATAAGGCGGGGGTCGTTGGTTCGAGCCCAACCAGACCCACCAGATTACTTTAATGAAGTAATGGGGGATTAGCTCAGCTGGGAGAGCACCTGCTTTGCAAGCAGGGGGTCGTCGGTTCGATCCCGTCATCCTCCACCAACTCTTTGTTGAGAAGTTAGACATAAGTGCAGATAACTGTATTTATGTCTAGCTTTTAGAAGCTAGATTGATCTTTAACAAATTGGAAGAAGTAAAGAGAACACAAGAACTTTGTGATGAGGTTCTGAGTGTTCAAATCAAATGGGTAATTTGATTGCAGAAACAAAACATTTGAACAGCTGGTTCGAAAGAATTAGTGGTTTAAATTAGATTAATTGCATCAGCTTGGTGTAATTAATTGAAGTGCTTTAGAAAACCTATAGCGGATGTCTCATGCATCGCGGAATTTGAGTTTAAAAGGGCTCAGGTTTTAACGTTATAGGGTCAAGCGAATAAGTGCATATGGTGGATGCCTTGGCGATTACAGGCGATGAAGGACGTGGTAGCCTGCGTAAAGTCTCGGGGAGCTGGCAAACAAGCTTTGATCCGGGAATGTCCGAATGGGGAAACCCACCCGCAAGGGTAACCCTCTCTGAATATATAGGAGAGCGGTGGCGAACCGAGTGAACTGAAACATCTAAGTAGCTCGAGGAAAAGAAATCAACCGAGATTCCGGAAGTAGTGGCGAGCGAACCCGGAAAAGCCTGTTACTTTTAGCACACGCGATAATAGAACGGAATGGAAAGTCCGGCCATAGTGGGTGATAGCCCCGTATATGAAATCCCGTGTGTGGAACTAGGGTAACGACAAGTAGGGCGGGACACGTGAAATCCTGTCTGAATATGGGGGGACCATCCTCCAAGGCTAAATACTCGTAATCGACCGATAGTGAACCAGTACCGTGAGGGAAAGGCGAAAAGAACCCCGGGAGGGGAGTGAAATAGATCCTGAAACCGTATGCATACAAACAGTGGGAGCCTCGTAAGGGGTGACTGCGTACCTTTTGTATAATGGGTCAGCGACTTACATTCAGTAGCAAGCTTAACCGATAGGGGAGGCGTAGCGAAAGCGAGTCCGAATAGGGCGTTCAGTTGCTGGGTGTAGACCCGAAACCAAGTGATCTATCCATGGCCAGGATGAAGGTGCCGTAACAGGTACTGGAGGTCCGAACCCACTAATGTTGAAAAATTAGGGGATGAGCTGTGGATAGGGGTGAAAGGCTAAACAAACTTGGAAATAGCTGGTTCTCTCCGAAAACTATTTAGGTAGTGCCTCGTGTCTCACTCTTGGGGGTAGAGCACTGTTATGGCTAGGGGGCTCATAAGAGCTTACCAAACCATGGCAAACTCCGAATACCGAGAAGTGCAATCACGGGAGACAGTCCATGGGTGCTAACGTCCGTGGACAAGAGGGAAACAACCCAGACCGACAGCTAAGGTCCCAAATGACGTGCTAAGTGGAAAACGAAGTGGGAAGCACAGACAGCCAGGAGGTTGGCTTAGAAGCAGCCATCCTTTAAAGAAAGCGTAATAGCTCACTGGTCGAGTCGTCCCGCGCGGAAGATGTAACGGGGCTAAGCACGTAACCGAAGCTTCGGATGCCAGTTTACTGGCATGGTAGGAGAGCGTTCTGTAGGCCTGCGAAGGTGTATCGTGAGGTATGCTGGAGGTATCAGAAGTGCGAATGCTGACATGAGTAGCGATAAAGCGGGTGAAAAGCCCGCTCGCCGAAAGCCCAAGGTTTCCTGCGCAACGTTCATCGGCGCAGGGTGAGTCGGCCCCTAAGGTGAGGCAGAGATGCGTAGCTGATGGGAAACAGGTTAATATTCCTGTACTTACATTTACTGCGATGTGGGGACGGAGAAGGTTAGGTCAGCCATCTGTTGGAATAGGTGGTTTAAGCGTGTAGGTTGATCTCTTAGGCAAATCCGGGAGGTTAAGACTGAGGCGTGACGACGAGTCTCCTTGTGAGACGAAGTGATTGATACCAAGCTTCCAAGAAAAGCCACTAAGCTTCAGGTAAATGAAAACCGTACCGCAAACCGACACAGGTGGGCAGGATGAGAATTCTAAGGCGCTTGAGAGAACCCGGGAGAAGGAACTCGGCAAATTAGCACCGTAACTTCGGGAGAAGGTGCGCCCCGGTAGGGTGAAGGACCTCGCGTCCGGAGCTCGATGGGGTTGCAGTGAAAAGGTGGCTGCGACTGTTTAATAAAAACACAGCACTGTGCAAACACGAAAGTGGACGTATACGGTGTGACGCCTGCCCGGTGCCGGAAGGTTAAGTGATGGGGTGCAAGCTCTTGATCGAAGCCCCGGTAAACGGCGGCCGTAACTATAACGGTCCTAAGGTAGCGAAATTCCTTGTCGGGTAAGTTCCGACCCGCACGAATGGCGTAACGATGGCCACACTGTCTCCTCTCGGGACTCAGCGAAGTTGAAATGTTTGTGAAGATGCAATCTACCCGCGGCTAGACGGAAAGACCCCATGAACCTTTACTGTAGCTTTGCATTGGACTTTGACAAGATTTGTGTAGGATAGGTGGGAGGCATTGAAGTAGGGACGCCAGTTTCTATGGAGCCAACCTTGAAATACCACCCTGATGTTGTTGAGGTTCTAACCTTGGTCCATTATCTGGATCGGGGACCGTGCATGGTGGGCAGTTTGACTGGGGCGGTCTCCTCCCAAAGAGTAACGGAGGAGTGCGAAGGTAACCTAGGTACGGTCGGAAATCGTACTGATAGTGCAATGGCATAAGGTTGCTTGACTGCGAGACGGACAGGTCGAGCAGGTGCGAAAGCAGGTCATAGTGATCCGGTGGTTCTGTATGGAAGGGCCATCGCTCAACGGATAAAAGGTACTCTGGGGATAACAGGCTGATTCCTCCCAAGAGTTCATATCGACGGGGGAGTTTGGCACCTCGATGTCGGCTCATCACATCCTGGGGCTGTAGCCGGTCCCAAGGGTATGGCTGTTCGCCATTTAAAGTGGTACGTGAGCTGGGTTTAAAACGTCGTGAGACAGTTTGGTCCCTATCTGCCGTGGGCGTTGGAAGTTTGAGGGGGGCTGCTCCTAGTACGAGAGGACCGGAGTGGACAGACCTCTGGTGGACCGGTTGTCACGCCAGTGGCATCGCCGGGTAGCTAAGTCTGGAAGAGATAAGCGCTGAAAGCATCTAAGCGCGAAACTTGCCTCAAGATGAGACTTCCCTTGTGCCTTGAGCACACTAAAGAGTCGTTCGAGACCAGGACGTTGATAGGTCGGGTGTGGAAGCGCAGTAATGCGTTAAGCTAACCGATACTAATTGCTCGTGAGGCTTGATCCTATAACCTTGAAACTTGAGTCATCAAGTGAAGGGTGTTCTAAAGCAGCAATCAGAATATCCAAATACTTTACTTCTTCCCTTTGTTGAAGACGAATTTGCTAAGCAAATTCCATCAGATTAACAGTGTCTGACCTCAGGTCAGGTGCTAACGGTTATGTCTGGCGGCCATAGCGAATTGGAACCACCCCTTCCCATCTCGAACAGGGCCGTGAAACGATTCTGCGCCAATGATAGTATACTTCTCGTATGCGAAAGTAGGTCACCGCCAGGCTTTTA
>NZ_BAMT01000024.1 GCF_000617925.1 Methylobacillus glycogenes JCM 2850
TTTCGAGGGGCTGGCGACTGTCTAGGATAGTAGGGGCGATTCAGTATTGCCGATGCTACTGGAGTCAATTTCGAAAAGAATCAATACGCCTACAGAACAGTGACTCTCCAGGCGGCAGGAACTGTGCCGGAATTTCTTCAACTAATCCTTAATAGGGTAATAGGGAAATAATGGGAATGAAATCATCTGCTCACTTTGAAACGAAACATACAAACCCTAGGAGGCTTCTTGAGTGAGAATTCCGAAGCAAATTCCAGATATCGATTTTGAGAATCAGATTCACGAACGGCTCAAGTTAGCCGAGCTTGATCAACAATAAAGTTACCAATGAGTTACAACAGATTGCTTCTACTAAGAATGTCAGAAGTCAGTCTTTGAAGTCTTATGACACTGCTTGGTCTTGTACTAAGTGCTGACATATTATTCGATCACCGAACGCACTTAATACTATGAGTGATTTGGCAAGTCCATATCTGGTCTATGTTAAAGACCGATACTGACGAATCAAGTAAAATCCACTCCATGACTGCCTCCCACCTGATGCTGTGCGCCACCGCGCGCCTGGCCCGTTCCCTGCAAATCGATCATGGCAATCACATGCGTGCCCAGGGTCATGCGCAATGGCCCATGCTAGCCGCATTAACCGTTAGGCAATGGCTGGATGAAGTGCTGGCACAAGCGATGCTGTCCGGAGATATGGCGCAGGTTGGTATGAATGGCACAGATGGCATAAATGGAACGGATGACATAGATGTCACTGCCATCCCCCAGGGCGTGCTCAGCACAGTGCAAGAGCGCCTGCTGTGGGAAGAAGTGATTGCCGAGGCTTTGCAAGCCGAAGTGCTGGATTCCCTGTTTGACATCAAGGGGTTGGCGCTGGCGGCGCAAGAGGCCAACCAGTTATTGATTGAATGGCGTTTGCCCCTGCCAGATGCGGGCCACAGTGAGGAAGTCCGCCAGTTTCTCAGCTGGCGGCGTTTGTTTGTGGCGCGTTGCCGCAAGCAGGGCTGGCTGGATTACCCAGCCTATTTTGACTGGCAGTTGGCGCAATTGCAGCAGGGCATAGGCCAGTTGCCAGCCAGTATCAGGCTGGTGGGTTTTGACCGTATCACACCGCAGATGGCCAGGCTGCAAACGCTGTTAGAAGAACGTGGCGTGGACGTGCAGCGCCATGAAACTGGTTTGGCGCAAGCAGGGCAGGCCAGCCTGCTGCACCTGGATGATCAGGAAGCAGAATGCCGTGCCGCTGTGGCCTGGGCGCAGGCCAGGCTGGAACAACACCCTGAGGCCAGGCTGGGCATCGTGGTGCCTGAGCTGGCCAAATTACGTATATCACTGGCACGGCTGCTGGATGATGCCTTGCACCCGGCCTGGGTCAGACCGGGCATGGTAGAAGCCCCCAGACGCTATGACTTTTCATTGGGCCTGCCCTTGAGCCAGGAGCCAGTAGTACATACCTCGCTCAGCCTGCTGCGCTTGTTAAGCCAGTATCAGCTAGAGCAGCAGGATTTTTCTGCGCTGTTGCAACAACCCTATTGGTCCAATGCCGTGAGCGAGGGTGATGCGCGCGCGCGCTTTGATGCACGCTTGCGCGAGCAATTGCCTTTGTCATTTGGCTTGCCACGTCTGCTGAAATTCCTCAGGCGCACCGTGCAGATACCCAAGCCCCATTGCCAGTCAGCGGCTTACTGGCACATCTAGAAGCGGGTCTGGCGGTGCTACAGGCGCAACCGCGTCGGCAATTGCCTTCACTCTGGGGCGCTGCCTTGCAGGCCACACTGACCGCGGTCAATTGGCCGGGGCAGCGCAGCCTCTCCAGTTTTGAATATCAGGCCATACAGGCCTTGGATAAAGTGTTTCAGGCGCTGGCCGCACTGGATGCGCTGGAAAAAAACATGAGCCTGGCCGAGATATTGTCACGGCTGCAGGAGTTATGCCGTGAGCAGATTTACCAGCCTGAAGCCGAAGGCAGGTGCAATTGCAGGTGATGGGCATGCTGGAAAGCGTGAGCCAGCCTTTGGATGCGCTCTGGGTGATGGGCATGAACGATCATGTCTGGCCGCCACCGCCACACCCCAATCCCTTGCTGCCCGCTGCCATGCAGCGCGAGCGTGGCCTGCCTAATGCTGATACTGCGGTGCAGGCCGAATTTGCATCTATAGTGCAGCAACGCCTGCTGCACAGTGCGCGTGAACTGGTGTTTTCCAGCGCGGAAAAAGACGGCGAGCGTGAGTTGCGTACCAGTCCTTTGGTGCAAGGCTTGCCAGCAGCGCAGGGTGCATTCCCGCTCAGCCAGACCCTGGCAGAAACCCTGGCGCAGCAACACCCCCGCGCCATGCAATGGCTGGATGATCATCAGGCACCGCCTGTGCTGGAAGGCGAGCATATTTCTGGCGGCACAGGCTTGCTCAAGGCGCAGGCCATTTGCCCGGCCTGGGCTTATTTTCAGTATCGCCTGCATGCCCGTGCGCTCAAAGTACCAGTCAATGGGCTGGATGCCGCAGAACGTGGCACCCTGGTGCATGCGGTGCTGGAGCAGTTCTGGCGTGGCCGAGCATTGCAGGATTTACAAGCCATGGACGACAGCGCTTTTGAAGCGGCCCTCATCAGCGCCGTCAGCGCCGGGCTGGAAGCCTATGCCAAAGATAGTGATGAAGTGCTAAGCCCGGCGTTCCGCACGCTGGAAGCGGCGCGTTTGCAGCGGCTGCTGCGTGGCTGGCTGCTGTTTGAAAAAACCCGGGAGCAGGATTTTCAGGTGCTGGTCAGCGAGCAGCGGCAAACCATCAAAATAGAAGGCGTGGAAATCACCCTGATCATAGACCGTATAGACCAACTGGCCGATGGCAGCCGCGTGGTGATGGACTACAAAACCGGGCGCAAGCCCGATACCCGTAACTGGGCCGAACAACGTATTACCGAGCCGCAATTGCCCGTCTACGCCGCGTTTGCACTGAGTGCAGCTGATCCCGCGCAGGAGCAAGCCGAGGCAGGGAAGGCGCTACAGGCCGCGTTTTGGGATGAGCAGGGCGCTGAGATAGCCCCACCTGCAACTGGCGAAGTCACGGCCATTGCTTTTGCCATGGTGCGGCTGGAAGAGTACAGCTTTGCTGGCCTGTCACGCGATGAAGTGCTGCCTGCCGTGCCCGCGCTGGATGACAAAAAAGCGCGAGAGAACTTTGACCCTGAACACTTCCCCGACTGGCCCAGCGTGCTGGCGCATTGGCAGCAAAGCCTGCGTGGCACCGTGCAGGCGCTGAAACGCGGCGAGGCAGCAGTGCGCTTGCAAGATGAGGCCGAGTTGCAGTATTGCGAAGTGCTGCCCTTATTACGCCTGCCAGAGCGTCAATTGCAGTTTGAGCGTAGTCAAGGGTTGTCATGAATAGCGAGCTGTTGGCATGAATAGCGAGGAAAACAATATGGTTGGCCTGGGTAGCACCGAGCCCAAGCGCGAGCCACTGAGCGCCGAGCAATTGCTGGCAATGGATAGCCATAGCCGTGAACGCGCACTGGAGCTGGCTTCTTTCATAGTGGAGGCCCCAGCCGGGGCGGGCAAAACCGAGCTATTGACCCAGCGTTTTTTGCGCCTTTTGACCACGGTAGAGTCCCCCGAGCAGATTGTCGCCATTACCTTCACCAACAAGGCAGCGGCAGAAATGCGTGCGCGCATACTGGATAGCCTGACCATGGCCGCCAGGGGAGAATACCCAACAGCGCCGCACAAGCAACTGACCTTCAGGCTGGGCGAAGCCGCATTGCAACATGGCCATGCGCACGAGTGGCAATTGTTACAGCACCCCGGGCGGCTGCGTATTTTCACCATAGATTCACTTTCCGGCCACCTGGCACGGCAGATGCCTTTGCTCAGCCGCTTTGGCAGCCAGCCCAGCATTACAGAAGATGCAGAAACACATTACCGCGTGGCGGCAGAGCGTACCCTGGCCATGGTGGATGATGAGCTGATGGGCTTGCCCGTGCAGTTGGCGCTGGGCTATGTAGATAACGATGTGCAAAAACTCACAGGGCTATTGGTGAGCATGCTGGGCAAGCGTGACCAGTGGCTAAGTTATACCGCACAAGACACTGGTGCTGATCCAGAAAATTTGGATGCACCGCGTGCGGCAGAATTGGCGCTGCAACACTTGATCACGCGCGATATTACCGCTGCGGCTGAAGTGCTCGCTGCACGTTACCAGCAGGCCCTGATGCCAATAGCCCGCTTTGCGGCAAGCAATTTACCCTGCGAGCATGCACAAGCCCTACTGCTGGATTGGGATAGACCCTTGCCAGCCACTGCCAAGGCCTTGCCCGCCTGGCTGGCGCTATGCGAACTGGTGCTGACCAGCAGCGGAACCTTGCGTAAGACGGTGAATAAAAACAATGGCTTCCCGGCCATACCTGAAGCAAAACCTTATAAAGAGCAACACGCAGAAGTGATGGACGCCCTTGCTGCCACCCCGGGTGCCGAGGCTGCACTGCAACGCTTGCGCAGCCTGCCTTACAGGCAAGACCCGCTAAGCTGGCAGATGGTGGCGGCATTGGCACAGCTACTCAAGCTGGCGGTGGCGCAACTATGGCTGGTGTTTCAGCAGGCGCGAGAAGTGGATTTTGTAGAAGTCTCACAACGGGCTTTGCAGGCCTTGGGTAGAGATGAAGACAGCCCCAGTGATCTGGCGCTGAAACTGGATTATGAAATCCGCCACCTGCTGGTGGATGAGTTTCAGGACACCAGCCCCGGACAGGTCAAGCTATTGCAGCAACTCACCGCAGGCTGGGAGCCGGGCGATGGTCGTACCCTGTTTACCGTGGGCGACCCCATGCAGTCTATCTACCGCTTCCGCAAGGCCAATGTGGGCCTGTTTCTGGAAGTGGCGGCCGAGGGCATAGGCGCGCTCAAGCTGGAACGCCTGCAGCTATGCCGCAACAACCGCTCTTATCCACCCGTGGTGGACTGGATCAACCGCAGCTTTGCCAAAGTATTCCCGGCCGCAGACAGCGTGGTACAGGGGGCGATACATTACCGTGAATTCATTGCCACACGGCCACAGCATGAGCATGCTGGCGTCAGCGTGCACCCTGTGGTGGGCACAGCGCTTGAAAGTGTAGAAAGCCTGCGCGAGCGCGAGGCCAAACAGATTGTTGAGATCGTGCGGCAGACCTGGGCGCAAGATGCCCAAGCCAGCATTGCCGTGCTGGTGCGCGCGCGTAGTCACCTGGAGCCGCTGGTGGCAGAAATACGCCGCCATCACGCTGACCTGCGCTTTCAGGCGGTAGAAATAGAACGCCTGGCTGGCCGCCAGAGCGTGCAGGACCTGCTGGCCCTGACCCATGCCTTGTTGCAACGCGCAGATCGCGTCAATTGGCTGGCGATATTACGTGCCCCCTGGTGCGGCCTCAGCCTCGCCGATATGCACGTGCTGGCCGGGCGCGAGCGTCACCGCAGCATCTGGGCCTTGCTCAATGACGCTGGCATACAGGCAGCCATGAGTGATGATGGCAAACAGCGTTGCGCCCATGTGGTGAGCGTGCTGGCCGAAATACTGGGGCAACAGGGGCGGCAGCCCCTGGCACGCTGGCTGGAAAGCGCCTGGCTGATGCTGGGCGGGGCAGAGTGCCTATGGCAGGCAGGCGATATTGCCGATGTAGAAGCCTATTTCAAACTCGTCTCGCAGCTGGAGCAGCAAGGCAAATTCAGCTTGGAGCGCCTATTGCAGGAGGTAGACAAGCTCTACGCCGCCCCCGACAGCCGTGCCAATGGCCTGTTGCAGTTTATGACCATCCATAAATCCAAGGGTCTGGAATTTGACTGCGTGATATTGCCCGCCTTGGAGCGCCGCGCCGCAGGCAATGAAACCTCCTTGCTGCTGTGGGAAGAAGTGGCGCTGGAAACAGCGCATGGCGTCAGCACCGAACTGGTGGTGGCGCCCTTTATCCCCAAAGGCGCAGCGCAGGCTGGGGAACCCAGCCCCTATAGCTATCTGCGCCTGCTGGAAAAAGAACGTGCGGACCATGAAAGCGCCCGTGTGCTGTATGTGGCGGCCACCCGTAGCGTGCGCGAGCTGCACCTGCTGGCTAGCGTCATGCCCAATAGCAAGGGCGAGCTCAAGCCAGCCAGTGGCAGCTTTCTCGAACTGTTGTGGCCGCAACTGGGCGGGCAGTTCATAGAGGCGCAGGCAGATAGCCAGGCTGAGCAAACTGCGCAAGGCAGCGCCGTCGGCGCTATAGGCAAAACACAAGGTGCACTGGCCGACTTCATCCCCCAATTGCTGCGGGTGCAAGTGCCTGGCCTGCCTGCCGTCATCCAGGCCGCCAGACACGAAAGCATCACTTCCGGGCAAGCCCATGACGATATCCCCGTGTTGGGTCGTGCTGCCAGCCTGGAGGCACATGTTGGCACTCTGGCGCATAAATACGTAGAAATGATCGCCGCCCGGCCAGATTTTGATGACTGGCTGGCACGCTTGCCTGGCTTAACTAGCGTCATGCAGCGCTGGTTCAAACAGCAGGGGCATGTGGATGCCAATGCCCAGAGTGGGGCAGAGCAGGTACAGCGCTTGGTACAACTCACCTTGCAAAGCGCGGATGGACGCTGGGTGCTAAGCCAGCGGCAGCAGGCAGCGGCTGAGTTGGCCATGGGCTGTGAGCAGGAGGGCAGCTTGCGGCAATTGGTGGTAGATCGCTGCTTTGTTGATAATGGCGAGCGTTGGATTATTGACTACAAATCCACACGCTTGGCGCAGGATGTTGATACTGGTCAACTGCTGCAGGCAGCGGAGAAGTTTGAGCCGCAGTTGGCGGCCTATGCAGGGTTGTTTGCGACAGAGGGCTTGCCGCTGCGTAAGGCGATTTACTTTATGGATATAGGCAAGCTTTGTGAGTTGCCTTGAGCTTTTTTTTCCTGGCGTTTATTAACTACAGCGAGCGGTTGAGTGGTTTTGACCCCCGTTGCCGCTAGCGAGAGATTTTGTTTCGCCTTGTCGGGCGACTTACTTTCTTTTGCTTCGCCGAAAAGAAATGTAAGCAAA
>NZ_BAMT01000023.1 GCF_000617925.1 Methylobacillus glycogenes JCM 2850
CGCCTGTACCTCCGGTGCCACCTGCACCCGTTCCACCTGTGCCTGCGCCAGTACCGCCACCTGTGCCTGCGCCAGTACCGCCACCTGTGCCTGCACCAGTGCCGCTAGTACCCGCACCCGTACCTCCTGCACCTGTACCGCCAGTACCAGTGCCGGATGTACCCGTACCAGAAGCGCCAGAACCTGAGCTAAAGGTGCCAGTTGAACTGCTGCCCGTACCTGTACCGGTAGTACCTGTACCAGTGGTGCCCGTACCAGTGGTGCCCGTACCAGTGGTGCCCGTACCAGTAGTGCCCGTACCAGTAGTGCCCGTACCAGTCGTGCCTGTACCAGTCGTGCCTGTACCAGTCGTGCCTGTACCAGTCGTGCCTGTACCAGTATTAGTCCCGGTGGCCCCGGTACCTACCCCGCCCGCCACAATAATCGGTTGATCTACCCAGGCGGCTGCGGCAGGGTAAGAAAAGGCGGCAATCAGTAAGACGATGGCTTTTATTCTCATGTTCTTGCTCCTTATGTAAGGCGCTGTTGAAGGCGCTTAATGCAAAAATACATGGTTGAAAATTCATGACAGAAATTGCCTGTGCTTCAAGCATGTTTATAGGCCTGCCTGCGGCTATGGTCATTCGTCCCAAGTCCTAAATGCCTGTCGGACAAAGCCGCCCTCAGGCTTCCAAAAGCTTACTTACAGGCATCACAGTGGTGGCAGCGAGAGAGTTGCATGGCTGGCGCGGAGCAGCGCCCTTGTAGGTGATTCAGCCGATTTGTTGTAGGAAAAGCCATGCCAGCGCCATAGCAACGCTGCCTGGCGTGAGTGCTGATGCTGATGCGCGGCCATTCAAGTCAAATGAACAACACTTGCAGCCCTAACCCAGACGCGGCACTTTTTCACCCCGACATCGGTCATTTTCACAGCAGGCATTGCGAATCAAGCTATTTGCCAGCGCAGTATCAATCATGACTTTAGCCCAGGAGCCTCAGCCAGCATGTCAACCAAGCCTGACCCCTGTACCCAGCTACTCAATGCCACGCTCAGCGATGAGTTGCATGGCGATATGTTGCTTTCCGCCAAAAGCGCCAAATTGCGCTACATGCAGGACAGCAGCCCCGGCCTGGGCCGCAAGCGTGCAGCCAAGGGCTTCCGTTATATTGATAGCGAGGGCAAGCCCGTGCGCGATGCCGACGTGCTGGCGCGCATCAAGGCACTGGCTATCCCCCCAGCATGGCGCGAGGTGTGGATTTGCCCGCATGCCCATGGCCATTTGCAGGCCACTGGTATTGATGCGCGTGGCCGCAAGCAATACCGCTATCACGCCAAGTGGCGCAAAGTGCGCGATCAGGCCAAGTTTGAGCATATGGTGGATTTTGCCCTGCACCTCCCCCTCATCCGCGAGCGCGTGGCGCAAGATTTGGCGCGCCCCGGCCTCAATATGCACAAAGTGCTGGCACTGGTGGTGGCTCTGCTGGAGCAAACCATGATACGCGTGGGCAATGATGAATATGCCCGCAGCAACCAGTCATTTGGTCTCACCACCCTGCGCAATCGGCATGTGGATATCAAGGGCGGCAGCCTGGTGTTTCACTTCAAGGGCAAAAGCCGTGTAGAGCATGCCATTGAACTACAAAATGCCAGACTGGCCAGACTAGTGCGCCGCATCAAGGAACTGCCCGGCCAGGCACTGTTTCAGTATCTGGATGAAGACGGCCAACGTCACGCCGTCAGCTCCACCGAGGTGAACGATTACCTCAAGGAAATCAGCGGCCGCGACTACAGCGCCAAGGATTTCCGCACCTGGTCAGGCACGGTGCATACCTTTATGGCGCTGTCGGCATGTGAGCCTTCTGCCAATGACAGCGAGGCCAAGAAGAATGTGATGGCAGCCGTTACCGCCGCTGCACGCAAGCTGGGGAATACGCCGACCATTTGCCGTAAATGCTATGTGCACCCGGCGATTATAGAAACCTATCTGCTGGGGAAAGCATTTGCCGCTGGCACAGGTGAAGATGAGAGGGAGCAGCTGGCGCTGGCGGAGAAGAAGGTGTTGGAGTTATTGCAGGGGTATAAGGTCTAGCAAGCTGATGCGACTGGCGGGAGATTTGGTGGGCTTGTCTCACAACAATTGAAATCTAGTATTTGCAGCAGTATCGCCATGAAAAATGCCTGATGACTAGCCACTCAATGCTTGAACGCTACAAAACAAAAAAGCTAGCATTTGAACTGCCAGCTTTTTTGTTTTTGCGTCTCAAGGTTATCGTCTTCACTAATCTCTAGCGGAGAAGAAGGGTGTCAGTCCATCAAATGTCATTTTTTCGGGGGGGATAATGACTTTGCCTAAGCAGTGAAAACTCAACCCTGAGACAATCAAATACTATTGCTCAATTACTGTGCTAAGTGTTCACCATCGCTGCCTTGATCTGGCGTGGCAGGTGAGCATCCAGCTTGAAAGCCAGGATATTGCTGCGCTCTTGGCGGTTGGCCGCATAAATGCGCTGGTCTATCAAATCCAGCACGTCATCCACAGTCAGCACCTTGGCATAGGCTGAAATATCATCTCTTAGTGTTTTCAGCACTTCCAGGCTTTGCTGGCTATCGTAAATGGATTTCTCAATATCCCTGGCAAACATATGGGCTCCTGCATGATGAATTGGAATGCTTGCCATTCTAGGCAAACTCGGCAGTAAGGCTTAGTGGTCAGGGGCTGAGAATATTGTAGGAATAGGCTGACAAATCCGTCAGCCAGCCTAACGGGGATTTGCCTGAGTGGACGTACTGAGAATAGAGCGCATCATTGAGTTAGCTAGAGCCTTGGCCAGGGCGTTGAGCTGCGCAGTTGCCAGCGAGTAGCAGGGTTCAGGCTAGCTGCTTGCTCTCTTGCCTGTCTTGCCTATAACTCCTGCCATTGCGCATTGAGGGCAATGATGTCAGGCAGGCAGGTCTTGAGTGCCTCTACCACTTGCGGGTCAAAATGCTTGCCGCTTTGGGTTTCTATTTCGGCGATGGCGGCTTCTACGCTCCAGGCCTCTTTATAGGGGCGCTTGTTGGTCAGGGCATCGTATACATCCGCCACGGCAACAATACGCGCTTCTATGGGGATGGCTTCGCCACTGATTCCGGCTGGGTAGCCGCTGCCATCCCAGCGCTCATGGTGATAAAGCGCTACCGAGCGTGCCAGTTGTATCAGGGTTGAGGACGATCTATCAAGAATCTCGGCGCCTATCTGCGGGTGCTGACGCATCAGTTGCAGTTCTGCTTGATCCAGACGGCCGGGCTTGAGCAGGATGTAGTCAGGAATGCCAATCTTGCCGATATCGTGCATGGGCGCGGCATTGAGCAGGTCATTGGCAAACTCGGCGCTAAAGCGAGTTGCAGTGCCAGCCTGCGCGAGGTGTGGCTCATGCGTAATACATGCAGCCCGGTTTCGTTATCCTTGAATTCGGCAGCACGGCCCAGGCGTTGTATCAGCTCCAGATGCGTGCGGTGCAGGTCTTCAGCGCGCACCAGCGAAAGCTGGGTACGGGTTCTGGCTTTGACGATGGCGGGTGAGACTGGCTTGCTGATGTAATCCACCGCGCCGCAGGCAAAGCCTGCTGCTTCATCGGTTTCGTCGCTGAGCGCGGTGACAAATATCACCGGAATGGCCTGGGTGCTGGGGTCTGCTTTCAGTTGTTTGCAGACTTCCAGCCCGGTCATGCCTGGCATCATGACATCCAGCAAAATCAGGTCGGGCTGATCCTTGGCCACCAGTTCCAGCGCATCCGGGCCATTTTTGGCAAAGCTCAGGCGGTAATCATCCTGCAGGATTTTCTTCAGCACCTTGAGGTTGAATGGCTCATCATCGACAATCAATATTCTGGGCGGCAAACGCTTGGAGAGGCTGGCCAGGATGGAGGGTGGCGAGAGGGCGTCTTGATCGCTGGCAGAGGTGGGCGTTGTTGTTGAGGTCATAATGAAATGTTTCCTTACGCTTGCTGGCTCAGCAGCTGGTCTATCTTGATCAGGGCTTCTTCAAATTCAAAATCATTGAGTATGCCGACAATCACACGCAATTCGGCCTGCCAGCTCAGTGGTGCCTGTTTCAGCAAGGTGTTGAGCAGGGCATCATCCAGCGTGGCTTCGGCAGTGGCTGCACGCAAGGCCTGTAGCGATTGCAGTGCCAGAGCGTGCTGGTCAATGGACTCGGGTTCACCACTGTGCTCTGCAACATCGTCATCAATGTGCAATTTGGCCACCGCCTCGTTAAGCGCATGCCAGGATTCTTGCAGCACCCCCAGTAATACCGGGTAGGCATCCACATCCTCCGCCATGGCGGCATGCTCAAACTCACCATATATCTGGCACAGCCGGGTCAGCGCCAGGTTGGCGGCAACGCCCTTGCCTGCATGAGTCAGCTCGCGCAGGGCCAGGCTTTCGCCGTTGCGCGCAGCCATGGCAATGCTGTCGATATGGCGCAAGTGCTGTTGCACGAATTGCTGCAATTCATGGTAATACACGCTTTCATCGCCCCAGAGTGCAACGCCCCGTTGCAGGCTGAAATCGGCGCTGGGCAGGGGCACTTGAGCCAGTATCGCAGGGGCAGGATGCCCAGGGCTGCCGATCAGGCGCAGCATTTCCAGTGTCAGGTGCTCAATATCCACAGGCTTGCTGGCAAAGCCTTCCATGCCAGCTTCACGTGCCGCTATTCTGTCTTCCTCCAACACGCTGGCCGTCAGCGCAATAATCGGCGTGCGGCTGCGCTGTTCTGCATGTTCAATCTCGCGGATTTGCCGCGTGGCGCTCAGGCCATCCACCACAGGCATCTGCACATCCATGAGAATAATGTCGAAGTCCTGCTTGCGGAACTGCATCACGGCTTCTGCACCATTGTTGACCAGGGTCACCGCGTGATGATGTCTATCCAGCATGATGCGCAGCAGGTCACGGTTTTGTTTCACATCATCGGCCACCAGTATGCGCAATGGCCGTAGCGTATGCTGGCTGGAGATGACAGCCAGTGGATGAGCCTCGCCTGGCTTGAGCGGAATGATCAAGGTAAAGCAACTGCCTTCACCCTCGGCGCTGGTCGCAGTCAGTTGCCCCCCCATCAGTTCTGCCAGTTGTTTGCTGATGGTGGTGCCCAGCCCGGTGCCGCCAAAGCGTCGGCTCATGGTGGCATCGGCCTGGGTAAACGGCTCAAATATCTGCTCCAGGCGGTCGGCGGCAATGCCTATGCCAGTATCAGTGACATCAAAACGTATCAGGTCTGGGTGCATGGGGCGTACCCGTAATTGCACAAAGCCTTTGTCGGTAAATTTGAGGGCGTTGCCCAGCAGGTTGGTCAGCACCTGCTGAATGCGGTTGGCAGCACCCACGTAATAGCCTGCGGCCTCAGGGGCCAAGTCCAGCTTGAGTTGCAGGCCCTTACCCCGGGCTTGCAGCCATAGGGTGGAGACTATACTGTCCAGCAGGGCTGTCATGGAGAAGTTGATCATCTCCAGCTCCAGCATGCCTTTTTCCAGCTTGGCGCTGTCCAGAATGTCATTCAGCAAATGTAGCAGTGATTTGGCGGAATTGCTGATGGTGGACATATAGCTGCGCTGGGTTTCCTCCATGGGGGTATCCATCATCAGCTCGCTGAAGCCGATGACGGCGTTCATGGGGGTGCGGATTTCGTGGCTCATATTGGCCAGGAAGGTGGATTTGACGCTGGCGGCCTGCTCGGCACGCTCCTTGGCAATGCGCAAATCCTGCTCCATCAGTTTGCGTTCGTTGATGTCTATCATGAACATGATGACCTTGGCGACCTTGCCATCTACATCCAATACCGGGCTGTAAGCCGCGTGTATCCAGACCTGACGCCCGGCATTGCCCAGGCGCAGGAATTCACCCTGTACAAATTTACCCTGGCGCAGCGCACGCCATTTTTCCTTATAGCGTTCAGAGGAGGCGTCGGCGGCAGAGCAGAAAATCGAGTGGTGGTGACCACGTATCTGCTCCAGCGTGTAATCCAGCAGTTTGAGGAAATTGCTGTTGGCATCGAGAATAAAGCCATCAATGCTGAACTCGGCCACACTGGTGGAAAGATTAATGGCGTTGACGATGCTTCGTAGTCGGCATTGGTGTGCTTGCGCTCGGTGATGTCTATCATCACGCCATCCAGCATGATGGGCTTGCCCAGCTCGTCATACTGCGCAGCGCCGTATTCTGAAACCCAACGCTCCTCGCCCTTGCGGTTGAAGATGCGGTATTCCACCGAGTAATTGCTGCGGCTGCCCACCGCTGCTTCAACCTCTGCCAGAATGCGCGCGCTATCTTCCGGGTGGGTAATGGCAAGGAAATTCTGCCTACCCTGCAAAAAGTCCTCGGCAGACCAACCCGTGAGGTTGTAGACGGCGTCATTGATCAGCAGCATGCTCCAGTTGGTGTCGTACAGGCAGCGGAACACCACGCCAGGCATGGTGCTCATCATGGTGCGCAACTGGGTATCTTTTTCACGCACGGCGGCTTCCATGGCATGACGCTGGCTGAGGTCACTGACAAAGCCTACCAGCAGCTTTTCTTCTGGCAATGAGGCCTGGCCGACTGCCAGACGGATAGGAAAGTGATGCCCCGCCTTGTGCACCCCTATCAGGTCACGGTCAGTGTCTATCTGCTGTAGCAGGCTTTCACCCTGAAACTCCGGAATCAACAGCACCACGTGCTTGCCTATCACCTCATCGGCACGCCAGCCAAACAACACCTCGGCAGCCTTGTTGAACGACAGCACGATGCCGCGGGTATTGAGCGTGATAATGCCATCCACCGTGGTGGCGAGTATGGTGGAGAGCCGGGTTTCACTGGCCTGCAAAGTGCTCAGCATTTGCCTATAGCGCGAGAGGGCATTGATGGAAAGCGCCAAGAAACCAATCAGCACGGTGACCAGGGTCACGCTCAGCGCCATGGACATAGAATGGTCATTGAGTAATTTAAAGGCAGGGTCATGCGTGCCTATAAACCTGGCCGAAGCCATGCCAGTGTAATGCATGGCCGAGATGGCACCCCCAAGGAAGAAGCCGCCCAGGGGCACGCCCATGGAGGGTGGCAAAGTGCCGCGGGTGCTAAGGTAAATGCCCACCCACAGCGCAAAGGTGGCCATCACCACAGCCACCACGACTGAAAGACCAACCAGCCCCAGGTCAAACTGCAGCACAGGGGTCATTTTCATCGCCAGCATTCCGGTGTAATGCATGATGCCTATGCCTGCACCCACCGCGGTGCCGCTGACCAGCAGCCTGGGCAGCGTGGTCTTGCCCGAGAACAGCAGATTAAGAGCGAGGAAAGAAGCAAGCACGCCCGGCAGCATGGAGAGCGTGGTAATCAGTGGGTCGTAAGTGATACGCGTGTGCAGGGTATGCGCCAGCATGCCGATAAAGTGCATAGACCAGATGCCCACGCCCAGTGACAAAGAGCTGGCCAGCAGGGAAATGCGCCTGCCCAGAGGGTTACGGCCCTGCCCGGCAGATAACCGCACCAATTGCAGCGCCAGCGTGGCAGAGGCAATGGCAACAGCGCAGGAAAGCAGCACCAGCCAGGGGTCATATTCCCCGTGCAGCAAAGGCAACCCTGCATCCCCTTGATAAATATAGCGTGCCACTAGGTTTTCCATGTCTATTCCATCTGGCGTTATTTGGTATTTAGTTGGCTGGAGAGGCCATCAATCAATGAGTGGCGGATTGAATGGTGATGGCTAAACCCAGCTTAATGGCTAGCGCCTGTATTTTTAAGCTCTGTATTTTTACGTCTTATGATGTCATTTCTTGAAGCATTTTGCTTATCTTGCCTATCTTAAATCCGCCATTAATGAGTTGTTAAGCATCAATATCACCAAACCCATACCGCGAAATTAACGCTGATTTGCTGCCCAGGCAACAGTAGACGGCTTCACTTGCTGGTCTGGCAGCAATGCCCAGTGCTAACAAACTTGGCCTGCGCTGCACGTGCAGCCTTCAAGTACATGATATTAATGCGTTTTTGACAACCATCTTCCTCATGCGCATCCTTGGCGCTGATTGGTATGAATGTTGCCATGTCTAGTGTTCGGTGCTGAGCCCGGCACGCATGGCAGGTGCGGGGCCCAGATCCGGCTCGATTCGCTGCGCCAAGCGGCGGTGCCATTTCCCTAATCGAAAGCCAGACATGAAAAAGTCCTTGAATCAACGTGTGCATCACAGCCTGAATCACAGCGTGCATCGCACCCTGCTGACCCTGTTACTAGCAGCCGGCCTCAATGCCAGCGTGACTGCGCAGGCAGCCAATACCAACGACTCCGCCCTGATCAAGGCCATAGACCAGACCCTGGATCAGATTCAGCCTGAGATCATTGCCCTGCGCCATGATATTCACCAGCATCCAGAACTGGGTAATCGTGAAGTCCGCACCAGCCAACTGGTGGCAGAGCGCCTGCGCAAGCTGGGCCTGGAAGTGCGCACTGGCGTGGCCGTGACTGGCGTAGTCGCCGTGCTCAAGGGCGGCAAGCCCGGCCCGGTGATTGCCTTGCGTTCAGAGCTGGATGCGCTGCCTGTGCGTGAACAGACTGGCCTGCCTTATGCCTCTACCGCCAAGGGCGAGTATGAAGCAATGAAGTCGGCATCATGCATGCCTGCGGCCATGATGCGCATATCGCCATTTTGTTGGGCGTGGCCGAGGCGCTGGCCAAACATAAATCGCAGTTGGCAGGCAGCGTGAAGTTTATCTTCCAGCCCGCAGAAGAAGGCCCACCCGGGGAAGAAGAAGGCGGTGCCGCCCTGATGGTAAAAGAAGGCGCACTGGAAAACCCCAGGCCAGATGCCATCTTTATGCTGCACGTGAGCGCGGGTGAGTCTGGCAGCCTTTCCATTGCCAAAGGGCCGACGACTGCCAGCTCTGATCACTTCACCGCCAAAATCATAGGCGCGCAAACCCACGGGGCTGCTCCCTGGCGCGGTATAGACCGGTGCCGATTGCCGCCGAGATTATCCTGGCCTGGCAACAGATTCCCAGCCGTCATACCGATATCGTCAACCAACGCCCGCCCGTCATCAGCGTCGGCCGTGTGGATGGTGGTCAGCGCCACAACATCATCCCCGAATCCATCACCCTGGATGCCACCCTGCGCACCAAATCTGATGGACAGCGTGATGATGTACTGAAACGTCTTGAGCAGATTTCCACCCATATCGCCGAAGCCTATGGCGCGCACACCGAATTCAAGGTTGATCCACGCAACTGGCCTGCAGGCTTTAATGAGCCTGATTTTGTCGACAAGGTTATCCCCAGCCTCAAGAGTGCCGCCGCCACTGGCAACAAACCGTTCAAGGTCAGCACCACCTCGGGTTACGCTGGCGAAGATTTCTGGGCCTTTGGCAAAATCGTGCCCGCACTGGCTTTTGGCCTGTCGGTAACGCCACCGCATATCCCGGTGGCCAAGGCTGCATCCAACCACTCACCTTTCTTCTTGGTGGATGATGACGCGCTGATCATAGGCCAGAAAGCCTTTAGCCGTATCGTGGTCGATTTCCTTGCCAACAAGGGTTATGGCATCAAGAAAAAAGCAGAATAAACAACACCACATTAATTCAGAAGAAAGCGCTAACGCTTCATTTAAAGGGGAATCGCCTGCCTTGCCATGCAGGGGCAGGCGATCATGAGCGCCGTCCAGCCCGCAAGGTTGAGCGGCGTTTTTATTGTGCCCAGAGCGAGTGTTGCTTGGCGTGCATCAGCCCGGGTCTGCTGTTGAAAATTCAGCAGCGCTAAGGAGTAGTGGCGCTGAAGAATAAATACGTTTTTTGATGGCAGAAGATTTAAATCCTTTGTAGACAATGGCATAGCATCACTCTCAGTTCTTTTTATGTGCAAAAGCACCCTGCCCCGGCTTTGGCATGGTGCTTGCGCTGACTAGTCATTGCCGCGCTGGCGTCAACCGCCAGGCCAGACAAGGCCAGTTTTTAACCATAAGGAATGATCATGAGTGAATCGCGTACCCCGGAATACCCCATCAACCCCGTTTTTTGCAACGCTGGTCACCGCGTGCCTTCAATAGCGAAACCATCAGCGATCAAGCCCTGTTCAGCCTGTTTGAAGCCGCAAGATGGGCACCTTCAGGCAACAACTCCCAACCCTGGCGTTTTATCTACTTCAAACCCGACAGCGCCAACTGGCAGCAGGTTGTGGAATTAACCAATGACAACAACCGCCGCTGGGCCAGCAATGCCGGGGCCTTGCTGCTGCTGTTATCCAAGACCAGCCACGTACGTGCTGGCGATACCGAGCCCAGCCCCTTGCGTAACCACTCCCTGGATGCAGGCGCAGCCTGGGCCAGCCTCTCCCTACAGGCAGTGCATGATGGCCTGATTACCCATGCCATTGGCGGTTTTGATAGAGAAAAAGCGCGGGAACTGCTGCAAATACCCGAGGTTACCATATTGAGATCTTCATTGCCGTGGGCAAACAGGCACATAGGGACAGCCTGCCGCCAGACCTGCATGCCCGGGAGCAGCCTACGCCGAGAAAGCCAGTGCAGGAGTTTGTGGCTAGAGATGGGTTTGGATTTGCAGGATAGTGATTTGAGGCGCTGAGGCTCCTGTTGTGAGGGTAATAGCGGGAGGGGAGGGTCGGGGGGGCTTGACCCCTGCCCCCGCTGACGAGAGATCTTGTTTCGCCTTGCCGGGCGATGCAGACAAAATTAATCGAGCTTATTTACCAGTGTGGCAACTTGATCCGGAGCCTTTGACTTTCCCTCCCGTTTAGACCCGCCGAGTAGCGCAGGGTTTATCGGATCAGGGCGCGCGACTGTCTGAGCGCAGCGAGTTTGAGCGTGACCCAGAAGAATGTATGCAAGCCGAGCAACGCAGG
>NZ_BAMT01000022.1 GCF_000617925.1 Methylobacillus glycogenes JCM 2850
AACCCTGAGACAGAGAAGATAGAAAACTTGGAGAAGATCCAGCAAGGCGATACTACGGTGGTCTGTGGTCAATATTCCATCAAGAATGAAGCTGGAGATTACCAGTCACCCAAGCCATTCTCGGTGATTGTGGAAGAGCCAGATGCGCATTTCAGCGAAGCGCCGGAAGATGTGGAAAAATATTGCGCCTTGCCAGGCAAGCGTTAATATCAGCAGTAATATCAGCATAGCAATAAATCAGCATAGCGATAAATCAGTAGCATTTTCGCTAGCGTAGAAAGATGCAAATAAGGCAGTGGCAGTCTATATGACTTGCCACTGCCTTTTTATTTAAGCCCAGCCATACTGAGTGCATTAAAAAACCTGCGCTAGGCAGGTTTTATTGTGAGATGAAGCGCAAGAAACTGAGCTGTTAGTGATTAGTGCCTATGGGCGCAATCAAAGGCCAACGTTCATCCATATTGGCATATTCTTCAGGCGGTTCGGTAGTGACAACATAAACGCGACGCTCGTCATTCAGTGTGGCAATAATGCCCTTGATGGCATGGCCTTCTGGAATGTTGATCCAGTGCGGGTTACGCTGATTATCGCGGCTTAAAAATTCATCCACAATCAGGTCTACAGGCTCAGGCTTGAGCTTGTCCCATTTGCCAGCATCCAGCGAAGATAATCTCGCCCAGCCACCAACAAAAAAGCCGCCTTCTTTTTCTTCCAGATAATTACCCCAACGCAACCACTTGATTTGGTCTTCGCTCACCCGAATAGGCAATGCTGCTCTAGGGTGGGGGTATTCAATCTGTTTTGCGACGCCGCTCGGGTCGATAACTTTCACGCCTCTGCACATGGTGATATTCCTTGATAAGTTGTCATCATTCTATTCATATCATATGAAGAAATGATTAAATTGGTAAGCCGTTTTACTCTTATCGTTTTGTAGGAATTGTCCTATACGAGTGACGTAAAAAACCTGAACCAATTACAGATAAATAAAGTTGTAAGACATCCACAGCATGGTAATAGCAAGCACGGTGAATTCGAAAAGATTGAGCTTGAACATAATGCCTCCTGTGCTGGTTAAACAGGTCATCAACCATATGGATTAAAACCTGATTTGATTGCAGGGTGATGAAGCATTTCCCTTGAATGTGTATGCATTATAGAAAAACTCGATTGCGCCGTTCATGCATGCATGTCTGATTCCCCTGTAAGAATAAGCTGATAGCCTCTACAGCAACCCTGAGTTGCAGCGCTGCTAATTTCAAATTCACACATTGTTCCGGAATCTGGAATTTAGTAGTCAATATATTTCTCTATATTGAAACTCCAGCTTTAGGCATACTGTTCCATATCATTAGCGTCCTAATCATAACTAAGCATCAAAAAGGAGTGAGCACCACAATGTCCCTATCATTCAAGATGGCACCTTATTCCCAGATTGCCCGCCTCAGCATAGGCGTGCTCATGGGCTGGATGGCAAGCTGCGCCTATGCCGATGTGGCCGAAGTGCAGGCTAATTTAAACCGCCTTAAAGTACCCGAGGCTTCAAGGTGGAGATTTACGCCGAGGTGCCAGGCGCGCGACAAATGGCGTTGGGCACTGCAGGCACGGTGTATGTGGGTACGCGCGGCAACAAGGTCTATGCCGTGGTGGACAAGAACAAGGATCACAAGGCCGATCAGGTGGTGACCATTCTTGATGATCTCAACGTGGGTAATGGCGTGGCCATGTTTGATGGCAATCTCTATGTGGCAGAACAAAACCGTATTGCGCGTTATGCCGCACCGGATTTTGACCTTAACCTGCCGTTCAAGGATATGCGCGAAGTCATTTACGACAAATTGCCCAACAAAGCGCATCACGGCTGGCGCTATATCAGCTTTGGCCCGGACAAAAAGCTCTACGTCACAGTAGGCGCTCCCTGCAATATCTGCGATCCGCAAGGCGTGGAAGCCAGCATTCTGCGCATGAACCCCGATGGCAGCAATGTGGAAACCTTTGCCAAGGGCGTGCGCAACTCCGTGGGCCTGGATTTCCAACCCGGCACTGGCGTGCTGCACTTTACCGATAACGGCATGGACATGATGGGCGACGATATCCCGCATGATGAACTGAATGCAGCACCCAAGGCAGGCCAGCATTTCGGTTTCCCTTATGTTGGTGGCAAGGACGCCAGCCCCAAGGAATATCAGAATAAAAAGCCGCCACAGGCGCTAACACCCCCCGTGGTTGAGTTCCAGGCGCACAGCGCCAATCTGGGCTTCAAGTTCTACACCGGCAAGCAGTTCCCCAGCCAATACCAGGGCAATGCTTTTGTTGCCCAGCACGGCTCCTGGAACCGCAGCCAGCCGGTGGGTTATCAATTGATGCGCGTGGTGTTTGACCAGCAAGGCAAGCCCAAGTCCACTGAAGTGTTTATCGATGGCTGGCTCAACGATGGTGAAGCCTGGGGTCGTCCTACCGACGTGCTGCAATTGGGCGACGGTTCGCTCTTGGTCTCAGATGATTACAGCGGCGTGATTTACCGCATCAGCTATGGCGAAAAATCCGCCAGTGCACCAGCGGCGGCTAGCACGGCGGGCAGCAAGCTCAGCGGACTCAAAATGCCGGAATCCGCCATTGCGCACCCTGATGGCCGCGTGTTTGTCACCGAGATAGGCGAATTCGGCAAGGCAGGTGATGGCAAGGTGACCGTGGTCAACCGTGACGGCAGCACCAGCACCCTGGTGGATGGCCTCAATGATCCCAAGGGCATAGACCTCTACAACAACCAGCTCTACATCGCCGATGTAGACCAAGTGGTACGCGTGGGCCTGGATGGCAGCAAAACCGTGATAGCCCAGCCCGGTGACTTCCAGCAAAAGCCTATCTTCCTCAATGACATCGAGATTGATGGCGTGGGCAATGTTTATGTATCCGACAGCGGCGATGACAACGGCAAACATGCCGCCATCTACCAGATCAGTCCCAAAGGCAAGGTCAGGCAAATCATCAATGCCAGCGCTGGCATCAAGCGTCCCAATGGCCTGCTGATGGATGGCCCCAACAAGCTATTGGTGGCCGATTTTGGCACTGGCAAACTGTTCCAGGTGACCTTCAATGCCAACGCCAACAGCAAGGCTGGTGTTACCTTGTTGAATAGTGGTTTTGGCGGTGCGGATGGCCTGGTGCGCGATAGTGATGGCTTGTTGTATGTCAGCGATTGGGCAAACGGCAAGGTTTGGCAACTGACAGAGCCACGGGCAACACCACAGTTGATTAGCGAAGGTCAGCAGTCTTCTGCGGATATTGCCTTATCTGCAGATGGGAAGTTCTTGCTGGTGCCGGATATGAAGGCAGGGGAGTTGTTGTCTTTGCCTATACGTTAAGTGATTGAGTATCAATGCCTAAACCGGGGTGTGTAACCCGGTTTACGCATGGTGAGTACCACCGTTTTCCATCCAACACGCCCGATGAATTTTATCGGGCGTTTTCAATGATCTGCGACCGTCATATTAGTTTCCTGCCGTATAGCTTGGCTTGTATCACATGGTTTGTAGCATATGGCTTGTACCAGTTGGCACCGCCAGCAACACTAACAAACAAGCTATCAGTCATGACAAATCTGTTTCATCCCTCAGGCTATTTCATCACTCAAGTTTGCAAAGCAATCACAAAAGTGTACTATTCAGTTCATAAGCATACTAAACAGTTTAGTTTTTGCTGCTGCCTTAAGGAATTTGATGCCCAAATACTTGTATAAAATGTTGTTTCCTCTACTGATGCTAAGCGCCCTGTTTGCACCTGCCGCGCATGCAGAAGCCAAAGTAGTGGTGATGGCATTTGAACTCAATGACATGACCAATCTGGCCAACGCGCCCGAGGAGTTGCAGCGCATTGCTTTGCTTTCAAAACAATTTGAATCTAGCTTGAAGCGCCTGGGTGTGAATGTCGTGCCCGCAGGTGCCCAGGTCGCTACGGAAATAGAGAAACATTCGCCCAGTTATTTGTATGACAACGTCGGTACTGCCGTAGAGCTTAACCGTGAAACCGGAGCGGATTATCTGGTGATAGGCGTAGCCTTGAAGCCGACTTATCTATTTGTTTATCCGCGTCTTATCATTGTTGATGTCAAAACCAAATCTGTGGTGATGTCTAAGGCCGCGCAACTGGAAAGCTCATGGTCAGACGAGAACACCACCATACGCACGGCTGATAAGCTGGCACAAGTGGTTAAAGATCGCCTGCAAGCGTTGCAGGCTGGTGCTAACAAGTAATGTTGAGTATTGATCGCAAGGGAGATACCGCTATGCAAACCCGCTCCATGATGGAGTTTCTGAACAGTGCCTGGCTGTTGCGCATGATAGAGCAGGCGGGCTCTCAGCCAGTGCCCAAACTGCTTGCGGTTTATGCGCTGGCAGAAACCTGGTTACAGGCACCTGGGGTAAGCCAATGTTTACGTAGTGAGTTGAGCGCTGCCTCTGCGCCTATTTCCTCAAATAGTCCTGAACTGCGGGCGCATTTGCTTGCATTGGCAACTGCCGCCAGATTGCAGCAGCCGGGGATGGTGGTGAGCCAGATGTTGATGCTGCTGCAAGGCGGGCTGGCAGAGGAGTTGCGCAACCCTGGCATGGGGGCTTTGTCTGCGGCGCATGATGCCGCCAAGCTGGTGATTCACCAGGCCAGGCCTTCTCTACTGACGCGCGCAGATCAAGCCATACGTCACAGCGGCTACGCGGCCGCTTGTGTCATGGTGACTATATTGACCATGCATTTCTGGCCTGGGCAGCTTTCCCACCCCAAGCAGACCAGTCTGGAGGCAGGCTATGCACAGGCTGAGCCCATGCCCAGCATAGCGCCTGAGTTGCTGCTCAAGGCCTTTGCCCTGAGAAAAAGCCTGGAGGCAGGCACTTGCCCCAGCCCAAACTTCTTTAGCATGCCCAAGGAGCAGGTCACGGTGTATATGGATGTGGTGAATTCCAGGTTGGCCAATAACCCGGAGATGAATAACCAGCGGCTGGAGAATTTCCTCTCTTGGTATGAAGGGCAAAGAGCCTGGGAGTGCTACCCGGCCTCTCAAATCAAACAACGTTTTATTTCCAGAATATAAGGCATTAGTATGTCTTCCAGAATGCGTCATTACATACTTACCGCGGCGGGTGATCTGTTCTCGCGCCAGGGGTTTAATTCCACCAGTGTCGATAATATTGCCGCCCAGGCCCAGGTGGCCAAGGTTACGCTCTACAAGTATTTCCAATCCAAGGAATTGCTGATTATTGAATATCTGCGCGAGCAGAATGCCAGACTATGGCAAACCCTGGCGGAATCACCGCAACAGGAGAATGCGCGGGCCGAGCTAGAGGCCATGGCACTAGGTCTGTTGGCCGTAATCGCCGACAAGGAGTTCAAGGGCTTTGCCTCGCTCAGCGCCGGGGTGGAGTTTCCCCAGCTGGATAACCCTATCAACCAGGTTTCCCAGGATTTCTCCAGACAGCTACGTGAGCAAATGGCAGCCCTGGCCAATAAAGCCGGGATCAAGCAAGCAGAAGCTTTGGCCTTGCAACTCGCACTGGTGATTGAAGGCGCTTCCATGACCGTGAGAAACCAGCAAGGCAGCGAATCGCTGCAACATGCGCAAGCCTTGGTACAGACCTTGATCAAATCCGCTACATGAATTTTTAAATCCAGATCAGGTGTGCTGCCTGGGCTATTCGTCTGCTTAGCCCGGGCGGGCAACTGATGATGGATTTTATCTTGGCTTTCAACAAGAGCACCGCTGCGTATAAGCCGCAGCACTTAACGGAGGAGTTGCAATGAAGAAGATCGTTAGCCCAATATTCATGGCATTAAGCCTGGCGCTGCCTGTATTAAGTGCGCAAGCGGCAGACCAGATTGAACGCATGACCGCAGACAAGATGCAGTCTTACCGCGCTGCCAATATCAAATGGCAGGATGAACCCATACTGCCCAAGGGGGCCAAGAGTGCATTGATACTGGGTGACCCCGCCAAGCCAGGGGTGTTTATTGCCTGGCTCAAGTTTCCGCCTAATTATCCTATTCCTGCGCACACCCACCCGTTTACCGAGGTAATTACCGTGCTCAAGGGCAAGCTGGGCAATGGCATGGGCGAAGTGCTGGATAAAAACAGGGGCGAAACTCTCAAGGTGGGCGAAAGCTTTGTGCTGCCTGCAGGCCATGCGCATTATGTCTGGACTGAGGGAGAGGAAACCATAGTAGAGCTGATTGCCACCGGGCCTTGGGATATCAGCTATTCCAATCCCAAGGACGACCCCAGGAAGAAATAAGCTGTTGCTAGCTCCTCTCGCAGGAGAGGAGCTAGCAAGCAGACCTAGTCTAAGCTACTGATTTACCAGAATCGCAAAGTGTGAATGCAACAGCGTCAGCCATGCCCTCGCACAGCTAGCACTTTGACTCAACTAGAACTAAGGCACGACTAAGGCTAATTACATACCTATGTAATTAGGCCCACCGCCACCTTCTGGGGTACGCCAATTGATATTCTGCAAAGGATCTTTGATATCGCAGGTTTTGCAGTGTATGCAATTTGACGCATTGATCTGCAAGCGTGGCGTGCCTTCCTGCTGCACAATTTCATACACGCCTGCCGGGCAATAGCGTTGCTCGGGCGCATCGTATTCCGGCAAATTGACGGTGACCGGAATGCTGGCGTTTTTGAGCACCAGATGGCAAGGCTGGTCTTCCTCGTGATACACATTGGTGAGGTAAACCGAAGACAGTTTGTCGAAGCTCACCACGCCATCCGGCTTGGGGTAGTAAATCTTGGCAGCTTGGCTGACTTTTTTCAGGGTTTCGTTGTCGGCCTTGCCGTGCTTGAGGGTCCAGGGCACGTTGATGCCAAACGATGACAACCACATTTCCGTACCGGCATAAATGCTGCCCAGAATATTGCCGAATCTGGATATGGCAGGTTTGACGTTGCGCACGGCGTACAGGTCTTTCCAGATCCAGGAGTTGCGCACTTTTTCAGCGTAGCTGTCCAGCGTGGCGCCTATCTGCTCCGCAGCCAAAGCCTCCACCACGGTTTCTGCCGCCAGCATGCCGGATTTCATGGCGTTGTGCGTGCCCTTGATGCGCGGCACGTTAACAAAGCCCGCAGCGCAACCTATCAACAGACCGCCAGGGAAGGCCAGGCGCGGCAGGGATTGCAAGCCGCCTTCGGTAATGGCGCGCGCGCCGTAGCTCAGGCGTTTGCCGTTTTCCAGCAGCGGGCGTATCGCTGGGTGGGTCTTGAAGCGCTGGAACTCATCAAACGGGCTCAAGTGCGGATTGCTGTAATTGAGATGCACCACAAAGCCTATGGCCAGAGTGTTTTCCTTCAGGTGATAAATAAAAGCACCACCACCAGTGCTGTTGTCCAGCGGCCAGCCTTGAGAGTGCAGTACCTGTCCGGGCTTGGATTGCTCTGGAGTGATTTGCCAGACTTCCTTGAAGCCTATGCCGTATTTCTGTGGCTCGGCATTGTCACGTAGCGAGAATTTCTCGGTGATATCTTTGCTGAGCGAGCCACGCGCACCTTCGGCAAACAGGGTGTAGTGGGCGCGTAATTCCATGCCCAGGGCAAAGCCGGGTTTTTCATTGCCTTGCTTGTCACGGCCCATGTCACCAGTGACCACGCCCTCTACCACGCCAGCCTCGCTGTAAATCACATCGGCGGCGCTGAAGCCAGGGTAAATTTCCACGCCCAGGCCCTCGGCCTGCTCGCCCAGCCAGCGGCAGACATCACCCAGACTGACGATATAGTTACCGTCATTGTTCATGAGCGGCGGCAGCAATTTATGCGGGATGGTGTAAGCCTTGTTGGGCGTCAGCATAAGGAACTGATCATCATTGACTGGGGTGTGGAGCGGGGCGCCTTTTTCTTTCCAGTCAGGAATAAGTTCGTTAAGTGCGATGGGGTCTATGACGGCGCCAGAGAAGATATGCGCGCCAACTTCAGCGCCTTTTTCCAGCACGCAGACGCTGATTTCACGTTCTTGTGCGGCAGCCAACTGCTTGATGCGGATTGCGGCAGACAGGCCCGCAGGGCCAGCGCTACAATCAATACGTCATAATTCATTACATCGCGTTGCATGCTAAAACCTTCAAGGAATATAGGGGATGTTGATTTCGTCACTGCGCCGCACATCGCGGGTTAGCTGACGGCAGTGCGCAAGAAACTCGCGCACGGCGGTGGTTTGGTATTTTTTCTTGTGCCAGACAAACAAAAACTGGCGCTTGAGGTCGAGTTCAGGCGTATCCAGCGCTACCAGATTACCTCTTGCAATATCGTCCTTGAGCGCCAGGCGCGAGACGCAGCCTAGTCCAAGACCGGATTCTACCGCGCGCTTGATGGCCTCGGTATGTTCAAGCACCAGTCGCACATTCAGCTGAGTGTGATGGTGACGCAGGGCGTGATCAAAGGTTTCCCGCGTGCCCGAGCCATGCTCACGCAGTACCCAGTTTTCCTGTAACAGGGTTTCCAGGCTGGCGGTTTTTTGTTGCGCCAGCGGGTGCTGCGGTGGGCAGAACACGGTGAGTTCGTCTTCTATCCACGGTTCCACTTCAAGGTCGGGGTGGTGGCAATCGCCCTCAATCAAGCCCAGGTCAAGGTCATACATCGCCACCTGGCTCATGACGGTGTTGGTGTTCTGCACATGCAATTGCACCTGGCAATCGGCATGCTGCTTCATAAATGAGCCTATCATCAGCGTGGCCAGGTAGTTGCCTATGGTCAAGGTGGCACCTACTTTTAGCAAGCCAAAGGCGGATTTTCCCTGTAAAATGCTTTCAATTTCAGCGGCGCGGTCTAGCAGGGCGGCTGCCATCGGCAGCAGGCTACGGCCTAGTTCGTTGAGTTTCAGCACTTTACCCATGCGGTCAAACAGTTTGCAATCAAACTGTCGTTCCAGTTCGGCAAGTGCGGTACTGGCAGCGGATTGCGAGAGCGACAACGCTTCGGCCGCGCGTGACACATTCTCCAAACGCGCAATGGCAACAAAAACTTCCAGTTGTCTTAAGGTATGTTTCAACGGCTAGGTTTCAATGGCTTTGCTTCAGAACGAATTTGAGAATGATTCTCATATCGATGTGATAGATATGTGATATAGTGATAATTGATTTAACAGATATTTTACCGCCGATTAAAATACGCGGCAAATTATGGAGCAGGATCACAATATGAAAGTGTTAGTGGCTGTAAAACATGTGGTGGATTACAACATCAAACCGCGCGTCAAGCAGGATGGTTCTGATGTTGATATTGCTGGCGTCAAGCTCAGCATCAACCCATTTGATGAAATCGCAGTGGAAGAAGCTGTGCGCCTTAAGGAGCGCGGCGTGGCCACTGAGGTGATTGCCGTGACCATAGGCAAGACCAATAGTCAGGACAGCCTGCGTCATGCCCTGGCCATGGGCGCAGACAAAGCCATTCTGATTGAGACCGAGACTGAGCTGCAACCGCTGGGCGTAGCTAAGTTGCTGAAGTCCGTGGTCGAGCGCGAGCAGCCACAACTGATTATTCTTGGTAAGCAGGCCATTGATGATGACCTGGGCCAGACTGGCCAAATGCTGGCCGCACTGGTTAATGCCGGGCAGGGTACTTTTGCTTCCGTGATTGATATCAAGGGTGACGAAATTGAAGTCACACGCGAAATTGATGGCGGTACCGATGTGGTAGCGCTCAAGCTGCCTGCGGTAGTGACCACAGACCTGCGCCTCAACGAGCCACGCTTTATCAAGCTGCCCAACCTGATGATGGCCAAGAAAAAGCCAATTGAAACCATCAAGGCTGATGATCTGGGCATCAATTACAGCCCACGCCTCAAGCAGCTTAAAGTGGCTGACCCTGAGCCGCGCAAGCCTGGCATCAAGGTGGCGAATGTGGCTGAACTTGTCGAAAAACTACGTCTTGCGGAAGTCCTGTAATGAGCATCCTGATTCTGGCCGAACACGACGGCAAACAACTCAAGCAATCCACGCGTCAAGCCGTGACTGCGGCTGCGGCCTGGTCTCTGCCTATTCACCTGTTGGTGGTGGGTCACAATAGCGGCGAAATTGCCAAGCAAGCTGCTGAAGTGGCTGGCGTAGCCAAGGTACTGCACGCTGAAGCAGCGCATTATGAACACGCGCTGGCAGAAGATGTAGCAGCGCTGCTGTTGCAGATTGGTCGTGATTACAAGGTAATCCTCTCCGCACACACCGCCTTCAGCAAGAGCGTATTGCCACGCGTGGCAGCGCTGCTGGATGTAGGCATGGTGTCTGATGCCATCAGCATCACCGCCCCTGCCACTTATGTGCGTCCTATCTACGCAGGTAATGTGCTCTCCACCGTGGAAAGCAGCGATGCCATCCAGGTAGTGACCATACGCGCTACCTCATTTGCCGTGCCTGCCACAGGCGGCAATGCAGAAATCGCTGCCGTTGCAGCAACTGCCTCCACTGGCTTGAGCCGCTGGATCAAGGAAGACAAAAACGTCTCCGATCGTCCTGAACTGTCATCCGCCCGCGTGGTGGTGTCTGGTGGCCGCAGCTGGGTGAGCGCTTTGATGAACTGCTGGAGCCATTGGCGCACAAGTTTGGTGGCGCCCTGGGCGCTACCCGTGCCTGCGTTGATGCTGGCTTTGCCCCTAACGATATTCAGGTCGGCCAGACTGGTACCATCGTCGCGCCTGAACTGTATTTCGCCATTGGTATTTCCGGCGCCATGCAGCACTTGGCAGGCATGAAGGACAGCAAGATCATTGTGGCCATCAACCATGATGAAGACGCCCCCATCTTCCAGCATGCCGATTACGGCCTGGTTGCCAACCTGTTTGATGCCGTGCCTGAGCTTACTGCCGCCTTGAACAAGTAGCATCAATCAATAACGCATCAATCTACAAAGATAGAGAAGAACTAATGAGTGCATTCAATACCGAAAAAGTGCTGAGCGTCAGACACTGGAACGACAGCCTGTTCAGCTTCACTACTACCCGCAACGACGCCCTGCGTTTCGAAAACGGCCAGTTTGTCATGATAGGCCTGCAAGTCGAAGGCAAGCCCTTGATGCGCGCCTACAGTATCGCTAGCGCCAACTATGCTGAAAATCTTGAGTTCTTCAGCATCAAGGTGCCGAATGGCCCGCTGACTTCACGCCTGCAACACCTGCAAGTGGGTGACGATCTGCTGGTGAGCCGCAAGCCTACTGGCACATTGTTGCTATCCGACCTCAAGCCCGGCAAGAACCTCTACCTTTTGTCCACTGGTACTGGTCTGGCACCTTTCATTAGCCTGATTCAAGACCCTGAAACCTATGAGCGTTTCGAAAAGGTGATTCTGGTGCACGGTGTACGCCGTGTGAATGATCTGGCTTACGAAGAATTCATCACCAAAGAACTGCCAGAGAATGAATTCTTTGGTGAGCAGGTCAAAAATCAACTGATTTACTACCCCACAGTGACCCGTGAAGAGTTCCGTTACCAAGGCCGCCTCACCGACCTCATGGAAAACGGCAAGCTCTACGCCGATATCGGCCTGCCACCGTTGAACCCTGAAACTGATCGCGCCATGTTGTGCGGTAGCCCGCAAATGCTGATTGATACCTGCAAGATTCTTGATGCCGCTGGCCTCAAGGTGTCCGAGCGTATCGGTGATGTGGGTGATTACGTGATTGAGCGTGCTTTCGCCGAGAAGTAATACTCGCTGCTAATAGCGCGAAAAAAGCTGGCATAGCGATATGCCAGCTTTTTTATTGTGTGAAGTCCAATCTGTATTAATGCTAGGTTTTCTTCGTGCTCAGTTTCTTTTGCACTGACTTTAGCGTGTCTAGATAAGCAAGCTCTACCTCTGAGGGCTGAGCCTCCAGAATGGTGCGATATTTTTCGTATTCTGCTTCTGCCTTGCCAAGTGCCTGCTGGTGACTGATCTTGCCCGCATCTGGTAACGCTTTACCGCCCATGGCGGCAATCAATTGCTCCAAATGTATCAGCCAATCCTGCATGTAAGTTGGCTTGTGATCCATCGCACGAAACTCCGCGGCATCGAAGTAAGCCGAAACCAGGGTGTTGAGTCGCTTGAGTTCGTCTGCATGAAGATAATTCTTGGCATTGCCAACTTCACCCTTGGTGGGATGTTTACCAGAAAATGACAATAAACCCATGAAAGGCTGATTTGCGTCGGCCCGCTCGGCAATCACTTCTGCTGCTGTTTTACCATGCGCTGCGTAATGCAGCTTGTTTTGAACGGTCTTGAAGAACACCAAGCTGGCCTCGGCCTTGGGGTCATAATTCACGCTGGTAGCGTATAGATCGAGCACCTGTCGGTAGAGCACCTTTTCGCTTGAGCGAATGTCGCGGATACGATCCAGCAGCTCTTTCCAGTAAATGCCACCGCCCAGATGCTTGAGGCGGTCATCATCCATGGTAAAACCTTTGATCAGGTACTCGCGTAGGCGCTTGGTAGCCAGATGCGGAATTGTGTGCCTTGTTGCGATTTGACTCTATAACCGACTGAGATAATGACATCAAGGTTGAAATGTTCAACTTGGTAGGTTTTTCCATCGGTTGCAGTTGTTGCAAATTCTGCAACAACTGCAGTCCGCAATAATTCACCTTCGGCAAATACATTGGCAATGTGTCTGGAAATGGTGGATTTATCTCGACCAAATAGAGAGACAAGTTGGTTGAGGGAAAGCCAGACCGTGTCGTCTGTGAGATGCACCTCAATAGCAGGTGTATCACCACGCTGGTAAAGAACAATTTCTCCCCGCGTTGTTTTCTTCATGCCTTATCTCTCCAGATCCGCCGTAAGGGCAGTGGCTTTTGCCTGTAATTTTGCCTGTAAAGTCTCAGTAAGGGGTGATGTTAAGCCTTTGTTGCATTGTCTGGCAGAGACTGTCTTATTTCTGCGGCATCACGCTAAGGCAAGGTTACGGCACAGGATAGCGCGGTGGCCCTGGCGGTGGGCGGCGGCGTTGCTGGTCTATATAGCGCATATCATCGCCAGAGAAGAACTCCTTGATCAGGAAGTCTTCCAGGCCTGCGCTATCTTCGTTACGGGCTGACAGCACCACCACGCGGCCAAGTTGGCGTGATTCCCAGTTGAAATCACCGCTGTAGTGCCTGCGTATCAGCTCTATCATCTTGCGCACAGTGGCGCGTTGTATATCCTCGCCCGCACGCGCTTCAATCTGGAACACTTCGCGCTTGGCGGTGCTGAAGTCGTTGACCCAGCCACGGAATTCAAAGGTGGAGGTGTAGTTGCTCATGCTCATGATGCGGAACACACCACTGGCCCCTGATGACAGGTTTTTCTTGATGGTCTCGTTGCGCTTTTCTTCTTCCGACAGGCTCTTGCTGCCTGATTCACGCTGCGCGCGCTGGTTTTCCATCATGGCGGCATAGTTGCTGTCGGTGGAGCTGCGGTATTCGCGCATGGCATTCATATACGAAGACATATCCGCATACTGCGAAGGATCAGGCTCTTGTGGGCGCGGCGGTGCGGGCCTAGGCGGCGTGGGCGGGCTTGGGGTTTTT
>NZ_BAMT01000021.1 GCF_000617925.1 Methylobacillus glycogenes JCM 2850
ACTGCCAGCTGGTACTGAAATGGTGATGCCAGGTGACAACGTCTCCATCACTGTTGCGCTGATTGCGCCAATCGCGATGGAAGAAGGTCTGCGTTTCGCGATTCGTGAAGGCGGCCGTACCGTTGGTGCTGGTGTTGTTGCTAAGATCATCGAGTAACATCTAAATGCACAAAGCTGCCTTTTGGCGGCTTTTTGCGTTAAATAGTTTTTAGGCCAGTAGCTCAATTGGCAGAGTATCGGTCTCCAAAACCGAGGGTTGGGGGTTCGAGGCCCTCCTGGCCTGCCATTACATTAAGTGTAAACAAAATATGACCGAAAAGATCAAGCTGGTAATAGCCTGCTGCTGGTTGCGGCTGGGGTTGCCGGCTTTTATTTGTTGGCTGATCAGGCGTTGGTGTTGCGAATTCTGTCCGTATTGGCCGGGATTGTTGCTGCACTACTACTGCTCAAGACTACAGCGACCGGGCAAAATGGTTTCGTGTTTGTACGCGAAGCTGTGCTCGAGACTCGCAAAGTGGTTTGGCCTAGCCGCAAGGAAACCGTGCAAACTACCCTCGCGGTGTTTGGTCTGGTGATCGTGATGGCAGCTTTCCTCTGGGTGGTAGATATTGGCTTCATGTGGGCTGTGAAGCATCTGATGGGGAGGGGTGCTTAAGTGAGTGATATGCGTTGGTATGCAGTGCAGGCTTTTTCTGGTTTTGAGAAGTCTGTAAAAAAAGGTTTGGAAGATCGCATCCTGCGTTCTGACATTGGCGATATGTTTGGTGACATTCTGGTGCCGGTGGAAGAAGTGGTTGAGATGAAGAATGGCGTCAAGAGCATCACTGAACGCAAGCTGTACCCTGGCTATGTGCTGGTGCAGATGCAGATGAGTGATGAAAGTTGGCACTTGGTGAAGAGTACGCCGCGCGTGACTGCCTTTATTGGTGGTACTGCCCTCAAGCCTACTCCGATCAAGGATAAGGAAGTTGACATCATTCTGCAGCGTATGGATGAGAGCAAGAGCAATCCTACGCAGAAGCTTACCTTTGATAAGGGTGAGGCTGTGCGCGTGATTGATGGTCCATTCAAGGATTTCTCTGGCAGTGTCGAGGATATCAATTACGAGAAGAGCAAGCTGCGCGTTTCCGTGGTGATCTTTGGTCGTGCTACCCCTGTTGAGCTTGATTTTAGTCAGGTAGAAAAAGAAGTGTAAAGATTTAAGGCTGCGCCTTGCCTATTGGTAAGGCGCAGCTTTTTGCACTCCGTCGTTCTGGAGTGCGGCAAGCGTGATGTCTGGCATCGCATATCTAAACTGGGGAGCCTTTGTAGAAGGCGATATCACCCAAGAGGAGTTTAAAATGGCAAAGAAAATCATCGGCTATATCAAGCTGCAGATTCCTGCAGGTAAAGCCAATCCAAGTCCCCCTGTTGGTCCAGCACTGGGTCAACGTGGTCTGAACATTATGGAGTTCTGCAAGGCGTTCAATGCAGCAACTCAAAGCCTGGAACCAGGTCTGCCGATTCCGGTTGTGATCACTGCGTTTGCAGACAAGAGCTTCACCTTCGTGATGAAGACTCCTCCTGCCACCATTCTGATCAAGAAGGCAGCCAAAATCGACAAGGGTTCCCCACGTCCTCATACAGACAAGGTTGGCAAGATTACTCGCGCTCAAGCCGAAGAAATCGCCAAGACCAAGGCACCTGATCTTACAGCTGCTGATCTGGACGCTGCAGTACGCACCATCGCTGGTAGCGCACGCAGCATGGGTATTGAAGTGGAGGGTGTGTAAATGGCTAACGTTTCTAAGCGTATCGAGGCCTTGCGTGCCAAGGTTGATCGTAACAAGGTATATCCAGTCGCTGAAGCCCTGACTCTGGTCAAGGAAACTGCAACTGCTAAGTTTGACGAGTCTGTAGATGCGGTCATCAATCTGGGTATTGATGCACGTAAGTCTGACCAGCTGGTACGTGGCGCTCTGGTGCTGCCACACGGTACAGGTAAGACCAAGCGTATCGCCGTGTTCGCACAGGGCGCTGCTGCTGAAGCTGCTAAGGCTGCTGGTGCTGACATCGTTGGTTTTGAAGACCTGGCTGAACAAGTCAAGGGTGGCATGCTGGACTTCGACGTTGCGATTGCAACGCCTGATGCAATGCGTATTGTTGGTACCCTGGGTCAAGTACTGGGTCCACGTGGTCTGATGCCTAACCCTAAGGTTGGTACCGTGACGCCTGACGTCACCACCGCAGTTAAGAACGCCAAGGCTGGTCAAGTTCAATACCGTACCGACAAGGGTGGTATTGTGCATTGCACTATCGGCCGTGCTTCTTTCGGTGTTGATGCACTGAAGGAAAACCTGGCTGCGCTCGTGGATGCGTTGAACAAAGCCAAGCCTGCTTCGTCTAAGGGTGTTTACCTGAAGAAGGTTTCCGTCTCCAGCACCATGGGTGCCGGTGTGCGTGTAGACCAGTCCAACCTGGCTTAATGAATTTGGCGTCTGCCGCAAGGTGGGCGCCGCAAAGAACTTTGGGCCCGTGGCGTTAAGATGGGGTTATCAAAGACCGTAGGAGCTCTAAACCAGCTTAATGGCGGCAAAACTCTAGCCAAGTCCTACGCAGATGGCGTTACCCGGAACAGGATTTATATTCCTGATGAAAGGTCGCCGTGGGAAGGTGTTTGCAGCTTGCTGCAAATGCTTAAATTTACGGAAGGAGAGGACCTTGAGTCTTAATCTTGAACAGAAAAAGGCAGTAGTTGCTGAGGTTAGCGAGCAAGTCGCTCAGGCCCAGGCAATTGTTCTTGCTGAGTATCGTGGCATTGAAGTGGGCGACATGACCAAGTTGCGCGCTGAAGCCAGAAAATCCGGTGTTTACCTGCGTGTTCTGAAGAACACATTGGTACGTCGCGCTGTTGACGGCACCCAGTTCTCTGGTTTGGCAAACGACATGGTAGGCCCGCTGGTATTCGGTATTTCTACCGATCCAGTTGCTGCGGCAAAGGTACTGAACAATTTCGCTAAGGCCAACGACAAGTTCGTCATCAAGGCTGGCGCTTTGCCAGGCAAGGTTCTGGACGCTAAGGGTGTACAAGCCCTGGCTACCCTGCCAAGCCGCGAAGAGTTGCTGGCCAAGTTGCTCGGCACTATGCAAGCGCCTGTTGCACAGTTTGTACGCACACTCAACGAAGTGCCTACAAAGTTTGCACGTGGTCTTGCTGCAGTGCGCGATCAAAAGCAAGCAGCCTAATCAATATCATATTTATCAGGAGTATTAACAAATGGCATTATCCAAAGCAGAAATTCTTGACGCTATTGCGTCCTTGACCGTTCTCGAACTGTCCGAACTGATCAAAGATCTGGAAGAGAAGTTTGGCGTTTCCGCAGCTGCTGCTGCAGTTGCTGTTGCTGCACCTGCTGCTGGCGGCGACGCTGGCGCTGCTGCTGCTGAAAAGACTGAGTTCGACGTTGTTCTGACCTCCGCAGGCGACAACAAGGTTAACGTAATTAAGGCAGTTCGCGAACTGACTTCCCTGGGTCTGAAGGAAGCTAAGGACCTGGTTGACGCTGCTCCTAAGGCAGTTAAGGAAGGCGTTTCCAAGGCTGATGCTGATGCAGCTCTGAAGAAGCTGGAAGAAGCTGGCGCTAAGGCTGAAATCAAGTAATACCGCAGTAAATCAAGTTGTTCGGGCTGGCAGGAAACTGCCAGCCTTCACCATTTTAAGAAGGTAGAAGACAGCAGTTCGCTTGGGCTGCTGTCTTCTGCCCTCTATCCTCAGGAGATGCTATGAGCTATTCCTTTACCGAAAAGAAACGTCTGCGTAAAAGTTTCGCCAAGCGCGAAAGCGTGCAGGAAGTTCCTTACCTGCTTGCCATGCAATTGGAATCCTACGCTGCTTTCCTGCAAGCCGATGCGCGTGCCGACAAGCGTTCTGACGCAGGTCTGCAAGCGGCGTTCAGTTCGGTCTTTCCTATCGTCAGCCATTCTGGCAATGCCCGACTGGATTTCGTCAGTTACAATCTTGGCCAAGAGCCATTTGACGTTAAAGAGTGTCAACAGCGTGGTTTGACCTATGCTGCGCCTCTGCGTGTCAAAGTGCGCCTGACCATTATGGACAAAGAGGCTTCCAAGCCGACGGTCAAGGAAGTGAAGGAGCAGGAAGTCTATATGGGCGAACTGCCGCTCATGACTGAAAACGGTTCTTTCGTTATCAATGGTACCGAGCGTGTTATCGTTTCCCAGCTACACCGCAGCCCAGGCGTGTTCTTCGAGCACGATAGAGGCAAGACCCACAGCTCCGGTAAGCTGCTGTTCTCCGCACGTATTATTCCTTACCGTGGTTCTTGGCTCGATTTCGAGTTTGACCCCAAGGATTACCTGTATTTCCGTGTTGACCGCCGTCGCAAGATGCCTGTCACCATACTGCTCAAGGCATTGGGTTATTCCCCAGAGCAAATTCTGGAAACGTTTTACGATTTCGACACTTTCCACATCGCCAAGAAGGGTGTTCAATTTGAACTGATGCCTGAGCGTCTGCGTGGTGAAGTGGCGAAGTTCGATATTGTCGACAAGGATGGCGCTGTCATCGTTGCCAAGGACAAGCGTATTACGGTCAAACATATCCGTGATATGGAAAAGGCAGGCATCAGCAAGATTACTGTGCCTGAAGAGTTCCTGCTTGGTCGTTCCCTGAGTGTAGGCATTGTGGATAAGTCCACAGGTGAAGTCGTGGCCAACGCCAATGACGAAATCACCGAATCGCTGCTGGAGAAGCTGCGTGACGCCGATATCACCAAGATCAATACTTTGTACGCAAATGATCTGGATCATGGCGACTATATCTCGCAAACATTGCGTATCGATGAAATCCCGGATGAGTACAGTGCACGCGTAGCAATCTACCGCATGATGCGTCCTGGTGAACCGCCAACTGAAGATGCCGTGCAGGCATTGTTCGAAGGCTTGTTCTTCAACCCAGATCGTTATGACCTGTCTGCTGTAGGTCGCATGAAGTTCAACCGCCGTGCCTTCCCCGAGAAGATCGAGGACAGAACCGCTGCTTGGTTGCGTCGCTTCTACGAGAAGGTTGGCCCACAGGGTGCTGAAGGTGCTGGCGTACTGGCCAATGACGACATCCTGGCTGTGATCGCGGTATTGGTTGAGCTGCGCAATGGTCGCGGCGAAATCGACGATATCGATCACCTGGGTAACCGTCGTATCCGTTCCGTAGGTGAACTGGCAGAAAACCAATTCCGTGCTGGTTTGGTACGTGTTGAGCGCGCCGTGAAAGAGCGTTTGAGCCAGGCTGAATCCGACAATCTGATGCCGCATGATCTGATCAATGCCAAGCCTGTATCTAGCGCGATCCGTGAATTCTTCGGTTCTTCGCAGCTGTCACAGTTTATGGATCAGACCAACCCCTTGTCCGAGATCACGCACAAGCGTCGTGTCTCCGCCCTGGGCCCTGGTGGTCTGACTCGCGAACGTGCGGGCTTTGAAGTGCGTGACGTACACTCCACACACTATGGCCGTGTTTGCCCGATTGAAACACCTGAAGGTCCAAACATTGGTCTGATCAACTCTTTGGCGTTGTATTCCCGCACCAATCAGTATGGTTTCCTTGAGACTCCATACCGTCGTGTTGAGAACAACAAGGTAAGTGCCACTATCGATTTCCTTTCCGCAATTGAGGAAAGCCAGTACATGATCGCTCAGGCGAACTCTGAGCTGGACGAAAAGAGCAACTTCAAGGAAGAGCTGATCTCTGCGCGTTACCACAATGAATTCACCATGGCTCAGCCTGACCGTGTTCAATACATGGACGTGGCGCCTGGTCAGATTGTGTCGGTTGCAGCTTCGCTGATTCCGTTCCTTGAGCACGATGATGCGAACCGTGCCTTGATGGGTGCCAACATGCAACGTCAGGCTGTGCCCTGTCTGCGTGCTGAAAAAGCCGTGGTCGGTACTGGTATCGAACGTACTGTAGCGGTTGACTCCGGTACTGTGGTTACCGCACGCCGTGGTGGTATCGTCGATTACGTAGATTCCAGCCGTATCGTGGTGCGTGTGCATGACGAAGAAGCTGCTGCTGGCGAAGTCGGTGTTGATATCTACAACCTGATCAAGTACACACGTTCTAACCAGAACACCAACATCAACCAGCGTCCGCTGGTCAATATCGGTGATGTACTGGCACGCGGCGACGTGATTGCCGATGGTGCTTCCACCGATATGGGTGAGTTGGCACTGGGTCAGAACATGCTGGTCGCGTTTATGCCATGGAACGGCTACAACTTCGAAGATTCGATTTTGATCTCCGAGCGCGTTGTTGCTGATGACCGTTACACCTCCATCCACATTGAAGAACTCTCTGTGGTGGCACGTGACACTAAGCTGGGCGCTGAAGAAATCACCCGCGACATCTCCAATCTGTCCGAGCGTATGCTGGGCCGTCTGGATGATTCCGGCATTATCTACATTGGTGCTGAAGTCGAAGCTGGCGATGTGCTGGTTGGTAAGGTGACACCTAAGGGTGAAACCCAGCTGACACCAGAAGAAAAGCTGCTGCGCGCGATCTTCGGTGAAAAGGCCAGCGACGTGAAGGATACTTCACTGCGCGTACCTTCCGGCATGTCCGGCACCGTGATTGACGTTCAAGTCTTCACACGTGAAGGCATAGACCGTGATGCACGTGCACAGCAGATCATTGACGACCAGCTGGGCAACTACAAGCAAGATCTGGCCGACCAGATGCGTATCGTCGAAGACGATGCCTTTGGCCGTATCCGTCGCTTGATCGAAGGCAAGATTGCTACCGGTGGCCCACAAAAGCTCAAGAAGGGCGAGGCATTGACTGCGGAGTACCTGGAGAGCCTGGCACGTTACGACTGGTTCGACATCCGTCTCAGCGATGAAGAAGTGGCACGTCAACTGGAACAACTGCGTGACAGTTTGTCGCAAGCGCGTATTGAGTTCGACAACAAGTTTGAAGAGAAGAAGCGCAAGCTGACTCAAGGCGATGAATTGCCACCTGGCGTACAGAAGATGGTCAAAGTTTACTTGGCTGTTAAGCGTCGTATCCAGCCTGGTGACAAGATGGCCGGCCGTCACGGTAACAAGGGTGTGGTCTCCAAGATTGTGCCTATCGAAGATATGCCACACATGGCTGACGGTACACCTATGGACATCGTGCTGAACCCGCTGGGCGTCCCTTCACGGATGAACATCGGTCAGATTCTGGAAGTCCACCTGGGTTGGGCTGCCAAGGGTCTGGGTATCCGCATCAACAACATGTTGCAGGCGCAAAGCAAGGCTGCTGAAGTACGCAAGTTCCTTGAACAGATCTACAACGATAGCACTGGCAAGTCTGAAGACATCAAGTCCCTGACTGATGTTGAAGTGTTCGACCTGGCCAAGAACCTGCGTAACGGTGTGCCTTTCGCTACCCCGGTATTTGACGGTGCAGCAGAATCCGACATCAGAGCGATGCTGGACCTGGCCTTCCCGGACGAAGATCCACGTACCCAGCAGCTGCAATTTGCTGCAGGCAAGACGCAGGTGACTTTGTTCGATGGCCGTAGCGGCGAAGCTTTGAGCGTCCTGTGACCGTTGGTTACATGCATGTACTGAAGCTGCACCACTTGGTTGATGACAAGATGCACGCACGTTCCACCGGCCCGTACTCACTGGTCACGCAACAACCGCTGGGTGGTAAGGCCCAGTTCGGTGGTCAGCGCTTCGGTGAAATGGAAGTCTGGGCACTGGAAGCCTATGGTGCATCCTATACCTTGCAAGAAATGCTGACCGTCAAGTCTGATGACGTGACCGGCCGTACCAAGGTATACGAGAACATCGTCAAGGGTGAGCACAAGATAGATGCAGGCATGCCTGAGTCCTTCAACGTGTTGGTGAAGGAAATCCGCTCGCTCGCTATTGATATTGATCTTGACCGCAACTAAGGAGAAACGCGCGTGAAAGCTCTATTAGATTTATTCAAGCAGGTCACTCAGGAAGAAGAGTTTGACGCAATTAAGATTGCGCTGGCATCGCCTGAGAAAATCCGCTCCTGGTCTTACGGTGAGGTCAAGAAGCCCGAGACCATTAACTATCGTACCTTCAAGCCGGAACGTGATGGCTTGTTCTGCGCCAAGATCTTTGGCCCGATCAAGGATTACGAGTGCTTGTGCGGTAAATACAAGCGCCTGAAGCACCGTGGCGTAATTTGTGAAAAGTGCGGCGTTGAAGTCACACTGTCCAAGGTACGCCGTGAGCGCATGGCCCACATTGAGTTGGCCAGCCCGGTTGCTCACATCTGGTTCCTGAAGAGCTTGCCTAGCCGTCTGGGTATGGTGCTGGATATCGCGCTGCGTGATATTGAGCGCGTACTGTACTTCGAAGCCTATATCGTCATCGATCCAGGCATGACACCGCTGACCCGTGGTCAGCTGCTGACAGAAGACGACTACCTGGCCAAGGTGGAAGAATACGGTGATGAATTCAGCGCCGTCATGGGTGCTGAAGCTGTGCGTGAACTGCTGCGCACCATGGATGTACACACCGAAATTGAAAAACTGCGTCGCGATCTGGGTGAAACCGGTAGTGAAGCCAAGATCAAGAAGATCGCCAAGCGCCTGAAGGTACTTGAGGCCTTCCAGAAGTCTGGCATCAAGCCTGAGTGGATGATTCTGGAAGTGCTGCCTGTGCTGCCACCAGAACTGCGCCCATTGGTACCGCTGGATGGCGGTCGCTTTGCGACTTCCGACCTGAACGATCTGTATCGTCGCGTGATCAACCGTAACAACCGCTTGAAGAGATTGCTGGAGCTGAAGGCGCCAGAAATCATCGTGCGTAACGAAAAGCGCATGCTGCAAGAAGCGGTAGATTCCCTGCTGGATAACGGTAGGCGCGGCAAGGTCATGACTGGCGCTAACAAGCGTCCGTTGAAGTCCCTGGCTGACATGATCAAGGGTAAGGGCGGTCGTTTCCGTCAGAACTTGCTGGGTAAGCGTGTTGATTACTCCGGTCGTTCCGTAATTGTGGTTGGTCCACAACTCAAGCTGCATCAGTGCGGTTTGCCCAAGAAGATGGCGTTGGAACTGTTCAAGCCTTTCATCTTCCACAAGCTGGAAGTATTGGGTCTGGCAACCACCATCAAGGCAGCCAAGAAGAAGGTTGAAGAGGAAGGTCCAGAAGTCTGGGATATCCTCGAAGACGTGATTCGTGAGCATCCAGTATTGCTGAACCGTGCGCCTACACTGCACCGTCTGGGTATCCAGGCGTTCGAGCCAACCCTGATTGAAGGTAAGGCGATTCAGTTGCACCCATTGGTCTGCGCCGCGTTTAACGCCGACTTTGACGGTGACCAAATGGCGGTTCACGTACCTTTGAGCCTGGAAGCGCAAATGGAAGCTCGCACTTTGATGCTGGCCTCCAACAACGTGCTGTCTCCAGCCAACGGCGAGCCTATCATTGTGCCTTCTCAGGATATCGTGTTGGGTCTGTACTACATGACCCGCGAAAAGAAGGCCGCACGTGGTGAAGGCATGCGTTTTGCCAACATCTCTGAAGTACAGCGCGTCTATGACAGCGGTCTGATTGACCTGCACGCTCGTGTGACTGTGCGTATTCGTGAATTCGATGTGGATCTGGATGGCCAGAAACACGAGAAAATCACGCGCTACGAAACTACCGTAGGTCGTGCGCTGCTGTCCGAGATTCTGCCTCCAGGCCTGCCATTCAGCGTGATTGACAAAGCACTGAAGAAAAAGGAAATCTCTAGGCTGATCAACGCCAGCTTCCGTCGTGTGGGTATCCGCGAAACCGTGATTTTCGCCGACAAGCTGATGTACACCGGTTACACCTACGCTACCCGCGCTGGTATCTCTATCAGCATCAACGATATGTTGGTGCCACCAGAGAAGGAGCAATTGATTGCTTCTGCCGAAGCCGAAGTCAAGGAAATCGAAGACCAGTATGTTTCCGGTCTGGTGACTCAGGGTGAGCGCTACAACAAGGTGGTGGATATCTGGGGTCGTGCCGGTGACAAGGTTGCCGATGCGATGATGAAGCAACTGCGCGAAGAAACCGTGCTTGACGCTGACGGCAGTGTTGCCAAGGATGCGGATGGCAAGGTCATCAAGCAGGAATCCTTCAACGCCATTTACATGATGGCAGACTCCGGTGCTCGTGGTTCCGCAGCTCAGGTACGTCAGCTGGCAGGTATGCGTGGTCTGATGGCTAAGCCAGATGGCTCCATTATTGAAACACCGATTACCGCGAACTTCCGCGATGGTCTGAACGTGTTGCAGTACTTCATCTCCACCCACGGTGCACGTAAGGGTCTGGCAGATACGGCCTTGAAGACAGCTAACTCCGGTTACCTGACTCGCCGTCTGGTCGATGTGACCCAGGATCTGGTGGTGACCGAGCGTGATTGCGGTACGACAGAAGGTCTGTTCACCAAAGCCCTGGTGAAGGGTGGTGAAGTGGTTGAGCCTTTGCATGATCGTATTCTTGGTCGTGTGGCTGCTCTGGATGTGGTCAATCCTGAAACTCAGGAAGTGGTCTATCCAGCTGGTACGCTGCTGACTGAAGATGAAGTCGAGCATATCGATGCCCTGGGCATTGATGAAGTCAAGGTGCGTACTGCCCTGACTTGCGATACACGCTATGGTATTTGCGCTAAATGTTATGGCCGCGACTTGGGTCGTGGCAGGCTGATCAATATGGGTGAGGCGGTTGGTGTGATTGCAGCGCAATCCATCGGTGAGCCAGGCACCCAGCTGACCATGCGTACCTTCCACATCGGTGGTGCGGTATCGCGTGCAGCATCCGTCAGCCAAGTTGAAAGTAAGTCCAACGGTATCGTGCGCTTCACTTCCACTATGCGTTATGTCACCAATGCCCGTAATGAGCAGGTTGTGATTTCGCGTAACGGTGAAGCCATTATCCAGGACGAAAACGGTCGTGAGCGTGAGCGTCATAAAGTGCCTTATGGCGCGACGCTGCAAATCACCGACGGTAAGCAGGTTAAGGCTGGTCAGGCGTTGGCTACCTGGGATCCGCACACCCGTCCCATCATTACCGAATACGCTGGCCGCGTGAAGTTCGAGAACGTCGAAGAAGGCGTTACCGTGGCCAAGCAGGTTGATGAAGTGACTGGTTTGTCATCACTGGTTGTTATCGATCCTAAGCAGCGTGCTGGTCAGTCCAAGGGTCTGCGCCCACAGGTTAAATTGCTTGATGCCAATGGCGTTGAAGTCAAGGTAGCCGGTGGTGAGGCTCCTGTTAGCGTGACCTTCCAGCTGGGTTGCATCATCACGGTTAAGGATGGTCAGGAAGTGGGCGTGGGTGAAGTATTGGCCCGTATCCCACAAGAGTCTTCCAAGACCCGTGATATTACCGGCGGTCTGCCACGTGTGGCCGAACTGTTCGAAGCGCGTTCACCTAAGGATGCAGGTCTGCTGGCGGAAGTCACAGGCACCATCTCCTTCGGTAAGGATACCAAGGGTAAGCAACGTCTGGTTATTACCGACCTCGACGGCGTATCCAATGAGTTCCTGATTCCTAAGGACAAGCACGTAACGGCGCATGACGGCCAAGTGGTGACGAAGGGTGAAAGCATCGTCGACGGCCCGGCAGATCCGCAGGACATCCTGCGTCTGCAAGGTCGCGAAGCGCTAGCGCGTTACATCATTGATGAAGTACAAGACGTTTACCGTCTGCAAGGTGTGAAGATCAATGACAAGCATATTGAAGTCATCGTGCGTCAAATGCTGCGTCGTGTTCGTATCACCGATGCTGGCGATACCACCTTCATCATGGGTGAGCAGGTTGAGCGTGCAGATGTATTGACCGAGAACGAACGCGTATTGGCAGAAGACAAGCGTCCAGCCAGTTTCGAGTACGTATTGCTGGGTATCACCAAGGCATCGCTGTCTACGGATTCCTTCATCTCGGCAGCGTCGTTCCAGGAAACCACCCGTGTTCTGACCGAAGCCGCAATTCTGGGCAAGCGCGACGAACTGCGTGGTCTGAAGGAAAACGTCATCGTGGGTCGACTGATCCCGGCAGGTACTGGTCTTGCCTATCATGAGACACGCAAACGTAATGCTGATGGTGTAGATTCTGCACCAGCCATCATCCAAGAAGCGGACGAAGTGCAAGTCGAAGAAACCTCTGGAAATCCTGAGGTTGCTTGACAACACATTGAACGCTAAATAAAATGCTGAATTTTCCGGGATGGCCTATCGCCATCCCGTAATTTTTAGCGGTTAAAATATAAAGGCTAAAGGTTATGCCAACCACCAATCAATTAGTGCGCAAGCCGCGCCAAAAAGTAGTATCCAAGAGCAAGGTGCCAGCGCTCGAGAGTTGCCCACAAAAGCGTGGTGTATGCACTCGCGTTTACACAACTACTCCAAAGAAGCCAAACTCCGCTTTGCGTAAGGTTGCCAAAGTGCGCCTGACCAACGGTTACGAAGTGATCAGCTATATCGGCGGTGAAGGCCACAACCTGCAGGAGCACTCTGTTGTGCTGCTGCGCGGTGGTCGTGTTAAGGATTTGCCAGGTGTGCGTTACCACATGGTACGCGGTAGTCTGGATACTGCTGGCGTTAAAGATCGCAAACAGTCCCGCTCCAAGTACGGTGCTAAGCGCCCTAAGGCTGCTTAATCTTAAGCGGCCAATTGTTAAGGAATCGAGAAAGCCATGCCAAGACGTAGAGAAGTTCCCAAGCGTAACATCCTGCCTGATCCAAAGTTCGGTAGTCAGGAAGTTTCAAAGTTCGTTAATGTGCTGATGACCGGTGGTAAGAAGTCGGTTGCTGAGCGTATCCTGTACGGCGCATTTGACCAAATCACCACAAAGAGCGGCAAAGATGCGCTGGAAGTTTTCACCTTGGCAATTGGCAATCTGCGCCCTGTTGTTGAAGTGAAGAGCCGTCGTGTTGGCGGTGCTAACTACCAGGTGCCTGTTGAGGTTCGTCCAGCTCGCCGCAATGCGCTGGCAATGCGCTGGCTGCGTGATGCAGCGCGCAAGCGTGGCGAAAAGTCCATGGGCCTGCGTTTGGCTGCTGAGCTGGTTGAAGCCTCTGAAGGTCGTGGTTCCGCCATGAAGAAGCGTGAAGAAGTTCACCGCATGGCAGAAGCCAACAAGGCCTTCTCGCACTTCCGTTTCTAAGCCATTTAACTAGACAAGCAAGTAAAAGGTAATCGCTGTGGCTCGTAAAACCCCAATTAATCGCTACCGTAACATCGGTATCAGTGCGCACATTGACGCTGGCAAGACCACGACAACTGAGCGTATCCTCTTTTATACCGGCGTCAATCACAAGATCGGCGAAGTGCACGATGGTGCTGCCACCATGGACTGGATGGAGCAGGAGCAAGAGCGCGGCATTACCATTACTTCCGCGGCTACCACTGCCTTCTGGAAGGGTATGGCCGGTAACTATCCTGAGCACCGTATCAACATCATTGATACCCCTGGTCACGTAGACTTCACCATTGAAGTTGAGCGTTCCATGCGTGTTCTGGATGGTGCTTGCATGGTTTACTGTGCTGTGGGTGGTGTTCAGCCCCAATCCGAAACTGTATGGCGTCAAGCTAACAAGTACAAAGTGCCACGTCTGGCCTTCATCAACAAGATGGACCGTACTGGTGCTAACTTCTTCAAGGTTTATGACCAGCTGAAGACACGTCTGAAGGCTAACCCTGTGCCTGTTGTTGTGCCTATTGGTGCTGAAGACACATTCAAGGGTGTGGTTGATCTGTTGAAGATGAAAGCCATCATCTGGGATGAAGCTAGCCAAGGTACTAAGTTTGACTACGCAGATATTCCTGCTGACTTGGCTGACGAATGCGTCAAGTGGCGCGAAAACATGATCGAAGCCGCTGCTGAATCCAACGAAGACTTGATGAACAAGTATCTGGAAACTGGCGAGCTGTCTGAAGAAGAAATCGTTAAGGGTCTGCGTGATCGCACGATCGCTAACGAAATTCAACCTATGCTGTGTGGCACCGCGTTCAAGAACAAGGGTGTGCAGCGTATGTTGGATGCTGTGATCGACTTCCTGCCATCTCCAGTGGATATTCCACCTGTGACTGGTGAGCTGGAAAATGGTGAAAAGGCTGAGCGTAAGGCTGATGATGCTGAGAAATTCTCCGCATTGGCCTTCAAGATCATGACCGATCCATTCGTTGGTCAGCTAATCTTCTTCCGCGTTTACTCTGGTGTGGTTAACTCTGGCGATACTGTCTACAACTCCGTTAAGGAGAAGAAGGAACGTCTGGGCCGTATCCTGCAGATGCACGCTAACCAACGTGAAGAAATCAAGGAAGTGCGCGCTGGCGACATCGCCGCTGCCGTTGGTCTGAAAGAAGCTACCACTGGTGATACCCTGTGCGATCCTGATCACGTGATCATTCTGGAGCGCATGGTATTCCCTGAGCCTGTGATTCACGTGGCTGTTGAGCCTAAGACCAAGGCTGACCAAGAAAAGATGGGTATTGCGCTGAACCGTTTGGCTCAGGAAGATCCTTCCTTCCGTGTGCGTACTGATGAAGAAACCAATCAAACCATTATTTCGGGTATGGGTGAGTTGCACCTGGAAATTCTGGTAGACCGTATGCGTCGTGAATTCAACGTTGAAGCCAATGTTGGTGCGCCTCAGGTTGCTTACCGTGAAGCCATCAAGAAGGCTGTTGAGGTTGAAGGTAAGTTTGTTAAGCAGTCCGGTGGTAAGGGTCAGTTTGGTCACGTGTGGATCAAGATGGAGCCTAACGAAGCTGGTAAGGGCTACGAATTCGTTGATGCGATCAAGGGCGGTACCGTTCCTCGCGAATTCATCCCTGCGGTTGATAAGGGTCTGAAGGAAACTATTCCTGCAGGTATCCTGGCTGGCTTCCCGGTTGTTGACGTTAAGGTAACCCTGTTTGATGGTTCCTACCATGATGTTGACTCGAACGAAAACGCCTTCAAGATGGCTGCTTCGATCGCGTTCAAGGATGGTATGCGCAAGGCGGATCCAATTCTGCTTGAGCCTATGATGGCTGTGGAAGTGGAAACTCCTGAAGACTACATGGGTGATGTGATGGGTGACTTGTCCTCACGTCGCGGCATGATCCAGGGTATGGAAGACAATGCAGGTGGCAAGGTAATCCGTGCTGAAGTGCCTTTGGCTGAAATGTTCGGTTACTCCACTGTTGTACGTTCCTTGTCTCAAGGTCGTGCAAGCTACAGCATGGAATTCAAGCACTACGCAGAAGCCCCAAGAAACGTGGCTGAAGCCATCATCAACAAAAAATAAGCTGTATATAGATTATTAAAGGAAACGGAAATGGCAAAAGGTAAATTTGAGCGGACGAAACCGCACGTTAACGTAGGTACAATTGGCCACGTTGACCATGGTAAGACCACATTGACAGCTGCGATCACCACCGTACTGACCAAGAAGTTTGGTGGCGAAGCGAAAGACTACTCGCAGATTGATAAC
>NZ_BAMT01000020.1 GCF_000617925.1 Methylobacillus glycogenes JCM 2850
GAGAGTTAATTATCCCTTTGGACACAAACGCTCTTCTGCATTTTCCACTCAAGAAACGTTTCATAGCATCTGAAGTAGGTAGCTGACCCTTCACAGCTTCAATTCGTATGAGAACCCTAGATGGCAATCCATCAATGGACAGGGCCATGGAACAAGAAAATGAAAGGCATCCTGCCATGGTCAGAGATTTGAAACTCTGTTGACCTGTACAAGGATGCCTTTGGTTGGCCTTTTCTAAATGACTGCTTAGTTGAACAAGGTATTGAGTGGGCCTACTTCAACTCTTTGGCCACTTTCAGAATGTTTTGAGCAACGCTGAGGCCGGATTGTGGGTTTTGACCAGTCACCAAGCGACCATCAATCACGGATTTTGCTGTCCAGTTCTTGGCAACATGCACTTTGGCACCACGTCCACGCAATGCTGTTTCCAACAGGAATGGCATGGTCTTCACTGTGTCCATGTCTTTCTCTTCGGAGTCGGTGAAAGTGGCCATGTTTTTACCCTTGACCAAATATTCACCATTGGAGAGCTTGAGATCTACCAATGCAGCAGGCCCATGGCAGATAGCCGAGACGATGCCACCAGACTCATAAATGGCGGCACCTACTCTATTCACATCCTTGTTACCACGGAAATCCCACATCGCACCCCAGCCACCGACGTAGTGCACGATTTTGTAATCGGCAGGGTTAACCTTTTCCAAGGACAAGGTGTGTTTGGTTTGATTGAAAAGCGCTTTGTCTTCAAAGAATTTCTTATTGATAGGGTCATCCAGCTTCACACTGGATTCGTCTACAGGAGCGAGTCCGCCTTTTGGGCTGGCAAAGTGTACGGTGTATCCAGCTTCAACCAGGGGGTAGTAAATATGAGTGGCTTCGGACATGTGCCAACCCGTTTGCCTACCGGTATCGCCCAGCTTGTCATGATTGCTGAGGACGATTAATACAGATTTGGAAGGATCTGCATTGACCTCACCTGCTGAGACACCGAATGGAAGTACAGCAACGACTACGGATAAAAGAAGTGCCTTAATGATCTTCATGCTATCTAACTCCTATGATTAACTTCGATAAAAAGTTGGGCTGCAAAGGCCTTTTCCAGGCCGATGCAACTCAATAAGCAAGTGTGGGGTAGTCGGTATAGCCCTTGGGGCCTTTGCCATAGAAAGTGCTAGCGTCCGGCTCATTGAGCTCCGCGTTTTGAGCAATACGCTCAGGTAAATCTGGGTTTGCGATGTAAGTTCTACCGAAGGCAATGGCATCAACTTCGCCAGCGGCGACAACAGCCGCACCGCTTTCAGGAGTGAACTCCTGGTTTGCAATAAAGACACCACCAAAGGCCTGCTTGAGCTTGGGGCTCATCCAGGCATCTGATTCCCGCGGCTCACGACTGCAAACAAAAGCGATATTGCGGGCAGCGACTTGATGCATGAGGTAGACATAGTCTGAGACTGGCCAGCAAATACGCCGCCATCGGTGTATTGCGGAGAAATATGCAGGCCCACACGGTCAGCACCCCACACGGAGATGGCGGCATCCACAGCCTCCAACATAAAGCGGGCACGGTTCTCCAGATTTCCACCGTATTCATCATCACGCGTATTGGACTCCAGGCTCAGGAACTGGTGAGGCAGATAGCCATTGGCACCATGAACTTCCACACCATCAAAGCCAGCTTCTTTAGCAGCCAGGCTTGCCAAGCGGTAGTCTTCAATGACGACTTTCACCTCAGCGGTTGTCAAGGCATGAGGAGTGACATATTCGCGCTCAGGACGCACCATGCGACACGTCCAGGCAGCCTTCTAGCACTTGGCGCAACAGGTTGTTTTCCATCCAGGTAAACAGGGTCGGAAACACGACCGACATGCCAGAGCTGCAAGACAATCTGCACCCTTGGCATGCACGGCTTGCGTGACCAGCTTCCAGCCATCGATTTGTTCTGGCGACCAGATACCTGGGGTATCAGGATAGCCAACACCCATCGCATTGATCGAAGTGGCTTCAGTAATGATGAGACCTGCACTTGCGCGTTGCGCATAGTACTCAGCCATCAATGGCGTTGGTACTCGACCTTCGGCAGCACGAACACGGGTCAATGGAGCTAACACCACACGATTCTTCAAGTGAAAAGCGCCTGCCTGGAGTGGATTCAACAATGTAGTCATCGCAATTTCGTCCTAAAAGTAATTGAACGACTGCATTTTCTATGATTCTATATATAGAAATAAATACCAAAAATATGAATGGTTTATTTTGTAAAAGAGAATAATACTTATGGACAAACTTAAAGCCATGCAACTGTTTGTTGCCGCAGTTGACACCGGCTCATTTGCTGCCGCAGGAGAGTCTCTGGGACTTTCCCCGCCGCGCGTCACTGCCCAGATTCAGGAGCTGGAAGAGTCTTTAGGTACGACCTTGATAGTGCGCACTACGCGCCAGCGCAGACTCACGGATGCAGGAAAACGTTACTACGATTCATGTAAGTCCATTCTTGAGGATATTTCGGTAGCAGAGCTCGAGGCGCAGGAATTAGGCGCTCAGCCCAAAGGGAGGTTACGTATCAGTGCCGCTGTGGCTTTCGGCGATGTACTGGCGGGATTGGTATCGAAATATCTGGCTGAAAACCCGGATATTACAGTGGAGCTGATTTTGAATGACCGCTTTGTCGATATCATCGAAGAGGGGTATGACATCGCCATCCGCATTGGCAAACTGGAAGACTCCACACTGATCGCACGTCAGTTAGGCGATTACCGTCTCACCATTTGCGCTTCGCCCGAATATCTTGCCGCGAACGGCACACCTGAAAAGCCACAGGATTTGGCTTCGCACAAATGTCTAGGTTTTACCCTATGGAGAAATCAAAGTGGTTGGCGGGCCTTCCTGTCTCAACTTAGCTCATCGCCGATGACCAGGCTGGAGTCAAACAATGTCGCCGCTTTGCATATCGCCGCAAAGAATGGGATTGGCTTGTTATTGATCCCAAGGAACCTTGTCGAAGAAGATATCAAAGCCAAGAAGCTGATTGAAATCCTGCCAAGTTATCTACCCGACAGCATGCCGATTAACGCGGTTTATCCTAAGAGTCGCCAGACCTCTCCCAAGCTCAAGTCCTTCGTTAACTTCTTGCAAGCCCACTATCAATAGCTCTTACACATCACTTGAATTACTGTCATGGCTACCACTTCCTACATTTTTTCCTATTTAGTGCTTGTTCTCGCAGGGATGAGCCTAGCATTCCAACAGGTATTGAATTCAAATCTTCAAACGCAGATAGGCTCACCATGGATGGCTACTGCAATTAGCTATTTTGTTGGGCTTGCAACTGCATTGGTCATGACAGTGGTATTGCCTGGCAATAAAATCATTTGGGCGCTACCGAAAGGAGGTGCCTGGCTCTCGTGGACAGGTGGTGTGTTCGGAGCAATTTTTATTGCAACTGCCATCTTTATGGTGCCCAAACATGGCGTGGCTACAACCATCACCTTCATTGTGGCTGGCCAAATGATTGGAGCCCTTTTGTTTGATCATTTCGGAGTGCTGGGTCTCCAAACGAATCCGATCGGATTAACCAAGATCATTGGAGTGGGATTTTTGGTGATTGGTGTAGCCCTGATTCGCGCATAAGTCATTTCACCTTAGAAGGGGAGGCAGTGCCTGGCTCCATGGATTCATTCATATTCGACCTTTCACACGAATATGTGAATATGGCTATTAAGCTAACCGTTTTGGCACCTGAATTAATGGTTAGCAGTAACAGGTCGCCTACTCCTAACCTAAGCGCAACCGCCCCAAAGCAGGAAGCATCTGTAATTTAAGGCCTCACACCAAATCTAGCTTTTGATTGCAAAAATCTCGAATTAAATTGCAAACGACAAAAATGTCGTTTGCAATTTAACTCGAGACTTCCATCTCATTAAAATCAGATACTTAAAAATAATCCAGCAAAATCATTTGCTTAAAGTTTGCAACTCAAAACGAGATTGAGCAGCTTTTTTGCAACCCAACTCGAGATTTAGCTAAATATATGTTTTTAATATGAATTAATCACCCCCTAAATTTAAACGCTCTTCTGCATTTTTCCACTTAAGAAATCGGTTCAAAGCATCTGAAGTATGTAGCTGAGACTTAGCAGCTTCAATAAGTATGAGCATCGGATCTCTTTCTGCGTCAGGTAGGGCTATCTGCTATCGGTGGTGTAAGAAATTTTGTGTAAACGGTCATTTGGCAGGAAACTGCCGCCAATTTGTTAGGAGTAATAATGACCGCAGTAAAATCAGCCATTCCAAAGGATGTACTAGACAGTTTATTAACCGGATACCAAAGACCTGAAGACCTGATTGGCGAAGGTGGTTTATTGAAGCAATTAACCAAGGCATTAGTGGAGCGCGTGTTGGAGGCCGAGATGTCAGATCACCTTGGCCATACTCGCAACGCACGCGTTACGAACTCTACTGGCAATACTCGGAATGGAAAAACCAGGAAAACAATAAAAGGGGAATTTGGAGAGATACCGATTGAGGTTCCACGTGATCGGGACGCGACATTCGAGCCTTTGCTCGTTCAAAAGCATCAAACTCGATGGTCTGGGTTCGATGAGAAAATTATCTCGCTCTACGCGCGAGGCATGACGTTGCGGGAGATCCAAAGTCATCTGGAAGAAATGTATGGTACCGAGGTTTCGCCCTCCTTCATCTCATCAGTCACTGATGCTGTCAATGATGAGGTGAAAACCTGGCAGGTGCGCCCATTGGATCCAATTTACCCCATCGTCTACATGGATTGCATCCATGTCAAAATTAGGGATTCAGGCACAGTCCGGCCTAAAGCTGTCTATCTTGCTATTGGAATTAATATGGAAGGTGAAAAGGAAGTCTTAGGGCTTTGGATCGCACAAACTGAAGGCGCTAAGTTCTGGCTGCAAGTGGTGACAGAACTCAAAAATCGCGGAGTACAGGATATATTTATTGCTTGTGTTGATGGACTAAAAGGATTTCCAGAAGCCATAGAAGCGGTATTCCCCAAGACAACTGTACAGCTATGCATCGTCCATTTGGTGCGATACAGCATGAACTATGTAAGCTGGAAATTACGAGATCAAGTTGCTACCGATTTAAAACGAATCTATCAATCTGTAACCGCAGAGGATGCAGAGCTGAGACTAGCCGAGTTCGAAGATAAATGGGATAAAACACATCCACCCATATCGCAGATATGGCGTCGAAATTGGTATCGAATCATTCCTTTCTTTGAATACCCTCCAGAAATTCGCAGGGTAATTTATACGACTAACGCAATTGAGTCCGTCAATATGTCCCTCAGGAGGATCACTAAAAACCGAGGATCATTCCCCACAGATGAGTCATTGCTTAAGTTATTCTATTTAGCATTACGCAACATCAGCCAACGATGGACATTACCTATTCGTGATTGGAAGGCTGCTCTAAATCGATTTACTATCCAATTTGAAGATAGAATTAACCCTGTGTAAGTAAAAGCCGTTTACACAAAACTTTGCGCAACCTCGGAACTGGGCTCTCAGTTGCTTTTGGTAGCTCTTATGCCTAGACATAAAACAAAAGAGCCTCAGCAATGGCCCTTTTTTTTGATTAAGTAGATTAGCGGCGAGCAGGCAAAGTAACTAGGCCCAACCCCAGAGCAAGAGGTGCATAAGTGCTAGGTTCAGGTACTGCACTCAGTTTATACAAGGCATTAATCTCTATGTGTTCGTCAAGAACCAATACTAAATATTGATTAACCATACTTGGAATTCTCCGAGCTGATATATTTACTTATCTAAGTAGCTATTACCAAGAATTGTCAGCCTCAAATTACTAACTTTATCGAAAATTTGCAGCATGCCATATTTTCTATTCAGCTGATATTCAGGCTCTTCAATATATTTTCTAGCGAATGCTTCTTTGATCGTTAAAACTCGGATTTGAAAATTTTTTAGTCCCTCAGTGCCATCCTCGGTGATCAAGGTCTCATGTCCTGTCCGAATCAATTGTAGCAACTCAATTAAGCTATTCATGTTTTAGATCCTCCCAAGCTTATATTTAAGAAGCTTCTCCCCCTAGCTGTCATTTGCAAGTGAGAAATGCCTGAAATTTCATTATTGCTGATGCCGCGTACTCCTAGGATCCTTTTCGCACCGTTGTCATGAAATGTTGGATTTAGAATGAAACCTCTTCTTTCACGCTTCGCATAATACAATGCACTAGGATCGCTAGGTATATCAATAAATTCAAAATTTGGTGGTATTTCACTCATATAATAAGTGATATCTCTGCCTACAATAATTACGAATATAACTGCAGAAATTATGCTGCCAATCCATATTCCCTTCACTTTTGTTGGCAGCCTATTAAATGGCAAAATGAATCACCTCAATAGATTTAATTGAAACCACTTTACCTATGATATTTCATAAAAATATCGAAATTATGGTTATGATATCTCAGAGATTTAATTTTTCATTACATCAACAAACCGTTACAACCAATCTATTCTTCCTTAAACCATGGGAATAGACTTAATGATACAAAACTCCGTATTCTTAAATAACACCCGCAACTAGCGGGTGAATGAGTAGTATTAATCAGAGCCTCACTTATGCTCTGAGTCTTCATTATCTAAATTGGTGTAAACATTTGAAGAGTTGATTGGTAATTTTGGGCGTGAGGGGTTTTTATTCTCGAACATCAATAGATGCATTTTTTTCTGCAATGCCTTCTTAGCGAGATCATGGCTTGTTTCCCCTTCTAACCCCGCTTTGATAGCTTCAGACTTGGAGAAAATCCCAGGCGCTTTATTGCCAGTGATGTTGATTGGGTGTTTCATAAGATCTCCTTTTATAGTTTCATGACAGAAAATATCATCATGCGCGAGAAAAGAGAGACTCATGCCAGGGAGGAAGTAACGGGGGATGGGTGCAGACTCAGGCCGCTGAACTCAGCATACAGCATTTTAAGATTTCATGTGGATTTCGCTTAAATATTAAATAGATACGCTTGGTTGAAATTCATCAACACGCTGTATGGCCTCTATTCAGGGCTTCCTGGCGATTGATAGTAGATGAGGTAGAGATTTTTATTTCCACCATTGAGCTCAACCTGAACCTCCCCATCAATTAAAGGGAGACTATTACCATCTAATCTGGCCTCAGATAAGCATGACCCGATGTCTGGCGAGTTTTCGATATAGATATTCAATTGAGTCTCCTGCAGTTTCATCTTAGCCTCGACCTTGTTCCAGTTGGCTGGGATACAGGGTTTGATCAGTAACTTCTTGTTGGCAAGCCGTATACCCAATATGCCTTCGATGCCTGCCCTGTACATCCATCCTGCAGAGCCTGTATACCAAGTCCAGCCACCTCTCCCAATATGAGGGAAGACTGAATATACGTCAGCGGCAAGTACGTAGGCTCAACCTTGTAACGATGGATATCTTTCAAAGTCTGTGTATGGTTGATAGGATTAAGTAGAGCAAATAATTCAGCGGCTTTAGTACCTTCCCCGAGCTTGACATATGCCAATATAGACCACATAGCAGCATGACTATATTGCCCACCATTTTCTCGCAAGCCAGGAGGGTAGCCTTTGATATAGCCCGGGTCATAATGGGTTTTGTCAAAAGGCGGGCTAAATAGCAATGCGATGCCTTCACTTTTGTTAATCAAATACTGTTCCAATGATTGCATGGCGACGGCTGCACGCATGGGCTCAGCGGCACCGGATATCACCGCCCATGACTGGGCTATCGAATCTATGCGACATTCCGTATTTTCATTGGAGCCTAGCCAGGATCCATCATCAAAAGTAGCGCGACGGTACCAGAGTCCATCCCAGCCGCTGGACTCGACTGCTTTGCGTACTGATTCAGCATGCGTTTGCCAATGCTTGGCACGCTTTTGTTGTGCTGTAGTTTTGCGAGCTAATGCAATAGGAGCAAACAAGTTGATTGTGCGGATCAGTAACCATGCTAACCATACACTTTCCCCGCGACCTGCCTCACCCACCCGATTCATGCCATCGTTCCAATCACCTGTGCCTATCAATGGCAATCCATGGATACCTGTTAGGCTTGCGCAGCGATCAATTCCGCGTGCGCAGTGCTCATACAACGATGCACGTTCCTCCGCGACCATGGGTTGGAAAAAGCTGTCATGCTCTCCTCCTTGCAAGCTAGGCCCTTCCAGAAATGCAATGTCCTCGTCTAAGATAGTGAGGTCGCCAGTGCAAGTAATATAGTGAGAGGTCGCATAGGCAAGCCAGACTGAATCATCAGAGATTCTGGTACGTACACCCATTCCGGATTGTGGCTGCCACCAATGCTGCATATCCCCTTCTACAAACTGCCGCCCAGCAGCGCGTAACAAATGTGTGCGGCAAGTTTCTGGCGCGGATACCACCAATGCCATACAGTCCTGTAATTGATCTCTAAAGCCATACGCCCCGCTAGCTTGATAAAACGCAGATCTTGCCAGTACGCGACATGCCATCGTTTGGTAGAGCAGCCATCCGTTCAGCATAATGTCCATCGCGCGATCTGGTGTTTTCACCTGGATCACTTCCAGCAATTTTTGCCAATAGTTGCAAACCTCCTGGAATACGCTACCCAGATCTATGCCGCGATAGCGTGCTATCAATTCTCTGCAGTCCTCTGCAGAATGACATTGCCCAATAAAGGACACTATTTCTACGGACTCTCCTTCCGCAAGGATCAAGGTATGCTGTAATGCGGCACAAGGATCAATGCCCGCACCGAAGTTACCTGAGAGGGAGCTACCCCTTACCAACGCTTCTGGCAAATGCAATCCGCCAGAGCGCCCAATAAACTCCTTACGATCAGCAGTCCACTGGGTTTGCTTACCTCCAAGATCTGCGAATGCAACCCGATTGCTGTAGGAGAGGCTCCAGGGATTTCTTGCCAGTATGGCCCCGGTAAGTTCATCAAGCTCTGTCTGGATAAATGGAGCAGATGCACTGCGAGATGTGCCTAATGTCCACTCGGTATAAGCAATCACCGATAAATGACGTGGACGTCCGGACGTGTTGCGAATGACAAGGCGCGAGATCTTAATGGGATCATCCACTGCAACATATTGAAGCAATGTCAATTCAAGCTCATTCGCATGATGCTCAAACTGACTGTAGCCAAAGCCATGCCTTGCAATATAGTTACCATCGTCGCGGATAGGATGGCTTGTAGGGCTGGATAGCTCGCCAGTGATGTCATCGCGTATGTAGAGCACTTCACTACTGGGATCCATAACTGCGTCATTCGACCAGGATGTCAGCTGGTTTTCTCGACTATTATCTGCCCAGGTATACCCACTGCCTGAGGCTGATACCTGAAAACCAAAATTGGCATTCGCAATAACATTGATCCAGGGAGCGGGCGTGGTGACATCGGCACTCAGAATGGTCACATACTCTTTACCATCCTTGGCAAACCCGCCTAGTCCATTAAAAAACTCTAGGTTGTCCATGTTGGCAGGCGTGGCCGACGCTTTCTTCACTCCGAGCTCAAATCGCTTACGGGGCAGTTCTTCCACAGGTAACAATATCTCAGCCACTTGCTCGGCAATCGATCCATGCCTTGCCAGGAAGACAACTCGTGCCACTGCATTCAGCAATGCTCTGCATTCTGCCCCCATTAAATCGGCGCGCAGTGTAAACACCAGTCCTTTGGCCAATTCCTCACCTGACCTACGCCGTGCTTGGCAGGTACGAACTGCGGTCTCTATCGCAATCTGCAAATCTTGAATATATGAAGAGGCTCGCTCGTTGATAATCACAAGATCGACAAATAGTTGTTTCATGCGCCAGTATTGATGAGCGCGTAACAATTCATGTACCTGCGCTATATCTTCAATATCATCAATACGCAAAAGGACGATAGGTAGATCGCCGGAAATCGATTGTGACCACAATCCAGACTGAGGCCCTAAACCGCGTTTAATCGCCTCAGAATGTGATCTGAAGCGTTGATCTGCGTACAGAATAGGGGTTGCGAGTTTTTGGAAATTTGCCGCTTCCTCTGGAGAGACATCTATATCTCGTAATTGAACCTGCGCTTGTGTCCACGCGAGCGTACGCGCCCGTTCAAAGGCACTGCGATCATGGTGTTTGTCAATAATACCCAGCAGAGCTTCTCGTGAGGAAGCCAACACAGTCCAGTACGCCAATCGGGCCACTTTGCCAGGTGCCAACGTCAAGCGGTTACGAATAGAAAAGATAGGATCTAAGATAGTACCTACTGTATTGGAGAGGTTTTCTCCACCGACAATTACCGCTGCGGATTCTACTGTTTTGTCACGGCCAATAAAGCAGGCCCTATCGGACTCGTATTGAGCCTGGGCAGTCATTTCTCCTTCAATGACAGCGAAATGCGCAGCCCAGACCTGGGGTTCTCCCGGTGAACGTAAGCGGCGAGTAGCAAGCAGTGCACCAAACTCGGCCAGATATTCGGTGACTACAAACAACTTTGCAAATGCCGGGTGCGCTCTATCGGTCGCCGTCGTCGTTAACACAAGTTCAAGATACGAGGTGAACTCCAACTCATACGGACGGCGGCTATTGTTGGTGACAGAAACACGTCGCACTTCCGCATCATCCTCCCCGGACACGACCACATCCATATGTGAGATGAGGTGCTTCCCGTTTTGGATAAATTCAGCATGATCCTCACTAAAAACAATGTTGTTAGTCTCCAAACGTGGGGGTGTACGGGTGCGGATTTCTTGCCCAGCCGATGTCCATATATCTCCGCTAGCTATGTCTTTTATGAATATGAAATACCCATCCTTTTCACGCGTCGTATCCTCAGTCCAACGGGTTACTGCAATATCTCGCCAACGGCTGTAACCCGCTCCTGTACCCGTCAACATAACCGAGTAATTGCCATTAGAAAGTAAGTGAGTAACTGGGTACTCTGAATAGCCTGCATTTAAGCTGCGAGCAGTTGGAGTGTCTCTTCTTGCTTCCGTCGCTGCAGCGCTAACCTCCTCAGCACGAGGCCGGGAAATGGCAATATCTCTAGGCATTCTTTCCTGCAGCAAGAGTTCGCAGCCCTGTATCATAGGTTCACAGTGAAAGCGATTGCGCATTTCACCCTGATGCAGGCTATTGGCAATGGCCACTATGGTCATGCCTTGGTGGTGCGCCATATAGTTACGCACGATGGCAAACTCTTGATCCTCACGTAACCTGGATTTAGTGAAATCGAGTGCCTCATAAAAACCGTAGCGCCCAGCAGCACCTAAGCGCGTGAGATGCAAAAAGTTTTCATGAGACCCTTTAGGATCTACCATGGTGGCGAGGCCAGTTGCATAGGGTGCGATGACAAGGTTTTCAGACAAGCCTCGCTTCAGGCCTAAGCCTGGTACCCCAAAGTTTGAGTATTGATAAGTGAACTCAATGTCTCTAGCGTTATAAGCGGATTCAGAAACTCCCCAGGGAATACCTAGTGAGAAGCCATACTCTTGCTGCCTCGTAACAATCAGCTTACTTGTCTGCTCCAGTAAACTCCCCACTGGTGCACGCATGACCAAAGAAGGCATGAGATATTCAAACATTGAGCCTGACCAGGAGATTAGTGCTGAAGCATTACCAAGTGGTGTTGCAGTGCGGCCAAGACGAAACCAATGTTTTGTGGATACATCTCCCTTTGCAATGGTGAATAGGCTGGCCAGCCTTGCCTCTGAAGCCAGTAAATCATAACAACTTTGATCCAAGCTGTTATCCACCAGGCTATAGCCTATGGATAACAGCTTGCGCTCAGGCTCGACCAGAAAAGCAAAATCCATGTCTATGGCCATTTTACGTGCACAAGCAGCAATGGCTTGTAGTCTGCTATGCATGGCTTCGGGGGATTGTTGATACACCAATTGGTCATGGTTGTGTGATGCCACGGCTAAAGCCAATGCCTCAACCCAAAAGACGAGTTCAGGAGGGTTGTAATCATCACTGACAGGTATTACCTTGCGGGTAGTAATTACTAGCTTGTCTGTCATCCGCTTCAATGGAGGCAATAGACTTTGAAGTTGGCTGTCCTCTAACAGGATGGAGATTTCTTCAAGTCGAGACAACAGGAGCATGCCGGTTTCATCGTAAGCGATAGCCGAGATGGCAAGAGCATCTCGTGCCAATTGCCAATGATCCAGCAGGCCCACTTTGGTATTGGATGTGTCTTTACTTATCCACGCTTCGCATGCATTGGCCAGTGCAATCAAGTGACCAGCCAGGTTGCCGCTATCGACAGAAGATATATAGGGCGGATCCAGGACTCTGAGATCCTGCGTGCCATACCAATTAAACAAATGCCCACGATGCTTTGACAGTTGCTGCATGACTGCCAGTGTAGCCTCCAGGCGCGTGATCGCGTCCGCAGTTCCTAACCAGCCAAAATCCTTTGCAGCTACCGTTGAGAGCAGGTAAAGCCCAATATTCGTAGGCGAGGTTCGGTGCGCAATCGTGGGGGCAGGTTGCTCCTGAAAATTATCAGGGGGCAACATATTGTCCTGCGGGGTGACAAATCGCTCAAAGAAGCGCCAGGTGCGCCGTGCAGTCAACCTTAATGCCACCACGGTTGCTTGCGGGATGTCCTCATTATTATCTGAGGAAGGGGGATAACTGACGAGATAGGCCAGCCATGGTGCTATGACCCATAATCCAGCCAATGGCAGTACAAGTGGCCAGGATGCTGGGACAATGCTTAAGGTAAAAGCACTCATGAGGAGGACACCTGCCGTGCTCCCTGTCATTTCATAATAAAAGCCATCAATGCTTAAGCGCGGATTACTTTTTGACTGGGCGGCGGTCGTCCATTGCAGTAAATGTTTGCGGGTGATTACCAGCCGTATCAAGGTACGTGCGATGGCATCCCCCATTCTCCAGGCCTGATCTGCAAGCAAGGCTAGCGATAAGACAAGATAAGCGCTGGCTTGTAGCAAGTCTTTCAGCAAATTACGCAAATGGTTGCTGAGATGGATATCCCGGCGACGTGGCAATAACGACAGGACGATAGGCAGTAAGCTGGGTACTGCATAAAGCAGCAAAACCATGGCAGTGGCCGGGATGGCCATGGTAAGCGGTAGCCACCAACATAAAACCAAGAGCAGCAAGTAGTTGGGGCCGACCAGCGAGCGTCGGAGGTTATCCAGCATTTTCCAGCGCCCAACGGCGGGTATCTTGTTAGTAGAAGCGAAACTCAGTATCCATGGCAGCAATTGCCAGTCACCCCTAGTCCAGCGATGCTGGCGTTTTAAGGCAACGTCGTATCGACTTGGCGACTCTTCAACAACATCAATATCTGAAGCCAGTCCTGCTCGGGCAAAGATACCTTCGAACAAGTCATGGCTAAGCATGGAGTTTTCTCGAACACGTCCCGTCAATGACGCTTCAAACGCATCAATATCGTAAATACCTTTGCCGGTGTATGAGCCTTCCCCAAACATGTCCTGATATACGTCGGAACTCGCTGCGGCATAGGGATCAATGCCTCCAGGAGCAGAGAAGATTCGTTGATAAAAAGAGCCTTCGTGATCTAGCGGAAGAGTAGGAGTGACTTTAGGTTGCAGAATGGCATAACCACTGATTACCCTCTGCTCCACATCGCTAAAGATGGCCTTGTTGAGTGGATGGCTCATTTTCCCAACCAGCTTTTCAAGCGTGTCCCGGGGCAGCCTAGTGTCAGCATCCAATGTAATGACATAGCGCACGCTGCTAGGAATTGGGTAGAGGGCGATATCTCCGGTTTCAAAAGTTGTAGTAGTCGCACCCCGCAACAGGCGGTTCAATTCATGCAGCTTACCGCGCTTGCGTTCCCAACCTATCCACTTGCCTTCGCTTTCATTGAAGATTCTGCGGCGGCTCAGGAACAAAAAACGCGGTGAGTTGAGGTCGCTTTCCACCTCTTTTTCATACTTCCGATTCAGATCGTTAATCAGTATTTTTGCCCGCCACAACAAAGGTGCATCCGTGGGCAAAACCTCTTGATCTGCGTCGATTCCGTCAGCTAACAAGGCAAAGTAAATATCTCCGCCTAAGCCGGACAGATAATGGACTTCTAGGCGTTCTATATGCTTGATTAATTCGGCTTCATCGCTTAGTAGGATAGGTACGGCAACCAATGTGCGCAATGAAGGTGGTATGCCGGACTTCAGCTCCATGGCTGGCAAAGATTGGGCCGAGACATTCCACACTATTAGCCGATTGACAATACTAGTGGCAGCCTCAGTCGCTGGGATAAAAGCAATCACCATTATGGCTAGGATTAATCCCAGCGATTGATCGAGCCAATGGAGCCCATGTAATGCCATGAGCAACAACGAGATAGACACAAAAGTAATCGCGGTGATATAGCCCGCTATGCCAAAGCGAAGGTTTATGCGACTCAGCAATAGTCTGGGTGAAGCCCGGAAACGGATACGTCTTTCTAGCTTTTCCCTGCCTTCGGCAATTAAATAATACCCAGGGTCGGTAACACGCATATTTTCTTCTGCAGCTAACCTCTGAGTTGCCTGCTCACATAATTCAAGCGTGATTTCAGCGATCTCGAGCTCGGAAAATGTAGAGCCGCGAGCTAATTGCTCAATTGCACTTCTATATGAATTACGGGTGGGGAAATCCATGAGCGTAAAACTGCTGCTTTGGCCCAAGCGTGCATCCACAAGACTGACACTCTCAAACAATGCGGCCCAATCAATATCAGAGATCAGCCGCATGCTGGTGATCACATTCCTTACGCTGACATTGGATGCACCTTCCGATTGCTGGGCTCGCTGCACCAAGTCATTGACGGATATTTCCTGTTTTCTGGCCAGCTCCTCCAGCCAGGCCATGGCCGGCATAGTGCGTGGATCTTGATCCGTAAGCGCTTGGAAAGGTGGGCAATGAAAGTGTCGGAGACAGGTTGAGATGCACGAGATGCCAGATCTTTTTCCAAGTCCAACCGAGACCTATCTGTTTGCAGCAAAGTTTTGGCGAACTCTTCTGCTTCTGCGCGCGAGCTGCGCCCAGCTTCAATCTGTTCAGCCAGTCTTCGCAGGTTTTCGATAAGTACTATGCGTAAGGTAATTGCTACAGCCCATAACTCGCCAATGGTAAGGGCTTGAATACGTTGGTAGGCTTGAATAAAGCGGCGCAGGTTATCTGGATCAAAATGGCTGTCAGTATGTGCGACAAATGCCCAGGCCAATCCTAGTACTCGGGGATACCCGACAAATGGGCCATCCGCAAGTTTGGGTAATTGACGGTAATAGCCCGGAGGTAAATCATCCCGAATTTCACGGATTTGAGTTTCAACTATGTGGTAGTTGTCCAACAACCATTCTGCTGAGTGAGCAACACTGTGACCATCTTCTAATTCAGCAGCAATGATGTAGTAAGTCTTTAACAGGACTTCAGCATTGTTGTTTAAGCGTTTATGTAGGGATGAAACGGAGGGGGGGGTTGCGGTGGTCTGCTGTGCTAGAGCTAAGCTTTCAGCATGCTGTTCAAGCCGCTCAATGCCAAACAGCTCTTGTCTAATCGGTACCTCATCATTCCAAGGAGACGTTTTACAACGCTTATTTTTTAGAAAGCGGAGTACATGAGGCATAAGACCTTCTAGCTATTACTAGCTGAAATTATGGCTAAGCACCTGAAGCATATGAAAGATATGCTAGATAGATGCAAGCTGACCATTTAGTTTATGCCAATTTCATGCAACAACCTATGTAATTGATAAAATTATGAATTTCTGCTGGAAGTTACTTAAATTGGACTTATGGTTCGCTAAAGCGTATGGTGTAAGCGCTGTTTAAATCTGCTTACTATTTTTGCAGCATCGGAGTTTGAAGCATCCGAGCTTTCTGGCGTTTAGACGACCACTCATCTTAGCATTCCTCCTCACCCCCCTCTGGGCAAGCAAAACCTCACGCTTAGGATTTCATTCCTAGCCGCGTTACCAGTTATTGGTAGCGTTTTAGGAGTCTATTTTTTTGAATACCATATCCCCTCGCCCGTTCACGATTGGGCACTTTACAATTACGCCATCTTTCCAAACGCATCACAGTGGAAATTTCTCTTCCTCTCTATCAGTAAGCAGTTTTATCAATAATCAATCCAAAATTCTTTATTTCAATTTTGATGAAAAATTCAAGACGATGGACAAAGCATTGCGTTATGCCTGCTATCAGGGACATGTATGGCTTTCCAATCCTATTAAATTTTCCCAATTTCATGGGGATTCCCTTTGAGTCGGTAATGAGGATTAGTATGTTCTTGTCTTATAGATAATTTGGTTTGGAATTCAACACCTCGGGGTTATGCGACCTGAAATTTTTTAGGACAAGTCCAAAACTCGCGAGTAACTGCTGTGTTTCAGGCCCATTCGGACTACATCTATTCCAAAAAATAGGGCTATGATGGGTTGGTCGGTGTATAGGCATGACACCGATTGTACTCAACCCCTCATAGCGTCCTCATACCATCCCCCGGCGTCAGGCGCTTTTTTTTATCTCTTCAAGCTTACAAAATGGTAGCTTGCTTTAGTTAAGGTCCAACATGAACAGTCTTATGGAGCTGATGAATCTCATCAACTCCGGCACAAAAATGCTTGCTACCAACCCAAGAAATTGAATCGCCCCTACTATCCTAGACAGTCGCCAGCCCCTCGAAATAACGCTTTTCATACTCTACTGCGATAGGCCATTATTGAAACTGTG
>NZ_BAMT01000019.1 GCF_000617925.1 Methylobacillus glycogenes JCM 2850
TCGGCGCACTCAACGGGAACAACTTCAAAAGCCTGGGGTTAAGTAGCAGGAATGGAAATTGAAACCACGAATATCTCGGCCACATTGCACAGTTGTTGATCAAACCACATTCACTTATTAATCATTATCGCCACTTGATCCGGAGTCTTTGACTTTCCCTCCCGTTTAGACCCGCCGAGTAGCGCAGGCTTTATCGGATCAGGGCGCGCGACTGTCTGAGCGCAGCGAGTTTGAGCGTGACCCCGAGAAAGCCGAGCAACGCAGGTTACCCGGCTGTAAGCCGGGGCGGGGATATCCGGGTCGCCTTTTTCTCTGGTTACTCTCTTTTGGCGAAGCAAAAGAGAGTGACTCGCCATCAAGGCGAAACAAGAACTCTCGCTAACGGCAGTAATGGTCAAGGCCACTAATCTTCCGTGACAATGGATGGAAAAAATCTGTTACCCATGTCTTCAGTCTATAAACACCAAACCCCGCATCAGCGGGGCTTGGGAGGTTGAAGTTCCTTGGGTTTGAAGTTTCTAGGTTAAAGGGCCACAGCCCTAACTCCGCTTACCACACGACTATCCAATCCAACCTCAGCATGTTGTCACGATAGCCTTTGTCTCTACCCTGGTAATCATAGTTAGCCCTCAGGTAGTTCCCCGCCTTAGCCCGCCATTCATACGCCAGCCCCAAGCGGGTGACGATGTTGCCAGGGTCTGCACTGCTGACGCTGAATCTATGGTCTTCGGTGCTAGCCCGCAGGTGGCTAGCTCTCGCCAAGCGTCATAGCCTACGCTGGCGTAGCCCAGTAGCTGGGCTTGGTCAGTCAGCTGATACCGCACGCGGCTACCTACGCTGGCAATGAGGCTTTGTGCTTGTTGCCGCTCGGTGTTGAGGCTGTAGTAGCCTGCCCCGCTTTCTTGGTAGCCACTGACCCAGGCGCTGCCATATTCAAGTCCCAGTACGGGGCTGAGGGTGAGTTGGTCTCGTACTATGCTTTTGACGAGTTCTGCCGCCAGGTTGAGGTGCCAGATGTCCTGGCTGGATTTCGCCCGCATCGGCAGTTCGGTGTCGTCTATGCGGCTAGCTTTGGCGCGGGTGTATCCGGTCTTGGCAATGACGCTTAAGGTCAGGTCATCCTGCAGGCTCTGGTGACCATAGACGGCAAGGTCTAGGCCTGTGTTGTTGATGCTGCTCTTGAGGTTATGGTCTTTGCCGTCTATCTGGCTGTTGTTGATGATGACGGCAGCCCCTATTCTGCGTTCTGTGGTGATGGCTTTGTCTATACCAAAGGCGATACCACCGCCTTTTTGTTCATAGGCAGAGTCTCTGACGCTACCTTGGCCGCTATTACGGCCTATATGGGCGTAAGGGCTGGGGCTGAACCATACTTGGTTGTTGTCATCGGTGCCGTAGTAGGCGCTGCCTTGCATGCGTTCCATGCGCTCACGAATGAGGTTAAGGCTGCTTTGGCTTTGGTTAAGCGAGGCTTGGGCCTGGCCGCCACCCAGCAGGGCGTTGAGTTTGGCAAAGCCGTCATTACTGGCGCTGATGTCGCCTGTCACCAGGTCTATGCCGCCTGTGCTATTGGTTTGCAGGCTGAATTTACGGCCACGGTAGATGGTGTTGCTTACAGTGGCACCGCTGTGCAGGTATTGCTCACCGCCAACGTAGCGCGCATCTTCTTCTATGCCGCCATTAAAGATATGAACCTGACCACCGCTGGAGATGAGGGAGCGGACGGCACTACCGCCGCTACTGATATTTTGCACACCAGAACTGAAAACAACTGTATCAAATGCCCTGCCACCATTAATTATTGGATGCTGTGTCCATCCAGTTAACTGTGTAGCTCCCCCCCATCCCGACACTTAGCCCGGATATCACCTCTGCATGCGCCGTGCCTGCCACACCGACCAGCCCCGCCATCACTATCGGCAGGCCCGTGCTCTGCACCAGGCTGCTTTGCAGCATGCCCACTTGCAGCAGTGCTGCCAGCAATTTGGAGATGTTGATGCGGATGTAGCGCAGGCGAGGATAAAACTTGCGGGCGATGCTTAGGCGTTTCATGTGAGGCTCCCAGTAGTTTGGCCCAAGGTTGCAAGGCCCATTTCAATTGCGTGTGCAGTGGTGATACATAAACAAACCCGCCAGCTTGTGAGGGCGTGCTGGCGGGCTTTAGAGGTTTGTCACCAGAGGATTACTGGGAGGATTTTACTTTTTATTGGGCCTTATTGACAAATATATTTGCTTTTAATTTGCTTATAATGGTGACTTGTTATGAGATAAAAACGTACATTTATTTGCCCTGCATGCCGCCCTGCCTTGCATATGGGCGCGTGGTCATCAGGCTGTTTTTTTAACTTAGGCTTGGGGGCTGGGATGGGTTTTTGGGCAGGCTGACAGTTTTTTGGGCTTGCTGAGGCCTGGCTTGCATCTTTTGGCGTGCTTATGCTGACGCAGCAGCATCATTGGCATTGTGACTGTTAGCACCACTGCATTGCCAATCTCATGCTGCCAGGCAGGAGGTTTCAGGGTATGTGGTAGCGGCTGAGCGCCAGGTCTTGATAGGCGATATCTGGCTGGCGGGCACTGAGCAGATCGGCAAGCAAGCGGCCTGAGCCGCAGGCCATGGTCCAGCCCAGGGTGCCGTGCCCGGTGTTGAGGTATAGGTTGTTGAACTGGGTGTGCCCTACTATGGGCGTGCCATCAGGGGTCATGGGCCGCAAGCCGCTCCAGGCTTGCGCATGGCTTAGGTCGGCAGCACCGGGGAAGAGGTTTTCCACAATCATTTTAAGGGTGGCTTCGCGCCTGCGGCTTAAGCTGAGGTTAAACCCCACCAGCTCTGCCATGCCGCCTACTCTGATGCGTTGATCAAAGCGCGTGACTGCGGTTTTGTAGGTTTCATCAAGTATGGTTGATTGCGGTGCCAGGTTGGCATCTTGCAGCGGCAGGGTAAGGGAATATCCCTTGACCGGGTATACAGGCAGATCAATCACGCCTTGCAGCATTTGCCTTGAATAGCTGGCCAGTGCCATGACATAGGCATCTGCCTGCATGCGCTCAGCCTGCACGTGATCAGCTTGTATGTGATGACTTGGCACTTGCTCACTATTCACAAGCAAATGGCTTAAGCGCCCTTGCTCTACTACCAGTTGTTTGATGTGGTGCTGATAGAGAAACCTGACGCCGCGTTGGGCTGCCATCTGCGCCAAGCGGCTGGTAAACAGCTGGCAATCCCCGGTTTGATCATGTGGCAGCCAGAGGCCTCCTGTCAGTTGGGTTTTGACTCTTTCCAGCGCTGGCTCTGCTTTAGCCAGCAGGTCTCTGGGTAGCAGCTCAAAAGGCACGTGGGCGTAGCGCAGTACTTCAATATCGCGCAGGGCATTATCCATTTGCTCTTGGGTGCGAAACACTTGCAGGGTGCCTTGCTGCCTGCCTTCATAGTGAATGCCTGTTTGCTGCCGTAATTGATCGAGACAATCGCGGCTGTATTCGGCCAGCCTGACCATGCGCGCCTTGTTTTGCTCGTAACGCGCCGGGGTGCATTGTTGCAATAGTTGCCACATCCAGCGCAGTTGCTGCCAAGTGCCATCGGGCTTGATGAAAAGTGGGGCATGACGGCGCAGCATCCATTTGATGGCTTTGAGGGGAATGCCGGGCGCGGCCCAGGGGCTGGCATAGCAGGGGAGATTTGCCCGGCATTGGCAAAGCTGGTTTCTAGTGCCGGGCGGGGCTGGCGCTCAATCACGGTGACTTGATGCCCAGCCTCAGCCAGATACCAGGCGCTGGTAACGCCTATGACCCCTGCCCCCATGACGATGACATGCATGCCTTGCTCCCGCTTTATGCTTGCCTCTAGCTTAAGCCATTTAGGCGCTGCTGTTGAGGGAGTGAGGCCAGGTGAAAAAAGGGGTGATTTAGCGGGGTTGGGGGAGTGATCCTTGCCGCTATGAGAAACCTGGCGCGTGGCTTAGGGTTTAAGCCACTCGCCAGGGTTGCAGCTGGATGGCTTAACCGTTTCTGGTGGTGAGTTTGTCCATATTCAGCGCCTGAAAGGCGCTACGGCTTTGCACGCGCTGGTAAAACTGCAGCATGCGCTCAGCCTGCACTTGCGAGGTCCAGCGCTTGGCGGCATATTCCCGCGCGGCCTGGCCCAGTTTCTCGCGCTTGGCAGGGTTAGAGAACAAGGTGAATACCTTGGCGGCAAACAGGCGCTCATCTTCAGTGGCAATCATGGCGCCCTCGCCTTCTATCAAAATAGACTGCGTGCCCAGCTCTGCCAGTGCCACAACCGGGGTGCCCTGGGCCATGGCTTCCAGCAGTACCAAGCCCTGGGTTTCGGTTTTGGAGGCAAACACAAACACATCGGCAGATTGGTAGCAGGCATTGAGTTCGGTATTGCGATCTAGATAGCCTATGAATTTGATGTTGTCGCCCAGGGCCAATTGTTCACTCAACTGCTGTAGATGTTTTTGCGCCGGGCCTTCACCTGCCACTACCAGCAGCATATCGGGCTGTTGGCGTCTTAGCTCTACGCTCATGCGCAGCAGAAAATCGATGTTTTTTTCATGCGCCACACGGCCGACAAACAAGGCCACGGGGCGGTTGGCGGCAATGCCATATTTTTCCCTGAAGCCTGCACCATCTGAAGGTTCAAAGCTTTTTTCCTGCAATCCGGTGGGGATAACTTCTGCGCTGCTTTTTACGCCATAGCCACGCAATGCCTCCAGCATGGGGTGTGAAGGCGCAATCACGGCGCTGACGGCATTGCACTGACGGCGCGAAACGCCAATGGCCAGCTTGCGCGCGATCTGCCGTGGTACCCAGGGCAGATAATGGTGCATATAATCTTCAAAGAAGGTGTGATAGGTTTCCAGGCAGGGCAGATCCAGCAGGCGTGCCAGTTTCAGGCCCAGGTAATGCGCCACAAACGGGGTGTGGATATGAATGAGATCGTAGTTTTCATCACGCAGCTCTGACAGTAGCTTGAGGGCCGCGCCATAACGCATGAGTCTGTCTTCGGGGTCAAAATAGATGGTGCGCGCTGGAATGCGTTTGATCCAGGCTTCATCTTCTGTGGCCACTCCATAATCTGGTGCAATCAAATGCACTTCATGGCCCATTGCCTGCATTTGCTTGGCAAAAGTGCGAATAGACGTAGATACGCCATTAACGCGTGGAAAATAAACATCAGAGATAAACAGGATTTTCACGTGATTCCACTCCAGGAATAATTACGCGAAAAGATACTGATCAATTATGACGCTTCAATGAATTGACATGGGAGCGTCACACATTTTGGCTAAAGTTTACGCATGAAGAGATATGTTTCGTTTATTGCCGCATTGGCAGGCACTGCCTGCAAATTGGTGCCAGGGCTGTTGTTAGAAATGTTGCCAGGGATAGTTTCAGCGATACTGCCAGCGATGTTGCTGGCTATATTGGTATCTAGCCCGGCTTATGCTGCGCGCCCCATGATTACCGATGATGCCAGAGTGGTAGACCCCAAAAGCTGCCAGCTGGAATCGTGGGTGAAGCGCAACCGTGACAGCAGTGAATTCTGGGCGCTGCCGGGCTGCAGCGCGGCAGAGAATGTGGAAGTCACGCTAGGGGGTGCGGTGACGCGGCAGGATCAATCCTCGCAGAACACGGATATGCTGATGCAAGCCAAGGCTTTGTTCAGACCCTTGCAGACCAATGATGTTGGTTACGGTCTGGTGGTGGGTTATGCCCAGCACCCACGCCTGGATAACAATTCCAGCATGATAGGTAATACCTATGCCTATGTGCATCAGTGCCTCATTCTTCAGTGACAAGCTGATTCTGCATACCAATCTGGGCGCGTTGCACGATAAAGAAAACAAGCGCACCGACCTGACCTGGGGTGTAGGTTCAGAAGTGCCGCTGACGGCAAATGTAGATTTGATTGCCGAGACTTACGGCGATCACCGTTCACGGCCGTTTTATCAGGCTGGGGTGCGCTATTGGATAGTGCCGGGCCGGGTGCAGATTGATACGACTTATGGCAACCGCATGAGTAATCAGAATGAAGAGCGCTGGTTTAGCCTGGGCTTGCGTTTGTTGTCAGCGCCTTTATGGTGAGGATAGGCAAGCCAGTTAGGCCTGCCATGCAAACCTTAGCTCAGTAACAGCAAGCCCCAGACTACCGCCATATTGATGAGGGCAATCAGCACCGCTGCACTGCCTATATCCTTGGCGCGTTTGGCAAGTTGATGGTTTTCCAGGGAAATTCTATCCACCGTGGCTTCAATGGCGGAGTTGAGTAATTCAACGATGATCACCAGCAGCACGCTGCCTATCATCAAAGCGCGGGCGATTGCATCATCACCCAGATAAAGGGCCAGTGGTATCAATACCGCTGCCATCAGCACTTCCTGACGGAATGCATCCTCATTGCGGTAAGCCGCCTTGATGCCATCTACCGAATAACCGAAGGCGTTAATCAAGCGACGTAGACCCGTCTTTCCCTTGTATGGACTTTCCATGAGTTCCTCAATGCTGCTGCATGACAGATAAGCGCGGCAGTATAGCAAATCCCCCTGCCAGGCCACCATTGTCACAATAAGATCATGCATTTGCCACAGTTGATTCATGACCGCCTTGCACATTAGCAGCCATGAAGATAGCCAAACTGCTCTGGCTTACGCCCTTGCTCAGTTTCAGCCTGGATGCCCAGGCCTGGGGCCTGGTCACTCATGTTTACTTTGCCCACTCTCTGCTGTGGGCCATGCCCCTGCTAGACCCGCGCCTGCAAAGCGCTATAAGACGCTTTCCGCAACTGGTGATGGCCGGAGCCTGCCTGCCAGACCTTGCCATTATCTCGCGCCGCTTCAACCACACCCATTACTGGGAAAACGCGCACCAGCTGATCTCCCAGGCCAAAAATGACGAGCAGTTGGCCATTGCCATAGGCTATGCCAGCCACTTATATATTGATGTGATTGCGCATAACCACTTTGTGCCCGCACACGAGGCCATGTGGCTGGAAAACAGCATGATTACGCATATAGGCGCTGAGTGGGCCATGGATGCTTACCTGGCACCGCTGCTGGAACATAGCCCTACTGAACTGCTGCTCAGGCACAAACAAGTAATGGCGCAATTTATTGCGCCGCATTTCAACTGCTCCGCTGACGAGGCTGGCCGTGTGATCACCAAGCTGGGCCATGCCGATAGGCTGTTACGCATTTCACGCCTGCCGGGGATGATTTACAACGGCATGCGCTTGATGGATAAACGCTTGTTCCGCAACTTTGCCTTTTATATCGCCAGAACCCAGACCGCCATGGAGCATATAGGCGCAGTACTCAAGGGCGACCGACCACAATGGGAGCCGGAACTCAACCATATCAGCCAAGAGCAGATGCAACGCTGGCGCAAGCGCTGTCTGGATGGGCTTAAACGTAAGCTCAGTAGCCCTATAGATTATTTTTCCTGAGCGGGCAGTTTTTTGGCTTGGCGTGGCCAAAAAATGGCAAACCCCTTGCGAGGTTTGCCTTGCAATGTGCAAGCAGTCAGCGCTGATATCAAGCAGCCACCTCCCGCTTGCAACGGAGGACAACAGCTACACTGCACTAGCGATTCAACTGATTTTCAAAGCTCTGCCTCTGCCCGAGCCTCTGGGCCAGAGATTGGGTAAATAAATCCCCAGCACACTCAAAAACGCCAGGCTGTAGTAGATCCAGGTCAGCGAATAGATAGAGGTTATTTTGGCCGCAGGTGTTTGCTTCTGCACAAAGTTGAGGAATTCCTCGCTGTCGCTGCCTTCTATATATTGCGCCTTGATTTCTTCCGCCAGAGATTGCAGATGTTCTTCATCCAGCTTGGAGAGGTAGCGGTCATATTCTGCCGAGGCCACCACTGGGTCAGGGTCATCTTTGCTGGCATCGGCGTAATTGCCGCCACCGCCGCCCTCTTCCTTGGAATCTATGCCCCAGTAACCCACCCATTTGTTATTGGCGTTGTAACGCGGGATAGGTACGGACTCTTTGCCACCTATGCCCACAAACACCACGCGCTTGCCTATGCGTACATCACTGAGATCAAGCTTGTTGATGCCGTTGGCCTTGGGAGCTTCATCGCCATCGGTGAAAAACAGCATTTTGGCTGGGGTATCCAGATAATCCAGCACGCCTTCGGCCGCCTTGACGCCAAAGGTAATGCGGCTATTGCCGCTCCAGGCCATGCGCCACTCCAGTTGTGAGATGGAATCGATGATTTCATCGTAATTGGCGCAGACCTCCAGCGGCATGAACAGCAAGGCCACGTTCTCGGCGGAGTAAGCACCCAGGCTGATATAAGTACCGCAGTTAGAGGTTTCCACCACGCGCTTCATGAGGTGCTGGGTATATTCCATGCGGCTCACGGGCTTGTTGTTGAGCTTGAGGTCTTGCGCATTCATGCTCTGCGACACATCGGCCAGCAGCAGGAAGTTGTGCACTTCTTGTTTCAGCATCATCTGCGGCTTAATCAGCGAGGCCAATAACAAGGAAAGCGCCAGCAGCAGCAAGAGGTTTTCATAATGCTGCTTGGCCCAGCCCCAGGTGCGCCTGGATTGTCGCAGCAGATTTTGCGGCGATACGCGTTTCATCAATGGCATCATGGCAACCCTATCGGCAGGTTGCTAAGCTCCATGCCGCTCTGCTCACGCTTGGCAATTTGCATGTTATGCGGGATCACCGCATGCAGCAGGCTGAGGTTGAACTTGGCGGCTTTTAGCTCAGGTGCCAGGCGCAGGGCCTGCTCATACGCCACCATGCCCTGGGCATAGGCATATTTGGCCTCGTCTTGCAGTTCACCATCCGGGTTAACCAGGCGGATCAGCCCGGAGCGGAACAGGTTGTTGCCGATATTGAAATAAATCTGCGCACGTTCTTCTTGGCTGAATTTGCCTTGTTTGTCTGCGCTTTCCAGTAATTGGCTGTAGTTCTGCACCGCATGCTTGTAGTTATTGGCCGCCCCCTGGAAGTAGGCCTCGGCAAACTTGCGTTGCAAGGCATAGTCTTCGTTATTGATCTCGCCACCGCTGCGCAGTGCCTGATTGACTGCCTGCGCCTGCTGTAACTGGTGCAGGGTGTAAGCGCAGCCCAGCACGCCAGCGAGCAACATCACGCCAACCAGGGTATTTCTGATTTTCAGGTGTTTTTCCATGAATAAATCCTCAAATTCTTTAACAGCAGTATTAACACGCCCAGCATCAGGCCCAGGGCAGCAAAGTCCTGTGAGTAATTGCGCCCGGGTATGGTGATGGGGTACTGAATAGTCTTGTTCTCGCGGCTGCCTATGTCCTGAATGGCGTTTTGCAAGGTGGTGGGGTTATCCGCCTCGTAAGCCTGATACTTGATGCCTAGTGACTGGAAGTATCTATCCAGCGCCACCGCGGTGGGCACCCTATCCTCGTCATAAACATTCTTGGAGAAAATGCTGACGTCATCAGGCTGGCGCAGCACTATCCAGTACAAAGCCAGTTTGTTTTTCTTCAGGCTGGTTTGCAGCGTGGCCTTGACGCGTGGGCTGAGCTTGCCCGCGCCATCAGAGAGCAAGATGATGGCGCGCGAGCCTGTGCTGTCAATATTGTCGAACAGGGTCACCGCCTTGGTCAGGCCAGAACCGATATTGGTCTGGTTGATGGAGGGGCTGGTGGCGGCATTGATGGCAGCGTGTATGGCATCGCGGTTATTGCTGATTTTGATGCCATACAGCGCCGAGTTAGAGAAACCCACCACCCCCATCATGTCGTCGGGTCTGGAATCAATAAACTTGGTGATCAAGCGCCGCGCAGCGGTGGATTTAATCTCCGCCGCACTGCCCGAGGTGACGTCACCCGCAAAGGATGATCCATGCTGACGCTACGGTCTATCACCATCACGGTCTGCGCGCCCTTGCCTATGCGCTGCACCACTTTTTCTGGGCCTTGCGGGTGGGCGAGCGCCAGCAACACGCAGAGCAGCAAGGCACTAACCAGCGCCTTAAGGCCTTGCTCCATCAGGCGCGACACTTTGTCCTGCGGCAAGATAGCCACCCAGGAATACCATTGCCCCTGCCTGCTCTTGAGCCAAAACGGCAGCAAGCACAAAGGCAGTAACAGCAACCACCAGGGAGATTGAAAACTCACGCCACACCTCGCTCGCAATGACGGAACTGCTTGCTGAGCTGCTTGAGCTCTTGCATGGTTTGGTCCCTATCCTGCCCTTGATCTAGGAACAGGTAATCGTTAGAGCAGGCAAAGAAGCGTGCGATTTGCTCACGCGAGCGGCCAAAGCGTGGGTTTTGCTGCACAAACTGCTCAATATCCTGGGCAAAGCAGTTAGCGCCATACCAGGTGTTGAAAGCCGCATGCATATGGTAGAACGCTTCTTTATTGCCTTCAGGGCCAGGCTTGAGGCGCTTGATTTTGCGATGTGCCTGGGCAAACGCCCCGCCCATAAATGGTAGCCAACGTTTTTCCGCATTGATATAAAGCAACGCCAGCGCCCCCAGTACCGTCAACGCAATACACGCCCACAGCCAGGCTTGCAGCTGGCGTGTATCTACCAGCGGTGCAGCAAATTGCGGCTGCATATTGATGCCTGCCTTGCTGGCATTGCTGACCACCAGCGGCGAGAACCAGAAACGCCAGGCAGGCACATTCACGCTTGCTCACTGCCCTCTAGTTGCAGGCTGAGTTCTGGCAACTTCATCACGCTGGTTTATCACTGTGGGCAAACACCTGATAATCCAGGTGCAAGCTGACCTTGCGCTGAGCGCCTTCTTGCCTTTGCGTGGTGCTGATATTGACCAGCTCTATGCCTTGCAGCTTGCTGCCCTTGCGCGGCAGGCTGTCCTTGGCGAGCTTGCCTTGCGCAGGCAGGCTGATTTCAATCTGGCGTGTTAGTACATCACCAATCTGCACGTCGTAACTGCGGGCAGGGTTGTTAATTTTGAGCTTAGTGATGTTGAGCTTGGCCGCTGCTGGCGTTGCCGTGGACTCGGCGCTTTCTATTGCATTCGCCTGCAGGGCTAAGCTCAAACAAAGCAGGCCGCCCAGCAGGCGCATAAATGGATTTGAGTTTTTCATAGGCTGAGGTATTGCTCGAAATATTGGGTCATCAAATCAGGGTGATAGTCCTCCTGTAGATACAGTGCGGGACTATCAAACTTGAGAAACAATTGCTGCAAGGCATGCTTGCGCTGCACGAAGGCATCCTCTATCTGCTGCCGCAAGGCAGGCGTAAAGAACAGCGTGCGGCTGAGACCTGTTTCCGGGTCCAGCATATTGCTGAACCCCAGCCTGGGCAGCTTGTGTATCTCGGCATCATCCCAAATCACCACCGGAATCACCTGATGGATAGACATCGCCGCCAGGGTCTTTTCCACATAGGCCAACGGCATATGGAAATCCGAAAGCCAGAACACCAGGCTTTTCTTCTGGCTGAGAAATTGCGGCACCTGCAACACACCTTCGCTACCTTGACCCAGTGCTTTGTTAGCCGCGACCAGGCTTAACTGCGCCAGCAATTCACTCAGGCGGTTGCCCAGCGGCAGCAAGGTGTCTTGCTGTACCTCATCGTCATAGCCTATGAGGCTATACACATCCCCGGCATGCGCCACGGCACTGCCTATGGAAGCGGCAATCTGCACCGCCTTGTCCAGCTTGCGAATGCTTTCCCCTTCAGGATTGCGTTTCAGCCCCTTGAACTGCATGGAGCTAGACATATCGCAGACGATATAGACTGGCGTCGGGCTTTCCTGGTTGAAAGTGCGCACCTGAATCTGCTCGAAAGGATCACGCAGGCTGCGGCTGATATCCATGCGCCTGGCATCAGGGTAATCCACCAGCGGCAGGTTGCCTCTGTATTCAAACCCCAGCCCGCGCTGGTTGCCGGGATGGTCACCGAGGTGACTGTTATCCGACTTCCAGGGAATGCTGTAGCTGAAGGTGCGCTCGGGAATAGAAATGGCCATCGTGCTCATGCTGTACTCAGTGACGGCCGGGAACCGCAACGGTATTGATGATCTGCGCGGTCAACTCACGTGCCAGTGCGGTGCGCTTGGCGTCATACATGGGGTTGAACACCAGTCTGTGGGCAATGATCTCGTGGAATACGGCATGCAGATCTTCAGGCAGCAGGCTATCGCGGCCATTGAGCCAGGCATTGACTCGGGCCGCTTTCATCAGCATGCCCATGCCGCGCGGACTAGCACCCGCTTGTACCAGACGGTTGACTTCCACGCCCTCAAGTTTTACGCCAAAGCGTGCGGGTTCTTGCGTGGCTTCCCATAAATCTAGTGCATATTCTTCCAGCACCGGGCTGGAGCGCACATGGCGCTGTATGGTGTCAGAGAACTGGTTGAGCTGATCGAATTCCAGAATGTGGTCTTCTACCTGCTGGGTGAGGGCTTCAGCATGCTGGAAGCGGGTCTCAAAAATCAAGGACTTGCGGTGCTCGCGGCTGGCCGGGATATTGATGGGGATTTCCATCATGAAGCGGTCACGTGCCGCAGAGGGAATTTCAAAGGTCTCGTTTTTTTCTACCTGGTTACGGTCGGCAAACACCACCATGTGCGGCAGGCGATAATCCTTCTTGAAGGCCTGCACGTGTTTTTCTGCCATCACGCGCAGCATTAGCGCATGCACCTGCGGACGCGCACGGTTGATTTCATTGAAGAAAAATACAGAGAGATTTTCACCACCCCGCAGCAAGGGCCTTCATCAATCTGCGGCCTGCCTTCTGAGTTGAGGTAGGTGTGGTAGATGATGTCGTTGGGCATCAAATCCACCGTCCCCTCGATACGCTCATAGGTCCCGCCTATGCCACGGGCGATGGATTGCAGCAGCGTGGTTTTGCCTACGCCTACGCCACCTTCCAGCAGCACATGGCCACGCGCAAAAATCGCCGTGGTCATCAGGCGTATGGCTCTGTTCTGGCCCACAATCACCTTCTCGATTTCACTCTCGAGCTTGAGGGCTTTGGTACGCCAATCGGCGAGTTCTATATCATTGGAAACCGTATTCATCATGCTCCTCGATTCATTATCAACAGCCAGGATTTATATAAATATATGTTTTTGAAGTATTTTTATAATTATTAATTCAAGTGTTACCAATTGTAATAATTTGTTACTGGACTACATAAGTGCCAGAAAATTTATAATGCATGGTCCAGAATGAATCTTTACAGTGCATAAACAGGGAGTTTTCCAGCACGATTCAGGAAAAACACTGATTCAGAGAAAAGGCAGAAAGGCAGAGGCAATGGTGAAACGCGTGAGGTTATGGGATTTCAAATTTGAACTGGCTACAGGCTCCAAGCTGCCCGTGTTCATGCAGATCGTGCAAAAGATCATTGAAGAAATACAGGCAGGCAGACTGAGTGCCTCTGCCCCCATGCCCAGCACGCGGCAACTGGCGGCCAGCCTGGCGGTGAACCGCAAGACGGTGATCATGGCCTACGATGAATTGATCGCCCAGGGCTGGCTTTCCTCTGCGGTGCGCAGCCAGACTTTTGTTTCGCCCAACCTGCCTGCCTCTCTGACGCGCAAGCCCATGCTTGCCACTGCGCCGCTCACGCTGCCTGGGCTGGATGAAAAATCCATGCTGATTACTCAAGCTGACACAGCACTGGAGGCCTATACAGAAGCCGCGCCTGGCAGCATACAGTTCAGTGATGGCATGCCAGACACACGGCTGATCCCCAATAACATCATCGCGCGCGCTTTCAGGCACAGCCTGCTGCACGCCAGCAAAAACCACTGCCTGAGCTATGGCGACCCCAAGGGCATGATGGCATTGCGACGCTCCATCTCGGACATGCTCAATATGGAGCGGGGTTTATATGTCACCACAGACAACATCTGCATAGTGCGTGGCAGCCAGATGGGCATATTTCTCGCCGCACGCGTGCTGGTGAAACCCGGCGATCATGTGGTGGTGGAACATTTGAGCTACCCGCCTGCACGTGATGCCTTTAAATCCTGCGGTGCGCATATTCTCAGTGTTGGCCTGGATGAACATGGCCTCAAGGTGGATGAGCTGGAAGCTCTATGCCGCAAAACCCGCATCCGCGCCGTGTATGTGACCCCGCATCACCAGTTTCCCACCACAGTGACCATGACGCCCGAGCGTCGCCTGAAACTGCTGATGCTGGCAGCCACTTATGATTTCCATATCATTGAAGATGACTACGACCATGAATTCCACTTTACCAATCACCCCATACTGCCACTGGCCAGTAGTGACAAGCACAACCGGGTGATCTACGTAGGCTCACTTTCCAAAGTACTGGCCCCGGCCTTGCGCGTGGGTTACCTGGTGGCACCAGCAACGCTGATAGCCCGCTGTAGCCAGGAAATACTGCTGATAGACCGCCAGGGTAATTCGGTGACCGAACAAACGGTGTCAGAGCTGATCAATAGCGGTGAACTGCGCCACCATATCCGCAAGACTTTCAAGATTTACTCAGAGCGCCGCCAGCATTTTGAGCGGTTGATTCATGCGCAATTGCAGCCCTACCTGGATTTCAAAATGCCAGTGGGCGGGCTGGCATTTTGGGTATTGCTGAAAAAGGCGCACACCCTGCCCGCCCTTTTGCAGCAGGCCCAGGCGCAAAAACTAGGCTTGTTACCTGCCAGCAATTTTGCGAATGGCAAGGAAGATGGCAAAGCCAGCCCCAGCATTGCTGGTTTCAGGCTGGGCTTTGGCAATCTGGATATGGATGAGATTGAAGAAGGGGTAAGGCGTTTGCAATTGGCGCTAACAACAGCAGCGTAAGCTGCTGTTGTTGTAGCACCGCGGCAGGGTATTAACCCCAGGAATTAACCCCAAGTACCCTTTTGTATGAACTCCACCTTGTAGCCATCCGGGTCTTCCACAAAGGCAATCACCGTCGTGCCGTGCTTCATGGGGCCAGCCTCGCGTACTACATTACCGCCAGCCTTGCGCACGGCGTCACAGGCGGCATAGGCATCGTCTACCTCTATGGCAATATGGCCGTAGGCATTACCCTTGTCATAGCTGTTGGTATCCCAGTTATAGGTCAACTCAATCACGCTTCGGCATGCTCATCGCCATAGCCTACAAACGCCAGGGTGAACTGACCTTCGGGGTATTCGTGTCTACGCAGTAGTTGCATGCCCAGCACCTCGGTATAAAAGGCCAGGGATTTGTCCAGATCGCCTACGCGCAACATGGTGTGGAGGATACGCATCATGACTCCTTGTGATTGAATCGAAAATATGGAAACTGCGGGTGCTGATCAGAATAGTTTCAGGCCAATTGCCCAGCATGGGCTTGGACTTAACTTTCCACCAGCGTGATTTTCAGATATTTCTGGTAAAGCTGTTCATGGCTTTCCACCCGTGTGGGGTCATGCGGAATACAAGCCACTGGGCAGACATCCTGACATTGCGGGTTGCCAAAATGCCCTACGCACTCGGTGCACAGGTTAGGGTTGATTTCATAAATTTCTGCCCCCTGATAAATCGCACCGTTGGGGCATTCAGGCTCGCAAACATCGCAATTAATGCATTCATCGGTAATCATCAAGGCCATGGTTTAACTCTCCTGCGCCTTAGGCCAGCTTGAGCGCAATGCGCTCTTGCACCAGGGGAGAGACAAACTTGCTGACATCGCCATTGAGTTGGGCAATCTCGCGCACCAGGCTGGCGGAAACAAACATGTATTGCTCAGCTGGCGTGAGGAAGATGGTTTCCATTTCCGGGAATAGCTGACGGTTCATACCTGCCAGCTGGAATTCATATTCAAAATCGGACACCGCACGCAAGCCGCGTACCACGGCACGGGCACCCTGATCACGCACAAACTGCATCAACAAGCCGGAAAAACCCAGCACACGTACATTGGGGCAATCGGCCAATACCTTGGAGGCCATGTCTACACGCTCTTCCAGCGTGAACATGGGCTTTTTGCCTGTGCTTTGCGCAACCGCCACGATGACTTCGCCAAACAGCCCGGCGGCGCGGCGCACGATATCCTCATGCCCGCGTGTCAGCGGGTCAAATGTACCTGGGTAAACTACATGCAATGGATTCAAAGACTTTCCTTGTCTGACTGCCGGGATTGAAGCCCCTGGCTGGCATAGCACGCACTGAAGTCACTCGCTTGAACAATGCGCAAGTCAACAATGCCTGGTAAACGCGCTCAAAAACTGGCGCTATTTAAGCTGACCGTTGACTCTCTAAAGCGCAGATTTTAACAGGTGATAGAAAACATTGCCTGCCTTGCCTTGCTTGTGCACCTGCCAGTGCTCGTCATCCAGCAAGGCAAATTCAGCCTCGACGTAGAGATAGCCATCTTTGGCGACATGTGCTGGCAATAGCGGCAGCAGCTTGGGTAACCAGCCTTGCTGGTAAGGCGGGTCTAGGAAGATCACATCAAAGGGTTGGGCGTTGGCCGCGAGAAACTGCACGGCATCTTGTTGCAGTATGCGCGCCTGTTCAGCTTGAGCAGGCGCTGATTCTGCTGCATGGCTTTGACGGCAGCACTGGCTTTTTCCACCAGCACCACTTCATGCGCACCGCGTGACAAGGCCTCAAAACCCATCACGCCAGTGCCAGCAAACAGATCAAGACAACGACGGCCGTGCATATCCTGCCCCAGCCAGTTGAACAGGGTCTGGCGCACGCGATCAGGCGTGGGCCGCAAACCCGGCACATCGGGAAAATCCAGCAGACGGCTACGCCACTCGCCGCCGCCTATGCGTACACGGTTACTGGCTGCCACCAACCACCACCGTCACCATGTTGTCGGGCTTGATGCGTCTGGCGAAAGCATCCTTGATCTGCGCCGCCGTCACCGCCTCAACCTTGCCGTTAAATTCATCAAGATAGGTCAGCGGCAGTTTGTAGAATCCAATCACCGCCAGGTAATCCAGTATCTTGCTGTTGCTGTCTATACGCAGCGGAAAACCGCCGACGATATTCTGCTTGGCAGCCTTGAGCTCGGCTTCGGTCACACCACCACTGATGAACTTGGCCAGGGTTTCACGCACCAGTTTCAATGCGTCTTGTGCCTGATCACGCTTGGTTTGTAGCCCAATCTGGAACTGGCCCAGTTGCTGCATGGGGATAAAGTAGCTGTACACGCTATACACCAGGCCGCGCTTCTCGCGTACTTCTTCAGTCAGGCGCGAGACAAAGCCGCCGCCACCCAGAATGTAGTTACCGACATAAAGCGCAAAGTAGTCATCATCACCACGCTTGACGCCGGGGTAAGCCAGCAGGATATGCGATTGGCTGGCAGGATGCGGCAAGCGCTTTTCTACAGCGGCAGTCGGATACTGCACTGTAGGCAAAGCCGCTGCGGCAGCGCCTGCGGGCAGGCCAGCCGAAATGCGCTCGGCAATGGCATGTGCCTGCTCGCTGCTCATATCGCCCATCAGGGCAATCACGGCGTTTCCGGCTGTGTAGTATTGCTGGTAAAACTTCTGCAGGTCATCACGCACCAGGGCATTTACGCTTTCTGGCTCACCATTTTCTTCAGTGGCATAGGGGTGCTGACCGTACAGCGCCTTGAGCAAGGCTTTTTCGGCAATGCTGGCGGGTTGGCTGGCAGCCTCTCTCAGCCCGGCAAGGATTCTGGCTTTTTCACGCTTGAGCGTAGCCTCAGGGAAATCCGGCTTGTGCAATATCTTGGTGTAGATATCCAGCGCTGCTTTTTGCTCGCGCTCGCTGCTCAATGTGCGCAGTTTCAGCCCGGCACGGTCTGCATCAAGCTCGCCACCGAGGATGGCGCCCACATCGGCAATGCCATTGGAAATCTGCTGATCGCTCAGGCCAGCGGCACCCAGCGTCATCAAATAACGCGTCACCCCGGCAAGCCCGGGCTTGTCCGCATCACGTGCGCTGCCTGCGGCAAAGTTGGTGCTGATATCAATGATGGGTAAATCATGATTCTCAACGAAATACACTGCACTGCCTTGGGCAGTCTGCCATTGCTGTATCTTGAGCCCAGCCTGCGCCTGCAGGCTAAATACCAAACCTGCTGCCACGGCCAGTAAGCGCGCAGCCTGGTTCATCGTTTCAGGCCGGAAAATTGCATTAATGTTCATGAGGCTTGCCCTTAGGTTTTGCATTGGGGTCTATAGGCTGTGGATCAAGCGTGGCTACACTGAGGGTGTCCTTGATCAGATACTTACGCGCGACTTCCTGCACCTGTTGTGGCGTCACCGCCGACAACTTGGCAGGGTAGCTATCCAGCGTGCGCCAGGAGAAACCCGTGGTTTCCAGACGGCCTATGCGCATGGCCTGATAAAACACGGAATCGCGCTGGTAGACATCAGCAGCAATCACCTGGGCCTTGACCCGCTGTAATTCCTCTTCGGTCACGCCATCCTGTTTGATGCGCTCCACCTGCTCCAGCAAAGCGGCCTCAAGCTCAGCCACGGTTTTGCCCTCGCTAGGCGTGCCTTCCAGCTCAAACAGGCCTACCTGGCCGCGCTGTATCATGTCGTAGCTGGCACCAACATCCACCGCAAGTTGCTGCTGGCGTACCAGGTTCTGGTTCAGGCGTGCCGAGGCATTGCCATCCAGCACCCCAGCCAGTATCTCCAGTGCATACGGCTCCCAGTCCTTGTCTGCGTCCTGCAACACGGGCACATGGAAACCCATGAGGATGGAAGGCAATTCCGCAGGCACTTTGACCACGGTGCGGCGTTCACCTATCTGCTGCGGCTCTAGCTGAGGTTTACGTGCTGGCAGGGCATGCGGCCTGATGGGGCCAAAATACTGCTTGGCCAGTTTGTAGACTTCATCACCCTTGACGTCGCCTGCTACCACCAGAATGGCATTGCTGGGGGTATACCAGTGGTGATACCACTCGCGTGCATCTTCAAAGGTCATGTTTTCGAGGTCGTTCATCCAGCCGACGATGGGGCGGCCATAAGGATGTGCCTGGAAGGCAATCGCATTGAACTGCTCGTTGAGCATGCCTTGAGGTTTGTCATCAGTACGCCAGCGCCGCTCTTCCATCACCACGCGGATTTCCTTGGAAAACTCTTCCTTGGTCAATTCCAGATTGGCCATACGGTCGGCTTCGAGCTTGAAGGAGAGTGGCAGCTGGGATTTTTCTAGCTGCTGGTAATACGCTGTGTAATCGGTGCCGGTAAAAGCGTTTTCACGCCCGCCTGCCGCCGCAATCAGGCGCGAAAACTGGCCGGGTTTGATCTGCTTGGTGCCCTTGAACATCATGTGTTCCAGCACATGGGCAACCCCCGTCTTGCCATTGACTTCGTCTATGCTGCCAGCACGATACCAAACTTGGGAAACCACCACCGGGGCGCGGTGATCCTCCTGCACAATGACGCGCAGGCCGTTATCAAGTTTGTATTCATGGGTATCGGCCGCCTGGGCCTTGAGTGCAACCTGGCCTATGGCCAGAGCGATGATGGTAGCCAGCATGGCTTTCAGTCTATGCGGACTGGCGGCTGGCCCCTGATAATGAGTGACAAACACCTTGCGATTCTCCTCTAGCCGCATAAGCGCGGCATTATAGCAGCAGGCCTGTATGACTAGCCCGTGAGCTGGATGCAACTTGCAATTTGACGCAAATCGCTCAGACCCGGCAATACTACTATAAGTTCTGTTGCTGCATAGCGCATGCCAGCCCCAAGCAATTGGCTTGCAGCTAGAATGCCCGTGAACACCAGTCATGACCAGCCTGGTAAATTTTGTCATTATCGCAACCCTGTTTTCAGATATATCGTCAAACTTGCCAAGTCCCCGATTTAAGCCGCTGCAAGCGCATGGTTTTGCTTTAAAATAAGGCTATTCACGCTATAACGCAGACCCCACACAACGCAATGTTCGATTTCTTCAAAAAGACCAAACCCGCAGATCAGGCTGTACCGACTCCTGAACCGCAGGATAAATTAGCGCAAGATCAAGCAGCGCAAGAACAAGCAGCGATACCTCAACCCGAGGTGCCAGCACCTGAGCTTAAAACCGCAGAAGTGCCTGCAGCGCCGCAGATTGTCACCCAGGAAAAACCCACCCTGAGCTGGACCGAGCGCCTCAAGCGTGGCCTGGCCAAAACCCGCAGCCAATTGGGCAACCAGCTGGCCAGCCTGTTTGGTCGCGGCAAGATAGATGAAGATGTCTATGAAGAACTGGAAACCATACTGCTGACCTCGGATGCCGGCATTGCCGCCACTCAGGCCTTGCTTGAGCAGATACGCACCCGCGTCAAGCGCCAGAATCTCAGCAACACACAAGAGCTAAAAGGCGCACTTAAGCAATCTCTGCTGGAATTGCTGGGCCCGCTGGAGCAGCCACTAGATACCAGCAAGGGCCAGCCTTTCGTCATTATGCTGGCTGGCGTCAACGGTGCAGGCAAAACCACCACCATAGGCAAGCTGGCCAATCTATTCCAGGCCCAGGGTAAATCTGTGCTGATTGCGGCTGGCGATACCTTCCGTGCCGCAGCGCGTGAGCAATTGCAGGCCTGGGGCGAGCGTAACAATGTGCATGTGGTAGCGCAGGAAAGTGGCGACCCAGCCGCCGTCATCTTCGACGCGGTGAATTCCGCCAAGGCCAAAGGCATAGACATTGTGCTGGCCGATACCGCTGGCCGCCTGCCTACCCAGCTCAACCTAATGGAAGAAATCCGCAAGGTACAACGCGTGATAGACAAGGCACTGCCTGGCGCACCACACGAGGTGCTGCTGGTGCTGGACTCCAACACTGGTCAGAATGCTGTCACCCAGGTGAAAGCCTTTGATGACGCACTCAAGGTCAGCGGTTGGTACTCTCCAAGCTGGATGGTACGGCCAAGGGTGGCGTGATTGCAGCCATCGCCCAATCGCGGCCTATCCCCATACGCTATATAGGCGTAGGTGAAACCATAGACGACCTGCGACCTTTCAAGGCCGCAGAGTTCATTGATGCATTGTTCGAGTAGCCCAGGCCGCCATGATACAGTTTGATCAGGTCAGCAAACGTTACCCCGGCAGTGACGAAATTCTGCAACGGGTGTCTTTTGAGATTGCCGCAGGTGAGCTCGCTTTTGTCACTGGCCACTCCGGCGCGGGCAAAAGCACCTTGCTGAAACTGATGGCGGCCATAGATAAACCTAGCAGCGGCACTGTGCTGATAGGCAACCAGAATGTCAGCAAACTGCGCCCCCGCATGATTCCCTATCTGCGGCGCAAGTTTGGCCTGGTGTTTCAGGATCACAAACTGCTTTACGACCGCAATTGCTTTGAAAACGTCGCCCTGCCCTTGTATATCAATGGCATCACTGGCCTGGAAGCAGCCAAGCGCATACGTGCGCGCTAGATAAAGTTGGCCTACTGGGCAAGGAAAAAGCCATGCCTATCACGCTATCTGGTGGTGAACAGCAACGCCTGGCCATTGCCCGCGCTGTGGTAAGCCGCCCCGCTATCCTGATTGCCGATGAGCCTACGGGCAATCTGGATGAAGGTTATGCCAAGGAAATCATGGATCTGTTTGATGCCTTCCGCCAGGTGGGCGTGACCGTGATTGTGGCTACCCACGATGCTCATGGCATACACCGCATTGAAGGCAAACTGCTGCACCTGGATCATGGAAAGCTTTTAGTCGCATGAAACATTGGATCAACCAGCATCTACAGGTTTGGCGCCAACTGCTGAGCCGCATCTGGCGCAACAAGCTCTCCACCTTAATGATCTGGTGCGTGATCGGCATTGCGATCTGCCTGCCTGCCGTGCTTTACGTCATCATAGACAACCTGAATCAATTGGCAGGCCAGGCCAAGAGCGAGCCGCAAATCAGCGTCTTTATGAAACTGGATGCCGACGCCACAGCGCTGGATGAGATACGCAAAAAACTCAAACAGCACCCTGGCATTGCGCGTCACCAGTTTGTCAGCAAAGAAACCGCCTGGCAGGAAATGCAGGAAAACAACCCGGATGTGGCTGCCAGCCTTAAGCAAAACCCGCTGCCGGATGCGTTTTTCCTTGAGCCAAAAGACCACGCGCCTGCCGCAATAGAACAACTGCAGCATGAGGCTGAGCAATGGCCTGGGGTTGGCCATGTGCTGGCTGATGCTGACTGGGCCAAACGCCTGTATGCCTTGCTGGCGCTGGGCAAGAAAGCCGTACTCATACTTTCACTGTTGCTGGGCTTTGCCCTGGTTGCGGTGATAGGCAATACCATACGCCTGCAAATAGCCACCCAGCGTGAGGAAATTGAAGTCGCCAAGCTGATAGGCGCTACCAATGGCTTTATCCGCCGCCCCTTCCTCTATGCAGGCATCATGTATGGCCTGGGGGGCAGCGGCATTGCCCTGCTTTGCATCTACGGCATCATTACAATCTTTAACCTCTCGGTGGCCGAGTTGGCCGAACTTTATGGCAGCAGCTTCATCTTAGCCTTACCGGGCTGGCAGCTCTGCCTGGGAATGACGGTTTGTGCCGTGGTATTGGCGTGGCTGGGATCGTATATCGCCGTCAACCGAGCCTTGGCCCGCCTCAATCCAAAATAACCTCCAACGCCTGACTTCCGGACTCCTGAAACCGTGGTTGAATCACGCTTGTTACGCCAGTTGAACGCGGCTTATGCCGCGCTGCTGGCCTTGCTACGCCCGGAAGACAAGTCCCTGACGGAAAGACTGGCCAGCCCCCCTGCTGGCCCCGCACTGCCCTGGCAAGCCTCGCTCAAGCACGATGATTATGTGGAATTCCGCATACGCCGCCGCACGCTGTATGCGCTGATTGTTTCCTTTATCCTGCATTTGATTTTGTTCTTTGGCTTCATCATGCCGACCATGGATCAAGGCGAAGAGTCGGATGAAGAAGGGGGCCAAAAGCAATTGGTGGTGAGCCTTTCCCAGCCGGAGAAAAAGCCACAGCCGGAAATGGCACCACCGCCTGCCTCCGCCCCACCCCCGCCGCCTGTCAGTCAGCCTAAAACCAGCAAAAAGCAGCGCCAGCAGCCCAAGGCCGAGCCACGCGTGATTACCGGCAAAGATAAACCGCTGCCGCAGCAGCCAGCGGAGCAAAAAAACC
>NZ_BAMT01000018.1 GCF_000617925.1 Methylobacillus glycogenes JCM 2850
GGGTCTCCTATGTGTATGGCTTCAAAATCTAACAGACCAGTAGCTTCATGTCTGAGGAAATAAGAATATTTCTCCCAACAAAATCACAATGCAAAATAGACATTGTTTTTGGCTCTTGGATTTGTTTAGTCTCATGTATGACACTCTGTACGGCTTTGTCTAAACCAAGCTGATAGTCGTGTTCATTAAATTTGATTCTGCCAATCCATTTAAACAATAGGGATTTTAGGTAGTCCCCCCATAAGGGCAAATCAACTTGTGACCCACAATTCTTTTGCCAGAAAGCCATCTGGCTTATTTTCTCAGGGTTTAATTGTTTTTGAAACTCTGCCAATAAACAACCCGTGCTGGAAATAATTTCATTTCTTTCAAGGCCAGAGGCATTTGGTAAAACTTTATCTAGTGTTACACCAGGAATTTCTCGGATTAATCGCACATACCAATTGTTGAACATATTGGACGTGATAAGTTGTGGAGTGATTCCACCGCTTTCATCAAAAGCCTTTAACAACTCTACCTCCTTATCAAAAGGGGTTTTGTTATCTGAAAGTTTTACGTATACGGTTTCATTCGCCAGCTGTCCTTTAAGAACATATCCTCCTCTACGCCGGATTACGAGTTGCATATCACGGATATCGTAAAAGGTTGCTAAGTCATCAAAAATATCAGTCAAGTTATATCTCGATTTGGCTTCAGTACATTTAGTGATGTTAAATTTTGAATGCGATCGTGGGTGTTACGGTGATTTTTTAATATATCAAGCTTACATTTCCAATCAAGTGACCATTCGTCTATATACGAACGCCTAGAATTGAATAGCAAAGTACATGCCTGCCTATCTTTGCCATTGCAGCAGCAAGATAAGGATTTTTTGGTGTTTGAATTGATGTAACTGAAGCTGCTCGGCCACTAGCGTGGTTCGATTTAAGGTATTAGGAAATATGGCGAAAGCAATATTAAGAATGTCTGTCTTGAAGACGAAGATAATTGCCAGCGTAGATGTGATGCACCCAAGCGCGAATCTATAACATCTATGTGGAAAGGGAGTTTCGATAAGTCCGTGACTGGACTTGAGACTGAGTCATTTTAAGGATAGAACCTTTAAATGGCGGAGAGGGAGTCATCACAATGATTGTCTAAGTTTATGATCTATAGACAGTCATTGTGATGAAGGTGAATAGTTACCCCTAGAGTTACCCCTTGTTGAAATTCTGGGATTCAATAAGAGCTCTAATATCCTCGGCCTTCCAAGCAGTCATTCGTGGACCAAGTTTGACGCTCTGAGGGTACCTGCCGCTTTTCACACCGGCCCACCAGGTAGACCGACTTACTGGATAATACTCCAGTACCTGGTGGAGCCTGAGAAATCCGGTAGAGGGTAGTTGGGTTAGAGTCGTCATATTCATTCCAATCAATATTGCACTGCATTTTTCAAAAGCTTAAGGTGTGCAGTTTTTGCTTCATCAAGTGTGGCGAAGTGACCATGGCTTGTTCCATAGTGGAATAGATGGAGTCCTTGATAAGCCTCAATGTAACTCCATGGACAGATTGTTGTGGGCTCATAATGGCAATGTCCTTTGATTTTCCTTGAACTTGTTTTCAGCTGCTTCCTGAGTGCGTAGATGAACCAGTTCACGGCTCATGGCATCGACCTGATCTAGGTGCTGATGCATAACGACTGACAACTCCAGAAGGTCAAGGCTAGTTACCTCAGTGTGCATCGTGTTTCCACCAACCTTGAAATTCAAAAATTGGGTGACTCTCGGCAAGCCTATTTCGGTATCCATAATCTCAGATGAGAGCCATACCTCAGTGCTGGGCAACGTAAGTGTTTTGGTTTCGGTATGCATCATTGATTAATTACTCCAACTTTAGGCTGCGCCTGATCTAGCTTAAGAACTTCCTCAACCAGGGATAGAAACTCAGGATCCTGTGGATATATGGCAAAGCCTTGTATCAGCTCAAGTGCAACCGTGGCATTGTGTGTATTCAACTCCTGAACGCAGCGGGCAATATCGAAGTACTTGTGATCAGTGCTACCGCTCAAATGCATAACTAGGGCTTGCAGGTGGACACCTGCCACAGTCGAACTGGTGATCTCCATGTGATAGCGCATAAAGGGGCTGACTTCCTTGGGCAATGATTTCACGGCCAATTCGGTATCAACTTCAAGACGGTCCAAAGCATCGATCGTCCGTTGCTTAGTTTTTTCAGTATCAGCAAATAGATCGCCGTTCTGGGCAAGCCCAATTACAGCGAGGCTACTGGTGATTAAGCGCATCATTGGTGACTGCAATTGTTGCGATAGCATTTTTTCTCCTTTCATGCAGGCTTACGGAAAACCCAGCAGCGGACGGTTTCTGGCCGTGCAGGGTGGTTAATGTCTCTCGTCTTGTTGTAGGCAACATTGATAGCGCTATGCACTGCAACTGATGAGTCGACAAACTGGAATCTGCGGCTGGTGCGCAGGTGTTTCTTGAGTTCATCCAGGGGTGGAACTTGCTGGCGCCGGTCGGAAGCCACCTGGATAAAGTGGTTGAGGCTGACAGCAATCAACGTTCTGTCAGTATGGTGATTGAGTTTTGGCTCGCCATCGTCCCCATTAAGATAGTCGAAGGTCTCCCAGAAGGTCTGTACCACTGGATGATCCTCATTAGAGGCTTGCTGGCGTGCGATGCCCATTTCGACCAGCTCGTCACGGGTGGCCTCTAGCTTGTCCTCGCTGATAGGTACTACTAGGGGGAGGCAATCCACCATCGCCATGATCTGGGCATGGTTGGCGACGATACGCAGGGACTTAATATCCTGGATCTGCTGCAGTTTAGGCTCGTACTTGGCGAATTGCTCAAGAAAGTACTTCATGATCTGGCTTTCAGCCTTCATGGCCTTGACTGAAAAGCCTGATAATTCGCTGGTCTTGAGACGTTTCAGGCTGTCAGCAAGCCGCTTTGTCGCTGGCGTGTGGCCCTCAGTCGTGTTCTTGATATGCACGATGCGCTGCATCACGGCAGGCTCTGCAGATACCTCGGCATTCTGGCTGATGATCAGGCTGCCACGGAAGGGCGGCTCGTAAGTCTCATTGCCATTGTTTTTAACGCCACGGGAGTAAATAGAGCGCCCGTCATATAGAGGCTTCAGCTCGTTGAAATCGAACTGCTTGGAGTGATTCTTATCGTCCTTGCTTCGGTCGCCCTCGATCAGCACAACGGGCAGGTTGGCAACTTGGGAAAAGTTACGTGCGCGCGCAGCAGGGCTGGACTTGGACGGGTCAAAACCTTCATAGCCCTCACGGCCAACCAGGCGCCACAAGAACTCGATCAAGGTTGATTTACCGGATCCAGGCTCGCCTATGAACTCCAGGAATGGGAAGGACTTGTGCTCACGCCGGATCTGCTCAGCGAACATTGACCCTAGCCAATAGGCCAGGACGACGATGCCCTTGGAGCCATAGCACTGCCAGATGGTTTCTAGCCAGGTGGTGTTGTATTCCTCAAGCTTGGTATTGATCTCGAAATCCATGACACGCAGCAGGCTCTTGATCGAGATCTTGCCGATATCAAAGAAGTCTTCATCATTGAGCTTGAACACCCGGCCATCCTTGACGGCCACGTCATTAAACACATAGGCGCCATGGTCGACGCTGTAGCCCTGGAAGTTGATTGTCTGGACAGTTTTGATCTTGTAGAGCTGGTCCTCAATGATCTGGTCGAGGTGGAAGCTTTTGCCGCTGAAAATTGCACCTGGTGCGATCGATATCAGCCGATCCTTGAAGGTGGCCGCTTTGGTAAGCTGGCTACCGGCAAAAGTACTCTTGATGCTTTCGCCATCGTGGGGAAAATCAACGCGCAGGTAATACCAAGAATCACCGGTGAGGTGGTCTGCCTGAAAGTAAAGGGCTGTGAAATGGCAATTGGCGATCTCGAACACTGCGCGGGACTCCACCAAGGCCAGCTGCCTAACTTCTTCTTCGCTCTGCTGCTCGGCTTGCTCCCCCATACGGTCTAGCAGCTTGTCACGTGCCCTGGCGTATTTATCGAGGTCGATCTCGCACCAGTACATGCGGTTCTCATGGATAAACCAGAACATGCGGCGCTCGGTATGGTTGTAGATAAGCAGCGCCTTGTCATTGGCATGACGGGCAAGCAGCAGGGCGCCGTTATAGCGCGCCTCCTTGATGGTCTCCTCATTCAACCTGCCACGCGCATGCTGATCGTTCCAGTCAAGCTGTTTGCCTTGCTTGTCCTGGAGCTGGGCCGCCAAACAGATCCAGCCACGGTCTTGCGCTTCGCGAACGTATTTTTTGATGTATTGGGTACCGGCCACACCGTTATCAAATGCCCAGACGATGCTAGGGTGCTCAAGATGGGCTGCATTGCAGGCCTCGGCCAGTTGCTTCAGGAAAACCCAGCAATTGTTGTTGCAGCTCATCGCGCTGACGGCTGCATAGCCATTCAGCCATAGGGATATCGCGTCGAAGATGCCCTCGACGATGTAAATCTCTTTGACCTGAGTGTAATCGAAGTCAGGAATTGCCCAGACCCTGCCGGCATACTCGCCTTTAAAGGTCGCCTTGCGCTTGCCGAAGCGCTCTGGGCGATCAATGATTCTTTCCCAATACCCAATGCCAGGCAGCTCAAAGCGAACCGTTGCGCTCGATTCCTTGGTGTCGTAGTCGACGTAATTCTCCTGGGTATACCAACCCATGATGCGGTCTAGCGGAAAGCCGCGGCTTTCCCGTAGGTAGGCATCAGCTGAAGCATTGGGATTTTCAGCAGTGGGCTTGAATCGATCGCTCCAACTATTAAAGGCATCGGGATAGAGCTCTTTGACATGGAACTCAGCACCGCACTGATTAAGGCGACCGCACTTGATCACCCATGGGCTTTCTTTACTAGTGAAGGCCTCTTTGTGTTTGCAGGATGGGCACAGGCCGCCCTGCAGCCATTTGCCGCTGCCTTTGCGCTTGAACTCGAAGTCATGCTCGAGGCGCCTGCTGATGTCCTGATAGAGGTCTTGATCCATGCTTAACTCAAAATTTTGGGTAAAAAAATCCCTGCACCCTGAAAAACAGGGTGTTGCCGGGGTAGTGCAAAAAGGGGGTTACGGCCTCAGGCCGCTGGGTTTAGCCCGTCGGAAGGGCTACCAAGGCACGTGCGATTTCACGAACCTTCTCAGATAAGGGAATCCTGATATCTGGGTTGGGCTTCATGCTCGGCACGATAGTCAATGAAACCGAGGTGATCGATTTGAATGAGTGGCCACATTCATGATCGTCACACTGGTGAAATGTCTCGCGGCTTAATGCGGAAAGTGAGCGACTCGCTCTCACTTTGGTAGTGCTTCCGCAATGTGGGCACATGAGGGAGCCATGGTATCTACGTGGCTTGACCGGTTCTGTCATTCTGTTTCCCCGAAAGAAGGCAATCAATTACAGCTTTTGAGCTTTGCAGCGAATGTATGGCCAGCGTCAGCGTGTGCTGCGCGTGCTCTAGTTCGCCAGGGTCAACCCCATCCACCAATGCCGCGATGGCTTTTGAGGCCTCAGCGGTATCTGCTAGCACAACCTCAAGCATTTCTAAGGGCTTGGTAGGGTGCACATAGGCTACGGGCTTGGCGCTCATGCTGATGCTGCCCATAGTCAGGAAGGTATTGATGGTTTTGGTGCGTAGCTCCATAGGCAGCGCACCTAATAGGTATGGCACAAGGTTTACGTGCAGCAGGTTGGATTCCTTAGTGAAATCATCCAGCCACCGGAAAAGCTTGTTTGCATTGCTGTGCAGGCGTGTGTACTCATCGCCTGCAGTCTCTATTTGGAATTCCAGGCCAGGTAGGCCATTGGGGTGACGATCATGGAAGTGTTTCACAACCTCGTTAGCCACAGTCTCACGGCTCCAACCCTGAGCGTTTTTCCACTCAGCGATTGCTGCAGCCAGCACGGCAATCATTGTAGGTCCGTGAAAACTGTCTCTCATGCTCAGCAGTTGAGACATAGTTACACTGATTCCTGAGCTGACGAATTAAAAGAGGTGCCGCCAGGGGAGCCGACGGCACCTTGAGGATCAGCAGGGGAGGACGCTGATACCAAACCGGGAGCGACGATGGCAATGCCTGCCTTATAAGCGTCATACGCAAGCGTGGACTTGGCCAGTGAATTGTCAAAACAGTACTGCTCATGGCGCTCCAGCTCTTCAGGGCGAAGCCTGAGCGCTATGGGCTTATCCTTCACAACTCCATAGGCTACGCGTTTTAATTTGCGCGGGTCTGTCATCGTCTGTAATCTTCATCAGTGTTACACAGTTGAGCGCATTATGAGAACTATATATCACCATGTCAACAGATAAAGTGACTTTTTCGTCTCGCCTACGTGAAGAGCGAGAGCGACTGGGCTTATCCCAATCATCTACATCGATATCTTGCGGTGTCAGTAGAGAGGTCTGGGGTAGATATGAAAACGCAAAAACCACGCCTGGAGCAGATGTGTTAATAGCATTTGTGAATCTTGGCGCCGATGCTAGTTATCTTTTAACCGGGATCAAAAGATTAAGTGAGAACTTTATATCACATGGTGATCAAGGTTACGCGAGTGATTTAAAAGTAATAATTGATACCTTCATTCAGGCGAATGATGATGGAAGAAATAGTTTATTATCACTTGCAAATTTAATAAATAACTTACAAGATAAAACTAAATAATAGTTTAAAAATTAGAAATTTAATTTATAAGATAATAAATCTAGGGGAATTGAGTGGATATTAAAACTTTTGATAGTTTCGATAATTTTAATAAAACCGTAATTGATTTGATACAAAGTAATGTTACTCATCAGTCAATATATAGTCTCGCTCAGGCATTAGAAAAAATTTTCAAATCATACAAACAGTTTTTTTTGGATGCTGATTTTATAGTTGATGAGGCACCAATTGACTCAAAATTAAAAGCTGCTGCTTCGCAAGTTGGATTGATGAATTATGATCCTAGAACCCAACACCCATTAATTCCTTCCCCAGAACGCACTAAAAAATTAGAAGAGCTTTACCAGATATTTCTAATAGAAGTTTATCCATATATTGAGTATGTCGCACTATGGAATGTTGAAAAAAAGGATATTCAGGAAACTATAGATTTAATTGATAGTTGGTTCGATCATCCTGATATTGCTGAAAATTCGAAAAACATATTTAAACATATCAAGCAGTTCAATCGATCAGTAATAATATCAAATTATTTAAATAGAGTTTATGCTGAATCTAATAATCAAGCTGAAGTATTAACATCAGCTAAAACTGAAATCACACAATCATTGATTCTTTTTCATAAGGGAAAAGCAGATTTAGATGCACTAACACTTAGAGTTGATGCTTTAAAACAAGAGTTGAGTTTTGCTGGACTAGTTGTGACATTCAATTCCTTTATAGATAGAAAAAGGAAAAGTCTTAAATTAACTAGAGTTTGGGTTTTTGTTTTAGGAATTCTATTGTTAACGCCTGTATTAGTAGATGGATATTTTATTTGGCAAACACTAAGTTCTGACAATTCTGATGGAAAGATGGGGTTAATTTATGCATCCATTCCTTTGTTTATATCATTAAGTTTATTCATTTTGTATTTTTTTAGAATTAATTTACAACAGTCTAAAAATTTACAGTCTCAAATACTACAACTTGAACTTAGGTCTTCATTAGGATCTTTTATTCAGGATTATATGAGATTTGTGATAGACAATCCTCAGGCTAATAAATCTGCGCTTGAAAAATTTGATAACATTATATTTTCAAACTTAATTCATAACGAAGATAAAATACCGTCCACTTTTGATGGAATTGAAAAAATCGCCTCTTTTATCAATGCAGTTAAAGCACAAGGAAGAAATTAAGTTTTTATTTCCAAATCAAGGTTTGTAGTGAATCCAAGGTTCGTCAATGAATGTACAACTCTAGCAACAATCCATTTAGAACTATCTATTGCAGACTTCCAACCAGTAATGTCTGCCTGCAATTCTGGATATATTTCTGCACGACCTTTGGCTAGATGAATGCTAAATGTCGCAATTCCACGTAGCATCCTCTTGTATTCAGACTCTGCAGCTCGAACTGCGTTAGTTCGATTTGAATAGATGTGCCGTAAAACTTTCATGTTGGCTGCGCTCGCTTGAATGCTAGGGAGAATGTAAATATCTTTTTCCTCTATCTTCTCAGGGGTATTGAGGTGTTTTTCAGTCATAATTACCGTTGCAATCGTGCCACTGCCAGCTCTTCGATACTGAGCAACCACTGCTGTGAAAACTAAACTTCCACGCTTCAGCTCACGGAATTTTTCTCTGGCTTGCCTGATAGCACCAGACTTTGTGGAATAAAGCTTACTGATGCGATGGACCCTGCCGGTAGGGAAACTCTCAATAATTGATACTTCTTCTGCAGTTGGTTTTTGCATCAAGCTGTTTTCATCGAAGATTATTTCACCTTGTTTTCCAGATTGGGTGTTCTGGTACAGCGCTTTTACTGCCGTGGCGCCATCTCTATCGGCAATAGTGAATCGATGAGTATCTCCTTCTTGGCGCGTGATTTTCACAGTCCCAGTGATTTGCCATTGGCACTTACCCCGATGCCGGTTTCCATGAAAAGCAGATTGCCATTTTTCACAGTCACGATCGCATCAAACATCGCGGCAACGCGATTGAGGAAGCTGATATCAGACTCATTGGTTTGATCAAAATGAGCAATGGCTTTAAGTTTGAGCGGATCTGAGATCATGGCCTTCAACCCGTTTTCTTGGGCGATCTCGCGCACCACAGTGCCGATATCTGTATCGTGCCAACTGCGCTCCTTTTGTTGCGTCAGCCCTGCGCGCAAATCCGCACTACGTGCCCTGATAGTTAATTGATCAGGTGTTCCTGTGTGCTCAACTTCATCCACGGTAAAGCTGCCCTTGGGCACCAGGCCGCTTTCTTTCCAACCCAAGGCAAGTTTAACTTGCACGCCACGAAGCGGAATATCAAGACGTCCATCGGTATCATCCAATATGAGATCCAGTTGGTCTGCCTCATACCCTCTATTGTCAGTAAGTGTGAGAGATATCAACCGATCTGCAAACTTTTGGGTTAGATCCTTGCCGTCTAAGGTGAGCGAGAAAATAGGGTGTGGCTGAAGCGTACTCATCGGATCAGATCCAGCAGGGTTTCGCTCATAGCGCCTATGGTGTGCAGATCATCATCTCCTGTGCGGACAAGGGTAATGGTGAAGTCATAGCGACGCGCAGCGCCATCCTTAAAGAAATGCCCCTTGCTGGTATCTAACTGCTCAATAACCCAGAAACCGTAAACCCTGCCCGTACCCTCCACCAGGCTCCATGCTTCACCGCTATCACCCATGTAACGTAATAGATCGAGCGCCTTTGCACCGCCCGTAATCTCTGGCAGCAATACACCACGCAGGACCATGGATTCATCATCAGGCCCAGTAAATTGCCTTGATGGGCGTTTGCCTACCCGTGAGTTGTTGGGATGGCGCCAAGCGATCTTATGCTGCATTTCCTGATAGGGCAGGGTGTCCAGCTGGAAAATAAACAAGCCAAGGGCAAGCATCATGGTAGTTAATCTCGATCTGAAAGGCGGCTACGGCGCATGGAAAGTCCACGCCGTTGGATTTTTTCTACTTCGCGAGCAACGTGCTGGCCGAGCTGCTCTTCATTTATGCCTGGGGCCGGATGCACTGTCACCTGGGTGGTGTGATTGTTTGTGACCTGCGCGGTGGGGGTTGAGCTGACGGGTTGTATTTTGCGGATCCGACCAGCATGGCCCCCAGAGGTGGCAGCCGCTGCTTTAGGTCCATCGCCATGGGCGATGTCATAGATCAGGGTGCCTAGTGAGGAGTCTTTACCACCGTTGATGGCAGTAGCTACCTTGTCCAATAAACCGTTGAGCTTGGTACCCATCGCATAACCAACTTCGAACGATGCCCAAAGGGCACCTGCAGCACCCAGCAGGCGCATAATTCCTGCTCGGGCAAGAGCTACACCATTAGTGAGCTTTGTGATGCCACCAAGGCCTCCGGCGGCTGAGCTGGCACCCAGTAGATTGAGGCTCAGTCTCAACAGCAGCAATGGCCCCATGATGCTGCGATGGCAAGCATCAAAGCGCCCAGGCCAATAGTGAGGATTGCCAATGCTGCTGTGCCTTTCACCAGATATGCCGTCAATACCGGATGCTCTGCAGTCCAGTCACGAACCGCAACTGTCACTTCCCTGATCGTGGTCATGATATCGATCAGAGCAGGCTTGAGGTTTTCGCTTAAGGAAGAGTCGGTATTAAACAGGGCATTCTTGGTCATTTCCCATTGAGAGCTTAAGCCCTGATTGCGCCGTTGAGACTCGCGCAACATGGATCCACGGGCTTCTTCATCATTGGCCAGCTTGAGCTGCCGGCGCAGCTCGCCAATGTTCTGGGCGAGTTTGGAGGCATCATCGCCATACTCCTTCCCGAATAGGCGTGTTGCGGCTTCAAGCTGCTGATCCTTGGGCAGTGTTTTCAATGCTTCCAGCACCTTGATGATAGTGCCGGTGGAATCTTTAGCCATGGAGCTCTGGATGATGTTGCTATCCAGGCCAACCATACCCATGCCTTCCTGGAAACGCTTGGATTGCATGCGCGCCACGCCCAGCTCGCGGATCATGGCGTTAGTGGCCGTGGCGGCAGTCTCTTCGGTGGCGCCCAAACTCAGGAAAGTGCTGCCGAAGGCGGCAGCATCTCTGAAGTTCATACCCGCAGTGGTCGCGATACCAGCTATGCGCTGCAATACCTTGATGATATCGCCGCCCTGGGACTGCGCATTATCATCAAGCCAGTTGATGGTGTCGCCCAGTTCGCGGATTTCCTTGATCGGGATTTTATAGAGGTCGGCGATCTTGCCCATATCCATGGCAATTTCGCTTGCCGGCAGATCAAAAGCAGCTTGCATGATAGCGGCCTGCTCAGTGAATCGTGCAAGGTCAGCGGAACCCTTTACCCCCATACGGGCAGCTCCCTCAGCTAGAGCATACATTTCAACTGTGGTGAGGGGCAGGCGTTCGGCCATGCTCATCAACACTTTCTCAAAATCCAGGAATTGCCTGGTCAGGCGCTCATTGGCGTCATAGGCACCATCAAACTGCTTTGCCAAACCAATACGGGCATCTTCAAGTGTCGCAAAGTCTCGAACACCTTTGATCAAGGGCGCGCCCATGGCAACACCTGCTGCCAAGGTCGTGGCGCCAGCGCCGGCAATCCGGTTCCGCATCTCAATTCCACGGTCATACTCAGCGCGGGCCGCGCGCATCGCCTGCTGTGTTTTGTTCTGGCGTTGGAGGGCTTGGGTTTGTTTCTCGACTTCAGCAGTGGCTGCTGCCATGTCACTCTTGAGACTCTGCTGATGGCGGTTGAGATCGGCGGTACTGACCCCGTTTTCAGCCATGGAGGTGCGCAAAGCTTGCTGCTTCTGAATGATCTCGTTGTAGCTGTCCTTCAGATCGCTGCCCTTGCGCTTGAGGTTTTCCAACTCTTTTACCATGGCCTTGGACGGGGTGTTGGTGGCCTGAATCTCTTGGATCAGCCGCGCGATGCTGGATTGGGTGCTAGCGAGCTGGTTTTCTGTGATCTTGGCGTCGCGGGCCAAGTTGCGGAAAGCCGTCATCTGGCCTTGCTGTTGCTCCAGCTCACGCAGGCGGTCGCGAGCAGCCTTAAGAGCCTTGGCCGTGGTGCTGGATTCCCTGGTGATGGCCTTCATGGGCGCCGTAACCTTGTTCACCAGGGAAAGCAGTACTTCAAGTTTAAGTTTGTCAGACACTACTTTTAACCTCCCATCGATCCGCTGCGCGCAACAGCGTGATCATTCCAATCAGATAGCTCTTCCAGGCTCATGCCGTCCATTTCCGATAGCGGCCAGTGAAAGATGGCTGCTATGTTTGCCATCAGATCTTCTACTCGGGCAGGGAGACCTGGGCCTTCATCCCCTTTGGTAGCAAAAAAGAGGACACCGCCGCTCCACACTGGACCAGATCAGCGGGATCCATTGCTTGCACCTCAGCATCGGTGAGAACAGGGTCAGTGATGCGAGGCAATACACGCTGCAGCGCGTTTACGTCCATCTGCAGCAAATCAGTCAGGGATACTCCACGGAGCTCACCAGCACGTGGTTTGCGTAGGGTTATTTTGTCTATGGCTTTTTTGCGCTTGATGGGAGTATCGAGGTCGATGATTGTGAGTAGGGCGTCCATGGTGATCCTTTTGAGATTAAAAAAAGGCCCATGCCAAACCACGCGCATGGGCCTTGAGGAGATGTGGCATTAGAGACCGATGGCGGCGCGCATGTCTTTCAGCTGGTCCACGCCGTTCACTTTGTAAACGTAATTGATGAGGTCAAGTTCAATGATTTCCTCACCGTCAACCGTGAGCTTGTAATAGCTTAGGTTTGACTTGACCTTGGTGTTGGCGTTGGTTTCACCCTTTTTTGCGCTACCAGACTCGATCGACACATGACGGCCACGAACTGATATTTCGACAGCCTTGATACTGCAGTTTTCATCTTCCTGGTAGGCACCATTGAAGCGAAGGCCCACGCCAGCCACGCCTACATAACCGTATTGTTGCATCGCCTTCAAATCAAAGCCCTTGACCGTCCATTCCAGATCAAGCTTTTCCTGGCCTAGGTCAATATCTACTGGGCCGACCATGCCGCCGCCTTGATACTCTTCAAGTTTGCGGCTCAGCGTGGGCAGGATGATTTCATCAATGCGGCCCTGATAGCTCTGCGCATCGTTGAAGAGATTGAAATCCTTGAGAATGCTTGGCAGCATGATTCAAATTTCCTTTATGCCGAGGCTGCGACGCGCGCAGCAAAGTCGATCAGGTAGGTGTCGGTGATATGCTGATTGAAGGTGAGGTCTTCCAGCGGAGGCACCGGGGTGTAGTCGTAGCTGACTGTGAACTTGCCCGCTTTCAGCTGCTCTGCAGAGTTCTTGGCTGGGTCCAGCCAGGCACCACCATCAATGAGGTAGCCACTTGCCTTGAGGCTGCGCATTTTGGCGTTAATTCCATCCAGCAGATCGCGACCCAGCGAAGGGGTGAGGGGTTGATCCACGGCCCAGGCATGCGCCTCGGCCATGGTGTCAGCCAATACCTGGGCGGTACGTGTGTAGCTCTCGAATGCGAAAAGTGGGTCGGTGGAGCAAGTGCGGGAACCCCAGAAGCGGTAACCTTCGAAATGGATCAGTGTGGTGACCTCGGCTGCGTTGAGGTAACCGGCATCTGTGGCGCTGTCCTGGAGATCCCAGAATATATCTTTGGTCAGCCCTAGTACGCCATTGACTGGGATGTTAGATAGGGTTTTGTGCCAGCCGATCTCGTTGTCGAGCTTGGCGCGCAGCCCTAAGGCACGGGATACAGGCGAAGAGGGCGCATTGCCAGTACTGTGGAAAGACAGGAATTCCGGCCATAACACCATGACTTCACGCTGGCCGAAGTTTTCGCGGTAGGCGACGGCATCTTCCTTGGTTGTTGCACCATGGGCATGCACATACGCAAAACCGCGCAGCTTCTGCGCAATTGAAGCCAACTCAGTGGCAACCGGTAGAGTGTCCAAATAGGGAATGCCCAGGATGCGAGGCGTTACGCGCAACTGGGTTTTTGCAGCCAGCAAAGCCTTCATGCCTGTGTATTGACCATCAGCAGTAGTGGTGCCGATGATCTTTGCATTTTGATCAGTTTCCTTGGCTTGAGGGGTTGCACCCTCACCATCTTCAACCCGCACTACCACTACCAGCGTATTGGTCTGGTCGACAATGTCATCCAGAGACTTGGCCAAGGTGCCCAGAACGCCAGCTTTGCCAATTGCATCCTGAATGTTGGTGATCAGCACAGGCTTGTTCAGAGGGAAAGCTGCTGCAACCGCATCGGAAGCAGTACAAACCATCCCGATAATGGCGGTGTTGATGGTGGGGATAGGGCGGATGCCCTCGTTAATCTCTGTGACGCGGACACCGTGGTGGTAGTCTTGAGCCATCTGCTTTCTCCAATGGGCTGACGATTGGGGGAAGCATGCCGAATGTCACCTTAAAATGCTGGCGCTGCTTGTTCTGGTTACAGGTCGCAGAACATTAATCTAAGATAAGAGTCGACAGGAAACATATCCAGGAGCGGCCATGTGCTCGAACTATCTACCAGTATTGAACCCAGCAACGTTAAAGAAATACTTCAAGGTCACCGGGATAGATCCAGGCCTCAAGCTGCACACTTGGCCAGGCTACATTAGCCCTTTCATCAGGAAGCATGAGCATGCGGATGTAGGCGATGAGGCCGTGCCTTTTCGTGAGTTAATGCCCGGTGCTTTTGGCATGATTCCGCACTGGTCCAAAGACACCAAGATCACCAGGACCACTTACAACGCCAGATCCGAAACGGTCGCAGAAAAGAATAGCTTTCGTGATGCTTGGCGCCTGGGTCGCCATTGCATTGTCCCTGCTGAAGCCATCTATGAGCCGGATTACAGAACCGGCAAAGCTGTATGGACCAAGATCAGTCGGTTGATGATAAACCCATGGGGATTGCTGGCATCTGGACTGGCTGGAAAAATCCGGCCAACGGTGAGATCCTGCGCAGTTTTACCATGCTGACTGTCAACGCCGATGATCACCCCTTCATGCGTAACTTCCACAAGCCCGAGGATGAAAAGCGCATGGTGGTCATACTTGAAGATGATGACTATGATGCATGGTTGAATGCTTCACCAAATGAATCAATGCAATATATGAAGCAATTTCCATCAAATTTAATGCAGAAATCGAATTTATAATGGATGCATTAGTATAGTTAAGATGTGAGTATTTATAAAGATTTATATAAAATAAATCGGAAGAATAATTGTGTTATCTATTCATCAATCACTTGTTCACCAACTCCCGTTAAGTCATACATTAAAATTCTAATTTCTTCCCATTTTCCAACGTCTTTAGATATTGAATTTGTATTTATTGATTGTTTAAAAGCTTTAAACAATGGACTGGTATTTAATTCTTCAAGTGGAACCTTTATAAATTTTTGCTCACATTTAGCTAAAAGCTTTAACAAATGTCCTTCAAAAAATTTTGTTTCTGGTCTGGTCCCTTTTTTGTCCGTATAAGTTAAATCACTTGATAAGTGACATATTTTTAATAAGCAATTAAATAATCTTCTATCTAATGGTGGGTGGGTAACATCACGGTTAGAGTGGGGTAAGTTTCTAAGTAGAAGAAATACGCAGGAAAAACAAAATTTTCTAATTTCCAAATCTTCGTTATCGAGTTCAAGGCAATATTGTAAAAATCGATATATAACAGCGCTTGCATTGCAATCTGCATCAAACTCAAATGCTAAGGACAGATCATCACTATTTGTAATTAAACTCTCTGCTATGCGATGTTGTTTCTCGATATGAAACCATTCATGACTAATTATCCATAACAACATCATTTCTGAAAATCCATAATAAATTAATGATTCATCACTAATTTTTATATCAAGCTCTTCAAGGCTAAATGGTTCTATTGCAATAAGTGTGTCAATTAGTTTTTGGTTTAAAATAATTGCGCCATAAATTGTTTCAGCAGCAATTTCATTGCTATCATGTAATTCTCTAATAAAAATTTGCGGTGTTTCTTTAATTTCAGGCCTTAAGGTTCTGGTTAGGTGTAAAAAAAAATCCACGCAAGCGAAAGTTTGTCGATATCTATTTCCCTTAATGTCATCATTTTGAAAAGACAAAAATTCATTTAGAGGTTTCATGGCGAGTTCTCAAAAAAAGATGATGAATGAGCGGTTTATTCTCTCACAAATTGAAATGACTGATCGTTTCCGGTATTTATAAGTCATTATGTGATCCATATAGACGGTTAGAGACAGAATGGGTAATATTCGCCAATCACTGGACGAATGTACACTAAATGAGACTGATTGATTTTTCCCCTGGTACGGTCCAGAAGCACGACCTATACGATAGCAAAGTCTCCGCTGGCTTCCCCTCGCCGGCAGCAGATCATGTTGAGGCTAGGCTCAGCACTGATGATTACTTAATCAAAAACCCTACTGCCACATACTTCGTCAGGGTCCAAGGCACGTCCATGATCGAGGCTGGGATCTTTGAGGGAGATATCCTCATCGTCGATCGCTCAATCACGCCAGCCGTGGGTATGATCGTCCTAGCTGAGATCGCTGGAGAGTTCACCGTCAAGACCTTAGGCCACAATCAATTGATTCCTGCGAATCCCGAGTTTAAGCCGATCAAATTTAAAGAGGGAAGTGACGTCACTATCGTCGGTGTGGTAACAGGCAGCATGCGCAAATTTGGCAAATGAATACAGGTCGCTCAATCGCGCTGATCGATGTCAATAATTTTTACGCTTCGTGCGAGCGCGTCTTCAACCCCAAACTTGCAGGCATTCCCCTTGCCATCCTTAGTAATAACGATGGCTGCGTAATTGCGCGCAGCGCGGAGTTGAAAGCCATGGGTATTAAGATGGGGATGCCTTGGTTCCAACTTAAGGAAAATGCTGAGCGCGAAGGCATTATGGCCATGTCCAGCAATTATGCCTTGTACCAGGACATGAGCAATCGTGTCATGGAAATCATCGGGCAGTTTGCTCCGTTTCAGGAGGTCTACTCCATTGATGAAAGCTTTCTAGACCTAAGTGGCCAGCGCCGATGCCATACAGATATCGCTCTTGATCTGCGCGCCCGTATCAAACAATTTACTGGGCTTCCGGTATGTGTAGGCATGGGGCCAAGCAAGACCTTGGCAAAGCTGGCCAACCATGTTGCCAAGAAACAGTCACAATATGGCGGTGCACTTGATTTGCATGAACTCTCACCGACAGCGCTTGAGGATCTACTGTCCAGCATTGAGTGCAGGGATATCTGGGGCATAGGTAGTCGATTGGCACCTCGCTTGCAGGAGCTAGGAATCAGTAACGCGCTTCAGCTGCGACAGGCTGACCCGGAGTTCATTCGCCAGCAGTTCAGCGTGGTGATGCAAAAGACTGTGCTTGAGCTGCAGGGACAGGCATGTATTGAGCTGGAGGAGGTTGCACCGCCCAAGCAAGAGATTATCAGCAGCAGATCCTTTGGCACTCGTGTGCAAGATCTACAGAACCTGGAAGAGTCGGTCAGTCTCTATATGGCCACCGCCGCTGAAAAACTTAGGCGCCAGGCATCCTACGCAGGCGCGCTGCGCGTGTTCATCATGACTAGTCCCTTTGGTGACGGTCCAAAGTATGCCAACAGCAAGGTGATTTCATTGCCTTCTCCCACTGATGACACCAGGCAGTTGATTGGCGTCGCTTTGTGGCTGCTCGGTAAGCTCTACCGTCCAGGCTTTGATTACCTCAAAGCGGGCGTTGGTTTATTGGAGATCATGCCTGCGGCTGGCCAGCAGACAGATATGTTTGGGTTTTCCGCGGGCAATGAAAAATCCGCCAGGCTAATGAATACGCTAGATGCGGTGAATAGGAGGATGGGCAAGGGCAAGTTAAGACTGGCCAGTCAAGGATATAAAGCGCCCTGGGCGATGAAGCAGGAGCATAAGAGCAATAGTTATACGACTAGTTGGAACGAAGTTGTTGTAATTAAAAATTAATTTAAATGTCTTATCTGGGCTGAATTTGAAAGTCTTCAGGTTTAATAGATTTAAAATTAGCATAAAGTACCTCGAAATTTCTTAATCTGTTTTCGTTCTCACTTGTGATCACGAATTCATAATTTGATGTGTTGGGATCATCATGGGAAAATGTGATCAATCTCATTAAATTTAAGTGGAAAATAAACTCTCGCCATTCATTAGCACGGTGTTGTTTTCTCACATTTCTCATAATCTCCATTACTGCCTCTTCCGATGTGATTAATGAGGGGCCGTAATCTGTCCTTTTTTCGGTCAAAATAGATAAAGAAAATACATGGGTGTATTCCAACCACGGAAAATGTTTTAAGTGTATAAGATCATGAGATGGTATGTGATTATTTTCATTCGCTAATGAACTGCTGATTTGGCGGACAAAATCTAATCTTAATATATTATTTTTGAGGGAAATATTTTCGAGATATTGTTGTTCAAGAAAATGCCTTAAATTATGAATTGAATTACTGGTAGTGTGTTTTAATTCTTGATGGCTAAGTCTGTGATAATTATAATCTTTTCTTAATGCTTCATATTTTTCATTGTATTGCTTCCACACTTCTTCTAATCGCCATTCCGGAACGGGTTCCATCATTTTCTGCTTCCAAGCTCTAGGGGCTGTGTAATTCAGAATTTTTTGTCGATAGATGGTTATTAAGTAATCTATATATGGCCAGATGAAGCAGTAAATGATTGCGGCAAATAATGGATACAGCCATGCAGTAGTTTTGTCATAAGATGTTAAATACAAATTACACTCAATAAATTCAATTTTATCTTCATAGTTCCCTTTTCCAAATATCACTAACGCGGCTCTCCAGTTCACAATAATAAATGAAATTACAAAGCTGCTTATAAATGGGCTAGAAAATCTTTCGGATATCCATGAGGATATAGGTTTTATAAAAGTACTTTTGAAATTGCTGTTTTCAGCCATAATTTTTTAGTATGTTTAAATGATGAAATGTTATTTCTTGCGAATTAGCTGGAATAGTGGTTGTAATATTATTTATAGGGTCCATCAGGGACTTATGTGCATAAGTCCTCATTAAGTCACATTCTAATCCACAAAAAATGTGGGTTGATCTATGCAATATTCTTGCGTCGTACAATACCACCCAGCAAACCTAATCCGGCCAGTAACATTGCATAGCTTGTAGGCTCAGGAATTGCCGCTGTTGGCACGGCGTAGACTTGTAGAGAGAATGAATCAAGCCTGATATATGAGCTGGCATTTGAAGCAAAAGTGTACGCATCGATGAAAAAGGTAATCTGATCTGGTAATGCTTCAGACACCTTGAATGTTGAGTACTCCGTGAAAGAGACCGGGACTGGCCATGGTGCTCCTGGTGGAGCTACAAATGCCTCCATGCGAACTACCTCAAACCCTCTGATGGTGGATGGCGCATATAACCCAGCAGTTGCAAATGGCAAGCTACCATAAGGCGTGGCATTCAACAGCCCAGAAATGGATAGGGTTATCTCAGAGATTAAAAAATCTGCTTTGGGAGTGATGCTAAACGTGAAGTAAGCTAGTGTTTCTTGTGTTTCACTACCTTGGTGAGTGGTCTCCACACCATCGTACAGCTTTGTGATTGTTGAGCCGTCGAATGTCCAACCAAGGTCATCAGTTGATAACTCGTAGCCGTTACCTGAGTATGTGGTCGCAGATGCAGTCGCAACAAAGCCCATCAAAGCTATGCCTGCCAATAGCTGTTTCATTGTTATCCCCTTTTTGAAAAAAATGATAGTAACAACAATTGGCAGGATTTCGATAGGGCAATAGGACTAAAAAAGGCCTGTGGCTTCATCGGGTCAAAGTTGCAGATCACCAGCTCCTGGCTTGTTTTCGATTTTGCCTGGCCATTGCCCACGCTGTATTTGATACCCAGTTGCTCACCATCCAAGATCACAAAGCCCTCATATGCTTTTCTGATCTCGGGGTGATCGTTGATCGACACCATGACTTTGCTTTCGCATGAGCGCATGAAGTTGGCCATGTCCTGATACTCCTGGAAGCCAAACTCAACGCCATAGCCCTCGGTTTCCCAATAGGGTGGGTCAGCATAAATGAAGGTGTGGGGCCGATCATAACGCTTCATGCAGGCAAGCCAATGCAAGTTTTCTACATTTGTTCCTTGGGAAAGCCTTACCCACGCAGCGGAAAGGTGTTCCTCAATACGCAGGATACTGGGCATTGGAGCAGTGGTGGCTGTTCCATAGTTCTGGCCATCGACCTTGCCGCCGAATGCATGGTGCTGCAGGTAGTAAAAGCGCGCTGCGCGCTGAATATCGGTCAGGGTCTCTGGCTTGGTCATTTTTGCCCACTCGAAGATCTGTCTGGAGCTGAACGCCACTTAAACTGCCTGACAAACTCTTCAAGATGATGCGTGAGCACGCGATACAGGCTGACCAGATCCCCGTTAATGTCATTGAGCACTTCCACAGGTGACGGGTTTTTTAAGAAATACAGCGCAGCGCCACCACAAAAGGCCTCAACGTAGCATTCATGCTGAGGGAATAAGGGTAAGAGTTTATCTGCTAGACGACGCTTGCCGCCTAGCCAGGGAATTACGGGTAATGCCTGCATGACCATGATCTCCATTATGTTTGGCGCTCATGGCACTCAGGTTGTTGAAGTACCCACAACGCGGGCACTTGATCTGGAGCTGGTAAAACACACCAGCGCCAAGTTTCTTATTGCAGTCCTGGCAGCGAATTTCTTGCATATGGCCTCTGTGTTACACTGCGCCCCGCTCGACGTCGGGCAAGGGAGCCTTGGCTGATATGCACAGGTCTAAGCTGTGTATGGATGTGACCCTGGCCATGTTGACGCATGGTCAGGGTCGCTCTCTCTCTTAAGCTATGTTATTGAAGTAGCAAAATATGAAATGGTCGGCTTCAGGGTATAAGTAACGATCAACTCATGATGAGCCTTTACGGTTACAAAACCATTCTTTTTTCTCAAAGTCACAGGATTCAATCCTCCCCACTTTAGGTCGAGTTTGGTAACCGTTCCGCCATATACCCTTACCGTTCTGTCGTAATCGACCGCTGGCAAGGTATAGGGTGACGCTGTGACATCGCCTGCAGCTAGAATAACCGCGGGCAACCCAGTGATTACGGCAGCAATTGATCCGGTATCCCTCACCGTAGTGACACGCCCCATCTTGGTCACTTCATAGTTCTGATTTTCGATCAATCTATCCATGGTTTTTTCTTGCGCGGTGAGGTGCACTTCGTCGATGGTAATCGCCGTGAAGTCAGCGCTGGTGATAATTCTCACAACATCGTTGGACGATGCATCTGCAGCTGCACCTTCAGTACCAAAGCGTGTATTGATATTTTTGGCATCAATATTAGTGATACGTTGAGTACCACCAGATCCGCTACCAATCACCACACCAGACTCGCCGATGTCGTAAAGCTTCATATTGTCTATTGTTCCGCCCCAGGTTTCTGTCATTTGAATGGCAGATTGGGTCGTGGTATCTATTGAGCCATTTTGAAGGGTCACATCTTGTACACCTCCGGCGACGACGACGCCAAAGCTGGCGCTGTTGGTGACCTTGAAGTTGGTGACATTGATATCTCGTGAAGGGTTAGCATTGCTCAACCCCGAGATACGAATCGGAGCGACATTATTTTTACCACCATTTACGACGTGAACATTGTCCGCGCTGATGTGTTCTGATGGATAAGTCGAATAAGGACGAGCGCCACCCACGACTTCAGTGCCAATAAAAAGGCCGCCAGCGTGTGGGTTTTCAATGAATAAATTGCTCAACTGAACGTGCATAGCACCAAGCACAGCAACACCTCGCCCTTGAATTGAGTCGCTGGTATGTACATTGTTTATACTGACCAATATTGGCCGGCCTGCGCCAGTACCATCGGCATACCCTACTACGGCAACGGTATCGTCACCGCAACGCTTAGCGTGCACACCATCAATCTGGACATGCTGGGATGCGCCTGTAACATGTACACCATCCTTAAAGTTGTCCAGGACATAGATCCCCTCAACCTGTATCTCGTATACATCCCGAAGCATCAGTGAAGCTCCAAGAGTCCTGACAAATTCCAGATCTCTGAATGAGAGATATGTTCTGCCACGCACCGCCAGCCCATTGTGAGATTCGTTACTTTCCCAAAGGTAGGGGGTGTTGGGAGACTCCATCGTAAACCCCTGGAATGTCAGCTTGTCACCGATAACGTCTATACGAGAGTTCCGACCATCAACGGTAGTGCAGCTGAGTATTGAAGCACCCCGACCACGTCCAATGATACTGCAAGGAGCGAATAGACTTCGGGCCACAGTCGGGCGATATTCGATCACTCCCTCGGGTAATAAAGCAGGCACGCCCATTGCCGCAGCTGTGGTAAAGGCATGTCTCAGCGCATCTGAATTATCTTTCCCTTTTTTTCCCACAATGACTCCGGATTTCCGGACATCGTAGCCTTGAGAGAAAGGTAAAATCTGCTTGTTTTGCCAAAGCATCATGCGCCTCCACCGTGAATATTAACGATGGATCCAGCAACATTGACTGAGGATGCCTCAAGCTTAAATTCATAGAAGCCCCTGACATCCAGCAGCATGCTGGCAACCTTACCAGCAGCTAGTAGGCTTAAATCATCACTGCAGCCCAGCAAAATACCATCTGGTGCCAGGTAGTCACTGGATTGACTAAACAATGGAGAGAAGGGCGCCTGTTCGGTAGCGCGGGCGCTGATGACAAACTGGTCCAGAGCAAAGTTTTGCACTGTCACTTGGAAGAAGACCCGGCTATGGCCAGAAACCACCATGGTGGCTACCTCTGTCAGCCCTACCTGCGGCACAGCAATATCGGTGTTATCCAGGCGGATGCTGCGGGAATAGTTGGTATTGATGGGGAATAATGTTTTCCGCATATCGGCTCCAGTTAATAGGTCACTTGGGCTGCATACTCGAACAGCGCGTCAGTTTCTTCAAGGGTTAATGCCAGGATTTGCATCATGGCTGCGGTGGTTTCGCTCAAGCGCTCCCACTCAAGTGCATCCTGGTATGCGATCCGTATCTTAGGTGGGCACTCTGAGCCGCCCACATACAACTCAACGGCATCCAGGTGTCCATGCTCAAGCAGAGCGATACGACCTTGGCCGCGTTTGACACGCATGAGAGCTCGGCGCTGCTCCAAGGTCAGTTCCGGCTGAGGTTCTGGCTCTGGCGCTTGAATGACCTCGTACTCCCATAATCCATTGGTCAAGACCCGATCATGGCCTTCCAGTGGTGGAATGTTCGGTTCTCCGTCGATGGCACCCTCTGGGATGATGTAATCACCGGTGCGCCTGGGGCTCTCCTGGGCTTCGTAGGTGTCGACGAACTTGTTTCCCTGCATCAAGGAAACGGTTTTGAAGTTACTCATGGCGGGTTACCTGAATTTGACGAGGAAAATTGTTCTGGTGCCTGCTGCTAAGTTTGCTGGGCCTCCAGTGCTGCCAGTAGCTGACACCCCTAGACCAACTGATCCAGGGCCAGCGAATGCACCTACCGGTGCGCCACCACCCGCATGGGGATGCGCAATAACTTCACCAACTGTTTGAGTGCCTGCATTGCCAGCGGAAGCCTGAACCTGGGCATAGTTCGCTGGAAGGAAGTACATGCCGAAAGTGGTAGCGCCATCGCCCGCTCCATATTTAGTGAGCCAGCGCGCAAATAACTCAGGATAGTCTGCCCGGCTGATCAGGGTAGGCGCAGTAGGAACAACCAGGTAGTCAGCAAAAAGTACCGGGTCAAAGTCACCAGTGATAGATATAACTGTGCCAACTTTAAGGCCTACTACCGTTGCGATCTTGGCGTCGATAAGTGCCACAATTTCAGGCTGCAACAAGTATTGCGGGTGGGGGTGGGATGCCGAGATGTGGCTCAAGGTCCAAAGGAGAAGATCCTGCACCTTGTTGTAGAGCCAGCGCGTACGGGAGGCCAGCTGTTTGCCCTGTCTGTTGGCAATGGCATCCTCACCATCGCCGCCCAGCGCGTCATCTGTCATTTCGATTTGGTAGATTTCCGGTACAAACTGATCTTGTTCGGTTAATGCAGCCATGGTTTTCCTTTAGAGATTCACCACACCATAGGTGTAAGTGCCGTTGAATTTAATGGTTCCGTCATAACGCCAGGCGGCTTCCCGGTAATCGATCTTCACTAGGTGACAACAGTTACGCCTCACCCCCTCAATGGCGCTCTGCAGCGCCCGTGCATTGGCAATGCTGATAGGACGGTTAAGGATGAGCTTGAAGGTGGCCCACATCGTGCGGCCCCCATAGCTGTGGTGGCCGTTGAACTTGGCCTTGCCGTCATAGCGGAAATAGCCTGTACGCTCGATGTAGGTGGCATCCGCGTGACCGTGCATCGCCAGAATTCGCTTGATGGCCGAAGGGGTTCCCTTGTGTTCGTGAATGGTCAGCGCCTCGTTGATTGCCTCTCGCTTGCGCTCTTCGCTCCATATTGAATCCCAGTCATCCACCGATACTGCCCAAGCCAGCCATGGCAGCAGCGGCTTGGGACAAGTAGATCCATTCCATAGGCTGGGGATCAGTGCATCATGGCTGAAGCGCAAGCTGGTTTTTTCAAGGTTGCGCTCAAGTGGTGTTGAGTTACGGGGCAGTAGCGTCATGGGGCTGCTGTCCTGGCTGTAATGGCGATGCCCGTGCAATAAGCCGCCTGCAGCTTGCTGACGAGTATCTGGTTGTCTGCCATTGCTGTGCCGGTCACTACGATATTGACGTGCTGAACGCCTGGCTGATGGGCCGCCTTCTCAAGTGCGGACAGGCTGATGTTTTCATCAAGGACATGGGCAGCTTTGGTATAGGCTTGAAGGTTTGCCAAGGCGTTGCTTACCACCAAGGCATTGTCTGGCCCCGGGTAGATGAAAATCTCAACCCCAAGCCCGTAGTTCAGGATTTCCGCTGCCTGGACAACGACTTCCTCAGATTGGGGGCGCACTTCATCTGTATTCAATGCAGAAAAAACTGTATCGAGTAAGGCCTGTGCCGGCGTTCCATCGCCTTCCTTTGAAAGCACTGTCACCAGGCTGGTGCCAGGCTGCGGACTGGTGGCTGTGGCAGACTTAACCTGCCCTGATGCGGAGAGGGCGTGGAAAATAAACGCCTGGGTTGGGCCGGCCACTGAATAGCTCTCTGGCTTCAGCGCAACGCGATTGCGGAATTCCTCGTCATCCTCCAGTACTTCTTCGACAGCTGGGTCGGAATCAGGATCTGCCTCAACCACAACCAGGCGAATTTCTCTCCGGTAATAGGTGTATGCAATATGGTCAAGATTGCTACCCTTGGCCTTAGCCAGCAGCAGGGCGCGGGCTTCATCGTTATATCTGGCCCGCAGCAGCATTTCACGATAAGAAAGCAGCTCGATGAACTTGGTCAGTGGCTCGGATTCAAGCGCAAGCACGCGCTGCACATCGGCCTGGCTTGATGCCGGGTGGAGGCTGATCAAATGATCCTTGTTGGCCTGAATTATGGCTTCAAGGTCTAGGGTTTCAATGACGTCGGGATCTGGTAATTCCGCAAGGTTGATTGATCTACTCATCGCATGCCTCCAATCTCAAGATTGAGGCTCTCAACGCGATCGGACTGAGGCACATCCTTACGGACAGCCTGCATGCCAATGACAAATTTGCCCTTGACCGTGGTGTCGATATTGATGTTGATCGAACGGATCTCGATGCGGGGCTCCCAATTAGCCAGTGCCATGACGGTGGCAGCTTTGAGGCGCAGCATGTTGGCATCGTTGCCAGGGTGATCAATCAATTCAGGTAACAGCGAGCCATAGGTGCGGCGCGCCAGCCGACTGCCAACAGGGGTGGTTAAAATGTCCCGGCAGGACTGCAATATATGGGCAAGCCCTTCAAGCGGCTTGCCAGTTGCTTTATTCATCCCAAGATATTTCATAGCTGATTCGGCCCCTGGGTATTTGCACCACCAGGCTGAATACCACCGTGGGTATGGCTGACCAGGCTGACATCGTTTGCGATAACATCGCCGGTGATCCGTGCGGCAGCATTTTCGCCACCTTTACCGACCATGCCGTTTTCATAGGTAAGCAAGCCAGTTACCGTCAGCGCGCCCTGGATAGTGGTTTGGGGGCAGTTGATGTCTATGCTTTCTGCAGCATCAATGAAGATCTGGGTAACCCCTGAAACATTGGCGGTACTGGTCGCGTGGTTGTAGAGGAATTCCGCACCGTCCGGGAATTTGATCAAGTGTTCATCGGGGGATGCGCTGGGCGCACTGTTTTCGTCGGAATAGGCACTCACCAGAACCAAGCCTGCAGCTAGCTCTCCACTAGGCGAAAAAATGACGCATTGTTCTCCAATTGTTGGAGGAGACCAGGTGCGAGTGGTACCTGACCGGGCAGCCAGAAAAGGCAACCAGTCTGTGATCAAGTTACCTGTTGCCACCCTGCAGCGGGGTGGGTTTGTCAGATCAAGATCATGGATGGTGCCCGTCCGGATAAGGTTGGCCAGCAGGCGGGAGAGTTCAGCGATGTTCATGGGGACAAACTCTAACGATATGGCCCAGCCCCATGGTGGGTGGGATGTTCTGCGGGCTACAACCAGAACATGACTATTTGGCGAGGTGGTTCAAGGTGGTGTCAGCCACAATGCGCTTATCCTGCTCTGTGAAGCCAAGCAGCTCACGACGTGCGTACTGTACGATCAGGCCTCGTTTGGCATTAACCCGATCGCGGAGGCCGAACTGGTGAACCTGGGCAATACGTGCTGCCCGGCCAGAGATCACAACCGCCGCGCTTTCAGGTGTTGCTTCAATTTTCAAGAAACGTGCGGTCCGCATCTTGCTGAACATCGTGCGCCTGATACTGCCACGGCGCCTACGAGCTTGAGTTTTACGCGGGGCGAAGGGGGTGCCATCCGGATTTTGCTGAGATGCAATCCGCTTTGTATTGCTGGCTCTGAGCTGTCGTGCAATATCGCGCGCCAGCGCGCGCCGTCCTTTCGGACTGAGGTTATCAAGTAGACCCTGGAAGGGGGCGCTAATACGGTCGATAGGATCCATCAGGTTAACTGCGTAGCCTGAACCTGGACATCACCTGTGTACATGGTCCAGTTAGTGGGCCCCACTATCTCGGCCAGGTTGGGTTCGGGGCAATGGGTCGCAATTATTTCATCATTGACGATATCCACCCGTACACGCTCGGTCAGGTCGATGGAAATGGTAATGTCTGCCGTGTCATTGTTAAGAATCTCAGCCTCGAAGGTCATATGGCCGTTCGCCTCGCCATTGAGCAGCTCGGGCTGGTTATCCTTAATCCAGATAATGAGCGGTATCATTACCTTGTCCGCATGCTGGTTGAAATCTAGGATGGCCAGGGTAAGTTTGTAGTGATAAACAAAGGAGGGCTTGTCGCCCAGAGCTGCGACGAGCTGGCCACCCTCGATAAACGTCAAGAAGTTATCCGGGCTTTGATTCAGTGCCGGGACCTTGGATTGCAAAAAGGTTCTAATTGACTGAGGTTTGAGCATGATCTTGGACGCGTAATTTTTGTTGGCAGGCGTGGACCATGTCCACCTGGACAGCACAATCGTGCCAGGCCTGTTCTGCGCTATCGAGGGCTTTGCGTAGTTCCTTGTTGGTTAAGGCGCTGTTGGCTGGCAGGGTGCATTGCGTCACGGCTGGACAGCCATCCCTGATAATCTGCGGCACCGGTAAAGTCTGGATGCTGTTGCAACCCAGCAACGTCAGCAGGCAAAGAAGTATTGCTCCACAGCTTAAGCTCTTCATTTTCTTCCTCTAGTCGTTGAATACGCAGGTCACGGCTTGCCATGGTGGTGTTGACTGCCGATATCCGCTGGCGGAGGGTGGTTTGAGCTGCCTGGTTGCGCTGCTGGATCTGGTCCAGAGCTATCAAGCCCTTGTGCATGGCATTTGAAGTCACTCGCGCTTCATCGCGCTCAAGCAGTAGCAGGTCTTTTTCAGACTGCAGCGAGCGGATGTACAAGCCCGTGAAACTCAGGGCGGCCAGGACTATGCCGGCTATGTATAACCGGCTCATGCTGCCGCTTTCAAGTTGTGAGACTGGTATCGAGCATGGGCGCGCTCAAGCTTGATGTCATAGAGGTTGCTGGCGTAATTAGGCCCGTTATAGATACGCGCAAAGTCTGCCCATCTCTTGGCCTTCAATGCTTTCAGCAATGCAGCATCAGTCTTGATGAAGCGGGTGAAGGCCAAAAACTGTTCATCCTCGCTGGCCCCCATTCTGGCAGCAAAGTCCTGGACACTCGTGTAGCCCAGCTTTTTCCAATGGAAACCCATGATCTGATATGAGCCCCAGCTGCATGACTCAAGAGCGGCATCTTCATTAACAAGTTTGGCCGAGGCCAGGCGCATATATTCCGCGCTGCCGCCCATGTAACCGCCAGGGCGTGAGCTTACAATGAGATTTACCCCGGCGATCGCATCAGGTTGAAATCGCGAGCGGCCAATTGTCTGTACATGATATGACGCTCATACAGGATGACAGGGCGGCCATCAGGCAGAAAGCCAACACCTCGGCTCTCAACCTCATTGATCGCAAGAATCGCTTCCACCTCAACCCCCAAGAGTTTTGCCCCGGCCGTAATCTCGGCCATTGTCAGGTATTTCGGATTTTTGGAGCGAGCAAGCAGAGTCGAGATGGTCTTGGGTCCAGCCAGGCCATCGGCCACCAGGCCCATGCGGGTTTGGTAGTTGCGCACAGCACCTTCGGTTTCTTGATCAAAAAGGGCATCTTGCTTGAGGGGATAGCCCTCAATGACCAGCAGGTGTTCCAGCTGCTTGACCAAGTCACCGCGGCTTCCGAGACGGAGTATTTCCATGTCTGATTTTCCTTAACCATTTGCAGATTGCCCGCTCGCCCTCGGCGGTGCGGAAGATGTCGACCAAGTTGCCCTTGGACTCGATGAATGCGAGGAGGATGGCACCATGCAACACCACATCAAACCAGGTGGCGATGTACTGGCCTGACAGGCTCTTAATGGCAATAGCCCCACTGGCCACGATTAAAAAATAGGCCATCAAAGAGGCAATCGGCCTGTAGGCCTTGTCTCCGCGAGCGAAGGTGATCAGCCTGAAAGCAATGCCCAAGCAAATGCCTGCATTGATGAGGGTGGCAACACTGAACTCAATGAGCTGGGGGTTCATCTCGGTTTCCATTTCCTTTCCAGGGCAGCAGATCCTTGATGAGCTTGCCCGTATCGGTTTGAATTGCCCACATCAGGAATTTCACAATTAAAGCCCCTGCAAACAGCGCCCCCACGCCGTTGCTGACTTCAAATGCCTGGCGCAGGATGAAGTGCTTGATGATGCCCGTCGCTAGTTCTGTGGAAAGGCACCCACCAATAAAGGAAACCACCAATAAGGTGATTTTCTCGAAGCTGGTGAGATGCTTGGATGAAATGACAAAGATCACGCTGCCGCTGAAGGCGCCCAAGATCATGGATACATCAACGCCAGGAACGATGGTCAGCACGCTAAGCGAGGCAAAGGTGACTGCGGCGCCAGTGTTGGAAACGGGATCAATCACTTTTTAGCTCTCTCTCTGCGTTCGTAGTCATCGCGGCAATCGGCGTCACAGAAGTGCGCAGTTTCCGGCACTGTCTCTTCGCAGTTATGGCACTGGTTGATGTAGGGTAGGGTGGGCTTACGTTGCAGCAACGCTAACCGCCTGTCGCGAAGCTCTACTTCTGAGGCCTTATCAAAAACGTCCATATCAATCCCAAAGCTGAATCATTTGTTTTTGTGGTTGGGTTACATCTTCAGGTAAATCGATCATGGTTCCCAGCGGCAGGATGGGCTTCATGTGGGACAGATCCTGATTGGCGAGCAGTACTTGCTCTACCATGCCCTCAGTTCTGCCGTAGTGACGCCAGCAGATGCTATCGATGCTGTCACCCTGTCTGGACATGACCTGCATCAGATCAGCTCCACCACGGTGCGACGCCTACCCTGCATATCACTCATTGCCCATGAAGCATCACGTAGCAAGTCATCAATGGTAGGTACCGTGCTATCGGCCTTTTGTTGGCCTGCGCCAGTCGCATCAAATCCTTTGTAGCGTTCTGCGCAATTGGCCGCTGCCAGGCAGAAAACAGCACGGATATACCGATGGGTCAAAATTGATTTACCGTCGACCTGAAGCGCTGGGACGTTATCCAGGGTGGCATGTCCATTTGCTATCTGCTCGGCAACCCATGAGGAGAGCTCTGCTTGTACTGAAGCGATAGCCTCGATTAAGGCATCACGCAGACGTTGGGGAGTAACCGTGCCATCGATGCGCATGCTTTTACGGCAAGCAGTCGGTGATATTTCCGGGAAAAAGCCATCGCCTGCAATGACTGCGCCGTCTGTGTCGATGCTGCCGGTTGCGGTAAAGGACATAGTGGTGTCTCTGGTATCCGTGTGATGGTGGGGAAGGTGAGGTGGGCGAGAAAGGAGGCAAACGTGCCCAGCTCACCCTCCGCCATCAGTTGCGGGGTCCGCACGATCAGGGCTTGATTGCGCCCATGTTCTTAATGATGCGCTCGAGGTTCTGGATTTCCTTTTTCACCCCTGACTTGGTGTCCAGCTCGAGCGCGCGGTTGAGGTGTTTCAAGGCCAGCTCAAACAAGACCTTTTTGTCCTGAACCTCAAGTTGTTTGTCAGCTTCTTCCTTGGTGCCGAGGCCAATAGCCTTGACCAGTCTGGCTCTAACTTGATCTGGCATATCAAGATTAAGCGTTAATTCATTGATTTTATTCAAACTGACAATATCAATGAATTTGCTTCCAGCGGTGCGCAGCTCAACGAGGGCGGCTTCTTCTGCAACCACCACGGCCAGGCTGCGCTGATAATTGTCGGGCAGCTTCAAGTCATGTTTGATCGCATACTCAATCAATGGGATAGCAGCGGCAGTTGATCCAGCATCGATGTGCCAGATCATAATGGTGGTCAGGACCTCATCCTGGGCGCCTGTATCACCTGCGATAACACCAGCAGTCCAGGCAGCATAGTGCTCGACCAGGCTTGCCTTGAGTGTGGCCTTGCCTTCTTGTGACTGAATGGCCTTGAGCTGGCGACGGTGTTCAGCCAGTTGAATGAGCATACGCTCATATTCGCTGGCATTTTCAATAGTGCGTTCCCCGTTCTCAGTGGCCTGCATGGCCTGTGCTGCAAGGGTTTCCTGGTAGTGCCTGGCTGCTGGTGTCATTCGCATGATGTTTTGCCTTATGCCAGGGTGAGGTTTTCAGCCAGAGCTGTCATGCCGAAATCTTCGACCACATATGCGTCGTTGCTGGACTCAAAGTTTTCTATCCGATCGCGCGATGCATTATCGACAACGGTGCGGCGTCGAGCACCATCCTGATAGTAGAGGCTCAGATTATCCAAACGGGTAATCATCAGGGCATTTGCAGGGAAGTAGGGAACGGTTGCCGCAGGCAGGCCGCCTACCCGTTTCTGACTGATCACCACATCAGTCGCGAGCTGTTCAGAAGGAGCTTGGTTAGAATTGACCAATGGGAAGTACTTGTCAGCCATCAGGTCTCTGCCAAGTACAACCACCAGGCCAGAATCTTCACGGTACCAGGGGTCTATGAGGCTGTTGACCATGTCATAAACCAGGGCGTCCACATTCTTGTATTCTTGTGCCGCACCAATATCAATATTATTAAGGCGACGTTCTGGGGCTGCCTCACGTATTTTTTGCAGCCATCCCTTGTTGACGTCCTGCAGCAATGGATTTGCGGCCTTGTTGCTAGTTGCAGCGCGGCTGGTGCCGTTAAAGCCAATCATGATGCGATCTAGAGCTTGGCGCTTCATGATGGCGTCACGAACGCGAATCTGGAAATCTTGATATTTTGCCCAGGCATCCAACAATTCGTATCGGATATGCGTATCAGAGTTGGTCTGTGTGCAGACATACCCTTGGCTATCCAAAACCGACACATCGGTTGTGGTACGAGCAGTTGCTGCCGTATTAGTAGTACTTGCGACTGGATTACCCACACCGAGACCCAGCTTTTCACCCTGCTGTTGAGTTACGCCAATAATGTTGATCTTCTGCAGGAAGCCGGAGCTCTCTTGTACTTTGTTTTCAAGTTTTTGCTGTACTGAAGGGGCAACGGCAAATTTTTGGAGTGCGCTGGCAACACCACTCAGTTCAGCAACTTGATCTAAATAAGCATTGAACAGGACTCGGGTTTCGTTTTGCATGTTTCTTCCTCTAGATGTTTTCGATGAGCAGGATTAGAAGTCTGTCTTGGCGCCGACCACGCTGCCGGTTGCAGGGAGGCGCTGAGTGTTTTCCGGGCTTTCCTCTTTGCTCAGTTTGGAATGCAATGAATTGAATTTCTCAGTGATGCTTTGCACTTCGCCTTTGAGGGAGGCAACTGTTGCTTCCAGTGTCTTGCTGAAAGTTGAGTTGCGGTCGAGCAAGTCTTTCTGGCTTTCGGCAATCGCAGTGACCGCATCACTGAAGTGCTTGAGTTCGGAATTAGTGTTGGCGGTACTCAAACCAAGCAGGTCTTTAACCCTGGCAAAGAGTTTCGTGCCCAAGTTTTCGACTTGGGGTTCCTGCTCCAGCTCAATCGTGGTTTCCAGAGCTTCAGAGAATTGATTTGCTTGGTCCAGCTTGCGGCTTGAAAACAACTTCAGGGCTTCGGTACCGAGGGAAGCAGGACTATCTGTGACACCTAAACCGGCAAGATAGGCTTGGCCGGAACCAGCAAAGTTAGGTTGGATCTCAATCGATGTGAAAATCTTCTGACGTGCTTTATTAATGGCGACCATGTCTTCAGTCACATCAAGCACAGCGAAAAGGCCAAGCTTTTTATGGCCATCCATGTCGACTTCCTTGGAGAAGGTGCTGACTACGTCACCATAGGCGCGAAATTGGCTATCTGGCAGCATGCCACGGATGTGTTCAAGCCAGATTCGCGCACCATATTTGCCGGGGTTGTAGTTGCTGCCCATCTGTTCAATTTCTTCGCGCTTGATGGTGCGGCCATCGGTAGTTTGACCTTCAAGTGCGATGCGGACTGCTTTGGTAACTGGCATGGATGACCTCGTAAGTAGATGCTGTGCAATGGTTCGGGGTAGCGAATGAGCACATGGTCATGATTTAGCCAAACTCGGGCAACGCTGCCTTGTTCTGGTTAGGCCTCGCAGAACAAAGTGGAAGGGAAGGCAAGGATATGGGCTTGTAACCTTGCGTCCATGAATCAGGTCGCTGATATAGATCCACGTAAGCAAGCCAAGCTGATGTACTGGCAGGGCTACCGTGTTGCGCGCATTGCCGAAACGCTCGGAGAAAAACCTGCGACCATCCACAGCTGGAAGCGTAGGGATAACTGGGACGCAACCACTCCACTGGATCGTGTCGAATTAAGCATTGAGTCACGCCTGATTGAGTTAACCCTCAAGGACAACAAGGAGGGTAAAGACTTCAAAGAAATCGATTTACTTGGTCGCCAGCTCGAGCGTACAAGCCGCGTGCGGAAGCACGACAAGACTGGCAAGGAAGTTGACCTCAACCCTAACGTTGAGGCCAGGACCAAGGGCAAGCGCAAGCAATCCGAAAAGAACGCGATCACTGAGGAGCAGGAAGCCCAACTAATCAAGGGCTTTAAAGACAATCTCTTTGATTACCAGCGCACATGGTACCGGGCCGGCTCAAAGGAGCGGATCCGGAACATCCTTAAAAGTCGCCAGATCGGGGCGACCTGGTACTTTGCCCGAGAAGCCTTTTGCGATGCCTTGGTCACAGGCCGTAACCAGATTTTCCTGTCAGCGAGTAAAGCCCAGGCGCACGTATTCAAGCAGTACATCATCCAGTTTGCTATGGAGTTCGCTGATGTCGAGCTCAAGGGCGACCCTATTGTGCTGCCTAATGGCGCCACGCTTTATTTCCTTGGTACCAACTCAAAAACCGCGCAGAGTTACCACGGCAATTTGTATGTGGACGAGTACTTCTGGATCAACAATTTCAAGGAGCTGCGCAAGACAGCATCTGGTATGGCCGCCCACAAGCACTGGCGCCAAACTTATTTCAGCACTCCATCATCTCTTAACCACCAGGCCTATCCTTTCTGGGATGGCAGCTTGTTCAACCATGGGCGCAGCGGGGCAGATAAGGTCGAGTTCGAGGTAACTCATGAAGCCCTTGCCAAGGGTATGAGATGCCCAGATGGACAGTGGCGCCAGATTGTCACTATCCACGACGCCTTGAAGGCGGGTTGCAACCTGTTCGACCTAGACCAGCTAATGCTGGAGTACAGCCCGGAAGACTTCCTCAACCTGTTCGGCGGAAAGTTCATTGACGACAGCGAAAGCGTGTTTGATATGACTGCCTTGCAGAAGTGCATGGTTGATAGCTGGGTGGTCTGGGAGGATTACAAGCCCTTTACATTGCGCCCCTTGGCCTATCAAGAGGTGTGGATTGGGTACGATCCGGCACTTTCAGGAGACAGCGCCGGCATTGTGGTGTTGGCCCCGCCATCAATTCCTGGGGGTAAATTCAGAATACTGGAACGCCATCAGTGGAAGGGCATGGATTTTGAGGCCCAGTCCAAGGCTATCAAAAAAATCACTGAGGCCTACAACGTCACCTACATCGGCATCGATACAACAGGGATTGGTTATGGGGTTTATGAGCTTGTGACCAAATTCCACCCCAACGTCAAAGCATTCCGCTATGACCCGGAGGTCAAGGGGGCTCTAGTCATGAAGGCGCAGAACGTCATCAACAACGGGCGCCTGGAGTTTGATGCCGGGATGAATGATCTAGCCCAGGCATTCCTTGCCATCAAGAAAACCATCACCCCAGGTGGCAGAAGCGTTACTTACACCGCTGGCCGCTCCAAAGCAGTCAGCCATGCTGATATCGCCTGGGCCACTATGCATGCGCTTGCCAATGAGCCACTGGACGGCGCTGCCATTAACGCAGGTAGTTTTATGGAGATATCCCAATGAGTGAGACCCCGGACACCATACAAACCCATGCCGAAGCATTTACCTTCGCGACCCGGTTTCCATGCTCGATAAACGCGAGATCTTGAACTATATCGAGTGCGTACCGATGAGTAGATGGTATGAGCCGCCAATTTCACCTGAGGGGCTGGCACGTTCTTTCCGCTCCAGTGTGCATCATGCAAGCCCATTACTGTTGAAGCGAAACCTATTGGTTCGCGCCTTCCAGGCTAATCCCTGGCTTAGTAAACAGGAGTTCAGTACTTACGTTCTCAACTATATGATTTTCGGCAATTCTTATCTGCAGCGTTTCGATAACAGGCTGGGTGATCTGTTAAGGCTGGAGGCACCATTGTCGAAATATATGCGTCGAGGCCAGGATAAAGACCGCTATTGGTGGGTACCGGGTTACAACAAAGAGGTTGAGTTTGCAAAAGGGGCAATATTCCATTTGATGGAGCCTGACATTAACCAGGATCTATACGGGGTGCCTGAGTACATTCCTGCATTAAACTCAGCGTGGCTCAATGAGGATTCGACTTTGTTCCGGAGAAAGTACTATCGGAATGGTAGCCACGCTGGCTTCATCCTCTACATGACTGACGCAGCCCAGAACCAAGGCGATGTAGATGCCCTACGCGAAGCACTCAAAAGTGCGAAGGGGCCAGGTAATTTCCGCAACCTTTTCATGTATTCCCCCAATGGCAAAAAGGATGGCATTCAGATCATCCCGGTGAGTGAAGTAGCAGCAAAGGATGAGTTCTTCAACATCAAGAATATTACGCGCGATGATCAACTGGCTATGCATAGAACACCGCCCCAGCTGGTAGGTGTGGTTCCTTCCAATAGTGGTGGCTTCGGAGATATCGAGAAAGCCTTTGGCGTCTTCACTATGGCTGAAATTGAGCCATTGATGGAGCGGCTAATGGAGGTCAATGATTGGCTTGGCGTGCCAGTAATTCAATTCAAAACGCCAAGCCTGGGACTTCAGGCGCCGCCGACTAGACCCATGTGATTAAACGAATACGACAACCGCCTAAGGGCGGTATTTTTACGCCTACGCTCCGCCGGCAGTGGCTGCCAGCCGCTGCCGGGGTGCTGCCGGGG
>NZ_BAMT01000017.1 GCF_000617925.1 Methylobacillus glycogenes JCM 2850
TGCGCATCGCTTTCTCAAGCGAGCCGCGCATTCTACAGACCTTTTTGATTCGGTCAAGAAGATTTTTTAACTGCTTAATCTTCGTTGCTGGCTCGCCGTTGAAGCGAGGTGCGCATTCTACGCACCCAGGAAATTTGGTCAAGGGTTTTACGCGGCTGTTACAAAATAATTACATTTACACCCTAAACCAAGCGATGTCATCAGATTCACATCGCCAAAACATACTTATATATGTGCTGGTTTTTATCCTTGCTTGATGGTGATCTTGGCAAACTTGCGTTTACCTACTTGCGCCACCACCACACTACCCGCCGCCAGCGATAAAGCTTTGTCGCTGACCTTTTCACTATCAAGTTTAACGCCACCCTGCTCTATCATTCTGATGGCTTCAGAGGTGCTGGCTACTAATCCTGCTTGCTTGAGTAAGGCACCAATCGCAATATTGGCATCTGCAATATTGATAGTAAGCTCGGCAATATCATCCGGCACGCCGCCCTTGGCGCGCAGTTCGAAATCCGCCAAGGCGTCTTCCGCCGCTTGGCGATTATGGAAGCGCGCGACAATTTCCTGGGCAAACCTTACTTTGGTAGTGCGTGGGTTCTCACCTGCCGCGACAGCCTCACGCCATTGCGCGATGGTGGCCAGCGATTCAAATGACAGCAATTCAATATAACGCCACATCAAATCATCAGACACAGACATGAGCTTGCTGAAGATGGTGTTGGCAGGTTCCGCGATACCTATATAGTTACCCAGAGACTTGGACATCTTGTTGACGCCATCTAGGCCTTCAAGCAAAGGCACGGTCAGTACTGATTGCGGTGCGTGACCATAATGCTTTTGCAACTCCCTACCCATTAATAGGTTAAAGCGCTGGTCTGTGCCTCCCAACTCTATATCTGCCTTCAGCGCTACAGAGTCATAGCCTTGCAACAAGGGATAGAGGAATTCATGTATGGCAATAGGCTGGTTACTCTTATAGCGCTTTTCAAAATCATCGCGCTCCAGCATACGCGCTACTGTGTGGGTAGACGCCAACTTAAGCATGCCTGCCGCACCCAATTCATTCATCCAGGTTGAGTTGAACACAACTTCTGTCTGTTCGGGCTTGAGTATCTTGAACACCTGCTCCTGATAGGTCAGCGCATTCTGTTGCACTTGCTCAGCGGTCAAGGGTGGACGCGTGACGCTTTTGCCACTGGGGTCGCCTATCATGCCGGTGAAGTCACCAATCAAGAACAAGACCTGGTGACCAAGATCCTGGAACTGACGCAATTTGTTGATCAGCACTGCGTGACCCAGATGCAAATCTGGTGCCGTGGGGTCAAATCCGGCCTTGACCCTGAGCGGGGTGCCAGTCTTCAGTTTTTCTACAAGTTCTTGCTCTCCAATAAGGTCATCAATCCCTCGTTTGATCAATGCAAGACTGTCATTCAAATTGGCCATATCTGATTAATATCCGTATCTTATGTGCAGCTTTGCCTTCACCATGCCAAATTTTTCTGTTAGCATGCCCCATCGTTGATTTGAAACAGTAATGAGGTAGCGACCAGTGCAGCAAACTGAGCAAAGCAATAAAACGATTATTTTAGCGCAAAACCCAGCATTAAAAGAACGTAAACTACGCCTGCGTTGGTTGCTTGCCATTTCCAGCCTCCCACTCTTCGGCATCATTACTGCCTTCGGTATTGCACCACAAACCAGCACCCAAGATATCGCCATCTCGACCATCGTCGAGGAAATCGAACTTCCCGAACTCAGCACCCCTTTAGTCAGTGAGAATCTGGAAAACCAGAACTACTGGCAGGCTGATCAAGTACGCCGAGATGACACATTGGCCAGCTTGATGTCCAGACTGAACGTACAAAATGCTGAAGCGCTGGATTTCCTGCGCCGCAATCCAGAAGCCAGTGCCTTGGCATCACAGTTACGCCCAGGCCGCGCCATTCAGGCCCAAGTCAATGCCAATGGCGAGTTGCTTAAGCTGCAATATCAACTTAGCCCATCTGCCACGCTGACCATAGAGCGTACCGACTCTGGTTATCAGGCCAAGACTGGCGAACCTGTGTTGGAAACTCATAGTGTTCTGAAGACTGCAGAAATCCGCAGCTCTTTGTTTGCAGCGACTGATGCTGCCGATATTCCTGACTCAATTGCCATTCAGATGGCGGAGATTTTCTCTTCCGATATCGATTTCCATTCTGACCTGCGCAAGGGTGATCGCTTCGTCGTGATTTATGAAGCCAGGTATGACAATGGCAATCTGGTCAATACTGGCCAAGTATTGGCTGCTGAGTTCACCAATCAAGGTAAAACCTACAAAGCGGTGATGTACCGCAGCCCAGAAGGCAAAGTGGCTTACTACACGCCTGAAGGCAAGAGCTTGCACAAGTCCTTCCTGCGCTCCCCTCTCGAATTCACACGTATCAGTTCCGGCTTTACCATGGGCCGCTTCCATCCTGTACTGCAAAAAATGCGCGCGCATAAAGGCGTGGATCTTGCAGCACCAACTGGCACCCGCATCAAGGCACCTGCTGATGGTGTGGTGAGCTTTGTCGGCGTCAAGGGTGGCTATGGCAATGTTATCTATTTGCAGCACGCCAGTGGCGTCAGCACCGTGTATGGCCACCTGTCGCGCTTTACTCCAGGTTTACGTAGCGGCATGAAGGTGTCTCAGGGCGATATCATCGGCTTTGTCGGCATGACAGGCATGGCCACAGGCCCGCATTTGCACTATGAATTCCTGCTTAATGGCGTTCATCGCGACCCACTCAAGGTTGCCTTGCCAGCTGCCCTGCCTATTGCTCCTCAGTACAAGGCCGATTTCCTGGCTCATAGCAGCAACCTGAGCGCCCAGTTACGCCTGCTCAGCGCAAGTGCTGTTGCTTCGCTTGATTAGTGCCGAGCGAGTTATTCATAGGCCTGATGTCAGGCACCAGCCTGGATGGTGTTGACAGTGTCATAGCAGAAGTGGCTGATCAGCACTGCCAGGTGTTGCATCAGCACTTCACTCCCTACCCCGAGTCTTTGCGTGACCAGTTATTGCTACTGCATCATCCCAGCCATAATGAGTTAGAACTCACCGCCCTCACCGCGAATACCTTGTCTAGGCTTTATGCCGAGAACGTCAGCGAGTTGCTCGCGCTATCCGACACACCCGCCAGTCAAATTCAGGCAATGGGTTGCCACGGGCAAACCATACGCCATAGACCCGAGCTCGGTTTTACATTGCAAATTGGCAACCCCGCACTGCTCGCTGAATTAACTGGCATCACCACGATTGCCGATTTTCGCAGCCGTGATATTGCTGCTGGCGGCCACGGCGCGCCTCTGGTGCCTGCATTCCATGCCGCTATGTTTTCTCACCCGCAGTTGCATCGCGTGGTATTGAATATAGGCGGCATCGCCAACCTCAGCGATTTACCGCCTAATGGCAAGGTCACCGGCTTTGATACTGGCCCCGGCAATATGCTGCTGGATGCCTGGATAGGGCTGCACCAAGGCTTGCGGTATGACGTAGATGGAGCATGGGCAGCGAGTGGCGTGGTATTGCCCGAGCTACTACAAACCATGCTCAGCCATCCTTATTTCCAGGCAGCACCTCCAAAAAGCACAGGCCGGGATCTGTTCAACCTAGCCTGGCTGGAGACACTGTTACAGCCAGGTCAATACCGCCCTGAAGATGTGCAACGCACACTGTTGGAGCTTAGCGCCGTTTCCATTGCCTCAGCAGTGTCACAACATTGCGCTAACGTACAAGAGCTATATGTATGTGGCGGAGGGGCTTATAATGGCGTTTTGATGCAACGCTTGCAGCAACTGCTTCAGCCTGCAACAATCCAGACTAGCGATGTGCTGGGGATTACCGTCAATACCATGGAGGCAGCCGCCTTTGCCTGGTTGGCAAGACAAGCACTCTATCGCTTGCCCGGCAATCTTCCCGATGTCACCGGTGCGCAAGGTCATAGAATACTTGGCGCAGTTTATGCTGCATGAAGCTGAGTAAGCGCACAGCAACCGTTCAACCTTAGATTCCAGAATATGAAACCTAGCAAAGTCACACTTACTTTCGACGATGGTTCCGCACCTATCGAACTTCCTATCCTGCAAGGTGAGCTTGGCCCCAGCGTCATTGATATCCGCTCTCTGGGCAAGCATGGCTATTTCACTTATGACCCCGGTTTTCTTTCAACGGCGTCCTGTGATTCCAATATCACCTTTATTGATGGCGAAGAAGGTTTGCTGTTCTATCGCGGCTACCCCATAGAGCAATTGGCCGAGCATTCTGACTTTATGGAAGTCAGCTATCTGCTGCTGCATGGCGAATTGCCTAATGCAGAGGAAAAAGCCAAGTTCACCAATACCATCACGCGCCACAGCATGGTGCATGATCAGCTGACCCACATCTTCCGCGGTTTTCGCCGTGATGCACACCCTATGGCGGTCATGGTCGGTGTGGTTGGCTCTATGTCGGCCTTCTACCATGAAGCCATAGATGTCAGCGACCCCAAGAATCGTGAGTTCGCCGCACATAGATTATTGGCCAAGGTCCCTACCATTGCGGCCTGGAGCTATAAGTACAATGTAGGCCAGCCCTTTATGTACCCGAAAAATCGCTTCAATTATGCTGAGAACTTCATGCATATGATGTTTGCGACGCCTTGTGAGGACTATGAACCCAATCCGATTCTATCCAAGGCTTTCGAGCGCATTCTGATTCTGCATGCTGATCACGAGCAAAATGCCTCGACTTCGACTGTACGCCTGGCAGGTTCCAGCGGAGCCAATCCATTTGCCTGTGTCGCTGCGGGTATAGCTTCTTTATGGGGCCCGGCTCACGGTGGTGCCAATGAAGCCACCTTGAAGATGCTGGAAGAAATTGGCGATGTCAGCCGTATAGGTGAATTCATCAACCGCGCCAAGGATAAAACCGATTCTTTCCGTCTGATGGGCTTTGGTCACCGCGTCTATCGCAATATGGACCCGCGCGCTGCCATCATGCGCCAAACCTGCCACCAGGTACTGGATGAGCTGGGTCTGCATGATGACCCTATGTTCAAGCTGGCCTTGGAACTGGAAAAGATTGCGCTGGAAGATGATTATTTCGTCACACGCCAGCTTTATCCCAATGTCGATTTCTACTCCGGCATTGTGATGCGTGCCATGGGCATCCCCAACTCCATGTTCACCGCCATCTTTGCGCTGGCACGTACTGTGGGCTGGGTAGCACAATGGAATGAGATGATGTCGGACCAGGTTCCAAGATTGGCCGTCCACGCCAACTGTACACTGGCCCACATCGTCGTGACTTTGTACCGCTGCAAAATCGTTAATCAAGCGTTGCAAGCAGCAGTAATGCAAAAGGGGCCGAAAGGCCCCTTTTTATTGCCTCAGCAGGTGTGTTGCTGAGTACGAGATACTGCGGCTTAAGCCGAGAACGAAGAACCGCAACCGCAGGTAGTGGTAGCATTCGGATTACGAATCACGAATTGCGAACCTTGCAGGCTGTCCTGGTAATCAATTTCTGCACCCACCAGATATTGCAGGCTCATAGGATCGATCAACAGAGTGACGGTATCCTTTTGCACCTGGGTGTCATCGTCATTCACGGTTTCTTCAAAAGTGAAGCCATACTGAAAACCGGAACAACCACCGCCACTGACAAAGACGCGCAATTTCAGGTCAGGCGAGCCTTCTTCGTCTATCAGTTCCTTGACCTTGCGCGCAGCATTGTCTGTAAAGACCAAGGGGCTAGGGATTTCTTCTGTCACTGCATTCATGATTAACTCCTTAAATTTCGTATTGAATTCATTATCCTGCGCTACCCGCAGGTGGTCAATGCCTATTCGCCCTCGGCAATTGCCGCGCTCGCGTTCTCACCCATGTACACTAATTTGCCATCAATAATGGCACCCGTATGGATTTCCAGTGACTTGTAATAAACATCACCCTGCACTCGTGACTTGGCCAGCAACTCCAAGAATTCACTAGAGCGCACAGGCCCCTGCACTTCACCATTCAAAATAATGCGCGCTACAGTGACGGCACCTTCAATGCGACCGTGCTCACTCAGCACCAACATGGCAGGAGCAGCAGCTTCACTGACATCACCACGTATTTTGCCATCTACGCGCAAGCCACCGCTGAAACTGATATTGCCTTCAAGCCTGGTATCAGTACTGATCAGGGTATCTATCCTGGTCTGGGCTTTGTTCTTGTTTCTGGAAAACATGGTGAATCTCCCTATTACTTAGCTTGTACTAAGTCTGCTTCAGTTTGGTAGCTTCACCTGCTGGCTGATATTGGGTTGCTTGCTACCATTTTCAAGAAAACTGACCTCAACCGCCTCTGCAGTTAAGCCCTCCGGCAGCGCGAATCCACCTTCGAGGCGCTGATAATAACGGAATTTCACCGTAGCCTGGGCAGCATTATCCGGCGCCAACTTCAGCGGCACGCTACTTGGCTTGCCCTCACCATCCACACCGAGCAACTTGAACTGCAAATTTCCGGCCACCGGTTTGCTATGTGATCCCTGCTGCGAAAGTACCACCAGATAGCGGTAACGCCCAGTTTGTTCGGTCTTATCTATCTGCACCCGATTCAATCGCACCCGGTCACTGCCTGCACTCTCTTCGAGTATGCTTTGATAGAAAGCCACATTTTCCTTGAGCTTGATGCTTTCTTCCTGCACCACGGCCAATTCCCGTGCCAGATTTTCCTGGGCGGCCTTCTGCACTTGCAATTGACGCTCGGCAAACACCACTTTGCCTAGCAGCTCCCTATCCGATAACACAGGCCTGGCCACTACGGGCGGATGCAAGCCCTCGGCCACGGTCAGTTGCCAATACGCCAGCAAATAGCCCAGCGCAATCAAAATCAAAGCGGCAATCGCCTGCCAATACCAGGCGCGATGCGACTTGATGGCCACGCGCTTGCTGGGCTTGTTGAAATGCCGCTTAAAACGGCGCGACAAGCGCTTCATTGCCTTGGGCTGACCATTAACTTAAGGCAGTAAGGGCACAATATTGAGGCCGGCACGCTCTTCCAGGCCAAACATAATATTCATGTTCTGTACTGCCTGACCTGCTGCACCCTTCACCAGGTTGTCGATCACGGACAGTATCACAACCGTATCGCCGCCCTGTGGCCTGTGGATGGCAATCCTGCACTGGTTGGAACCGCGTACCGAGCGCGTCTCAGGATGAGCACCAGCAGGCAACACATCCACAAAGCTTTCATTGGCATAACGCTGTTCAAACAAAGCCTGCAAATCCACTTCCTTGGTTAACCTTGCGTAGAGCGTGGCATGAATACCGCGAATCAACGGGGTCAGGTGCGGCACAAAGGTCAGCCCCACAGGCTGATCACCGCTCATGCGTACCAGACCCTGGCTGATCTCAGGTAAATGCCTGTGCCCAGCCACGCCATACGCCTTGAAATTATCTCCCGCCTCGGCAAACAAGGTATGCACCTCGCTTTACGGCCAGCACCACTGACGCCAGACTTGGCGTCGGCCACCAGGTATTGTCTATCCACAATGCCGGCTTCCAGCAAAGGCATAAAGCCCAGCTGCACCGCGGTGGGGTAACAACCAGGATTGGCAAGCAATCTGGCATTGCGTATGGCATCACGATTCTGCTCTGGCAGGCCATAGACCGCCTCTTGCAGCAATTCGGGACAGGCATGGGTCATGCCATACCATTTCTCCCATACCGCCACATCGCGGATGCGGAAGTCAGCAGCCAGATCAATCACCCGCACCCCCTGCTCCAGCAAGGCACGGGTTTGCTGCATGGCCACGCCGTTAGGTGTGGCAAAGAACACCACATCACATTGGCCCAGGGCAGCATCGGCAGGGTCACAGAACTTGAGATCCACATAGCCACGCAAGCTGGGATACATGTCCGCGACTGGCAAGCCAGCCTCACTACGCGAGGTGATGGCACTCAACTCCACATCAGGGTGCAGCGCCAGCAAGCGCAACAACTCTACCCCTGTATATCCAGTGCCACCGACAATACCGACCTTGATCTTCTTGCTAGCCATTACTTATCTCCGAATTACGCGATTCATTACCTTGCTGTGACTTATCTTTGATGCCCTACAGCAAAGAGGTTCAATAGTATCAAATCGCTGCGATATATCGCATATTGCCTAAATCTATTCCCGCCATCAGCCGCAAAACAAAAAAGCCGCAACAAGTGCGGCTTTTTTGAATAGCAATGCGTAAAGCTTAGCGCTTGGAGAATTGCTTACGACGACGCGCTTTGCGCAGGCCGACTTTTTTACGTTCAACTTCACGTGCATCACGTGTTACGAAACCTGCCTTGGACAGGGCGCTCTTCAGCGCTGCATCGTAATCGATCAGAGCACGGGTGATACCGTGACGAACTGCACCAGCTTGGCCGGACTCGCCACCACCGCTTACATTAACCAGAATGTCGAAGCTGCCTTCGTTTTCGGTCAATGCCAGTGGCTGACGCAGCACCATGCGGGAAGTCACGCGAGAGAAGTACTCATCAGCAGGCTTGTCGTTTACAACGATGTTGCCGCTACCAGACTTCAGGAAGACACGAGCTACCGAGCTTTTGCGGCGGCCAGTACCGTAGTTATATTTACCAATCATCGCTGCTTATCCTTACGCTTGACTTTGGATTACCAATGGTTGCGGCTGTTGTGCAACATGGTCATGCTTCTCACCAGCATACACCTTGAGCTTGCGGAACATGGCGTAACCCAGTGGGCCCTTAGGCAGCATACCCTTGACAGCTTTTTCCAGGGCACGGCCTGGGAAACGCTCTTGCATCTTGCCAAAAGTTGTTGTGGAGATACCGCCAGGGTAACCACTGTGGCGATGGTATTTCTTGTCCAGCGCCTTGTTGCCAGTGACCTTGATCTTGTCGGCATTGATCACAACGATATAATCGCCCGTATCCACGTGCGGTGTGTAAATTGTTTTGTGCTTACCACGCAGACGGTGTGCAATCTCACTCGCCAAACGGCCCAGCACCAAATCCGTAGCATCTACTACGAACCAGTCGCGCTTTACTTCATGCGCTTTTGCAGAAAAGGTCTTCATCGGACAAACCAATATTCGCTGAAAAAATTAAGAGGCGGATTGTAAGCTAGACTTTCCCGCCTTGTCAAACATTTATCGGGCAAATTATCCAATCAGCATCAATACTTAAATTGCCGCGTCAGAGATAGGTGCTCGCCAGCACACCCGCAAACACCACCGCCCCCAGCCAATTATTGTGCAAAAAAGCCTGGAAACAGGGGCCACGTTCACGCTGCCGGATCAGGCGGTAATGATAGATTGCCATCATGGCTGCAAGCCCTAGACCTGCGAAATATGGCCAGCGCTGTTGCAGGCTAAACCCCACCCAGGCCATCAAGCCCAGGAACATGGCATAGCAGAGCATGATAGCAATAACATCCCAACGGCCAAAGAATATCGCCGATGAGCGTATGCCTATTTTCAGGTCATCTTCCCTATCCACCATCGCGTACTCGGTATCGTAAGCCATGGCCCAGAATACATTGGCCAGCAACATTACCCATGCCTCCAGCGGGATACTGCCCTGCACAGCCGCAAACGCCATGGGTATGCCAAAGCCAAAGGCGATACCCAGATAGGCTTGCGGTATAGCCAGGAAGCGCTTGGTCAACGGATAACTCGCTGCCAGGAATAATGCAGGGAATGAAAGCATGACCACCAGCATGGGTAGCAGCAAGACTAGCCCGAAGGCGAGCAAACTAAGACTTGCCGCCAGCAGGATCGCCTCTTTAACGCTGGCATCTCCACTGACCAATGGCCGCTGTTTAGTTCGTGCCACATGGCCATCAAAATTACGGTCGGCAAGGTCATTCATGACACAACCAGCAGAGCGCATCAGTACAGTGCCCGCGATAAACACGGTCAGCGCCAAACCTCCAGGGTACCCATCGCCCGCCAACCATAACGCCCATAACGTGGGCCACAGTAGCAGCAGGATGCCAATAGGCTTATCCAGGCGCGTCAAGCGTACATAGGCATTCAACTTGTGATGCAAACCTGTGTTAGATGGCTGGCTAGTGTTCATGGTGTTTGCTCTTGCAATGCCAATACTGCAGGCAGGAATACTTCTGTCACCAGAATCGCCCTGCCCTGCAAACGAAATACCGAGCGCCTGGCCCACAACGGGCCTTGCGCAGCAGCTTGGCTGGCACCCACCAGCTTATAAAGAAAATGTCCGCTATAGAGCTTTTTGAACTGCAAGCGTGTACGGCAGGTACGCGGGTCAGCAAACAAGGTGCTACCCAGTGAGCGATTGCCCAAATTTGGCAACTGACGCCAGCCTCCAGCCAAGGCATTTACTGGCAATACACTATGTGCAAACACCACGGGTTGATCATCACAATGCAGCAGCACATCCCGCAACAAGGCGGCTCGCCGGGCAGGCAATCTCAGTAAGCTGGTTTCGCTAAGCCTGCTGGGCTGGCGCTTTTGAGAAATGGCATGCACCCTGAATTGCTGACTGTGTTGTTGCAAACGTTTGGTCAAGGAACCTGGACTGAGCAGCCAAGGCTTGAATGCCGCACTACCCAGAGGGCGGCGTAGCCAGCGATCACGCGTAGGCGCAAGAAATGCAGAAATTTTCACCCGGCGATTATCTCAGACTTTGACCAATTCTTCTGCATGACCCAGCCAGCGTGCCAGGTGCTTATCCACCAGCACAGGTTCTGTCTCCAGCCAACGCTCAGCCAGTTCACGCGCGGCTTCCAGCAATTCATGGTCGCGCTCCAAGTCCGCAATCTTCAACATGGGCACCCCACTCTGGCGTATGCCCATAAATTCTCCTGGGCCGCGCTGGGCAAGGTCAGCTTGCGCAATCACAAAGCCATCTGTGGATTCATAGATAGTCTTGAGCCTGGCACGGGCCATCTCGGAAAGCTTGCCATCCTGGTAAAGCAGTATGCAGCTACTCTTGGCCGCCCCGCGCCCCACACGCCCGCGCAATTGGTGCAGTTGGGACAGCCCCATACGTTCCGCATGCTCTATCACCATCAGGCTGGCATTGGGCACGTCCACCCCCACCTCAATCACCGTTGTGGCCACCAGCAACTGGGTTTCGCCAGCGCTGAATGCCGCCATCACCGTCTGCTTCTCTGCGGGCTTCATACGCCCATGTACCAAGCCTACTTTGAGATGCGGAAATGATTGCTGCAGGGTTTCATAAGTATCGGTCACCGTCTGCAATTGCAAGGCCTCGGATTCCTCTATCAGCGGACATACCCAATAAGCCTGCCTGCCCTGCATGCAGGCGTCTTGCACCCGCTCCAGCACTTCATCGCGTCTGGCATCTGAAATCAGGCGCGTGACGATGGGCGTGCGCCCAGGCGGCAACTCATCAATCACCGAGACATCAAGATCGGCAAAATAGCTCATGGACAAAGTGCGCGGGATAGGCGTGGCACTCATCATCAATTGATGTGGCTGTCCGCCTTTTTGCCGCAATGACAGGCGCTGCTGCACACCAAAACGGTGTTGCTCATCAACAATCGCCAATGCCAGGCGTTGGAATACCACTTGCTCCTGGAACAAGGCATGGGTGCCTATCACCAGTTGCGCTTGCCCGTCGGCTATCGCCGCCAGCATCTCGCGCCTTTGTTTCTTTCCCTGGCTGCCAGCGAGCCAGGCCACTTGTATCCCCAATGGTGCCAGCCAGCCCTGCATTTTCTGATAATGCTGCTCCGCCAGAATTTCAGTAGGCGCCATGATGGCCGCCTGCCAACCCTGCTCTATGGCCTGCATGGCCGCCATGGCGGCCACTATGGTTTTGCCGCTACCTACATCACCTTGCAGCAAGCGTTGCATGGGATAGGGTTTTTCCAGATCTCTGCCAATTTCCAGCGCCACCTTTTGCTGTGCCTGGGTCAAGGCAAACGGCAGGCTTTTCAGCAAGGCTGTGATCAAGGTCTTGGAAGGCTTGAGGGCAGGCGCCCCCTGGTGCTTGCGCCTGGCGTAATGCCTGCGCATAGAGAGTTGCTGTGCCAGCAACTCCTCAAAAGCCAGGCGCTGCCAGGCAGGGTGCTCTCGCGATTCTAGGCTGGCAAGGTCAGCCTCGGGCGCCGGATGGTGCAAACAGGCCAGACTCTGAGCAAAGCTGGGTAAATTTAAGGACTGAGAAACACTGGCAGGCAGGGTATCGCTCAGATCAGCGTGGCTGAGTGCCCAGGCTATCCATTTGCGTATGACGGCCTGGGACAAGCCAGCGGTGGTGGGATAGACCGGGGTCAGGGCAGTGGCCACTTCGGTTTCGTCACCGACGACGCGGTACTGCGGATGCACCATTTCCCAACCAAAGAAGCCGCTACGCACCTCACCAAGGGCGCGAATCTGCTTGCCCTCTTTTAAGCTGGCAAGCTGGCTGGGGTAAAAATGCAGAAAGCGTAAAACCAATTGGCCGCTTTGATCGTTCAAGCGGCAGATCAAGACTTTGCGTGGACGGTATTGCACCTCCACATGTACCACTTCACCCTGCACCTGCGCCTGCTCACCACTGCGCAAATCACGCACGGCGGTGATGCGTGTCTCATCGACATAGCGCAAAGGCATGTGCAACAACAGGCCCTGCATATTGCTGATACCAAGCTTGGCCAGCTTGGTAAGCAAGGCCGGCGTCAGCCCCTTGTAGCCCTGCAAGCTACCTGCACTCACGTGTGCTGCCGGGTCTGGGTCTGTCTGCTTGTGTTGGCCTTGCTTCAAGTCTACTTCCGGTTCAGCGGTATCAGCTTAAGGCGTATGCGTTTAAGCACCAATCTCCAAAACGCCATCCGCTTCCACCAGCGCATTTCTTGGCAGTTGTGCCACGCCTACGGCAGCACGTGCAGGGTAAGGCTGAGTGAAGTATTCGGCCATGATGGTGTTGACCAGGGCAAAGTGCGAAAGATCGGTGAGGAAGATGTTGAGCTTGACCACATCGGCGAGCGAGCCACCAGCAGCCTCTGCCACCGCCTTGAGGTTTTTGAACACGCGGTGCACCTGCGCCTCTATGCCATCCACCATTTCCATGCTGGCAGGGTCCAGACCAATCTGGCCGGATAGGTAAACCGTGCTGCCATTGACTTTGACCGCCTGGGAATAGGTGCCGATTGCCTGCGGTGCGCCGTCGGTATGGATGATTTGCTTGGCCATCTGTCTCTCCTGAATGTTTTTTGTGTTTGAAGTTTAAATTGATGAATGCTTAGGCCAGGCTACTGCACACGCTGTTCATTGCCAGCCCCCTTGACGCGGTTGATACGCACCACGTCGGGAATTTTGCGCAGGCGGCGCATCAGCTCGGCCAGGTGCACGCGGTTTTCCACTTGCACCGTGAAATTCATATTGGTGTAGGTGCTGTTATCGGCTTCTTCCATGCTGACATTATCGATATTCGATTCTGCCTCGGCGATGGTGGAGGCAATCTTGGCCAGCATGCCACGACGGTTGGCAACCACCAGCTTGAGGCTGACCTTGTATAGCCTGTGGCCTTGCGGGTCCCATTCCACATCCAGCCACTTGTCAGGGTCCAGGCGGAACTTGCGTATCGCCGGGCAATCATGGGTGTGGATGACCAGGCCTTTGTCCTTGTTGATAAAGCCAAGGATGGGGTCGCCAGGGATGGGACGGCAGCACTGGGCAAACTGCACCGCCATGCCTTCCGAGCCACGGATGGTAATGGTATCCAGCACCTTGGAAGGCAGCTTGGGCGCGCCTCCTTCCTGCTGCCCTGCCTGCGCCATGAGCTGATGGGCCACCATGACGTTGAGACGTTTGCCCAAACCGACATCGGCCAGGATTTCATCCTTGCTCTTGGCACCATAGTCTCGTACCAAACGCTGCCAGGCATTGTCATCTATGGTGGATGGGTTGGCATGCAGCGCGCGCAGTGCCTGGTTGAGCATACGTTCACCCAGCAGGGCCGATTCAGTAGACTGCATAGATTTCAGATAATGGCGGATATGCGCACGCGCCTTGCCGGTCAGCACATAGTTAAGCCAGGCAGGATTAGGGTGGGCATGGGCCGCAGTGATGATCTCTACATGGTCGCCGTTGTGCAGCTCGGTGCGCAATGGCGCCAACTCCTGATTAATCTTCACCGCCACACAGCGATTGCCGATGTCGGTATGCACCGCATAGGCAAAATCGACAGCCGTGGCGCCCTTGGGCAAGGCCATGATGGTGCCCTTGGGCGTGAATACATAGACCTCATCGGGGAAGAGATCCACTTTGAAGTGTTCAAGGAATTCCAGTGAATCACTGCTCTCGCTTTGGATATCCAGCAGGCGTTGCAGCCACTGATGGGTTTGTTGCTGCAAGGCTGTCAGATGCGCATCGGTGGTCTTGTACAACCAGTGCGCGGCCACGCCAGCATCGGCAATATTGTGCATCTCGCGGCTGCGTATCTGCACTTCTATCGGCGTGCCAAACGGGCCAAACAAAGTGGTATGCAATGACTGATAGCCATTAGCCTTAGGGATGGCGATATAGTCCTTGAACTTGCCAGGGATGGGCTTGTACAGCCCATGCAGCAAGCCCAGAGTGTGATAACAGGTAGGCAGATCGCGCACCACGACGCGGAAGCCATAGATATCGTAAATCTGCGAAAACGTCACGGTCTTGCCGGTCATTTTCTTGTAAATGCTGTAGAGATGCTTCTCGCGCCCGGTTACCTCAGCGTCTATATGCTGGTCTTTCAAGCGCTGACGTATGGAGTCGAGTATCTTGCCCACCACTTCCTTGCGGTTGCCACGTGCAGCCATCACCGCCTTGGAAATGACGCGGTAGCGCATGGGGTAGAGATACTTGAAGCTCAGGTCTTCCAGTGTTTGGTAAATTTCATTGAGGCCCAGACGGTTGGCAATCGGCGCATAGATGTCCAGGGTCTCCCTGGCAATGCGCTTCTGCTTTTCCGGCTTCATGACATCCAACGTGCTCATGTTGTGCAGGCGGTCGGCCAGCTTGACCAGAATGACGCGCACATCCTGCGACATCGCCAGCAACATCTTGCGGAAGTTTTCTGCCTGCGCCTGGGTGGCGCTCTGGAACTCGATTTTATCCAGCTTGGACAAACCATCGACCAGCTCGGCCACTTGTTTGCCAAACTGCTCGCTAATCTCTTGCTTGGTAACGCCAGTATCCTCGACCACGTCATGCAGCAAGGCCGCGATCAGGGTGGGAGGATCTAAATGTAGTTCTGCGAGTATGCCGGCGACGCTGACCGGATGAATGACGTAGGGTTCGCCACTACGGCGAATCTGGCCTCGTGGGCCGCGGCACTGAAGCGGTAGGCCGCCCAGATGGAGTCTATATCGTCCTGCTTAAGGTATTCGCGCAGGCGCAGGGTAAGCTGAGATTCTTCACTGTCTGCGGGCAGCAAAGGCGCGGGTACTGCAATTTCTGCTGGTCGTTTGGCTGTGGTCTTGGACATAGATTTCTGAATAAGGACTCAACACAAAGGATGCGCCATACCGAGCGTCATGCTGCACATGACCCCGGTATCACCAGCAACAGCTAGATGGCGGCTTAGGCTTGTCCGCGATTAAGTACTTCCAGACCTACCTTGCTGGCAGCGATTTCACGCAAGGCCAAAACAGTGGGCTTGTCCTTGTGACCGTGCACATTCACCAGAGGTTCGGAGCCGTTGGCAAGCTGACGCGCACGATACGCGGCCACCAGGGTCAACTGGAAACGGTTAGGGATTTTTTCCAAGCAGTCATCTACGGTAATACGGGCCATGTTATGAATTTCTCCTGAAATATGGGGATGCGGCCAGGGTTTTGCTAGAGCAGGTTTTGCACCACGTCCTGATGACGGGCCAGTTGCTTGTCGCGCCTTAATCTCTGGCTGCGTATGATTGCGCGCAGGTCTTCCAGCGCATGTTCAAATCTGTCGTTGATTGTAACATAGTCAAACTCGGCAACGTGGCTCATCTCCTCGCGCGCCGCTGCCAGCCTGCGCTTAATCACCTCGGCACTATCCTGGCCTCTATTGTTGAGGCGCTGCTCCAGCGCCTCTATGGAAGGCGGCAGAATAAAGATGCTTATAGCGTCTTGATATTGCTGGCGCACCTGTTGCGCGCCTTGCCAGTCAATTTCCAGTATCAGGTCCAAACCTTGTTGCAACACTGCATCTACCGTGGAACCTGAAGTGCCGTAATAGCCCCCATGCACCTGGGCGCTTTCAAGAAAATCGCCATGGCCCAGCATCTCAACAAACTTCGCCTCAGGCACAAAGTAGTAGTGCACCCCTTCGATCTCGCCTGGACGCGGTTGACGCGTGGTATGCGAAACCGAAAGCTTGAGGTGTTCGTCACCGTCCAGCAATGCGCCCACCAGCGAGGTTTTGCCTGCACCTGAGGGGGCGGTGATGATAAAAAGATTGCCTTTCATGACTATATTTTCCGTCGTAGTGTTGGTCTTAAAGCTTCTCGAATCAGCGCGGCGGCTTAATGCGCCAGTCTGCGCTTGTAAAGAATGGATGACAACAAAGCGGCCATGATGAAGACCACCCCTATCAAGCCAGTGATAACTTCCGGCACGTGCTGATAGATGGAGTAGAACATCACCAGACCCAGCACCCCTATGGCGTAATGTGCGCCATGTTCAAGATAGACATAATTATCCAGCGTGCCCTTGTACACCATGCGCACGGTCAGTGACCGCACAAACATGGCACCTATGGTCAGGCCCAGCATAATAATCACCACATCGCGGGTGATGGCAAACGCACCTATCACACCGTCAAATGAGAACGAGGCATCAAGAATTTCCAGATAGAGGAAACCCATGGCGCCATTGCGCTTGGCAGTCTTGGCAATGGCATCGCCCTCGGCCTGTGAGCTGAAGAAATTACCCAGGCTGTCTATCAGCACATACAGCACCACACCACAGAGTCCAGATAGCAGTATGGTCAAACGCTCTTCTTGCGAGATAGGCAGGAAATTCTGCAAGGCCAGCAAAATCAACAAAATCACGACAATGCTGATGGATTCCATGCGCCCCAATCGACCCAGGCCCGCTTCCATACGTCCCAGCCAGTGCAGCTCCTTGTCAGAATCAAAGATAAAGCTGAGGAACACCAGAAACAGGAAAGAACCGCCAAATGCCGCAATCGCGGTATGACCATCATCCAGATAATCGGCATACAGCACAGGATTATTGATTGCCAGTTGCGCCACCTCGATCAAACCCTGACCAGTGGCCACCGCCACCAGCAACAGCGGAAACACCAGCCGCACGCCAAACACCGCAATCAGAATGCCGACCGTGAGGAAGATATGCCGCCATTTTTCATCCATTTCCTTGAGGATGGAGGCATTGACCACGGCATTATCAAAAGACAGGCTCACCTCCATGATGCCAAGGATCAGCGCCACACTCAGTGCAGGCCAAATGCCGTCTATGCTGTTTTTGAGCTCATAGCCCCAAAGACCAGCCAAAGCCAGACAAATAAAGGTGACAAGAATGGAATATCTGAAATCGCGCATGAGGGTTTCCGCATGAAATACAGGCGCTGTGCATCTGCCAGCGCCTGTTGGTATGACTACTCTATGTTCTGAATTTGTTCGCGCATCTGCTCTATCAGCAGCTTGAGCGCCATGGCGGCCTGAGACACTTCGGTGGAAACCGATTTTGAGCCCAGGGTATTGGCTTCGCGGTTAAGCTCCTGCATGAGGAAATCCAGTTGTTTGCCTGCCGGGCTGCCCGACTCCAGAATACGCTTGACCTCGGCTACGTGCGCCCCCAGTCGACTCAGCTCTTCATCCACGTCTATGCGTTGGGCAAAGATCACCAACTCCTGGCGCACACGCTCCTCATCCACGCCATTCAGCGCATCGCGCAGCTTGGTAGCCAAACGCTCCTGATACAACTGCATTTGGCTGGGCAGCAATGGCCTCACTTTGGCTACCTGGGCTTCAATCTCGGCCAGGCGTTCAAGAATGATCACTTTGAGCTTGTTACCTTCGCGCGCCCGCGCGTCTGTCATCTGTTGCAAGGCCTTGAGCAGGCTAGCCTGAATCGCTTGTGCCAAGGCCTCATGGTCTTGCGCATCACCCAGCATAACACCAGGCCAGCGCAGGATATCTGCCACACTGAGTGGACGGCTTTCAGGGAAATGCCTTTGTACGCTGACTGTCATTTGCGCCAACTGTTGCAGCACATGCTCATCGAGATGGGCTTGCCTGGTTTCGGCATGGCGCTGCGCTAGGCTGATACGGCACTCCACCTTGCCGCGCTTGAGGTGCGTGGTCATGAGTTCACGCACCAGGGGTTCAAAGCTGCGCACATTGTCATCCAGCTTGAGCTGCAGCTCGAGATAACGATGATTGACCGAGCGCAGTTCAAGTACCAGAACGCCGTTGGCCACCTCCTGCTCAAGGGAGGCATAACCCGTCATGCTGAAAATCATCTGAGAGCAAGTTCCTGATTAAATTTGGGCCCATGGTATCAAATCCGCGACGATTCATGACAGAATAAGCGACAAATAATCGCCGTCGTCCGTCATCAGAATCTGCCCAGACAACGGCTGACAGCACCGTCATCGCCCATGCATGCAAACCAAAACAGCGCCCTGCCCCCAGGCTATCAGCTACAGGGGTATGAGATAAAAAAGCTTCTGAGCTCTGGTGGCTTCAGCTTTGTCTATATCGCCCGCGATCAGCAAGAACAAACCACGGTTGCCGTTAAGGAATACCTCCCCAACATCCTGGCTTTGCGCCAAAGTGGCGACCAGGTGCGAGTACCTACTAACGAAACCATGGCAGGGTTTCGCTTTGGCCTGAAATGCTTTTTTGAAGAAGGCCGCGCACTGGCCAATATCAATCACCCGAATATTGTGCGCGTGCTGAATTTCTTCCGTGCCAATGAAACGGTGTATATGGTCATGCAGTATGAACGTGGCAAATCGCTGCAGGAATGCATACTGTCCAAGAATGAGCCCATGGCCGAGCCCAAGTTACGCAGCATCTTCAGCCAACTGCTCAATGGCTTGCGTGAGGTACACGCACAGAAGTTGCTACATCTGGATATCAAACCCGCCAATATCTATATCCGCCGTGATGGCAGCCCGGTGCTGCTGGATTTTGGCTCTGCACGCATGGCGCTCTCTGAAGAAACCAGTCAATTACCCCCCAGCTATACCCCAGGCTTTGCCTCGCCGGAACAGTATCGCCACCATAAGGAATTGGGCCCCTGGAGCGATGTCTACAGCGTAGGTGCCAGCATGTATGCCTGCTTGCTGCAGGCTTCTCCCCAGGCTGCGGACCAGCGCATGAAGAATGATCAACTCACTTCTGCCGTCAAATTGGGTAAAGGCATTTATTCTCCGCAACTACTCGCCGTGATCGATAGCTGCCTGGCGCTTGACCCCATGGACAGGCCACCCAGCGTGTTTGCATTGCAGAAATCCTTGATGGAAGAAGTCGATTACCCCACGAATGACGGCTGGTTCAATCGCATTGCTGCATTCTTGAATCAGGACATTATCAAATGAGATTCACCATTCACCAGAATAGCCGTAATGGTGGCCGCCCCAGCAATCAGGATAGGGTGGCCTATTCTTATAGCAAGCAGAGTTTGCTCATGGTGTTGGCCGATGGCATGGGCGGATATCTGCACGGCGATGTCGCGGCGCAATTGGCAGTGAAAATGCTCACCGATGCCTTTCAGCGCAAGGCCCAGCCGCTGTTGGATGATGTGCAGGATTTTCTGCTGAGCGAGATCAACAAAATCCAGGATGCTATCCATCAGCTGGCACACAATCAGGGGCTGGAAGAAACGCCGAAAACCACATTGGTGGTGGCAGTGCTGCAAAACAACCGCCTGGTCTGCGCCCATATCGGCGATTCGCGCCTCTACCATTTCCGTCAGCATCAATGCATCTTCACCACCGAAGATCATTCGGTGGTACAGGCCCTGCTCAAGCAAGGCACCCTGGCACCCAATGATGTGGCCGCCCACCCTGATCGCAACAAGGTCTACAACTGTCTGGGCGGGGATATACCGCCCACCATAGATATCAGCCCTACGCGCAGATTGCACTCGGATGACACCATCATGCTTTGCAGCGATGGCCTGTGGTCTTATCTCAGCGCTGATCGCATGCTAGAAATACTGGATTCAGGTCGCGGCATGCCCCATTTCATCAACAGCATGCTGGATATTGCCGAGCAGCTCGGTGGCGCCCAGGGTGACAACCTCAGCGCCATAGGTGTGCAATGGGAAGACATACTGGATCAGGACTTGACCATTTCCGGCTTGGCCACGGCGCTGGATCAGGCACGCACCATCATCCAGCCGCTGCCAGATGAAGGCCTGAGTGAGCTGAGCCACGATGACATAGAGCGCGCAATTGCGGAGATCAATGTCGCCATACAGCGCAGCAAGCGTTAGCACAGGCTATCTCAGGCCCAGCATTGCCTGATTGCTGCGAAAAAATAGCCTGCTGAAATAGCGCCATGGACGGCTTGGCTTATAATGTCCTCTTTGCAAAGTCCAGGAATTTCCATGCGCCCCAGTCAACGCGCCGCCGACCAGTTACGCGAAGTCGAGATCATCCGTCACTACACCAAACACGCCGAAGGCTCGGTACTGATCAAGTTTGGTGATACCCATGTGCTGTGTACCGCCAGTATAGAAGACAAAGTGCCACCTTTTCTGCGTGGCAAAAACCAGGGCTGGGTCACTGCTGAATATGGCATGCTGCCCCGCTCCACGGGTAGCCGCATGGATAGAGAAGCTGCACGGGGCAAGCAGTCTGGCCGCACGCAGGAAATCCAGCGTTTGATTGGCCGTAGCCTGCGCGCCATCATAGACCTGCACAAACTGGGCGAACGTACCATACACCTCGACTGTGACGTGATCCAGGCCGATGGCGGCACCCGCACCGCCAGCATTACCGGGGCCTATGTCGCCCTGCATGACGCAATCAGTGTGTTGTTGAAAAAAGGCCAGATTCAGCAATCGCCCCTGCGTGATGCAGTGGCGGCAATTTCCGTGGGTGTCTACAAAGGCACTCCAGTACTCGATCTCGACTATATCGAAGATTCTGACTGTGATACCGATATGAACATCGTCATGACTGGCAAGGGTGGCTTTGTGGAAATTCAGGGCACCGCGGAAGGAGAACCCTTCCAGCGTGAAGCATGAACAGCATGGTGTCACTGGCCGAAGCTGGTATTCGTGATCTGCTGGCCAAGCAGAAAGCGGCGCTGGGTATCTGATCGTGGCCCTACCCTTCCAAAAACTGGTCATCGCCAGCGGCAACCAGGGCAAGCTCAAAGAAATTCAGGCTTTGCTGGCCCCTCTTGCGCTGGAAGTGCTGCCGCAGTCTGCCTTCAATGTGCCCGAGGCGGAAGAGCCTTTTGTCACCTTTGTCGAGAATGCCCTGACCAAGGCGCGCCATGCCAGCCGTCATACTGGCCTGCCTGCGCTGGCAGATGATTCCGGTATTTGTGTGGATGCCTTGCAAGGTGCGCCCGGGGTATATTCCGCGCGCTACGCCGGCGAGCCTAAATCCGACGCCCGCAATAACGAAAAACTGCTGCAAAGCCTGAGCGGCGTGCAAGATCGCCACGCGCACTATTATTGTGTGATGGTGCTGGTGCGCCATGCCGATGACCCGCAACCCCTGATAGCCGAGGGTATCTGGCAAGGTGAAATTCTCACCAGCGCCCGTGGCGAGGGTGGCTTTGGTTACGACCCGCTGTTTCTGGATGCCAAGACCGGGCAAACCGCGGCTGAGCTGTCTGCAGAGATTAAAAATCGCATCAGCCACCGTGGTCATGCGCTGAGTCGGCTCTTGCATCAACTTGAAAGGCTGGCCTTATGAGCAAGCCTGCAAATGCTTGGCCAAAATGGCTGCGCGATGACGGCAGCGTGGTGTCCTGCACCGAAAAGGTCAAGGTCATGACCGAGAACTTTGACGAACTGCGCCAGATTACCCAGGATGCCCTGGAAGATGGACTGCTGATGGAAGTCTCAGAAGCGCAAATGCGCGAGGCCTTGCATCAATTGATAGATGAACTGGTGAACCCTTATCAGCCAAATAATTCCAATAACGCCGACTGACGCTACCTCGTCACAGGCGCCAGAGCAGGAAGAAGTTGTTTCTTCCGGCCTGACCGTTTCGCCGCCTTTATCGCTCTACATCCACATTCCCTGGTGCGTGCGCAAATGCCCCTACTGTGATTTCAACTCGCACGAATCGCGTAGCGAAATCCCGGAAGCGGCTTATGTAGATGCCCTGGTGGCCGATCTGGAGCAATCCGTGCCGCGTATCTGGGGCAGGCGCGTGCAAAGCATCTTCTTTGGTGGCGGCACCCCTAGCCTGTTTTCGGCCGAATCCATAGACCGCATCCTGAGTCAGGTACGCGCCCTGGTGCCGCTCAGCAGCCATGCCGAAGTCACGCTGGAGGCCAACCCAGGCACGGTGGATGCCCAGCATTTCCGTGGCTACCGCGATGCCGGGGTCAATCGCTTGTCCTTGGGTATACAGAGCTTTGACAGCCATTATCTGGAAAAACTGGGCCGCATTCATGATGAGCATCAGGCCATGGCCGCTGCCGAGCTGGCCTTATCCACCTTTGATTCGGTCAACTTCGATGTGATGTATGCCTTGCCGGGCCAGACCCTGGCGCATGCCCTTGCCGACGCCGAGCGCGCCTGCCAGCTGGGGCCAGCGCATCTGTCCTTTTATCACCTGACGCTGGAACCCAACACCCCATTTCATCGTACACCCCCGGCACTTCCTGACGACGACACCAGCGCCAGCATGCAGGAAGCGATTGAAGACATCTTGATCGGCCATAGTTACCAGCATTACGAAACCTCGGCCTTTGCCCGCCCCGGCAAGCAATGCCGCCATAACCAGAACTACTGGCTGTTTGGTGATTACCTGGGCATAGGCGCGGGCGCGCACAGCAAGCTGAGTTTTCATGACCGTATCACGCGCGAAAGCCGCCACAAGCACCCCAGGCAATACCTGCAACATGCAGCCCAGGGCAATGCCATGGATCAGCAATGGTCTATCCCGCGAGATGAACTGCCATTTGAGTTCATGATGAATGCCTTGCGCCTTACCTCAGGGTTTTCGGCCGAGTTATTCGAGCAGCGCACCGGGCTGGCCTTATCTGAGATTGAAGACACGCTGCAACTGGCGATCAGCAAAGGTTTGCTCAGCCGTACGCAGATAAGCCAAGCGCCAAATCATGTGGCGGGTGCTGAAAATTTGAGCAGCACGACCATTGCGCCTACTGCATTAGGCCAGCGTTTTTTGAATGAACTACTGCAACTATTCCTAATTTAGTACTGAATTTAATCGAAATTTACAAGGGCTTACCATTTGTAGGAGATTGTCTGTATTACAATACAGCGGTTCTGGAAGTCAGGCGCGTACAGCGATGGGGAATTTCTGCTGACGGCATTCACGATGCACACCAAAGACTTGACACTGGATAAGAGGGGTAACTGAACAAAAACATGGCTTTAAAACCACGGATCAGCTATGGATCAACATAACAAATCAGTAGAAACTGCAAGACAAACCCTGATGCAGCTTGCCAAAAGCCGCATCGAACCCACACCTGACAATTACCGCAAGGTGTACAACGCCATTGTTGGCAAATCCACCGCAGACGGCAGCGCCGCCGTCAGCCAATTATTGGGCAAGGTCTTGTCAGAGATTGGCTCGCAACACCCACACCATGAAGACTCCGTAAGACAGATTATCTTCCAGATTGAAACGCAGAACTGGGCAGAACTGGAGCCTGCATTACGCAAGCTGTTTGCCAACCTGCCACTCACCGCCCCCCTGCCACATACCCCTTACCATGCCCCTTCCGAGCAACACCTAGACATGGTGGAACTCTGGCGCACCATGCTGGTGAAAACACTGGATTTGGTGGTAGTGCCCCAGTTGAAGGATATGCCAGAGGCACAGCAACGTGCCCAGGACCTGCTGCATAAAGCCCGTGAAGCACAGACCCGCGACACCATCCTCGGGCTGGAAGACGCCCTCAAGGAAATCCTCTTCACCCTGGAAATGCATCTGGATACCCAAAGCCAGTTGCAACTGCATCTGCTGCAATTGCTGCGCCTGCTGCTAGTCAGCATGGAAGCCTTGCTACTGGAAGACAAATGGCTGCAAGGCCCCACCGCGGCCGTGCGTGACATCCTCTCCCAGCCTTTGAATATCGAATCTCTGGCCAAGGCAGAAACCACACTGAAAGAGCTGATCTTTATGCAGGGCCAGCTCAAGCCTGGCTTGATAGAGGCGAAGAAAACCCTGAAAAAGATGGCTTCCATCTTTGTTAGCCAGCTTTCCGAGATCAGCGAAGCCACGGGTGATTACCAATCCAAACTGGAAAATTACCGTGAGGAAATCAGCCATAGCGACGAAATTCAGGATCTCAATCAGGTATTGAGCCGCCTGCTGGAAGACACCCAGGTTATTTCCACCGTCACCCAGCGCTCACGTGTGGAGATACTGGAAGCACAGAACAAGGTGCGTGAGGCCGAAAAGCAAATCTACGAACTGACCTTGCAGCTAGACCATATCAACGAGATCGCGCACGAAGATTATTTGACTGGCACCCTCAACCGTCGTGGCATGGATGAAGCGCTGCTGCGCGAATTCAACCGTGCGGATCGATTTGGCATGCCACTCAGCATCGCATGATGGATATAGACCACTTCAAGCAGATCAACGACAGCATGGGCCATGCTACGGGTGACCAGGCGCTGGCCCATCTGGCCTCTGTGATTAAAGAGTCATTACGCGCCACCGACGTGATAGCGCGCTATGGTGGCGAGGAATTCATTATTTTGCTGCCAGGCACGGCAGAAAAAGATGCCATCAGCGTCATCACGCGCGCGCAGCGCGAGCTCACGCGTAATTTCTTTATGCATGACAACAACCGTGTCTTGATCACCTTCAGCGCAGGCGTGGCAGAGCGGCGCTCAGGCGAGGCGGCTGACGCCGTGATAGGCCGTACTGACCGCGCGCTTTACCGCGCCAAGAATAGCGGCCGCAACCGCGTGATAGGTGCGGATAACATGGAACAAGCGCATATCACCCAGTAATGAAAACCCCCGCATGCGGGGGTTTTTCATTAAAGCTTATTCAATTCATGGCGCTAGTCTAGTCACCGCCATGCACTTACTCACTACCTAACTCAGCAAGGCCTTGGCGCGTTTCAAGGCTTCCCGCACCTGGGTAGGCGCTGTGCCACCTCTGTGGTTACGGCTGGCAAGTGAGCCTTCCAGTGTCAGTACGCCGTAGACGTCATCTTCTATCATGGCGCTGAACTGCTGTAGTTGCTCTAAACTCAGTTCGGATAAATCACAGCCCTGTTCTACGCCATGGCGTACAGCCAAGGCCACCACTTCATGTGCATCGCGGAACGGCATGCCTTTTTTCACCAGGTAATCGGCAAGGTCTGTGGCGGTGGCAAAGCTTCAGCCGCAGCCAGGCGCATGGCGGCTTTATCTACCTTGATGCCGCGCAACATATCGGCGTAGATCTCCAGCGTCACCAGCAGGGTATCCACGGTATCAAACAAGGGTTCTTTATCTTCCTGGTTGTCCTTGTTGTAAGCCAGGGGCTGGCTCTTCATCAGGGTCAGCAAGGCCACTAGATGGCCGTTGACGCGCCCGGTCTTGCCGCGCACCAGCTCAGGCACATCCGGGTTTTTCTTCTGCGGCATGATGGAAGATCCGGTACAGAAACGGTCGGCGATATCAATAAAGCCGAAACGTGGGCTGGACCAGAGTATGAGTCTTCCGAGAAACGTGACAGATGCGTCATCAGCAAGGCGGCGGCGGCGGTGAATTCGATGGCGAAGTCTCTATCAGAAACCGCATCCAGTGAGTTTTCGCACACGCTGTCAAAGCCCAGCTCACGTGCCACGCGCTCACGGTCTATGGGGTAGCTGGTGCCCGCCAGCGCGGCAGCACCCAGAGGTAAGCGGTTGATACGCTTGCGGGCATCGGCCAAACGCTCAGCGTCACGTTGCAGCATCTCGAAGTAAGCCAACAAATGATGACCAAAGGTCACAGGCTGCGCCACTTGCAGATGGGTGAAGCCTGGCATGACGGTATCCGCATGTTCTTCTGCCAGGTCTACGATAGATTGCTGCAACTGACGTATGCCACGGATAGCGGCATCGGTCATATCACGCAGCCAGAGGCGTATATCGGTAGCCACCTGGTCATTGCGCGAGCGGCCAGTATGCAGGCGCTTACCTGCGTCACCAATCTTATCGGTAAGGCGTTTCTCGATATTGAGGTGTACGTCTTCCAGGTCCAGCAGCCAGACAAACTCACCCTGGCGGATTTCTTGCAGAATAGCGGCCAAACCCTGCTCTATCAGGCCACATCAGCCAGGCTGATAATGCCTTGGGCACCCAGCATGCGGGCATGCGCGAGGGAACCTTGAATATCGTATTCAGCCAGGCGCTGGTCAAAGCCCACCGATGCAGTATATTGTTTGACTAGCTCGGCAACCGGCTCATTGAAACGACCTGACCAGGTCTTGTTGGCTTGTTGATTCAAGATTGTAGGCTTCTCTAAGATGACGTTGCGGGATGATTGCGGGACACGCAAAAAGTATGGGCATTATAAAGCAAAACACCATGAATTCCGCCAGGTTGCCTGACTTCCGCAACCTGGGTATCGCCCTGCGCGTTCTGGTGCTGGTCAACCTTTTGGGCTTGTTTGCCGCCCTGGTAGGCAGCACAGACCTCAGTGAGATCTTGCCCGTATTTGCGCGCTGGTGCACCTTTATCCTGCCCGTGCTGATGCTAAGCCTGTTGACGTTGGCCGGGTTGCACCGCGCGCTCGCGAGATTACCCTGGCATTATGGTGTGGGCTGCATAGTGCTGGTCACTACTGCGGCTGGGCTGCTAGTGCATGTGCTGGCCAGCGAGGCCCTGGGTATCAGTGGCCTGGGCAGTGCTGCCCGCACCAGCAGCATTGTGTTGCTGTTCACACTGGCGGTGTTGGGTTATCTGCATCTGCGCCAGCGCTCCCTGGCCCCTGCCCTGACCGAGGCCAGGCTGCAAGCCTTGCAGGCCAGAATACGTCCGCACTTTTTATTCAACAGCATCAATGCTGTGCTCTCTATCGTGCGTAGCGATCCCAGGCAGGCAGAAAACGCCTTGATGGATATGGCAGACCTGTTCCGGGTGCTGATGGCCGACAATCGTGAGCTGACCTCGCTGGCCGAAGAGTTAGCCTTGTGTCGGCAATATCTGGCGCTGGAAAAGCTGCGCCTGGAGGACAGGCTCAATCTGGATTGGCAGATAGATACTATGCCGCCAGATGCCATGATTCCGCCGCTGATATTGCAGCCCCTGCTGGAAAATGCCGTCTACCATGCATAGAGCCGCTGGAAGGGGGCGGCGTTATCCGCATAGAGATCAACAGCACGCGCAAAGAGCTGCATATCCGCCTCAGCAATCCTTATCAGGCTGGAGTGGCGCATCATCAGGGCAATCGCATGGCGGTGAACAATATCCGCGAGCGCCTGCAGTTGCATTTTGATGCCGAAGCCAGCCTGGAGATACGCCAGACAGCAGGCGAATACCAAGTGCATATCACCCTGCCCTACCGCCAGGGTGCTCAGTCATGACCACCGCGCTAACTGCCAGTTTGAAGGTTGTGATTGCCGATGATGAAGCCCCGGCACGCAATCGGCTACGAGAGCTACTCAGCGAGTGCCCTGACATCACGCTAGTCGGCGAGGCGCAAAATGGCCTGGAAGCGCTGGAGCTCACCCAGCAGCAGCAACCGCAGCTGCTGTTATTGGATATCCGCATGCCAGGCATGGATGGTATTGAAGCCGCAGGTCATGCCCTCAAGCTGCCACAGCCACCCGCCATCATCTTCACCACTGCTTTTGATGGCTATGCCATACAGGCATTCGATATGAATGCTGTCGACTATCTGCTCAAGCCTATCCGTCAGGAGCGTCTCAACACCGCGCTGACCAAGGCACGCCTGCTGCTGCCCTCGCAGCTCGCCGCCATCAAGCCCTTGCAGCGTGCGCGCACACATTTCAGTGTGCAGCACCATGGCCGTATGTTGCTGATCCCGGTTGCGGAAGTCATTTACCTGCGGGCAGAGCTGAAATACCTCACCTTGCGCACGCGTGATCAGGAATACCTGATAGAAGAATCCCTGACTACGCTGGAGCAGGAGCTGGGTGAGCGTTTTCTGCGTCTGCACCGCAATTGCCTGGTGGCGCAGGCCAGCATCCTGGGTTACGAAAAGCGCGAGCATGAGGGTGAGGCTGCCTGCGTGGCGCTACTCAAGGATGTGCCAGAAACAATCGCCGTCAGCCGTAGGCAAATGCACCTGCTGCGCAAGCTCTCAACACCTTAAACGCTAACTGGCTTTGCCCGGGCCGGGGTTAAAGCCTGGGGCGGCTATGTTAAGATAGCAGCCTGTTCACTTTAGCTGTCACGGCTCACTTTTCGTCCATGAATGCATCCCAGAATGCCGACCAGAATTCCAGCTTGAATCCCAATTTGAGTTCCAACTTGAGTTCTAGCGACTATGCCCCGAAGAAACTGGTCATTGCCTCGCGTGAAAGCGCGCTTGCCATGTGGCAGGCCCGCCATATCCAGAGCCAACTGCAAGCGCTCTATCCCACTACCGAAGTCAGCATACTAGGCATGACCACCACGGGTGATCAGATTCTTGATTCCCCGCTGGCCCTGATAGGCGGCAAGGGTTTGTTTGTGAAGGAACTGGAGCAAGCCCTGGCAGATGGCCGTGCCGACCTGGCCGTGCATTCGATGAAAGATGTGCCCATGCACCTGCCGCCAGGCTTTGCGCTGGCAGCCATAGGCGAGCGCGAAGACCCGCGCGATGCCTTTGTCTCCAATGATTATGATTCTTTAGAAGCACTGCCCGCAGGTAGCGTGGTCGGCACCTCCAGCTTAAGACGGCAAAGCCAGTTGCAAGCCCACTTTCCTGGCCTCAAGATTGAATCCCTGCGCGGCAATTTGCAGACGCGTTTGCGCAAGCTCGATGAAGGCCAATATGCCGCGATTATTCTCGCGGCTGCAGGCCTGAAGCGCCTGGGGCTGGAACACCGCATCCGCCAGGCGCTGGATACCACAACCAGCATCCCGGCGGTCGGCCAGGGCGCACTTGGCATTGAGATCAATGCCGAGCGCCAAGACCTTTATGCCATTCTGGCGCCGCTCAACCACGCTGCCACTGCCGCCTGTGTGGAGGCTGAACGTGGCATGAGCCGCGCGCTGGCAGGCAGTTGCCAGGTGCCACTGGGCGCTTATGCAGAACTGCATGGCGATACTTTGCAGATGTCGGGCTTTGTCGCCAGCCTGGATGGCAAGGAAATCCTGCGTGAATCCCTGCAAGGCACGGTCAATACGCCAGAAGCGCTGGGCCAGTCACTGGCACAAAAGCTGATTGCGCGTGGGGCTGATCGCCTGCTGGCTGGCTTGGGCCAACATTAAGGCATCATGACTGAGCTGCACGGCAGGCATATCGCCATCACCCGCCCTGAAAACCAGGCCAAGCGCCTGTCAGAACTTATCCTGGCGGCAGGTGGCACTCCGGTGAGCTTTCCGCTGATTGCCATCAGTGCGCTAGAGGATTACCAGCCTTTGAGGCTGAAATCGCGCAGTTGCCAGTCCAGGATATGCTGATTTTCATCAGCTCCAATGCCGTGCAGCATGCCATGCCCAGGCTGCTAGCCAGGTTTCCGCGCTGGCCGGCACATACCCAATGCGCGGCCATAGGCCCGGTCACCGCGGCTGAGCTGGGGCAATTTGGCATCCAGCAGGTACTACAACCCGCCAAGCGCTTTGATAGCGAGTCTCTGCTGGCCATGGATGAAATGCATGCGGTAGAAGGTAAGAACATCATGATAGTGCGCGGTGTCGGTGGCCGCGAATTGCTGGCCGACACCCTAGGCCAGCGCGGTGCCAAGGTCAGATTTGCCGAGTGCTACCGCCGCATCAATCCACAAAGCAATAGCAATAAACTACAAGGCCTATGGCAAAATGGGCAACTGGATTCTCTGGTGGTCACCAGTAGCGAAGCCATGCGGCATTTGCTTGCATTGACCGCCAATGGCAGCGCAGAATGGCTACAACACTGCACCATCCATGTGAATCATGCCCGCATTGCCGAATTGCCCATGAATCTTGGCCTGCGTGTCCTGGTGGCAGACGCCCCGGGAGACGAGGCCATGTTGCACTGTTTAAGCGCTGTACCGTTAGCATAAAGCCCAACCATGACTGAACAATCACCTGATATCCAGACTCCAGAAGCTTCCCCCGCTGGCCAGAGCCGTCCCTCTTCATTTATAGGCGTGCTGGCATTGTTGCTGGCCATCATTGCGCTGGCGGTGGTGTCGTGGCAATGGCTTAACAGCCGACACAAACTCAATGAGTTACAACAGGACCTGACCCAGCGCCTGGAGCAGTTCAACGGCTATAACCAGCAAAGCCTGGCACTGGCAAAGAATGCCGATGAACGCAGCACTGAAGCCAGCGCCCGCACCATGCGTCTGGAGCAGCAACTGGCAGAATCGCGTGACCAGTTGGAATCATTGCAGACACTGTACCTGGAGCTGGTCAACAATCATGACGAACGCCTGATTGCCGAAGTTGAACAATTACTCATCATCGCCAACCAGCAGTTGCAACTTGCGGGCAACGTCAAGCCTGCGCTACTGGCGTTGCAAACTGCCGATTCGCGTCTGCAACATGTGGATAGCCCGCTGGCGGTGCAATTACGCAAAGGCATAGCCAAGGATATCCAGCGCCTGCAAGAGCTGCCACAGGTCGATTTGATTGGCATCAGCCTCAAGCTGGAAAACCTGATAGACAGCGTGGATAAACTGCCCTTGGTGAGTGAGCGCCACCCCAAGGCAGCGGCGCACCAGTTCAGCCCGGTTGAGGAAAATCAATTCCGCCGCCTGGTACGCGAGGTATGGGATGACCTCAAGCAGATGATACGTTTAGAGCGCGTAGACCGCCCAGAACCGCCCCTGCTGGCACCAGACCAGACCTTCTTCCTGCGCGAAAATCTCAAGCTGCACTTGCTGACAGCGCGCATTGCCCTGTTGCAGCATGACGAGCCGTCCTATCGCGCCGATCTGGAGCAGGCGGACAAGTGGATACGCAATTACTTTGATCTGCGGGAAAACCCCACCACCACCGCTCTGGCAACGCTCAAGCAATTGTCGTCCAACAGCATCGTGATTCAGCTGCCTGATATCTCGGAAACCCTGGGCCTGGCCAGCAAATATAAATTGACGCTGGAGCGATCCAACAACTCGGAGCGCACTCATGACCGTAACAATCTGGAACGAGGTCAATAGTGCGTGTACTGATCTGGATTCTGCTGATACTGGCGCTGGCCATAGGCGTATCACTGATAGTGGGCAGCAACGAGGGTTATGTGCTGATCGTGCGCCCGCCTTATCGCCTGGAGTTATCGCTTAATTTATTGCTGATTTTGGTGATTCTGGCCTTTGCTCCTTGCACCTGATATTGCGCTTTATCAACTATGCACGCGAGCTGCCCGCCAATGTGCGCAACTACCGCGAAAACCGCCGTATACGCAAAGGTCATGCTGCCTTGCTCGAAGCCCTGCATGCACTGGGCCAGGGCAGATACCAACTGGCGCAGAAAGCCGCCTCCAAGGCGCTGGATCTGGGTGAAGACCCAAGCCTGACCGCCTTGCTGGCCGCGCGCGCTTCGCACAAGCTCAAGCAAAAGAGCCAGCGCGATTACTACCTGGCTGAAGCTGAGCGATTGGCGCCGGAAGCCGATGTTGCGCGCTTGTTGCTCAATGCAGAATTGCTGCTGGACGATAGGCTTTACAGCCAGGCCCTGGCGGTACTGAAAAAAATCGAGAAACTGGAAGCCCGCTTTGCCCCTGCCATGCGTCTGGAACTCAAAGGTGCAACTGCGCCTGAATAACTGGGAACAAGTGCTGGTGCTGCTGCAGCAACTGGAAAAATATGACGGCATGGAAAGCTGGCAAGCACGCGAAATCCGCCATCAGGCGCACCAGCATTTGCTCTTGCGCCATGGCAGCGATCTCAATGCCTTGATGGCCTACTGGAAAAAAGTGCCGGAAGAAGACAGGCTTAATGGCCGTGTGGCCTTGATGGGTGCGGAAGCCTTCATCAAGCTGGGCGCGGGCAATCAGGCACAGGAAGTGCTGGAAATGAGCCTGACCAAGCAATGGAACAGCGAGCTGGCTGCCAAGCTGGGTGATTGCCATAGCACCAACCCGCACAAGCAATTGCAACAGGCCGAGCACTGGCTGCTTAGCCATGAGGGCGATGCCAACCTGCTGCTGTCACTGGGCAAGATGTGTATACGCCTCAGCCTATGGGGCAAGGCGCAAAGCTATCTGGAAGCCAGCATTAGCGTGGCCCCCAGTGCCGAGGCGCACCTGACACTGGCGCGCCTGCTGGAAAGCCGTGGCGAGAGTGATGCCGCCAATCGTCACTATCGATTAAGTGTGGAATTCTGCCGCGCGGAATAGCGCGGTATTATCTGGCGGCAGCGGCCCAGCCGCCGCCGCAAAAAGCCTACACCACAGCCCGCACTTAGGTCAGGATTTATTGGCCTGCGGATTGGCAAAGGTGAAGGCGTCAGAAAAGAACTCATGTTCAGGCAGACCGTGGCGCTGGAAATCTCTGTGTGCCACTTCCACCATCTGCGGTGCGCCACAACAGTACACTTGGTAAGCCGCCAGATCAGGGTGATCCTGCAATACCGCTTCATGTACCAGCCAGTCCTGCCCAACCAGCCATCTTCCGGCGCAGGTTCTGATAACACCGGAATATATTGGATCAATGGGTTCTGCTCCGTCCATTGTCGCGGCAGCGCATCCAGATACAGATCTTCCAGCGCCCGCGCCCCCCAATACAATTGAATCGGGCGTGTCAGCCCATGTTGCAGCGCATGCTCCACCATGGCTTTGACTGGCGCAAAACCCGTGCCGCCCGCCAACAGAATAATGGGCTTGTGGCTGTCTTCACGCAGAAAGAAACTGCCAAACGGCCCTTCCATGCGCAATATGGTTTTCTCGGCCATTTCCTCAAACACATAGGCGGTAAACTGCCCGCCTGGCACCAGCCGCATATGCAGCTCCAGAAACCTGTCCTGATGCGGTGCGCTGGCAATGGAAAACGCGCGCCGCCTGCCATCCTTGAGCAAAAACTCCAGATATTGCCCGGCCATGAATTGCAGCCGCTCATTACTGGGCAGCTTCAGTGTCATGCCCATGACATCGTGGGACAAGCGTTGCAGCTTTTCCACGCGCACCGGCATGATACGGGGCGGTATGCCCTCACCCGCCACCTCGCGGCAGTCAATCACCAGGTTGGACAATGGCTGGGCGCAACAGAACAAAGCCTTGCCGGCTTTTTTCTCATAGTCGCTCAAGGCACTTTCGAAGTAATCGCCATAATCGACATCGCCCGCCAGCACCTGCCCCTTGCAAGCACCACAAGTACCATTGCGGCAGCCATAAGGCATATTGATGCCAGCCTCTATGGCGGCATCCAGCACAGTGGCACCGTCTGTGACGGTCAGGACTCTATCACTGGGTTTGATAATGACTTGAAACGACATGGCATTCCTTGAATCGGCCCAGTGCTTACCAGGCTTGAAAAGCGCCGCAGTCTAGCACAGGCTAATCCTCGCGCCTAAACTCACCCTCAATCACGTCGCCACCTTGTGAACCTGCCCCTGAACGTTGCGTACCGCGCCGCGTTTGCTGCGTGGTTTCACGTGAAACGTATTCATCATCATTCACCGCAGAGCCAGCGTTAACGGGTTTGGCCCCACCCGGCAACAGCAGCAGAATCACCGCCAAGGCATCGGTGATCACCCCAGGAATCAACAACAACACCCCGGCAAACAGGTTTTTGGCACTGCCAAACAACGCGCGCATAGGCGTGCCGCCACTTTGTATGGTTTGCGCCATGCGACCCAGCATCATGGACTTTTCATCGCGAATCAGGCGCAAGCCCAGCACACCTACCAATATCAGATACACCAATACCAGCCAGCCATAACGGGCCGCCAATTCCACCAGCACCCATATCTCGGCAACCGGGAATGCGAGTAAAATCAACAAAAGGAATATAAACCGCATGAAAACACTTTCTCCATCTTCAAATAAGCCAGGCGGCTTGCTGGTGCTGACCAATGTGCCAGACCAACAATGCGCCGATAAAATTGCGCGTGAGCTAGTACAAAGCGGTCTCGCCGCCTGTGTTAATCAACTGGCAGCCTGTGTTTCCACCTACCGCTGGCAAGGCAAACTTGAACAGGCTGAGGAAATACCACTACTGATCAAGACCACTACAGCCCGTTATGCCGAGCTTGAAGCGCGTCTTCAGGCCCTGCACCCCTACGAACTTCCCGAAATCATTCATGTCTCTATCAGCGGCGGCTCTGAGGCTTATCTGACCTGGCTGGTGCAAGAAACTGCCTCTCAGAAAGCTTCCTCTCTGGAACATTCGCCCCAGGCAAATTCATCACCACAGGACCCGCAGGCTTGATCTCAGCATTGCCACGCTTTACTAAGCGCTTACTCACTTCCACACTCATCGCCCTGACGCTGGTTTTGCCTATGCTGACCCAAGCAGCAGGTAGCAGCCAGTTTGGTGAGTGGATCAGCAAGGGACGCCAGACTTTCCTCGGCGACGATAGCGCTAATATTCTGTCGCCTGAGCAAGCTTTCAAGCTCCAGGTCGAATTAATTGATGCGCAACACCTGCGCGCAGCCTTCAAAATCGCCCCTGGCCACTATTTATACAAGGACAGAATCAAGTTCGAGCTGGAGCCTGCCACATTAAAACTTGATGCGCTTGCCCTGCCAGCGGGTGATTGGAAACAAGACCCCACTTTTGGCCGTAGTGAAGTTTTCCATCACAGCTTTAGTACCCCACTGACCCTGCAACAAGCAGCCACAGGCGCATTCAGAGTCAAGGCCAGCTATCAGGCTGTAGCGAAAAAGGTTTGTGCTACCCGCCCGCGCACCAGGTGTTTGAACTTGATGCCAAGCATGCGACCCCGCCAGGCATAGCAGGTTCAAATAACTTGCCGCGCAATACCCCTGCAGAAAACGCGCCAGACAACGACAGCCCACCCCCAGCCCATGACCAGGCCAGCGCCTTGCTGGCCAGCGGCAACACCTGGCTGATTATTGCGGGCTTCTTCGGCTTTGGCTTATTGCTGTGCCTGACACCTTGTGTCTTGCCCATGATCCCGATTCTCTCCGGCATCATAGTCGGCACTGCCGCTGAGGCTCAGCACAGTAAGCAGCCAGCAACGGGCAGCAAGCGTTGGCGCGGCTTCAAACTTTCACTGGCTTACACCCTGGGCATGGCCTTGAGCTATACCGCCGCCGGGGTGGCGGCCGGGCTTTCCGGCCAGTTGTTGAGTGCTGCGCTGCAAAATGCCTGGGTATTGCTGGCCAGTGCCTTGGTATTTGTGCTGTTGGCGCTCTCCATGTTCGGCTTTTATGAGCTCAAGCTGCCCAGCCGCCTTGAAAATCGTTTATTGCATACCAGCCAGCGCCTGCCTGGCGGGCAACTGGCTGGGGTGTTTGCCATGGGCGTACTCTCCGCACTGATTGTCAGCCCCTGCGTTGCCGCGCCGCTGGCGGGCGCACTGCTGTATATCAGCCAGAGCGGTGATGTGCTGCTGGGTGGCAGTGCGCTATTTGCACTTTCCATGGGCATGGGCCTGCCCCTATTACTGCTGGGTGCCAGCTCGGCTGCCTGGCTGCCTAAGTCCGGCCCCTGGATGCTGGCGGTGCGCCAATTCTTTGGCGTGCTGATGCTGGCGGTGGCCTTGTGGCTGGTTTCATCTTTATTACCCAGCGCCTTGCAACTCATCCTCTGGGCCGCTTTGCTCATCGTCCCCGCCATCTTTATGCGTGCGCTGGATAGATTGCCTGAAGGTGCCAGCGCCTGGCAGCGCTTCTGGAAAGGCATTGCCATTATCATGTTGCTGCTGGGTGCCACCCTGGTTGTGGGCGCAGCCTCAGGGGCGAAATCTCCATTGCACCCGCTGGAGGGTTGGGCGGGCACACCCGCACCACGCCTGACCTTTCAACCCATCAAAGGGCTAGCTGGCTTACAGCAGGCACTGGCTGCCCATCCGGACCAGCTGGTGATGTTGGATTTTTATGCGGACTGGTGCGTATCCTGCAAGGAAATGGAGCAATTCACCTTCCGCAATGCAGAAGTGCAAGCCAGCTTGCAGCAAGTGCTGGTGCTGCAAACCGACGTCACCGCCAATGACGCGCAAGACCAGGCGCTATTGAAACAGTTTGGCTTGTTTGGCCCGCCTGCTATCTTGTTTTTCAGCCAGCAGCGTGAATTAAGCAGCAAGCGCGTCATTGGTTATCAAGATAGCCAGGCATTCCTCGCAACCCTCAATCAGGCAAAAGGCCAACTCGCCCATGCGCAAACTGCAGAATAAATGGCATTTCGCTCTACTTGCGCTAGGCATCATGCTGTTGATCAGCCTGATACAACTCATACAGCGCAACAGCAGCGAAGCGGTGCTGGCCACACCAGTGCAGGTCCATGCCTCCACCGAGGCTTTCTTTGCTGCCAACGTGCAGGATATTGCGGGTAAAACCCAGACATTGTCACAATGGCGCGGAAAGTTGCTGGTGATTAATTTCTGGGCCACCTGGTGCGCGCCCTGCCGTGAGGAAATGCCAGAGCTGGATGCTCTGCAAAAAGCCCATGCTGATCAACTCACCGTATTAGGTATCTCGCTGGATGATCTTGCCAAAACCCAGGCCTATGCCCAGCAATCCCCGGTGAGCTACCCGCTGCTGGCAGCCGACATTGAAGGCATGGCCCTGAGCGCCTCACTGGGTAATATCAAAAGTGTAGTGCCCTATACCGTGATCATAGATAGCGATGGTAAAATCCTGCGCAGCTACTTTGGCAGGGTCAGCCAGGCCCTGTTGATGGATAGTTTGCAGGGCTTATTAAGCCCCAAACCCTGATTGGCAATTTCGCTAAATTTCGTCAATTCTCTAGACAAAATACCCCAAACTACGGCAAACTTGCAGCCATCAAAGTTGCACTGGCGTTTATCGCCCCCTTTATGGCTGATCTGTCACCCAAATCCGTACTGGTGTTGCACGGGCCCAATCTGAATCTACTTGGCCTGCGAGAACCATCCCATTACGGCACGACTACCCTGGAAAGTATTAATCTCACCCTGACGCAGCAAGCCCATGCTGCTGGTTTTGCCATTGAAACCTTCCAGAGCAATCATGAAGCGGCGTTAATCGATAAGATTCATACCCTGGCGCAGGCACCAGTCGGCATGATCATCATCAATCCAGCAGCTTTCACCCATACTTCCGTGGCATTGCGTGACGCATTGTCCGCGGTCAAGATCCCCTTCATTGAGGTTCATCTTTCCAATATTCATGCGCGAGAATCCTTTCGCCAGCACTCGTATTTCTCTGACCTCGCGGTTGGCGTCATCAGTGGTCTGGGCGCAAAGGGTTATCAACTCGCGCTGGATTATGCAATCAACACCACCCGTGCCTGACGGGCAAACACACTAGAGGTTAACCATGGATTTACGCAAACTGAAGAAACTGATCGACCTGGTCGAAGAGTCCGGCATCTCCGAGCTCGAGCTTACCGAGGGCGAAGAAAAGGTACGCATTTCCCGTCACCTGCCCGCTAGCCAGGTTCCAGTTCAATTTGCCCAACCTTATATGGCAGCACCTGCGGCAGCCCCTGTGGCCGCTAGCGCCGCTGCTACAGAAAGTGCCGCGCCTGCGATTGAAGGCCATGTGGTCAAGTCCCCCATGGTGGGCACCTTCTACCGCGCACCATCCCCAGATGCCAAGTCCTTTGTTGATATCGGCAGCTCGGTGAGTGCGGGTGACACCCTGTGCATCATTGAAGCCATGAAGCTGTTGAACGAAATTGAAGCCGACAAGTCCGGCGTCATCAAGGCAATCCTGGTCGAGAATGGCCAACCCGTCGAGTATGGCGAACCGCTGTTCATCATAGGCTAGGAATCACCATGTTCGATAAAGTCCTCATAGCAAACCGTGGGGAAATTGCCCTGCGTATCCAGCGCGCCTGCCGCGAGCTGGGTATCAAGACTGTCGCCGTGCACTCCGAGGCAGACCGTGAAACCAAATACGTCAAGCTTGCCGATGAATCTGTCTGCATAGGCCCTGCTCCTTCCGGCCAGAGCTACCTCAACATTCCAGCCGTGATCAGTGCGGCCGAAGTGACAGACGCCGAGGCCATACACCCTGCTACGGTTTTCTCTCGGAAAATGCCGATTTCGCCGAGCGTGTTGAGCAAAGCGGCTTTACCTTCATAGGCCCGCGCGCCGAGACCATACGCCTGATGGGTGATAAGGTCAGCGCCAAGGACACCATGAAGGCGGCTGGCGTACCTTGCGTACCTGGCTCCGATGGTGCCTTGGGCGACGATCCTGATGAAATCATCCGCACGGCCAAGGAAATTGGCTACCCGGTGATTATCAAGGCCGCTGGCGGTGGTGGTGGTCGTGGCATGCGCGTGGTGCATACCGAAGCAGCTCTGCTGACCTCGGTGAGCATGACCAAGGCTGAAGCCCAGGCCGCATTCAACAACCCCGTGGTCTACATGGAGAAATTCCTTGAGCAGCCACGCCATATCGAAATTCAGGTACTGGCCGATCAGCATGGCAACGCCATCTATCTGGGTGAACGTGATTGCTCCATGCAGCGCCGTCACCAGAAAGTGCTGGAAGAAGCGCCTGCCTTCGGCATCACCAACCAGTTGCGTGAAAAAATAGGCACAGCTTGTGCTGATGCCTGCAAGCGCATCAACTATCGTGGTGCAGGTACTTTCGAGTTCCTCTATGAAAACGGTGAGTTCTATTTCATTGAAATGAACACCCGCGTACAGGTGGAGCATCCGGTCACCGAGATGATCACTGGCATTGATATCGTCAAGCAGCAGATCCTGATTGCCGCGGGCGAAAAGCTCAGCATCCAGCAAAAGGATGTCAAGCTGGCTGGTCACGCCATCGAGTGCCGCATCAATGCGGAAGACCCGTTCAACTTCGTGCCATCCCCAGGCCGTCTGACCACCTTCCATATGCCTGGTGGCCCCGGCATCCGCGTAGATACCCACGCCTATCAGGGCTATATGGTGCCGCCTAACTACGACTCCATGATAGGCAAGCTGATTGCCTACGGTGATACGCGCGAGCAGGCCATCGCCCGCATGCAGATCGCCCTGTCGGAAATGGTGATTGAAGGCATCAAGACCAATGTCGCCCTGCACAAGGAACTGCTGGCAGATGCAGCCTTCCATCAAGGCGGCACCAGCATTCATTATCTGGAACACAAGCTGGGTATTGCGACCAAATAATGGGCTGGATTTCGCTGAAAATCGAAGCGCAGGCAGACAACGCCGAGCTACTGAGCGACACCCTGATGGAACTTGGCGCCCTCTCTGCCAGTATAGAGGACGCCAATGCCGAAACCCCAGATGAACAGCCTATTTTCGGCGAACCGGGTGACCCACCACCCGGCATCTGGAATCAGAACGTCGTAAGCGCACTGCTGGAAGAAGGCAGTGACGTCCCTGCACTCATCCAGGCATTGGAGCAGGAAACCGCCGTCAGCCAGCTGCGCTACAGCACGGAAGTGATTGCAGAGCAGGACTGGGTGCGTGCAACGCAGTCCCAGTTTGCCCCCATACGCATTCGTGATGATTTGTGGATAGTCCCCACCTGGCATGAAGCCCCAACCAGGATGCACTCAATATCGTGCTCGACCCTGGTCTGGCCTTCGGCACTGGCAGCCACCCCACCACCCACCTGTGCCTGGCCTGGCTGGCTGATACGGTACAAAGCCATGTCAGCGTACTGGATTACGGTTGTGGCTCTGGCATTCTGGCGATTGCCGCCAGCAAACTCGGTGCAGAGCGCGTGATAGGCGTGGACATTGATGCCCAGGCTATTCAGTCCAGTGTCTACAACGCTGAACAAAACCAGGTCAGCGCCGATTTTTATCTGGCAGACCAGCTACCTGGTGGCCAGTTTGACATCGTGGTGGCCAATATTCTTTCCAGCGCACTCTCAGTGCTGGCTCCGGCGCTTGCCAGCGCCTGCAAATCCGGTGGCCAGATTGCACTCTCAGGCATCTTGCGTGAGCAGGCTGAGCAGGTCAGCGCCATCTACGCCCCCTGGTTTGATATGCAAGCCCCAGTCTTCATGGATAGCTGGGTATTGCTGACAGGAAGCAAAAGGTAAGCAGGCCATATGCGGCTAGTCACCTCCTGCCCGGCATGTAATACCTTATTCCATGTCCGGCAGGAACAGCTCAGCCCAGCCCAAACAGAAGTCCGCTGCGGCTTATGCCGAGAAGTATTCAATGTCAGGCCGCGGCTTTATACCTTGCTGGAGCCGCAGTCCCTGCTGCCTGAGCTCAAGCCCGATTACGTTTACCCTGAAGTCAAAATACCCCCTATTTCCTATGATAGTGCGCCGCCCAAGGACACGGACTACGACCTCGAAGCGCACAGCCACTACCACGAGCCTGCTGCAGTTGAAGACAAGGCGCTAGCGGATACTCCGCCTGACGAGGAAGCTCCGGCTGAGGAAGCTCCGGCTGAGGAAGCTCCGGCTGAGGAAGCTCCGGCTGAGGAAGCTCCGGCTGAGGAAGCTCCGGCTGAGGAAGCTCCGGCTGAGGAAGCTCCGGTTGAGGAAGTCCCGGTTGAGGAAGTCCCGGTTGAGGAAGTCCCGGTTGAGGAAGT
>NZ_BAMT01000016.1 GCF_000617925.1 Methylobacillus glycogenes JCM 2850
CACGGCCGCCCAGGCCGCACCCGGGCCACCCGGGCCACCCATACCAGGAGGCCCGCCATGCTGGCCGCCCCCGGAGGACAAAGGCACATATTTCCACAAGGCATAGGCCACCGCGCCAAGAATCAGCAACAGAATCAGCCAGGGACGTAGGGACTTGATAAATGGTTTGGACATATTGGGTCAGTGATAGTGGGTCAGTGTTAATACATGAATTGGAATGTAGGGGCCGAAAACGAGGAAAACCACGCGCGGAAACCACCTTGAATGCGGTAGATATTAATTGCCAGCTGCAAAGCACGGCAAATTAATTTACACATCCCTACATCTGTCAGGGGAGGCTCACATTGAGCTTGCTGATGAGAACGCGGGCTATAATAGCTGAGGCTGGCAGCATCGCTGAAGAAATTAAAAATAAATACATAATAATCAATTATTTATTTACAAAACCGCTAGATATACGTGGTCAGTGTAGCAATGTTAATAGCAAGGGCCAGGCCTTATTGTAAGGGGGTGGTCTTACAAAGGCTTACATAAGCATGGGCTTGCTTAGCCGTTCCGGGCGAGGCGAAACAACACCTCTCGCCAACGGCAGCAGGCGTCAAAACTACTTAATACTACCTAAGCTCCCGCAATACCAGATGCTAGGGGCAAGCCTAGCAATAGTCTAAAAGTCAAAAGCCCGGCAAGCCGGGCTTTTGACTAAGCTGAATTGCGCAAGGATTAAACTCCCAGTGCCTCCACCCAAGACAAGGAAGCAATATGGCAATCATTCACCTTGTTATGATCCAGTTGCACGCTGTCTGCCAGTGCAATAATGCGGCTATCATCCTGGCTCTCGCAGGCCTCGGCCAGCTCCAGGAAGGGGCCGTAAATGCCGCTGCGGTGCAGCAAGGCATCGGTGATGGCTTCAGGCAGATCAATTTTTTCCAGCACTTTTTCCATAGGCATTTCCAGCATACGGTCCAGCAGGGAAAACACGCCCACCACAAACAGGTTATCGCGACCAGTCTTGTCGAAATAACCCTCGCCCAGCAGCTCAGTCAGGCGTCCGCGCGTGATGGAGGTTTTCATCAGCGCAGGTGCGGCCGAGTTTTCACCTGCGGTGACCATCAACAGGGTTAACCAGCGGAATAGTTGCTTGGTGCCTATGATGGTAAGCGCATGGCGTATGGACTGAATTTCACAGGACAGGCCGAAACCAACGGAGTTGATATAGCGCAATAGCTTGAAAGACAAGGCGGCATCGCGCTTGAAGCCTTCTTCTACTTCGCCCATATCCGCATCACGGCTGATCATGTTAAGCAGATCCAGCACCGAGGTGAAGGCCGGGTTGATGACTTTGGCGGTGAAGGTTTCGGTATGGGCAAAGAAGTAGCCCTGTACCAGGTCAAAGCCTATGGTCTTGCAGGCTTCAAATTGATCCTGCTGCTCAACTTTTTCGGCCACCAGTTTGACGGTGAGGCTTTGGTATTCCAGAAAGCGGCGCGCCACTTCGTCCATGGTCAGGGCCTGGGTGTCGATCTTGATGAAATCGGCACAATCGAGCAAGGCGGAGCCCAATAGGGACTCGCCTTTGTCCTTGACGGCAATTTTGTAGCCACGCTTGCGCAAGAATTGGCAGCGCTCTATGACTTCTGTGCTGGTAGAAGTGCGTGAGGATAATTCCAGCACGGTTTTGGCAGGCGGCAACAGCTCAAGAAACTCGCTATGCAGCATTTCCTCACTGATGTTGATAAAGGCCATTTTATCGCCCAGCAGCCATTGCGAGCCCATATCGCTGATGGTGTTGACCAGCACTCTAGTGCAGGCTTGCAGGCTGTTTTCAAACACAGCGGTAGTAGCCTCGCCACTATGGCGGAAGAAGAGTTCATAGGCCACTATGCTCTGCGCCAGGTTCATGATGGGCTGGCGGCCAATATAGGCTTGATCTTGTCTCATGCTTGCTTCTCTCGAGTCATCATTTCCCTTTTGCAATCCTGACGTTGAAGCACCAAGGTTAGCGTCAGGGTAAATGATGGATGTTTCAGGTTGAAGGCCTGAAGCTGCTGGATTATCAGGTGTTATGTTTACCGATTTTAATGTTTACGGCGCAGGAGGCATGACCTTGGCAGCGGTCACGGGTGTTGCAATCTCCTGCATGAATCTCATGCTTTCTTCCATCAATCTTTGCACTGGCTGCAGCATATGCGGCATGGCCAGGGTGAGGATGAGGAATCCCAGCGCTATGGTGATTGGGAAACCTATACCAAACAAATTGAGCTGCGGCGCTGTTCTGGTGAGTATGCCCAGCGCCATATTGGCCAATAACAAGGCCGTGACGATGGGCAGAGATATCAATAGGCCAGCACTGAATATCTTGCCTCCCCACAGGGCGATTTTATATGGATTCAAGGCAAAATTGGGCTGATCACTGATAGGAAAGCTGTGAAAACTGTCGAGCAGCGTGGAAATAACCATCAGATGCCCATTAATGGCCAAGAAGATCAGCATAGCCAGCACCACCAATAATTGGCCTATGGCGGTGCTCTGACCTTGCGTCTGCGGATCGAAAAAGCTGGCGAAACCCAGGCCCATGGTCATGCTGGCGGTATGGCCTGCCAGCTCAACGGCGGTGAAGATAATACGCAGGCTGAAGCCCATGGCTGCGCCTATAAGAATCTGCTGCATGAGGATAAGCACACCGCTCATGGAAAACACTGATACAGGCGGAATATCTGGCAAGGCCGGAATAATGGACAGGGTCAACACCAAGCCCAGCCCCAAACGAATCTGCCTGGGAATGGCACGGTGGTTGAAAATCGGCGCGGTGGTAATAAATGCCAGAATACGGGTGAGCGGCCAGATTAGCGTGGCTATCCAAACCTGCAGGAACTCGCTGCTCATGGTCACCATGTGCGTGCCCCTGCCAGTGCGAATATTGTTGTCACACTCACGGTGACGATCACCCAGCCAGCGTGGGTATGCTGGTCAACACATGCTTGAGGTAATCTGAAAACACCGACAGCATCCATGGCCCGGCAATGATCAGGGTGGCAAACACGCCTATCAGTTTGGGGATAAAGGTCAGCGTGGCTTCGTTGATTTGAGTCGCGGCCTGAAAAATACTCACCACCAGGCCTATCACCAGCACCACCAGCAGTATGGGGCCAGCCATCAGCAGCAGTACCTCTGCTGCATCACGCCCCATGGTCATGACATGTTCCGGCCCCATCATGGCAATGTCCTTTCACTCATGCTTGCTTGCACTCTCACTCCTGCTTTCATGCTGCCGCCCGTCAGTAGAAACTCTGGGCCAGCGAGCCCAGCAGTAATTGCCAGCCGTCCACCAGCACAAACAACATGAGCTTGAACGGCAAGGCGACAATCGCCGGAGACACCATCATCATGCCCATGGACATCAGGATGCTAGCCACCACCATATCGATGATGAGGAAAGGAATGAAGATGGCAAAGCCAATCTGGAAAGCGGTCTTGAGTTCGCTGGTCATATAGGCAGGCACCAGCACGCGCAGCGGTACATCTTCAGGTTTTTCCACTGCATCGGTACGCGACATTTTAAAGAACAGGGCCAGGTCAGACTCACGCGTCTGCTTGAGCATGAACTCCTTGAGTGGTACCGCACCACGCTGCATGGCTTCCTGCATGCTGATTCTATCTTCATCCAGCGGCTGGTAAGCTCGGTGTAGATACGGTCAAACACCGGGCTCATGACAAAGAACGTCAGGAACAGCGCCAGGCCCACCAATACCTGATTAGGAGGCGAAGATTGTGTGCCCAGTGCCTGACGCAACAAGGAAAGCACGATGATGATGCGCGTGAAGCTGGTCATCATCAGCAGTGCCGCAGGCAGGAAAGACAGGCTGGTGAGCAGGATCAGCGTCTGTATGGTCAGGGTATAGTTCTGGCCACCGCCAGCTGCGGGCTGGCTGCTGATAATGCCCAGGCCACCGGGCTCGGCCGCGTGGCCTATCAGGGGCAGGACTAGCAGGGCCAGCGCCAGCAAGGGCAATAGGGGACGGAAAAGACGTGACAGCATACTTAGGGTTTTCTTTGCAGGGATTGCTTGAGCCAGCTGGCAAATGGCTTGCCTGCAATGGGTGGCACTGGGTTAACTGCCAGCGGCGGCAGTTCCTGGCCTGGGTCGAGGTTGGCAAGCTGGGTAACCTGACCTGGTGCCACGCCCAGTACCAGCCAGCGATCGGCCACTTCCACTACCACTACGCGTTCGCGGCTGCCTACACTGACGCCGCCCACGATGCGCACCACGGATTGCTGTTTCAGGCCAGGGGTGAGGCGTTTCATCAGCCAGGCAATCAATATCATGATGCCCAGCACTGCAGCCAGGCCTAGCACCATACGCAACAGGCTAGCACTGGCTGATACTTCTTCCACTGCCGCCAGGGCAATGACAGGCAAGCCCAGCAGCAGCCCTGCCAGCAAGGTGTTGCCCAGCATGCGTTTCATATTGAACATTATCTGTTGATTTTACGGATGCGTTCGGCTGGGGTGATGATATCAGTGAGGCGGATACCAAATTTGTCGTTAACTACCACGACTTCACCCTGGGCAATCAGGCAGCCATTGACCAGCACATCCATGGGCTCACCTGCCAGGCCATCAAGCTCTACCACCGAGCCTTGCGCCAATTGCAGCAGGTTTTTGATGGCGATCTTGGTCCGGCCCAATTCCACGGTCAGTTGCACCGGGATATCGAGGATGAAGTCGATATCATTCTGGGTTTCGTGCAATTTGTTCTTGGCAGAAAACTCGGTAAAGACCGGGGTTTGCTCGGCAGGGTTTTCCTGCAAGACAGAAGCTTCGGCCTGGGACTGCTCAGCCATGGCCGCACCCCAGTCATCCATGATTTGTTCGTCTGTGGGATCAATCGCCATAGGATTCCTCTCCTTTTACATATTCGCTGGAATTGGATCGCAGCAGTTTTTCTACCCGTAATGCGTATTGGCCGTTGAACAAACCATATTTGCAGCGCATGACTGGCACATTGTCCACCTTGGCCTCAACTTCTTCGTCTATGCTCAAGGGGATCACATCGCCTACTTTCATATTGAGGATATCACCCAGCATCAACTCGGCCTGAGCCAGGTTAGCCACCAGCACCACATCTGCACTTTGTATCTGCTGCGTCATCAGCCTGACCCAGCGCTTATCCACGCCTAGGGTTTCGCCTTGCAAGGGAGACGTCAGCACATCACGTATCGGCTCTATCATCGAATAAGGGAAGCAGAAATGCACTTCGCCACTGGAGGCACCAAGCTCGATGTTGAATGTGGTGGAAACCACCACCTCATTTGGCGTGGCGATATTGGCAAACTGTGTGTTCATTTCCGAGCGTATATATTCAAACTCCAGCGGATACACAGGCTCCCAGGATTTTGAATAGGTTTCGAACACAATATTGAGAATGCGCTGAATAATGCGCTGCTCGGTCTGGGTGAAATCCCTACCCTCAACCCGCGTATGGAAACGGCCATCGCCACCAAACAGGTTGTCAACAATCAGGAACACCAGTGTAGGATCAAACACCATCAGCGCCGTACCGCGCAACGGTTTCATATGCACCAGGTTGAGATTGGTAGGCACTACCAGATTGCGGATAAATTCGCTGTATTTGGAAATTTTGACCGGGCCTACCGAGACCTCGGTGGTACGGCGCAGGAAATTGAACAGGCCGATACGCAACAACCGGGCAAAACGCTCGTTGATAATTTCCAGGGTGGGCATACGTCCACGGACGATGCGCTCCTGGGTTGCCAGGTTGTAGTTACGTACTCCAGCAGGATCAACGGCAGGGGTATCATCTTCCTGCTCGTTGGTCACGCCCCTGAGCAGGGCGTCGACTTCTTCCTGTGAGAGAAAATTATCAGCCATATCTTTCTGCTTACTGAATCACGAACGAAGTGAAGAAGACGTCGTGGACGACTTGCGGCTTGCCACCCGCGGTAAACGGTTTTGAAAGCTGGGCGATGATGTCTTTAGTCAGTGCCTGCTTGCCTTCTACGCTGATCAATTCCGAGGATTTCTTGCTGCTAAGCAGCATGAGAATGCGGTTACGCACGCTAGGCATGTGCAATTTGATGAGATCTGCCACAGCCTGGTCTTCAACCTGCACGCTGATATCCACTTGCAGATATTGATCATCAGGATCAGGCTGCAAATTCACGGTAAAGGTCTCCAAGGTTACAAAGACTGGCTCCTTGGCTGGCTTCTTTTCTTCTTCCTTATGCTTTTCGCCATGCTCGCCATCCTTGTGCTGACTCAGATACCAATACGCACCTCCACCCCCCAGGGCGGCGACCAACACCACACCTACCAGTGCAAGTATCAGAATTTTCTTGGATTTTTTTGGCTGGACTTCTTTAGCTTCTTCTTGCGCCATTGCTATTCACCTTCCCGCCGCTATGTCAGCTGTTTGAAATATTATGAAAGAAACGGAAGGATAACATGCGCTAAATAAAAGGAGGAAACCAGGCCAAATCTGCATTTGAGCCAAGTCTGGCCTAGATATGCAAAGGTTTGTCAGACTTGGATGACTGGACGATCTCTCCTATGGATCACAGGGTAGTCCAGCGAAAGATTAAGTCCGGCCAAATCATGGCCAGACTCAAGAAGATTTAACAAAACATGGGCTTAAACCGCAGCCCTAAAATCATTAAACGTAGGTATCTACCATGCCCATAACCTTGGCGGCCTTGGCAAGCACTGGGTTGACTTCGTTATTGTTGGCATCTTGACCGGACTGAGCACGTGCGCCTGATGACTGCGATTGTGCCTCTTGTTGGCCTGAGCGCACATTGGCTTGGCCCAGTTGCATGCCAGATTGACTCATCATGTCTCGCAGATTGGCCATGCCATCTTCCAATGCCCGGCGGACATCGGCCTGATCAGAAAGGAAGGTGGTATCTGCCTGGCCGTTGTGCACATGGATCACCACCTGCAATGGGCCAAGATCAGGTGGATTGAGTGTCAGGGTTGCGCTTTGCTCGCCACCCGCCGCCATCCACACTACTTTTTGACCTATGGCCTGGTTCCAGCCAGTTTGACCAAAGGGGGCCGCTATTTGGCTGCTGCGTGGGTCTACCGCCAAAGCCTGGGCCGCAGTTGTTTGCGCAGTGTGGCCAGTGGCGCTGGTTTGTTGCAGTGCGGCCTGCTGTGCCAGGGTTTCGGCAAAACGTGAGCCTTGCTCACCAGTCAAGGGCGTTGCCTGACTGTCAGAAACACTCTTGCAGTGACTGCAGCGCCAGCTGATTTATCCAGCAAGGCTTCCAGTTCTGCCGTGCTTAGTTTGTCCAGCTTGCCACTTTCCGCCAGCACATCCTTAGCGTTAAGGTCGCGGGCCTGCTTGCCTAGTTCATCAACAGGCTGTTTCATCCCGGCTAACGCATCCCGCACCGCCCCCGCCACTGGTGACTGGGAAGATTGCACCTCTGGTGTCACAGGCTGCGCGATTGGCAGGCCTGCTCCTTGCTGAGTTGCTCGCCTGCCACAAGGGGAGCTAACGCTTCGTCCACGCTACTGTCTGCCAGACCCAGCTGTTCTGTTGCCTCTGTCGGCAATGCCTGATCGCCCAGTTGGCTAGCGCCCGCCTGCAAGGCAGGATCTAGCGCTTGCTGACCGGGAAGTGTTTGCTCAACAGGCTGCTGACCCTGAGCTTGTTCATTTGCCTTGATTTGTAATTGCCTGCGCTGCAAGTGCTGCGCCTGCTCTCTGGCCAAGACTTCACGTGTTTTAACATTGGATTCGGCATTGGACTGCTGAGTAGAGTCCTTGGTATTTGCATCCTTGGCCTTGACCTGGTTGGCCAGCACTTGCTTGAACTCCTGCCCGTCATTATTGGCCTGCTTGGCTGCCTTGCTCGCAGCCGCATTCATCGCTGCGAGGTTGACACTGACTGGATTGGGCAATGGCGTATTCATGGAAGTGCTCCTGCTTATTGTCTCGGGTATTGACGACTCAGGCGCATGGCATGTTCGTCCATGAGCTTCTGGTCTTTCTTCAGTTCTGCGGCCTGGGTGCGCTTTTCATCTCTATCCAGCAGCACATCGTAGGACAGTTTCTTTTTCTGGCACTCCTGCCACTCCTGCTTGCGCAGATTGGAGACCTGGCGCACACGCTCCACGCTCTCGGTCTGGCTCACAATCGCAGAGGAAAGCTTGCCAAGAAAATTCTGGTAGTTCTGGTAGATTTCAGCGGTCATGCCATTGCTCATGGCATGGTCGCGCTGGCTGACATAATCAGCGCGGTACTGCATCAGGATGCCCAGGCTTTTTTCGGCCTCGGCAAGCTGGCGGTTGGCCTCAGCCAAACGTTCGGCTGCAGTATCCACTTCTTTTCCCGCCAATTCCTGCAAGGTGGTGAGTACGACCGTTTTCTGGCTACCCATGCCCTTTCCCCTCCAATCTGTTGATGACTGATGGCATCTCAGTCATGCAGCTTCATATTATTGATTAGGTGATGCCTCAAACCATGCCCGAATAAAACATGTAAACACCTCTTAATTAAAGCTTGTCGCGAATTGCGTCGCTGCACCAGCTGCGCCAGATCCTGCACACTATCGCCCCAGGAAGCAGATTCGGCAATATCTTGCTGCAAAAACGCCTCAACTGCCTGATGCTTGGCAATGGCCTCATCCAGCACCGGATCACTGCCAGCTTCATAGGCACCGACATTGATCAAATCCTGGTTACGGCTGTAGCGCGAATTGAGTTGTTTGAGCTTGCGCGCGTTTTTCTGATGATCAGGCGAGGTGATGTTATGCATGGCACGGCTGATCGATTGTTCAATATCAATCGCAGGGTAATGCCCGCTTTCAGCCAGGCTGCGACTCAAGACAATATGGCCATCCAGAATCGCGCGCGCCGCATCCGCTATCGGGTCCTGTTGGTCATCACCCTCGGTCAATACGGTATAGAAAGCGGTAATCGAACCCTCACCCGGCTTGCCATTGCCAGCGCGCTCTACCAAGGCAGGCAGCTTGGCAAACACCGAGGGTGGATACCCCTTGGTTGCGGGTGGCTCACCTATTGCCAGCGCTATTTCGCGCTGCGCCATGGCGTAACGGGTCAGTGAATCCATGATCAGCAGCACATTGTGGCCCTGGTTGCGGAAATACTCGGCAATCGCGGTGGCATAGCTAGCGCCTTGCAAGCGCATCAGTGCAGGTACGTCGGCAGGTGCTGCCACCACCACTGAACGCGCCAAGCCTTCAGGCCCAAGGATTTGCTCGATGAACTCCTTAACCTCGCGACCGCGCTCACCTATCAGGCCAACAACAATCACATCAGCCGTGGTGTATCGCGCCATCATGCCCAGCAACACACTCTTGCCGACACCGGAGCCAGCAAACAAGCCCATGCGCTGGCCGCGACCTACCGTCAACATACTGTTGATAGCACGCACGCCTACATCCAATATGCTATCTATGGGCGCACGCGATAAAGGGTTGAGCGGGCGCGTATTGAGCGGCACGCTGTTTTCGTTGTTGAGCGGACCCAGATCATCCAGCGGACGGCCCGCGCTATCAACCACGCGGCCCAATAAAGCATCGCCTACTGGCAGATGACGCGCCCTGTCTATCGCTCTACGGCGCGGATGCTTGGCCTGATTGGGCTTGGGCAGCGCTTCGGCCACTTCTAGGGCAAACACCTTGGCACCAGGAGTGACGCCTTCAACACCACTTTGCGGCATCAACAACATGCGGCCGCCATCAAAACCCACAACTTCAGCCTCAACCCGGCGGCCTTCGGCCAAGGGCACATAACAGGCGCTACCTATAGGCAGCTTAATGCCCACCGCTTCCATCACCAGCCAGTAAGCTTGGTGATGCGGCCAGATACCTCTAAAGACTCGACGATTTCCAGCAGCTCGCTGCAATCCTTGAGGTAATCCTTCCAGCCTTGCTGATGGGCTAGCAAGCTAGTCATCTGCGCTGTCCTGCGCTTGATCGGCTTGCGATTTTACTGACTGGCCATGGTCTGGTCTGGCAGCATCCTTGCCAGTGCCAGTGTCTGCCCAATCACTATGCTGGGCCAGGGCCTCGCAAATCCGCTTCCAGCGGGTCTGGTTGCTGGCATCTATCTGGTTCTCGCCAGTTTCCACCATGCAACCACCGCGTTCTACGCTGGCATCTTCTTGAATTTGCCAGGTGGTATCGGCCATGTCTTCGTAAAGGTATTTTTTCACCACAGGCACATCAACAGGTTGAGGATGAGCCGCGCTGGCTTCTGCACCATAGACAAATAATGTATAGATTCCTGCACCACAGGCAGGATAATGCCAGGATTGACTTGCAGCCTATCCTTGATCATGGCCTTGGCGATATCCAAGGCCAGGGTCAGCAATTGCTCGGCAATATGCTCGTTGGCAGTGCCAAGTGCATCGCCCAAACTATTAAGCAATGCCTTGAGTTGTTCTTGATCCTGCTTGACCTGGGCCGCGGCATCGGCAATGCCAGCATCAAAACCCTGTTGCAGTCCAATTTTGTAACCTTCGCGCCGCGCCTCGTCCAGCTCTTGCTCCAAGCGCGCATTTCTTTGTTCCGGCGTTTCCAGTGGTGGTGTGGGGGCAGAAACCGTGACCGCAGGCCGTGCAGTTTCGCCAGACTCGGAGAACGAGGCCATTTCCCAACGCTGATAAGCGGTTTGCTGCTCTTTGGGAATGACGACGTTAGACATAAGCGTCCTCGCCCTTGCTGCCTAGCATAATCTGACCTTCGTCGGCCAATCTGCGCACCACTTGCAGAATTTGCTTCTGCTGCGCTTCTACTTCTGACAACTTGACCGGGCCCTTGCTTTCCAAATCTTCCTTCATCATCTCAGCGGCACGGCTGGACATATTGCGGAATATCTTGTCGCGCAACTCTTCTGTAGTGCCCTTGAGCGCCACAATCAAAGTTTCGGACTGCACTTCACGCAGCATGATCTGTATGCCCTTGTCATCGATTTCCATGATGTTGTCGAAGACAAACATTTCATCCATGATGCGCTGCGCCATATCGCCATCGTAATTCTTGAAGCTGTCCATGACGGTGGTTTCATTGTCCCCACTCATGTAGTTCATGATTTCGGCTGCCGCCTTGATGCCGCCTATCTGCTGTTTCTTGATGCTTTCATTGCCTGAGAGCAGCTTGGTCAACACCTCATTGAGTTCGCGCAGTGCGGTTGGCTTGATGCCATCCAGAGTGGCAATCCGCAGCATGGCATCCTGACGCAGACGATCGGTAAAGTGACCGAGAATTTCGGCGGCCTGATCTGGCTCCAGGTGCACCAGAATAGTGGCAATGATTTGCGGATGTTCGTTCTTGATGAATTCAGCCACCGTCTGCGCATCCATCCATTTCAGGCTTTCAATGCCGCTGGAATCACGCGTCTGCAAAATACGGTTGAGCAGGCCTGAGGCCTTGTCGTCGCCCAAGGCCTTGGTCAGCACCGAGCGTATATATTCATCGGAATCCAGACCTATGGAGGTGTTCTTCTCAGTTTCTTCCATAAAAGCCTGCAGCACGGATTCAATCTGATCGTGCCCCACAGATTTCATGGAGGCCATGGCAGTGCCCAATTTTTGCACTTCGCGCGGGCCCAGGTATTTCATGACCTCGGCAGCCTCATCCTCGCCCAGGGCGAGCATCAGGACTGCGCTCCTGACTATGCCGGTATCACTCATTATTCATTGACCCAATTTGTCACGATGCTGGCGACCACCCGTGGATTTTCCTTGGCGATCTGTCGTGCTGTGTCCAGATTTTTCTTGTAACCGCGCTCAGCCGCTGTTGCCCCAGCTGCCGAACCGGCCTCACCGTCAACGCCGCCCTCACCACGTGAGAGGCTGACGATGGCATCCTGATCTTCTTGCGCCATTTTCGCAAGCGCGGCCTCTTCCTTCTGTTTCTCTGGCGAGAGTTTATTCAGCAGAGGTTTGAGGAATTTACGGTACAGCAGGAACAGCACCAGCAGCACCAGACCGTTCTTCAGCCACTCCTTGGCGGTCTCGATATTGTTGGGGTCCTTCCACATCGGGATTTCTGGGAAGCTTTCCACGGTGTCAGGCATAAAGCTGCTGTTAACCACGGTCAGGGAATCCCCGCGCTCGGAGTTAAAGCCCATGGCTTGCTTTGCCAGGTCGCTGATCTGGGTTTTTTCATCATCGGTTAAAGGCCTAGTAGTGACCTTACCTTTGGCATCCACCACTTGCTTGTGGTTCACCACAACCGCAACCGTGAGGCGTTTGATACCGCCCATGGGCTGTTGTTGGTAACGCACAGTCTTATCAAGCTCGTAGTTGGTGGTGGTGTTCTTCTCCGAGTTCATGATGGGGGTGGTGACCGTAGTACCAGGCGGTGTGGTTGTAGTGGTCGTCACCACTCCAGCGTTAGTCGTCGTGGTTGGCGCAGCCCCAGCCGCCCCAGGGGTAGGCGCAGTGGTAATGGGTGCGGTTGCAGGCACGGGCGGTTGATTGGTCAGCGCACCTGGTACGCCACCTGCGCCCTGCCCTGGCAAGGTCTGGGCTTCACTGTTCTGCAAACTACGCACCGAGGCAGCATCAGGTGTTGGATTTGGCTTATAGCTTTCCGAAGCTTGATCAATCACTGAGAAATCCACCTCAGCACTGGCTTCTGCGTGCACATTCTTGGCACCCACCAGCGGCGCAATAATGGACTCTACGCGGCGAATAATGTTTTGCTGCATTTCATCTACATACTTGAGCTGCGTGGGGTCAAGATTGTTAGCGCCCTTGTCCTTGACGCCGTTCTCGGAAAGCAGGTTGCCGTTCTGGTCAACGACAGTCACATTGGAGATTGGCAGCTCAGGCACACTGCTGGCCACCAGATGCACAATGGCACTCACTTGACCGTGGTCAAGCACACGGCCTGGGTGCAGATTGAGCATGACGGATGCTGTAGGTTTCTGCTGATCTCGCGTAAAGACCGTAGGCTTGGGCATGGCCAGATGGATACGTGCCGCCTGCACTGCACCTATGGATTGAATGGTACGTTCAAGCTCACCTTCCAGGCCACGCTGGAAATTCACCTGTTCTACAAATTGCGAGACGCCGAATTTCTGGTTTTCCAGTAATTCAAAACCGATATTACCGCCCTTGGGCAAGCCTTGTGCTGCCAGCTTAAGCCTGACATCGTGCACATTGTTAGCGGGCACCAGAATGGCGCTGCCACCTTCGGCTATTTTGTAGGGGATGTTCATCTGCTCCAGCGCGGCCACGATGGCACCGCCATCCTTGTCGGAATAGCTGGAGAACAACACGCGATACTCAGGCTTCTGGCTCCAGAGCCAGAACACAGTCATCAGCGCAATGACGGCAGCCACGCCCAGACCCAGCAGCAACTTGTTGCCCAAGGGTGATTTCAGGCTGAACAAGTTCTGGGCTGTGGTGGCTTCTGCGGGTAATGCCGCCTCATTGGCTGCTGCCATAATACTTCTCCCATGGAATGGCGAATCACAATGCTGTCAGTGGCTGCAACCAGCTTACCACTGGTCACCGCTATATCACTGCGATGCCATTATCATGAGTGTACCGTCAATTTCATAGGCGAAATAAGGCAGGTTTTACCTGTCTGTTTGCAGGCAAATAGGTTGGTATCGGGTGATAAGCTGCTGTCATGTTGAAAAAGGTCCGCAAAGTTGGCGGTGACAGGAGCAAGGCATGAAAACCTCAGCGATAGATTCAGGCCGCATTGAAGCATGATGGCGCAACTCAAGGCGGCTGCCCAACGCCCGGGTGGCGAGTATGCCGCTGTGCAAAATGGCGTGAATGCGGCTGCGCAGAACGGTGACGCTGCCTCGAAACTGGCACAGACCCAGGCTACCCAGCGCGTGGATTTTGCCGAAGTGCTGAAATCCTCACTTAACCACGTCAATCAGACCCAGATGAATGCAGATGCGCTGGGTAAGAGTTTTACCATGGGCGACGACAAAGTCAGTCTATCGGATGTCGTGATTGCCGGGCAAAAAGCCAATATCTCTTTGCAAGCCACCATACAAGTGCGCAATCGCCTGGTATCCGCTTACCAGGACATCATGAATATGCAGGTATAAAACACTGGCCGTTGAAGACATTCACCGCTGGGAATTGGTATGTTGACCAGCAAGAATATAGTGATCGATGTTGCTCAATGCGGTGATCAAATGAGATGGCGATCTGCAGCCAGATGAGGTGTTGAGGCGGAACTGAGCTTTTAAGCGAACACTTGGGTGACAGACAACTCAAGCGCTTGAGGTTTAGCTTTCGCTAGCCTGCGGATCAAAATTGGGTAATGCACCCGCGGCCTCCAGACCGCCATGTTCCAACCTGTAAAGCCAGGCCAGTATTTCGGCGATGGCCTGATACAACGCCCCGGGGATATGTTCATCCAAATCCACCTGCATCAGCAGGGATAACAACTCTCTAGACTCATGCACAAATACATTGTGTTCCTTGGCACGGGCGATAATCTGCTCAGCCACCACGCCCTTACCCTTGGCCACGACCCGTGGTGCAAAATCACCGCTTTCGTACGCGAGCGCTACCGCCTGCTGCAAGCTATTATCCGCCATGCTCGCTTACTCCTCACGCACAACGGCCAGCGCATCCAGTGCCTGACCATGGCTGGTAAGCGCCTGCGCCAAGCTGGACAATTCAGCTTGCATGCGATTGGCTGCGTCAGAAGCGACAGCGGCCATGCGTACGCGCAAACGCCCTTCTTGCAGCGTGATATGCGCGGAAATTTTGCCCAGCGAAGGTAGATCCAACTTCAAGGTGCTGGAAACAGGGGCTTCTTCGGCCGTGGGTTGATCAGCCCCATGCTGGTCTTCGCGCACGGCTTCTTCCTGCAGTTGTACCTGCCAATCCATTTTTTGCCCCGGCCAGATTTCGCCTTGCCACTGAAAACGCTGGTTTTCCAGCACCGCCAATTGCTTGTTGATCAAGGATTCGGCCGCAACACCAGGCTGGTTCTGCGGCTCTTGCAAGAGTGAAGTGAGGCTGAGTTTGCCGGTGGCAAATTGTTCCAAGTGCGACTCATAAAACATGCCCGAACTGGTGAGCGCACGCTGGATATCCTGTGCCAATACACGCGGATTTTGTGGTGCATGGCTAATCACCGCCTGATTGGCCAGGGTTTGCGAAGATTCCTGGGTGCCAGTGTGCGCCAATTGCTGACTGAGTATTCTTGCCCCCGTGCTCAAGGCGGTAGTAACGCCAGCATCGGTGTTGGCAAAGGCACGGCTGTCAGCATCATGCCAGCTAGTCGCGTGGTATCGAGGGGTGCTTGGCCGGGGGCCTGGCCCAGCATGCGGAAGGTAGGTACTGGACTGTCTGCTACGTATTTCAGCAGCATCTGCTGACCAACATTGGCCTGTTGGCCCAGATCCATTTTATAGCTCTGGCCGTTGATATTGACCTGAAATACGCCGGGCTGCAATCTGGCCATGACCTGACCGAGGTAATCCTGCCCGCGAGTTAGCAGGCTGGCACGTAATGCCTGATCCTGGACGGTACTTGCAATCTCCTCTACCGCCAGCGCAGGTGCCACTCGCGAGAGTGGCGCAACATTCGCGACTGGGTCAGGAGATTGCTTGATAATCATCTACTGGGCCGTATCAATTGCTTGTAGGTATCGAACATCTGGCGATTGGCCGTGTGGTTGGTCAGCAAACCAGACAGTTTCACCATCCAGGGATCAATGATGTTGCGAATCTCGCGGTCAGAGGCGAGTATGCGCTTGAGGTGCGCCACTTTGAGTTGTTGCTCAGGCTCACGCAGCGGCTCGTCACAAGCCCCCACATCCGCCAGCTTGATGCGCTCAGCACACTCCAGCTCCAGGCTGGCCAATCTTTCCCAATTCTGTTGCTTGGCGGCTTCAAGCATCTGGTCGGTGATATCGACCACGGCTGCATAAAGGGACAAGGTTTGCTGAGTGCTCATGAGTATGCCTTTGCCAAATGGTTTTGTTGCTGCACTGCCTGATTACCCTGGGTCTGATTCGCTGCATTGGCCTGCACCGCAGGCTGCTCACCCAAGGCGGTCCATGCCTCGTTTAAATCCTTGAGCAGTTTAATGACTTCTTCTACCGCCGCAATATCGCTTTTGCTGTTGGCGTTGTAGAGACGGCCGGACATGTATTCATACAGGCTATCCAGGCTTTGGGCAATCTCGCCACCGGATTTTTGATCCAAGCTGGCACGCAAGCCATTATCTATGATGGTAATGGCCTTGGTCAGATCAGCACTCTTGGCAGCATAGTTATTCTCGCGCATGTGCTTGATAGCCAAGCTGCACGCAGCAATCGCACCATCGTAGAGCATGACGATCAAACGTGCCGGGCTTGCTGCCACAACACCAGTTTCTACACCCACGCGTGCGTAGGCGTTGACGCCTCCATTATATCCAAACATGCTGCCCTCCTTCTCTAGCTATTGGCACTAATCGCAGCCAGTTGCTGCGTCAGGTATGACTGGGTAGTCTTCAACTGGCTCACCAAGACATCCAGTGCGACAAACTGGGCGCGGTAGCGGGCTTCCACTGCGGTCAAGCGCACCGTCAGGGCTTCTTCCTGCTTGGTGACGCGGTTGACGGAATCGGTCAGGCCTTCAGTCTTGGATGCCAGGATGCCGGTGTCGCTCACCATCTCCTTGACCAGGCTATTCAACGTAGCAGCATAGCCCACGCTCAGATTGATATCGCCGCGTGCACCTGTGGTATTGCCCTGGATCAGCAAGGCCAGGCCTTCAGCTGCATTACCGCTGGCGGAACTGGTCAGCACCTGACCCTTGCCGGTAGCGGCAGCACCATTGATGGTGCCTGCCACGTCTTTGCCCGCGACAGCCGTTGGGCTACTGCCAAACAGGTCAGCAGCGGCATTGCCGCCCTTGATCTCGATTACGGCTTCGCTGCCATAACCTGGGGTGGTGATCTTGAGCACACCGCCTTCGACAGTGACTTCTGCCGTGGACTTGGCACTTGAAAGCTGGCTGCGCACTTCATTGGCCAAATCTGCTGCGCTGGCATAATTACCAGCCGTCAACGTGATGTTGTAAGTGCCCTCGCCTATCTTGATTTGCAGCGCATCATTGCTACCAGCCACGATATTCAGGTTGGGACCTGCGCTACCGGTCAGGGTGCCACGCTAGCTGCCTGGGTGATGTTCACTGAGTAGTTGCCGGATTGCGTCTTGGCACCCTGGGTGACATAGCTGACGCCGCTATCGGTGGCAGTGCCTACGGCAGAGAACAGCTTGGCAATATCATCAAAATTAGTGCTGATAGCATCCTTGAGCTTGGTGCTGTCTACCGCCAGAGACCCATCGCGTTGGAATGCCACACCTATCTGGCTCAGGGAATTGAAATCACCCACGCCAGTCACGGTTCTGGTCAAAGCCGAGCGAATCTGCGTCGAGATAGAGCGCGTCGTAGCATCCCCCAGCAATACACCAGAGTTTTTCTTGGTGAAGTCTGTGTGCTTTCGTCAAACTTGGTCAGATTGCGCAAAGTGGTGTTGAAATCATTGAACGCCTTGACGAAGGCATTCACCGACTCTTCAATCTTGGCCGAATCCTTGGTGATATCCAGTGAGACACTGGTAGTGGGATCGGCCTTGAACAGGTTCAGTGTCACGCCTTGCAATATGCCAGACACCACATTACTAGCGCTTTCTACGTCTATGCCATCAATGTTGAGCAGTGCATTTTTGCCAGCTTGAAGTTCACCCAGGTTTTTACCAGCCCCAGCGGCGGCAGTAGGATCGTAAGCCAGGCTGGAGAGGCCTGTGCCATCGGTATTGCCACCATCTGCATCTGCTACGGAGATTTTGATGCTGTTGGCAGCGCCAGATTCCTTGGAGGTCAACACCAGTCGGCCACCATTTTGCCCATCATTGACGATGGAAGCGGTTACACCCAGATCACCTGCATTGATGGCATCACGAATGCCCGTCAGGCTGTTGTTGGCAGCGGTAATAGTCAGGTTCTTGGGTGATTTGTCCGGATTGGCGGTAAAGCTGTTGTTAACGGCATCATACGTGCCCAAGGTAATGGTCAAAGTGCCAGTACCCACCGCAGCACTTGTGTTGGCAAAGCTGCTAGTCGCAATTTTATGTGCCTGCGCCAGCTGGCCAACCTTAATGGCGTAATTACCCACCGTGGCATTACCATCCGAGGTAGCGGTAAAGATATCGTTGTTACCGGAAGTTGCTGCCTGCACCTTGAATTTGCTAGTAGAGGCAAGATTGCCCAGGGCTGTCTGGAAGGTGGATAGCGAGTTTTTCAATGTGGCAAATGCAGAAATTTTTGCTTGATATGAGGTTTTCTGTTCATTCAACAAGACCGCAGGACGCTGTTCCGCCTGCATCAGGCTAGTGACGATTGCGTTAATATCAAAGTTGGTACTTGCAGAAATTCCGCTTGTGGTTGCCATAATCTTTACTCGCTTCCTTAAATACTCGCCTTCAGCATACTCACCTTAAACCTTAGGCAGTTTGTCGGATGATCAAGCCTTGAAGCTTGTCCAGCGTCTTTGAAATTGCCAGCACTTCCTCGTTGGGAATCTGACGTAATACTTTTTGCGTCTCAGAATCCACGACTTTGACCACTACACGGCCAGAATCATTATCAGTAGAAAACTGGATGGACTGCAGAATCGGTGATATGAACTCATTGATCTGCTTCACCGCGGTATCTACTTCTGCCTTGCTTACTTGACTCGTGGCAGACTGGGCCTGCTGCTGCACCAATTCCTTGGTACCTGGCAATGCACTGACTGGCGTAGCACTACGTGCTGAAGTGGGGAAACTTCCTGCTTGACTATAAACATCTATATTGGAGATAGCCATTTTCTTGATTTCCTCAAGCAAAACCCGCAGCCTCTATCTGAGCAGACTGCGGGAGTTAGTGCCTATTGTGTCACCTTAGCCACGCAACAGTGTCAGAACGTTGTTAGGCAAGGAGTTCGCTTGTGCCAGCATCGCAGTACCTGCTTGTTGCAAGATTTGACCACGAGTCAGGTTGGCAGTTTCCGAAGCAAAGTCTGCATCTAGGATACGGGACTTGGCGGCAGACTGATTCTCAACCGACACTTGCAAGCTGCTGATCACAGATTCAAAGCGGTTTTGCACAGCACCCAAAGTCGCACGGTTGGTATTCGCAGTGTTCAACGCAGTATCAATTGCAGTCAGCGCAGTGTTGGCATTGTCAGCAGTAGTGATGCTACCAGTGATTGTGGAAGCCGCAGTAGCAGCCACAGTGATAGTTTGACCGCTATCAGCACCAACCTGGAAGGTCATGGCAGTAGCACCGAATACTGCAGAGCCGTTGAACTTGGTGTCTGTACCCAGACGACCGATTTCAGTAGCCAGTTGTTGGAATTCAGCATCCAGGTTAGCACGGTCACCAGTACCGTTAGTAGCATTGATGGACTGTACAGCCAGTTCACGCATACGTTGCAGAGCGTCAGTTACCTTACCCAGCGCGCCTTCAGCAGTTTGTGCAAAAGAAATCGCATCGTTAGCGTTACGGATAGCAACGGTTTGACCGCGAACTTGAGCATCCATACGTGTTGCGATGGACATACCAGCCGCGTCATCCTTGGCGCTGTTAACGCGCAGACCGGAAGACAGACGTTGCAGGGATGTATTCAGGCTGGATTGCGAAGTTGTCAGGTTACGTTGAGCGTTCAGCGAAGCCAGGTTGGTGTTGATAATTGCAGCCATTTTCAAATCTCCTTCGATTTAAGTTAATTTCCAAAACCACGTGTTGCATTTGGTATCGCTTCACAGCTCTTGTTACGTTGCGCTGTTAAGACTGTTATCGGTCATTCCTGCGAAAAATTTAGCGGTGTTCTGCACTTATCTTTTCTCGCGGTTTGCATCGTTTACCAATGCCATGCTGCAGTTGTCGGATTACTTAAATAAATCTTTAGGGACCTCGCCTTTCTGCAATTAATATTTCAACACAAAATCAATTAAATCAATAACTTAAAATTTAAAAAAGAATATTATTTATCTTTAACCCTAAAGTTTTTTCACCTGTTTTTTACGGTCCAGCCAGGTCAAATTCGGTGAAAAATATTTTCTAAATTCAGGGTTGAGGGCCATTCAACATGAGCCTGACCGCTATATTAGCGAGGTCAGGCTAGTCACAATCGGCTTAACAGGCAGGGGAAATTGCGCCAAATCGGCGCATAAGATGTTTAGACGCTGGGGTTGTGATCAATCAACCAGATTGTTCTTGATCGCGTAATGCGTCAGCTCAGCGTTATGGCGCAGGTTGAGCTTTTCCAGCAGACGCGCTCGGTACATGCTGATGGTCTTGACCGAGAGCGAGAGATTCTCGGCAATTTCACCCACTGCCAGACCAGAGGCAATCATGGTGAGGGTCTGAAACTCCCGGTTGGACAGACATTCATGCAGAGGTTTGTCCGCATTGCCGCCAACTTGCTCGGCTAAAGCCATGGCCACTTCTTCGCTGATGTATTTTTTGCCCTTGGCGATAGTACGGATGGCCGTTACCAACTGATCCGAAGCGCCTTGTTTGCTCAGGTAGCCTGAAGCCCCTGAGCGCAAGGCACGAATAGCGTAAGCATCTTCCCTGTGCATGGAGAGCATGAGTATAGAAACCCTGGGGTGCGCCTTCTTGATCAAACTACAGGCCTCAATTCCACTACGATCCGGCAAGGAGATATCTAGCAGCATAATATCCAGACCACTCGTGCCCGCCAGTTTGATGGCTTCGGCCGCATTTTTGGCATCGGCAATCACTTCTATATCTTCGGTTTCGGCTAGGATCTGTTTCAGACCTTCGCGCAGAATGGCGTGATCGTCAGCAATAATGACTTTAATTGTTGGTGTTGTTGGCATGGTTGCTGTATGAAAAATGTCCGAATGGATAATGGGGACTCAAACCGTGACCGCATCCAGCTGGGCTGGTTGTAGTGGAATGGTCACAATGACAATTGTACCGCCTTGCTTTCCTGCTTGCACACGGCACTGACCGGAGAGTGCCACCGCCCGCTCTACCATGCCATTAATGCCAAAGGCATTGGGTTTCAGCACATCGGCTGGGGCAATACCTAGCCCATTATCAATCACCTGCATGACAATTTCCCGACTGGTGGCTTCCAGCGTAACCTCAACATGGCTGGCGTGGGCATACTTGGCAATGTTGGACATGGCCTCCTGGCAGATGCGGAACAAGGCAATGGCTTGGTCGGTACTGATATCGACTTCTGCATGATTGCAGGCAAACTCGCATGCTATGCCTATTTTTTCAGCAAACTGTGCGGCCTGCCATTCCAGCGCAGCCACAATTCCAAGCTCCAGCACATTGGGACGCAAATCGCTGGCGATGCGATGCGCAGACTCAAAAGTATCATCGACGATAGATTCGAGTTGGCGCGCTTGGCTAGCAAACTTTCATTGCTAGGGTCTAGCCGCTTGATGATAGAAGATAAACCCAGCCGAATTGCCGTCAGATTGCCGCCGAGGTCATCATGAATCTCCTGGGCAATACGCAGACGCTCTTTTTCCTTGATCTGCGCCATCTGCGCAGATAAACGCGCGAGTTTTTGATGTGACTGCCTAATGGCCAACTGCTCACGGCGACTCTGAGTAATATTGGTCATGATGCCTTCCCACAGCACGGTATCATCCGGCATGCGGCGTGGGCTGGCGCGCAGGTTGATCCACTTGATATCCTGCCACTCCTTCATCCAGAAACGTCCGGTCCAGTTCAACACACTGAGATTCTGTGCCGACTGACGGATATTCTTCTCGTAGGCCAGCCTGTCATCCTCATCAATCAGTGACAAGAACACATCGGGTTTGCTGATCAAGGTGTCTGCCTCCTCACCCAACAAGGGCTTACAGGCATCACTAAGATAAAGAAAACCAACCACCCCATCCCGGTTCATACGTGCCTGATAGACCACACCAGGGGTATTGGAGATCAGCGCGCTGAGTTTGGAGCCGCCATCCTGCAGCACATGGAGAATATGGCGGCTGAACGCACGGCTGTCGCGCACAATAAGTAAAGCACGTTCCTCACCACGCCCCACCAGCAGCAAACGGAATTCGGCAAAGTAACCATTGATCTCTTGTAGTGCATGGCTGATATCTATCAGTGGCCAATCCACAGGTGCAGTGTCTAGCACCTTGCGCGCCTGCGGCTGTGCCAAAGCCTGCAATAGTTCATCCAGTGGATAAGCATCTCTCTCGTATTCTTGCCCATCCACCAGCACCGCAAGCAGGTTAAGCCGCAATGGATCGATGAGATAAGCATCGTCCAGTGAGCTAAGTGCTGCGGATTCCAGATATTTGCGGATTTCCGATAAGGGGGACAAGGGTAGGCTCAACATGATGGCTGCCAAAAAAGACTACCTAGTTTAATTCACCAATTCAAGTCGAGTCACCAGTTGATGCGCAAACGGGGAATAAAAATTGCGGGCCTTGGATCAAGGGACTTTTGAATGCATCATCAACCTGACCTCGTTATATATTTACAAATACAATGAAATATTATCTAATCCGCCCTGATTCAAGCACTTGTCTTAGGAGTGTCTTGGTTTTGAATGACTTATTTCGGGGAGTTTCATGCATTACTACTACAAACCTCTGGCGCTCGCGCTGTTAACAGCCTGGGCAGCCAGTGCTCAGGCTGAGGTTGCACCTTATACCTTGGGTGAGATCAATGTCACCGCGCCCAGGGGTGAGGCTATTTCTTTGGCCGACGATGCCATCAGCCAAGAGGACATGCGTTTATTCAATCGCGAGACGGTTGGCACAGCACTCAATACCCTGCCTGGCATCAGCATGACCCAGGGTGGTCAGCGCAATGAGCAGTTAGTGCAATTACGCGGTTTCGATCTGCGCCAAGTCCCGGTGTTTGTTGATGGCATCCCGGTGTATGTGACCTATGATGGTTATGTAGATCTGGCGCGCTTCAATACTTTCGACTTGTCCAAGATTCAGGTCTCCAAGGGCTTCAGCTCGGTTCTCTATGGCCCCAACACCTTGGGTGGCGCCATCAACCTGGTCAGCCGCAAGCCCAGCAAGGAGTTTGAAGGTAGCATCACGGCAGGCCTCAAAACTGACCGCAATTTCAAGTACAACGGCTACAGCACCGATCTCAATATGGGGGGCAACTATGGCACCTGGTATTGGCAGGCCAACACCTCCTATCTGGACAATGACCGCTATCGCATGTCCAGCGAGTACAACCCCAATCGCTTTGAGAATGGCGGCGACCGTGAACGTGCTTACAACCGTGACGGCAAAATCAACCTGAAGATAGGGTTTACCCCAAGAGAAGGTGATGAATACAGCCTGAACTACATCAACCAACAAGGTGATAAAGGCAGCCCTGTCTATGCGGGCAATGATAGCGGCCGCACTGCCAATTACTGGGATTGGCCCAAGTGGGATAAGGAAAGCCTGTATTTCATCTCGCGTACTAGTCTGGGTGGCAACGCTTACCTCAAGGTGCGCGCCTTCTATGACAAGTTCAAGAACGTGCTGGAAAGCTACGATGATGCGCGCTATGCCACCATGACACGTGGCAGCTCATTTACCAGTATTTATAACGACGATACCTATGGGGCAAGTGCAGAACTGGGCTTTGAGATTGCCGCACGTAATACGCTTAAGTTTGCCGCACATTACAAGCACGATAAGCATGAAGAGCATAACCAAGGCAATCCGGTGCAAACCTTTGAAGACCGGACTGTCTCGTTTGCCGTTGAAGATACACACAAGATCACGGACAAGCTGAGCTTGGTTACAGGCTTGAGCTATGACGTGCGTGACACCTTGCAAGCAGAAGGTTTAAATAACGCGAATCGTATTTACGACTTCCCTAGAGGCAGTGCTCACGCTTTGAACCCACAGGCTGGCTTATTCTATAAACCTTCTGAGGATAGTGACATTCATTTGACTGTGGCCAGAAAAAGCCGCTTTGCCACTATGAAGGATAGATTCTCAGGTCGCTTTGGTCGTGCCGTGGCCAATCCAAACCTGGATACTGAGATTGCTACCCATTATGAGCTTGGTGCATCGGCTTTTGTCACACCGCAACTGCGCTTGCAGGGTGCCGTGTTCTATACCGACACCAAGGACATGATTCAGTCCGTCAGCCTGCCAAACTCAGCCTGTAGCGCAGGCGGTGGCCAATGCTTCCAGTTCCGCAATATAGGCAAGGTTGAGAGTCAGGGCATAGAGTTGGGCGCAACTTGGTTCAGCAGCGACTCTCTGGAAATAGGCGGCAATTACAGCTTTATCAATCGCGACAACCTCAGTAACGACCTGCGACTCACCGATGTGCCACGCCAAAAGTTATTTGCCTATGGCCGCTGGAAAGCCACAGATGCCCTGCAACTCGTCGCCAGTGTAGAGGCAGCATCCTCACGCTACTCACGCCAGAATTCCGCGCTTAATGACTGGTTGTCTGCCAAGGGTTATGCCACAGGCAATCTGAAGGCCATGTATGCGGTGAATGCTGACTGGTTTGCCGAAGCAGGCGTTAATAACTTGCTGGACAAGAATTACGCTTACACCGAAGGCTTCTATATGGAAGGCCGCAATATGTTCGTCAACGTCACCCGCAAGTTCTAAGCGAACTCAACCTTACTATTAGATAGGAAACACCATGCCCAGCGCACTTACTATCAAGGCAGCATTGCGCTGGCTCACCTCATTTTTACTGGCTGGGCTGCTACTAGGCAGCCAAGCCCTATACGCGGAAAGCAGCAAGGTTGTGGTCATGACCAGTTATCCGCAAGAAGTTGTCTCCACCTTCGAGGCGGCTTTTGAACAGCAATACCCGCAATACAAACTGGAAGTGCTCTGGCGTCAATCGCGGGATGCCATGGCCTATTTCAAACAGCCGCCACAGCCAGTAGATGTGTATTGGACTCCAGCACAACGCAACTTTGCGCAGCTTGAGCACATGCAGGCCCTGGCGCCGCTAGACCTTGACCTCACAGGTTTGCCTGAGCAGCTGCACGGCTACCCCTTGCGCAGCAGCCATTACATCGCCAGCGAAATAGCAGGTTATGGCATGGCCATCAACCCCAAGGCTATACAAGCGCAAGGGCTGCCATCACCTAGCACTTGGCAGGATCTGACCGCAGCTGGCTACCACGGCAAGATAGGTTTGCCTATACCCTCCAAGGTGGGCTATGCGCCGCCTTTGATTGATATTCTGTTGCAAGGTTATGGTTGGCAGGCTGGCTGGAATTTGCTGCAAGCTTTGGCCGCCAATGCCGAGTTGGTCACCAGTGGCGCTACTTTTATCAGCGATGATGTCGCGAATGGTCGGCTGCTGGCAGGACTGACCATTGATTTCTTTACCGCCTCGGCCATCGCCAATGGTGCCCCGCTGCAGTTTGTTTACCCGGAGATTACGGCTTACTCCCCTGCCCATATTGCCATCATGCGCCAGGCGGCTAACGTTGAAGGTGCACGGGCGTTCAGAGACTTTGTGTTATCTGAAGCTGGCCAGCGCTTGCTGTTTCATCCTGATGTGCGCAAATTGCCGGTACGGCCTTCCGCCTATGCCTACAAGCCAGCCGATTATTACAACCCTTACGCCAGCAACATAGGCTTTATCTACGACAGTAAAAAAGGCCTGGCACGACAAGAACTCACCAATGCTTTGTTCGATGCCATCATCAGCCTCAATATCGCCCAGCTACAATATAGCTATGAGCAATTGACTGCCGCCACGCAGAAGCTGGGGGCTGATGCGCCACAAGTGCTGAAAGCCAGGGCATTGCTGCAAACCTTGCCTATTCCTGAGCCTATTGATACCGAGTCGAGTACCGAAATCACCAGCCCGGACAAGGCACAAATCCAGGCCTGGCAACTGCAAATGCAGCAACGCTATGCAGAAGCTGCGCGCATTCTGGCACAGCCTTGAAGCAAGCCAGCAAAAGCGTATGGCGCGCGCTTGTTTTTCTGATATTGCTGCCCAGCCCGATGCTTACCACACTGGCCCTGAGCCAGGAAAGCCAGGTATATACCGCGCTAGAAAGCCGGGAAGCCTATAGCCAACCCATCAGCCCATTAAGCGAGGATGAGCTGCGCGACTTTATGCAGGGCCGCACACTGGTGCGACAAAGCTGGATTATCGGCCCAGCACTAGATAGCGAGATTCAGGGCCTGGGCCCGCTTTACAACCGTAACTCCTGCATAGCCTGCCACGCCAAGAATGGCCGTGGCTTTGCTCCAACTAACGAGCATGAGTCCATGCGCGCCATGTTGGTGCGGCTTAGCATCCCGGGCAAAACCCTGAGCGGTGCGCCTCTGCCCCACCCTTTTTATGGCGATCAATTGCAAGAGTATGGTGCGCCTAGCGTAGTGGCCGAGGGTAGAGCCAGCCTGAGCTATAGCGAGCATACGGTAAGCCTAGCTAACGGCCAGAATGTCAGCTTGCGCAAACCCCAGCTGCGTTTCACTGAGCTGGCTTATGGCCCATTACCCAAGAATATTCAAACCTCGCTCAGAATTGCGCCTGCCATTTATGGCATGGGCCTGCTACAAGCGATAGAGGAAAAAACTATCCTGACGCTGGCAGCCCAAACCAAGCCCGGCAAAATCAAAGGCCGCCCCAACTGGGTGTGGGATGAAGAAGCTAAGAAAATAAGCCTGGGACGCTTTGGCTGGAAAGCCAATGTCCCTAGCTTGCGTCAGCAGACCGCGAGCGCACTCTCGGGCGATATGGGCCTAAGCTCCAGCGTGTTTCCCCATGGTAATTGCGCACCAAAGCAGCGTGATTGCCAGCAGGCAGCTCAGACAGTTGCCCCAGAGATCAACGCCAGCCAGTTACAGCAAATGACAATGTATCAATTGGCACTCGCCGTACCCAAACAACGCCAAGCGGGTGATGCCATGGTTATGCGCGGCAAGCAGGTGTTTGAACGCGCCATGTGTGCGGCCTGCCACCAACCAGTATTACAGACCGGGGACTTTCCTGGCTTGAGCGCGCTGAGTCATCAGCAGATTGCGCCTTATACCGATTTACTACTGCACGATATGGGGCCGGAATTGGCCGATGGCCGCCCGGATTTCCAGGCCAGTGGTCGTGAATGGCGCACGCCGCCTTTGTGGGGCATAGGCTTGGCGCAAAAGGTGGATGAGCAGGTGGGCTTTTTGCACGATGGCCGTGCACGAAGCTTGCTGGAAGCCATACTCTGGCACGGCGGTGAGGCAGAAGCCTCTAAAGAGCAAGTGCGGACTATGCCAGATGAGGATAGGCAGGCTTTGTTGCGGTTTCTGGAATCGCTTTGAGTGGCAAAATGCATAGTGGCAAATTGCCAGCCTGCAGATGCAAGTCATCGCATGCGACAACATCTAACAAGAAGTAAAGCTACTGCTTAATTACTTGGCATTCTAAGTAATGGCAAACCATATAATGTAGTGCAGCCACCGCTTCGCAAACGCTTCCTGCATCCCAGCAGCTTTTAGCCACAAGCTTGCACCGGTTCCAGGTCTTGCGCTTCGTCATCGGTAAACAAGCGGGAGCGGATTAAAAAATGTTTGCCTGTGGCTTGCTCCAAGGAAAACATGCCGCCGTGTCCGGGGATAGCATCCAAGGTCAGATGCGTGTGTTCCCAATATTCAAACTGGGTCTTGTTCATATAGTAGGGCACGCCATGCACCACGCCAACCTTGACGTCTGAAGTGCCAAGCAAGAACTCTCCATCCTTCAGGCACATCGGGGCACTACCCTCACAACAGCCACCGGATTGGTGAAACATCAAATCACCATGGCGGGCCCTCAACTCATCAATCAAGGCAGATGCTGAGGGACTTGCAACAATACGGCTCACACTCATATTTCCTCCAAGGGGCTAAGCCATTGCCCCTTAGACCACGAGGTGACAATGGATACTCTATGGTTTTTTGTCCAGCGATTGCCAGACACTGGAGACTCCTGGCTGATCACCTTGTGAATACCATTGATTTGTCCAGCGCTGACCATTGTATGTGACAACATAGTTGCGCTTGGATTCTCCACGTGCAGAAGCATCATAAATCACATTTGTGTTCCAAGCCTCACCATCAAGAATGGTCACTGGTTGCCATACCGGATTTTGCCCTGGGGTGTCGCCTTTAGTTGAGAAGCGGTTATACCATTCTCGCGTACTGCCCGTCGCAGGCCAGGTCACAATCATATTGGGGCTGGAGTAAATGCGTTCTGCTTGCCATTCATTGCCATTCACATGCGTGGTATTGGCGACATAAGGCTTCCATGCATCATTCACACCGGGGGTATCGCCCTGTGTCCACCAGCTTTGTACCCATACCCTACCCTGATAGGTAACCCGGTAATTGCGCTCAGGCTCACCTCGGCTTTTATAGTCGTAAATAACAAACTGGCTCCAAGGCTCTTCATCCAACAATGTCTCAGGTTGCCACACGCCGCTCGCGCCTGGCTCTTGCCCAGTGGTTGGCCAGAGGTTATACCAGGTACGTCCATTGTGTTTGGCTTTCATTCTGGGGGCAGTGTATTGCGAAGTAGCTGACCAATTTGCGCCGTTGATATCTGCATAACTGGTGACTTCCAACCATGCAGATGAAACGCCAGGCTCATCTCCTTGCGTCCGATACTGATTTTTATAAAGCTTGGCTTTGTACAAAACGGTATAAGTACGCGTGTTGTCGTAAATAATATATCTGTTCCATGCAGCCTCATCTGCAATGACCAATGGCTGCCAGACCAGACTTTCCCCAGGCACATCTTTCTGAGTCCAGTAGCTATTGGTCCAGTCCTGCCCCATATACCTCACTACCGCCCCGCGGGTGTCATAGATGGTTTGCGGGTTCCATTCGGCGGATGATTTTGCTTCGGTGGTTAACGGCATCAATGTGGTACCAGCCGTCTTGAGGTCGGATAATAGCTGCCAAGCCTGCTGGTTATAAGGCGGCGGGTTGCCTCCAGTGACTTCAATCAGGCTTCTATATTTAAGACCGTTGAATGTCACCACCGTGCCTATGATGTTGTAGTTGCGCGCTTGTTGCCATTGCACATCGGTTTCGCTGACCGCTGCCCCCAAGGCAGCAGAAGTGCCTGAATCTTTTTTGTTCAACAACTCCCAGGCATTGGACGAAGGAGGCATGGTGCCATCAAACAACACGGGGCGCAGATTGACCCAATCTCTTTCAAGATATTTGACGATCATGCCTATCATTGGATAGGCATCTCCAGCGCGCCAGTTTCTGACACTGATGAAACCTGACAGCCGCTGCTCCTCAAATAACACCCATTTATCCCCGGTTGTAGCTCCAGCCGCCAACCGACCAGATCACTTTCAAGTTTGGATTGCGTCTTTTCCAATCCATCATGCCGGCAAAATGTGAGTATTTATCTGCTGGGCCATCAAAGGCTTTATCAAGCAGCCCCCAGGTGTCATCGACAAAACTCACTTCACCATCTTGCAGTTTATCTAGACCGGGTAAGAAGTAAGCGCCATTTTCTGCAGCATGCAGGCCCGAACAAGCCGTTCGTAAACCCGCGCCACCTTCATTAGCACCCGGGTTTTCACCGCAAATACCAGCGAATGCCACATAAATGGTATTTAACCGCTCAACTGGTACTTGGTGAGGGCGATAATCACGCCCTGGATAACCACCCCAAGTGGCATAATAAGAGCCAATCTCCAAACCTTCTGGTATGACGTAATGGCGGTCTTTATAAAAAGTCTTGCGCGGATACTTACCGCTTCCTGCAATCCCATCATCTACAGCACGGTCCGAAACATTAATTAATTGTTTATAACCCTCGTTAGCAGTTGCAGCTACAGCTACACCTGCATTAATCACTGACAACACCGCGAGGGCCACCACACTCAGCTTTGGATTATTCATGTAAATCTCCCTTTAACCATTAAAATTTACTCATACAGCAATTACACCAACATAAAAAATTGCCGCATTAAAAGATAAAATCATCATTATTTATAAATAATAAATTTATCCCCTTATGTGCAATTTTTACTCAGAAATTTGCAGACGACTTTTATCTGAGAAAAGAATCAATTCTGGCACCCAAATTCCTTTTAAATCTTTATCTGAAATCTTTGCTAACCTTCTGTTTACCAACCCGTTCAAATTCGTGTCTAAAGAAAAACTTCCTTTCCATAATGATGCTGATCCACTTCGAATCACTTGATGGCTATTAATTTTCAATGTTGCTGCTTCCATACCATCATTGGTCATCATTAGCATTTTTCCCCGGACTTGATGAACATCTTTTCCCGAATTGTTTTCCATCCAAATAATCAAAGATAAAATTTCGTTTCCATCTTCATCAATACGGGTTTTCTTATTGATATATCTCACTGAAACTGCCGATTTTATTGCTTGAATATTTTGATAGAAATTGTTTTTTATTTTTTCACTTACATTGATATCTTTCTGTTCTTTTCTTTCAATTTTATCAAGATATTTTTTTGAAAACTGACCGCATCCTCTATTGATTTTGCAAAGGGATAATCAGCATCTCGAATAAAATAATCGTCCACTTCATCAATAGCTGAATGACGGTATAAGTACTTCTCCAAATACGCTGCTTGCTCCTCAGTGACGCCACTCTTAGATTTTGAATCGGCCAGCAAGCCCACCAAATCCTCTGATTTGCTTTTTCCAAGGGCATGAGCACACCCTGTCAGCGATCCAGCAAACAGACTCAAATACAGTATTTTTACTATTAACCTAATTGTCATATTTGCGACGAATTTTCTTATCAATAAAAACATCAATAAAATCAACAACAAATATCAAAGCCACAATAACCAAAGCTAGACGGAAATATTTAATTGTCAATTTGTTGGATATTAAAGACGCGTATCAAAAAAAACAATACCAATTTGTCTTTTATTTTACTAATAATTTGGGACTTGGGACTTGGGACTTGGGACTTGGGACTTGGGACTTGGGACTTACTTGGTGTTACAGCACCCGCATTGGCGTTGCTACTACCCCGGCATGATGCGGGGTAGTAAAGCTTGAGGCATTAAGGTCTGTCGAAATAAAAAATGTTCACATTGATTTTCTTGGTGTTCTGGTTGTTATCTCTGACGCTTTTAACCACTTGAATCAATCGCCAACCCATTCCATACATTGCACCTATTGACCGCTCAGGAACATTCAAGGGATTGCCATTGCGATCCTGCACCGCACAGTTGAGCTCAACTCCTTCTTCCTGAACTCCCACACAAGAAGCAAACTCGGCTGCCATCACTAGCTCTCCTTGGCTTAATCCAAGCAAAGCGACCATCAACAACAAAAATTTCCTTTTCAGCATAATATTCACCCTGCACATTAAACACTCAACATACTGATCCGTACTGGATCAGCTCCTCCCCTGAGCAGCAACAGTGGCCACGTTAACCCATAAAAATAAAGGTCTGGATTTGTGAACAAATCCAGACCTATTTTCACTTCATATTATTAGTGTTAGAAGAAACCCAGTGCATCAGGCTATAGCTCACCAAAAGGTTTTTCGTCTGCTGATAGTGATCAAGCATCATCTTGTGGTTTTCACGCCCAATACCTGATTGCTTATAACCACCAAAGGCTGCATGGGCAGGATAGAGATGGTAGCAATTTGTCCAAACACGACCAGCCTGCACGCCACGACCTACACGGAATGCACGGCTACCATCGCGAGTCCAAACACCAGCACCTAGGCCGTACATGGTGTCATTGGCAATTTCCAGCGCTTCAGCTTCGTCCTTGAAGGTGGTCACGGCCAATACCGGACCAAAGATTTCTTCCTGGAAAATGCGCATTTTGTTATGGCCCTTGAACACGGTAGGCTCAATATAGTAGCCATCGCTCAGGTCACCACTCAGCTTATTGGCCTTGCCGCCAGTCAGTAGTTGGGCGCCTTCTTCCTGACCCAGCTTGATGTAGGACATAATGATTTCCACCTGCTCGCTGGACGCCTGCGCACCAATCATGGTGCCGCTGTCCAGCGGGCTACCTTGCTTGATCGCCTTGACGCGCTTGATAGCACGCTCAATAAAGCGCTCATAAATGGATTCCTGGATCAAGGCACGGCTTGGGCAGGTGCAAACCTCGCCTTGATTCAGCGCGAACAAGGCAAAGCCTTCCAGGCACTTATCAAAGTAGGCATCGTCCTTATCCATCACATCTTCAAAGAAGATATTAGGCGATTTGCCACCCAGCTCAAGCGTCACCGGGATTAGGCTTTGGCTGGCATATTGCATGATCAAGCGGCCAACAGAAGTAGAGCCTGTGAAGGCAATCTTGGCAATGCGTGGGCTGGTCGCCAAGGCTTTACCCGCCTCAACACCATGACCGTTGACCACATTCAGCACGCCATCAGGCAACAGATGGCCAATGATTTCCATCACCACCAAAATAGAAGCAGGCGTTTGTTCTGCGGGCTTCATGACAATACAGTTGCCCGCTGCCAATGCGGGTGCCAACTTCCAGGCAGCCATTAGAATAGGGAAATTCCAGGGAATGATTTGACCGACTACACCTAAGGGCTCATGGAAATGGTACGCGATGGTATTGTGATCAATTTCACTAATACCGCCTTCTTGTGCGCGGATACAGCCCGCAAAATAGCGGAAATGATCGATGGCCAGAGGAATGTCTGCCGCCATGGTCTCGCGTATGGGCTTGCCGTTATCTATGGTTTCAGCAGTGGCAATGGCTTCCAGATTGGCTTCCATCGCGTCAGCAATTTTGAGCAGGATATTGGAGCGCTCAGTGCCAGATGTCTTGCCCCAGGCAGTCTTGGCCGCATGCGCCGCATCCAGCGCCAGATTGATATCTTTTTCATTGGACCTAGGTACTTGGCAGAACACCTTACCGGTCACGGGGCTGATGTTATCAAAGTATTCCCCATCCACCGGAGCTACCCATTTACCACCAATAAAGTTCTCATATTTATTTTTGTACGGAACCTTAATACCCAAACCCTTCAATATCTCAATACTCATAACTACACTCCTCCAAGCGTTATTAATGACTGTGCTGAACTGGCAGCTGTTTGCAACATAGAGCCTCACTGAACTCTATATTTTTATAAATATACTCCCTAGTCTAGTGTTTGTCCTTGGGAATAGCTCTGCGTTTCGCAAATTTGACGGAAGAAGGTTTAATGTTCGAGTTTTAGAAGTGCCTGGGCTAGCCCCCTCAAACATGCCTATGCCGGACATGTGAAGGCTAAGGCAAGCTTGGAGATAGCTTAAATTTGGCAACAGACTAGTGACAAAAGCTCACACTAATGAACTTATGACTGATGAGTATATAAAGTTGAGATTGTGGCTGAATCAGAGATGATTCTGCGCATGCCACTGAAAGACCGAGTATTAGAACATGCTCTAGTACTTTTGAGACTGGGACGAGGGGGAATGCTCGTCACTATTTGATGTTATTGGTCGGGACGGTGTGATTCGAACACACGACCCCTTGCACCCCATGCAAGTACGCTACCAGGCTGCGCTACGCCCCGAACCGGGCTGCTTTGCAGTACAAAGCAGCAAGAACGAGATTATAACCAATATCACCAGAATGTCACAGAGGAAAGATGATTTTGTTTGCTGAGCCTACGCTGGATCAAACAGCCAGAGCTAGGGAGTAAATTCAAGGACAAGACCAAGATATCAAATCTTGTCCAAGAAAAATCTATGGCGTTAGCAAATCCAGCACCGCACGCAGTTCTAGGCGCAGGCCTTTGAAGTCAAAGCCCGGTTGCGTGGTGGATGAGGTCTCATAGAACTCGTCAGGATGAACGGTTGAGTGATCTGTAGCCTGAGCCACTGGATCATGCACGAGATCCAAGCCGGCATTGCCATCAAGACGATTGCGGGCACCACTGATGGTAAAACCTTGCTCATAGAGCAGTTCACGGATACGACGGATCAACAGCACTTCATGGTGCTGATAGTAGCGACGGTTACCCCTGCGCTTGACGGGTTTCAACTGGGTAAATTCTTGTTCCCAGTAACGCAAGACATGAGGTTTCACCCCGCAAAGGTCGCTAACTTCACCGATGGTGAAATAGCGCTTGGCGGGGATGGGTGGGAGCTGAACCTTAGGCGCTTGCTCCGGCATAAGCCTCCTCTACCTTGCTTTTGAGCTTTTGGCTGGCATGGAAAGTTACAACGCGACGTGCAGTAATGGGGATTTCTTCTCCGGTCTTGGGGTTGCGGCCAGGACGTTCAGACTTCTGACGCAACTCGAAATTACCAAACCCCGATAGCTTGACACTGTCACCAGACTCCAAGGCGGTGCGTATCTCTTCAAAAAATGCTTCAACCATATCTTTGGCTTCGCGCTTGTTCAGACCTACTTGTTCAAACAATAAATCTGCCAAATCTGCTTTTGTTAATGTCATGCCCAACCTTTCCCTACTACTTTTTTAATTTCTTAGCGCTTTATTTTAATTTCTTAATTCTGCACCATGTCGCTGGTGCAATAATTCCAGCAATTCGGCCACGACGGCATCGGCTTCTGCATCCGTCAAAGTTTTTTGAGTATCTTGCATAAGCACAAGAAATGCAAGGCTTTTCTTGCCTTCAGGCACGCCTTTGCCGCGGTAAACATCGAATAAGGCAAGGTGGTTCAGCAGCTTATTTCCACTGCTCCACATAGTGTCCAATAATGCCTGTATTGGGGTGTTTTCATCGACCACCACGGCAATATCTCTACGCACCGGAGGGAACTTAGCCACCTGGGTGTAGGAGGCGACCTTGCGTTGCAGCAGCGGCTCTACATCCAGTTCAAACAGTATGGTGCTACGCGGCAATTGATAATGCTGCAGCCACTTGGGATGCAGCTTGCCTATCCAGCCTACGGGCTGACCATCCAGCAACACTTGTGCAGTCTGGCCGGGATGCAGCGCCGGGTGCTGCGCAGCCACATATTGCGCACGCCCAGAAGTCAGGCTATCCACTTCGGCTTTGACGTCAAAGAAATCTACGTCACGCGCTTCTGCCGCCCACTGCTCTGGTGCAGCTGGGCCATAAGCCAGACCCGAAATACGTGCCACTTCACGGTAGCCATTTTCAGCGGAAAAATAGGCTGAGCCTACTTCGAACAAGCGCAACCTGTCTTGCTTGCGGTTGAGGTTGTAGCTCAGGGTTTCCATCAAGCCTGCCCACAAGCCAGTGCGCATCACACTCAAATTGCTGGCAATCGGGTTTTGCAGTTTTATCGGCTGGGGGTTATTGAGGAAATCACGCTCCCAGTGTTCATCAACAAAGCTATAGCTAACGATTTCTTGGTAACCATGTGCTGTCAGTTTGTCACGCAGTAAGTCACGGCTCAGGCTGGCTTCAGGCGCAGGCAGCATGTTAATGCTGTCCTGAGGTGGCAAAGCCGGGATGTTGTCGTAGCCATGCAGGCGTGCGACTTCTTCTATGAGGTCTTCTTCGATATCGATATCAAAGCGATAGCTTGGAGGCGTAACCTCGAAGCCGTCCGCCAGCGCTACAAAGCTGAAGTTTAAGCGTTGCAGCAGTGCGCTGACGGTATCTGCATTGAGTATGATCCCCAGCACAGAATTAAGCTTGGCCAAGCGCAGCTTGACTGGCTTACGTACTGGCAAGGCATTCAGCACCTCTACAACAGGCCCGACTTGTCCGCCGCAGATTTCCAGCACCAACTGGGTGGCACGCTCAAGCGCTTGCAAGGTATTGGCAAAATCCACACCACGCTCAAAGCGGTAAGAGGAATCACTAGAGAAATTCAGGCGTCGTGCCTTGCCGACAATGGCAGCAGGCGCGAAGTAAGCACTTTCCAGGAAGATATTGCGAGTGTAATCACTGACAGCACTGCTTTCTCCACCCATGATGCCAGCCAGGGCCAGTGGGCCACTGTCATCAGCGATCACCAGCATGTCATCTGCCAGCTTGACGGTTTGCTCGTTGAGCAAAAGCAGCTCTTCCCCGGCACGGGCATAACGCACTTGTATATTGCCTTGTAGTTTATCTGCATCAAAGGCGTGCAGAGGCTGGCCAAGCTCCAGCAGCACGTAGTTGGTGATATCCACCACGGCGCTGATACTACGTATGCCGCTACGCTCTAGCCTGCGTACCATCCATTCCGGCGTTTGCGCCTGGGCATTCACATCCAGAATCAAGCGGCCGCTATAGCGTGGGCAAGCTTCAGGCTCTCTCACCTGAACCGCGCGCTGCTGGGTATGTGCGGCCGTATGCACAGCAATTTCTGGCTGTGCCAAGGGCGCTCCGGTCAGGGCCGCCACGTCTCGGGCTATGCCCAAGATGCTCAGGCAGTCCGTACGGTTAGGCGTCAGTTTGAGTGTCAGCAACTGATCATCAAGCTCAAACAGTGCGCGTATATCCTGGCCCAGCTCAGCGCTTTCGGACAGTTCCAGTATGCCCTCGCCCTCTTGGGATATGCCCAGCTCTTTCGCAGAGCACATCATGCCGAAGGATTCTACGCCACGTACTTTGGCTTGTTTGATCTTGAAGTCAGGCAGCTCTGCGCCCACCAGGGCACATGGGGCTTTCAAACCAGCACGGGCATTTGGTGCACCACAGACAATCTGCAGCAGCTCGCCTTGGCCGACATCCACTTTGCAAATCTGCAAGCGATCAGCATCAGGGTGTTTTTCAGCACTGACGATCTGCGCCACCACTACTTTGGTAAAAGCGGGTGCAACCGGGGTAAGCTCTTCAACTTCCAGCCCAGCCATGGTGAGCAGATGGCTCACGGCTTGGCTATCCATGGCAGGATTTACAAATTGGCGCAGCAATGTTCAGAGAATTGCATATTGTCGTTCTATCCTGGTAGGTCGTTCTATCCTGGGGGTGCGCTAGGCAAACTGTTTGAGAAAACGCAGGTCGTTCTCGAAAAACAGTCGCAGGTCGTTAACACCGTAGCGCAACATGGTCAGACGCTCCACGCCCAGACCAAAGGCAAAGCCGCGATATTTTTCGCTATCTATGCCCACATGGCCAAACACTTCGGGATGCACCATGCCGCAACCACCTATCTCCAGCCAGCCATCGCCCCAGCTCATATCCATCTCGGCGGAAGGCTCGGTAAACGGGAAGAAGGAGGGACGGAATCTCACCTGCAGGTCATCACGCTCAAAGAAGCGCTGCAGGAAATCCTGCACTACGCCCTTAAGATTGGCAAAGCTGATGTTCTCATCCACCCACAAACCTTCTACCTGGTGGAACATAGGCGAATGCGTGGCATCAGAATCCACTCGGTAAACTCTGCCAGGCGCAATAATTTTCAGCGGTGGCTGCTTATTTTGCATGTAGTGCACTTGCACTGGTGAAGTATGGGTACGCAGCACATGTTGTGCATCGACATAGAAGGTGTCGTGCATGGCGCGTGCCGGGTGATCCTCGGGGATATTGAGGGCGGTGAAGTTATAGAAGTCAGATTCAATTTCTGGGCCTTCCGCCACTTCAAAACTTATGGAACGGAACAGCTCTTCCACACGCCTGAGCGTCAGCGTCACAGGGTGTAAGCCACCACTACCATTTGCCCGCGCAGGCAGGGTCACATCCAAGGCTTCGCTGGCCAATTGCAAAGCCTGCTCGGCCTCCAAAATAGCGTCACGCTTCTGCTTGAGCGCGGCTTCCACCTGTTGCTTGACAACGTTGATGGCAGCGCCTGCCGCTGGGCGCTCTTCAGCGCTGAGCTTACCCAGCCCCTTCATAGCCTCGGTGAGGCTACCACTCTTGCCTAAATAACGCGCCTTGGCTTGCTCCAGCTCGGCGATAGAGTTACAGGCCGAGAAGTCGCTTTGGGCATCGCTGATAATGTGATCGAGATTTTGCATGTTATCTGTCTTGCTCTCATGGATGCTTGCATTAATTGCCTTGTGCTAGTTCTTGTACAGCGTATGGCAACTAGTGAAAAAACCCGGAAAAAAAAGGAGGCACTAGGCCTCCTTTTCTTATTGCTGTTGCTTAGGCAGCGGCGAGACCGGATTTAGCAAGTTCTGCAAACTTGGCAAAAGCCTGTTTGTCGAACACTGCCAGATCAGCCAGCACCTTGCGGTCAACTTCAACCGCAGACTTCTTCAGACCGTTGATGAAACGGCTGTAGGTCAAACCATACTCACGTGCACCCGCATTGATACGTGCAATCCACAGAGCGCGGAATTGACGCTTTCTTTGACGACGGTCACGGTAAGCATATTGACCAGCCTTCATCACCGCCTGTTTGGCGATGCGATAGACGTTCTTACGACGACCACGGTAACCCTTGGCAGCGTTCAGAACCTTCTTGTGACGCGCACGGGCGATAACACCACGTTTTACTCTTGGCATTTATATCTCCTTTACTGGGTAGGCATCATGGCGCGTACGCGCTTGACGTCAGTTGGGGAAATAATAGCCGTGCCGCGCAGGTTACGCTTCTGCTTGGTGGTCTTCTTGGTCAGGATATGACGCAGGTGAGAGTGAGTACGCTTCACCTTGCCATTTCCCAAGAACTTGAAGCGCTTTTTAGCGCTGCTCTTGGTCTTCATCTTTGGCATTTTTTGCTCCTAAAGGATATTGAATTTAAAGAGCGATCGGGCATGCCTTTAAGCCGCGTCGCTACCTCATTACTTCTACTCACAAACCACCAGCCTATTGGCTTATGGCTTTGCTTTCTTTTGTGGTGATAACACCATCACCATCTGGCGGCCTTCCATCTTGGGAAACTGCTCTACCACCGCATGTTCAGCCAGATCAGCCTCGACGCGCTTCAACAGCGCCAATCCAAGCTCCTGGTGTGTGATTTCGCGACCACGGAAGCGCAAGGTAATTTTGGCCTTATCCCCTTCACTCAAGAAGCGGATCAGGTTGCGCAGCTTGACCTGGTAATCGCCATCATCAGTGCCAGGACGGAATTTGACTTCCTTAACCTGGACCTGCTTCTGCTTGAGCCTAGCTTCATGCTGGCGCTTGCTTTCGGCATACTTGAACTTACCATAGTCCATCAAGCGGCAAACCGGAGGACTCGCCTGCGGCGCGATCTCGACCAAGTCGATATCAGCTTCTTCCGCCTTGGCAAAAGCCTCGTTCAGAGTGACGATACCTAAAGGCTCGCCCTCCACCCCAACCAAACGAATCTGCGGCGCAGTAATGTCACCGTTGATTCGTACTTCCTTGTCTTGTGCTATCGCAAAATCCCCTGTTATCTAGATTATAAAAGGCCAAAAAAATGAGACCGCGCTACTCGCTGGAGAGCTTAAATCTTGTTCTCAATATCGTTTTTCAGGCGCTCAATGAAAGCGCTAACTGACATGGAACCAAGATCTTCGCCCTTACGAGTACGCACGGCCACTTGACCAGTTTGCATTTCGCGCTCACCTGCTACTAGCAGGTAAGGCAGCTTCTGCAAGCTATGCTCGCGGATTTTATAGGTTATTTTCTCATTTCTCAAGTCTGAATCGACCCTGAGACCATTTTTCTTCAATTCAGCCACCACAGTATTCACATACTCAGCCTGACCATCGCTAATATTCAGCACCACAGCTTGCACCGGGGCTAGCCAAGCGGGCATGGCGCCTGCAAAGTTTTCAATGAGAATGCCAATGAAGCGTTCCATGGAGCCCACAATGGCGCGGTGCAACATCACGGGGTGCTTGCGGGTGTTGTCTTCATCCACATATTCCGCACCCAAGCGTTCCGGCAGGTTGGGGTCTAGCTGAATGGTGCCGCATTGCCAGAGACGACCCAGACTGTCCTTCAGAGTGAACTCAATCTTGGGACCGTAGAACGCGCCTTCACCAGGCTGGATTTCATACTCAAGATTGTTCTGATGCAAAGCTGCAGCCAGGGACTCTTCTGCCCTATCCCAGGCTTCATCGGAACCTACGCGCTTTTCTGGGCGGGTAGACAGCTTAACCAGCACATCATTAAAACCAAAGTCCTTATACGCGCGGTAAAGCATAACGATGAAGTCAGCCACCTCGTCCTTGACTTGAGCCTCGGTACAGAAGATATGCGCGTCATCCTGCGTAAAGCCACGCACGCGCATCAAACCGTGCAGCGCACCGGAAGGCTCATTGCGGTGGCAAGAGCCAAACTCGGCTAGGCGCAAAGGCAGATCGCGGTAGCTGTGCAAACTGTTGTTATAAATCTGCACATGGCCAGGACAGTTCATGGGCTTGACTGCATAATCGCGGTTTTCGGACGCGGTTGTGAACATATTGTCCCGGTAGTTCTGCCAATGACCGGACTTTTCCCAAAGACTGCGATCCATGATGGTCGGTGTGCGCACCTCTTGATAGCCGTACTCGCGGAACATATTGCGCATGTACTGCTCAATTTCTTGCCAGATGCTCCAGCCACGTGGGTGCCAGAACACCATGCCTGGCGCTTCATCCTGCATATGGAAGAAGTCCAGCTGCCGCCCCAGCTTGCGGTGATCACGCTTTTCCGCCTCTTCCAGCATGTGCAGATAAGCTTCGAGCTCATCTTTTTTGGCCCAGGCGGTGCCATAGATGCGTTGCAGCATTTCGTTATTGGAATCACCACGCCAGTAAGCACCCGCCACCTTCATCAGCTTAAAAGCCTTTAGCTTGCCAGTCGAGGGCACGTGAGTGCCACGACAGAGGTCGGTAAAATCATCCTGGGTATACAGCGAAATTTCTTGATCTGCCGGAATGGAAGCGATGATCTCGGCTTTGTATTCCTCACCTATGGATTTGAAATACTCCACAGCAGCATCGCGCGCCATGACGCTACGCACGACAGGAATATCGCGTTTAGCCAGCTCCAGCATGCGTGCCTCGATCTTTTGCAGGTCTTCGGGCGTAAACGGACGCTTATAGGAAAAATCGTAGAAGAAACCGTTTTCGATCACAGGCCCTATAGTCACCTGAGCATCGGGGAATAACTGCTTGACGGCCTGAGCCAGCAAATGCGCAGTGGAGTGACGGATAATTTCCAAGCCATCACTATCCTTGTCAGTGATGATCGCCAGATCGACGTCGGTGGTGATTTCATAAGAAGTATCCACCGCCTTGCCATTGACCTTGCCACCCAAGGCTGCACGGGCAAGACCTGCGCCAATATTCATGGCGACATCAGCAACAGTGACAGGCCCCTCGAACTTGCGTTCAGAACCATCTGGCAAACGTATGACTGGCATATATCCCTATCCAATAAACAACAAAAGCCGCATAACGGCTTTTATGAAAAACTGTGCTAAACCAAGGCCTGGATTATCGCATACAGGCCAACTTTCTCACAACAAGCTCACAAGCAGCACTAACGTCGATAAGGTGAAGCCAAAGGCTCGCCGATAAACACGCCTTGTACTGGCCAGGCGACGCTTTTCCAGTAGCTTCTATCGCACTAGCGCCCATCAGGTAATATTTGAGCAATACCGCTGAATTTGGGAATTTCTGCCAGTAATTGCATGGTTCGCTGACTGTGCCATAGCTGGCAGTGGCACCAGCAGAAAGCCAGCGCAAACTGCTCATCTGCTGGGTTCCGAGCAAATCCCCTCCAGTAGAAGTAAGATGGTCTGCCAAGCACCCGGTAGAAACTTTAGGGTATCAAGATCTGGCACACTCACCAATCCCGTTTGGTAAATCATGATGTCCTGCACATCGCGAATGCTGTTGGCCTTTAGGTTCTTGATTTCGAGGTAGCGTTGCGCCACTTTCCCGGATGGTGGGAAGAATGGAGAACGGCTACTGCGATTCACATCCTTGGTGGTCAAGTAATAAGCAGTGGCAGCAGGCGCACTGTAATCACTAGCCACCCCCCTATCTATCAACTCCTTGGCAAGCTCAAAGGACTGGACAGGCAACAACATGGACAATCGATAGCCCATATCAGTAAAAGGTAATCGCGATTCGGAATTGAAATAGCGACTGGCATGCTTTGATGGCGCACAGGTGCGCGCGCACTGTTCAGGATCGTAGCCCATGGTGATTGCTGCGGTAATTGAATTACATTCCACAGCGTAGGGTGCGGTCCACATCAGTACCACAACCTGATGCTGAGGCAATAGTTGAGCATCCATCTCCTGCTTCAACTGGCTGAAAGCCTGCGCACTGATTTTCTTTGGGCTAGCGGGAATATTCACCTTGATCAGATTGATATCAGGGATGTTTCTTACCTTGAGATAATACTCGCCGGCCTTGACGCTATCGGGATTATCCTCATTGACTACCACGGCCACATTGGCGGGCTGCAATTGGTAGCCCCCCTTGCTCTGCAGCCGCAATGAAATCGGCTCTTCTGCATATCCGCTCGGAGAGAACAGCAAGACACTCAATAGCAAAAAATATCTCACGACAGCCTTAAATGAGTTGAGAGTATGTTGGGGATAAAACAAAAAGGGAGCCTAAGCTCCCACGAATCTTACAATGACTTTAAGTCAAGGTCATCTACGCTGACGCCGACGCGCGCCACAAAGCCAAGCAACCCCAAGCCTGCCATCAACATCGCCATAGCCTCTGGCTCTGGCACACTGCTGATTACCAGATTGATCGGGCCTATTCCGCCTTGCGCAAATACTAGGGCGGTATAAATACCCGTGTTCGCCACTGAGAAACTCAGCACGCCCTCATCAATGGTGCCCAACAGGTTAAGCGTGCCGTACTGCGTAGCACCCTTGCCCACAGTCACGCCCAGCCATGAAAAGCTGCTATCAATGTCTTCCAGCGTCAGGGTGTAATCCCCAGCCAGCAACGCCACATTGTACTTATAAATACCCGGAATTGTCGTGGCTGCATCCACCTCAAATACCGGAGCAGCCTGAACTGCCAGGCTACCCGACAAGGTAATTGCCACCATGAACCATTTGGCCAAACTTAAAAGTTTTTTCATGATCTGATCCTTAGATATTCTCAGAAATAGAAGGGGATTTACGACGTGAGGTGTACGCCACGAGCAAACCAATACCGACAACCAGCAAGGCCCAAGTGTCAGCTTCTGGCACGGCAGATACCGTAAAACCGAAAGAACCTACACCAATGCCATTGTTGGCATTACCAAATACGGTGAAGAGATACGTTCCCGAGGTCAGTTCTGGCAACAGGAAGGTGCCGGAACCATAAAAAGTGCTGATGAGTGTGGCACCCTTGGACACCTCAATCCCAAAACTACCGGCAACAAAACCTACCGGGAACTGGTAATCAAGCAAGGACAACTCATATACACCCGCATTAAGGCTGTGAGAAAAGACAGCATCACTAGGCAAGCCGTCGTCAGCGTAAAGATAGCCGACCTCATCAAACCCCGTGGCCGCATTGGCCGCCGTCATACTTACCAGCATCAACACACCCACAAACCACATCATTACAAGGCGTTTCATTATTGCATCTCCCAAAAAGGTTAAGGCATAGTGGGATTAGCAATAAGTGGGCCAATGATTATATTTAAAAAATATTATTCATTATCAACACCTTAAAACAACAAAGCCCAACACATAGGCTGGGCTGCTCGCACTATTAACTATCAATTCCTAACTTTAAGCACCATTGCAGAACATACTAGCTAATGTATCAGGACCTGCTGCCAGCGCCAGCTATCCTGGCACATTTGCACTATGCTACGCTCAGCCCGCCACCCCAGCACCTCCTCAGCATAAGCAGGGTCGGCGTAATAAGAATCGACATCCCCCGGACGCCTATCCACCAATCGATATGGGACCTTGTGCCCAGTGGCAAGCTCAAAAGCCTTGAGCATCTGCAAAACACTATAGCCTTGCCCCGTGCCAAGATTACAAGTCAAAATCCCCTTACTCTGGCCAATAAACTCCAGCGCACGCAGATGTCCAATCACCAGATCGACAACATGAATGTAATCCCGCACCCCAGTACCATCGACCGTAGCGTAATCACTGCCAAACACTGAAAGGTATTCGCGTTGCCCTGCAGCCACTTGAGCAATATAGGGCATGAGATTATTAGGGACACCATTGGCATGCTCACCTATTAAGCCACTGGGATGCGCACCTACGGGATTGAAGTAACGCAAGATAGCAATACGCCATTCAGGGTCGGAGTGAGATAGATCGCGCAATATCCCCTCGACCATAGCCTTGCTAGCACCGTAGGGATTGGTAGTAGATATTGGGGAGGACTCGGGCACGGGCACAACAGCTGGGTTGCCATAAACAGTTGCGGATGAACTAAAGACGAATTGACGAACGTTGAACTTATCCATCACTCGCAACAAAGTCAAACTGCCTGCTACATTATTTTCATAGTACCGCAAGGGTTGCGACACCGATTCACCTACCGCCTTCAACCCGGCAAAATGCATCACCGCATCAAAGGAATATTGCTCGAATAATGCAGTTAATAAAGATTCGTCTCGCACATCTCCATGGGTAAATACCACCTCCTGCCCCACAATCCGTCCGATATTTTGCAGGGTTTCGCCATGGCTATTACTAAGATTATCCAGCACAACAACGTCATATCCTGCCAGCATTAGTTCCACAACTGCATGGGAACCAATATATCCAGCACCACCGGTCACAAGAATTAACACAAAACACCTTTGAGATTTTATACCTATCTACATTCTAGACTTAATTGAGGAGAGGGCCTAGAAATCACAATAGGATTACTCCCGGGAGTATCAGCGGTTGAGGTGTTACCTGTCGTGGTGTTACCTGTCGTGGTGTTACCTGTCGTGGTGTTACCTGTCGTGGTGTTACCTGTCGTAGTGTTACCTGTCGTAGTGTTACCTGTCGTAGTGTTACCTGTCGTAGTGTTACCTGTCGTAGTGTTACCTGTCGTAGTGTTACC
>NZ_BAMT01000015.1 GCF_000617925.1 Methylobacillus glycogenes JCM 2850
GCTCAGGTTACACATCTGCCTTTGGCGGCAGCAAGCAGCAATATCCGCTTGCAGCTTATACGTCATATAGCTTTGTTGTACCCGGCGTTGCCAATACACAGCCCTTCAAGTACCGAGGTGACTGCTTTGTGTGAGCAACAGACGAATGGGCATAACGCCTAGCTCGGCCTCTCTCGCCAAATTCGCATAATCTCAATGACATACGCAGATTTCACTTACAAAAATTAACACTTCGCCATGATGCAAAATAGAAACGCAATAGGAATTATTCCTATTATAATTCGCTCCTTTTTTTCGCAGGTCGGGATGTTTCTAGCATTCCGCTGTTATTCAAAACTACAGGGATAATCTTCATGGCCAAGGGTAATACGCCTTCCACTTTTCTTTTCCAACCGCGGGTATCGGTACTGGCAGTCGCCCTCATCGCCTCAGGCGCGCATGCCGCTGAAGAGCGTGCAGCGCAAGACACTGCCACGCTGCCTGAAGTCAAGGTAAGCTCAGAAAGGGAAACCGCCGATAGCTATACCGTCAAGCGCGCTTCTTCCGAGAAATTCACCGCGCCGCTGCTGGATACGCCCAAGTCGGTCACAGTATTAACCGAGGCCTTGATCCGTGATCAGGGCGCAACCACGTTTGAACAAGCGCTGCGCACGGTGCCAGGCGTGACCTTCGGCGCGGGTGAAGGTGGCACGCCCATGAATGACAGGCCGTTTATCCGTGGTTATGACTCCAGCTCCTCTACCTTTGTCGATGGCTTGCGTGACCTGGGTTCGCAATCGCGCGAAATTTTCAACATTGAAACCATAGAAGTACTGAAAGGCCCTAGCGGTGCCTTTGATGGCCGTGGTTCTGGCGGTGGCAGCATCAATATCGTCAGCAAAACACCCAAGGCAGAAAACTTTGTGCGCGGTAGCGTGGGCCTGGGTACAGATCAGTACAAGCGCGGCAGCCTGGATGTTAACTATCTGCTGACTGACGATGTGGCGGTACGCATCAACGCCATGGCGCACGATGCCGATGTGCCTGGCCGTGACGCTGTCGATACCAAGCGCTGGGGCTTTGCGCCTTCCATCATCTTTGGCCTCAACACCCCTACTTCACTGACCCTGAGCTACTACAAGCTCAAGACTGATGATATGCCAGATTACGGCCTGCCTTTAACCGCTGCCAGCCAGGGGCCTATCCGCCGCCCAGTCAGTGGCGTGAGCAAGGATAACTTCTACGGCATCAAAGACCGCGATTTCCGCGAAACCGAAATTGATGCAGGCACGGCGGTGATCAAGCATGCCTTCAGTGAAACTGCCAGCTTCCGCAATGTCACGCGCTATGCGGTTTCCAAGAATGATTACGTCGTCACCAACCCTGATGATTCTCAAGGCAATGTGGCCAATGGCACAGTCTGGCGCTCATCCAAGAGCCGCAATTCCAAGACTGAATCGTTTGGCAATCTGAGTGAATTCAGCTTCAAGTTTGAGACTGCGGCCATCAAGCACAGCCTCAATACTGGCTTTGAATACAGCTACGAAGACACCACCAATACGCCTTACCTGGTGACTGCGGCCTCCAGCACCAGAATCTGTAACGCAACCTTGCTCAACAACTACACCTGCACCAGCCTTTACAACCCCAACCCTTCTGACCCCTGGCTGGGCACAGTAGTCAAAGGCCCAACCACCACAGAAACCCGCACCCAGAGCAAGTCTTTCTACGTGTTTGATAGCGCCGAAATTGCACAGAACTGGATAGTGAATCTGGGCTTGCGCCGCGATATCTACTCTACCGATTCCGACGCTATAACAGCTCCACCAGAGTACGTACCAAGCTGGATAGCGGTGCTGCATTCTGGAATTACCAGGCGGGTCTGGTGTACAAGATTCAACCCAATGCCAGCGTCTATATCGCCCACGGCACATCTTCTACACCTAGCGGCACCTCCAATGGTGACGGCACTGAAAACCTCTCGGCTGCCAATATGAACCTGGACCCAGAGCGCGTGAAGAATAATGAAATTGGCCTCAAGTGGGATGTGCTGAGCAACCTGTCCCTGACCACTGCCATCTTCCACACCAAAAAAGACAACGCCCGTGTCACCCTGGCGGACGGCACCACGCTGGCACTGGATGGTGAGCAAAAGGTCAAGGGCTTTGAAATTGGCTTTGCGGGTGCGGTAACGCCCTCCTGGCAAGTGTTTGGTGGTTACACCCACCTCGATAGCGAGCTGGTTGGCAATGGCCCACGTGCTGTAGACCGCGCCAACAACGGCAATGAGTTCCCCGGCATTGCCAAGAAGAGCGCCACGTTGTGGACCACTTACAATGTCACCAACAAATGGACAGTAGGTGGCGGTGCCAACTACATGGATGAAGTCTATGCCAACGTCGCCAACACCATTGTGCTGCCGTCCTATACCCGCTTTGATGCCATGAGCAGCTACAAGATAGATAAAAACCTGAGCCTGCAGCTCAATGTGCTGAACCTCACCGACAAGCGCTATATCGACAAGTCCTTCACCACGCACTTTGCGACGGTGGCCGCTGGCAGATCTGCCATGCTGCAACTGCTGTTTAATTACTAAACCTAGCTAAACCTCTACTCCCAGCATGCCAGCTGCATGCTGGAAGTAGCTACAACTCCAGCCTTTCCCAAGCCTAGCGCTTTTCCCAACACCCACTTATACCCTACACCCACTCATACCCTACGTCACGGCCATTGGCGCGCAACCTGCACCAACAACGCTATTGTCCGATTCCTACGCTATATCAGGCCTTCATCTTATAGTGGCCGCCCTCTGGCCTGCGCATGATAGTCGCTCTTATCCATACTCAGGAGCCTCACCATGCGTGCACTTACTTATCATGGCAGCAAAGATGTGCGGGTCGAAACCGTGCCGGACCCGGTCATCATCGATAGCGATGACGTGATTCTGAAAGTGACGGCCACCGCTATTTGCGGCTCCGATCTACATATCTACCGCGGCAATATCCCCATGGTGAAGGATGGCGACATTCTTGGGCATGAGTTTATGGGCATTGTTGAAGACGTAGGCAAGGATGTAGTGAATGTGCGCAAGGGTGATAGGGTCATCATTCCTTTTGTCATTGCCTGCGGCGACTGCTTCTTCTGTCAGCAGGATTTATTTGCCGCCTGCGAGACCACCAATCCCGGCCGCGGCGCCATCGTCAATAAAAAGCAGGTCACACCCTCTGCCGCCCTGTTTGGCTATAGCCATCTCTACGGTGGCGTACCCGGTGGGCAGGCGGAATATGTGCGCGTGCCCAAGGGCAATGTCGGGCCTTTCAAAATCCATGGCAGCCTGGCCGATGAGCAAGTGCTGTTCTTAACCGACATACTGCCTACAGGTTATCAGGCGGTGCTCAATGCCGATGTCAAACCCGGCTCCAGCCTGGCCATTTTTGGGGCCGGGCCAGTGGGGCTGATGGCGGCAGCGACTGCCAGGCTGATGGGTGCAGAGAAGATTTTCATGGTGGATCACCATCAATACCGCCTGGATTACGCGCAACAGCAATACAACACCATCAGTATCAACTTTGATGAAGATGAAGACCCGGCAGAAACCATACTCGCGCAAACCGCCAATCGCGGTGTGGATGCGGTGATTGATGCCGTGGGCTTTGAAGCCAAGGGCAGCACGCTGGAAACCATATTAACCAACCTCAAGCTGGAAGGCAGCAGCGGCAAGGCGCTCAGGCAATGCATAGCCTCGGTGCGCCGTGGCGGTGTAGTCAGTGTGCCTGGGGTGTATGCGGGGCCTATCCACGCCTTCCTGTTTGGCGATGCCTTTGATAAAGGCCTCACCTTCAAAATGGGCCAAACCCATGTGCAGCGTTACCTGCCTGAGCTACTGGAACATATAGAAAATGGCAATTTAACCCCAGCAGACATCATCACCCACCGCATGACGCTGGAAGAAGCGGCGCTGGGCTATGACATCTTCAACAGCAAGGCCGAGAGTTGCCGTAAGGTGGTGCTGACGCCTAATTAAGGCACAGATAATTTCAAGTCACAGATAATTTAAAACTAGTGCATAAGGTCCAAGCCCCCTTCAAGTGTTGAAGGGGGCTTGGTATATGTTCAGAAACAGGTATCGCAAAGGTGTGCCGCCGCTAGGCATCCGCCAGCGCATCCACCTGCGCCATGGCAAACGCCAGCCCGGCCTGCTCGGCATCTTCAGCCGTGCCATACATGGTCAGGCCCTGGGCATATTGATCTATCAGCTTGCCATCTATATGCACCACGGAAATAAACCCTACCCAATCAAACACCCGGCTCACCACATCAATACTGCGGTGCTTATAAATCACATGTTCCATGGGTAGGCTCCTGAATTAATGCGTCTGTGGCGCAGCGCCATCAATCACCGCCTTGGCGTATTCAATGCCTTCCTGGCATGCGGCATTGGCCGTGGGGCGGCGCGTCTTGAAATTATCCAGCGGGCCAACAAATTCACCGTCTATGGTATCTATCCAAATAAAGCCGCCATCATGGGCGGCACGGGTAGTCACCTGCACCTCATGCTGTTTATAAATGATTTTATCCATGACCTCTCTCCAAAAAAGATCAAACATCCACCATGCGCCATTCACCCTGGCAATGCAAGGTCAAGCGCTGGCGTAGCAAGAGAGAATATGGCTGATGAATGGCAGAAAAGGCTGTGTAAAAATCAGCCCTTTGCCGGGAGAAGTATTCAGAAACTCAAGGCAAATCTGGCACGGTAAAAGTGCCAATAATTTGCCAGAGATTAATAGTGCGGTTAAGAGCGTGCTATTGCAGCGCAGTGGCAGGTAAAAATGAATCCATCACCTGATCCACCAGCTTCATGCCATATTGAATCCCCTCCAGCTTGGCCAAGTCCCAGCTTTCCAGTGGCACCACCGAGGGGCTATGCTCCACATCGCCTATATGCACAGAGTAGGTAAAGCCAGCAAAAGCCAGCTTGGCACCGCGCACTTCAATCTTCATATTTTTATAGATGAGTGACTCAATCATGATGGTTGGGCAAATACCTATTAGCGATGGCAGTATTCAAACGTTTTATTGCTATTGAATCAATTGGACATTGCGGAAATATGATGTAGGAATTGGCTGACAGCCAAATAGGACGCGCTAGCGTTGTATTGCCGAGCCCCAGTATTGATAATGCAATCGTTACTGCCTCCTAGCAATAACACGTTCCTTAAGTAATAGCGCCTTAGTTTCCTCTCCTGGATTTGGGCGCTTTTTTTTCGCTCAATGCTGTGATTTTTTGGGATAGCAACATGGCTTTTACCGCGTGCAAGAAATGTCACTCCTCAGTCAGTGCCAGCGCCGTCATCTGCCCGGTGTGCAGCCGCCCTTTGGATGCCCCCACCGATATATTGAGCGTTACCTTCCTGAAGTGGCTGATAGCCATCTCCCTGCTCAGCTTTGCTTATCATCTGGGCAGCTTATACTGGTCGTGATGGCGCTTGTCCAGCGCATCTGCGCCTACGCAATGCCCTCACCCGACGATATTAAAACAGTCACATAAAGATATACTTATTGGTCCAAACGGACTATTCCCCCTTACCAGCAAAAGCATAAAATTGCCTGGATCAACTGCGGTGCTTTTACTGAAAAAAGCCTGGTTTTACTGCAAAATTCCAGCGCGCAGCATGATGTTGAGAAAATTCACCATAAACCATCATCATTCAAAAGGGGAGATTTATGAGTATTTCCAAATCCATACTGCAATGGGCGGTTGTCGCTGCCCTTGCTGCCACATCCATCAACCAGGCCAGCGCCGCAGACAACCTCATACAAAATGGCAATGCTGAAGCAGGCCTGGGTGGCACCAGCCAACCTGTAGCTGTGCCCGGCTGGACCAACCTCACAGGTGGTTTCACCGTGATTCGCTATGATGCGGGCGGCGGTTACCCCAATGCCACAGACCCAGGCGCACCTGATCGCGGCCTGAATTACTTCAGTGGCGGCTCCAGCAGCGCTTACTCCAGCGCCTATCAAATCACCGACATTTTGGCTGCTGCCAGCAACGTGGCCTTTAGCGCCTCGGGTTACTTTGGTGGCTTTGCCAGCCAAGCGGACAATGCCCGCCTCACCATCAGCTTCCTCGATGCCAGTTCACTGGTGCTGGGTACGGCAGTGCTGGGGCCAGCAACCCCTGGCGAGCGCGCTAATGCCACCAGCTTTATCTACAAGGAAGTTAGCGGCTACACTCCTGTAGGCACAAGCCAGATCAGCTTCCTGCTGGAAATGCAGCGTCTGGAAGGCACAGCCAATGATGGTTATGCCGATAGCCTGGTATTCAGCTTGGCACCAGTGCCCGAGGCTGACACCTATGCCATGCTGCTGGCTGGCCTGGGTGTACTCGGGGCAGTGGCACAACGTCGTCAAGGCAGACGCCGTACCATCAGCTAAGCATTCAAGCCTGTGCAAAACCCGCTACGGCGGGTTTTTTCTTACCCAGCGCCAGCCTCACCCCTAGTATTTCATCCCTGATATCTCACCGCAGCAACAAAGGCGCTAAATGCAGGTGAAGTGTGACGCCTGTTGGGATAATACAAATGGAAACCTTCGAAATACGGGCACCAATCCGCCAATACCTCTATCAATCGGCCATCCGCCAGATAGGGTGCCGCCAGCTCTACAGGTACATAGGCCAAGCCTAAACCATCCACCGCAGCATTCAGCACATGCATAATGCTATTGAATACCAGCGGCCCCTCCACCTTGACGCTAAATGCGTGCTCGCCCCTGGCAAACTCCCAGGCATAGTTTGACCCTGCGGGATTATGGCGAATATTAATGCAGCGGTACTGGGTCAAATCATGGGGCGTGGCAGGCATGGCATGTGCGGCAAAATAAGTCGGCGATGCCACCACGGCCAAGCGCCAATCCGGACTAATCCGCACCGCAATCATGTCTTTACTGACAGCGCCTCCAAAACGAATCCCGGCATCAAATCTTTCCTCCACCACGTTGGTAAACCCGTAATCCACATAAAACTCCAGCGTGATATCAGGATAATCCTGAACAAACTGCGCCAGCATAGGGCGGAGATACAACTCAATATGATCATCGGTGCAGCTTACCCGCACGGTGCCGCTGGGCTTGTCTCTAAGCTCGCCCAAGGCATCCACTTCTGCTCGTATCTGGTCAAACAATGGCCCTATCGCACTTAACAGGCGCTCCCCGGCTTCAGTGTAGATACATTGCGCGTGGTTCTGGCCAAAAGCCTCACCCCTAGCTTTTCCTCGAGTGCACGTATGGCATGACTAAGGCCAGACGCGGTCACGCCAAGCTTGGCCGCCGCCCTAGTAAAACTCTGGTCTCTCGCCACAGCCACAAAAGCCTGTAGATCGTCAACTTTGGGAAGTGCCATTGATGAATCCTACTCACAAGTTCATCAAGATTCTACCCACTAATCAAATACTGGTGAATCCTGCAAGATGACCTCCATATCATTTCAGGAGTTCATCATGCGTAATTCCCACTTCGCTAGGGCTACCAGTTTTAGCTCAGATGCCAACATCACCCCGCGCAAATCCATTATGAAAACAGTGACTATAAGCATTGCTGCCAGCGTTTGCTCCACCCTGGCTGCCATAGGCTGATGACTGTTTGCCATGGCACAGCGCTGGCCGCAGAAAGCGGCAATGCAGTAACCAGCGCACAAGGCGCTGACAATTTTTATCAAAGCACTCAAGTCAGCATTCAGAAAGTGAGATTCAAGAATCAATACAATATGGAAATAGTGGGCAATCTCGTCACGCCCAAACAACTGAACCGCAGCACTCAAAATCCCGCCATTATCGTGGGGCATCCCATGGGCGCAGTGAAAGAGCAAAGCGCCATGCTCTATGCCCAGAAGATGGCCGAGCAAGGCTTTGTCACCCTGGCAATAGACCTGCCGTTCTGGGGTGAAAGCGCAGGCCAGCCACGTAATCTGGTTGCGCCTGAGCTTTATGCCGATGCATTCAGTGCTGCCGTGGATTACCTCAGCACGCAAACATTCATCCATCCGCAACGTATTGGGGTGCTGGGCATCTGCGGCAGCGGCGGCTTTGCCATTAGCGCGGCCAAAATTGACCCGCGCCTGAAAGCCATTGCCACGGTCAGCATGTACGACATGGGAGCCGTCACACGCAATGGCTTGCATCACGTCGTAAGCCTTGAGCAACGCCAAGCCTTGCTAGAAAAAGGCGTGAGTCAACGCCAGACGGAATTCACAACAGGCAAATCCCTATGGTTAAGCTACCTGCCAGAAAAACTCAGTGCCGACACCGATGCAGTGACGCGGGAGTTCTGGGAGTTTTATCGTACTCCCAGAGGCATCCACATCCCCAAAGGCCGTACGCTGGAACTAACCCAAAACCGCATGTTAAGCAGTGAAATTCGCTTTGTGAATTTCTATCCCTTCAACGATATCGCAAGCATTGCGCCGCGCCCGCTGCTGTTCATTGCCGGAGATCAGGCACATTCCAGAGAATTCAGCGAGGAAGCCTATCGCCTGGCAGCCGCACCCAAAGAGCTGTATTGGGTGGCAGGGGCAGGCCACGTAGATCTTTATGACAGGGCCAACCTGATTCCATGGCAAAAGCTGGGCACATTCTTCCAGCAGCATCTGGCTAAATAAGTATGAGCACACCACTCAGCACCACAACACCGGGTGCCATGACAGAACACACTGCCCACTGGGGTGGGGTGTTGGCCATGACCCTATGTGTATTTGCCTTGATTGCTTCTGAGTTTCTTCCGGTTAGCCTGCTGACGCCCATCGCTGCTGACTTGCATGTCAGCGAAGGGCTGGCAGGTTACGGCCTGGCAATCTCGGGGGCGTTTGCCGTCTTGACCAGCTTGAGTATTGCCAGGCTTGCGGCTGGCATGAATCGCAAAACCCTGCTTTTGCTCATGACCGCCTTGATGGCAATCTCGGCCGTGGTGGTGGCAAGCGCGCAAAACTACGTCAGCTACATGATAGGCCGGGCACTGATAGGGGTTGTGGTGGGCGGCTTCTGGTCCATGTCTGCCGCAGTGGCCATGCGCTTGGTGCCTAGCGCCAGCGTGCCTAGAGCACTCGCCATATTCAACGGCGGCAATGCGCTGGCCACCGTGGTTGCCGCCCCGCTAGGCAGCTATCTAGGCCACTTGTTTGGCTGGAGAAGTACCTTTCTGATTCTGGTGCCGATTGCAGCCATGGCTTTGGCCTGGCAGTGGATCAGCCTGCCCTCCATGCCAGCTGCAGCGCGTGAAGAAGCTCCAGCGCCCCTACTGGGCTTGCTCAAGCAACGATTAGTGGTGTTGGGCATGTTGGCGGTGGGCACATTCTTCATGGGTCAGTTTGTGTTGTTCACCTATATACGCCCGTTTCTTGAGCGAGTGACTCAGGTAGACAACGCCACACTGTCCACCATACTGCTGGTGATCGGGCTTGCAGGATTTCTCGGCACACTGCTGATCAGCACATTAGTGCAATGGAGCTTGTACCGCACCCTGATCATCATTCCCCTGCTGATGGCAGGAATTGCCCTGGCCCTGACCGTGTGGGGCAACTGGACAGGCATGACGCTGATATTGCTGGGCTTGTGGGGATTGATGGCCACCGCAGCACCAACCGGGTGGTGGTCATGGCTGGCGCAGGCGCTGCCCAAAGATGCAGAAGCAGGTGGTGGCTTGATGGTGGCCATTATCCAGTTATGCATCGCCTTTGGCTCTACTTTGGGAGGCCTGTTGTTTGATGGTGCGGGTTACCGGGCCGCATTTATGGTCAGTGCAGGCCTGCTGCTGATCGCTGCACTTTTAACCTGGGCCACGGCAAACACACAAAAGCATGAGCAATAAGCAAGCATATTGCATCCATGATCAGCTTGAGTGACACGGCCAAGATAATGGCCAGCGTTTAACTGCTGTAAAGCCACAACACCCCTTCGGCCTGAGTGGCATGCGACAACTTCACCCTGGCCTGCACCTGCTCACCATTCTGGCTGGTAATGCAGAAGGTGCCCGGTTGCTGAAAACTGCCGGATAACCTGGCCCCTACGGCAAAATTGCAAGGCTCATCGGTGACAAAACCAAACCAGATACCGTGATGGCTTTGCACCAGATATTTACCGTTTTCTATCAGCACCAGATCAAAGCTGGCGTGCATTCCCGTATCCACAAATATGCGCCTTATCTGTTAACAGCGGTCTGGCTAGACTAGCCAGCACGCAGACTGAATCTGCGTGCCAGGCCAGATCTCAGGCTACGCTTACATCGTCAGTTACATAGCCACTTACATCGTGCCTATGACGTTCACAAAGAAGCCGCGGCTGCGGTAAGAAAGATTGGTCAGGTCATCAGAGTAGTTGGTGAAGTTGTACCCCACACCCGCTTTCACGCCTTCTGCCATATGGCGGTAAATCGCCATCAGCACGCCAGCCCTGGAATCCTGCGCTTCAGTCGCACGCAGGTTTCTTAGCTCCAGCACCGCATCCCATTCCTTCACAAAGTGCCAGTCGGCTCTGAGTATCATCAGGTCGGCACGGCTGGAGAACCACTGACCATCCACCTTGCTATCCTTAAGCTCGCCTATGCGGAAGGCATATTTCGCCCCCAGCGATAACCAAGGTTTAACGTCGTAAATGGTATCCACCGACAGCACCTGGCTGCGCTGCGCGTAATCGGCGGTAAAGCCAGACGGCGAGAGCTGCCCGGGAGATGGCAGGTTGTAGAAGTTGGTGTACTTGAACAAGGTGTTCCATCTGTCATTGTTAATGGGACGGTAAGCCGCACCCGTCACAATTTCGTGGTAATCACCGTCATAGAACGCGCCACGCTGTTGCTGGAGACCGACCAGTTGAGCTTGCCCAGCAAGCGCCATTCCGGCGTGGCCTGATAACCCAGGGTATTGCGTATCAGCCAGGTATCGCGGTCGCCATAGAGGTTGCTCTGTTCATCGCGGAACTCGATATTGCCGCTGTACTTGGTGTTATCACGCTTATAGGCCAGCGCAAAACTCACCGCCTTGCGCTTGAGGTCGCCAGACAAGGGGTTGGATACCTTGCCCGCCTCGCCCTTGACGCCAAAGTTCCAGAAATCATTGGCGGCATAATCCAGACCAAAGGCATTGATCAGGCTTTGCACACCGGAGCCATCGACAGTACGGGTTTCGCCAAATACGCGCATTTCATCAGTCACGCGGTATGACGTACCCGTGACCCAGCTACCCTGACGGCCGCGCCAGGCATTATCCGGGCGCTCGTTCTCCACCAGATAGTTGCTATAGGCATTGCTGCGGTCGGAGATGCGGTAATCCGCACCCAGCTTGACGCCTGGCCCCAGATTACCTTGTGAGCCTTCCGCTACCAGGCGCAGCCTGTCATTGACGCGATAACTCATGCCCAAACCAGCGCGGTTGTTATCGTCACGTGTGCCATCGCGGGCCACCGTGCCCTGCAGGTAACCATAGGCATTCCAGTCTTTCTTGCCCGGCTGCTGGCCAGGTTCAAGCTCGCTGGCATCCTGTAGCGGCGTGTAGTCCATGCGTACCTGCACATCGGTGCGGTTGCCTGTCTGCGATAGCAGGCTGCTGGCATTGGGGATATGCACGTCGCGCTCATCCTGACGCACCGCCACGCCTGCCTGCCATTGCGGGTCCAGCTGCTGGCGCACGCCTACTTCTACCGCCTGGCTGTCCAGCGTGTCTGCACGCCTGACGTCAGCCTTGGCATCGAGGATAGTGTTGGGCGCCACCTGCACATTGGCTTTCAGGCCATGTTGCTTGATTTCCTCACCCGAAACAGCAATCTGCCCGGGGCCGGAATAGCCTCTGTCACGGTTCTGCACATAGGCCGTGACCTTGCCCTTCATATTGTCGCTAACATCAGCCAGATCCAGCGCAGACTCAATGCGGTAGGCATTGGCCGCTTCCCCGGTGGTGGTCATGCCGTTGAAGGCAAAACCGCCATCCAGCGAAGTTTGCGCACCATCGCCTGCGCCGTCAGAGCGTGCGGCTTCGAGCTTGATAAAGGTGCCTGGGGTGTAGCGTATGGTGGCATCCAGCCCTTGCAGGGTCTGCTTGAGCATGCCGTCACCCTGCTTGTAGCCTGTCACGCCTATTTGCAGATAATCATTGACCCAATGCGTGGCGCGGCCACCCGTGGAGAAGTTATCGACCTTGGATAACCCCGGCACGTATTCATAGGTAGTCACCAGGTAAATCTCGCTGCCATTGATGGAAGCGGTGCTGATCATGCTGGGCGCAGCGCCTGTGGAGTTCAGCGCCTCGCGCAGCGTAATGCGGCCTTGCAGATAGTTGATCTCGTAATCCTGCGCCGGGGCCAGCAGCTTGCGCTCTATCACCAGGCCAGAATCACGGTCACGCACTTCCACCCAGATACGCTCAGAGCCCATGGTCAGGGCTTGGTGACGCAAGTAGTACAGTGAGCCGCCCGTACCACGGAATTCATCGCGTGAACCCAGGGTGCCAGGGTCAGCCGCAAAGGCGTCTACCTGCGTGGTTTTTTCGCCAAAGCGCGTGGTGTTTTCAGAGCGATACTTGGCGTTGGCACCATAGAGGCCACGCGAATATTGCAGCAGTTCGGTGCCGCTCCATGAGGTCTTGAAGTTACCCCACATCACATGCGAGTCACCGCGTGCCAGCTTGACGTAGAACTTGCCCTGGGTAGGCGCATCGTCCACCGTGGTGCTGTCATCGCCATACACCGGGTAGTAGAGATCCGGGTTGATATTGCGCAGCAGATAGCGCGGGTCCTTGGAGGAGAAGTTGGAGAACAAATGCTCCAGCGGCTGCTCGCGCGTATCGGCAGCAGCGGTCAGCAGCCAGTCGCCCTTGACCTTGCCCTTGACATAGAAAGCCCCACGGCCATCAACAAAGCCTGAGCCGTCATAGTGCTGGTCATCGCCCGTTACCAGTGTGGCTGGGCCGCGCACATTGTTTTTGCCAGCGGTGATGTCACCAATGGCAATGTAGAACCAGTCGTTATCGGCAATATTGAGGTTGCGGCGGAAGCTGGTGAACTCACCATCGCTTTCAATCAGCTTAACCTCCACACTATTGGGGCCTGGCGGCATGATCTGCTTGATGGCAAATCGCCCTTGCGTATCCACAGGCACCTGCAAGCCCAGGGTTTCTATACGCTGCCCAGGCTGCAAATGGCTGCCGTTCACCGTCACCGTGCCGCCCTTGACTGGGATATTGCGCAGGCTCAGGCTGTTTTCGCCATAACCCGTGAGCAATTCCTTGCCTGGTTGCAAATCGCTGCTAATGCGCGGCGTGTTGCTGGCAATAATCTCCAGCGGCTTCATCACCGATTCATCAAAACGTCCCTGGGGGTCATACACGCGCAGCAAGTACATTACTTGCGACAAGCCCTCAGGCGCGCTCACCTGCCACTTGCTGGCGCCGTTCCAGTCCACGGGCACCACTGCCAGCGGTTTTTCCTGCGGCATTTGGCCGGGTACAAAAATACGGATTTCTGCCTTGCTGATCCACGGCAGGTAATTGGCCCAGGCGCGGAATTGCGCTTCTTCACCGCGTGACAATGCAGGCTGGTGCAGCCAGGCATTCATTTGCGGCAAGGTAGAAAGATTGTCGTAGCGCACCTGAATATCGGCTTTTTCCAAAGCCACATCGGTACAGCGCTGCAGGTCGGCTTCCAGCGGCCCGTCATTAAGGTCTACAGCTCGCCGTCTATGCTGATGCGGAATGGTGCGCCCGCAGGCTTTCCAGTCTTAGACCCACTCTGCGCAGTACTTTGTGCAGTACTTTGTGCAGTACTTTGTGCAGTACTTAGTGCTTCGCAGGCTGCACGCGGCGGGGCCACCACGGCCACGGGGGCAGCGGGAATGATTTCCTGCTCATCAAACCACACCTTGATAATCACGCGGCGATTGCTGGCCATGCCTGCCGCCGTGTCATTACTCGCCACAGGCTGGCTTTCGCCATAGCCGCGCAAGCTGAGCTGGCTGTCATCCAGTTGCAGGGCCTGCTTGAGGTAAGCCGCCACTGCCAGCGAGCGGGCTTCCGACAGGCCTTGGTTGTCCCTGAAAATGCGCTTGGCATTGAGTGACAAACGCTGATTATCGGTATGCCCGGCAATATCAATGCGCACACCTTTTTTGCCTTGCAACTGCGCACTCAGCGCCTGCAAGTCGCTGATGGAATCTGCGGTCAAATCGGCCTTGCCAGAGCTGAATCTGGCAGCACCACTATCTTCCACCAGCCGCGTGAAAATCTGCGGCTCGGCGGCAGGTACTTGCATGGCGGCGGCCTTCATGCGCGCCAGGGCACTGCTGCTGATGCCCGAGGGCAAGGGGTAGCTGACTGGCCCCTGCATTTCTGCCGGGGCGGGCAGGCCGTGCTGGTCTACCCTGGCGTTATCCAGGCGCTTGCCAGTTTCATGCTTGAAATCAGGCTCAGCCTGAGCCCCGTTAACCATCATGGTGATGGCAATTGCTATGGCGCGGCGCTTCATGGCTGAGTCTCCCCTTCTACTGCCTCTACTGCTGTTTCTACAATGAGCGGGAAAGCCGCCTGTTCTTGTTGTTGATTTGGTTTTTCATGCATCTCGCGCCAGCGTTTTCGTGCCAGCTTGGCCAGGCTGTCCAGGCGCTTCTTGGTCAATGACGGCTGAGCTTTATCGTTGGCATTGCTGGTATTGGCAGCAAAGGCAATGCGCAATACCGAAGGTCTGCCCTCCAGCTTGTGCAGCATGTCTTCAAACGCTTGCTGCCATTGCGGCTGCAATTCCAGCCCCGCAGGCAGGAAAGCGGCGTCATTGATATCCACACGCACCACGCGGTGTACGGTGGCGCCGAAGTTGAGCTTGACCATCTTGCCTCGGGTTACGCGCACATCACGGGGGTTTTCCGTGGTCACGCGGTAACCGGATGGCAGGGTGCGCTCATCCAGCTTCATGACAAAGTTGCTGCCTCTGTCCATCTGCGGAATATCGGCACAAGTGACATGGAAGCGGCCTTCGGCATCGGTAGTCACCAGCAGGCCACGCGCGGTTACCACGCGTACATTGGCAATGCCGGGTTCGCCCTGGTCCTGATAGCCGTTTGCGTTCTTGTCATCAAACACCTTGCCTATGATGTCCGAGCAGTCAAAGGTAGGGTCTGGGGTGACTTTCACCGGGGCGGAGCGATATTGGAAACCAGGGTGTTGACCAATGCGTTCTGCGCCCAGGCCTGGTTGATGTACTCGCCCTCGCCTACGCCAGTACCCACCACCAGAATCAGCTTGTAAGTCTTGCGCTCACCTGCGGTGAAGCTCTGGTTTTTCCAGCTCAGGTCACGACCATTGACTTCAGGTTCTATGCGCACGCCATTGATAGAGGCAGAACCACTGCGGTACTTGAAGCCAGGCGGCAGGCGGTCGGTGACGTCTATGTTGTTGATCGCCACCGAGCTGCTGGCGGTAATGGTGTAAGGCACCAGGTCACCACGCACTACATTCACCAGCGGCGTCACCTTGGTGACGGTGATAATGCCGCCCAGCATGGGGTCTAGCGGAATATGGTTGTTCACCAGATTGGCCGATACGCCAGGCTGCAGGTTAAAGTTGAAGTAGTGGCGTGTGGCGGCTGCGGCCAGGCCAGTGCTGTTGTTGGCAAATGAGCCATCTGCACTGCTGCTGGCGCAGGTGCTGGCATCCACAGGGCCTGCACCTACCGCAGGGGCTGTGGCGTTTTGCTGCACCATGGCCGGGTCTGGCGTGGCGGTCACCTGCAAGGTGGCCTGACACACGGGCAACATGGCCGAAGGTTGCGGCAGATAATTGGCGGGGTAGCTATCTATGCTCAGCGTGTACACACCAGCAGGCGCGTTTTGATTAAGCAGGAACTGATAGCCACCATCCCCAGCCGTGGTGTGCCTGTCCTGACCACCCACCAGATGCAGCGCCGGGGTAAAGCCAGCCGGGCCGCTGATTCTGACTACAGCACCGGATACAGGCTGGCGCGTCACCGCGTCATACACCACCCCGGCCGGGTCCAGCGGCAAGCTGTGGCCGAGAATGTTGTCACCATTGTTGAGGGTAATGCCACTCAGGCTGCCATCAAGGTTGGATGCGCCCGTAGTTGCTGATCGGGTGCACCTGACCATTGTCATAACCCAAACCCTGCTCGTTAGGGCGGGCATGGCCGTACAGCGTGCCTGTAGTGGGGTGAATAAACTTGACCTGATAGCCAGAACCCGGCGGCAGATTGGTAAAGCTGTAAGCACCATTGGCGGCGGTGGTCATGCTGGTGACCAGGCTGCCATTCCGCCACAGTTCCACCAGCCAATCGGCTTGCGGCCTGTCTTCAGCGGCGGGGCTGCTGCTGTTGTAAATGCGGTCGTGGTCACCATCCAGCCAGACATGGCCGCTGATGCTGGCGCTGCCAATGGCGGCGGCCAGTTCACCAAAGTTGTAATCGGTGCCAGAGTTGTTCAATACAACAACAAAGGTGTCAGACCCGGCTGGCAGCACGGTACGTGGCGGGTTGCCGCCCTGCGCACCTGGCTGCCCACCTGGTTTTTGCCGTTGGTATAACCTGCGGGTTGGGTTTCAACTATGGTGTAGCCGCTGCCATTGGAAGGCGGCAGGCCAGTAAAGCTGTAGCGACCATCGGCCCCGGTCTGCACCACACATTGCGCTATCAGGCAGACATCGCCGCCTGTGGCGGTAGTGCCAGACAAGGTGACGGTCACGCCGGAGATACCTACTTCACCGCTATCAATCTGGCCGTTGTCGTTGACGTCCACAAACACGCGGCCGCTCAATGACAGGTTGTTAGGCGAGATATCAGAGCGCACGGTGGTGGCTTCACCTTCGGTGTTATTGCCCAGATTGCGGTCATTCTCGTTGGCAAAAACTTCGGCCACGCTGTTATACACATCGCCACCCACGGCAGGCTCAGACTTCAGGCGCACCGAGAGATAACGATTGCGCACCTCGGCGTTTTCCATGCTGGCCTGTGCACCAGTGTAGGTACAAGTCACCAGCAGGCTGGCTGGCCCGGTGACTTCGCTGCCTATGTTGTTACAAATACTGCCTGCAGGCGGGCCCATGCTGGCGCTATCACCCAGAAAGCGCAGGGTTTTGCTATTGGGTGGTGTAATGCGGTAGGTAAAGCGCACCCCTGTGGCCTGCGAGGGGCCGTTATTCACCAGATTGATGGTGTAAATCACATCATTCTGCGGGTTATCGCCGTTGTTGCTGGGGTCATAACCCAGCGGGTCTACGTTATCGATATTGTTGACCAAGAGGTCGATGTCAGCGGCTTCCACCAGCAGCACGGCAGATTTGCTGTTATTGGCACCGTTGGTGGTGTCGGCATTTTCTGCGGTCGAGGTGTCTATGCGCGCGGTGTTGTTGATGCTCCATGAAGTGCCGCTGGCCTGACCGCTCTTCCAGTTGGGGCGCAGCACTATTGTGATCGTGCGCTGCTCGCCACTAGCCAGATTGCCACCCTGGCAGTTAAGCAAGGGGTTGCTGCCTGGGCCATAGCTACGGCCAGCTTCCAAGCCGCTGCAAGTGGGCGCGCCTGATGTCCAGTTGGCAGCATTGACAGAAATCACGGTAAAGCCTGGGTCTGTGGCGGCCAGCACAAACTGGTCACGCACCTGCACGTTTTGCGCGGGTGATGGCCCGTTGTTACGGAAGGTCAGCACATAGGTGACATTGGTGCCCGCCTGCGCCGTGGCCGGGGTAACAATCTTGGAAACCATTTCCACATCGGTAATCGGCACGATGACCACAGGCACAGAAGCGCTGTTGTTGCTGGTATCGGTATCGCCCTGGGTGGTGGAAGAGACAGAAGCGGTGTTGGTGAAACTGCCGCCAGTGAGGTTGCGCTCGACTGGTACGGTGAAGGTCACGCTTTGGCCCACGGCCAGCACGCCACCTGTCTGCGTACACACCAGCGCGGCGTTATCCATGGCGCAGCTGAATGTGGCGCTAGAAGCGGTGGCGTAGGTGGTGGCTGCTGCCACGTTTGGCGTATCACTGCGGTGACCGGGGATAGGGTCGCGCACCACAATATTCTGCGCATCCACCGCGCCTAAATTGCTCACCGTCAGCGTGTAGGTCATGACGGTTTCACTAGCATCCAGGCTGGTGTCACCATTAGGCGTGGTCACGGATTTTGCCATGGCCAGATTGATGGAGTTGGCCGTTTGCGAAACGCTGACATTGGCGTTGACGCTTTGACCTGCGGGGTACCAGCAATCTGGCACTGGCTGGCCAGAGCCTGGGCTGACGCAGCTGATATTGGCGTTATTTACTGCCACGCCACCCGCATGGCTACTCGCTACGCGCGTGATAATGCGCAGTGCCGGGGCTGTTTGCCCTGCGGGCAATGCTGCGGTGTATCTACATGTGGCTGCATTAGCGCCAGCATCCAGCGTATTGCCGCCGCCACTGCCTGCGGGGGTACATACCCAGCCCGTGCCGCTGTAGCTGACAAAGGTTTCATCGGCCAGTTGTATGGTATCCACCACCGAAATGCTGTTGGCCGGGGCGGCGCTGGAGCCCTGGTTGGCCACGGTAATGGTGTTGACTACGTCCTGCCCTGCCGCCACCGGGTTGGGGCTGCGCGATTTGGCTACGGTGAGGCCTGCACCTGCGGGCATGACGTTGAGGTTGACGCTGGCGCTGTTGTTGCTCGGGATAGGGTCAGCCGGGTTGCCGGGGTTGTGCGCAATCACCGCGCTGATGTTGTTATAGGTTTCCAGCTGGGTTACCGCAGGGGCAGTGGCCACAATCTGAATCTGGTCGCTGGCACCCGCGGCAAACGTTGTAGGGTGCTGGCAGGTAACCACCTGGCCAGAAGGCGTACAGGCCCAGCTACCGCTGCTTGAGGCGCTGGAGTTATACACAAAGCCTGCAGGCAGGTTGTAGGTCACCGTCACGCCATTGGTAGCACTGCTGGGGCCCTGGTTGCTGGGCAATACGGTAAAGGTCACCGGGTTGCCAGGGTTGGCGGGTGATGGGCTGGGCGCGGCCTGGCTGATGGTGAGGTCTGCCCCGGCATTCACCTGCACACTGGCAGAGCGCACATTGTTGCTGCTGAATGGGTCAGCCACGGCAGAGCTGAGTTGTGGCGCAATGGTGGCCGTGCCGCTGCTGACGTCATTGACGCGCGTGACAATATTGAGGCCGCTGAAACTTTCATTCAGCGCCAAAGGGGTGCTGCGGGTACAGGTGACTTGCTGGCCGCTGGCGCTACAGCTAAAGCCCGCGCCACCACTGCCAGTGGAGACAAAGCTTAGCGAGGCTGGCAGCGTGAGGGTGACACGCGGGGTGCTGGCCGCATCTGGCCCCAGGTTTTGGCCCCCCATGCTCCAGCTGATATTGCCGCCGCCTGTGACCGGGTCTGGGCTGCCGACTACGCTGCTGAGTTCAAGATCGGCACCGTTGTTGATGGTGGTGTTTTGTGTGGCGGTGTTGTTGCCGCTGTTGGATTCCACACTGCTGGTAGCCGCAGTGGCGGCGATATTGATGGTGCTGGCGGTGGCGGCCGTGGTGCGCAGGCGCAAGCTCATATTGCGCGAATCACCCCCAGCCAGATTGGCCGAGAGGCTACAGACCACAGTGCCCCCCGGGGCCACACTGCCTGCCGCCGGGCAGGTGCCGCCGACGATGCTGGCGTCCTGATAGGTGGTGGTGGCGGGCAGCGGCACGGTGACGGTGACATTGCTGGCCAGGTCGTTGCCGTTATTGGCGACGACGATGGTGTAAATCACATCGCCACCACGCGGGGCCGGGTCTGGTGTATCACTGAGGTTGGAAATCAGCACATCTACCGCAGCCTGTGCAGGCGCGGCGGCCAGCATGCCCAGCAGTGCCAGCAGGCTGATGGCTGCCCAGTTCAAGCTGTTGTTTTCTGCTGTTGACTGGCCGAAACCTTGATGCCCGGCTTGTGCGACAGCTTTTACAGACTGCACGTTAGCTGTTACCGCTTGAGTGTTATGTGCGCCTGAAACCGCCACACGCAAACCAGCAAAGCCCTGCTTGGCGTAAAACGCCAGCGTTCCCCAGATACTCATCCCTTGTGTTCCCCTGACTACGCGCCTTGAAGTTCCGTTGACCGCCAATACAGGCGCGGCACGGATTTATAGGCTGTGGAATGTAGCCACAATCAGAGTAGGGTTCACTAACAGTAACTCAGCAAAATGCACATTTGACTCACACAGACTCACAGCCTGGCTACAGTGAAAAACCCGCGTAGATTTAATAAAGACTTGTCACCACTGCATTGCGCGGCTGGGCGCAGGTTTTTTGGTAGTGTGAGAGGCTTGGTGAGGCAGGGTGGTCAATTAGGCCAGACGGACTAAGCAGACAAGGCAGCAATTCAGCTTGCTGTCAGGGAGATGGCCGAAATTGCTTGTGAAATGGAAGTCTGAAAAACACGGCTGAGCAGAAAAGAAAAACTCAGGTAATGACGCAAGCGCCCGTGAAGGTAAAACCAAAGCCGGGAATGGCTTGATAGGCAAGGGCGTACCCGTGGTGGCCAGCGCCTTGCGCCGCAGGCGCGAGATAATGACTTCAACGCGGTGAAAATCAAAGTCATTAATATCACCACCAAAGGCGTGAATGATATGCGCACGCGGCACAGGCTCGCCGCAGCGTTCTACCAGGCGGTTGAGAAAAGTGTATTCCTTGGGCGTGAGCGGTATGGTGATGTTCTGCGGTGATTCCAGAGTCCAGAATGATTTGTTCAAGCGCCATGAGAGCTTATCTGCGCTGGCCTGTGCGGCAGGTTGCGCTGCGGCGGCTGCCACGCCCTCACCCCCGGGCTGCTCAAGCCGGCGTGATAAAGAGCCCAGCACCGATACCAGCTCTTTCAGGTCCACAGGCTTGACCATATAAGCATCCGCGCCATCATTCAGGCCCTGCACGCGGTCTTCCAGCGTGCCACGTGCGGAGAGCATCACGATGCCCATCTTGCTGGACTGACGCAGATGCCTGAGCACAGAGAAGCCATCTTCCCCCGGCAGGCCCACGTCCAGAATCACTACATCAAACTTTTGCAGCACCATCTCGCGGTACAGCCCGGCGGCATCGCCCACGCCTGTGGCGGCAATGCCCAGCGAGCGCAGACCCAGCACGGTCTCTTCCCTGAGGTCGAGGTCATCCTCGACAATGATTACATTGAGATGGGTGGCGCTATTCAATTGAGTATAAAATCCGGCAAAATCTAAATACTTGTCATCAAAACACCTTAACCCCTGGATTCTAATCCATTGCGCCCACATCGCTCAGGCTTTTTTACAGGCTTTTCTCACTATTGCCTGCTTGCAGTCCTTGTACTATTGACCAGCACGCTGTCGTCTCTAGTCTATGCCTCGCCAGCTGAAACGTTGCCAGTGCAAGCGTTATCAGTTCAGCGCCTGTCCGTGCCTGCCTTGCAGGTCAATGAGCCACTGACCACCGGGCTAGAGCTGGAAAAACTGCAAGCCGTCAGCTATCTGCGTGATGCCACAGGCGATGATGATCTGGATGAAATAATCCGTAAGGACAAGGCCGGGCAGTTCACGGCCATGCCGCCCAACTGGGTGGCGGGTTATACCGCAGATGCCATCTGGATGAAGTTCACGCTGGCCTTCCCCAGCCATGGCATTGCGCCCTACTGGCTAGAAATTTCCCCCGCCATACTCGATGACATACAGCTTTACGTGCCCACAGGTGTAGAGCAATACCAGTTGCAAAGGCTGGGCGATCACCAGCCCGCCAGTGCGCGGCCCATCACCCATCGCAATTTTGTGTTTCCGCTGCATCCGCTGCTGGATGACCAGCCGCACACGTTTTACGTGCGGGTTAAATCCACAGGCGTGATCAACTTCCACGCCACGCTGTGGCAGCCCGGCGCGTTCATTGCGCAGCATAGCCGCCCGGATTCTCTGATAGGCGCGTATTACGGCATCAGGCTATTCCTGGCCATGTTTGCATCATTCTCTGGGTGTGGCTGCGCCATCAGATATTCTTTTGGTATGCGTTTTATCAATGCGTGGTGTGCAGCGTACAAGCCTATTTTGCTGGCACCGCGCAAATCATGTGGCCTATGGAGCCGCTGCTGGCAGATGCCATTCAGAAATCCCTCAACTTCTTATACACCGCCACCGCGCTGTGGTTTTACGCCGCGCTGTTTGACCTTAAAAGCTATTACCCGCGCACCCTGCGCGTGATTCATGTTTTGGCCAGCATCAACATTGTGCTGTTTTTGGCCGTGGTTACGCGTTTGATGCCCTACCCCGCCACCTGGGTCAATCTGCTTTACCTAGGCGGCATGCTGCTGTTGCTGGGCATCAGCATCCGCATACTGCGTGACCGCAGATACGGCAATGTGCTGTTTATTGCCTCACTCTGGGTCAACGGCATGCCCATACTGCCCGCCATTCTGAAAAACCTGGGCGTGCCCTGGGCACCCTCTATCACCATCATGGATAACCTCATACTCTGGCCCTTGATCTCCCTGGTGCTGGTGACGCTGGGCATGGTGAAATTTGCCAAAAACGAGGCCGAGAAAAAACTGCTGGCCAAAGACCTGGCGCTGAGAAACTCACAAGAAAGCGAGCGCATACTGGACCAACGCGTGAGCGAACGTACCCAGCAACTGGAGCAAAGCAATCACAGGCTAAAGCTGGAAATAGCCGAACGCGAAACCCTGCACCACCAGCTACAAGGCGCACTCACGCGCAAACGTGAACTCATGGCCGCCCAGCGCCAGTTTTTTGCCATGGCCTCACACGAATTCCGCACCCCACTGGCGATTATTGATGCCACCGCGCAACGGCTGGCACTGAGCCATGAGCTAGAAGCTGAGCAAGCAGCCAGGAGTGAGCAAGCAGCAGAAAAACTAGCTGAGAGTGAAAACGCCAGCACCACCCTCAACGCCATGAGCAAAATCCGCCGCGCCACCCTGCGCATGAGCCGCATGATTGATAACTTCCTCAATATGGACAAGCTGGAACTGGTGAACGTGCCAGACGCCATCACGCTAGAGCTGATAGACCTACGCCAGCTAATCCTCGCCAACGCCGAGCACTACCGCAGCCTCACCAACCACAGCATAAATCTAGACCTGCCAGATAACGCCGTGATGGTGTTGTGCGACCCCTATATGATCAACCTGGTGATCTCCAACCTGATAGACAACGCCATCAAATATTCGACTATGGGCACGGCGCTGGAAATAGCGCTAAGTGAGGTGAAAGGTCAGGCGCAGATACAGGTGCGCGATGCAGGCAGTGGCATAGCGGCAGATCAGCTAGAGAAGATATTTGAAAAATACTTCCGCGGTAGCGATAACAAGCAGATACAGGGCACGGGGCTGGGCTTGCATGTTTCAAGAAAGATTGCAGAAAGCCATGATGGCAGCCTGACGGTGAGCAGTGAGGTGGGCATAGGGAGTACGCTTGTGTTTAGCTTGCCGCTTAGCGAGTCAGGCTAAAGCACATCCACAGCACAGCACAGGCCACGCCAGTCACATGTCAACATAAAGGTTGACAATACTCATCACAATGTATACTTATACATTGACATAACTAATCAATATGTATACCTTAAGGTTTACTTTTAACCTTTAAATGTTTACCTAAAAGTATACAAACATGATTAAAAAAATTGTACTGAAGCAATATCAGGACATTGTTAATGCTGCCGCCAAGCATATATCCCCTGTTACCCGCCCGCCGGAAGGCTGGATTTGCACAGTGCGCAAATCACTCAATATGTCCGGGGCACAACTGGCACGGCGCTTAAAGGTCACGCGCGCTCGTGTTTCTCAGGCAGAAAAAGGTGAAATCGCAGGCGCGCTAACACTCAAGACCATGCAAGAGATGGCCGCGGCCATGAACTGTCAGTTTGTCTACGCCATTATCCCCAACCGCGATATAGAAACCCTGATACACCAGCAGGCAGTAGAAAAAGCAACTGACCTGGTGAGAAGCGCAAGCAACCATATGGCGTTGGAAATGCAGATGTTAACAAGAGGGCAAATGACAGATGAAATCAGCCGTTTGAAGAAAGAACTGCTAGAAAAGATGCCTGCCGACTTTTGGGATAAGTAATCATGGCGCAGGGTGACATAGCTCTAGATGACATGGCTCTAAACAATGACCATCCACAAGGCGCCACCCCTTTAGACCCCGATGAACTGGCCGGGCTTAAGTTTGCGCATGTCACAAAACGCGGAGAATTGGATCATTTAGAGCAAGCCAATATTCAAGCTGGGCTGCAATGGCTGCAAAGAACAAAGCGCACAGATATTTTAACTGAGGACTTTGTAAGAACCCTGCACAAGAGGCTGTTTGGCGATGTCTGGCGCTGGGCTGGCACCTTCCGCAAGACAGAAAAGAGTATAGGCATTGACCCAGTAAAAATTGCGGTGGAATTACACCATTTATTGGGTGACACGCAATATTGGATAGAACATGAAACCTTTCCCCCGCTGGAGATTGCAGCAAGGTTTCATCACAAGCTGGTTTATATACATCCATTCCCCAATGGCAATGGCCGCCACGCGCGCATCATGGCAGATGTCATACTCACCAAAATTTATGGCAGCCCCGCTATAGACTGGGCGGGCGGCTATGATCTGCAATCCATGAACGAGCGCAGGGATATTTATATACAAGCGCTAAGAGCGGCTGATGAAAGAGACTATAAGCTTATGTTTAGCTTTGTGGGGTATGAGCAAAGCTGAAATCTCAATTCAGGTAATCCAGTTATTCGACAGAGCTTAGATTTCATTGAAATCTAAGTGTGGCCCCGATGTGCGGCAATGAATATGAATTAGATAGACTCTCCCTACCGCTCAAGAATCACCTTCCTACCTATCTATACCCATATCAGCTTACCAATGATAATTTAGGTCCATTTCCACGACAAACCAGATTAGGAAGTTATGGTGCTGTGCGACACCTATGATCAATCTGGCAATCTCCAACCAGATAGACAACGTCACCAAATCTCCCCATAAGAACAGAGCGGGGCTTGCGTATGCCAAGTAAAATTGGTGAAATTCAGGATGAGAGATTGAAGGTAAGTTGAGAAGGAAGGACAGAAAGTCCTCTTATGTTGATGGTGCCGACTTGTGAGTGAGTATTTCACTCACAAATCATACAAAGCATATAACTTTACATTTCCCCTCTTGATAAATAGAGGTGGGTGATTTTTCCGCATATACAATAATCAACGAACCGACATTCCTCCCGAAGAACATACAACCTAAAAAAAAAACGAACAGAGCTTCACTAGACACAAGGTCTATAAATTATGTTCTCACTCGTCACTCTTAACTTGGATTGCAATACCAAACATTCATCACAAATATAAAAAAACAACCTAACATCATATAAATTGATTCCCAAAACCAACATTTCCAGTTTATTATCGTAAAAAAATTACGAAATACCACTTAGAGTTAAATTTATAACCGGGAGGGGGAAGTATGAATTTTCGGCAAAACACAAAAAAAGAAACAGAGATGGTTTTTGGATTGATTGGGCCTATAGGGTGCAATCGTCAATTGGTAATTGACACATTTACAAAGCTTGCACCACATTATGGTTACACAGCAATCAAAATTGGTTTGAGCAGCATCATCACTGAGCATGTACAACTCCCTCCTCACAACGATGATCAATATACTCGAGTTAGTGATCTGATGTCGGCCGGATCTGAATTAAGAAAAAGAACAAATGACAATTCAATATTGGCAAAATTAGCCGCAGTTAAAATAAAACAAAATAGAAATAATAATAACAAAACAATTTATATAATTGACTCTTTAAAACATCCAGAAGAAATCGAAGAGTTGAGAAATATTTATGGATTAGGATTTTATTTATTTGCCTTACACTCATCAGAAGAAAGGCGAGAGAAATATTTAAAAAATGATTGCCTTATCGCTGACAAGTCAAAAAGAAGAGAGTTAATAGAAAGAGATAAAGATGAAAAACTTGGCTATGGTCAGAGTACAAGTGAAGCGTTTCATCGAGCTGATTTTTTTCTATCAGAGAATGGCGACAGTACAAAACTTTGGAATGTTATAGAAAGATTTCTTGATTTAATATTTGGCCATCCCTTTAAAACTCCAACATTTCAGGAACATGCCATGTATATGGCATATTCTGCAGCAACGAGAAGTGCGGACATGTCTAGACAAGTTGGAGCAGTTATCACAAATAAAACTGATATTTTAACCACAGGTGCGAACGAATGTCCAAGTCCAGGAGGTGGAACATACTGGCCAAAATTTGATGCTTATGACCATAGCATAGAAGATATTAAAGACGGACGTGATTACACTACGGGCATCGACAGAAATGGTAAAGAAAAAAAATTAATTGAAGATGCCATATTAAAAGACATACCACCTGAAATTTCCGAACAACTCAAAAAAAACATCCAGACCTCGGGGCTAAACGATATAACAGAATATGGAAGAGTCGTGCATGCAGAGATGGATGCAATTCTTTCATGTGCTCGCCGAGGGATTAGCACATTAGGTACTGTTCTTTACTGCTCAACCCACCCTTGCCACAATTGCGCAAAACACATAGTTGCTTCAGGCATCTCTCAAGTTATTTATATTGAACCCTACCCAAAAAGCAAAGCTATCGATATGCATAAAGACTCTATTAGAACACCTGATGATAAATCAAACTCTGATAACAGAGTAGTTTTTACACCTTTCATTGGTGTTGGTCCGAGAATCTATGTAAATTTGTTTTCAATGACTCAAGGTTTTGGAGAAAAAACAAAAAGAAAAAAATCTGGAGCATATGAAAAGGCATCATGGGAAAGAATAAAAGCTTTCCCCCGTTTAAAAATTTTTGATACTTCATATATTAATAATGAAAAAATTGTTGAAACTGAGTCTGAAAAACTACTAAAAAATATAGACCCTATCATAATAGAGAAATCAAAATAAATTTACATACTTATTATTTACATCAACATGGAGACTTTATGACTATTGACACTTGGGCAGGAAGAAGCACTTTTAAATACACAGGATGTGTTGCAGTTGGTACTGGGATCGAATTTGGAAATTTAAACTTCATCAATGTTACAGCTGAACAATACTCTAATCTTAGAAACTCATATCTTGGCCAAATAGTTGTGGTAGGCACTTCATTTGACAACCCTCCACCTGGAAGCCTTGGTGCATGGCTACAAGCAAATGTCACGCGCACAGCAATTGCATCTTACGTTGCTCCAATCCTGATTCGTGAAGGCTACGCTATACAAGAAAGTGATTCAGAAATCCGCATCATTAGGTAGCTCAATTCTGATATCAATCGCGAAAATATTTTCTTTAGCATCATTTCCCTTACGGCTTGTTAGATCATTAACTCTAGCAAGCTCAATCAATCTATTCCCCCTACCCCCCACCCTGACGGATAATACCCCCCTTCCCCATCTACACCCCGCTGGACTTCCCCATGGAAATTAAGGTCAACTTTCTCGACAAGCTACGTCTGGAAGCCAAGTTTGATGACTTCACGCTGATCTCCGATCAGCCCATACGCTATAAGGGCGATGGCTCTGCGCCCGGGCCGTTTGATTACTTTCTCGCCTCCTCCGCGCTGTGTGCTGCCTACTTCGTCAAGCTGTACTGCAACACGCGCAATATCCCCACTGAGAACATCCGCCTCTCCCAAAACAACATCGTGGACCCGGAAAACCGCTACCAGCAGATTTTCAAGATACAGGTAGAGCTGCCCGAGGACATTTCCGCTAAAGACCGAGAAGGCATACTGCGCGCCATAGACCGCTGCACAGTTAAGAAAGTAGTACAGGCCGGGCCAGACTTTATTATTGAAGAGGTAGAAAACCTGGATGCAGACGCGCAGGCGCTGCTGACACTGAACCCGGACACCGACGCCAGCACTTTCATCCCCGGCAAGGATTTGCCGCTGGAGCAGACCATCGCCAATATGTCGGCGCTGCTGGCGGGGCTGGGTATCAAGATAGAAATTGCCTCCTGGCGCAACATCATCCCCAATGTCTGGTCGCTGCATATCCGCGATGCGCATTCGCCCATGTGCTTCACCAACGGCAAAGGCGCCACCAAGGAAAGCGCGTTGGCCTCGGCGCTGGGGGAATATATTGAGCGGCTGAGCAACAACCACTTTTACGCGGGCAGTTACTGGGGTGAAGAGATTGCCAATGCAGACTTTGTGCATTACCCCAATGAGCGCTGGTTTAAGCCCGGGCGCAAGGATGCGCTGCCCAAGGAAATTCTCGATGACTACTGTCTGGATATTTACAACCCCGATGGCGAGCTACGCGCCTCACACCTGATAGACACCAACTCCGGCAATGCAGCACGCGGCATTTGCGCCCTGCCTTATGTGCGCCACTCTGATGGTGCAACCGTCTACTTCCCCTCTAACCTGATAGAGAACCTTTACGTTAGCAACGGCATGAGCGCGGGTAATACCCTGGCAGAGGCGCAGGTGCAGTGTTTATCCGAGATTTTTGAGCGTGCGGTCAAGCGCGAGATTATTGAAGGTGAAATCAGCTTGCCTGATGTGCCTGCCGAGGTGCTGGCGAAATACCCGGGCGTGGTAGCGGGTATAGAAGGGCTGGAACAGCAGGGCTTTCCGGTGCTGGTGAAAGATGCCTCGCTGGGCGGGGCTTACCCGGTGATGTGCGTGACCTTGATGAACCCGCGCACTGGCGGCGTGTTTGCCTCGTTTGGCGCACACCCACGGCTGGAAGTAGCGCTGGAGCGCAGCCTGACCGAGCTATTGCAGGGCCGCAGCTTTGAAGGCCTCAACGACCTGCCACAGCCTACCTTTGCCAGTGAAGCGGTGACTGAGCCTAATAATTTTGTGGAACACTTTATCGATTCCAGCGGCATAGTCTCGTGGCGCTTTTTCAGCGCGCAGGCGGATTATGAATTTGTGGAATGGGATTTCTCGGCGCAGGCCGGGGAGACTAATCCCGGAGAAACTAATCCTGAAAACGCCAATGCCACAGAAGCCGCCACCCTGCTGGCCATTTTGCAAGACATGGGCAAAGAAGTTTACAGCGCTGTGTACGACCAACTGGGTGCCGTGGCCTGCCGCATACTGGTGCCGGGTTATTCCGAAATCTACCCGGTGGAAGATCTGGTGTGGGACAACACCAACAAGGCCTTGCTGTTCCGTGAAGACATACTCAAGCTGCACCAGCTGGACAATGCCAGCCTGGAGGCACTGCTGGAGCGGCTGGATAGCAATGAGCTGGATGATTACGGCGACATAGGCACACTCATAGGCATTTCCTTTGACGACAACACGCACTTGGGCCAGCTCACCGTGCTGGAGCTCAAGCTGCTGGTACACCTGGCGCTGCAACAGCTGGAAGAAGCGCATGAGCTGGTAGGTGCCTTCTTGCAGTACAACGACAACACCGTAGACCGCGGGCTGTTTTACCAGGCCCTCAACGTGGTGCTGGAAGTGCTGTTGGATGATGAACTGGAACTGGCAGACTTTGAAGCCAACTTCCGCCGCATGTTTGGCCATGAAAAAATGGATGCGGCCATAGGCTCATGCGATGGCACAGTGCGCTTCTACGGCCTCACCCCCATAGGCCTGCAACTCGAAGGCCTGGATAGGCACCAGCGCCTGCTGGATAGCTACCGCAAGCTGCATGCGGCCAGAGCCAAGGCAGCGGCTACTGCTTAAGGTGTTGGCACTAGACTTATCTCTGTAAGCATTTATATCTTTAAACCGCAGGATTAAAAGCTAAAAACCCAGCCAAAGGCACTGCAGCAGCAGTGCCTTTGGTTTATCTGGGCAGGCGTTTACCCTGCCTTGCTGCTGCCTGAGCACCATTGCTGGGCGTAAGGCAGCGCTGCCGTTGCCTGCTGTGCACATGCCGGGCAGGCGCTTGCAGGCCAGCAATTCTGCCTAAGCTTTGCCGGGCGCGGCCTGGCTGCATACTCTATTTGTGTAATTCATATGTACAATACTACATGCCAATTTGGCACGCGCTTTGCATCATGTTCACCGTCTTGCAGCCAAGACCAAGAAAATAAGCAGGCGCTCAAACTGCGCCCATACATGCATGCATAAGGGGAAGAACAAGATGGTGAAATCAGAACTGGTAGATAAACTTTCAGACAAGCTAGAGGCCAATGCCAGCAACCTCTCGCGGCAAGATACCAAGCTGGCGGTGGATATTATTTTGCAGGCCATCAGCCAGACCCTGGCCAGCCACGATAGAGCCGAGATACGTGGCTTTGGCTCTTTTGATGTGCGTATCAGGCCGCCCAGGCGCGGGCGCAACCCCAGCACCGGGCAAAGCCTGCAAGTGCCCAGCGTGGCGGTGCCTTACTTCAAGTGTGGCAAGCAACTGCGTGCGCTGCTGAACCAGCAGGCTGGGGCTTAGCACTGCCTATATCTCGTTAAATCATGCACGCTGAATCAATCACGCCATCAAGTGCGCCATATCAAGCGCACGGAATTAACCACGCCATTAAGCACGTAAATACTGATTGAAAAAATCTATGGTGCGCTGCCAGGCCAGTTTGGCAGCGGCTTCGTCGTAACGTGGTGTGGTGTCGTTATTAAAGGCATGCTGCACGCCGGGGTAAATATAAGCCTGATACCTCACCCCCGCCTGCTTGAGCGCGCTTTCATAGGCGGGCCAGCCTGCGGTAATGCGCTCGTCTTTCTCTGCCAGTTGTATCAAAAGCGGTGCCTTGATCTTGGCAACATCTTCTGCCGCTGGGTGCGCGCCATAAAACGGCACGGCGGCATTCAGGTCTGGCAGGCGCGTGGCGAGGAAATTGGCAATACCGCCACCATAGCAAAAGCCCACCACGCCCAGCTTGCCATTGCTATCAGGCAAGGCACGCACAGCCTGCGCCGCCGCCACAAAATCTTCACGTATCTTGGTTTGGTCCAGCGTGGCAAACAACTCACGCGCCTTGTCTTCATCGCCGGGGTAACCGCCCAGTGAGGCCAGTGCATCTGGCGCAAAGGCAATAAAGTTATCCAGCGCCACCCGGCGCGCAATGTCCTGAATATGCGGATTCAAACCCCGGTTTTCATGCACCACCAGCACCACAGGCAGCTTGCCGCTCACCTTGGCTGGCCGCACCAGATAGCCTTTGACCTTGCCTGTGCCATGGGGCGAGGCAAACTCTACCCATTCGGCCTTCACGCGTGGGTCATCCGACGTGATCTGCTCGGCCTGGGCAAACTGCGGCGTCAGCGCCGCCAGTATGCCCTCGGCAGTGATTCCGGCCACGGCAAACTTGGTCACCGTGCCCAGAAAGCCACGGCGTGTGATATCGCCATGGGTGTATTGGTCAAAGGCCTTAAGCACTTCGGGATGAAAATCTGCTGCGGTCTTGCGTGTCATCGCTCACTCCTGGGGTTATCAGGGCCAAGGGGGTTAAAGGCCTGGCCTGTTGCTGGGATTATTTGGCCCGGCCTAAAAAGCCGGGAGTCAAGGTGCTGATTTTGTAGACCGCGCCACGGCCCACCACATACAGGGTTTTCTTATCCTTGCCAGCAAAGGCCAGGTTCTGCGGTGGCTTGGGCAAAGCAATGCTGCCCAGGGCTTCACCCTTGGGGCTGAATATCTGCACCCCATCATTGGAGGCCACGTACAAACGGCCCAGGTTATCCACCGCCAGGCCATCGGCCCCGCTGGATTGCCCGGTTTCCGTGGTTTTAAGGCCAGTCAGTTTGGCAAAATTGCGCGATTTGCCCACACTGCCATCCGCCGCCACATCATAAGCCAATATATATTCCCCATAGGTATTGGCCACATACAGGGTTTGCTCATCCGGGCTGAGTTGTATGCCATTGGGCCGGGGAATATCGTGGCCCAGTGTCAGCAGCTTGCCATTGGGGCTGAGGTAATAAAACGCAGGATGGGGTGAGTTGGCAGGGCCGGGGTCTGTGAAATAGACACCGCCTTTTTTATCCAGCACCAGGTCATTAGGGCGGTTGAGGGCATGCTCTGCGGGCCCCTTGGTCAGCACCCTGGCATGCGCTGGCGGATAAATCACGGCAATCTGCGGCTCTTGCGTCTGCACGGCGACAATATCGCCCTGGGCATTGAGCGCTAGGCCATTGGCGCCTTTACTCTGCTGCAGAAACTCCGACACCGTGCCATCTTCGGCAATGCGCACAATGCGGTTGGCACGGGTTTCGGTAAACAGCACGCTGCCGTCCTCATAGGCCAGCGGCCCTTCAGTACCGTCAAAACCGTCCTTGATAAAAGTAATGGGCGTACCCTCGGCCACCACACCCGGTATAGCTGGCGTGACAGTGACTTGCGGCAGTGTCTGATCACGCTGATCACGGGCTTCTGCCGCAGAGAGATCATGCGAAACCAGTATGGCGGCCAGCAGCAGCGTCGGCAACAATATACGGGCAATTTTCGTGGCTTTGACTGGGGAAATTTTGACGATATTGCCTGATTGATTGAGTGCAGAATTTTTCTGCCCAGGCAGATGATTTTTTATTCTGCTTTCAAAAACTTCCAGTTTTGCATAGCACATGATTATTCTGCCCTTTTAAATGAACCAGATCATTACTCAGCAGAATACATGCCAGGAAAATGTTTTAAATTATTTAGAGAATTTACTCTTATAAAAAATGCCACCATATAAAATATATGATTGATTAAATTGATGTTAATCAAAAATTATCAATGTAAACTCCATAATTAAATATATTCAAACACAGCAACACCCCATGCTTTAAATGCAGCAGTACAACAAGAGATGCTGCGTATCCAACATATTCATAGCAAAATTAAGCACTAAAAATTTTAATAAAAAATCAACGCTTAAAAAGTGTAAATTTCAACACTCTCTGCTGCATATCCATCAAAAAATATCACCTTAATGAATCGTCCCCAACAGAAATAAACAGTGCAAGCGCGTGCTTGATCACGCGGTGAAATTTGGTCAAAACCAGTACTAGCAATGTCTAAGGGAATGTAAACCGTGGCGTCTGCCAAGGCCAGACCAGGCAAGTAGCCCGGCTGGCACGCATGTTGCGCTTTTAGCTGCTGGCTTGGCCAATATGGCCGGGCCTGACCTCATCATTCATTCAGGGAACCCTTATGCATATCACCCCCCCGGTACTCTCCCGGCTTCCCCACGCTGGGCGCTTCAGACAGCGCTTGCTACACGCATCACTGCTGGCTGGCCTGGGGCTGGCTTTCTCCAGCCCCATGCTGAGCCTGGCCGCAGATGACGATGTGCTGCGCCTGCAACAAGAAAACGCCAGGCTGACAGAAGAAATCGAAGCCTTGAAGCGCCGCTACCAGCAGGGCCAGGCCAGCCCAGCAGAAGCAAAACAATCTGAAGTTAACTCGGCTAAAGCTAACTCGGCTGAAGCTAACGCATCAGTAACCAATCAGCCTGTAGCCAACGCTGCAAGCACGACTGAACCACGCGCGGCAGCGATAATGCAGCCGCGCTGGGTGCGGTGATTGTCACCTCGCGTAATCGCGAGGAAATTGCCCAGGATGTGCCTATCCCGGTTTCAGTGATAGGGGCGCAAAAGCTCGACCGTGAGCGCATTTTTACCGTGGATGACCTCACGCGCGTTACGCCCGGCCTCACCGCCACCACCCCTAATGCCCGCCGCTCTGGCATTTCTATCCGTGGCATAGGTAAATCCACAGGGGATGAATCGTTGGAAGCAGCGGTGGGCACCATTGTCGATGACGTTTATCTCAGCCTGCCCGGCATGACTTACCAGGACTTTACCGACCTGGACCGAGTGGAAGTATTGCGCGGGCCGCAAGGCACGCTGCTGGGCAAGAACACCACCATGGGTGCCATCAACTATGTAAGCAAGGCCCCCAGCTTCACGCGCCAGACCTACTTCGAAACCGAAGTGGGTGCCAACCAGAATGGCAGTGATTTCCCCGGTGCCCTGCGCGCACGCGGCTCACTCACCGATGCCATCGTTGATAACGTGCTGGCCTATCGCGCCTCTTTCTTTGTCGATAAGCAGCAAGGTGATATTGAGAACGTCAACAATACGCTGGAAGGCTCAATTGCCGACCGACGCTTTCATGAGCGCAACCGCTATGGCGGCAAGATTCAATTGCTGCTCACCCCCAGCGAAACCTTCTCTGCGCGCGTGGCGCTGGATTACTCCGAATCGTCGGAATACAGCAATACCAAGCCGTTTCAGTACGACCCCAGCACCTTTGCCGATGGCTCGCCGCGGGGCAACACCTATAGCGCCCGGCTGGCGCGCAGCTATTTTGGTGGCTACCGCCCCATCATAGGCTCCAAGGACAAGATAGATATTGGTCAGGGCGAGCCGCTCAAGACCAACAACTATGGCATCTCCGCCAAGCTGGACTGGCAGCTGGGCAGCCATACGCTCACCTCGATCAGCGCCTATCGTGGCTATGGCTTTGACGCGGTCAATGACAGCGAACAGACCCGCTTTGACATTGCCACCACTGGCACCCTGGTCGATCACAAGCAGTACTCGCAGGAGTTCCGCCTGACCTCGGATATAGGCAAGCTGCTGGACTACCAGCTGGGCTTGTTCTACCTGCACAGCGAAACCGTGCAGACCAGCCGCAACGGCTTTGGCGATGATGCTGGGGCTTTCTATGCCACGGGTGGCCAATACAACACCCTCACCAGCAGCGCCATAGGCCGCTCGCTGCTGCGGCAATCGCTCAACAATCTGCGCGTCAACACGCGCTTCCGCCCCGAAACCGACAGCTATGCCGCTTTTGGCCAGATCAACTGGCATTTGACCGAGAAAGCCACCCTCACCACAGGCTTGCGCAACACCTATGAGGTGAAAAACAACTCGGTAGAAAAATGGAGCACAGGCAACAATGCTGCCTTCACCGAAGGCAGCCTGGCCGAGAACAACGCCGCAACTGCCATACGCGATGGCCGGGTTAACAATGTCTATGGGCTGCAAAAGGGCGAGGAAATCCGCGATAACTCCATCTCTTGCTGCTCAGCCCCAATTACAAGCTCAATGATGATGTGTTGCTGTATGCCTCGGCTGCAGGCGGCGAGAAATCCGGCGCGGTGTCGTTCAACAGCAGCACTGGCCGCAGCGATAATGTAGACCCGGAAAAATCGCTGGATTTCGAGCTGGGCTTCAAGGGCTTGTTCCTTGAGCGTAGCCTGTTGCTTAACGTCAACCTCTATCACACCCGCGTCAAAGGCTATCAGGCCACCACCAATGTGGTGGATGCCAGCACCGATACCGGCTATCGCTCACGCCTGGGCAATATCCCGGAAATTACCGCCACCGGGATTGAACTGGAAGGCGGCTACCGCGCCAGCGACAGGCTGAGCTTCAACTTTGGTGCTGCTTACAACCGCGCCAGATATTCTGATTGGGAAACCGCCACTTGCCCCACAGAGCAACCCAACCAGAGCGTGTGCGACAACACAGGCAAGCAGATTGTGGGTGCCCCCAGGCTAACCGGGATTTTCGGTGTGCATTATGTCCAGCCTATCTGGGGTGGCTTCAAGGCACAGGCTTTCCTCAGCACCGTCATCCGCTCTAACCAGAATGTGGAAAACCTGCTGTCAGAGTTTGGCAAGCAATCCGGCTACTCGGTCACCGATGGCGGCCTGGGCATCATAGGCGGCAAGCAGGACAACTGGGAGTTCAACCTGGTGGCCAAAAACCTGTTCGATAAGGTCTACACCACCAGCGTCAACGCCTATAGCAATAACGCCCCGGTGGGCTATGACGGCCTGGGCCAGCGGCGCTATGTGGGTGTAGTGCTGCGCTCCAGGTTCTAAACCCGGCAGGGAGCCACTCGCGTGGCTCTCTTTTACAACTTTTTTGAGCGGCTCTTGCCAGGCCTTTTGCATTGCTGCAAATGACGGCTTATGCCTATCAACTTAAGCAGACAAGCGGCTTTTATGACTGTTTTGTTTCAGGCAGCACTGTTTGAAATATGGATTTCTCTGCATTTACTCAACAACAGTTTTGTAAGGAAAGCTCTGTTGCTGTGCTGTGGCGTTTGCAACAGGTGTTGTAAATAAGCCCAAGAATCATAGCGCTACGATCTTTACAATTTTTATCAATGCCATGGCATGCGCCTTGCGCTTAGAAAATGATTTTTTATTTCTATCGCTAGGGGAGTTTCATGCAAAAAAAGAATATAGCGCCCGATACCAACAGGCGCATACCCAGGGAAAAACCGCAGTTCAGGCTCAAGCCTGCGGTAGTGATGCTGGCCAGCATCATGGCCTTGGCATCACAAGCCAGCTATGCCGCTGATGAGCAACTGGTGCAGGAGTTGCAGGCCGAAATTGCGCGCCTGAAACAAGAACTGGCCAGCCGCAACAACCCCAACAGCGCCGCACCGGAACACCAGACCACACCACAAGCCCAGGTCGCTGCTAATCCGGAAAATGCCGATGACAGCAACAACGCACTTGGCTCTGTGGTGGTCACCGCAAGAAAACAGAACGCGGTGGAACTGGTACAGGAAACCCCGGCCTCGGTGTCCGCCGTCACAGGTGAAGAACTGCAACGCCTGCAAGCCACCAACATCACAGAAGTGCTATCCCGCATAGGTAATGTCAACTTCAACTATGGCAACCCACGTACTGGCAGCCTGACCCTGCGCGGCATCACTACGGGCAGCAGCGACCAGATAGACCCTACCGTAGGCACGATACTGGATGGTGTGAGCATTGCTTATACGCCGCTGGTAAATGGCTATATCTTCACCGATATTGAAACCGTGGACGTGACGCGTGGCCCGCAAGGCACCACAGGCGGCAAGGCTTCGAATATTGGCCGCATCACGTTCAAAACCAAGGCCCCTACTTTCACGCCTGAAGCCCAGGTATCGCAGGTATGGGGTGATTGGGGCACGCTACGCTCCAATGCTGTGGCTGGTGGCCCGGTGATTGATGGCCTGCTGGCCTGGCGCGGTACTTTTGTGCGTGAGCAGCAGGAAGGCCCGTTCAAGAATGACTTTCCTGACCTGAAAGGCCGTACCTCGTATCAGAACGTGGATAGAACTTTCGGTCGTGTGCAATTCCTGCTGACGCCTACTGACAATTTCTCCGCCAAACTCAGCGTTGAATATCAACCCAAGGGCGAAGAGTTCGTCAATGGCAGCTCGGTACGCCATCCACAGCCACGCTATTTCAGCGATGGCACATTGAGGACTTCGGGCGTGGACACCGCTATAACCGCTACGTCACCCGTTTTGGTAGAAGCCCGACCTGGAACCCGGCTACCGACTACTACGGCTCCATGACCTTTGCCGATAACAACGGCGGCATCATCACTTCATCGCAGGGTGCCACTATCAATCTGGAGTGGAATGTAGCCGGACATCTGCTGCAATCGATTACTGGTTATCGCAACCATTGGTTCAGCGCGGCTAATGACGAAGGCACGCCTTACGACATTACCAAGAGCGGCGGTTATATCACCAGCTATGACCAGAAAAGCCAGGAATTCCGCATCACCTCAGAGCCTGATAGTCAGCGCAAATTTGACTACACCGCAGGTATTTACTACATCACCACCGATAACGATTCGCTGCAGAGAACCCGTTATGGCAATGATGCTGGTACCAATCAAGCCAGCGATACGCTTTATAACAACTTGACCGCCCTGGGCGGTGCTGGTCAGGCCTTGTTGCAGGATTCGCTCAATCTTTCCTACAAATACACCAACAACTTCGTCAAAAACGAAAGCACGGCGGCATACGGCAGCATAGATTGGCATTTGTCTGATCCCCTGACGCTGACCACTGGTTATCGCTTCTCCACCGAGAAGCGTGAAACCGCCAATGGTGTCTGGCTGGCAGACCCCGGTGTAGGTGGAGACTTCACACAGGCATTTGGTACGGCCACTACCGCAGCGACTCTGCCGACCAATCCGACAGACTTGGCGGCTGCCAACAGGCTGGCCGCCAGATACTTTGGCAGCACCGCAACCTGGGCATCGATAGGCGGCACCAATCAAGGTTATATCCGTCAAGTTGCTTTGTTACGCAACAGCACGCTGGGAACCTCCAGCCTGTATAACGTCAAGGATGCAGACCGCGCCTGGAAAGGCGATCTCAACACCGCCAATATCAGCCTGAAGAATCGTTTCAACGAAAACCTGACGGTCTATGGCGTGCTGCAATATGGCGAAAAAGCCGGGATTGCCCAGCTTGATTCACGTGGCGTTTCCAGCCTGGTGAAGAAAGAGCGCACCACTGGCTATGAAGTAGGCGTGAGGACCTCCTTCCTTGACGATACGCTGGCCATTAACGCCAATGCCTTCGTGAATAACATCAAGGACTTCCAGACCACGGTGAACTTGATAGACCCTGTCACCACAGCAGCCAACATCAATGCGCGCCCTAATTTGTCCTATGACGAGAACCTGGCGTTCCAAAGCCTGGTAGGTAACTTGCCTGGCATACGGGTCAAGGGGCTGGAAATTGATGCGGCATACCGCGGCATTGAATATCTCTCCTTGCGCCTGGCGGCTGCCTACAACGATGCGCGCTACTCCAAGGATGCCTATCTGGCACGGCCATCAGAGGTCAACCCTGCCACCCACCCTGCTGCCTACTACAACGCCAAGGGCGACACGCTGGATAACGCCCCTAAATACACTGCCAACCTCAGTGCGGATTACAACAAACCCGTATTTGGCAAATACATCTTCCACACCACCGCCAATTACCGCTTTACCAGCAGCTACCAGACCAGCCCTTCGATTTATAACGAAGTGGATGCCTATGGCCTGCTGGATGTGGGCATAGGCTTTGGCCGCAGGGATGGTTTGTTTGATATCAACTTTATCGCCAAGAACGCCTTGAATGAGAAATACAACATCAAAGGTTGGGATAGCTACACCGCCAGCCTGCCAAGATGGATAGGCGTGGTATTGAGCACCAAGCTGTTCTAAGACTAAAAGCCAAGGCAAGTGCTGCTGACCGCCCCCCAGCAATACCGCGCCAGCATTTGCTGCCAAGGCAACAGCCGCTGATGGTGATTCCGTATGCACTGTCAGCGGCCAATAAAAAACCCCATAGCCATCAGCCAGTTAAGCCAGCCGGGCTGCAATGCCCGACTGGCATGGCTTTTGCAAAACTAACACCATCAGAAATCAAAACCATTGGAAGGAAACACCATGAGCACATTGCGCTTTACTCCTGACCTTAAATTAGCCGTTCCATTGGCCTTGGGCCTCAGCCTGGCCCTCAACTTTGCCCCAGCCTGGGCCGAGGATGCCCCTGCGCCTGCCAACAAGGCCCCGGCTTTCAAGGCCCATGTGCTGACCAAGGCTGAAACCGACAGCTGGCTCAGCAAGCCTGATCAGGTATTGCTGATAGATGTGCGCAGGCCAGATGAACTGCAGGCCAAGGGCCAGTTCCCGGTTTACTTCAGCATACAACTCAAGGATCTGGAAAAGAATTGGGCTTACATCCCCAAGGATAGAACCCTGATCACGGTTTCCAACCACGCAGGCCGTGCAGGCCGCGCTGCGGATTTCCTTGCTGAACACGGCTACAAAGTCGCGGGTGCCACTGGCGTAGAAAACTATGAAGCCGAAGGCGGCCAGTTGCTCAAGCTGGCACCGCCACCTGCCAAAAAGCCTGAATAAGCAGCCGTATAGACCTTATAGACTTAACACGGAATACACCATGTCATTACTCAAGAACCTACCAAACAAAATCAAGCATAGCGGCTTGCTATTGCTAGGCAGCAGCCTGGTGCTGCTATCTGCCACTATCCCCGCCAATGCTCATCACGCTTTCTCGGCTGAATTCGATGCCAAGCAGCCGATTACCATCAAGGGCACGGTCACCAAGCTGGAGCTGGTCAACCCGCATAGCTGGCTTTATCTGGATGTGGCCAATGCCGACGGCAGCAAGACCAACTGGGGCTTTGAATTTGGCGCACCTTTCAGCCTCAAGGAAAAAGGCCTGACCAAGAAAACCCTGCCGCCAGGCACCGAAATCACCATCAATGGTTTCAAGTCCAAGAGTGGCAAGGAATACGGTTACGCCGTCACCACCATACTCGCCGATGGTCGCAGCTTCCAGACTGGCGGGGCACAGGATGCGCCACCCGCAACCACTGCGCCTGCAACCCCCTCCTCCAACTAGTTGTCGCTTGAAGGAAGCCTACTTTGCAAACATCACTTAAACACGCATTGCCCAGCGATTTTCTGGCGCTATCGACCAAGCTGATTGGGCTGGCCGCGATTGCTGCGCTGTTCTCGTTCAGCCTGCTTTCAGAAGCCGCCGAGAAACTGCCGCGCCTGGCCAATGGCAAGCCGGATTTCTCCGGCATTTGGCAGACCACCAGCGCGGCCGATTATGATCTGGAACCTCATTCCAACCGCGTGGATGCGCCCCCAGGCGCGGGCGTGGTAGAAGGCGGAACCATTCCCTACCTGCCCAAGGCACTGGCGCAGAAAAAGGAAAACTTTGCTCACCGCGAAACTGATGACCCACGCATCAAGGGCTGGACGCTGGGCATTCCGCGCGGCAATTATTACCCCGAGCCTTTCCAGATTTTCCAGCGCGCCAATGACATCAAACAGGTGTTCCAGTTTGGTCACTCAGTACGCACCATCTACACCAATGGCAGCCTGCATCAGGAAGACGCGCCGGACTACTGGCTGGGCGATTCACGCGGCAAATGGGAAGGCGATACCCTGGTGGTTGATGTCACCAACTTCAATGACCGCACCTGGCTGGACCGCGCAGGCAATTATCACAGCGACCAGCTACATGTAGTCGAGCGCTGGGCCTATATCGACAGCAACACCATTGCCTACAAGGCGACCATAGAAGACCCGCAGGTATATAGCCGCCCCTGGAATCTGGAGGTCATCCTGCACCGCCATAGGGAAAAGAACTTCCAGCTAATAGAAGACTATCGCTACACGCTGGAATACGACCAACACTATCCGCCCAAGCCTGACAGCCAATAAGGCCAGCGCTGACAACCCCAACTCTGATACCGAGGTCTAGATGGATACACACAAATACACACCGCTGGGGATAGGCGTGCTGGCCGTTATGGCAGCGCTGTTCTCTCTGACCAGCCAGGCGGCAGACCCTGTAAAACCTGCCGCACCAGCCGCCACCCCAGCCCCTGCAGCGCAAGCACCCGCAGGCGGTGGCATTGCCAATGAGCGCGCTTTCCCGGCCATTGCCTCCGGCAAATGGACAGGTAAACGCACGGCCGATGGCCAGCCCGATGTCTCCGGCCATTGGTCCAACACCATCGCCAATCACAACAACTTTACCGACCCGCAAGGCGGCATTCCCAACGACCCGGCTCCGCCACGCCGTCCGCTGGGGCCGCGTGAAGAACGTGCCCCCAGCCGTGTCAGCGACCCGGTTAGTGGCGAAGTACCCTTCCAGCCCTGGGCGCTGGCCAAGGTCAAGGAATTCCAGGTGGGTTTCCATAACCCCACCGAGCCGCGCTTTGTCGAGCCACTGGCACGTTGCGCCCCAGGCGGCATACCCAAGTCCTTCTACTGGCATGGCTATGAAATAGCGCAGTATCCGGGCTATATCGTCTTCTTCTTCAACTCCGGCACCCGCATCATCCATCTGGATGGCAAGCCGCACCTGGCCGAGAACATTAAATTGTGGAATGGCGATTCGCGCGGCCACTGGGAAGGCAACACTCTGGTGGTTGATGTAGGCAACCACAACGGCAAGGCCTTGTTTGGCCGCTCTGGCGAATTTATCAGCGAAAACGGCAAAATCCAGGAGCGCTATATCTTCGATAACAGCAACAAGCGCTATAACTACGTGGCCACCTTCACCGACCCCAGCGTCTATACCCGCCCCTTTGAAGTCACCATCCCGGCACGTCGCTGGACCGCCGATGACAAGCCCAATGGCTGGCACTTCGAAACCGAACGTTCCAACCACCCCGGTAAGGAAGTGCTGCTGGACAGGGATGAACGTATCTGCGCGGAGAACAATGGCGGCTTTGGCCTGGGTGCCAGCCGCGGCAGAAAATAAACCCTCAACAGCAATAGACAGTCTTTGTGCTCTCTCACCCGGCCCAGGCCGGGTTTTTTCTTTGCCCCGGCCTGAACCGGGCACTGATGTTGTCCCACCAGCATCTGCTGCCCTACCTGCATCCAAGCCGTGGATTGATGCATAACCAACACGTAAGGCTATGTAAGCCTTCATCAATTCGATATCAAAACAAGTATTTATTGCCAGAAATTCAATCACTGCCAGGTTGGCATCAGTTTTGCAAACTGTGTTGCTGAATCCACCTTTGAACTAACACCCCATGTCTCTGGCTGAAGTCATCACACTGATTAACGATTCCAAACTTGGTACAGCCTTGCGCGAATCGATTTATATGTACCCTATCGTTGAGGGCATACACCTGGTGGGCCTGGCGTTTTCCGTCGGTCTGATTCTGTTTGTGGATTTGCGCCTGATCGGCATTTTTCTACGCCAGTTGCCTGTGAATCAGGTGTTGAAGCCTCTACGTCCCTGGTTGTTGGCTGGTTTCACCGTGACTTTTCTTTCCGGTCTGCTGCTATTTATTGCCGATGCCGAGAAAGTGACCAAGATCTGGCTGTTTCCAGTGAAGTTGGCGCTCATTGTGCTGGCTGGTCTAAATGCCGCCTGGTTTGAGTACCGCTGGGGCAAACGTCTGCAAACCGAAGTGGCTTCTGCCGCATTGCCTGCAGCCGTGCGCCTTGCCGGCCTGGCCTCGCTGTTGCTCTGGAGCACGGTGGTGGCAGCAGGCCGCATGATTCCCTATCTGGCCTATAAATAAGCCAGCCACTTTTCGGAAATCTCGTATGTTTGAACACATTTTCAACAATATCCAGAACAGCGGCATAGGCAGCTTTCTCGGCAAGCAAAACCATTTGCTGGGTGCCATTGCAGAACTGCTGCATATCGCCGGGTTGATTCTGCTGCTGGCCTCGCTCCTGGTTACAGGGCTGCGGCTTATGGGCTGGGGCCTGGTATCACTATCGGTTGCCGATCTGGCTAAATCCACCTCGCGCTTTATCTGGCTGGGGCTGGCTTTGCTGGTGATCTCCGGCCTGATTTTGTTTGTGCCTGCGGCCAATATTTATTACCCCAACAAGATTTTCTGGTTCAAGTTTCAGGTGCTGTTGCTGGCACTGGTGGCACATTTCACGCTGTACCAATACGTGACGCGCAGCAAACAGGTGCATCTTTGGGTGGCGCGTATTGCGGCGCTGATTATTCTTGGCCTGTGGTTTAGCGTGGCGTTTGCGGGTCGTTTTGTCGGTTTTTTCTAGGTTGGGTAAATGAAGTTGCTGAATTGGCGTTTAACCGGGCTGCTTGGCCTGATGGCAGGTAGCGCGTTGCTGTTTCTCACGGCATGCCAGCAAGGGGCAAATAGCCAGCCTGTTGCGGTGGCTTTTCAGACCGAAACCAGTCTGCAGGACATTATGCGTTTCATCATAGACACCAATGCTGACGAGGTATGGAATGCGTTTTCTACCGTGGTAACGGCGGAAGAAGAGATAGAAAAATCACCGCAGAGCGATGAAGAGTGGGCGGCGGTGCGCAGAAGCGCGCTTACCCTGGCTGAAGCCAGCAATCTGCTGCTGATTCCTGGGCGCAAAATTGCCCATGCCGGGGAGAGCACTTCCTCGCACCCGGTGGAGCTGGAGCCAGAAGGAATTGCACGTGAAATCAGCCAGAACCGCGCGGCTTTTCAGGCTTACGCCAATGCCTTGCATGAGGCCAGCCTGGAAATTGTGGCGGCGGTGGATAAACGTGACCATGAGGCCATTCTGCGCCTAGGTGGCAAGCTGGACCATGTGTGCGAAAGCTGCCATGCGCGTTTTTGGTATCCGGGTGAACGTATTCCGGAATTTCCGCGCCTGAAGGCGATTGAACATCAAGCCTTGAAGCAGCAAGGAGGCCAATAAGTCACTTAATCCTTCATTACCCGGTTTTTACTGGGTTGTTACTGGGCTTTTAGCCACTTTTATTCATGTTTTTACGCTAGAATCTGGCCACTCACGGTTTTTGCTGCTCAGCTGGGCGGCAAAATAATAGGGAATCCGGTGCGTTTGCTGGCTTAAGCCAGCCACTATTCCGGAACTGCCCCCGCAACTGTAACCGACGAGCTTGCATGCACTCTTAGCCACTGGATTTATCCGGGAAGGCGCATGCAGGTGATGACCCGGAAGTCAGGAGACCTGCCGTTAGTCTAGTCAAGTTGTTCAAGATACCGCAGGCCTGGCCCGCAGTATCAGGGCGGGGTGCCCCTGGAACCGGTTTATGCTGTCATGCCACCACAGAAGTGGCCCAGCCGTATTGCTGCATCGTCCACAATATCTGGATAGTGGCAGCGCCCTCCATTCTCACTTCCGCCCGCGCAACCTGGCTTGCCATTCGATGCAAACCTTAGGGAGCAATACCAATGAAACAGCACTATCCACTATTGGCTGCGGCCATGTGGGCTGTGTTCAGCAGCGGGGCGCTAGCTGATACCACCTCCACACTGGAAGAAATCCAGGTTCAGGCCGCGAGCGAAAAGCACGGCCTGGGCCTGAAGAAACAGAACAGCACGGCTAGCCGTTTAGGGCTTACTGCGCAGGAAACCCCAGCCAGCATAGAGTTACTCGACGCGCAGACGATCAGAAGCCGTGGCGATAGCCTGGTGCGTGAGGCTGTCTCACGCAGCACTGGCATTACCGATATCAGCAATCTGGGCGTGGGCGTGGCATTCTCCGCCCGTGGCTTCACTGGCAACAATTCGGTGGCGCAGGCCGAGGACGGTATACGCCTGCTCACCGCCGCCAGCACCCTCACCTACCTTCGGACACCTGGGGTTATGAACGTTTTGAAATTCTGCGTGGCCCGGCTTCGGTGCTGTTTGGCGATGCCAGCGTAGGCGGCATTATCAACAGCATACGCAAGGCCCCCAGCCGGGATAGCAGCCTGGAAGCCTTAGTGGGTGTTGGCACGCGTGGTGAATACCGCGCAGGTGTAGGCGGTACAGGCGCCATAGGCGAGATCGGCGCTTTCCGTATTGATGCCTCCACCACTGGCGGCAATGGTTTTGTCGATGATGGTGAGCACAAGAGCAAGAAGCTCATGAGTAATTTCCTCTTCACGCCTTCAGAGCAGCTGCGCTTCAATATCAGCTTTGATCACTCAGAGGAATCACCTACGCAATACACAGGCATTCCGCTGCGTGATGGCCGCCTTTCCACTGGCCTGCGTAAGGAAAACTACAACATCAGCAATGGTGTGCAGAACTTTGATGATGACAGACTGCGCGGCAAGCTGGAGTGGGAGATCAATGACACGCTGAAACTGACCAATGTGGCTTATTGGTTCAACTCCAGACGCCATTGGCGCAACCTTGAGTACTTCTCGCTGGATACTGCCAGCAATACGGTGGATAGAAGCGGCTATACCGAAATTCGCCACAAGCAGAAACAGCTAGGCAACAGGCTGGAACTGGCCTCGACCGCTGAAGTGTTTGGTTTGAAAAATCGCTGGGCCGTGGGTTATGAAGTCGCGCGCGTGGATTTCCGTTATTTCGATAATTTCTATGATGACGATACGGCGGCCAGCACGGTGCCAATCAAGAATTTTGATCGCGGCGTGTTTTTCTCTGATCTGGCTACCCTGCTCGATTTCAGCTCACGCACCAAACAGCACGCGGTGTTTGTTGAAGATGCCATAGACCTCAACGACCACATTAAGCTGAGTGTAGGCCTGCGCCAGGACTGGATCAATGTGCAATATGACAGTCACCTCAACAGCACCGAGATAGACAAGGATTATTCGCCGTTTTCTTATCGCGCAGGCCTGGTTTATCAGCCTGTCCGCGATTTATCGTTCTACGGTCAGTACAGCAAGGGTTCAGACCCGGTGACCTCACTGGTGACGCTGCGCCCCAGCAACAGCGCTTTCAAGCTAACCAAGGCGGAGCAGCTTGAGGTCGGGGCCAAACATTTATTGCCCGATGGCAAAGGCGAAGTATCACTGGCCCTCTACCATATCAAGAAGGATGACATCCTCACCCGCGTACCAGGTCAGGCCAGCCAAAATGTACAAGGCGGCTCACAATCTTCGCGCGGTATAGAGTTATCCGGCACCTTCTACCCAGCACCACACTGGCGGGCTGATTTGAACGCCGCATTGCTGGACGCACGCTATGACGACTTTTCCCAGACTGTAGGCGGCGTGGTGACTTCCCGTGCGGGCAACACGCCTTATGATGTCCCTGAGAAAGTGGCCAATGCTGGATTTACTACCAGCATGAGCGCTGGGAGGCGGGACTAGGGGCAAGACTGGTGGGCAAACGTTATACCGACCCATCCAATAACACAGTGATGGCGGGTTACACCGTGTATGACGCCAACGTGGCCTGGAAGATCAATCCCAAGACCACCCTGCGCCTCAACCTGCGCAACATCACCGATAAGTACTTTGCCCCGGTCTCTTATGACAGTCAGCAATTCCTTGTCGGCCAACCACGGGCGGCAGAGATAGTGGCCGAATTCAGTTATTAAGGAGCTAGCGATTGCGCTTATGACTGCTTGCAGAGAAATCCAGCGCGCCGGATTTCTCTGCAAGCCCTGCCTGATTCGGCAACTGCCTCATTAGCTAAACCAGATACGTCTGAAGATATTGTCCTTGACCACAAACTGATGATGCAGCGCCGCCAGGATATGGCCTGCCACCAGCGCAGTCAGTGCATAAGCCAGCCAGCCGTGCCAGTCCATAAAGAAGTGCGCCAGATCAGGGTCTTTAGCAAACAGCGGCTCCCAGTGCCATTGAAAAAAGGTATAGCCACGGTTAAAGCTGCCAGCTACCAGGGCAATGAAGGGCACGGCAAACATCAAGAGGTAGAGGCCGAAATGGGCAAACTCGATGAGTACTTGCTGCAAATGCCCTACCTCCTGGCTGGGCAATACGCTGCGCAAGCGCCAGATGATGCGTAGCAAAATCAGCCCCAGCACGATGGCACCAAAGGACTTGTGCAGGTTGTAGAGCGTGCTGCGAAATTCATCGCGCGGCAGCCCGGCCATATACCAGCCAAGAATGATGAGGCCGATGATGAGAATGGCCACTGCCCAATGCAGGGCAATGCTGATGGAGTTGTAACGGGTTACTGCGGTATTGCTGGTCATAGGATGTTCATCCTTATCGCCTCTTGGGCTGTGATGTTGTTAGACATGGTTTAAATAAATGGATTAATTAATAGGGAGCTTTTCTTCCTGCTGGTGTTTGTTAAAGCGCACATTCACCTCAGGCACGGCCTGCTGCTCTGGGGCCAGAAACTCCACTTGCAGCAGGTAAGAGCCCGCAGGCACTTCTATGGGGATGGCATCTGTGATGCTGGCGATGGAAACCAGGCCATCCATGGTCTCGAAGTGCACCTTGAAATGCCGCACCACCTGCGGCGTCAATGGCGGGTAAGGCTCGTTGATAAAGACATTGATCTTGTGCGGCCCATCATCCACCAGGGTACGGAATGAGGAGCTACAGGGCCGCCAGGAATAACCCTGGGCCAGATTTTTCTCGCTCCAGTCATTCAGCGGGGCGGACAGGTGCGGGATGTAGATGCACAGCTGTGAATAGGACAGATGAATATTGAGTTCAAGTTTGGCCATGATCGTTCTTGCTAAAGGTTGAGGTATGGGTAACTTGCCACGCGACAGGCCTGGTTAACGCGCAATGCTAAAGCTTGATTCTTGAGCTTATAGCCGCAGGGATGCGATACAGGGCCAGAGTTGGCTGGTGCCTGGTTTCACTTGTCGCTCGCTGTGTATCGCAACCTTTATGCCAGAGCGGGCTGACTGGCCGCAAAAAGCCAGCGAATGGCTAAGCCATTCAAGTGATTGAGTATTTTTGCTAACGCCTCAGTTTGATATTGGCAGCAATGATTTAGAAAAAGAAAAAGCAGGATTTGCAGCATATGAATGTTGATGCAGCAACAGCCATTGCCTGCGCCCTGCTGCAAAGCCAGCAAGGCGCAGCCTGAGGGTGCAACAGAGTGGAAGATGTATTAAGTGTTGGTTTTTTGTTGATGGGTGTGACCAGGCGCTAGAGCAAGCGCCTGTTTTCTATTGTTATAAGTTCAAAGGTATAAAGATGGTATTTATTTTAAAGTTTCTTGCCCGTGCAATCCCCGCCGCCTCTTTGCTGTTAGTGGCGACAACGGCGGCCGGGGCCGAGGTTAAGGCTGACACGCAATCTGATATTAAATCTGGCGATGCTGCTAACAGCCAGCATCAGGCCGAAGCAGGCAGCAATGCCGTGCTGCCAGAAACTCGCGTTTCTGCGGGCCGTAGCCAGGCAGTGCAAGGCTATAACGCCATTACCAGCACTGGCCCCAGCCGCACCGAAACCCCGGTGATGGAGCTGGCGCAATCGGTGCGCGTGATTTCGCGTGAATGTTTGGATGACACGCGCGCCCTGCGCCTGGCTGACACTGTGGATTACGTCAGCGGCATTGCACGCCTTAACGACTTTGGCACCACCTGGGATAACTTTGCGATACGCGGATTTTCCAATACCGATCAGGGCATGCTGATCAATGGCTTCAGGGGTGGTCGTGGTTATAACGTCACGCGTGATGCCGCCACCGTGGAGCGCTTTGAGTTTCTCAAAGGCCCGGCGGCTGCAGTGTATGGCGCTAGTGAACCCGGCGGCATTATCAACATAGTCACCAAAAAACCCAAGTTCACCCAGGCCAATAGCTGGATGTGAATATAGGCAGCTATGGCCTGCGCCGTGCCGCGCTGGACACCACAGGCCCCATCAATGAGCAGCTGGCTTACAGGCTTAACGTGGTAGCGGAAGATAGCGCCATGCGCAGCAGCCTGTTTGAAGGCGATAGGCAAACCGTGGCCCCGGCCCTGACCTGGGTGATCAGTGACAAAACCGTACTTAACTATGAAGCCGAATTCACGCGGGTGAGTACGCCTCTGGATAGAGGCCTGATTCAGATCAACGGCAACCCGCGAGCGCTGCCACGCTCACGTGTGCTGGGTGAGCCCAATGACGGCAATGTGGAGCTAACCAGCCAGGCGCATCAACTGACGCTGGAACATGAATTCACCAGCCAGTGGCGCGCGCGTGCTGGCCTTAACTTCAAGAAAGGCACGTTTGAAGGTGACAACACCGAGCTGGCAACCTTCACCCCACCCGTGGTCAACCGCCGCCAGATGTGGCGCTCGCTACCTATGCGTGACACCTCTTTCCAGGCCGAGCTTGAGGGCAAGCTGCAAACTGGCAGCATAGGCCACACCGTATTGCTAGGCGTGGAAGCCTCCAGGCTCTGGATGGCGCAGGAGATTACCCGCTCTAACCCAGCCACCACGCCCTACCCGCTGAATATCTACAACCCGGTGTATGGTCAGGCCAAGCCAACAAGCCAGGACTGGTGGTATGACGTTGATGAACAACAGAAGAACAACGCCGTGTATCTGCAGGATCAAATGAGTTTATCGCCGCAATGGAAACTGCTGGCAGGCGTGCGTTTTGATAACTACCACCAGTCTTATGTGGATCACCTCAACGCGGGGCAAACCAGCCAGCAGCGCCAGACCGCCACCTCGCCGCGCATAGGCCTGACCTATCTGCCCACAGACTGGGCCTCGGTCTATGTTTCTTACAGCAAGGGCTTCCGCCCCAACTCCGGTGGTAGCGTCACTGGCGGTGCGTTTGACCCGCAAGAGTCCCGCGCCAGCGAAATTGGCCTCAAGCTGCAAACCCAAGACCAGCGCCTGGGGGCCAACTTTGCCGTGTTTGATATCACCAAGCGCAATGTACTGGTGGGTGACCTGGCCAATGCGGGTTTTCAGGTGGCGGCGGGTGAAGCCACCAGCAAGGGCTTTGAGGCTGATGTCTACGGCAAGCTCGATCAGCACTGGCGCCTGACCGCCAATTTTGCCTATACCGATGCCGAAGTCAGCAAGGATAGCAACGCCAATATGGTGGGCGCACGCCTGGCCAACATCCCCAAGACCAGCGCTGGCCTGCTGGCCATACGCGAGGACATTTTGCCCAACGGCAGCCGTTACGGCATAGGCACGGGCATAGTGTATGTAGGCAAGCGCTCAGGGAATGCGGCAGATACTTATGAGCTGCCCGCTTACACCACGGTCAAGCTGCTGAGCTATTGGCAGGTCAGCCCCAAGGCGCGTTTCTCGCTGGATGTGAGCAATCTGTTTGACCAGCGCTATATCACCTCAACCTGGAACAACTACGTCATGCCCGGCCTGGGGCGTAGCGTGCTGGCCAGCCTGCACTTGCAGTTCTAGCGTATGCCTTGCGGGCCACGCAGCATGCCGTGGCCTGCCAGGTATATTCCAAGCAAGGCATATCCCGAGCAAGGCATATCACCTTGCCATATCTCCTTGCTAGCCATGCAAGATCAAGCCCTCAGTACCGCAGCACTAAAGCGCGTAACTGAAAGGCGCAGTGACAGAGAATTTCTGTGCCTGACCTTGCTTGAGCACTGGCTCAAAGCACCAGCGCCGCGCGGCATCCAGCGAGGCCTGATCCAGGCGGTGATGGCCGCTGGACTCGGTGATTTGCGCATCAATGACAGAGCCATCCACATCTACCAGCATCAGCACCTTGACCTTGCCAGTTTCGCGATTGCGCATCGACTGCACCGGGTACTCAGGTGCTGGCCGCTGCTCTTTACCCGTGCATATGGTAGGCCCCACCATGGACTGCACCGGGTCTGTCACTTGTTGCACCTGCTCGCGGGCTAAATCCCGCGCCCAGTTGTTTGTCACCTCATTATCCTGAGAGAGCAATGCCCGGCCCACGCCAAACAAGAAATAAAACAGCAGCAGATAACCAAAGTATTTGCGGGCATTGCTTTTACCGCGCTGCATATAAATTCTGTACAACGGCAGCAGATAGGTGGTGATTGCCAGCATGATGGCAAAGGCTATGGCGGCATACATGGCGGTGAGCCAGGCGCTTTCTTCCACCAGCAATCCTGCAACCAGCGCTGCCACGCTGGCATACAGCAGATGCTGACGCCTGACCGGGAAAGCTGTGCCGGGCGCGGGCTTGAAATAGGCCGCGAGTGCAGGCAAGCCCAAATTTTCACATCTGGCCTGCCATTGCTTTCTTTCCGCGATATCGGCGTCTGACAGCAGAAAATCGGGCAGACGCTGCTTGTGCCCGGCCAGATTGGCATCCTGCTTGAGCAGGGCATTTTGATAAGTCTCGGCCAGTAGCTTGAGATTGCTCAGCCAATGGTGCTCACCTGCGTTGAATTCGCGCCGCGAAAAACCTGCGCTCTCCGTCCACTTATAAAACGCATCCAGCTCCAGATAGCTCAGCAGCAAAGGGGCGGGGGTGTTGAACACCCAGTTCAGCACTTCCACCTCAATAGCGGCAGCCTCATCCAGCGAATATTGGCCAAGCCCGGCCAGAAAAGCCTGGGTCTGCGCCTGCGCCTTGTTTTCGTTTCTCATCACAGCGCAATCTTCCAGCTGCTGCAAATACTGCAACACCGGGTGCAAGGGAGTTTCAGCAGCGGGCTCGGGCGGCAGGTCTGTATATTGAACAGGCTGGTAATGCACCTGTTGCTGAATTGCCTGGTATTGAATTGGATCATACTGCGCGTCCTGCCCGGCATAGGCAGAGCGCGCCTCAGGCGCAGCGCTAATGGCCTCAGTTGGCGCGCTTAACGAGCTTGTGAACCCTAATTGCGCGGCCCCTGCTTGCGCTGCTTCAACCTGCGCTGCTTCTGCCTCGGCCTGTGCGGCAGCAAAGTTTGCCAGCGCAATTTCATAGGCCTCACGGATATTGCCAAACTCCACCGGGTGGGTTTCCGGGCGAAACTCCTTGATCAGCCTTGCATAGGCACGGCGGATTTCCTTGCTATCGGCATTGCTGGCAATGCCCAGGGTTTGATAGATATTCATCTGCGTACTCAGCCTGGCTACCAGACCTCTCCACGCTCTATAGAGCCCAGGGCGCGGTTGAAGGCTTCTCTGGCGCGGCTGATGGCATGCGGGTCCTGTTTTTCCAGCACCGCCAGAAACTGCGCCATTAATTGCCCTACCTGCACGCGCTGGTCACCCAGAAACTGCTCATACAGGCGTTCGCCACGCTCCAGTAAATAGCGGTTTTCTTCCTGCTCACGCGGGTGCACCTTCAGCGCGGCCAGTAATTTGCGTCTGGCTTCTATTTCCTGCTCACTGACATTGCTGGCCAGCTTGTTGATCACCAGATTCTTGCGTATGCCGGCTTTTTCCACATCCACATCTACTTCGAGTATGCCGTTGATATCGTAGGTGTAGCGGATGTCGGCGCTGATTTCACCCTGGGCCGCGCGGGCACTTCTATCTCCAGCGTCTCCAGCAGAATATTCTTGGCACAATCGCGAGATTCGCCCTGGTAAATCTTGATCTCAAGCAGGGTTTGATTGTCATTGGCGGTGACCACCGTGCGCACCCGGCTGGCTGGCACTATGGTGTTGCGCTCTATGATGGGCATAAACACCAGACCTATGACTTGCTGCTGATCGTAATCCGTCACCTCAGTGCCCAGGGTATGCGGGCACACATCGGTAAGCACCACCTCATTAAAGCTCACATCCTGCGCCACCAGCCCGGCGCACACCGCCGCCCCCAGGCCTATGGTCTGGTCCGGGTCTATATAGCGCGCGGGCAAGCGGCCAAATAACTGCGTCACCAGCTTGCGTATCATGGTCATGCGCGTGGCACCGCCCACCATAATCAGTTCATCCAAGTCGCTGGTGCGCAATCTGGCATCGCGCAAGGCGCGCTCTATCGGGCCACGCAAGCGCTCCAGCAAGGGCTTGCAGCCTGATTCAAACTCGGCCTGGCTGATCTCTGCCGCCACCAACGCCTGGTCTATCTTCACCTGCATGCTGGTAGTGGCCTGCTCATTCAACTGCCGTTTGGCATCTTCCGCCGCAAAGCGTATGGCGGCCAGCACGGCAGGCTGGTGCTGCTGTGACAGGCTGAGGCCAGCTTTCTTGATAAACAGATCGACCAGCACCTGGCTGAAATCATCGCCACCGAGAAAACTATCCCCGCCCGTGGCGCGCACTTCCATCACGCCTTCAAATTTCTCCAGAATGGAAACATCAAAGGTGCCGCCCCCCAGATCGAAAATCAGAAACTTGGCCTCGGAGGCATAATCCTGAATGCCGTGGAACAAGGCCGCCGCCGTGGGTTCATTGATCAGTCGCAGGACATTCAAGCCAGCCAGCTGCCCCGCGGCCTTGGTGGCTTTGCGCTGGGCATCATTGAAATAGGCCGGGACGGAAATCACCACATCACTGACCTCCTGCCCCAGCAAGGCCTCGGCATCGGCCTTGAGCGAGCGCAGCACCAGCGCTGAGAGATCTTCCGCCGTATAGTCGGTTTTCCCCAGCTTGATCAGCTGGCGTGTGCCCATCAGGCGCTTGAAGGAATGGGCAGTGAGCTGGGGAAACTTATACAGGCGCTCACGAGCAGTGGCTCCTACCAGCACCGTGCCAGTGTCATCAACACCCACCACCGAAGGCGTCAGCAACTGACCAGTAGCATTGGGAATGGCGGTAGGAACACCGTCCTTGAGATAGCAGACCAAACTATTGCTGGTGCCTAGATCAATACCAAGAATTGTCATGATTAAGAATTAAATTAATAAAGCCAAATTAACAAACCAGAATTAACAAAACGAAATTAAAAAATCCGCGCTCACAAATCCCACCTTGCAAGCCCAGCCGCCAATACCCGGCAAGGGCACGCACTGTGCACAATATTCACCGCCAATCCGTCCATGCTTAAACCTAGTTTTTTGCCAGCTTTTTATAGCTGATATTGCTGGGGTCTATGGCCACCACGCCGAGAAAACCTCTCACCCATACCCTGCCTTCTTTTTCCCCTATCAAAGACCCCAAGGTGTCAAAAGTAAACCGGGGATAAAGAAACTCTGAGGTATAGATAATCTGCGGTTCCGCCAGAATAGAGGCATCGGATTCTGCATTGTACTGTTTGAGTATTGCCGCATAAGCCAGCGTGCTTTGGGCCTGAATATTGGCCAGCGCTTCTGGCTGCAGCGTTGCCAGACTGTCCAGGGTATAAACCCCAGGCAGTTGATAGCGATAATTTCTACTCCAGAGATTGCTGCCCTCGCCACCCTCGATCTGTAACGATGAAGAAAGATGAATGGTGTTTTCTGTGGTTTTGGAAATGATGAAGTAGGGCGTTACGCGTATATCCTGCGCTGAGGCTTGCTCCAGCAACTTGAAGCCCTGCGTGGATGAGGCCTGCGCAAAGGCGGTTTTGGCATTGAACTGCACACGGCCCTTAAGCTTGCTGAGATCATGATCGGTGTTGGTTTCGATCATTTTCATATTGGCCATCACACCAAATGGCCCGGCAAGCAAGCCCAGTGCAGCGCCCCCACCACCAAAATTCTGGAAATACAGCACGGAATTATCCGCCACTACGCCCTTCCACATATGATCCTGAGTGCTGAGAACTTTTGAGCTAGCGTAACCGTACTGCTGGTGTATGGAAGAAGCAGGCTGGGCAGCCTGAAGTTTTGGTGCGGCAGCACAACCAAAAAGTGCCACGCAAATAAAGGCCAGAACAGCCTGATAACGCAACAACAAGATTTTCCCCTTTAAAGATTTACCGCAATGCCATGCTTTTTTATTTATCTGCTGGATTATAGAGTTTGTTGAACAAATTGACAGGCCATATTCACTTAATTTCAACACGCAAACCAAGTTTAAATCTGGCTTAACTCACATGAATATGCACATGAGTATGCACATAAAAACGCACATGAAAAAAAGGTTGGCCTAAGCCAAACCTTTTGATGTTTAAAGCTGAGGTGATCAGCCGCTGGCCAATTAAGGCCCCGCGCCACCGCCAGCGCCACCGCCAGCACCACCGCCTGCTCCGCCACCAGCACCACCTCCGGC
>NZ_BAMT01000014.1 GCF_000617925.1 Methylobacillus glycogenes JCM 2850
CTTAAAAATTTCCAAGAGCAGCAAATTGGTGTTTATCCAAGATGAAGGCAGGGAATTTCTTTTTGTCCGGAGTGGTTGCTCGTCCATACCTTTGAACCGTGAAGAGCAAAGTGAATACGAGAGAAGCTTATGGGGTAAGTAGATGATAACGGGAGGACTAAACGAAAGGCACTGCCGGATTTCATCTAGCCGGCGAGAATTGAATTAAAGGTTAAGCGTGCTAAGAGAGACAGGGGAAAGCTTGACCTGTGATGGGTTCTTAATAAATGTGTCCGAGCTCCTGTATGGGGAACTGCATTTTGCGGTTAAGATTGAAGGGCAAGGTGGTAGTTTTTAGTATCTAATATTTGGAATCCTTGCTCTTTCCCTGCAAGGGTCATAGTAGCTGCTGCTCCAACATGTAAGCCAGCAGCCTGCTCTCCGCACAGTCCACCGATTCCCAATAGCTAATTGCTTCCTGTATTGCACGGTTATGTTCTGTGACTGTTCGTGGCAGAGAGCAGCGCCCCGTCATGCTTTTGAACGCGCTTGCACAGTCGCCGGTCAGGCGAAGCTGATTACCCGATCGCAGCATGCCCATCATTCATTTCCTTTGGTTGTCTTTCTGCTGTTGATCAAGACTTCCTGAGCCTGCGTTCCATCCTTGCGCTTGCGGTTCTCCCTTCTCAAGCGCCAATAGAAAAGAATGGCCCCTGCCATGGGAACGGCCAGCAAACACAACAGGAATTGAGCCGCCTCAATCGAGAATCCGTGGCCACGGCCTGCGCCGTAACCCAAGACTGCCCCAACAATGAATCCGATCATGGCTTATCCTTTCTTGCCTGAAATCAATGGAAGATGGTGGGTTGTACTCAAGGATGTCTGAGGTGGCATGCTCAACTTTACCGGAATTTCCTCCAGCAGGCCTTTCAGTCGCTGGCTAATCCTCCAGAACATCCGGACATCCTTAAGCACCATCAGCACATGCAGTGATATCGCCCAGGTCAGAACCAGGCATCCCAGATGATGAAGACTGGAAAACATCAGGGCAGGGAGCGGTATACCTTCGGTCAGCAATTGCAACAACACAAACTGCAACATGAAACCGGCTTTGAGGTTGCTGGAATTTTTGCCGGAGCATCAACGACCGATGATGTGCTTCGATCTTGAAGTGGGATTGCGCCGAAATAATGTCACGCACATGGATTGGAACCAGGTTGATCTTGAGCGACGTATGGCGTGGGTTTACCCAGATCAAGCCAAAGCTGGAAAGGCGATTGGGGTACCACTGTCGGATGAGGCTATCAATATTCTGAAAGGGCAGATTGGAAAGCACCCTGTGTGGGTCTTTCCATACAAAGGTAAACCCGTCAAACAAACGTCTACCAAGGCGTGGCGGAAAGCAGTTGCAGCAGCTGGAATCGCCCCAGGTTTCCGCTGGCACGATTTAAGGCACACATGGGCAAGTTGGCATGCCCAAGATGGAACGCCATTGAACGTGCTGCAGGAGCTTGGAGGATGGGCAACGGCAGAGATGGTTCAGCGTTACGCACACCTCTCAACCGAGCATCTGGCACAGTGGGTGAATCGTCGTGTAGGTCTACGCTCTGCGGAAACCCCTGACGTTTTTACTACGGAAAAGGAAAAGGCCACCTAATTGGTGGCCTATGTCCTTGATTATTTGGCGCGCCCAAGAAGATGAATCTGGGCACTGGAAAGAAAAATTCTCAGTGATATAACTTTATAAATATTCAAATTGTTGTTAATCGAAATTACTTAGTAAACCATCTATGGTTATTGCCATCCCAGCCGTGGTATTTTTGTTTGAATGCTTGCATCGCAGCAACATACTGAGAGAGTATTAACGCAACATCACTTAATTGAGGTATGTCATCTTCATCTAGTAAATCTAAATAATTTTTTGTATCCTCATTCTCCAAGGCTTCAAGGATTTTATTGAGTAATCGGTTAACAATGGTAATTTTTTGTTTACTTATGGCAGATGTAGGTGTTTTTTTAGATAATTCTTTGAATTCACCGAACATTGCTAGAAGCAAGGGCATTGTTGTTTCATATGTTTTAACTTTATCTTTGTCTGTTATTTCCATGCTACTCTCTCAGTCCTTTTGGTTTTATGGTTTGTAAATATATAAATCCTTTGTCATCAGGGGTGTCGTTCTCATCAGGGGTTAATTTCCAAAACCAAATCCCATTTCTTTTAGTGACATTGTCTGCTCTTAATTTTTCAAGGCATTGTAAGTATTGAGCCAAAATAAAAACAACATCACTATTTTGGGGTATATCGTCTTCATCAAATGAAGTGAAGTCATCATAAGGTAAATAGTTACCATTTGAAGATATAAATAAATTTGATTCGGCAATGATTGTGTTAATAAATTTTAATTTGAATTTATTGATTGCGTCGTTAGGGTTTTTTTTGGAAAGCAAAGATATTTCTTCGTAAATACTTAGCAGCTGTCCAGATATTTTTTCGAAGTTGTTAACGTCATTTCTATTCATAAAAAATCCTCATGAAGGGCAATGTCTACGGAATTCAATAAATTTTTTCTTCAATACATCAATAGGTGATCGTTGTTTACTTTCAAAAATGTCAACCATCAATCTAAGATCATCATCAGTTAAAGCGATGATGCACTTTCTTTGTGAGCTCCAGAGGTCAATTGTATTTTGATACATGGCTCTTTTTAGCGGGTTTCTTGTTAAGAAAACACCAAAATTTCCTATTCCACCTTGCAAATACCTATTTAATTGATTGATGTGATCTCGATCGATTTCTTTAACATTTTTCATTTCTACTACTAACTGACTATTTCCAAATTCCTGATGTATGTCTTGCAGAAAATCAATATCTCGATTGTTGTAAAAAATTAAATCTCGAATATGTCTGTTTGACTCTGTGCGACTTTGAGCAGCAGCAAAATCTAAACTGGGATAGAACATCGAAGATAGTAATTCAGTTGCCAAATCCTCATATTTCCAGTCAGCGCCATCTTCTTTTCCGGTTGGTAGTTTAAGTATTTCATTAAACTTTCTCTTGGCTGATATAACAGGAATTTGCGTGAATAATGGATCATTCGCACAATCCTCTGAATGTCTTAATTTTTCTCTAACATAATTTTCCACAACCCCATAATTTTCCCTATTAAACATTAAAACTTTACTTCTATCTTCAGGATCATCTTTATTAAAGATTTCATCTTTAGGGCAATATGATTTGAAATAATCATCATAATTCAACCATGGCGTATAACGTAACCATCGTTTAGGTGTGAAAATTAAAGGTAACTTAGTTATGGGATTGATGGGTAAATTAACCTCTATTTTCTTGATGCTGTATGTTTTAGGGTCGTAATAGTTTTCTAGAAAGACTTTTGAGAGCGGAATGCCTAATGTTTGGCATTGATCAATTGTATAGTCAATCAGGAAGGATTTGAGATAGTTACAAGAAATGTCACTAATTCTATCTTTTGAAATTCCGGAGATAAATAATTGAATTATTTCAAAGTGGTGAAAGCCAAATTGACTAAATTCACTGATGTTTTCAAACAGGCTCAAAATATCATTGGCTTGTACTTTTCCAATTCTACTGCCAACCCTTTTTTTCGATAATCCTAACCCTACTTCACCGCACTCTGATATCGAAATTAAGATGTTTGCAGCTTCATCTTTTTTATTTTTCTTAATTAAGTAGTTCAGATGGTTAAAACTATTTGTAATCGAGCCATGCAAAGCATTGTCCTGCTGAGATGGTGATTTAAATAATAAAAATGGGTCGACATAAAGAGGGATGTCTTCATCAAAAAACTGTATTGCGAAATCTAGATCTGCTTGGCTTTTGTTGATGCCATGATAGTCAGTTATGCGTGGACGGATTATTTCCATGAATTAACTTTTCTGTTTTTCCCGTGTATGTAACACGGGGGGGTATAAATACATAAAACCAGATAATAAACCTGAATCTGAAAAAAGTGGCAATGAATTGCTGTGATTGAGTTGCTGCTAATGAGGGACGGTTGCAGAATACCCCTGTATTTGCTAATGTGATTGTTCTTTTAGTGCTAAGGAATCAACATGGGCGTGAATCCCCATAAGGCTGCAAATCTCATCAAAATGCCCCAGCGGACACTAGAGCGCGAATCTGAAATGCTACAGATTGAGCGTGAGGCGGTTGCCAATTTTAGTGGCCAGTTGGATGACCTTCTGGCTGCTCTTGGTATGCTGCGTATGGGTGACCATTTTGGCTGGCGTGTATTAGTGCTGATACATAACAAGCGCACTATTCGTAAGTATGAAGATATTCTCAATATCAAGATCAAAGAGTTCTTCCCCGCCGAAGGATCGCAGTCCCATAGATCATGGGGTTACAAGATAGCCAGCACCCTGAGTAACTTCTGGAAGGCAGTTAGCGGTGACATCAAAATTGAAAATCGTCGCTTGATTACGGAGTCCGATCAAGATAACCCTAACTAAGGGGTGTTGCGTATCTTTTAGTTGTAATGCTAAGGTAGAGGGTATGAATCCACCCTCTTTTGCTTTTAGTCTTTTGCTCTCCGGATTAGACACTGTCGAGTGCGCCTACTACTTGATTCCTAAGTCGAGTAGTCATTTAGATTTTATCGGTCTGGCTGTCGAACGAGATTCGATGAAGCAGGCAAAAATCAAAGCAGGTCGTGAGATTCAACTAGGCTCTGAATCCTTCCTTCTTGCCCCGCATGGCACAGGCAGTGGCTATCCGTTCTTAATCGAGAATGAAGCCTTCATTATTCAGTTCGGCGAATTCAACCGTCCTAACTTCTTTGTCAAATTTCGCAGTATTGCGCTATGGCACCATGGTGCTGTGCAACTTCATCAGCGGTTTCTGGCTTGGGCTGACTCTGTTGGCATGATGCAGTCTCAACCTGAACGGTTATCACGCGTGGACTTTGCATTTGATTATCAGCTTCCTCAGATTGATTTCGATGAGGATCACTTTGTTTCAGTGACTACCAGTGATAACCAGCATCGCAAAAACCGCAAGGTGCAGACATTCACCTTTGGAGCTGGTGAGGTGGTGCTGCGGGTTTATGACAAATCAGCTGAGATCACCGAAGCCAGCAATAAAACATGGTTCTATCCACTATGGGGTCAAGACAAAGATGTATGGCGCATTGAGTGGCAAATCAGAAAAGAGCCGTTACGCAAAATTGGCATTACCACCTTTGACAGCTTGCTAGAGCGGCAAGCTGATTTATTGCGACCTCTAGTTACGGCCCACACCACGTTGCGCATTCCTAATCAGGACAGCAACCGCTCTAGGTGGCCATTGCATCCGCTCTGGCAAGACCTCATCACAAAAGTGAATCAAATGCAGGGATTAGGTTTAGTTCAAGAGCTAGACCACAAGACGTTATTGGAAGAGCGACTTTATCGCATAGCTATTAGTGTTTATGGCTACGTCAAACGAGTAGCTGCGATTGATGCTCTCTATACCGGAGCAGATAAAGTGTATATGGATGAGTCCTTGCAACATCTGTGGAATGTGATTTCAGAAGTTCATGATCCGCTGACTTGGCAAAACGATGTCAATAAGAAAATCACACAGATGAGGCTGGGCGAATGGTGATTGCACTCAACATCCTGATTCAAATGATCAATGCCAGAAATCGAAAAGTGCTGACTATCGCTGAGGCGAGTATGCACCCAAGCCAATTCAAGGCATTCAGAAAGCTATTTTTTAATGAGTACGGTGAGAAGGGCTTGGAAGGGGAGTTGCAAAAGATTTACACCGATGCTCATAAGCAGCAAGGGAAGGGGCGGGAATAGATTATGCAGGAAAGGAGGTGCCATCATGAGTGGAAACACAAACCGACTTCGAACTTCGCTTTGCAATGCCACTGGACTTAGCTATTTCGCCGGACGAGCTAGCCCTGATTGAAACCGTTATGCCTGAATTGCTAATGAGCATATTGCAATCCAGTGAAACCGAGAAAGACTAATCCTTAGGAGTAAACCTCATGCACGTTGCTATTTACGCCCGTGTTTCCACCACGCGCCAGGCTGACAATGATCTATCAATACCCGATCAACTTCGGCAGCTAAAAGAGTGGGCAACAGCCAATGGGCATTTAGTCGTGCATGAGTATATTGAACCTGGCGCATCTGCTACTGATGACAAGCGTCCTGTATTTCAACAAATGATCCATGATGCGCTGCAAAAGCCTCAAATGGTTGAAGCCATCATCATTCACAGCCTGTCCCGCTTCTTCCGAGATGGGATTCAGTTTGGCGTGTATGAGCGCAAATTGCTTAAGAACAAAGTCAAAGTCATTTCCATCACTCAGCCTACAAGTGACGATGCAGGTGGAGAGATGATGCGCCGCATTATTAACCTATTTGACGAGCACCAATCCAAAGAAAATTCCAAGCATACCTCCCGCGCCATGAAAGAGAACGCACGGCAGGGCTACTTCAATGGCTCTCGTCCGCCATTTGGTTATATAGCAGTGGCGACTGAAACGACTGGTAGTCATGGTCGCAAGAAAAAGAAGCTAGCTATCAATGAGGCTGAGGCAGGAATCGTCAAAATGATCTATGACTTATACCTGCATGGCGACAAAGGCCGCTCACTTGGTTGTAAAGAAATCGCCAAGCTCCTGACAGATCGGGGTTTGCTCATGCGTGGTGGTGCATGGGGTATCCAGAAAGTGCATAAACTCCTTTCGGACAGCTTGTATATGGGAGATTACTATTTCAACGTCATCAATTCACAGACTGGAGAAAGGCGCTCTCCTAGTGAGTGGGTTAAAACCAGCATCCCGGTCATAGTTGATCCAGCGGTGTTTGAGCAGGTGCGCCGCAAGCGCGAGCTGCGGGCACCTGCTCAAACACCGCCGAGGATCACCTCATCACCGACTCTGCTGACCGGCCTGCTCAAATGCGGGGAGTGCGGGGGCGCCTTAACTTTGGTGACAGGCAAAAGTGGCAAATACAAATACTACAAATGTACTAGCCGCCAGAACAAAGGCAACCATGCATGCACTAGCGGCAATATTCCAATGGAAAAGTTGGATCAGCTTGTACTTTCGCAATTAGCAGATCGGGTGTTTGCGAAAGATCGGCTCAACGCAATGATGGTGGCACTTCGTAAACGCATCAAAGAATCTGCAACTACACAACAAACTCGTGTTAATGAACTGAGCAAGCAGCTAAAGCAGGTGGAAGAGCGCCGTAATCGCCTCATGGATGCTATAGAAAGCGGTATTCTCGATCTGGATGAAACCGTGCAACGGAGAGCGCAACACTTAAAAGCGTCCAGAGAGGCTCTGTTAGTTGAAATGGCAGTTGCGCGGAGAGAGGTATCTCTTCCTGTAGACCAAATAAAGACCAGTCAAGTTGAGCTGTTCGGTCAATCATTGCGCCAGCGTCTCATGTCCAATGACAAAGGCTTTGCCAAAAGCTACCTTAATTTACTGGTCAATGAAATTACTATTAAGGGAAAAGAAGCCACGATCAAAGGCAGCTACAGTGCCTTAGCCTACGCGGCTTCGATAGACAATAAAAAAGTGGGTCACTTATTACAAGTGCCCACTTCTTTATCTGATTGGTGCGCCCGAAGAGATTCGAACTCCTGACCCCTTGGTTCGTAGCCAAGTACTCTATCCAGCTGAGCTACGGGCGCGTTTGAGGCGTGCATTATACGTGAAGATGAAATTTATACCAGCAGAAATTCATTTCATTGCACACCGATGAAACTGGTGGAAAATTCGGGGCGTTGTGGCCGCCTAGCTTTCTGCAAGCGGGTAAGACTGCGGAATATCTATGCTGTCTAGCCTAGGCTTGCTGGTAACTGCCTCGTTACCAAGGGCGCTATTATAGCCATGCGTGTTGCTAGTTACAACCATTGGTTTGCTTCTTTTGTGATTGGCCGGGCAATTTTTTGCCTCAGGCTGAGGAAGGTTGGATATTGGCGCAGCTAAAGGCGTGGGGGATCATGGGCTTAGCTTATTTTCATCTGTCATACCCTTGATGCCAGGCAAGGCTTTGCAGCGAGGGCGCTAGCGCGTCGCCAGTACAAACAGTCTGGGGAAGGGCAGCAGGACGCTGCCAGTTTGGTCAACGGGGTAGGCGCTGGCGATGGCTTGGGTGTAGGCCTGCAAAAACTGCTGCTGCTCATCTGGCGTTAGGTTGGCTAGATAAGGCCTCAGCGCCGTGCTCTTGAACATATCTACAATCGCGGTGGCACCAGCGGGCAAGGCGTGAAAGTAGGTGGTGCGCCAGATGTTGAGTTGTTGGCTTAGCGGCTTGAGCAGTTGATGGTAGTACTGCGCATCATGCCGTGCCGGATGCTGCACGGTGCCGATTTTGCTGCGCCAGCGCGGGTCTTGGGCGATTTCATGCATTAATACATGCGAGGGTTCTTGCAGGTTGTCCGGGGTTTGTACGGCCAGGCTGCCGCCTGCTGTCAGTTTGCTTGCCAGATGCGGGTAAAGCGTCTGATGGTCAGTTAGCCATTGCAAAGAGGCATTGGCGAGTATTACGTCATAGTGCTGTGTTGGGTTCCAGCTGGCGATATCGGTCAGGCTGAAGTTGACTGCAGGCAGGCGCTGGCGTGCGGCTTTTAGCATGTCTGCTGCGCTATCAAGCCCGGTGATTTGGACGCTGGGGTAGCGCTGCAACAACACTTCTGTGGAATTTCCGGGGCCGCAGCCCAGGTCTACGGCATGGGTCACGGTTTGGGTGGGGATGGCCGCGACCAGATCGCGTACCGGACGGGTGCGCTCTTGTTCAAACTGGGTGTATTGCTGTGCTGACCACGACACGGCGGCTCCTACGCTAGTGATGTTCTGCTGATGAATTTATGGTCTTGTCTGAGCTAATAATCTAGCCTGGACTTATGCCGCCGACCACACCGCCAGCTCATAACCATCAGGGTCTATAAAGTGAAAACGCCTGCCGCCGGGAAAGGCAAACACCGCGCGGCTGATGCGTGCCCCGGCGGCTTCAATACGTGCCTGGGTCTGCGCCAGGTCATCGGCATACAGAATGATGAGTGGGCCGCCGGGGCGCACTTCTTCGCCCACGGTAAAGCCGCCTTTCAGTCTGCCATCGCTGAATTCGGTGTAGGTCGGGCCGTAATCCGTGAAATTCCAGTCAAATACCTGCCCGTAAAACGCCTTGCTGCGGGCGATGTCGCTGACATTGAATTCGATGTTGTCTATCTGTCTGTCATGGCCAGTGTTTGCCATTGCGGTCTCCTTGGTATGAAGCTGGTGATATGGACGTGGCACTGAGAGGATATGACCCTGCCTGCCATTGTTAGAACAAGCTGCCCTGCTTTTCCACAATAACAGGCGCGGTGTAGTTGAGCGGGTCGAAAACCAGATCAAACAGGCCGGGTTTGCCACGGCAGGGGATAAATTCAATCGGCCTGACATTGGCAAACACCAAACCATAATGGCCGGGGCCGCTATAAGCGCGCTGCTCTATGGGGAAGCCGCCAGATTCTCCCGGTTGCAACACATCCACCAATTCACCAATGCCCACTATGCCTCCGCGCGCAAGGTCGGCCATATCTGGCACTTCCACCCCGGCCACATGGCGACAATAGAGAATATAGTCTTCCAGCCCGGTTTTGCTGGCGTGGATGGCAATAGGCCCACGGTAATAGGGTATCCAGGTGCGGTCATCCACCACAAAGTGGCCGTGTGCCAACATCCAGGCAATAGGTTGGTAAAAAGATAAAGCCTTCATGGTGCTTAAACTGCTTCAAGTGTTTTAGTTAGGGGAGGCCCTGCCATCGTTCCAGGCATGCGCTATTGGTGTGCTGCCTCTGGTGCGGGCGTGCGGCGGGCAGTTTCTGCTGCCAGCAGGGTAAACAGGCTGCTGATATCCACGGGTTTGATCAAGTAATGGTCAAACCCGGCCTGTAGCGAGGTTTCCTTATCCCCAGGCTGGCCGTAGCCTGTCACGGCAATCAGCAGCGCATTGGCTGTCTCGGGCTGGGCGCGCAGGCGTCTTGCCAGTTCGTTGCCGTCCATATCCGGCAGGCCGATATCCAGAATGCAGATTTGCGGCTGGGCCTCACGTGCGGTATTGAGCGCGCTGTGAGAGCCATTTTCCACCAGGGTGACATAACCCATCATATTCATCAGGCTGGCCAGCATTTCTGCGCCATCGGCATTGTCGTCCACCACCATTATCGTGGGCAAACCAGATTTTGGCATGGCAGGCGCAATGATATTGGGTTCTGCGCGCTTTTCCTGTGGTAGCACCGAGGGCAGGCTGACGCTGAAGCGTGTGCCTTGGCCTATGCCTGCGCTATGACAATGAATGCTGCCACCATGCAGTTCTACCATTTTTCTTGCCACGGCCAGGCCTATGCCCAGCCCACCCTCGGAGCGGTCCAGATCACGCTTGGCCTGGGCAAACAGTTCAAAGATATGCTGCTGTTCTTCTGCCGCAATGCCTATACCGTTATCGCTGACGCTGATGTGCGCCTGGCCATCTTGCACACTCAATTGCAGTTCTATATGGCCTTTTGCGGGGTGTACTTGGCGGCATTGTTAAGCAGGTTGGTGACAATCTGCACCAGCCGTTTCTGATCGCCACGGATGCTGACAGGCTCTTCGCACATATTCAGGCTGAAGTGGTGCTGTCTGGACTCCAGCAAGGGTTTCACTTGTTCAATCGAGTCGGCAATCACGGCTTTCAAATCCTGCGGCAGCTGATCTATGCTGACCAGCCCGCGTGTCACGCGAGAAACATCCAGCAAATCATCGACCAGGCCCACCATATGCTTCACCTGGCGATTGATGATATCGATGGAATGCTGCAAGCGTTCAGGCGAAAGCTCATGCATGGCCACCAGTTGCGCCGCCGCGCTAATGGGTGCCAGAGGATTGCGCAGCTCATGCGCCAGCATGGCGAGAAATTCATCCTTGCGCTGATTGGCCATCTGCAAGGCCTGCTCGGCCTGTTGCCGCTCTGTGGTATCGCGCGTAGTGCCTGCCACGGCTTCAACCTCGCCGTCCGGGCCCAGCACCGGGACAAAAATATAATCGTAGATACGGCGGCCAAAGGTGCCAGCAAATGGCACCTCACCACGGATAGGCTGCTTGGTGGCCACCACCTGATCAATTTCGCGGCTATGCATATCGGCATGCCAGGTTCATAACCCAATTCCAGGCAGGTTTTGCCTATGGCTTCATCCCAGGTTTTACCCCACATCTTGAGCAGCACGTTGTTGGCGTAAATAAAGCGGTATTGCAAGTCAAAAACATAGGCCAGATCTGGCGTGTTATTGAGAAAAGACTCATAGAGCCGGGTGCGCCGCTCAGAATCTGCGACCACTTGTGACAGCTGTGTCGGGGGGGAGTTGGGGGTGGATGTCAATGCGTAAGACCTCGAACTGGTTGCCTACGTCTAGCCTGCCCAATGCGGCATAACAATGTATTCATGTTTTACACCAGGCCTGGGGTTGAGGTTGAGACCGCTGGTGAATGTGCCAGCAATCCATATGATTAATTACTGTTACCGCTTGGTATTACCTCTTGGTATGACCTTGCCAGAGATGCAATAGCCACAAGCACTTGAGAGCTCAGGCATTTTAGCGAGTTGTCATAGTCTATGACAATCAGCATAGTGGACATTAGCTAGCTGGCTAGAGTTGCATGCTGACGGGCTTGTATTTTCAAGCCCGGGCTAAGCGCCCCGCGTGCAATAAAAAACCCGCCGCAGCGGGTTTTTTATTGCAGTGTTTTTGTTGCAGTTCTGCTTACTTGAACTTGGCATTGCCACGACGACGTGCGGCAAAGCCCAGCATGCCCAAGCCAGCCAGCAACATGGCATAAGTGCCTGGCTCTGGAACAGCCGCAACGGTCAGGCCGTTGATAGTGCCTATGAACAAGCTGGTTTGTGTGGCTGCACCAGTGGCCAGGTCTATTGAGAACAGGCCAGTCTTCAGCAAGCCATCATCCCAGTTGAAAGCAGCATAAGCGCTGCCATCAGCCAGAATCTCAAAGCCATTGCCACTCAACACATCCACGCCCAATGGGCCAACATTGCTCAATGTTGGGTTGTTGAAACCAGTGCCAGTGAAGGACAAAGAGTTGTCAGTGCTGTTGACGTAATACAAGCCAGTGCTACCTGGGGCAGAGGCAGAGCTAGGGTCTGAATTGGTGTAAGCCACGCCAGAGAAACCAGCAGAGATGGAAGTAGCCACGGTTACCGCGCCAGTCAACACGTTGATAGCGTAATTGTCACCCGTGTTGCTCACCAGACGCAGCGAAGCGTTAGGAGTGCGATCTGCCACTGGGTTGAAATCCAGGCCATAACCCTTGCTGGAGGAGATGATGTCGCTGGATAAGGCTGCAACAAAGGTGCTGGCGCCAGTGCTGGCGTCTATGGTGTAAATCTTGTTGCTGGTGCTGATGCCGTAGATCTGGTTGTTGGATGGACGCAGATCTATGCCAATGAAGGACTCACCTGCCGCAGCACCAGTAATGGTCTTGAAGGAGGTGGTGTCTATCAGAGTGCTTGAGCTATCAAAAATGCCGATCTGGTTATTGCTGTTAAGAGCAACTAGGCTGGCAGCGTTAGCGGAAATGCTCACCAGGCCTAGTGCCAGGGTGGCGGTAATAGCAGAAAACAGGGGGGTACGCTTGAACATAATATTTCCTTGATATTGGGTTGGTAAGGACATGCTCATACGCCTAGCTTATAGGTCTAGGTGTTAGCTATTATGTATATGTTAAGGAATGTTAGCACTAGGCCAATTGGACTAAGTGTACAGTTGAACTATTTTTAAAATCAGTCACCTAGTGTTGCTATACAGACAAAATCTGACATCAAAAAGTCACAAATGCTGTATACGCAGCAAGCTGTAGACAATAAAAAACCCGCCGAAGCGGGTTTTTTATTGACATGAACCTGACACAGGCTCAAATCATAGTCTTTGCTTAAATATTAAGCAGAAAACTTGGAGCGGCTACGTGCAGCGAAGCCAACCAGGCCAAGGCCCAGTGCCAGCATGCCGTATGTGCTTGGCTCAGGGACTGCAGCGGTCAGTGCGATGCTGCCGTTGTAGTTGCTGGAAGCAGTGTTGGTGCCAACAATGTTGATCCAGTAAGTAGTAGGAGCAATAGCTTGAGCTGTCAGACCACCGAAAGCCAGCTTAGGCAAGAAGTTATTCACTTCGCCAGCAGCTACCAATGTAGTTTGGTCAGCTGCGTACAGGTCGAAAGCAGAGAAGGAAATACCAGTGGTGCTAGTTGCGCTGATGCTGGCAACCAGGTCACGGTAACCGTCGATGGTGAAAGAGATCCAGTGGCTGAAGTCGCCAGGTGCTGGGGACTGATGTTCGAAAGTGTAGTTTTCGTTGTTGGCAGCAGGATTGGTGTCGCCAGAGATTACTGGGTTAGCTTGTGCAGTTGCTGCAGCACCGATCAAGGAAACTGCCAGCAGAATGGCCTTCAAATTCATTGCGTTCATATTCATTACCCCGGGGAAAGTTAGTTTAGTTGGTCAAGCTTCAGCTTGTCTCTTAATGTTGCTTGCTGCATGAGCCTAGATGAACTTGCAGGTGGAGAATAAGAGATGGGTCAGATAACCACAATAGCCCGGATAGACTAATGCCCGTATTGAACTAAACCTCGGTGTTGTTGAGCCATCACTACCTGTGTTGATGAGCCATCAGTATGTTATTCATTTTGCTACGTGGGCAGCACTTATACCTGCCGCAGTACCTACAACACTTTGCCGCAGTTTGCCGCAATAGGCGTATGAGAATCAATCAAAGTCATTATTTCATTGTTTACTGGCAAAGCAGTTTAGTTAATTACAAACAATCACTTATTTCACTTGCCTTTGGCGGGCTAAACGCCTAAATTCACAGCCCTTAAGGGGGGAATTCATCATGACAGGCTTTACACTCGCAGGCACGCCGCTGACGGAACATTTTCATGTCTGCGCCTTTTTCAACAGCAAGGCCGATGAATATGATGTTTTGCTGCCGTTTTACGCCGAAGCGCACGGCCAGGGTGAGAAAACCCTGCATCTGGTGAACCCGGAAAACTTCAACGCCCACAAGCAAAAACTAGCGGATTTTGGCATGCCAGTGGATGCGCTGGAACAAGCCGGGCAGCTGGAAATCCAGACCTGGGAACACTCCTACCTAGCGGCCGAGGGCAAGTTTGAGCGCAATAGCATGCTGACCAATCTGATAGATTCGCGCAATGCCGCTATTGAGAACGGCTTTCCACGTTTGCGCGTGGTGGGCGATATGGATTGGGTGTTTTTGCAGGATATGGATTTACGCGGCATATTGTCTTACGAGGCCGAGGTGAACGAGTTTCTCATGGTCAACAAGCAGCCTGCAGTCTGCGTTTACGATATCGCCAAGCTCTCAGGCTCTATGATGATGGACCTGTTGCGCACCCATCCCCTGACTCTGGTCAACGGTGTGGTGCAGGAAAACCCCTTCTACACGCCAGCCTTGGAAATGCTTGAGGAACTGCGTACCCGCTCACCAGAATACGTATAGGCATGGACGGGATATTCCCACCACTCAAGCTGGTCACAGCCTCCGTGCCTAAGCCGGAGGCTGACCTCAACAGCGATTTTGCCAAGAGCCTGCGTGACCTGATGGGCCTGATGGCCTTGCCTGGCTTATGGATAGGCCGCGATGGTCAGGGCATTTTGCAACTCACCTTTGAGGCCATAGAGCGCACCCTGCCTTTACGTTTTATCTATTCCCAGGTGCTGCTGGAAGCCCCCAGCCCCGTCAACTTATTGATGTGGGATAGACGTTGGGAGTCAGGCGAACAAGCCTGGGCCCAGGGGCTACAGGCCGTAGTAGACACCCAAGTATTTGAGGGCAAGCCTTATGAGCAAATAGTCCGGGGTGAAAAGCTCAATATCATCAGGCTTAGCCTGGGCTATGGAGCAAGCGCGGGTAAAATCTGGTTTGGCTCAGACCAGCCTGGTTTTCCTACTATTGCCAACCTGGCGTTTATCCGTGCCGCCATCACCCTGGCAGGCACAGGCATACTCACTGCCAAGGCCCATCAGGAGGCAGAGCGTGCCAATCGCGCCAAGGATGAGTTTATGGCCATCCTCGGCCATGAGCTGCGCAACCCGCTGGCGCCCATCATGATGTCGCTGGATATCATGCGCTTTAAAAACAATGGTGAACTGCCCAAGGAATTGAACGTTATCGACAGGCAGTCCAAGCATTTGTCCCGGCTGGTGGATGACCTGCTGGATATCTCACGCATCACCAGTGGCAAGGTGCATCTTAAATCTGAACTGGTCAGCCTCAATGATGTGCTGGCCAGGGCCATAGAAAACTGCACGCCCCTGCTCAATGAAAAACGCCACCATCTCTCCAAGTCTTTGCTCGCTGATGATCAAAGCTATGTGCAAGGCGATGAATATCGCTTGATCCAGATTTTCACCAACCTGCTCAACAATGCTGCCAAATTCATGGGCGCAGGCGGTGCCATCGTCATCACCTCAAGACGCAGTGGCAATTTCATCGAGATTGATATTCACGATCAAGGGCCGGGCATTGCTGCGGCACTGCTGCCTACCGTATTCAATATGTTTGAGCAGGGCAGGCAAACGCTGGAACGCTCCAAGGGTGGCCTGGGCATAGGCCTGGCCGTGGTCAAAAGCCTGGTGGAATTGCATCAGGGCAGGGTGCAGGTAGAAAGTGTGGAGGGGCAGGGCGCCACATTCTCCGTAATACTGCCATTACCAGCGCAGCGCATACCCACACCCTCAGCCGCCAGAGTTACCCCGCTGCAACGCAGTGAGCGCACCCTGCTGATTGTGGATGATAATGAAGATGCCTTGCTGGCCCTGGCAGCATATCTGGGCCTGATTGGCTACCACATCCTCACCGCCACAACGCCAGAAGCGGCCTTGCAGCATGTGGCGAAAAGCCAGCCAGAAGTAGTGATACTGGATATTGGCCTGCCCGGCATGTCAGGCTATGAACTGGCGCAGGAAATCCAGCTACGCACACGGGTCAAACCCTATCTGATTGCGCTCACAGGCTACGGCCAGGAAAGTGACAAACTCAAGTCCAGGCAGTATGGCTTTGACGCCCATCTGACCAAACCCATCTCTTTCGACCTGCTCAATACTGCACTGGCCCAGGCAGTTTCAGACTGAAGCCAGTGCCAGGCGTGCAAGTGCCTGCTATATAGCCAGAGACTAAGTTCTCCAGGGGTGCTTGGGTAAATCGCGACTATCGCAGGCTTCCGCACCCGCCAGTGCCACCAGATGGTCGTTATCCACCGTATCGCCGCTAACGCCTATGGCACCTACCAGCATGCCTGCCTCATCCACAATCGGTAAACCACCAGGGAAGGTAATCAGGCCATCATTGGAGTGCTCAATGCCATAAAGCGGCTGGCCGGGTTGAGAAAGTTTGCCTATCTCGCCCGAGGGCATGGCAAAGAAACAGGCGGTCTTGGCTTTCTTGATGGCCACATCAATGCTGCCTACCCAGGCATCATCCATGCGCGAGAAGGCCTTGATATTGGCACCGGAATCCAGCACGGCGATACAGCTTTTTACACCTAGCGCCTCGGCCTTGAGGATGGCTTTTTCAATAATATTGATGGCTTGTTGATGACTGACGTGCATGGCAAATCTCCTTAGGGTTTAAACAACATGGTGGAAACAACAGGGTTTGAACAACTTGATCACTGAAATACACCCTGAAAAGCACACTGAAAAACAAAACAGCATCATTGCAGGCGCTTACGCGCCAGTAAGGCCGAGGCGCTATTAATGCTGTCGTCATGCGCATAGTGACCATGGGTCTTGTGCAGCAGCTTGTAGCACAGCAGCAGGGTCACGATCAGGTAAGACAAACCACCGGGTATCCACATGATGAGCCCCCCCAGTTGCTGATCCTGCAAAGCGGCTTGCAGGCCACCGCTGGTGATGATGTAGCTGTGATACCAGACCTGGCTGGAAAACGTCAGCAATGCCCCGAGCAAAGCAGTGTGTACCGCGGTGGTAAACAGCGATATCAGGCCGAGGATTGCCGGGCTGCGCTGGCTATTCATGCGCAGCAGCGACCACCAGAACAGCAGGGCAGAAAAGAAAAAGCTCAAATGCTGCAAGTCATGCAGCCAGCTACGATGCAAGGCATTTTCAAACATGGTGGGTACATGCCAGCCCCACAACACCAGCGCATGGATGGCCCAGGCACTGAATGGGTGAGTAATGCCTTGCCAGATACGGGCAAACAGCGGATAGCGCGTTAGTTTATGCAAGCGGGTCACGCGCCTTCCAGGCATGGCCCAGGCCCACACCGCCAGTGGCCGCGCCAGCACCAGCAAGGGGGCTGCCACTATCATCAGCAATTCGTGCTGCACCATGTGCATGGAGAAATACTCATTGCCCAGGCTATCCACTGGCGTAAGCAGGGCAAGCACCAGACTGGCCCAGCCCGCGAGAAACAGCTGTAGGCGCTTGCGCGTATTGCCGCTGAGTTGCGGGCGTTTCTGCCGCATGCGCTGTATGCCCAAGAGGTAAGCCAGCAGGCTGATCAACAGTGGCAGCCCTACCCAGTAATCCAAGGCAAATTGCAGCCAGGGGTTGCCATGCTCATGCCTGACAGCGGCATGCGCCCAAGCCAAGCCCGGTAGCCACGCCAGCGCAAAGAGCAAGCTGAGACGCACGCCAATAGCCAGACTAGGCCAGCGCTTCATATGCAGGCATCCAGCAACAGCACGGGCAACCACTGAATCACAATTACCAGCAGAAAAAATAGGCTCAGCATCAGCCCTGCCAGCGCCATGAATTGCCGTGGCGGCATTTCGCTTTCGCCCTCGCTGCCGCGTTTCTGGCTATTGGGGTTTTCGTTAATGCGCTCCAGCGTGCGGTGCAACTTTAGGTTGTGCCAGCTCAGATAAGCACTGACCGCACTGAAAACAAATGCAATGGCGGTGGCAAGGTGCACGGGCAGCAAGTGCTCAGCGCGGCAAGACCAGTCCAGCAGCGGGTAAGCCACCGCCAATTGCATGCTCCAGCTTAAGGGGCCAGCCAGTATGCATAGCCACAGCAGCGCCAGCGCAAAAGCCGGGTCATGCTCGGCCATTTTTATCGGGTCGCGCATAGGGCTTCCTTTGCGGGTTTATTCATTCCATATCCTTGAACCCAGGTAGATGGTCATGAACAGCGGAATCCACGCAGCGGCGACAAAATACCAGTACAAACCGTTGACCGTGACCGCAATGCGTTTGTCCGGGGTGAAATAGCCTTGGCGTGCCAGGATAATCACCACCAAGGTTTTGAGAATAACGGCGATGACATGCGTGCTATGAAAACCAATCATGAGCCAGACCATGGAGCCGTAGGCATGGCTATCCCAGCGGAAATCCACATGCAGGGCGTACTCATAAGCCTTGATGCCCAAGAACACCAGCGCCAGCGCAATGCTGAGGATGGGCAGGGTGGCCAGCGGTTTGGCATTGCCACGCTTGAACGCGCGGTCAGTGAGGTAGACCGGCACCATGCTCAGCATCAGCACAAAGGTAGAGAGTATGGGCAGCATTAAATCGGGTGGCGTGGTGCCAGAAGGTGGCCACACTGCATGGTTGCCTTGCAGGTAGAAAAAGCTGGCGATCAGGGTGGCCACTACCGTACCTTCCACCGTCATCAAGCCGACTATGCCCCACCATAATGGCGAGCGTGACTCAAAGCTGTAATCCGGCAACTGGCTGACATCAATATCGTGCGGGGTACGCGGTGTTGTCTTGTGAGCCACACTCATGCTGCCGCCCTCCCTGATCTGGGCCATATCCAGCCTGTGATGGCAGCAAAGCACAGCAGAAAGCCGATCAGGGGAATGGCCAGATGCAGCATCATGCCAGCAAAGGTCAGCGCCACGGCCACTGCCAGCCAGAACGGCCAGGGTGAAGGCCCGGGCAGGGGCTGGCGTGCTTCGGGGTGAGATTCGAGTATGGAGGTGAGCAATATCTCTCTGCGGTCTGAACGTATGCCGTGCACCACGGCGTTCTGTTCCAGCCCGCCAGTGCCAGACCACAGCGGGTAGCGGCTATCGACAATGCGGATATGGCGGAAATTATAAGAGGGAGGTGGCGAGCTGGTGGCCCACTCCAGGGTGTCTGCATTCCAGGGGTTGTCACCTGCGCTTTTGCCACGCTTGAGGCTGATCAGGGCATTCAATAATGTCATAACAAAGCCCAAGGCCAAGATCACGGCACTAAGGCTGACAAACAGGTTGAGCTGGTTCCAGCCCAGGCCGTCGATATAGGTATAGACCCGGCGCGGCATGCCCTGCAGGCCAAGCTGGTGCATGGGGAAGAAGGTCAGGTTGAAACCGATGAAGGTGACCCAGAACGTCCACTTGCCCAGACGCTCACTCATCATGCGGCCCGTGAATTTGGGGTACCAGTAATGCACGCCGCCTATGAGCGGGAACAGCGCACCGCCCACCAGCACATAGTGAAAATGCGCCACCACAAAGTAAGTGTCGTGCGCCTGCATATCAAATGGCACCGACGCCACCATCACCCCGCTAAGCCCGCCTATGATGAAGATCAGGAAAAAGCCCATGACGTAGAGCATGGGGGTATCCATGCGTGGCTTGCTGCCCCATAGCGTGGCAATCCAGCAAAAAATCTGCACGCCGCTGGGGATGGCAATCATGGCGCTGGAGGCGGTGAAGAAGTTGGCCCCCAGCTGCGGCAGCCCGGCGGTAAACATATGGTGCACCCAGAGGCCGAAGCCGATAAACCCTATGGAGACAATGGAGAGGACGATAGGGATATAGCCGAAGATGGGCCGTTGGGTGAAGGTGATGATGATGCTGGAAATCATGCCCAGCGCCGGGATGAAGATGATGTAGACCTCGGGGTGGCCGAAAAACCAGAACAAATGCTGCCACAGCACCGGGTCACCCGAGGCGGCCGTGAAAAACTGCATGCCTGCCATGCGGTCCAGCGCCAGCATCAGGCTGGCGATCACCAGCGGCGGTAGCGCAAACACAATCATGAACGACATCACTAGGATCGACCAGACGAAGATAGGCATGCGGTTGAGCGACATGCCAGGCACCTTGCACTTGAAGATGGTGGCGATGAGTTCTATGGCGGCCACCAGGGCGGAGATTTCCATAAAGGTGATCACCGTGGTGTAGAAATCCAGCCCCAGCCCCGGCGAGAAGGCCGCCCCGGCCAGCGGCGGATAGCTGAACCAGCCAGCATCAGGCGCGATATTCAAAAACAACGCGATATACATCATGATGCCGGCGATCAGGTAGATCCAGTAACCAAAGGCATTGAGCCTGGGGAAAGTCATATCGCGCGTGCCCAGCATCAAGGGAATGATGTAGACCGCCACCCCTTCCATCACCGGGATGGCAAATAAAAACATCATGGTGATGCCGTGCATGGAGAAAATCTGGTTGTATAACTCCGGGCCCATCACGGTGTTTTCCGGCACCGCCAGTTGCCAGCGCATCAGCAGCGCGAGGATGACGCCCAGCAAAAAGAACACAAAGCCCGTGACAATAAAGCGCATGCCGATATTGGTTTGATTGACATGGGTAAACCAGGCAAAAAAACCGGGGGGCGAGGCCCAGGTCTGCTCCAGTTGCCGGGTTTCGGCGTCATAAGCCGGGTCTGGTATGGCGGAAGAATGAGGTGGGTGCATGGACATGGGCTTATTCCAGACTGAGCAGATATTCCACCAGGTCAGCCAGATCTTCCCCGGCCATCATGGTGGCGGGCATATGGCTGCCAGGCTTGATACTCTGCGGACTTAAAATCCACGAGGCGAGATAGCTGCATTGTTTTCTATGGAGCCCGCAGCCAGGGATTTGCGCGAACCGATATGTGTAAGGTCGGGGGCTACGCTCGCCATGGCGGTGGTGCCACGTATGCTGTGGCACATGACGCAGCTAGACTTGAGAAACACTGCACGGCCACGTTGCTGGGCCTCAGTGCTGGGCTCACGCGCCGGGCTGGCTTGTTGCTGCAGCCAGCCCGCGTAATCATCCTGGGTCATGGCCTCAACATGAAACGCCATCTTGGCGTGCTGCTTGCCGCAGAACTCGGTGCATTGCCCACGGTAACGCCCGGGCTTGCTGGCTTGTACCCAGGTGATATTGGTTTTGCCGGGAATCATGTCGGTCTTGCCGTTCAACTGCGGTATCCAGAAGCTATGGATGACATCGCTGGCTTCCAGCGCAAACTTCACCGGGGTATCTACAGGAATACGGACTTCATTGGCGGTTTTGGCGATGATATTGCCAGCCTGGTCGAGGTAATCAATTTCCCACCACCATTGATGCCCGGTCACGCGTATGGTCATGGCGTCCTCAGGCATGGGCGCTACCAATTCGCGGTTGATACCAGCACTGGAGATAACAAACACCGTGAGTATCAGCGCCGGAATCACCACGCCGGAAACCAGCACCAGATTGCGGCTCTGCCTGAAGGTCAACGGCTGGGGTTCAGCGGCTATTTTGCCTTTGTACAGCGCTATGAAAATCAGCACTGCCACCGCTGCCAGAATCAGCCCGCCGCCTATCAGCATGCCCCAGAATAATTTGGCAATGCTGCCTGCCAAAGGGCCTTGCGGGTCCAGGCTGGACTGGCTGCTGGCATTGGCGTGCACCGCAGTTGAGGCCAGCAGCGCCCAGCCTGCCAACAGGGTTTTGTTGATGCCATGGCGTATGGCAGCCCATGGCTGGCTGGCATGCGCCTGTAATGGCCTGAGGCTAGTGCGCAAGCTCATTGCCTGGCCGCCGCTGGCTCATCAGCATGGTTTTCTTCATGCGTATCCGCATTCTGGTCATCATGCCTAGCGGCATCATGCTCAATATGTTCTGTATGGCTGGCTTCATCCTGCAAGGGCTTGCTGGTGGCACCTTGCGGCAGGGCATCATCCAGCCCGCCTAGTGAACGGACATAGGCCACAATCTTCCAGACTTCTTGCTCAGGTATTTTGCCGTGGAAGGCGGGCATGCCATTGGGCCTGCCTTCCATAATGGTGGTGAAGATATTCTCGGGTGCGCTGCCATAAATCCAGGCGGCATCTATCAGTGGTGGGCCCATGCCACCACCGCCATTGGCGTGGCAACCCGCGCAATTAAACCAGGCATACAAGCGCTTGCCCTCGTTGATGGCATGGCGGCTATTGATATAAGGGTGGTCGCCCGTGCGGGCGTCCTCGGTGCCGGGGCCAAACTCCGTCATCCGCGTCACTGCTTGTGCGGATGCGGGCGGCTGATCGCGCAGGGCAGCTTGATCCTCGCAGCCCGCGAGCAACATGAGGGCCAGACCTAGCGTACCAAGCTCTGCCAGCCTGCGCTGCCAGGTGCATGCTTGGGTGCATGCTGGGGTGGATAATTGAACGCCTGCTGGTAAGGCCTTAAGGAAGCTTGAATACATACAACTGTCCTCCCTTGTCGGTATGCGCGGGCAAATCTTTCATGGCGTTGGCAAAGCCCAGCGCGGCTGTGCCATCACGCGCATCCAGCCCGCCAGAGACGATGGCCCCTGACCAGCCGCCCACTCCGGCAAAAATCGCCACATATTGCTGGCCCTGTTTATCGCGGAAGGTCACAGGCTGGCCGACAATGCCCGAGCCCAGGCGAAACTGCCACAGCAGCTTGCCGTCATTGGCATCCAGCGCCTTGAACCATCTATCCATGGTGCCGTAGAACACCACATCGCCCGCGGTGGCCAAAGTGCCGCTCCACACCGGGAAGCGTTCATTGATGCTCCAGGCTTTTTTGCCTGCCACCGGATCCCAGGCGCTGTAAACCCCACGATGGCCGCCCGGCCCGGCAAACATTTTCACGTCCGAGCCCACATAAGGCGTGCCAGCAATGTAATTGGCCTGGGTGCCCAGCATGTCCATGCACAGGTTGTTATGCGGCATGTAGATCAGCCCGGTTCTGGGCGAGAAGGCCGAAGGCTGCCAATCCTTGCCGCCGGGGGCAGCGGGGCAGATGTTGTGTACGGTTTTATTGGTGCCCGGGCGTTTTTCCTTGATCTTGCGCAGTTGCCCGGTGTTGAGGTCTACGCCATCGGTAACATTGACCGGAACATAAGTATTGGCAGACAGTACTTCGCCCGTGCCCCTGTCCATGACATATACATGGCCGTTTCTTTCTGGCCGTACCAGCGTCTTGCGCTGCTTGCCGTTGACGGGCAGGTCCAGCAGCAGGCTTTCGTTGACGCCATCGTAATCATAGAGATCATGCGGCTCTACCTGATAGGCCCACATGGCGCGGCCATCAGCCGGGCGGCGCGCAAATACCGTCAGCGTCCACTTGTTGTCGCCGGGGCGTATATCCGGGTTCCAGGGGCCGGGGTTGCCTGTGCCGTAATAAATCAAATCCAGTTCCGGGTCATAGGAAAGCCAGCCCCACACCGTGCCGCCGCCTATTTTCCACAGGTCGGGCGGCCAACTGCTCACGCCTAAGTCCTTGCCTTGATCCTGCTTGTAAAAAGGCTTGAATTCCTCACCTATCAGCACTTCCTTATCTGGCCCGGTGCTGTAGGCGGTCCAGAGCAGGGTGCCATCCCGAATATCCAGTGCCTTGAGCCAGCCGCGCACGCCCATTTCACCACCGCTATTACCCACCAGCATTTTGCCCTTGACCACCAGCGGTGCCATGGTCATGGTTTCGCCGCGCTTGAGGTCACCCACGCGGGTTTTCCAGATTTCCTCGCCTGTCTTGGCATTGAGGGCAATGGCGTGGTTATCCAGCGTGTTGAAAAACAGCCTGCCATCCTGATACACCAGCCCACGGTTGACCACATCGCAACAGGCCATGCCTTGTGATTCCTGGTGCGTGGTGGGTTTATATTCCCACTTCTTGCTGCCATCCAGCGCCAGTGCCACCACGGTATTGGGGTAGGGGGTAATGATATACACCGTCTCGTCGACAAACAGCGGTGCACCTTCGTGGCCTGGCGTCAGGCCAGTGGCGTAGCTCCAGGCCAGTTGCAGTTGCTGCACATTGTCTTTGTTGATCTGCTGCAGGCTGCTGTAACGCGTGCTTGCGTAGTTTTTGGCGGGCATGGTCCAGGTGTCATCATCGCCTTGCGGCAGCCATTCGGGCAGGGTGGCTTTGCCATCTATGCGTTTTTGCTCACTAGCTTGTGGGCTGGTGCTAGCTTGTACCCGGCTGTCATGTTGCAACAGCTCCTGCCTGGGGTTTTCGCTGTCCGGCCCCGAGCAGGCTGACACCATCAGCAGTAGCATGGCCCCGCTGATGCCAACACGAAAATGATTGATGCAACAGTCAATATCCCACACCGGCATAGCCCCCCTTGGCTGAATAAGCTGCGACAGAATGCATCGCGTGCTGGCAAGCTACTGCCGGCAAGTATTTTGAATGAGGGTTGGTGGCGAGATACAGGCTTAAGTTGCAGAAATATTTTTATTGATATTTCAATGTAAGGAAATGTTAAGATTTTTTGCGCTTATGATGAGGTTATGCAAGTGGCTGTAATAAAAAAGGAAAATCCAGCTGGGAATTTTCCATGTTCTATTCTTGAGGTTTTTCCTAGGTATCTTTCACTGACAGGCATTTCAGCGCAGGTCTGACAGGGAGAAAGTGCCAGACTCGCCAAAACGATAGCTCTTTTGCATGCAGGCTACAGGTTTATAGATGATAAAATCCAGGCAATTTCAGGCCTTGCCTATCCCGTCCCAGCAGTTGACACCCATGTACACCATTCACTTTTTTGGTGGTGGTTTTATTGATATCACCCTGGTTTTACGCCTGATGCCATGTCATGTGTGATGCCGCATTAAGCCTGAGTTTTGGAGCGCCCCATTTTGTTTTCAGCTTTTAGCCGTTTAAACCGTTTTAACTTCCACGAAATCAAAACCAATCTTTTAAGTGGCTTGACGGTCGCCTTGGCCATGGTGCCCGAGGCCATTGCCTTTGCCTTGATCGCGCATGTTTCACCGCTGACGGGCTTATATGCTGCGGTGCTGGTTTGTTTTATCACCGCTGCCTTTGGTGGCCGACCCGGCATGATCTCTGGTGCGGCGGGAGCGCTGGCGGTGGTCATGGTGGCGCTGGTGGTGCAGCATGGTGTGGAATATCTATTTGCCACCGTGGTGCTGATGGGGCTGCTGCAAATGCTGTTTGCGGTGGCCAAGCTAGGTAAATTCATACGCATGGTGCCGCATCCGGTGATGCTGGGCTTTGTTAACGGCCTGGCCATTGTCATTTTTCTGGCGCAATTCAATCATTTCAAAGTGCTGGATGAAACAGGCGCCAGAGTCTGGATGCCTAGCAATGCACTCTATGTGATGGGCGGGCTGATAGTGTTGACCATGGCCATCATTTATCTGTTGCCACGCCTGACCAAAGCCATCCCTGCCACACTGATTGCCATTTTGCTGGTATCTGCGCTGGTGGCGGGTTTCAATATCGATACCAAAACCGTGGGTGATTTGGGCTCTATCGCCGGCGGCTTGCCCAGCCTGCATATTCCGCAGTTGCCACTGAACTGGGAAACCCTGCGCATTATTGTGCCCTATGCCTTGATTCTGGCGGCCATAGGCCTGATAGAAACGCTGCTGACGCTGAACCTGATTGATGAAATGACCAATACCCGTGGCCGCCCCAACCGTGAAGCCTTGGCACAGGGCGCGGCTAATGTGGTGACGGGGTTTTTTGGCGGCATGGGCGGTTGCGCATGATAGGGCAGAGCATGATTAACATTGGCAACCAGGCCAGGCTGCGTTTGTCCGGCATTGCCACTGCCGTGTTCTTGCTGGGTTTTATTCTGTTTGCTTCGCGCTGGATAGAGATGATTCCCCTGGCGGCGCTGATAGGCGTGATGTTTGTGGTTTCGCAAAAAACCTTTGCCTGGGGCAGCTTCAGGTTATTCGGCCAAGTGCCCAAGGCTGACATTTTTGTGGGTTTGTTGGTGGCAGGCATTACCGTGATTTCTGACCTCGCCATTGCGGTGATCACAGGCGTGATCATTTCCGCGCTGGTGTTTGCCTGGGAGCATGCCAAGAAAATCCAGGCCAAGACCACGCTGGATGTAGATGGCAAAAAAATCTATGCGCTGGAGGGCACACTGTTTTTTGCCTCAACGTCAGCTTTTCAATCCCTGTTCTCTCCCGCGGATGATCCGCAGCAGGTGGTGATTGATTTCAAAGCCGCCAGGGTGGTCGATCACTCGGCGCTGGCGGCGATAGACACGCTGGCAATGAAATACCAGGCAGCTGGCAAAACCCTGCGCCTCAGGCATTTAAGCAGGATTGCCGGGAGTTGCTGCACAATGCCCAGGGCATTATTGAGATAGATTTGCTGGAAGACCCGCAATACCGCGTGGCAGATAACGCCCAGAGTTAAGCCTCTAAGTTAAACCCCAGGGCTAAGCCTCTGAGTTAAGCCTTAGCTTTTACGCATGGATAGCCAGCACAAAATAGAGCCTGCGCTGACCATGGCAACACCCTGCCAGAAAGTCAGCGTCAGGCTGGTGTGCAGCATCCACGCGGCCAGCGCGGCTGAGAGCACAGGGGTGAAATAAGAAGCCCCCGCCAGTATGGTCATATTGCCGTGCAGTATGCCCACATTCCAGGCGGCATATCCCAGACCCATGGCCGCAGCGGCCAGGCCCAGCTTGAGCAGAGCGGGTGCATCAAACACCAGCGGGCTGGCACCCCAGGCAAAATATTGCAGCCAGAACACCGCCGCGCTGAGCATGAAAAACAAGGTAATGCCATTGCTGCCCTTGGCGATTCTGGCGGTGAGGGTGCAATAAGCGGCCCAAAGCACAGCGCCGAGCAAGGCCAGCCCGTAGCTATAAGGGTTATCTGCAATATTCTCTACCATGCCTGCCAGCTGCAAGCCTGCATCACCTGCCAGTACATAGCCTATGCCCGTGAGGGAAACCATCAAACCAGGCACGATCAGCCAATTGGCGCGCTGGCCATTGAACACAATAGCGCAGAGCATGGTGAACGCTGGCCACAGGTAATTGACCATGCCAACTTCTATGGCTTGCTGGTGGCTATGAGCCCAGCCTATGGAAAGCGCCAGGCACAGCTCGTAACACACAAACAACACGCTACCCCACAGCAGATAAGGCCGGGGAAACGTGCGGAGATTGCCCAAGCCCACGCTCAGCCACAGCAAGATGGAGGCCAGGGTGTAAATCAAAGCGGCGCCGCCTGTGGCACCAAAGTGCTCAGCAACCCCGCGTATCAAGCCCACAATGGCACTCCACAGCACTATGGCCAGCAGGCCGATGAGGGTGGATTGTGTGCGGGTTTTCATATCAGGGCTGGGGCAAAAGGCATGGCAAAGGCAGACATTTTAAAACAGAGGCGGGCGCGACAGTGCGCCAAGGCGGGGGAGATATTGGTGGCAGGGCATGGTTTTAATCTGGCAAGGCCCATATTTTTTAATGACTGAGTGGGCAAGGGGTAGGGAGAGTTTCCCTGAAAAAAAACAGGGTTTTTTTGCGGTTGTCATCTGTATAAAACCACTGCTAAGCTATATTCACGCAGCTAGAGTTCACGCAGCTGGGGTTCACGCAGCTGGGTAATTGTCATCGATCAATTTGCACAAGCGTGGCTTGTGCTTCAGCCTGAGGGTGTCTATGCCGCTTTCCAATCTGGTTCAAGCTCACCAAGAAGCCATCAAGAAAATCATTGCCAGTCACAAGGGTCGCAACCCTCTGGATTTGGGTAATTACACGGGTGGCCGTGATGCGCGCAACACCGTAAACCTGTTTGTAGAGCCACTGCCTGCAGCAGGCTGGAAAGACCTGGTGGCCATGGAAACCGAACTCTCGCATTTGCTCGATGCCAAGGTCGTTATTTATGCCAATGCCGAAGCGGTGCCTGCGACGGTGATGGCCGCAGCCTCCCCAATATAGGGCCGCATTCAGCGCGCCAGAGAATAAAAAAGCCTGCATCTGCAGGCTTTTTTGGCTGAATTCTGCAAGGGGTTTACGGGCTCAAAGCAGGTGATTCAAGAGTATCAGCAAATACATGGATAGCAAGACGAAGAACATCAAGGGGATCAGCCATAGGGCGTGTTCATGTTCAAGCCATCTGGTAATGGACTGTTTTAATTTGCTCATGCGTGCACGCGGCATGACATGGCCTCACTGTGGCCTGAACTCATAACGCAAGGTAAACCATGCTGCTCTAGGAGCCCTGGTGCAACAAATGTGGAATCAAGCCAATCAAGAGAGTTGTGGTTATACCCGTCAGGACCACGCGTCCCATAAGTCGAGGGCGAGAACGGATTGACACCCAAGCGTCCTGCTGTGAAATATTCCTTTCCAAGTAGATTCATCACCATCAGGCTTGCAGACCATTCAGATGTGAATTGATACTTGGTATTGAAGTTTAGCGTTGCATAGCCAGGGACTTTGCCGGGGTTGTTGGACGCAGGCCTTGCTTCAGTGCGTTGACTCTGGGTAGTGGGGTCGTCGAAGGTGATATATTTAGGTACGCCCGGCCTGTGTTCGTTATTTTCGTTACCTCGCAGATAACTTTCTGAATGCACTACAGCACTCAAGCCCACCGACCACTTGTCACTGACCTGATACTGCACACTGGCGTTGAGATTATGTAGTGGCACCCCAGGCATTCGATTGCCGGGCTTGACGGTGATGGAGCGTGGAGGCCGCTCCCCGGCCTCGATTCTCCCGCGGAAAACATTTTCTACCGAGCTGCTGTTATGGTCGCTCGCCATGGTGAATGTATCCTGGAAGGTTGCATCCGTCAGGGAGTAATTCAGGTGGAAGGTAGCCTTGCCAATTCGTCCGGATATGCCCGCTTCAATACCCTGCCTGCGTGTATCGCCTATGGTGTCAAAAAAGCTACGGTTGCCTGGCAAAGTTACCATGTAGATATCGTCCTTCAGATCGGTACGATACACGCCCAGGTTCCAGATCAAGTCTGGACCCCAGCTACCGCGTAATCCCAAGTCATAAGAGGTTGCCTTGATCTGAGGTAGATAAGGGTCTCCTGAGAGCGTAGTCGGCATGGAACATGAGCGATTCTCAACCACACTTTTATAACCCGCAGGACGCGAAAGATCAGGAGAACCATCTGGATTACTGTCGTAAACCATGGTTTTATCAAGAGCACAGCCCAGTTCAATAACGCTGGGAGTTCGAGTGCCGCGTGAAAGATTACCGAATACGTTCACTTCGTTAGTGACTTGCCAGCTTGCACCCAAGGAAGGATTAAGGGAGTAATAGGAAAACTTCTCGGTCTCCGAAGGGTTAAGCACACGAGAAAAGTCGGGTATTTTATAGCCGGTTTCGCAAGGGTCACCTGGCCTGCAAATATTGTATTCATCCGGCTGGGAGACAAACTGGTGAAGGTTGATGACGACCCCCCCGTGTTCCCTGGCAGCCAGCTTATTCTTGACGCTGGTCGCGTTGTACCGCATGGCACCAGTGAGATGTAAGGTGTCAACCGGACTCCAGGTTTCGCTCAGATATACGCTTTTGGTGACCGATGTACCGTCAAAATCATTACTACGTACTTCAACATCCGCAGCCGTAATGGCATCCAGTGCGCGCGCGGGGTCAAGATAAGCATGCCGCTTGGCATCAAAAAATCCCATACGCTGTCCGCTGCCATATGCCGCACTTGCAGAATCTATGGAAGCACCCACCATGAATTTATGATGCTCGAGATTCCAGTTAAACTGTACTGACGCACCATCAACAATCTGGTCGATTTCGGTGTTTGTGATAACCGCAGTTGGAACGCCCTCCACCATGCCGCCACTACCATTGATAGCACCATCGTAATATAGCGGGGCCCCCGTGATGGGGTCTTTTGCCAGGATTCCGCCCATAGGGTTACCTTGGTATTTGGCACGGGCAGCAGCGCAGGCAGCGGCATTCTGAGGAGTCTTGAAAATCAGCCGGTAAGTACTGTAATTACCATTGCCTTCATCCTGCATGTAATAGGTGTTCTCTCCTGATCCAAAATCAATAGGGTCAGACATAGCACCGGTCACCATGCCCATGCCGAAGGCACTATAGGCTTGCTTCCCATTAATCGTGGGAGGCACTGGTGGTGCAAGAGGCGGGCCACCCGCCTGCGGCACATAGACATTTTTCTGCCGATAATTCTTGTATAAGTCGAACTGGTATTTAGCGTAATCAAGGAAGTAGTCAGGCAGTTCCTGATTGAATGCAGTGGGTGCCAGAATGCCAGGGTCTGCACCGAAGCCGACCATGCCATTCACCAGAAACGTTACTTCAGGATTATTCAGGTATTCCTGATACAGAGGATGATTAGCAGGATCCTCGCCATTGCCCAGTACCGCGAACACGGCATCAATAATTCCGGGCATATTGCTGGGTTCCTTCACCAGATAATAATCCGGCAGCCCATACTCGTTATTGCTGTCATATAGCAAGTATACTGATCGCCTTCATCCAGATTCATGGTGCCTGGAGAGTTACCATACTCAGTGTACACATCTGAATTGACAGATTTTCTTTTACTATTTCTACGATACACCTGAGCCGTGATCGTAAAATTGTCATTCACAAAGTAACTACCAGATAGTTGAGCCTGCCATAACCGATTGTCAGTTTCGTCGGGAGACGTAAAAACGCCACTATTATTCTGCTGGTACATCTGAGTGGGGACCAAGCCATTCCCTACCAGATCATTCCATGCCACCAATCCGGTGAGGTTGAGATCGAGCTTGTCGCCGCGATAACTGCCTTTACCGAATACTTGATTGACTTTGCTGGGGGAGTTGTCACGCCAGCCATCTTCAAGAAAGATATTGGCAGCGGCAAAAGCTGCCACTGTTCCGTTGTTCCAGCCACCTTCGGCTTGCAACTGTTTTCTGCCAAACGCCCCTGTCAGGATATTGGCATCCACGCCCACATTGCTGAAACCATCCTTGGTTTTGATAGTGAATGCGCCACCCAGGGTGTTGAGTCCAAACAAGGGGTTGGAGCCTGGGAACACATCGAAGTTAGCAATGGCATTCATGGGAATCATGTCCCAGTTCACCACGTCACCAAACGGTTCATTGACGCGTATGCCGTCAAAGAACACAGACAAGCCTTGTGGTGTGCCTATCTGTGGGCCTGCAGTAAAGCCGCGGTACTGCACATCCATCTGGAAAGGGTTGCCTTGGTAGTCGTTGACGGTGACCGATTGCAGTTTGCGGTTGAGCAGGTCGGCGATGCTGAGTGCGTTGGTTTCCTTGATTTCCTTGGCTGTAATGCTTTGCACATTGCCCGGTATCTGATCCTTGGTCAGCCCCAGCCCAGGCAAAGGCCCAACTTCATAAAAACGTTTGCCGCGTACCAGCACTTCATCCACACGTAATTGTTCTGATTTCGGCCCCAGGGCAGGCAGGGTTTTGTCTTCAATGGGGGCGGGGCGTAATTCGTAATTGCCCTGGCGGTCTGAGACCAGCTCCAGCCCTGTGCCTTGCAGCAGTTTGTCAAACGCCTCGTCTGGGCTGTAAACGCCTTTTAATGCGGCTGAGTTTTTGCCTTTGGTGATGTTGGGGTCATACACCAGGGGTTTGCCAGTTTTTTGCGAGAGTTTGTTGAGTGCTGCGCCCAGGCTGCCCGCAGGGATATCGTACTCCTTGCGGTTGCTGGGCAGGGTGGTGTTAAGGTCAGCGGCAGTGGCTATGCCATTAGCCAACAGCAGGCTACTAGCCAGCAGCAGGCTATTAATGCGCAGCATGTTAGTAGTGCGCAGCAGATTATTGCTCAGGCTGATGTGTGTGATTGATTGCGGATGTGCGCTCCGCTTGTGTTGATTGCCCATGAATCTCTCCCCGGAAATTGGATGCTTTGGGCAATGACGAACCAGAATGTAAAAGTGCTAGGTAAACCTGCTTATTATTTTGTCTGCGTATCCTGTGATGTATTGCTCAGCTTTACCACAGCCAGGTAAGGGTATTGCTCAACGCGTATAGGCAGCAGTTTGCTCAGCATGGCATAGGCTTTATCCATATCGGTCACCGGAATCACGCCGGAGACCTGCAAGGTATTCATCTCCTTGGCATCAAAATAAATTTTGCCTGGGGTGTAGCGCTCCAGTGCCTTGAGCACTTCGGATAAAGGGGTGGCTTCAAAGCTGAGATAGCCGCCTGTCCAGGCGGTGAGTTCATCAATGTTCACAGGCTGAGCCACCATGCCGGGTTTCAGCGCGGTAACGCCGCTGCCCGCTTGCAGGGTCAGGCATTCAGGCTGCGCGCTGCGGAATATGCCGCTGGCAGGGCAGACCTTGACGCTGGATTCAATCACCGCCACCGCAGTGTTGCCACCCAGGTGCTGCACTTGATACTGCGTGCCCAGTGCTTCTGCCGTGCCGTTGCTGGTGGCAACGATCATGGGGCGTTGCGGGTTTTTGGCCACATTGATGATGATTTCGCCCTGGCGCAGCTTGATCAGGCGTTGGCTGTCGCTGTAAGTCACATCAATGGCTGAGCCAGTGTTGAGCTTGATCACGCTGCCATCTTCCAGCGCAATTTCGCGGATTTCGCCCGCTGCCGTGCTGTAATCTGCCAGGTAATGATCACCCCACGGGCTTTGCAGCAGCGCAAAACTGCCTATGCTGAGCGCCGCAATGGCAAGATAAGCCTTGGTGTTGCGCATGATGGCCCTGCCGGATGGCAGGCTTTGCAACGCCGATCTGGCCCCCTGCGCCTGTAGCCCATCAAGAGAACCCCAGAACTCCTCCACCGTGGCATAGGCGCTTCTGTGATCCGGGCTGGCATGCAGCCAGGCGCTGAAAGCCGCTTGTTCCTCGGCGCTGATGGCGTCTGAAGTCATGATGGCTTTCCAGTGGCTGCCGCCTCTATATGCATGGCCTTGTTCATGCGTAACTGCTTAGCCTAAGTCCTGGCGACGCAACAAGCCGCAATCACCTGCGCCAGATATTGCCGCACACGCGCCACCGAAATGCCAAAGTGCGCGGCAATTTCTGCATGCTTCAAGCCATCCAGGCGGTTCATGAGAAAAATCTCCCTGGCCTTGGGTGTAACGCCATCCAGCACATTGGCAATGTGCAGCAGTGACTCTACTGCCATGGCCAATTGCTCGGGGGAATCAACAAACTGCTCAGACTGGGAAAGCTGGAGAAACTGCAGATAAGTCTGCTCAAGGTGACGGCGGCGTATAAGGTCAATCAGAATGCGCTTGGCCGTGGTGGTGAGAAACGCGCGAGGCTGGGTCAGCTCATCCAGATGTTGGTGATCAATCAGCTTAACAAAAGTATCTTGCGTGATATCTGCCGCCTGATGCTGGCAGCGCAGCTTGCGGATCAAATAAGCGTAAAGCCAGCTTTGATGCGATGAGTAAAACAGCTCAAACCTATTGTAATGACTCATCCCCAGCGCCCCTGCCTGTTTCTGACGAAAATGCTAAAAACATGCAATAAAGATGCCCGGCAACCGCCAGGCATTAAGCTAATGAATGCATTGAGTTTTGTGCAAATGTGATGTTGAGTGATTGGTTCAATATAGCCAATTGGTGATTTGTTGGTGGCTATATTGAACCAAAAATGAAGATTTACTGGGATTCAGGCGCGGCGGCGACGGCCATGCAGCCCCAGCAAACCCAGCCCCGCCAGCAACATGCCCAGCATTTCTGGCTCTGGCACCGCTGCCACCTCAAATTGCAGATAAACACTATCTACAGAAAGCCTGGTGTAAGACGTGACATCGAGATAAGGGAAAGTGGCTGCCACGCCGCTAAGCTGCAACTCGCCGCTAAACGCCCGGAACAACGCTAATTCACCCCAAGCGCCCAATGCCTGTTCACGATTGAAGCTATCACTGATCACCTGCGGATAACCCTGCTCGCCCAGTACCGTGGTATCAAAGCTCGTGCCCACCGCATAAAAATAGTTAGGCACTTCCAGCCCAGGGTTGCTGGTGCGATAAGCCACCAGGGCAGAGCTGAACACCACATTGGCAAGGTAGAGGCCATCGGTTTCAATCCCATTAATTTCATAACTGCCCGTGATGCCTGCTGTTATGTTTTTCAGCACATAGCCAGGCTTTAAAATCAGGGTGAAATTTCCCAGGCTGTCATTGAATTCCTGCACATCAAAGGCATAAGCCGTGCGGGTGTATTGGCCGCCAAGCTGTAGCTCTATCTTGTCATTGGCAAAGCTGCCAGTGCCAGGTGCAAGGTAAAGCGAGTAAGCATCGCGCTCATAAGTATTGGCATGGGCGCTCATGCTTGCCATCAGCAAAAGCGCAGTCCCCATCAGTGTTTTCAGCATGTTTTCCCCTGGGTTATTTATTGTTGAGTTACAGATTTAATCGTTGAATTCAAGCGCTAAACCCATGCAGCGCCAATAGTCCAAACGTACTATCAGGGTTTTGCCTGCTAAACAGTTATATCTAGGCAGGGCATGGCTGTTCACCACGGCGCAACATTGCCGCCACATGCATGTGGTTGCAGTACAAAGCGGCTTCAATACAAACGGTTCAACATCACCACCAGCTCCAGCGCCAGCAGTAGAAAAAAGGTCAAAGGCAAAATCCAGAACAGACTTTCATGCTCAAGCCACTGGGCGAACCAGCGCTTGAGTTTTTGCAGGGTCTGGGGGGCTGGCATGATGGGTTTATTTCGCAGGGTCAAATTCATAACTCAGGCTGACCCAGGCAGCTCTTGGTGCACCAGGCGCCAGGAAATTAGTCGTCAGCCAATCATTGGAATTATGGTTGTAGCCATCAGGGCCAATTGCGCCATAGACGGAAGGCGAGAATGGATTGCGCCCCAGCCTGCCCGCATTGAAATATTCCTTATCGAGGATATTGTTGACGCGTAGTCCCAGCGTCCACTCGGAGTTGAGCTTGTAGCTGGTCTGCAGATTGAGCACCATATAGCCATCCACAGTGCCAGGATTGCTGGTTGGGCGGCGAGGCCTTAACTCTCCACTGGGTGAGAAGGTTTCATAAATGGTTACCCCTTCTTCATGCTTGTTGTTTTCATTGCCGCGCACATAAGCAAATGAATGTGCAACTGCGGTCATGCCGATTTGCCACTTGGGAGTGACCTGATAGCTGAGGGTGGCATTAAGGTTGTGCAAAGGCACACCAGGCATGCGATTGCCGGGGTTCACCTGTATGCGTCGGCTGTAGTTGAGGTTGCCGATAAACTCTTCCACCGCGCTGCTGTTGTCATTGGCAGGCATCCAGAAACTGTTCTGGAAGGTGGCTTCGGTCAGCGCATAGTTAAGTCGCAAGCGCCATTTATCAAAAGCGGCATTGATACCAGCTTCCAGACCCTGGCGGCGTGTCTCGCCTATGGTGTCAAAGAAGTTGCGGTTGCCCGGATACCCAATCATGTAGATATCGTCCTTGAGGTCGGTGCGGTATACCCCCAAATTCCATTCGATATTGTCATTGAAGCGTCCGCGCATACCAAAGTCCCAAGTCTGGGCCTTGATCTGGGGCAGGTAGGGATCACCTGAGAGTGTGGTCGGCAAGGAGCAAGAACGATTTTCTGCCAGACTGCGCGGCACATTGCCGATGCCCCCGCCTATGAAGACAGGCGTGTCATCAAATGCGCAACCCAACTCAATGACAGAAGGAGTTCTGGTTCCCTGTGCCCAGTTGCCATAGACGTTGAGTTTAGGCGTAGCCTGCCACGTAGCACCCAAGGAGGGATTCAGCGAGTAATAACTGAATTTTTCCGTCTCTGCAGGGTTCATCAGCCTGCTGAGGTCTGGGACTTGATAGCCGGTGGTGGGGCAAACGCCGTTGACGCAGAGATCATACTCATCGGGCACTGCCTCAAAATCGGATAGGTCAAATACACGGCTGCCCCAGGTGCGTGAAGCGATTTTGTTTTTGCCGCGAGTTTCGTTATAGCGCAAGGCACCGGTGAAATTCAGTGTTTCTATCGGGCTCCAGGTTTCACTGGCATAGATGCTCTTGGTGATTTGATGGCCTTTGAAATCGTTGTTATTGACTTCTAGGCTGGCGGCCGCATATTGCTCGCGTATTTGATCAGGTGCCAGATAGCCTCTGCGTTGTGCATCCAGAAGACCCAACATTTGGCCGCTGGTGTAGTTGGCAGATGGCATATCCACCGAGGCACCCACCATGAATTTATGCTTGTCAAAGTTCCAGTTGAACTGGATAGACGCGCCATCGGTTTCCTGATCTATCTGAGTATCGGTAAAGATTGCAGTGGGAGTGCCATCTACCACCCCAGGTCGTTGCCCAGTGAAGGTATTGGCCCCATCTACTGCAAGTGGGGCATTCGTAACAGGATCTAAAACCCCTAAGGCACCTGGATCATTACCGACGTTTGTGGCTTGGGTAGCCACACAGTTAGCCAGATTGGTGGGAGGAGCCAACAAAATGACGTGCTTGGTGCCATCATCGGTGTAGTAGTAGTTGGAAATGACCGCATTGAATGGATCACTGACACCTGTAAGACCAAATGTGCTATCGGCGTTCATGGAGTTATATACATTGGCAAGCCAATTGGCTTCACCAGTTATCGAGTTAGCGGGGCCTTGTTCGATTTCAGGGGGCATATAATTACCCTGAGATTGATAATTCATTGCCTGCCTATAGTTTTTCCATGTATCAAATACGCTCTTGGCATGTGCCAAATATGCTTGTCCTTCAGGACTACCAGTTAGCGATGGGTTCAAGCCTGCACCTATCGTATTGAGGGCTGCCTGAGCATCCATGCCGTTTGTAAAGTACTCATTGAAAAAGGCACTTTGTGACCAGTCATTGTTGGGGACGTCAAACACGTAATAATCAGGCAACCCCAGGCCATTGGTGCTGTTAAACAGGCAGGTGTATTGTTCCCCGGTGTTGAGCGCTCTTCTGACATAACCGTTGTGCTCAGTGTAGACATCTGCGCCTCTGGTAGTACGCTTGCTGTTACGTCTGTACACCTGGCTGGTAATCGTGAAATTGTCATTGACAAAATAACTACCTGAAAGCTGGAATTGCAAGAGGCGGTTATCCGTGGTGTCTGGAGAGGTGAACACACCGTTCCTGTCCTGCTTGTACATTTCGCTCGGCAACATGCCATTGCCCACCAGGTCATTCCAAACTACTAGCGTACTCAGGTTTAAATCCAGCTTGTCACCGCGATAACTGCCCTTGCCGAATACCTGATTAACGCGGCTGGGCGAGTTGTCACGCCAGCCGTCTTCAAGAAAGATATTAGCCGCGGCAAAACCCGCGACCGTGCCATTGTTCCACCCACCTTCTGCCTGTAATTGCCTGCGACCAAATGAGCCGGTAAGAATTTCTGCATTCACAGCGGTGTTGTTGAACCCATCCTTGGTTTTCATGGATAGTGCGCCACCCAAGGTACCCAAACCAAAAATAGGATTGGAGCCTGGGAACACATCAAAACTGGCCAGCGCATTAAGTGGCAACATGTCCCAGTTCACCACATCACCAAACGGTTCATTAACACGTATACCGTCAAAAAACACGGACAAGCCTTGTGGCGTGCCTATCTGAGGCCCAGCGGTAAAGCCACGGTACTGCACATCCATCTGGAAAGGGTTGCCCTGGTAATCGTTGACATTGACCGATTGCAGCTTGGAGTTCATGAGGTCGGTGATGCTTAAGGAGTGCGCTTCCTTGATGTCCTTGGCGCTCAGGCTTTGTACATTACCGGGTATCTGTTCCTTGGTCAGGCCCAGCCCAGGTAGCGGCCCAATCTCATAAAACCGTTTAGAGCGCACTTCAATCGCATCCACTTTCAAATCCAGCGGCAGCGCCGAGTGGTCATCCTTGAGTATGAGTTTCTCTAGCGTATAGCCGCCCTGACCATCGCTGACCGCAGTCAGGCCGCTGCCTTTGAGTATGGCTTTGAAGCTTCATTCAGGTTGAAATGGCCTTGCAGGCCGGGGGAGGTTTTGCCCTGGGTCAGGCTGGGGTCAAAAGAAACCGAAACCCCGGATTTGCCTGCAAAGCTGGAAAGGGCCGGGCCTAAAGGGCCAGCCGGAATGGTGTAAGGTTTGCCTGTGAAGCTGCTTTCATCTGCCAGTGCAGGCAGGCTGAGCGCGGCGGGCAAGGCCAGGCTGGTGATCAGGCACAGCAGGCCGATATTGGCGATGGCTCGCCTATTGTTTAATCTCATTATTCTCCCCTTATTACACAATCTGACTGTTTGCGCTCTATGTCAGGCGAGGAGTCAAAAAGGGACAGAAATAATTAAATTTTGTAGAAAGTGCCCCAGTAACGCGTTTTCCACTCTATGCTTAGCGGGCGGGTGCGCTGCAGGGTGGCGAGTATTTGCTCTGGGTCTTTCAGCTGAAAGGCACCGGAAATGCGAATATCCCGCGCGGCTGCATCACAGCGCAAAATGCCGGAGCGGTAACGGCTCAATAGTTTGATAAAGTCTTCCAGCGGCATGTTCTCGGCATACAGCACGCCATCCACCCAGGCAATTTCGTTGTTATCCAGCACGCCTAGCGAGCTAATGCCGCTCGCAGTGAAGAAGGACTGCTGGTTATGCTGTACCACAGTGGGTATGTGTGTGATATCGGATTGAGTGATATCGGCCGGGGTGATCTCCACCGCGCCTTCAAGCACGGCCAGGTAACTGCTGTTATCAGCCAGGCTGGCAACAAACTTGGTGCCCAGCGCACGTAATCTGCCGTGCGGGGTTTGTACAATCAAGGGCCGTTGCTGGGCATCGTGCGCGGTTTCTATATAAATATCGCCCTGACGCAAATGCAGGGTGCGGCTGCTGGGTGAGTAGGCCACATCTACCGCGCTGCGAGAGTTAAGCAGCAGGCTGGTGCCATCTGCCAGCACATAGCGCTCACGCCCCCCCACGGCGGTGCTGTAATCCGCCACCCAGGCCTGCCAGGGCAGCAGGCGGTAAGCCAGGCCACCAGCGGGCAACACCACGGCCAGCCCAAGCAGGGGCTTGATAAAGGCGCGGCGGTCAAACAGGGCGGGCCTGTCCAGCACCTGCCTGCCAGCGGGGCGGGGATGTGCTCAAACTTGCCCGCCAGGCTGGCGGCTTGTGACCAGATATGCGCGTGCTGCGGGCTTTGCGCCTGCCAATGTTGCAAGGCTGCTTGGTCACTGGCGCTCAGCGTGCCCTGGTGCAGTTTGGCCAGCCAGGCGGCGGCCTGGCTGATGATGGCTTTGCGCTCGTTTTCAGTTGCCTGGGCTGTTGCGTGCAGTGGCTGGCTCATAGCATGAAGTGCAGGCAGTGTTCGTAGGCGCTGGCGATATAGCGTTTGACCGTGCGCTCAGAGACTTGAAGCTCACTGGCAATCTCGGCATATTTCATATGCTCAAGATGCAGCAGCAAAAAAGCCAGGCGGGTTTTATGCGGCAGGCTGCCCAGCATCTGGTCTATGTCATGCAGGGTTTGCAGCAATATCACTTGGTCTTCTGCGGAAAGGGCATGGGCAGTGCCCAAGTCGCCCAGCGCTTGCAGATAGGCACTTTCCAGTGATTGGCGCTGATAATAATTGCAGAGAATGCGCTTGGCGATGGTGGTGAGATAGGCGCGCGGCTCATGGATGGCGCTGATGGTATCCGTGGGGTGCTTAAGCACGGAGACAAAAGTATCCTGCGCCAGATCAGCGGCGGTATCTCTGGAAGACAGGCGCTTGTTGAGCCAGGATTGCAGCCAGCCATGATGGGCCTCGTACATAGTCTGCACTAATCTTTGAGAATGTAGCGTCTGAGAATGCAGCTTTCCTGAATCAGGCTTTTGCGCGTGAAGCTTTGCGTAATCCGGCATTACAGAGTCAAGCACTGCAGCATCAAGCTTGGTCATTATTCGCAGCCATATCATCAAGTTGTGGCTCAAAGCTGCAAAAATAGTGCCACGGCGTGGTATGGCACTTAAGTGCATGAATTGATAGTCATTTCACGGAATGGCTGTGCAGGCTGGTGGTTGATATCAGCCACCATTGGCTGTTTATAGCCAGTTTGCCCAGTCATTATTCAAGAGCGGGGATTTTAAGGTCTGACCAACAAAACAAAGCCCCATGCATGGGGCTTTGTTGTCTGCGCTCTAAATTCACTAGAGTCAGTGTTGGATGCGGAACGTTCTTAAACGCCACAGCCCGAGCAACAATACTATCCAGGCGATGGCCAACATGGCCCAGGCATGCGCGGGCGCTGATGCGCTATGTTCACGCGCGGTGAATGTGGGCTGTTTGGCGAAATCTGCCGTGCCAAACGCCTGATCCTGGAACAGGTAAGGGTAGTAAAACTCCCTTATCTGGCGGTGGAAGTCGCTATTTGATCCTGATAGGCCAGTTGCGCCAGCAGGTCGGTATCCGCAATACGGTGCAATATGGCTTGCGCCGCCACCCCAGGCAGCAGCCAGCCCAGGCGGTTGCTCCACTCCTGCCTTTGCAGCAAGCCTGCTCTATAGGCCTGAGCTTGAGGGGCCACGCTTTCATCACCCAGTTGATGGAAGGCAAAATACCATTTCCAGTGGAACACCTGGGGTAGCGGGGCGGAGTTGCTCCACTCAGGGTAGTGCGCATAAAAACGCTGCATGGTGTCTTCCCTCGGCACTTCCCAGGCACCATGCACAGCCTGCCTTTGCGCCAGCATCAGGTCTACCCCCTGATGCACAGGCACGGCGCGCAGTATGGCCACATTGGCCAGCGTGGGCAGCACCAAGGTGAGCAACACCCATACGCTCATCAAGGCCGTGGCATTGGTGACTGAGCGCCAGCCGCGCACGATAAGCAGCAGGGATAAACCAAACCAGAACGCCACATAGCTGGCGATTACCGCCAGAATGACGGCCAATGCGCCTGGTGAGGTGTCCGCATAGACTGCTCCCAGCAACACCGGAATAATCAAACTTAACAACACCAGCATGAAGCGCAAGCTGGTTCTTCTGAACCAGACCTGCCTACCCTGCGGCAAGGAAGCCAGCAGGCGCAATCTGCCTGTTTGTTGCTCGCCTGAAATCAAATCGTGCATCAGGGCAATGATGAATAGCGGCGTTAGATAAATTAAGACAAAGGCAAAATCAAAGCGGCCAGGCAGCGCCAGCTCGGGGTTGAAAATTTCACCTTCATACAGTTGCGCCTGCAAGCCCAGCGCACGCACGCGCAGCACATAAGGCGCTGAGTCACGGGTGCCTATGGCCAGAAATGCCGCGTCCGAAGGGGCATCCCAGGTGCTGTAAAAGGTGTAGTAGGCGGGGTAACCCGCGTCAGGCGCGTCGGCATAGGTGTGGGCCACTGCGGCTAAATCCTCAGCTTGCAGCGGAGCCAGCCTTGCTATGGTGGTTTGCTGGTGGCGGATTTCCTGCAAGCCTGACCATACGGCCAGGCCACTCAAGGCCAACAGCAGCAGCAAGGCCAGGATGGAAAGGTAAGCGCGTTGCAGCAGTTTTAATTCATGCGTGATCCAGCTCATATGATGGCTTTTGCTCATTTGATTGCCCGTGCTCATTTAATGGCCCTTGCTAGGCGTAGACTCTGTAATAGCGTTAACGCACCTAGCAGCATGACCCAAAGCACCAGTGTGCCCAAGGCGGGCAGGGCGGTTTTCAGGGTGCTCCAGCTTGAGCTGGGTTTGAAGCTGAACTCTGGGAAGGTCTGCCAGTTGGAACGATCTATGCGGTTTTCCTTGCCTTTGGTGGTGTCGTCCACATAGCTCAATTTCTCGGTTTGTAGCTTGTTCAGGCCTTGCACCAGGTTGTAGCGATATTGCTCACCCTGCTCCAGAAAACTTCTGAAATTCTGCAAATCAGTACCCGCGGCGCTCATAGAAAGCCGCTTGAGTGCAAACAAAGGGCTGAGCCAGGCAAAGTCATCCACAAAGCCATTTTGGGCGGTCTGCAGATCAAAGGCTTTTTTGGCATAGCGGTTGAACAGGGCGCTGGCCTTGCGCTCACCTTCCATGCCCACCAGGCCTTTGAAGTTGACGGGCAAATCTTCAATCCGGCTCACGCCATATTGCTTGAGCACTTGATCGCGGAATTCAGCAAACTTGGGGTCGTTGGGGTTATGCGAATCACCTAGTGCCAGATATTCTTTTTGGATGGTGATTTCGTTTTCAAAACGCGTGGGCAGGCTGATGGCCGCATTGGCCAAATCCGGCACCCAGCGCGGCAGCAGAATAATCGCCACCACCCATATTGCCAGCAAGCCCAGCAAGGCATCACGGCTACGCTGGCACAGGCTGGAAATAAACACCACCATCAATGACCACAGCAACAGCCAGACCGCATAACCCGCGATTAATACCAAGCTCATGCCCCAGGCAGATTCACGTGTGAGGGCTAACACCCCCAGCATGAGCACGGCAGGCAGCAATATCAGGCCAGTAAACGCTGAAAGTGCTGCCAGCTTGCCCAATACCAGTTGCTGGCTACTCACGCCCTGGGTCAGCAGCAGGCGCAGCGTGCCTGATTCGCGCTCACGCGCAATGCCGGAAAAGCCGACAAAAACCAGCAGCAGCGGTGCCAGCACCTGCAACACAAAAGCCGGGGTTAATTGCCCAAAGCGCAGCAAGAGTGAGGATTGCCTGACATCGCCAAAATTGGCGCTGTTCTGGCGGTGCGCCTCCAGAAACAGGGTGTTGCCGGTATAAGCACTGATGCCGGGGTCAAAGGCCGCCAGTGCGTTCAGGGGCCGAAACAGAAAATGGCCATAATGCGCCATTCTATGCGGGTGGCGATCTGGCTGGGATTCAAACTCATGGTTGGATTGCGTTTGGTAACGCGCTATTTCTGCGGCGCTGTTGCGCTGGTGTTCCCAGGCATTGAGTGAAGCAATCAGCATCAGCACCGTGAGCAAAAGGGTGCCTAGCACAGCCACATGGTTTCTCAGCAGGGAGCGGCATTCTTCCCGTGCAATTCTTAACACAATCTTCATCATGCCTGCCCTGCATAGCGACGATGCAGCAAGCGCACGTCAAACCTATCCTGACCTTCTGCTGCCACTTCTTCCACCAGGCGGCCAGCCTCGAGGAAGCCTATGCGGTCAGCCACGTCCGCCGCGCTGAGTAGATCATGCGTCACCATGAGAATGGCAACATTTTGCTGCCTGAGCAGGCTTAACAGGCGGTTGAATTCTGTAGTGGCCTGCGGGTCCAGGCCAGAGGTAGGCTCATCCAACAACAGAGCCGGGACTTTACGCGCCAGGGCCAAGCCTATGGCCACTTTTTGCCGCATGCCCTTGGAAAAACCGCTGACACGGCGATCAAACGCGGCAGGGGCCAGGCCCGCTGCGGCGAGTGAATTGGCGATGGTGTCGGCAGTTTCACGCTGGCCTGCAAGGTCTAGCAGATATTCCACATTTTCACGCGCAGTCAGGTGCTCATACAAGGCAACATTCTCGGGAATATAGGCAAACTGCTTGCGTGCCTCTGCCGGGTGGGTGCCAGGGTCTATGCCATTGACACGTATGCTGCCTGATTGCGGTGCAAGAAAGCCGAGAAACAGGCTTAAAGTGGTGGTTTTGCCTGCACCATTGGCACCGAGCAAGGCATAAATCTCGCCGGGGCGTATATGCAGATTAAGTTGGTGCAAGATGGTTTTGCTGCCATAAGCGGCAACGGCATTGACGGCATCCAGTACATATTCGACGCTGGTGGCCGCGGGTGAAAGCGCTTGATTGTTGACCATGATGTTGAAGCTCGAAAATCCAAATCTGTATTCAGGCTGAAGGAGTAAGCAAGGATTACTCCAGATGGATATGCAACACGGTTGCACGTAAATGCAAAATGATATCATTCACTGGCTGAATGCACCACCCAGCTGAGCAGAAGCAGCGTTGCTAGCTTGCAGAATGCTGGATTGAACCAGCTGCCAAGCTAGTCATGCTGATAAACTAGCGCGCACATGGCTGTTAGCATGTGCTGCAAATTAACTCGCTAATACAACTTCTAATTCACTCATTTAAACCATACCTTCAATCCAGACTAACCCTGCATGAACGAGACCCTGTTGTTATTCGGTTGCTGCAAACCACCTGGCTGGAAATCATTTCCTTCCTGCTGGCCATGCCATGGTGCTGCTCAATATCCGCCAGTCTGCCTGGGCCTGGCTGTTTGCCATTGCCTCATCCGCGCTGTATGCCATGGTGTTTTACGATGCGCGCATTTATGGTGATATGGCTTTGCAGTTTGTCTTTATTGCGGTGTCTGTGTGGGGGCTGTATCAGTGGCTGTTTGGCGGGCCGGATCATCAAGGGGTGGCGGTGTCACGCTTATCACGCCGAGGGTGGGGCCTAGTGGCAGTGACCTGGCTAGCAGCCTACGCCAGCATTGCCCTGCTGCTGCATGCTTTTACCGATAGTGATGTGGTGCATATTGATGCGTTTTTGACTGCTGGCAGCCTGGTGGCGCAGTTTCTGCTGACACGCAAGACGCTGGAAAGCTGGCATTTGTGGATACTGATCGATAGTCTGTATGTGGGCTTGTATCTCTATAAGCACTTGTACCTGACGGCCGGGCTGTATGCCTTGTTTACCGTGTTGGCCGTGCTGGGTTTACGCGTCTGGAAAAACTCCCTGGCTAAAAATACGGCAATGGCATGAGCGGCAAAGGCATGAGCAAGCCGGTCAGCACTGCAAGCATTCTGCGCATAGCCATCTTGGGTGCGGAGGCCACAGGCAAATCCACCCTGGCCGCCGCGTTGGCCGCGCATTACCACACGCTATGGGTGCCGGAATATCTGCGTGAATTTGTAGAGATCACCCAGCGTCCGCCCGTGGCTGCAGAACAACTGCTGATTGCAACGACCCAGCTTCAGCGTGAGGCCGAAAGCGCAAAGCGCGTGCTGGAGAACGCGGCGCAAGGAATGGAGCAAGGAATGGAGCAAGGAATGGTACAAACCAGTAGCTTATTGTTCTGCGACACCACGCCGCTGATGACGGCGATTTACAGCGAGCATTATTTTGTTGAGGCAGATTCTGCGCTGGCGAGGTTGGCAGCAGAACATGACTATGCCGCCACCATAGTTACCGCCCCCAGCATGCCCTGGGTGGCCGATGGCATGCAGCGCGACTCTGACGCGGTGCGGCAGAAAGTGCACCAAACCCTGCTGCATAAGCTGCAACAGGCGGGTATTCAATATCAATTGGTAGATGGCAGCCTGCAACAGCGTGTGCTGCAAAGTGTGGAATATCTCGGCGCATTGCTGGCTCAAACCGACTAGTACAAATAGTGAGGGGCAAGACTCCACCACAAAAAAATGCGGTTAAGTCTTGCCCCTCATGAGGACTTGTCCTTCATTAGGACTAGCCTCTAATTAGGACTAGCCTCTAATTAGGACTAGCCCCCTGGGATGTGCGTGTTGCTAACTAAAATCTATCAAAAATCGATCTGCGCCGATACCCTGAATACGCGCGGCGCACCTGGAATCAAATAGCCACCAAAGGCACTGGAAGCATCGCCCCAATAGAACTTGTTGAACACATTATCCACGCCAAAACGGAAAGTCGTTGCAGTGTCGCCAATCTTGGCGATATAACGTCCGCCCAGATTCAGCACGTGGTAGCCATCCACTTTTCTGTTTAAACCAGCAATTTCATTATTGGGCGCAAAAGCCTTGCTGCTGGAATAAAGCCAGGTGGCATTGAGCTTGAGTGCGGGCAGGCCAGGCCAGCTGTATTCACTGTAAACAGCAGATTTATACCTGGGCACGTTGCCCACCTGCTTGCCTTCAATGCGCGCATCGTCCGTGTCTTGTGCCTTGGCTTGCAGCGCGGTGAAACTGCCGCCCAGCATCCAGTCACGTGTCACACGGCCCTGTGCTGCAAACTCAATACCACGGTTGATCTGCTTGCCTGCCATGACATAAGTTGAACTGGCATCCACATATTCATTCTGACGCTTGATCTGGAAAATCGCCGCCGACAGGCTGAGATCCGGGGTGACATCGGTTTTGACGCCCAGCTCCAGCTGTCTGGACTTGTTAGGTCCATGATGACTTCTGCATTGGTGGTGCCAGTGGGGGCTTCGCCGCCTGGCTCCAGGCCTTGCGCGTAAGAGCCATACACAGAAAGCGTGGGCTGCGGGCTATATACCAGCGCCACATTTGGCAGCACAAAATTGTCATCGGTTTGGCGCGTGAGCGCACCAGAGGAATTGTACTGATCACGCTTGAGCTGCACGTAGCGTACACCTGCGTGAAGTTTCAGCTGCTCGGTCAAGGCCATGATGTCCTGCACAAACACCGCGCGTTCTTCATCCTTGCGGCGCAGGCTCACCGGGTTAACGCCGGGCAGCGCAAAATCGTAATACACCGGGTTGTAGATATTGCCCTCGCCTACATAATTGAAGACGTAATCGGCAAATTTGTCCTGGCGATTCAGGGTAGAAACGCCAGTGCTCAGCTCATGCTGCACATTGCCAGTGGCAAAGCTGCCTTGCAGCAAGGCCTGTTTGGTGGTGATGCTGCGCTTGTCGTTTTTGCGGCGCAGATCGTACAGCGAGTAATCACCATTGCTGCAATAACCCGTGATCAGCCCCTGGCCCTGACAGCCAGAAGGCAAGGCCACGGCATCATCCCGGTTAAGGTGGACTGGTTGGCCTGCAACACGGTGCGCCATTGATCATTCAGGGTGTAGTTGAACTTCACGCCCAGGTTGTAGCTGTCATCCACCACTGGGCGGCTCCAGGTTGATCATTCAGCATCTGCTTGGCGCGTATGCCAGTGGGAATGCGCTGCTCAGGCCCCAGCAACTGGAAGCCAGGCACTGTCAATTGCGATTTGTGCTGATAGTCGAGATCAAACTGCAACAGCGCACGTGGGCTGAAATGGAAATCAAACGCACCAGAAATAAAATTGCGGTTGCCAGTCGAGCCATCGATATAGGACTTGATATCTTCTGCCGCCACGTTGATGCGGTAACCAAACACGCCATCATCTGAACGTCCACCCAGATCCACCGCAGCATACTTGGTGCCGCGCTCACGCACTTCAAACGTGGCAGTGCGCAGCGGAGTATCGGTAGGGCGCTTGGTTACATAGTTGAGCACACCACCAGAAGCGGCAATGCCGGACTGCAAGCCCGCCAGACCCTTGAGGATTTCGAGGCGCTCCTTGTTCTCCATGGGCACCATGGCCTGAGCCAGAATCACCAGGCCATCCTTGCGGTAGTTGGCCCCTTGATCCAGCACAAAGCCACGGATGGCAAACCAGTCTGCCAGACCCACTGCGTTATAGGAGTTCTGCACACTGGCATCCCACTTCACTGCATCCGTGGCAGAACGCACACTGCGATCCTGCATTTGCTCTTGCGTGATCACGGTGATAGAGGCCGGGGTTTGCTGCAGCGAGGTTTCACTAAAACCACCCACGGCGGCAGTGCGCGCAGCTTTGGATTGAGAGGACGATGAAACCGTGATTTCTGGCAAGGCGTTATCGGCAGGTGCGGCAGTGTCTGCCAGGGCCATAGGTGCAAATGCGCAACTGATGGCCAGTGCAGTAAGTTTGGGGCTAAAGGAAAAAGCAGGCATTGTGGTGTTCACTCGCGTTAAGGACATGCATGCGAGGAACGGACAAAGGACGAATTTCGGTAAGAAGGAATCTAACCTTGATGGGCTTTGCGCTTTCCTACGCTGGCATTATCCAGGTCAGGTTCAAGGGTATATCTCACCGGAAGATTGGCTCTTCAGGACCCCTAGCGTGGGCCGTATGGTAACAAAAAATGGGTGGAATGGGCCAGTTTTCCACTCTGTGTAGCGTGTTTAGCTGCGAATAACCAAGCGCATAAGCAGGCTAAATAAATACATTAACTGCAACATTGAATCTGCTGGCGAGGGCCTTGGCTTGGCGAATGTTGAGTTGGCGACGACCATGCAATATATCGCTCACAACAGACTGGCCACCCAACTCTTTGGATAAGTCCGATTGTGTGAGCGCGTTTGATTCCATCAGAAACTGTAAAACATCCTTAGGCTCTCCTTCTGGAATATTGTGATGTTCAGCATCGTAGTCTTCGATTAACTTCCCAGCGACTTCAAGCAGGGATGCCAATGGATGAGTTTCGTTGTCTCCCACAATATCAATCAGGGCATTTAATTGCTCAACAAGCTTGTCGTAGTGTTCTTCATTGCGGATGCGGCCCAAGGCTGGCATGGCCTGATGAAAAGAATTCCAAGCTGGTGCAATTTGCTCAATGTTAAAGGCTAGCGCGCTCATTATTTTTTCCTCTGCTTTCTATGTTCCTCAGTCCACTGATCATATTCAGGGTGAGTCATGACTGCCCTGATGTAAATAATTTGCGTGTTGTAATGAATCGCTGTTTTGACTCTTACATTATTTCCACCAACATCAAATATCGTAAATGGCGCTACATAATCAGCAGAGTTGAAGCTTTTTTTGATCTCACTGAAGGTGGCATAAGAGGTTTTGCTGATGACATGATGCCAGGTCTATAACGGCGCTTTTGCAGTAGGATGCTTTTGCCAAAAGCTTTCCAGTGCTTTCTTAGAAATTACCCTCATGATTCAATTTATAGCATTTTGCGATAAATTGAAAAGGTTGGCTAAGTGATTAATTTATCGGGGGAATGCTCAATCAAAGGTAGGTATAAATGAACAAGCCCTGACAGGTCAGGGCTTGTTCATTTATGTGGGATTTGAATCGTGTTAGGTTTAGAACAATCACTTACGTTGCAATCGCTGATTCGATACACAACAATTGCTTTTACACGCTCCACTTAAAGTGATGCAACAGCCTTGCGTCTGGCTGCAGCTCCCAATACACCCAAACCAATCCCAAGCAGCGCATAGCTTGAAGGCTCAGGCACAGCCGTGACACTAAAGCCGAAGTTATCCAGACCCGAGACCAGGGTAGCCGCTCTACATGCGGTGGGGCAATTCAACCTGAGGCCAACGCGCACACCAAATGTGATCTTGGAGCCCGCAATGCTGAAGTCGGGCTTGTCAGCCGAGATGGTGCTGATCCAGTTGTCAGAGGCGCTGAAGTCGAATGAGTAGTGTGTCCAGTCGCCCAGAGTGACAGTTGCAAATTGGCTGTCCGCTACCGAATAAATAATGCCATCTTGCACAATGACCGGACGCATGAAAGCGGTGACCGAATCAGGAATTGTGCTGCTCACGCCCCTGGCAGAAAAACTGATGCTCAGCTTGTCTACCGCACCATAAAACGCAGGGTCATAAAAGTGCGTGATTAACACCGCAGATTTGACGGCATTGTCTGTATAGGGGGCACTGCTGGCACTATGGTTATAGATAATGCGATACCAAGGGTCAAAATCCCCCTCAGAGTTGAAAGCGCTACGCTGAAAGTTGATGACATATTCCGGGCCGGATTGTTCTGTATAAAACTTCCAGTCGGGCAGGACAAAATCGTCTTGGGTAAAGCCATAGGTTTCTGCCTGGCTTGTCGCAGCAGACATTGCCAGTGCTGCGCTCAGCAACAACTGAGCAACAATGACGGGGGATTTCATGGGGTGTCCTTTGGATGAGGTTTTGTATTATTTACACCTGATGGCGCGACGCAATCACAGCCATCTTGAGCATTATGTGCTTGCTGATATTTAAGAAAAATAGTCTAAATAGACTATTTGAATGACGCGGGTGGAATAGAGGGAATTGCGGAAAGATGGTGAGCTATTTTTGACCGAGGTTTGAAGGTAAAGATACGCCTTTTCTAACCCTTATCTTGGTTTTTGCGATCTACGACTACGGTTTGATCAGTGAGAGTATTCCGAGTTGGTTGCCGAGTCACAATCTTACCGTCACGCATTGTATAGGTCTCACGGCCAGCTTTATTGTGTTCATGGATGGCTTTAGCTACCGCCAAATTTGCAGCAGTTTCAAAACGGGATGCCACTTGATCAGGGGCTACTTTAATAACTTTTCTCATAATTCACCTCCAAATGATTCAAGGAAGCTCTCTAATAATGCTGGATCAACGATAGACATATGCTCAGCAGGGCCATCTTTGTTTACCACTAGCTCTGCAATGGCCACGTTCTGTACTCCAGCCATAAACCTATCTTCATTGGGAGAATTGTAGATTAACTCCCAATGATCTGCTAACGGTCGGTAGATTTCCCAAAAATTCTTTCTTGACCGTGGAAATCTGCGGCGTACGTATGCTTCAGGAACATCATGGCCTCCAGCGTGGACTCTAGTGGCAATACGGAGCAGGGATAGTTCTACCGATGATATGAAGACATAGATGATAGTGATTCTATAACCATGCTTTTTAGCATAAATCAGGTGATTCTTTAGAGTCAGCCCGGACAAGGTGGATTCAACGATGACAGAGGCTTGAGTCTGGATGATAGCCTTGAACTCAGTACTGAAAACTCTGGCAGCCTCAGTCTCTATATTGTCATATTCAGCAGGGTCTTGTTGCGCTGCAATAGCATCAGCCCCCAAGTAATTCACTCCAGTGTCTTCCTGCAACTGCATGGCAATAGTGGTTTTGCCACTTCCGTTGCCGCCGCCTATCAATATGATGTGAGGAGAGCTATCGTTTATATACATCAATGTAACCTGCCAATTTCGCGAGTTGTATAACGATTTTACGTAGCACAGTATGCCTTAAGGCTAGCATCTTACGGGGGTAGACAAAAATACTCGGGCATATTGAAGTGCATGTGGTCAGGCTTTGGTGCGTACAGCTTCCAAGGTGAATATGACTCACTTGGCGCGCATAGATTAGATGCAATTGCTGTAAGAAGCGGGAATATTGTGCTGCGCACTAGCATTCATACCCCAGAAAATGAAAAAGCCCCGATATATTCAATATATCGGGGCTTTCATCATTTTTGGCGGAGAGCGAGGGATTCGAACCCTCGATACAGGTTTAAGCCCGTATGCTTCCTTAGCAGGGAAGTGCCTTCGACCACTCGGCCAGCTCTCCGCACGAGGGCGTAACAATACTTGAATACGCCGCAAAAATCAACGCTGACTCAGCTTATATTTAAACTTCTTCCAGGCCGAAAGCCTTGTGCAGAACCCTTACCGCGAGTTCCATGTACTTTTCGTCTATGACCACGGAGATTTTGATCTCGGAAGTGGAGATCATCTGGATGTTGATGCCTTCTTCAACCAGGGTGCGGAACATCTGGCTGGCGATGCCTACATGCGAGCGCATGCCTACGCCTACACGGAAACCTTGGCAGTTTTGTCGTCGCCTATGATTTCACGTGCGCCGATATGGCCTTGTACCTTGTCACGCAGGATGTCCAGCGCACGGCTGAGATCGTTCTTGTGCACGGTGAAGGTGAAGTCGGTGGTGCCGTCTGCGCCTACGTTTTGGATGATGATGTCCACATCGATATTGGCATCGGCCACCGGGCCCAGAATCTGGTAGGCGATACCAGGACGGTCAGGCACGCCCAGTACGGTGATTTTGGCTTCGTCGCGGTTGAATGCGATGCCGGAGATGATGGGTTGTTCCATTTGCTTGTCGTCCTCAAAAGTAATCAGCGTGCCTTCGCCTTCTTCTTCAAAGCTGGAAAGCACGCGCAGTTTGACCTTGTATTTGCCTGCAAACTCGACCGAGCGGATTTGCAGCACCTTGGAGCCCAGGCTGGCCATTTCCAGCATTTCTTCAAAGGTGACGGATTTCAGGCGGCGTGCCTCGGGCACGACGCGTGGGTCTGTGGTGTATACACCATCAACATCGGTGTAAATCTGGCATTCATCGGCCTTGAGGGCTGCTGCCAGCGCCACGCCTGTGGTATCTGAGCCGCCACGGCCCAGGGTGGTGATGTTGCCTGCCTCGTCCACGCCCTGGAAGCCAGCCACTACTACAACGTAGCCTTGATCCAGGTCAGCACGCATGCGCTCCTCATCTATCTTGAGGATGCGCGCCTTGGTGTGGGCGTTGTCGGTGAGTATGCGTACCTGGCTGCCGGTGTAGCTCTTGGCTTTAACGCCAAGTTCTTGCAGGGCCATGGCCAAGAGGGCAATGGTAACTTGCTCGCCTGTGGAAACCAGCACGTCAAGTTCACGCGGGCTGGGGTTGGGCATGACTTCCTTGGCCAGGCCTATCAGGCGGTTGGTTTCGCCCGACATGGCGGAGACCACGACGACGACCTGTTGCCCCAGTGCCTTGTGGCGGGCAACACGGCGCGCCACATTGCCTATGCGTTCGGGGTTGGCGACCGAGGTGCCGCCGTATTTCTGTACGATGAGTGCCATATTTCTATCTAATCAAATGTGCTGCATCAATAAAACACTGGCGTTTGTGTGTAGACGCCAGCGACTTAATTCAATGTGGTTAACCTGATTTTGCCCGGCTATTGCAGTTTGTCCTGCACCCAGCCTGCCACGCTGGCCAGTGCTTCTGGCAGCTTGCTGGCATCGGTGCCACCTGCCATGGCCATATCTGGCTTGCCGCCGCCCTTGCCGCCCACCTGGCCTGCAACAAAGTTCACCAGCTCGCCTGCCTTGACCTTGCCCAGGGTATCTGCGGTAACGCCTGCTGCCACGCTGACCTTGCCAGCATTGACGCTGGCCAGCACGATGGCGGCGGTTTTGAGCTTGTCCTTGAGCTTGTCCATGGTCTCGCGCAGGGTGTTGGCGTCTGCGCTTTCCAGCACGGTAGCCAGCACCTTGACGCCCTTGATTTCCACGGCCTGCTCAGCCAGTTCATCACCTTGTGAGGAAGCCAGCTTGGATTTAAGCCTGGCCAGTTCTTTTTCCAGGGTTTTGACCTGATCCAGCGTCTGAGTGATTTTGCCTGCCAGCTCGCTGGCGGGTGCCTTGAAGGCAGAAGCTGCATCTGCCAGCAGGGCTTGTTGCTGTTGTACCAGTTGCAGCGCCACATCGCCAGTGGCCGCCTCTATGCGGCGCACACCAGCGGCAACGCCGGATTCTGCCACCACTTTGAACAGGCCAATATCGCCAGTGCGGCTCACATGGGTGCCGCCACACAGTTCACGGCTGCTGCCTATATCCAGCACGCGCACTTCATCACCATACTTCTCGCCAAACAGCATCATGGCACCCGTCTTCTGCGCGGATTCAATATCCATCACACGTGCCTGGGTAGGGTGGTTTTCCAGAATTTCAGCATTCACAATCTGTTCAATGCGGCGGATTTCATCGGCGCTGACTGGCGCATTATGTGAGAAGTCGAAACGGGTTTTATCTGGGTCTACCAGTGAGCCTTTTTGCTGCACATGGCTGCCCAGCACTTCACGCAGGGCCTTGTGCATCAAATGGGTGGCCGAGTGGTGGCGCATGGTGCGGTGACGCGCCACCAGATCAACGCGGGCTTGCACAGCTTCACCCACGTTCAGGCTGCCTGTACTCAACACCCCGTGATGGCCAAAGACGCTAGCCTGTATCTTCAGGGTATCTTCCACCTGGAAGATGCCGTCCAGCCCCTTGAGCAAACCTTGATCGCCCACCTGGCCGCCAGATTCGGCATAGAAGGGGGTGTTGTCCAGCACCACTACGCCCAGTTCGCCTTCATTCAGTTTCTCAACTGCGGCACCATCCTTGTACAAGGCCAGTACCTTGGCGCTGGTTTCCAGCGTTTCATAACCCTGGAAGCTGGTGGCAGCGCCATCGTATTCCAGATTGATAGACATCTTGAACTTGCCAGCCGCACGCGCTTGTTCCTTCTGGCGTGCCATGGCGGCATCAAAAGCCGCCGCGTCCACGCTGACTTCACGCTCTCTACAGACGTCAGCGGTCAAATCCAGCGGGAAGCCAAAGGTGTCATGCAGCTTGAAGGCGGTTTCGCCATTGAACACCTTGTTGCCGTGCTTGGCCATTTCCGCCAGCTCGGTTTCAAGGATGGTCATGCCGTTTTCTATGGTCTCAAAGAAGCGTTCTTCTTCCAGACGCAAAATGTCGGTGATGCGCTGCTCACCCTGCTTGAGTTCGGGGTAGGCATCGCCCATTTCCGCCACCAAATCCGCCACCATTTTGTGGAAGAAAGCCGCCCGAGCGCCCAGCTTGTAACCATGACGGATAGCGCGGCGGATAATGCGGCGCAGCACATAGCCACGGCCTTCATTGCCGGGGATGACACCATCGGCAATCAGGAAGGAACAGGCGCGGATATGGTCAGCCAGTACTTTCAGAGATGGGCTGTCGAGATCAGTAGTGCTGGTCACGCGCGCAGCCGCCTTGATCAGGCTTTGGAATAGATCAATCTCGTAATTGCTGTGCACGCCTTGCAGCACGGCGGCAATACGCTCCAGACCCATGCCAGTATCCACGCTGGGCTTGGGTAGCGGATGCATTACCCCGGCTTCATCGCGGTTGAACTGCATAAAGACGTTGTTCCAGATTTCGATGTAACGGTCGCCATCTTCTTCTGCGCTGCCTGGAGGCCCGCCCCAGATGTGCTCGCCGTGATCGTAGAAAATCTCGGTGCAAGGGCCGCAGGGGCCAGTGTCGCCCATCATCCAGAAGTTATCCGAGGCATAGCGCGCACCCTTGTTGTCACCAATGCGGATTACACGCTCGGCGGGCACGCCGATTTCCTTGGTCCAGATGTCATAGGCCTCGTCATCCTCGGCATAGACGGTGACGGTGAGCTTGTCCTTGGGTAGCTTGAATACGCCAGTGAGTAACTCCCAGGCGAAGTTAATGGCATCGCGCTTGAAGTAATCGCCAAAGCTGAAATTACCCAGCATTTCAAAGAAGGTATGGTGGCGCGCGGTGTAGCTACGTTTTCCAGATCGTTGTGCTTGCCGCCTGCGCGTACACACTTTTGCGAGGAGGTGGCGCGGTTGTAAGGGCGCTTGTCAAAGCCCAGAAACACGTCCTTGAACTGGTTCATCCCGGCATTGGTGAAGAGCAGGGTGGGGTCGCCCGCTGGCACCAGCGAGCTGGAGCTAACGATCTGGTGCCCCTTGGAAGCGAAGTAATCCAGGAAAGCCTGGCGAATCTGATTGCTCTTCATTTAGCTGTTTTCTTGCTCATAATGTTGTTAAATCACTGCAGCCTGGGCTGCAGTCGAATATATCTCTTGCCTAATCATGCTCATCCGGGCTGTCACGCAGCACCTGGCGGATAATATCAAAGCCAAAGCCACGCCCCTGCAAAAACCTGGCCTGTTTGGCCCATTCCTCACGGGTTTGCGGCGCGCCTGCAAATTTCTTGCCATGCACCTGGCGCGCGGTTTCAAGCTCATTGGCCTCAACTTCAGCCACGGCCTTGCCGATTAATTCATCGGCCACGCCATGTTCGCGTAGCTCATGTGCCACGCGCAGGCTGCCGTAGCGGCTGCGGCGTGCATGCACTATCTGCTCGGCAAACCTGGCATCAGATAACCAGCCGCGCTGCTTGAAATCTTCCAGCAGCGCAGGGATGTCATCCTCTTCAGTGGCATAGGCGCGCAGTTTTTGCTGCAATTCCTGATAGGCGTATTCACGCCGTGTCAGAAAAGCCAAAGCCCGCTCGCGCAGGCTGATGGCAGGTTTATTCGTCGTCTTCTTCATCCGGCGCCGTGGTCATCGCGGCGTTGGCCAGGTTAGAGTTGGCGCGTATCTTGGCGTCGATTTCATTGGCAATCGCAGGGTTGGCCTTGAGAAACTCGCGGGCGTTATCCTTGCCCTGGCCTATCTTCTCGCCGTTGTAGCTATACCAGGCACCCGCCTTCTCAACAAACTTGAGGTTGACACCCATTTCGACAATTTCGCCTTCACGCGAAATACCTTCGCCGTAAAGAATATCGAACTCGGCTTGCTTGAACGGCGGCGAAACCTTGTTCTTGACTACCTTGACGCGGGTTTCGGAGCCAGTGATTTCATCACCCTTCTTGATCGCGCCAGTGCGGCGGATATCCAGACGCACAGAAGCGTAGAACTTCAGCGCATTACCACCAGTGGTGGTTTCAGGGTTGCCGAACATCACGCCTATCTTCATACGAATCTGGTTGATGAAAATCACTAGGGTGTTGGTGCGCTTGATGTTGGCGGTGAGCTTGCGCAGTGCTTGTGACATCAAGCGGGCTTGCAGACCCATGTGCGAGTCACCCATTTCGCCTTCAATTTCAGCCTTGGGGGTCAGCGCGGCTACCGAGTCAACCACCACAATATCCACCGAGCCAGAACGTACCAGCATATCGGCAATTTCCAGCGCCTGTTCGCCAGTGTCAGGCTGGGAAATCAGCAATTCGGAAACATTCACACCCAGCTTCTGGGCGTATTGTGGGTCCAGCGCGTGCTCAGCATCGATAAAGGCTGCCGTGCCACCCAGCTTTTGCATTTGCGCGATGACAGATAGCGTCAGCGTGGTTTTACCGGAAGATTCCGGGCCATAAATCTCAACAATACGGCCGCGTGGCAAACCGCCTATGCCCAGCGCGATATCCAGCCCCAGCGAGCCTGTGGAAACAGCCTGGATGTCAGAGGCAACATCGGTGTCACCCATGCGCATGATGGAGCCTTTGCCAAACTGTTTCTCGATTTGCGAGAGGGCTGCGGCCAGCGCTTTGCTTCTATTTTCATCCATCTGTGAGTACCTTTTTGAGTTGCCTGCTAAAGCCTGCAATTATTTCATAAATTCAGTGCCTAGGGTAAGGTGCAGCAGACCTTGCAATGCGGTTTTTACCGCCTGCCTGCGTACGGCCTCCCGGTCTCCGGCAAACTGCAGCCTGCGTGTCCATAGTCGGCCATCCCTATGCGCCCAGCCAAAGCACACCGTACCCACGGGTTTTTCTGCCGAGCCACCCTCTGGCCCGGCAATGCCAGTGATGGCAGCACTGAGGTCAGCATGGCTGTAGGCCAGGGCACCCAGCGCCATTTCCTTGGCGGTGGCCTCGCTCACTGCACCAAAGGCCTGCAGGGTATCGGCACCCACGCCCAGCATTTCCTGCTTGGCGGCATTGCTATAAGTCACAAAGCCGCGTTCCAGCCAGGCTGAACTGCCCGGTATGGCGGTAGCACACTGCGCTACCCAGCCGCCAGTGCAGGATTCAGCCAGCGATAACTGACTGCTCTGCTGCGCCAGGGCCGCGCCCAGTTGTTGCGCCAGGCTTAAAAGCTCTGCATCATCCACCATTGCAATCCTTTCAATACAGCGATGGCATAAATGGCGGCCAGCAAGTCATCCAGCATCACGCCAAAGCCACCATGAATTTTTCTATCCAGGGTACGGATAGGGAAGGGTTTCCAGATATCGAATAACCGGAACAACAGGAAGGCATATAACCACCACTCCCATGACTTAGGGGTGAACTCCAGCACCAGCATATAAGCGACAATTTCATCCCAGACTATGCTGCCATGATCATTCACCCCCAGATTGCGCCCGGTGATGCCGCAAAGCGGAATACCAATCAGGAAAAGCGCTGCCAGTATCGGCAGGTGGCTGACTTCAGGTAAATACATCAACACAGCAAACAGCGGCAGGGCTGCCAGCGTGCCACTGGTGCCGGGTGCCCTGGGCATGAGGCCGCTACCAAAACCCAAAGCCAGGAAATGTGCCGGGTGTTGCAGCAGAAATTGTCTATTTGGCAAAGTGGTCAAAACCATGCTCCTTGATCTTTAATGCTGTGCCATCCTGGCCCAGCACCTGTAATTTTCTTCCCGCCACAACGCGGCCTATGCGGCTCAGGCTAAGGCCTAGTTGCTGGCCTATGTGTTGAATGTGTTCACGTGCCGAGGCCGGGGCTGTGAAACAGAGTTCATAATCATCACCGCCAGATAAAATCCACTGCTGTACTAAGCTATCATGAGAGTAGGTGCTTACGGTGGGCGTCAGTGGGATGGCGGAAAAATCGATTTCTGCCCCTAGTTGTGAGCGGTCTAGAATATGGGTCAAATCCGCCAGCAGTCCATCAGAGATATCCAGCGCCGCATGCGCCACCCCACGCAAGGCCAGACCAAGTTCCACCCTGGGTTGCGGTTGGTGTAGGGCGCGGCTGCACAGCTCCTGCTCAGCTTCTGTCAGGCTAAAACGCTGCTGTAAACCTGCCAGGGCCAGAGCAGCGGCCCCCAGCGGGCCAGAAACCCAAATGTCATCATCCAGCTGGGCGTGGCTACGCAAGAGTGAAGCCCCAGGTGGCACTTCACCCATGATTTGCACACAGATATTCAATGGCCCACGCGTGGTATCACCGCCTATAAGCTGAATGCCGAATTGATCCGCACAGGCAAAAAAGCCTGTAGCAAAACCTGCAACCCAGGCTTCATTGGCTTCTGGCAATGCCAGCGCCAGTGTCACCCAGCGAGGTTGTGCGCCCATGGCGGCCATGTCGGAAACATTCACCGCCAGCGATTTCCAGCCTATGAGCCAGGGGTCTATATGTTCAAAAAAGTGAGTGCCTGCTACTAGCATATCCGCTGAAATGGCAAGCTCCATGCCTGTAGTTACTTGCAATAGAGCAGCATCGTCACCCACGCCCAATATTACGCCAGACTGTGCGTCATTGGCTGCGCTGCGGGTAAAGTAACGCTGGATCAGATCAAATTCAGACGCCATGGAATAGCACCGCCTCAGACACTGATGGGCTTGATTGCGGATTTGGGGCGGAAGGCCTGCACCACGGCGGGGTCGGTTTCGATATAGGGCGCACCTATCAAATCCAGGCAATAAGGCACAGCGGCAAAAATGCCAGGCACCTTGCTGTTCCCAGCCTCGTCCTTAAGACTTCCAGGGTTTGGGCGATGGCTTTGGGCTGACCAGGCAGGTTGATAATCAGGCAGCGCTTGCGTATGACGGCAACCTGTCTTGAAAGAATGGCAGTAGGCACAAATTGCAGGCTGATCTGGCGCATTTGTTCGCCAAAGCCAGGCATGATCTTGTCGGCCACAGCCAGTGTAGCCTCAGGCGTGACATCACGTATTGCCGGGCCAGTGCCGCCTGTTGTCAGCACCAAGTGACATCCATCGTAGTCCACGAGATCGCGCAGATTGGATTCGATTTCTTCTTGCTCATCAGGAATCAGGCGTACCGTGCTCTCCCAAGGGGTGGTGAGCGCGCGCGCCAGCCATTCTTGCAAAGAGGGAATGCCCTGATCGGTATAAACGCCACTGGAGGCACGGTCACTGATGGAGACCAGGCCTATGCGTAAAGTTTCTGCTGACATAGTGTGTATTTTATGGAATTTGAAGAAGTGTGGGCTAGTCCTAACATCAGTCTATGCGCGACTAGCCATGAAAAAACTCTGGATTCATCATACCATTAGATGTCTGTCGTCAATTCAAGCGGAGGAATGATGCGCCATTATTATCTTGTGTTACTGGTGGCCCTGTTGGCGGCCTGTACCCAGCCTGTGGTGAGGGATTCTGTGCCTTCCAAACCAGCAACGCCTGCCGCCAAGGTAGAAAAGCCAGTTGATGACAACCCTTATAGTCAGCACTATGTTGCGCGTGATCTGCATGGCGTAAAGCTGCAAGCAGGCTCTGCCAGCCCGCAGTTGTTCCGTGGTGTGAACGAAACTGCCGATTACCAGCGCATGCTCAATGATGGCTATGAAATGCTGGGTTATTCGCGCTTTGAGCAGGCCGATGTGCCACCTTCACGGGCAGAGGCACAGGCCGTAAAGGTCAAGGCCGACGCCGTGGTGATCTACACCCAGACCGTGGCTACACCGACCACGGCCATGCGCATGAAGCAGATTAAGGAGCAGGCCCAGCAAAGCAGCAAGGCTGCCCCCACCCAGATGTATAGCTATATGGCAACTTATTGGGCCAAGCTGCAACCGCCAGTACTGGGCGTGCATGTGATGCAGCGTATGGAAAAGGATGATCCCGGCCTGACGGTGTTGGCGGTGATTAGCGGCTCACCTGCCGCGCAGGCGGGTGTGGTAATAGGCGATGTGTTGCTGAGCATCAACGGGCAAAAACTGGATTCTGCCCAGGGCCTGCAAGCCCTGAGTTTGCAGCATGCCGGGCAAGAGGTAGAGCTGACACTGAAGCGCGTAGCCTTAGAAAAACATGTACAGGTCAAACTCAATGCCGCGCCTTGAGTCTGAGGCTGGGGTAGCGTTGTGCATTATTGATGCAAGTATTGCAATTGAATCTGAATTTAAGCTAGAACAGGATAGATAACTTTAAAAATGCTGATGGAAAAAATCCTGCAAGCGCATGCTGCGCACAATATCCCTGCCGCCAAGCTGATTGCCGAGCTGGTGGCCGAAATCCGTCCCAATAGTGTCACTGCCTCAGACCAGGCTGCGCATGCGGTGCAAGCGCTATGCCATATTCTTGAGAACGATGCAGAAAAAGCCCGTTTGCTGCGTGAAGCCGTGCTTAGCCTGCTGGCAGGGCGTAAGCCGCTTTCTTTGTATGTGGATTCCGGCATACAACCTAATAGTGGGTTTTTTACCGAACTCTCACGCCGTATCGGCCACAAGCTGCTGCCAGATGCGATCAACCCCGCTTATCTCAAGGATTTGTTTGCGCAGATATTCCCGCGTGCTGGCGATGAAATCTGGGTGGCGGCAGTGCCGGACGAAGTCTGGCTACAGTTGTTGCAGGCACTACGTTTTGACCTAGCAACCCCGGCGCAAAGAGCCGCCTGCCAGCAAAGCCTGCTGGATGCAGCCCAGGTGCTGTCTTACCGACTGACGGCTTCCGGTTTGGAGCCTGAGCTGATACGCAACCACCCCGAGATTGAATATCACGATTCGCCCTTCATCACGCAAAACCTGGAGTTGCAGGCCTTGCTGGCAGTTAATCCAGCAAGCAAGCTGGAATCGGCAGACGAGCAAACGAGCGCTAACCCGCCGCAAGATGTAGGGCATATGCTGGTGATGCTGGATCAATGCCGTGAGGTGATTGCCAAAATACGGCGCAACTCCTCACAAACCGGCACCAGCGTGCGCCTCACCTTTCTGCTGCAACGCATGAGCCAGCAGATCAGCCGTCTGGAAAGCCTGCTGGGCATTATGCGACTAGTAAGTGCCCAACAGGATGCCGGGCTGGCGCTGGTGCAATTATTCAAGCGCCTGGTTTCAGCAGAGCGGCATAAAAATGATGTGCGCCAGCATTTCCGCGAAAACGTGGAACTCATGGCCTTGCGCGTGACTGAAAACGCCAGCCGCACTGGTGAACACTACATCACAGAAACGCGCAGCGAATATTTCCGTTTGATGCGCTCGGCCATGGGGGCCGGGGTCATTATCGCCATCATGAGCATGCTCAAAATCCTGGCGGCCAAGCACCACTATGCGCCACTGACCGAGGCCATATTATTCAGCCTCAACTACGGCCTGGGCTTTGTGCTGATTCATATCCTGCATTTCACCGTGGCCACCAAGCAGCCAGCGATGACAGCCGCCGCTATCGCGGCGAGCATTGATGCCAGTGACCGCAAAAATCGTAACCTGGACAAGCTGGTCAACATCATCGCCCAGACTTTCCGCAGCCAGACCATCGCCATACTCGGCAATGTCATGCTGGCAGTGCCCATGGCCATGCTGGTGGGTTGGGTGATTCTCAGCGTCACTGGCGAGCATTTCATCAGCCCAGAAAAAGCCCATGCCTTGCTGGCCTCCAATGATCCCATCCATAGTGGCGCGGTGTTTTATGCGGCCATCGCCGGGGTTTGCCTGTTCCTCTCTGGCTTGATTGCGGGTTATCACGATAATCTGGCGGTCTATAACCAGATTCCGCAACGCCTGCGCGCCCTGCGCTGGCTGGAACGCCTGCTGGGCACAGCGAGATTAGATAGAGTGGCGCGCTATGTAGAAAACAACCTGGGTGCGCTGGCAGGTAATTTCTACTTCGGTTGCATGCTGGGCGGCATGACCGGGCTGGGCGTGTTGCTTGGTGCCCCTATTGATATCCGCCATATCGCCTTTGTCTCGGCCTTTACCGGCTATTCCTTTATGGCGCTGGATTTCATGATTTCATGGCAGGTGCTGCTGACGGCGATTTTGGGTATCTGGCTCATAGGCACGACCAATCTGGTGGTGAGCTTTAGCCTGGCCTTGTATGTGGCAATGAAGTCGCGCAAGGTGAGTTTTGCGCAGTGGCGCTTGTTGTTGCGCACCTTGCTGACGCGCTTTGTGCAGAACCCGGCGCTGTTCCTCTTGCCACCGCGTAGGCAGCAGGTTGTGTTGGAACCAGGCTTGGATGTAGAGCTACATCCCAAGCAAACGCAGACAGCGGCAGCGGATAAGCCCAACACGGTGGTGACACCGCCAGGGCCGCAGTCTGGGGTCTAAGCTGGAGCTGCTGTATTGCTGATGAGCAGGCTGGCGGAAGCGATGACATCTCGAACTCACGAACCCTGATCCTCAAGTCTGGGTTCGTGACAGTCTTGCTGGCTAGTCCAGGGACTGATAATCCCGATGCTGGCTGTTTTTGCGTGCGATAGCCTCATCTGGCAGCGGCACCAGAGATTCCACCTTCAAATGCAGTGCCGCCTTGGCCAGCAGGTGGGCGCTGATAGGCGCGGTGATGAAGAGGAAGAGGGTGATCAGTACTTCATGCAGGCTGATGCCTTCGCCTTGCACGCTGAAAAATACCGAAGAAGCGATGAGCAGACTGCCTACGCCTAGCGTGGTGCCCTTGGTTGGGCCGTGCAGACGCGTATAAAAATCACGCAGACGTGCTAGCCCCAGCGAGCCTATAAAAGTCAGCAGTGCACCCAGCACGATGAGGAAAGACAGCAGTGCTTCAAGCCATGGACTCATTCTATGATGTCTCCGCGCAGCAAGTATTTGCACATGGCCACCGTGCCTATAAAGCCCATGAGGGCAATCAGCAGGGCAGCCTCGAAATAAAGCGCGCTTTTGATATGAATACCAAACAGCACCAACAGGGCAATGGTGTTGATATACAGCGTATCCAGCGCCAGGATACGGTCAGGCGCGCTAGGGCCGCGCAGCAGGCGCCAGGCGTTGAGGGCCAGCGCGGAAGACACCAGCACAAAGGCAATATGAATCGCGATTTCTATCATGGCTTAGTACTCATGGCTTGATATTCTCCTGCGCGTGCTTGTCATCATCCCCCTCGAAGATTTCCTTGAGCGGCTGTTCGTAGCGGGTCTTGATGGTGTGGATGAAAGCAGCTTCATCGTCCACATCCATGGCATGTACCAATATGCTTTTGCGATCTGGTGCCAGCAGGGCAGAAAGCGAGCCTGGTGTCAGGCAGGTGGTGTTGGCCAGGATGCTCATCGCAAAATCGGAATTGAGGTCTATGGGCACCACAATAAAGGCCGGGCGTAGTTTTTCTGGCCTACCCAGAATCCGCAATGCCACGATAAAGTTGGCCTCTATGATGTCGTGCAGCAGAATGTAGGCAAACTTGAGCAGGGTTATGGGTTTGTGCACATAGAGCTTGTCTGGCCAGAACTGCAGCGCAAAGAAGGGAATGGCCCAGCCCAGCAGCAAGCCAACCACCACTTCGCCAGCGGCAATATTATTGGCGAGCAATAGCCAGATCACCGCCAGCAGCAGTGTCAGCAGGGGGTGGGGGAGTAGTCTTAGCAGCACACGCTGCATTACGCTCTTGATCATGGCTGTGCTCCATGGCCGAGTACGGCGCTGATATAAGCCTGGGTATCCAGCACCTGTTGCGCGGTGGCCAGGCAATAGGCATTGATGCTGCCCGCCTTGAAGGTCATGAGTATGCATAGCCCTAGCAGCGCAAAGACAGGCAGTAATTCACGGGTCTGTAATGGTTCTGGTTCAACTTGCTTGACTGAGGTGTTGGTGGATTTATCTACCGCATTGGCCTCGAAGAAGATCAGGCTGCCTGAGCGTGCCAGGGCAATAATGGTGAGTAGGCTGCTGGTGAGTACAAAGCCCATGATGTAAGGCAGGGCGGCATGATCCAGCGCCGCACGCAGCAACATAAATTTACCCAAAAAACCAGACAGCGGCGGCAAACCTGCCGCCAGAATTGCCAGAGCGAAGAACACGCCACCGAGGAATTTCTGCTGGGTGATGACATAGCCAGCCTCTAGCCTGTCTTCCATCTGCCCACGACGCTGCACGATTAAATCCGCCAGCAGGAATAATGCTGCGGTGGCAAAGGTGGTGTGTGGCAGATAGTAAAGCCCGGCCGCAATGCCAGTGGTGGATTCCAGGCTAAAGCCAGTCAGCAGGGTGCCTGCTGATATGACGACCAGATAGGCCACTTGCTGACGCAAACGCTTGCTGCCCAGCAGGCCAAAGCTACCAATCGCTATCGTCGCCAGTGCCATGGGCAGCAGCCAGGGGTCCAGCAGGCTGGAGAGCGGCCCGGCCTGGTTGCCAAAAATTAGGGTATAAACCCGCAATATGCTGTAAGCGCCGACCTTGGTCATGATGGCAAATAGCGCAGCCGCTGGCGCGCTGGTCTGCGAATAAGCCGTGGGCAGCCACAGGTATAAAGGCAACAAGGCGGCCTTGAGCGCAAACACCACAAACAACAGCAGCGCCGCGGCTTTGACCAGCCCCATATCTGCGGCCGGAACCTTGGCGACCTCAAGGGCAAGATCAGCCATATTCAGGGTGCCTAGCACGCCATACAGAGTGCCCACACCAAACAAGAACAGCGCAGAACCCACGACGTTAATCACCACGAAGTGCAGGCCGGAACGTATACGTTTACGTCCGCCACCATGCAACAACAAACTATATGAGGCCAGCAGCAGCACCTCGAAGAACACAAACAGGTTAAACAGATCACCCGTGAGGAAAGCGCCATTCAGGCCGAACAACTGCAACTGGAACAAAATATGGAACTGCCTGCCATTACGGTCTGTGCCGCGCATGGCATACATCAGTGCAAACACCGCCAGCAGTGCGGTGGTCAGCACCATAAAGGCCGCCAGGCGATCAGCCACCAGGGTAATGCCAAACGGCGCGGGCCAGTTGCTCAGCGCATACACCAGAATGTCGCCATTAGAAACTTGCTGCAACAGCGCAAACGCCACGCCTATCTGTGCCAGGCTACTGATGCCTGCAATAGCGCGTTTGACGTAATGGCGCTGCTCACGCAGCAGCAGCAGGCATATCCCGGTAAACAGCGGTAGCAGCAAGGGAATGATGGCAATGTGGTTCATCGCACATCCTTTCCATCAACATGGTCGTTACCCATTTCATTTCTGGCCTTGAGCGCCAGCACGATGATATAGGCGGTCATGGCAAAGCTGATGACAATAGCGGTCAGCACCAGTGCCTGCGGAATAGGGTCGGCATAGCTGCTGGCATCATCACTGATGATGGGCGGCTTGCCTATCACCAGCCTACCCATCATGAACAGGAACAGATTGACGCCATAAGAAAGCAGGGTCAGCCCCAGTACCACCGGGAAAGTATGGCTGCGCAAGCAAAGATAAACCCCGCCTGCGGTGAGTACGCCTATCAGGATGGAGATCATCGCTTCCATGGCAGGCCTCGTTTAATGGTGCTCATAATCGGTTTTCTGCGGCCAGCTTGCACGCCCTGGCGTGCCTCATGACGCTTGGGCAGCCAGCGTTTCTTGTGATTGGGCTTGCCGGGTTTTGGAACTTGCGCTGCCTGCGCTGGGCTGGAGCTTGGCACGGCACGCTTGCTCGGGCGTGCCTGGAAGCTGATCTGGTGTATGAGGCCGAGGTTGATCAGAATCAGCAGCGAGGTGCCAACCACCACCAGATACACCCCAATATCAAACGCCATGGCCGAGGCCAGTTCAAAATCACCTAGTAGTGGCAGATGCAGGTGGCTGAAGGTTGAGGTAAGGAAGGGATAACCAAAATACCAGCTGGCAATCCCGGTGCTGGCCGCAATCAAGAGACCGCTGCCTATCAAGGGATGGGTATTGGCGGGCAGCTTGCTGCGCGTCCATTCCACACCATTGGCAAGATATTGCACGATGAGCGCCGCAGAGGTGACCAAGCCCGCAATAAAGCCGCCGCCAGGCAGGTTGTGGCCGCGCAGCAGAATGAAAATAGCGACCAGCAATGCCAAAGGCAACAATAAACGACTAAAGGTGGCCATGATCAGCGGGTGGGTGTCCGGATTCCAGGGCCTGCCATCGCCATCCTGCTTGGGGCTTAACAGCTTGAGTTGATCCAGCATGGCGTAGATGCCCAAGCCTGCAAGTGCCAGCACGGTGATTTCACCCATGGTGTCAAAGCCACGGAAATCGACCAGCAGCACATTGACCACATTGGCACCGCCGCCCCCGCTGACGCTGTTGGTAATAAAGTAATCGGCAATGCTGGTGTATTCACGGGTCAGCACGGCATAACTCAGCCCGGCAATGCCCAGGCCAGCGCTCAGGGCAATGACGATATCTCTACCCTGACGCCAGCGGTCACGTTCATCTGGTGTGGTTTGCGGCAGGAAGAACAAGGCGAGCAACAGCAGCACGGCGGTGATGAACTCGACAGCCAGCTGGGTCAAGGCCAGATCGGGTGCTGAGAACTTGATGAAGGTGAGGGCCACACCCAGACCAACCGCACTCACCAGCACCAGTGCGGTAAAGCGTTGCTGGTGCATCAGCACGGTGGAGATGGCGGCCGCGATCATAATCAATGCCACCATGGCACTCATGGGGTCTACAGGCAGCAGTTCGCGATCCCCTACCAAGGGGCTGGCGGTGCTGAGGAAGCCATAGAAGCCCAAGCCAATGGCGGTAACAAACAATATCCATAACATGCGCTTTTGCGACAAGTTGTCAGCGTTCATGGTGATGGCGCTGGACCAGGCAAACAGGCGGCGTATGGTGCCGTTATAAAGTATCTTGGCTTCCAGCTTGCCATCCACACGGGTTTGCAAGGCAAAGAATTTTTCGCGCTGGCTATAGACCAGTATGCCGCCCGCAACCGCGAGCATGCTCATGAGCAAAGCCGGGTTGAAACCATGCCAGATCGCCAAATGATATTCAGGTACCGCAGCCTGCAGAGTGCTGCCTACCACCAAGCTTAGCAGTGGTTCGGCAAGGCTGGGCGCTATGCCTATCACCAGACAGGGCAGCACCAATATTTCTACAGGCAGCTGCATGCCGCGCGATGGCTCATGCGGGGTCTTGGGTAAATCTGGGGTCACGCCGTTGAAAAACACATTGTGCGCCAGGCGCAGGGAGTAGGCGGCGGCAAAGATGCCACCAACGGTGACAATAACGGGGACTAACCACGCCAGGCCCAGATGTTGACCGTGCTCTACCGTCTCGGCAAAAAACATTTCCTTGGAGATAAAGCCATTGAACAAGGGAATGCCTGCCATGGCGGCCGCAGCCAGGCAGGTCAGCAAAGCGGTATAAGGCATGCTGCGCCGCAAGCCGCGCAGTTGCCGCATATCACGCGTACCAGTTTCGTGGTCGACTATACCCGCCAGCATAAACAGCGAGGCCTTGAACACGGTGTGGTTCATGATGTGGAAAATGCCTGCCAGCACCGCCAGCGGTGTGCTGATGCCAAATAACATCACTATCAGGCCCAGATGGCTGATGGTGGAGTAAGCCAGCAAGGCTTTCATATCGTGTTTGAACAAGGCGATATACGCGCCTATGACAAAGGTAACCAGCCCAGTACCCGAGACCAGCCAAATCCATTCAGGCGTACCTGAGAGTGCGGGGTAAAGCCTGGCCAGCAGAAATATCCCCGCCTTGACCATGGTGGCAGAGTGCAGATAGGCCGATACCGGAGTGGGCGCAGCCATGGCATTGGGCAGCCAGAAATGGAAGGGGAATTGTGCCGATTTGGTGAACGCGCCCAGCAACACCAGTAGCAGCATGGGCAGGTACAGCGCGTGGTTACGTATGGCCTCGCCCCCGTTGAGAATATCGCTGAGCTCATAACTGCCTGCCATCTTGCCCAGCATGAGGAAGCCCCCCAACATGGCCAAGCCGCCAGCGCCAGTAATGGTCAGCGCCATGCGCGCACCACGGCTGGCTTCTTCACGCTGCTGCCAATAACTGATCAGCAGGAAGGATGACAGGCTGGTCAGCTCCCAGAACATCAGCAACTGCAGAATGTTCTCGGATAATACGATGCCGAGCATGGAACCCATGAACAGCAGCAAATAGGCGTAGAAGCGGCCCATGCTGTCGCGGGCAGACAAGTAGTAGCGGGCATAGATAATTACCACCAGGCCCACCAGCAGAATCATCAGGCTGAACAGCAGGGCCAGACCGTCAAGACGGAAGGCGAGATTGAAGCCCAGCTCTGGCATCCACTGCGGCAGGTGCTGGACGATGGTGGAGCCATCCGTCACCTGCCAGGCCAGCGGCCACAGCAGGAACAAGGATGAGAGCACCGCGACCACAGCTACCCAGGCCGAGGAGTAGCGCCCCAGCCGGGTACTGAATGCGGTAAACGCCGCCCCGATAAAAGGTATCAGTGTTAAATAAGCTAAACCCATGCTTTATTAATATTTAAACAATCAAGTTTGTGCGCACCCGGTCAAGGGTGGTGCATGGTGTGCGGATCAGCCTGGCTGTCCGCGATAGGGTTATCAGTTTCCGCTGTTGCGGAATGTGAATGATGCAGTCGTCAGGCACAACCCGACCTGCATCATGTCACCAAGCTCAGGCCTTGCGCAGTGGCGAGGTTGAGCTGTAGTCCAATCTGACTAGACTAGTCGTCCAGACGTTCAGTCTCGGACTGATTATTTTCCGTGATGCTGCGCAAGAGCTTGAATAATTCGCGGCTGCTCTTGGGTGGCTTGCTGGCAGCTTGCTCACGCCTGGCGTTGCGTATCAGGTTGCGGATTTGCTGCGCATCAGTTTGCGGATGCGCCGTGATGAACTCTGCAATAGCAGCATCATCTTCAATCAAGCGGTCACGCCATCGTTCCAGCCTGTGGAAACGGGCATTTTCCTCGGTATGCTTGCCTTCCCAACGTTGCAACTGGTCGACGATGGGCGCGGTATCAATATCGCGCATCAAACGGCCCAGATACTGCATCTGGCGGCGTATCGCCCCATTGGCGGTAATGCGCTTGGCTTCAAGCACGGCGTCCAGCAAGGCCTCAGGCAAATTCAGCTTGTTGAGTTTGTCCTTGGGTAATCCCACCAGAGTGACGCCTATATCCTGCACAGCATCGGCTTCGGCCTTGCGTTTGGTTTTGCTGACGACCTGTTCTAGGTTGGCTTCTGTGTTTTCTGACTTGTTCGGTTTCATGCTGATGTATGATAACAGTTTTTTGCAAAGAGACGCCTGTGAACGACCAGATAGCGCGCGGCTCGCGCTTTTCCTACAGCCTGGATGAGCTCAAGGGACTGAGCGAAGAAGTACTGCGATTTGCCAAGGAATCGGGTGCCAGTTCGGCTGAAGCCGAGGTCAGCCTGGGCATAGGCCAGAATGTCTCGGTACGCATGGGCGAAACCGAAACCATAGAGTACAACCGCGATAAAGGCATGTCGGTGACCGTGTATTTCGGTCAGCAAAAAGGCCATGCCAGTACTTCGGATTTAAGCTTGCAGGCCCTGCGCGATACTGTATCGGCGGCGTGCAATATTGCACGTTATACGGCTCAGGATGAGTTCTGTGGCTTGGCCGATGCTGCTTTGTTGGCGCGTGAAATTCCCGATCTTGATCTCTACCATCCCTGGGATGTCAGCGTCGATGAGGCCATCAAGATGGCCTTGATCTGCGAAGAGGCTGCGCGCAATGCCGATAGCCGCATCAGCAATTCCGAGGGGGCTTCGGTATCGACTTATGAAGGGTTGTTTTCCTACGCCAACAGTCATGGTTTCAATGCAGGCTACCCCAGTTCACGTCATGGCTTGAGCTGTTCGGTGATCGCCGAGGCTGGCGAGAGCATGCAGCGCGATTACTGGTACACCAGCGCTCGCCATGCCGCTGAGCTGGATGCGCCTGCGGCGGTAGGCCTCAAGGCGGGCGAGCGTGCAGCGCGTAGACTCAACCCCGGCCAGGTCAAGACCTGCCAGGTGCCTGTACTGTTTGAGGCGCCCTTGGCCTCTGGCTTGATTTCGCATCTGATTTCCGCCATTTCTGGCGGCAGTCTCTATCGCAAGTCATCCTTCCTGCTTGATAGTCTGGGCAAGCAGGTCATGTCCTCCATCGTTAACATCGAAGAGTTGCCGCATATCAAGCGCGGTTTGGCTAGCTCGCCGTTTGATAATGAAGGTGTGGCCACGCATAGCCGTTCTCTGATCAAGGACGGGGTGCTGCAAGGCTATATGTTGGGCAGCTATTCTGCACGCAAGCTAGGGATGAGCTCCACGGGTAACGCTGGTGGCAACCACAATCTGATCATCCAGTCTGGTGATCTTAACTTTGAAGGCCTGCTGAGAGAAATGGGCACGGGCTTGCTGGTGACTGAGTTGCTCGGTCATGGCGTCAATATGGTGACTGGGGATTATTCACGTGGCGCGGCGGGTTTCTGGGTGGAGAACGGCGTGATTGCCTATCCGGTGGAAGAAATTACCATCGCGGGTAATCTGGCTGAGATGTTCAAATCCATCATCGCCATAGGCAATGATGTCTTGAGCCAGGGTTCCAAGCAGACCGGGTCCATCCTCATAGAACGCATGACGGTGGCGAGTGGGGCCTAGGTTTACGCTGGGGATTCTCACACCAGAGGCCGCTTAAGTTTTGCCTTAAGCGCTAGCCATGAAAAAAGCCACGCATTGCGTGGCTTTTGTTTTGCGGCTGGCTATTTAGTTCAGCCTGTTAGCACGCCTTATTTGGCGGCTTCTTCCTCATCATCGTCATCATCGTCGAACTCGTTACTGGAAACCTTGCCAGTCACAAATTGTTCACGACGTTGCAGATAGGCATCACGCATAAAGGTGTAAGGATCAAGCGCAGCTTCATCCAACAAATCGCTGGCAGGCAGGTATTGCGAGCGCAGATCGATAAATTTCACCATACGCAACTGATTGCGCACGCGTGGCGAATCCACGTATTGAATCGGATCGAAAGCCAGGGTGTCTACAGTCAAGCCCGCAGTATCACGAATTGTGCTTGGGCCGAGGAAAGGCAATACCAGATAGGCACCGCTACCTACGCCCCAACGACCTAAAGTCTGGCCGAAGTCAGCATTATGCTTAGGCACGCCATCCATGGAGCTACGTCAATCAGGCCACCGATACCGATGGTGCTGTTGATCAGCAAACGGCCAGTGTTGTCCATGGCCTTGCCCAGTTCCAGCTGCAAGACGTTGTTGATGATGGAGGTGACAGTCGCCAGGTTGGTGAAGAAATTATTCACACCAGTACGGATGGGGCTGGGAAGTACAGCCTTGTAAGCGCCCGCTATGGGTTTCAGTACGGCCTTGTCAGCAGTATCATTGAATTTGTAGACACCGCGGTTAAAGCCTTCTAGCGGATCTCGGTTTGCTTGGGTTGCACAGCCGGTGAGGGTTGCGGCCAAGAGGATGCTGGTTGCAATCCCTGAAATGTTGAAGCGCATGCATCTATCCTAATTGTTATGCAGTGTCTCTAAATTGACACACGGAGCCAACTTTAAACCAGCGGTTTTTACTTGTCCACACATTTGCAACGGAGCTGTTAGCGGCCTAACGGTGACGTTGCAAAAATGAAACACATGCTCATAGTCCTGGCCCAAACTTGGCACTGTGAGCCCATAAGCGTGACTTTTGCTGAGCGAGGAGTGTTATGCAGAACCTGGAATTGAAGTCTTTTCTTGAGCAGCATGAACGGGAGCATCAACTGCCACATCAGTTGGCGGCATTGTTGCTGGATATTGCACATGCCTGCAAACAGGTAGCGCGTGAGGTGGCTTACGGCAGCCTGAAGGGCAATATGGGTAATGCCGACAGCGAAAACTCGCAAGGCGAGCAGCAAAAGACCCTGGATGTGCTCAGCAATGATATTTTTCTGCAGCATTTTCAGCACCATGCGGCAATTGCAGGCTTGGCCTCAGAGGAAATGGAGCATGCCTTGGTAACAGGGCAGGAAAATGCACCTTATTTGCTGTTGTTTGACCCGCTGGATGGCTCATCCAACGTCAATCTCAATCTTTCCGTAGGCAGTATTTTTTCGCTAT
>NZ_BAMT01000013.1 GCF_000617925.1 Methylobacillus glycogenes JCM 2850
CTCCTGGTCACCGATCTCAATATGCCTGGTATGAATGGCTTTGATATGTTGAGGCACCTCAAGCGCGCCAAAGAGTTTGATGGCTTGAACATTATCGTGCTGACCGCACTGAATGATGACTATATTAAGGACGTGGGCGGCTTGCCAGAAGGTGTGCAAGTATTCCACAAGCCTGTTGCACTCAGCAGGCTGGAGCCCGTGATCGAAGCTCTGATTGCCAATACGGCCGAGAGTCATTATGCCCAGGTCAATTCGCCAGCTTAGACCCGCGAGTCTTCCATCCAGCGCTGCGGTCGATATCCTGGATAGTTTTCCCTATCATCTGATTGTGGATGAGCAGCTCACTATCGTGGATTGTGGCAGCGCGCTACATCAACTAGATCCAGAGTTGCTGCCACATCGTAATATCGCCGAATGTTTTGATATTGCAGCACCCATTGAGGTTTTCTGCCTGACCACCTTGATGGCTGTCAATGATGAGCTGTGCCTGCTAAGACACAAAGCTAGCGGCTTGATGATGGGGGGCAAGCTTGCCGCTCACAAGAAAAACCGCGCGGTTTTCTTACTGTTTCCCTGGGTGACAGATACTGCTGGCTTGGCGAAGCTAGAAGCCGAGTCTGCTAAGGCGCAGCCTGAGATTAAAAGCGCAAAACATACCGTTGCCAGTATGCCTACTGCCAAAGGCAAATTTTCCGTACAGAAAAAACAGTTATTCCAGGCGCATGCCTTGCTTTCCATGCGCGAGTCAGAATCCCGCACATTGACGCATATAGTCTCAATGTCTGATAACTCCGTGGTAATTGCCAATGCTATGGGTTATGTTGAATGGGTAAATGATGCCTATATGCAGCGCTCTGGCAACAAGGCTGAAGAAGTCATTGGACGCTATCTTGGGGATTTATTGGATGCGGATGAGGCCACTGTAGATAAAATCCGCAAACTTCTGGAAAACGGGCAGGGATATCAGGCTGAATTATTGCGCACCGCTAAAAATGGTAGTGAATATTGGGTCGATCTTGATATTGAGCCTTTGCTGGACTCTAACGGCAATATCTGTAATTACATAGCGATAGCACGCGATATCACCGAAAAAAAAGCGGCGCTGGAAGTCTCTGGTCGCTTGCATGGCATTATGAAAAGCACATTCGAGCTTAGCCCGGATGGTTTTGTAACATTTAACCAAAATGGCGTGCTGACCTCGGTTAATCCAGCTTTTCTCAAAATGACAGGGCTGGTACAAACGCAGCTGATTGATATCAAACAGGACGCCTTTGAGCGTTTGCTTTCTGGCCTGGGCGACGATGATGAGGGCTTTGCAGGGCACCATCTGCAAGATGCAGTCATATTACGTCTCTCTCAACCCAAGCTAACCGTGATCAAGCGTTCTATACGCGAAGCGCATGACGACGATAACCGTTTCGTTGGCACTATCCATTATTTCCGCGATATCACTCAGGAATCCGAACTGCATCGTATGAAAGGTGAGTTTCTTTCCATGGCTGCGCATGAATTGCGTACGCCTATGTCGAGCATCCATGGATTTACCGAGCTGCTGCTCAAGCGCGAGTTCAAGCCTGAGCAGCAGAAAGATATGCTGGCCACTGTACATAGACAGTCCACACGCTTGACCAAGCTCATCAATGACCTATTGGATTTGGCCAAGATAGAAGCGCGTAAGGGCATGAGCTTTGACATCAAGCCTTATCGCCTGACCGATATCGTTGATACCGCGCTGAAAGAGTTTATGGTCAGTGGGGAAGGGCGTGCCATTGGCTTTAATTTTAATAATCATGCGCTTAAAGTATCTGCCGATTTCGACAAAATCATACAGGCGTTGATGAATGTTTTGTCCAACGCGCATAAGTACTCTGCGCCTGGAACTGAAATCCATCTTAGTATTCTCGAGCAAGAGAAGTATCAGCACTCCTTTGTCGGTTTGTCCGTGGTTGATCATGGCATAGGCATGACCAACGAACATCTCAGCCGTTTGTTTGAACGTTTTTACCGGGCTGATACCTCGGGCAATATTCCAGGTACTGGCCTAGGCTTATGCCTAGTGAAAGAGATTGTTGAAATTCATGGTGGCTGGGTTGATGTCTCATCAGAGTTGGGCGAGGGGACTACGGTCACACTCTGGCTTAAAAAACTCAAGGATTGATTCAAACTAATGGCTCAAGCCTAGCGCAATGCTAGCGCTTGAGGAATTAATCTCACTTTGCTGTCTTAACCCTGTTGTAAATTTCCCACCTGCATTCAAATATTCACCCAGATTTAACGCTCATTAGCTGATCAGTGCCTAACGGCCTTGCAGGCCGCTCCCGGGGCATTTTTTAAAAAAATGTTTTAATTTCTTACAGTTGCGCTAAAAAATAGTTATGAAAAAGTGCACAAATAAATTGACACTTATTGCAAAAGTGATAAATATGATAACTGTGTGAGCGGAATTCCGTTCACTGGAGACAACAAACGATCACTGAGCATGGATTGCACCGCGCAAGCAAAGCCAGCAATCAATGATTCGTCTGTAGTTACATGAGGTAAGGAAAACTTGCCCGGGTTCCAAATTTGAGGGGAATGCCATGTCTACTTTATCGAATCGGAAATTAAGTCGGGCCGTCAGTCTGGCGGTCATGTGTTCATCAGTTATATTGGTTGGATGTAACGACGGTGATAATGGGAATGTTCGCCCTAGTGCTGCCAATGCGAATAACCCTCCAAATCCTGTCATACGGACTTTGAGTGGAGGTCCCAGTGCGCTAAATAGCACAATCAATACGGTCAATGGGTTGACTAATGGGGTTTTGACACCCGTTACCTCGGCTTTAAATCCCGTGATTACGCCTTTGGGGGTTGCAATTGATCCGCTGTTGAATCCAGTATTATCTGGACTGCAGCCTATCGTGTCTCCTTTAGTTTCGACGATCAGCCCGGTTACCGCAACTCTGGCACCTATTACTGACAGTCTATTGCCCCTGACTAATGTCTTGGGTAATACATTGGCTCCTACCGCCTTGGCTTTGGCCCCTACATCACAAGCACTTTCCAGCGCTGTGTCACCTTTGGCCAGTGCTATCGGCCCGGTGGCCGAGGGTGCCCATGATGCGGTGCGACCTCTTACTAATTCGGTGGGGAATGCAGTTACCCCTGTATTGCAGGGTGCGGACACAGTCATAGCTCCAGTGACTGAAACCTTGACGCCAGTAATCAATGCTACAGGCGAGGTATTACAGCCAGCACTGAGTCCGGTTGCAGGTCTACTTGGGGCTACCACTGAGGCATTGGATGTACAGGCCATAGGGCCATTGAGCAATATTGTTGGCCCTGTGGTTGGTGCCGCCAGTGATGTGGTCAATGGAACGCTCTATACTGCATCCGGCCTGACCGGTGTTGTTGCAGCGATTACAGAGCCAGTTTTCCAAGTCAGCGGTGGCATTATCGGTGGCTTGAATGGCAGCACATTCCCGATTGCTGGCGTAGTCGACAATATTGCGGTGCCTTTAACTACCCCAATTGGTGCTGCTTTGGCCCAAATAGGTGGGCAGCTTGGTACAAATAATCAGTCTTTGACTCAAGCCGTACTAGCTGGCATTTCCGGTGGAACAAGCAATACCTTGTTGGATCCGGTAATTGGCAGCAATGGTCTTGTGCCACTAACCACTGCGGGCGGTAACCAAACTCTGGCTGATCCGTTAGTAGGTAAAAATGGTGTGCTGCCATTAACCAGCGGCGAGGCCAGAAATGGGCAGCCCGCTTTGCTTGATCCAGTCATCGGTGAGAGTGGGGTTGTTGCCTTGACCAGTGCGGAAGGTAATGTAACTCCATTAGATCCTTTGGTCGGTCAGCGCGGGCTGGTGCCCCTCACCAGCAATGTGGCTGGAACTGGGGCTCCAGTGCTGAACTTGAATACTGCACAACTGGCTGGTCTGGGTAACAATGTGCTAGTACCTGTGACTGAGGCACTGAGAAACGGCAATCCTCAAGCTGCATTGTTGCCAGCCAATATCCTGGCACCTAACGGCTTCCTGGCTCCTGGATTGACTCCCGTGGTTAATGTGGTGACAGGGCTTACCTCTGCTTTGCCCAATAATCCAGCGAATAACGTGCCACAAACCGGCAATCCGCTAGCACCGATATTGGCCTTGCCGCAAAACCTGCTTCAACCACCAACACTGACACCTGTTGCAGTGACAGGGGCAGGAGGAGTTGCAGTAGGTGCTAATAGCAATACTGGAGGGACTAATGTGGGTGTTGGTTTGGGTGGTGCCCTTGGTGCAATCCTAGGACGTTAGCCAAAATCAAGCGCTGAAACAAAAAATCCCGGTGACAAATGTGGTCCCGGGATTTTTTTCACAGGAGCAGTGTGCTGGAATGATAAACAAAAAAAAGAACAACCCTTTACAGCAAGTTTGTACAAAGCTGTTGATTCTGAGCATAAGTCTGGTGCATCCCAATATAGAGGCTGTGGAAAACCCGGTAGATACTCTACCTAAAGCGGATGTGCCTAAAACGCGACCAAATGCCAAGGTGGAAGTGGAGCAGCAAAGCGGGATTTCTGCAGAAATGCAGAAGGTGCTGGACACGGAAGTGCAGCCTAGCAGTTTTGGTATCTATGGTGTCAAAGCGGTGCCATTTGAGGAAGTCAGTGCCATTTTTGCGCCTTATGCCAATAAAAAAGTAACCATTGCCCGCATTATCGAACTCTCACGTGAAGTGACGCAGTACTACCAGAGTCGAGGGCTGGCTTTATCCTTTTGCTATATCCCCACGCAAAACTTCAACGACCCCATCATTAAAGTGATTGTCATCGAAGGGCATGTTAACTCCGTGAAATTTGAGGGGAATCCCGGAGCGACTGAGGCAAAATTACGCGAAATTGTGGCGCCCATCTTGGCGGAAAAACCGCTCACGCGCGCTACCATGGAGCGTTATTCCACCATGCTGGGCTTGCTGCCTGGCCTGAAAATTCAAGCATCTCTGCCTTTGCCACAACAGTTGGATGGCGCGAGCGAGTTATTGCTCAAGGTAGAGCGCAAGAGCATCGATGGCGTAGGGCGGATAGAAAGCCTGCAGCCTTTTAGTCGAGGCATCATTACCCTCAAGGCCAATGGCAATACACGCTTGGCAGAAGAAGTCACGGTTTCCACATTGATTTCAGGTGAAAACGAGCGCTACTTTGCCGCGAGTTATGCTCAGCCACTGGGGCGGGAGGGATTGGTCGTCCGGGTAGATGCCTCAGACTATGATGGCAAACCCACGGCAGACCTGGAGCCGGGGCTGGGCCGCCATGTCACTTCACAGCGTGCCAATGTCGCCTTGAGTTATCCTCTGGTGTTACGTCAGGATAGAAGCCTGTTGGCAACGGCATCTTTCACCGCCACCAAGTTTGAGGATCAGATACGCAGCAAAGCCAGTGGCCGGGCGCTGACTAGCAATACCGAAGTCAGAGCGGTCTCAGTTGGTGGCATTTACAGTGACTCAACGCCTACACGCGCCAGGCGTCTGCAATTGACCATGAGCCGAGGACTCGATGCACTAGGTGCCAAAAATGACGCTACAACCAATTTCGGCGCACTAGTGCAGCCTGCTGCAGTGGATCTTAATTTTTCCAAATTCGTGCTGAATTATGTACAGCGTAATTATTTTCCCAATCACTGGGGCAGCTCTATATCCACCACACTGCAATATTCTGATGATGATTTACCTATTACCGAGAAAGTGCTATTTGGGGGCTATCAGCATGGTCGTGCCTATCGGCCAGGGCAACTGGTAGGTGACTCGGGTTGGGGGATTGGTTTGGAGCTGAATCGCACCATACCTTTCAGTTATCAATTGCCTTACTACCAAGTGGCCGCGATACAACCGTATTTTCTGTTTGAAGCCGCTCGCGCATATCAACATACGCAAGCTCAGGAATTCGAACACCTAAGATCCATCACGCTGGGTATACGCCTGATCAGCAATCAACCCGATCGTACCAATCTGGATTTCTCGCTATCCAAAGCGGTCGCCGCTGGCGGGCGCAATAATGTCTTCAAGGATCTGGCATTTGGCTTCAACTTTGGCATACCGTTCTAGCCTGCTTGCTCAGCGGCGTTGATAACTGCGAGGACAAATAACAAAAGCACCCTAAGGTGCTTTTGTTGGAGAGGCTGGGATCAAGGGGGAGTTTAAATCACACCTTGTGCCAGCATTGCATCAGCCACCTTGACGAATCCCGCGATATTCGCGCCGTCAACATAATTCACTGTGCCATCTGCGCGAGTGCCATAACGTGTGCAAGCATCATGAATCCCCTTCATGATGTCAAATAGGCGTGCATCGACTTCTTCCCTGGTCCAAGAAATACGCATGGCGTTCTGGCTCATTTCCAGGCCAGATGTGGCCACGCCGCCAGCATTGGTCGCCTTGCCTGGCGCATACAGCGTGCGCTGGTGGTCAAACAATTTCATGGCTTCTGCGGTACAAGGCATGTTGGCACCTTCAGCGACGCAGATCACGCCATTGGCAATCAGCGTGCGTGCATCTGCTTCGTCCAGCTCATTCTGGGTAGCGCAAGGTAGCGCCACATCTGCTTTAACGCTCCAGGGCTTGGCACCTGCCACAAACTTAACGCCTGCGCGGGCTGCATAATCACTGACGCGACCATATTCATGGTTCTTGATCTGCATCAATAACTGCAATTTTTCTGTGGTGAAGCCATCTTCATCAATCACAGTGCCGCTGGAGTCAGAGGCGGTGATGACTTTTGCACCCAAGGCCATGGCTTTTTCTATGGCATATTGCGCTACATTGCCCGAGCCTGAAACCGCAACGCGCAAGCCTGCAATTGTCTTGCCAGCGTGGCGCAACATTTCTTCGGCGAAATAGACAGTGCCGTAACCTGTTGCTTCAGGCCGGATCAAGGAGCCACCGTAGGAAAGACCCTTGCCGGTCAAAACACAGTCGGCACGGTTGGTGAGTTTCTTGATCATGCCAGTCATATAACCAATTTCGCGCGCACCAACCCCAATGTCGCCCGCAGGTACATCGGTGTCAGAGCCTACATGGCGGAACAACTCACTGACAAATGCCTGGCAAAAACGCATGATTTCGCCATTGCTCTTGCCCTTAGGGTCAAAATCGGAGCCGCCTTTACCGCCACCCATGGGCAGCGTGGTCAATGCATTCTTGAAAGTCTGCTCAAAAGCCAGAAACTTGAGAATCGACAAATTGACAGAAGGGTGGAAGCGCAAACCGCCTTTGTATGGGCCGATGGCACTATTGTGTTGAATGCGGTAGCCGCGGTTAACCTGAACTTCGCCTTTATCGTCGACCCAGGAAACGCGGAACAGAATGGCTCTTTCTGGCTCAATCAGTCTATCCAGTACCCCATGCTCGGCATAACGGGGGTGGTCGCTGATGAAGGGCCACAAGCTCTCAACCACTTCAGTGACTGCTTGCAGATATTCGATTTGACCGGGATTTTGCTTGGCGACGACGGCAATAAATTCATGCGCCGATTGATACTTCATTGAAAAACTCCTCTAGGTTTGCTCCAAAACAGTGCATTTTCTCTTATTGCGATGGATTGTGCACCAAAATAATTCATTCGCTCAATTGTGGTGCATTTGGCGAATGCTAGAGAAGCGTCAATAGCGGTTCCTGCACAGTATGCAAGCGGATATAAGGCCATGCAGCATTAGCTTCAGATATCACTATCATCTTCCAAGCTAGGGTGTGTGAGGGCGCTGATCCTGAAGTGTTAGCCCCTTAGTGCGGTAATTGTTCAAGTAGCTTGGGTGAAATGGTTTAGATAAATAAGTGCAAAGCCCGGTTTTTTGCAACTTGTCACTAGTCTCTGTGTCTATCAACATATAGGTGACTTGTATTTATTATTACAGTACTTCCCTAGCTGTAATCCCATCCCCCCCGGAGATATCCATGAGTTATGGTTGAGGCTGTTTTCGCCTCAAGGCCGGAGAGCGAGGTGTGTGATGAAAAATTCTGGGATATGGCTGGATTTGTTGGTGTTGTTGATTATATTGAGTTTCTGTATATGGCTGGCCTATACCCTTTGGTTTGCATAGGTTGTAGTAACTCTCAATATTTGGCTGTAATCCTGCTTTGGTGGGACTGAACACTATTTGTTGAAATAATCGCGTTTCAAATTCCTGTTGTCCTGCTAAACAGTTCTCTCCTTTTTCCCCTGCATCCATCAGCAGCCTTTTGATTAAAACTCTACTGGGCTTGAAATGAGCTTAATTGATATTTGGGAAGGTCAGGGGCTTTCCTGCTACTATGTCCGCTTCGCGACCAAGGGTGCATCCTGGCATTAGCTGGTATGGAGTAGCGAAACAGTTGTTTCCGCCCAAGGTCATGCATGATGGCTCTTGCTATAAGGGCCACATAAGGTAGAACGTCAATCGGTACATCCGGTGTTACATGCGACAACTGTTGCTTATGTCATGCGCAAGCATGAAAATTGTGGAGGGTGCTTTGGATACAAAAAAACCAGCATTCTCGGGACTAAGCCTTCAAATCACTGGTTATTTGTATTGTTGGGATGGTGCCCAGAAGAGGACTCGAACCTCCACAGTGTTGCCACCACTAGGACCTGAACCTAGCGCGTCTACCAATTCCGCCATCTGGGCATCGATCAACGATGAGCCGCGCATTCTATAGGAAAGTTACACTTTGTCAACGAAAAAAAATCAGACTAAAAAGAAAATTGTGAAAAAGACCGCTGCACCCCACAAAGCAAAACAACAGCGGGCCGTAGATCCCTTTGCTGAGCGTGAATCGGCAAATTATGCTAACCCATTGCCTAGTCGAGAATTTATTCTGTCAGTCATGGCGGAGCAAGGCGTGCCAGTGCCTCTGGATCAGCTATATAAGCTGGTAGGCATCAAAAAAACTGAACAGGAAATTTTTGGTCGTCGTTTGAGCGCCATGGAGCGTGACGGTCAAATTATCCAGAACCGCAAGGGGGCTTTGTGCATCGCCGAAAAAGTCCATTTGCTGGCGGGCAAGGTGCAGGGCCATGCAGATGGCTTTGGTTTCTTTATCCCCGATGGTGAAGGTGATGATTTGTTCTTATCTCCACGCGAGATGGCCCAAGTCATGCATGGGGACAGGGTGATGGTGCGCCCAGCGGGGCTGGATAGGCGCGGTCGTCCTGAAGGGCGAATTGTTGAGGTGCTGGAACGTTCCACTAAGACCCTGGTAGGTCGTGTAATCAGTAGTCATGGTGTGACCATCGTTGCGGCGGAAGATAAACGCGTTAATCAGGATATTCTGATTCCCTACCATCTGGACATGGGCGCCAAGGATGGCCAGGTTGTGATGGTTGAGCTGACCGAGCAACCTTCTGCACACGCCAAGCCTGTTGGCAAAGTGATTGAGGTGCTGGGTAATTACGCGGATTCAGGCATGGAAATTGAAATTGCGCTGCGCAAGCATCAATTGCCGCATGTGTTTGCTGCGGCTGCGATCAAGCAAGCCGAAAAATATCCCAAACAGGTACGCGCCGCTGACTGGAAAGGCCGTATAGATCTGCGTGAATTGCCGCTGATTACGATTGATGGCGAAACCGCGCGTGATTTTGATGACGCCGTTTACTGTGAGCCGCAAGGCAAGGGCTGGCGTCTGGTGGTGGCGATTGCTGACGTGAGTTTCTACGTCAAGCCCGGTGATGCGCTGGACCACGACGCTTATGAGCGCGGTAATTCCGTGTATTTCCCGCGCCGTGTAATCCCCATGCTGCCGGAAGCGCTCTCCAATGGTTTGTGTTCTCTCAACCCCGATGTGGAGCGCCTGTGCATGATTTGCGATATGCAGATCAGTGCCACTGGCCAGGTTAAGCAATATAAATTTTACCCTTCGGTGATGCGCTCCAAAGCGCGTATGACTTACACCAAAGTGTTTGAGATGATCAGTCACCCTGAAGGCGATCTGGCCAAGGAGTATGCCTGGTTGCAGCCGCATGTGCAGCATCTATATTCGCTGTACAAGCTGATGTTGAGCGCGCGCGAAAAGCGTGGTGCGATTGAGTTTGATAGTAGCGAAACACTGATGGTCTTCAATGACAACGGCAAGATAGACCGCATTGAAGCTACATCGCGCAATGAGGCGCACCGTTTGATTGAAGAGTGCATGCTGGCAGCCAACGTCTGCGCGGCTGATTTCCTCAAGAGCAGCGAGCACCCGGCGCTGTATCGTATACATGATGGTCCTACGCCAGAAAAACTCGAAGCTCTGCGCACCTTTATGGGTGAGTTTGGCTTTGGTGTGGGCGGTGGCGATGCGCCACATGCCAAGGATTACGGTAAACTGCTCGCCCTGATCAAGGGGCGGCCAGATGAGCAGCTGTTGCAAACTGTATTGCTGCGTTCTATGCAACAGGCGGTGTACAGCCCAGATAATATCGGTCACTTCGGTTTGGCTTACGAATCTTATGCGCATTTCACCTCGCCAATTCGTCGCTATCCCGATCTTTTGATTCACCGCGCTATCAAGGCGGTGTTGAATGGCGAGCATTACAAGGCTGGTGATTGGCAGGAGCTGGGCAAGCATTGCTCCATGACCGAACGCCGTGCCGATGATGCGACGCGTGATGTGGAAGCCTGGCTTAAGTGTTACTACATGCAAGACAAGCTGGGTGAGGAGTTTGATGGCACCGTGGCTGGCGTTAGCAGTTTCGGTTTGTTTGTTGCGCTGGATGGGGTGTATGTAGAGGGCTTGTTGCATGTGACCGAGCTGGGTAATGACTACTTCAACTACGACAAAGCCAGACATGAAATGCTGGGTGAGCGTACAGGTGTGCGCTACCGCCTGGGTGACAGATTGCGCGTCAAGGTGAGCCGGTAGATCTGGAAACCAGCAAGATTGATTTTGTGTTGGTGGCACGCGAGTCCGAACTGGCAAAGTTAGCTGCTGATGGCGAAGCTGGTGAAGGAGATAGTAGCGCTGCACAGGTGAAAGCCTCTTCGGCGCGCAAGCCTGGCGGTAGTCGCGCTGCGTCAGCTAAGGTGCAGCCGGAAAAAACGCCAGCAAGCAAATCTGTGGCAGCGCGTAAGCCAGCAACCGTGAGTGATGCAAAAGCAGTGCCTCAGGCAGCAGAAAAACCACGTGGGCGCCGGACTGCTGCATCGACAGCAAGCCGTGAGCCTGCTGCCAAGACCGTAGCCAAGGGTGCAGTCAAACCCGTAAGCAACACGGCAAGTAAGGCCCAAGCACAGACTGTAGCCAAAGCTGAAACTAAGCCAACCGTAAAAGTGGCGGTCCGGCCGGATACCAATGCGGCTGCCAAGCCTGTTGCTAAGATGGCGGAAAAGCCAGCGACTAAAGTGGCGGGTCGGTCTGCTAATAAAGCGGCCGGAAAACCACCTAAAGCCAAAAGTGGAAAATCCACGGCAAAAGTGACAACCAAGGAAAAGAAAGCAAGTTGATTGAATGAGTGATACCCGTATTTTATTTGGCTTTCATGCCGTTTTAAGTCGTTTGCGCCAGCATGGCGCCAGCATTCAGGAAATCCTGATTGATAGGGATAGGGTGGATGCGCGCATGAAGGATTTGCTGCAGTTGGCAGAGTCTGCCAATGTGCGCGTCATGCAGGTGGAGCGCGCCAGGCTGGATGGTATGGCAGGCGGGCAAGCCAGGCACCAGGCGTTATCGCCAAGGCAGTGGATACCCCCATTCCATACAAAGATATCCATGATGTGCTGGAATCTGGCCTTACTGAGCCGCCGTTTTTCCTGGTGCTGGATGGTGTGGAAGATCCGCATAATCTGGGCGCGTGTTTGCGTGTGGCGGATGCCATGGGCGTGCATGCGGTGATTGCACCCAAAGATAGGGCTGCAGGCCTCAATGCCACTGTGCGTAAGGTGGCCTGTGGTGCGGCTGAAACCGTACCGTTTATTGCGGTAACCAATCTGGCACGCACGCTGCGCGAGTTGCAAGAAGCTGGTGTGTTTGTAGTGGGGGCGGCAGCGGAAGCGCCGTCTGATTTGCTCAACACCTCTTTGACTGGGCCGCTGGCTCTGGTGCTGGGTGCTGAAGGCTCGGGTTTGCGCAGGCTGACCGAAGAAACCTGTGATGCCTTGGTCAGCATCCCCATGTTTGGCTCGGTGGAAAGTCTGAATGTGTCGGTGGCCAGTGGTATCTGTCTTTACGAAGCCAGGCGCCAACGTAGCAAGGCGTAAAGCATTCGCTCAACATAAACCCGCGTCAGCGGGTTTTTTCTTGCCTGGCATGCCTTGAGCTTGTGCGAGGTTTTTAGCCTGAGCTCAGGGTCATAGCCCAAGGCCAATGAAATGACATGCGGCTGTCATGCAGTGGCGCTAATTTGCAAGCAAAGCTGGCTGTTTGTTGCGGCTCGGCTTTATTTTAGGCTGCTAAAATGTTATTTTATCGGTCTTTCCGTAGTAGTTTTTATCTCATCAAATCTTTGGAGTCATCATGGCTGTTGAACGTACCCTTTCCATTATCAAACCCGATGCAGTTGCTAAGAATGTTATCGGCAAGATCTACACACGTTTTGAAGATGCTGGCCTCAAGATCATCGCTTCCAAGCAAGTGCAACTGTCCCAGGCTGATGCTGAAGGTTTCTACGCTGTGCACAAAGAGCGTCCTTTCTTTGCTGATCTGGTCAAGTTCATGATCTCCGGTCCAGTCGTTGTGCAAGTGCTGGAAGGTGAAAACGCAGTGCTTAAGCACCGTGACCTGATGGGCGCTACCGATCCTAAGAAGGCTGACGCTGGCACTATCCGTGCTGACTTTGCTGATAGTATCGATGCTAACGCTGTGCACGGTTCCGATTCCCTGGAAAATGCTGCGAACGAAATCGCTTATTTCTTCGCACAATCCAACGTCTACAGCCGCTAAGGCTTAAAGGTGTTATGACGGTCAATCTCCTCAATCTCAATCAGGCAGCACTCGCAGAATACTTCCAGAGTATTGGCGAGAAGCCTTTCCGCGCCAAGCAGATGATGCGCTGGATGCATCACTTTGGCGTCAAAGAGTTTGCTGAGATGACCGACATCGCCAAGGCGTTGCGCGAGAAACTCGCGCAGGAGGCAGTGATTGTGCCTCCGTCAGTCAATCTGGAGCAGATATCCGAAGACGGAACTCGCAAGTGGTTGATTGACGTAGGTGCAGGCAACGGTGTGGAAACCGTGTTTATCCCTGAAGATGAACGCGGCACCTTGTGTGTCTCATCTCAGGTGGGTTGTGCGCTGGATTGCACGTTCTGCTCCACAGGTCGTCAGGGCTTTAACCGCAACCTCAGCGTGGCCGAGATCATAGGTCAGCTTTGGGTGGCCAATAAAGCGCTGGGACGTGACCCCAAGGGTGACCGCATCATCAGCAATGTGGTGATGATGGGTATGGGTGAACCGCTAGCCAATTTTGATAATGTCGTCGCGGCGATGAATATCATGCTGGATGACTCGGCCTATGGCCTGAGCCGTCGCCGCGTGACACTCTCTACCTCGGGTATGGTGCCTGCGATGGATAGGCTGCGCGATGAGTGTCCGGTGGCATTGGCCGTGTCTCTGCACGCGCCTAATGATGAATTGCGCGATGAAATCGTGCCTATCAACCGTAAATATCCAATCAAAGAGCTCATGGCAGCTTGCCAGCGTTATCTGGAAAAAGCGCCGCGTGATTTTGTCACCTTTGAATATGTCATGCTGGATGGCATAAACGACAGTCTGCACCACGCCAAGCAATTGCTGGAGATCGTCAAGGATGTGCCTTGCAAGTTCAATTTGATTCCCTTCAATCCTTTCCCTGGCAGTGGCTACGATACTTCCAAGCCGGACAATATCCGCCGCTTCCGCGATGTGTTGATGCAGGCTGGTTACATCGTCACTACGCGCAAGACCCGCGGTGAAGATATTGATGCCGCATGCGGTCAGTTGGCTGGCAAAGTGCTGGACAAGACCAAGCGCTCCTTGCGCCGAATCAAGGTGGAGGTAGTAGCGTGAGGGGATGGCTGGTGTTGTGTGCAGCGTCTATGCTGGTTGCGTGTGCTGGTAGTGAAACCAGGCAAGATACCGAGGCCAGCCGTGAACGTGCCCGTGTGCATACTGAGCTTGGTGCTGGCTATTACGCCCAAAACCAGATTGCCGTGGCGCTGGAAGAGTTTCAGGACGCGGTGCGTATCAATCCCAATTATGCCCCTGCTCAGAATGGCTTGGGGCTGGTCTATGGCACTTTGCGTGAAGATGCCAAGGCCGATGCAGCTTTTCGCAAGGCTTTGCAACTTGACCCCAGCAGTTCGGAAACCCGCAACAACTATGGCAGCTTTCTTTGCTCGCGTAATCGCATAGACGAATCCATTGTTCAGTTTACCGAGGCTGTAAAGAATCCACTCTATGTCACACCTGGCGTGGCGTATATGAATGCAGGCACCTGCTTGTTGCGCAAGCAGGATGTCAAAAACGCTGAGTTGTATCTGCAGCATGCGCTGCAATTGCAGCCACAATTATTCCAGGCAGGTTACCAACTGGCAGCTATTGCCTATAACCGGGGTGATTATGGCGTTGCGCGCAATTACCTAGCCTCTGGCCTGGAAAGCAACACACCAACAGCGGAAATGCTTTGGTTGGGCATCAGGTTGGCGCGACTAGAGAAAGACCGCGATGCTGAAGCCAGCTATGCCTTGCAATTGCGCAAGCGCTACCCCAGTTCGGAACAAACCAAACAATTATTGTCAGGACAGTAAGTATGAGTGAGCAATCTCCTGATCAGGCAAGCTCGGTAGATTCTGCAACTGTTAGCAATCCCAGTGCGCACTTGACCCATATTGGTCCCAGTCTGATCGCGGGCCGCGAAGCGCTGGGTTTGAGTGTGGACGATGTCTCCAATCGCCTGCGATTGAGCCCACGGCAGATACATGCACTGGAAAGTGATGATTTCATCATCCTGCCGGAAGCTGTCATCACGCGTGGTTTTATCCGCAACTATGCTAGGTTGCTAGGCATTGATCCTGCGCCCTTATTGCAAATCTACAATCAATATGTGCCGGTACAGGATAACCAGGCGATCGCCATTCCTTCCGCCAATATAGTCATCTCAGGCGAGGCTAACCGTAGCTGGCGGACCTATGCCTGGGTAGCCGGAGTGGTGATTCTGTTGCTTGGTGGCTGGATTGCCTATATGGATTATTTCAGTAAAAAACTGCCCGGCGATACGGTCGCTAGCAGTAATGCCACGCTGCTTGATGCAGCGCCAGTCAGTTCCTCGGCTTCCGCAGTGGCAGAATCTCAATCCGCGGATTCCACATCGGCGGAGCAAGCCCCAGCTCAATTACCAGAAGCGCAATTGCCCGTGGCTTCCATCGCACCAGCAACCACCGCTCAATTGACTGAGCCTGCAGCCCCAGTGATCGCTGAGCCTTTGCCCGCTAGCCCTGCACCAACTGCGGCTGTGCCCGCTGCCCCTGCCACCACTTCCACTCCGGTAGCTGCGACTACAAGCCCTAGTCCCGCTGCTGGCGCTGCAACAGGCCAGCTCAAATTCACCGCCAATGAAGCCACCTGGATCAGCATCTATGATGCCAGTGGCAAGCAGATTGCCAACAAGACCTTGTCCGCCAATAGCAGCGATACTGTTGCTGGCACACCGCCTTTCAGAATAGTGGTGGGCAATATCAAGGGTACAACCCTTGAATACAATAACAAGCCCGTTGATCTTGCGCTTTACAGCAAGGTTAACGTGGCGCGCTTGACGCTGGAGTAGTTGTGGACGATCCCGAAGTGGTTGTACAAGAGCTTGGTATGCTCAGTCGCCGTCAAACCAAGACCGTCATGATAGGCCATGTGCCTGTGGGCAGCAGCGCCCCAGTGGTGGTGCAGTCCATGACCAATACTGATACTGCAGATGCTGCAGCCACTGTGCAGCAGGTTTACGAGTTGTGGCGTGCTGGTTCAGAAGTGGTACGTATTACAGTGAATTCTCCAGAGGCAGCGGCTCAGGTCAGTACCATACGTCGTCGTCTGGATGACATGGGCTGCGATGCGCCACTGGTGGGTGATTTCCATTTCAATGGCCACAGGCTGTTGGCGCAGTATCCCGATTGCGCCGAGGCCCTGGCAAAATACCGTATCAATCCCGGAAATGTAGGCAAAGGTTCCAAGCGTGACGAGCAGTTTTCCGCCATGATTCGCGCTGCCATGGATTACAACAAGCCTGTGCGCATAGGTGTGAACTGGGGCAGTTTGGATCAACCAAGATGGCGCGCATGATGGATGCCAATGCCCAGTTGGCTCAACCCCTGACGGCGGAAGCGCTGATGCGCGAAATGCTGATTCAGTCGGCGCTGGAAAATGCCGCTGAGGCGCAGGATATAGGCTTGCCTGCGGACCGCATCATCATTTCCTGCAAAGTAAGTAGCGTGCAAGACCTGATCAAGGTCTATCGCGACTTAGGTAGCCGTTGCGATTACCCGCTGCATTTGGGTCTGACCGAAGCTGGCATGGGTTCCAAAGGCATAGTCGCATCTACCGCGGCCCTGTCTGTGCTCATGCAAGAGGGCATAGGAGACACCATACGCATTTCCCTGACGCCTGAACCTGGCGAGTCACGTACCAAAGAGGTGGTGGTGGCGCAGGAAATCCTGCAAACCATGGGCATACGCTCTTTCACGCCTCTGGTCACCGCTTGCCCAGGCTGTGGCCGCACTACCTCTACCTTCTTCCAGGAGCTGGCACAAAAGATTCAGCACTATCTGCGCGATCAAATGCCTATCTGGCGCAATGAATATCCAGGGGTTGAGAATATGAGCGTCGCGGTGATGGGGTGCGTCGTCAATGGCCCAGGTGAATCCAAGTTGGCCAACATCGGCATCAGCCTGCCAGGTACTGGTGAAGTACCGGTAGCGCCTGTGTTTGTTGATGGCGAAAAGACAGTCACCCTCAAGGGTGAGGGGATTGCTGAGGATTTCAAGCTTATCGTCGACGAATATGTACGCACCCATTACGCCGAAGGCGGACGCTTGCGCCAGGCGGTGACAAGCAAACTACCTAAAACCATTCCGCTTAAAGCGATCTAAAAAAGTACTGCTGAATATCTATGTCCGACAAGTTTCAAAGCATTAAGGGTTTTTACGACATTTTGCCTGCGGACACCGCACTCTGGCAGAAGCTGGAAGACAGCGCGCGTGAAGTACTCAGTCAGTATGGCTACCGCAATATCCGTTTGCCCATTGTTGAACCCACCGAGCTGTTTATCCGTGGGGTAGGTGAGCATACCGATATTGTCGAAAAAGAAATGTACTCCTGGGTGGATCAACTCAACCAGGACAAGCTGACCCTGCGTCCTGAAGGTACTGCAGGCTGCGTACGCGCTGTGATCGAACATAGCCTGACTTATAACGGTCCGCAACGGCTGTGGTACATGGGCCCTATGTTCCGCCATGAAAATGTGCAAAAGGGCAGGCAGCGCCAGTTCCATCAAATCGGCGCTGAAGCTTTTGGCTACGCTGGCCCAGATGTCGATGCCGAGCAGATTGCCATGCTGGCGCGGTTGTGGCGTGCCTTGGGTGTGGCGGATGAAGTCGAACTGCAGATTAATTCTATTGGTGATGCCAATGAACGTTTGCAATATCGCCAGACACTGATTGCCTATTTTGAGCAACATGCGGAACTGCTGGATGAAGACGCCAAGCGCCGCTTGCATGCCAACCCGCTGCGCATCCTGGATAGCAAGAACCCCAACATGCAAGCCATGATAGATGCTGCCCCCAGGCTGATTGATACCCTGGGTGAAGAAAGCCGTGGGCACTTTGACGGCCTGACCAGGCTGCTGGATCAGGTTGGCGTGCAATGGAAACTGAATACGCGCCTGGTGCGCGGTCTGGATTACTACAATCGTACCGTGTTTGAGTGGGTTACCACCAAGCTGGGCAGCCAGGGCACTATTGCTGGCGGCGGTCGCTATGACACCCTGGTGCAGCGCCTGGGCGGCAAGGAAACCACCGCATGTGGTTTTGGCATAGGCCTGGAACGTGTGTTCCTGCTGATGCAAGAGTGTGCGATCAGCGCGGTGCAAGCGCCGGACGTGTATCTGGTGAATGTAGGTGATGCCGCTACTGCGGCAGCCCTCAAGCTGGCAGAAGATTTGCGCGATGCTGGCCTGGCTGTCAGCCATCATGCTGGCGGTGGCAGTTTTAAATCGCAAATGAAAAAGGCCGACCAGAGCGGGGCACCTTATGCGCTGATTCTGGGTGATGATGAAGTGGCCGCTGGTCTGGTTTGCCTCAAGCCATTGCGGGAAAGTGCCGAGCAAAGCAGAATGACGCTTCCTGAAGCGATCAAGGTTTTGCAGCCATGACAGAACTCCTGCGCATAGAGAATCTGACCATCAGTCCCAAGGCCGAGCCTGAGCGTCTGCTGGTTAACAATATCTCGTTTGCGCTGGAATCCGGCAAGACCACCTGCATCGTTGGTGAGTCTGGCAGTGGCAAAAGTCTGACTGCGCTGGCGGTAATGGGTTTGCTTTCCGATCAGTTGCGCCGCCAGAGCGGGCATGTCTATTTCAAGGGCCAAGATATTGCCCAGGCCAGTCATGAGCAACTACGCAAAATCCGTGGCAAGCAAATCGGCATGATTTTCCAAGAGCCCATGACTTCGCTCAACCCAGTGTTGACTGTGGGTTATCAGATAGGCGAAAGCCTTGCAGTGCATCTTGATTTGTCTGGCGCTGAGATCAAGGCTAGAGTGGCCAGCCTGTTGCAACAAGTGGGGATAGCGCCCGAGCGCGCAAACAGCTACCCGGATGAGTTATCTGGTGGTCAACGTCAGCGGGTGATGATTGCCATGAGCATTGCTTGTGAGCCCGCCATGCTGATTGCAGATGAACCGACCACGGCGTTGGATGTGACTGTGCAGGCGCAGATTCTTAAGTTGCTGGATGAGCTCAAAAGCCGTATGCATATGGGCATGCTGTTTATCACCCATGATTTTGGTGTGGTGGCGGATATTGCCGACAATGTGGTGGTGATGTTCCGCGGAGAAATTGTAGAGGCCGGACCAGTCAAGGATGTGCTGCAAAATCCGCAACATCCCTATACTCGTGCCTTGCTGGATTGTGTGCCGGATGCGGATGGCAACAAGCCATTGAAACCCATAGATTATGCCTGGCTACAGGCAGGAGCTGCCTGAGATGAGTTCATCCGCAAGCACTGACATCTTGGTGGCGAACAATCTGAACAAAACCTATACCCAGCGCACTGGTCGTTTGGGTTTAAGCAGCAACAAGATCAAGGCGCTGGATAACGTCAGTCTGCGGTTACGTGCTGGCTCCACCTTGGCGGTGGTGGGAGAGTCTGGCAGTGGCAAATCCACTCTGGCGCGTTGTCTGTTACAATTGCTGCCCCTGGATGGAGGTGAAGTATTGTTCCAGGGCCAAAACCTGGCCAAATTGTCTGGTGAAGCCTTACGTCAGGAGCGTCGCCATCTGCAGATGATTTTTCAGGATCCGTTTGCTTCCCTTAATCCCCGCATGAATGTGGGCGATATCGTGGGCGAGGGCTTGTTGATACACAAGCTTGGCAATGCGGCCCAGCAGCGTGAGCAAGTGGTGAAAATGCTGGAGCGAGTAGGCCTCACAGCCGCTGACACCAAGAAATATCCGCATCAGTTTTCCGGTGGCCAGCGTCAACGCATAGGCATAGCCCGTGCTCTGGTGCTGGAACCCAAGGTAGTCATTTGTGATGAACCTGTATCTGCGCTGGATGTATCCATACAAGCGCAGATTTTGTTGTTGTTGAAAAGTTTGCAGCAGGAAATGTCACTGAGTTATCTGTTTATCAGTCATGACCTGCGTGTAGTAAGCATATCGCGGACGATATTGCCGTGATGTACAAAGGCAGCATAGTCGAGCAAGGTAAGGTCGCGGATGTGTACAGCGCGCCCCAGCAAGACTACACACGTAATTTGTTGAACTCCATCCCTGGGCGTAAGCATCAGGCGGCGTAATCATTAGGAAATAGCATGGCATACGATTTGGAAGAGCAGGAACAGTTAGATGCATTCAAGAGTTGGTGGAAATCCAACGGCAAGTTTGTACTCGGCTTTGCCGCACTGGCTCTGGTAAGTTTTACCGGCTATGAAGGCTGGAAATATTATCAATATCAACAATCTGCCCAAGCCTCCAAGCAATATCAACTGATGGCGGCTACCGACATCAAGGACAGCAAGACCATCAAGGCGCTGTCCGGTGAAATCATGGATAAATACGCTTCCACCCCTTACGCTGGCCGTGCGGCGGTGGCAGTGGCCAAGCTCAATTATCAGGAGCAAGACCTTGCCAGTGCCAAAGCGCAATTGGAATGGGCGAGCAAGAACTCCAAGGAAGATGCGGTAAAGGCCATTGCCTTGCTGCAACTGGCCGCTATTCAATTTGAAGAAAAAGCCTTTGACGCTGCGCTGAAGACGCTTTCCAACCAGCCTGATGCCGCATATGCAGGCTTGTTTGCTGACCTTAAGGGTGATGTTCTGGTCGCCCAGGGCAAGGCCGATGATGCCAAGGCCGCTTACAAGGAAGCCTTGAGCAAGCTGGATCTAGAAGGCAGCTATTACAAGTACACCGAACACAAGCTGGAAGCACTGGGGACTTAAGTTGCGAGCTCATTTGCGTTTAATATCTCTGCTGGTTGCCGCCTCTTTTACCGTGGGCGGTTGCACCACCCTGACTGATCTCAAGACCGATATCTCCGAGCGCGTCTTTGGCCGCGATGCGGTGGATCCCCCAGCTGAACTGGTCGAGTTCAAGCCTTCCTTGCAACCAAAAATAGTTTGGTCTACCCACCTGGGTGAGTCTGGCGACGCCGACTTTGTCCCGGCACTGGGCGCAGGCCAGGTTTACGCTGCCAGTGGCAATGGTGAATTGGTAAGGTTGATGCGCTTACCGGCAAGCAAGTGTGGAAAATCAATGTGGGTGAGCGTCTGACTGGCGGAGTAGGGCTGGGTGCAGAGCAAGTACTGGTTGGTACGCCCAAGGGTTATGTGCTGGCTTATGACCTCAATGGCAAGCTGCTTTGGAAATCCAAAGTCAGCAGCGAAGTCCTGAGTTCACCACAAGTAGATAACGGTGTGGTGGTAGTGCGTTGCGGAGATAGCCGTATCTTTGGCCTCAACATCAAGGATGGCGCACGCAAATGGGTTTATGAGCGTGCCACACCAACACTTAGCCTGCGCAGCAGCGCTGGCGTCACCATTGCTGATGGCGTGGTTTACGCTGGTTTCGCCGGGGGTAAATTGGTGGCAGTACGCGCTGACGATGGCAAGACCCTGTGGGAAGCCTCGGTAGCGCAACCTAAGGGCGCTACTGAAATTGAACGTATCGCCGATATTACCAGCCTGCCAGTGGTCGATGGCCCGCTAGTCTATGCCGCTGCTTTCCAGGGCCGGGTTGCCGCAGTTGAACGTAGTACAGGCCGTGTAACCTGGAACCGTGATATCTCCAGCTATACCGGACTGGGTGCGGAAGAAGCCCGTGTGTATGTCTCGCATGTGACTGGTGCGGTCTTTGCGCTGGATTATTCCAGCGGCCGTACTTTCTGGCGCCAGGCTGACCTTAAAAACCGCCGTCTGAGTGCACCCTTGCCCATGGGCGGCGTAGTGGCCGTTGGAGATGTAGAAGGCTATGTGCATTTCCTTGAGCGAGATGAAGGCGCATTTGCTGCCCGCATCCGCACTGAAGATAGCCCCATCATGGCACAACCTGTTGCGCTGGGCACCAATGGTTTCCTGGTGCAAACCCGTAAAGGCGGCTTATATGCCGTATCCGTAAAGTAAACATGTTACCTACCATCGTACTGGTGGGCAGGCCGAATGTCGGCAAGTCCACCTTATTCAACCGTCTGACCAAGTCGCGTGATGCCTTGGTGGCGGATTTGCCTGGCCTGACGCGTGACCGCCATTATGGTCGCGGTGTCATAGGCAGCAAACCTTATCTGGTAGTCGATACTGGCGGTTTCGAGCCCCTGGTTGATACTGGCATTCTCAAGGAAATGGCCAAGCAGACTTTGCTGGCTGTGGATGAAGCCGATATCGTGATCTTCCTGGTGGATGGGCGCAATGGCCTGGCACCGCAAGACAAGGTGATTGCCGAGCGCCTACGCAAGCGTCAACGTCCTATCCTCTTGGCTGTGAACAAGACCGAGGGCATGCAGCGCGCGATCGTCAGCGCTGAGTTCCATGAACTAGGCCTGGGTGATCCTTTGTCTATTTCCTCCGCGCATGGCGAGGGTGTGAAAGACCTGATTGAACTGGCGCTGGAATCCTTCCCGGATGAAGAGGAAGAAGATCGCACTGCCGTGCGCAAAGTACCTAAAGTAGCCATCGTAGGCAGGCCCAATGTGGGCAAGTCCACGCTGGTGAATGCCTTGCTGGGCGAAGAGCGTGTCATTGCCTTTGACCAGCCCGGCACAACACGCGACTCCATCTATCTGGATCTGGAGCGCAACGGTAAAAATTACACCATTATCGATACCGCTGGCGTGCGCAAGCGCGGCAAGGTATTCGAGGCGGTAGAGAAATTCTCGGTCATCAAGACCATGCAGGCGATTGAAGAAGCCAATGTGGCGATTCTTGTGGTTGATGCGCAGGAAGGCATTACCGAACAGGACGCCCATGTCTCGGCTTACATTCTGGATAGTGGTCGTGCCCTAGTAGTAGCGATCAACAAATGGGATGGGTTGGAAGAAGACAAGCGCGATTGGATCAAGCGCGAGATAGACCGCAAGCTGCAATTCCTCGATTTTGCCAAATTCCACTATATCTCGGCCTTGCGTAAGAAGGGTTTGACTGAGTTGTTCAGCTCGGTGGATGACGCCTACAAGGCGGCCATGGCCAAGCTTTCCACACCACAGCTTACCCGTGTGCTGGCCGATGCCGTACTGCAGCATCAACCGCCTATTAGCAAGGGCATACGTCCCAAGCTGCGCTATGCGCACCAGGGCGGGATCAACCCGCCTATCGTCGTGATTCACGGTAACCATATTGCTGGGATCAAGGATAGCTACAAGCGCTTCCTCGAAGGGACTTTCCGCAAGGTGTTCCAGTTGGTGGGTACACCTTTGCGTGTGCAATTCAATCAAGGCGATAACCCGTTTGCCGAGCCAGAAGAGCGTAAGCAGGGTGAGGGCATAGTCAGCATGCGTAGACGTAAGACCGCAGAACGTGCGGCCCTGAACGCGCGCAAGAATGAAGAAGAAGGCCGCAAGAGCGGCAAAAAGAGCCCTGGCGTCGTGGCCAGTGCGCGCAACCTAAAGAAAAAGCCGGCACTTAAAAAGAAGTAATCTAGCAGTACTTCTCAAGTATCCGGCTTTACTTTTGACTCACTCTGTAAGTCGACTCACTCTGTAAGGCATTTTTTAATCAATGACGGCAGGAGTACCGTGCCGTCATTGTTATTTAGCGGTCGTACAAGCTTTCCCAGAATTTCCACCATACACGCTCCTCAGAAGGTGCGTTCTTGCCTAGCAGTGGGCTGTTAGGGTAGTTCTTGGCCAGCACGCGTTTGGCATCATCGCGCAGGTCATCCATTTTCATGGCGTCATAGGCGCTGATCAGTATGGCCAGGGCTTCTTCCATATGCGGAGTGTCTGGGTAGAACTCCATCACATACTTGCTACGATTGGCCGCAGCAACATAGGCCTGACGTTTCATGTAGTAGCGTGCCACATGCAATTCATGTTCTGCCAGGGAGTTCACCAGATAGCTCATACGCAAGGTGGCATCCTTGATGTAACGGCTGTTGGGGTAGCGGTTGACCAGTTCCTTCAGTGCCAGGAAGGATTCACGTAAGGATTTGGGGTCACGGTCACTGATCTGTTGCTTGGTCAGTTTTTCCACAATGCCACGCTCATTGAAGGTGGCCAGGCCCTTCATGTAGTAGGCGTAATCAATGTTGGGATGATTGGGGTGCAGTTTGATGAAACGATCAGCCGCCGCCATGGTGGAAGCCGGATCATTCTTTTTGTAGTGCGCGTAAATGACTTCAAGCTGGGACTGGGTAGCGTAACGACCATGCGGATAGCGTGACTCCAGAATCTGGAAATACTTGATGGCTTTTTCGTAATCCCGGGTGTTCATGTTTTCTTCTGCGGCAGCGTAGATACGTTGTACCGGCCAACCTTTTGTTTCGTCCAGTTCGGTAGGGGCACCGAAAATGGCGCAGCCCGTAAGCCAGAGTGCTGCAATTAACGCTAAACTATGCTTCATTTACAAAGTCCATGATGAATGTTGTGGATGCCGATTAACACACTGCGCTTTATGTCCCAAGCGCTATATGCCCAGTACAGCGGGCAATATTTTCGATTATAACCGATGAGCAACACCACTACCCCTATTACCCTCACAATTACTCAAGACCTGGGCGGCATGCGCTAGATCAAGCCCTGCAGCGCCTAATGCCGGAACACTCGCGCTCACGCATTCAGGGCTGGATTAAGGATGGTCTGGTGACCATTGCCGATGAGGCTACCACCTCCAAGTTCAAGGTCTGGGGCGGCGAAAAGGTACAAATCGTGCCGCAGGCTGCACCTGACTCCCATGCTTTTGAGCCTGAAGATATTCCACTGGATGTGGTGTATGAAGATGACCATATTCTGGTCATCAACAAACCTGCAGGCCTGGTGGTACATCCTGCCGCGGGCAACTGGAGCGGCACCTTGCTTAATGCCTTGCTGCACCACGCGCCGCAGCTCAAAGATGTACCCAGGGCAGGCATAGTGCACAGGCTGGATAAAGACACTAGCGGCCTGTTGGTGGTGGCCAAAACCCTGGCCGCCCAGACCAATCTGGTACGTCAGCTACAGGCACGTACGGTCAAGCGCGAATATCGCACCATCGTCTGGGGCCAAGTCTGGCGTAATGGCAAGGTAGACCAGCCTATAGGCCGTCATCCTCACGCCCGTACCAAGATGGCGGTCAATCGCATGGGCAAGCCTGCGGTAACGCATTATGAAGTGCTGGACAGATTTGGCGTGCATACCTATATGCGCTGTCTGCTGGAAACTGGTCGCACTCACCAGATACGCGTGCATATGCAACATCTTAAGGCACCCATTGTGGGTGACCCGGTGTATGGCATACGCGGCATTCTGCCGCTGCGCCATATGTCAGAACACCTCAAGGAAGTGCTGCTCAACTTCAAGCGCCAAGCGCTACATGCTATCCGTCTGGGGCTTAAGCATCCCGCTACAGGTGTAGCCATGGAGTGGCAAGTGGAGCTGGCTGCCGATATGAAAGTGCTGCTGGAAGCCATGCGTGTTGAGACCATGCCAGCGGAAGAGTCAGAGAACTTCATGATTTACAACGAAGATCATGCCTACGAATATGACGAGGACGATGATTATGATGAAGATGACGACTGGCTTGATGAAGAAGATGAGGAATAACACGCTATGAGCATAGAGCCTGGCCTTTTGCAGTACGACATGATGATCATGCCGGACTGGCCTGCGCCAGCCAACGTGCGTGCCTTGCAGACCACACGCCATGGTGGGCAAAGCCAGCCGCCTTATGCCAGCCTTAACTTGGGCATGCATGTGGGTGATGCTGCCATGGAGGTTGCCGCCAATCGGCAACAACTCAACCGCTGGGTACCGACAGAACCAGTATGGCTCAATCAGGTGCATGGCATCGCCGTGGTGGATGCGGCACAGGCCAGCTGTGTGCCAGATGCCGATGCGGCGTTTGCGCGACATAGAAACACCGTGTGCGCGGTAATGACCGCAGACTGTCTGCCAGTATTGCTTTGTGATGAAGCGGGTACGGTTGTGGCTGCTGCGCATGCGGGCTGGCGTAGCTGCTGGATGGTGTGATAGAAGCAACGGTGCAGGCCATGTCGGCTCAAGGTAAGCTCCTGGCTTGGCTTGGCCCAGCCATCGGCCCACAAGCTTTTGAAGTGGGGGCAGAGGTGAGGGCGGCATTTATTGCCAGGGATGCCCGTGCAGAACAAGCGTTTATCCCAGCTAAGTTAGCTGATAAATGGCTGGGAGATATCTATGCCATCGCGCGTCAGCGTCTTGATAGCGTAGGGGTGAGCCAGGTCTATGGCGGCGAGTTTTGTACCTATAGTGATAGCGAGCGTTTCTTTTCTTTCCGCCGTGACCAGGTCACAGGGCGCATGGCCAGCCTGATCTGGCTGGAATAAAGCTTACTTTTTTCCTCTAAACAAGTCTGCAAACAGCTCGAAACTGATTCAACGACCGCTGTAACACATAGCCTGAGTAGGCCATCAAATTAGTGACATGATTTACTGTACGAATGTACAATAAATCATGCTCCTCAAAACCAAACTCGAAATCCTTGCCGACGCTGCCAAATATGATGCCTCCTGCGCATCCAGCGGCACCGAGCGGCGTAACTCCAGCGATGGCGCAGGCATAGGCTCTACCGAAGGCATGGGTATCTGCCATAGCTATGCGCCAGATGGCCGCTGCATCTCTCTGCTCAAGATCCTGCTCACCAATTTCTGCCTCTATGAGTGCGTCTATTGCGTTAACCGAGCCAGCAGCAACGTCAAGCGTGCACGCTTTAGCGTCGATGAGGTAGTAAAGCTGACCTTGAGCTTTTATCAGCGCAACTATATCGAAGGTCTGTTTCTCAGTTCAGGCATTATCCAAAACCCGGATTACACCATGGAGCAAGTGGTGGAGGTTGCCCGTGTATTACGGGAGGAGCATGATTTTCGTGGCTATATCCATCTCAAAACCATTCCTGATGCCAGCGATGAACTACTCGCCAAGGCAGGCTTATATGCCGATAGCTGAGCATCAATGTAGAGCTACCTACCAGCCAGCCTGAAACAGCTAGCCCCGGAGAAAGATGGTCAGCGCATTGCCATTTCCATGGACAGGCTGCGCAGCCGCATTGAAGCGGCCAAAGACCGTAGTCATGGCGGCAAGCGGCCTGCGAGGTTTTCACCTGGTGGTCAGAGCACGCAGATGATCATAGGTGCGGATAATAGCGATGACAGAACCATACTGGCGGCCAGCAGTAGCCTGTATCAAGGTTACCGCCTGCGCCGGGTTTATTACTCAGCCTTTAGCCCTATCCCCGATAGCAGCCAGGCCTTGCCATTGAAAGCGCCGCCGCTGGTACGCGAGCATAGGCTTTACCAAGCCGATTGGCTGCTGCGCTTTTATGGCTATCAAGCTGAAGAAATCACTGCCCATAACAGCATGCTCGATTTGGAGCTGGATCCTAAAACTGCCTGGGCCGTGGCCAACCGCCAGCGTTTTCCGGTGGATATCAACCGTGCCGAGCGTGAAATGCTGTTGCGCGTGCCTGGCATGGGGCCTGCCAGTGTGCTGAAAATACTGAAAGCCAGACGCTGGCGCCGTATTCGCCTTGATGACCTGGCGCGTATGCGTTTGCCTATCAAGCGCATGTTGCCTTTTATCCTGGTGGCTGATCATCAGCGGGGCCATGTTGGAAGCTACGGATTTGCGCATGCAATTATTGGCAAGCCCGCAGCAGCAACTGGACTTGTTTGCTCAAGGCGGGGGGATGTCATGAAAATCCTGCAACTTGCCCATGAGACCGATTTCGAGGGTTGGCGCCAGGCCGCGCGTGAGCTGTTACTGGCGGGTGTGCACCCTGACGACACCTTATGGCAAGTGGGGCAGCAGGCCAGCCTGTTGGCTGCTTGTGGCCAAGGCAGTTTGTTGGAGCAGCACAGCTTGCCGACGCAGGAAGCAGCAGCGATCACCCCAACGCCAGCACAGGAAATTCGCGTACCAGCGCAATTTATCAGCCTGTGCCGCAGCGTCATTATGCATCACGATGCGCAACGCTTTGGCCGTATGTACCGCATGCTCTGGCGCTTGCAGCACGAACCTGGCCTGCTGAGGATAGCCTTTGATCAGGAGGTGATCAAGTTGATGCATATGGAGAGAGCGGTGCGCCGCGATATGCATAAGATGAAGGCTTTTGTGCGCTTTCGTGAGGTGGAGGATAGCGGCTACTTTGTCGCTTGGTTTGAGCCTGAGCATTATATTGTCGATGCCAGTGCCAAGTTTTTCTATGAGCGTTTCAGCCGTATGCGCTGGACCATCATGACGCCATATAAAACCCTGCACTGGGATGGTGAGGCACTGGCCAGTGCTGCGGGGGGCAGCAAAAGCGGTTTGCCAGCGGCGGATGCGGCCGAGAGTCTATGGTTGAGCTATTACCAGCATATCTTCAACCCGGCGCGGCTCAAGGTGAAAGCCATGCAGGCGGAAATGCCCAAGCGCTATTGGCGCAACCTGCCTGAAGCAGTAGTGATTAGTGAATTGATAGGGGCGGCCAGCCAGCGCACCGCAGAGATGGTGGCCAAAGCGCCGGAAGCGCCAAGGCGCAAATTGATACCCTATAAGAGATCAGGTGACGATCTAAAGCCAGGGGGTGATTAGATATTCTGACCTATGCGCCAGAGCACGCCGCTGGGGTCGCTGAAGACAAAATCGCGCATACGCCATTCCTGATCTACCAGCGGCGATATCTTGCTGCCATAGTTTTCTGTGATGCCGGATTGCGTGATTTTCTCGTGCCAGGCCGCTACGTCTTCCACCTGCAGATGCATCATGAAGTTCTCGGCGTATTCCTTAACGTAGAAATCCTGCAGCAGAAAAGCACAATGCTCCACACAGAAGTAGGCTACGCCGCCGCCCTCTGAGCGTTTCTCAAAGCCTATATCCTGATAAAAGCGTTGTGACAGGGCGAAATCCTTGGCCGGGACAAAGGTTTTGATTTCCACGGTTTTCAGGCTCATACAAGCTCCGCTGGTGAGTGGTTTGAATTCAAGGCTTAGTGTTGCCGACGCGCCGCAATCATGGGCGTGCCGCCATCGGGGTGGCTGAGCAGTATACAGGGCAAATCAAAACAGGCTTCCACCGCTGTAGGGGTCATGATGCTGGCAACATCACCCAAAGCCTGCAAGCGGCCATCGCGCATCAGCGCTATCCGGTCTGCATATTGCGCGGCCAGGTTAAGGTCATGCACGATGGCGATGACTGCCACATCACCCTTATTGGCCCAGCGCCGTGCGATCTCCAGGATGCGATGCTGCTGGCGTGGGTCCAGCGCTGCGGTGGGTTCATCCAGCAATAACAGGCGCGGGCCTGCACTGGCTTCCCAGATCTGCGCCAGCACTCTGGCCATTTGTATCCTGGCTTGTTCACCACCAGAAAGCGTGGTGTAGATTTGTTCTGCCAGATGGCCGGCATCGACCTCTTGCAGGGCAGCCAGGGCAATCTGGATATCCTGCGGTCTGCTGGCGCCCTGATGATGAGGATGACGGCCCAGCAGGATAATTTCTAGCGCCGAATAGTCGAAACCGACCTCGGCACGCTGCTGCATCAGGCGCGTTGACGCGCCAGTTTGAGCAGCGGCCACTCAGCCAAGGAGTGACCATGCCAGCGTACATCACCCGTACTGGGCTTGAGCTCACCGGAGATCAAGCGCATCAGCGAGCTTTTGCCTGCGCCATTGGGCCCGCACACCGCGAGTAATTCGCCAGGCGCAACATTGAGGCTGACATCCTGCAACAAGGTCTTATGCGATAGATTCAAGCCCGCGTTGATGACTTCTAGCATGGCAACTCCTATAAGCCTATCTTGCGGCGCATATGGAACAGCAACAGCAGGAAGAAAGGCACACCCAACAAGGCAGTGATAATGCCAACCGGAATTTCGGTAGGGGCGGCGATGGTGCGCGACAACAAATCAGACAACAGCACCAGGATGGCGCCGACCAGCGCCGAGGCTGGCATGACGATACGTTGATCCGGACCTATGGCCAGCCTGACCAGATGCGGGGCGACCAGGCCGATAAAACCTATGATGCCAGTCACTGACACCACCGAGCCTACGGCCAGGGCAATGGCGGTGATGGTGACTTGGTTGAGCCTGCGCACTGAAACCCCCAGCAGGCTTGCTTGCACTTCGCCCAGCGCAAGGGTGTTGAGCGCACTGGCTTGTTTCAGCAAAACCAGCGCTGCGCCGCCGCTCAAGCACGCCACCATGGCGACCATGGGCCAGGTGGCGGCTCCCAGGCTGCCTAGCGACCAGAAGTTGAGCGAGCGCATCTGCAGATCATTGGCAATAAAGGTCATGAGGCCGATCAAGGCCCCGCATAAGGAGCTGATGGCGATGCCAGTCAGCAGCATCAGGGCAATGGATGTGCGGCCCTGGCGCGTGGAAATGCTGAAGATCAATATCGTGGCGGCCAAACTACCTGCAAAGGCAAAGATAGGCAGAGCGAATTCACCGATATAGCCCTGTAGCGCCGTCATCCAGCTACCGCCGAGTACGATGGCATAGGCGGCAAACAAGGCGGCACCACCAGAGACCCCCACCAGGCTGGGTTCTGCCAGAGGATTGCGCAGCAAGGCCTGCATGGTGGCACCAGACACCGCCAGTGCCATGCCAGCCAACACCCCCAGCGCCAGCCGCGGCAGGCGGATATTCCATAACACCATGGCCTGTTGCATTTGCTCTTGCGGAATAGCAAGCCAGGCATCAGTGTGCGGCGGACTGAGCAGCAGCTTTAATACATCCAGGGGTGCAATCGCGACTGCGCCTATGCCAGCGGCCAGCACCACAATGATCAGCAGCACCAGGCTCAGGCCCAGCAAAATTCGGCCACGCAGTTGCAGGCTGCGTACTTTGGGTTGCGCCAGGGGCATAGGGGTAGCCAAACTCATATCGCCAAGTTCATATTAAAAGCTCATTACTTGCGTATCGCCTGACCCAGCTCAAGCATGGCGCCAGGCAGGCGCGGGGTAAAGCCTATGATGTATTGGGTATCCATGCTGACTATGCGTCCTTGTTTGCCTGCGGGGGTCATGCCCAGGCCCGGCGTCTTGAGGAAGGCTTGCAGGCCGCCGCTGGCCTCCAGCCCTTCACGTGTGGTGATGATGACATCCGGCGCTGCTGCCACCAGGGCTTCTGCTGTCAATGGCCTATAGCCTTTGTATAAACCCGCCATGACATTCTCGCCATGTACCAGCGTAATTACTGCCGCCGCAGCGGTTTCATCGCCTGCCGCTTGCGCGCCACGGCCAGAGTTGTTCATCACAAACAACACACGTGGTTTGCCCTTGAGTTTATCCAGCTTGGCGGCTGCGTCTTTCCAGTCCTGCTCAAATTGCTTGGCCAATGGCTCGGTGCTGGCCGCATTGAGCTGCTTGCCTATGGTGCGGATATCTGCGGCAACCTGCTGTGGAGTATGGCTGGCTTCAGGCAGTTGCAAGACCTTGATCCCAGCATTGCGCACCTGCTCAATTACATTGCGTGGGCCAGCACCGGCTTCGGCCACGATCAGCGTCGCACCAGTAGAAACCAGGCCTTCAGCAGACAAGGTACGCATATAACCACTTTGGGCAGCTTGAACGCTGCCTCGGGGTAAACACTGGTGATGTCATTGGCAATCACTTCATCGCCTTTGCCCAGTGCAAAGACGATCTCGGTGACAGCGCCACCCACGGTCAGCAGTTTCTCAGCCGCAAGCGCAAGCTGGCTGCTGCCCATGAGGGCAAGCGCCAGCAGCAGGGTACGTGAGTTCATACGCTCCCCTTAAGCTGGCAATTGCGCCACAATGGCACGCCAGGCTTCCAGCTCGGGTTTGCCCGGCTTACGTGCGCCAAAGAACTGCGCCATGATCTCGCCCTGGGCATCAAACACTTCCAGCGAGGTGACAATGCCATCTTCGGTGGGCTTCTTCACTACCCAGGTTTCGGCAATCAAGTCAGTACGCAAATGCAGATTGAAGCCTTCATCCAGCACATTGATCCAGGGGCCCATGGCTTTAACGTTTTGAATAGGCCCGGTGTGGATCTGGATATTGCCAGGGTTGCCAACGAAACACATGATGCTGGTGCCATCGGCGGCAGCCGCTTCCAGCATTTTGGTTGTTGCGGTGTTGTCTACCTTGTAGGCATGGTTTTCTGGTGCCAGACGCAAAGCCTGGGTACGTGCCAGGCCAAACTTGCGCAGCAAAATAAAGAAATCATGCGTGTCCTTCATTGCCAACCAGGCAGCCGCAAAGCCTGCGGCATCTACTTCGCTATCAGGCTTAACGGCAGGGGCGGGCTTGGCAGCCTCAACTTCCTGGCCTGGGGTCTGGTCTGCGCTGCGGTATTTTTCCACCAGGGTATGCCAGCCTTCTACATTGCTGAAATCCTTGAGGTGTATCTTGTGAATGGCAGTGCCAGTGGCGTCATAGAACTGCAGGCTGCGTTGCGTGCCTTTCTCGGATTCTTCACTGACGGCATAGCCATGCTTCCATTGCGAATAGAAAATGCGCAGGTCGATATCTGGCCCAACCACCAAGCCTACGTGGTCGTAGGAAATGTTCTCGTAAGTGCCTATCTTTTCATGCACGGTGCTTTCGTTGCGGGTCAAGGCCATGACACGGCCCAGCAGGGGCACATCGGCAATGATCTCGTGGAACGGGCCTTGCAGGCGCACGGCTTCGTGGCCTATGGCATTGGCGATGGCCTGGCCTTCGCTGATCCCTATGGCCTGCGCGGCTTCACGGTTACGCAGTTTTTGTTCTTTTTTGGCGTGATGGAAAGCTGGTATTGCTGTTCTGTGGTCGCGAGCTGATTCATGGTCACTCCTGATGGTCTAATTAACTAGATTAATGTGTACGTTTTAATACGTTAACTCTACAAAAAATTTGATATTGCGGCCCTGGGCAAATATTCCTAGCCCGCCCATGGCGCTGTCCAGCCTGTATTCTTCATTGCGTAGATTCTCCCCCACCACCCTGAAGGCCAGGTGCTTGCTGGGTTGCCAACGCAGATTGGCATTCCATATCTGGTAACCATCCTGGGTGCCGAAGACAAGCGGACTGCTGATCCCGCCACCACCGATGATGACATTGCGATCCCAGACTTTACGATAGGTCAGGTTTACCTCAACTTGCTCACTCAATTGGGTGCCAAAATTGAGGTTAAGTGCATTACCGGGAACGGTATACAGCGGCACGAAACTCGAGCCATCAAATAACTTGCCCGAGGTGCGCGAATAAGCGCTCCTGAGGTAAAAGGCTTTATATTGCAGGAAAGTTTCGAATTCCACGCCATTACGCTTTTCATAACCGTCCTGGGTGATGCTGCCATCAGCGTTTTCACGCAATGAAAGCAAAAGATTCTCGGTGTCGATATGAAAAAGGTTGAGCTTGCCCGAGAGGAAAGTACCAGTATTCCACAGATTGGGATTCAGGTAGCTAACCCCGATTTCGGCTGAGGCAGAGGTTTGCGGTTTGTATAAATCTCCGCATATGCCCGAGGCTTGGCCATTCACCATGGTAATTCCGGGAATGTTTACTGATGTTCGCAAGCACCTGCTGAATGGGCCTTGAGTAAAGTATTCGTCAATCAGTGGTGGCCGGAAACCCTGGCCGTAATTACTGTAGAGCGTCAGTTTTTCAGGGTTGTTTCTCGGTAATACTTCATATGCCAGCCCCAGGCTAAGGGAATCACGGGTGAACAATATCTTGTTGGCTTGTTTGTAAGGAGCAAGCAGGCCCAGGGTGCCGCCATCAGCTTCCACCAAATACTCATCAACACGATAGCCAGGCATCATGCTGAATTGACCAAATTCGAAACGCGGTTGCACATAAAAGGCATGAAACGATTTGCTGCCAGGCGGAGCCGAGGCATTGAAGCCGTTGGGGTACAGTGCCGTCTGCATTACGTAAGTCTGGTTGTCGTAGAAGCGCTCAATGTCCCGCTTGTTTTCGTTGTACTGGTACCCAAACAGAGTAGAGAACTTGAACCAAGGTCCATTAACAAAGTGGGAGGTGTTGGTGATATCCATTGACCTGGTTTTGTAGGTGTAATAGTCATTCAGGTTGCCATGACAGTTTCTGGTCAAGCTGGGGTTAGGCCTCCATATCAGGCCATCGCAATTCCTCTCTGGGCCGTTCAGGGAGGACATGCCTGGTGCCATGGTGTCTTGTAACTTGGTATGACCGCCGCCAAAGGCAACCTTGAGATCAATAAACCGCGTGTCCGGACGAAAATAAATGGTCTCTGACCATGTCTGATCGTCGATGGCGCGCACGACATTGCCGAAAGTGCCTGGCTGCCCTCCAGTGGCATCATAGGGTTGCAAACCCTTGTCGTCGAAGGACACCAGCGAGGTAACAAATTCCAGGCTGTCTGTTGGGAAAACGCTGAATTTCAACAGCTTCGAAACCGAGGCAACCGCAGAGCTTTCCAATATTGTGCCATTACCCAATTCCATGTCTTTTGATTGGCGATTCGAGTAGTTATAGAGAATATCCAGCCTGTCATCGGGTCGCCCATAGACCATGTAGGAGCGGGAATATTCATCGTTATTGTTGCCATAGCCAAACTTGACTTTGGCACCGTAACGCTGGCCTGGCTGCAGCAGGTCCGCCGCATTCTTGGTCGTGGCAATGATGGTGCCACCCAAAGAGCCTGAGCCACTGGAAATCTGCGGGCCGCGCTGTACTTCTATGCTTTTCAGTAGTTCAGGTTCAATGAAAGTGCCACCCATACGGTATTTCTCAAAACCCTTGGGCACGCCGTCGACCTTGACCATGACATCTTCACTATCGGAATATCCACGAATACTAAAGGTCATGCCACTGGGGCGGGGGCCGCCACTGATGGAAACGCCTGGCACGGAACGCACAGCATCAAAAATGTTGCTGGGTTGCAATCGCTGTAGTTCCTGGCTGGAAATGGTGGTAATAGACTGCGTAGGATTGATGCCTGTTTCTTTTTCCCGATTCGCCTTGACGCTGACTTCAGGCAGTGTGGTGCTGACAGGAGGCGTCTGGGCTGCTGCGGAGGGACTTTCCTCAGCAAGCACCGCTTCGCCATGTAGCGAGGTAGCGGTTACATACAGTAGAACTAGGCTTATACGGGTGAAGAGATGCATTAATTTCAGAGGATTTCAGTAATAAAACGGATGGTCATACACAGAGCCATCCGTTGGAGGGGTTTAGGCAGTCTTGCCAGCGTTTTTACGTCGGCTAGCTGCACCCAGTACTCCCAGCCCCAGAGCGAGCATGGCATAGCTGCTTGGCTCAGGCACGGCGCTCACGACGGCAATTGCCAGCTGGTCTAGGCTTAAATGGCTTTCATTGGCCTTGAAATTGAAAACATAGATACCGGCAGAAGTGACATCACTCCACTTCCAATAGACTTCCTGCTCTGCGCCACGACCATTTGCAACATAGGTTTCCACCAGTGTGGCGGCAACACCATTAAGGGTTGCAGATGTGTTGAGCAGGGTGCCTGTGGTGGCAGCCCTGAGGTAGACATCGAAACTACCAGTGCTGGTGCCTAACAGGGTGGCAATGAAGTTACTGGTGCCAAGCGCGTTGTAAATATTCTTGGAACCTATCAGCGAGGCCAAGGTGCTGGTTTCAGTCAGCGTGGCACCTGCGCCAAACTCAGGCGTGGCGTTGTGAGTGGCGGAAGCGAAATTATCCCAGGCAGCATATTGCGCTACCAAGGATTCATTCCACGGTGTAGTGGAATCCCAAACGTTGCTGGTAGCAAATGCAGATGTGGCGAAACTACTGCCCACTGCGAATACAATAGCAGCTAATTGCGTGTTTAAAGTCATGATGGTAATACCCCGATATAAGGAAGAGTGGCTGGCCCGCCATGAGCGGAGCCAGCCATTTTTGACGCTATCTATATTGTTTTTAGATTAAGCGTTTTGCTTGCGGGCACGACGGCCTGCGAAAGCGAGTACGCCCAGGCCCAAACCGAGCATGCCGGAAGTGCTTGGTTCTGGAACTGCTGCAACTGCTACGGTAGCCAGTGCCAGTTGATCCAGGCTCAGGCTGGAGGAGGTGCCTTTGAAGTTGAAGGTGTAGAGGCTAGCGCCGGACACGTTGCTCCACAACCAATAGGCTTCCTGCTCGAAGGATTCACCGAAGCCGCCAAAGTCGCCTTGGGACTGGCTGAGTTGAATCACGGATGTCGCACCGACACCATTCAGGGTTGCGCTGGTGCTGGCAATAGAACCTACAGTGCCGATACGCAGGTAAACATCAAACAGGCCACCTGTTGTGCCGCTCAGGGTTGCAGTGATGTTCAGAGGCAATGCGAAGCTGTAGATGTTGCCACCGCTGGTGACGAAAGATGCGCCAGAGGTCTCGGTAACGCTGGCAGTAGTACCAGCAGACAGACCTACATCAGGAGTGGAATCAGAGGTGCCGCCAAAAACATTCCACTCTGCGTATTGGGAAAGGGTGCTAGAACCCCAAGGAGTGGCAGTATCCCAAACGGCTTGAGTAGCAAATGCGGAAGAGCTGAAGGCAACACCTGCGATAAGAGCTAAAGCTGAAATTTTCATAATGGATTCTTTCAAGGGAGTGTTAAATTTCCCTTCCTCTTGAAGGTGATAACACTCGTTTCAACATTTAAGCTCACGGACCCACACCGTCGAGCATTCAATGGTCAATGCCCTATGAACGGGCATCGCCAAAATACAGTTCAAATAACTGCTTGCGATGTGTCAGTGTTCTCGGTCTCAGCATGTGCCGGCTGGAAATCCACCACAAAGCGGTATTGCTTGCCGCAATCTATGATGATTTCTTTTTGCCCGCGCCGTAATAAGCGAATATCCACTTTTAAGCTACCAAAACCATCATGTGCGATCAGCTCATCGAGCAAGTTGATCAAGCAGGTTTTAACAGGGGCTTTAGCTGGAAGCATAAATTAAGGTCACATTAATCATTAATCACAACATTAAGGCAAATGATAACAATTATCATTGGGTAGTGCAATGGTGACATGTAATTATTTTTATTTGCATTTATGAGCTGGAGCAAATCTTTATATCTGCAGGATTTACTTGTAGGGCGGTGGTTTAGGCGAAAAACACTGCAAGATGAACATGTAATTAAACCCATGTATGCATCATGGAAAAAAAGCTTTTGGCTTGCGCAGTAAATCAACGCTGATCCCGTATAATTCGCGCTTATGTCCATATTGCTAATGATTATTTTGGTCAGCCTCGCAGGTGGGGCATTGAGTGTGCTTTTTGCGGCCTTCTTTGCTTCAATGCCAAAGCTTCTTGGGTGCCCATGCTGATCAGCTATGCGATTGGGGCTTTGCTGGGGGCGGTTTTCCTGGAAATTCTGCCGCATGCCTTTGAAATAGCCAGCAGCGTGGAAACCATGTCTGCCACCATCTTGCTGGGCATATTGTTGTTCTTTGTGCTGGAAAAACTAGTACTTTGGCGGCACTGCCATGGTGATGAGTGCGAGGTGCATGCCACGGGTCATGATCAACATGCGCACGGCCACAGTCATGGTCATGGGAATACCCATGATCATGGTCGCAGCGGCCTGATGATCATGATAGGTGACACTTTCCATAACTTTGTTGATGGGGTGCTGATTGCTGCCGCCTTCATGGTGGATGCCAAACTGGGCATGGTGACTGCAGTGGCCATCATTGCCCACGAGATTCCCCAGGAAGTAGGTGATTTTCTTATCTTGCTGCATTCAGGCTATAGCAAACGCCATGCGCTGTTGTTTAACCTGTTTTCCAGCATGGCCACACTGGTTGGCGGGGTGGCGGCATATTTTGCCCTGCAATCTGTACAGAGCTGGATTCCCAGTATTCTGGGCTTGGCGGCGGCCAGCATGATTTACGTTGCGGTGGCGGACTTGATTCCTGGCTTGCACAGACGTACCGAGCTCAAGGCCACGGTACAGCAGGCTAGTCTGATTGCATTGGGCATTGGCAGTATTTGGCTGACGGGTGTTTTGCTACACGCGGGCTAAGCAGTACTAAGTGTTGTTTAAATTTTTCCTGCTTTGGCAGGGTTTTGCATTTAAAGAGAGATGAGCTTGCAAACTCCAAAAGTTGGTTTTGTTTCATTGGGCTGCCCCAAGGCAGCTTCAGATTCTGAGCGTATCCTGACCCAGCTTCGCGCTGAGGGCTACGCCATATCGGGTAGCTATGATGATGCTGATCTGGTGGTCGTCAATACCTGTGGGTTTATTGATAGTGCGGTTGAAGAGTCACTTGACGCCATAGGCGAGGCCCTGGCTGAAAATGGCAAGGTGATAGTCACTGGCTGTTTGGGTGCCAAGAGTGATGTGGTCAAGGCTGCTCACCCCGGTGTTTTGGCGGTCACAGGGCCGCATGCGCTGGAAGAAGTCATGACGGCAGTGCATGCCAATCTGCCCAAGCTGCATGACCCTTACACCGATCTAGTGCCACCCCAAGGTGTGCGCCTGACGCCACAGCACTATGCTTACCTGAAAATATCTGAAGGCTGTAACCACAGGTGCAGTTTCTGCATTATTCCTTCCATGCGTGGTGATCTGGTTAGCCGTCCTGTCGGTGAAGTCATGAAAGAGGCAGAAAACCTGGTCAATGCCGGGGTATCTGAATTGTTGGTGATTTCGCAAGACACCAGTGCTTACGGGGTTGATGTCAAATACCGCACAGGTTTCTGGAATGGACGTCCGCTCAAGACGCGCATGACTGAGCTGGCTACGGCATTGGGTGACCTGGGGGTCTGGGTGCGTATGCATTACGTCTATCCATACCCGCATGTGGACGAGATCATCCCCTTGATGGCGGATGGTTTGATCCTTCCCTATCTGGATGTGCCATTCCAGCATTCCAGCCCGCGCATTCTCAAAGCCATGAAGCGTCCTGCAAATAGCGAGAATAATCTGGCCAGGGTTAAAGCCTGGCGCGATATCTGCCCGGACATCACCATACGCAGCACCTTTATCGTCGGCTTCCCTGGTGAGACGGATGATGATTTTGAACATCTGTTGGATTTCCTGCAGGAAGCGCAGCTGGACCGTGTGGGCGCTTTTGCCTATTCCGCCGTCGATGGCGCAGCCGCCAATCAGTTGGACAATCACGTACCTGAATCACTCAAGCAGGAAAGACTGGCGCGCTTTATGGAAGTGCAGGAAGCCATCAGTGCCGAGAAACAGAAGCGCAAGATAGGCCGTATAGAGACTGTGCTGATTGATGAAGTGAATGGCGATGAAGCATAGGCCGTACCGCAGCTGATGCGCCAGAAATTGATGGCGTGGTGTATTTGGCTGGCGGGGAAGGTTTGCAGCCAGGTGATCTGGTTGAAGCACAAATTGTGGATTCAGATGGGCATGATCTCTGGGCCGCACCGCCTCAGCGCGACTAATGCTGATATATAGAGCATCTTTGATATATAGGAAATCTTGAAGTGTCTAGGGATATCGATTTTTAATCTGCGCCCTGGACATCTGAGAGCAGTTAAGAAAACGGCGCCTAAAGGCGCCGTTTTTATTCCTGGGTGCTGAAAAGGTCGGGCATGATGGGCGTGGGACGCTGAGAATCTGCACGCTCTTCGAGAAAATCCATGGTGTAGGGGCAGCGAGTGGGCTTTTTTACCACTTTGCGTTTTTTTCCCGAAGCTTCAGTATTGATGTATGGCGTCTGGCTGATGCGCACATAACCCGAGGACTGCAGCTTTAGCGGAGTGGTTTCAAACAGGCTGAGAGGGTTGTCGATATTCTGCAAGGTAATGGCTTGTTTGCCCACCTTGAGGACGTTATACATGACAAACTTGCTGCCTGTTTGCTTGCCATAAATTTCGCCAGTGAGAATATCCAAGATTTGCCTTTCGCTAATTCATAACAATCATATCGTTATGAGGCAAAGCTGACAAGGCTCTTGAGTCGGATTTTGCCTATGGAATCGCGCGTTTGCGCAGGCCTATATGCTGACGGATCAAGGTGTTGGCTTGTTGGCGGAACCCTTCAGCGCGACTGTCCTTGACCCACATATGTAGCAAGCCGGAGAAGAACAAATGACTATCAAGCGCCAGCGCAACTGGATCTAGGCCAATGTTCAGCTGGCCTTTTTGCTGCGCACGCTCGTAAAGCAACTGAAGTTTTTCTATGAAGTAGTGACAATTCGTCACTATTTGTTGTAATACTGCTGTAAATTCATCCACATATTCGCATTTCACCATCATGATCTCGTAGATCTCACGGATTGCAGCATCGTGGTTGAGGGTTTGAATAGTATTCTCGAAAAACTGCTCTATGGTGGAGAGGGGGTCTTCAGACTCTTCATTCAGGGCGGCGGCATCAATGTGATCAATAAATGGCAGAAATGCCTGATCACGCATCGCGTAAAAAAGCTCAATTTTGTTTTTGAAGTGCCAGTACACCGCACCGCGTGTGACTTCTGCGTGCGAGGCTATATGTTCTATTGAGGTACGGCTAACGCCTCTTGCTGCAAACACCTCGCGGGCTGCGTCAATAATACGTTGCCGCGTGATGGCGGCGTCCTCTTTAGTCTTTCTTGCCATGGGCTTGCCCTTGAAAAAGCTGTTTACATACAATCATGTTTGTATATAATATACATTCGATATTGAATGTAAGCAAGTATTTTGTTTATAAGACATGGAGTTAACTATGGGAGTGCGCGTGATTAATCAAGCTCGTGGCAATAAGGATGGACTTGGGTCCAGCAAAAAAATCGTACTCGCCTTAACGGCAGCGTTGACGCTAATCTCCTGTAGCAAGGGTGAGCAGCAGGCGGCACCGCAAGGTGGCGGACAGGCAATGCCTGTGACTGTACTCACCCTGGAACCGACATCAGTCCCTGTGAGTGTTGAGTCTGTAGCGCAAACCGAAGGTGCGCGTGAGGTAGAGATACGTCCACGCGTGGGCGGTATTCTGCTCAAGCGTCTTTATGAAGAAGCTCTTCCGTCAAGGAAGGCCAAGTGCTGTTCCAGATAGACCCTGTGCCTTATCAGATTGCTTTGGCTCAAGCCAAGGCGCAGCAAGCCCAGTCTCAGGCCAAGATTGCCCAGACCCAGCGTGAGGCTGACCGTCTCAAGGGCTTGTTGGAGTCCAAGTCCATTAGCCAACGCGAGTATGACAATGCCACTTCTGACAATGATGTGGCCAAGGCCGCCTTGCTGCAGGCGGATGCCAGCGTGCGTGAGGCCGAGCTGAATCTTTCCTATACCAAGGTGACAGCGCCTGTGAGCGGTGTTTCCGGGCGCTTCCAGTATTCCGAGGGTACTTTGGTGGCTGCCAACGATAGTCTGTTGACTACCGTGGTTCAGCTTTCACCCATCTGGGTGCGTTTCAGTCTTTCCGATAATGAACTGGAAAAAGTCGGCGGCCGCCTTAGCGAAAAGAATGTCAAGAAAATCACTTTATCCTTACCTGATGGCAAGGAATACAACGAGACCGGCAAGCTCAATTTTGCTGCCAGTCAGATTGACCCGACATTAGGCACGCAGCAACTGCGTGCGACCTTTACCAATGCTGACAAGCAATTGGTGCCAGGTCAGTTTGTGCGCGCCAAAGTCACCGTGGGTGAGCAGGATGGCGTATTCCTGGTGCCGCAAGTGGCAGTGCAAAACTCGCAGCAGGGCCGTTTTGTTTACGTGGTCAATGAGCAAAACCAGGCGAGTGTGCGTCCAGTGGTGACAGGCAATTGGTCTGGCAGCAATTGGGTCATCCTCAAGGGCTTGAATGCAGGCGAAAAAGTGGTGGTGGATAATCTGATCAAGATTCGCCCAGGCGCGCCATTGCAGCCTCATGCTCCAGCAGAGCAGGGTGCTAATCCTCAAGGTGCACAGCCTCAAGGCGAAACTGGCAAGCCAGAATCCAACGCTAGCGGCAAGCCAGCTTAAGCAGGAGTCAAGATGACTAGATTTTTCATTACCCGGCCAATATTTGCATCGGTAGTTTCGATCATTATTGTGCTTGCTGGCCTTGCGGCCGCATTCCAGCTGCCGATTGCGCAGTATCCGCAAATTGCGCCGCCTACCGTAATGGTAACGGCAACTTACCCTGGTGCCAGTGCTGAAACCCTGGCCAAGACAGTAGCAGCGCCGATTGAAGAGCAGCTGAGTGGTGTTGAAGGGCTGCTGTATTACCAGTCCAGTGCCGACTCCAGTGGCACTTTGACCATCACTGCCACCTTTGAAACTGGCACTGATGTTGACCAGGCAACCTTCAACGTCAGCAATCGCGTCAATATTGCCTTGCCACGCCTGCCTGATGATGTACGTCGCACAGGCTTGATTGTGCAAAAGCGCTCCAATGACATCCTGATGGCATTGATGCTGGTTTCGCCGAAAAAGACCTATGACCCCTTGTACCTGAGCAATTATGCAACGCTGAATGTGTTGGATGAGCTCAAGCGCGTGAAGGGCGTGGGCGACGTCACCGTGTTTGGTACCCAGGATTACTCCATGCGTATCTGGCTGCGTCCGGACCGCATGGCACAATTGGGTGTTTCAACCAGTGAGATTGCTGCTGCTATTGCGGCGCAGAATGCGCAATATGCTGCAGGTAAGATAGGTCAGGACCCGGCGCCAGATGATCAACAGATCGTCTACACCGTGACTGCCAAGGGTAGACTGGTTGAGCCTGAGCAGTTTGCCAATATCATCGTCAAGGCCAATGGCCCACGTGGTGTGCTGTATTTGAAGGATGTGGCACGTATTGAACTGGGTGCGCAGAACTACAATATCCGCACCACGCTGGATGGTCAGCCTGGCGTAGGTATTCCTGTGTTCCTGCAGACAGGTGCCAACGCGCTGGATACTGCCGAGGCCATCAAGGCCAAGATGGAAGAACTCAAGCAGCGCTTCCCCGAGGATATGGACTACCGTATTCCTTACGACACCAGTGACTTCGTCAAGGCGTCTATTGAAGAAGTAGTACATACCCTGGCAGAAGCCATGGTGCTGGTGGTGCTGGTGGTATTCCTATTCCTGCAAAGCTGGCGCGCTACCTTGATTCCTATCATCGCCGTGCCTATCTCCTTGATTGGTACTTTTGCTGGTCTGTGGATATTCGGTTTCTCCATCAATACCCTGACTTTGTTTGCCATGGTATTGGCGATTGGTATCGTCGTTGATGATGCCATCGTGGTGCTGGAGAACGTAGAGCGCTTGATGACTCAGGAAAAGCTCTCGCCGTTGCATGCCGCGATCAAGTCCATGGAGCAGGTATCCAGTGCCGTTGTAGCGATTGTGCTGGTGCTGTGTGCGGTGTTCATTCCGGTGGCGTTCATGGGCGGTATCGCCGGTGAGCTCTATCGCCAGTTCGCGGTGACCGTGGCGGTGGCGGTGGTGATCTCCGGTATCGTGGCTTTGACGCTGACGCCTGCGCTCTGTGCCATCTTGCTTAAGCACGTGCATGGTGAGTCACGCTTCTTCAAGCCATTCAACCGTGGTTTCGACAAGCTGACCAACTTCTATACCTCTACCGTGGGCTTGACCCTGCGTCATCGCATTATTGGTGCTGTAGTGTTTGTGGGCATCATCGCGGCAGGAGCGTATTTGTTCCGTGTGGTGCCTGGCAGCTTTGTACCTCCTGAAGATCAGGGCTATGTGGTGACGGCCGTGATCATGCCGGACGGTTCTACGCTGAGCCGCACCAGCAAGACCATGGAGAACGTGCGCCAGGCAATATCACAAGACCCTGCAGTGGCTACGCAATTCGTCATCAATGGTTTTGATTTGATAGGCGGCGGTAACAAGGCCAGTGCGGCGACCATGTTCGTGCGTATGAAGGATTGGGATGCACGTACCGCGACAGCGGATGACATTGTCAAGCGTCTGTTCGGCATAGGCATGAGTCAGCCTGATGGTATGGCGATTGCCTTTAATCCGCCAGCGATTCGCGGTTTGGGTAGCTCGGGTAGCATGGAAATGTATATCCAGAGCCGCACTGACACTGACCCCTTGCATTTGTCCGAGGTAGTAAATAACTTCATGGATACTTTGCGTAAGGAGCCACGTCTGGCCGGTATCAACACCTTCTTCCGTCCTACCGTGCCACAGTTGTTGATTGAGGTGGACGAGGCCAAGGCCTTGTCGCTGGGTGTGCCTATCTCGGATATCTATGCCACGCTGCAAAGCACCATGGGTACGCTGTATGTGAATGACTTCAACCGCATGGGTCGTACTTACCGTGTGCAGTTGCAGGCAGAACCTGCATTCCGCATGAAGCCTGAAGATCTGGGCCGTGTTTATGTACGTTCCGCAGCGGGCGGCATGGTGCCTATGTCTGCAGTCAGCAAGGTCAGCAACATTATTGGTGCTGAGCAGCTTGAACGTTACCAAGGTCTGCTGTCAGCCAAAGTGCTGGGTGGCGGTGCCTATGGCGTGAGTTCTGGCGATGCGATCAGGTTGATTGAGCAGGCCGCCAAGGAAAGCCTGCCAGATGGTTATCAATTGGCATGGACAGGTCAGGCCTATCAGGAAAAGCTGACAGGTTCGGCTGCGATCTTTGCCTTCAGTTTCGCCATCATTATGGTGTTCTTGATCCTGGCGGCGCAGTTTGAAACCTGGGCCTTGCCTTTGGCTGTGATCATGGCCGTACCGTTTGCGCTGGTAGGTGCTTTGCTGGCGGTGATGTTCCGCGGTATGCCTAATGACATCTACTTCCAGATTGGCTTGGTCACCCTGGTTGGCCTGGCGGCAAAAAATGCCATTCTGATTGTGGAGTTTGCCAGCCAGAAACTGGAAGAAGGCCTGTCACTAAAAGAAGCTGCGATTGAGGCTGCGCGCTTGCGCTTCCGTCCTATCGTCATGACTTCCATGGCCTTTGTGCTAGGTATCGTGCCGTTGGTGATTGCAACTGGTGCGGGTGCCGCTGCGCGCCGTTCCATGGGGACTGGGGTGTTTGGCGGTATGTTGCTGGCTACTTTTGTGGCCACCATCTTTATCCCTATGTTCTTCACCTGGTTGTCTGGCAATACCAGCAGCCGTACGCATCACGATGACAAGAAGGAGACAATATAATGTCGCGTCTCAATTTAATTCATGTTGCCGTGGCCATGGCTTTGGCAGGTTGCATGGTCGGGCCTGACTACCATAGGCCCGATAATAAACTGCCTGCCAGTTATAGTGATGCTGGCAGCAGCGATGCCAATGCCACAGATGCCAGCGCTCAAGCTGGACTGAAGCTAGATGCCTGGTGGGAAAGTTTTCAAGACCCGGTGTTGACTGAGTTGATGCAAAAAGCCTTTGCCAACAATGTCGATATTGCCAAGGCAGTTGCACGTATCGAAGAGGCGGATGCGGCTATGCGTGAGGCTGGAGCTTCACTGTTTCCGCAGATAGACCTAACCAGTAACGGTATGCGTCAGCGTGTAACCGAAACTGGGGCTTTCCCCATTATGTCCGGCATCCCGGTGTTCCGCGAAAACTACAACCTGCAATTGGGTACTTCCTTTGAGCTGGATTTCTGGGGCAGATTGCGCCGAGCGCGTGAAGCTGCGCGTGCGCAAGCCCTGGGTACTCTGTATGCCAAGGATACGGTCAGTCTGTCACTGTCCAGTCTGGTGGCCAGCAACTATCTCTTGCTGCGCAGTGTGGAAGCGCAGATTGCGGTATCGCGCGATAGCCTGAAAACGCGTGGTGAAAGTCTGGATCTGACCAAGCGCAGGCTGGAAGGTGGCGTAGCCTCGATTCTGGATGTGCATCAAGCTGAAGTGGCCAACTCCAACCTGGTTGCGCAACTGGCTGATTTGGTGCGCCAACGTGAAGTGGTGCAGCATCAGCTGGCCGTTTTGACCGGGGATTACGAGCTTAAAGTGCCTGAAGGTGATATCCATCAGTTGCCGCAGCCACCAATTCCACCTACAGGTTTGCCATCTAGCTTGCTGGAAGCCAGACCTGATATTCGTGAAGCTGAGCAGACCATGATCTCGGAAAATGCGCAGATTGGTGTGGCTAAAGCGGCTATGTTCCCCACCATTACGCTGACCGCTGCGTTTGGTGGTGAAAGTGCAGACTTGAGCCGTGTACTGGAAAGCCCATCGCGTATCTGGTCTACCGGGCTGGGCTTGAATCTACCTATCTTCACCGCAGGCAGATTGTCCGCACGTGTTGATCAGGCTAGCGCCAGGCAGAAACAAGCGCTGGCAACTTACCAGGCTCTATCCAAACTGCCTTCAAGGAGGTTAGGGATGCCTTGGTGACCGTGCGCCAGAGTCGTGAGCGGGAAGAAGCGCTCAACATCAGCCAGAATGCGGCCAAGCAGGCCTTGCAGATATCGGAAAATCGTTACAAGTCCGGTTATTCCGGCTATCTTGATGTGCTGGATTCTCAGCGCGTTTACAACGATGCCGCACTGGCGTTTATCCAGAGCCGCCAGTCCAGGTTGACCGCCACGGTTGATCTATTCAAGGCTTTGGGTGGTGGCTGGAAAACTGCTAACGCTTACCAGCAGCCTGAAAAGCAAGCCAGTAATTAAGCTGTTTGCTCACTAAATCGGCGCTCTGGAAAACAGAGTGCCATTGAAAACCGGGTTACACCCGGTTTTTTTACGCCTGTAGCCTGCACAGGCCAGTGCTGAATAGTGCTGTTTGTCGATAGGGCTGAGCCAAGCGCGCGTGCTAAAATTGCCGCCTTATCTATTTTTTGATTATTTGCCGATTGCCATGACCGTACGTACCCGTTTTGCGCCTAGTCCCACAGGTTTTCTTCATATTGGCGGGGCACGCACCGCCTTGTTCTCCTGGGCTTATGCCCGCAAACATGCGGGTGAGTTTGTGCTGCGCATAGAGGATACCGACGTTGCACGCTCTACGCCTGAGGCTGTGCAAGCGATTCTTGATGGCATGAACTGGCTGGGCTTGAGCTGGGATGAAGGTCCTTTCTATCAAATGCAGCGCATGGATCAGTACAAGCGCGTGATTCAGCAGTTGTTGGACGAAGGCAAGGCCTATCTGTGTTATTGCAGCAGGGAAGAGCTGGATGCTATGCGTGAGCAGCAGATGCAGGAAGGTAAAAAGCCACGCTATGATGGCCGCTGGCGTCCTGAGGCGGGCAAGAGCTTGCCAGCCGTGCCTGCAGGGGTTGACCCTGTGGTGCGCTTCAAGAACCCACTCACTGGCAATGTGGTATGGGATGACTTGGTCAAGGGGCAGATCAGCATTGCCAATGAAGAGCTGGATGACCTGATCATCGCACGTGGCGATGGCACGCCAACTTATAACTTCTGTGTGGTGGTGGATGATTGGGAAATGGGTATTACCCAGGTGATACGGGGCGATGATCATGTGAACAATACCCCACGCCAGATCAACCTACTGCAAGCGCTAGGCGCACAAATTCCGCAATATGCGCATTTATCCATGATCCTGGGGGATGACGGGCAGAAGCTCTCCAAGCGCCACGGTGCGGTTAGTGTCATGCAATATCATGAAGACGGCTATCTGCCGGAAGCTGTGCTTAACTATCTGGCAAGGCTGGGCTGGTCTCATGGCGATGATGAGATTTTCAGTATGGCGCAGTTCTGTGAGTGGTTTGGCCTGGATCATGTCACGCCATCTGCTGCCCAGTTCAATACCGAAAAGCTCAACTGGCTCAACAACCATTACATCAAGCAGGCTGATCTCGCCAGATTGGCAGAGGATATCGCACAACGTTTGGCGCTGGCAGGTGTGCAGGTGCATGAGGGGGTGGATTTGCAGGGCGTGATAGCACTTTATCGTGACCGCGCACAAACCCTTAATCAGCTTGCCGATAGCGTAGCTTATTTCTATCGCAAGCCTGAGGTGGATGCTGCCGCGCAGGAAAAACATATCACGGCAGATATCGTGCCTGTCATGCATGCCTTATTTGCTGTGCTGGAGGGCTTGGAGTGGACTCAGGACAATCTGCACCATGCCATAGAGCAGGCAGTAACGGCCAATGCGCTGAAATTCCCCAAGGTGGCCATGCCTTTGCGCGTCATGATCACAGGCGGCGCGCAATCTCCAAGCATTGATGCCGTGATGACCTTGCTGGGCAAGTCTGAAAGTCTGGCAAGAATGCAGGCTATATTGCGCGCATAAATTCACAAGCTGCCCTGATCGTGAATTTTCGCAAATAATCTGGGCAGGGCAGAACAATTTGCCGGGCTTGAAGTCCTAGCTTTGAGTCGGCAATCAAGTACAAGTCGCTATTAGATTTTGTGCTTGAGATTGCCAGCCAAGCCTTAATATTGCTAATTGCTGGTCAGGCTTGCGATGTTGGCTTGTTTTTTTTGTGCTTGCCCCCATAGTTGCTGTAACAGTAGTGAATGAAGAGCTTGCTTGGTGGCTCTAGCTTGGGAAAAGTTTTTCACGTAAAGTGGCTGTAAGAACAAAACTCCCCATATATATAGAATTACAAGGAAAAGGAGCATCAAAATGAGCGTTAAAGGGCAGATGTTACAAGACCCGTTTCTGAACACGTTGCGTAAAGAGCACGTGCCCGTTTCAATCTATCTGGTAAATGGCATCAAACTGCAGGGGCAGGTCGATTCTTTCGATCAATACGTCATTCTGCTCAAGAACACCGTGACCCAGATGGTATATAAGCATGCCATTTCCACCATAGTCCCCGGTCGTGCTGTTTCCATTCCCCATGGTCCTGCAGCCACCAATTCTGAAGAATAATTTTTGTTAGATTCAGGTTTATATGTTTGATCGGCCAGTTGGCGGCGATGCTTCCGTACTGGTAAGCGTGGATTTTGGTGAGCCGGGTTATGAAGACAGCCTGCAGGAATTAAGGCAGTTGGTCATCAGTGCCGGGCTGGCGATTAATGGGACGGTAGAAGGTCGCCGTCCCAAGCCCGATCCCAAATTCTTTGTGGGTAGTGGTAAGGCAGATGAAGTTCTGGCTACCATGCAAGCAACAGAAGCTAAGGTTGCGGTATTCAATCATGATCTCAGTCCTTCCCAGCAGCGCAATCTTGAACGCCTGCTTGAAGCGCGCGTGATAGACCGTACTGGACTTATCCTCGATATCTTTGCCCAGCGCGCACAAAGCCATGAAGGCAAGTTGCAGGTTGAACTTGCCCAGCTTGAGCACTTGTCTACTCGACTGGTGCGAGGTTGGACTCACCTTGAACGACAAAAGGGTGGTATTGGCGTACGTGGTGGCCCAGGTGAAACCCAGCTTGAGTTGGATAGGCGCATGTTGCGCATTCGCGTCAAGCAGTTGCGCGAGAAGCTGGATAAGCTCAAGCAGCAGCGCGGTATGCAGCGTCGTTCCAGGCGCCGCTCTCAAGTTTTGTCAGTCTCTCTGGTGGGTTATACCAATGCTGGCAAGTCCACTTTGTTTAACCGCCTGACGCAATCCGGCGTTTATGCGGCTGATCAACTGTTTGCTACCCTGGATACCACGTCGCGCAAGCTTTATATTCCTGATGGTGGTCCTGTTGTCATTTCAGATACCGTAGGGTTTATCAAGCATTTGCCCCATGCCTTGGTAGAAGCATTTGGTGCGACCTTGGAAGAGGCAGCGCAGGCTGACTTGCTGTTTCATGTAGTAGATGTCGCCAGTGACAATCGCGATGATCAAATCGAGCAGGTCAATCTCGTGTTGTCGGAAATCGGTGCGCAAGCGGTGCCGCAGATCTTGGTGCTAAACCAGATAGACCGGGCGGGAATCCAGTCGGGGCTTGATAGGGACGAGTATGGTAGAATCTCGAAAGTGCGCATTTCTGCCAAGACGGGGGAGGGCATGGAATTGTTGCGGCTTGCCTTACTTGAGCATCAACAAAGCCTGTTTGCCAAACAACCTACGTCCTATCAGGACGCATAATTTTTTGATTTCACGGAGTAATGCATGGCTAACGATCCCGGTTGGGGCAATCGTAATAACGATGGTCCGCCCGATTTGGACGAAGTTTTCCGTCAATTCAGCCGCAAGCTGAATGGTTTGTTCGGCAAGAATGGTGGCCCAGGCGCCCTGAGTCAGAGCCCAAGGCAATCCCAGTATTGCCTATTCTGGGCTTGGTGGCCGTCATCTGGTTTGCCACGGGTTTCTATACAGTAGATCAGGGCTCGCGCGGCGTGGTCCTGCGCTTTGGTAAACACGTTGAAACGACACTGCCTGGTCCCCGTTGGCATCTGCCTTTCCCTATTGAAACTGTGACTAAGGTCAATATGGAGCAGGTGCGTACGGTTGAAGTTGGTTACCGCTCGGCAGAGGGCAGCTCCAGCCGTGGCCGTGAATTGCGCGAATCCTTGATGTTGACCGATGATGAAAACATCATTGATCTGCAAATGGCCGTGCAGTACAACCTCAACAATGTTGAGGATGCATTGTTCAACAACCGCTTTGCCGAAGAGTCTGTGCGCGGCATTGCCGAAACTGCAATTCGTGAAATCGTCGGCAAGAGCAAGATGGACTTCGCGCTCTATGAAGGACGCGAAGAAATTGCGGCTCAAGCGAAGAAAATGATGCAGGAAATCCTGGATCGTTATTCCACTGGTATCAATATCGTCAACGTCACCATGCAGAACTCGCAGCCTCCTGAGCAAGTGCAGGCGGCCTTTGATGATGCTGTGAAAGCTGGTCAAGATCTTGAGCGTCAAAAGAACGAAGCTATGCCTACGCTAATGATGTGATACCGCGTGCACGTGGTGCGGCTTCACGCCTGTTGGAAGAGGCCGCTGGTTACAAGCTGCGCGTTGAGAATGAGGCCAAGGGTAATGCCAGCCGCTTTGAGCAGGTGCTTACCCAATATCAACGTGCACCTGAAGTGACACGTCAGCGTCTATACCTAGATGCGCAGGAACAAATCATGTCCAGCGTTAGCAAGGTGGTCGTCGATCAAAAGGGTGGCAACAGCTTGCTGTATTTGCCACTGGATAAGCTGCTGTCTGCAACTGGTGCAGGCAATGCCCCAGCTACACCTAATGTACAGCCTGTAAGCCCCACGGCTCTGCCCGAGCTGGACGCCAATAGTCAGCGTTCGCGTGATGCATTCCGTAGCCGTGACAGGGAGAGTCGTTAATGAAAAATATCGGTACTGCCTGGTGGGTTTGATTGCAGCGCTGTTGCTGCTGAGCTTGTCTGCGTTCAATGTGGATCAGCGTGAGTTTGCCCTGGTGTTCCGCCTGGGTGAGATTGTGGCTGTGAAAAAAGAACCAGGCTTGAATTTCAAAGTGCCCTTGGTAGATAACGTACGTTATTTCGACAAGCGTATTCTGACCCTGAACTGGACTGAGCCTGATCGTTTCCTCACCAGTGAAAAGATGAACGTGCTGGTCGATTCCTATATCAAATGGCGCATCATAGACCCAGCCAAGTTCTATGTTTCGGTCAAGGGTGATGAGCAACAAGCCGAGCGTCGCCTGTCACAAACAGTGAATGATGGCCTGCGTGCTGAGTTCGGTAAGCGCACCATGCATGAAGTAGTGTCTGGTGAGCGCGGCAAGATTATGGATATCCTGCGTGAGCGAGCAGATCGTGATTCACGCCAGATGGGTATTCAGGTGCTGGATGTGCGTCTGCGTCGTGTAGATTTGCCGCCTGAAGTCAGTGAGTCCGTGTACCAGCGTATGGAAGCCGAGCGTAAGCGTGTGGCCAATGAGCGCCGTTCACGTGGTGCTGGTGAGGGTGAAAAGATCCGTGCGGATGCCGACAGGCAACGTGAAGTGATCATTGCCGAAGCCTTTAGCGAAGCGCAAAAGACCAAGGGTGAGGGCGATGCCCGTGCCGCAGAGATTTACTCGCAGGCTTATGGCAAAAACCCCGAATTCTATGCCTTCTACCGTAGCTGGATGCGTACCGCAACAGCTTCAAGAGCAAGAGTGATGTCATGGTGCTGGAGCCGAATTCCGACTTCTTCAAGTACATGCGCAACTCTGGCCGTGCTACTAGCGGTAAATAACGCTTGAGTACATCCACTTTGCTGCTGGCAATAGGCCTGGTGCTCGTCATCGAGGGCATATTGCCATTGGTCTCGCCCCAAGCCTGGAAGCAGACCTTCAGCCGTATGGTGGAAATGAAGGACGGCCAGCTACGCTTTGTCGGGCTGGCTCCATGATCATAGGTCTGGTGATTGTGTTACTGGTGCAGTAGCGGGATCAGCCACCTGATTTGACTGGCTAAATGCCTGCCTTTTTATAGATATCTTATGCGTAACTGGTTACTTCCCGAATACATCGAAGATGTACTGCCTGCCGAGGCTGCGCGCGTAGAACAATTGCGCCGTTGCCTGCTGGACCTGTTCAAGGTGCATGGCTATCAGTATGTCATCCCTCCCATGCTTGAATACATGGAGTCGCTGACCACAGGCATAGGCCACGATCTGGATCTCGCCACTTTTAAAGTGGTCGATCAACTGACTGGCAAGCTCATGGGCATACGCGCCGACATTACACCGCAAACCGCCCGTATTGATGCGCACATGTTAAACAATCAGGGTGTGAGCCGCTTGTGCTACGCCGGGAGTGTGTTGCGTACTACGCCGGATGGCCTGGCACACAGCCGCGAGCCTTTGCATGTTGGGGCTGAGCTTTATGGTCACGCCGGGGTGGAAAGCGACATCGAAATTCAGCGTTTGATGATCAAGGCTTTGCACGCGGTTGGCCTGAAAACTTTGTATATAGATATCAGTCATGCAGGCATATTCAGCAGCCTACTCGCAGATGCCCACCTTTCCGAAGTGCAGGAGCAAGAGCTTTACCTCGCCTTGCAGAGCAAGGATCAAGCAGCCGTCAAACAGCTTGGCGCAGGTTTGCCTGAAGCCACCTTGGCGGCATTGACCAGCTTGACTGACCTTAATGGTGATGTCACGGTGCTGGAGCGTGCAGCCCAACGTCTGCCAGCCATCCCTGCCATACGTCAGGCGCTGGATGATCTTAAACAACTGGCCGCAGGCTTGGCTGATCTTGATGTCAAAGTCAGTTTCGATTTAGCTGAGCTGCGTGGCTACCATTATCACAGCGGCATCGTCTTTGCGGCCTATGCCCAGGGTTATGCCGGGCCTTTGGCGCGTGGTGGCCGTTATGACGAGGTAGGTGCCATCTTTGGTCGTGCGCGTCCTGCTACCGGATTTAGTCTGGATTTACGGGGTGTGGTGAGTTCGTTGCCCGTTGCCGAAAAGCAGGGTGCGATATTTGCCCCCGTGGGTACCGATGCTGCATTACAAACTGAAGTTGAACAATTGCGCGCTCAGGGCGAAATTGTCATACAGGAATTACCCGGTCTTGAGGCGCACCGCGCTGAGCTGGGATGTGACCGCGAACTGGTCAAGCAGGATGGCAAGTGGGTGGTTATCGCCACCGCAGCCTTATAAATTTATTTATTGGATCTATTCATGAGTAAGAACGTCGTTGTTATCGGTACCCAATGGGGTGATGAGGGTAAAGGCAAGATTGTGGACTGGCTGACGGATCACGCCCAGGGCGTGGTGCGTTTCCAGGGTGGCCATAATGCCGGACACACTCTGGTCATAGGCCAGGGTGCTTCACAGCGGGAATACAAGCTCAACTTGGTGCCATCTGGCATCGTACGTGAGGGCGTGAACTGCTATATCGGCAACGGCGTGGTGCTGGATGCAGGGCATCTGCTTTATGAAATCGATGGGCTGGAAAAAGCCGGACTTGAAGTGCGTAACCGCCTCAAGGTCAGCCCTGGCTGCCCCTTGATTCTGGACTACCATGTCCGCCTGGACAAAGCGCGTGAAGCTGCACGTGACCCAGAGCGCAAGATAGGCACTACTGGCAAGGGCATAGGCCCCACCTACGAAGACAAGGTCGCCCGTCGTGCTTTGCGCGTATATGACTTGTTCTACCCTGAACGCTTTGCGGAAAAACTGCGCGAAGTGCTGGATTACCATAATTTTGTTCTGACCAAGTATTTGAACACCGATGCCGTGGATTATCAGGCGCAGCTGGATAGCGCCTTATCCAAGGCTGAATTGCTGCAACCCATGGTCACCGACATCTCCGCCGCGCTATATGAAGCCAACAAGGCCGGGCATAACCTGCTGTTTGAGGGTGCTCAAGGTACGCTGCTGGATGTGGATCATGGCACTTACCCTTATGTCACTTCCTCCAACTGTATCTCTGGCCAGGCGGCAGCAGGTACGGGTGTAGGCCCTGGCATGCTGCATTATGTGCTGGGTATCACCAAGGCTTACACCACGCGCGTAGGCGGTGGCCCATTCCCTAGTGAGCTTGATATTGAGAGTACCGATTCACCAGGCTTCCAGATGTCCGACAAGGGCAGGGAGATAGGCACCGTGACCAAGCGCAAGCGCCGTTGTGGCTGGTTTGATGCTGCTGCCTTGCGTCGCTCAGCCCGTATCAATGGCTTGTCTGGTCTGTGCATCACCAAGCTAGATGTGCTGGATGGCATACAAGAGCTGAATATCTGCACTGGCTATGAACTGGATGGCAAGCGCGTTGACATGCTGCCTGTAGGTGCTGATGATGTGGCGCGCTGCAAGCCTGTTTACGAAACTGTTCCAGGCTGGAACGAAAATACTTTTGGTGTAAGTCGTTGGGAAGATCTGCCAGCCAATGCACGTCATTATCTGGAACGTCTTGAAGCCTTGTGCGAGGTGCCTGTAGATATTGTGTCCACAGGCCCTGAGCGTGACGAGACCATCGTGCGTCGTCACCCATTCAGCCTCTAGGATAGCTGTGAAGTCAGTGGAAAAACCCAGACTGGCCTGGGCCATTACCGGCTCTGGCCATTACCTGCGCGAATGTCTAGAGATCATTGATGGTCTGGAAGATGTGGATTTATTCTTGAGCCGTGCTGCTGCCGAAATCCTGCAGCAGTATGGCTTCAAGCATAAGGTCGCCAAAGTATTTCAGGACAAGACTGCCAGCTCTATTCCTGTGGAAATGTTCTATTACGGTGCTTATCACACCGTGGTCATTGCCCCAGCAACCTCAAATACCGTGGCCAAGATGGTATATGGCATTTCCGATAGCCTGGTCACCAATGTCTATGCGCAGGCGGGTAAGTGTGGTGTACCAAGCATAGTCTTTGCCTGCGATACCGAGCCTGAGGTTGAATCCGAGGCACCACGTGACAACATGGTCAAGGTTTATCCACGCCGGATAGATCTGGAAAACATGGAAAAGCTCAAGACCTTCGAACAAACAACCGTGGCAAGTGATATGCAGCAGTTGCAGACCGCCATCCAGGCCAGGCTCGCATGGCTGAAAACCTCCTCTTCCTGACCGGCAAGCTGGCCGAAAAAAGCCTGCACAAAGTGCTGGCGGATATGCAGCCCACTGAGTTCAACTATAGAGTGGCGCAGCTTGGTGTATCCGTAGCAGCTTTATTGACCCCACAATTGATACTGCGCCGCCTCGCCGATGCGGGCGATGCTGACCGTATCATCGTACCGGGTTTGTGCCGTGGTGATTTGGGTCTGCTCGAGGAAAAATATGGCGTGCCTGTAGAACGCGGCCCTGAAGATCTCAAGGACTTGCCGCAATTCTTTGGCCGCGGAGGGCGCAAGCCGGATTTATCCATGTTTGATGTCAAGATCTTTGCTGAGATAGTCGAGGCACCTCAACTGACCGTCGAGGGAGTGTTGGCGCGTGCTGAGGAATTCAGGCGGCAGGGCGCGGATATTGTCGATCTTGGCTGCCTGCCCAATACGCCATTCCCACATCTTGAAGAGTCCATCATTGCGCTGAAAGAGGCTGGCTTCAAGGTCAGCGTGGACTCTCTCAACACCGATGACTTGTTGCTGGCGGGCAGGGCAGGCGCGGATTATCTGCTCAGCCTGACAGAAAAAACCTTGTGGGTGGCCGATGAAGTGCCAGCTACACCCATACTGATTCCTACCACACCGACCAATCCCAGATCGCTATATCGTGCGATAGAGGGCATGCTCAAGCGTGGGCGGCCCTTTATTGCCGATGCCATCTTAGACCCGATTCCGTTTGGTTTTACTGAATCCATAGTGCGTTATCAGCGTTTACGCAAACGTTATCCTGATATTGATATCATGATGGGCGTGGGCAATCTGACAGAGCTCACCGATGCCGATACCACAGGGATCAACGCCATGTTGTTTGGCATTATCACTGAGCTCAATATCAATGCTGTGCTGGCAACTTCGGTGAGTCCACACGCTACCTACGCAGTGGCTGAAGCCGATGTGGCTAGACGTGTGATGTATGCGGCGCGCGAAGAACGCCGCTTGCCACGCGACTATAGCGATGGTTTGTTGGGTCTGCATGACAGAAGGCCTTTTACTTATACTGCGCAAGAAGTGGAAGAACTGGCGGCACAGATCAAAGACCCCAGCTTCCGCATTATTGTCAGCGAAGACGGTATGCATGTTTTCAATCGCGAAGGCCTGCATCTGGACACTGACCCCTTCAAACTCTACCCGCATCTCAAAGTAGATGACGACGCCTCACACGCTTTCTATCTGGGTGTGGAGCTGGCGCGTGCGCAAATTGCCTGGCAGTTAAAGAAACGTTATAGCCAGGATGAAGAGTTGGTCTGGGGCTGCGCCACTCCCAGCAAAAACCCGGAAGGCCGTGTGGCGCACCGTGATGCCTCATTAAAAGAAAAGCGTGAGAAACGCAGTGCAAAAAACCAGGAAGACGAAACATGATTCATGAAATCATCCTGACCACACTCAGCGCCGAAGGCCAAGTGCACATCGCCCCATTTGGTATACGCTGGCGTGGCGATCAGGTGCTGATAGCCCCATTTCGACCTTCACAGACATTGGATAATCTCTTGGCTACACGCCATGCTGTCATTAACTATACCGATGATGTACGCGTGTTTGCTGGCAGTCTGACAGGCCATGCAGATTGGCCTTTGCGCCATGCAGAACAAGTGCAGGGCAGGATATTGGCGTCAGCCTTATCCCATCAGGAACTGGAGCTTGTAGAAGTCAAGGAAGATACAACCCGGCCTGAGCTTTATTTCCGTGTTGTGCATGAGGCAACGCATGCGCCTTTCAGGGGCTTCAACCGTGCACAGGCAGCCGTGATTGAACTGGCGGTGCTGATCAGCCGCCTGCATATGTTGCCCCTAGAAAAAATACTCAGTGAATATGCCTATTTGAAGATTGCGATTGATAAAACCGCAGGTGAGCGCGAGTTGCAAGCCTGGCAGTGGCTCACTGATAAATTGCAGAATTATCAGGCTGAAATCAGTGGAGACAATCAGGCATGAGTAAATTACTGATCAGCGTGACCTCCGCTGCAGAAGCCCTGTTAGCCCTGGAGGCCGGGGCTGACATCATAGATTTGAAAAACCCCCTGCAAGGTGCATTGGGCGCTTTACCTGTAAAGGTAGTGCGTGAAGCTGTCGCCATGGTGGATGGGCGGCGCATCACCAGTGCCACCACCGGCGATTTGCCCATGCAGCCGCAACTGCTACAAGACGCCGTATTGGCAATGGCAGACACAGGCGTTGATATCATCAAGATCGGACTGTTTGGCGATGCCGAGGCCAATCGTCGCTGTATTCAAGCCTTGCAGCAACCCATCATGGAGCGACAGCTTGCCGTGGTAGCGGTCATGATGGCTGACCTAGCACCTAATTTCTCATTATTGCCCGATCTGCAGCAAGCAGGCTTTTGGGGTGTGATGCTGGATACCGCCCACAAAGATGGGCGCAATTTATTAGATCACTGCAGCCTCGCGCAATTAGAAGAGTTCATTCAACAAGCTGGCGACATGAACACAGGCTTGGCTGGATCGCTGAAATCACAGCATTTGTTGCAATTGATCAAAATGAAACCTTCTTATCTAGGGGTCAGGGGAGCGGTTTGCGTAGGTTTAGATCGCGTGGCCCAATTGAGCAAAACACAGGTGTCCGCATTGAAAGATATGTTGCATGAATACAACACATCGGCTGAAAGCGCTGATCTGGTCTGATTTCTAGCCGCAGACCGTTGCGTCATTTTTGTCCATTGAGTATAGTCTAGTCGTCCGTTAGTCACCCCAGGAGTTAAATCGAATGAAAAAAAATCTGATTGGCCTCGCAATTGCTAGTGCATTTGCATTCTCTGCAGCTGTTGCAACAGCTGACGAAGTTGCTTACGACGGTGCTTGGTATGCATTGCCAGGCGTTAACGTTATGCACGCTGATAGCGACCTCGAAGCCAAGCCACGTAGCGTGGGCGGTTTCCTCAAGTTTGGTAAGGAAATCAGCGAACACTGGGATATCCAAGTTGGTCTGAGCCACAACAGTGCTGGTAACGATTTTGAAGGCGTAAGCGGTAAGTACCGTCAAACCCTGTTCGGTGTTGATGCTCTGTACCTGTTCAGCCGTGACAAATTCCGTCCATTCTTGCTGGCTGGTGTTGGCGCTGCGCGTAACAACATCGACTACAGTGTTGCTGGTACCGATATCGGTGGCAAGAAGACTTCCTGGATGGCTAACGTAGGCTTCGGTGCACAATACCTGTTCAACGAATCCTTCGGTCTGCAAGCTGACTTGCGTCACGTTTGGAGCCGTGCTGAAGTGGATGATATTCCTGCTGTTGGTTTCAGCGGTGGTACACACACAATCGGCAACACCTACCTGAACCTGGGTGCTATCTTCCGCTTTGGTGCTCCTAAGCCAGCTCCAGTGGTTGAGCCTACACCTGAGCCAGTTGCAGCTCCTGAATCAGCTCCAGAGCCAGTTGCTGAAGCAGCTCCAGCTCCAGTTGGCCCAGCTGAGCCAGCATTCGAAAAGGTAACTCTGTCCTCCGAAGTTCTGTTCGGTTTCGACAAGGACAACCTGAAGGAAGAAGGCAAGGCCGCTCTGAACAGCGACGTTGTTGAAAAGCTCAAGGCTCATCCAGAAGTTGAACTGGTGCTGATCACTGGTCACACTGACCGTATCGGTGATGCTAACTACAACCAGAAGCTGTCTGAGCGTCGTGCTAACACAGTTAAGAAGTATCTGGTTGCACAAGGTATCGAAGAAAGCCGTCTGCACGCAGTTGGCAAGGGTGAAGCTGAGCCTGTAGCTGAGTGCACTGGCGTTCGTGGCAAGAAGGCGATCGAGTGCCTGCAACCTAACCGTCGTGTTGTGGTTGAAATCGAAGTACAACGCGCTGGCGAGTAATATCTAGCCCAGCTGTTAAAAAGCCCCGCCTAGCGGGGCTTTTTTATATCTCTAGTTTGTATTCATAACTTCTTCCATGACGCATCACATGACCCATTGGACGCTAATCAAATGAACGACTATCCCGCAGAGGCTCAAGCTGTCGCGAGCATCATAGAGGCGCGCTGGGTGGTGCCTGTAGTCCCGCTGGGCACAGTGCTGGAGCAGCATAGCGTGATTGTGGATGCTGCTGGGCGCATACAGGATATTCTGCCAACGATAGATGCGAGATTACGCTACCGTGCCACACAAGTAGTGGTGCTGGATGAGCATGTGCTGATTCCTGGCCTGATCAATTTGCATACCCATGCCGCCATGACCTTGCTACGAGGTTTTGCTGATGACCAGCCTTTGATGCGTTGGCTCAATGAGTTCATCTGGCCTGCGGAAAAACGCTTTGTGTCGGAGAAGTTTGTGCGGGATGGCAGTCTGTTGGGCTGCGCAGAAATGCTGGCGGGCGGCACCACCTGCTTCAGCGATATGTATTTTTATCCGCAAGCCGTGGCCGAGGCTGCGTTGCAGTCCGGCATGCGTGCCAATGTTGGCTTGGTGGTGATGGAGTTTGCCACCAGCTATGCGCGCGACGCAGAAGATTATCTGCAAAAAGGTTTGCAGCTCAGGGATGCATGGCGTGATCAGCCCTTGCTCAGCGCCAGCCTGGCGCCGCATGCGCCTTATACGGTAGAAGACAAGACCTTTGAAAACGTGGTGACTTATGCTGAGCAGCTGGGCCTGAATATTCACACCCATTTGCATGAAACCAGGACTGAGCTGGAGGAAAGCCTCAAGCGCTACGGCGTACGTCCCTTGCAGCGTCTGGAGAGTCTGGGCGTGTTGGGGCCTAATTTTGTGGCGGCGCATGGCGTACATCTGGAAGCGAGCGAGATGCAAGTGCTGGCAGAGCATGGCTGTCATATTGCGCATTGCCCGGCATCCAACCTCAAGTTGGCCAGTGGCATAGCCCCGGTCACTGCCTTACGCCAGGCGGGTGTTAATGTGGCCATAGGCACTGATGGCGCTGCTAGCAACAACCGTCAGGACATGTTTGCCGAGATGCGCCTGGCGGCATTACTCGCCAAGGGTGCAAGCGGAGATGCCGCCAGCGTATCCGCCGCCGAGGCCCTGGCGATGGCTACGATTAACGCTGCGCGAGCACTGGGGCACGATGCCAATATAGGCTCGTTAGAAATTGGCAAAGTGGCAGACATGGTCGCGGTAAAATTATCCGCGACCGAGATACAACCCTGTTTCAATCCCATCTCACAACTGGTATACAGTGCTGGACGCGAACACGTGACCCAGGTTTGGGTGGCAGGCAAGCTGCAATATCAGCAGCTGGAAGGGCAGGTCGGCATATTTGCCAATATTGAGCCTGCTGAATTAAAGGAGATTAGTACTATATGGCAAGCCCAACTGAGCCAGTCGCTGGCATGAATGTAGATCAGGCTGAACTGCAGAAATTTGCCGAGCTGGCACATAAATGGTGGGACAAGAATAGTGAATTCAAGCCCCTGCATGAAATCAATCCGCTGCGTCTTAACTACATAGATCAATATGCCAGCCTGGCAGGCAAGGAAGTGCTGGATGTTGGCTGCGGTGGCGGCATACTCTCAGAATCCATGAGTGAACGCGGTGCCAAGGTCACAGGTATAGATCTGGGTGAAAAAGCGCTCAAGGTGGCGCAATTGCATCGTTATGAAAGCGGAGCCGATGTGGATTACCGCCTGATCTCGGTTGAGGATCTCGCCAGTGAAAGGCCGGAGAGCTTTGATGTGGTGACCTGCATGGAAATGCTGGAGCATGTACCAGACCCTGCGGCTGTGGTGCGTGCTTGTGCTCGTCTGGTACGTCCCGGTGGTCAAGTGTTCTTCTCAACACTGAACCGTAATCCCAAGTCTTATCTGTTTGCTGTGCTGGGGGCTGAGTATGTGCTCAAGTTACTGCCCAAAGGCACGCATGAGTATGAAAAGTTTATCAAGCCGTCAGAGCTTGCCAGTTGGGCGCGACAGTCTGGTCTGGATGTGCAGGGAAGCAAGGGCATGACTTACAACCCGCTAAGCAAGCGTTATAGCCTTAATGATGACGTCTCGGTCAATTACTTGTTGCGCACCGTGAAGAGTTGATGGAAAGCGAAATGGACATGATGCGTGGACTGGTGTTGTTTGATCTTGATGGTACCCTGGCTGACACAGCACCAGATTTGGGGTTGGCACTTAATTTGCAGCGTGAGCGCCATGGCTTGCCCATGCTGGATCAAGCTGTGATACGTCCTTATGCCTCACACGGCTCCAAAGGTTTGCTGGGCATAGGCTTTGACTTGACGCCGGAAAGCCCGGAGTTCGCTGCAATGCGCGATGAATATCTAGCGCTGTATGACGAAGTATATGTGCGTGCGCCGACTTTGTTTCCCGGCATGGCAGATTTACTTGAGCGCATAGAAAACAGCGGTTTGCGCTGGGGCGTAGTGACCAACAAGCCCAGACGCTTTTCCCAGCCACTGCTGGAGGCCTTGGCGCTAGATCAGCGCATGGCCTGCCTGGTGTGTGCCGATGATGTCAGCCGTCCCAAACCCCATCCCGAGCCCATGTATCTGGCCTGCTCTCAGGCCGGAGTATTACCCAAGGATTGCATTTATATAGGCGACGCAGAGCGCGATATTCAGGCTGGCCAAGCCGCGGGTATGCCTACGATAGTTGCCTTGTATGGCTATCTGGATCTGCAGGATCAACCCTGGAGCTGGGGCGCTAGTTACGTGGCGCATCATGTAGATCAGATAGAAACTTGCCTGGTAGCCTGGCAGCAAAGCCTGGAGCCGGAGTTTGTTGCGTCTATAGATGAGGAAGCAGGGGCCTGATCAGATCAGTCTGGTGGATCAATCCGGCAGATGAGGTATCTGCCGGATAGTTTAGGCACTTGGTAGGTTGTTTGGACGCTGAGCGTTAACGCACGTTGCGCCGCTCCAGCATGGCTTGCGCCAGGGTGCCGCTATCCACATGCTCGATTTCACCGCCCATGGGCAGGCCACGCGCAATACGGCTGACACGCAGGCCACGTGAGCTGAGCAATTCGCTGACGTAGTGCGCAGTGGCTTCACCTTCTACAGTGTAGTTGGTGGCCAATATCACTTCCTGGATTTGCCCGTCCTGGGCGCGTTTTAATAGTTTGTCGAGATGTATATCCCTAGGCCCGACCCCATCTAGCGGCGACAACCTGCCCATTAAAACAAAATACATGCCCTGGTAAGCCTTGGTTTGCTCCAGCATCATCAGATCACTAGGCATTTCCACGACGCACAGCAGAGAATTGTCACGGTTGCCTGCATCGCAAAGGGGGCAGATTTCCTGCTCGCTGAAGTTATTGCATAGCTGGCAATGACTGACTACCTGCAAGGCCTGGCCCAGCGATTGCGCCAGCAGGCCTGCACCCTTGCGGTCACGTTGCAGTAGGTAATAGGCCATGCGCAAGGCAGATTTGGGGCCTACACCTGGCAAGCAGCGCAAGGATTCTACGAGTTGCTCCAGCGCAGGAGGATTGCGCATGGGCTTAGAAAGGCAGCTTCATGCCGGGAGGAATCGGCATGCCAGCCATCAGGCCACTCATGCGCTCCTGGCTGGTAGCGTCAGCCTTGCGTGCGGCATCATTGAAAGCGATCACTAGCAGGTCTTCCAGCATATCCTTGTCATCAGCATAAAGACTATCGTCTATGCTGATACGTCGCACTTCGTTTCTACAGGTCATGACAATCTTGACCAAGCCGGAACCTGCCTGGCCTTCAACTTCTACCGAGGCCAGTTCTTCCTGGGCGCGCTTCATATTGTCCTGCATTTGCTGGGCCTGCTTCATCAGGTTGCCCAAGCCACCTTTCATCATGGTGTATTCCTTTTATGTGGGTTGATAAGGTTTGATGCTAGATGGAATGATCTGGGCACCAAGATCTTGAATCAGTGCCTGAACAAAGCCATCTGTGTGGATAGCGTTTTCGGCATGCGACTGCAAAGCGGCTTTTTCCTGGCTCATCTGCTGGGCAGGGGTGTTGCCGCTACCGCCCTGGGCAAAGCTGAGCTTGATCTTGCGACCAAAGTGCTGTTGCACAGCAGCCTGCAGTTTTTCTTCATAGCCCATGCCCAGCAGATGTTTCTGCGTGGGAGGTACGGAGAAGGCGATAGAGTCTTCATCGAAACTCGCCACTTCACAATTTTGAGCCAAGGCACGCGCCAAACCGAGCTTGAGCCTATCTACCAAGCCACGCCAATCGCCATCGAATTGACGTGTGAGTCCACCCAGATTTTCACTCACAGCTTCAGCGGCCACAGGCTTGCTGGCGCTGAGCTCAGTATTCGGCTGGGTAGTATGCGGTGCGTTGGTCTGACTATCCCCCTGTCCTGAATCCTGACTTGAGTAGTCAACAGGGGCGTGGTCTGGGGCATGACGCTGAGCATAGCCAGGCTCAGCATAGCCTTCTTGTACTTGTAACTCACGCTCTGCATGCTGAGTCGTCGCGTTCAAAGACGGCTGGGGCAGGCGAGGAGCGATCTCTCTCTGTGCCGCCGCAGGCTGGGCTTGCGATGGGCTAGCTGTGTAAGCATTTCCAGTGGCAGTGTTTGCAGCGGCTAATGCTGAGGTGGCACTGCTAGGTGCAGCTGTAGGCATTGCTGGACTGCTATTTACGGGTTGGGGCGCATGACCAGCAGACAGTGGTGTTCCAGGTTTGCGGCCACTGCTTTTCTGTTCACCGGGGCTAAACGCCAGCATGCGCAGCAAGGCCATGGTAAAGCCTGCATATTCATCAGGGGCCAGCCCGAGGTCGCGCCTTGCCAGTAGGGCAATCTGGTAATACAGCTGGACTTCTTCCGCGCCTATATCGGCAGCTAGCTCCAGCAAGGCCTGGCGTTCGGGATGATCCTGGGCAATGGTGCCAGGCACCGTCTGCGCGATAGCGACCTGGTGCAATAGGTTGGCGAGATCGTTCAATGCAGCATCAAAAGAGATGGCACGCTGCTCCATGGCGCTGGCCTGGCTCAGCAAGGCATTGCCATCACGCGCTACCAGCGACCTCAGCAGATCAAACAAATAGCCCTGGTCTATGGCGCCCAGCATGGCGCGCACTTCTTTTTCGTTTACGCTGTCACCGCCGTAGGCGATGGCTTGGTCCAGCAGTGAAAGTGCATCCCGCATACTGCCATTGGCCGAGCGGCCTATCAGCTGCAGAGCAACCGTTTCAAAGCTGATGTTTTCTTCTTTCAGCACATGCTGCAAATGCTCGGCAATGCCACTGCTGGACATTTGTCGCAGATTGAATTGCAAGCAGCGTGACAGCACCGTGACCGGGACTTTCTGCGGGTCAGTGGTGGCCAGGATGAATTTTACGTGAGCGGGCGGCTCTTCCAGCGTCTTCAGCATGGCGTTGAAGGCATGACCAGTGAGTTGGTGCACTTCATCCAGCATGTAGACTTTGTAGCGGCCCTGGGTGGGGGCGTAGATGGCTTTTTCCAGCAGCGAAGTCATATCTTCAACGCCGCGGTTGGAGGCCGCATCCATCTCAACATAATCAAGGAAACTACCTTTATCAATGGCCAGACAGGCGGCACATTGACCACAAGGTGTGGCGGTGACGCCAGTTTCGCAATTCAGGGATTTTGCCAAGATGCGCGAGAGGGTAGTCTTGCCTACGCCGCGCGTGCCGGTAAACAGATAGGCATGATGCAGACGTTGCTGTTGTAGGGCATTGCTGAGCGCGCGTACTACATGCTCTTGGCCAACCAGCGCGTCAAAGGATTTTGGGCGCCATTTGCGGGCAAGCACCTGATAGCTCATGGGCGTGTAGACTCAATGGAGGACATGTTTTAAATCACGTCTTTAAATCATGAATTTGCGTGCATCTGCTTTTCGCTTGAGGCGATGGACGCCGCAAGGTGATCGTTCATGAGAGAGCGACCAGGCAGGGCTTATGTAGCTGTGTATTTTCAAGAAAATCTTGTGCGTATCAAGAGAAAGGTACAGGAGTACGCCACTAGAAAAACATTAAGAGGCGAGCCAAACCCCCGGCACTTGCTTCAATAGCTGTGGCTGCTTCCTTCCGGACCTGACCAGGTTCACTACTTTGCAATGCGGGGAGGCCCGCCAGGCGCTATTCTAACCGAAAGCGGCGCTGACAGGGATGGATTATCTAATGTGCATGGGATATATTCGATAAATCGATGGAATGACAAGAAAAATGACAAGCCTTTACTTCAACCGGCTTATTCAACCTTTCCTGGGGAGCCAGCCCCCTGAAACCAGGGATACCGTAGCGCTGGGCATGGTAATTTTATCCATCCTGGTGTTGGCGGAAAGCCTGATTTGTGTGCTGTGGATCTATACACTTTCCGGCCTGGGCGATGGCTATGCTTCATGGCCGCTGTGCCCTATGTCTACATCATCATTTCCTACAGTAGCTTGTTGTTGTTCTACCATTTGCGCCGCTTCGACGCTTTCAGTTTCACCCAACTGGTGATGTTGTTGCTGATGCCTTTCCTCATGCAATGGATGATAGGAGGGTTTCATGCCTCCAGTGGCGTGGCCTTCTGGGCGGTGCTTTCCCCGGTGGGTGCATTGATGTTGTTAGGTACGCGCCAATCCACACCTTGGTTTGCCTTGTTTGCACTGTTGACCTTGCTTTCCTGGGAGCTGAATGCCGATTTCGCCCAGAATGCATTGCCAATTCCTCCAATGTGCGTGACACTTTTTTTGCCATCAATATGGCTGGGGTGTCCATCATTCTCTACACCGTGATGCGCTATTTCCAGTCACAAAAAGCCAAGGTGCTGGATGCACTAGCGCAAGAGCAGGCCAGGTCTGAGCAGTTATTACGCAGCATCCTGCCTGAATCGGTGGCGCAGCGCCTGCGTCACAGCAGTGCGGCGCGCATTGCCGATAGTCATGATGCCGTGACTATCCTGTTTGCCGATCTTGTAGACTTCACGCGCATCTCAGCCAGTCTTACGCCTACGCAAGTGGTGGATATGCTCAATCACGTGTTTTCCAGGTTTGATGCCTTGGCGGAAAAATATGGCGTGGAAAAGATCAAGACCATAGGTGACGCCTATATGGTGGTGGCTGGCGCGCCCAACCCCAGGCCAGACCATGCACAAGTCATTGCCGAGATGGCATTGGAAGTGCCCTTGATCCTGCAGCAGATATCGCAGGAAACTGGCCAGCCCTTTGCCATGCGCATAGGCATTAACAGTGGCCCGGTAGTGGCAGGCATCATTGGCAATACCCGCTTTAGTTATGACTTATGGGGCGATGCAGTCAACCTCGCCAGCCGCATGGAGCATAGCGGCCTGGCAAATGAGGTTCAGGTTTCTGCGGCAACCTATGAATTGCTCAAGGACGACTACTTGTTTGAACCGCGTGGCCGCATAGATATCAAGGGCAAAGGGCAGGTGGAAACCTATTTGCTCAAGGGCAAGCGTTATACCTCAAGTTGAGGCGCTACCAGCCCGAGGGCGAGTCATCGAACTCACTGGTTGAGTTCAGGATGATCCTGAGTGAGGAAAGCCTTGAGCTGAGCCTCATCCTTGCAATCCCCGGTCAATCTTTCTAGATCCACACGGTAAACTGGCCCCATCTCTGCCAATTCATTAACCCGCGTCGCCATACACTCATCCGTACCCCCGCGTATGGCATTAAGCTCATCCTCAGACACTTCAGTACAGAAATGGCTGACCCCCATCAGTGTCATATTGGTAATGGCGCGATCTGGCGATACATCATTCTGCAAGCTGGCAAAGCAGCCAGGGCTATCTTCCATCGCCGCTTGAATAGCTCGGGTGAGGCCGGGCGTTGCAGGTAATAGACGGTTCCGGCAAAACTGGCTATCGTCAAAACCAGGACTAGGGGTTTCCAGTCAAAACGTGCTGCTGTGTTGGTCAGATCAAGGGTCATTAGCGTTGTAGCCTGATAAATGATGGTCTCGGAGTGCCAATCTTTAGTAGTGTTTGTTTAAGCATAAATCTGTTTATGCAACGCTTTAGCGCTACATGCAGCTTGTATCGCTTGTGACAGAAGTATCCCTTAGCGCCGCCTGCATTATAAGCCAGCTGACATAGCAACATGTGCTCAAGCGGCTAGTCGCTAGCCGTCAGCATGCCACAACTTATACCACGCTACACACGCCTAGTTCATTCGGACTAATCGCAGAATTGAGGCAAGCCTATGACGAAATCGGGGTGTATAGCAGTTGTTGCCAGCACAACTTTTTGTTTCCCAGACAGCAATCATTCAAGTCGATGTTGCGTGAGCAATAGCTAGGCTTAGGTTGGTATTAAAATTAATTGCATTAATTAGTTAAATGTAAACAAATGTTTGGGTATGTTATTTAAAGTTAAATATTGATTTTAACTTGCCCGTCACCTTTGGCACGTTTCCTGCGAAATGAGTGGGGTTCTTAAACCTCATCAATAAGCTAATCAGGGAGCTTGTCAGCACATGGGTTCTATCGTTACAACAAGAAATACATTTAATTCAGAAACCTACATAGGTAAAAAACGCCTCATCAGGGTTGTGCTGGCGGCAGTCTTTGTTTCACAGCCTATCGCATATGCCGAGGAAAGCGCCGAGAGTACAGGGGCGGCTGAGATAAAAGCTGAAAAGCAGAAAGCCAGCAAAGCCGAGCAGGAAAAGCTGGATAAAACGCTGCCCAGCGCAGAAGCGCAGCAACAGGATGCAGCACTCGGCAATGTGATAGTGACCTCGCAGAAGCGCGAGGAAAAAATTCAAGATGTGCCGATTTCGATCAAGGCAGTCAGCGGCACAGACATTCGCGACAAGAATATATTTCTTTCCACCGATATCGAACGCCTGGCACCCAATCTCTCAGCACAAGGGGGGGGCCGCAACGGCAAGCCGCGCTGGTTTCTGCGTGGCATAGGCACTAATGACCCCAACCAGAACAATGAAGGGCCATTGAGTATTTATGTAGACGAAGTCCCCATCATTTTGCAGAAGAACCAAAGCTTTCCCTTGTTTGACCTGGAGCGGGTAGAAGTATTGAGCGGGCCGCAGGGTACTTTGTGGGGCAAGAACAATACCGGCGGGGCAATTCAGTTCATCTCGAAAAAGCCATCATTTGATACGGGTGGTTATGCCAAGGCCAATCTGGGGCGTTTTGATAGCCAGATTTTCGAGGGCGCTTATGGCGGTGCCATTATTGATGAGCGCCTGGCAGCACGTGGTTCGCTTTATTACGAAACCTATGACGGCTGGGCCAAGAATATCCTCACCGATAACTATGGCCCTGAACTCAAGGACATCAACGGTCGCTTCCAGCTACTGGCCAACCTGAGTGAAAACCTAGAGGCGCAATTAATCCTCAATTTCCGCTCTGCCGATATCAGCAACAACCCCAGCTATACCGTGGGTGGCCGCAACGCTCCAGGTAGTGCTGTGACCCAGACCAATCCCAATGGCATCATCACCCAGGGCCAGACCGCAGGGCAAATTGCGGCAGGCGGTGGCTATGTGCCGCCTTATGGTGATGATCCTGATGCCTATAGCGATTTCTGGGGTGGGGGTGGCAAGACCAAGGATCACCGTAACAGTGCCATCCTTAAGCTCAACTGGCAGTTGGGGGAATACAACCTGACCTCGATTACAGGCTTTGTTGGCGGCCATCAAAATGCGCTAAGCCTGGTGGGCGTACCGGCCAATACCACCCTGGCTCGTAGCAGCAGCAACAATAGCGATGAATCCAAACAGCTCTCGCAGGAAATACGCCTGAGTTCACCCATAGACCGCGACATTACCTGGATTGCTGGTTTGTATTACGACCACCTGGATGCGGCCGTATATAACCGCGGCGCGCGCTTCCGCAATGGTGGTAGCGCCACTGTGGCGACCAACCGCGATCAATATACCGAAAGCTCCTGGGACCAAACCTCGGAAAGTCAGGCCATTTTTGGTAACGTCAAATTCCGCTTTACCGAAAAAGCCGCTTTGGGTGTGGGCTTGCGTGTCACGCGGCAAGAAAAGGAAATCACTGAACGATCCTTGTCCATCAGCGATACAGCAGGGGCCAATCGCGTGGATTTCAGCGGTGAAGATACCTGGTATCAGGGCAATGGCGTCACCTTCCTGGCGAATCCCACAGTAGAGGTGTTGAGCAGCAAGATTTCCAATACCAAGGTCACAGGCGATATTACGCAGGAATATCGCTTCAGCGATGATTTCCTTGGCTATGCCAAGGTGGCCACGGGTTTCCGTTCTGGTGGTTTTAATCAATCCATCACTGCGGGGCAGATTAGAGTACTACAACCCGAGACCATTGTTGATTATGAAGCTGGCTTCAAGAGCACCTGGCTCGATGGTCGGCTGACCTTCAATACGGCGGTGTTTTACTATGACTTGAAGAACATCCAGCTCAATATCCAGCAAGCGGTGTTCGATAGCAGTGGCACCTTGCTCGCCACCAGCGCCGCAGGGCAATCTGATGGTAACGTCAAGGGCATAGAGTTTGAGACCAATGCGCTGATTACGCCCAATTGGCATCTCAATGCCAATCTTGGTTTGCTGCGCTCCGAGTACACCAACTTCAATTACACCGTAGGTGGTGTGCAGGGCAATGCCAGCGGCAATGAGTTCTACCGTACGCCCAAGACTTCATTCCGCCTGGATACCGATTACACCTTCCATCTCAACCCCGGCAAGCTGGTGCTAGGCACGGACTGGTCGTTCCGCAGCCATATTTACCACAATGCCACTGTGCAGAATGACCCCACCCAGGAAACCCCGTCCTATTGGCTGGGCAATGCACGCCTGACCTTTGTGCCACATAGCAAGAAGTGGCAGGTTTCCGCCTATGCCAACAACATCACAGACAGGCAAGAGCCTTTCCTCAGGCAGATCGTCAATGCCACCAATGGCACATACCCGGTATCTGTAGGTATTCCCAGAACCTGGGGTGTCACGGCCACCATCAATTTCTAGAACATGCGCGCACTGCTGGTAATACAACATTTGGATTGCAATGTTGTGCTGCCAGCAGCTGGAGGCTTCTTGTGCTTGTGAGTCAACAGTTGCTGTAAACAAGCGTCAGAAATTTCTGAGTAAAAAATATCAATAATGGTTGATAAATTTAATTAATAAACATCTGGTTAATGTGATTAATTAAAGTTAATTATTACATATGAATATCTTATTTGTTATCCCCTGTGAAGTTGGCATATAGCTTGCGGCTCAGGTGGCGGTATAGCAGCCATTCCAAATCAAACAAGGAGTAATGCAATGACAGCATCAACCCAACATGATCCGATCAATCTCTGGTACACCCGCTGTGGTGCTGCCACGGCATCGGCACTGGCTATCCGTAAGCAATGGCTGCAAGCCGAGTTTTCTCAGGGCGGCACGGTGCTGCATTCGCTGCGTGATTCCGAGAGCCTGGAAATCCGTAACTCCCACTACCATCATGGCCAGTCCGGCATGTTCCGTGAAGGCGGCAATATTCCGCCGCTGTGGGCTAAAGGCCAGCAGCAAGATACCGTAGTCGTCGCCATCACTTGGCTGGATGAATACCAAGGCATTATCACGCGCAAGGGCAGTGGCATTGAAACTGTGGCGGATCTCAAGGGCAAGCGCCTGGCGATTCCTGATCATAGGGATGCGGTCATCGACTTCCAGCGTGGTGCTGCCCAGCATGGTTTTGCGACAGCGCTAGGCCTTGCGGGTCTGAGCAAGGATGACGCCCAATTCGTTGATATTGCTGCCCCTAGTTACGATCTGCAGGAAGGCCCGCGCCAGGAGCGCACCAGCTATCGCCATGTCGAGCTTGAAGCCCTGAATGCCGGGCAGGTCGATGCCATCTTCGTGCGTTTTGCCCGCGGCTATCAGCTGTCCCAGCATGCCGATTACCACCAGGTGATCAACATCAATGAACTGGCAGACCCATTGCTGCGCGTCAATAACGGTACCCCACGTCCTGTGACTGTAGACCGCGCCTTTCTCAATCGCCATCCCGATATTGTGGCTCGCTACCTAGCGGTGCTGCTGCGCACGGCCAAATGGGCTGCGCAAAATCCCCAAGAGGTGTTGAGTTTGTTGCTGCCGGATCAAACCAGACAAACAGAATTGTCCATTGCCGATATTGTGGGTTCACATGGCAAGGACGTGCATCTGGCCTTTACTCCCAAGCTGAGCGAAGACTACATCCTCGGTCTGGAAACCCAGAAAAACTTCCTGCGCGACTGGGGTTATATCGCCCATGACTACGATGTACGCGACTGGATAGTGCATGAGCCTTTGCAGGCAGCACAGGCCCTGGTGGATGCCCAGCCGGATTTGACTGAATTCAGTCACGAGATTGCCGCTTAAGAATGCAGCTTGAAGCCCTGCTGTGCTGCAGAAACTTCGGGGCGCAGCAGAGTTGAAGCAACAGCTAGCCAGCAAGCTTAATGCCTTTATCCAACCCAGCCGCCGCAGACAACTGCGTCGGCAACCAAGAGTGTCATGCATGAGTAAAGAAAAACGTCAGTTGATATTGAATGTGTTCCTGTTGCGCTACGGCCATCATCCCTCGGGCTGGTTGCACCCGGTGTGGAAGGAAGATGGCAGGCCGGATTTGAACTGGTGGGTACGCGCCGCGCAAATTGCCGAGGCCGCCAAGTTTCATACCTTCTTTGTCGCCGATTTCATAGGCCGCAGCAGCAAGGCGGCAGAACAAGTGGATACCCCCAACAACTTCCACTTTGAGCCATTCACGCTGCTGTCCGCCATTGCCACGCAGACTAAGCACATAGGCCTGGTGGCAACGGTCAATACTAATTTTTCCGAGCCATACAATCTGGCGCGGCAATTTACTTCGTTGGATCACCTTAGCGGCGGGCGGGCAGGGTGGAATATCGTTTCCTCCTTCAACCCGCATACCGTGAAGAATTTCGGCATCTCAAATACACGCGGTCACGAGGAACGCTACGAAAGAGCCAGTGAATATGTGCAACTGGCGAAAGCCTTGTGGGATAGCTGGGATGATGATGCCTTTGATCATCCAGACCGAGAGGCTGGCGTCTTCTACAAGCCGCAGTCTGGCCATCCGGTTGATTACCAGGGCAAGTTCTTCCAGTCGCAGGGCTTGCTGGATTTCCCACGCCCGATTCAAGGCTACCCGGTGTTTGTGCAGGCGGGTAATTCCGAGACTGGGCGTGAGTTTGCCGCACGTCTGGCCGAGATGACCTATAGCTCGGCAACTTCCCTGCAAGTGGCCAAGGATTATTACGCGGACGTCAAACGTCGTCTGGCGAAATATGGCCGCGACGAAGACCAGCTCAAGATTACTCCCGGCCTTAATGTGGTGGTCGCCGACACCGACCAAGAGGCACAGGACAAGTTTGGCGAGCTGCAAGCACTCGTGGATTTCAGCAAGGTCGAGTTCGGTGGATTTGATCTTTCTGGCTATGACCTTGATGGCCCCTTGCCTGACTTGCCTTACAACCCAGGCGAGAATGGCCGTGGCCGCTTCCAGCAGCAACTTGAACTGGCGCGCCGGGAAAATCTCAGCATCCGCCAACTAGTACTCAAGTTCCAGGTGGCCAGAGGTCATGTGCAAGCCATAGGCTCGGTCAAGACTGTAGCTGATTTGATTGAGGAGTGGTTTGTCGAGAAGGGCGCTGACGGCTTCAATGTTGTCCCGCCATACTCGATCAAGGGGCTTGAGGATTTCACGCGACTGGTGGTGCCAGAGCTGCAAAGACGCGGCATTTTCCGCACCGAGTATGAAGGCAACACCTTCCGTGAAAACCTCGGGCTCAAGCGCCCGATTAATCCCAACACTGCGGTCTGAACCCCATGAGCCAACGTCAGTTAGTCCTCAATGTGTTTTTCCAGCGCTTTGGCCATCATCCCGCAGGCTGGCGTCACCCCAGCTCGCAAGACGATGGACGTCCCAACCTGGCCTGGTGGGTGCGCGCTGCCAAGCTGGCAGAGGCAGCCAAGTTTGATAGCTTTTTCCTGGCGGATTTCATAGGCCGCTCCGGCAAGGTTGGCCCGCAAACTGGGCGTGACCGTATCAGCTATCAGTTTGAGCCGTTCACGCTGTTATCGGCAATTGCCGCCAACACCCGGCATATAGGGTTGATCGCCACCGCCAATATCAACTTTAGTGATCCGTATAACCTGGCGCGGCAATTCACCTCGCTGGATCACCTCAGTGGTGGCAGGGCAGGCTGGAATATTGTTTCTTCCTTCAGCGAGCACACCGCGGCCAACTTTGGCATCACAGCGCCACGCGCGCATGAAGAGCGCTACGCCCGTGCGGCAGAGTTTGTAGCACTGGCCAAGACCTTGTGGGATAGCTGGGATGATGAAGCGTTTGATCAGCCAAACCAGCAGCAGCGCCAGTTCACCCGACCTGAGTATGTGCACCCGCTCAAGTTTGTGGGCCAGTATTACCAGTCTGAGGGCTTGCTGGATTTCCCGCGACCATTGCAAGGCTACCCGGTGCTGGTGCAAGCGGGTAACTCCGAGACCGGGCGCGAGTTTGCCGCCAAGGTGGCAGAGATGAGTTATTGCTCGGCTACCTCTCTGGCGGTTGCACAGGCTTATTACAAAGACGTCAAGGCGCGCATGGCCAAATATGGCCGCGATGAAGATCAACTCAAGATTGCGCCCGGATTATCCGTGGTAGTGGCCGAGACTGACCAGGAGGCACAGGACAAATTTGCCGAGCTGCAGGACAGAGTGGATTTCAGCGATCTGCAATTTGGCGGTTTTGATCTTTCGGCTTATCCGCTGGATGGCCCCTTGCCGGATTTGCCTTATAGCGCGGGTGAGAATGGCAAAGGCAGGTTTCAGCAACAACTGGAACTGGCACGGCGCGAGAACCTCAGCATACGCCAGTTGGTACTCAAGTTCCGCGTGGCCAGAGGCCATTTGCAGGCCATAGGCTCAGTCAAGACCGTGGCTGACCTCATGGAGCAGTGGTTTATCGAGCAGGGTGCCGATGGCTTCAATGTCGTGCCGCCACTGCTACCACAGGGCTTTGAGGATTTTGCGCGCCTGGTGGTGCCCGAGTTGCAAAGACGTGGTTTGTTCCGCAGGGAATATAGCGGCAGCACCTTGCGCGAAAACCTCGGGCTCAAGCGCCCAGCTCATCCATCCCGTGCTGACAGTGCAGCGCCAGCCGTGCATCAAGCCGCCTAAACATCAGCCCGGCCAAATCACCATTCTAGGGACAAGCTTATGTGGTTTTATCTTCTCAAGCGCGTACTGATTATGCTGCCCACTCTGGTAGGGGTCTTAACCCTGACCTTTGTCATCACCCAGTTTGTCCCCGGTGGCCCGGTCGATCACGCCTTGGCGCAATTGGATGCCGATAGCGGCAAGTCTAGTGTTGAAAGCGGAACCAATGGCGGTAGCTGGAATTACAGCGGCAGGCAGGGCATAGATAGCCAGCAGGTGGAGCAACTGGGCGAACTCTATGGTTTCGACAAGCCAGTGCTGGAGCGCTACTGGCATTTGCTCAGCAGTTTTATACGCTTTGATCTGGGGGATAGTTACATCCGCGAAGAAAGCGTCTGGACGCTGATCAAGGACAAGCTAGGCGTATCGGTGTCACTCGGTGTCTGGACCTTGATTCTGACTTATCTGATTTCGGTGCCACTGGGGGTGGCCAAGGCGGTGCGCGCTGGCTCGACCTTTGATGTGGTGACCAGTGTCATTGTACTGGTGGGCTATGCGGTGCCTGGCTTTGTGCTGGGGGTGCTGCTGATTGTGTTGTTTGGTGGTGGTTCGTTCTGGGATATCTTCCCCTTGCGTGGCCTGGTTTCTGACGATTGGGATAGCCTGAGCACACTGGACAAGATCAAGGACTATCTCTGGCATATCGCGCTGCCAGTGACTGCCTCTGTTGTCAGCACTTTTGCGCTCAAGGTCTTGCTGACCAAGAACACCTTTCTGGAAGAAATTCGCCGCCAATATGTGCTGACGGCACGCGCCAAAGGCCTGTCTGAAAGGCAGGTGCTGTGGAAGCATGTATTCCGCAATGCCTTGCTGCCCTTGATCACGGGTTTTCCCGGCGCGTTCATCATGGCCTTCTTTACTGGCAGCCTGCTGATAGAAACCCTGTTTTCACTCGATGGCCTGGGCCTGCTGTCGTTTGAGTCCATCAATAGCCGCGATTACCCGGTGGTGTTGGGTACCTTGTATCTGTTCACCCTTGCCGGACTGGTCATCAAGCTACTGGGCGATGTTGCCTACGTGCTGGTAGACCGCCGCATCCGTTACGACGCCTAGGAGCTGAAATGAGCCTGCCTGTGATTGAGATTTCCAGCCCAGAACTTACTAGTCAAGATCCTGCTAAACAAGACCCTGCCAGCAACACAACTGCTGCCACTAACGCCAATCTTGCTTCCAGCAGCCATCAGGCTCCCGGCAAGCGCCTATGGAAGCGTTTCAAGCGCCATAAGCTGGGCTTCTATAGCCTGATTATTTTTGTTTCACTGTATGTGTTCACGCTGGCGGGTGAGCTGGTGTCGAATGACAAGCCGCTGGTGATCTATTATGAAAAGCAATGGTATTTCCCCTTGCTCAAGGATTATCCCGAGGCGGAGTTTGGTGGCAACCTGCCTATACAGGCGGATTACCATGACCCATTCATCCAGGCGCAGCTGGATAAGCCCGGCAACTTTGTGCTCTACGCGCCCAATCCTTACTACTACGACACCCTCAACTATTTTTCCGAGACTGACCACTATCCCGGCCCGCCTGATCATGACAACAAGCTGGGCACGGATATCGCCGGGTATGACATCACGGCGCGATTGATTTATGGCTTCCGGGTTTCGGTCACCTTTGCGCTGGGGCTGACCTTGGTCGGCACCATACTCGGTATTGCCATAGGCGCAATACAGGGTTTCTTTGTCGGCAGGGTAGATCTGGTGACCCAGCGTTTAATCGAAATATGGGGCTCCATGCCCGAGTTGTATCTACTCATCATCTTTGCCTCTGTGTTTGAGCCTACACTCAGCCTGCTGTTTATCCTGCTGTCGCTATTTGGCTGGATACATCTCTCGGATTATGTACGCGCCGAATTTCTGCGCAACCGCCAGCTGGAGTACGTCAAGGCCGCACGAGCCTTGGGTTTATCCAACAGCCAGATTATCTGGCGCCATATCCTGCCCAATAGCCTCACTCCGGTGATTACCTTTCTGCCATTCCGCATGAGTGCCGCCATCATGGCCCTGGCCAGCCTGGATTTTCTTGGTATGGGCGTCACCGCACCCGCACCCAGCCTGGGGCAATTGCTGCTACAGGGGAAGGAAAATCTGGATGCCTGGTGGATAGCGCTGTCTGCATTCAGCGTGCTGGTGCTGACGCTGCTATTGCTCACCTTTATGGGCGAGGCACTGCGCAATGCACTCGATACCCGCATCGCCGATGAGCAGCCCGATGCTGAGCCGCAAGCCGATACCATTCTGGCACCACTCAAGACTGGGGCGGCGTGATGACTCAGCCTTTACTTGCGCTGGAAAATGTCAGCATTCATTTCGGCAACAAGCGTGTGGTCGATAATCTCAATCTTGAGCTACGCGCGGGTGAACGTCTGGCCCTGGTAGGTGAGTCCGGTTCCGGTAAAACCGTGACCGCACTCTCCATACTGCGGCTATTGCCGCAAACCCGAATCAGCGGCCGCATTTTGTTTAATGGCGAAAACTTGGTGGCCAAGTCCGATGATGCCTTGCGTCAGGTGCGCGGTGCTGATATCGCCATGGTGTTCCAGGAGCCCATGAGTGCGCTAAATCCGCTATACACCATAGGTGCGCAGATTGCAGAATCCCTGATGCTGCATGAAGGCCTGACGCGTGCCCAAGCCAGGGTACGTACCATCAGCCTGCTGGAACGTACTGGCATACGTGAGCCTGAGCGACGGGTAGATAGTTTCCCGCACCAGCTTTCTGGCGGTCAGTTGCAGCGCGCCGTGATTGCCATGGCGCTGGCGTGCAACCCCAGAGTGTTGATTGCCGATGAGCCGACCACCGCACTGGATGTCACGGTGCGTGCGCGTATCGTCAAGCTGTTGATTGATCTGCAAGAGCAGGGCCTGACGCGGCACAATGGCGAACCCATGGCCATTCTGCTGATTACGCATGATCTCAACCTGGTGCGGCGTTTTGCCCAGCGCGTGGCGGTGATAGAAAAAGGCAAACTGGTAGAAAGCGGGGAGACCGAAACCCTGTTTGCCGCGCCGCAGCACCCTTACACCATCAAGCTTATCAATAGCATTCCTGTACGCAACTTGCAGAATGTCAGCCCGCAGGCTCCGCTGTTGCTGGAGACGCGCCGTTTGCGCGTCGAGTATCCCAAAAAGCGCCAGGGCATTGCTGCCTGGTGGGGCAGTGACAGATTTGTGGCACTTGCGAGTGCCAATATTGAACTGCGTCAGGGTGAGACCATAGGCATAGTTGGTGAATCCGGTTCCGGCAAATCCACCTTGTCGCAAGCCATACTGCAATTGATACGCAGCGCTGCGGGCGAGATTGAGTTTGAAGGCGCACCACTGGCCAGCCTGAGCAAGAGCCGCATACGTCAATTGCGCTCGCGTCTGCAAGTGGTGTTTCAAGATCCGTTTGGTTCCCTGTCACCACGCCAGACCGTGAGCCAAATCATAGGCGAAGGTCTGGCCCTGCATTTCCCTGAGCTGAGTGCTGAGCAGCGTTATCAGCGCATTGCCCAAGTGCTACAGGAGGTTGGGCTGCCGTTAACAGCGTTGGATGCTTACCCGCACGAGTTTTCCGGCGGTCAGCGCCAGCGGATTGCCATTGCCCGGGCTGTAGTGCTGGAGCCCAAGGTCTTGATTCTGGATGAGCCTACCTCGGCGCTGGATGTTTCTATTCAGAATCAGGTGCTTAAACTGTTATTGGGCTTGCAGCAGAAATATGGCCTGAGCTATGTGTTGATCACGCATGATCTCAGCGTGGTCAATGCCCTCGCGCATCGAGTCTATGTGCTCAAGGATGGTGAAATTGTTGAGCATGGCGAGACCGAGGCGCTGATGGCAAGCCCCGCCAATCCTTATACGCAGGCTCTGGTACAAGCCTCACTTTAAAATCCAAGAATAAAAAGTGTCATGACGCCCATCTCCAACACCTTATCCAAGAACTTGTCCCAGCACATTGCCAAGACTATCAAATTGCTCATGCTGCTAGGCTTAATCAATCTGGCCCTGCTGCATGCTCCCAGTGAAGCCGCGCATGGCATTGCCCAGTTTGGCGAGCCTAAATACCCGGCAGGGTTTCGCAGCTTTGACTATGCCAACCCGGATGCGCCTGTGGGCGGCAGCTTGACCCTGGCCTTGACCACGCAGAACAGCAGTTTCGATAAATACAATCCGTTCAGCATGAAGGGCAGGCCAGCGCCCGGAGTGCTGGAGCTGATGTTTGAGACGCTGACCATCAATAGCTGGGACGAGGTCAACACCCAGTATGGGCTGCTGGCGGATGATATAACGCTTGCCCCCACGCAGGACGCGGTGACGTTTCATATTCGCGATGAGGCGCGCTTCTCCAATGGTGACCCGGTCACTGCCAGTGATGTGGCGTATTCCTTCCGCGTGCTGACCAGCAAGGAAGCCAGCCCCAAGTTCAAGGCCTATTTTTCTGAGGTGGAGAAGGTGGTGGTGCTGGACAAACAAACCGTGCGTTTCGATTTCAAGCGCAAGGGGCGTGATATTTCCTTTATCGCGGGCAGCTTGCCAGTGTTTTCACCCAAGTGGGGTGCCTTGGCAAATGGCGAAAAAACGCCATTCAGCAAGCTTAAGTTTGAGCAGCCGATTGCCAGTGGCATTTACCTGATAGAAAAGGGCAGCCGCGGCCAGGGTATACGCTATAGGCGCAACCCGGAGTATTGGGGTAAGCACCTGGCGGTCAGGCGCGGATCATTCAATTTTGAATACATTGCCTACAAGCTCTATAAGGACCCCGATACCCAGGTAGCGGCCTTGCGCGCTGGTGAGTTTGATTTTCTTAGTGAAACCAAGATGCGCTATTGGTGCTGCCAATATATAGGCAAGCGTTTTGATGAAGGCGAGCTGGTCAAGGAAATCGTGCCTCACAAAAACCCGCCAGGCATGAATGGCTGGGTGCTGAATCTCAGGCGTGAGCGTTTTCAGGACCCACGCGTACGGCTGGCGCTGAATTACGCCATGGATTTTGAGTGGATAAACCAGAAGATTTTTGCCAGCGAATTCAAGCGCCAATATAGCTTTTTCTCCAACAGCCCCTTGGCAGCCAGTGGCAGCCTAGTGCGGATGAACTCAAGCTGCTGGAGCCACTGCGGGATGAGATTCCGCCAGAAGTATTTGGCCCAGTCTTTGTGCAGCCAAATACGCATCCGCCTTCCAGTGTGCGCAAGAGCCTGACCCGTGCGCTAGCGTTGTTTGCCGAGGCTGGCTGGCATAATCGTGATGGCGTGTTGCGCAATAGCAAGGGTGAGCCTTTTGTGATTGAAGTGACGGGGACGCGCGGGCAAAACCCATATATGGACCCGATTTACCTCAACATGAGCAAGCTGGGCATAGTCGTCAAAAAGAAGATAGTGGATGCGGCCACAGGCCGTAGCCGCATGAAGAACTTTAATTATGACTACACCACGGTGACGTTCCGCGATGCACGCATGCCTGGCCCTGAGCTATGGCGCAATTTCAACAGCCATGATGCTGATGTGCCGGGCTCTGAGAATGTGGCCGGGGTGAAATCACATGCGGTTGATGTGTTGATCGCCAAGGTGCTGGATGCCGATAGCCAGGAGGCACTGGAAACCGCCGCCCATGCGCTGGATCGGGTTTTGATCCATAGCCATTACATTATTCCCTGGCGTTATCTGACCCAGCATTACTACATTCACAAACATTATCTGCAGCGCCCGCAACAACTGCCGGATTATTACGCCGCCCAGGATTGGGCGATGGCCTATTGGTGGGATAGCCGTCAGGCACAGGCAGCGCTAACGTCACAGTCTCAGATCTATAGACCACAGGCCGCACACTGGCATGGAGATGTGGCGGCCTGGAACAAAGTGCTTTACCAGAAGTAAAAAAGAATCAAGCTTGAGCTAAGCAAGCTTCAGGGCACCATGCTGTGCATTTAAAAGTCACGCTGTGGCTGCGCAGTGTCGCGCTAGGCCAAAAGGGGACTGCAACAGCGCGACTTTTTGCTCTACTTTTTCTCCACTTTTTTCTTTAGGTCTTAAACCGGTTCCCAGGCGCGACCGCCTTGCTCCTGATGCGGGTTACCTTGTATGCGTACCAGTTTGGCCGGGCCTTCGCGCCGTGGGGAATGAATTTCACCTTCGTTATAAACGCGGGCATGCCCAGGTGTGAGTTGTATGGAATCCCTGAGTTTGACCTTGCCTGGCTTGTCGGCTTGGGCGGCTTCTATTTCATCCCAGCCATCCATGGTGGTTTCACCGCTAACCTGGCCGTAGATGGCCCAGGAAATGCCATGGTCGTGCGGCTTGGTGCGGCGTGCTTCCTTGAACACATGGCCGAGTATGGCAAAGCCCAGCTCCTGGTCTTCATACAGCACCCGGCGTTGCGGCTGCTCATCGCCCAAATACTCTGCGATAAAAGCCTGATCTTTTACCAAGGTTTCCAGCAGTTGTCTGACCTGCTCACGCCCTTGTGGGCCAGGGTCGGCTGCGAGCAGGCTATGGGCTTGTTGGGCAAAGGTTTGCAAGGTGGTGGACATAAGGTCTCCTGGTTCAGCTAGTGATTGAAAGGTTGTAAGCGCGATGTGTAGTCAGGCGTGTAGTCATATGCTTAGGCATGCTTCAGGCTGCCGCATGAATGCCATGCCCCTGGGTCTGCAGCGAGAACAGGCGGGCATATAAGCCATCCGGCAGGCGGGTGAGGGTGTCGTGACGGCCTTGCTCCAGTACTACGCCGTCTTGCATCACCAAAATCAGGTCTGCATTCATGACGGTGCTGAGTCTATGAGCAATGATGACCGAGCTGCGGCCACTGACGAGTTGTTGCAGACCTTGCTGCACCAGGTGCTCAGATTCGGAATCCAGCGCGCTGGTGGCCTCATCCAGAATGATGAGTTGCGGCGCTTTCAGGATGGCGCGGGCAATCGCCACACGCTGTTTCTCGCCGCCAGAGAGCTTGATGCCGCGCTCACCTACAAGGGTGTCGTACTGATTATCCATGCGCAGAATGAATTCATCGGCATGTGCGCTTGTGCAGCCAGGCGTACTTCTGCCTCGCTGGCGCCAGGGCGGGCAAAGGCTATGTTCTCGCCTATGCTGTCATTGAACAGCGCCACATCTTGCAACACCACGCCCATCACCGCACGTACGCTGCGTTGCTGGTAATCGCGCAAGTCACGGCCATTGATGAGAATGCGGCCAGCAGTTGGGTCATAAAAGCGCATCAGCAGCTTGACGATGGTGGTTTTGCCGCTGCCGCTGGTGCCCACCAGGGCCAGGGTCTGGTTGCGTGGCAAATGGAAGGAAATATGCTGCAAGGCCGGGCTGGCCTTGCCGGGATAAGTAAAGCTGACGTCCTCGAAGGTGATGCTGTCCAGTTGCTCCAGTTTGATGGCGTCCGGGCGGTCAGCAAGTTCTGAGGCCACATCCAGCAGTTCCACCAGGCGCTCGGCATTGCTTTCTATCTCGCTGGCCTGATTGATCTGGCGAGCAATCGGCCCTATGGTCATGATGAGGTTTTGCGTCAGGGTCAGCACCAGCAGGATATCGCCAGTGGTATAAAGCCCCTGCAGCGCACCACGCACCGTCAGGCTCACCGCCACAAAAACCGCCAGGGTGTTCAGCAGGTTCAAGCCTTGCTCGGATTTCCACTGGGTTTTGTGCAGTTTGTCGCGCACTATCATCCACTCGGCCTGGGTGTCGTCATAGCGCTGCTTGACCGCAGGCTCGCCACCAAAACTGCGTACGGTGGCGATATTGCCTACCATCTCGGCCAACAATCCTGTCATCTTGCCAGCCAGGGCCTGCCAGCCACGCCTGTAAGGCTTGGTCCAGCCCACAGTGCGGTAAGACACCCAGAAATTCATGAGCAACACCACACCCATGATCAGCCCCACCAGCGGAGCCTTGAAGGCTAGCACCACCAGAATAAACACCATCTGCAGAAAGCCCGCAAGCGTGCCTTCGGTGAGTGAAGACAGCCACATGGTGATGGTGGTGATGGTGCCAAACCTGTCCATGATTTCGCCCACGCGCGTCTTCTCGAAATAATCTATGGATTTCTGCGTCATGTTGTCGAACACGCGCTGGCGGAAAGTGCTGACGGTATCCAGCCATAAATCATCGGCCTGCTTGTTCTGCAGTGCGGTAAATATCACCACCCCCATGCGCAGCGCGAAGAACAGGCCCAGTATGACCGTGACACTCCAGGTGGCAGCTTCATGGGTGATGCGGCCTGCCAGCATATTGGCAATGACATCGACAATATGTTTGTAGAGATAGGGCGTGGCGGTATTGATAAAGCCGAGTATGGTGCCTACTGCAATGACGGCAATCACCCGGCCTTTATATTCGGGGATACATTGAATGGCCAGCCACAGATTCTTCATGAAGTTTCACACTAGAGATGATTAACCACTGATCAGTGCATGATCCATGCCATGGAGCTGGGCATACTAAATCAATCACTTAGCTTGGTATAAATCCGGTAGGTGTTGCTTTGTGTGCAGATGTTGCTGCTGCAACAGCAAACACTGCTTTTTCTCATCTCGGTGCGCTTGCTTTGCTTTACGCAGCAGTGATTGTTGTATTGGCAACATTGCTGCCTGTAAGCCAACTTGGCAAAACCTTGCAGATACCCAATAAAGCCGCTGCAACAAGGTCGGGTGGATATGGCTGAGCTTGGCACGATAGTTGCAAAACCCTGCTGATTGATTCGAGAGCTAGGGATGCAAGGTGGAGCTGATACTGACTAAGGCGTGGCTGGTATACCGGGTGGCCAAGGCACAGCTACAGATATCGCTCAATAATTTCTACGAGGATTTTTATCAGCTGATTGCAATTCCGCTGGTGGGTATCGCGCCGATTGCGGTGTTTATCCATGCCGGGCGGGCTGATCTGCTGAGCTATGCCTTTGTTGCCATTGTCACCATGACCATAGGGCAGATGGGCTTGTTTACTGGCAGCGAGACCATTGCCATGGACAAGCGCTTTCAAGTAGTTGACCTGATTGTCAGTTCACCCACCTCATATTTCACCCTGATCGTGATCCGTAGCCTGGTGTTTGCCATTCTCGGTTCTTTCAGCATTGTGATTGCCTGGTTTTTTATCCAGATCTGGTTCCGCGAGACGCTGGTAGTGCATCACCCCGGGCTGTTGTTTAGCAGTGTGCTGATGACGGTACTGGCGACAGCAGGCTTGTCTACGGTAACTGCGGCGCTATTTTCACTGGCGCGCAATGTGCGCACCTTGCAGGCCTCCATCAATGGACCGCTGTATCTGCTCAGTGGCGTGCTGGTGCCTGTGGCTTATCTGCCTGCCTGGGTTCAGTTACTGGCACCGGGGGTGTTTTTCTACTGGTCGGCCGCGTTGATACGCGACGCTTTTAGTCCAGAAACACCTGTGGCAGTGGGTTTGCGCCTGCTGTGGATAGGTTTGTCAGCCTTGGTGTTGTTTACCCTGGGCGCTTATCTGTTGCGGCGCATGATCAATATTCTGCGCCGTGAAGGCACATTGAGTTTGACGGAGTGAATATGCGGCATCTATTTGCGGTGGGTTGGATGCTGGGGGTGGAGGATTTCAAGTCCTTTTGGAACTGGCGCTCCTGGACCTTTGGCTGGTTGCTGCGCATTGTAACTTCCGGGCTTTCGCTGGTGCTGGTGGGCAAGCTGCTGGGCTCTGCAGCCTCTCTGCATTATCTGTTAATAGGCAATATCATCATTTCCGGCTGCATAGGCGCGCTGTTTGCAGTGATGGCCACCACCTGGAATCGCCTGGACGGCACTTATCCCTTGCTGGTGATTGCCCCAGCCAACCTGATTCCTGCCGTGATAGGGCGCAGCATTGTCTGGATGCTGCAAGGCATTGCCACCTCAGTGGCGGTGTTGTTGATCTACAGTTTGATTTTTGGCCTGAAGTTTTCTGCGCTGCAACTGGCCCTGGCCTTGCTCAGCATAGTGCTGGCCAATTTAAGTACTTATGGCTTTGCCTTTTTCCTCGGTGCCCTGGTCGCCAGGCTGCCTTCTATGCGTAGCGTAGTGTTCAATTCCACAGGCAGCCTGCTGGCCGCGTTTTGCGGCGCAGCTGTGCCCATCAGTTTTTGGCCAGAAGCGCTGGGCTGGCTGATCAAGCTGCTGCCCAGCACCCATGCCCTGATTGCCATGCGCAGCGCCATGGCCGAGCTTGAGGTGACGCGCATTGCCATTGAGCTTGGCTATGAAGGCTTGATTGCGCTGCTGTGGGCGGGCCTGGGGGCTGCCATCATGACCTATATGGTCAATGCGGGCCGCGCTGACGGCTCTATACAATTTGAATAGAAAGGCTGTGAAATGCTGGCAATTGATGTACAGGCACTGCGCCGCGTCTATAAAGGCCATGGCAAACAGAAAGAGGTGGTGGGTCTGGATGGTATTAGCCTGCAGATAGGCGCTGGCGAGATACACGGCCTGCTGGGGCCAAACGGTGCGGGCAAGACCACTTTGGTCAAGGTGCTGTCTACCATCTTGCTGCCTAGTGCCGGGCAGGTGAGTATTCTGGGCCATGATGTGGTGCAGCAGCCCAAGAAAGTCCGCGCCTGATAGGCATTTTGCTGGGCGGTGACCGTGGCATATACAACAAGCTGAGTGCCAGACAAAACCTGGAATATTGGGCGGCCTTGTATGAAGTGCCTTATCGCGAGAGTAGCAAACGTGTGGATACCCTGCTGGAAAGGGTGGGCTTGAGTGCCAAGGCCGATCAAAAGGCCGAGGGGTATTCACGTGGCATGAAGCAGCGTTTGCACCTGGCACGCGCTTTGGTGGGCAACGCCCCTGTGCTGTTTTTTGATGAGCCCACCATGGGCATGGACCCGCTGGCAGCAAGGGATTTCCGCAAATTGATTGCCGAGCTCAAGGCCGAGGGCAAGACCATATTATTGGCAACGCATGATATGGCGGAGGCCGAAGCGGTATGTGACCGGGTTAGCCTGATAGACAAGGGCAGACTGCTGGCAGTGGAAACGCCGCAGACGTTGTCACGGTTGCTGGGGCAGCATGAATGGGTGGATTTTGAGGCGAGTGAAGAGACTTTTCATGCGCTGGCGGCCAAGCTGGACAGCCGCTTCACGGCCATTAGCCGCCCCAATTCGCAATACCGCATTGAGGTGCAAGGCGCGGGCGAGGCCAGGCAGATATTGCAGCATCTGGTGGGGCATGGTGTAACTTCCATACAAACCAGCAGGCCCAGCCTGGAGGAGGTCTACGTGCATATTGTTGGTGATCGTGGTTTATCGGTATGAGGCAGGTTGATGGTGATTGATATCCCCAGCCCGATTGATTTGCGCCTGATGGCGCATGCCAGCGCCTGGCAGAATCTGCCATGGTTAAACGCCCCTGGCGCAGCAAATTCTTTCAGGCTTTTGTCGATGCCATAGCCAGCGATTTTGCGGGTGATCACGGCCATGAGCTTGCAGCCTTGAGTGGAGCTGGGATTGGGGTCGAGCATGGAGCGGCCAATCAACGCGGCGTTTCTGCCCCTGTGCGCATATTGGAGCTGGGTTCTGGGCCGGGGTTTCTGGCGCAAGCCTTGTTGCAGGCTTTTCCCAGCAGCCACTATGTAGCGCTGGATTTTTCTGCGGCCATGCATCAACTGGCAAAACAGCGTCTGGGGCAGGCGAGTGCGCGGGTCAATTTTGTACAGCGCAGTTTCAAGCAGGCAGACTGGACGCTGGATTTACCCAAAATTGATTGCGTGGTGACGCTGCAGGCAGTGCATGAACTCAGACACAAAGCCCATGCCGTAGCGCTGCACCGCCAGGTCAAAGCCATTCTTCAGCCGCATGGGCATTACTATGTCTGTGATCATTATGCGGGCGAGGGTGGCATGGGCAACACCGAGTTATACATGACCGTCAGCGAGCAAAAAGCCGCATTACATGCAGCAGGTTTCAGCAGCGTCAAAGTCTTGCTGCAGGGGCAGGGCTTGGTGTTGCACCAGGCCAGCCCCTGAGCCGCAGCCATCATGTCTTTACGTGTTTCTTGCTGGCAAGCAAGGGGCAGGAGCATGGGGCCAGCTGATTCTCGGGTGATTGTCATCTAGCAATGCGCCATCCTGCCCACTGAGGCTGCCAACCGCGTTGCTGCAACACCTTGAGAATGGCTTCGCGGATCGGCGGATCATCTTCAATCTGCCAGGCAATCTGTGGGAATGGGCCTTCAGCACTTAAAGCAAGCAAGGTATTGGTGGCTACCAGCAAGGATTCATCTTTGGCGATAGGCTGAACCTGTGTCTCGCCATTGGGCCGGAATAGCGCAATCTGCAATTGATCACCGCTGCATTGCGCCTGGACCTTGATGCCGGATACCGAGATCAACAGGCCTTTGGGCCCGCGCAGGTTTTTGGCGATGGCGTTTTGCAATTCTTCTGCCGTCAATCTGGCTATCGCAAACGTGCTATCTCGTGGATAAGCTTCATACAATGCGCCATAGCGTAGTGGCCCCGCAGGTAAATCTGCCCGCAGGCCGCCCGCATGGGTAATGGCAACATCTACTTGGGGCCGGGCCAGCAGCATGCTGTCTGCCACCAGATTAGCCAGGGCAGATTCCTGCCTCGCAGCTTTGGCACGCAGTATGGGTGTGGTCAACTCAACACCCACCAGGCTGTTACGGCGTTGCTCTGCTGCTTGTAGGGCGCGGGCGACGATGGCGGTCACTGCGGCATCATCCTTGACTGGCTGGCCTTCATATTCACTGGCAGAGCAAGCGCGATTGTCCTGATTGCTCAGGCATAGCGTGACTGGAGCGTGCAATTGGGACTCACTCACTTGGCAGTCTCAGCGTTCACCAGCAAATCTAGCCTGGCGAGGGTTTCGCCATTTTTCCCCGCTTGAATGATGGGGATGCCGTTAACGCGATGCGCGACTTTTTGATGGGTGTGCCCGGCGACAATGGCATCTACCAAGCCAGGCTCAAGCGCCCGCGCTACCTGAAAAATTTCTGCTTGCTGATCGCAAGAGCTGAGGTCATCCGCATTATCAAAATGCTGGCAGCTGCCTCCAGCGTGCGCCACCGCAATGACCACCGTGGCGCCTTGGGCACGTACTGCACGGGCTTTATCGCGCAGCAGTCTTGCTTGCGTATTGATGGCCTGCGCCAGCGGCGTGAGTGCCAGGCCCTCAAACACCGGAATAGGGATGGACTGCGTCGCTTCCAGCGTCATTACCCCTACCAGGCCCACCCGTATGCCTTGCACATTGATGATAGTGCTGGGCACGATGTCCGGGTGCAGCAAGGTCTTGCCGCTGTGCTTATCTACGGTGTTTGCGGCGAGAAAAGGAAAGTGGGCTTGCTTGGCTCTGGCATGCAAGGCGCCGCGTGGGTTGTCTCCAGCTTTGGGAATAACGGCCGGGCCTAGCGGACCAAAATCAAATTCGTGATTACCCACGGTGACCGCTGAGTAAGCAATCTGGTTGTAAGCTTCTATCACGGTGGCCCCTTCATTGAGATTGGAAGCCAGCTCGCCCTGAAACATATCCCCGCCATCCAGCACTACTACGCCACCGCCATCTTGCGCACGGGCAGCGCGCAGATTGTTGATATAGCCCGCAATCGTAGGCAAGGCCTCAATATGGCCATGCAAGTCTGTGGTGCTGAGGATGGATAAACGAATATCGTGAGTTGAGGGCAATGCGGGTGTGTGGCTTGCAATGTTTGCCGCACAGGAAAGCAGGCAACAGGCGCTAAGCAGGTACAAGGGCAGGAATTTGATCATCATCTATTTCAGGTATGGAGACCCTCAACATGTAGGCAAAATTCAAGCCATGGTGATGCGCGATTTGTCCTGCAACTGATTGATGCCGATGATTAATTTTTGTACAGACTTGCTGCGCTCGCAGCAAGATGCTGGTGCTGGAGCAGCATCTACTGTCTGCGTGCGAGTTAGGAGTCCAAATATGAATTTAGATATGAATTTAGATATGAATTTAGATATGAATTTAGATATGAATTTAGATATGAATTTAGATATGAATATCGCTATGCATCAAGCTTGATTTTCAATCTCGGTGTAAGGAGATAACAAGGTGCTTCTATTTTTAGCTTGATCAAAAATATCATGTTGCTTGAATCCCAAGGTGATATGCAGATCAGCGGCTGGCAGCCCAAGGCTGGCACGAATAGCCTGGACTTCCCGGCTTTCGCAGACGATGAAATAGACTTCGTTACTGCCTTCGGCCACATGGCCTACCCCCAGCAGGTCAACCTGCAATGGATAAGCTAGATATGGTTGGATGCGTTCTAAAGAGAGTTTGGGGTACTCAAGAGGGGTAATTGCCGTCAAATGATGATGCGGCCCATCCCGTCGCTGTTGTTGGGTGGTGTAGATGCGGTAGGTCGCGGCATCAAGTCTTTGCTGAAGAAATTCCAGATACGGCTCGATCAGCGCCAGGCTGATATCCACATTCAAGTAGGGTGCCAGCGTGTTATCTATATCTAGTGCAATCCTGGCGTTATGTATATGCATACGCTTCAACTTCCATTCGCATGAAAAATAATCGAATGCCGTCAGGAGGAGCGTGGGTGTGGAGGCTCCCCGGTTGCGGCAGCTATAGGCCTGGGCCGGGGAGGATTATCCCATTGCAGAGGATAAAATTAATAGTAATTTTACTATATTTGTCTATTTGTGATTGCTGGCTGGTTTACCTCTCATGGCTGCAAATAACCCAGATCACGTAGAAATTTTTTCTGTTCTCCATACGCAGCAAGCTCCAGCTCCGGGTCTGGGTCTAAGGTGCTGCGCTGATCCACCAAATTGCGCGTGAGCAAATGCCCTACGCCGGGATAGACAATCGCTTGGCAATGCCCATGGGCTGCCACGACTTTTTCACAGTAAAGCTGGGCAGTGCTGACAGGCGCAACCGTATCTTCAGCACCTGCAATATGCAGGGTAGGGGGTGTGCCTTGGCGAATGTGGGCGATGGGCGAAAACCGCCATGCATCTGCACCAGGCCCCAGCAGCCTGGAATAATGCGCAGACTGCTCGGTATCCACACTGGCTGATACCAGAATCAGCGCATTGGCCGCAGCATCAGCAGTATTTTCTCCTGCAATATCACTAGGGCAACCAGCCGTAGCGGTAGCCGCAACCAGTTGCCCGCCCGCAGAAGCCCCCCAGCCTGCAATACGGCTGGCATCTATATTCAACGTGCCGGCATGCGCTCTCACCCAGCGGAAAGCCTCACAAGCATCATTGAGTGCATCTGCGGGTGTGGTGTTAGCGTCAGATAAGCGATATTGCACAGGAATCGCCACCAAGCCATCTTCTGCAAATTGCTTGGCCAAGCCAAATAGCCACTCAGGACGCCCACGCACCCAGCCGCCGCTGTGGAACAGCAGTATGGCAGGCTTGGGTGTGCTGGTAGATTGCACTGGCTGAAAGATAAAAAGATTTAGCTTGTGCTGCTGGGTATAGGTGTACGGCGTGTAGCCAGGTGTGGTTTGTCCTGGCACATAGCGCGGGATATCGAATGATTGGGCTGGCTTGGGGAGTATCGCTTGTTCCGCATGGACAACATTGCTCAGTAGTAGGCTTGTGCTGAGAAGGAGTGCAGGTAAGGATATGAATGATGTAAATGTCATGGGTCAAATCTGCTGGCAGCTGTTTTTAAACAATGCCGAAGGTGCCTAAGTTGTGCATAGAGCGTTGGAGTCAGCATTTTCTATGCCAAGACGTTTGTACAGCCTGTCATGATGGTTTTTATCACGGATATTTTGAGCCTGGTTTCGCCCAAGGTAAGGGGATGAGGTTGTCAAAAAAGCAGGCAAGAAGCACATTGGGGGGAGGGAAGTGCCATGTCATGAGCTGGGTGTTTCAGATGCCAGCAGCAGAGTACTACAAACTATTACGGCAATATTTTCATGGAATTTTGTTAAGAAAATTAATAGATATCAAGTAAAGTTTCTATAGCGTTTGCTCTAAATTCAATATTATCTAATGCGTCAGAAGTGTTTTTGTCACACCAAGCAATTGCAGCTATTGTTTGTATTGCAACATATAAATTGAATCTATCTTCATTGATTGACGATTCATATGTGCTAGCCCAGGAATTTTTAACGATTTTAGCTTCGTTTTTCTCTTTCCAATCTAAAGTCGCCCAGACAAACTTTGCCAAATCATATGCAGGG
>NZ_BAMT01000012.1 GCF_000617925.1 Methylobacillus glycogenes JCM 2850
GGCGACCCGATTCCTGCGTCCCGGCTACGCCGGGCAACCTGCGTTGCTCCCAGTTTCTGGGTCTTGCTCAAACTCGCTTACGCTCAAACAGTCGCAAGCCCTTAATCCAGAAACTGCTGCGCTACTCGGCGCACTCAACGGGAACAACTTCAAAAGCCAGGGTTAAGTACCAGCAGCCATACTTGAAACCATAGAGAACTCGGCATTAATGCAGTGTTGCAGATACAACAAACCAAGCTATTTACCAGCTACGTTACTTGATCCGGAGTCTTTGACTTTCCTTCCCGTTTAGACCCGCCGAGTAGCGCAGGCTTTATCGGATCAGGGCGCGCGACTGTCTGAGCGCAGCGAGTTTGAGCGTGACCCCGATAAACGCGAGCAACGCAGGTTACCCGGCTGTAAGCCGGGGCGGGGATATCCGGGTCGCCTTTTCTTTGGTGATCTTTCTTTTGGCGAAGCAAAAGAAAGGCACTCGCCCGACAAGGCGAAACCAAACCTCTCGCCTCCGGCAGCAGAGGTCAAGACCACTAAATCTCCCGAGGCCACATATACACCGAGCAACAATGTGTCACCCATGTACTCTCACCCCTCTCTCCCAGCTCTAGCAAAAACCCAAGCGCCAGAAAGGAAAAAAGCGTGGGTAATAAAACCCCACGCCCTTCTCCTCCTCTATCCCCCCCGGGATTCAGATGGTTAGACCCTCGCGGTCAAAAGCCTTCTACGACGCTTGGCAGTCACGAGGATGACCATCAAGCCTGCCAGCAGCAGGGCGTAGTGATGTGGTTCTGGCACAGCAGCCGTCACGGTGTTGAACAGCGGGCTATTGGCGGCGGCAAAGGTGCCGTTGCCCAAGGTCACGCTGTTGTTCCAGTTGTTGGCGATGACGGTGCCAAACAGGTTGCCTGAACCAGAGTTAATGGTGGCATCTACCGCCAGGATGTTGGCGTTGATGGACAAGCTGTTCAGTGTGACATTGCTGGCTTCATAGAAGTTGAACAGCACGTTGTAGCTGCTGCCCAGCGATTGCCACTGCCAACCCAGGCTGGCATTGTCACCGGCCACATTGAACACCAGTGTGGTGCCTGCGGCAATGCTGTTGAAGAACAGATTGTTGAAGCTGGAGAAATCGTTTGCATTCAGCGAGAAGAATTCAACACTGGCACCAGAGCCGGTGAAGATTTTGCTGTTCTGGTTCCATTGATCTTGTGCGGCATAGCTACCAGTGGCGCTGATGCTGGCCAACTGGCTGGACAAGGAGGTCAGGCTGGTCTTGGCAGCAGCAAAATCAACCGGGGCTGCTGCGGTGCTGGCTGTCGCGACTTGGCCGGAGATGGTGTATTGCGGGATGGCGTTGTTGTTGCCACCGATCCAGCATTGCCGTTGAGGCTGCCACCACCCCAGGGTACATTGAGGTCGCCGCCAACTACCAGGCCGTATTGGTTGTGGCTGCCATTGGCGATGCTGTTGCTGGGCAGGAAGGCATTGTTGCCAACGGCCAGCGCGCCACCAATGGAGTTGCCGTAGGTACTGAAGTCGTTAAAGATGAAAGCGTTGTAATTGCTTGCCACGCCGAGGTCAATGGTGCCAGCTGCTGCGGGAGCGGAGAGCACTGCCAGGATTGCCATCAAACCGAATTTCAATTTCATCGCTTTGCTTTCTTTAAGAGGTTTATTGCTGTTTAACTGCTGTTGCCTAACTATAAGCAACCCATATACCAACTGTTGGCTCTGGCGTGCCAGTGGTGTGAGGGTTTTGGTGAAATAATTATTTATCAAATACTTACAGATGATTTTTTTGTCTATGGCAAGGCGTTATTTGCCACTTTGGCATGGCATAGGCCTGGCATGGCCAGGCCAGAGTGACAAAATTTCCACACATCCATCAAAATTCTGACATCTCTTGTCACTATTCCGACATTCTGGTCCGACATTCTTATCCCTCATTCTGGCCCGGCATTAAGCGCCGTTATCCAAGGCCAGGGCTGATGGAAAAAGAGCCATGCCATCCAAATGCTGGATAGGCATGGCTCTGGTGTTAGCAAATATTGTTAAAGATGATTGGCGCGGCGCACTGCCTTGAAGTGGCGGCGTACATACCAGATGGCGAATATCACGCCTATCACCACCAGTACGATATGGAATTCGTGGAAATATACTTCCAGCTCTTTCCAGTGCTGGCCGAACTTCATGCCAGCATAGGCCAGCAAATAGCACCAGATCAGCGAACCAACAAAGGTATAGCCTATGAATTTGCCCATGTGCATGCGGGCTACCCCTGCGGGGAAGGCGATAAAGGTACGCACGGCAGGCAGCAAACGGCCTATGAAGATGGTGATTTCGCCATGCTTATCGAACCAGCGGTCTGCCAGTTGCAGGTCATGATGCGAGATCAAAACCCATTTGCCGTATTTTTCTACCAAGGGGCGGCCACCTATCATACCCAGGTAATAAGCCGGGATGGAGCCGACCACGCAGCCAAAAGCGCCTGCCAAGGCCACGCCCCATAAGCTCAGCTCGCCCTTGAACACCAAAAAACCAGCAAACGGCATGATGATTTCCGAGGGCAGGGGAATACAGGCGGACTCTATCGCCATCAACAGCACAATGCCGCCATAGCCCAGGGTGGAAATTACCCCCATGATCCAGGCGGCGACTGCCGCAATCAGTTTTTCCAGCATGTCAGGCCAACTCCCTCAATAATGTTTTTATAAAGTCTGTGCGTTGCGCAATGCCGGGGTATTGTACCGTGATCCTCAGCTTGTCCGGCCCGTTCATGCGGCAGCGTCTATCGCGTTGCAGCAGGCTGATGAGCTTGGTTGGGTCCAGCTCGGAATTGGCAGCAAAGTGCAGTTGTATGGCCGAATCGCTGGCATCGATTTTATTGATGCCCATAGACTTGGCGGCAATGCGCAAGCGGTGGCAGGCCATCAACACCTCGCCTTGTTCCGGCAGCAGGCCAAAGCGGTCTATCAATTCTTCCTGCATATTGTCCAGCGCATCGTCGTCACTGCAATTGGCCAGGCGCTTGTACAGCACCAGACGCTCATGCACATCCGGGCAATAATCGTTGGGCAATAAGGCAGGCATATGAAGGTTGATCTCGGTTGTCACCCCCAGTGGCGCGGATAAATCCGGCTCCTTGCCCGCCTTGAGTTGCTTCACTGCATGGTTGAGCATTTCAGAGTAGAGGGTAAAGCCAATCTCCTGCATTTCGCCACTCTGGCTATCGCCGAGTAATTCACCAGCGCCACGGATTTCCAGATCATGCATGGCCAGGTGGAAGCCTGCGCCCAGATCTTCCAGCAATTGAATCGCGTCCAGACGTTTTTGCGCCTGCGGTGTGATGTTGCGGTCTGGGTCGGTGAGCAGATAGGCATAGGCCTGATGGTGCGAGCGCCCCACACGGCCACGCAGCTGGTGTAGCTGTGCCAGGCCAAACATATCGGCGCGGTTCATGATGATGGTGTTGGCGGTGGGCACATCGATGCCAGTTTCAATGATGGTGGTACACAGCAGCAGGTTGAAACGCTGCTGGTAGAAGTCTCGCATCACATGCTCCAGCTCGCGCTCGCGTAGCTGACCGTGGGCAATGCCTATGCGCGCTTCTGGCAGAATGCGCTCCAGTTTTTCCTTCATGACAAAGATGGTATCCACCTCGTTATGCAGGAAATACACTTGACCGCCGCGCTTGAATTCACGCATGGCGGCTTCACGGATAATGCCTTCGGAATACGCAGTGGCAAAGGTCTTGATCGCCAGACGTTTCTGCGGCGGCGTCGCAATCACCGAGAACTCACGCAGGCCTTCCATGGCCATGGATAAAGTCCGTGGTATCGGGGTGGCTGTCAGTGTCAGCACATCCACCTCGGCGCGCATGGCCTTGAGCTGTTCTTTCTGTCTGACGCCAAAGCGGTGTTCTTCGTCCAGAATCACCAGGCCCAAGTTTTTAAAGCGTATGTCTTTCTGTATCAGCCTATGGGTGCCGATGACGATATCTATGCTGCCATCTTCCAGGCCCTTAAGCGCCTGGGTTTGCTCCTTGGCGGTACGGAAGCGCGAGATTTCCGCAATCTTCACTGGCCAATCGGCAAAGCGGTCACTGAAGTTATTGAAATGTTGTTCTGCCAGTAGCGTGGTGGGCACCAGCACCGCCACCTGACGGCCACCCATGACCGCAACAAAGGCGGCGCGCAAGGCCACTTCGGTTTTGCCAAAGCCAACATCGCCGCAAACCAGCCTATCCATGGGGCGGCCAGACTGCATATCGCTGATGACGGCCTCAATCGCCGCCAATTGATCTGTGGTTTCCTCGAAAGGGAAGCCTTCGGCAAAGGCTTCATAATCATGCAGGCCCAGCGTGAAGGCATGGCCACGGCGCGCTGCGCGCTGGGCATACAGATTAAGCAACTCAGCTGCGGTGTCACGCACTTGCTTAAGGGCTTTTTTCTTGGCTTTTTCCCAATGGCCGCTGCCCAGGCGGTGTAGCGGTGCGGATTCTGGCGGGCCGCCCGAATAGCGGGAGATCAGGAACAACTGGGAAACTGGCACATACAGCTTATCGTCGCCAGCATATTCCAGCAGCAGAAACTCGGTTTCGCCCTCACCAAAATCAATATTCACCAAACCACGGTAACGGCCTACGCCATGCTGTTCATGCACCACCGGGTCATGCTCGCGCAGCTCGGAAAGGTCCTTGAGCATGCCCTCGGTATTACGTTGTTTTTCCTTGTCACGGCGGCGTTGCTGGCGCACGGTGTTGGCATAGAGTTCTGCCTCGGTGACCACGGCGATATCACTGGCTTTACTACCTCCCAGTACAAAGCCGCCATGCAGCGGGCTGGTGCCCAGCATCACATGGCTGTCGCTGGCCTGGAAGGCAGTCCAGTCTTCAGAGGTTTCATACTCCACACCATGCTCGGCAAACAGCTGCGCCATGGTTTCGCGGCGGCCCAGGCTTTCAGCCGCAATCAGAATGCGGCCCTTGAAGCGGCGGATATAGTCCTTGAGCTTATGCAGCGGCTGCTCGGCGCGGCGTTCTATGTCCAGGGCGGGCAGTTTTTTCTCGCTATCCAGACTTAGCTGCAAGCGGCCCCAGGCATGGCTCTGGGCAAAGAAATCCTCAGCCTTGATCAGCAGCGCATCGGGCTTGAGTATGGGGCGCTCGGGGTCGTGCGCCAGTTGGCGATAACGTGCCTGGGCATCATGCCAAAAGGCTTGGGCGGCGTTATCCAGATTGCCATGCAGACAGAGCAGGGCATCCTTGGGTACATAATCCAGCAGGGTGGCGGTTTGCTCGAAGAACAAGGGCAGGTACCACTCTATGCCTCCGCTGGCCAAACCCTTGCTGATATCTTTGTAGATGCGGCTGCGGGAGGGGTCACCCTCAAAGGTCTCACGGAAATTCTGCCGGAAGCGCGCAATGCCGTTTTCATCGAGCGGAAACTCGCGTGCGGGCAATAAACGGATTTCCGGCACCGGGTACAGGCTGCGCTGGGTATCGACATCGAAAGTACGTATGGTCTCGATTTCGTCATCGAACATATCAATGCGGTAAGGCAGCGCGCTACCCATGGGGAATAAATCGATCAGGCCGCCACGCACGCTGAATTCACCCGGACTCACCACCTGGCTCACATGGTGGTAACCCGCATTGCTGCATTGCGTGCGCAACACATCGGTATCCAGCTTCTGGCCTTTTTTCAGCATAAATGTATGCGCTGAAAGATAGGCATGGGGTGGCAGGCGGATCAAGGCGGTGGAGGCGGGCACCAGCACAATGTCGCAGCTGTTCTGGCTGATCTGGTACAGAGTCGCCAAGCGCTCGGAAATCAGGTCAGGGTGCGGCGAGAAGTGGTCATAAGGCAGGGTTTCCCAATCTGGCAGCAAAAACACCCGCAACTTGGGGGCATACCAGGGTATTTCTTCCAGCAGGCGCTGTGCATCAAAGGCACTGGCGGTAATCACCACCAAAGGCGCTTTGGCGCCTTGTTCCACGCGCTGGCTGGCCAACTCGGCCAGGGCCAGGCTATCGGCACCTGCTGCCATGGGTTTGATTTTTGCGCTATGGCCTGCGGCGGGGATGACAAGGGAAAACTGCATGTGCTTATGAGTACGGTTGATTAAGCGGCTTATTATAGCCTATAGGTGTACCCGCCCGACGGGGCTAGGCATGACTAGGGTTAGTGAGAGAGTGGCAATCAAACAGCAGAGGGGTTTGTGAGATTTAATCTGATATCTAGACAGATATCTAGACATAGGAAACATGCGCCCGGGATGCCTGTTAACAGTCATCCCGGGAACACGTGATCAGCGTCAAATGGCTGCTGGAGATTTATCTGCTGCTGGGGAGATATTGCTTACGGTCTTATTTGCCCAGTAATTTACTGATCTGGGCTTCGGCGGTGCTCCAGTATTCAACCGGGCTGCCGGCAAAACCATTACGTTCTGCCAGGAAATACGCTGCCACTTCTACCATGCGATAACGTTCTTCCGGGCTGATTTTGGTGCTGGTCTTGCTGAGGCCATCGCCTAGCTTGGCCTTGCTGGTGCTGGCTTTTTTACTGGTGGCGGTGGTGGTTTTTTTTGCGGCGGCAGGTTTTGCTACTGCTTTTGCGGTGACGGCTTTAGAGGCTGTGGTTTTGGGGCTTGCGGGGGTTTTTGCAGTCGTGCTTTTGGGTGTAGCCATTTCGGTTCCTTTCGGTTAGGGACTTCCATGCTGCGATTGAGGGTGTTCAAAGGCTGTAACCTTTGAACACCATATTATTAAACGGTTCCACCTACCGTCAAGCCGTCAATGCGCAAGGTTGGCTGGCCTACGCCTACAGGAACACTCTGGCCTTCCTTGCCACAGGTGCCCACGCCGCTGTCCAGCGCCATGTCATTGCCTATCATGGAAACCCGCGTCAACACGTCAGGGCCGTTGCCTATCAAGGTGGCACCCTTGACCGGGTAGGCCAGCTTGCCATCTTCAATCATCCAGGCCTCGGCGGCAGAAAACACAAACTTGCCGCTGGTAATGTCTACCTGGCCCCCACCAAAGTTGGCCGCATACAAACCACGCTTGACCGATTTGATGATTTCTTCAGGGTGCATATCGCCATTCAGCATGTAGGTATTGGTCATGCGGGGCATGGGGATATGCGCATAAGATTCGCGTCTGGCATTGCCAGTCAAGGCCATGTTCATAAGACGGGCGTTGAGGCTATCTTGCAGGTAGCCGCGCAAGATGCCATCTTCAATCAGCACGGTGCGCTGGGTAGGGTTGCCTTCATCATCAATATTCAATGAGCCACGGCGATTGCTGATGGTGCCGTCATCAACCACGGTCAGGCCCTTGGCCGCCACCTGCTGGCCTATGGCATTGCTGAAGGCCGAGCTGCCCTTGCGGTTGAAATCACCTTCCAGGCCATGGCCTATGGCTTCGTGCAGCAGAATGCCAGGCCAGCCTGCGCCCAGCACCACGGTCATGCTGCCTGCAGGGGCAGGTCTGGCTTCCAGATTGACCAAGGCCTGGTGCACGGCTTTTTGTGCGTAATCCTGCAAGACTTCGTCGGTGAAGTAGCTGTAGTCAAAACGGCCACCGCCACCCGCAGAGCCTTGTTCGCGCCTGCCGTTATGCTCGGCAATCACCTGTATGGATAATCTCACCAGTGGGCGCACGTCAGCGGCCATCACGCCATCATGGCGTGCCACCATCATTACTTCATATTCACCAGCAATCGATGCCATCACCTGGGTCACGCGCGGGTCTTGCTTGCGTGCAAACATTTCCAGCCGCTCCAGTAGCTTGACCTTGGCTTCGGCGCTGAGCGAGGCAATCGGGTCTTGCGGCAAGTAGAGTTGTGGTGCGTTGACGCGCTGCACGGCCTGGCCGCTTTTTTCCTCACCGAGTGCTGCAATGGCACGCGCTGCGGCAGAAGCCTGTTGCAGCGCTGGCAGGGTGATGTCGTCAGAGTAGGCAAAGGCGGTTTTTTCACCACTCACTGCGCGTACGCCTACCCCTTGATCTATGCTGAAATTGCCCGACTTGACCTGACCTTCTTCCAGCCCCCAGCTTTCGGCACGGCTGTATTGAAAGTAGAGGTCAGCATAATCCACCTGATGCGACATGATGCTGCCGATCACGCTTTGCACCTGGCCTACATCCAGGCCAGCAGGGGCTAGCAGGGTCTCGGTGGCAGTGCTGAAGTGGGAAGCAGTGGCAGGGCTGGAGGCAGTGGGCAAGGCATCAGGTTTCATAGTGATATGTCTTTATTTCAAGCAGATGGTTTCATCATAGCAGCCACATTCATAGCAACCGCTACGTATTTTCCTTAATTTCCACAGCTTTAGAAAGCCCGACCAGGCATCAGGGGTGTAGGAACAAGGTGTCTGAAGAACGTAACTGAAAGCTGGGGGCAAGCGCTTATGCGCTTACATTGCCCAGCCTTGTCTGAATAGTATGGGGTTGAATTTCGGCTTTAAAAGCCCAGACCCACGTTTAAAGCTTGCGGTGCTTGAGCGCAGGCAGGCTTTTGCGCAGGCTTTGCAGATAGGCGGTATTGATGGAGGAAATCACCACGCCGGAACCGCGCGACAATCTATCCTGAATCACGCCCCAGGGGTCGACTATCATGCTGTTGCCATGGGTTTCACGGCCAGAGGCATGGTAACCGCCCTGGGCTGGCGCCAGCACATAACACAGGTTTTCAATCGCACGGGCGCGTATCAGGGTTTCCCAGTGCGCCTTGCCTGTGGTCTCAGTAAAGGCCGAAGGGACGGCAATGATGTCTACGCCACTCATGGCGCGGTAAAGTTCCGGGAAGCGCAGGTCATAGCAGATGGAAAGCCCGAGTCTGCCGAATGGTGTATCCAGCGTGACCACCGCATCGCCGGGCTCTATGGTTTTCTTTTCCTGATAATGCTCATTGCCTTGGTCAAAGCCGAATAGATGAACTTTGTCATAACGCGCGACCTGCTTGCCCTTGTCGTCATACACCAAACAGGCGTTGCGTACTTTGTCCGGGTTGTCACACTCCAGTGGCACTGAGCCACCAATCAGCCAAACCTCATGCTTTTTGGCGGTCTTGGAGAGAAAGCGCTGGATAGGGCCACTGCCTTCCTTCTCGCGCGCTGCCACTTTGTCGGTGTCTTTCAAGCCCATGATGGCAAAGTATTCCGGCAGGGCAATCAGCTTGGCACCCTGATTGACGGCAATCTCTATCAGTCTTTCGGCCTCGCTGAGGTTGGCCGCGACATAAGGGCCAGACGCCATCTGGATCGCCGCAATGCGGTTGATGCCAGGGATGGATTGCTTGTTGTTTTTGTTCTTGCTGACTTTATCGCGTGATTTGATGGCCATGATATTAAATCCAGACAGAGAGTAGATTATGCCGCCGCTTTATTGCAGTTGTGCTCGCACAGCCTGCGCTTAGTAGGAGAATATTAAACCTCTGGCTTGCCCAGGAGTAGTGAATTAAGCCCGACTTGGCTTAGTGCCATACTTCACTACGATTTAATGACCTAGTTAACGAGAAATTTAACGACCTAGAGGCAAAGGCGCAGGGTTGGCGTTATCGCGCTTGCTGCCGCCTTTGACCTCAACCGGATTATCCCAGGTGCCTATGAATTCATATTCCGAGGAAGCAAACTGGTTGAGCGGGTCCTTGAGCAGTTTCTGCGCCAGATATGTGGCTGCCCCTACCACCGGGCCTCCGGCCAGTGCCGCAATCGACAGGCTATCGCTGATATAGGGTGTCACCTTGACCTTGAGCTGCTGGGTTTCTTCCTGCAGATTGGTCTGGCCTGTCATTTCTACGAGTGCAGTCGGGCCTTCCAGGCGGAAATCATCGCTGCGCATAATGCCGTTATCAATGCGGATATTGGCGCTGATCTTGTCAAAGGCAAAGCCACTGCTGAACACATCACGGAAATCAAAGGTCAGGCGGCGTGGCAGGTTTTGCAGGGTCAGCACGCTGAACAGGCGGCCCACGCCGGGCTGAATCTTGAGAATCTGGCCCTTGCGTGCATCCAGGTGCAGATTGCCACTCAGCAGCGTGGTCTCAAACTCATGCGGGCTACCCGGCCATTTGAGCTGGCCCGCAAAAGTAGCATTGCCGCCCTTGATAGTATTGGGGTAACCAAAGCGCTCCAGGGTCTGGCCCAGGTTATTGATTTTCCAGTTGATGTTGAGGCGGGTATTAGGCGCACGTTTCCAGTTGTGCCATTCGCCATCGGCATGAATTTCACTTTCTGGCGTGATGATGCGTAGTTTTTCTATGCTCCAGTCATCGTTCTGTTCACTGGCAAGTAATTCCAGCCTGCCCAGCTGTTTTTTACCGTGCTCGAAATTCTCGGCCACGATATCCAGTGAAGGATATTCGGTGACACTACCTTGCTGGCTGAACTTGCCCTGGGTGCGCAAGGTGGCGGTGTCCGGGGTAGCGGATGGCGAGCGCAGGCGCTTGAGTCTGGCCAGCACTTTGCCATTGCCCTGGCTTAGCCACTGGATATCCCCGCTCATTTCCTGGCTGTCCACCTTCATCTGCCAGCCATCCTTGATAGCGTTGGCATTGAGCTTGAGGTCGTTGATGCGGCGGTCAAACACATCCAGTTTGGTGATAGCCAAATCCAGCTTGCGTACATCCAGGCTGCTGTTTTTGCCAGCATTGCTCTCAGAGCCATTGCCATTGCCGTTACTGTCTGCGGAAAGCGCACGCCATTCATCTACATCCAGATGATCAAGATTGCCCTGCACGGTCAAGCCTGGCTGGGTGGGCAGAGTGGCTGCGCTGTTAAAGGCAATATTGCCACGCTCAATCTGCCACTCGCCGCCATTGTTTTTGTTGCGCAAGATGCGTGCTGACAACTGGTTGCCATAGTTGACGCTGATGTTCTCTTGCTGGCTGCCTGCGCTCTGTTTCTTTTCTACCTTGAGCGGTATGGATTCATCCGCCGCCTTGTTGAGCGGGTAGGGCAGGCTGGAGGCCATGCCCACCAGGCTGGAGCGTATGCTGAAATCCACGCCGTTCTTGCTGACATTGATATCGCCGTTCCAGTCTGTGCTGCCAAAAACGCGGTCAAGATAAGCGGTGCCCAGTCCGGTGCGCAAACCGTTATCACTGACACGGCCACGCGCCGCAATGCGTACGCTGCCATCCTTGGCGCTCATGAGGCTAACCTGCGCTGGGCCGCCATAGACCAGGTGCCCAGGTTCTGGCCGCGGAACTGCGTTTCAGTGAACTCCAGCTTGCCATTGATGCGTGTCAACTCAGGGACGTCTGCGCTGCTGATGCTGCCGTTGCTGACGGTGTAACTGCCCTTGACCTTGGTGGTGTTGACGTCATGCAGCGGAATCAGCAAATCCAGCGCCAGCTTGCCAGTGCCGCTGGCTTGCAGGCCACGGGTGAAGCCACCAGTAATATCAACCAGTGGGCTATTGTTGAGATACTGCACGCCATTCTGCACTGACCCTTGCCCTTCAGCAGCAACCGTCAGTACGGGCTGATGCGAGGCCAGGTTGGGTATGGCTACCTTGGCCTTGATCACCTGCGTGCCCAGGGTCACACCCTGATTGGCGTTGAGTTCCATGCGGTTACCTTCAAACAGCATGTCTAGGCCTATCTTGTCTATCTTGGGCCAGCTGGGGGCAAATTGCAGCTCGCCGTCATGAATGCGCGCCTTGACCTGGAACAGGCCGTTTTTATTGCCGTCAAAGGGGAAGTCATGCAGATTGCCCTTGACCATGACACTGACGCTATCGCTCTTGCCTGCAAGTATGGAGTTATCCAGCCAGCTCATGGTTTGCTGCCCCATCACCAGGGGGTAATAGAACTTGGCATATTTGCCATCCACGCGCGTGAACTTGGCTGCCACTTCCAGCAAGCCACCCTTGATGTGGTTATGCACAAAACTGCCATTGATGGCGCCAGCCAGATGCGGGTTGGCGATGGTCAGGTTGCTGATGCGGATTTGCGGCTTGCCCTGTTTGTTTTGCCATTTGACCTGGCCTGCCAGCTTGTTGTCCGGCAGCGGCCAGCGCAATATGCCAGCGAAATCCAGATCAGCATTACGCGCGTTTAGGCTCAAGCTGCCACCGTCCTCATCGGCGCTGATTGTGCCGTTGATGCGATTGAAGCCAGGGATGCCCTGATAGGCTTGCATGCCTAGCTGATCAAACTGGGTTTGCAGACTGTAGGTCTGCGGGAAGCTATCCAAGGCACCCTGACTCAGCCATTCCAGCTTGAGCTTGCGCAGTGTGCCCTCGGGCTGCAAGGCCGCCAGGGTTTGCTTGAGCTTGTCTGGCAGGGGCAGGTAATTCGCCAAGGCATGTGCAGATTGCAGCGCCACTTCATCAAGCTGAACTTCGCCTTTCAAGCTCGGCTTCTTGCCTGCGTTATCTTCCAGCAAGGCCACTTTGCCGCTTTGCATATCCAGGCCATCGGGTGTGGAAAGCTTGAGGTTTTCTGCCAGCAGTTCCTGACCGTGCTCATGATGCTTCCAGGTAAAGCGCCCAGATAGGCGGTCTAGCCTGACTGCGGCTTGATCCTTGATGACTTTGCTGACGACCTTGTAGAGAATCAGGTCGCTGGTGAGCTTGTCGGCCTTGCCATCGACAAAATCCAGCCACAGCCTGGCAGCGCCATAGCCTTGCTGTATGCCACCTACTTGCGGCAGCCATTGGCGCCAGGCGGCGATATCAGTGCCGTCTGCGTGAGCGTAAATGGTGCCACGCCAGGCCTCAGGGGTGGCGATATCCTTGCCATAGAGATTGCCACGCACATCGATTAAGCCAGAGGCACCAGCCGAAGGTTTGGCTTGCAAGCCAAAGCGGTGATGGCCGACCAGGCTCTGCCAGGCCGGGCTTTCTATCAGCAGATTGAGGTGATCCAGACTGAGTGGCGGTGCCTGACGCAGATCGTCCTGCCAGACAATGCTGGCATTGCGCACATCTATTCTGGATTGATGCAGCAGCCAGTTGGCAAAAGCCGGGCGTGAGGGGCCATTGGTGGGGATGCCCGCGATATAGAGCACGCCATCGGCTTCGCGGCGTATGGTCAGTGCAGGCTCGTGTATGGTCAAGGTGCTGAGGCGTGGCTCCAGCAAGGGAATGCTCAGCCACGACAGGCTGGCTTCAATATGCTTGAGCGAAAGCGCTACGCGCTGCTCTTGGTCATAAATGTCAATATTGCGCAGGCTTAAGTGCGGGTTGAGGCCATTCCAGCTGGCGTGTATGGCGGCGATGGTCACTGGCTGGCCCAGTGCCTTGCTGACTTCGCTGGCCAGGCGCTCCTTATATTCGCCGACGTTAGGCAAAATCAGGTAACGCAAGCTCAGCACCAGCAGAGAAAAGGCAATGATGACAAACCAGAGCGCAGCAAGCGTGGCTCGGTAGCACCAGAGCAGGGACTTTTTGACCATATTGTTATTTAAGACATCATCTTGGGCAGCGCTCTGACGTGGTATGTGACACACGCAGAGCTTGTATTCCGGGGAGGCAGACAGTTAATTCAGCCTAGAGTATTTCATTGGCAGGCCAGTAGGTCAACGCTTTAGGCTCTAGTCCGGCATGATGGCTTACAATAGCGACTTTTCCTATCCAGCGCATGGTAAGTATTTGCAAAATACTGCGACGGTGTTTACACAGTAGTTGCCCATGCCTGAGTTGCCTTTTGTCGAGTAGATTGCATTGATCCAGTTAAAAAACATCAAGCTATACCGTGGTATTAAATGCCTGGTAGAAGAAGCCAGCTTCCAGTTGCATCCCGGCCACAAGGTGGGCCTCACCGGGGCCAACGGCGCCGGAAAATCCAGTGTGTTTGCCATGTTGCGTGGCGAACTGCACCCTGAGGGTGGTGACCTGGATATTCCGCCGCACTGGACCATAGCCCATGTGGCGCAAGATACCCCGGCGCTACCGGATGCGGCGATTGAATTTACCCTGGATGGCGATGTGGAACTACGGCAGGTGGAAGCCGCGCTGCGTGAGGCTGAAGCACTGGAGCAGGGAGAACGCGTGGGCGAGCTTTATGCGCGTCTGGGCGAGATTGATGGCTATTCTGCGCGTGCGCGCGCCGCCGAGTTATTGCATGGCCTGGGGTTTAGCCAGACTGACCTGCAACGCCCGGTGTCGGATTTCTCTGGTGGTTGGCGCGTGCGGCTTAATCTTGCCCGCGCGCTGATGTGCAGGTCTGACTTGCTGCTGCTGGATGAGCCTACCAATCACCTGGATCTGGATGCGGTGATCTGGCTGGAAAACTGGCTCAAGGAATACCGTGGCACTTTGCTGCTGATTTCGCATGACAGAGATTTTCTTGATGCCATCGTTAACCACATTGCCCATATCGAACAACAACGCCTGACGCTGTATCGTGGCGCTTATTCTGATTTTGAGCGCCAGCGTGCCGAGCGCCTGGCGCAACAGCAATCCAGCTTTGAGCGTCAGCAACGTGAGGTGGCGCATCTGCAAAGCTATATAGACCGCTTCCGAGCCAAGGCCACCAAGGCCAGGCAGGCGCAAAGCCGCATCAAGGCACTGGAGCGCATGGAGATGATCAGTGCTGCCCATGTGGATAGCCCATTCAGCTTCAGCTTCCGTAAGCCGCTGGCAGCACCCGATCCATTGCTGGTTCTGGATCAGGCTGATGCAGGCTATCAGCCAGCGCAGCCCATTCTGCAGCGCATTATGCTAACCCTGCGACCCGGTGAACGCGTGGGCCTGCTCGGGCGTAACGGTGCGGGTAAATCCACGCTGATCAAGCTGCTGGCGGGGGAAATGCCGCCATTAAAAGGCGATATGGTCACGGGCAAGGATTTAAGCCTGGGATATTTTGCCCAGCACCAGCTAGAGCAGTTACGTCCAGATGAATCGCCCTTGCAGCACATGCTGCGCCTGGACCCGCAAACCCGCGAGCAAGAGCACAGGAATTTCCTAGGTGGTTTCGATTTCCGTGGCGATATGGCCACCAGTGCCAGCGGTGCTTTTTCCGGGGGCGAGAAATCACGGCTGGCGCTAGCCTTGCTGATCTGGCAACGGCCCAACCTCTTGCTGCTGGATGAACCCACCAACCATCTGGATCTGGAAATGCGCCATGCGCTGACCCTGGCCTTGCAGGATTACGAGGGTGGCATGGTATTGGTTTCACACGACCGCTCCTTGCTACGCGCGACTTGCGACCGCTTTTTACTGGTGGCTGATGGCAAGGTTGAGCTGTTTGATGGCGATCTGGAAGACTACCGCGAGTGGCTGAACGAACAACGACTGCGGGATAAAGCCAACGACAAGGCAGAAAAACCTGTGGCCACGCCTAGTGTAAAGGCCCAGGGCAAAGCCGAGCGCCATGCCAGATTGCAGGAGCGCAAACCCTTGCTGAAAGAAATAGAGCAACTGGAAAAGAAAATGGCCACCTGGCAGCCAGAGAAAACCCAGATAGAAACCGCACTCGCCGCGCCCGAGCTATACCAGCAAGCTGATAACAGCCAGTTACTCAAACTGCAAAGCCGTCAGCTGGAGCTGGAGCAGCAACTGGAAACTGCCGAAATGCGCTGGCTGGAGCTGCAAGACCAGCTAGAGGCACTGCCTGAAATTGCCTGATGCTGGATAAAGCTAAGCCCGGAGCAAAATTTAGCCAGAAAATTAAGACCAAGCCAGAAGATTAACTGCCAGCTGAATCAGCGGCCGCTAACAACACAAATATCAGAAGACAGCAGAGGAACGATATGGACATGACTTATTCGCAAAGACTGAGCCTGAGCTACGCGCTTTGCCTGAACGAAGCACGCGATGCAGCAGGGGAGACCCCCAGCACCAATCTGGAAGATTATGACGCGCTGGAAGCCGCTACTTACTTGGCCTGTTACATCACCTTCAGAGCCATCAAGGAAGCCGGGCGCTCACCCGCGGATGAGCGCGTGGAAAACTTCGACATGCTGGCGGTATATCAGGCCTTTGCCATGCTCGTGTATACCTATTTGACGCTACCGCTGGGCGATGAAGCATAGAGCCAGATTACAAGGCTGCGGCCATCACCATTGCCCGTTCACTATTTGCTGAGCTGGAAAATGAAGAACTGGCCGAGATTATTGAATCAGGTAATCACAAGTATCAGCTCATAGGCGATGCCGAGGCTGAGCACTGGATGAATTACCGCCAGGATATCGAGAAGGTGCTGATAGCCTTTATTATCGCCGCCACCGATGAAGAAGCGCCATTCGACAAAGAAGAACTGGTGCCCATGTTAGGGGCGCTACTCAGCATGCTGTGTGAGGCTTTCGCCAGCGAATAAAAAATGGGGGCCTAAGCCCCCATTTTTTTATTGATGGATTGAGTAACGTGGTTGACTAGGCAGCCAGGCTCAGAATGCCGCCACTAGAGGTCTGTTCACCACCATCGTTGGCGTTAGGGCCATAAGTCGTGTTGAGCAAAGCGGTTTGACGCTCGGCCGCTTGTTGCGCCAACAGCCCATTATCAGCGCCTGCATTCAGCGAACCATTATCCAAGACATCATTCTGTTGTTGCTGGAAGCTGGAGTTATCCTGAGTGGTTGCTGTACCTGCTACGTTGGTATCGGCAGGTGTATTGGCTTGTGTAGTGGTAGCGCTGTTATCTACCGGAGGATTCTGCTGGAGATAAGCAAAATCTTCCTGAGGGCTTACCGTACCATCAAGATTGGTATCCGCAGGTTCAAAACTGGTGACCGGAGCACTGCTGGTGTTGCTGGTGTCACTATTCCCGGTCTGCAACTGTACTGCAGGATTGGCGACAGCAAATTCAGGCTCGGTATTTTCTGCCTGAGCAGCTTGCGCCTGGGCAGTATCAGCAGCCTGAGGTGGTGCCAGGCTCTCGATAATACGCTGTGAATTCAGCTGTTCATTCAACTCACCCAGCAGGTTGTTGCTAGAGGTGCTGAGTGCTGAAATAAAGGGACGTACCTCGGTGACATCACTCAGGGCTTCAGGGTTGCCTCTGGAGTTAAACGCAGTGAGGTCATTCACCGCCGCTTGCACTTCGGCAATATAGCCGGGCGAGCTGAGGTCTAGCCTGGGCGTGGCCGGAGCGGTGAGCGTTGGGGTAACACTGTTTAGGGCTGGGATTGCCATGTTGTTCTCCTTGTTGGTCGCCAGTCTGGGGAGTCATTACCTCAAACCTGAAATTACCAAGGACTTCAAAACCTTAGGATTGCGCCTGCAAAGCATAAAAGCTCAAGCCACAAAAACTATTGCTCAACTTGTAACTTGCAGTACGCGCCATGCTGTATCGCTAGACTAGTCATGGCCGAATACTCTTGATGACCGATTATTTGGCTATGCAGCGGGCGAAAATACAGCGCTTGATATTAGTGACAACGACTAATATCTCAGGTTCATTTTATTAACGATTTTGAAAAATTACAAGCCTGTTAAGTACTTAGCTGAAATTGGAGCTTGTCTGGCGACATGCTTTTTGGGGGTGGGGATGGGCTTGAAAGCAAGCCAGGCGCGCACGGGAGCAGATTGCCCCCGGCGCGGAAGATTGGCTCAAGTACTAATACTTAGAGTACGGATGCTTAAGCCGCTATGCTCAAGCTGCTGCTGGCGTTGCCACTAGTTTCGCCATAAGCCGAAATCTGCTGGGCAATCTGCTTGCTTATGTTGTCCAGGCCAGCGCTATCACTGCGCTGGCTGGCATTCGCGCTTTCACTTTGGCGCTGGTATTCCATGGCTTCCTTGGCGCTGACCTTGCCATCCTCATTGGTATCGGCCGCTTCAAAGTTCTCCGCCACCTTGCTCATCAGACTGGCGAGATTGGTATCGGTGGTGGTGGAGGCTATGCTTTCCAGTTCATCCTGGGTATAACCTTCGTCGTCCTCATCACTGGCAGGCGGGGGCGGAGGCGGCATGCCGCCTTGCACACGCAGATTGTCGAATTGGCTATTGAGCTCGCTGAGCAACTGGCTGACACCAGAGCTGAGCTCTTCTTGCGTGACTTTGCCATCGCTGTCGCCATCCAGGCTGCTGAATAGCTCACTGACATCACTGCTGCCGTTCTGGCTCAGTGCAGCAAAAGCGCTTTGCAAATCGCTTTCGGCAATATAGCCCTTGTTGTTACTGTCTAGCTTGCTGAACAGTGAACTGGAAATTTGTGCTGCGCTGCTACCCAGGCTGCTGATCATATTATTCTCCTTGTTGGTTTCGGCGGTTCAGGGCCAGCTTCACGCCCTTAAGTGCTGTAACGGCCAGCATGCCTCAGGATTGCCCCCGCAAGGTGTAAAGCCGGGTAAAGCTGTGTAAAACCAGTGCTGTGGCAGGATTGCAGCTCTGCAAGTCTCATGGTCTAGCCTCTGCTAGACCATGATGCCAGGTTTTCTATGAGGCACAGCGCCTGTGGGCAGGTGCAGCAGCAGGGGCAGCAAAGCAGGTTTATGCTGGCTGCGTAAGCTGCTGCTGGGCTTACTGCTCGGTTTCCTGACCTGGGGGTAGCGCTTTGCCTGGGCCAAATTCGCTGCCATGTCCATCCGCTTTAGGGGGGCGAAAGCCGGGTGGCAATGGGCGCTGCTGTTCATGAAATCTTTCCGCTTCTGCTAGCTTAAGCAGTTGTTCAGGGCTGAGCAGGGCGCGGATACGTGCTTCGGTGCTGATCCGGGCAAACAAGGCTTCACCCTGCAAACGCCCGATATTGCTGCTTAACTGCTTGGCCTTGGCTTCATCAAAAGCGCCCGTACCTGCCGTGGGGTTAGTCACAGCAGGAGACAGCAGTTTGGCGAGTGCTTCCTGCTGTGAGCGTTGTTGCTTGAAGTTATCGCGCAGCAGCGGCATTTGGCTGTGCAACAGGCTGAAAATCTTGTCCTGCTGGGCGTCGGTAAGCGCCAATCGCGCAAACTGGGGTGGCAAGCCAGGTAGTTCCAGCTCGGCAGGCCTGCCCAGGCCAGCGGGTTTTAGCTGGGCTGGGGGCGGAGGTTCTGCGTGGGCAGGGAGTGAGGCCAGGGTCACGCTCAAGGTAATGATCATTGCGGGATAGGCCAGGATTTGGGCGGTTTTTATCATGAGGTTCCTCAGGTCAGTCAAAGTGAATGTCCGAGAAATTCTGCTGCTGCACGCTGTAAGCTGCTGTTAATTATCAGTAAAGAAAGGTAAATCTGCGCCTGCGCGGTTCTGCTTATGCGGTGTAGACGATATGATGACAACATCCTTAAACCCATGAAGCGCTGATGACTAAAGTATTGTTGATAGACGACGACGTCGAGCTGGTTAAACTGATCCGTGAATACCTGCTGCAAGAAAACTTTGAAGTGGAGACCGCGCATGATGGTGAAACTGGCGTGGTCTACGCGGAATCGCTGGCACCGGATTTAGTGGTGCTGGATGTGATGATGCCCAAACTCAATGGCATAGAAGTGCTGCGCCGTATCCGCGCGGGTAGCAATGTGCCCATACTGATGCTGACAGCCAAGGGGGATGATGAGCACAGGATAGTGGGGCTGGAGCTGGGGGCTGATGATTACGTGCCCAAGCCCTGTACCCCCAGAGAGCTGGTTGCACGTATACGTGCCATCTTGCGACGCATGGCCCCTGCCAGCCAGGATCAGCAGGCGCAGATCAGCGTGGGTGAGTTGACGATCTGGCCTGAGCGCCGCCTGGTGGAGTGGGCGGGTGAGCCAGTCAACCTCACCAGCACTGAATTCAACCTGCTGGAAGTACTGGTACGCCAGGCAGGCCGCGTGGTGAGCAAAAGTGATTTGTCTACCCTGGCGCTGGGCCGCCCTTTGTCGCGTTTTGACCGTACCATAGACGTGCACCTCAGCAGCATACGGCAAAAACTGGGCACCATGCCGATGGCCGCCAATGCATACAGACCGTGTACCGCATGGGCTATCAACTGATCAAGGAATAAGCGGCAAGCATTACTATGGGCAGGTTATTCTGGAAATTCTTTTTCTTCTTTTTGCTGGCGCAAATGACCTCTATTGTCGGCGTCAGCCTGTTCTTCTGGTTTTCTGCACACCAGGATAGCCAACGTCTGGAGCGCGAGTTCCGCAGTGGCCCCACCGCCATGGCCTTGCTGGATGCTGCCGCGCAAACCCTGCACCACGGCGGTGAATCGGCCTTGCAAAACCTGCTGCAGCAATGGGCAAGCAAGCCCATGTCACAAGTTTATGCCGTGGATGAACAAGGCAATGAGCTACTTCATAGACCAGTGCCGCCGCATATGTTGCAGATGCTGGATAAGCTGGAGAGCCATAAAGCCATCCTCAAGGAAGGTGGTGCGGATGGTAAATCCTTGCGTCTGTTTGTCCCCAGTTGGCCTGGGCCTGGGCAGGATAATCATCCTCCGCCTTTCCTTGGCAAGGACAAGGATGGAAGGCCGCTTATGCATGGCCCAGATATGCTCGGGCCAGGCATGGGGCCAGATCATCTAGGGCCGCCGCGTCTGGGGTCTTCACATATAGGTCCGGCACATATGGGACCGCCACCGCATCGTGGTCCTATGTTCCCCTGGAACCCGGTCTGGGCTGGGCTGATCGTCAGCCTGATATTTGCGGGTCTGCTGGCCTGGTATATCTCTAAACCCATCAAGCAGTTAAGTGCCGCTTTTCAGCGCGCTGCCAGTGGCAATCTCAAGGATAAAATCAGCCCGGTCATGGGCAGGCGCAGTGATGAACTTGCCGACCTGGGCCTGGGCTTTGACCGCATGGCCGAGCATCTGGATGCCTTGATGCAGGGACAAAAGCGCCTCTTGCATTACGTATCGCATGAAATGCGCTCACCACTGGCCCGCTTGCAGGTGGGCATAGGCCTGGCCAAGCAAAACCCAGACAAGCTGGATGCCACGCTGGACAGGATAGAGATGGAATCCGAGCGCATGGATAAATTGCTAGGCGAAGTGCTGGAGTTGTCGCGCCTGGAGTCGGGCATGATGGCGCTACGGCGTGAAAAAGTCGTGTTTAGAGAGTTGCTGGAAGGAGTGGTGGAAGATGCGCGCTTTGAGGCCAGTGCCAAGCACATTCATATCATCAGTGCCTTTGACCAGGATGCTGGTGAACCTGCGCAGCAGGAGAGTGACCAGAATGCAGCCTTAAATGCCACGCTGGAAATTCAGCCCGACCTGGTCTATCGCGCGATTGAGAACGTCTTACGCAATGCACTCAAGTACAGCCCGGATTACAGTGAAGTACAGCTGCAAGCCCGGCTAGAGCCTGGCCGGGTGGTGGTCTCTATTCTGGATAGAGGGGCGGGCATTCCGGAAACCGAGCTGGAACAGATATTTCAGCCCTTCTACCGCGCAGATAGCTATGGCAGCGTGGCAGGGCATGGCTTGGGTCTGGCGATTACCAAGCAAGTCATGGACTTGCACAGCGGCGAGATCAAGGTGTTTAACCGCATAGGCGGGGGCTTGCAGGTGGAATTGGCGCTGCCGTTCACCCCCCATGCCACTGTCTAGGGCTGGGCAGTTTCCGCTAGCCAGTGCGCAAACAAATCGCGGTAAGCCTGTATGCCGGCCTTGAGTGGGTAGCGTTGCAAAATAGTGGCACGTGCTGCATCACGTAACGCCTGCATTTGGTCAGGGTGGGCAAACACGCGGTCTATGGCATCGGCAATCTCCCGCTCAGAGAAGAAATCCACCAACAGGCCATTTTCACCATCGACAATCACTTCTTCCACAGGGGCTGTGCGTGAGCCTATCACCAGGCAGCCGCTGGACATGGCTTCCAGCATGGACCATGACAGCACAAAGGGCACGGTCAGGTAAATATGGGCAGTTGATATCTGCAACACACGCAGGTATTGCTGATAAGGGATTTTGCCGAGGAAATGCACACGGCTTAAATCGAGTTTGCCTTGTAGTTCTGCCAGCATCTGACCACGATACGTCTCACCTGCGGGCAGTTTGCGCCCATAGCTCACATCGTCACCGCCTATGATCAACACGCGGCAGTTGGGCCGTCTTTGCAATATTTCTGGCAGCGCCGCATGAATACATGAAAACCGCGGTAAGGCTCCAAATTACGTGAGACATAGGTAATGACTTCATCCTTGCGGGTTAAAGTCAGGCCGGAATCCAGTCTGACCCAAGCCGCAGGGTCGGGGCTGGCCGCATCGGTATTGATGCCTTCGTGTATCAGGTGAATCTTGTCGCGATACACCGCCGGGTAGAGATTGCGCTGCCAGTGGGTGGGCTGATGCCAGCATCGGCAGCCTCCAGCGATAACAGATTGGTAATGTTCTTGCTGCGTATGCGCAGCAGGTCATCCAGCACCAGGGGATATTCCGGGTCAAATCCGGCATCCGCGCCCTGGGTGTGATAGAAAAACTCAAAGAAGGTCAGCAGCGGCACCTGGGGGAAAATATCCTTGGGGAAGATGGCTTCACCCCAGCCCATATGCGCGACGATGATGTCGGGTTGGTAGCCACGCTCCTTGAGTTGCAGCAGTGCACGTGCAGCGCTCTGGCCGCGGATAATGTGGTTTTCCACAGCGGCGAGATAGCCATGTACACCGGGTGTGTTATCCCGTGCGGGTTTATATTCCACGCGCTGCACGCCAGACATGCCAGGCGCATGTGGCTCGCACAGGCTGAGCACCTGGTGCTGCTCTTCATCAATCAGGGCCTGGGCAATATGGCGGAACTGCCCAGGAAAATTCTGGTGGATGAAAAGAATCTTCATGCTTAATCCGTTATGAATTGGCCATCGAGATAAAGCCAGTGCCCGGTCTGACGTATAAAGCGGCTGAGCTCATGCAGTTTTTCTGCCTTGCCTTGCACTTTGTAACGCGCAATGAATTCCACCTCTGCCTCCTCATCATTGGCATCAGTCAGTGCGCCATGACGCACAATCTTTAATCCCAGCCATTTGATGGGCTGATCTTGCTCCAGATTGAGGATGGTGGGGCGGGTGGAAGGGTGCCAGGTCCGCAGCAGATAATCTTCCAGCCCCAGGGTGTAGGCGGTATAGCGAGAGCGCATCAAGGCCTCGGCACTGGGGGCGGCCTGACCTGCATGCCAGCGGCCGCAGCAGCGGCCATAGGGCAGGTCATGGCCACAAGGGCAGGGCTGGCGTTCAAGCTGAGTAGGCTCTGGCTTCATGCGCCTTAGAATATCTCACGCGTCTCGAGGAATTCAATATCCGGGTAACGCTCCTGCGCCATTTGCAGGTTGACGCGGTTAGGCGCGAGGTAGACATATTCTTCGTTGCCATCCAGCGCCACATTGAAGCCATATTTGTCGGCTATCGCCTTCAGGTCGGCATCCGAGCCGCGCAGCCAGCGTGCGGTAGCGCAATCAAAGGATTCAAACACTACGTCCACGCCGTATTCGTGCTCCAGGCGGTGGGCAACTACGTCAAACTGCAAGATACCCACGGCACCCAGAATCATGTCGTTGGACATCAGCGGACGGAACAATTGCGATGCGCCTTCTTCTGCCAGTTGCTGCAAACCCTTTTGCAGTTGCTTCATCTTCAGCGGGTTTTTCAGGCGTGCGCGGCGGAAGAATTCCGGCGCAAAAGACGGGATGCCGATGAACTTGAGTTCTTCGCCCTCGCTGAAGGTATCACCGAGCTTGACCGTGCCGTGATTGGGAATGCCGATGATATCCCCGGCAAAGGCTTCGTCGGTGGTGTTTCTATCTTGCGCCATAAAGGTAATGGCATTGTTCACCGCCAGCATCTTGCCGCTGGCCACTTGCTTGATTTTCATGCCACGCTCAAAACGGCCAGAGCAAACGCGCAGGAAGGCAATGCGGTCGCGGTGCTTGGGGTCCATATTGGCCTGGATTTTGAACACAAAGCCGGAGAATTTTTCTTCGCTGGGGGCCACGCTGCGGCTGGCGGTGCTGCGTACCAGCGGGGCAGGTGAAAGCTCTACCACGGCATCCAGCAGCGATTGCACGCCAAAATTGTTGATGGCAGAACCAAAGAACACTGGAGTCTGTTTGCCTGCGAGGTAGGCCGCTTTGTCAAAGGTGTTGGAGGCACCGCGCACCAGTTCTACGTCTATACGCAATTCCTCAGCCTGACGGCCTATCAACTCATCCAGCCTGGGGTTATCCAAACCCTTGATGGTTTCTGAGGTGCCTTTTTCCGCATGCGGGTCAAAGAAAGAAATGGTGTCGTTGTAAAGGTGATACACGCCACGGAAGCTCTTGCCCATGCCTATGGGCCAAGTCATGGGCGCGCATTGCATGCCCAGGGTAGATTCAATTTCATCCAGCAGCTCAATCGGTGCACGCGATTCGCGGTCCAGCTTGTTGATGAAGGTGAGGATGGGCGTATCGCGCATGCGACAGACATTCAAGAGCTTGATGGTCTGCGCTTCTACACCGTTGACCGAGTCAATCACCATCACGGCCGAATCCACCGCAGTCAGTGTGCGGTAGGTATCTTCCGAGAAGTCATCGTGGCCTGGGGTGTCCAGCAAATTAATCATGTGTTCCCTATAAGGGAACTGCATGACCGAGGAGGTCACCGAGATGCCGCGTTGCTTTTCCAGCTCCATCCAGTCCGAGGTGGCATGGCGGGCAGCCTTGCGGCCACGTACCTCACCCGCAACCTGAATGGCGCCACCAAACCAGAGCAGCTTTTCGGTCAGCGTGGTTTTACCCGCATCGGGGTGAGAGATGATCGCAAAGGTGCGACGTCTATGGATTTCTTCGTTGAAGCTGGACATGTCGTGATAATCAGGCTGAGCGCAAAGCCGCCATTTTACCTTTTTAGTGCCCTGATGACGCTGCATTTTGTGCAACTGTTATTCAATGCGCCAGCTTGTAGGCAAAAATGACATTTTTTACCTGAAAACCCGCAGGAATGCGTCATGACAAGTCGCTAAGAATCAAGCTGTCGGTGTAACATACTATGACAAATGTCATACCATGCATGAAATGTTGTTTCCTATAATGATCGGCAGATTCATATTGGTCATGCATATTGATCTTCTGCCAAGGTATGGACCAAATATAACTGTGCTCTGATCAAAATAAAGATTGTACAAAAGCAAGAACATACAAAGTGGTATCCAAGGTAGCCACTTGTCAGGGTTGTGATTAAACCGGGGTAATTAAATCAGGGTGCGGTATTTTGCAGAGTGACCAGAATCATGTGTTAGACATCTTGCCGCGTCTGAGGCAGGCCACCGCGGCATTGCACAGCGAGGTAGACAGCCTGGCCCCCCTGGGCCAGCCCAAGCCCAGCCTGGCGGATTATCTGGCGCAATTGCAATTCAATTATGTGTGGATGCGTGACTTGCAGGCAGCATTGACCCTGGCGGGTCAATTACCCGCAGAGTGGCTGGCACACAATGCGCTATGCCTGCAGCAATTGCAGCAGGATTTGGCGGCGGCGGGCGTAGCCAATATAGATAAGGCCAGCACAGGCACTGCCAACAATGACAAGGCAGACGATGCCATCACGCAAAGCGCGGCTCATTTATCCCATGCACTTCCGCACGCGCTGGCTTTACCGCAAGGCCTAGGTGCCAGTTGGGGGGCGCAATACGTTATTGAAGGTTCTTTCCTCGGCAGCAGCGTGCTGTATCAGCGCCTGCGTCCCAGCTTGCCTTTAGATTGCCCCATGGTGTTTTTCAGCGCCAGACACGCCAGCACGGGCGAGCGCTGGCGCAGTTTCAAGCAGGCGCTTGAGTCCCACCTCTTAAGCGATACCATGACGCAGCAATCACGCCTGCGTGAGGCCGAGCAGGGGGCCAAAGCCGCTTTTGCTCATTTCCTGAATATCCTGCAGGCGCAGCCTGCTATGGCAAGTGCTAAGGCAAGTGATGAACGCCAGCGTTACGCTTGATAACTGCGATCAGGAACCTATCCATATCCCTGGGCTGATTCAGCCGCATGGGGTGCTGCTGGCCATAGATCTGCAAGGCAGGCTCACGCATTACAGCATTGGGGCAGAGGCAGTACTGGGCGACTTGCCCGCGTTGGGCGAGGTGCTGGCCGAGCAGCATTTAACCCGCGCTCATGATGGCTATGTGCTGATTGCTGAATACTGGCAGGCCGTGCTGGATGGCGAAAGCTTCACCCAGACCCATGAGCTGAATATACAAGGCCATGGTCAGAAGTTTGACCTGGTGCTGCATGTAAACCAAGGGCTGGTGATTGCCGAGTTTGAATTACGGCTGGTCAATGATAAAAGCATCAACATTTATTCGCTCAAGGCGCAAAAGGCCATCAATGGCATCAAGAGCCAGCGCAGCATAGATGCGGTGCTGCATGTGGCGGCGCAGGAGTTCCGCGTCTTGACAGGCTTTGATCGGGTCATGGCCTATCGCTTCCGCCATGATGGCAGCGGCGATATCGTTGCCGAAGCCAAGCGTGAAGACCTGGATAGCCTGGTGGGGCGTAGATACCCGGCCAGTGATATTCCGGCGCAGGCCAGGCGCTTATATATAGAAAACACCTTGCGCCTGATTGTTGATGTGGGCAGTCAACCCGTGCCGGTGATCAAGGCCGCAGACACGCCGCCACTGGATATGAGCCGCAGCATGTTGCGTAGTGTTTCACCCATTCATATTGAATATCTGCGCAATATGGGGGTGCATGCCTCCATGAGCGTTTCTATTGTGCTGAATGGCAAGCTCTGGGGCATGATGGCCTGCCACCATATGACAGCGCATCAGGTGCCTTATTCCATACGCATGGCCTGTGATGTGTTGTGCATGATCTTGGCCAGCACGGTACAGCAACTGGAAACCCATAGCATTGCAGCCAGACAGGTGGCGAGCGCCAAGCAACGTGCCGACCTGGTGATGCGCTTTGCCGAGGCCGATGAATTATCCACGGTGCTGTTTTCCAGCTTGGAGCAATTACGTGAAGTGATTGCCTGTGATGCCATGGTGCTGAGCTATGGCCGCAAGATTCATGCGGCTGAAGGCGCACCCACCACACTGGCGCGCCAGTTGGTGCAATGGCTCAATGATGGCATGGACAAGACCGATTTCTACCATGCCTCTGCGCTGGAGCAGGTGCCCGAGGAATTGCATGCGGAAATGGCGGATTTTTGCGGCATTCTGGCCATCAATATCGATAAGGTGAATGCCAGCTGGATCATTCTGCTGCGCCGTGAACAGATACATACCATCAACTGGGGCGGCAAGCCGGAAAAGAACTATGTCCCCGGCCCCTTGGGGCCAAGGCTGACACCGCGCGGCTCGTTTGAGGAATGGAAGGAAACCGTCAAGGGCCAATGCGAACCCTGGAGCACGGCAGACCTCAATGATGCGCGTGACTTGCAGCATGAGCTGTTAAAAGTGTGCAATGCGCGCAATGCAGAAACCGAGCGTACGCGCATTCAATTAATGGCGGTGCTGGGGCATGATCTGCGTGACCCGCTGAATTCAATCAGCATGGCAGCGCAGTTAATGGAGATGCAATCTGGCTCCTCACGCATGAGTGAGCGTATCAAGAACTCCAGCGGCCGTATGCAGCGTTTGGTGACCCAGGTGCTGGATATGACCAGGCTACAAACCGGGCTGGGGCTGAATCTGGTATTCAATGAAATTGATGTTTCTGCCTTGCTCAGCGATCTGGTCGAGGAAAACCTCACGGCCTACCCGGATGTGGCGGTACGCACTTATATTGAACCCATGGTGATGGCGCAGATTGATAGTGACCGTGTGTCGCAGGTGATTTCCAATCTGCTCAGCAATGCCCGCCATCATGGTGAATTGGCGGGTGGCGTGACGGTGAAGTTACGTAGCGAACCACAGCTATTGCATATCAGCGTGCATAATAGCGGCCAGCCTATCGCTGATGATATTGTTGATGTGCTGTTCAACCCTTTCAAGCGCCAGGCATTGCCCAATGCACGCAATCGTAATGGTTTGGGCCTGGGCTTGTATATCGCCAATGAGATTGTCAGAGGTCATGGCGGGGTAATCAGCTATCGCTTTGAAAATGGCGAAATTGTGTTCAATGTCGAATTGCCGCTACAGCGGTAATGAGGGGATAGAGGTTTGAGTGAGCAGGCTAAAAAAGTATTGATTGTCGAGGATTATCAGGCGGCAGCCGAGACTTTTGTGGAGTTGTTGGAGATGCTGGGCTGTGAGGCCGAATATGTCATGTCCGGGGCTGACGCGCGTGCCGCAGTTGCAGAGCAGGATTACGCCATCGTGTTCATGGATCTCAACCTGCCGGATATTTCAGGCCTGGCCCTGGTCAATGAATTACGTGACTCTCTGGCAGCGGAGCGCATGCCGCGTTTTGTCGCCGTCAGCGGCTTTGCGCAGGCAGATATAGCAACAGAAAACCGTGCCGCTTTTGATTTCTATCTGGAAAAGCCTCTGGATATAGGCCGCCTAGATCATATTTTGCAGGCCAGCTAGTGCCGTCAATTGATTCATGAACTCAAGCCAGAAACCCAGCACCCTCTCTAAACCAGATACGCTCAAGCCTGAGCAAACGGATGTGCTCTCTGCGGCTGAGCACGGACAGATCAATCTCGACAACCATATTAATCCGGAAAACCAGAACCACTGGGTAATTGCAGGCATCAAGCATGAGATTTTCATGCGCGTGTTTCCTTCGCTGCGGCACGGGCTGGTTGGCCCTATCTCAATTGCCCGCATGAGCATTTCCATCGTGCGCCGTCTGCTGGCACGCGGTGATGCCAGCCTGACCTCGCTCAATGAGCCTGTGGAACGTATAGATCAGCAGTTGGCTGAGGCAGTGCTGGGCATACGGAATTTGCAGAATTGGGAGCCAGGCAGCAAGCCGCAAACGCAACAGCTGGTAGAGATCATCAGTGAAGGCATGGCTTGATGACTGCACCGCTCGCCATGCGTGAAATTGTGCTGGATTACGTGACGGATGCCAGCGCAGCAGAACAGAGCGTTAGCAACCCTTCGGCATTGCTTTATACCTGGCTAGGCGTGTTGTGCTATTTCCAGGATAGCCTGCAACAAGCTGCACACTCAATATCGTGTTGCAAGCGCAATCGCTGACGGTGCGGCACGATGTCAGCGCAGCATCCAACGCGCGTGCAAGCGGTAGGGCGGCTAACGCCAAGGTCATTGCCAGGGCCATAGACAAGGATGCGCTGGTGGCCTTGGCCAGTGCAGGTGATTTTGCCTTGAGCTTACAGTCAGATGGCCTACAACTGACCTGGGACTAAGGTGAGTCAGGCCTTAACCAGGCCATTTCAGCCGGGTCATTTCTTAGTCATATCCATTTCTTAGCCAGGCCATTTCTTAGCAGAGCAGGGGTCTGGGCTTGATCGGGGTGCTGTAATAATCCGCCAGGCTGGCCAGCATATGCTCGTCATATATCGTCAAAGCGTTGTTATCTATGCTGTGCAGGCCGAGCTTTTCCAGCTTGCGCAAGGTTTTGTTGGTATGCGCCAGCGATAAACCCAGAGCATCGGCAATCTCTTGCTGGGTCAAAGGGAAGGGAATGGTCTTGCCGGGAATCGGGTAGATGGCCTTGTAGCGTTTGTATAAATGCAGCAGCAACATGGCCACGCGCTCCAAACCATTGCGCGCGCCTACATTGACCAGATTGTCATCCACAATTTTCTCTTCCTGCGCGCACAGCCAGGTGATGTCATACGCCAAGGCCGGGTGTTTTTCATACAACTGCCAGAGTTGCTGACGGTTAAGCTCGCACAGGGTGACTGGTGTCAGCGCCTGCACATTGTTATTGCTGATATCCAGCAAGTTTTGCTGCAAGCCTATGATATCGCCAGGAAAAAGAAAATTCAGAATCTGCCGATTGCCATTTTTGAGGGTTTGGTGACGGAAAGCCCAGCCATCCATCAAGGTGTATAGCTGCGTCGGGGTAACACCTTCTTCAATGATCATCTTGCCTGCCGCCAAATGGACATCCCTGAGTTTCAAGGCCTTGATAAAGGTCAGTTCCTCGGCAGTGTTGCGCTTAAAGCTGGCTTGCTGGCGCAGATACTGGCTTAAATCATCCATGGGGCGTCCAATTGAAGAAAGTGCGGTTGAGATGGGGTGGGATGTAGTAATGCATCAATCATATAGCGGGGTTGGGTGAATAGCTAATTGGGCTGAGTTGTTAAGGTTAGTTTCTAGATAGATTGAATTCAAGTCACTAAGTTTCCAAGCCGGCGAGTACGCTGAACTGGGACATGGGATAGTGCATAAAAAATGCTGAATTCAGCGGCGTGTGGAGGCGCACGGACTTCTCTGAATTAGGATATTTCAAAATTATCATTTAAAGCATTTTTACTAAATTTTAAGCGATTTTCACAACTTTTACGCTACTTGATTAGCCATTGTGGACTAAGCAACGGAATTATTCTGACGGGGCGGTGTATGTTACTAAGAGATGCATTTATCACATAACACCTGACCACGGGAGTGAGCCCCAAAATGCCTGGCGTCGTACTTGCAGCAATGTGCCTAGCAGAAAATATATAGCCAGTTTTGATCATCATTTTGCCGCGTTTGAAATTCTGGATGATGTGACTTTATTGGTGGGTGATCTCATCCTGGGCTGCTTTTGGCAGCTCGGGCTGGAAACTTTCGAGAATGAAGCTGGTTTGAAGTTTGAGGTTAATGTTGCGCTGGTGTCGCAGCATGAAGCCGATGTTTTTGAATGGCTGGCGCTATAGTTGAACTGCTCGGCGGTACTTAATATGGTTTGCATTATGCAAGCCTAATAGTTTATTGCTGAGTGAAACTCAGGCTCCCAGCTGATGGTCACTCCTGAACCATCACAAGATCTGGGGACTGGCATGCTGAACCGTAGAGATCGCGCTGATATATTGATGTTGGCGATTGCATTCACCGTAATGCTGGTATTGGGGCTGGGCCTGATGTATTTCCTCATGATTACCCCGGTGAGATAGCGTCATGAAGCGTAAATTACCAGGACATTCCCTGCATCAGCTTACTCATACCATTGTGGAAATTTTCATCATTGCCTTCTTGATTGGCCTGCTGGGTTTTATTGCTTATGTGGCCATGAGCTAAAGGCAACGTTAATGCATTGCTAAAGCCAGGCGCAGCGATGGCTAGGCAGAAATAAACCTCAGCATTCAGAAATTATCCCACTCATGTCATTAGCAAGCGCTTGAGATATCATCACTGTTGGTCTAATCGCAGCTCTTCTGTTCACCAACGAAAGCATTCAGATGAAATCAGCTTATGCGCTTGCCTTGCTATCTGTTTTTTTGCTGCCATGCAGCGTGCCAACCAGCCAGGCACAGGATACTGAGTGGCCTAGCTATGGCCTGGATTACAGCAATCAGCGCTTTGCCCAGATAGCACAAATCAATCGTGACAATGTGCAGCAACTGACCACGGCCTGGTCTTATAGAAGTGGCGTCAAGGCAACATTCCAGGCCAGCCCCATCATGGTCGATAAAACCATTTACCTTTCCCTGCCGTTCAATGACGTGGTGGCGCTGGATGCCGTGACTGGCAAACAGCGCTGGCGTTACAAACATGAGCGTATCAAGGATTACCCGCTATGCTGTGGGCCAGCCAACCGTGGTGTGGCGGTAGCTCAAGGCAAGGTATTCATAGGCACGGTGGATGCCAGATTGATTGCGCTGGATGCCCAGACTGGCAAGCGCTTATGGGATATACAGGTGGCAGGTAGCAGCAGCGCGCATGGCGAGTCAGCTTCTCAGCTGGGCGATGCCGCCGCCTTCAAGAGCGCAGGGGTTTCTGGCCAATCTGGCGTAGGCATTGCCATGGCGCCGCTGGTGTATCAGGGCAAGGTGCTGGTAGGCGTCACCGGAGTGGGCTATGGCCTGCATCTGGATGCCGATAGAGAAAACAAACCGCTGGGGGCTGTGGTGGTTCCCGGGCAACTATGGCAGGCCGGGCTTTATCGCCGCTTATGATATCAATAGCGGGCAACGTATCTGGCAGTTTGACACCATTGCCCCTAATCATTGGGAAGGCGAGTTCAGGCAAAGCACCCCCGATGGTGTGCCCCTGCACCGAGACATTGCCCAAGAAAAAGCCGATTTGGATAAATACCCTGATGCTGCCAAATTTGGCGGTGGCTCGGCCTGGTCTACCCCGGCGATTGATACCCAAAACGGTCTGCTCTATTTCGGCACGGGCAACCCCTCGCCACAAATGGATGGCACCTCCAGGCCGGGAGATAACCTCTACACCGTCTCCCTGGTGTGCCTGGATGTGAACAATGGCAACATCCGCTGGCATTATCAGCAAGTGCCGCACGATCAATGGGGCTACGATGTTTCCAGCCCACCTGTGTTATTCGATTATCCGCACAACTCACAACTCATCCCCGCAGTAGGCCACGCCGCCAAGACTGGCTGGTATTACATCCACAACCGCCTCACAGGTGAATTGCTGCGCAAATCCGATGAGTTTGTTGAGCACCACAATATGTTTGCCAACCCTTCGCCTGAAGGGCAAGTGATCTGGCCTGGGGTGCTGGGTGGCATCAACTGGTCACCCACCTCGGTGGATAAAACTAGCCTGACCGCCTATGTCCCGGCGATACATTGGCCAGTGAAATACCTCAAGCAAACCATCCCCACCAGCCAGGATAAACCTGCTGTGCATTACACCAGCATGGAGCCGCTAGGCGATGCGCCACGCTGGGGTTTATTGTCTGCGCTAGACCTCAAAACCGGGAAAGTGCAGTGGCAAGCCAAGACCGAGCAACCACTGGTGGGCGGCGTGCTGGCCACTGCAGGTGGCTTGATTTTCATGGGTGAGGGCAATGGCCACTTTAATGCCTATGATGCCCAGAGCGGCAAGGTGTTGTGGCAAGACAAGTTTGAGGCTGGCGTCAATGCCCCGCCTATCAGTTATGAGATAGATGGTGTGCAGTATGTGGCGGTGGCGGCAGGCGGCAATCAGATTTTTGGTTTTAAGACCGGGGATGAGTTCAGGGTGTATAAATTGAAGTAAGTCTGTGCCTGGACTGCTGGTCACCCACTTTGTTGCTTAGGCATTTTTAGCTTTATCGTCTCTTGAGCCCTAGCTTGCATCTGCGATGCATGGCTAGGGCTTTGCGCTATTAACACCTGCATATCTGCCTGAAAACTGTTTTAACTCAAGCAGAGCCATCGTCAATCTGCAACAGCGATGTCTTTGCTCAGGCATTTTCAAGTTATTACATCGCTTAAAGTTAATAAGGCATTTTTCAAGTTAATTATCTGATTTTAATTAACTTTATTCTGATGGCTGTGAGTGGTAAATGACTGATGTCAAACAGCTTATGATTTGCAGTTTTTTCATTTTATAGCTGGCATGCAATCTGCAACTCTTGGATACCGTTAGGAGCCGTATTGATTAGGCGGAGCCTCACTTTCTTTTCCATCCAAGAGATCTCATCAATGAACAATGATTTCAAGTATAAAAAAACCTTTTTGGCGATAGCAGCCTGTTGTCCCTGAATAGCGCGGTATACGCTGAAGAAGAGGCGGACAGCAGCGACCTCAAGACCATTCTTGTCAGCGGGGAAATTCCTAAAGTCGGGGATGTGCAAAAAGAGACCATTCCGGAATCCAGAGCCACACTAAGCAAGAACGAGCTGGAGAAATTTGCGGGCCTGGAGTCGGCCATGTCCGGTGCCTTGTCCTATTTGCCCGGCGTGCATTTCAGCGGTGCAGCAGGGGATGGCATTACTGAAGGCGCGATCAGCATACGCGGCTTCTCTGGTGACCAGATTGGATTCACGCGCGATGGCATTCCCATCAACGACCCGCTCTATCTGACTCCACACACTGATTTCTTTGGTGACCCGGAAAACTATGAGTCTGTGAGCGTGATTTATGGTGGGGCTGGCATCAACGCGCCAACCTTGACCGCCAGTGGCGCAGGGGTGGAAATTCGCACTGTGGCACCTACAGCTGAGTCTGGCCTGTACCTGAAACAAGGTTTTGGCAGCAATAGCCTGCATCGCACCTTTGCCCGCTACAACTTTGGCGAATACAACGGCTTATCGGCCTGGGTATCTGCATCGCGCACCAAGGGTGATTTGTGGACTACGGGTGGCGGTGAGGTGGAATCCAATCGCTATGAAAGCAATATCCAGTACAAATGGGGTAATAACAACAGCATCAACGCCATTCTTTCGGTGTTCCGTATGCGTTCCAATGCCTACTTCAAGCCGACTTTGGCAGAGTCACGTGCGCTGCCGTATGACGCTGGTTTCCAGGGCCCTATTAACTCCAGTTATGGTGGCAGCAATGGCGTAAGCGATGTTTCTGCCGCCAGCAGCAACAATGGCCGCTTGCAGCGCGCTGACTTCAAGATTCAGACCTATGCCCTGAATGGCATCTTCAATCTGTCTGACCATGCACGCCTGAAGGTAGACCCATATTTTGTACGCGTTGCGGATGGCACAGCACCCGTGGCAGCACTGGGGATTCCTGAATTCATCCTCAATGCGGATGTGAATGGCGATGGCGATTTGCTCGATGTGAAGCCGTTTGCCTTGACGGTTTACCCCACCCAGTATCGGGTTGGTAATACCGCGCGCATAGACTTAGATTTATCCAACACCAATGTGCTGCAAGTAGGCTTGTGGCTGGATTACACCCATGCACGCGATCAGTTTGGCGCAACGCCTATCCGTGGCGATGGCAAGGTGGTGAGCATAGACGGCAGCCGTATCCTGCGTGACGTCAATGGCAATGAACTGTTCGTCAAGGATCAGCGCAGCAAGATCACCACGCAAAAGCTCTGGGTACAGGACAGCTGGAATTTTGCCAGCAACTGGAACCTGAAAACGGGCTTGGCCTGGCAACACACCAAGCTGGAAGGGGAGAATATTGCAGGTACCTTGTCTGGCAATGCTTATACCAGAGAGGTGGATTACTACCGCTTCCTGCCTAGTCTGAGCCTGGATTTCCAGCTTGATGCGCAGAACCAGTTCTACTACAACACCACCTCCAATATCCGCACTCCGGCGGTAGCGTCGGTCTATGAGCAGGATGCGACCAGCAAGCAAAAGGCTGAGACCACATTGAACCAGGAGATAGGCTGGCGTTACAGCACGGAAAACCTGCTAGTGAAAACGGCCTTGTTCTATGACCAGTTCAAGAATCGCCAAGTGGCCTACGAGGAAAACAGCGCAGTCACACGCTATTTCAATGCGGGCAAGGTTAATACCAAGGGCCTGGAGTTCTCTTTGGACGGGAAGTTGCCGCACAACTTCACTTACCGAGGCTCTTATACCTATATCGATGCAGAACAACAGTCTGACTATAGTGCTGGTGGCGTAGTAGCCAATACCAAGGGCAAGCAGGTCTTCAACACGCCGGAAAACCTGCTCACCGCAGGACTGGGTTATGACGACGGCCACTTCTATTCCAACTTGCTAGCCCGCTATACAGGCAGCTTCTATGGCGATCTGGCCAACACCGAGAAAATCAGTGGCTATACCGTGGTTGATCTCAACCTGGGTTATCGCTTTGACCTGAAGAATGCCTTTGTAAAGAGCAGCACGCTGCGCCTCAACATCAACAATCTGTTCGACAAGGAACATTTGTCTGGTGTTAGCGGTGGCACGGTATCTGCCAATCCCGCAGATGCAGGCCTGTACTCTGCGCCCACTTATTACCGTCTGGCCCCCAGAAGCATTTTTGCCAACCTGACCCTGGAGTTTTAATCCCTGAGCGCCTTCCTGCTTGTGTCTTGAGCGGGGAGGCGTTTGCTTGAAGAGATCATGTGATGACTACTGAACATTTTGATTTTATCGTTGTTGGCGGGGGCACGGCTGGTAGCGTACTGGCCAATCGTCTTTCTGCCAGCGGCCAACATCAGGTCTTGCTGATAGAAGCGGGCATAGATACGCCTGAAGGCAATATTCCCGCTGATATCGCCAATGGCCTACAACCTTGGCTGCCGCGATTGGCAGGCGAGACCTTCTTCTGGCCTGGCCTGAATATTCTGCGCTCGGCCGAGCACCCTGAGTTTCCCAGAGAGCCGCAATTTATAGAACAAGCCAAGATTCTCGGTGGCGGCTCCAGCGTCAATATGGTGGTGGCTAATCGAGGGCTGCCACGGGATTACGACGAATGGGCGGCATTAGGTGCCGAAGGCTGGGACTGCAAGGCGTGCTGCCTTACTTCCGCAAGCTGGAAAGTGATGAACAATATGGCGATGACCCCCTGCACGGCGCTACAGGCCCAATGCCTATCTCTCGTGTTGATCCTGCAAACTGGAACGACTTTACCCGCGCTACTGTGGCGGCCCTGGATCAGCTGGGGCTGGAAAACATTCATGACCAGAATGGCCGCTTTGAAGATGGTTACTTCCCGCCGACTTTTACCCTGAAAGGCGATGAACGCTATTCGGCCGCCAGGGCGTATTTAGGCCCAGATGTCCGTGCGCGTGCCAACCTCACCATCTGGACCGAAACCCAGGTGGAGCAATTGCTGTTTGATGGCAAGGTAATTACGGGGGTACAGGCCAGGCGCAAGGGCGGGCAAATCATTGTTGCAGCCAAGCAAGTGGTGCTGGCCGCAGGTGCCCTGCAAACCCCCGCTATTTTGCAACGTGCGGGCATAGGCCCGGCAGCGCTACTCAAATCTCTGGGCATAGAGGTACTGGCGGATAGGCCAGGGGTAGGGCAAAACCTGTGGGAGCATGCTTCGCTGGGGCTGGAGGCCCCGCTTGGTGAACAAGCGCGTCAGGATGCTTCCACCGAGACATCTACCACCCGCCATCAGCTGGGCATACGCATCTCGACCAATGTAGATCCGGCTACGCCTGCAGATTTATTTGTGCACATAGGCGCAGACCCGCATTCAGGCTTTGCCACTATCGTGTTCTGGGTTAATAAGCCCAGCTCGCGCGGTTGGCTGAATATCATAGACCGCGACCCTGCCCACTATGCTGCGATTGATTTCAACCTGCTTGCGGATAACAAGGATGTGCAACGCATTATCTTTGGCTTGAAATGGCTACAGCAGGTGTTCCAGCAACCCTCGCTGGCGGCCTATGCATTGCCGCTCAGCCTGTCCAGATTTGCAGTGCCCGCCCCAGGCGGCCCCGCGCTGGATAGTATTTTGCAGGACCAGGCCGCGCTGGAACGCTATATACGCGTCAATGTTGGTGGCGTCTGGCATCCCAGCGGCACTGCCAGACTGGGGCAGGCCGATGACAGCCAGGCCGTGGTCGATAGCACAGGCGCAGTGATAGGCGTCACGGGTCTTTATGTTGCTGATGCCTCTGTTATGCCGACCATTCCCACCGCCAACACCAATCTTCCCACCTTCATGATTGCCGAGAAACTCTCGGATGCAATCCTGGACAGCCTTAAGGAAAGCCAACATGTCTCAGTATGATTTATTGATTAACGGCAAGCTCACCACTGCCGATGAATACGATGCCGTCATCAACCCCGCCACTGGCGAAACCGTTGGCCATGCTGCCAGGGCCAGTGCGGCCCAGGTTGATTTAGCGGTGACCAGTGCCAAAAAAGCCTTCCCAGACTGGGCTAGCGATGCTGCCTTGAGAAGCGCAACCCTGCAACGTGCCGCTGATGCGGTACAGGCCCAAAGTGAAGAACTGGCCAGACTGATTACGCTGGAACAGGGCCGCCCCTTACGTGATACCCGTGGCGAGGTGGCGGGGGCGATAGGCATATTGCGTCATTACGCCAATTTTGAATTGCCCCCGTTTGTGCCGTTCAAGAGTGATGACAGCGGCCTAGTGGTGGTTGAGCGCAAACCGCTGGGTGTAGTCGCCGCGATTACACCCTGGAATGTGCCGATTATCCTGTTGCTGCTGAAAATTATCCCGGCACTGAAGGCAGGCAATACCGTAGTAGCCAAACCTTCCGAATACACACCACTCTCCACCTTGCTGCTGGGGCGCTTGTTTGCAGGCATTTTCTGCGGGGGTATTGAACATTCTGGCGGGGGCGGGGCAGGTAGGTTCCTTGCTGGCCAAGCATTCACAAGTGAACAAGATTACTTTCACTGGCAGTGTGGCCACAGGCAAGTCCATTTATGGCCAAGCCTCGCTGGATTTAAAACGCATTACCCTGGAATTGGGCGGCAATGATCCGGCCATTGTGCTGGCAGATGCCGATGTAGAAAAAATCGTCGAGCCGCTGTTCTGGGGTGCATTCTGGAACACCGGGCAGATTTGCTTTGCCATCAAGCGCGTCTACGCGCACAAGAGCATTGCCAAGCGGTTGGCAGAGGCGCTGGCCAAGCGTGCCGCGGCTACCAAGGTGGGCAATGGGCTGGATGAAGGCGTGGAATTGGGGCCACTGAATAATCAAGCTCAGTTGCTGAAGATTGAGCAGTTGGTGAAAAACGCCAAAATTCAGGGTGCCACCATCTTGCAGGGTGGTAGCCGTATTGAGGGCCCAGGCTATTTCTATCCACCCACCATCGTCACCGATATCAGCCACTCTTCAGCGCTGGTGCAGGAAGAACAATTTGGCCCGGTATTGCCCATCGTCGAGTTTGAGGACGAGGCAGAAGCCATACAGCTAGCCAATGACAGCCAGTTTGGTTTAGGTGGCTCGGTGTGGTCTGGCGATTATGAGCGCGGCCTGGCCTTGGCCAGACAGCTGGATGTGGGCCTGGCTGGGTAAACCAGCATGGCGATATACATCCGGCAGCACCCAAGGGCGGCTTCAAGGAAAGTGGCCTGGGTTATGAAGGCGGTGCCAAGGGCTTTGAAGAGTTCTACCAGCTGCAAGTCATCAACGCCAAAAAATAAATCAGGCACTCAAAAGAAAGGATTCAATATGCGTGCTGGAAGCTGGCCTTCTATTTTATTAATCCTGGCATTCGCCGTGATCATCGCGGCTTGCATGGCAAAACCATCATGCTCGTGGGTGATGTTGCGCAGGCCTTTGGCGTCAGTCCTTCCCAGGCAAGCTGGGTAGTCTCGGCTGTGGCTTTGATTGCGGCCCTGTTTTCACCCATTGTGAACTGGATAGTGGCGCATACAGGTGAGCGTAAATCCATAGTCGCGGGCCTGGCGATTGCGGCAGTGGCGAGTTATCTCGGCGGCTTAAGCCAGGATTTCTCTCATCTGCTGGTGTTGCGCGTGATTGAGGGGGCAGGTTACATCACGGTGGTGCTGGCCGCGCTGGCTTGATTCTGCACACCACCGAGGGCAAACGCCGCACCACCAGTTTGGCGTTCTGGTCTGTGGCCTCACCGCTGGGTGGTGCTATCGCCATTTTCGCTGTCTCGCCCTATGTGGGTGGTGAGTGGCGGCTGGCGTTCAGCGGACATGCTACATTTTGCTGGGCTTGGCCTTGCTCACACCGCTGCTGCCGAAAACCAGCCATATTGACAAGGCCGAGATCAAACCCTTCAGGCAGATATTCGCCATCTATAAAAACCCCTCTCTGATCCGGCTGGCCGCTGCCGTTGGATCGCCACTGACCCTGGCCCTGGGGCTGGTGGCCATTGTGCCTATCTACTTCATTCAAACCTTGCATGTGGCACCCGCCACCATAGGGCTGATTTCCACGCTGAGCATATTGTCCAGCGTGCTGGCCGGGATCTTTGCCGGGTTTGTCTTGAATCTGCGTATAGGCGGCTGGGTGGTTGTGATCAGTGCGATTACCAGCGTGCTGCTGGAGTTTGTGGTGTTTAGCCCTGGCGTGGCGGCGGATGTGGCGATTGCCGCCAAGATCATCCAGGGCTTTACTGGCAGCTTTGTGGTGGCGTGGATATTTACCAATATCCCGAAGATGTCGCAGGAGGGGGATGTAATGGGGGCAGGGGGGATTGCAGAACAGTTCCTCTATATTTCCATGTTCCTCGGGCCTATCGTTCTTTTCCCCTTGTTTAGCTTGCCAACCTTGGTGCCTTTCCTGGTGGTGGTGACGATTGCGCACTTGCTGCCTTTGTTCTTGCTGCCGCTGGAGCTTAAGCTCAGCAAGCGTGGGCAAGTGGTGGCATAGCTTGCTGGCGCGATTGCCACGCTGACAACCCGCTGCGGCGGGTTTTTTATTAGCTATTGGGATAACGCGGGGATTGTGCCTGCTGCATTGGGCATCACGGGAATGGGGTGAGTTTCCCGCTACATCTGCTGTAGCGAGGGTCAAGACCATCAAACCTCCCGCCATCAAAGATACACAGAGCAACAATGTGTCCCCATGTCCTCGCAAACCCTTCCCCCAGTTCCCCTCACCACCGTGCGATTGCTCAGCACAAAACACTAGTGCTGATGTAGCCATGCTACCCATGTTGGTCACTCAGCAATTAAAGCATTGATATTTAATGCTTTAATGCTATGTGTTTGATTCTATCCTGATTTTTTAGCAGGCATAAAATTTGCCCCTTTTTAGTGCACATCACTCACTTAAAAAGGAAAAAATCAACAATGCCAACGCAGAAGTTTTCTGATTGCAGCGTATCACCCAACCCCAGGGCTATATTCAAACTGTCATTTGCCAGCCTGCTGTGCTGGTCTGCTCTGATGGGTCCAGCCTGGGCGGCGGAGGAGCTTAACAAGAATCTTGACGAGGCAACAGCCAAGGACGACGCCAGGGAAGCAGAAGGTGCGCGTTTGCAATCCGTGGTGGTGACCTCGCAAAAACGTGCTGAAAATGCGCAGGATGTGCCTATCCCGATTACCGTGATTGGCGGTGACAAAATCAAGGATACGGCCTTGTCTTCTGCCTCGCAGATAGGCAATTACATCCCCAATCTCTCTGCCGAGCGTAATAACGGCCATGGCTTGCCCAGATGGAATCTGCGTGGGCTGTATACCGGAGACCCATCAGCACCACGGTTTCACCATTGGGCGTGTATTACGACGATATTTATATCTCCAATGTCACGGCCGCCAACCGTCCTTTGTTTGATCTGGAGCGAGTGGAGGTTTCGCGGGGGCCGCAGGGCACTTTATGGGGCCGGAATAGCACAGGAGGCGCGCTGAATTTTATCTCTAAGAAACCCACTTTTGAGCCGGATGGCTATGTGAAGCTGGATGGCGGCAGCTATGACAGGCGCAGGATAGAAGGTGCGATAGGCGGCGCGATTCTGGATGAGCGGCTGGCGGGGCGTATTTCTTTTTATGATGAAAACCAGGATGGCTTTGGCAAGAATGTATTTGGTGGCGACAGCCGCCGTGGCAAGCTGGAAGATCAGGCTTTCCGGGCGCAACTGCTGGCCAAGCTTAGTGAAAACCTTGATACCCTGCTGACGGTGCACCACCGGGAATATAAAACCGAAGGTGTGCTGGCACGCGCTACCCGTTATGGCACGCGCGCCAATGGCGCAGACCAGTACGGCTTTATAGGCACGCCAGGGCTGACCAATGCCAATATCAATGGCAGGGCACCACTGGTGACGCAAGAGGGCATCAGTAACAGACTGAACTGGCAGCTGGGCAAGCTGGAGCTGACTTCCATCACCGCCTTCGATGACTATCGCTCACGCGCCCGGGGTGATACCGATGGTGATGGTGGGCCATATGACTTGCAGCGTAGCTGGGCGGGGGTGCAGCGCAGCAAGCAGATATCGCAGGAGTTGCGTCTGGCTTCGCCACGCGAGGACAGATGGAACTGGCTGGCAGGGTTCCATTACTTCCGGGAAGATGCCTCGCAAAGCAGTGCCTCGGCCAGCTTGCCCAATCCTTATACTGCCAACAACTTTGACCGTTTGGGTTGGGATCAGAAAACCACCAGTTATGCCTTCTTTGGCAGCAATACCTTTAACTTCACGGATAAACTCAACCTCACCTCAGGCCTGCGTTGGTCTTCAGAAACCAAGAGCATTAATTTGCTGAGAAGAACCAGCAGCAACGCCACGTTCAGCAATCTTAACCAGTGGTGGAATTATTCATCGGTGAGCAGCCCGCTGGTGACCGCCGCTGTGCAGGATGAGGAAAAAACCTGGCGCGACTGGAGTTGGGATATCACGCCTGCCTATAAGGTGAATGACAATCTGCGGGTTTACTTCCGCTACGCGCGGGGTTTTCTTTCCGGTGGCTTTAATGGCGGGGCCAATAATCAGCAGGCGGTAGGCCTGGTGAACCCGGAATACCTCACAGATTATGAAGTGGGGCTGAAGTCAGAGTGGCTGGATGGGCGGCTTAATTTCAATGCCAATGCCTTTTACTATGACTACAAGGATATCCAGACCAATGTGCAGTTTGTCTTTAATAACCGCTATACCTCCTTCCGCACCAACGGCGCCAAAGGCAAGGTTTGGGGCACGGAGTTTGAGCTGAGCGCCTTGCCGCTGGATAACCTGCGCGTCAATGCGGCCTTGTCACGCCTGCATACGGAATACACCGATTTTGTCACCGCAAATCGCACCGATTACACCGGGGATGAGTTTGGGCGCTCACCGAAATACAGCCTGATTTTGGGGGCGAATTACAAGATTCCGCTAGCGGGTAAAAATGCGCTGGTGTTTGACACCAACTGGAACTACCGCAGCCCGCAATGGCTGTCGATAGATCACACCAACAAGGCGTTCAGGATGATTCACGCGTGTTGGGGCAGGCCAGTGTTTCTTACCTGATCAATGATGGTGATATCAAACTGACAGCTTATGTCGATAACATCACCGACAAGCGCTATCTGGCCAACTCTGCACCAGGTGGGTACAACACAGGTAACTTTACCTATGCCGAGCCGCGCACCGTGGGCTTCTCGCTGACCAAGCAGTTCTTTTAAACGTTAACTATTAAACCTCTAAATATTTAACCCATAAATGCCGCCCTTCGTGATGCAGGGCGGTTTGCTTTTAGCGGCGCAGGTTGTTGCCCGCACACTCGCGCATGCATAATCGGCCGCTATTCCTGAAACACGCCCAGCGCCTGCAGCAACTGCTGGCGTAGCTGGTCAAAGCCGGCATTGCCCCGGCTGCGTGGGTGTTCAAGCTGATGCGAGCATCTACCGCCACCTTGCCATCTGCCAGCACCAGCACACGGTCTGCCAGTTGTATCGCTTCATCCACATCATGCGTTACCAGCAATACGGCAGGTGTGTAGCGCTGGCATAGTGACTGCACCAGGGCCTGCATTTTGAGGCGGGTCAGGGCATCCAGCGCGGCAAAGGGTTCATCCAGCATCAGCAGTTGTGGCTGGCGGATCAAGGCGCGCGCCAGCGCCACGCGTTGCGCCTCACCGCCTGAGAGGGTGCTGGGCCAGGCATCTTCATGGCTGGCCAGCCCCACTTCAGCCAGGGCGTTTTTAGCCGCCCTGCGCGTGTCATCATCTATGGGCAGGCCCAGCAGCACATTGGGCAGCACGCGTTTGGACTCTATCAGCCTGGGTTCTTGAAACACCACGGTGCGCACTGGCGGCACCAGCACTTCGCCAGCATCCACAGTCTCCAGCCCGGCCAGTATGCGCAGCAAGGTTGTTTTGCCGCTGCCGCTCTTGCCCAGCAGGGCGACAAACTCACCTTCATGGATATCCAGAGAGAATTGATCCAGCACTTTTTTGACGCTGAATTGCTTGCTAGCCTGCTTGACGCGCACGGCGACAGGTAATGTGTGTTGACTCATGTTCTTTCCTTGTGCGCGCGGCGCCAGGGCATGCTGATACGCTCAATCAGCTTGACGAGAAAATCGGTGCCCAGGCCAAACAGCGCATAAATCACCACGCAGACAATCAGCACCTCGGTGCGGAAATATTCCTGCGCTTGTAGCATGAGAAAACCTATGCCCTGGGTGGTGTTGATGACTTCCACACCTATCAACGCCAGCAGCGCCATGGACATGGACAGGCGCAAGCCCGCCATGAGGTAGGGCAGGGCAGCGGGCAGGTGTATTTCGGTGATCATGGCCCAGCGCGAGAGGCCGAAGATCTTGGCCGCCTCAATAATCTTTCTATCCACACTGCGCACGCCAGTGTAGGCGTTCAGATACATGGGCTTGGCCGAACCAGCGGCAATCAGCAGAATTTTGGATGATTCACCTATGCCAAACCAGACAATCAGCAAGGGAATCAAAGCGAGGAAAGGAATGGCTCTGAACATCTGAAAGCTTGGGTCTATCAACTCTTCACCCAGCTTGCTCAAGCCCGCGGTAATACCCAGCCACAGCCCAAAGCTGCCGCCCAGCAGCAGGCCCAGGCCAGCGCGGGAAAGCGAGATAGACAGGTGGTGCCAGAGCACGCCGGACTCAGCCAAACTCCAGGCGCTTTTGAGCACCACCCAGGGCGGGGCGACAATATTGCTGGCTATCCAGCCATAAAACGACCCCAGACTCCACAGCGAGACTATCAGTAGCGGCACCAGAAATCGCAGCCCCAGGCTAAGGCCGCGCTTACGGCTGGCGTCGTGCAGGGGCTTTGGGGTTTCTAGCGTATGCGTGTTTGTAGAATGCTTAAAACCAGTGGCTGCCGATGTTGCTCGCCAGCATGCAAATCTTGACTCATTGCCGCAGCACCCAGTCATCCACCGAGAAGTTGGATTGCGCCACCTGGCTTTGCAGACGGAATTCCAGCAGTTTTTTCAGCGCCTCTACACCTTCTTCCGAAATCGGCCTGTCTTCATAATTAATGCCTGTGGTGGTGCGCGCGTTTTCCAGCGTGTAACCCGTGGAGTCAGCTATCCACTGATAATAGGCTTCAGGGTCGCCCTGTATCGCTTCTATACCGGTCTTGATACCGCGCCAGAAGGCGGCAGCAAACTTCGGGTTGGCCGCCAGAAAATCCTCACGCGCAGTAATCACGCTGACAATCTTGCCGGAGGAGGGCACATCCCCCAGCTTGCCTATCAGCGTCAGCCCATGCTGATCTACCCATAGCTTGCCTATGGATGCTGAAGTGACATAGGCATCCAGCTGATTGTTTTGCAGCGCGGGCAGGGCTGCGCTGCCGGGCAGCTGAGAATATTTGATCTCCTGCAATTGCAGGCCTTGGGCTGCGGTCTGGAAGGCATAGTCAAAGGTGGAGCCAAACAACAGGCCCACACGCTGGCCGCTCAGGTCTTCCAGGCGTTTGGGGCCACCCTTGCGGCCTACCACCCAGAATGAGGATTCAATCATGTGCGGGCTGGTGACAAACAGCACCCTGTGTTTGTCGCCACGTGCGCGCGACAACACGGCGGGGGAATCCCCGGTGGTGGCCAGCTCGGCCTGACCGCTCATCATGCCCAGCAGGGAGGCCGCCGTACGCGGAAAGCCGACAATGCCATCAAAGCGGAAGCCCGCATCACGCAGTTCTTGCTGGAAAGTGCCCAAGTGAATTGCGTAACCCAGCGGCCCGCCTGTGCGCAGGGTTTTCTCGAGCTTGTCTGGGTTGCCCACCGCCACGCCCGCAATCTTGAAGCCCACCAGGCCTTGATCCTGCCCAGTAGAAGCATGCTGTTGTTTGTTCCAGACGTACACACCTATGGCGCTGAACAGCACCAGGGCGATGATGATCCAGCGCAATTTGCCGCTGGTGAATAATGACTGCTTGCTCATATGCTGACTCCCTAGAACCTGTAAGTGGCTGAAACGCCGAAGGTGCGCGATGGGCCGTAGGAGAACAGGCCATTGATCAGGGATGTATTGCGGTAAGCCTTATCAGTGACGTTAAGTGCATAGAAACGGACTTCGTATTTGTTATTGGCGGCGAGGTAGCCCGTGGAGAGGTTGCCCAGCCAATAGCCTTTTTCAATCAGGTCTGCACTAGTTTGATCCGTAGCATTGAAGTAGGCCTTGCTGCGGTACGCCCAATCAGTGTTGAACACCAGCGCTGCGCCATTGCCCAGCGGGTAACGGTAATCTGCCTGCAGATTGCTCATGACACGCGGCACACGGTTAAACCAGTTGCCGGAAACATTGGTGGTTGGCGTGTCCTGGAAATCGGTGAACTTGGTGTGGTTGAAACCTAAATTGGCGGCCAGCCTGAGGTTTTCGATAGGCGCGGCAACAATTTCCAGATCCACACCTTTGACGTAACCACCCTTGGCGTTGATAAAGGTAGTGACCTGACGGGTGGCATCCAGCGGGTCCAGCGTTACGGCTTTTTGCTGAATATCCGTGTAGTCATAGTAAAACACGGCTGCGTTGACTTGCAGACGGTTATCCAGCCATTCAGTCTTCACCCCAGCCTCATAAGACTTGATGTACTCGGGGTCTATGGTGGTGATTTGGCCCTGGGTGGTGGCACCTGCATTGAAGTTGCCACCGTTAAAGCCCTTGGCATGGCGGAAATAGCCCATGAACGTATCGGTGAACTGATAGGTGGGGGTGATATCGTAAGTCAGCGCATCCCAGGTTTTGGAAGTATCTTGCACGGCGACATTGTTAAGCCTGTTAACGCTGCTGGTGAGCCACCATTGTGAGGGGTTGGTATAGCTGAAACCCGAAGGTGATGCCTGATAGAGATAATCGATATCGCGGATTTCGCGGGTTTGGCGTAAGCCCAGGGCCACTTTGAATTTCTCGGTGAACTCATAGGCAAAATTACCAAACAGGGCAAAACTCTCGGAAGAAAGATCGTAATCGGTGTTGTTATAGGTAATGGCCTTGGCGCTGCCATTGGCATTGCGCGAGCCTGGCAACACGCCATTCTGGCCCACATAATCCAGCTTGCCCTTGAAGTAGAAACCCCCGACTATCCAGGAGAAAGCACTGGCCTTATTAGAAGCCAGGCGTAGCTCCTGACTGAACTGATCCACACTGAACTCGCTGCGGTTACGGCTAGATTCATAAGTCACGGCATCCACACTGGTCTGGTCACGCTCAAAGCGTTCCAGGCCAGTGACCGAGGTCAGGGTGTTGCCATTGGCAAACTCTTTGTTCAAGGTCAAAGTAGCACCGCGTTGCTTCAGCTCGTCCGTGGGGTTTTGCAGAATACCAATTTGCGAGCGGGAATTTTCTGGTGAGCGGCGGTTACCGTTTTGCAGCACCGGGCCATCAAAATCGCGGTAGTGCACGTTCAGCAAGGCATTGAAGCTATCAGAAACCTTGAGCAAAAATTGTGTGCGTATGGCAAATTCACTCCAGTCTTCCTTGCCCGGCACATAAGGGTTTTGCGCATGGCGGTCACTATCTTCCTTATGGATGGAAACCCGCGCCGCCAGCACATCTTCCTTCAGCGCACCACTGACAGCGCCCTCAACCAGAGTGTTACCGTAATTACCCAAAGAACCCTTGATATAACCCTCAGGCTTGAAAGTAGGCTTTTTGGAAATAAAGTTGATGGCCCCACCTGTGGTGTTCTTGCCCCATAGCGTGCCCTGCGGCCCGCGCAGCACTTCTACTCTATCCAGATCAAACAGCGGAAAACCTACGGTAGAGGCATTCCAGATATACACATCATCGTTATAAGTGCCTATGGGGTTGGTGTTCCAGATAGACGCATCAGAAAGGCCTATGCCGCGGATATAAAACTTGGGTCTGCCATGGCCATCGGTAGTGTCGGCGGACATATTGGGCACAAAACGGATAATGTCACCCGCATTACGTACTTCATTACTTCTGATCTTATCCCCCCCCACCACGGTCACTGCTGAAGCAATGCCCTGCACATCTTCCACCCGGCGCTCGGCGGTCACCAGCACCTTTTGCAGAGAAGGCGGTGTGACCGTCTGGCTGGGTTTTTTAGCCTCATCCTGTTCAGAGGCTGTGGGTTCAGCATGAGTGGATTTAACATCACTGGATTGAATAGCAGTGGTTTCAACAGTATTAGGTTCAGCTGCCCAGGCCTGGCTGATGAACAAGGTAGAAACGGCAAGTGAGATCAGCTTGAGGCTGAAGCCTGGCTGAGGGGTATGAGTACGCGGCATGGCAAAGGTCTTGTTGAAATAAAGAATGCAGGTCTATAACAAGAAATGTGCCATGGCTGAGTTGGTAGGGGTAGGAGGGGGTGTGTGGCTAGGGTGTTGAATTAATGTGATAAAAATTCATTAGCCTAAGTGAAAAAAATGCTAACTGTTGCGCTAGTGTTGCAAGGGAAACAGTAATTTTGAATCACTAACAGCAACGCTGGTGGTGTGCGGGCAGGGGAGAGTAATTGGCTTGGATGAAGTAGAGCATGCTGTTTGCCACCATGCAGCATGGTGATGGCTTTAATCCTGCTGGTTGTAAACCATTTCAGTTGTAGACCATAGTCAAGATTGCAGCGGCATTAAGGCTTGGGTATGAGATGAGTTTGCAGTCCATGCAAAGATGAGCGTTACAGAGCCATCTTCCTCCAAAGACTCACCTGAGTATGTCATTCCAGACTTGGCTAAAACCCGCTGAGAGGCAATGTTGTCTGCTGCAACGGTGGCGATTATTCGACCAAGGCCGTGGAATGACGCACCATAAGCCAGTAAAGCCGGAACCGCCTCACTGGCTAGACCTTGCCCCCAAACAGAACGCTTCAGCGCATATTTCACTTCTGGTTCAGGTTGCCCTTCAGGATGCACAAGACCTGCAAAGCCAATCACGTGCCCCGACTCTCGCTCTACCAGGGTAAACATTCCATAGCCGTATTTAATATAGTTTGCCTGCGTGACCTTGAGCCAGTTTTCACAAGCCTCCCATGTAATTGCCTGACCGTCACCGACCCAGCGCATTGCGTCAGCATCAGAATAGACGCTAAAGAGAGGCTCTAAGTCTTCAGCTATCCAATGCCTGCAAATAAGTCGATTTGATTCAAATATGGATGTAGCTAACACTATTTACCGCGAGGAGATTGAGGTCTTCAAAATGTGGTCTGGCAAAAACGGAAGAGGCGTCTATCTGTATGCTGCTGCCTAACGCCTGGATTAAGCCGTGCTGCGAAGCGGCGTCGGATTGAATGACGGGTTGGGCACTACGTGATCAAGCTGCCCAACAAAATTGCTCGACTACGTGCTGTTCTTTTCGTTTTTTCTGGAACTCTTCTTTATTCTTTGGCTCATCAAAATACTCTTGCTCCATCAAAGCTCTCTCTTTTATGCTGGAGATTGATTTCTTCAAATTCTCGGTACGATTTCCTGGGAGAGCCGGCAGCTGCTCCATAAACATTACTTCGTAAGGGTTCTGTTCGACCCAAGAAATCGACCTTGCACTAGCGTCCCGTTGCTTTGCTATATCGCAAAACGCATAGCTATTTATGAATGGGCCAGCTAGAACAGCAAACGCCTTTACAGCCTCTCCTGCCTGACTAAGACTAGCGGAATTAACGTCAAGAACATCTGACATCGTTATGTAGCGATTTTTTGCAGCATAAAACCAAAAAACAGCATCATCGCGTAAGCCGACGTCATAGAGCCGTATTGCTAAGACCATTAGCGTCATCGGCGTTGTACGCTGCGGCTTAGCTTGAATTGCATCCCGAACTGCCAAGATGTCATCTATCTTGTTAGACGCGAGCTGATCATCAAAAGCCTTAGCTACCTGTACTGTTGGACGGCCATCGGATGAGTCGGCCGATTGGTAGTAAGGCGTTACATAAACGCCGATATGCTTAATCGGAACTGTCGGATCTGGGGTGGAATTAATGTTCGTCGCAATACTCTCCGCTGCTACAGGGGAACACATCATCAGAACAATCACTGACATCAAAACTTTCTTAACCACATTTGTCTCCTGTGCCTAACACTTGAATGATTGCTTAAGGGTTATCATGAAAATAGAAACCGATTTGTATCAGTGAAAATATGATAATGAAAGGGCCAAGCCATTTTAAGTGCTTGCCCCATTTTTCATAAAAGGCATCAAATTTTGGGTTGGTTTCTGGTTTCGGACCGACTAAACGTAAGCCTATGAGTATTGCAACAATACCACCCACAATTGTTATTAAATTATCAATAATTACTGCAACTAACTGTGCGGACATATTTATCCCTAACGTTTGACATGGGAGGACGTGCCCCAGCTTGCCGGGGCACGTCCTTTCGATAGAAGGGTTGGTACTGAGCGAGTATCGCGGGTTTGACCGAAACCGACAGCTCGTACTCGAAGAGCGACGCCGACATCACCAGAAAAAGAGTTGTCGTGATTCATGTATTCAATGCGCCTTAAATGATGATGCCCAACTAAAATAGACTCCCTAAAATGCACAAGAAATGCACCTCTTGGGTGTTAAACTGTTTATTATTTTGCAGGTAATTGTTTTAATTGTTCTTAAGTGTGGAGGCACACCCTAATTTTTCAGGTAATGACACCTTAAAAAAAAACGCCAAAGTCACTGGACATGGTGTTTTGATAAATTGTAGCTCAAGCACTACAGTTTATGTATAGAGCAGGTGGATGTAGATTGGATTAGACATCTTGCTCTCGCTCATATTGCTTATAGTGACAAACAACTGATCCATGGTGGGAGCTTAGCCAATTAGGTCATCAGGCTTTGGGTACACCGACAACACGCTATCTAATACATCTTTTGGGATGGCTGGTGTTGCTGCGGTCATTATTACTCCTAAGCAAAGTAGCGGCAGTTTCCTGCCAAATGACCGTTTACACAAAACTTATTACACCTCCACATTACAAGTCTCAGTGAGCCGTGTATTAAACTGCAGACTTTCGATAGCCTTGGTCAATTGCTCTAGAGAATACTCGCTACAATATACGCGGCCCACGCCACCACCTGAATGGCCCGTCAGAGAGTCATGAATCTCTTCCCCAATTCCTGCTTCCCGGCAGGCATCCTTGAATGTATGGCGGAAACTATGAAGCACCTTGGACTTGGCTGTAATGCCAATCTCGGCTCTCATGTAACGACTCCACCATTTGCTCCAATTGCCTGATAATTTGCCGTGCTGATCAACTTTCAGGAGCGGGAATAGCTGTCTGTGTTTCTGCGTCTTGCATTCCTCCCAGTAGGTAAGGAAACCGATCTTGATTAAATCAGGGTGAAGTGGGATGCGACGCCTAGAGGTATTGGTTTTTACGGCCTTGATATGCTCATCGTCGTCCTCCTCGTTGAGGTCTGTAATATTCAGGTAATAGCCATGCTTGGGATCTTGCTTGACGTCATATACCATGAGTTGCGCAAGTTCTTTCAAGCGTGCTCCGGTATACATACCCAAGATTGGCAACCAAATAGCAACAGCTCCAGCGCCTGCCTTTGGAATGTCGCCATGGTAAATCCCAGAATTAAAGATGCGCTGGAGATCATCCTGGTTAAATGACACGCGGAAGGCTTGATTACCTTAGGCTTTGCCACTTTAATGCGCGACGCGGGATTGCTGACAATCTGTTCTCAATCCATGGCCACTTGGAATAAGGCGCTGATCAGGGCGATTTTCTTTTCCAAAGTGCGGAAGTGCTGGCCCTAAGCTAATAAATGATCACAAAGCTCCATCATCATACCCCGGCGTATCAAGCGAACATCTTTGATGCACTCCTTTCTGAAGAAGTGCCTCAGCGTTTTGATGAGTACAGGCATGAAAATATCCACGTGTGCTGCATGCTCACGGGCTAGCCGAATTGCCAATCGTCTTATGCTGGTGTTAAGACTGAACGTCTTGAGGGTGGATGTGCCGTTACCGTAGTGGGCGACGACATCATCAGGGATGCGACCGTGGAAGTAGTAGGTCTTGCCGCGAAGGCTTGGATGCCTAATTGGCGGAGAGGGAGGGATTCGAACCCTCGATACGCTTTCACGTATGCCTGATTTCGAGTCAGGTACATTCAACCAGCTCTGCCACCTCTCCGGGGAGGGCGATTATAGCCTAGCGGATGGTGGGAGTAAAACCTTCAGCCTGCAATTGTGGGTTCTACGCGCAATATCTTTAACCCTGCCACTAAAGCGCTAAGCCTATCTACAGGCATATCTCAGCAAATAATATTCGTTGCTGTTGGGCTTGATCTGGCTGAAATCTTCATAGGCTATCGGCGGTTGCATGTGCTCCAGCTTGATGCCTTCATCCAAAGTTAAATAGCTTTTTCTCACGCAATCAAAGGCATAAAGCTGGTATCTGGCTTGATGTTCTGCCTGACGCATGACCATGAGGTTTTTCAGCTCGGTAAAGCTGTGCTCATGTTTGGCGTAATACAAGGCGCTAGCGTCGCTGGGGACATCTACAAATTCAAAGCCGGGTGGAATTTCGCTGATGTAGTAGCTGAGGTCACGCAGCACCACGATGACTAGCACGGCCGCCGCGAGCAGGCCGCCAAACCATAACCCTTTGGTTCTCTTTGATAGTTTGCGTTTGAATGGCATGGTGCTGGCCTGCAAGTGGTGAGGGTGGCAACCCCGTGTGAGGTAGCTGCTGTTCAGTGTACTACCAATAAGTTGTTTATATAAAACATGATGTTAATGCTGTGCTTGTGCTTGGCTTTAATGTGCGGATTTTTGCCAGCACATTTCATTTTTAAACTAAATACAGCGCTTGCTATTTAACTCAGCACTTGGCTGCTTAGGCTGTGGCTTGCCTGGCAATCCTCTAGTGACATGCATGCATGATTAAAACGCTGTGCAGGCCTGGCTTGGCAATAAGGCCGCTAGCTGGCAGATGCTATACTCCAGCTTCTTTTTGGCGGCTGCCTGCTGGCGCTGCCTGGCTTAATTAATTGGTGATTGGTTGTTATAGCTTATGGTGTGTGGCATTGATTACGGGACGTCGAATTCTTCTATCGGCATGGTACAAAACGGCAAAGTAGTGCAAGCGGAGCTGGAGCATGGTAGTCATTATCTGCCATCTGCCATTTACCGCGCATTTACTGAGCGCGAGCTTAATGAAGATGTGGAATCGCTCACCATACGTCAGCAGTTGGGTAATGCGCAGGGGCTGGTGTATGGTACTGAGGCGATAGAGGCTTATGTGCGCCACCCCGGCGATGGGCTGTTTATGAAGTCACCCAAGGTGTTTCTGGGCAGTGATCTCAATAAAGATCAGCTGGATTTCTTTGAGATCATCATCGCCCGCATGATGACGCATATTCTTGAGCGTGGCCGTGAGTTTTTTGGCGCGGATTTACGCCAGGCGGTGGTCGGCAGGCCTATCCGTTATCACGGTATTCATGGTGAAAAAGGTGACCAGCAGGCTTTGGCTATCATGCGCAAGGCAGCTAGCGATGCTGGGCTGGATGAAGTGGTGTTTATGTATGAGCCACTGGCGGCGGCGTTGGATTATGAGCAGACCCTGAGTGAGGATGAGGTATTGCTGGTAGTAGACGTAGGTGGCGGCACTACGGATTGCTCAGTAGTGAAGGTGGGGCCGTCGTATATGGCCAAGCGTGAGCGCTCTGATGATTTGCTGGCTTATTCCGGCAACCGCATAGGCGGGGTGGATATGGATATCAACCTGGGCTGGCACAGCATTATGCCCTGGTTTGGCCGCGGCACGGATGAGCTGCACAACAAGGCTTTTGACGCTATCTCCGTGAATAGCATTCCCAGCCAGCAGGCGTTTTATTCACGCTTTGAAATGCCTGTGCATGGCAAGGCCGATGAAACCCGTGAGCGCTTGTATCAGGTCTGGCAGAACAAGCTCAGCAGTTATCTGGTGCGCAGTGCCGAGCTGGCAAAAATTGCCTTGTCCGATGCCGAGCAGCATCAGATCAACCTCGACTATATCGAGCCAGAAGTGCAGTTGGCGGTAACTCGGGAAGATTTCCGCTTGGCAATTGAACGTTCAACTGAAAAAATCCGTCAAGTGATTGAAGACGCACGTCAGGCCAGCGATGCCCATATCGACAAGATTTACCTGACTGGCGGTTCTGCGGTGTCACCCGTGATTCAACAGGTCATACGTAATGTGGTAGGCGGCGGGGTGCCTTTTGTCTCGGGCAATATGCATGGCAGTGTGGCTTGTGGTTTGAGTACGTTTGCCAACCGCCATTTTTCGGGGATTTCCAACTAAAGTTATTGTGTTTTTCGCCGAAGAAGATAAGGTATCATTATTTTCATTTTTCGGACTGCGATTGTAAGCAAGTTAATTCACAGCTAAACCATGGCTAGAACCATGACTGATTAATAGCCTGGTTTTGTCGATCATGGGTGTGCTGGGGTTACCCAGCATGTATTTCTTGGGATTTTTCAATCCGTGATTGCGTCAGGTCATCATTCTGACATGGTGTGCATGTAGTTATGCTGATTCATCCTGCCGCCGGGCAGGGTAGCCTGGCTTGAGGTCAGGTGATTGCTGCAATTGAGGTTGGAGGTGTATGTGGGTTGGACTCGTACCTATGCATTGATGGTCAAGAACAAATGATGGCCGGGATAAGCAGCAACATTTTCCAGGTTGTTTCATAACAAGTACCAAAACGAAAGTGCTTATGGGAAAGAGAAGGCATAGCTGGATACTCGCTTTGTCCGTGTTCATCTTCGGGATGGCCGTGACAGGAGTGATTGCTCGTACCCAGTTCTACAACACTGCCTTGCAATCCCGCCAGCTTGAGCTGGTCAATACGGCTGCGCAAGAGCTGCACCACAGCATTCAATCCGAGATTCAGCATGCAGTTGATCTGGTACAAACCACCGCCTGGCTGTTCAACGCCAGCCAAAGTGTTAATCGTGCCGAGTTCAGGGAGTTTGCCTCCCACGCCATCAGCAACAGCCTGTTATTGCGCGAGCTGCAATGGCGTCCTCGCGTCCTTGCTGGGGATGTAGGTAAATTTATCGAGCGGCACGTCAGGATGGCCTGACAGAGTTTGCCTTGCTGGAGCAAGACCCTAGCTCGGGCAAATACATTCCCGTCCAGCCCAGGGCGGAATACTTCCCGGTTTTTTACAGCGACATGGATAGCCATGATGCCGTTAATCCTTCCCTGCTGGGGGTAGATACCGCTGCAACCTCCCCGGAGTTAACCGCGCTGGAGCAGGGCATTAGCGAAGGGTTGAGCGTGATTGTCACCATGGCAGATGCGCACCAGGTGCTGGTGCAGGTGCCAGTATTTGAGCGTGGCGCACCGCGCCATGACCGCCAGCACCTCAAGGGCTTTATCTCAGGCCGTGTGGCCATTCATACCCTGCAGCATGAAATAGAGCAAAAGGCGGAAAAGCTTGATGTAGATATCTTTTTGCTGGATAGCGAGCAGATGATACAGCCCATACTCCGCTCCATAGATGAACAGGGCGATCTCAAAAACCTTGATCTTCATCACGCCTATGTGCTGGATAATTTTGATATTAACCTGCCGTTTTCATTGGCCAATTTTGACGGCCAGTTGATTGTGCATCCGCGCCCGGCGCTGATGTTCAATCATGCCGGGCGCATGCTGACTATTGTGGGTGCCGGGCTGGCAATTTCATTATTGCTGGCCTTGCTGCTGTACCGCATGCTGGGTGAGCAGCGCGAGGTGAAATTATCACAGGAGCGTTTGGATAATCTGACCGCCAACTTGCCCATAGGCGTATTCCAGATTCATGCGGGTAGCGATAGCCCTGCGCACTTCAGCTTTGTGAATGCGGGTGCCACCGAACTGCTGGGCGTTTCAGAGGACGTCATTCTTGAGCAATGGCAAAACGCCTTTATGCATTTGCTGCCAGAGGACAAAAACCATCTGCTCAAGGTGTTGCGTCAGGCCAAGGAAAAGCAGGTGCTGTGGGAAGGTGAATTCCGCCTGCAGCATCACGATGGCATACGCTGGCTGCATGCGCGTGCCGTGCCCAGACGTACCTTCACTGGCCAGGTGGTATACAACGGCTACATTGAGGATATCACCGAGCGTAAACGCATAGATCTGGAAACCCAGGCGCAAAGCCTTTTCCTGCAGCAGTTGATTGATACCATCCCCAGCCCCTTGTTCTTCAAGGGCGCGGATAGCCGCTTCCTCGGTTGTAACCGGGCTTATGAGCAGGAGTTTGGGGTCAAGCGCGACCATATAGTCGGCAAAAAGGTGCTGGAGCTGGAATACCTGCCCCATGATGACAGGCTGGCCTATCAAGAAGAAGACGAGCATGTGATTGCCACCGGGGCCACCATACACAAGGCCCTATCCATGGAGTTTGCCGATGGCAAGATGCACCAGGTCTTGTACTGGGTGAGTGGCTTCAAGCTGGCCGATGGCTCCCCTGGCGGCATGGTGGGGTCCATTGTCGATATCACCGCACAGCGTGAGGCACAACAGGCGCTCAGCGTGGCGATAGATCAGCAAAAAGCGCTATTGGATTCCGCCCCATTGGGCATTATCGAATTACGTAACCGCGTGGTGGTGCAATGCAATCGCAAGTTTGAGCGCATGCTGGGCTATAGCGCTGGTGAACTGATAGGCCTGCCTACGCGCAGGTGGTTTAGTACTGATGAATCTCACGCCGCAGTTGGTGCGCTGGGTTATGAAGTCTTGCGTCGCGGTGAAACCTATACCGATGAACACCAATTCACGCGCAAAGACGGCAGCAAGTTCTGGTGCCGTATCTTTGGTCATGCCGTGGTGGTGGGAGACCCCGAGAGCCATAGCGTCTGGCAATTTGAGGACATTACCGATAAACGCATGGTAGAAGAGCAGTTGCGTCAGGCCAGGGATACCGCAGAAGAAGCGACCCTGGCCAAGTCCATGTTCCTCGCCAATATGAGCCATGAAATCCGCACGCCTATGAATGCCGTGATTGGTCTCGCGCATCTGGCACTCAAGACTGATCTCAATCCCAAGCAGCGCGATTACCTCACCAAGATACACTCCGCAGGCATTTCGCTGCTCTCAGTCATCAACGATATTCTTGATTTCAGCAAGATAGAACCCGGGCGCATGGATCTCGAGTCCATCGAGTTTTCGCTGGACCAAGTGCTGAGCAGCGTCACCAATACCCTCGCGCACAATGCCAGCGATGCCGGGCTGGAACTGCTGTTTGATGTCGGTGATGAGGTGCCTAGCAATCTGGTGGGGGACCCCCTGCGCCTGGGGCAGATATTGCTCAATCTGGTCAGCAATGCCATCAAGTTCACCACCGAAGGCCAGATTATCATTCGTTGCCAGGTGCTGGATCACAACGGTGAGCAGGTCAAACTGCAGTTCTATGTCATCGATTCCGGCATCGGCATGGATGAAGAGACCTCACAACGCCTATTCCAGCCCTTTACCCAGGCGGATGGCTCCACCACACGCAAATATGGCGGCACCGGGCTGGGGCTGACCATCTGCAAGCGCCTGGTGGGACTGATGCAGGGAGATATCTGGGTTACCAGCGTCATAGGCAAGGGGTCTACCTTTACCTTCACCGCCTGGTTCGGCACTGGCCATCCAACCCGGCCTTATGTCTTGATTGAGGAGTTGAATGATCTGCATGTGCTGATTGTGGATGACAATGCCGCCGCACGCAGCATACTCACCGGACAGCTAGGCTTCCTGCCGTTCAAGCTCAGTTATGCCGAATCAGGCACCGAAGCCGTCACCACGGTCAGGGCCATGCAACATGTATTGCCCGTAGATTTGGTACTGATGGACTGGAAAATGCCAGGCTGAGTGGTATTGATGCAGCCAGGCTGATCAAGCAGGACAGCCATTTAGAGCATGTGCCTGCCATCATCATGGTGACCGCCTATGGTAAGGATGAAGTCAGGCGTGATTGCGAAGACCTGAAACTGGAAGGCTTCCTGGTCAAGCCCGTCAGCCAGTCCACGCTGATTGATACCCTGGTTGGGTTATATAGCCAGACGGTAAAAGAGGGCACGTTTATCCCTCCCACTGTCAGTTATGACTTGAGTGGTATGCGGCTATTGGTGGTGGAAGATAACGAAATCAATCAGCAGATTGCCAGCGAGTTGCTGCAATCAGTGGGCGCTGTGGTCGAGATTGCTGAAAACGGGCAGGTAGCCCTGGATAAGCTGCATGCCAGCCCTGCGAGCTATGACGTGGTGTTGATGGATTTGCAGATGCCAGTAATGGATGGCTATGAGGCCACACGGTTGATTCGCAGTGAAACGCGCTTTGATGCCTTGCCCGTGATTGCCATGACCGCCCATGCCACGGTGGAAGAGCGGCAGAAATGCCTGGAGCTGGGCATGTCCGCCCATGTCACCAAGCCTATAGACCCCGACATGCTGTATCAATCCCTGGTGTGTCTGCATGCGCAGCATCAGCAAACCAAGGACGCTGAAGTGCTGGAAGCAACTGGAGGATATGCCGTGCTGGAGATTGAGGGATTCAACGTGGCCGAGGCCCTGCGCCGGGTGGCGGGTAATCAGGATTTATATACACGCCTATTGAAGCAGTTTTCAGCCAGCCAAAAAGAGGCGGCACAGGAAATCCGCATGGCCCTACATGAGCAACGCCTGGATGATGCCATCCGCTTGGCGCATACCACCAAGGGCGTGGCAGGCAATCTGGGTGCTCAAGCCCTGGCAGGCAGCGCTGCCGGGCTGGAGCTGGCGCTGAAGGAAAATAGCGGTGTGGAGATTGCGCTGCAGGTGTTTGAATCCCAGTTGGATGAGGCTATCTCGGCAGTAAGCCTTAGCCTCAGCCAACAGCAGGAGTTGCACCAACATCAGGGCGCGACAGTGGATGCCAGCGCTGCCTTGAGGTCAGCTGAAGATAATGCCGCCTTGCTGCAAAAATTGCAGCAGTATCTGGAAAATCGTGATGCCGATGTGCAGGATTTTCTGATCAGGGAAACCCAGGGCCTGCGCGCCAGCTTGACCAGCATGTCTTATGACAGATTGACCATGCTGGTGAATGTGTATGACTTTGATGAAGCATTGCAGTTGCTCAAGCCTTTCTTGAGTAAATCACCCCATTAGAACAGCAGGATGACGACCATGAGCGATCTGCCGGATAGCAGCAATAAACAAACCATACTTGTCATTGATGACGCCCCGGAAAACCTGGCAGTGATCAATGCCCTGCTGCGCGAGTTCTACCATGTCAAGGTCACGACCAAGGGCGTAGATGGTTTACGGGTAGCGCAATCGCTACCGCAGCCAGACTTGATTCTGCTGGATATCATGATGCCGGATGTGGATGGCTATGAAGTCTGTCGCCAGCTCAAGGCCAACCCGGTCACCGAGAATATTCCGGTGATTTTTCTCACCGCCAAGATTCATATGGAAGACGAGCAACATGGCTTTGATGTGGGGGCCGTGGATTACATCGTCAAACCTATCAGCCCGCCGATAGTGCTGGCGCGGATACAGACGCATTTATTCCTTAATGACCAACGGCGTTTTCTTGAATATCAGGTGGAGCAGCGCACGCGTGAGATTGCGCTGATTCAGGATGTCACCATTTTTGCGCTGGCGTCATTGGCGGAAACCCGCGACAACGAAACCGGCAACCATATCCGCCGCACCCAGGGCTATGTGCGCCTGTTGGCGGAAAAGCTGCGTGAAAAGCCCAAGTACACCTCCATGCTGACGCCCATGGTGATTGAGATGCTGTATAAATCCGCACCGCTGCATGATATAGGCAAGGTGGGGATACCTGACCGCATCTTGCTCAAGCCCGGCCCCTTGAGCCGAGATGAATATGAAGTGATGAAAACTCACGCCCAGTTAGGCGCCAATGCTTGATAGAGGCGGAAAAGCTCATAGGCCGCAAAAATAATTTCCTGCAATATGCGCGCGAAATTGCCATGTGGCATCACGAGCACTGGGATGGCTCGGGTTATCCTGATGGCCTCAAGGGCGACAATATCCCGCTCTCTGCCCGCTTGATGCGATTGCCGATGTCTACGATGCCTTGATCAGCGAACGCGTCTATAAAGGCGCGATAGACCACAACGTGGCGATAGAGATCATTATCTCTGGCCGTGGCACGCATTTTGACCCGGACATGATAGATGCGTTTATCAGCATCAGTGACCAGTTCCAGCGCGTGGCCGAGCAATACAACGATAGGCAACAAAACACTTGAGAGTCTGCACGAGGTGGGCAGGCGCTAGTGCATATTGCTGCAAACTGCGGACGGAAAAAAAGGATTGCCCAGGCAATCCTTTTTTTAATGGCAGCAGCGCAAGACTGCCGCTGAGTCAGGCTTAATCTACACCCTGGCTAGCCAGATAGTCTTCGTAGTTGCCGCTGAAGTCTACAATGCCATCAGCCTTGATTTCGATAATACGCGTGGCCAGTGAGCTGACAAACTCACGGTCATGGCTGACGAAGATCAAAGTGCCTTTGTATTTATCCAGCGCAGTATTGAGCGCTTCGATGGATTCCATGTCCATATGGTTGGTGGGCTCATCCATCAGCAACACATTGGTACGTGCCAGCATCAGCTTGCCGTACAACATGCGGCCTTTCTCGCCACCAGACAGCACCTTGACCGATTTCTTGGTGTCTTCACCGGAGAACAGCAGTCTGCCCAGCATGCTGCGCACGGATTGATCATCGTCACCAGGCTGGGTGTGTAGCGTCATCCACTCGAAGAGTTCTTCGCCATTGTCAAACTCGTATTCGTGATCCTGCGCGTAGTAACCAATCTTGGCTTTTTCTGCCCATTTCACATTGCCGTGGTTGGCTTGCAATTGGCCCGCGATGGTACGCAGCAGCGTGGTTTTGCCTATGCCGTTTTCACCAATGATGGCAATGCGTTCACCAGCCTCGACCATGAGGTTGAGGTTGTTGAACAGCGGCTTGTCGTAACCGTGGCTGAGATTTTCCACTTCCACTGCCTGACGGTGCAGCTTTTCCCTGTCGTCATATTCAAAGCGGATGAAGGGATATTGACGGCTGGAGGGCTTGAATTCCTCAATCTTGATCTTGTCTATCATCTTCAGACGGCTGGTGGCCTGCTTGGCCTTGGATTTGTTGGCCGAGAAGCGACGCACGAAATCCTGTAGCTCAGCCACTTTTTCCTTGGCACGGGCATTATCCTTGGCAGACTGGGCACGGGCAGCGGTAGAGGCTTCCATGTAGTCGTCGTAATTGCCTGGATAGACCTTGAGCGTGCCGTAATCCATATCGCAGGTATGCGTACACACTTGGTTCAGGAAGTGTCTATCGTGCGAGATGATGATCATGGTGCAGTCACGATTATTCAGCACATCTTCCAGCCAACGGATGGTGTTGATATCCAGGTTGTTGGTCGGTTCATCCAGCAGCAGCACATCCGGGTTGGCAAACAGCGCTTGAGCCAGCAGCACGCGCAGCTTCCAGCCTGGGGCTACCGCACTCATGAGGCCATTGTGCTGCTCGGTAGGGATGCCCACACCCAGCAGCAACTCACCAGCACGCGCTTCGGCGGTGTAGCCGTCATATTCGGCAAACACGGTTTCCAGTTCGGCGGCCTTCATGTAGTCGTCTTCGGTGGCTTCCATGTTCATGTAGATGGCGTTTTTTTCCACATTCGCCTTCCACATTTCTTCATGACCCATCATCACCACATCCAGCACGCGCTGGTCTTCATAGGCAAACTGATCCTGACGCAGGAAAGCCATGCGTTCGTTGGAGTCCAGCGCGACATTGCCCGCAGAAGGCTCCAGCACGCCAGCGAGGATTTTCATGAAAGTGGATTTGCCACAGCCGTTGGCACCAATCAGGCCGTAGCGATTGCCGTCACCGAACTTGACCGAGATGTTCTCGAACAAGGGCTTGGCGCCAAACTGCATGGTGATATTGTTTGCGATTAACACGTCTTTTGTATTCCTAAAGTAAAACTGGCTGAATAACTAAAGTTAATTAGATAAGAAAAACCAGTCAGATAAGTAAAACCAGTTGAATCAATGATGTCAGTAACTTACTTGAATTTGTCGCGTATCACTACCTCGTCCAGCGCCAATTGGCCACCGCGGGGGTTGGCAGGGCGCAAGGGCTTGCCTATGGCCACAAACATGGCTGGGGTGTGATCTGCAGGCAGGTTGAGCAGTTTGGCCACTGCGTCAAAATGAAAACCATCCATAGGGCAGGAGTCATAGCCCAATGCTTGGCAGACAGCATCAAGGTAGTAGCTGCCATGCCGCAGGAGCGCATGGCTTCATCGCGCTGTACTTGCTCCTTGCCGCCGTAGTAACCAGCAATGGCATTCACCAGATAATCGCGCACTGCAGGCTCTGCGTTACGCCAGTAGCGATTAGGTTCTTTCTCCCAGGCCTTGAGGTCGGCGGTTAGCACCACCAGTAGTGAGGCATCGGTGACCTGAGCCTGGTTCCAGCTTGCGGCGCGCACTTGCTCACGCAGTGCCGGGTCTTGCACCAGCACAAAGCGCCAGTTCTGGATGTTAAAAGCGGTAGGGGAGAGCACAGCCAGCGACATGAGTTGCTGGATTTCCTCTTCCGACATGCGGTGCGCTGGGTCAAAGGCCTTGACCGAGCGGCGGCTTTCTATGGCATCAATTACATTCATATAACAGCTTTCTCAATAATGTATGGCGATGACTTCAAGTTCCAGATCGCCTGCCGGTCTATGCCAGGTGGCGCTTTCGCCTACCTTGAGGCCTATCAGCGCCCGTGCCAGCGGCGAAACCCAGCTCACCCTGTGGGTGGCAATATCCGCTTCGTCTTCGCCGACGATATGAAACTGGTGCTGTTCACCGTTTTCATCTTCAAGCTCAACCCTGGCCCCAAATAACACGCTGTCAGCAGGCTGCGCTGCTGGGTCAACCACGATGGCGCTTTCCAGCCTGGCGGCAACATAGCGTAAATCCCTGTCCAGCATGGCCAGCTTTTGCTGAGCAATAGGGTCATCTTTGCGGTTGGTCAGGGCAAGACGTTGCTCGGATAGGGTATCAGCCTGCTGTTGCAGTTGCGCATAGCCTTGGCTTGTCAGGTAGTTGGGATGCGTGCTGATGGGGCGCTCGGGCAGGTCGGTGCCAGCGTGCTCCAGGTCATCCTCTTTGACAAATCCTCGGCTCATGGACTCGGCATCTATAAAACCTTGAATTATAACCCAAGGCAGAGAGCAAGTCCGCAGGCGATGAACGCAAAAGCCTGATAACTCATGCTGGGGAAGCCTCAGCATGGAGCATAAAAAAACGCGACCCGGTTGGGGATCGCGTTTTATGTGCTGCTTTCCTGGCTAGTGTATTGGCTAGTTCTGATATCTAGCGTGAGCTTGAATCAACGAAAATAATTCAGCCCCAGTGCTGCCTTGACTTCACTCATGGTCTGCGCCGCAACTTCACGCGCCTGATCTGTGCCTTCACGCAGCAGTTGCAGGATATAGCCCTTGTCCTGTGCCAATTCTGCACGGCGGCTGCGTATGGGTTCCAGCAATTCTTGCAGCACGGCTTCGAGACGCTTCTTGACGATGCTGTCTGCCAGACCGCCACGAATATAGTGGGCTTTCAGTTCTGCCACGCCGTCCTTGTCAGTGTCAAAAGCATCCAGATAAGTGAAGGCAATATTGCCTTCCACATGGCCAGGGTCTTCAACGCGCAGGTGCAGAGGGTCGGTATATACCTTTTTCACCGCCTTGCTGACTTCGTCCGCAGTGGCGCTGAGGTTGATGACATTGCCCAAAGACTTACTCATTTTGGCTTTGCCATCAATGCCGGGCAAGCGGCCCAGTTCAGGCACCAGTGCCTTGGTTTCCACCAGGATTTCCTGCTTGGTGGCCGGGTTTTTGTACAGGCGATTGAAGCGACGCACGATTTCATTGGTCTGCTCTATCATCGGAATCTGGTCTTCACCTACGGGCACTAGCGTCGCCTTGAAGGCAGTAATGTCGGCCGCCTGACTGACGGGGTAGGTGAGGAAACCCGCAGGAATATCCCGCTCAAAATCACGCAGACGAATTTCTTCTTTCACCGTAGGGTTGCGTTCCAGACGCGCCACGGTCACCAGGTTGAGGTAGTAGAAGGCCAGTTCAACCAACTCGGGTACTTGCGACTGAATGAAGATGGTGCTCAGCTTGGGGTCTATGCCCACGGCAAGGTAATCCAGCGCTACCTCAATCACATTGCGATGAACCTTGTCTATGTCTTCCATATTGTCGGTCAGCGCCTGCGCGTCGGCGAGCATGATGTATTGCTTGTATTCATGCTGGTAGTTAACGCGATTACGCAGGCTGCCGACAAAGTGGCCCAGATGTAGTGGGCCAGTGGGGCGGTCCCCGGTCAGAATAATGGGTTGAGTGCTCATATCGTATTCTCTATGCCTGGGGCGCTCAGCTTGACTGGCACCCAGGCGTTCGCTTGATGTTAATCAACTTCTCACGTCATCCAATATACTTCAATGCTGGTCATTGGCATGAGTGGTGATTGGGTAAGTGATTGAATGTATATAAAATCTATGAAAATGGAGACTTGCTTTTAAGCGCAGTTTTTTCATTGATGTCTAGCGGGCCAAAGTATAGCATGCATGGGCATCACCACCATGCTGGCTATATCCCGCTACGAATATCAACATCATCCCAATATGACATCCAAAGTTATGAATATTAATACCGCTATCATCAGGCTTGATGAAACTGAAGTACATCTGCACTTCAGAGCAGACTCAGTAGGTGATCAAGGCGTGATTGAGCAGATTTTCCAGCAAGGGGATTATGATATTTCTCAATGGCCGCAAGGCCAGAAGTTACTGGATTATCATCTTGAACAATCCAAAACTCAGCCCTCTTTGATTATTGATGCGGGAGCCAATATTGGCGCTTCTGCGGTGTTTTTTTCCCATTTTTATCCCAACTCTCTGGTCTTTGCGATTGAGCCTGATGAGATGAACTGGCGCTTTTTGGAGCTGAACACAAAGCAATTGAATGTGTTCAATTTTCATGGCGCTATTGCCGATGTGGATGGAGAGCTGCTGATCGAGGACCCGGGCCGCTCAGACTGGGGTTTCATGACTCGCCCCGTGAGTGATGCTGATCAAGGCCTGGATTTAAAGCGGGTGAAAAGTATTTCTCCCGCCAGCATACTGGCGCATCCCAGCACGCAAAATACCAAGCCTTTGATATTGAAAATAGATATTGAAGGAGGGGAAGATGCCTTGTTTCAAGGCGACACTACTTGGTTAAACAAATTTCCCTTGGTCATTATTGAGCTGCATGACTGGATGCTGCCATTTTCAGGATCTTCAAGAAATTTCATCAAAGCCATCGCACAATATGATTTTGATCTTTTACCAAATGACGAAAATCTATTTCTCTTTAATCGGCAGATTTTGGGTGCCTGAGTTTGTGTTGTACAAGGGAATCTGACGATGTTTCGCTGGGTATCCAATCATGGTGTGACCAATGCTGACATGTCCAAGTCAAAATAAAACAGGCTTCATTAATAAAAAATGAAGCCTGTTTTTTTTCACAATACCTAGCCTATTGAGGCAAGGATTATTCCCATTCTATCGTCGCTGGCGGCTTGCCAGACACATCGTAAACCACGCGGTTGATGCCGCGCACTTCGTTGATGATGCGGTTGGACACCTTGCCTAGCAGTGAGTAAGGCAGTTCTGCCCAATGCGCAGTCATGAAGTCGCTGGTGACTACGGCGCGCAGGGCCACTACATAATCATAGGTGCGGCCATCACCCATCACGCCTACAGACTTGACGGGCAGGAACACGGCAAAGGCTTGCGAGGTTTTGTCGTACCAGGATTTTCCATCGGCATCCTTGGTGGCGCGCAGTTCTTCTATGAAGATGTTGTCAGCCCTACGTAGCAAGTCGGCAAACTCGCGCTTGACCTCGCCGAGGATGCGCACGCCCAGGCCAGGGCCGGGGAAGGGGTGGCGGTAGACCATGGCATGCGGCAGGCCCAGGGCCACGCCCAGTTCACGCACTTCATCCTTGAACAGCTCGCGCAGGGGTTCCAGCAATTGCAGTTTCAGCGTATCTGGCAGGCCACCAACGTTATGGTGGCTCTTGATGGTGTGCGCTTTTTTGGTTTTGGCACCTGCAGACTCAATCACGTCCGGGTAGATGGTACCCTGCGCCAGCCAGCGTGCCTGTGGCAGTTTGGCAGATTCGGCCTGGAACACTTCCACAAATTCGCGGCCTATGATTTTGCGCTTGGCTTCTGGGTCGCTGACGCCTGCGAGGTCACCGAGGAACTTGGCGCTGGCATCAACATGAATGACGCGTACGCCCAGGTTATTGGCAAAAGTCTCCATGACTTGTTCGGCCTCATTCAGGCGCAGCAAGCCGTTATCAACGAACACGCAGGTGAGTTGATCACCAATCGCACGGTGAATCAAAGCTGCGGCCACGGAGGAATCCACGCCGCCAGAGAGACCGAGGATAACTTGGTCGCTACCGACTTCATCACGGATGCGCTGGACTGCGGTTTCAACGTAATCTGGCATGTTCCAGCTACGGTCACAGCCGCAGATTTCGTGCACAAAGCGGCTTAGCAGGGCGCGGCCTTGCTTGGTATGTGTCACTTCGGGGTGGAACTGTACAGCGTAGTAGCGGCGGCTTTCATCGGCCATTGCAGCAATCGGTGTTGAGCTGTTGCTGGCGATGATCTTGAAGCCTTCTGGCAAGGCCGTCACCTTGTCACCATGGCTCATCCAGACATCCAGCAGGCCGTGGCCTTGCTCATTGCTGCTGTCCTGAATGTCCTTGAGCAGGGCAGAGTGGCCTTGCGCGCGGATTTCCGCATAACCAAATTCGCGCTTGGCAGCGTTTTCCACGCTGCCGCCAAGTTGTGCCGCCATGGTTTGCATGCCGTAGCAGATGCCCAGAACCGGCACACCTATCTCGAATACCTGCTGCGGAGCACGCGGGGTTTCGTCTTCGTAAACCGAGTTAGGGCCGCCGGAAAGGATAATGCCTGTGGGCTGGAAATCGCGGATGAAGGCATCATCCACATCCCAGGAGTGCAGTTCACAGTAAACATTGGCTTCGCGCACACGGCGTGCGATTAGCTGGGTGTATTGGGAGCCAAAATCGAGAATCAGTATTTTCTGTTGCATGTAAGCTCAAGCGCGTGGAGTTAAATGAATAAAAGCCCGGCGCGCCGGGCATGCATGCTTAAAGTGCTTGCATACGCTTCCCAGATGCTGGCTTGCCAGCCTGGGAAGGGTATGGCGGACATCTGTCCGCTTAACTTAGCCACTTTAGGAGTCTATGCGGTAGTTAGGGGCTTCTTTGGTGATTTGCACGTCATGTACATGCGACTCACGCATGCCAGCGGCAGTAATCTGCACAAATTCAGCACGGGTACGCATTTCTTCAATGGTGCTGCAACCAACATAGCCCATGGAGCACGCAAGCCACCCATCAGCTGATGAATCACCGCCAGCACGCTACCCTTGTAAGGCACACGGCCTTCAATACCTTCAGGTACTAGCTTGTCGGCGTTGCCGTTGTTGTCCTGGAAGTAGCGGTCGCTAGAGCCTTTTTCCATGGCGCCAATCGAACCCATGCCACGGTAAGACTTATAAGAGCGGCCCTGGAACAGTTCAATTTCACCAGGCGCTTCTTCAGTGCCAGCAAACATGCCGCCTAGCATCACCGAGTAGGCGCCAGCAGCAATAGCCTTGGAGATATCGCCAGAGAAGCGGATGCCACCATCGGCAATAAACGGTACGCCAGTGCCACGCAAGGCTTCTTCAACGTTGCTCACAGCACTGATTTGCGGCACACCTACACCCGCCACAATACGGGTGGTACAGATGGAACCTGGGCCTATACCGACCTTGACGCCATCAGCGCCAGCATCAACCAGTGCCTTGGCAGCAGAGGCGGTGGCAATGTTGCCGCCGATTACTTGAATTTGTGGGAAATTTTTCTTCACCCAGTTAACGCGATCCAGCACGCCTTGGGAGTGGCCGTGAGCGGTATCTACCACCACCACATCAACGCCAGCTTCAGCCAGGGCGGCAACGCGTTCTTCTGTACCTTCGCCCACACCGACTGCTGCGCCTACGCGCAAACGGCCTTTCTCGTCCTTGCAGGCGTAGGGGTGATCGCTGGATTTCTGGATGTCCTTGACCGTAATCAAACCCTTGAGCTCGAAGGCTTCATTGACGACCAGTACACGTTCCAGTCTATGCTTGTGCAGCAGGCTGGTCGCTTCTTCCAGGCTGGCACCTTCACGCACTGTGACCAAGCGGTCACGCGGGGTCATGATGTTGGAGATGGCTTGATCGAGATTGCTTTCAAAGCGCAGATCGCGGTTGGTGACTATACCACCACCTTGTTGCCATCGACAACGGGCAGGCCGGAGATGCGATGCTGGCGAGTCAGGGCCAGCACATCACGTACGGTGAGGTGGGGTTGTATGGTTACAGGGTCATGTACCACGCCAGCCTCAAAGCGCTTGACGCGCGAGACATGCGCAGCTTGTGCTGCAATGGTCATGTTCTTGTGAATAATCCCCATGCCGCCTTCTTGTGCCAGAGCAATAGCCAAAGGCGCTTCTGTCACGGTATCCATGGCAGCAGAAATCAGTGGGATGTTAAGGCTGATATTACGGGTGAGCTTGGTGGCGAGACTTACTTCGCGTGGCAGCACGTTGGAGTGTGCAGGAACCAGGAGAACATCGTCGAAAGTAAGCGCTTGTTGCAACAGACGCATAGAATATCTTTCCGGCAAAAGGCAATTATACCGAGGAGTGCCTCAGTGGTAAATCACACTAGTCAATCTTTGTGTATATCTGTCGTTAAATATCTTGAAGCAACAATCAAGTGGCTTGTCTTTAAACGCGTGTGCTGATTGACGGCTAGAAAGAAGCCACTTAATGTGTGATGCGCGGTACTTCTATATTCGGGGGATGCATGAATAAAGCCCATGGTCGTTTGGTATTGGGTCTATTGTTAGGTCTGATGATCACTGTGCCGCTCATGGCACAGGCGCAAGTTTTCAAGTGGAAAGACAAAAATGGGGCGGTTCAGTATTCGGATACGCCTCCCCCGGGTAATGTGGCCTATGAAATGGTAGACAAAGCCAAGCCTGCGCCAAAACCAGCAGCGCCAAGCGGGGCTGATGCGCAGGCAGTGCGCAATGCTGCAGCGCTAAGGCGTCAAAGCGATGCTGAATTGGAAAGGCGCAACGAAGAAAAGGCCAAGGCTGACCTGCAGGCCAAGCAGGCAAATTGCCAGAACGCCAAAGCGGATTATCAGAATTACAAGCAGGGTGGGCGTATCTATAAAATGACGCCTGAGGGTGAGCGGCAATACTTGGGTGACGAAGATATCAGGAAAGGCCTGGAAAGCGCCACCAAGCAAGTGCAGCAATACTGCGAGCCTGAGTGAGGCTAAGCTAGTCACAGGTGATGACTGGTTAAACTAAATTATCAATGAATAAATACCAAGGCGGCTTTGAGCCGCCTTTTGTTTTAATGGAGCTCGGCCTTTTTGCTGGCTAAGTTTTGTGGTGCTTATTTGACTTGAGTCAGGTTGTCAGCGCGCACCACAAACGCCTCGACAAAGGTATTGGCGATATGGCTGAACACTGGGAGATAAGTTTCTCTAGTAACACACTGGAAAATTCATACTGCAGGCTGAACTCCACCTTGCAGGCATCTGGTGCCAGGGTGATAAAGCGCCAATGGCCCTGCAGATGTTTGAAAGGGCCATCCTTGAGGCGGATTTCCATGCTGTGTGGAAATTGCTTGAGATTTTGTGTGGTGAATTTCTGTTTAATGCCGTGATAATCAATATGCAGCGTTGCCTCGGTCACGCTTTCATCACGTTGGTGCAGTTCTACACCGCCGCACCATGGCAGAAACTGGGTGTAATCTTCCACCTGATCTACCAGTGAGAACATGTGCTCAGCCGAGTGCCCGACCAGAACTGTTTTATCAACCTGTGCCATTCGCGTTGCGATCTAGAGTAAAATGCCGATTTTACGTCATAATTCCCCGGTATCAAGCAAACAAGGGCGCGGCCATGCTGTGCGTGTCCTGATGTTAAGCCTCGCCGGCAAGCGCCTATCACCATGAGTATCGCCCAGAACAAAAAAGCGTTTCACGACTATTTCATTGAAGAAAAGTATGAAGCAGGGATCGTGCTTGAAGGCTGGGAGGTCAAGGCGATTCGTGAAAACCGCATTCAGCTGAAGGAAGCCTACGTCATTATCCAGCGTGGCGAGATTTACCTGATAGCTGCCACGTCACGCCGCTGGGTTCTGCCTCTACCCACGTCAGGCCTGATGCCATTCGCACGCGTAAGCTGTTGCTGCACAATGAACAAATCGCCAAGCTCATAGGCAAGGTGGAGCGTGCGGGTTATACCCTGGTGCCTTTGGATATGCACTACACCCGTGGTCGTATCAAGGTACAAATTGGCTTGGCCAAAGGTAAAAAGCAGTACGACAAGCGCGCCACCGAGCGTGAAAAAGACTGGAAGCGTGAGCAAGGCTCATTGATGAAGAAATACGTCAAAACCCAGTCCAGTAGTTAACTCCCCTCAGTAATATCTGCTTTCAGAATTTTCTGACATGCTTTGCCGCCATGCGCTGACGGCAAAGCGCGTGCTCGACGGTTAAAGTTTGCCCAATAGTTTGATATATGTGAGGTGGCAAATGAATATCTTTGAAGCATTGCGGGAAAGTCATGAACGTCAACGAGACATACTGGCGCAACTCGTCAATACCAGTGGTGATACCGAAGAACGTACCTCACTGTTCAAAGCCATTACGCTGGAACTGGAAGCCCACGAACGTGCAGAAGAGCGACATTTTTATCGCCCACTGATGATGGACGATAACGGCGTTGATCCCAGCCGTCACGGCATTGCCGAGCATCATGAGATTGATGAAATACTAGAGCAACTCAACGATACCGATCCATCATCCCCGGCTTGGCTGAGCCATGCCAAGCAATTGCAGCACAAGGTGCTGCATCATTTGGATGAGGAAGAGCATAAGTTTTTTCAGATGGCAGGCAAGATATTGAGCCAGGAAGAAAAAGAAAAACTCACCAAGCCCTATTTGAAGGATTATGAAGAGGCTTTAACCCAGCATTAAATGGGTGCTTAACGCTTAGCGTGAGCGCTTGTGACGATAATCCCAGGGTGGAATCGGCTTGGCATCCTGCCATAGCCCTTGTTTATCGCGCTGGGCCTGATATTCCGCCTGCGCATAGCGGGATTGATCCTCAGGGTCTTGCTCGCGTGCATAGTGCTTGTAATGCCAAGCCATGCCTTTTTGGATTTGCTGTAGGCCTATATCCTGTTGCTTGTAACTGACCTTGGCTACCAGGCGTCCGTAGTTATCCTTTTTGTTCCACTCCGCATTGACAATTTTGCCGTTAATCGCCCGATTGAGCGCCACGCGCGCTTGTTTGCCAAAGGGTTGATCGCGTTCTGGGGCATCAATGCCCAAGAGGCGGATTTTGTATTGAGTGTTGTCGCGCATGATGGTAATGCTGTCACCATCGGCAATGTGGATGACTTTACCCGTCAAGGTTTCTGCATTAAGCAGATTTGCACTTAGCAAGCTCCAAATTAAAAGCAACTTGCAAGCCGCTTTAATGCTCATTACTTAAACCCCAAAAACTCCCGGTTTCTCCCGCGCGGGAAAAACGCGCATCTTGACTGCATAAATGATTGACGCGGGATTCACTGAGTTCGCAATTGATGGCAATGGAAATACTGGAGCGGTATTTATAGCGTGTGGTTTGCTTGCTTTTCTTGAGCCAGTTATAAATTTTTTCGGTTTCTTGCTGTGTGCGGTGGCGGTTTGTGACCCAGGGAATAACCAGAATGATCAGTAGTGCGGAAATTAATCCCACTACGATAAATATATTGATCAGGGTTTGCGGGCTAAGCGTCATACATCAAGCGAATAAAAGGTGAGATTGTCCAAAACGCTATGGTAAGCCGTTTACCATTGAAATGCGAGCGAGTAGCAATAACACATCACACGCAATAACGTTACAGCATTAATGTGGCGCCATGGTCATGTAATAAATGATCATGATCAAAGTGGCGATCACCAGCAAAATCACCGCCATCTCCGAGAATTTCATTTTATCCTCGACCAGCTCAAGGCCGCATTCGAGGCAAACTTCTGCCAAAGCGCTATTTTCGTGACTACATTGAGGGCAAATAATCAGGGTCATGCACGGGGGAGATAAATAACTTAAGCCTTAGAGGGTAACAAGAGCGTGGATTGCATCAAATAGTCTAAATGGGCTAAAACATGGCAATGCTCAAGCTGCTGTTGTCGAGTTTTTTGTCATTGCAATCAAATATATGTGGTGAGATTGTGGCTGGTGGTTAATGCGTGCCAAATGGATTTTTTTGCAGAAAAAGCCACCCAATAGTTTCAGCATACCTGAGTCTGATATCGAAAACTGCTTTTATAGAGCCTGAGCTTGAAGCAATGGTTCAACGCAGCGGTTCAATAGTAATGGATAAACTGAGGTGCCGTCACAGTGGCTTGATCATGAGCGACATTGCATTTGAGTACACATTAGAAAGCGCATGGTGAATAATCCTAAGTATCATATTTTTCATATATGTGTCATTTATGTTAAAGTAAGCACTGTGTTTACAGCGTGAAAAACTCGATTGCAACTCTTTCCCAAGTTTCAATTTAGCAGGTGAGTAAATGCCTAAGCCCTCAACAAAAATAACGAGATTAATGGATACCTTGATGCTGATTTGTGTAGGTGCCATCGCCTGGATCGCCTTTGCAATCAACAGTAATAGCTGACTTAAGAGGTTTTCTGTATTTAAGTGCATGAGCTGATTGAATTTAATTTCAAGCTGGCAACAACAATAGCAATCTAGCCAGCTCAATGTAAATTATTCTTCAAACCTGGCTTGCCCCTCTCACTGCCTGCCCCCAGGGTGTCATCTCGCTTTATGCAAGATCATTCCCCGTGTTTGCGCAGACGCATGTGCTTCTTTACAAGCTCTGCATTAGTCCGTTCGGACCATTGGCTATACCCTAAAAGCAAGAGTAATTTGATTCTGTGCTTTGACCCGCTAAAGGCGTGAGGAGGGGAAAGGCCATGAAACCAGAACAAAAAGAAGAACTGCTTGCTTTGGCCTTGGTGATTGGAAGTTTGGCCATCCTTTATTTGTGTTATTTATTGTTCGAAATGATGGAAGATCAAATTTGAAAGTAAAAAAAGCCGCAAAGCGGGCTTTTTATATGGGATTGCACAATCCCACGCTGATTAGCGGGAATATAGCTTAAACCATCCTGGTTTAAGCGTATTGGCTGTTACGGCGACGCGCGCTAATACCAATCAGGCCCAAGCCTAACAGCATGAGGCCATAGGTTTCAGGTTCTGGCACAGCGGCGGTAATACCTACGGTGTAGCCATGCCAAAGCTCTGAAGTGTGCGTGAAGCTAATGCTGTTATAAGTACCCTTCAGGCGCACCACGGCATGCAAATCACCACTCCCAAACAGGCCAGTTTCTGTGCTATTGAGAATGGGTGTACCACTACCCCAATATCCGGGTGCGTAACTCACTATTTCTATGGGCGCATTAAATTCCAGCGTATTGCCATTCCAGCTGACCAGCGCAATCAATGGATCAACCACGGCAGTGGAAAACACAATGGTTTCAGTGCCTGCACTATTAAGCGCGATGATGTCGGAAGTACTCGGTGCGTTTTCAACCGCTGGGCTGATGTAGGGGGCAGAGGGAAGGTAATAATTGATACCACTGCCATCAGTTTGTACGAAGTGATAATTGGTAGAACTGCTGGTGTTGATGCCAACAGTAGTACCTAAGGCATCAATAGAGCCGGTGACGGTATTATTCGAGCTTTGAGTCCAATCCGCCCAATACACTGTTGCGGCATAGGCGGAGTTACTCAAGATAAGCCCTGCACCCAGCAATAGCGAAATGACTAACTTCATAATCTTCTCCCTGGTATTAATGATCAGCACCCGGTGGAATGTATAAAACATCCAGCAAAAAAGTGCTGAAACTTGTTTGGAATATCTGGATATAACAATATGAAATTAATCCAACTGGCTTAGCATTTCAAGCGCTGAGCATAGTCTGTTTGGACCATTGTTAGGCTGGGGTGGCTTTCCATCTGGTAAGCCGCGCGATTTATGGCTACAGGCTTGAGCTAAGCGGCACCATTGAGCACGCTGCCTGCAAGCAAGAAGGGGATCACGATATGGAAATTTTTGGATATGAGGATATTAGTGAAGGGCAAGCCCCAAAGTTGCTAAGGCTGGCGGAGTTGACCTTCAGTGCCTCAACGCGGGAGGAGCTTGAAGCCATTGCCAGTTTTTTATTGGATTGCGCTGAAAAAATGCAAGCGCCAGATTGGGAGCATGAGCACTTGGGCGACTCAGAATTTGCGCGTAGTGGATTGCCCGAGGTGATTGTGTTTGCAAAGCGCTAGCGAACGAGTGCTCAGCTCCGACTATGGATGGTTGGTATAGCTTAGTTAGGGAAACGCTAAGTCTGGTCTACTTTGAGCAGATATGGGGGAGACACGGTTTTACAAATATCAGTCAGTCATAGTTTTCGAATATTACTTCTTTGACCCAAAAAAAGACCGTTAAAAAAACGGCAGATAAAACTATAGCAATAATCATTTTTATCCATTCCATGTCAGGGATAAAAATAAAATGAAGTTCGAACCAAATCCTAACAAGAGCATATAACCCTGCTATAGCCCATGTTATGGTCATCAGTACCAGATAAAGTGCAAAATATCCAGGTAAATATTTGAGCTTATACAGTTTAAATCCCTCTATTTTTTTTGGAGGATCGTAGATATCCACCACGAGAGATTGGCGGCAATGAATGCATCTTGCATCAGTTGCTTCAATTGGGCGGTTGCAGGCAGGGCAGTTCATGGTTGGGTAGTTTTCGAATGCCATGTCATAGGCAAAAAATTTGCCACTTGCTAGATGCATGATCCTATTTTTAAGTGTGTTTGGCAGCGCTATTTTGGCACAAGTTTACAGCTCTGGCCCAGGCAAAAACGCAAGCTTCACAAAAGTTATGACCTTTACTGCGCTGTCTGCGAGTTTGCTCAAGTTGTCATCAAGGTTGAGATTATTAACTGATGGCGCGGGGGAAATGTTTTTAACTAGTTAATCAGGCTTGTAGGTGACTTTCATTTGCTCCGACTTTCAACGCATCTGAATAATCTGCCCATGTATGCATCATGGCTTTACGCTGCTCGATAATATTCGGCTCGAACCTCAAGCACTCACACAGTAGCGGGCAAGCTATTGGATGGAGTCCACTGATTTCTGTATAGATGAAATGCAGCTAATCTCAAGCGTAGCTATGCGGGTTGCCAAAGGGGGTAGGCGAAAGGGTTTTCTGTATGGGCTGTAATTCGTAGCCCTTAAAGCACCACGATGACTTTCTTAACCGCGATAATGTAAGACGGCAAAGCTAAAGCCCATGTGTAACCTGAAGCAATAGCCAGGATAGGCGCACTGATGGCCCATATCTTGGGGCCTTTATATTTCAGTGCCGCAAAGGTAACTGCAAAAGGAATCGTGAATGCCTGTACAACACAAATCCCAGAGAATAACAGCCAATGCCACGGGCCTTTCTCTGCAACAAAATTTAGCCATTCTGCTGCCAATGCGAAGCCCGCGCCAAAAATCCATGTTGTGATAGCAAGGCCATAGTCCCCACGTAAATACTTAAGGAACACTCTCCAGGGAGATAGCGTAAACCGCTTGGGAGCCTGAGAGTGTTCTACAGCGGTATTCATATCTAGGAGATGGCATGTGAAGTAAGTGTGGGAAGACTATCACATCATCGTTGGGTGTAATACAGGGGTGTAGATTTAGCCGGGCGTTAGGGCCTGAGGTGTGCCCCTAGGTACCCCCACGGGGGGTATTCGTTAGATGACGCCTAAGGGGATACCACTTCGGATTTTTGTTGGAAAATATCCTTAAGGTATTGGACTATGATTTTCAGATAGAGAGTCAATGCTTCTGTTAACAGAGTCGCCAAACTCATCACTATCAAGAACAACAAATAGAGCTAAGTTGAAAACATGGCCGAATCTGCAAATGAAAACAGAATTTCTGAAGTCACCAGTCATGCCGTAAGAGTAAGAGAACTGCTGAGACAAGACGATATTTTCTCGTCTTAAGTTTTGGACAGGAAACAATGTGTTAAACAATTCATAGTCTTGAAATGATTCGCCTCGAAGCCAGGAGGTGTTGGTTTCACCAAAAGCTGTAATATCTGCTTCGGCAGGTAAGATGAATTGATTCCCAGAGTGAAGGTAGTGGAGCGCTTTGGCGAGCTTAACACCGAATGTTTTTAATGCAGCATCAAACTCCGGAGGAAGTTTTGCCAGCGGTATTTGGGAGTGAGTTGCACCGCGCGGTAATTCAAATCCAGACTGTCTAGCTAGTGCCCGCTTTTGATTTGTGGAAGCAGATGTTATTTTTTTCGCTAAGCTATGTTTCCTAATGATGAACTCTTCAAATACCTCTTTCGCCTTTTGTTTTGTGGCTTCAGAGGCATCTAGTATATCCCACCCTACTGCAGTTAAAAATGAAACGAGATATTCAGCATCGCTGCTACTATTGTTACAAGAGTCACATGCTGAAAATACGTAACCCTCGGGCCATTTTCGATCAATGAAAATGCTCCGTGCTGGAATGTGATCTTGTGAAGTTGATGGCGTTACACCTCCACAAAATATACAAATTGGATTGTTACTAAGGAAGCGTTTTACTTTTGTTAAAGACTGTCCCATATGTATGAAAATTTATTGATCTTGTCGCTTATGATTCTATCAGTGTTTAGATGAGAGGCTTTCAAATATCTCAATCAATAATTGTTGTTTCATACTTAAGTTTCCTCATCGATTCTCTTAAAGTCTTCAACGAATTCCCCACCCCATAGGTACTCCCAACGTCACTCCCTACGTGTCCCGTAAAAGCGTCATGAATTTCCCTGGGTATCCCGCTATTACGACACGCATCTTTAAACGCATGGCGGAAGCTATGGAAGACCTTACACGTGTCCGTAATGCCTAACTCTAACCGACACCAATTGCCCCACCATTTTGAGTAGTTGTGCGTAAGCTGTAGGCCCTTAACGCGATTGAGTTTAGGGAATATGGATGTCTCAGGGTCGTGACTCTCAAAATACTTAAGGAAACCGAAGCGTATCAGTTCTATTGAGTATTCAAGCAAGGACTAAGCGCGGAGAGATGCTTGGTAACAGTAGCAGCGGAGAGCTCAGCCTCAAGCCTATTGTCTTTGAATGCGACTATATGGCGCTTCTCAATCTGGTCTAAGCGCAAGGCCGAATGGAGTTCATGGACCAGCTTGACCGTGTATTCCCACTTGCTGATTATCTTCAGCTTAGAAGCGTAATAAAGTGCCCACTCTGGGATAAAGTGGGAGAGGGTAAGAAAGGAGCTTTAGGTTCATCTATGACCTTCTCTGGAACCGTTACCTTTGGGAGGTATTAACTCGGGGAATGTCCAGAAAAGTTACCAGAGGGATGATAGGCATCTCTTGCGGGACAAGAGCAGTTTGAAAATCAAAGCCTTAATGAATTGGTGTCCCCGTCAGGACTCGTCATGCACGATTTTGTATGGGTCTATTGTGGAAATGGGTAAAAAATGGGTAATGAATTTTTATTTTGATAGTCTAATAAATTATTGTTCGTCAATGAATTAATTGTTACGCGATATTCAGGAACCGAACCAGATTTCGATTTAAAGAATTCTAAAATTGGTTATCAGTCTCAGGAAGGGATTTTTGCCAACGATGTTTACTCATTCTGCGCAGGCTGAATATCAGTGATGAGAGATGGCAGACGGTCATGAACATAATAGGCGAGCATCCAGGTAGTGGGCAGCCAATGCTACGTCAAGTTTTACGGGCATATAAGCCTGACCAAGTAGTACCGCGCCATCACCCTTGATGTGTCTAGCGTTTTAGTAGTAGCTTGCCAGGGGAGCAAGCTCAGAACATGGTGAAGGGGTTCAACCACCAAGAAATGATGTTGTTCACGATTGGCACCAGAACCCCAGCCGCAGCTGCGACGGCCGCCCACATCGTCCACTTAGCGGATTGCTGCGCTGCCAGGGCGGCATCAGAGGCACATTTGATCGCGCGCATTTCTATATCGCGGCTGATCTGCGCCTGCTTATCCCTTGACGCCAGTTCCGTCCGGTGTATCCATTCTGCAAACCACATGACGCGTGGGCCTGTTGCACTTTCATGCTGGGCTTTGGCCCATGCCAGATCGTGGTCATTGCAGGCCTGTTCAACCTCGATACATGACTGGTATTCAAGTGAAGCCATGAGCAGACCCTTAATTGATGAGCTTGGGGCAATTCTGCTGACTGTAGAGTAGGAATACAAGAAGCCCAGCTTGAAATAAATCGAAGGGTTGCTAAGTACACCTAGGGTTTTGTAGCATGACATCCCAGCGGATAGGGCAGAGTGCCGTCGCAGGCGGCGATACCATCGCCGTCCTGGAAGGCAGCACACGACACAAGAACTACCTGATGGGAATAGACACCTCCGCATTTGGAAAAGGAGCAATCTTTGCTTCATTCACAGATGGTGCATTAAAAAAATCTTCCAACTTCTAATTTTTCAGAATAATTCTTAACAACGATCCTACATTCTGGGATCTAAAGCTTAGGAAAAACTCTTTAAGTTCGTTAAAAATATAGGGTGAAAATCGTTGTTAATCTGAAATTTTACAATAATATTCTCGCTGATAATGATTACGATATTAAGTTTTTATGTAAGTCTCACCAGCTAGCTGGAACCCCTTGACATTAGCGAATATACCATCTTTAAGAGTTTGTATATCATGATGGGGAAACCGTTTTTTAATTTCAGGGTAATATAGTGGGGCACCTCCTCCAACAATAATGATATTATCAATATAAGCTCCGTTACCCACCTTAGCTTTCATTTTGTTTACATCGCGCTCAATAGATTTCTTAGCTCCTTCTTTGTACTTATTCAACCAAATTGGTTGTCCACATAGAGTAACAGGTCCACAATTTATTAATGCATTATCCAGGCGCTGCAGTTCTTGTACTTTAATGCCAGTATCTTTTGATATCTGATTAGCTAAACCTTTAAGATAGCCTGAAACACCTCCACTCGTATTGCCACAAGTTGGAAGCTTTTGATCTACACCTTTTGTTACAAACCATTGATAAGAGTAATATCCAGCATCAATAAGAAGATTTATTTTATTATCAATCCGTATATATGACTTATTTGTGGAGCCGTAGTAGAAAATACCACCGGCAGGTTGAGGAAATATCCATACTTTAGATATTTCAATGAAACATCCTGGTGTTAATTCAACAGTACCTGTGTATTTATTTTGCAAATAAATACCGATTTCTTTACTATTGAAAACACTGATTGGTAGTCCAAGGACAAGTAAATCGAGTTTCTTGATGTTCATGAAGTTTAGTGCAGCCCTTAGCATTGCATCATATGGAAATGTTATTGCATACATGTAATTGAAATCCATAGATGCACTACTTACTGATGCTTGATGCACATCCGGACCAACTTCGTATTGGTTTCCATGAACATCTATAATTACAGTATTCCTTGTTGCTTTTTCAGCTAAACTTATTGATGTTGGAACTGCGATTGATGGAAATGAGTCAACGATGATATCTCCCACATCAGTCACTTCACGTACGTATTTTGCATACCCATATCCCAGGTCAATTGCTCTCACAGTTAGGTTATTTAAGTTCTTCATTATTCATCCAATCGTTGTTTAAGGAATGTAAAGATTAAATGATTATTAAAATACCTACCTATGGAATGCTGCAGGATTTTTCCTACTCATTTCCGGGACTATCCCGAAATAAATAAATCAATCGCGCGCATGTAGCAATAACTTTAGGGCGTTTCCCAACTACACTTTTTAGTTACCCCCTCGAATACTCATTAAATATCTAAGTCATTCGAAAGGTAGTCTCCATTATCCTAGTGTTACATTAGCCGTATCGAATTTGCAGTACAACTTACCTCCGTCTGAGGGCTTCAGACATCGACCTTTACCAGCTGTGCGGATACTGACACTTAGTTTCAAGCTACACGAAGTAAGCTGACGTTGTTGTTATCGCCACCTCGGCGTTTTTTTTTTGAGGTTGCAGAAGTATTTTCATAAGAACTAGAGGCTTTGTATTTGCAGTAATGCCAAGGGTTCTTAGAAAAAACCGTAGAAATTTCACACTAGATTAAGAAAAAAGCTTTCCCGATTCGCGATTCCTTTGGCGAATGCGTTGTTGGTATTGGATGCCCTAGTGGCTAACAACCCAGCAGCTGGAACGGTCTCTACTCAAAGCAGAGTTAAGGTCAAGATCGGATGAATAACTACGTATGCACCACGCTTAACGGGCCATCTACCAATTGGGGATGCAAAAGCAGCTGACAACTCCCTAGTGGACTTATTCAGCTCTGTGTCTGGTACACAGTTCGAAGAGGGCTCCAAAGCCAGCCCTCTTCTTGGCGACTCATTTTTAAGGTGCGGCTGGGTACATTTGTATGTCTTGGTAGATAGTTGAAGCAGATTTTTTTGCAGATGGTTGGTCAGGTCGATCGAGGCAGATTTTTGATATTGGATAGTTATTTCAGTTCGTTATGCGGCAACTAGGGGGAGGCTGAGTTGACCTTGAATAACAGAGGAGGGGACAACGCCATGCACCCAGCATGCTCTATCTTTATGGTTCGGGAGCTGTGGGGGCGGGAAATAATCCAGGCCAGCTCTGGTAGCCTGGCCTTAACCAAGAGTGGGCCTTAATTAAAACATCTTTACGACACCAATTTAGATACATCAAATAACAGGGGCAATAGCCCCAGTTATTTTTCATAAACTCTATAGACGCATCTTAGTGACCATTTCCTTTGGCATTTCCAGAATCATGTCCCGTCTTCTGCTTGTCTGGATGCTGGTTCGATTTCACATTTGGATCGGATTGTTGCTCAGTTGCGTTTTCCATGGATTTGGTTTTTGCTCCTTTACTATCCTTATTTTGCTGACTAGAAGTGTTTTTGTCATCAAGCGCTCGTGGATTGACTTGTTCAGCAAATGCAGTTGAGCAGAGCAAAAATGAACTGAGGCTGAACATAGCGACGATTTGTTTCATGATCTTCTCCTTGTGTATGGAGAAATTAGCTTAGAGTTCTTCAGATAAATTGGTTGTAAGCTTTGGCTGAGTTATGGGGATGAATGATTCATTTCAAGCTGTATGATTGCATTACTGAATTTCTCAGCTGGCCAGAAATGTGTGGGTAAAAAAAAGCCCGCGAATACGGGCTTAGAAGTTGTTAGCAATTAATTAGTGCTTAGTATCTTGGTTCAACAGAATCAACAAGTTTTTTGAATCAATTTCTCCGTCTTTACCCGTTAAAGCCGCCAACATTGATGCTTTACGGTCTGTAAGCTCTTGGCCCATTTTCTTTAGGTTAAGTTTTTTGGCTTCTCGCACCTTCGGAAACATTTCTGTTTCCTCTTCTTCTACATGATGCTCTATATACTCGCTGAGCACTTTTACTTTCGCATCGTACATAGGGTCTTTGGGATCGCCAGATTGGATTTGAATAATTAAATCCTTAGCACTGGCATGTTCAACATCCGCCTCATTGAGCAGGTCATCATCATCAATAGCTTCTCGAGCGGCTGGGTAAAACACTTGCTCTTCAATTTCAGTATGAATGATAAGCTCGGCGCAAATCCGATTTGCAATGGCAGTCTTGCCGGCAATGTCATCTTTGTCTGCTAACTTTTCATATTGTTTGAACAGCTTTTTCACTTCTGCATGATCATTCTTCAAAACCACAATCGCATCATGCTTTATGGCTGATGATCCAGAACTGGATGTAGTAGTTGCCATGATTTGACTCCTTAATTGAAAGGTAGCTCATCATGCTGGGTAGCGTAGAAATCGTTTAGTCTATCTATGCTGATTTACATGTAGGAAAAATACTGTATGTCATTGATACATAGGGAAAATGATAATGCTATTTAATCGCAACAATCGATAGTCTTAACTCAAACCCATCGCTATCTGATTATCGAGATATCAGCCCATTCTGTGGTGTAGTTCGGGCTCTTAGATGTTCGCCGCATTTTCCACGCATGCTCAACGCCTTCGCTGGCCAACTTAAAAGTCCCGCCATGGTATTTCTTATTGATCAGGTCTAGAGGCGCAATCAGCCTCACGGCCTTATTGTCCTCTTTGGAGCAGCCGAATAGTTAAATATTGAAAATCAACTTGGGAGTGCCCTAAGACAGTGTTATAGGATGCCATTGCGGTGGTAAGAGTTGCTGTAATTCACGATTGCTGTATCGCTCATCAATCAGGTAAATAACACCGCAGTCATGTTCGGAACGTATCAGTCTGCCGCCGGCCTGAACAACCTTTCGCAAACCTGGGTATAAATAGGTGTAGTTGTAGGCATTCTCCTTGCCAAACACAGTCTCGGTGATTAGCCTCATATGCTCGTTGACTGCATTAAATTGCGGCAATCCCAAAGTGGCGATAAATACCCCGATTAGCCTGTCTCCAGGCAAATCCACGCCCTCACCGAATACGCCACCCAGCACAACAAATCCAACCTGCTGAGATGTTTCTGAAAAGCCCGCAATGAAGTCATCCTTTGCTTGGTTACTCATACTCCGGTATTGCTGGGAGATGGGTATCTCAGGATATTTCTCTTGGAATGCCCCTAAGACCATATTTAGATACTCAAAGCTGCTGAGGAAACATAGATAGTTGCCAGGTCGGGAGATGTACTGACTGCTGATGGTATGCATCAGTTGAGCTAGCGAGGCATTGCGGTCTTTATATTTGGTCGAAATGTCATGACTGACATGCACCTGTAGCTGTTCTTGCTTGAATGGCGTGGGGATATCAACCCAGTACCAATCCTCAGGAAAGCCCAGCATGTCACTGTAAAAGTGATTAGGGGTCAGTGTCCCAGAAAACATTACCGTGGCATGGGCCGTCTCATGTCTTTCGTTCAGAAAGGGCGCTGGGATTACATTTTGTATGTTGAGCCTGGTGTAACTGCGATCACTATTGGCTGAGTGCGAACGGGTCAAAACGACAAACGCATAGTTGCCTAGCTGGTTGGCAAGCTCCTCGAAACTTAAGGCATTCAGGTAAAAACCAAGTATTGGGTTATCTGGCAGCATGGGGTTTTCTGCATTGACTTCACCTATGCGCACGATGGCTTTGTTCAAGGCCTTGAGCCAGGTTGCCGGGATGTCATTAAGAATGTGATACGTTTGTCTCGCTTCCTGATTGAGTTCATTCCAGGCTCTGTTCAGGGCATTCAGGTTGCGCTTGATGGTGCCAGATGCATACTTGATGGCGCGGACTAAGTCAAACTGGGCTAGCTCTCCGGAATACATGGCTCTGGCTCTATCAACCAGGTTATGCGACTCGTCTACTAGAACGCCGACCTTCCACTGATAACTGGTGGTCATCGCGGCCAGCATGGCGGATCTATCATAGAAGTAGTTGTAATCACCAATCACCACGTCTGCCCACTTCACAAGCTCCTGTGTGAGGTAGTAGGGACAAATCTGATATCTAATGGCAATACTGCGTATCTGCTCTTTGCCCCATTCACTAGTATTGGAAATTTCATAGCGTGCTGATGGTAGATGGTCATAAAAATTTTTGGCCAGGGGACAAGAATCACCATGGCAGGCTTTATCCGGATGCTCACAACTTTTCTCTTTGGCTTGTAGCGTGAGTCCTCGGAGACGACCAGCAGTTGAGGTGCCAATTTGTTGATTGATGCTACTCAGCGCTTGCTCGGCAAGGGCATGGCCAGTGTTTTTGGCAGTCAGGTAAAACACTTTGTCCAGATGGTTATCTGCGCATGCCTTCAGGATTGGAAAAAGAGTGCCTATGGTTTTTCCTATCCCAGTGGGGGCTTGTGCTAGTAATACTTGGCCGCTGTCTTGCAGCATAGCCGTGCGATATACCGCTACTGACATTTTGCGCTGGCCTGAGCGGAATTTACCCATGGGAAATGCCAGGCGTTGTAATGCCGTATCACGAGCATTGCGGTGTTGCGCCTGTTGCTGTGCCCATTGAATATAGCGCTGACATAAGGTTTCAAAATGGATTTTCAGATCGGCTGCACTGCAGAACTCGCTTAACACCGATTCTTTCTGCGTATCAATGTTGAAGTACACCAGGGCTACATTAATGTCGGTGAAGTCTCGCGATTGGCATAGCAGGTGTGCGTATACCTTGGCCTGAGCCCAATGCAGCGATCTATAGTGAGCCCGTATGCCTTCTAGCTTGCCTCTATAGGTTTTGACTTCTTCAAGACGCTTAGATGTTGGCGCAAAGCCATCGGCCCTTCCTCTGACCAGCAGATCCTGGTAAAAACCCTCAAGAGAGATTTCAGCTTCATAACTGCCTTGGCGTTGCTTGCGCACCCATTTGTGACCTTCCATGCCTTGGGCAGATGTGGGGGAAGGGGTGAAGCGCAGGTCCAGGTCACCTTGCTTGGCGGTAAACTCACACAAAGCCCGCACAGAAACGGAAATGGGGTTCACGCTATCTCCGTGGCCAGGGGCTTAAGCCAGGTGACATGACAGACTTTGACGGGAATATTGTGCGCCACGAAATACTCCAGCCAGAGGATCTGATTATCCTGCAGCTTGTCGCCTGGCGCCTTGGCTTCCACCATCTCATAGCTTTGCTGTTCAGGCCAAAAGCGGATGAGGTCGGGGAAACCCGTGCGGTGTTGTTTCAGATCGCACAGCATGCGAGAGAACACCAAGCGCAAATGTTGAGGTGGGATGCAAATTAGCGCCAGATCCAGAAGATCTTGCGTCAGGTGGTTCCAGAACACAAACAGATTGAGCAAACCTTTCTTCTCAATAAAACGGCTTTGAATCATGTGCTGATAGCTACCGTCTTCAAGCGCGTTCAGTCCTTTTTCAAACAGTGCATGTCTGCGCTGCACAAAATCCGCCGATCCAAAGTCTGCTGGCCCTGCCTGGAAGGGATGGAAGAATGCGCCTTGCAAGGGTGCAAACAAGGCATCCCAGAACAGCAGGCCGAATAAGGCATTGAACAGTGAGTTTTCTACATAGAAGACTGGGCTATGCTCACTATGCCAGTGATGGCGTAATGCAAATTCAACCGATAGTAATGGCTCTGGATTTAATAATTCCAGGTGTAGGCTAAGCTCCGCAATACTGGGGCATATTGCTTTGCGGCGCTGGGTGGGAATGCCCTGACTGCGCAGTAGGCGCGGCAACATACGGGCTAGTTTTTGTTTTTCGTCTGGGCTTTCAGGATTTTCAATCGCGCGCTGTGCCAATGCGAGTGCCTGTGTGCAGTCCCCCAACTTTTCCAGCACCCGGATATTTCTGTGGCGAGCTCCCGGATAAGTGCTGGCTGCGTAAACCTGTTGGGCAAAGCTAAGGTCGCCTTGCTTTTCATAGGCCTGGCCCAGGCAATACAGTAGCTTTTGCCTCCTGCCTTCCAGCCAGTGATTTCCGCATACTGGGGCATTCAGGAGTTCTAGATATTCCTCTAGGCAGGGAGCATCGTTAATTAGCTCACGCCAGACATTGATTTCAAGATAGGTATCAACGTCATGGCCTTGCTGGAAAGCACGGCAGGAAGCATCAAGTGCAACAGCTTCGTAATTGAAAATGCCCAGGTCGGCCAGAACAAACTCTGACCAGGTCTGATACAGATTGCCAAAAAACATCAACCGCAGCCGGGTGCACAATTGGCCAAGATCGATTTTCCAGGCTCGCTCGGTACTGTCTGTGATCCACTCATTGTGATACTGAGGGGCAGTATCTACAGCACTCATCAGGGCAAGGATCTCGGACTTACGCATGCTGGCACGTGCGCCTTGTGGAGCAAAGACAGTTACCAGTTCAGGTTTGGCATAAAGTCCAAACAGTTCTTCCAGTGACAAAGGCTTATCTTCCCTGAGCCATCCCAATGCCAATAATGGTTGAGCCGCTGCTAATACATCTGGGATCTCGTCATACACGAGTTTGGAATATCTGAACCAGGGACCTTTGCGCATGATCAGCCTGACAAACAGGGCTTGCGACATGACGGGCAGGCAAGAAAATCCCTCGATAAATTCCGTTTCTTCCGGCTGCAATATATCCTGGTATCGATCATTGATCCATTGCAGCGCATTCTGAAAGTTGTGCAGGTAGTAGTACTTATGCACGGGAATGGTCGAGATAGCGTTATCCATGCTCATCTAAATTTCACGAAATCCAACATTACTTTACTACTAATATATCTTTCCAGTCGGTCGTATAGTTGGGGCTTTTGAAAGCCCGCCGCATGGCCCAGCCATGCTCTACACCTTCACTGGCCAGCTTAATTGTGCCGCGCTGATACTTCTTATTGATCAGATCCACGGCCGCCATCAGTTTCACTGCCTTACTGTCCTGGTCGGAGTAGCCGAATAGCTCTTGCTGCTGTCCACCCTCAGCAACAAGCTCATCCAGCATTACACTGGCGCGCATGTAGTACACGCCGCGCTTATACACTCGATCTAGTAGCCATAACGCCGCCTGGGTGATCTGTATGGTGCAATTGGTAGGAGAGGGCAGGGACACGTACTGGCTGCCGTGGTAGAACTCGGCCTGGTCATGAATGCCGTTGGCGATGGACATATAGACCGCGCCCGCATACAGGCCTTTCTTGCGCATGCGCTGGGCGGCATTGGTCGCGTGGAAAGTGATGGCCTCGCGCATGTCCTTGTAGTTGTCGATGCGCTGGCCGAATGAACGGGATGACATGACTTGCTTGGCCTCGGGCAACTGCTCTTCAAACTCTATCCAAGGCTCGCCGTTCAATTCCTTGATTGTGCGCTCCAGCAACACGCCGAACTCATCGCGCGCGCGCCGCGGGCTGACGTTCTTCAGGTGCCAGACATCATTGACTCCTAGCTTATTCAGCCTGGCCTCAAGGCGTGAGCCTATGCCCCATACCTTGGATATCGGCATCGTCTCAAATATGCGCTTTTGCTCGGCCACGGGCATGCTGGTAAGGTCGCAGACACCATTGAAGCCTTCAACGCGTTTGGCGCAGTGATTCGCCAGCTTGGCCAAGGTCTTGGTATACCCGATGCCCACCCCAATGCCCAGGCCGGTCCACTGGTGGACTGTGTTCTTGATCTGCCAACCCAGAGAATTGAAGTCGGCGCGCACGCCGGATAGGTCTAGGAAGGACTCATCGATGCTATATACCTCGACCCTGGGCGCGAACTGGCGCAGCGTGGCGCTGAAGCGATTGCTCATGCTGGCGTACAGCTCATAGTTACTGGAGAAGTGCACCACGCCCAGCGCAGTAGCCTCTTTCTCAATCTCGAACCATGGTCGGCACATCCAAAGTTCCAGTAGCTCCTTGGCTTCCTTCGATTGGGCAATTACGCACCCATCATTATTGGATAAAACCACTACTGGCTTGCCGCGCAGGTCAGGACGAAACACCTGCTCACACGATGCATAGAAGCTGTTGGCATCGCAGAGCGCATAGACCTTGCTATTCGGGCGGATGGATAACATACGTCACCACGCCAAAAACAGTAAGCTCCTGGCCTTCGTTCATAACGATAGGGGGATGGGCTGGATTCTCGGACAGCAGGCGTACCCAGCCACCACGGCGCTGCAGTCGCTTGACCATCCATTCGCCATCTATATCGACGATCACCACCTGGCCACTCTGCGGAGTGATCGACCTATCCACCAGAAGCGTGCTGCCAGGGAAGATGCCGGCGCCAATCATAGAATCGCCGGACACCTTGAAGATGAAAGTGGCTGGAGGGTTCTTGATGAATGCTTCGTGCAGATCCAGGTCGCGCTGCTCGTAGTCCTGGGCCGGGCTAGGGAAGTGTGATTGACCCGCGCGCACCTTGATTGCCTGGCGGAGGTGCAGCGGTGGCGGATTGAGTGGGGCGAAACCGATTAGATGACATGTGCTCATAGTTGGGACATTCTACTGTACGAATGTACAGTTTCAACTATGACATTTCACATATCTTGTAAGGCATGCTGACTACAAACTCGGGCACCTTCCGATAAGAGGCTGGAAGAATCAGCCCTATCCTGAATTTACTCAATTTACCCGATTGCAACCTCATGAAAAGAATAGACTGGGTCACCGTCGCAATTCTGTTGGGACTAGCGCTTTGGATTTTTCTAACACTTCTGTTTGATGATTCAATCGATGGGAGTGTATGACCCTTACCTAACCCTTTCCTGTCAGTTAAACCTTACATTTAAACTGGAGCTGAGCCGACACATTTGAAAGTTGATTTTGCTTAACATGAACTATCTTAGCTAATGGTCGAGTAAGCCATGAATAGATTTGACTGGGTTGCAAAATTAATAGTAATAATTATTTTGGCAACGTTACTTGCAAATTGTGCATATTGGCTTTGGGGGTAAAAGGAGCTATCGGAGTATTTTGTTGTCAGTTGATTTCGGGGATTCATGTATAGGTAAATAGACAGGAATATCTGCCATGCCTAACAGCCATGATGAAATCAAAGAACTCAAAGTTCTGGAGTATTTAATTGCAGGATTGGCCGCTATGTTGATGCTGGCCACTATTGTAGTGTTTGTGTATGCGTGGGATATGTCACCAGTCTAAGGTAAGTCAGTAGTCCAAGCTTCAGTTTGGGTTTGCATCAGCTCAGCAGGAAACTGCTTAAGGTATTGCCTACTGTCCTGCCATGTCGCTGATAGCCACCCGTCATAGTCTTCTTCCTGCAGTATCACCACCATTCGCTTTTCATCCTGAGGTTTATGAAAGTTGCGCATGAACTCATGATCATCTGCGTTCACGGTGAGCATGGAGAAGCTGCGTAGGATTTCCCCGTTGGCCGGGTTCTTCCAGCCGGTCCAGATCCCCGCAATACCCATTGGCTTTCCATCAGTTCGCACAATACGGGTGGGTACTGCTTTACCAGTGCTCCAGTCTGGCTCGAATATAGCCTGGGCAGGGATGATGCAATGACGGTTGAGGCGCCAGGCATCTCGGAAGCTGGGTTTCTCAGCGACAGTCTCTGACCTGGCGTTGTAAGTCATGCGCGCTATCTTAGTGTCTTTCGACCAATGAGGGATCATGCCGAACGATCCCACCATCAACTCACGGAAGGGCACAGCATCATCGCCAACGTCAGCATATTCATGCTTTCGGATGAAGGGACCAATGTAGCCAGGCCATAGCTCAGGCTTAAGCCCATCCTCAAGATCGGCGACCTTGAAATGCGTGGCCAGCTGCTTCTTCGTGATGACGGGTTCGTAGTGAGAGCACATTTCAATTTAGCATCATTTTGTACTGATTCCCTGAAGGATCAATTGCGCGCTCATGGTCTATTTGTATTTGGATTCTTTTAATGAAAGCCAAAATCATGGCAGAAATGTCACTGGAGAGATGTTTATCAGGGTGATCTAACACCTTGATCAATTCCAGGCCCAGGTAGTGATTTGGCGCTCGAGCAATGAGACATAGCTGTTCACATGCAATGGCCGCCGCTTCAAATGATTTTGCGCTCCTGATGTTCAGAGCTAGCTCTTCACGGAGGGTTTCTAAGGTGCGCTTGGCACTCAATTCAGCTTGATAGTCTAAGAGAAACATAATCGAGCCTACATATCCAGGGGGGGATACCAAAATCATAATCCAATGACTTATCTATAGTCTAGTGATAGTCGCGGATAAGCTTGAGTTAACTATGTGATGGTAGCTATGGGCAAAAGAAAGCACCTCAAACCTAGGGGGATAGAGGTGCTCGAAGAGTGTTGAGAGTGTCGACGCCATGTCGTGGAACATCGACACGAATATCATAGGCCTTGGGTGAGGAATGGCTATAGTCCGAAAAGACCTGAGCCTCTACAGGCAATAAAAAAGCCACCCCGAAGGATGGCTAAAAGCGTCTGCTTGCGTATCAGTACATTGCGAAGCGATTGAATGGTAATCAACAATGCAGACATGGGCAACCCAAGCACGACACGCAATAAAAAACCTGCCGGACTGGGTTATCGATTTGAATAATTTTTTCATATTGCTTTCATGCGGCGAGTGCAAATTATGGCGCTGTTCTAAATTGGCCTGATTTTATGGATTTACAAGGGATGTTGATCCTTCTTTGCCTTACGTCTGTCATGGATGTACATGATGAAGAAAACTATATTTCCGCCTACACCCAGAATGAGTGCGCCGTAAATCAGTAGGTCTTTACCGGTCATCATAATGCTCCAAATGTTTTTAAATTTAATTGTCGATGCAGTGCATGGGCAACCACGATTAAAGATTTCTTTCTTGAGTTGCCGCTAGTCTCTTTATTTAACTGCACGTCCTAAAACCTTTAGCTCTGCGCCGCCTTTATCGCAATACATTCACTGATTCTAAGCAATCAGGATGTTCTGTATGGTGCTGAGACGCAAGAAGCGTTGCTTATCTTCACTAATCCGCCAGAACATCATCACATCCTTAATCACCATAAACGCGTGCAAAGAAATAGCCCAGCAGATTACAAATGCACCTGTGATATCCACAATCCCGGATGAGGTGGGATATGCTGTTTCTAGCTGGCTGGCTTTCATCACCAACCCCATCCCCACAAGGTAAAGCAGCCCAGCGAACTTCCAGCTATGCATAGATTTACCAGCGATCATTCGTGGTATGCCAATCAAACCGAGTGGTGTGAAGGACAACAAAAGTAGGACGTCTGCTTTTTTCTTGGCTTGTTGAATTTGCGTTATGTCATGCATGCTGATCTCCTTGATAGTTTGTTGGCCAGCCACACGCTAGCCATGACTTCATCATAGAGATTTCAGAAAAAAACCAACCTCGCCAGTCAACACTACATTCGCCTATGGGTTTAATGATGAGCAAGGCTGGTTTTAAAGATCATCTATTCCCGTACAGCACGCGATCAAGGCTAGATTTAAACTTCATTGGTTGCCTAATGGAAGGGAAGGGCACCATGGGATTGCCACTGCCGCTCATCACAATCGTTCCATACCCCAAGAGACGACCGGTCACGGATTGATGAATCTGTACACTCTCAATCCTATGCAAAGGCAACTCCACGACATGGCGCCTGATCAAGCCAAACTTGGCAATCACTCGTTCATTCGTGATCACAAGCACATTGGACCGGCACAGGAGAAATGCCAACACCCATAGGAGCGGCCCCCCGAAAAACCAGAATCCGAACCCAAAAAAGTAGTACCAGAAATACACCCAGTGACTAACTCGGGCAGAGTATTGCACCAGCTCGCCCTTGCGGAGCTGGTTTTGAATGAATTTGATCATGATGATTCCTTAGAACATGCTGTC
>NZ_BAMT01000011.1 GCF_000617925.1 Methylobacillus glycogenes JCM 2850
GCTGCCGGCTGGTACCGAAATGGTGATGCCAGGTGACAACGTCTCCATCACTGTTGCGCTGATTGCGCCAATCGCGATGGAAGAAGGTCTGCGTTTCGCGATTCGTGAAGGCGGCCGTACCGTTGGTGCTGGTGTTGTTGCTAAGATCATTGAGTAATTAAAAACCGTCAGCCCGCAGGCAGAAATGCTTGCGGGCTTTTCGCTCTTTGGAAGTATCGCTCTTTAAGGAAATTAACATGGCAGCACAAAAAATTCGTATCCGCCTCAAGGCTTTTGATTACCGTCTGATTGATCAATCCGCACTTGAGATTGTTGAAACTGCCAAGCGTACCGGTGCAGTTGTTAAGGGTCCAGTACCACTGCCAACACGTATCGAACGTTTTGATATTCTGCGTTCCCCACACGTTAACAAGACATCCCGCGATCAGTTCGAAATTCGTACTCATCAGCGTCTGATGGACATTGTTGACCCAACTGACAAGACAGTCGATGCATTGATGAAGCTGGATCTGCCAGCTGGTGTCGATGTAGAGATCAAGCTGTAACTTGTGTTTATGAAGTGGGTCGGATATAATCCGACCCTTTCGCGTACCGGGTCGGTCAATTGTAATCGGCCTTTTTAATTATTATAAGGAATCGATCATGAGCTTAGGGCTTATTGGTCGCAAGGTGGGCATGACCCGCATTTTTACCGAAGAAGGCGAAAGCATTCCGGTAACAGTGCTGGAAGTCGTACCTAACCGTGTGACACAGATCAAGACTGTCGCAAGTGATGGCTATACTGGCCTTCAAGTCGCTTACGGCGAACGTCGTGCAAGCCGTATCGGCAAGGCGCTGTCTGGGCATTATGCCAAGGCTGGCGTTGCTGCTGGTTCTGGTATCAAAGAATTCCCAGTTGCTGATGACGTGCTGGCCAACTACACCGTTGGTGGCAATGTCACTGTAGAACTTTTCCAAGCTGGTCAGCTGGTTGATGTAACCGGCACCTCTCTTGGTAAGGGTTTTGCTGGCGCTATCAAGCGTCACAACTTCTCCTCCAATCGTGCATCCCACGGTAACTCCAGGTCCCATAACGTTCCTGGTTCTATCGGTATGGCGCAGGATCCAGGTCGTGTATTCCCTGGTAAGCGTATGCCTGGTCATCTGGGTGCTGCGAAGACTACCGTGCAAAACCTTGAGGTTGTACGTGTAGATGCTGAGCGCAACCTGTTGTTGATTAAGGGTGCGATTCCTGGCTCTAAAGGCGGCGACGTTGTAGTCCGCCCTAGCGTGAAGGTGAAGGCATAATGGAAATCAAGTTAATCGACAAGAATGGCAAGCCTGCTAAGGCTGGCTTGGCTGTTTCCGAGGCTACTTTCGGCCGCGAATTCAACGAGGCACTGGTGCACCAAGTTGTGGTTGCTTACCAGGCTAATGCCCGTACAGCTACTCGTGCTCAACTGGGTCGTGGCAATGTTAGCCACACCACTCATAAGCCATGGAATCAAAAGGGCACCGGTCGTGCTCGTTCCGGTATGAGCTCCAGCCCTATCTGGCGTGGAGGCGGTCGTGCATTCCCTAATAGTCCTGATGAAAACTTCAGCCACAAGCTGAACCGTAAGGTTTACCGTGCTGGCGTGCGTTCCATTCTCTCTGAGTTGGTGCGTCAAGAGCGTCTTAGCGCAGTTGAAGAATTTGTTGTGGACAGCCCCAAGACTAAGCAATTGGTCGATAAGATCAAGAACCTCGGTTACAACGATGGTTTGCTGGTATTGGTGGACAAGTTCGATGAGAACCTCTACCTATCTGCTCGTAACCTGCCACACGTGCTGGTTATTGAAGCTCAGTATGTAGATCCTGTTAGTTTGGTGCGTTTCCCTAACGTGCTGGCAACCAAGGGTGCGGTTCAGAAACTTGAGGAGATGCTGGCATGAGTGCATTGAGTATTCAAGAGCGTTTGCTGCAAGTCATTCTTGCACCGCAAATCACAGAAAAAGCTACTCGCATTGCTGATAAGAATCAGCAAATCGCTTTCCGCGTACGCACTGATGCTACCAAGCCTGAAATCAAGGCTGCGGTTGAACTGGTGTTCAAGGTGGAAGTGGCAGCGGTTACCGTTGCTAATGTGGGTGGTAAGGTTAAGCGCGCTGGCCGTACTACTGGTCGCCGCAAGGACTGGAAGAAGGCTTATGTTAGCCTGAAGCCAGGTCAAGAAATCAACTTCGCAGCGGGCGAATAGGAGAAATCATGGCACTGATTAAAGTCAAGCCTACTTCCCCAGGCCGCGCGCCGTAGTCAAGGTGGTAACACCTGAGCTGCACAAGGGTAAGCCCTATGCGCCGCTGCTGGAGAAGCAGAACAAAAAAGCAGGTCGTAACAACAACGGCCACATCACAACCCGTCATCAGGGTGGTGGTCACAAGCAGCATTACCGTGTTGTTGACTTCCGTCGCAACAAGGATGGCATTGTCGCTAAGGTTGAGCGTCTGGAATACGATCCAAATCGTAGCGCCCACCTGGCTCTGCTTTGCTACGCTGATGGTGAGCGTCGTTACATCATTGCTCCACGTGGCATCCAAGCGGGTGCTCAGCTGGTAAGTGGTTCCGATGCGCCTATCCGTGCTGGTAACGCTCTGCCACTGCGCAACATCCCTGTTGGTAGCACCATACACTGCATCGAATTGCAACCTGGCAAGGGCGCTCAAATTGCTCGCTCTGCTGGTACTTCGGTACAGCTGCTGGCGCGTGAAGGTAGTTATGCTCAGCTGCGTCTGCGTTCCGGTGAAGTTCGCCGCGTACACGTAGATTGCAAGGCAACTATCGGTGAAGTTGGTAACGAAGAGCACTCCCTGCGTTCCATCGGTAAGGCTGGCGCGATGCGCTGGCGTGGTGTTCGTCCTACCGTTCGCGGTGTGGTGATGAACCCTGTCGATCACCCGCACGGTGGTGGTGAAGGTAAGACTGCTGCAGGTATGAACCCGGTCAGCCCATGGGGCTTGCCAACCAAGGGTTATCGTACGCGTAGCAACAAGCGTACTGACAACATGCGCGTCAGCCGTCGTCCTGCGAATAAGAGGTAATCAATATGGCACGTTCTATTAAAAAAGGTCCATTCATTGATGGCCATCTGGCAAAGAAAGTGGAAGCTGCTGCAGCTACCCGTGACAGAAAGCCAATTAAGACTTGGTCCCGTCGCTCCACCATTCTGCCTGATTTCATTGGGTTGACCATCGCGGTTCACAACGGCAGGCAGCATGTGCCGGTGTTGATTTCTGAAAACATGGTAGGTCACAAGCTCGGCGAATTTGCGCTGACCCGTACATTCAAGGGTCATGCTGCCGACAAGAAGGCCAAGAGGTAGGAGAAGACGATGGAAGTTTCCGCAATATTAAGAGGTGTTCATCTGTCCCCGCAAAAGGCTCGCTTGGTGGCTGACCTGATTCGTGGCAAGAAGGTCGACAATGCCTTGAACATCTTGGCTTTTACCCCAAAAAAGGGTGCCGAGATCATCAAGAAGGTAGTTGAGTCTGCCATTGCCAACGCCGAACACAATGAAGGCGCCGATATCGATGAGTTGAAGGTAACTTCGATCTATGTCGACAAGGGCTTGGTACTGAAGCGCATCCGTGCGCGTGCCAAGGGTCGCGCTGGACGGATTATCAAGCCAACTTGTCACATCACTGTGACAGTCGGTAACTAAAGGAATCGCTATGGGTCAGAAAATTCATCCGTTTGGTTTCCGTCTGAGTGTCCAGAAAAACTGGTCTTCTCGTTGGTATTCCAATAGCAAAAACTTCCCTGCGATGCTGAACAGCGACGTTAAGGTGCGCGACTTCTTGAAGAAGAAGCTCTCCCACGCAGCTGTGAGCAAGATCGTGATTGAGCGTCCTGCAAAGAACGCCAAGATCACCATCTACAGCGCTCGTCCAGGTATCGTCATTGGTAAGAAGGGTGAGGACATTGAGTCCTTGCGCTCTAGCCTGCAGGGTTTGATGGGTGTGCCTGTACACCTCAATATCGAAGAAGTGCGCAAGCCTGAAATCGATGCCACCCTGATTGCTGAAAGCATTGCTCAGCAGTTGGAAAAGCGTGTCATGTTCCGTCGTGCAATGAAGCGCGCGATGCAAAACGCGATGCGTCTGGGTGCTCAAGGCATCAAGATCATGAGCTCGGGTCGTCTGAATGGTATCGAAATCGCACGTACTGAATGGTACCGCGAAGGTCGTGTGCCACTTCATACACTGCGTGCTGATATCGATTACGGCGTGGCTGAAGCACAAACCACTTACGGCATCATCGGTATCAAGGTGTGGGTATTCAAGGGCGAAGTATTCGGCAACAAGCTGGATCAAGCCGCTCAACCTGCAGAGCCAGAAAAGAAAGTAAGAAAGTCGGGGGCAAAAAATGCTGCAACCAGCTAGACAGAAATTCCGCAAAATGCAGAAGGGCCGTAACAAAGGCATCGCTACCACCGGTAACAAGGTGAGCTTTGGTGAGTTCGGTCTGAAAGCGGTCGGTCGTGGTCGTTTGACTGCACGCCAAATTGAAGCAGCGCGTCGTGTGATGACACGTCATATCAAGCGTGGTGGCCGCGTATGGATTCGCATCTTCCCAGATCAGCCGATTTCTAAGAAGCCTGCTGAAGTACGTATGGGTAATGGTAAGGGTAGTACCGAGTACTACGTAGCCCAGATCCAACCTGGAAAGATGTTGTACGAAATGGACGGCGTTAGTGAAGAACTGGCGCGTGAAGCGTTCCGTCTGGCAGCGGCTAAGTTGCCAATCGAGACTACCTTCATTACACGTCATATTGGGAGCTAGTCATGAAAGCGTCCGAATTGAGGAACAAGACTGTTGATGAGTTGAATGGTGAGCTGATCGAATTGCGCCGCGCGCAATTCTCTCTGCGCATGCAATTGGCAACTCAACAGTTGAACAAGGTTGACCAGCTAGGTAAGGTGCGTCGCGATATCGCTCGCGTTCGCCTCGTGCTTGCTGAAAAAGCCAAATCGGCTAATGCAAGCCAAGCTTAAGCGGAGTCATTATGAGCGAAAATCAAACTGAAAAACTGGTTCGCACTTTAAGTGGCCGTGTAGTGAGTGACAAGATGGACAAGACTGTTACAGTTCTGGTCGAGCGCAAGGTGAAGCATCCCTTGATCGGCAAGGTTGTACGTCGCTCCAACAAGTTCCACGCACACGACGAAAACAATGAGTGCAAAGAAGGTGATCTGGTTGTAATCGAAGAAAGCCGTCCGCTTTCCAAGACCAAGACCTGGCGTGTTAGCAAGATTGTAGAAAAAGCACGTATTGTCTAATTAATATTGCCCTCCTACTTGCAAGAGTTTCGGAGGCAATATATAATGTCGGACTCTTTGGCGCCCAACAAGCTGGCGCCCCAATACTGACCGTAGTGTTGTCGGCCGTTTTTTGACAAGCGGCTGGTGTTGGTTTAACGGATTAAGTTGGAGATTATTCTCATGATTCAAATGCAGTCTCGGCTGGATGTTGCCGATAACACTGGTGCGCGCTCCGTAATGTGCATCAAGGTGTTGGGTGGTTCTAAGCGTCGTTATGCTGGTATTGGTGACATCATCAAGGTCAGTATCAAGGATGCAGCTCCACGCGGTCGCGTCAAAAAAGGCGAAGTTTATAGCGCGGTTGTTGTTCGCACAGCCAAGGGTGTTCGTCGTCCAGACGGTTCCCTGGTTAAGTTCGACAGCAATGCCGCAGTATTGTTGAACAACAAGCTGGAACCGATTGGTACCCGTATTTTTGGGCCGGTGACACGTGAGCTGCGTGGCGAGCGTTTCATGAAGATCGTTTCTCTGGCACCCGAAGTTCTGTAAGGAGTTGCTAGATGAGTAAGATTCGCAAGGGTGATGAAGTCATCCTGAATACAGGTAAAGACAAGGGTAAGCACGGTACTGTTCTGCGCGTGCTCGAGTCCGGCCAAGTACTGGTCGAAGGTATCAACATTGTGAAGAAGCATGCCAAGCCAAACCCAATGCGCGGTGTAACTGGCGGCATCATCAGCAAGGAGATGCCTGTTGACATCTCTAATGTTGCTTTATTTAACCGTGCCACCCAAAAGGGTGACCGCGTTGGCTACAAGACATTGGACGATGGTCGCAAGGTTCGTGTGTTCAAGTCCAGCGGCGAAGTTGTAGACGCATAAGGGTAGATCATGGCTCGTTTAAAAGATTTTTACAAAGACACCGTGGTTAAGCAGCTGACTGAACAGTTCGGCTACAAGTCTGTGATGGAAGTGCCTCGCATCGAAAAAATCAGCATCAATATGGGTGTTGGTGAGGCAGTTGCAGACAAGAAGATCATGGAAAATGCAGTAGGTGACCTCGAGAAGATCGCCGGTCAAAAGGCAGTTGTTACCAAGGCTAAGAAGTCCATCGCTGGCTTCAAGATCCGTGATGGCTACCCAGTAGGCTGCAAGGTAACTCTGCGTCGTGAACACATGTACGAATTCCTGGATCGCCTGATTACAGTTGCGATTCCACGTATTCGTGACTTCCGTGGTATTTCCGCTAAGTCCTTTGATGGTCGCGGAAACTACAACCTTGGTGTACGTGAGCAGATTATTTTCCCAGAAATTGAATACGACAAGATCGATGCGTTGCGCGGGATGAATATCACCATCACTACAACTGCAAAGACTGATGAAGAAGCGCGTGCGCTCCTTACTGCATTCAGTTTCCCATTTAGGAACTAATCATGGCAAAAACCTGCTTGATCGAACGCGAACAAAAGCGTCGCGACACAGTAAAGAAATACGCAGCTAAGCGTGCTGAGTTGACTGCGGTTGCTAACGATGTAAATGCATCTGTTGAAGACCGTCGTGCTGCTCGCAACAAGCTGCAAAGTCTGCCACGTAACTCCAGCCCAGTTCGTCTGCGCAATCGTTGTGCACTGACTGGTCGCCCACGTGGTGTATTTAGTAAATTCGGCATTGCGCGCAGCAAACTGCGCGAGTTGATGATGCGTGGCGAAGTGCCAGGTGTCACCAAGGCTAGCTGGTAACGGAGGAATTTAGTTATGAGTATGAGTGATCCGATTGCCGATATGCTGACCCGCATTCGCAATGCGCAAAGCACCAACAAGCCTGCAGTTTCTATGCCAGCATCCAAGGTTAAGCGTTCTATCGCTGTGGTACTGAAGGATGAAGGTTATATCGATGACTTCGCAGTGCAAGATGTTGACGGTAAGCCACAACTGAATATCAGCCTGAAGTACTACGCTGGTCGCCCTGTTATTGAGAAGATTGAGCGTGTGAGCCGTCCAGGCCTGCGTATCTATCGTGGCAACCAGGATATCCCTGTTGTGATGAATGGCTTGGGCGTGACCATAGTGTCCACCTCCAAGGGTGTAATGACTGATCGTAAAGCACGTGACGCCGGTATCGGTGGCGAAGTGCTGTGCGTAGTGGCTTAAGGAGAAAATAATGTCTCGTGTAGCTAAAAACCCAGTCGCTATTCCTGCCAAGGTAGAAGTCGTTCTCAGCGCAGCTAATATTGCTGTCAGCGGTCCTCTGGGCAAGCTTTCCCTGCCTTTGACTGGTGACGTTGCGCTTGAGCGTGATGGTGACAATATTACTTTCGCGGTTGCCCGTGATACTCAGCATGCTCGTGCCATGTCCGGCACCCTGCGCGCTTTGGTATTCAATATGGTAACCGGCGTGTCCACAGGCTTCACCCGTAAGCTCAACCTGGTTGGCGTGGGTTACAAGGCTCAGGCGCAGGTACTACCCTGAATCTGGACCTGGGTTTCTCTCATCCAGTTAACCACAAGATGCCAGAGGGTGTGACTGTTCAGACTCCGACTCCTACCGAGATCGTGCTGACAGGTCCAGACAAGCAAGTTGTGGGTCAGGTTGCCGCGCAGATTCGTGCGTATCGTTCGCCAGAGCCTTATAAGGGCAAGGGTGTACGTTACTCCGATGAAGTGGTGATTATCAAAGAAACCAAGAAGAAGTAAGGTTTAGCCATGAATAATGTAAATTCACGTCTGCGTCGTGCACGTAAAACCCGTGCCAAGATCGCCGAGTTGAAAGTCACCCGCTTGAGCGTGCACCGTAGCAACAATCACATCTACGCTCAGATCATTGCGGAAACTGGTGACACGGTCCTGGCAAGTGCTTCCACCCTTGAGGTTGAAGTGCGCAAGGAACTCCAGAATGGCGGCAATATTGCTGCTGCCGTAATTATCGGTAAGCGTATTGCGGAAAAGGCCAAGGCTGCAGGTATCACTACTGTTGCGTTTGATCGTTCTGGCTACAAATACCACGGTCGTATCAAGGCGCTGGCTGACGCTGCGCGTGAAAACGGCTTGTCCTTCTAAAGACTGAGGTTGATGATGGCAAAAGTTGAAATTGAACAGCAGCAGACCGACGGTCTGCGCGAGAAAATGATAGGCGTCAACCGCGTCACCAAAGTGGTGAAGGGTGGCCGTATCATGAGTTTTGCAGCACTGTCCGTAGTTGGTGATGGTGATGGTGGTGTAGGCATGGGCAAGGGCAAGGCGCGTGAAGTGCCTGTCGCAGTGCAAAAGGCCATGGACGAAGCACGTCGCGGTATGGTTAAGGTGAGCCTGAATAATGGCACCCTGTTCCACGCTGTAACTGGTGTTCACGCGCTGCCAAGGTGTTCATACAGCCAGCTTCCGAAGGTACCGGTATTATCGCCGGCGGCGCAATGCGCGCTATCTTCGAAGTGATGGGTGTGACTAACGTACTGGCGAAATGTATCGGTTCTACCAACCCTTACAACGTTGTACGTGCCACTCTGAACGGTCTGCAATCCATGAATACTCCTGCTGAAATTGCTGCTAAGCGTGGCAAGAGCATTGAAGAAATCAGAGGTTAATGATGGCTAAGGCTAAAAAAGCAACTGATCTGATCAAGGTTACCTTGGTTAAGAGCACCATCGGACGAATCCAGTCTCACCGTGCAAGCGTCGCAGGCCTGGGCTTGCGTCGCCTGAACCAGACTGTCGAAGTGCAAGACACTCCGGCAAATCGCGGCATGATCAATGCGGTGAGCTATCTGTTAAAGGTAGAAGCATAATGAAACTGAACACCATCAAGCCTGCAGAAGGCGCTAAGCACGCTAAACGTCGTGTTGGCCGTGGTATCGGCTCCGGCCTGGGCAAGACTGCTGGTCGCGGTCACAAGGGTCAAAAGTCCCGTACTGGTGGTTTCCACAAGGTTGGTTTCGAAGGCGGTCAAATGCCTTTGCAACGTCGTTTGCCTAAGCGTGGTTTCAATTCCTTGACTGCAGCTGATACCGCTCACGTTCGTACCAGCGAACTGGCTAAGGTTGAAGCCGAAGTGATTGATTTGCTGACCCTGAAGCAAGCAAACCTGATTTCCGGTACTGCTCGTTCCGTTAAAGTATTCTTGTCCGGTGATATCGGTCGCGCTGTGACTGTTCAAGGTCTGCTGTTGACCAAGGGCGCTCGTGCTGCTGTTGAAGCTGCTGGCGGCAAGATCGTAGAGTAATTGATTCGTGGCTAACGATAGTATTTTAGGTGCAGTAGGAAAAGCCAGCGAGTTGAAAAACCGCTTGCTTTTCGTATTGGGAGCCCTGATCGTTTTCCGCCTGGGTGCGCATATCCCAGTGCCAGGTATAGATCCAGACGTATTGGCTCGTTTGTTTGAGTCTCAAAGCAACGGCATCCTGGGCATGTTCAACATGTTCTCGGGTGGTGCGCTGGAGCGTTTTACTATCTTTGCGCTGGGTATCATGCCTTACATCTCAGCTTCCATCATCATGCAACTCCTGACCGTGGTTTCACCACAGATGGAGCAGCTGAAGAAGGAAGGTGAAGCTGGCCGCAGGACGATTACCAAGTACACACGTTATGGCACAGTATTTCTTGCCACTTTCCAGGCTCTTGGCATTGCCATTGCACTGGAAGGTCAATCTGGTCTGGTGCTAGACCCCGGTCTGATGTTCCGCTTTACCACGGTCATTACCCTGGTAGGTGGCACCATGTTCCTGATGTGGTTGGGTGAGCAGATTACAGAACGTGGCATAGGTAATGGTATTTCCATCATCATCTTTGCCGGTATTGTTGCTGGTCTGCCGCATGCAATCGGCGGTACTTTGGAATTGGCTACAACGGGTGCGTTCTCTGTGCCTTTGGTGTTGTTCCTGTTTGTTGCTGCGGTTCTGGTTACAGCGTTTGTTGTATTTGTAGAACGCGGCCAACGCAAGATCACAGTGAATTACGCCAAGCGTCAGGTCGGCCGTAAAGTATTTGGTGGTCAAACTAGCCATCTGCCATTGAAGTTGAATATGGCTGGTGTGATTCCTCCAATCTTTGCCTCGAGCATTATCTTGTTCCCGGCAACATTGGCAGGCTGGTTTGGTAGCCATGAAAGCATGACCTGGCTTAAGGATATTGGGAATACCCTGTCTCCTGGCCAACCGCTGTACATTATTTTCTTTGCAACAGCGATTATCTTCTTCTGTTTCTTCTATACGGCGTTGGTATTCAACCCCAAAGAAACAGCGGATAACCTGAAAAAGAGTGGTGCCTTCGTTCCTGGAATTCGTCCTGGTGAACAGACAGCTCGATATATAGATCGCATCATGGGTCGTCTGACTCTGGCTGGTGCCCTGTATATCACGGCTGTGTGCTTATTGCCTGAGTTCCTGATTCTGAAGTTCAACGTTCCGTTCTATTTTGGCGGAACCTCCTTGCTGATTATCGTGGTCGTGACCATGGACTTTATGGCTCAAGTGCAATCTCATTTGATGTCACATCAGTACGAAGGGCTGTTGAAGAAGGCCAATTTCAAGGGTGGTGCGGGTCTCCCGCGGTGATTGCAGTATGGCTAAGGAAGATCGCATTGAAATGCAAGGCGAGGTTCTTGAGAACCTTCCCAATGCAACATTCAGGGTCAAGCTGGAAAATGGTCATATAGTCCTTGGTTATATTTCCGGCAAGATGCGTATGCACTACATCCGCATCCTGCCAGGTGACAAAGTCACCGTGGAAATGACGCCATATGATTTGTCGCGTGCGCGGATTATTTTCCGCGCCAAGTAGATTTTAGCGAAGAGGTGAAAGATGAGAGTTCGTGCATCAGTAAAGACATTGTGCCGTAATTGCAAGGTGGTTCGCCGTCGTGGCGTGGTGCGTATTATCTGCACCGATCCGCGTCATAAGCAACGCCAGGGTTAATGCGGTAACGTGGTGATAAATGGGGCTGGTTTTTAATTATTTGTTAAAAATCAGCCAAGCTGTTAAAATTTTGGGCTTTTTTGGCGATTTGAAACGATGCGCCATTAATTTTGGAGTAGCTACATGGCTCGTATTGCAGGGGTGAACATCCCAAATCATAAACATACTGAAATCGCATTGACTTCGATTTACGGTGTGGGCCGTACTACGGCAAAACAAATTTGTCTGGCTGCAGGCGTTTCTGCGACAGCGAAGATCAAAGATCTGAACGACGCTGAAGTTGACAAGCTGCGTGATGAAGTCGGCAAGTTGCAAGTTGAAGGTGACCTTCGCCGCGAAGTAACCATGAACATCAAGCGTTTGATGGACCTGGGCTGCTATCGTGGTATCCGCCATCGTCGCGGCTTGCCTGTCCGTGGTCAACGTACAAAGACCAATGCGCGCACTCGCAAGGTCCAATCAAGCCTATCAAGGCATCCAAGTAAGGAATAGCAAATAATGGCTAAAGCTAACGTACGCGTACGCAAGAAAGTCAAAAAGAATATTGCCGAGGGCATCGCCCACGTGCACGCTTCTTTTAACAACACGATCATTACCATCACGGATCGCCAAGGGAATGCACTTTCCTGGGCAACTTCCGGCGGTGCTGGTTTCAAGGGTTCCCGTAAGAGTACTCCTTTCGCTGCCCAGGTTGCTGCTGAAGCTGCCGGCAAGGCTGCGCAAGAGTGCGGTGTTAAGAACCTTGAAGTTCGCATCAAGGGCCCAGGCCCAGGTCGTGAATCTGCTGTGCGTGCATTGAATGCAGTAGGTTTCAAGATCACCAGCATTTCTGACGTAACCCCTGTGCCACACAACGGTTGCCGTCCACCAAAGAAACGCCGTATCTAAACCGGATACATGGTCTCAGCCACGATAACCTGGTTGTCGTGGTTGATTTTATTTAAAGAAATCGAGGACCGTAAGGATAGCTATGCAAAACAGTCCGACTGAATATTTAAAGCCACGTGTTGTTGATGTTGAAGTGATCTCACCAGTGCGTGCACGTGTGACTCTGGAGCCCATGGAGCGTGGTTTTGGTTACACACTGGGCAACGCATTGCGTCGTGTACTGCTGTCTTCCATTCCTGGCTTTGCGATTACCGAAGTCAAGATTGATGGCGTTGTGCATGAATACTCAACACTGGATGGTGTGCAGGAAGACGTTGTAGATATCCTGCTGAACCTCAAGGGTGTTGCACTTAAGCTCAATAGCAAGAGTGAAACCACTTTAATCCTCAACAAGAGCGTTGAGGGTGTAGTGACTGCCGGTGATTTTGAAACTGGTCACGATGCTGAAATCGCTAACCCTGATCATGTGATTGCTCACCTGACCAAGGGCGGCAAGATCAATCTTGAAGTCAAGGTTGAAATGGGTCGTGGTTATCAGCCCGTACCTCAGCGCCAGAAGTCTGAAGATGAAGATCGTATCCTGGGCTTTATCCAGGTTGATGCTTCCTTCAGCCCAATCAGCAAGGTTAGTTACCACGTTGAGAGCGCTCGTGTTGAGCAGCGTACCGATCTGGACAAGCTGATCATGGACGTTGAGACCAATGGTGTGGTTGAGCCTGAGCAAGCTATCCGTGATGCAGCACGCATCCTGATGGGCCAGTTGTCCGTGTTTGCCGACTTGGAAGGCGCGCCTTCTGAAGTTGAAGTTAAGCATGCACCACAAGTTGATCCTATCTTGCTGCGTCCGGTGGATGATCTGGAACTGACAGTACGTTCGGCAAACTGCCTCAAGGCGGAAAACATTTATTACATTGGTGACCTGATTCAGCGTACTGAAAACGAGCTGTTGAAAGCACCAAATCTGGGCCGTAAATCTTTGAATGAGATTAATGATGTACTGGCCTCTAAGGGCCTGACATTAGGCATGAAACTGGAAAATTGGCCACCAGCGGGCCTGGAAAAGGTGTGAGGAAATCACTATGCGTCATCGCAACAGCAATCGTAAATTAAACCGCACCAGCAGCCATCGTCTGGCTATGCTGCGCAACATGGCCAACTCTTTGCTGCGTCATGAAGTTATCAAGACCACTTTGCCTAAGGCCAAGGAACTGCGTCGTGTTGCAGAGCCTTTGATCACTCTGGGCAAGGAAGCTACTCTGGCTAACCGCCGTCTGGCTTTCAACCGTCTGCGTGACCGTGATATCGTTGGCAAGCTCTTCAATGAACTGGGCCCACGCTACCAAACACGTAACGGTGGTTACCTGCGTATCCTGAAGTGCGGTTTCCGCCAAGGTGACAATGCCCCTATGGCACTGGTTGAACTGGTTGACCGTCCAGAACTCGCAGTTGATGGTGAAGTAGTTAGCGCAGAATAAATCTGATGCGGCAGTAGCCAAATCCAAAAAAGCTGGTTTTTTAACCAGCTTTTTTATTGCGCCTTTGCCATGCATGCCAACGTTGCTGCGCCTGCATTGCAGCGCATTATGGCTTATGGGTGTGTGCAGGTTCACAGCAGCAGTACTAGCAAAGAGGGTTGCATCCCGTTGCTTAATTAAAGCATTTGCATATAATTTTGCTTTTAATTTTAAGTCATGGCTGCGCCGTTTGAAGGCGGCCATTCCACCAGATGGCTGCTACCCTAGATATTCCCTGTTTCGTCATTAACATGGCCAAGGAGCTGACGCGCTGGCATGCGTTGCAGGCCCAGTGTCCGCCTGAGCTTAAATTCACACGTTTTGACGCAGTGGATGGCCGCTGTGCCGCAGAGCATAGCGTTAGCCAGATTCAGGATTTGGGACAACTCACCGCGCCAGAGCTGGGCTGCTTGCTGAGCCATATTGGTGTTTGGCAGCATGTTCTGCAGCAAGATCTTCCCTTGGCTGTCGTGCTGGAAGACGATGTCATGTTTGGCAAAAACTTTGCGGCCAGATTGCAAGGTTTTTTACAGCGCTTACCGCAGAATTTTGAGCTGGCTTATTTAGGTTTTAATGCTAATGCGCATGTGAAGTTTGCTATTCCCGGCGTCGGTAAGGTGGTTGTCATCGTGGATGGGGAGCACTACGACCTCAATACTGAAGAAACCGCCTGCTATCGTCTTTATCGGGCCTGGGGAACATGTGCTTATGTGATTTCACAGCAGGGTGCAGCGCGTTTACTTGATCTTGTCATGAACAAGACCTACCCTGGCTACCACCATTTTGATTTTACCAACGGTTTGGGTGGGCTACTTAATTGTGCTTTCCCAACATCTCCCATCGATATGCGTATCATGTCATTGATGGAGCAGTTGCAGGCTTATGTCGCTTTTCCGCCCATCTGCCAGCCTCATCCTCAGCTTGATAGCACCATTACACAGCGCGCGTGGGATGCTTGAACCTGCTTTATGCCCATCTGTCGCAAAATATATCTGTGCCGCAGGGCGGTAAGTGGGGCACAAATGATAGGCACAATACCAGCGGCATAATAAAATCTGTCTGTTGGTGCCAAGTCATCATTCGGCATCGCGTCACCCAGCACCAGGGTTGTTATTACTTCAACGTACCATCATAAGCTTGCAAGGCGATATGGCAGATAGACAAGAATCAAAAGAAAGTTTGCAGGAGAGCTTGCAACAGGTCATCAGCTTGCTGAGCAAGCACAAGCTGGTTGAAGAGCTATTGCACAAGCAGGACATGCCTAAGCAGGCGCTGGTGCAGAACCTGGTACACAAGCAAAACCTGGTAGAACTGCAGAAAAAGCTGGATACCCTGCATCCCGCTGACGTTGCCTATATTCTTGAGGCCTTGCCTTTAGAGCAGCGTCTTGACGTTTGGGATCTGGTCAAGGCCGAGCGCGACGGTGAAATCCTGCTGGAAGTATCGGATGCGGTGCGCCAGACGCTGATTGCGGACATGGATTCCGATGAGTTGCTGGCGGCCGCAGAGCAACTGGATACCGATGAGCTGGCCGACCTGGCGCCAGACCTTCCCAAAGATGTGCTGCAAGAGCTGCTGGAGAGCCTGGATAGCCGCAACCGCGAACGGCTGCAATCGGCTCTGGCCTATATGGATGATGCCGTGGGCGCGCTCATGGATTTCGATATCATCACCATACGTGAAGACATCACACTGGAAGTGGCGCTACGTTATCTGCGCCGTATAGGCAGCCTGCCTGACCATACCGATAAATTGTTTGTGGTAGACCGCAATGATGTCCTGCGAGGTGTGTTGCCGCTCAAGCGTCTGGTGGTGAATGATCTGGATTCTGGTGTTGCGGAAATCATGGCCGATGATGCGGTGGTATTCCACCCCCAGGATAAAGCCGACGAGGCCGCCAAGGCCTTTGAACGCTATGACTTGGTGACAGCCCCGGTAGTAGACGAAAACAATCGCCTGGTAGGCCGACTGACGGTGGATACGGTGATGGACTATATCCGCGAAGAAGCCGAAAGCGATATGTTGTCCATGGCGGGTCTGCGCGAAGAAGAAGATATATTCTCTTCGGTCTGGAAATCGGTGCAAAACCGCTGGACCTGGTTGGCGATCAATCTGGTAACCGCCTTTGTTGCCTCGCGCGTTATCGGCATGTTTGAAGGCTCGATTGAAAAAATTGTCGCTTTGGCGGCCTTGATGCCTATTGTCGCTGGCATAGGCGGTAACTCCGGCAATCAGACCACCACCATGATTGTGCGTGGGTTAGCGCTGGGGCAAATCTCCTATTACAACACCCGCTCCCTGCTAATCAAGGAAACCGGAGTTGGGCTGTTGAATGGCCTGATCTGGGGTAGCGTGCTGGGGATTATTGCCTACCTGCTGTATGACAATGTGGCCCTGGGCCTGGTCATGACAGCTGCGATGACGCTGAATCTATTACTGGCTGCGGTGATGGGGGTGATGATTCCTTTAATCATGTCCAGTCGCTTCAATCGTGATCCTGCGGTTGGCTCCAGCGTATTGATCACCGCGGTCACCGATAGCGGTGGCTTCTTTATCTTCCTGGGTCTGGCGACCATCTTCCTGCTATGAACAACACTATCTTCACTGTCTGGCAAGACCTGCAGGCAGATTTCTCCTCCGCTGCAGTGGTGTGGCAAGTTGGCATCATTGTCAGCAGCCTGGTGATTGCCTGGTCTCTCAATAGCCTGCAACGTGCCCGTCTGGCCAGTAGCAATGTGCATCAGGCGGCTATTGATGGGCTGACCCGTATTCTCTTCCCCATCTCATCGCTGGTGATGATCTGGATTGGCCAGCTGGTACTGGCCAACTGGTATAGCCCCAGCCTGCTGGAGTTGGCTTCCAGGCTCTTAATTGCCATGGCCGTCATCCGCCTTGCCGTCTATGTACTGCGCTTTGTGTTTTCCCCCAGTGGCTGGCTCAAGACCACAGAAAACATCCTATCCAGCACCGTCTGGGTAGTGCTGGCGCTGCATGTCACTGGTGTGCTGCCAGATATACTTGAAGCGCTGGATGGCGTGCGCTTTACCGTGGGCAAGAGCCCGGTGAGCTTGCTGCTGGTGATACAAGGCTTGTTGACCGTGCTGGTCACCTTGTTTATTGCGCTGTGGTTAAGCCGTTTGATTGAGAACCGCCTGATGCAGGCGCAAAACATCAATATCAATATGCGTGTGGTCATCAACAAAGTCATACGCATCGCCTTTATCTTTGTGGCCGTCATGGTGGCCTTGTCGGCGGTGGGGCTGGATCTCACATTGCTATCGGTGTTTGGTGGCGCCTTGGGTGTGGGTCTGGGCTTTGGCTTGCAGAAGATTGCCAGCAACTATGTCAGCGGCTTTATCATCCTGCTCGATGAATCCATGAATCTGGGAGATATCGTCACCATAGGTTCCTACTACGGCATAGTGCAAGAACTGCGCTCACGCTATATGGTGCTACGTCAGCTGGATGGCACGGATGTCATTATCCCCAATGAAACCCTGATCACCAGCGCGGCCATCAACCATACGGCCATCAGGCGTAGGGTTCCTATCAAGCTGCCTATACAGGTGGCGTATGAAACCGATATTCGTGAAGCGCTGGCCTTGATGGTAGAGATAGGCAAGAAACAGCCACGGGTGATGCAAGAGCCACCACCAGATGCCAAGCTGGTAGGCTTTGCCGAAAGCGGCATAGACCTCAACCTGACCGTCTGGGTGCCAGACCCTGAAAATGGGGCGGGCAGTATTCCGCACGATATTTATATGGCACTCTGGGACGAGTTCAAGAAGCGCGGTATATCCATCCCTTACCCGCAACGCGAAGTGCGCATCTTGCAGCAGGAAACACCTGCTACGCCTGGTCAATAATTGGCCTGCAAGCCAGCAGGCCTATCTTGATGCAATCCAAATTCGATCAAATTAGCATCACTTGAGCTTAGGCAATAAAAAAGCCCGCATATGCGGGCTTTTTCTTGGGAGCAACAAGCTTATTTCAGCTTGGTTTCCTTGTACAGTACATGCTTGCGAGCAACGGGATCAAACTTCTTGATCTCCATTTTTTCTGGCATGGTGCGCTTGTTCTTGGTCGTGGTGTAGAAGTGACCAGTACCAGCGCTGGATTCCAGTTTGATTTTTTCACGCATGATTTAAGTCCTTAAATGTTTTCGCCGCTGGCACGCAGATCAGCCAGAACAGCATCAATACCGTTCTTGTCGATTGTGCGCAGTGCAGCATTGGTGATACGTAGGCTGATCCAGCGGTTTTCGCTCTCTACCCAGAACTTGCGGTTTTGCAGGTTAGGAAGGAAACGACGCTTGGTCTTGTTGTTTGCGTGGGAAACGTTATTCCCAACCATCGGCTTTTTGCCGGTTACCTGACATACGCGTGCCATGGTTGACTCCGAAATTCGAAAGACCGCATTTATACCATGAAAAACTAAATGTTTTCAAGTGTATTGGAAGATTTTTAATTAGCAGCTAAAGCTGCAATCCCAGGCTTAATGCTTGCCAGTGCTGCCAAAACCGCCTTCACCACGCGAACTTTCGGTGAATTCAGCGACAATATTAAAGCTGGCTTGTACCACAGGCACAATCACCAGCTGCGCAATGCGCTCCATGGGGTTGATGATGAAACTATCCTTGCCGCGGTTCCAGCACGATACCAGCAGTTGGCCCTGATAATCTGAATCGATCAGGCCCACCAGATTGCCCAGCACAATGCCATGCTTATGGCCCAGGCCAGAGCGCGGCAAAATCAGTGCCGCATACTGTGGGTCTGCCAGATGGATAGCCAGGCCTGTGGGGATCATGATGGTGTCGCCGGGGTGCAGCGTCTGGGTGTGCTCCAGACAGGCGCGCAAATCCAGGCCAGCAGAGCCAGGCGTGGCGTAGGCGGGCAGCATGTGCTGCAGGCGTGGGTCTAAAATCTTGATATCAATATTGAGGCTCATGTTAGGTATGCTCATTTCTGCTTGTCGGTATGGGTGAACATGGTGGCAATATGTTGCAGCAGCCCATGCGCCAGTTCAATCTTGGGGCCGTGTGGCAGCGGGTGGCTGCCAGCGTCATCTATCAGCACCAGGCTGCTTTCATCCTGTCCCAACGCCTCACTGGCAATATTGGCCGCGATTAATGGAATATGTTTGCGGCGACGTTTTTCTTCGGCGTATTGCAGTAAATTCTCGGTTTCAGCCGCAAAGCCAACGCAGAAAGGCGGATTAGGGCGCGCTGCCACTGTAGCCAGGATATCGGGGTTGGGTTCCAGCGTAATGGTCAGGCTTTGCTGACTTTTCTTCAGCTTATGCTGACTGCTTTGCTGTGGTCTGTAATCTGCCACTGCCGCAACTGCAATGAAAATATCCTGACCCGGGAGTTGTGACTCCACCGCGTCCAGCATTTCCAGCGCACTGGTGACTTTAATGGTGCGGGCAGCTGCGGGGGGCTGCAAAGCAACCGGGCCACTGACCAGGGTGACGGTTGCCCCTAATTCTATGGCAGCTTGCGCCACGCTGTAACCCATCTTGCCCGAGCTATGATTGCTGAGCGCACGTACCGGGTCTAGCGCTTCTACCGTGGGGCCAGCCGTAATCAAGATGCGCTTGCCCGCAAGTAATGCGTTTGCAGCGGAAGGTCTTGCAGAGGCAGGGTTTGACGCACTGGCGCTGGCGGCCAATATCTCTGCCAACAAGGCCTCGGCTTCCAGCATGCGGCCCATCCCGGTCTCGCCACAGGCTTGTGCGCCGCTCTCCGGGCCAAATAGCCGTACACCATCCTGTTGCAGTTGCACGATATTGCGCTGGGTAGCAGCCTGCTGCCACATCTGGCGATTCATGGCCGGTGCCACATAAAGTGGACAGTCACGCGCCAGGCAAAGCGTACTCAGCAAATCATCCGCATGGCCGTGTACCAGCTTGGCAATAAAATCTGCACTGGCGGGGGCGACGAGAATGGCATCTACTTGGCGGGAAAGATCGATATGCGCCATGCCGCGGCTACTACTATCATCCAGAGGCCAGTGTGCACAGGGTTGCCTGATAGCGCCTGAAAAGTCAGCGGCGTCACAAAACGCGTGGCAGACTCCGTCATCACCACATGCACATTAATGTCTTGTTTTACAAGCAGTCTCACCAGCTCTGCGGATTTGTAGGCGGCAATGCCTCCGCTAATGCCGAGCAAGAGGTTTTTTATGGAATAATCACTCATCAGGATGGTAGGCAGGCGTAGAAACACCGCTGGAAATTTCACCCGATTCTATATGAAAGGCTGAAGCGTGGCGATTACTGATTGGCCGGACAATGAGCGCCCCAGAGAGAAACTACTGGGCAGAGGAGCGGCGGCATTGTCTGATGCCGAGCTATTGGCAATTTTTCTGCGTACTGGCGTGATGGGCAAATCCGCCGTAGATCTGGCGCGTGATCTGCTGGCGCACTTTTCCAGCCTCAACGGCATATTTGCTGCCAGCGCTCAGGAAATCACAGGCGTGCATGGCATGGGCCGCAGCAAGTTTGTGCAGTTGCAGGCCATCTTTGAAATGAGTCGCCGCGCCTTGCTGGAGCAAATGCATGAGCGCGATGTCCTGACTTCACCGCAAGCGGTGCGCCAATACCTCAATATGAAAATAGGTGGCCAGCCCCATGAAGTGTTTATGGCCTTGTTTCTTGATGCCCAACATAGAGTGGTGGCAGTTGAGGAATTATTCCGCGACACCTTGACCCAAGCCAGAGTCTATCCGCGAGAAGTGGTCAAGCGGGCGCTGTACCATAATGCTGCTGCCGTGATATTTGCCCACAATCACCCCTCAGGCGAGGCAAAGCCAAGCGAGGCAGACAAATTACTCACCGAAGCGCTTAAAGCCGGATTGCAGTTGGTGGATATACGCGTGCTGGACCACTTTGTGGTTGCCGGAAACAAGATCTGCTCGTTTAGCGAACTTGGGCTGCTTTAGGCGCTACCCTTAATATCGCGCTGCCATGAGGCAGCGCTCTCAATGTCCAGTGCTCTCAAAGTACAAACCCCGCCGAGGGTATGCAAGCGCAATGCAGGGAGTGATTAACGGCCTTTACCGCTCAGTGAGCCGCGATTGAAATGCTTGTCGCCAGGCGGGATGCAACGCGTACCAAAGTAACCACCTTGTGACTTGGGTGGGCATTCACCATTGATGCGTTGACCCGGCTCCGCATATTGCCAGCTACCATCCGGCTGCAACACCACAGATTCACCTTCACTGGTAGTCGCGTTAATCTCACGGCCTTCTTCGGCCATCACGGGTAGTGCCAGCCAGCCACCGAGGGCAGCGGCAAATAGGGTATGTCTCATGCGATCTCATCCTTATCTCTGTTGTCAGCCTGGTCATATTGCACAGCCTAGCCAGTTTTTTGCTGCCGATATTGCCACGCATGGTCATGAAGAGCTAGCGCAATTAGTGACAAGTTCGCGCTATCTGGTTGGTGACTAGTAGCAATATCCGGCAGTGATATAAGGAAAGACCGGAAATTAAAGCTTAAGGTTCCTGCCTTCAAGTCTCACGCGTATTCCCTTAATACACGTCACGCACATAGCGTTTATCGCGACTCATATTGCTGACATACTCAGCAGCCGCTGCCGCGCTCATCCCGCCATGCACCTCAATAATTGTCTTCAACGCCTGATCCACATCTTTAGCCATGCGGCTGGCATCACCGCACACGCGGAAGTGCGCGCCTTGTTGCAACCATTGCCACAGCTCAGCCCCATGTTCCAGCATGCGTTGCTGCACATAAATCTTCTCTGCCTGGTCACGAGAGAAAGCGGTATCAAGACGCGTCAGAATGCCATGCGCCTGAAATGCCTGTAATTCATCCTGGTAATAAAAGTCCGTGGCGGCATGCTGCTCGCCAAAGAACAGCCAGTTCTTGCCTTTAGCCATGCTGGCTTGACGCTCCTGCAAAAAGCCAATAAATGGCGCGATACCTGTGCCCGGCCCCACCATAATCATGGGCGTATCCGGATTGCTGGGCACGCGGAAGTGTGCGGATTTTTGGACAAAAATAGGCACATCAACATCAGTCGCTCTATCAGCCAGGAAAGTCGAGCACACACCGCCACGCGCTTGCCCAGCATCACCATAACGCACTACCGATACCGTCAAATGCACCTGATGCGGGAAAAGCTTGGGACTGGAGGATATGGAATACAACCGCGGTTGCAGCGGCTTAAGCACGCCCAGCCATTCACTGGCACTGGCCACCACAGGGAAGGCTTGCACCAGGTCTATCAACTGCTTGCCCCAGAGCCAGGTTTGCAGTTCGGCCTGCTGTTCTGCGGCCAGCAGGGCCTGCAATTGAGGGTGCTGGCTGCGCGATGCGCAGAATTTGAGTATATCGGGCGTGATGCGCGCAATATCGTAATAGTGTGACAGCGCCTGTACCAAGGGCACCTGCTTTTCTTCCTGCCCTTGCTTGATAGCCACCATGGTAGTGGCCGTGAGCTTGAGCGTGGCCAGTATATTGCCCACCAGCTCCGCGCAATTGGTTGGCCAAACACCTAATGCATCTCCGGCTTCATAGCTAAAGCCGCTATCACCCAGCTCAAAGCCAAACTGGCGTATTTCCTTGCTTGAGCCGCTAGCATTGAGGCGCTTATTGATAAGTAGCCTGGTGCGCAGAGGGTGCTGGCGGGTATAGCTAGGCGCAGAGCTGCCCGTTGTTGCTTCGCTTTCCAGGGCAGTGTCCACCCCGGCATAAGCTGCTTGTGCCGGGCTGCGTACGTTGGCTTGCTGGGTATTTTCCTGCTTGAGGCTCACGACTACGGCTTCCAGCCAACCTAGTGCCACTTCCTCAAAGTCCGGCTCGCAGTCCACCCGCGCATGCAGGCTCTTGGCACCCAGTGCAGTGAGCCGGGCTTCCAGTTTGCGGCCAAAACCACAGAACTGGTCATAGTTGGAATCGCCAAAGGCCAGCACGGCAAAGCGTGTCTGTTCCAGCCTGCTGGCGCTCTCGGCCTGCAAGGCCTGCCAGAGTGCGTTGGCATTATCAGGCGGATCACCATCACCAAAGGTGCTGGTCAGCAATAGTAGTTGGCGGCTTTCTGCAACGTAGAAGGGCTGGTGCTATCCATGCTGGCCAGGGTGACGGCATAACCTTCAGCCTGTAGGCGCTGTGCGCACTTGGTGGCAAAGGCCTCGGCATTACCAGTTTGCGAGGCCCAGAGTACGGTGACTTGGGGCTGTTCGGTTGCTGAGGAATGGCTGGCTGCGCTGGATTCACTGACAAAAGTACGAGAGAAAATGCCCGCCAGAATGCCATCCAGCAGCACACGCTTGGCTGGCTCTAGCGGCGCGGTGCTGGGCAACACGGGCACACCGCCGCGCTGGCGTGATTCTTCTGTACCCAGGCCTGTGAGATAGCCTTGCATATAGCGCTGTTCATTAGCATCAAGATTGATCTCGGGTACGCGGTCCAGGCCTAGCAGTTTTGCCAAGGCGTTGATGTCTGTCATGGCAAGTTCCTTTACATGAGTCTGGGTGGATGCAGAGATAGCGGCGCTTGCGAGTGCGGATGCTTGATCGTCATTTTGCGATGCATGTTGCGATGCATATTGTGGTGACTGCACCTCAAGCGCTGTGGCGGCTGCCACGCGTTGCAGGCTGACGGCACACACTTTGAACTCTGGCTGTTGCGAGAGTGGGTCTATCGCATCATTGGTCACCGCATTGATGGCCAACTGGTCACCAAAGCAGTCATTCCAATGGAAAGGCGCAAAACTATTGCCTGGAAGTACACGCTCGCTCACCACAGCAGGTAGCACCGCCACGCCGCGGCGTGAGCGCACCGCTACCTGGTCTCTATCCTTGATATCCAGCGCTGCGGCATCGTCCGGGTGCAGTTCTATAAACGGGCCGGGGTTGAGTTTGTTCAGGGTGGCAATCTTCCCGGTCTTGGTCATGGTGTGCCATTGATGCTGCAAGCGGCCTGTATTCAAAATCAGTGGGTATTCAGCATCCGGCAGCTCGGCCGCAGGCATATGCGGACGCGCAAAGAACACGCCCTTACCGCTCTTGGTGGCAAAGGCCAGGCGCGGGGCGCTGCCATCCGCATTGATTTTGCGTTCCTGGTGTATGCCATCGTTGAGGTAACGGATAGGCTGGCGCTGGGTCTGGCTATTTGCCGCACGCGGCCATTGCAGCGGTTGGCTGCGCAGTTGTTCATGCTGATGCCACGAATTTCATAGCCTGTCTTGCGGTTGGAGGTTTGGGTAATCTCGGCAAACACCTCGGCCGCAGATGCGTAAGTAAAGCCTTCGGCAAAGCCCATCTCACAAGCCACGCTGGCGATAATCTGCCAATCGGCCATGGCCTCGCCAGGTGCAGCCACCGCTTGCTGCATCAACGTCATATTGCGCTCGGAGTTGATCATCACCCCTTCAGCTTCGGCCCAGAGCGCGCCCGGCAGCAGGATATCTGCATAGCGATTTGTTTCCGTGTCCAGGAAGGCATCCTGGGTAATCACCAGCTCGGCGGCTTCCAGCCCGGCAATCACCTGCTTGCGATTGGCCACACTGGCCACCGGTTGGTGCAGATAATCCAGCAGGCTTTGATCTTGCCTGCCGCCATTTGCTCAAACATGGCCACGGTGCCGCCTAGCTGGCGGGTGTGCAGAGTATTGGCTGGGATATTCCACAGCTGTTCCATGAATGCACGGTCTTCTTCTACCAGCACCGAGCGCTGACCGGGTAAGCCTGGGCCCATATAACCCATCTCGCGCCCGCCCATGGCATTGGGTTGGCCCGTCAGTGAGAAAGGCCCACTGCCTGGACGGCAAATGGCACCTGTGGCCAGGTGCAGATTGCAGATGGCATTGGTGTTCCAGGTGCCATGGGTGCTTTGGTTCAGGCCCATGGTCCAGCAGCTCATCCAGTTCTTGGCTGTGCCTATCAAGGCTGCTGCCTGCGCAAGGTCAGCCTCGGCAATGCCTGTGATCTCCTCCACTTTTTGCGGGCTGTAGTCTTGCAGGAAGGCAGGCATGGCTTCCCAGCCTTCGGTGAATTCAGCAATAAATGCGGGGTCGGTGTGACCGTTCTTCAGCAGCAGATGCAGCAGGCCATTGAGCAGGGCCAGGTCGGTGCCCGGCTTGATCTGCATGAAAAGATCGGCCTTGTCTGCGGTGGTGTTGCGCCTGGGGTCAACGACGATGAGTTTGGCCCCGGCCTTGACCCTGTCCATCATGCGCAGGAACAGAATTGGGTGGCAGTCCGCCATATTGGCCCCGATGACAAAAAACACATCGGCCTGGTCGAAATCTTCATAAGAACCCGGTGGGCCATCTGCCCCCAGAGAGAGCTTATAGCCGCTGCCAGCACTGGCCATGCACAGGCGCGAGTTGGATTCTATGTTATTGCTGCCCAGATAACCCTTGACCAGCTTGTTAGCGAGATACTGCGATTCTATGGACATCTGGCCAGAGACATACAGCGCAATGGCTTCCGGGCCGTGGCTGTCCAGTATCTCGCGCAGGCGGCGCGCGGTTTCCTTGATGGCGCTATTGATCTCGACGCGCTTGGGTTCCTGCTTGCGCTCGTGGCGCATATAAGCATGTTCCAGCCTGCCTGTGCCCACCAAGGCCTGGGCGCAGGTATTGCCCTTGGTGCAGAGGCGGCCACGGTTGGTGGGGTGTTCCTTGTCGCCGACTACTTTGATAATGCGTTGGTCGGCAACTTCCATGACAATGCCGCAACCTACGCCGCAGTAGGGGCACACGGATTTGATGGCGGTGGTGGGGCTGGTCATGATGGCTGCTCTGCCTAGTGTTGAGTGCTCAGTGAATAAACTCAGTACGGCATCAAGCCTGTACCCAGACATTGCGCTCGCGCAGTTCCACCGCGTAGGTGTTGAGCGCGGTGGCTGCATCTTCAACGCAACAGCCAGTGCGCAGCTGGTAGTGGTGCTTATAGATAGGCGAAGCCACTACAGGCTCGCCCGCAAGATCGCCCACCAGACCGCGAGACAGCACATTGGCACCGCTGTGCGGGTCGTGGTTATCCAGCGCGTATAGCTGATCATCCTGCAGACGGAAGATGGCGATCTGCTTGCCATTCACCAGCGCGCAGACGCCAGTGTTTGGCCAGATATCGTCCAGCTTGCAGATGGCTTCCCAACGTTCAGCGGCTGCGGTGTTTTCTGAATTTGCGCTTAACTGACTCATATCAACTCCTAAACTTAATGCTTAATTTTTAATCAATTTTTGTAATCAACCTGGTCAAGCAACCCGGTTAATCAACGAGCGCCAGAATGGGGATCACCTTGTCCTGGCGTTTTTCTTCCAGGGTGGCAGGGCGCATCTGATCACGCTCAGGCACAAAGACGATATTGCTGTCGCCTGCGCTGCTGTTGATAAAGCTGCGGAAGCGTTGGCGTACTTCTGGGTTGGTGACGGCCGTCTTCCATTCATCCTGATAGTTGTCCACCACGTGCTGCATCTGCGCTTCCAGTTCCGCGCCCAGGCCCAGGCTATCGTTAAGAATGACGTCCTTGAGGTAATCCAGGCCGCCTTCCAGGTTGTCGCGCCAGGTGCTGGTGCGTTGCAGGCGGTCAGCAGTGCGGATATAGAACATCAGGAATCGATCTATCATCTGTACCAGTTGATCGCGGCTGAGGTCGCTGGCCAGCAGTTCGGCATGGCGTGGCTTCATGCCGCCATTGCCGCAGACATAGAGGTTCCAGCCGTTTTCAGTGGCAATTACGCCCACATCCTTGCCCTGAGCTTCCGCGCATTCACGGGTGCAGCCAGAAACGCCAAACTTGATCTTGTGCGGCGCACGCAGGCCCTTGTAGCGGTTTTCCAGCGCCACAGCCAAGCCCACGCTGTCATCCACGCCATAGCGGCACCAGGTAGAGCCGACGCAGCTTTTGACGGTACGCAAGGACTTGCCATAGGCATGGCCGGATTCAAAGCCAGCCGTAATCAACTCTTCCCAGATATTGGGCAATTGCTCGACGCGGGCGCCAAACATATCCACGCGCGCCCCGCCAGTCACCTTGGTATACAAACCGTATTTCTTGGCAATCTGACCGATGGCAATCAGGCCGTCAGGCGTGACTTCACCACCGGGCATACGCGGTACTACCGAGTAGCTGCCATCCTTCTGGATGTTGCCCAGGAAGTAATCGTTGGAATCCTGCAGTGAGGCCAGGTCTTTCTTTAGAATGAAATCGTTCCAGCATGAAGCCAGCACACTGGCGACAGTAGGCTTGCAGATATCGCAACCCATGCCCTTGCCGTGCTTGTGCAACAGCTCGTCAAAGCTCTTGATCTGTTCCACACGCACCATGTGGTAAAGCTCCTGGCGCGAGTAGGGGAAGTGTTCGCACAGATGGTTGTTCACCGCCATGCCGTGCTTGCGCATCTCGGCTTTCATGACTTGTGTCACCAGTGGCACGCAGCCGCCGCAGGCTGTACCTGCTTGGTGCAAGCCTTGATCTCGCCTATGCTGCAGGCACCGCCTGCCACGGCTTCGCCTATGGCTGCCTTGCTGACGTTGTTGCATGAGCAAAGTACCGCAGTGTCTGGCAGCGCATCCACGCCCAGGCCGGGTTTGGCCTGGCCATCGCTGGCTGGCAGGATAAGAAATTCAGGGTTTTCCGGCAGTGGCATGGCGTTGAGGGCCATTTGCTGCAAAGTGCCAAACTCATCGGCATTGCCAATCAGCACTGCGCCCAGCAAGGTCTTGCCATCTTCGCTGACCACAATCTTCTTGTAGATCTGACGCAACTGGTCGAGGTAGTGGAAGCTGCGGCTACCGTGGGTCTTGCAATGAGCATCACCTACGCTGGCCACATCCACGCCCATGAGCTTGAGCTTGGTGCTCATGTCTGCACCCTCAAAGGTGAGGTTGTGATCACCAAACAGATGCGCACAAGCCACGCGTGCCATGTCATAGCCAGGCGCTACCAGGCCGAACATTTCATTGTTCCAGCTGGCGCACTCGCCTATGGCATAGATATTGTGGTCGCTGGAGCGCGAGAACTGATCAATGGCAATGCCGCCACGCGCACCTATCGCCAGGCCGGATTCACGTGCCAGTTCATCGCGTGGGCGTATACCTGCCGAGAACACAATCATGTCGGTTTCCAGCCAGGTGTCATCAAAGAACATCATGCGATGACGCGCGGTAGCGCCTTCAACAATCGCCGTGGTGTTGCGGTTGGTGTGCACATGCACGCCCAGTTCTTCAATCTTGGCGCGCAATACTTCTCCACCTGCTTCATCCACCTGCACCGCCATCAGGCGTGGGGCAAATTCCACCACATGGGTATTCAGGCCCATATCGCGCAAGGCCTTGGCACATTCCAGGCCCAGCAGGCCGCCACCCACTACCACGCCACTCTTGGCTTGCTTGCCAGCGGCTGTCATGGCTTCCAGATCTTCTATGGTGCGGTAGACAAAGCAGTTTTCACGGTCACGCCCGGCTACCCCTGGGACAAAAGGCACAGAGCCTGTGGCCAGTACCAGCTTGTCATAAGGCAGGGTGCTGCCATCATCCAGGGTAATGATGTGCTTGTGGCGGTCTATGCCAGTAGCCTTGGCGTTAAGGCGCAGGCTGAGCCCGGGTCTGTCATAGAAGCCTGGCTCTACCAGGGAAAGATCCTCGGCGCTGCTGCCAGAGAAGAAGCTGGAGAGGTGCACGCGGTCATAAGCGGCACGTGGCTCTTCGCCCAATACCGTCACCTGCAGATTGGCAGCGGCGAGATCAGGGTGGCGCTTCACCAGCTCCTGCACAAAATAGTGGCCTACCATGCCGTTGCCAACTACCACCAAGCGTGTGTATTCATTCATCGTCGTGTTCCCTTGCACATAAACCTTAAACGCAAAACGGCGTCCATCGCCTGCCCAGCAGCTGCCTTGGGCAGTGCTCAACAAACAATGGACGCCGTTGTCCAGATCAGGATTTTCCCCGCAGGAAAATCCCTAAAATTTTTTCTCGCCACATCAGGACGAGTTCAATAGCTATAAAGCAATGTCCGTACCAGATTCCTGGATTAAGCATTCACGCGCCTATGCAGCAGGTTTTGCTGCTGTGCTGGAGCTATAAAATTTCGCGTTATGCACCAAAAAGGCACACTCGCGCAAAAGCAGTGCGCGGCAGTGAAGGGCTGGGGGGTGATGGATTTTGCTTGCTGAAAATGAGCTAAGTGAAGAGCTTCAGGAAATAAACATCAGATAGATCAAGACCAAATTGACCAGGATGGAACAAACCGCCAGCCATTGCCATTGCTGCAAGCCTGCGCGCGAAATCAAAGGGGTGCGTTGCATGGGCAGCAAGGGGCGTGATTCGCCCAGTTCCAGTGCCAGCAACATTTCCTCCGCAGTCTCAAAGCGCGATTCAGGATTCTTGCAACGGCCTTCAAAATAATGTTTTCCAGCCAGCCCGGGATATCTGGGCGGTAGCGCGTGGGTGGCACGGGCTCACCAAAGCGCGGATGCTGGAAAGGCTCAATCTCGCCATAGGGATATTTGCGTGTCAGCAAGTGATACAAGGTGACGCCTGCCGCATAGAGATCGCTACGCACCGAGCTTGCCCATGTTCAAACAATTCCGGTGCCATAAAGCTGGGCGTGCCCGGATTGGGCATGACTTCATCCTGTTGGTGCAGGCCGCTGGTGGCAACGCCGAGGTCAAGAATGCGCAGGCGGTTATCCTTGCCCATATGCAGGTTGGCGGGCTTGATGTCTCTATGTAGGATATGCAGGCGGTGCAGTGCACCCAGGCCGCGCAGCATTTCTATGCCTATGCGCGTGCACCCGGCCATAGTGAAGTGATGGCCGTGTTCCAGCCTATGTTGCAGCGTGGCACCCTCATGCCAGCTCATAACGTAATACAGCTTGCTGCGCTGCTCGGCATCCAGCGGCAATACCTGGGGCAGATATTGCGACATGATGCGTTTGGCCAGCCACTCTTCATTGAGCAGGGCCTGACAACTTTCTTTGTCATCGGCCAACAGTGCTTGCAGGGTTTTTAGCACCCAGATTTGCCCGCTTTGCCTGTGCTGCACCTTGTAGACCATGCTGGCGCGGGACTGGTGCAACAGCTCCAGCACAGTGAAACTGTCAATGTCTTCTCCCGCCTTGAGCTTGGCGGGTGGGCTGAGTTCGCGGCCAGAAGCCAAGTGGTCGGTAAGTGTTTCCTCACCTGTGGCAGTCACCCGCACTACCACTGCGGTGGCGTTGTCATTGCCACCTGCGGCCATGGCTTGGCGCGTGAGTTCGTCACAGGCTTTTTGCGGGTTGTCGTACAAGCCCAGAATATGGTGTATCACGCTTTGGCCCAGCGTGCCCCAGACACCATCGGTCAACAACGCATAAACATCACCTACCTGCGTGTTGCCCTCGGCATAGTCCACACTAAGTTGATTATCCAGACCCACGGCACGTTTGAGCACATGGCGCATATCTGGCCTGTCCCAGACGTGATCGGTGGTGAGTATGTCCAGCTGGCCTGCACGCAGGCGATAAAGCCGACTATCACCGACATGGCCGACGTAATAGCGTTGGCCGCGCAGCACCAATAGCGAGAGCGTGGTGGCCATGCCTGCCATCTCCCGGTGTTGCAACGCCTGCGACAATATCCAGCGATTGGCCGCAACCAACACCTTATCCAGGGCCACCGGGATTTCCCAGGTATCTGGCGTGGCATAGTAATCGGTCAACAGCGTGCGCACGGTCATTTCTGCGGCCTCGCGGCCCCCGGCATTGCCACTGACGCCATCCGCCACCGCAAAGATGGCACCTTTGAGGTTGGGGGTGGCGCCTGTGGGCGTGACCAGCCCGGCAAAATCTTCATTGCGTTCGCGCTGGCCGATAACGCTGCTGCTGCCGGTGAGAAATTCCAGTGACATGCTAAGTAACTCGCTAGGCTGGCATTAGATACGGGCGCTGGTAACCGCCGCTGAGCCCCAGGTGGTGCGCCAGCGTTTTTTCACCAGAGACAAGCCTATCAAGGCAATCAGCGCCAGGCCAGCAAACATGGCCAGACCTACCTGGTAGTTACCTGTCAGTTGCTTGGAGTACCCCATGCTGGAAGCCAGGTAGAAGCCGCCTATGCCGCCCGCCATGCCAATCAGCCCGGTCATCACGCCTATTTCCTTGCGGAAGCGTTGCGGCACCAGCTGGAACACCGCGCCGTTACCCATGCCCAGCGAGGCCATGGCCAATACCACCACGGCCAGGCCCGCCCATTGCTGCTGCAAACCAAAACTCAAAATGAACAGGAAGCTGGCCGCGAGTATATACATGGCGCTCAGCGTGCGTATGCCACCTATGCGGTCAGCCAGATTGCCGCCTATAGGGCGCACAAAGGAACCGGCAAACACGCAGGCGGCGGTGAAGTAACCCGCATGTACCGGGTCCAGACCATATTGATCGTTGAAGTAGATCGTCAGCGAAGAAGCCATGCCAACAAAACCACCGAAAGTGACGCTGTAGAAGAACATAAACCACCAGGCGTCCTTATCCTTGAGCACGGCCAAATACTGGCCCAAGGATTTGCCTGCTGGTGGGTTGGGCGCATCCTTGGCAAACAGCATATACACCACCAGGGCGATGCTGAGCGGAATCAAGCCAGGCCAAATACATTGTTCCAGCCAAAGGCCAAAGCCAGGCCAGGGGCAAACAGCGCCGCCAGGGCCGTGCCGGAGTTACCCGCCCCGGCAATCCCCAAGGCTGTACCCTGGTGCTCGGGCGGATACCAGCGTGAAGCCAGCGGCAGTGCTACCGCAAATGAAGCACCCGCAAACCCGAGGAAAACGCCCAGCAACAAAGCCTGCTGATAGGAGTGCACACCATTGACCCAGGCGAAAGCCAGGGCAGCCAGCACAATCAATTGGCCAATCAGGCCCGCTTTCTTGGGCTGAATCTGATCCACCAACACGCCCATAACCAGACGTAGCAAAGCCCCGGTCAGCACCGGGGTGGCTACCATCATGCCTTTTTGCGCTGGGCTGAGCTGCAGGTCGCCTGCGATTTGCACCGCCAGCGGGCCTAGTAACACCCAGACCATAAAGCTGAGGTCGAAATAGAGAAACGCGGAAAACAGGGTCGGTTTGTGGCCCGCCTGCCAGAAACTGGTCTTCATAAAAGTCCTTGAGTAGTCAATTTGCCAATGTGTCTGCAGGTGTGTGCTGCAGGCTGTGATTTTTGATAGTGAGAAATCTGTTGTGTATTCCCGCCCAGGTTTAAGCCGCGATGGACAAGGAAGCCAGCAAATCCTGACTCTGCGCCAGGCGTACCACATCGCCCACCACGATAATTGCCGGGCTAGCCAGGCCTGCCTGTTTTACCGCGGCAGGCAGCTCAGCCAGTGTGCTGGTGACATGCTGTTGCTGCGGCAAACTGCCATTCTGGATTGCTGCCACTGGCGTATCCGGGCGCATGCCAGCAGCGAGCAGTTCGCGGCTGATGGTCGCCAGATGTTTCATGCCCATGTAGATCACCAGGGTAGTGCCGGATTGCGCCAGGGCCTGCCAGTTTTGGCCGCATTCGCCATCTTGCAGATGGCCAGTGACAAAGCTGACGCCATGGCTGTAGCGCCTGTGGGTGACCGGAATGCCTAGCATGGTCGGCGCGGCGATACCGCTGGTAATGCCAGGAACCACCACGCACTCCAGGCCTGCTGCACGCAGTTCCAGCATTTCCTCGCCACCACGCCCAAAGAGGAAAGGGTCACCACCCTTGAGCCTGACCACGGTTTGGCCTTGTTCGGCCAGGGCCACCATCATGCGGTTGATAAAATGCTGGGGCGTGGATTTGCAGCCGCCGCGCTTGCCTACTTCAATCACACGCGCTTGCGGTGCATGCTGCAATAGCTCGCGATTCACCAGATCATCCAGCAGCACGACATCGGCCGCTTGTAATGCCTTGACGGCTTTGAGTGTCAGTAGCTCAGGGTCGCCCGGGCCTGCGCCTATGAGGTAAACCTTGCCTTTATTCGTACTTGACATCATTTGGTGCCTATCTGGTGATTGATGCTGGTATTTAGCAAAATATGTTCCATTTGGTTAAACCATTTTATTTCAGTGGCTTGCGTAGTTTTTGCGTCAAACTTTCAATGGCGACGCGCCCCATTTTCATGCGTGTGCACCAATGTGGAATCTGACTGTTTCCCTTAATGGTGCATAAAGTGTTTAAGTAGCCAAGCCGCCTTGTGGGCGGCCTGGCAGTCCCGTCTGATGATCAAGCTCAGAAGGTGTACATCATGGTCAGCCACAGCTTCTCGGTATCACGCACCCGCCCGGCAGCATTGTTGCCTGGCAGCAGGGTGTACTGATCTTTCTCGCTGTATTTGCCATATTCAAGTTTGGTCCACAGGTGCGGGTTGACGTTGTAGGTCACGGCCGCATTCCACTCAGTACCAAATTTATCGCCAAAGCCGCCACCCACGGTGTTGAAGTGCGTATCGGACTTCAGCACGTGGTAATCGGCAAAGAAGAGGAAATCACCCCATTTGTAATTGGCGGTCACAAAGCTGTCTTTGAGACCTTCAACCGGAGTGGTAAGGAATTTATCCACCCAGCCCTGGAACAAGTGGTTGGTGCCAAACGGGGTCTGGAAAGCATATTGGCCGCTGTTGCTGGATAACAGCTCTTGATCCACGCGCAGACTGAAATTGCCATATGCGGCACCACCGCCCAGCTTGTAGTAGTGCGCATCTATGCGCGCATCGCCACCGCTGAAGTCGGTCTGCTTGGCATATTCGGCGGTGTAGAGCGCCTTCCAGTCCGGGGTGTAGGGGTGCACGCCATCCAGACGCAGACCTATGATTTTGTTGCCCTGGTCTGCACCCTGGTTGAGATTGCCATTCTTGCCTGCGGCTAGGCCGCCGTTGGCAGCAGCGTTGCCAAACCAGGCGCGGCCATAGCCCAGGTCATCAAAGCTAGAGAAATAGCCATAGCCCACCAGGGATTCAGTGGGAGATAAACGGTATTTGAGATTGACGATTTCCAGCGCGCCGTCACTGCGCAGCTTGGAGGTGATTTGCTGCACGCGCTCAAGATGGCCGAGGAAGATTTCGGTATCCGGTACGCTCTTGTTGAGCAGGGTGGCACCGTCGAATACCTGCATCAACTGGCGGAAGGCGATATCACCGACAAAACGCACATTATCCAGATTGATCTGCTGGCGGCCCAGGCGCAGGCGGTTGTTCTTGATGCCAGTCCAGTCCACATACAGTTGGTTGATGCCGGTATAGTCCGGGTCCACAATCTTGGCGTATTCCAACTTGTCCGGCTGGTTGGAAACGCTGTTGATCAGGCTGCCATTGGTGCTGTCGTTGTAATCATCCTTGAATTTGCTCACGTCTATCAGTTGCGCGCCAAAGCTGAAGTTGTGGAAGGGCGCGGTCTGCCAGCCAGCAGGGTGCGCAGGGTGACGGCATTGGCGTCCTTGAGTGGTGCACCCGCAGGCGAGTTGCCATCCTGTTCCACATGTTCATAGCGCAGGCGCAGGCTGCTGAGATTTTTGCCCGTTTTCACTGCATCCATAAAGGTGTATTCCGGCAGCACTTCCTCGGCCTGGGCGCTGTAGGCTGTCCCCAGCGCCAGCAGCATAAGCGTGCGCCAACAAGCTTGACGCAGGCTGAAACTCGAATTACTTTGCATGTGTTGCTCCTTGTTCTTGAGATGAGGGTGATGTAGTAGGGGCCCGTCCTGACCGACGGGCCTTTTTGCTTTATGCCGCCATATGCGCATGGCGCTCGTAAAGAAACTTCAACACTTCGCTGCGCAAATGGTTGTAGTGGCTGTTTTCGGCAAGCTCCAGGCGGAGGCGTGGTCGCGGCAGATCCACAGGCAAGATATCGCCTATGGTTGCGCCCGGGCCGTTGGTCATCATGACGATGCGGTCTGATAGCAGCACGGCTTCATCCACATCGTGCGTCACCATCACTGCGGTGCAGCCGCGCTTGGCCATAATGCCCATGAGCTCATCCTGCAAATGCGCGCGTGTCAGTGCATCCAACGCACCAAAAGGCTCGTCTAGCAGCAAAACCTTGGGTTCCATCGCCAGCGCACGGGCAATGCCCACGCGCTGCTTCATGCCGCCGGAGATTTCATTGGGGCGCTTGTCTGCTGCGTGCGCCAGACCTACCAGTCAATGGCCGCCTGGGTGCGTTTGGCCAGCTGGGCCTTGCTTTCTTCTGCGCCAAACACGCGCTCTACCGCCAGATAGACATTCTGGAAGCAGCTGAGCCAGGGCAGCAGCGAGTGGTTTTGAAACACCACTGCGCGTTCCGGGCCTGGGCCTGCAATTTCACGCCCGGCGCAGAACAGATTGCCCGCGCTTGGTTGCAACAGCCCGGCAATCAGATTGAGCACGGTAGATTTGCCGCAACCGGAGTGACCGATGATGGAAATGAACTCACCTTCACGGATGTTGAGGTTGACGTGTTTCAGGGCCTCAAAGCGGCCTTTCTTGGTGTGGAAGGTCATATTGACGTCTTCCAGCTGTACGTATCTTTCCTGCAGAATTTTTTCCATGATCATTCCTTATGTTCTGAGGTGACTATTCATAACTGAAGCGGTTTGCCAGAGAAGTGAGCATAAGCTCCAGCAGCAGGCCGACGATGCCAACCACGAAGATGGCGATGATGATGTGCTCTACGTTGAGGTTGTTCCATTCATCCCACACCCAGAAGCCTATGCCTACGCCGCCAGTCAGCATTTCAGCCGCCACAATCACCAGCCAGGCCACGCCTATGGACAGGCGCACGCCTGTCATCATGTAGGGCAGCACAAAGGGGAAGAGAATGCGGGTGACGATCTTCCACTCCGAGAGATTGAGTACCTTGGCCACATTCATATAGTCCTGAGGAACCTTGCTGACACCGACGGCGGTGTTGATAATCATGGGCCAGATGGCGAGATGAAGATCACCCAGATGGCGGCCGGGTTGGCGGCCTTGAACACCAGCAGACCTATAGGCAGCCAGGCCAGTGGCGACACCGGGCGCAGAATGCCGATGATGGGCGCTGCCATGCGCGACATAAACTGAAAGCGGCCGATGATAAAGCCCAGCGGAATGCCTATCAGCGCTGCCAAACCAAAGCCCAGGCCCACGCGCTCTAGCGAGGCGAGGATATTCCAGCCTATGCCTAGGTCATTGGGGCTGTTGCGGTAGAACGGGTCGCTGAATAGCTCAGTGGCGGCATGCCAGGTACTGAGCGGGCCGGGCAGGCTGGCGTTCTGGTGCGAAATCAGCGTCCAGATTGCCAGCATGAATAACAGCCCAGCTACAGGTGGCAACAGCCATTGCAGAAAGGCGCGCACACGCAGGGCAAATGGCGTGCTGGGCAAGCGTGATGGCGTGGGGCTGGTGGCCTTGCTTTGAGTCTGGCTTTGCGACTCGGCCATTGCCCCTGAGCTATCCTTGGTGATGCTGGCGGTGGTCATCGTGGTGCTCCCTTATAGTTAGATATAAATGCTGCTGCCTAGTGAGTGATATTTCAGGTCTTGATCTTGAAACCGTTGGCATAAGCTTGGGGTCTTTGCCATCCCATACCACGCCATCAATCAGCTTGCTGCTGCGCATGGGGTCTGTGGGTACAGCGACCCCCAGTGATTTGGCAGCCTCGGTATAGATATCGATGCGGTTGACCTTTTTGGCCACAGCTAGGTAATCAGGGTCGGTCTTGAGCAGGCCCCAGCGCTTGTGCTGGGTGAGGAACCACATGCCGTCTGAGAGGTAAGGGAAGGTCACCTTGCCGTCATTGAAAAACTTCATGAAGTTGGGGTCTTCCCACTTCTTGCCTATGCCGTTGTCGTAATGACCCAGGAAGCGGCCTTCAATCACTTCTTCCGGTGCATTGACGTAAGCCTTGCCAGCAATCAACTTGGCAACCGCAGGGCGGTTGGCGGTGGCGTCTATATAACGGCAGGCCTCGAGTATGGCCTTGGTCATGGCTAGCGCCGTATTCGGATATTTGCTGACAAATTCAGCAGTCGTGCCCAGCACTTTTTCCGGGTGGTCTACCCAGATATCCTGCGTGGTGGCCACGGTGTAGCCAACCTTGTCGTAAATCGCACGTGCATTCCAGGGCTCACCCACGCAATAGCCATCCATATTGCCTATGCGCATATTGGCCACCATTTGCGGCGGCGGCACGACGATGGTTTTGACGTCCTTGAGCGGGTGTATGCCGTAGCTTGCCAGCCAGTAGTACAGCCACATGGCGTGGGTGCCAGTGGGGAAAGTCTGGGCAAAGGTGAAATCGCGGTTTTCGTTATCCAGCAGGCGCTTCAGGGTAGCGCCGCTGGTGACGCCCTTGTCCTTGAGCTGGTTGGCCAGTGTGATGCCCTGACCGTTGTTGTTGAGCGTCAGCAGAATATTCATATCCTTCTGCTGGCCGCCTATGCCCATCTGCACGCCGTAAACCATGCCGTAAAGCATATGCGCGGCATGCAGCTCGCCATTCACCACCTTGTCGCGCACCCCGGCCCAGGAGGCTTCCTTGGAAGGCACTATCTTGATGCCGTATTTCTTGTCAAAACCCATCTGCGCCGCCACAACGATAGGCGCACAGTCAGTCAATGGAATAAAGCCTATCTTCACTTCGGGCAGCTCGGGCGCATCACTGCCTGCCGCCGAGGTTTGCGTTTGCATGGCGCCGGGCAAGATATTCAGCATGGCGGCAGCCCCCAGGGTGCTGGCCATGGCCTGGCGGAAAAACTGTCGCCGACTCTGGTCGGTGGTGAGTTCCGGGCTTGCCGTGCTGACCATCGCTTCTGATGGTGTGGTGTCGGTTTTATTCATCGTGGCTCCTGCAGTCAGTGATTGAAGTTCAAAGCGCCAAAACAAAAAGGCGTCCTGATGACAGACGTTTTGTCTGTCATCAGGACGCCTTTGTCCTTGGTCTCTAGCCCTATGTTGTTTTAAAGCGGAAAAATCCAGCTTTAAGTTGCTTCAAGCATCTGGTGGTATGCCAGATGCTTGAATACTGCTGATGCTGTGCAAATCATGTTACCCGCCGTTGGATAACAGGACTTAACAAGGTATTAGCAAAGGCTGTGCCAAGCAGGGTTTTAGCGATTAATGCTATGTTTTTAATGGATATTTTTGGTTAAACTTGCAGATCGGTGATTGTGTGATGCCATGGCGCATTGCACTACCCGTGTGCGATTGCACCATTAATTTGCCGGAATGGTGCCTGCTGTTACTTGGCGAGAATGTTGTCTGCTACATCAATAATCTTGCGATTTTGTTCCATGGCGGTACTGCGCATGATCTTATAGGCCTCCACTTCGCTGATGCCCAGCTTGCTCATGAGTTGACCCTTGGCACGCTCTATCTGCTTGCGCTCGGTGAGGGCTTTTTTGGTCTCGGATAACTCGTTTTCAATTTCGGCAATCTGTTGCGACTGTTGCTGCAATAAAGAAACGATAGATTCCATGGGGTAGGGATGCAGCGGATCGTGCGCCTGGAAGGTATAGGCGTTTTCCACTGGAATGGAGAGGTTGAAGAAGGCATTGTCCATGGTTGGCGAGGGTGCAGGTTGCTGGCGCAACTGCTGTAGATATTGTCGCGTGCGCTCCAGATCGGCCTTGGCATCACTGACCAGGGTTTCCAGCGTGTCGTGCATATCCTTGATCAACTGGCATTGAATCTGCCAGATATCTGCCAGACGTTGGCTGCACAGCTCAAACCAGGGCTTGCCATCCTGCGCCTGTAGCGCTTGACCATCCTTGGCCTGGGTGAGCTTGTGCCTGAACTGCTGATGCTTGTGGGCATGTGGACTCGCCATGGCGCTTGCCCAGGCTTGTCGCATGGGGTCGCCGCCAAACTGGCAGAACGATTCAAAGTGCCTGTCCTGCAAGGCGACCAGTTCCAGCAGTTTGTGCTGATGTTCCTGCTGCGCCGTGCCCGAGCCAAATAAATAAGACCCCACCGCACGCTCCTGCCCGGCAAACTCCTTGCCTTGCACCAGGTTATAGAGTGCGAGCATATAAGTGGATATGCGGCTATTCACGGCATTGTCGGTAATGTCGAAAATCAGCGAGATCAGGCTGCCGATAAAACGATTGTAGGACTGTATACAGTCATGGAAAGAAATACGCTGCAAAGTGATCTGGTGGCGTAGCGAAGTGAGCTGGTCAAAGCCGAGCAGCGTCCAGGCCAGCAGGGTGAGTTGCTTGGCAGGCACTTGCGCATGATCGGCTAGGTGACGTTGCAGGGCTGCGCGGAATTGCACTTCCAGGTTTTGGTTCTCGGCAATGATGTCACCACGTTCATTGCCAAAGCGCTGGCCGGAAGAGGCCAGAAACAGGCAGCTGGCACCACGCTCTGCCTGCAATTGATGAATTACCAGGCTGATGGTTTCGATCAGGCCTGTGCAGGTTGATAAACCTTCCAGCTCTTCGATATGGCGTTGCTTGGCCAGGAGTATGGTGTGGTCAGGCGTTAATTCATTCATGATGTGGGTTGGGTAGCAAAAACCATGCGCAGGATGAGGTCAAGGGCTAGAGGATACCGCATTAGCCTAGCCATGCATGATTGATATGATTTTCATCAATGACATGGGGTGGATGATCTGAGGCTGCGATTTTTACAAGCAAGCCAATATTCAGTGCGTGGCCGCTAGCGCAAGTAGGTTTTTGCACCAAGTTGGGTCATTTTTCAGCGCCTGATGTCAGATTGTGGTGCATGGTGGTGGTCTGCCCCCAGGCCGTGCAGGCCAAACTGCTGGCTGGCTAGGCGGCTATATAGCCCACCCTTGCGGCTCAGCTCTGCAGGCGTGCCGTGCTCAACAATACGGCCCTGATCCAGCACTAAGATACGGTCTGCATTCTGTACTGTTGCCAAGCGGTGAGCGATCACCAGCGTGGTGCGTCCCTGCATGGCGGCTTCCAGCCCGCGTTGCACCAGGGTCTCAGCTTCTGTATCCAGTGCGCTGGTGGCTTCATCCAGCAGCAGTATGGGCGCGTTTTTGAGCATGGCACGCGCAATGGCAATGCGCTGGCGCTCGCCGCCAGACAAGCGTGTACCGCGCTCACCGAGGAAGGTCTGGTAGCCTTCAGGCAAACGCTCAATAAACGGCGCTACCAGCGCGGCACGGGCGGCGGCAATCACCTCTGCATCGCTGGCATCTGGCCGACCATAACGTATATTTTCCAGCGCATTGGCAGAGAAAATCACGGGCTCCTGCGGCACGATAGCCATCATGCCGCGCAACTCCGCCAGACTTAGCGCACGGATATCCACACCATTGATCTTGAGGCTACCGGAGGTGATGTCATAAAAGCGCAGCAAGAGCTGGAACATGGTGCTTTTGCCCGCGCCTGAAGGGCCAACCAGGGCCACAGTTTCACCGGGCAGTATCTCAATGCTAAGTTGATCAATCGCTGTTCTGCCTGGGTTGGCAGGATAGTGAAAGCTTACATTTTCAAACTGTATGCTGGCCTGTTCAGCTTGGGGGATATGGCTGGGCTGGGCCGGGTCTTCAATCTGTGCTTCGGCTTGCAATAGCTCCAGCAAACGTCCGGCCGCCCCGGCAGCGCGCATGATATCGCCCCAGACTTCTGCCATGGTGCTGACACTGCTGGCTACCAGGCCTGCATAAAGAATAAAGGAGGCAAACTCGCCACTGCTCAAGCTACCCTGGCTGACCTGACGTGCGCCTACCCACAGCACAAAAACAATGGCGCTGCTGATGCCCGCAATCACCACCGCCGCCATCAGCGCACGTATGCGTATGCGTGCGACCGCAGTTTTAAAACTCACTTCTATGCGCTGCTTGAAGCGCGCGGCCTCATTGCTTCCTGCGTATAGGATTGCACGGTAGGCATGGCGTTGAGAATTTCCCCAGCCATGGCCGAGCTATCGGCAATGCGATCCTGAGATTCACGCGACAGGCGCTTGACCTTGCGGCCTATGATCATGACAGGCAGTGTCACCAGCAGCATCAGGCCGAGGTTGAGCGCAAACAGGCTCCAGCTGGTCACCGCCAGCATCACCATGCCGCCTATAAACTGGATCAGGCTGCGCAGCCCCATGGAGGCGGAACTGCCTACCACGGTCTGTATTAGCGTGGTGTCTCCGGTCAGTCTGGACAGCACTTCTCCGGTTTTCAGCGTCTCGAAAAATTGCGGCGATTGCTGAATCACGCGCTGATAGACCTGGCTGCGCAGATCAGCCGTGACGCGATCTCCCACCCAGGAGACGGTGTAATAACGTGCAGCCACAGTGAAGGCCCAGAACAGCGCCAGCACAATCAGCCAGAGAAAATGCTGGTTGAGCTGCTCGCCCGCGCTGCCCATGCCCTCATCAATCAAATCCCTGAACGCCAGAGGCACCAGCAGCAGTGCGGTGGAGGCAAGCAGCAGCAAGCCCAGCGCCAACGCAATGCGCCAGCGATAGGTATGTAACAGTGGGGTCAGGGTGCTGAGTAAACGGGCTGGGCGAGATGAGGGCATAGCCAGTATGTAAGGCGATTTTGCTCAGTCTGGCAAGTCTAAATTGGCTGACAGATAGCAGGAAGACTGCACTGCCGAGCTTGCAGGCGCTGCTTGATAATGGCCAGCATTGCCCTTCTCAGGACTAGGTAAAATTGGGCTAGTGTCAGGCCAAGCCAGGCTCGCTACCGCGAGCCCTGGTCAATCTAAATTGTGCCTTAACGGCCTTTGCCGCTGATGGAGCCGCGGTTGAAGTCTTTATCACCCGGCGGAATGCAACGGCCTATGCCAAGTACGCCACCCTGGGTGCCATGCGGGCAGCCCTGGTTTTCTGGGTATTGCTTGGCAATCTTGTCTGCCTCGGCTTTTTTCACTTTATCCACATACTCCCATTTGCCATTCGGGTGCAGCAGAATCTTCTCGCCACTGGCGGTGGTGGTTTCTATGGGCTTGGCACTTTCATCGGCCCAGGCGGGCAGGGTGAAGATCAGGGCAGCCAGCAGGCTGATGTAGCGCAGTTTCATGCTTATCTCACTAGAGTTATAGGTTGGATGCAATGTCTAGCAATATCCGTTCCGGCCGAGTTTGGTTTTATACTGGCGGACATTCGAAAACACATGTTAAACCCAAAATGAATAAAACCTTGAAATATGTCGCCTGGCTGGCAGTCGCGGTCATAGGGGCCGCCGCAGTAGGCGGCATTGCCCTGCACCGGGGTGAAAGCATCAATGCGCTGTGGTTTGTGGCGGCTGCCGTCTGTGTGTTTGCGCTGGCTTACCGTTTTTATGCCGCCTGGATAGCCGCGCGCGTCTTGATGGTGGACGCCACACGTGCTACCCCGGCCGAGCGCCTGGATAATGGCCGCGATTATGTGCCCACCAATAAGTGGGTGGTATTCGGCCATCATTTTGCCGCGATTGCCGGGCCTGGCCCCTTGGTTGGCCCTACGCTGGCAGCACAGTTTGGCTATTTGCCCGGCACTTTGTGGATATTGGTGGGCGCGGTGCTCGGTGGCGCAGTGCAGGATATGGTGACGCTATTTCTCTCCACGCGGCGCAATGGCCGCAGCCTGGGGCAGATTGCACGTGAGGAGCTGGGGCCTATAGGCGGTTTTGCCGCGCTGATAGGCACATTCACCATCATGATCATTCTGATTGCGGTGCTGGGGCTGGTGGTGGTCAATGCCATGAAACACAGCCCCTGGGCTACTTCCACCGTGGCAGCCACCATCCCGATTGCCATGATAGTGGGTCTTTATATGCGCTTGTTCCGCCCCGGCCGGGTGCTGGAAGCCTCGGTGCTGGGGGTGGCGCTATTGCTGTTGTCAGTGTTTGGTGGCGGATGGATAGATCATCACCCATGCTGCGCGGGCTGTTTGATCATGAAGCCTGTATCTGGCCTGGTGGGTGATTGCCTATGGTTTTGCGGCGGCCATTTTGCCAGTCTGGCTGTTGCTGGCACCGCGTGATTATCTTTCTACCTTTATGAAACTGGGCACCATCTTCCTGCTGGCGATTGCCATTGTGCTGTTGCAGCCTGAGGTGAAGATGCCTGCATTGACCCAGTTTATTGATGGCACTGGCCCCATCTTTGGGGGCACGCTATTCCCGTTTGTCTTTATCACCATTGCCTGCGGTGCCGTGTCTGGCTTCCACGCCTGATAGCATCGGGAACCACGCCCAAGCTGCTTTCCAGCGAATCCGATATCCGCATGATAGGGTACGGTGCGATGTTGCTGGAGTCCTTTGTGGCCATCATGGCGATGATAGCGGCCACCGTGTTGGACCCTGGCGTGTTCTTTGCCATTAACAGCCCGGCCGGGCTGGTGGGCAAGGAAGCCGCAGATGCGGTGGCAACGATATCTGCCTGGGGCTTCCCGGTGACGGTAGAACAAATGCAGGTGCTGGCACGCGATATGGGTGAAGCCACGCTGTTTGCGCGCACAGGTGGCGCGCCCTCGCTGGCGGTGGGCATGGCCAGCATCTTTGGCAGTGCCTTTGGCAATCAGTTGCTCGCCTTGTGGTATCACTTCGCCATCATGTTCGAGGCTATCTTTATCCTTACCACACTAGATGCAGGGACCCGGGTTGCACGCTTTATGCTGCAAGACATGCTGGGTAATTTTGCGCCCAAGCTGGGCCAGACCTCCTGGTATCCCTCGGTGCTGCTCACCAGTGCCACCGTGGTCGCAGGTTGGGGTTATTTCCTTTATATAGGCGTGATAGACCCCAATGGCGGCGTCAATATTCTCTGGCCGCTGTTTGGCATTTCCAACCAGATGCTGGCGGCGATTGCCTTATCGGTGGGCACTGGGGTGCTGATCAAGACTGGTCGATTGAAGTTTGCCTGGGTGACGGCCTTGCCTTTGTCCTGGCTGGTGCTGGTGACCACAGCCGCCGCCTGGGAAAAAATCACCAGCAGCGATGTACGCGTAGGTTTCCTCGCCGCTGCCAATGATATGTCGGCCAAGCTGGCAGCAGGCGTGCTGCCACCTGAAAAAGCCGCAGTAGCGCCGCAACTGATCTTCAATCAGCAACTCGATGCCGCTTTGACCCTGTTCTTTGTCAGCGTGCTCTGGATTGTGATTCTGGATATGTTGCGCGTGAGTTATCGCAGCCTGAGTGGCAAGCCCGTGCGTCCCTTGATGGAAGCGCCCTATGTCAAAACCAAGCTAGACGCTGCATGAGCAGGCTTAAATCCATGCTGCTGCGTTTGAGGGGGCGTATTGCCAGCGCCTGGCGCTTGTTGCGCCAGATGTCTGGGGATGATGCTTATGAGCGTTATCTGCGCTTGTATGCCGCCAATCAGCAGCAACATCAGCATGCCTCCCCGCCGCTCAGCCGGGAGGACTTCTGCAAGGCCTGGCAGGAAGACAAGTGGAACGGCGTCAAACGTTGCTGCTAGCTGCTATATAGCGTTTTTTCTGATCTAGCTTGCGCTGTCTGCTGTGGCCAGCATGCTGCAGGCCAGCGCACCTACATCGCGCACTGCCTGCTCTATGGCCACCGTCCACAGGTGGCTGAAATTGAGACGGATATAGTGGGTGAGGTCTTTCTTGCGCGAGAAAATGCTGCCCGGAGCCACGGTAATGCCGTTATCCAGCGCAGCGCGGTACAGCTTCAAGGTATCCAGCGCTGCGGGTAGCTGAATCCAGATCACATAACCACCCTTGGGCACGGAGAGCGTGGTGCCTGGCGGAAAACTTTCTTCAATCACATTACGTATCAGCACATATTGCGAGCGCAGTGTGTGGCGCAACTGCTTGAGGTGCTGCTCAAAACCATCGCGCTGCATATATTTGGCTATGGCTATCTGCGGGGCCGAAGGTAGCGACAGACTATTGAGAAACATCAGGCGCTCCACCTCCTGGCGGTAACGCCCAGCCGCGGTCCAGCCTACGCGGTAACCCGGTGCCAGCGATTTCGAGAATGAGGCGCAGTGCAGCACCAGCCCCTCGCGGTCAAAGGCCTTGGCCGGGCGCGGCGCTTGTTCGGAAAAATACAGCTCTTGATAGACATCATCTTCAATCAGCGGAATCTGCAAGCTGGCCAAAAGCGTCACCAAATCCTGCTTTTTAGCATCCGGCATCACAAAACCCAGCGGGTTTTGGAAATTGGTGGTCAAAATCACGGCAGCAATGCGGGTTTTGCTGGCGGCCTGCTGCAAGGCGATCAGGTCTATACCTGCATCAGGGTCGGTAGGCAGTTCTGCCACTTGCATGCCCAGGCGCTCCACCGTGTGGGCCAGTGCGTAATAGCCAGGCGCTTCTATGGCGATGGTATCGCCCGCCTTGGCCACCGCTTGCAGGCATAAAGTGATGGCCTCGGTAGCACCGTGGGTGATGACTATATCCTCGGGCGAGATATCCATGCCACTGGCCAGATAGCGCCGCGCAATCTGCTGGCGCAGCAATGCATTGCCGGGCGGCAGGTCTGAGAGCACGCCCCATTCGCCCTCATCATCGGTGAGGGCTTTTTCATATTGGTGGATTTTTTTCAGCGGAAACAGCTGCGGGTCAGGGAAGGGCGAACCCAGTGGCACCGTGCCGAATTCCCGTATGGATTTGAGGGTGGTAAGGACTAACTTGCTGGCATCAACATCGGCCAGATTAATATCCTGGGCCAGCGGCGAACCGCGCTTTTGCAGGCGCTTGCGTGGCGTGACGTAATAGCCCGATTGCGGATGGCTGCTGATCACGCCCTCTTGTTCCAGCAGCAGATACGCACGTAAGACGGTGCTGATGCTGAGGCTGTATTTCTGGCTTGCCTGGCGCACGGAAAAAATCTTGTCGCCTGGCCGCAATACGCCTTCATCTATCATCGCGCGTATGCGGGCAGCAAACGAGACGTAAAGCTTCATGGTCGCCGGAGGTGAGGTTTTGATGACACGCATTGTACTCCAGCGTGCATAGAGTACGGTTAATGGCGCTTGCTAGGCTTAGGAGTTTTCCAGCGGGGTTGCCTTATGCGCTTTGCAGCGAGTTTAAATTACGCGCTTTGCAGCGCTTGGGACAGCTCAGTGCCTGCAGGCGTAAGCCTAGCCACCAATCTGTCCTTTTCGTCGCTCACTTCAACCAGCGCCTGCTCGCCCAGCGCCGTCATCAGGCGCTGTAGCGTGCTCATGCGCAGGCCCAAACGCTTGCAGATGGCGGCCAGTGGCATGCGCGCACGGCCGCTATCATGCTCGGCATGCAGCAATTCAATAATCCCCAGCATCAGCACCGCGCTTTGATCCAGCTCTTGCGTGACCAGTGCTTCATCTTGCTGGGCATTATGTTCATGCAGCATGCGATACCTCTTTGGCGCCTACCTTCTCGATAATCACCGGGATGGATTTGGAGGTAGGGGTGTGGGAGAAATCAGCAACGCTATCCAGCGGCACCAGATTATTGGTCTCGGGATAGTAACCGCCCAGGCAACCGCTAGGGATATCGTAAGAAACCACCAAGAAGTTATCAGCGCGGCGGGTCACACCATCGGCCCAGACGCTGACCAGATTGACCCAATCGCCTGCCTTGAGGCCTTTACGCTTGATATCCTCAGGGTTCATGAACACCACGCGGCGCTGGCCGAACACACCACGGTATCTGTCATCCAGACCGTAGATAGTGGTGTTGTACTGGTCGTGTGAGCGGGTGGTCATCAGCACAAACATATCGTCGCCATATTGCTGGCGTGCCTGATGGATAGGCGAATCCTGCGGAATAGGCAGCACAGTGAATTCAGCCTTGCCAGAAGCAGTCATCCAGACGCGGTCGCTGGAAGGCACAGGCATGCGGAAGCCACCGGGTTTCTTGATGCGCTCGTTGTAGTTCTTGAACATGGCGGGCATGGTCTGCTCAATCACGTCGCGAATCTTGCTGTAATCCTTGACGTATTCCAGCCAGGGAGTCTTGCTGTGTTTCAGCGTGGCATGGGCCATGCGCGCCACAATGTCCGGCTCGGAAAGGATGTGGGGAGAGGCTGGTTTGTTCATACCGTAAGAGATATGCACCATGCTCATTGAATCTTCAACGGTCACGCCTTGCGGGCCGCTTTCCTGGGTGTCTATCTCGGTACGGCCCAGGCAAGGCAGTATCAGGGCTTCCTTACCGTGTACCAAATGGCTGCGGTTGAGCTTGGTGGTGACATGCGCGGTCAGGTCGCAATTGCGCAGGCCATCCCAGGTACGGTCGGTGTCTGGCGTGGCAATGGCAAAGTTGCCGCCCAGGCCAAAGAAGAACTTGGCCTTTTTATCTATCATGGCCTGAATGGCGGCCACGGCGTCATAGCCTGGCTCCTTGGGCACCTTGATATTGAATACTTGCTCCAGGCTTTCTAGGAACTTGAGCGGCATTTTTTCGTAAATGCCCACCGTGCGGTTGCCCTGCACATTGCTATGGCCGCGCACTGGGCACAGGCCTGCGCCTTCCTTGCCGATATTGCCGCGCAGCAGCATGAGGTTTACCAGGGTCTTGATGGTGGCAACGCCATGCTTGTGCTGGGTGATGCCCATGCCCCAGGTAGAAATCACGCGTTGGCCGGAAACATAAATGCGCGAGATTTGTTCAATCTGCTCCAGCGGCACGCCGGATTCTTCCAGAATGATGTCCCAGCTTTCCTGACGCGCATCGGCGGCAATTGCTTCAAAGCCATTGGTGTGTTCGTTGATAAAGGCCAGGTCAACCACGCGCTCGGTGCCATTGCGCACGGCTTCGTCATCCCACTGGATCACAAACTTGATCATGCCCTTGATCAGGGCCAGGTCACCGCCCAGCTTGGGTTGCAAGAACAGTTCACTGATCTTGCTGCCCTTGAACGACAGCATGTCAAACGGGCTTTGCGGATCGGCAAAGCGTTCCAGGCCGCGTTCTTTTAATGGGTTAATCGCCACAATGCGCGCGCCGCGCTTGGCGGCTTCACGTAGCTCACCCAGCATGCGTGGGTGATTGGTGGCCGGGTTCTGACCAAAAATCAGCAGGGTGTCAGCGTGTTCAAAGTCATGCAGCGTCACCGAGCCCTTGCCTATGCCCACGGTAGGCGGCAAGGCCATGCTGGTGGACTCATGGCAGAGGTTGGAACAATCAGGGAAGTTATTGGTGCCAAATTCGCGCACAAACAACTGGTACAAGAAAGCAGCCTCATTGCTGGCGCGGCCCGAGGTGTAGAAAATCGCCTCGTTGGGGTCTGCCAGGGCATTGAGGTGCTCGGCAATCACGGCAAAAGCCTGATCCCAGGAGACTTCCTCGTATTTATCGGTGCTGGCGTTGTAGCGCATGGGGTGGGTCAAGCGGCCTTCACCTTCCAGGGCAAAGTCGCTCCACTCCATAAGCTCGGTCACGGTGTGCTTGGCAAAGAAGGCGGGCGGCACGCGCTTGGCGGTGGCTTCAGCGGCGACAGCCTTAACGCCGTTCTCGCAGAACTCAAAAGTGGAAGTGTGTTCCTTGTCGGGCCAGGCGCAACCTGGGCAGTCAAAGCCATCCGGCTGGTTTTGCGAGAGCAGAGTGACGATGCCCTTGACCGGAATCTTCTGCAAAGCGAGTTGGGCGGCCACCTGCTTGATGGCACCCCAGCCTGCGGCAGGGTGGTGATAGGGCTTGATTGAACCTTGTTGTTCCGACATGCGCTGAATGATCCTGAAAAAAAGGGTGTAATGCACACCATGACGATTGGACCATCATAAGCGCGCAAAATGCGCAAAACCAGATACAGAACAGGGGATATTTTTAGAGTACAGTTTGCTAGCTGATCCGCAGCTATGCCCCGTATTTACTACAAGGTAGCTGCTGATCAGTGGCAGAAAAAAGCAGGGATTAATTAAGCATTTGTCTTTGTTTCAGCGCGGCGTGAGCTGACGATAAACAGCCAGATGCCCGCAATTACCATGGGCAGGCTCAGCCATTGGCCCATGCTCAGGCCCAGGGACAGCAGGCCGAGGAAGTCATCAGGCTGGCGCGTGAACTCCACCAAAAAGCGGAAACTGCCATAACCAATCAGGAACAGCGCTGAAACTGTACCCCTGGCGCGTGGCTTGCTGGAATACCACCATAGCAGCACAAACAACACCACGCCTTCTAGCAAAAACTCATATAGCTGCGAGGGGTGACGTGCCACATTATCTATTTGTGGAAACACCATGGCCCAGGGCACATCGCTGGGGCGGCCCCAGAGTTCACCGTTGATGAAATTGCCCATGCGGCCAGCACCCAGGCCCAGCGGCACCAAGGGGGCAACAAAATCCATAATGCCAAAGAAAGTCAGGCCACGGCTGCGCGCAAATAGCAGCATGGCCACTAACACACCTAAAAAGCCACCGTGGAAGGACATGCCGCCCTGCCAGAGAAAAAGAATTTCCAGCGGGTGCGCCAGATAATATTCCGCCTGATAAAACAGCGCATAACCCAGCCTGCCACCGAGGATAACCCCCAGCGCGCCGTAGAACAGCGCATCGTCCAGCATCTTGTGGCTCCAGCCCTGCCAGGGCTGGTGGGCAATACGCCAACGGCCCAGCCAGAGGAAACCAAGAAAGCCTGTCAGGTACATCAGGCCATACCAGTGGATGCCAAAACTGCCGAGGTGAATGGCGACTGGATCAAATTGTGGGTGCACAAGCATTGGACGACTCTATTGGGATGGTTCTAGGATTGGAGTAAAATCCAATAATTATACGTTTAGTTTAGGGTTTTTATGCCGCAATATCGCTCCAGAACATCCACTCACGGCCGCAACATGGCAGGCGCACGCGCCTTGTGGCGGGCCACGGGGATGAAGGATGACGACTTCCAGAAGCCTATCATCGCCATTGCCAACTCCTTTACCCAATTCGTGCCCGGACACGTCCACCTCAAGGACCTGGGCCAATTGGTTGCGCGTGAGATTGAGCGTGCGGGCGGTGTAGCCAAGGAATTCAACACCATTGCCGTGGATGACGGTATCGCCATGGGTCACTCCGGCATGCTCTACAGCCTGCCCAGCCGTGACCTGATTGCCGACAGTGTGGAATACATGGTCAATGCCCACTGTGCCGATGCGCTGGTGTGTATCTCCAATTGCGACAAAATTACCCCAGGCATGCTGATGGCGGCCTTGCGCCTCAACATCCCGGTTGTGTTTGTTTCTGGCGGCCCTATGGAAGCGGGCAAGGTCAACTGGCAAGGCACCTTCCACAAGCTGGATCTGGTGGATGCCATGGTGGCTGGCGCCAGCAGCGAAGTGTCTGATGAAGAGTCAGAGGCGATTGAACGCTCGGCTTGCCCCACCTGCGGCTCCTGCTCTGGCATGTTCACCGCCAACTCCATGAACTGCCTGACCGAAGCGCTGGGCCTCAGCCTGCCAGGCAATGGCTCTACCCTTGCCACACATGGCGCACGCAAGGAATTGTTCCTCAAGGCGGGCCGTTTGATTGTGGAAATCACCAAGCGTTATTACGAAGGTGATGATGAATCCGTATTGCCACGTAACGTTGCCAACCTGCATGCGTTTGAAAACGCCATGAGCCTGGATGTGGCCATGGGCGGCTCAACCAATACCGTGCTGCACCTCTTGGCAGCCGCGCATGAGGCAGGTGTTGATTTCACCATGGCCGATATAGACCGTATCTCGCGTGGTGTGCCTTGCGTGTGCAAGGTAGCGCCTGCCACGGCCAAATATCATATGGAAGACGTACACCGTGCGGGTGGCGTCATGGGCATCCTGAGTGAGTTGAGCCGCGCTGGCCTGATACACCGTGACAGCCCTACCGTGCACAGCCCAACCTTGGGCGAGGCGCTAGATAAGTGGGATATCACCACCACCACCGACGAAGACGTGAAAAAGTTCTACCGTGCAGCCCCAGGCGGCATTGCCACCACCATCGCCTTCAGCCAGTCCATGCTCTGGCCCGAGCTGGATACCGATAGACAAGAAGGCTGCATACGCGATAAAGAACACGCGTATTCACAAGATGGCGGCCTGGCCGTGCTTTACGGCAACATCGCGCTGGATGGCTGCATCGTCAAAACCGCAGGTGTGGATGACAGCATCCTCAAATTCACTGGGCGTGCACGCATCTTTGAAAGCCAGGACGCTGCGGTTGAAGGCATCCTGGGCGATAAAATCGTCGCAGGCGATATAGTTGTGATTCGCTATGAAGGCCCACGTGGCGGCCCAGGCATGCAGGAAATGCTTTATCCCACCACCTACCTCAAGTCCAAGGGCCTGGGTAAGGCTTGCGCCCTGCTCACCGATGGCCGCTTCTCTGGGGGTACATCCGGCCTCAGCATAGGCCATGCTTCACCCGAAGCAGCAGAAGGCGGTGCCATAGGCCTGGTAGAAGAAAACGACATCATAGAAATCGATATTCCGAACCGAACCATACACCTTGCGGTCACTGATGGAGTATTGGCACACAGGCGTGCCGCCATGGAAGCGCGTGGCAAGGCAGCCTGGAAGCCACAAAGCCGCGAGCGCCATGTTTCACCCGCCTTGCGCGCCTATGCTGCCATGAGCACCTCGGCAGCCAAGGGTGCGGTGCGCGATGTCAGTCAGATAGAAAAATAATAAAAACTCTGCCGCGTTGATATTCATCCATCAAAATTAATAAGAGCTTATGCAATCTGTACACGAGTTGAATTCCCGATATGGGGTGGGGCACAAAATTCACTTTTCCTCTGACCAGAATGGTCTGGTCACGCTGGAAATTGAAAATCCGCATGCCAGTGCCAAAGTGGCGTTGCAAGGTGGTCATGTAATGCAGTGGAACCCGCGGCATGCCGAAGTTCCAGTGCTGTGGTTATCAGATCAGGCCAGATTTGTTGCCGGGCGTTCCATCCGTGGTGGCGTGCCCGTATGCTGGCCCTGGTTTGGCCCGCACCCTACGGATGAAACCCTGTGTCCACACGGTTTTGCGCGTGTGGTGCCCTGGGAAGTGGTCGATGCCACCCCCATGCCGGACAACACCACCAGCCTGGTGTTGCGCCTGGTGGAAAGCAAACAGGTAGAAAAACAGTGGCCTTATGACTGCGAGCTAAGCCTCACCATCAACATAGGCCCAGTGCTGAAAATGTCCCTAACCACCACCAACAAGGGCGATGAGCCGTTTGTGATTGGTGAAGCCCTGCATACCTACTTCCAGGTCAGTGATATTGAAGTAGTGAAAATACACGGCCTGGACCATAGCGAATATGAAGACAAGGTGGAGGATTATGCCTGCACCACCAGACAGGTGAGATCACCTTCTCGCAAGAAGTGGATAGGGTATACCTCAACACCGAGTCTACCTGCGTGCTGGAAGACCCAGGCCTGCGCCGCAAAATCATCATAGAGAAAAGCGGCAGCCAATCCACCGTGGTGTGGACTCCCTGGGAGCGCAAGGCCGCAGAAATCGGCGATCTGGGCAGTCATTACGGCTGGCGTCAGATGGTGTGTGTAGAGTCTTCCAATGTCAGAAGCAATGTAGTCACCGTGGCACCAGGCAGCTCACACACCCTGAGCGTGCAGTACAGTACCGAAAGCCTGTAGTTTTGCTAGTCGGTCAACCCGGTGCCGGGTTGGCTCGTTACAAACAGAATCTGCTGGCATGAGAAATACCGTCATGCTGTGAAACTCGTCAAGGAAAGCGAATGAAAACATTAGCGCATGTCATCATGGGCGCTTTCGCATTACTGCTGACCAGCCAGGCTTACGCGGTGGATGCCAAGGCTGCCGAAAGCCTGGCGCAAAGAAACGGCTGCCTGGCTTGCCATACGGTCAATGAAAAAGTCGTCGGCCCTGCCCTTAAAGATGTAGCTGCCAAATATCGCGGTGAAAAAGGCGCAGAAGTCAAACTCATAGGCCGTGTCAAAAGCGGCTCCAATGGTGTCTGGGGGCCAGTGCCCATGTGGCCCAACAGCCCACAGGTCAAGGATGAAGATATCCGCGTAATTGTGCAGTGGATATTGACCTTATAGGCTGGCGCAGAAGTGAGTACTTCAGCCATCAAGTTGGATGCTCACGTAGTAGACGTCAGTTTTGGCAATGAAGCCCTGCATCTAGTGCTTGCTGATGGCCGGGAGATTTCTGCACCATTAGAGTGGTTTCCTAGGCTGAGAGATGCGAATGACGCGCAGCGTCGCAACTGGCGCTTGATAGGTAAGGGCGTAGGTATACACTGGCCTGAAATTGATGAAGATATTGCGGTGAATACCTTGATGCGGCATAGCTAAGATTTCCAAGCCAAATGATCATCTAGTAAAAAAGCCAGGCAGTTTGCCTGGCTTTTTTTACGTCTGTGGTTTGATTCAGATCAGAGCACTCAACCCAAACCCAAGGCCTTCAACTTCCGATAAAAGCGATTACGGCTCATGCCCAGTTCACGCGCGGCGGCGGAGATGTTGCCGTTGTGCTGTTGCAGTGCCAGCCTTACGGCTTCGTTGGTGATATCGGTGATGGAGCCTGCTGCCAAGGCAGTCATCGCAGTTTGTTCTGCCGCTGCAGCACCCAGCTCCTCCATAAAGCCTGGAGGCAGGTGTTTGCGTTGCAAGGGCTGGCCTGCGGCCAGAGCCAGCATGGTTTTCAGCACATTATGTAGTTGGCGGATATTGCCAGGCCAGGGGTGGCGCTGAAACAGCGCCAGCAAATCATCATTGAGCGTGGTGTTGGTGGCTTGTTCAGCGGTAAGCAGGCTTTGCACCAGCGCGGGCAAATCTTGACGGCTGCGCAGCGGTGGCAGCGTCAGGCTCAAGCCGTTCAGGCGGTAATACAAATCGCGGCGGAAAGTCCCGGCGGCCACTTTATCTTGCAGCGGCTGGTTGGTGGCGCTAATCAGGGCAAACTCCAGCTTTTTGGCCTTGCTGCCCCCCAGTGGGGTAATGCTGCGCTCTTGTAGCACACGCAATAGCCGGGCTTGCAGCAACAGGGGCATATCGCCAATTTCATCCAAGAAGAGCGTGCCGCCGTTGGCTTGCTCTATCTTGCCCTGGCTGCCTTTTTGCCTGGCTCCGGTAAACGCGCCTTCTTCATAGCCAAACAACTCTGCTTCTATCAGCCCTTCCGGCAGGGCGGCGCAGTTCACCGCAATCATGGGGCCATCGGCACGGCTGCTGCTGTTGTGTATGGCGCTGGTAAGCAATTCCTTGCCCACTCCGGTTTCACCCTGAATCAGAATCGGGATGTCCTGATCCATCACCAGCCTGGCTTGCTCCAGCACTTCGGCAATATGGCGGTCTGCGCTGGCCAGGTCTTCCAGCGTAATGCCGCGGCGCACTACAGGCCGCAGCGCGCTGGCTTTGCTGGCGGCAGTGATGGTTAGCCTGGCTTTAATGACGTGGCCCAGGCTGGTGCTGAGGTTGAGCACGGCTGGCTCAGCCTGCAAGGGCAGGGGCTGGCCAAATAATTGTTGGTAATCTTGCGGCAGCGTGTTGCAGCCCAGTTGCTGCAAACCATTATGGTTGATGGCCACCACGCGGCCGTCACGCTCAAACACGGCCACGCCTGCCCACTCGGTATCTATGAATTCAGCGCGTTCATGAAACTTCAGTGTCACCGGGCCTTGGTAACTGGCGCGGAACACGCGGTTTTCTATCAATTGCGCGGCCATTTTCACCAGCGCCAGCGTGTGTTGCTGGTGGGCAGAGAAGGCATTGGTGACATTCAGCGTGCCCAGCAGCTCGTAATTGGCACCAAAGATAGGGACGGCATAGCAACTAAATGTGTGCAGTTGCTCAACAAAGTGTTCTGCGCCCTGCACCGCCACCGCCTGGCGTTCTATGATCGCCGTCCCAATTGCATTGGTGCCGCGTTCTTGCTCGCGCCAGGAATAGCCCGGGCTTAATAGCTCAGCCGGGGCTAGGCCCATCAATTGATGCTCGCCGCGCGTGTGCAAAATCACGCCCTCGGCATCAGTGAGCGCAATCATGCTGTAAGAGTGCGCGATTTGCTCATAAAGCGAGGAAATTTCTGCCTTGGCCTGGGTCAGCAGCAAGTGGTTCTGGCTGCGTTTTTGCGCAAGTGCGGTGCTGTCCAGGGTTTCGGTGCTGAGTGGCTGGCAGGCTGGCACGCCGTTTTCACGGCTGCGCAACCAGGATTGGGCAATGGTGGCGTTGACAACCCCTCCTTGCATCTCGCCTTCAGCGAGAAATTGCTGCCGCGCGTGCTCAATCGCGCGCGGAGGTGTGGTCAATCTGTGAGTCATGATACGGAAGCTAACGAAATGAAACGAGTTGTACCCGAATGTAGCACTTGTGCTATTTCGATACAACCTGTTTGACCGTAGGGTTGCTGTGCAAAGACAGGCTTCCCCATCTGTAAGGCATTCTTTCCTTTATTGATTTGGGAATTATTCCCGTTAATTGCCAGGAGTGGCACAGGGATTGCTGAATAGGGCTGCACGTGAAAGATCGGCTCGCGTTGTAGCGACTGGTCATTACAGCCGTTCCGGTGGAGCTTGGGCGGCAGTCATAAAAAGCAATTTAAGAATCTATTTAAGAATCTATGGAGAACTACTTTTGAAAGCTAAGCATTTGAAACTGGCACTCGTGGCCAGCCTGCTGGGCGCGGTATCTGCCCCGGCATTGGCAGTGGACAACCTGGAAAAACTCACCAAGGATGACAACCAGTGGGTAGCGCAGCGTAAGGATTACGCCAACACGGGTTACAGCGGCCTGTCGCAAATCAACAAGTCCAACATCAAAAACCTCAAGGCTGCCTGGAGCTTTGCCACTGGTGTTAACCGTGGTCACGAAGGTGCACCACTGGTAGTGGGCGATATCATGTACATCGCCACCGCCTTCCCCAACAACGTATACGCGCTGGATCTCAGCAATGGCGAAAAGATCAAATGGTCTTACTTCCCCAAGCAAGACCCTTCCGTGCAATCGCTGCTGTGCTGCGATAACGTCACCCGTGGCCTGGGCTACGGCGATAACAAAATCTTCCTGCAACAGAATGATGGCATTCTGGTAGCCCTGGATGCCAAGACAGGCAACAAGGTGTGGGAAACCAAAGTGGTAGACGTCAAGCAAGGTGCCACCACCACCAACGCCCCGCATGTGTTCAAGGACAAAGTCATCACCGGTTGCTCGGGTGGTGAATACGGCGTGCGCTGCTACATCACCGCCTACAACATCAAGGATGGCTCGCTGGCATGGCGTGCCTACAGCACAGGCTCTGACGCCGACGTGCTGATAGGCAAGGACTTCAACAAGGAGGTGCCTGTACACAGCGCGCTCTCCGTATATGAAGACGTCAATGGCGGCAACAAAGAAGGCGGCTCCTTCAAGCCTGTTCCTGCCGATAAACTCAAATTCCCTGAAACTGACCTGGGCCTCAAAACCTGGCTCAAGCCACAAGCCTCCAAAAACGGCTGGGAACAAGGCGGCGGCGCTACCTGGGGTTGGTACTCCTACGATTCAGCTTTGAATCTGCTGTACTACTCCACTGGTAACCCATCGGTATGGAACCCGGATGTACGTCCAGGCGACAACAAATGGTCCATGACCATCTTTGCGCGTGACCTCGACACTGGTCTCGCCAAATGGGGTTACCAGCTGACACCGCATGACGAGTGGGATTACGACGCCGTCAACGAAACTATCCTTTGGGATGCCGATGGCAAAAAACTGGCAACCCACTTTGACCGTAACGGCTTTGGCTACACCCTCAACCGTGAAACTGGCAAAGTGCTGGTGGCTGAGAAAATCCATCCTTTCGTCAACTGGGCTAGCAGCATAGACCTCAAGACTGGCGTGCCAGTGAAGGACCCCAAGTTCTCCACCCACCAGGATGTAAACAGCAAAAACGTCTGCCCAGCATCTCTGGGTGTGAAGGATCAGCAGCCTGCGGCTTACTCACCCAAGAGCAAACTGTTCTATGTACCGCTTAACCACGTCTGCATGGACTACGAGCCAGTAGAAGTGAAATATGTAGCGGGCCAACCTTGGGTAGGCGCAACCCTGAGCATGTTCCCCGGCCCTGACGGCGTCATGGGCGGCTTCATGGCTTGGGATGGCCTCAAGGGCAAGCAAGTCTGGTACAACAAAGAGAAATTCTCTGTCTGGAGCGGTGCGCTGGTAACAGGTAGCGATCTGGTCTTCTACGGCACCCTTGAGCGCTGGTTCAAGGCGGTAGATGGCAAAACAGGCAAAGAGCTGTGGAAATTCCGCGTGGGTTCTGGCGTGATTGGTAATGCCATCACCTACACCCACAAGGGTAAGCAATATGTAGGCGTATTGTCCGGCATTGGTGGCTGGGCGGGCGTCGCCATGAACCTGGGCCTGACCAACGAGAACGATGGTCTGGGCGCAGCAGGTGGTTACAAAGAACTGAAGGAGTGGAATGCAGCGCCAGGCGGCGGTGCACTCAACGTCTTCAGCCTGTAATTCACCTAAGCACTACCCCTGCCTTAGGGCAGGGCTCATCTCCATTTTAGAAGTCTCTTCAACCAGCCCAAGCGGGCTGGTTTTTTTTTCCTCTATAGCCCTGCCGCATAACAGTCAGTCTCGTGGCAGCTTGAGCTACAGGGGCGGCCCGCGCTAAAAACCGTTCACCACATCTCTCTTAGCCACTGCGCTCTTCCGCCTAAATACTGTGCAGGCTTTACTCATAACAAGTCATTAATATAAGCAAATTAAAAGCAAATAAATTTGTCAATAAGGCCCAGTAAAAAGTAAAATCATCCCGGTAATCTTCTGGTGACATACCTCTAAAGCCCGCCAGCACGCCCTCACAAGCTGGCGGGTTTGTTTATGTATCACCACTGAACAAGCTATTGAAATTCGCTTTGGCACATAAGCCAAACAACTGGGAGCCTCACATGAAACGCCTTAACATCGCCCGCAAGTTTTACCCACGCCTGCGCTACATCCGCATCAACATCTCCAAATTACTGGCGGCTTTGCTGCAAGTGGGGGTGTTGCAAAGCAGCCTGGTGCAGAGCACGGGCCTGCCGGTGGTGATGGCGAGCCTGGTGGGGGCGGCAGGCACTGCGCATGCCGCCAGAGAAGAGACACTTCAACCCAGAAACTTCAACCCAGGAATTTCCAACCAGGAACTTCAAACACCCAGGCCCCGCTGATGCGGGGTTTGGTGTTTTTGGTGGGGTGAGAAGGAGAGGTTGGGGCTCCCGCTACGGTTGCTATTGCGAGAGACTGCGTTTCGCCTGGATGGCGAGTCACTCTCTTTTGCTTCGCCAAAAGAGAGTAACCAGAGAAAAGGCGACCCGGATATCCCCGCCCCGGCTTACAGCCGGGTAACCTGCGTTGCTCGGCTTTATCGGGGTCACGCTCAAACTCGCTGCGCTCAGACAGTCGCGCGCCCTGATCCGATAAACCCTGCGCTACTCGGCGGGTCTATACGGGAGGGAAAGTCAAAGACTCCGGATCAAGTTGCCACACTGGTAAATAAGCTCGATTACTTTTGTCTGCATCGCCCGGCAAGGCGAAACAAGATCTCTCGTCAGCGGGGGCAGGGGTCAAGACAACCACACCTCCCGCGAAAGCAAATACAGCGGCCAAGCAATGAAAGTAGTTAGGCCGATTTCAATTTGCTGTGATGCATGGAGTAAGCAAAATACACCACCACCCCTATCCCTACCCAAATCAAAAATCGATGCCAGGTCTCTGCTGGCAGAAACGCCATCAACGCGCCGCAGGAGAGTATGCCCAACACCGGAATCAGCGGGTTCCAGGGATTCTTGAACGGACGTGGCAAGTTTGGCTGGCGTATGCGCAGCACCATCACACCAAAGCACACCATGACAAAGCTGGCCAAGGTGCCTATGTTGACGGTTTCAGCCAGGGTGCCGAGTGGGAAGAAGCCAGCGACTACTGAGATGACGCTGCCGCAGAGCAGGATCAAGCGGGTAGGGGTTTGGCGTTCTGGGTTGACCTTGGAGAAGAAGGCGGGGATTAAACCATCGCGGCTCATGGCGTAGAGGATGCGGGTGAGGCCGTATAGCAATACCAGCAATACGGTGAGTAAACCTGCTATCACGCCTGTGGCCACCAGGGTGGATGACCAGGAATAGCCCAGGCGGCTCAGGGCATAGGCAACTGGGGAAGAGACGTTGAGGTCGGTGTAGTGCACCACGCCTGTGAGTACGCCGGAGACCAGGATGTAGATGAGGGTGCAGAAGCTGAGCGCCACGATCAGGCCTATGGGCAGGTCGCGCTGCGGGTTGCGGGCTTCATCGGCGGCGGTGGAGACGGCGTCGAAGCCGAAGTAGGCAAAGAACACCAGAGATGCGCCAGCGAGTATGCCGGTGTTGCTGCCATCAGAGTGGGCGCTGAACCAGCCGAAGGGGGTGAAGGGTTGCCAGTTGTCGGTGTTGATATGGCCGATGGCGATGGCGAGGAAGATGGCGATGGTGCCTAGTTTGATGGCGACCATGAGGTTGTTGACGGTGGAGCTTTGTTTGACGCCGCTGATGAGTACCAGTGTCAGTAGCCAGATAATGCCAAAGGCGGGGAGGTTGATGATGCCGCCCTGGCTGGGGGCTTTGGTCCATATTTCGGGGATGGTGATATGGAAGTTGGCCAGGGTGTTGATAAAGTAGCCTGACCAGCCGTTGGCAACGGCGGCGGCGCCTACGCCATACTCCAGCAACAAAATCCAGGCGATGACCCAGGCAAAGAATTCGCCAAATGCCACATAGGTGTAGCCATAGGCGCTGCCCGAGCCGCCCACTGAGGCGGCCAGCTCGGCATAGGCAAAGCCTGCAAAGCCAGCGGCCAGGCCAGCCAGCACAAAGGAGATGACAACGGCAGGGCCGGAATAGGTGGCGGCGGCGATGCCAGTGAGGACGAAGATGCCCGTGCCTATGGCGCAGCCTATGCCTAGCAGTGCGAGGTCAAATGCACTCAGACAGCGCTTGAGTCCGCTGTCTTTATGGTGCTCTACGGCTTTGGTACGGAATAACTGTGCAAACATGTGGGCTCCCTGAATTGTATTTTTAGTATGCACGAATTATGCCCGGCACTGCGCCATGCGTGCCGGGATGGGGGTTTAAGCCGTAGGTTGCAGCTTGAGCCAGTCACGCCCGGTGATGAAGTCGGTATATAGCTTGGCTTCCTGTGAGCCTGGCTCTGGGTGCCAGTCGTAGCGCCATTTGACGATGGGCGGCATGGAAAGCAGTATCGATTCGGTACGGCCATTGGATTGCAGGCCGAAGATGGTGCCTCTGTCGTAGATCAGGTTGAACTCGACATAGCGGCCACGTCTATAGGCCTGGAAATCACGCTCACGCTCGCCATAGGGGGTGTCTTTGCGGCGTTGGACTATGGGCAGGTAGGCCTGGATAAAGGCATCACCCACGCTGCGTTGCAGCGCAAAGCTTTGCTCCAGCCCCAGCTCGCTGAAGTCGTCAAAGAAGATGCCGCCTATGCCGCGGGCTTCTTTGCGGTGCTTGAGGTAGAAGTAATCGTCGCATTCCTGCTTGAACTGCGGATAGTACTGGTCACCAAATGGTTGCAGGGCATCACGGCAGCTGCGGTGGAAGTGCACAGCATCTTCTTCAAAACCATAGTAGGGCGTGAGGTCCATGCCGCCGCCAAACCACCAGATAGGCGCTTCACCAGGTTTTTCTGCCACAAAGAAGCGCACGTTCATATGCACGGTAGGCACATAGGGGTTGCGTGGGTGAAACACCAGGGAAACGCCCATGGCCTGCCAGCTACGGCCTGCTGCCTCGGGATGTGCCACGCTGGCAGAGGGAGGGAGTTTGTTGCCCAGCACATGGGAGAAGCCTATGCCAGCACGCTCAAATACATTGCCGTCTTCCAATAGGCAGGAAGTGCCTCCACCGCCTTCCGCTCGCTGCCAGCTATCGTGCAGGAAGCGTTTGCCATCGACCAGCTCTATGGCCTCAACAATGCGGCCCTGCAGGCCTTGAAGGTAGTCGAAAATTGCGGTGGTGTTCATGAAGCTCTCCAGTTGGCACCGGACTCTGGTTCACGGACGCACAATTCTGCCCGTGAGGAGATCCTGTATGGTCGAAGGTTTACGCGCACCGCCAGTTCTGCCCGGCAGCACTCTGACTTGAGAGCCAAACAGACGATAGCAGTCGCGTGTGGTTTTGGCCGGAACCCGGCCATTATGGTTTGCACTGGTGGAGACCAGCGCCATGCCGCTGTTGTGACACAAGGCAGCGGCAAAGGGGTGGGCGGTGACGCGCACCGCCAGTGTGGTGTGCCTGCCTTGAGCCAGGCCGGGCAATGCTGGGCGGTAGGCACCAGCCAGGTATGCGGCCCTGGCCAGCGCGCAAACATTTGTTGCTGCTGGCTGGCAGTGGGTGGGGCAATCAGGGATTTAAGCTGCTTGAAGCGGCTGGCGATGATGATCAGGCCTTTGCGCTGCGGCCTGCCCTTGATGCGCAGCAGGCGCTGCACCGCCAGGCGGTTTTTAGGGTCGCAACCCAGGCCAAAGCAGGACTCGGTGGGGTAAGCAATGACACCACCGCTACGCAAATAATGCTGTAGTGCGCGTGCCTGCATAAGTTTGGGTTCCTGACCTAGGACTTTACGGCGCGGTAGCCGATGTCACGGCGCAGCTGTAGGCCGTCAAACTGGATGGCATCGGCAATTTTGTATGCCTGTAATTGCGCATACTTCACGGTTTCGCCTAGCGCGGCAACGCAGAGTACGCGGCCACCGCTGGTGACTACCTTGCCATCTTTCATGGTGGTGCCCGCATGGAACACATGCGCGTCTTCCAGATCTTTCGGTAAACCTGTGATTTCATCACCCAGGCGTGGGGTGTCAGGGTAGTTGGCCGAGGCCAACACCACGCCCAGCGCACTGCGCCAGTCCCAGTCTGCCTGTGCTTCATTGAGTGTGCCATTGACCGCATGCTCGGCCAGGGTGACCAAATCACTCTTGAGGCGCAGCATAATGGGCTGGGTTTCCGGATCACCCATGCGGCAATTGAATTCCAGCGTCTTGACGTTGCCATCTGGCTGATCATCAGGCCCGCGTAAAGGAAGCCAGTGTAAGGAATGCCATCCTTGGCCATGCCTTCCACGGTGGGGGTAATGATCTCGCGCATGACCTTCGCGTGTATGTCTGGCGTCACCACCGGGGCTGGGGAATACGCACCCATGCCGCCAGTATTGGGGCCTTGGTCGCCATCCAGCAGGCGCTTGTGATCCTGGCTAGTTGCCAGGGCCAGGATATTCTTGCCATCGACCATGACAATAAAGCTGGCTTCTTCGCCAGTGAGAAACTCTTCAATCACCACGCGCGCACCTGCTGCGCCCAGCTTGTTGTCGGCCAGCATGGCATCAATTGCCTCATGCGCTTCAGTCTCAGTCATGGCGACAACAACGCCCTTGCCAGCGGCCAGGCCATCGGCCTTGATGACGATAGGCGCACCTTGCTGCTTGACGTAGTCATGCGCAGCAACGGCATCGGTAAAGGTTGCGTAGGCGGCGGTAGGGATGTTGTGGCGCACCATGAAAGCCTTGGCAAAGTCCTTGGAGCTTTCCAGTTGTGCTGCCGCCTGAGTGGGGCCAAAGATTTTCAGCTTGGCGGCGCGGAAGGCATCTACCACGCCTTGCGAAAGCGGTGCTTCAGGGCCAACGATGGTAAGGCCGATGTGCTCTTTTTCGGCAAACTCAACCAGTTCCTGCACCTTGGTGATGGGCACGTTAACCATGTCCGGGTCCAGCGCTGTCCCTGCATTGCCAGGAGCTACATAAACACGGCTGATACGCTCACTTTGAGCCAGTTTCCATGCAAGTGCGTGCTCACGCCCGCCGCCACCGATGACTAGAACTTTCATCATTAATCCTTTTGTATTTCTTACCCTGGGTATTTCGCTGGTCTGGATAATTTCCAGACCTTGGTACTTCAAATTGTAGTATCACGCTAAAAGGCCCATGCACTTGCACGGGCCTTGAGCTTAATGACGGAAATGACGCACGCCAGTGAAAATCATCACCAGGCCATGCTCATCTGCCGCCGCAATCACTTCATCATCACGGATGCTACCACCCGGCTGAATAACGCAGCTGGCACCAGCCTCAGCCAGTACATCCACACCATCACGGAACGGGAAGAAGGCATCAGAGGCCACGGCAGAACCTTGCAGAGACAAGCCTGCATTTTGTGCCTTGATGGCGGCAATCTTGGTGCTATCCACGCGGCTCATCTGGCCCGCGCCCACGCCCAGGGTGGTGCCATTGCCGCAGAAGACAATGGCGTTGGACTTAACGTACTTGGCCACACGCCAGGCAAACAGCAGGTCTTGCAATTGCTCAGGTGTAGGCTGCTTCTTGGTCACTACCTTGATGTCGTCCAGGCTGATTTCGTGGTTATCCGCGGTCTGGATCAGCAAGCCGGAACCCACGCGCTTGGTGTCGTGGGAGTTGCGGCCATGGCTCCAGGCGCTGTCGCCACCTGTAGGCAGGGCAATTTTCAGCACGCGTACATTGGCCTTGGCCTTGAATACGGCCAGCGCTTCTTCGGTGTAATCAGGTGCTATCAGCACTTCAACAAACTGCTTGGAAACCGCTTCAGCCGCGGCAAGGTCTAGCGTCTGGTTGAAGGCGATGATGCCGCCAAAGGCCGAGGTCGTGTCAGTCTTGAAGGCTTTGTCATAGGCTTCCAGCGGGTTAGCACCTGTGGCCACGCCGCAGGGGTTGGCATGCTTGACGATAACGCAGGCGGTGGTGTCAAAGCTCTTGACGCACTCCCAGGCCGCATCGGCATCGGCGATGTTGTTATAAGACAGTTCCTTGCCCTGCAACTGCTGGGCAGTCACCAGGGAGCCTGGGGCCGGATACAAATCGCGGTAGAAGGCAGCCTGCTGGTGCGGATTTTCGCCGTAGCGCAGGTCTTGCACCTTCACCAGCCTGCCATTGGCCTGACCGGGGAAGGGGTTGCGTGTGCCATCGGCATTGAAGGAGGACAGGTAATCGCTGATCGCGCCATCATAGTTGCTGATGCGGTTGAACGCGGCGACAGACAGGTTGAAACGTGTAGCTTGGCTGGTAGCACCGCCAGTGCGCTGCATTTCAGCCAGCACTTCTGCATATTGGCTGGCATCGGTCAGCACGGCGACATCGCGCCAGTTCTTGGCGGCGGAGCGCACCATGGCTGGGCCACCAATGTCGATGTTCTCAATGGCATCTTCCAGAGTGGCGTCAGGGCGCGCCACTGTGGCTTCAAACGGATACAGGTTAACGACCAGCAGATCGATATTCGGGATATCTGCGGCTTGCATGGCAGCGACATGCTCTGGCAGTTCACGACGACCGAGCAAACCACCGTGCACCTTGGGGTGCAAAGTCTTGACGCGGCCATCCAGCATTTCCGGGAAACCAGTGTAGTCACTGACTTCAATCACGGGGATGTTGTTGTCGCGGAACAGTTTAGCCGTGCCGCCAGTGGAGAGAATTTCGACGCCAAAGCCAAGCAGGGCCTGGGCCAGTTCAAGAATTCCGTTTTTATCGGAAACGCTGATAAGAGCTCGTTTGATGACAGCCATAGGTGAGAGAACTTAAGGACAAGAGGTTATTGAAGATTGTGCTGCTGGAGTTTCTTGCGCAGGGTATTGCGGTTCAACCCCAGAATTTCTGCGGCCTTGCTCTGGTTGCCCCCGGCGCGATTGAGTACATACTCAAGCAGGGGTTTTTCCATGCATTGCAGCACCATGTCATAGACTGCATGGGGCGGTTGCCCATCCAGATCCTTGAAATATTCATCTAGGGCGCTGCGTACGCAGCTGGCAAGATCCTGACTACTCATTATGCCGCCAGTGCCTCGCCATCAGTGGCGGCGGCATCTTCTGGCGCGTACTGCAGGCGCAGATCGCGTTGCTTGAGTTCGCCAAAGAAATCGTTGATGGACTGTAGTTGTTCTTCCACAGTCTGTAACTGGTTCATGTGGTGCCTGAAATTGGCAGAACCCACCAGGCCCTTGGTATACCAGGAGATATGCTTGCGCGCGACGCGCATGCCAGTCAGCTCGCCATAGAAGTCATAGAGGTCGTGGATATGCTCCAGCATGACCTGATGAATTTCATCTACCTCGGGGGCGGGCAAGTGCTCGCCAGTGGCGAGGAAGTGTTCGGTTTCACGGAAAATCCAGGGGCGGCCCTGGGCGGCGCGACCTATCATCACCGCATCGGCCTTGGTGTAATCCAGCACAAATTTGGCTTTTTCTGGCGTGGTGATATCGCCATTGGCAATCAGGGGGATATTGATCGCCTGTTTAACCGCGGCAATGGTGTCGTACTCGGCATCGCCCATATACAAACAGGCGCGGGTGCGGCCATGCATGGCCAGCGCTTGCACGCCTATGTCTTCAGCCATTTTGGCTACGGCGATGGCGTTGCGGTTGTTCTTGTCCCAGCCTGTGCGTATCTTCAGGGTCACTGGCACATCCACAGCAGCCACCACTGCCTTGAGGATTTGCGCAACCAGCGGCTCGTCCTTGAGCAGGGCAGAGCCTGCCATGACGTTACAGATTTTCTTGGCAGGACAGCCCATGTTGATATCGATGATCTGCGCGCCGTTATCCACATTGTGCTTGGCGGCTTCGGCCATCATCTTGGGGTCGGCACCTGCGATTTGCACCGAGATCGGGTCTACTTCGCCTTCATGGTTGGCGCGGCGCAGGGTTTTGGCGCTGCCATAGAGCAGGGAGTTGGAGGTCACCATCTCGCTGACAGCCAGACCTGCGCCCATTTTCTTGCAGAGCACGCGGAAAGGCCTGTCGGTCACACCCGCCATGGGAGCGACGACCAGATTGTTCTTCAGCTTGTAGGAACCGATTTGCACCTGACTATAACCGTATTGTTGGCGTGGAAAAGCTGCCCATTTTATATGCAAACCATGGCAGAACAAAGCACATATTGCGGCGATTTGCGGCGGTGCTAGGCTGCTGCTGCCTTGGTAACACGATGTTTTACTTTAAGTTGTAGTCTTAAGCTTATGCCTGGATTGTGCTTGTGACATGCCTTTGTTGAGTAAGCCTATCTGTGTGGCTAAGCGCTTGAGCAGGCGAGCGAGCTAGAGTTTAAGCCTGAGCTTGAGCAAGGCATTCACCCTATGCTGCCGCCTGCTGCTGGCTTAATTCAACCTGAACACCGACACCGCCTTGATCAATTGCTGCGCCTGCTCATCCAGCGAGTGCGCCGCAGCCATGGCTTCTTCTACCAGAGCGGCGTTTTGCTGCGTCACCTCATCCATGGAGGTAATGGCGATATTGATCTGCTGTATGCCTGTGCTTTGCTCCTCAGACGCATGCGCAATCTCGCGCATGATGGTAGAAACCCGTTGCACTGCCTCCACAACTTCTACCATGGCCGTGCCTGCCCCTGTCACCTGGCGTGAACCCTGGCCTATCTTGCTCACGGATTCATCAATCAAGTGCTTGATCTCCTTGGCGGCACTGGCGCTGCGCTGGGCCAGGCTGCGTACCTCTTGTGCGACCACGGCAAAACCACGGCCTTGCTCACCAGCCCGTGCTGCTTCCACAGCAGCATTTAGCGCCAGAATATTGGTTTGGAAGGCAATGCCTTCGATCACGGCGGTAATTTCGGACATCTTGCGTGATTCTTCGGTGATCTGCTGCATGGTGCCCACGGCGGCCGTGACCGTGCTGCTGGCCTGCTCAGCAGCGCTGGAAGCCTGCGCCGCCAGTTGATTAGCGTTGCGCGCGCTTTCGGTGTTCTGGCTCACGGTGGAGGTGAGCTCTTCCACGCTGGCGGCGGTTTCTTCCAGCGAGGCGGCCTGGTTTTCGGTGCGGCTGGAGAGGTCACTATTGCCTAGCGCAATCTCGGAAGAAGCCGTTGAAACATATTCACTGCTGGCGCGGATATTGGCGACAATGCCATGCAGCTTGTCCTGCATCAGCTTCATGGCATAGAGCATGCTGTTGTTATCACCGGGCTTGAGGTCTACGCGGGTGCTAAGGTTGCCATCGGCAATCTGCTGCGCCAGCACGGCGGCATCGGCAGGCTCACCGCCTATGGGGCGTATCACCATGCGGTCTATCAGCATGCCCAGGGCCAACGACACCAGCACCACACTCAAAATGCCGATGATAATGGCGGTGTTGCGTAGCTGGGTGACGCCAGCAAGGATATTGTCCTTGGGTACGACGATGGCCAAGGACCAGGGGGTGGTGCTCAAACCCAGTTGTATGGGCTGGAAGATGCGCAACACCTTGGTATTCAGCACTGGGTCATGGCTTTCATCTTCATAGGGCTTGCCTTCGAGCACGGCTTGTTTCACCTGCTGCCAGTTTTTGTCTTGCGCCTGCTGCACCAGCGGCTTGCCAACATTCTGCGCATCGCGGTCACCCACATATAAACCCTGGTTGGAGAGCAGGCTGGCAAACCCGGTTTCATAAGGCTTGATTTTGGCGATGCGCTGCTGGAATTCCGATAACAAAATATCCACGCCAGCCACACCCACCACCACGCCATTTCTGCGGATAGGCACGGCCATGCTGGTGATCAGCACTTTTTTGCCGCCTATCTCATATTCATAAGGCTCTAGCAGGGTTTCCTTGCCGCTGTTGCGTGCCAGCAGATAGTAATCGCCCGCGCCTGGGGTGGTGTAATCGGTGAGGGCGGTGACCTCGGCCTTGCCGTCTGGCCTGTTCCAATAGGGCAGGTAGCGGCCAGTGGCGTCTGTGCCGGGCTGGTTGATGAATTCACTGTCTTTACCATCAAAGGCGTTAGGCTCCCAGATGGTCCACACGCCAATCAGGTTGCTATTGCCCTCCAGCACACGCTTCAACATGCTATCGGCCAGTTTGCGGTTGGCATAACCCGCGCCGTGCAGGCCCTCTAAAGATTGCGCCAGTGTACGGGCGGCATCAAACGCTGAATCCACCTCGGATTTCACTTCAAACGCATATTCACGCGACAAAGCCTGGGTGTAATCCAGGGCAGAAGCCTGTTGTAGTTTGGAGGCTTTGTACGTGAGCAGGGAAATGGTGAGGCCGAAGCCAGCGACGATCAGTAAAGTGACGATCAGCAGGACTTTGCTACGTAGGGACAACTGGTGGAATGCTTGCATGATCTCAGGTGTGGATTAAAGACAAGTGATCTTAAGCAAAGACTATTCCTAGTGCTAGCCTATACCAGCATGACTTTGCGCGTGTCATGCACTAACTTGGCGCTTAAGCGCCAAGTTGCCCACTGCACTGCCCCATTATTGGGCTGGGCTCATGATTTTTGAATGAGTGTTGAATAAGTGCTAAGGCGCTGTGGCTTGTTCCAGCTGGGTGAGCCAGAGCAAGGCGTGCTGATTGTTGCTGCCACACATATCCTGGCTAGGCTGCAGCGAGGCGCAGACTGCAGGACGTGTAGGTTGACCAAAAATCAGGCAGCGGTTATCTGCATCCAGCTGCACGCAGCGCTGGCCTGCGGGCTTGCCCAAAGGCATGCCGGGGATAGGGCTGGAGATGGAGGGCGCAATGCAACATGCACCGCAACTGGGGCGGCAGTCTAGGCTCATACTGGGTTTATTTTTCTGCGGATATCGCTTGCCAGGGGAATCCGGCGCTATCCAAAGCTTGTTGCAGGTATTCCATGGCAGCCTGGGCCTGCTCAGCATTGCCCTTGACGCCTAGCTCTATGGTACGGCGTGTATCCAGACGCGGCAGGCTGAACAGCTTGAGGCTGGGATGTTGTGTCAGGATGTGCTGCATTAAATCCAGCAATTGGCTCTCGCCCGCATCAAACACCAAGATAGAAACTTCATGCTGGGCATGCTGATGAAACAGGGCGGAGTAATAGGTATCCAATATCCATGCACTCATGGGCCAGGCCATTTCTGGAAAGCCAGGCATGAAGTAATGACTGCCCAGCGCAAAGCCTGGCACGCGATTGACTGGGTTGGGGATTAGAGCGGCGTTTTCAGGAAAGTCTGCCATCAGCACGCGCTTGGGGTAGGCTTCAGCGCCAAAGCGGGCTTCTATCTCGGCCACCGCGCCGGGATGGCGCGCGATGTTGAGGCCTGCGGCTTCTGCGGCGGCCTGCCGCGTCTGGTCATCCGGGGTGGCGCCTATGCCGCCAAAACAAAACACGATGTCCTGGCTTTGCATGCTACGGCGCAATGTGGCGGCAATTTGTGCACGGTCATCACCCAGATATTCTGCCCAGGCCAAGGCCAGGCCGCGCTCACTCAGCAGGCTGATGAGCTTTGCCAGATGGCCATCCTGCGTTTGCCTGAAAGTATTTCGTCACCAATAATAATGGCGCCAAAGCGTGGTGGGGTGCTCATGCGCGATGTCCTGCTAGGCTTGTTGCCAAAATGTGGGGTGCAGACGAGGCATGAAAAGCGGGAGTAAAATACGACTTGTCACTAATATTTCTCACTAGAATGTCTATCACTGACTTAAGACTTATCGCATGAGTGTAACCAATAATCCCGACGACGAAACGCTGTGCTTTTGCAGCGGCACCAAGCGTGGACAGATACGCAGGTTGTATCTCGCTGGCATGAGCATGCAGGAGATTGCCGAGCAGACCGGAGCGCTGACTGGCTGCGGCGGTTGCGAATGGGAAATTGAGTATTTTCTCAAGGAGCTGGATAGCCAGCGCTCTGCCTAGGGCTAAGGCTGGCCCTTGAGCTAGTGCGGTTTTCAGGCATGACTGCCATGCCTGCGCTAGTCCAGAGACATTCTGTGGACTCAGCCCCAGCATGGCTTAGTGCGCCTCTTCCCAGTTCGGGCCTACGCCCACTTCCGCCAGCAAGGGCACATCCAGCTTGGCTACTTGCTGCATCAGCAATGGTAGTTGGGCTTGCACCAGTTCCAATTCGCTCTCAGGCACTTCCAGCACCAGTTCATCGTGTACCTGCATGATGATTTTGCTGTGCAGCTTTTCTTTGCTCAGCCAACTATCCACCGCAATCATCGCCAGCTTAATCAGGTCTGCCGCCGTGCCTTGCATGGGCGCATTGATTGCCGCACGCTCAGCGCCAGCGCGGCGCATGCCGTTGGGGCTGTTGATTTCCGGCACCCATAGCCTGCGGCCAAAGAGGGTTTCAACATAGCCTTTGTCTTTGGCTTGTTCGCGCGTGTCGTTCATATAGGCGCGTACGCCGGGGTAGCGCGCAAAATAGCGTTCTATATAACTTTGCGCGGCGCTGCGCTCGATATTGAGGTTTTGCGCCAGGCCAAATGCGCTCATGCCGTAAATCAGGCCAAAGTTGATGACCTTGGCATAACGGCGCTGCTCGCTGCTTACCTCGCTGCGCTCCACGCCAAAAATTTCGGCAGCGGTGGCACGGTGAATATCCTCGCCCTTGGCAAAGGCATCCAGTAGGCCTTCATCCTGAGAAAGGTGCGCCATGATGCGTAGCTCAATCTGCGAATAGTCAGCCGAAATGATCTTGCTGCCAGCCGGGGCAATAAAAGCCTGGCGTATGCGCCTACCCTCGGCGGTGCGCACCGGAATGTTTTGCAGATTAGGCTCTGAACTGGCCAGGCGGCCAGTGATGGCCACGGCCTGGCTATAGCTGGTGTGTACGCGGCCAGTGCTAGTGTTGATCATGCGTGGCAGCTTGTCGGTATAGGTCGATTTGAGCTTAGCCAGGCCGCGATATTCCAGAATCACCTTGGGCAGCGGGTAGTCCAGCGCCAGTTCCTGCAACACATCTTCATCGGTGGAAGGTGCGCCGCTAGGGGTTTTTTTCAAAGGCTTGATGCCCAGCTTGCCAAACAGTATCTCCTGCAATTGCTTGGGAGAGCCGAGGTTGAAAGGCTGGCCTGCGATTTCATAGGCTTGCTGTTCTAGCGTCAGGAGTTTTTGCCCTATTTCATGGCTTTGCGCGTGCATGAGCTGCGGGTCTATCAGCACACCGTTGCGCTCTATGGTGTAGAGAATATCCAGCACGGGCATTTCTATCTGGCGATACACATGTTGCAGTTTGTCATCGGCTTCTAGTTGCGGGTACAGACCCTGGTGCAGTTGCAGGGTGATATCGGCATCTTCAGCCGCATAATCGCTGGCGGTGCTGATTTCAACCTGGCTGAACGGAACTTGCTTGGCACCCTTGCCCGCTACTTCTTCATAGGTGATGGTCTTGACGCCGAGGTGGCGCATGGCCAGCTCATCCATGCCATGGCCTCTGTGGCTTTCCAGCACATAGGATTGCAGCATGGTGTCGTGGCGTATGCCTTGCAGCGCTATGCCGTGATTGGCAAACACATGCTTGTCGTATTTGAGGTTCTGGCCCAGCTTGGGCAGGCTGGCATCTTCCAGCAGCGGCTTGAGTTGTGCCAGCACTTCATCCAGCTTGAGCTGCTCGGGCGCGCCCGCGTAGTCATGCGTGAGCGGCAGGTAGGCGGCCTTGCCAGCCTCTACCGAGAAGGAGATACCAACCAGCTTGGCCTGTAGTGGGTCCAGGCTGGTGGTTTCGGTGTCTATGCAAATCAGTGGTGCAGCTTTGAGCAGCAACAGCCATTTATCCAGTGCTGCCTGGGTGGTGATGGTCTCGAATTGCCTGTCGGTCACCGCGGCGGCGGCAAACAGGTCGCCATTGCCAGCAGATGAAGTGGGCGCGCTTACTGGGCTTGCAGCCTGGCTTACGCCAGCGTCAGCATCCAGCTCACGACGCCAGGTCTTGAAGTCATTGTGTTCGTAAAGTGCGGCCAGTGTGGCTGTATCAGCGGGCTGGCTGACCAGATCGGTGATGACATGTGGTAGATCGAGCTTGCAGCGTATGGTGATCAGCTCACGGCCAGTAGGCAGCCAGGGCAGGGCGCGGCGCAGGTTTTCACCCACTACGCCTGTGATGCTGGCTGCGTTTTGCATGATGTTGTCCAGCGAGCCATGTTGCAGCAGCCATTTGACCGCAGTCTTGGGGCCTACTTTTTCCACGCCGGGCACGTTGTCTACGCTGTCGCCTATCAGGGTCAAGTAATCAATGATCAAGTTGGGCGGAATGCCAAACTTGGCTTCAACGCCTGCCTCATCCAGCACTTCATTGCTCATGGTGTTGATCAGCTTGACCTGGGGTGAAACCAGTTGCGCCATGTCTTTATCGCCCGTGGAGATTACCACTTGCATGCCTTGCTGTTCGGCCTGTTTGGCCAGGCAGCCGATGACGTCATCGGCTTCTACACCTTCTATCATCAGCAAGGGCCAGCCCATGGCCTTGATGGCCGCATGCAGCGGGGCAATCTGCTGCCCTAAGTCGTCCGGCATGGGCGGGCGGTTGGCCTTGTATTCTGCGTAGATGTCATCACGAAAGGTTTTTCCCTTTGCATCAAACACACAGGCGCTATAATCGGCCGGGAAGTCCTTGTGCAGGCGGCGTAGCATATTGAGTACGCCATAGAGTGCGCCTGTAGGTTCACCTGACTTGTTACGGAGGTCGGGCAGTGCATGGAAGGCGCGGTAGAGATACGACGACCCGTCTACTAATAACAATGTTTTCATCTTGATAGTGTGGAACCTTATGTCAGCTGCAAAAAAACTTCCCAAGATCCTGGATCCAGAATTACCGAACAAGAAATACTCGGCGCGTGAATCGTGGCGGGCTTTCGAGATTATGGCAGAATTCGTTGAAGCCACCGAACGCATGAAGGAAATCACGCCTGCGGTGTCCATCTTCGGTAGTGCCCGCACCCCGCCTGATCATCCCTATTACAAACTCACTGAGGAAATTGCCCGTCTGCTCTCGGACGCAGGTTTTAGTGTGATTTCCGGCGGCGGCCCCGGCATTATGGAAGCCGCCAACAAGGGCGCTTTTCATGGCAAGTCGCCCAGCATAGGGCTGAATATCGAATTGCCGCATGAGCAAAAGGGCAATGAGTTTCAGGATATCAGCCAGAATTTCCAGCATTTCTTTATGCGCAAGGTGATGTTTGTTAAATACGCCTCGGCCTATGTGGTGATGCCGGGTGGCTTTGGCACGCTGGATGAGCTGATGGAAGCACTGACGCTGATTCAAACCGCCAAGACTCGACGCATCCCCATTATTCTGGTGCACGAGCCTTTCTGGCGCGGCATGCTGGCCTGGTTCCGCGATACCCTGATTGCACAGGGCATGGCTTCACCTGGGATATGGATTTGATACAAGTCATAGACAAGCCACATGAGGTGGTCGAGGCTATCTTCAAGCACTATGAAACCCGTGGTTTCGAGCCTTCGCCTGCCGAGCAGCAGATCATGCAGTTCTATCTCTAGCGCGACAGCTGGGTGAAATAAAGCGCAGCAAAAAGGTGATTTGTGTTGCTTTATGGCAACAAATCACCTTTTGGCAGGGGGCGTGATTTGGTAGAATTGCGCGTGATAAGGTCTGATTAAGCATCATCCCTTTTAAGCATCATCCCTTCAGCGTCTCGTGTGAACGAGACATACGACTTACCAGAATCTAGAAAACCAGAGGTTATCATGCGTATCTCCAGAAGTTTACCGATGTTGGCCTTGCTGCTGCCGCTGATAGCCTTTGCTGCGGACATCCCCAAGGATCTCGAGCCTTTGCCTGAGGCACCACCACCACCCGCAGGTATGGAGGGTGAAAACCCCGAGCCTGAAGTCACCATCACCAAAAAAGGTGCCGATACCATTGAGGAATACCGTATCAATGGAGAGCTTTATATGATGAAGGTGACGCCTGCCACCGGGGTGCCCTACTATCTGACCAAAGACGATCAGAACGCAGGATGGGCGCGTAGTGAGGGTGTGGGCGCACCTATCAGCATCCCCAAGTGGGTTTTGTTCCGCTTCTGATTTATAGCAACCTAATGCACAAGAGGGCTAGCCAGCCTCTTGCCACATTCAAGCACAGCACTGAATTACCTATGTCCGTATTCACCACCGTTACACCTGAGCAAATGCAGCAATGGCTCAAGGACTATGCCCTGGGCGAGTTCCTGGATCTGCAGGGCATAGCATCGGGCATTACCAATACCAATTACTTCCTCACCACCTCTAGCGGGCGCTATGTGCTGACCTTGTTTGAGGAGCATAGCGCTGAGGAATTGCCTTACTTTTTAGACCTCATGACGCATCTGGCGGAGCGCGGCATTGCTTGCCCGCATCCGGTAAAGAATATTCATGGTCAGGCTCTGGGCAGCCTCAATGGCAAACCTGCGGCGCTGGTGAGCTGCCTGGCGGGCAAGTCGCTGGAGCAACCCCAGCCCGTGCACTGCGCCGAAATTGGCGATGTGCTGGCACGCATGCATATTGCCGGAGCCAGTTTCACCGCCAATATGCGTAATCTGCGCTGCGCCGAATGGCGCAAGAGCACAGCCGCCAGGGTAAGCCCGCTGCTGGATGAAGCCAACCGTGACATGCTGCAGGCGCAGCTGAGCTTTGAACAGAGCTTTGATGCCAGCCAGTTGCCGCATGGCGTGATTCACGCTGATTTGTTCCGCGACAATGTGCTCATGGATGGCGATAAGCTGGGTGGGCTGATTGATTTTTACTATGCCTGCAATGATGTGCTGCTGTATGACGTGGCGATTGCGGTGAATGACTGGTGCGTAAATGAAGATGGCACGCTGGATTACGCCAGAGTACAAGCCTTGTTGAGCGCTTACCATGCCGTGCGTCCGCTGAGTGAGGCCGAGCACACTGCCTGGCCAGGCATGCTGCGCATTGCGGCCACACGCTTCTGGCTTTCACGCCTTAATGATCTGCATTTCCCGCAGGCGGGTGAACTCACACACGCCAAGGACCCACGCTATTTCGAGCGCATTCTGCGCAATAGCATTGAGCACAGTGCCGCTATTTACCACCATTGGGTAGGCCAATCATGAGTGAATCTATGCAAGGCAAACCCGGCTTGTTTGCGCAGGTGAATACCTGGTTACGTGAAATTCTTCAGCTGTTCCGCAAGGCACCGGGCAAATGGATGCTGCTGGGCTTGGCGCATGTATTTCTCTTTGTCATGATTCCTGGCCTGCTGGGCATCAAGTTTATTTCCTTCCTGCTGCTGCCCACCTTCCTGGCCATTGTCATGGGCTTTTACCGCAATGCCGATCAAGGGCTTTATGCCGATTTGGGCGATTTGCTCAATGAAGTCAAACCCACGTTCCGCAAATTGCTCTCGCTGGGTGCCATTTGTGTGTTCTATGTGTTTTTGATCAATTTGCTGACCGCCGATGATGCGACGCGCTTGCAGGAGTTTGCCAAGGCCGAGCCTAGTGCCGAAGAAATGATGGCGCAGTTTGGCCCGGTGTTTTTGAAGCTGATGCTGTTGCTCTTGCCGCTGGTGCTGCTGATCTGGTTTTCACCCATGCTGGTGGCTTACCAGCAGTACTCGGTGATACGCGCTATCAAATCCAGCCTGGCTGCCGTGATTCAATACCTGCTGCCGCTGTTGCTGACCTGGTTGGGCGTCACCTTGATCATCATGTTGAGCATGACCCTGAGTGGGGTGCTGGTGGCGATTGTTTCGGCGTTTTCTAGCCAGGTGGGCGGCTTGCTGATGTTGGTGCTGGTGTTTAGTTGCATGCTGCTGGCAAGCGCACTGATGTTTGCTTTCCAGTACATCAGCAATCGTGACATTTTCCGCGTACCGCCTGCGGTAGTGCAGGAAGAACTCTAGCCTGATAATGGCATCACCCTCAGCGCCAGCTGAGGGTGTGTTTTAGAGTGTTTCCAGTTTGGCGTATTCCAGCGCCAGCCATTTCAGGCCTTCGCGGCCAAAATTGACCTGCACGCGCAAGTCATCGGCATTGCTTCGTAATTCACCACCACCCCCTGACCAAACTTGCTGTGGCTGACGGCCTGACCTATTTTCCAGGGCATGCTGGCCTGTGGGCGGGCGGTGGGCGTGGCCACCGGGCTTGAAGAGTACGCGGCGCTCTTGTTGTTGGTGCTGTTGAGGCGTTTGATCAGGTTTTCCGGGATTTCATCCAGGAAGCGCGAGGCAATGCCGTAACGCACCTGACCATGCAGCATGCGGCTTTGCGCATAGCTGATGTAAAGTCGCTGGCGCGCGCGCGTCACCGCTACGTACATCAGGCGGCGTTCTTCTTCCAGGCCGTTGCTCTCAAAACTGCTTTGCTCATGTGGGAACAAGCCTTCTTCCAGGCCGCTGATAAACACGGTCTTGAATTCCAGGCCCTTGGCCGCGTGCACGGTCATCAACTGCAAGGCATCGCGCCCGGCATCTGCCTGGTGCTCGCCTGCCTCCAGGCTGGCGTGGGTGAGGAACTGCGCGAGCAATGATTGGGCGACTTCGCCGTTTTCATCGATCTGCATGCCGATTTCCTGATTGGTAAAAGCCACGGCAGCATTAAGCAGTTCATCCAGGTTTTCCACACGGTCTTCGCCATCTTTCTCGGCGGCGTAATAATCACGCAAGCCAGAAAGATTGGTGGCAAGTTCAACCTGCTCGGGCAAACTCAGGCCTATGGCGTGTTCCTGCATTTGCTTGATCAGCGCGACAAAGCCTTCTATGCCACGCCCCGGCCTGCCATTGCCTACCTTGTTCACCGCGCTTGCCACAGGCTGCAATCCTGCGCCCGCGCCAGTTCTTGCAACTGTTCCAGTGAACGCGCACCTATGCCACGGGTGGGGAAGTTGATCACGCGCAGCAGCGCGGTATCATCATCGCCACTGGCGGTGAGGCGTAAATAAGCCAGTGCGTGCTTGATTTCGGCACGCTCGAAGAAGCGCAAACCGCCATACACGCGGTAGGGTAGCCCCGCCGAGAACAGCGCATGTTCCAGCACGCGTGATTGCGCGTTAGAGCGGTACAGCATGGCGATCTGGCTCATATCCATGCCTTCGGCATGTAAGGCTTTGATCTCATCAACGATGAAATTGGATTCATCTATATCGTTATAAGCGGCATACAAACGTATGGGCTCGCCTTCTCCGGCCGAGGTCCAGAGGTTTTTGCCCAGGCGGTTGCTGTTGTGCGTGATGATGGCGTTGGCGGCATCGAGAATATTGCTGTGCGAGCGATAGTTTTGCTCCAGCTTGACGATGTTTTCTACGGCAAAATCCTGTTCAAAATCGCGCATATTGCCTACCCGCGCACCACGGAAGGCATAGATGGACTGATCGTCATCGCCCACGGCAAAGATGCAGTTTTCACCCCCGGCCAGCAGCTTGAGCCAGAGATATTGCAGGCGGTTGGTATCCTGAAACTCATCCACCAGAATGTAGCGGAAGCGGTTTTGATAATGCTCGCGTATCTGCTGGTTGCGGCTCAGCAGTTCGTAGCAGCGCAGCAATAGCTCGGCAAAATCCACCACGCCTTCACGCAAGCACTGCTTGTCATATTCTTCAAAAATCTCACGCATGCGCTGCGAGTGCGCATCATAGGCATCCACCGCATGCGCGCGCAGGCCTTCTTCCTTGCAGCTATTGATATAGCCCATCACCTGCTTGGGTGGAAACTTCTCGTCATCCACATTCATCACCTTCATCAGGCGCTTGATGGAGGAAAGCTGGTCTGCGGTATCAAGAATCTGGAAGGTGGCAGGTAATTGTGCTTCCCTGTGATGCGCGCGCAACAGGCGGTTACACAAGCCGTGGAAGGTGCCCGCCCACATGCCGCGTACATTGATGGGCAGCATGGCGGTTAGCCGCGTGAGCATTTCCTTGGCCGCCTTATTGGTAAAGGTCACGGCCAGCAGGCCATGCGGCGATACCTGTCCGGTCTGGATCAACCAGGCAATGCGGGTAGTCAATACACGGGTTTTGCCACTGCCAGCACCAGCCAGAATCAGGGCGGATTGATGTGGCAGGGTGACGGCTTCTAGTTGCTTGTCGTTTAAACCTTCAAGCAGGGAGGTGGGGGAGGCTGAATTCATAGATCGCATTATCGCAGGTGCAGCAGATCAAGAGAACTATAAGAGCGTGATAGTGTTGCGCCTGATGGCAGAAGGTGGGCAGATGATGGGCTGGAGTGAGGTTGCAGGCTGTGCTGCGGGCATTTGCCAGCGCCAAGCTCTAGCGCGGCAGATGTGCCAGCATGGTGCAATTTGTAAGCTGATGTAAAAAATGCACCAGGAGTGAACTAATGCATTTGGTGACTGGTCATAATTTCAGACGACGCAATCGTCTCCCGCTTTCCTCCCTGAGCGGGAAGCCTTATCTGATGAGGCTAGCTTGACCCCGATTTTACTCCCCTTTAATCGGGGTTTTTTTTGTCCGGCGTTTGCGCAAGGCTGGTGAGTACTGCTGCTTGCCGCCTGTGTGAATGATTCGCAGTATAGGCGCAAATTATCTGCTTGGGTAAATATATTTTTATCAGTTTTTACATGACATGTCATGAGGCCGTCACGGCACTGGCTTACTGAGTTCAGTATTGAGTTCAATCACCTGCAGCGCTTGAGTTAAGTTTTACGCTACAAAGACTTAGAACGAAAAAAAAAAGCCCCGGCGTACCGGGGCTTTTTGTTTGACACTGCCAGGGGGGTTAAACCTGGCGGGCCGTGGACTATTAGAAGCCCATGCCGCCCATGCCGCCTGCGTCAGGCATTGCAGGTGCTGCATCTTCCTTAGGCAGCTCTGCTACCAGTGCATCGGTAGTCAGAATCAAGGAAGCTACGGAAGCAGCGTTTTGCAGAGCAGAACGCGTTACCTTGGCTGGGTCAAGAACACCCAGTTCAACCAGGTCACCATAAGTGCCGTTGGAAGCGTTGTAACCGTAGTTACCAGTGCCTTCCAGTACCTTGTTCACCACTACAGATGGCTCGTCACCAGCGTTGGCCACGATCTGACGCAGTGGCTCTTCAATTGCGCGCAGCACAATCTTGATACCAGCGTCTTGATCAGGATTGTCACCCTTCAGCTCCTTGATGGAAGCACGGGCACGCAGCAGAGCAACGCCGCCGCCAGGAACAATACCTTCTTCAACCGCAGCGCGGGTAGCGTGCAATGCATCTTCTACGCGTGCCTTCTTTTCCTTCATTTCGGTTTCGGTAGCAGCGCCAACCTTAATCACAGCAACACCGCCAGCCAGCTTGGCTACGCGCTCTTGCAGCTTTTCACGGTCGTAGTCGCTAGTCGCTTCTTCGATTTGCTTCTTGATTTGGTCGATGCGTACCTTGATGTTGTTCTCGGAGCCAGCACCATCAATAATCGTGGTGTTTTCCTTGCCGATTTCAACACGCTTGGCTTGACCCAGGTTTTCCAGGGTCACTTTTTCCAGCTCAGGCCAACTTCTTCAGCAATCACAGTACCGCCAGTCAGAATGGCGATATCTTCCAGCATAGCCTTGCGGCGGTCACCGAAACCAGGGGCCTTAACAGCAACAGTCTTCAGAATGCCACGGATGTTGTTGACCACCAGAGTAGCCAGTGCTTCGCCTTCTACATCTTCAGCGATGATCAGCAAAGGACGGCCAGCCTTGGCAACTTGTTCCAGGGTAGGCAGCAGGTCACGGATGTTGGAGATCTTCTTGTCGTACAGCAGCACGAAAGGATTATCCAACAGCGCGATTTGACGCTCTGGGTTGTTGATGAAGTAAGGGGAGAGGTAGCCACGGTCGAATTGCATACCTTCAACTACGTCCAGCTCGTTTTCCAGGCCAGAACCGTCTTCAACGGTGATCACGCCTTCTTTACCAACCTTGTCCATGGCATCAGCAATGATTTGGCCGATGTCAGTGTCAGAGTTAGCGGAAATAGAACCAACCTGAGCAATTTCCTTGCTGGTGGTAGTTGGCTTGGCAATAGCCTTGATCTCGTTAACGATTTCAGTAACAGCCTTGTCGATACCGCGACGCAGGTCTGTTGGGTTGAAACCAGCAGCCACGTACTTGAAGCCTTCACGTACGATAGCTTGAGCCAGAACAGTAGCAGTAGTAGTACCGTCACCAGCGTTGTCATTGGTCTTGGAAGCCACTTCCTTCACCAGTTGCGCGCCCATGTTTTCCAGGCGGTCGCTCAGTTCAATTTCTTTAGCAACGGAAACACCGTCCTTGGTGACGGTAGGGGAGCCGAAAGAACGCTCCAGCACTACGTTGCGGCCCTTAGGACCCAGAGTAACCTTAACCGCGTTAGCCAGAATGTTAACGCCGTTAACGATCTTGGCACGTGCCTCATCGCCGAAAATAACTTGTTTTGCAGCCATTTAATAAATCTCCTGTTGAATCTTGATGTGCATCAAACGTGCGGGTAATTAGGCTTCAACTACGCCCAGGATGTCGTCTTCGCGCAGTACCAGAACTTCCACGCCATCCACCTTGACGCCTTGACCAGCATATTTGCCGAACAAAACCTTATCGCCAACCTTCAAATCCACGGGAATGGACTTGCCATTGTCATCACGCTTGCCTGGGCCTACAGCAATCACTTCACCTTGATCTGGCTTTTCGGTAGCGGAATCAGGAATCACGATCCGGAAGCGGTCTTACGTTCTTCTTCCAGGCGTTTGACGATAACGCGGTCTTGCAATGGACGAATTGCCATGTGTTTTCTCCTAAAATCTTGAAATGAGCTTGCTAAAAAAACGGGTTATCAAATTCGATCAGGGCAACTGAGTTAGCACTCGGCCTGTAGAGTGCTAATAATAGGGACGGGGAAGGGGTTTTTCAAGTGTGGGGTGGGAGTTTTTTTTGTCGTTTGCAATTTAATTCGAGATTTTTGCAATCGATAATTAGATTATTGCAATCAAAAGCTAGATTTGGTGCTGAGGGCTTAAATTACAGATGCTTATCCTGCTTTGGGGCGGTTGCGCTCAGGTAGGGGTGAGTGAGTTGTAACTACTAGCTATTAAGTCTAGGAGCCAAAACGGCTAGCTTTTTAGCAATATCTTCATGTCTATGCGAAAGGTCGAGTATGAGTGAACCGAGGGAGCCTAGGACTATACCGACCCCAAAAGACTGAATGATTAATGTCAGTCCCGGTACTGCTGCAAGCCATATCCAACAGCTAAACGCTCCTCCTAAAGCCCAAAGGATGTATAAAAGTCCATTTGCCCACTTGATTGGAAGTGGTGCTTGCTTAAGCTTTGCTTCACCATTTGCTGTGAATTTAAAGAGGGGTAACCTCTCCAAGCGCCGTATGTCTTTATTTGATAGGGTATTAGTGCTTTTAAACCATGTGGATAGCGCTTTCTTGGCCTTGCGAGTGTCCGAGTTGAAAGAGCTCCATAGGGAAGGCTGTTTGCTTTTTGCAGTCTGGAGAGTGGGGAAAGCATGCATGGCATGCTCCCACGCTTTCGTTGCCTCCTCAAGGTTTTGATGTGGATGATCTTTCCACATTTTTATAACAGGGGCTAAAAAGGCTGTTGTTGCATCATCATCACTATTCGGATTATCGGCCATGATTCTTCTCAAGGTAGCTGGCTGATAATTGATTTGTGGATTCGTTAAGTTTGCTTTGCACGAGATGAGAGCGAATTAGGTCAAACATTACATATCGCTTCTCTGGCGTGAGCGATTCCCCTAGGGTCTTTTCATTCTGATCCAACAAATCAAAAACCTTACGTTCAATCATCTGCATCTCTTTACTTGGTAGGGCCATGTGATCCACCCTTACTCCGAATAATAGAAATGTCAGGTCTACCCCGATTTCAAGTATAGAAGCCAGATAACGTACTGAAGGCGAATTTACCTCAGCTTCATATTGGTATTGAGTAAATCGCTGTACCCCTGCTTTATCTCCAAAATCGGTTTGAGTGAGGCCAAGGCGTTTTCTTTCGCTTTTTAATCTTTTACCGAAGCCAGCTGGAAGCTTTTCAAATAGTGTAAGCATTTTTTAATTATGAGTTTTTTGTTTGCAATATTCCAATCGATTTATATAATGTAAGTAATTATTGTCATTATTTTGGAATGTGGAGGGTAAATTGAATCCATACAAAGCAAAAGCCAGTCAGGTAAGAACAGCTTTTGCTGAGGCTGGACTTTCAATTTCAGAATGGGCAAGGCTTAATGGATTTTCAGGAAGCTTGGTTTACCAAGTATTAGATGGCAAGAGATCTTGTGTCCGAGGTCAAAGCCACCAAATTGCTGTCGCGTTGGGGCTAAAGGATGGAGTTGTTACTACAGCTGAGAAATTCAGTGGCAGTTTAATCAAGAGCCAAATCAAATAGCTCATTTTTACACTGGAGGCAATATGCAATAAAAAACCGGAATCACCTTAAAGGATCATCCGGCTTCTATCCTGCGTAAGCAGAGGTACGACTGTTAGCACTTTCAGTATCTCCAATTGCGCAAATGAAGTCAAGGCCTTCTTTTGCCAATTAAAACATTCATTTTGATTGGCGCACCTGGAGATATTATGAACCAACGTACTTTAGCTGGTCAGGTTAGACCTGTCCGTCAGCTTACTACTACTTCGCCTCATCGAACTGTAGGTGGAATATTCATACCCGGGATAACTCCTTATATTGCAGAGTATGAATCCTACAACGAAAAACATGCCATTCTGACATTGGCCCTCTGCCATGATGTTCTAGGAATAAAAAGTCAGCCTACCAAGACACACTACATAAAATCTTCTGGAAAAGCTGGATATCACATCCCGGATTTTGAAGTCGATACAAAAGATGGATCGTTATTACTGGAAGTGAAGGCAATAGAAAATCTGCTTGAGACCAGAAACATAGCGAAGTATCTCGTACTGGCTCAGCAATACCATCGTAAGCAAGTTTCTTATCGCTTCTTGGTGAATGTCCAAATCGAGGCAAAACCAAGATTCCAGACCGTGTTGCTGCTTCAGCGATATCTGGCTAGTAAACCTGATGGTGAAAAGTTCGATGTCGCATGCAGTGCTCTTTCTGAAGGGCCTTCCCGTATTTGCGAATTGATTCGCCGAACGCAATTAGCGCTCGCCGAGATTTATGCGCTAGTTGCGAACCGCATGCTATGTATTGATTGGCGGCATCCTCTCACTCCGCAAGCTTATATCTCATTACCAGATCAGCCATTCAAAGGATTGCTGCTTGAAGACGTATTCAGTTCGACCCGGTTTTGTGGTGTTTTGGAAAGCTTGGCTTTGGGTCGTGAGCCGACAGATCAATCAGTCTTGGCAGTTGCGAAGGCTTGGAGACGATCTGACAACATGCCTCAGCTTTGGGGCATGGTCGGAGGCTTTGCTGCAGAGTCGCCTTTTAATAGTATCAACGAGATCAGATTTCTTCGAGCAGCTCACCATAGAAGAAATTACGCGCCAGGTCATATTGACCAAAAGGGAGGCGAGTAATGCGTGCATTTCAGTTGGCCAAGGGATTAACAATTTCAGTTAACAATGAAGTTTTCGAGTTTACTGATAGAACAGAGGATGAGGTCAACTTTCAGCGACCTGGTGATGGAAAGCGTCTGATCTTTAATGTGATTGATTTTTGGACGTCCGTAAATACTGCGGCTATCGAAGTTATTGCGTCGATTTGTACTCCTGATGCATTGATATTTCATAAGGATGAGAACCCTCCTGATGTTGTGCCTTTGATTTCTGAGCTGAAAATCAAATACCAACAGAGTCTGGAGAGAAAGCTTAGATATATTTCGGCACTCAAAGCGCAAGGCATTTCAAGAGGGCAAGGGCGAGCGATTCAGCGGGCATTAGAGCAACTTCAGATAGAGTTCCAGGATCCCAGGCGCCCTGCTGCATCAACTGTGCAAGTTTGGTGGAAAGCTTATGAGACAAGTCTGGATAGCAACGAGTCGCTCATCAGTAAACATGCTTATAAGGCGCGAAGTAAACAACTCGATAGTGAAAGTGAGGGTTTTCTACAGGATAAGATTCGGCAACATTTCATACAGTTGTCTCGGCCTAGTGTGAACAGCGCTTTCTGGCTGTACATGCGTGATTTACGCGAAGCCAATAAAGAGCGAAAAAACAAAGGGCAGATAATTCTTCAGGATGTATCTTTACGCACTTTTTACAACCGTATCAGCGAGTTGCCTCAGCATGAATCATTAGTTGGGCGCTATGGTTATGAGTATGCCCGAAAGCAACTCAAAGTAAGCAAGGGACCTTTGCCTGCAAAGTACCCACTGGATGTAGTAGAGATCGACCATACCTTAATGAATTTGTATGTGATTGATGATCTATCGTTCCTACCATTGGGGCGGCCAACAATAACTGCGATCAAAGATCGTCATAGCAAAATTCTTTTAGGGCTATATCTCTCATTTCATGGCGGTGGACTACCCAGTATTGCAGGTGCCATCAAGCACTCGTTGACCGCGCATCATCTGGCATTCGATTTATGGCCTGACCTGGAGAATCCCTGGCCTGCTTTTGGGTTGGGCATGATCTACAGTTCTGATCGTGGTGCCGATTACTTTTCCCCGCGCTACCGAAATATGATTCTGGATCTGGGTGCCAACTACGAATACTGCCAAGTGCGCACGCCCTGGCTTAAAGGATCAATTGAGCGGTTTTTCCTAACTCTCGAGCAAACCTTCTTTGAAACGTTGCCTGGGAAAACTTTCAACGCACTCGCGAATCGCCATGGGTACGATCCAGCCAAACAGGCGGTCATTCGATTTTCCTCATTGGTGTACTTGCTCCATAAGTGGGCAGTCGACTATCACAATGTCACTCCACACTCCCGTCACATGGCGACTCCTCTGGAACTCTGGCAAGAAGGTATTGGAGAAGCCCCGCCATCTATGCCAATGTCAGTACAGAGGCTGAATACCATTCTAGGTGATCGCTATTCAGGTACTTTGAGAAACGAAGGCGTGCAGTTCTTAGGTTTGCATTACGCGGACGATAATTTGCAGCGCATGGTAGATCGATTTGGCAAAGGTGTTGAAGTGGATTTTGTTGTGACGCCAGATAATCTTGGGACTATTCACGTCAAGGATCCTGGAACTGGGGGGTATGTTCCTGTGTATTGTACTCGGCCAGATTATGCCAACGGACTATCGTTATTCCAGCATAAATACATTCGCCATGAAGCAAGGCTACATTTCAGCCGCAATAACTCCCTAGATCTATTATTCGATACCCGTCAGCGTATTGAACAGAAAGTCAGTGAGGATATTGATGCAAAATCAACGCACCAAAAAAAGCAGCTCGCACGTATAGCTGGTATTAACTCCAACGCGGTACTGGATGGTGAGGCACGATCTACCAAAACGCCATTTCAGAATACTCAGAACGCTCAACCGGCTAGTAGTAAGTCCGACGAGAGCCCCTTCACGGCAGTGCCAAGTTATACCTGGGTGAATAATGCAAAATGCCACCCTATTCGATAACGTAGAGTTGCGGTCATCAACTCAAGTTACTCCCCTGTCGTTGACCAGGATTCAGGCATTGGATGGGACACCAGCTCAAAAGGCAGATTTTGTTCGTCAGGTGAAGGTCAATGTGGAGGGGTTTAATCAAGCTCGTAAATTTATTGATAACATACTGGCCCGCGCAAAGCATACGCGCAAACCTGGTGGTCTCTGGATACTGGGCAGTGGTGGTGTCGGGAAGAGCTTTATCCTGGACGATATTTATTATCGATATCCACCACAGGAAACGCAATCTAGCAGATATACCCCGGTGTTGAGTCTCAGCTTCGAGGTACTCCCGTCTGGTCCACCATATTACTTAGTCTGATTTTGCAATTAGGTCAGGATCCCGATCTTTTGCACTACCGCAAAAATGATGACCTGCGGGATTACTTGGTAGATGCTCTGCCGCAGTGTGGCACGGTAGCCATCATGTTTGACGAGGCGCAGCACCTCTGGCTCAACACCAAAGCCAAACGCGTTCAGGATCGCATGGGGGGTGCATTAGGGGATGCCATTAAAAGGTTATATGACGACTTGCATGTGGCCTTCATTTTTACCGGCACTCCAGGACTGATGAAAGTTTATGAGGAAGATGCGCAGGCAAAAACGCGCTGGAGCGGCTTGCTGCAGCTACAAGAGTTTGAATTTGATAGCAGATTCATAGGATTGTTAAAGGCGCTTGAAGAAGCAATTCCTTTAGAGGAGCAATCTCAACTCACCGACCAAAGTACTGCCTTGAAGCTATACCAGGCATCGAAGGGTAATTTCCGTTTACTCAAGGATCTATTAGCTGAGGCGGTTTTCCTGGCGGCTAATGCAAATAGCGCATCCATCTCAACCAAGCATCTTGCCAATGCATTTTTTAACCGATTCTGTGCTGTGGAGAACCCATTCTTATGAACTCCACCCACAGGCTGTTGCATCGGGTAAGACCCTATCATGACGAATTGCTGAGTGGCTTCATGATGCGTGTCTCCCTTAAGAACCGTTTACTGGGGCCAGATGAGCTTATGTACAAGTTGCTTGGTGGCACTCGCAACATGCTCATTACCGATATACCGAATTTGGCTTATATGACCCTCAATACAGTAGAAGCAGTACAACAGCTGTCTGGTATCGAGCAATGGCAGCAGGGTGAGCCACGTTGGTGGGTCGGCTCAGAATGGATTAGTAAATCCATGTTTGTCACCCCGCGCCGTTCCAAAATCTGCCCAGCCTGTATGGTTGAGCAGCCTTATCTGCGCGGCATCTGGAATCTGAGCTTTTACGCTGTCTGTGCCAAGCACAAGATCAGATTAATTGAAACATGCCCGAACTGCCAAAAGCGTTTGAAATGGAATCGCCGCCGCCCCGACTATTGCGGCTGCAAGCAAAGTCTTGCAAATATTGAAGCTCCTTTAGAGGTTTCTCATACTGCATCGCTGTCCAGCCTGATTGCCTATCGTCTTGAGGGGAAATCACATTACTTGGCAAATGTTTTGGCACTTCACCCCGTTGTTGAAAGGCTGGCAGGCTTAAGCGTAGATGGATTATGCAAAACAGTCTGGTTTCTTGGCCATTGCCTGGAAAACATCGGGCGATATGGCGTTGGGCATGGCAGAAAGAAACCTGACTCTGTTTTGTTAGAGTCCATGGTAGAAAAAACATTTGAGGTATTGCAAGAGTGGCCGCATGCCTTGGGGCAGGCATTGCAGCAGCACTTGCAACACAAGTTTGGTCCTCGTTTTACCGCGGTTGAGTGTCATCAACTCTTTGCGCCACTAGATCACTACTTCCGCTCCAGCATTGTGCAGCCCGAGCTGAGCTTCCTGTCTCATGCCTATGAACAATACTTGCAACGATTATGGCGTATTTCAGGTAAGCCGCATCATTGCACATCCCTGGGGCAGCAACTGGTATTGGAGTTTTGATCATGGTGAGCCGCACAAACGTTATGGTGCTAGCGCAACAAGTGAAATCAGAACTCAGCCGTCGTGGAGAGGCTTGGCAGATTGATCAACAAAAACTACTTGGGTTGCCTGACATCGTTGCTGGTGAGGTATTCAGCTCATGGGTATGGCGATGTATTGCATCAGGTCGATTATCCAAGGAACAGCTTCGCAAAAGCTGGAAGCTGAAACAATCTGTCACTTGGGCCGATATCGCCCCCAGCCTGGTGAATTTCCAGAAAATAGCTAACACCTTGAACGATGTCTCCAGCAAGGCTTTACAAGCCAGTGCCTGGGATGCCAACTCCAATCTTGCTCACCCAGAGACTATATGTCTGAGCACTGATATCTTTGGACAACGCCCCATCTATCGCTATTGCCCGGATTGCTTAAGTGAAGACCAAATACCTCATATCCGCAAAACTTGGCGCCTGGCATGGACATACATCTGTGCCAAGCATCAACGCCTGATGGAGGAAAAATGCCCCCATTGCCATACCTACATGGACCTGGATCAGGCGATCGTAAAAGCAAAGGAAAGCGCGTCTATCAGCAACTGTCAGACATGTGGGCAAGACTTAACCAGTTGCCCGACTCGCGATGACGGTGCAAAGTTACTAGAGCCGCTATTTCATGCACAGAACATTCTGGGTCAATCTCTTAAGCATAACCAGGCTCTGAATGTATACCAGCAACTACCGCTAGGCCTGCAAGGGAACGCAGAAGAAAAGAACCTCACTGAGCTCTCCAGGATATTAATGATCTTCCGGAGCTACGATGGCATGGATGTGCAATCGGTGTATGCAGGCATTTGCGGCCCCAAGTTATTTGCCGAGGATACTGAGCGCATATGCAGCTTCTTTGCCAAGCATAGGCTGTTCAGGAACACCTTTTGGTTCACAGAAAGTGTGGTTTATAACGCCTATGATTTAAAGACGCTGAAAAGAGCAAAAAAATGGCTGCATAAACAAATAAAGATCAAATTGATCCATCAGGACATACCATGAAAAATAAACAGGTCGAGCGCAGACGCCGTTTAGCTAAGCAGTACCATCAGAACAAGCGTGGTACGCCATTCGTTGATGGCATTATGGTATGGCTTCAGTACGAGCATCTCATGGAAGGTGGACTCTCTTGGTGGAACGGTGTGGAGCTCATCTTGGGTGAGATACGTATCTCAGTGTTCTGGCAACATCCGCGTCATGAATATCGTGAGCGGATAGAAGAAAAAGCCGCCAACATAGCAGTTGAAGTATCCCAGGCAGATAAAAATATCAATTGGCTTGAAGAAGCAGAAACACAGAGGAAACGTTTGTGGAAGGAGGCCAGCTTTACGATACATCCCTCAATTAATGTCAATGTTTTTGAGGAAGCACGTGGGGTAGATATTGTTGCACCAATAGAAGTGCGGAATGCGGATGATATGCACAAGCTAGTCGATTTGGTCCAACGCCTTCTGAAGCAAGAGACTACATTGGATATTGAATTTCCCCGCTATGTTTATGGCAGAGAACAATGGATCAATGAGGGTATCTTAGACATCAAATACTACCCAGGTTAAGCAGCATGACCAATGTGTGGAAATGAGACAATTAACGTCAGTGTGAAGGAGCGACAATGAAAACTAATGTGAAAAAGATCGGTGATGAGCTAGTCATCCCTGTACCAGATAACTTGGCTCATCACATGGGGATTTCCTTAGGGACGCCAATCACTATAGAAATCAATAATGGAAGTCTTGTTGCAACAGTAAATTGTAGCCAAGAGAGAAAGTCACCAACCCTGAAAGAGATGATTGCCATGTGTGACCTGAGTGCTCCTAGTCATCCTGACTTGGTTGCGTTTGATGGGGCTCCTGCTAAAGGTAAAGAGCTATTGTAGCCAATCTGCATAAGCCATACCGCATTGAATGAATCATTAGGGGCCGCATTAATAAGCTAATTATTTAACTCTCAACTCGTCATGAATGTAAGCGTTCATAAGTTTTAGCTGCTTTGCTTACTCATTAATCCTCGTCAACCTCCCTAATTCAGAACTTTAGAACTGTTCAGAAAATGGGAGCGATTCAGAAAAATGTTTGCCAGATGCGTAAGAAGGTCAAAAAAATTCTTTTCAAAAGTTATAATTAAGCTAATTATGACTAATAACTTTCAACAGCTCGTCAATTTCATCTGGTCGGTAGCCGACCTGCTGCGCGGCCCCTACCGTCCGCCACAATATGAGCGCGTCATGCTGCCGCTCACTGTGCTGTGCCGCTTCGATGCCGTGCTGGCGCCGAGCAAGGAGGCAGTGCTCAAGCAATACGAGCAACTCAAGGCAAAGAATATCCCGAACATCGACGCCATCCTCAACAACCTGGCCAAGGATGAGGATGGCACCCCGCTGGGCTTCCACAACCACAGTCAGCTCGACTTCTACAAGCTCAAGGGTGACCCAGACAACATCGGTCGGCACTTGGCCGATTACATCAACGGCTTCTCCGAAAATATCCGCAAGATTTTCGAGCGCTTCGAATTCGACAAAGAAATCGAGAAGCTCGAAGAGTCCAACCGCCTGTATCAGGTGGTCTCTCAGTTCGCGGAGATCGACCTCCATCCCAGGCGAGTCGACAACATCACCATGGGGCTGGTGTTCGAGGACCTGATCCGGCGCTTCAACGAAGCCGCAAACGAAACGGCAGGCGATCACTTCACCCCGCGTGAAGTCATCCAGCTGATGGTCAATCTGCTTCTGGAGCCCGATACCAACGTGCTCACCCAGGCAGGCGTCATTGTCACCATCTGTGACCCCGCTTGCGGCACCGGCGGTATGCTGGCCGAGGCGCAGAACTGGATTCGCGCTCACAATGATCAAGCCACGGTCAAGGTGTTCGGGCAGGACTACAACCCTCGCTCTTACGCAGTGGCTGCCTCTGACCTCTTGATCAAGGGCCACAAGGATGGTCAGGTGGTGCTGGGCAACACCCTCACCGACGATCCGTTTCCCGACCATCGCTTCGACTACCTACTGGCCAACCCGCCCTTCGGCGTGGACTGGAAAGCAGAGAAAAAGATCATCGACCGCTGGCCCAACTTCCGTGGCTATAGCGGCAAGCTGCCGCGCATTAACGACGGCGCCCTGTTATTCCTGCTCTACATGATGAGCAAGTTCCAGGACTACAAAGCCGGTGATCGCGACAAGCCCGGCTCGCGCACCGCTGTTGTCTTCAACGGCTCACCGCTGTTCACCGGCGGCGCCGGCAGTGGCGAGAGTGACATCCGCCGCTGGATAATCGAGCGCGACCAGCTTGAAGCCATAGTCGCTTTGCCCGAGCAGATGTTCTACAACACCGGTATTGGCACCTTCATCTGGGTGGTCACCAACCGCAAAGCCGCGCACCGCAAGGGCAAGATCCAGCTCATCGACGCCCGCGAGCGCTACACACCGATGAAGCGCAGCCTCGGTGACAAGCGCCGCTACCTCGACCAAGTTGCGCTAGATGCCGTTACCCGCGAACACGGCGCCATGGAGAACAACAAGACCAGCCGCGTGTTCGACAACACCGACTTCGGCTACCGCCGCATCACCGTGCTGCGCCCATTGCGACTGCGCTTCGAGATTACCGACGAGGCGCGCGAGCGCTTCCTCAACACCTGCCCCGAACTGTACGACGCCCTGCAGGCTGTGCAGGACACACTCGGCAGCGAACCGCTATTGGACTGGAACGAAACCTGGGACACCGTGCAGCAGGTCTTCAAGACCCTGCCCAAAGAGGTCGAAAGCTGGGCCAAGGGTGCCAAGGGTACGGCGCAGAAGAAAATCTTCCGCGACTGCTTTACCACCACAGACTCAGAAGCCGCGCCCGTCATTGCCAAGCGCCACAAAAAGGGCGACGTTGCCATCGGCTCGGAGTTGTTCCCGCAGCAGACGCTGCCGACGATGAATGCCGGTGAGCTGTATGCGCTGCTCGGGCTGCACACCGAAGGCAAAGCCTAGTGGAATACGAACCCGACCCGGCACTCAAGGATACCGAGAACATCCCGCTAAAGGAGGACATCGTCAGCTACGTGCTGCGCGAGGTGCGGCCCTACGTTGCCGATGCCTGGATCGACCGCGAGACGATGGATGAGCTGGATGGCGGCATTGGCAAGGTCGGTTACGAAATCAATTTCAACCGCGTGTTCTTCCAGTACCAGCCGCCGCGTCCGTTACACGAGATCGATGCGGAACTGGCTGGTGTGGAGCAGCGGATTCTTGATTTGTTGCACGAGGTGACAGAGTGAATCCAATCAGCATTGCATCCTCTCTGCCAAGCCACTGGCGTGAAGTAAGGTTTAGGTACATTGCAGCTACATCTAAAGGGCGCTTACCTACAAAAGAAGAGGAGGATGTTGCTGTCGATGCTCTCCCCTATCTTTCAATGGAGTATTTACGTGGTGATACGGAAGCTTCCCAATATGTACCTGCACAGGGAATGCTTACTGCAGAGAATAACGATGTCTTATTGTTATGGGATGGTTCAAATGCGGGCGAGTTTCTGAAAGCTAAACGTGGTGCTGTTTCCTCCACTACCGCACTCGTCACACCTCTGCAGTTTGATCGGCAGTTTCTTTTTTGGATTTGTAAAGCTGTTGAACCTGTTCTGAAGACATTTACAAATGGTATGGGAATTCCACATGTTGATGGCGAATTCCTAAAAAACTTGGCATTGCCATGCCCAACGAATCCTGATGAGCAAAGCCGAATTGCAATCTACCTAGACCGAGAAATAGCCCGCATCGACGGCCTGATAGCCGAGAAGGAATTGATGCTAGCTTTGCTGGAGGAAAAGCGTGCTGCCCTTATAAGCCGCTTCGTCACCCGCGGCCTCGACCAAAACGTGCCGCTCAAACCCTCTTGCCAGGAATGGCTGGGAGAGATTCCGGCACATTGGCGCGTGGAGCGCGCCAAGAATCTTTTCATGGTTCGCGATGAACGTTCGGACGATGGATCAGAAGAACTGCTTACCGTATCCCATATCACAGGCGTTACCTCACGCTCCGAGAAGGACGTGTATATGTTCGAGGCCGACGACAAGGCGGGTTACAAGCGCTGTATGCCTGGTGACCTTGCCATCAACACCCTGTGGGCCTGGATGGGCGCGATGGGTATTAGCCCCTTGGCAGGCATCGTTAGTCCTGATTATCACGTCTATACGTCGAAAGGCGAGCTGCTGCCCGAGTACGTCGATCTGTTGTGCCGTTCGCTGCCTTTTGTGGCGGAAGTGAGCCGATGGTCAAAGGGCGTCTGGTCCTCTCGCTTGCGCCTGTACCCTGAGAACTTTTTTGAAATGCGGCTACCTGTCCCGCCACATGATGAGCAGGCTGCTATCGTTCGCGCCGTCAAGGTGGATCAACGCAAGGCGAACGCGCTGCGAGAGAGCTTGCAGTTGTCGATCACTCTCGCTAATGAACGTCGCGCTGCACTGATTACTGCTGCCGTTATCGGTCAGATCCCGCTGCAGGAGATGACTGAGTGAAGTTGAAGAAACTTACTCTCGCTAACTTCCGGGGCTTTGAGCAGATCGATCTCGATTTTGCGGATGACTTGACGGTGATTGCTGGTGTCAATGGTGTCGGCAAGTCCGGCGTATTGAAGGCGTTGACGACTGCAATGTCGCTGGCTCTACCCAATTTCACAGTTTCAAGGGAGTCACCACTCGGATTGAGCGACACCGACGTGCAGTCGGGCAAGCTCGGACTCTCAATGTCCACCACGCTCGCATTAGACGCCGCATTTGTCATTGTTGATCTCACTCGCGCAGCGCCGCTGGAAGCTGACAAAGCAGAGACCTTGATAAAACGCCGCGATGAGCTGCGCTTTGCCATACGCGAGACGAAGAAAGGTTCGAAGGAAGAGCAAGACATCAACGACGAAATTCGGCTCCTTGAGATTCAGCTTGATCAGGCTTCGGACATCGCTGCAGTGCGCATACTGCCCAATGATACGGCGACTAAAGCAGATGAGCTGGTTACTACACTGAGGGGGGGGCCTAAGCAGCCTCTTGCGGTTTTCTATAGCACATCGCGATTCTTGTCTCGACTACCGCCTACGCTCCCTAAAATAAAGAAAATTGATGCCGCTTCTGCCTATGACAAGTCGCTCAACCAACTGGAAGTGTCGTTGAACGATTTCGCCAACTGGTATCGGGTTGTAGTTGCGGAGGCCTCTGCAGCAGATAAAGACCGCCTATTTCTGCAGTTGGAGCAGGCGATAAAGACCTTCTTGCCTGAGGTCAGCAACCTAAAGCTTCACGAAGGTCGACCGCCACGATTCAGTGTTATGAAGAGTGGTCAGGTGTTGTTCTTGGAGCAACTTTCCGACGGTGAGCGCGGCCTGCTAGCCTTGTGTTCGATCTCACTCGGCGCCTGGCCATAGCCAACCCCGATAGTGACAACCCCATCGCCGAAGGGGCGGCGCTGGTACTGATCGACGAGATCGAGCTGCACCTGCATCCAAGCTGGCAACGTCGAGTACTGAGATTTCTCCAGAGCACTTTCGCTGGATGCCAATTCATTGTCACCACGCATTCGCCGCAAGTAATTGGTCAAGTTCGACCTGAGAAATTGCGTCTTTTACATCATGACGATGCCAGAAGAGTCGTCCTTGCGGACGCATCGCAGTCCTTTGGCATGGACAGCAGTTGGATTCTACAGAACATCATGGGAGTGCCGGCCCGTGATTACGAGACTGAACAGCGTCTCTCGGCGATATATCTTGCGATTGATGAAGACAGCTTGGAAAAGGCGCAAGAGCTTGCCGAACAACTACGAGCCGATATCGGCGATTTTCCTGATCTGCAGGAGGCTCTTGCACTGCTGGACCGGTTTGCGTTGTTGAGGTCTTAATGAGAAGAATCACAAAAGCTCACGCCCCGCAGGAGCTCACTGCGTGGCGAGACGCGAATCAGGAATTCAATCATACCTATCGGGACTTGCTGGGCACAGAGGCACACGATTCCCTGAAGTCAAAGCTGCTTGAGGAACAAGGCTGGCTTTGTGCCTATACGGGGCGGTCCATCGACAGCGATTCGTCCCACGTCGAGCATGTCAAGCCGCAGTGCGAATGTTCGGAATGGGAAGATGTTGAATACAGAAATGTTGTTGCCTGTTTTCCAGTCGACGGCGGGGATACTTCGCACGGATACGGCGCACCGATCAAGGCAAGTTGGTGGGACGAGCAACGATTCGTATCACCCTTGTCTGCTGAATGCGAACGACGCTTTCGTTTCGCTTGGAGTGGTCATGTACATCCTAACCCGGACGACCATGAGGGTGCGACGGCAACTATTGCGGCACTTCAGCTGGATGCTGACTCACTGCGTCAGCTAAGAAAGGCAAGGATTGACGGCTTCTTTGGTTTTGGCCCAAGGTCTCGGGCTCGACCTCTGACCATTGCGGATGCAAGAGTCGCATTAGCCAATATTGAGAGTCGCGACAAAAATGGCCGATTGCGAGAGTTCTGCTTCGTACTAAAACAATTACTTCCTAAGTATATCGAACAAGCCAGGGGATAACGATGAAACGCACCGGTGAAGCCGCATTCGAAACCGCCATCGAGAAGGTATTGTTGGGCGAGGGCTACACCCTTGTTGACGCTAAAGGCTTTGACCGCGAGCGCGCCATCTTCCCCGATGAGGCGCTAGCCTTCATCCGTGCTACCCAAACCAAGGTGTGGGAAAAGCTGGAGGCGCTACACGGCGAACAGACCGGTGGGCGGGTGCTGGAATCACTGTGTAAATGGCTGGATACTCATGGCGCGCTGGCCACGTTGCGCCATGGCTTCAAGTGTTTTGGCAAGACGCTGCGAATTGCCTTTTTCCGCCCGGCCCACGGCCTGAATCCTGAGCTGGAGGCGCGTTACAGGGCAAATCGGCTGGGACTGACCCGCCAATTGCATTTCAGCCTGAAGTCTGAAAAGTCGCTGGACGTGGTGTTGTCGGTCAACGGTATTCCGGTGGTGACTCTGGAACTCAAGAATCCCTTGAGCGGCCAGACGGCGGCGAATGCCATCTACCAGTACCGCCACGACCGCGATCCGCGTGAACCAATCTTTGAGTTCACTAAGCGCGCGCTGGTGCACTTCGCTGTTGATACCGAAGAAGCGCACATGGCCACTCGTTTGTCCGGGACCTCCACCTATTTCCTGCCGTTCAATCGAGGTTTTAATGGTGGTGCGGGCAACCCGCCCGACCCGGACGCTCGCAACTACAAAACAGCGTATTTGTGGGAAGAGGTTCTACAGCGCGACAGTTTGCTTGACCTACTTGCCCGCTTTTTGCACCTGAACATTGAAGAAAAAGTCACAGATGATGGCAAAAAGGTACGCAAGGAAAGCTTGGTCTTCCCGCGCTACCACCAGTTACAAGCAGTGCGCGAAATGGTTTCGGCTGCAGCCACCGAGGGGGCTGGACATAACTATCTGGTGGAGCATTCGGCTGGCAGTGGCAAGAGCAATACCATTGCCTGGCTGGCGCATCGCCTTTCCAGCTTGCATAACGAACGCGACGAGCGGCTGTTTGACAGCGTGGTAGTGATCACCGACCGCGTGGTGCTGGACCGTCAATTGCAGAACACCATCTACCAGTTTGATCACCGCCAGGGTGTGGTGCAAAAAATCGACGAAGACTCGCGCCAGCTCGCAGAGGCTCTTGAAGATGGCGTTCCGATCATCATTACCACGCTGCAGAAATTTCCATTCGTGTCTGGACAGCTAGCCAAGTTGAGCGAGGAGCGCGGCGAAGGCGGCAAGAGTCATTTACCAGCGCGCAAGTATGCGGTGATCATCGACGAGGCACACAGCTCGCAGTCGGGCGAGACAGCAACCGAACTCAAGGGCGTGCTGGGCGGTGCCGAGCTGCGCCGCAAGGCACAAGAGATGGCCGAGGAGGAAGACGAAGTCGAACTGGAGCGACTGTTTCGCTCCATGGCCAAGAGGGGCCATCAACCGAACATGAGTTTCTTCGCCTTCACCGCTACGCCCAAGCACAAGACGCTGGCGATCTTCGGCCGCAATGGCGAGCCATCCCACCGTTACACCATGCGCCAGGCTATTGAGGAGGGTTTCATCGAGGACGTGCTCAAAAGCTACGTTACCTACAAGACCTACTACAAGCTGATCAAGAAGGCCGAGGAAGACCCCAATGTTGAACGCAAGAAAGCCGCCAAGGCGCTGGCCCGCTTCATGCGCCTCCATCCGCACAACATCGGCCAGAAAACGGAGGTGATGGTCGAACACTTCCAACACTTCACTCGACACAAGATTGGCGGGCATGCCAAGGCGATGGTAGTGACTGGGTCAAGGCTGGAGGCCGTGCGCTATAAACAGGAGTTCGACCGCTACATCCAGGAGAAGGGCTATCCGATCAAGAGCTTGGTGGCATTCTCAGGCGCAGTGGAGGACGACAAGATTCCAGAGAAGTCGTACACAGAGGTTGAGATGAATGGTGGCCTAAAAGAGAAAGAGCTGCCCGACACCTTCGCCAAGCCGGATTTCCGCGTTCTGTTGGTGGCCGAGAAATACCAGACCGGCTTCGATCAGCCTTTGCTGCACACGATGTATGTGGACAAGCGCCTGGCGGGTATTCAGGCGGTGCAGACTCTGTCGCGCTTGAACCGTACCCATCCGCTTAAGGACGACACTTTCGTGCTCGACTTTGTCAATGAGCCCGGCGAGATCCAGGAGTCTTTCCGCCAGTACTACGATGGCTCAGTCATGGGCGAGCAAGTCGATCCCGACAAGCTCTACGAGGTCAAAGCTGAGCTTGATGCGTCTGGCGTGTACCTGCAGACCGAGGTGGCTGAGTTCGCGCGCGTGTTTTTCGCGCCAAAGCGCCGCCAAAGTCTCAACGATCACAAGATGATGAACGCGATTCTCGATCAGGCAGTCGCGCGCTTCGTGCAGTTGCAGAACACGGAGGAGGCAGAAGCCGAGCTTTGGCGCGGCAAACTACAAGCCTTTCGTAATCTTTACAGCTTCTTGAGTCAGGTGATCCCCTATCAAGACAGCGATTTGGAAAAACTCTTTACGTACCTGCGGCACCTCGCGTTGAAGCTGCCTAAGCGCAAGAGTGGGCCGGGCTATCAGTTCGACGAAGAAGTCGAACTCGATTACTACCGCTTGCAGAAAATCAGCGAAGGCTCTATCAGTCTCAATGAGGGATATGCCAAACCGCTCGACGGCCCGCGAGATGTGGGATCAGGCATGGTGCGTGAGGAACCCGTTTCCCTGTCACGCCTGATCGACATCATCAATCAGCGCTTCGGCGGCGAATTGAATGATGCAGATCAATTGTTCTTTGATCAGATTGCCGAAGCCGCAAGCCAGAACGAGTCATTACAAAAGGCAGCGGGGGTCAACTCCCTCGACAAGTTCCAGCTCGTGTTTCGACAGGTCCTTGAGTCACTGTTCATCGAACGCATGGAGCTGAACGAAGAGCTGTTCACTGATTACATGGGCAAGCCAGAGATGCGGGAGCTGGTGTCCAAGTGGTTGGGTAGCCAAGTTTACGCTCGTCTTTCGGATAGGGCATCGCCGAGCTAAATGTGCCGTGGAGTGAGCATGTTTTGGTAGAGATGAGTCGGGAGTAGTCTAGATATGTTTACGTTCTATGTTTATGTCATCAGAGTTTATCCATGGTTGATGACGCACTGACAACTACACATCCGTTAATGCCGTTAATTTTCAAGACGCCCTCCTTGAACTTTGCGTGTTCCTGCGTCGAGCGAGTGCAATCCCAAAGAAAGCTGACGATTCGCGCATCCTGATATTTCGTATCAGCGCGGTAGAGTGAGGCATCTTCACCGATCTCGCCGATCAATACTGAGAATGACTTCTTTGTATCTTTCCGGTACTTAACCTCGATGATGGTATGTAATGAAGGCAGGTAGAGATCAATGCGCGGATTCTTCTGGCCTACGGGTGAGAGGTTTACTTCGTCTGCGATATTATTGAAGGTTGGCGCCAGTAGTATATACAGTAGATTCTGAACATGGTATTCGTTTTCAACCAGCCATTTGACAGGCTTAGCTCCTCTCGTGCGTCCCTCATCCTCCCATGTCCATCGTTTCATGCCGACAGGTATATGCTCCAGAAAATTCAGTAGGTCATCAAGACTCCAACCATTTGGAGGCACCACGCCCATATCCTGACTGACCTTATCGAATACGTAAATCATCAAGCTCAAGAGCGCTGTTGAAGTGTTTGCTTGCGCCAGTGCTCGGAACTCGGCCATGAAACGGTTAATTAGAGAAAGACGAATCTGGTGATCATCAATCCGCCGAATCTTCTGATAGTGGAGAAATAGAGGTATGCATGCTGTTTCATGAACGGCGGAGTCGTTACTACGGATATATGCCGCAATATCCTTTTCGAAGAGATTAAAATGATCGCTCGTGACCTGTTGAGCTAGAAA
>NZ_BAMT01000010.1 GCF_000617925.1 Methylobacillus glycogenes JCM 2850
TTCAGGAAAAGTCCGCTAGTTTCTAGCGGGCTTTTTTCTTTGTCAAAGCAGCGTAGTAGATATTAAAAAAGCTTTCCTTAGGAAAGCTTTTTGTATTTTTGCGCTGTGGTTTTTAATTGATATTTCTACTTAAATCCAACCATCTCTAGCAAGCGCCATAAGCAAAGCAAAATAATCATTGGCGCCTGCGCTATTCGGCTGATGACTAAACACGTCCTTGCCCTTTTCTGGGCTTTCCGCAATGGCTACGTTTTCCGAAATCACGGTATCCAATACCTGCTCGCCAAATAGCTGTTTGGCTTTTTTCTGTACTTCGAACGTCATGCTTCTTCTACGGTCGAAACGAGTCAGCAGGTAACGCCTGTGTATAGGGCGTTTTAGTACTGGTTCAATGGCTGTCAGAGTCTGCTCAACCTTTTTCGCGCCCTGTAAGGAAAGATAATCCGAAGAAATAGGGATGATCATCAAGTCGGCGGCAAAGATGGCGTTGAGCGAAAGTACGCCAAGATACGGGCAGCAATCGATCAAGGTATGGCGGCCAATATAGAGTTTGTCCGCAATATCCAGCCCAACTTTTAGTTTATTGAGTACGGCTGGACCTTTACCAAAGATGGAGTCAACTTTGATTAGTTCTTTGTGCGAGGGTATCAGTTGACCTATGCCTGGCCATTCCACTTCAAGGTGGTACAGCGGTTTATCATCCTGATAAAAGCCAAACAAGCTTTGCTTGGCAGTTTCCGGATGCTGACCATGAATCTGCGTCAAATGCGCCTGAGGATCCATATCTATCATCAAGCATGTTTACCTGTGCGTTCCATTGCCGCCGCCAGATTAAGCACTGTGGTGGTTTTGGCAACTCCGCCCTTTTGATTGAAAACTGCAATACGCGCCATGTTGTCTGATTCGTCTTGATTAAAGATAGAGCTTGAAACTCTATTATGAAGTGAATAGCCATGCAGCTAAGCGCTGATTTGCGTGGTGATTACCTTATAGTTCTATTATTAAAGTTCTGCTGTGAAAGCAGTGCTATTACTAGCCCTGCTATTAAATTCTTTGGGAGTGCAGTGATATGAGCAATGAAATTGCGGTGCTGGCGGGTGGCTGTTTCTGGTGCCTGGAGCCAGTGTTTTCCCAACTTAAAGGCGTGAATGCGGTGGTTTCAGGCTATATAGGGGGCCACGTAGATCAGCCCAACTACAAGCAGGTATGCACGGGTGAGACTGGGCATGCAGAAGCCATACAGATCAGCTTTGACCCGCAGCAGATCAGCTATGCGGCTTTATTGGAGATTTTCTTTCTCTCACATGACCCAACTACGCCTAACCGTCAGGGCAATGATGTAGGCACGCAATATCGCTCCGCAGTGTTTTATCAGGATGAGGCGCAGAAAGACACGGTCAATGCCTTGCTGGATAACTACCGCCGTGAAAATACCTTTGGAGCAGCGCCAGTCACTCAGGTATTAGCAGCCGTGGAATTTTTCCCCGCCGAGGATTACCACCAGCAGTATTTTGCCAAGAACCCAGGGCAGCCCTACTGCCTAGCTGTGGCAGCGCCCAAAGTGGCAAAAATACAAGCGAAGTATGCTGCGCTGATTAAACCATAGTGCTAAATACACACTTGTTGAGCCAGCTAATGCTGGCTTAGCCATTGCCTGCGCCAGAAATGCAAACCCATGCCGCCAGCAACCACTAGCATCATGAGTAGTGCAAACCAGAACCCCCAGCCATCATCCAGCAAGCATATGCGCGAAGTTCATGCCGAAGATACCCGAGATGAGTGTGGCTGGCATGAACAGCATGGTCACCACGGTCAGCAGGCGTACTTCTTTATTGACCTGGTTGCTGATGCTGGAAAGATAAATATCCAGCATGCCCGCGAGTAGGTCACGCAGGGATTCCAGTGACTCTATGAAATGTATGCTGTGATCGTAGACATCACGTAGATACAGGATGGTGGCTTCCTGGAAGAAGCCGAATTCATTGCGGATCAGGTTATTGATGATCTCGCGTAGCGGCCATACCGCACGGCGTAAATCCATGGTTTCGCGCTTGAGTTTATGGATGCTCTGCAACACGGCATCGGTAGGTTTGTGCAGTAGTTGTTCTTCCAGCTTTTCACAGTCATCACTGATCTGCTCCAGCATGACAAAATACTTGTCCACAACCATATCCAGCAATGCATATGCCAGTACATCCGGGCCTGACTTGCGCAGCAGGCCTTTGTTGGCGCGCAGGCGCTCGCGCACTGGGTCAAATGAGCCAGTTGGCCGCTCCTGGAACGACAGGACAAAGCGTTCACCCAGAATCAGACTGATCTGCTCAGAATTAATGGCCATCTGCTCCGAGTCATAGCTGAAAAAGCGTGTCACCAGAAACAGGTAATCGTCGTAAGCATCAGCCTTGGGGCGCTGATCGGTATTGAGGATATCTTCCAGAACCAAAGGGTGCAGCTGGAATTTCAAGCCTATGCTGGCCATGAGCTTGGGGTCATGTAAACCATGCACATTGAGCCAGAGGATATCTTCCCCAGATGGGCCCGCTATTTCATCCAGTGAGGTGATGATTTTTTCTTCCAGGCGTTCCGCGTTGTAGCGGAACAGCGACATGGTCACTTCCGGGGTTTTAACTTCACCTGTATGCACCAGGCTGCCTGGGGGCAGCCCGATTTTCTTACTATGGGCGTGGCGCCGTTTTTTCATGCAAAATCCGCCAGATAGTGTCTGATATTAGGTTTCAGGCCTAAAAAGTCAGGCATCAGACCTCAAGCTCGTTAAAGAGAACAGTGGATAAGTAGCGTTCACCGAATGATGGAATAATGACCACGATAAGCTTGCCATGGTTCTCGGGCCGCTGCGCAACTTGTAGGGCGGCCCAGGTTGCTGCACCAGAGGATATCCCCACTAAGAGACCATCCTGTTGTGCCATATTTCTGGCAGTCTGCAAGGCATCCTCGTTTTTAACCCGGATGATCTCGTCGTAAATAGCGGTATTGAGAATAGTAGGGATAAAGCCTGCACCTATGCCCTGTAGGGGGTGAGGGCCACGCTCGCCGCCGGATAATACCGGGCTGGCGTCTGGCTCCACTGCGATGATCTGCACGCCAGGCTTGCGCGCCTTGAGCACTTCGCCCACGCCAGTAATCGTGCCGCCAGTCCCTATGCCACTAATGACGATATCTACCAGCCCATCGGTATCACGCCAGATTTCTTCTGCGGTAGTACGGCGGTGTATGTCTGGATTGGCCGGATTGGCAAATTGTTGCGCCAGAATATAGCGCGTATCACTGGCAGCCAGGGCTTCGGCTTTGGCAATAGCGCCTGGCATGCCATCAGGACCAGGCGTCAGTATCAACTCAGCACCATAGGCCTTGAGCAATAATTTTCTCTCGCGGCTCATAGTTTCCGGCATGACAAAAGCACACTTGATGCCGCGTGCGGCACAGACCATGGCAAGACCAATGCCGGTATTGCCACTGGTGGCTTCGAGAATGATGGAGTCAGCTTGGATTTTGCCGCTAGCTTCAAGATCATCGAGGATGGCGACGGCAATTCTGTCCTTAACGCTATGCGCTGGGTTGAAATATTCCAGTTTGCAGGCTATGGTCGTGGCCGGGTCTATCTCGGCGGCACTGCGATTGAGTTTGACCAAAGGGGTGTTGCCGATCAGTTCGGCAGTGTTATTGGCGATACGCATACATACCCTGAAAATGATTAAGCTTATAAAGTATACAACGGCCTAGGCTTGCCTAGCCTATTTGGCAGGCTAGCCGTCTGCTGGGGTGGGAAAGCCCTAGCTAAAACATTGGAGAAAGCATGCGTTATTACTTAATGGCTGGGCTGTTATGCCTGGCGACTCATCTGTCAGCAGCAGAAAGCGTGAATAGCCAAGTTGGTTTGATTGAAGATGACAGCTCGGAATGCCTGGCCAATGACGGCAAGCTCATTCTGCTTAAGAGCGAGGCAGATACCGTGGTGGAAGTGTGGCTGGATCGCTGGTTTATGGGGGTGCAAACCGCGGATCACACCAAGCATACACTCAAGCCAGGCGATGAAGCCGTAGCTTTGGGCTGCTCCCAAACCCGCGACAAGGAAAAGCAGCACTGGACCATTGCCAGCGTGAAGGCTTTATAAGGCTGGTAACTGGCCTAGCGTTGTACGGCCACGCCATCGTCTGGGGAGAAGAAAAAGCCGCCTGCAACATGGTGCAGGGTGCGCAAGTCATCATGGCCATCAAAATGCCAGCGGCCTTCGCTGAACACCCGGCTATCGGCATGCGCTGCCACGACATCAGCCAGGAATAAATCATAGCTGTCCTGAATATGCGGTTCTGGAATGATGCGGCACTCCAGCCAGGCCACGCAGCCGCTGATTAGCGGTGCAGCTATTTCATTAGCCGCAAAGCTATCCACCCCATAGGCTTGCAATTTGTTGTCAGGCTGCTGATCCAGCAGGCTACGCCCAGAGCTAGAACCCAGCTTGACCACCAGCTCGGTCTGCGCCTTGCACGGTACATTGATGGCAAAAGTGCCGCTGGCTTCTATCAATTCACGGGTATAAGTCTTTTTGTCGATGACAATCGCAATGCGCGTGGGCTTGTAGTCCAAGGGCATGTTCCAGGCAGCCGCCATGGCATTGATTTTGCCGCCGTGGGCTGCGCTCACCAGTACGGTGGGGCCGTGGTTGAGCAGCTTGAAGGCGTGGGCAGGGTCTACAGTCTGGATATAGGTCATGGGCTAGGCTTAAGTCTGTGCTAGGTGTGAGTCTGTATTAGGCATATGCAGCAGTATTTCTGCACATGCCTAGGGCTAGATTTATTTCTGCCAGTTGTCGCGCAGGGTCACGGTGCGGTTGAAGATGGGCTGACCAGGCTGGCTGTCCTTGCGGTCAGCAACAAAATAGCCATGGCGCTCAAACTGGAAGCTATCCTCAGGCTTGGCATCCTTAAGGGCAGGCTCAAGCTGGGCGGTGATGGTCTTGACCGAATCCGGGTTGATATCATCCAGATAGTTGCGGTCACCCGCGCCAGGGTGGGCTTCCTTGAACAAACGATCATACAAGCGCACTTCAGCGCTATAAGCATGCGCGGCAGATACCCAGTGGATATTCCCCTTGACCTTGACGCTGTCTGCACCCGGTGTTCCAGATTTGGTGTCAGGCAGGTATTCGCAATGCACGGTAGTGACATTGCCTGCGGCATCTTTCTCGCAGCCCAGGCATTTCACTACATAACCATAGCGTAAACGCACCTGATTGCCGGGGAACAGGCGGAAGTAACCCTTGCTGGGTTCTTCCATAAAGTCTTCACGCTCTATCCATAGCTCGCGTGACAGTGGCACCACACGGTGGCCCAGTTCGGGTTTTTGTGGATGATTAGGGGCGTGGCAATCTTCGCTCTGGCCTTCAGGGTAGTTGTCTATCACCAGCTTGATCGGATCCAGCACCGCAATACGGCGCTCGGCCGAGCTATTGAGCACTTCACGCATGCAGTCTTCCAGTATGGTGTATTCAATCCATGAATCAGATTTGGAAACACCAATACGGTCAGCAAACAGGCGGAAGCTTCGGGCGCATAGCCACGGCGGCGCGCACCCGCCAGCGTAGGCAGGCGCGGGTCGTCCCAGCCATTGACGTGCTGGTTTTCTACCAGCTCAATCAATTTACGCTTGGACAGCACCACATAGCTGAGGTTAAGGCGGGAGAACTCGTATTGCTTGGGCAGCGGGTGGGCCAACAGGCCAGCTTCGGCCAGGCGCAGCAGCACCCAGTCATAGAATGGTCGTTGGTCTTCAAACTCCAGCGTGCATAGCGAATGCGTCACGCCTTCCAGTGCATCTTCCAGCGGATGAGCGAAGGTGTACATGGGGTAGATACACCACTTGTCGCCAGTGTTGTGGTGGGTAGCGTGCTTGATGCGGTAAATGGCGGGGTCACGCAAATTGATATTGGGGGAAGCCATATCAATCTTGGCGCGCAGAATCATCGCACCATCGGGGTGTTTGCCGTTGCGCATCTCACGGAATAAGGCCAGGCTCTCCGCAGCAGGGCGATCACGCCAGGGTGAGTTCTTGCCAGCCTCGGTCAAGGTGCCGCGGTTTTGGCGCATTTCTTCCGCAGTCTGCTGGTCAACATAAGCATGGCCAGATTCGATCAGGCTTTCCGCAGCGCGATACATAAAGTCAAAATAATTGCTCGCGTAATACAGGTGCGACTGGCCAAAGGCCTCCCAGCCAAAGCCCAGCCACTGCACGGCATCGGTGATGCTGTCTACATACTCCTGCTCTTCTTTCTCTGGGTTGGTGTCATCAAAGCGCATATGGCAGACACCACCAAAGTCACGTGCAATGCCGAAATTCAGACAGATGCTCTTGGCGTGACCAATGTGCAGATACCCATTTGGCTCCGGCGGGAAGCGCGTGCGTATCTTGGCCGGGTCGGGTGTGCCTGTGGCCTGGTGGCTGGCATCACCGGGTGAGCCTGCCCATAGACGCTGGGCATAAGTGCCTTGCTCTAGGTCACGTTCGACAATATTGCGGATGAAATTGGCGGCTGGCGCAATGGGGGTTTTATCTGACATGGGATTGAAACAGGGTAAAAAGTGCAATCATTTTACACTGTGTCCGCCCCCAGCGGGTTGCTGCACATGGCATTCGCTTATAACCCTGCCTGCACGGCAGTGGGCAACACATATCCCTGTGCTAGCCCATATAATTGATTTCTCGTTACATGGCTTGATATATACTGGCCCACGCAATGAATAACCTGGTTTTTCCCATACTCAAACTGCTGGCAGATGGTCGTTTTCACTCGGGTGAGGACATCGCACGCCAGTTCTCCGTCACCCGTGCCTCAGTATGGAATGCCATACAAGCGGCAGAAAGCTTGGGCATAGAAATCTTCTCAGTGCGTGGCCGTGGCTATCGTTTGCCGCAAGCAGTGCAATTGCTCGAGAAAGACGCTGTGCAGCAGGCTCTCGGATCTAACGCACTGCCTCAGGCACAGGCATTCACACTGCAAGTGTTGGATGAAATTGATTCCACTAATCGTTATCTCATGCAGCAAGCCGGGCAGGGCGCACCCCATGGCAGCGTTGTGGCGGCCTTGTTGCAGACACAGGGTAGGGGGCGACGTGGCCGTAGCTGGCAAGCCGCCCTGGGCGCTGGGCTGACTTTTTCCCTGCTCTGGCGCTTTCAACTGGGGGCGGCGGCATTGTCTGGCCTTAGCCTGGCCGTGGGGTTGGCGTTGGTACGTACCTGCACCAGTTTGGCCTGCAAAGTGCCAGGCTGAAATGGCCTAATGATGTACTCATAGGTGAGCGCAAACTGGCGGGCATTTTGATTGAGCTGCAAGGCGATATGGAAGGCCCCAGTGCCGCCGTGATCGGCATAGCTGAATCTGCAACTGCCGCCTGCCACGCGGGCACGCATAGACCAGCCAGTGACCGATATCGCCAGTCATTTACCCGTGACGATTAATCCAAATGAATTATTGGGACAGCTTTTGCTACAGCTAAGCAGTGTATTGCAACAATTCGAGCAACAAGGTTTTGCTGGCCTGGGCGCGGAATGGCAGCGTCATCATGCCTATCATCTGCAGCAAGTGCGCTTGCTGTTCCCCGATGGTCGTGAGCAGCATGGTGAAGTCCAGGGCATAGCCGATGATGGCGTGTTGCTGGTTGCCACCGCACAAGGCGTGCAAAGATTCAGCTCCGGTGAAATCAGCCTGCGGGGAGCGCACTAGATGTCGCGTTTACTGGTGATAGACGCGGGCAATACCCGCACCAAATGGGCGGTAATGACGCTGGAAGATGGCGTCATCAGCACACAGGGATGGCTGCAACAGGGTGAGGTCTTGTCGGATACTGTGCTATCCGCCTGGCAGGAATGTGCGCGTATCGGGGTTGTCAATGTGGCAGGGCCAGACAGCCAAGCCTGGTTACAAGCGTGTCTGGCACCATTGAAGCTGCCCATACGCTGGCACACCAGCACTGCCCAGGCCTGTGGTCTGGTCAATGATTACAGCATACCAGCGCAACTGGGCGTGGATAGATGGGCGGCCATGGTGGCGGCCTGGCAGTATTACCAGCGCAGCTGCGTAGTGGTCAATGCAGGTACTGCCTTGACCGTGGACCTGATAGAAAAAACCGCGCCAGGCCAAGGGCGCTTTATGGGCGGCATCATAGCCCCCGGTTTGCGCCTGATGCAAAACAGCATAGTCGCAGCGGCGGCAGGCATAGCACCTGGACAGGGTAACTGGCAGGATTTTCCCCGCAACACCGCAGATGCGGTTTACAGTGGCAGCCTGCAAGCCATGTGTGGGGCGGTAGATAATATGGTGCAAAAACTCAGTGAATATTGTGGCTATGTTGTGCCGTGCATGGTGAGTGGTGGTGATGCCAGCGTCTTGTTACCCTTGCTGGAAAAACATGCGCTGGCACGTGAATATCACCTGGAAGAACAACTGGTGCTGCAAGGTTTGTGGTATCTGGAGAGAGACGCATCATGAAATGGTTGTTGAGCATATTGGTGATCGCTAACCTTGGCTTATGGCTAGGCCAAAGCCTGAATGAAGTGCCAGGAACGGCCAAGCAGCCGCTGCACGCGCCTTTGATGGCCGACAAGATCAAGATGCTGACCCCGGAGGAAGTGGAAGCACTACCGAAAACCGGGGAAGTGGAAGGCACACCCAAGCCAGAAGAAATCTATGCCTGCTATGAGTGGGGCAGTTTCTCCAATAATGATCTTAAGCAGGCGCAGCAGGTATTGAGCCAGCAATCTGTCACGGCAACCTTGGAGCAAAAATCTACAGGCGAGGCAGCACGCTACTGGGTCTATATCCCGCCATTGCCGAGCTTCCAGGCCGCATTGGAAAAAGTGGTTGAACTGAAAGCCTTGGGCGTAGAGATCAGTTTCATCATTCAGGAACCACCGCTACGCAATGCGATTTCGCTGGGAGTCTTCAAGGATGAGCGATTAGCGACTAAACTACTAGAACAGCTTAAGCGCCGTGGTGTGGTGACGGCACAAAAGGGAGTACGTAATCAGGAAAAAGGTCGTACCAGTTTGCTCATCAATAATATGTCGGCAGAAATGGCGATAGAACTGAGCAAAATGGGCGCACGCTTCCCTGGTAGCGAACTGAAACAGATTAATTGCCAATAGGAGTCTGTATGGGAATTTTCAAGGATATCTTCAAGAAAGTGGCCTTGGCCGCAGCCGTGGTTGCTGGCAAACGCATCTTGAATAAAGTGGTCAGCGATGTGCTGGATGATGACAAGCCCAATGCGCAAGCGAATGCCAAGTCACAATCTAGCGCCAAGTCAGCCAGCAGCGCTAAGACCGAAGCCAAGCCTGCAGCAAGACGGCGTAAACCTGCTGCCAAAAAGCCCTCGACCACAGCCAAAACTGCTGCCAGTGCCACCAGCACTGCCAAGCCCGCAGCCAGCGCAGACAAGGCCAGCAGCAAGCCAGCTTCCACCAGTAAAGCCGCCGCTACAAAAACCAGCACTGCCAAAAAGCCACGCTCACGTGCCAACCGAAAACGGCGGCAAGCAAGCCTGCCAATGGCGCTGGCGAGGCGGCAACGCCTGCAACCACGACAACCTCTGCAGCACCATCTTCAGATACTACGCATTAAAAGGTGATGATCTAGTGCCGCGCCTCTAGCGTGTGCACGCTGAACTCAAGATCATGATTGCGCCCGGCTAAGTCCGGGCGTTGTCATTTTCAGGCCGCCAGGTCGGAAAACAGCGAAGGCGAGTCGGCGATTAACTGCTTGGTGTATTCCTGCACTGGCTGATCAAGCAAGGCATCAACCAAGCCACTCTCCACCGTGATGCCATGGTTAAGCACCAGCACACGATCAGCAATCGCGCGTACGACCCCAAGATTATGCGTGACAAAGATAATGGCCAAACCTTGCTGCTGCAATGACTGTAACAGTTCCAGAATATTGGCCTGCACTGAAACATCCAATGCCGAAGTGATTTCATCGCAGATCAGCAAACTGGGCTGGCAGATCAACGCGCGCGCAATGGCGATACGCTGTAGCTCGCCGCCAGACAATTCACGTGGATATTGTGTGGCAACGCGTGCGGGCAACGCGACCTTATGCAAGGCGGCATTGACCTGCTGGGCAATATCACCCGCATCTTGCTTGAAGAAATGTCGGGCTGCCGTAGCCAGAGTTTCCCCCACGGTATGCCTGGGGTTGAGTGCCTGATAAGGATTTTGGAAAATATACTGAATCTTGTGACGTTGCGCGGGCGCACGATCAGCCGCGCGCATGGGCAGTTCATGGCCATTGAAGTTGATACGGCCGCTGGCGGCAATATCCAGCCCGGCCATGATTTTTGCCAGCGTGGTCTTGCCCGAGCCTGACTGCCCGACAATCGCCAGGCATTCCCCCATGCTCACCGAGAGTGACACCCCATGCAGCACTGGCTGCTTACCATAATGTGCTGAGACCTCATGCAGATACAGCACCGGGGGCAAGCTGCTTTGATCACGCTGTTGAGTGGCCAGGCTGGGCTGTGGCTGGCTGAGTGTCAGGCCCAACGCTGTGTGGTGACAAGCAAGCTGATGCACCCCAGCTTGGTGATCTGGCGCTACATCGCGCAAGCGTGGTGCCTGCGCCTGACAAATACCATCTGCATGACGGCAACGCGGCGCGAAAGCGCAACCCGCACCACGCTGTGCCGGGCCAACAGCCTGGCCAGGGATAGGGCTGGGTGCACGGCGCAGGGCAATATCAGGAATCGCTTCCAGCAGGCCATGGCTATAAGGGTGGCGTGGCAGCGCAAACAGGCTGGCACGTGGGGCTATCTCGGCAATGCGGCCCGCATACAGCACCATGACATGATCTGCCAACTGCCTGACCACGGCAAGATCATGCGAGACATAGACTGCGGCCGTGCCATAGCGCTGGCACAGCGTGCGTATCGTCACCAAAATCCGTGCCTGGGAGCTGACATCCAGCGCGGTGGTCGGCTCGTCCAGCACAATCACCCGGGGGCGCAATACAAAAGCCAGGCCCAATAGAATACGTTGCTGTTGCCCGCCGGAAAGTTGGTGCGGAAAGCGCTTGAGGAATGCAGCATCGCCCGGCAAACCGGTATCCTGCATCACCTCGGCAATACGCGCAGAGCGGCTGTCAACATCCAGCTCGGGCTGATGCGCCTTGAGTACATCATGCAGGTGCTGACCTATGGTGCGTAGTGGATTCAAGGCCATGGCCGGGTTCTGCGCCACCAGGCTAATGATGTTGCCGCGCACATGACGTAACTCGGCTTCGCTCAAGGAGAGAATATCCAGACCATCAGTGAGTACTGCTCCCGACTCTATCACTGCGCCAGCGCGGGTATGGGCAAGCAAAGCCATGGCAATGGTGGTCTTGCCTGAGCCGGATTCACCGACCAGGGCCAACACCTCACCCGCCCGCACGGAAAAATTGATATCCGCCACCAGATTGATACCCTGGCCTATGCCTATACGCAGGTCACGTACAGTTAATGCCGTGCTCATGCTTTCTCCTTGATGCCTGCATTGGCACGGCCCAGGCCTTCAGCCAATAAATTGGTGCCCAGCGCAAACAGGGCAACCAGCACGGCAGGTGCCAGCACCGCATAAGGTTGTATCTGTAATCCGGCACGGTTTTCATTCACCATCAAACCCCAATCAGCCGCAGGCGGCTCCACGCCATAACCAAGAAAACTCAGCCCGGCCAATATGCCCACCGCCCAGGACATCATGGTGCCCAGATGAATCAGCAAAGGCGTGGCAATATTGGGCAAAATTTCGCGCAGCAGAATGCGCGGCAGGGAGTAACCCATCATGGTGCTGGCTTCTATATATTCAAGCTGAGCAATGCCCAAGGTAACACTGCGCGACAGGCGGATGACACCAGGCAAAAATGCCACGGCGACGATCAGCACAATCAGCCAGGGCTCACGTCCCAGCATGGCGACAACCAATAGCACCAGAATCAGATTGGGAAATGCCAGAAACACATCGGCCCACCACAGCGTGGCCTGGTCAAAACGGCCACGGAAAAAGCCCGCGGTCATGCCAATGAGAGTGCCGACTGCCAGCGCAATCAATGAGGCCGCTGCTGCCATCCACACCAGCGAGAACCCGCCAGCCAGCAGGCGCGACCAGACATCATGCCCAAGATAGTCATAGCCCAGCAGTGCGCTGGCATCAGGCGCGCCATAGCGTGGGCCAACCAGTGCCACAGGCGAATGCGGTGCCAGCCAGGGGCCCAGCAGCGCCAGCGCGAGAATACTGAGGCTGATCACCAGGCCCAGGCCAGCCTGGCTGGTGAGAAAACGTGGCTTGAGGAGACTCATGCGGCCTCCTTGCCGGGACGGGTACGCAACCTGGGGGTGAGCAATACCGTGGCCAGATCGGCAATCAGATTGACGGTCATAACACTGGCAGCAAGAAATACCACGATGGCTTGTATCACCGGAATATCGCGGATATCCACAGCCGCATTAAGCGCACTGCCTATACCAGGATAGGTAAACACTACCTCCACCACCAATACTCCACCCAGCAACACGCTGGTGGTGAGGGCAATCGCTTGTATCGCCGGGATCACGGCATTGGGTATCGCGTATTGCCAGATCAGCACCCGTTTCGACAGGCCGCGCAAGCGGGCGCTGGTAATGAATTCCGCATCCAGCACTTCTATCATGGCTCCACGCACCAGCCTAACCAGATAAGGCATGGTGGCGACCACCAGGGTCAGGGCTGGCAAAATCATAAACTGCGGCTGCGCGAATGCTGAGCGGTTGGGGTCTAGCAGCGAGACAGCAGGGAAGATGGAAAACACTGATGTTGCCAGCAACATCACCAGGCCGATGGCAATGGCAAAGCTAGGGATGGCCTTGAGCGCAATCATGCTGGCAACCAAGGTTCTATCCAGCCAGCCATCACGCCGCAGCGCGAGAAACACGCCTGCAATCAAAGAACCGGGCACAATCAAGACCAGCACACTGGCTACCAGCGCCAGGGAGTTATTGACGCGTCCTGCAATCAACTGCGTCACTGGCATATTGGAGTCTATTGAATGCCCCCAGTCACCCTGTGCCGCGCGACTGATCCATTGCCAGTATTGCTTGATCAGCGGTTGATCCAGCCCCAGCTTTTCCCTGAATACCTGCACTGCGTCCTCAGTGGCTTCTGGGCCGAGTATGGTGCGTGCGGGGTCTGATGGAAGCACCTGAGTGGCGGCAAACACCAGCATGCTGATGACGATAATGCCGAGCAGGCTGGAGGCAATGCGCTTGAGCGCCCAGCCCAGCCATGCGGGCAGGGCCAAGGTTAAGCCAGCACGTTTTCCAGAATCGCTGGCCTGTGTTGCACTGGCAGACCAATGGCCTGCCAGCTTGCTGCTGCTTTCCATGCTCAACTGCTCAGCCATAGTTTGTCAAAGCGCCAGGTCGGGAAGTGCGAGCGCTCGGGGGCCAGGCCACCGACATGACGGCCTGCAGCGTCCAGGGTGTTGTTGAAGCCCCACAGAATCAGCCCGCCTTGCGCGTGCTGGATTTGCTGGGCTTCATGCACCAGTGGCTTGCGCTTTTCCAGATCGGTGGTGGAGATCGCCTGACGGAACAGTTCGCTAAAGCGGGCATTGTCAAAGTGGGTCTTGTTGGCGCTGGAGATGGGGCTATCCACCATGGCGGCGGTATGCAGGAAACTGCCACCCAAACGGCTATTGGTGCTGAATTGCCAGTCATTACGTTGTGGCCCGCCGAAAGTTGCCGCATCCACCTGCGTCACCTTGATGGTCACCCCAGCCTTTTTGGCCTGCTCCGCCAGCACCAGGCCAGCGGGAGAACCTCCGGCCACGGCGGTAAGGCCTGGGCCTACAGTCAGGGTAACTTTCAGGTCATTGTCGTAACCTGCCTGTTTGAGCAGGGAGCGTGCCTGCTCCAGATCATATTCGCGCTGCGGAATATTATGGTTAAAGGTCGGGTCCAGCGGTGAATAAATATCGTTGCCCACACGGCCCTCGCCGCCCAGCGCGCGTTGCACGATCTCCTGCCTGTCTACCAGCAGGCGGAAAGCCTGGCGTACACGGTCATCATTGAACGGTGCCTGGCTCAGATTCATATCAAAGGAATTCCAGCCATGAGTTTCGCTGATCACCACATTGACCTTGGGGTTGCGCTTGAGCGGAATCAACTGCTCGGGGTCCAGCGCATTGGCCATATCAATCTGGCCGCTCAATAGTGCCGCTACGCGCGAGGTCTGATCCTTGAAGTCTATGATTTCCAGTTCATCGGGATAAGGCTTGCCTGTCTTGTAGAAATTCTCAAAGCGCGTGAACAGTGAGCGTTGTCCGGGCACAAACTCCTTGATTTTGTAAGGGCCTGCGCCAACTGGATTGGTCACCGGGTGATAATCCTGCGGCACGATGCCGCCAAAGTTGACCCAGCTATCCGGCAGCGACAGCAAACCTATGCCACCCTTGATGGGAATGCGCACTGTGCGCTCATCAAGCTTGACCAGATTGTCTCTGTCTATCCACTTTAAATAGGCCAGATAGGGCGAAGCCAGTGCCGGGTCAGACAAACGCCGCGCCGAGAAAATCAAATCATCAGCGGTGATGGTTTTGCCATTGTGGAATTCAAGGCCCTGGCGCAGACGTATGGTCCATTGCGAGGCGTCGGCATTCACATCAACTTCCTCTGCCAAAGCCAGGTCTGGCGTCATCTGCTCGCTCCACTCCCATAGCTTGCTGTAGAGCGCAAAGCCGCGAATGATGGCACCTGTGGTTAATGGCTTGTGCGCATCCAGATCCCCGGTTTTGCTGCCGTCTATAATCCCCAAGCGCAAGCGGCCGCCATATTGCGGTGTGGTGGGCAGGGCTGTGGGCTCAGGGCTGCTGTTATTGCTGCAGGCACTCAACAAGCCTCCTGTGAGGCCACCGCCCAGTAGCAGGCTGCCGCCCAGGGCGGCGCTGTTGATAAGAAAACCGCGTCTTGATAATTCTGAAGTCATGTGAATTCCGTCTGAACGTGACTGGCCAGCGCTAGCTGTTTAGGCGGCCTGGGTTACTGGGTCTGGGGTGATGGATTCTTCAGCAGCCTGTGCATGGCGCTCACCACGCAAGGGATAGCGACTGCGCCTGACCGATGAAAGCTGAGGCACCTCAAAACCGTGATCTAGATCCAGTAGTGGGAACAATAGGTCAGCCACACGATGGGCTTCTTCTATCAATGGCCAGCCTGAAAGAATAAAGGCATGCGTGCCATTGGCCTCAAACTCGCGTATGCGTGCGGCTACATTCTCGGCACTGCCCACCAGGGTGGTGCCAGCCAGCGGGCCTAGCACGTTAAAGCCGTGTAGCGCAGGGCCAGTCCAGATATTGGGATAGATTTCGTAATCCCTGGCCTTGGGCAGTTTGCCTGCGCGTATGCTTTCCAGGTTTTTCTGCACCTGAGGGTCCGGGCTGCGGTAGCCTTCAAAGGTTTCACCGGGGGGTAGTTGGCGCAAGATAGAATCCTTGGCGTATTGCACCGAGGTTCTGTCCACCAGGTATTGCGCATATTCCCAGGCTTCTTCCTCGGTTTCGCGCACGATAATCTGCAAGCGCGTGCCAAAGGTCAGTTTGCGGCCATGCTTGGCAGCCTCTGCGCCCACACGCTTGAATTTTTCGCCCAGCAAGTGCGGTTTATCGGCAAAACTCAGGTAAACATCCAAAAGCTTGGCCGAGTGCGCCACCCCAGGTGCCGAGGTGCCCGCTCCCCACAGTGGGATATTGGGTTGGTACTGAATGGCAGAAGATTGCTGGCGCTTGACCATGCCAGCCAGCGCTGGTGGGTAGGGCGCTATCTTGATGTATTCACCCTCATAGCCATCAGGCGAGCCGCTGTAAAGCTTACGGAAAGCATCCCAGTATTCAAAGCTGAAGTCATAGCGCTCATCGTGGGTGATATGGAAACCCATGGAAGGCAGCATGGCATCACTGCCATTGACAACGTTATAAATCAGTCGGCCTTCGGTGAAGCGGTCTATGGTTCTGGCAATCTGCGCCAGCTTGGCCGGGGCAATCAGGCCAGGGTAGAGCGCCGCCACAAACCTCATGCGCTTGGTCTGCGCTGCAAGCGCCGCTGCTACCGTGTTGACGTCATTGCCAAAACCACCGCCAGTGGCGAGCAGGGCACCGTAATAGCCCAGCTTGTCTATGCTGGTGGCCAGTTGCTGCAGATGGTCAAAGCCTGTGGTCCAGCGGCCATCGTTTTCCCAGGGTACCGGTCCGTCTGGTTCGGTGAGGTACCACAATAGTTTTACTGCCATGTCAGAGTCCTTTATTGGTGTTCTTGCATGTAGGCTGGCCTGAGGCCATTGCCATGCAGGTATTCTGCAAGCCGCATGCCAACGGTTGTTACCGCTGCATGTGGCTTGAAAACACGTATAAGTTGATGTTTTTAATCTATATAAGGTGAGGTTCAGTCCGGCTTGAGCTTGCTTTTATGGCTGAAAAACAGCACTGCTGTTGCTGCGGCAGCAGTGCTGTTGCCAGGCGAAAAGCGCAGCGCTCTTTGCCTGATTCAAACCTTAGAAGCGATAACCAAAAGTGGCTTGTACCGACAGTGGATGTGAAGGCACCACGAACTCTCCTGTAGTACCGCCCACGCCGCCCGTGCTGTAGTTCTTGCGGTCGGTCAGGTTGAGCACACGCAAGGCCACGTCATACTTGGGCTGGTTGTAATACAGCGTCAGGTCGAAGTTGTAGTTGTTGGGAATACGCACATCTTCGGCCGGGTTGGTATACCAGCTGCTGGTCCACCAGGCAGAAAGCGTGGCGCCCAGGCCGGAAGGTAGGCGGTAATCCAAGTAGCCATTGGCGGAATACTTAGGGATGCCTGGGGCGCGAATCGCACCTGGGTTGGGCAAGCGGCTGAAGAAGTTGCCATCCCCAAATACCGTAGCGTTATCTGGCACAAAGCCTGCTGCCGAGAAGAAGCCACCGGGATAAGCCAGATAAGAGAACCTGGCATCGGTGCGCGAGGCATTGGCCCCTCCGCTGAGTCTGTCTGTGGCCTGGAAGCGTATTGAGGTTTCCACCCCCTTGACGATCAAACGTGCCATTTGCCCGAGGTTATCTGGGGAGGTGTCACGCTCTTGGCGATAAGCCGTCAGCGTAGCAAACAACTTGTCGGGGATGACCTCAGACTTGATCCCAGCCTCACGCAATATGCTCAGGCTGCGGAATGCCAGCGGCGAAAGTTGGTTGCCTGCACCCCAGGTCAAGACATCGGCAAAGCCGCCAGTATTGATGGCATAGGAGCGATCATAGTTGGTGTATAGCGTGGTGTACTGGGTAGGCTTGTATAGCAGGCCAGTCTGCAGGCTGGGCAACCAGACGCTGTAGCTGTCGCTACGATTATCCGTCGCCGGGTTGATCACCAGCGGGTTCTTGATCCTAGCATCAATATAGGACGAATTGAGGCCGATATTGAAGCCGTATTTATCATTGATGAGGAAGTTCTGCTGCGTAAATACCGAGGTCGTGGTCCAGCGGCCTTCACTAGTATAGACCGCACCGCCACCAGAGGCCGGGAAGCCGCCCACCTCAGCATAGAGTCCACCACCCACCGGATACATACGCGGCAATACCAGATAACCAAAGCTGGATAATTGCGGTACACCTGCCTGGCCTATCCATGATCCTGAAGTGCCATAGGTAGGCAAGCCCAGCAGGCCTGCCGGGGTTTTCAGGCTGAGTGATGCCGTAAGATCATAAGGTGAAGTGGTAAAGCTATTGTTGGCTGCCAGGGTGCGGAAGCTTTCGCGGCGGAAGGAAATACCGGTATTGCTGCGGTCAGTGACCTTGAGGCCAAACAGCTCAAATTCATGACGGCCACGCAACTCGGTACGGTTATCAAAAATCTTGTCGGTAAACTGAGTGAGGAAGCTGCCTACCGAATCATTGGTATCGTCCGAGTACTGCACCATGGTGCTGTTGAGGATGGACCATTGCGGGTTGAGGTCTATCGCCACGCGCAACTGGCTGACGCCGCGCTTGGAAGTGTTTTTGTCCTCAGAGCGGGAGAAGTCACTGCGCGAAAGCTTGACCGGGTCATTGCCAGGAATCGAGGGATCGTAGACCCAACCGCGTATGGTGCCTGGGGCGCTGGCATTGGTGAACGGTGCTGCCACATTGCCCACGACCACCATTTGCCCGGCACTGTTGCGCACACGTTGTTGCCAGCCGGTAATCGCGGAATCAGCGGCACCTGAGGCATAAACTGGGGAATAGTAATTTGTGCCCTGCTGAATGATGGGCGTTGCACGACCCGCATTGTAGGTGCCGTGATCAACCAAGTCCTGCGTGGTACGGTTCCAGCCGTGGATGATGTTGTAATCGTAGTAGTCATCGTAGCTGGCATTCCAGTCCACGCGCACACCGTCCTGCGGCTTCCAGGCCAGCGCGCCGTAGAAGGCATTGAAATTGTTGCTGACGTTATCGTAATAATCGTTGGTACGCTGCGGTGTGACACTGACGCGGTAGGCCAGGGTGTCACTGATGGGGCCTGTGGTGTCATAAGAAATACGTGCAGTACGGAAAGAGCCGCCGCTAGGTACCCAGGTGCCAATCAGGCCGCGAATTTCCGAGCGCTGCTTCTCAAAATCCGGCAGCTTGGAAAGATAATTGATATAACCGCCACTACGCGAGCTGGGGCCAAACACTTGCGGTGGTGTGCCGCTGACCACATCAGCACCTTCATAGGCATTGATGTTGAAAGGACGGCGTACGTTATAAGTGCGCTGACCGTCCTGGAACAGTTCTGAGGACTGACCACGGATAGTCGGGGCCAGATTGACGTTTTGCCCGCCGTTACGCTGAATGCTGGGGCCGTAGCGCACCAAGTCATCGGCATTGCGGATGGGGTCTTTGGCCAGTTGGTCGGCGGTAATCTCAAACACCGAGCGTGGTGTATCCAGCACCGAAGCTGCGGCCCCTAGCGAGCTGGTGGGGCGGCCAGGTAGTGGCCCGCTTTTCACGGTGGCACCCTGCACCACCACATGGCCAAGCACATTGGCATCGGCATCATTGCTGGCGCTGGCATTGGCGCGGGTTTCAGTGCTGCTGTCTTCAGCCGCTGTGGCAGCAGTAGCCTCGGCTGCAATGGCTTCTTCCGCAGCCAGCGCCTGGTTGGAATACACGCTGAGCAAGGTGCTGATGGCAATAAAGCCCAGCGAGCGCCTGGCGTGCAATTGGCGTTTCTTCATAATTTCCCCTTGTTGAAGCCCGCCACATGGCGGGGGTTTTGCAAAAATTAACAACTTGGGGGTTGTCGGCAAATTCTGTGCCAGAAAATAATTTAAATAAAAACAATAGCTTAATAATTGTGCCTGCTGATGGCTCACCAGCAGCTGCCTGCGAATGAGCAGCTCAGCTGTACAAGAAACAGGCAGTGGTTTTGTGATGCATAAGCCTTTAACAACAGGCGCAGATTAGTGCACTGAATATACGGTGCTACCAAGAAACCCAGCAGTGCTGCTGGGCCAACCCACGCTGTTGCCAAGCGTGCAGACGGGCGTGATATTTGCTGATTTTTATACACTGCCTTGCTGGGTGTTGAATGTAATGGATTGATTCGGCGCACCTTTTTGTGCACCTGCGTCAGGCATGGAGCTTGCGTCGGCATGAGCTGAGAAAACCCATATCTATAAACCGATTCAGGAGTGATGAAATGCCCGTGGAATTTGTTGGCGGCCTGTTTGCGCGCAACCAGTACAGCCCGCGTCAAGGCGGTGGTGAAAAGCTTGATCTGCATTATCTGCGTGATTTAGCACGCGCCCATGAGCATGCTGGGTTTGACCGCGTGCTGATTGCCAATGGTGGCGCTGACCCCGCTTATCTGGCGGCCTATGCGGCCTCGCAGACCGAGCGTCTGGGCTTTATGATTGCGCACAGGCCCGCGCTGCAAAGCCCCACGCTGGCAGCGCGCGCCTATGCTTCACTAGACCATATTACGGGCGGACGCATACGCTTGCACACCATTACTGGCCATGCGGTGGATGCTGAACATGGCGATACCCTGGCTGATAAAGCCTTGCGCTATGAACGTGCCGGGGAGTATCTGGATATCGTGCGACGCTTGTGGACTTCGGACAAGCCTTTTGATTATGAAGGCAAATACTTCCAGCTCAAGGATGCGTATATCCCGCTCAAGCCCTTACAGCAGCCCCATATTCCGATTTCACTCGGTGGCTCCTCAGATGGCGCTTATGAAGTGGCGGTACGCCATACCGATCTTTATGCGCTATGGGCTGAGCCGCTTGCGGATATAAAGGAGCGTATCGCCAAACTACAGGGGGTGGCCGATGCAGCTGGCGTGCCTGCCCCACGGGTGAGTCTGTCGGCGCGCCTGATCATAGGCCCCACTGAAGAAATTGCCTGGCAGCGTGCGCATGAGATTGTCGAGCGTCTCAAGCAAAGCCATCAAGGCACCACGCCTTTTGTACAAAATCGTCTGCACGCGGGTGGCGCCTTGCGCCAGCAAGAAATTGCCGCGCGTGGTGACCGTCATGACCGTAATCTTTATATGGCCACTTCTACGGCGATTGGTACAGGTGCTGATACCACCTCGCTGGTGGGTACGCCTGACTCCATCGTGCAATCACTGTTGGATTACTACGATCTAGGGGTGACCACCTTCCTCAATCGAGGCTATGAGCCGCTGTACGACGCGATTGATTATGGCCGTTACATCATCTCTACCGTGCGTGAGGAAGTGAAGCGCCGCGATGAAGCCAAGGCCCGCCAGGCTGCTGCCTAAGTAAAACTGCATGGGGGTAGTTTAAGCTCCCAGCCACAGCACAAAACAAAACGGCGCTCTGGATATGCTCCGGAGCGCCGTTTTTTTATTTGCCAGCCTGAGTTAGCTAAAGCTTATCTCTTTTTTGGCGGCAACATATCGGTGATAGTGCCTTCCTTCAGTTCAGCGGCAAAGCAGATAGTTTCCGACAGCGTAGGGTGCGCGTGTATGGTCAGGCCGAGATCATGCGCATCTGCGCCCATCTCGATGGCCAGCACGGCTTCCGCCAGCAGTTCACCTGCGTTAACGCCCACAATGCCAGCGCCGATCACACGGTGAGTGTCTTTGTCGAAAATCAGCTTGGTAGCACCTTCAGAGCGCGCAATCGATAGCGCACGGCCACTGGCAGCCCAGGGGAAGGAGGCTTTTTCAATGTTCAGGCCCTGGGCCTTGGCATCGGTTTCTGTTACGCCTACCCATGCCACTTCAGGGTCGGTATACGCTACCGATGGAATCACCATGGCCTGGAACTCCACCTTGTGTCCGGCGATGACTTCAGCGGCCACCTTGGCTTCATGCGTGGCCTTGTGTGCCAGCATGGGCTGACCGACGATATCGCCAATCGCAAAGATGTGCGGCACGTTGGTACGCATTTGCTTATCGACAGCGATAAAGCCGCGCTCATCAACTGCCACGCCTGCGTTTTCAGCACCAATATTCTTGCCATTGGGCTTGCGGCCTATGGACACCAGCACGCGGTCATAAATCTGGGCTTCTGTAGGCGCGTTGGCACCTTCAAAGCTGACGTGTATGCCGTCTTGCTTAGCCTCAATCTTGGCGACCTTGGTCGAGAGCATGATGCTTTCAAAGCGTTTTTCCATGCGTTTTTGCAAGGGGCGGATCAAGTCACGGTCAGCACCTGGAATCAGGCCATCCATAAACTCGACCACGCTGACCTTGCTGCCCAGCGCGTCATATACCGTGCCCATTTCCAGGCCTATGATGCCGCCACCTATGACCAGGAGTTTCTTGGGCACATCAGCCAGCGCCAAGGCACCAGTGGAATCCATAATGCGTTCATCTTCTGGCGCACCGGGGAACTTGGTGGCTTGTGAGCCTGCGGCGATGATGGCGTTTTGGAAACCAACAGTAGTGACCTTGCCATCGGCAGCGGTCACCGCAATTTGGTGAGGGCTGGTGAACTGGCCCACGCCCTGCACCACGGTAACACCGCGTTGCTTGGCCATTTGTGCCAGGCCGCCAGTCAACTTGGCCACAACATCATTAGCTTTCCAGTTGCGCAGGGTATCGAGGTCTATCTGTGGCTGACCAAAGCTGACGCCATGGTGGCTGGTTTCTTCGGCTTCGGTGATGACCTTGGCGGTGTGCAGCAAGGCCTTGGATGGAATGCAACCGACGTTGAGGCAGACGCCACCCAGGGTGGAATAACGCTCGATCAGCACGACTTGTTTGCCGAGGTCAGCCGCGCGGAAAGCGGCAGTGTAGCCACCAGGGCCAGAGCCCAGTACCACGATTTCGGTGTTGATATCAGAATCACCACTGGGCGCAGCAGGGATTGAACTAGCAGCTGGCGCAGGGCTGGCAGCGGGTGCCTGACTGGCTGGAGCCGCCGCGGGGGCAGGTGCAGGTGCGGGTGTAGCCGCAGGTGTAGATGCAGCTTCGGCAGCTTCAGCTTCCACCAGCAGAATTAATGCACCCTTGCTACCTTGTCGCCAACCTTGACCTTGATTTCCTTCACCACGCCAGCGTGGGAAGAAGGGATATCCATGGAAGCCTTGTCGGATTCCAGGGTAATCAGCGAGTCTTCCTTGGCGATGGTATCGCCGACCTTGACCAGCACTTCGATGACATCAACGCTATCGAAATTGCCGATATCGGGCACGAGTACTTCAGTTAATTTGCTCATTTCTAACCTTTAGACTGCTTACAGTAACAAGCGACGCACATCAGACAGCATCATGCGCAAGTGGCTGGTGAAGCGAGCGCCATCAGCGCCATCAATCACGCGGTGATCGTAGGACAGCGACAACGGCAGAATCAAGCGTGGCTCGAATTCGCGCGTCTTGCTGTTGAACACCGGCTGTATGCTGGAGCGGGAAACGCCAAGAATGGCGACTTCAGGGCAGTTGATGATAGGCGTGAAAGCGGTACCGCCTATGCCACCCAGGCTGGAAATGGTGAAGCAACCACCTTGCATTTCCTCAATCTTCAGCTTGCGTTCACGTGCCTTGGCAGAAAGCTCGCCCAGTTCAGCGGCGATTTCAAGCACATCCTTGCGATTCACATCGCGGATCACAGGGACTACCAGCCATCAGGCGTATCGCAGGCAAAGCCGACGTTGTAGTACTGCTTGAGAATCAGGCTGTCACCATCAGGCGCAAGCGATGCATTGAAGTTGGGGTAAGTGCGCAGGGCGTTGACCGAAGCCTTGATCAGGAAGGCCAGCATGGTGAGCTTGACGCCGCGTTTCTCAGCCTCGGCCGACATGGACTTGCGGAAGTCTTCCAGATCGGTGATATCGGCTTCGTCAAATTGCGTGACGTGCGGGGCAGTCACCCAGTTGCGGTGCAGATTGGCACCTGAGAGCTTCTTGATGCGCGACAGCGCCTTGGTCTCGGTAGCACCAAACTGGCTGAAATCGATGACAGGTGCCTGGCTCACCGCCAAGCCGCCAGCCGTGGCAATGCCACCACCACGTGGCTTGCTCAGTTCGCCCTTGACGAAGTTTTGCACATCTTCTTGCAGAATGCGGTTCTTGGGGCCGCTAGGGCTGACCAGAGACAGATTGACACCCAGGTCGCGCGCAAACTTGCGTACCGATGGGCTGGCATGTGCCTGCTTGCCTGGCGCGGTTTCCACGCTGGCGGCTATCGGGTTAGGGGTTGCTGCGGGTTGTATGGTCTTGGGTGGTTCAGGCGCAGGGCGGCTGGGTTCAGGTGCGCTGGCTGCAGGCGCTGGCGCTTCTGGCGCGGGTGCTGCAGCTGGAGCCGGTGCGGCAGCAGGCGCAGCAGTAGCCGCAGCTTCATCGGCGTCCAGGGTCAAAATCAGGGTGCCCTGAGTGGCCTTGTCACCAAGCTTGATCTTGACTTCCTTCACCGTACCGGAGAACGGAGAAGGGATGTCCATGGAGGCCTTGTCGGACTCCAGCGTAATCAGCGAGTCATCTTTGGCAACGGAATCACCGGCCTTGACCAGGATTTCAATGACATCCACGCTGTCAAAGTTGCCGATGTCGGGAACGAGTACGTCTTTAATTGCCATGCTTCATGTTCCTTAAGAAAAATCTTTAGCAGTCTTGTGCAAATGCCCGCAGCAGTTTGCGCGGGCATTTACAGGATCATGACTAGCCTGCCTTTAGGCGGCCAGTCTCAAGCTTAAACCGTGGTCGGGTTGGGCTTGTTGACGTTGATATTGTATTTCTTCAGTGCCTCGGCGGCCTTGGCTGCTGGCAGCTTGCCTTCATCCGCCAGTGCCTTCAGCGCGGCTACCACCACATGGAATCTATCCACCTCGAAGAAGCTACGCAGTGCCTCGCGCGAGTCTGAGCGGCCATAGCCGTCAGTGCCCAGCGTGACATAGCGTTGCGGGATAAAGGTGCGAATCTGGTCGGCAAACGACTTCATGTAATCAGTAGAAGCAATCACCGGGCCTTCAGCCTTCTTCAAGGACTTGGCGACATAGCTTTCCTTCTGTGGCTTTTCTGGGTTGAGCAGATTCCAGCGCTCAACATCCAGGCCTTCACGGCGCAGCTCGGTAAAGCTGGTCACGCTCCAGATATCGGCAGAGACACCCCAGTCTTGTTCCAGCAGCTCAGCTGCGGCGATCACTTCACGCAGAATCACGCCACTGCCCAGCAATTGCACTTTCGGGCCTTTGTTCTTGGATTTGCTGAACTGGTAAATACCCTTGAGTATGCCTTCTTCAGCACCCTTGGGTAGAGCAGGGTGGGTGTAGTTTTCGTTCATCAGGGTGATGTAGTAGTACACATCTTCCTGGTTTTGCACCATGCGGCGCATACCTTCCTGAATGATCACCGCCAGCTCGTAGGCAAAGGTCGGGTCATAGGAGATGCAATTGGGGATGGTGGCCGACATCAAGTGGCTATGACCATCTTCGTGCTGCAAACCTTCACCGTTCAATGTGGTGCGGCCTGCGGTGGCACCAAGCAGGAAGCCGCGTGAACGTGAGTCACCCGCCGCCCATGCCAAGTCGCCAATACGTTGGAAACCGAACATGGAGTAGAAGATGTAGAACGGAATCATCTGAACGCCGCTGACGCTGTAAGACGTTGCCGCTGCAATCCATGACGAGAAGGAACCCGCTTCGTTGATACCTTCTTCCAGAATCTGACCGTCCTTGGATTCCTTGTAGAACATCACCTGGTCAGCATCTTGTGGCTCGTAAAGCTGGCCAACGGAGGAGTAGATGCCGAGTTGACGGAACATACCTTCCATACCAAAGGTACGAGCTTCGTCAGGCACGATAGGCACGACGTATTTGCCGATCTGCTTGTCACGCACCAAGGTAGAGAGAATACGCACAAAGGCCATGGTGGTAGAGATTTCACGCTCACCAGTCGCGCCCAACATATTCTCGAAAGCGGACAGTTCAGGCACGGTCAACTCATTGCCCTTGCGGCGGCGGGAAGGCACAAAGCCACCCATCGCTTCACGGCGCGACTTGAGGTATTGCATTTCTGGGCTGTCTTCAGCCGGACGGTAGAAGGAGAGGTTTTCTACTTGTTCGTCGGTCAGGGGCAGATCAAAGCGGGTACGGAATGCCTTGAGAGTTTCCACGCCCATGCTCTTTTGCTGGTGGGTGGTGTTCTGGCCTTCGCCTTCCTGGCCCATGCCATAACCCTTAACGGTCTTGGCGAGGATGACGGTAGGCTGACCAACATGGTTAACCGCGCTGTGGTAAGCGGCGTAAACCTTATGCGGATCATGACCACCACGGTTAAGGCGCCAGATATCTTCATCAGACATCGCGGCCACCATTTCCTTAAGCTCAGGGTACTTGCCGAAGAAGTGTTCACGCGTGTAAGCGCCACCCTTGGACTTGAAGTTCTGGTATTCACCGTCCACGCACTCTTCCATGCGCTTACGCAGCAGGCCGTCCTTGTCCATGGCCAGTAGCGGATCCCAATAAGAACCCCACAATACCTTGAGCACATTCCAGCCAGAGCCACGGAAGGCGGCTTCAAACTCCTGAATGACCTTACCGTTGCCGCGTACCGGGCCGTCCAGACGCTGCAAATTACAATTGATCACGAAGATCAGGTTGTCGAGCTTTTCACGCGCTGCGAGCGAGATGGCACCCAGAGATTCCGGCTCATCCATTTCACCGTCACCACAGAACACCCAGACCTTGCGGCCGGATGTGTCGGCAATGCCACGGTCGTGCAAATACTTAAGGAAACGTGCCTGGTAAATACCCTGCAATGGCCCCAGGCCCATGGATACGGTAGGGAACTGCCAGAAATCAGGCATCAGCCAAGGGTGTGGGTAAGAAGACAAGCCATTGCCTTCCGCTTCAATACGGAAGTTGGACATCTGCTCTTCGGTCAAACGGCCTTCTAGGAAGGCACGGGCATACACACCTGGAGAGGAGTGACCCTGGAAGTAGATCAAGTCACCGCCGAAGTTTTCATTGGCAGCGCGGAAGAAGTGGTTAAAGCCAGTGTCGTACAGCGTAGCCGCAGACTGGAAACTGGCAATGTGACCACCCACGCCTGGCGATTTCTCGTTGGCGCGCAGTACGGTCATGATGGCGTTCCAACGTACCAGGGCGCGAATCTTGCGCTCCATGGCGGTGTCACCTGGATGCTTGGCTTGCAGGTGAGATGGAATGGAATTCACATAGGCGGTAGTCGCGTTGTAGGGTAAGTAAGCACCTGAGCGGCGTGCCTTGTCGATCAGCGTTTCCAGCAGGAAATGTGCGCGTTCGGTTCCCTCGTTCTCAAGTACCGATGAGATGGCATCAAGCCATTCCTGGGTTTCTTGAGGGTCAATATCGGGGGTCAATGCCATGTAAGGATTCTCCGGGAAACTTTTTAAGATACGCTGGGGTATCAGGTCCTGATGCAGCACCAAGCATTGCCAAATCGCTGGCTTGATGCCGTTTTGAAGCCGCTATATTGGCTTTTTTGACTGTTTAGGTCAAGTTTTGCAGTGCGCGACAAGCACTGAATGGCAGGCGGTAAGCTGCTAAATACAAGGGAAAACTTGGGTTGCAACAAGCCATGCTCAGCCGTGGTGCAAAATCAACAAAATCTGCCCAGATTTTCTATACCGATTAGTCTTTGCCACATGCGGCCGCCAGCCGCAAAAACCGCGCATAGCCTGCCCGCCTGACACACTCTTACCATTCTTGGCGCTATACCGATCTGGACATTCTGCTGCAAGCCTTTGTTTGCACAGCACCAGGCCTTTATTCGACGGGCAGAAATGGCGATGGAAATGCGGATGCTCCCTAAAAATTAACCATAATTTGAAAAGGGATTTGACATTAATATTTTACTTTTGCTAATTTATAAATGTCAAAACGCTGGGTCTTGTGCATGCTTTTCATCCTGTCCTCACATCTATGCACCAAAGTCATGCGCGTCTTTCTCCTGCGCTTTAGCTGGTTCAGCAAACGTTTATTGTCGTGGCAAGCAACATCTTCACTTGAGCAAACTTCAGCCCGGAAAATGTCGTTCAGTCCAATCTGCAGCGCCATCTGCGGTGGGTGTCTGGCACTGGGCTTGTCTGCAATAGACGCGCGGGCAGCAGAAGCTGGAGGGGAATTCATTAGGGACCGACGGACAGGTGAATTGTTAGAAGTTACGAGTGTTTCAAGAATAGAAAGGAAATTATGATGATAAATAAAAGAAAGAAATTATTGACATATGATGAATTGTTGGAAAAATTTCCAAATATTTATTTTGAGGATGCTTTTAGTGTTTTTGAAGAAAAAACCCCTGAGATGACTCAGAAAGCTAGACTTAGTAAAAAAATTACGACAGGTTATCTCTTGAAGTTTTTGCAAGACAATAATCTTACGAGGAAAATTATTTGCGCAACGGCTCCAGACATACCAGATGATCTCGTGATTTATTATCGAGATTTAGTGCCAAAAGCCCTAGAATTAGACAGATTGGCACTGGAGAAATGGTACGCCCGTTTTGATAGGAGCGTGAATGCAGACCCTTCGGATGTCAGGATATTGGAAAAATATCTTAAGCAAATAAATGATCAAGAAAAGGATTGAAAGGTCATTGCGTTGTTAATGGTAGTTGTTATGCCAGATGTTGTGTTTATATTAAATCATTAACACCATGCCATTGATGGAGATACAGCCATGATAAGGGCACCACTCGGGGATTTACATTACTGGAACAAATGGGTCGAATTCGGCAGAAAAACTACCGATGAACGTTGGCAGAAAATTAGCGTGCCAAGTAAAAATCCCGATTTTCGCCCTCAATATGTTTTCGATCTCGCAAAAAACATAATTTTTTATTACATAGTTTGTCGTTATTCCCGCGGCGACAATGTTCACGAGTTAGCCGAATCTTTCCCTGGCCTACTTGAAGCTTGGGAGCTATCCAACCAACTTGCAGCAGAACTTAATGCCGCCCTGAAGCCAGGGCAAGGTTGGGATTATAGACGCGCATTTGGCCCTCCCAGAGTGACCAAAGACCCACGAGGGCACAATGACCCCCGTTCCTGGGCCTTTGATCTACATAACCTCAACCACTATAACTGGTGCTTCTGGCTGGTTGGTTTGGCCTTGTCGCTCAACATTCCCGATGCGCAATGGCAACGCCTATTAGCATTGGTAGGAGGTGAGGGCGAAGACATCCTGCTGGATCGCGTAATCGCCAGCCGCCAGCCACAACGCCAGATAGGGGGCAAGCTACTGCACCGCAAACCTTATGCGCGCATGCTTAAGGCCATTGATGCTCCCCAGGCAGAACAAGCAGCATTATTGCGAGAGTTTGTAGAGCATTGGTATGCAGAACTTGAGCGCAAGGGCCATGATGAACTGTGGTGGTACACCTTTGGAGACCCAGTTAAAAGTCGTCTTGCCGGGGGCTGCTATTTTGGCCGTTGGTGCCTGGAAGCAGTGGCGGCCGTCAAGGCTTTTAATCTTGATGACAGTGCCTGTCTAGGACATGATATTATCCCGGTGACTTGTTAAGACCTGATGGCCCCAGCACCCATCCTTATCGGCCTGAACCTTTTCAAGGATGGCTAGAGAGAATCCTGACTTATTTTGGTAAAAAACCGGATTAACGCTTTATGAGGGTTGGGCTTGCCTTGAGTCTGTTGGTCGTTGCCTTCCATAACTATCTTAAGAACTATGTGAAGATAAAGAGTTACTCAGGTTATGACTATCCAGCCTCAGAGCAACAAAATTACCCCTAAAGTTGGCACTAGCAAGGGAAGGTTTTCACAACCTCCCATATCTACCACCTCTCCCAACTTAACAATTCCCACTTATCGCCTGTGCCATTCATTCTTAGGGAGTGCCTGCATGGAAAATGCTCGCCAGCCCTGCATTTTTATTTATCATGACGACATGTTGGAAGGACATGATCTACAGATTCTGCCGCACGAGGCTGAGTTGACCGCAATACGCGCTCAAGGCTCAGGGGGGCAGAATGTGAATAAGGTATCCAGCGCTATTCATCTGCGCTTTGATGTGCGCGCATCCAGCCTGCCTGAGCATATCAAGGCGCGCTTGTTGCGCTTGCATGATCACCGTATTACGCGTGACGGGGTGGTTATCATCAAGGCTCAGTTGCACCGCAGTCAGGAGTTGAACCGTGAAGATGCACTGCGGCGTTTGCAGGAGTTGGTGAGTAGTGTGGCGGTGGTGCCCAAGGCACGCAGGCCTACCCAGCTACGCGCGGATCACAGCGGCGCAGGCTGGAGGGCAAGAGTCAGCGTGGAGAGGTGAAGGCTTTGCGGCGCAAGGTGGTTGATAGTTAAATGCTGACGGCAGGGCGGGGATGCCCTGCCGCGTCTGCATTGCTCTTCAAGCCCTGGTTTAAGCAGGCGCTGGCTTATTTAAGGTTGGGGGCCAGTGCCAGACCTGCGGTTTGTTTCTCGGCAATTTCCTGCACGGCTTTATCAAGCGCCAGGTAACGATTGGCGGTGTTGGGGTGTGATGCGCCGTGCGCTATGCCTGCCGGGTGCTCTGCACCCATTCTGCGCCAGAAGTTCGGGGCCTGCTTGATGTCATAGCCTGCCCTGGCGGTGGCATAGATGCCAACATAATCCGCTTCTGCCTCAAAATCCTGACTGAACGCGCCTGCGCCCATGTTGCCGCCCAGGTTGGTGACATCCACCCCTGTGGCCACGGTGACGATAGCACCAAGAATAACGCCCAGCATGCGGTTGTTGGATTGTTTGCCTATATGATCCATCTGGTTGTGGGCCAGCTCGTGGCCGATGACGGTGGCCAGTTCTTCATCGGTTTCGGTAAAGCGCATCATGCCGCTGGTGATGTAGATGGCCTTGCCATCGGCATAGGCGTTGACGGCATCACTGCTCACCACGTTGACCGGGTAGTTGCAGATGACTTCCATATCCAGAGTCAGGGTTTGCGCTTCTCCGGCACGCATGATGTCTACAGGCACTGGCAGGCCTGTGGTGTAGGGTCCTGCAATCAGTTTGCGCAGTTCATAATTGCTGGGGGTCACTGCTTGGTTGTTGATGCGCATCACCACATCGCCAGGTTTCAGGCCTGCCTTGCTGGCGGGGCTGTTGGCAAACACTTCAACAATTTTGTATTCATCGCTTAACTGCCAATGTTTGCTGGCGGCTTCTTGTAGCTCGCCCTTGAAATGCGCGCGTGTGAATGCCAAAAGTCCCAGATGGGGGGCGGTATTGCTGCCACAATGGCTGGCGGATTCGCGCAGTATGGGCAAGCCTATGCGCTGCGCCTTGAGGCTGCGGTTTACCTGGCTTTGAAAAGCCAGTTCACGTTGCAGGGTTTTTTCGGTTTCGCTGTGGCTATTGTCTATGCCTGCTTGCCGGGTGACGGGTGCTGAACATGCGCTTAAGGCCATGATCAGCAGGCTGAGTGTAGTGTTGCGTATCATAAAACTCCCCTTTCATGATGACGTGTTGATGAATGTCCCCTTGGTATTAACTGCTGTTGCCTTTGGGTTTGGCTGCGCGGCGCAGGCGGGTGATTTTTCTGGTCATCCAGCGCCATAGCCAGCCATCGGCAATTTCCCGCCCGTTGATAATCCAGGTCAAGGTTTTGTGATTGCTTAGTGATATAGGTTGTGCCGCCTTGGCATTAGGGGTGCCGCAGCAAAGTAAGCGGTCGCCCACAAAGAGTGGGGTGCTTGCATCAGGCAGCAGTTCGTAATGGCCGCTGCGCACCAGCATCAGCGGCACCAGCGCCAGTTTTTCTGTGCGGTTGCCCGGGTCGCGCATCAGGGCATCGAGGGTGACGGGCAAGCCCCAGGCGATAAGGTTGGCAACGGCGGGGCTGTGTTCTACATCTATGGTCACGCCCCAGGCTTCGGGCACATTTTCACCCACCACTTCCACCAGGCGGCTGATCAGGTGATTGGCCCAGTTGTTGTCTTGCGTGCGTACCAGGCGCAAGAAGTGCGTCATCATAGGCGTGATCATGCGCGCCAGACACTCATGGGCAATGATGTCGCTGGGGTCCATGGAGATATCGGCGCTGGAGTGCTCAAACAGCGGTTCGTTATAACGGCGGTTTTTGCGCACCACCACAAACAGCTCGGGATTGAGGCGCTGCGCGGTCATGACGATAGAAAGGTTGTTGATATCGTGGTTGGTGCCAGCGATGATGCCTACCGCGCCTTCAATCCCCGCCTCGGTGAGCGTGGCAGCATCGGTGCCGCTGCCCACTACGCATTGTTCGCAATGCGTGAGTTCAGGGTCGGCTTCAATAATCACGGTGGTGATTTGCTCACGTTCCAGATTCTCCACCACCGCTTTGCCAAAGCGGCCATAACCACAGACTATCCATTTGCCTATGGGCGGCACTTTGGCAGGGTCAGGGTTTCACCCGGCACACCTGTCAACCATTGGTGCAGCAAATATGTGCCTATGGCATGCACTTCCATGCCTAGCTGATCACCGAACAGGGTGTAGGGGTTGAGTATGTGATCCGTACCAAATGAGGCCATATTGGCCGCAACTTCATCATCCTCGGCACGCGCCAGCACAGTCAGCTTGGGGTTGAGCAGCTTGGCCGCCACTGCCACCGCCAAGTTGACGTGGTCGTTATCTGTCAGCGCGGCTATGCCCTTGCACATGGGGTGCCGCACCCCGGCGCGCAGCAAGGTGTCGGGCAGCATGGCATCGGCACACAGCACCGGAATATCAAACTGGTAGTCTTCCAGATCCAGGTCATTCACGCGGTCCTGGCTCAGCTCGGTAACTACTACACGTATGCCTTTGTGATCCAGCGCCTTGACCAGCAGGCTGCCGGTTTCACCATAGCCAGAGACGATATAAAACGGTTCATGCAGGTTTTCCACCGCGCGGGCAAAGCTGGTGGTAGTGAGTGCCTGCTTGAGTGCAGGGTCTTGAAACAGCGAGATAATTTTACCTATGGCGTAAAACCAGGGAATCACCGTCAGGTAAATCGAGAAGGTCATCCACAAGCGTTGTGTCGCGCTATAGGGGTAAGGCACTTCGCCAAAGCCTATGGTGGTAGCGGTGTAGCTGACGACATAGAGCGCCTCGAAGATGCTCATGTGCCAGACCTGGCCCTTGTCGTCCACGCCTGGCATCAGGGTCAGGCCAATAATCGCAATCGTATAGGTGACGATCACGGTGATCAGCGGCGCACGCATGCGCCGCAGGATCAGGAAGAAGATATTGTTCACTATGCGCCTGAGTGGGCGGTTGGTTTAGCGGCGCAGCGTGATGGTTTCGGCCAGCAGCAGAATCACGGAGGTGATATTGGCCAGCAAGGCCCCGCCACTGAGGGAGACCACGCGTGCCGTAGTGCCTGCCTCATCTGAACCATTGAAGGCCACCCACACCACGGCTGCCGCGATCAATTGCAAATCCGCTACCAGGCTGGTGGAAAGGTGGATGGCACCAATCTGCGTGCGGTCGCCAAACTTGAGCACGGTGGCAATCAGGTTGACGACGATGGCGGCGTATAGCTCATAAATATGGTGATAAATCGGGTTATCACTACCACCGATGAAAAAGCCAAAGTTGAGTGTCATCGCCAGCACGATGAAGAAGCCAAAGACTACTTTTTCCAGATTCATGGCGCTCTCAGTTTGCTCTGCAGGTTATCAAGATGGGTGCGAGTTTAGAGGATTTTGGCTTGGAGGGCATCTCTACCAGGCGATTTTTGCCTGCTTGAACTGCTTCCAGGCGGCTTTTAGCTTGGGTTTGCTACGCTTGAGCTGGCGCGCGGCATCGTGCTGCCAAAGTTGGGCTGCGGGCAGCAAGGCAGGGGTGCGACGGGCTGCCAATGCCAAGGTTTGCGCAGTAGTGGCAGTGTCGTTAAGCGTGCCCAGCAGGCTTTGCAGGGTTTTAATCTCCTCCAGCATGGCATCAGTTTTTGCTGCTGCACGTTTGCCACTGAGCGCCGGGGCAATAAACTCCAGCGCAAAGCGCAGGTGGCGTGCAGATTTTCTTGCCTCGTGTTGCTCATTGCTGGCTAGTTTGTGCAGCCCCTTGCCGCGTTGCAGCAGACGCTTGTGCAGCTTTTGCAAAGCCGGGCCAGCCTGGCTGGATAAAGGGGAATTGCCATGGGGGATGCCGCTGGCAATTTTGTGGCCCAGTGCCAGCAACAGGTGCTGGTAGCGCTGTGAATTCAAGCCCTGGCGTACCGCCTGGTAAGCACGTTTACGCGAACGCTGGAAATGTTCTTGCACTTGTTGTGCTTCTGCCGCGGGCAGTTTGAGCTGCGGCAGGGTCTCAGTCAGCATCACATCCAAATCACGGGCTTTGGCTAGCAGGGTATTGAGCCAATTTAGGTCTGCACTGATTTCCTCGTCATGCAGCTTGAACAGCCTTAGCACCACTTTTAGTCTGCGCAAGGCGACACGCATCTGGTGCACGCCTTCAATCTCGGTGCCTTCCAGCGCCAAGCCCTGGTTGGCTTGTAGCTGGCGTAAACATTCCCAACCAGATTTTTCCAGCGCCTGGTTCAAGCTATCATCTGCCGTGATTTGCGCGGACTTGGCTTTGGCAACTTGCTGCTGGAAGCTGCGGTAATAGGCATAGCACGCTGTGCCTTGCTGACGTTTTCAATGGTGAGCGGAATGTCCGCTTGCAGTTGCAGCGCCAGCGCAAACAAATGCGCCACCTGACCATCCTTGAGCTCAAGCTCAATTTCCACCATGGGCTGTTGCTGTTTGCCTGCAATCAGCTGCCCATTGTCTAGGGAAAGCTCTATTTTGCTGCCCTCATAATCCAGCTGCCATTCGGTGCGCTGCATATCGGTGGTGAAAATGGGTTTCAGCGCCTGACGTAATGTCAGGTCGTCAAAGATAGGCGTCAATGAAGGGTCGGTTATTTTGGTGAAGTCTGGCTCACCCTTGGAGATGATGTCTTCCCACTCCAAACGCTGGTGCAAACCAGCGAGCGAGTGCCCCGCAGCCTTGACCGCCTGGAACCAGCCACCCGACATGCGCCTGACGCGCAAGCTGACTTTACGATCCATCAACTGCAAGTCGTCGGTGTCGTAGTAGGTGCTTACCAATCGGCGGGTGAGGGCTTTGCCTATCAGGTGTTTGCGTATGGCCGCATGGCGCTTGAGTTGCGGAATGTCGGCAGTGGCAATGCGCAGTTTGAGCTCAATCTCGTTAGGCATGATATTCCCTGGTCAGATTATTTTTGTAGGCGCTTGTCGTTGTTGACAAGCCAATGCAATAAAGGCGCCCATTGCTGCAAATCGCGTTGCACCTGGGAGGGGCGGATATCAAACAGGCTGGCGCCTTGTTCTGCCGCCAGGGCATACACCTGGGCGCTGCGCAGATTGCCCACAGCGGGAAAGCCCGAGGCGGTGAGAAATTCCTGCAAGCCTGCCGCCGCACGGGTGCGGCTATCAATGCGCATGCCGATGACGGCAACAAAGGTACGGCCTTTGCGCACGGCTTTTTCTTCCTGCAACAGTTGCAGAAAGTCGCGTGTGGCACCTATATCAAAGGCAGAGGCTTGCATGGGCACGATAACGAAATCGACTTCCTTGACTGCATTGCTGAGTTTTTCACCACGCAGGCCTGCGGGAGAGTCGATGATGGTCCAGTCGGCGCTTAAGCTGATGGCATGCTTGCCACGTGCATCCTGGCCGTGAATCAAGGGCAGCTTGTAAGGACGGCGATCCAGCCATTGCAAGGCGGAGCGTTGCCTGTCCATGTCGGAGAGCACAACGTGACGGCCACGGCTGGCGAAATAACCCGCAAGATTGGTGGCTAGCGTGGTTTTGCCACTGCCACCCTTGGGGTTGGCAATCAAGACTGTGCTCAAGTCTTCTCCTGGGGGTTATTTTTCATTATTTTTTTGCTGCTGCTGGCAGGGGGGCGATGTTCAAGAGCTAATGCTGCCCAGGCCAGTTATCAAGTTTTATCTATCTGATATATAGCTAGATATATAGTTATCAGGGCTATATATGATCTGGCGTCAGCATGGCACGCAAGACGGTTTGTTCTTCTTCGCCACGTCTGCGGTTGCATATCCACCAGATAGCGCCTTTCTTGACGCTCCAGTACTGCATTCTACGGGTCATGGCATAGGCCGCCGCCATGCCTAGCGTGGGTTGATGGCCTATGATCAACACACTGTCCTTGCCCAGGGGCCAGCCAGCCGCTTCCAGTATGCTTTGTGGCGATGCGCCAGGGGCCAGCGCATCCAGCGTGGTAAACTCCAGGCCTAGTGCCTGCGCGGTTTGTTGAGTGCGTTGGGCGGGGCTGACAAGAATGCGGGTGTTGGGTGGCATGTGTTGCTTCAGCCATGCGGCCATTTTTTCAGCTTGCTGCTCACCTTTGGCGGTGAGTCTACGGGCCAGGTCGGGAGTGCCTTCCTCAGCCTCGGCGTGACGCCATAAAATAATATCCATAGATGGGTTTGCTAAGCAGAGAATGTCCTTCTATCTTAGCGCCCAACTTGCATTATGACAAAGTGACATCTGTGTGAAATTGCATATTTATCTACCCGATACTGCCGAATATATCGCCAATATCAGCCATGATGCCGCCATGTTGCGGCTGTTGGCGCATGGCAAGCTGCAGTGGCAGCAAAGCGCGCTGGATGCCGCCTTGTGTGGCGTGTTTGGCGTGAGCAAACAGCAGGATTTCCCCTGGGCTGCCCTGGCGCGCTTGGGTGAGCAGGCGAGCGCTGTAGATCAAGCCCAGCAGCCAGATCAAGACCAGCAGCCAGATCAAGATTACTGGCTATTTGCCAGCCCGGTTAACCTGGCCTTGATGCGGGATTCATTTCTGTTAAATGCCCCTGTGCCGCTGCCTTTGAGCGTGGCGCATGAAGAGGGGTTAAGGGTAAGTCTTAATCAGCATTTCTCGGCAGATAATTTGCAGTTTCAAGCCGCGCCCGGCGGTCACTGGTGGTTACGCCTGCCAGCAGACACTGTGCTATCCACCACCTCGCCCTATATCGCCCAGGGCCAGAATATTGCCGAGTATATGCCGCAGGGCGCAGATGCCGCCCGCTGGCGCGCACGGCTGAACGAAATACAAATGCTATTGCACGGGCATGCAGTTAATCAGGCCAGAGAAGCGCAGGGCGAAATGCCTGTTAATAGTCTCTGGCTGCATGGTGGCGGCGTGATGCCTGCATCTACAGCCGCTGTTTCCATGCAGGTTTATACCGATGATGCCAGTGTGCAAGGCCTGGCCCTGTTGTCTGGCAGCAAGGCCTTGCCCGTGACGGATTTGGCCCAGGTGCTGAATAAGCGTGAAGATGCCTTGCTGGTCTACCCCTTGCAGCAATGGCAGTCTGCTTACAGTGAGTTGTTGCTGGCTGCTCTACGCAGTAGAAAGCTGCATGAATTGGCGCTGTATTTTGCCTGGCAGGGGCGGCTGCGACAGTTGGTTGTCAAACCCTATGATTTATTGAAATTCTGGCGCAAGCCGCAAGCAATGGAAGCGTATTTTTAATGGTACAGATTGTAGAACGTAAGGTTGATGCTAGCGCCTGCGAGACCTTGATTGCGGCTGGTGTCAGACCTGCCCTGGCGCGCCTGTTGGCCGCGCGAGGCATTCATGAAGCCGGGCAGCTGGAAGTGTCGTTGGCGCGTTTGCTGCCGCCGGAAACCCTGACCCACAACCTGGCCATGGCGGTATTGCTCGCCAACGCGATTGAAGACGGCAAGCGCATCATCGTGGTGGGCGATTACGATGCTGATGGCGCGACCGCCACTGCGGTAGCGGTCAAGGGCCTGGGCAGCCTGGGGGCCAAGGTGGATTTTCTTGTGCCCAATCGCTTTGAGTATGGTTATGGACTGACGCCGGAAATTGTCGCCCTGGCTGCGACGCAACAGCCCGATATCATATTGACGGTGGATAACGGCATTGCCAGTGTGGATGGCGTCAAGGCGGCGCAAGCGCTGGGGATTCCGGTGTTGGTGACGGATCACCATTTACCCGGGGATGAAACGCCAGACGCTGCCTGTATTGTTAACCCCAATCAGCGCGGCTGTGATTTTGCCAGCAAAAACCTGGCCGGGGTTGGCGTGATGTTTTATGTATTGCTGGCATTGCGCGCCGAGCAACGCTTGCGCGGGGCTTATGCCGATAGGGCTGAACCCAACCTTAGCGAGTTGCTGGATCTGGTGGCCCTGGGCACGGTGGCTGATCTGGTCAAGCTGGATGACAACAACCGTATTCTGGTGGAGCAGGGCTTGCGCCGTATACGCGCAGGCAAGTGCAGCCCCGGCATACTGGCGTTGTTCAAAGTGGCAGGCCGTGACCATGCCAAGGCAGGGCCACAGGATTTGGGCTTTAGCATAGGGCCGCGACTCAATGCCGCAGGCAGGCTGGATGATATGACGCTAGGCATTGCCTGCCTGCTGGAGCAGGATGCAGAGCGTGCACAGCAGATGGCGCAGCAACTGCATGAGCTCAATCAGGAGCGCCGCAGCATAGAAGCCGACATGCAGGATGATGCCTTGCTCAAGCTCGATGGCATAGATGCGACAGGTCGCTATAGCCTGAGCCTGTTTGAGTCTGGTTGGCATCAGGGTGTCATTGGTATTCTGGCTTCGCGCATCAAGGAACAATTCCATAGGCCAGTGATTGCGTTTGCCGAAGCAGGCGATGGCATGATCAAAGGCTCGGGTCGTTCTATCCCTGGCTTGCATCTGCGTGATGCGCTGGATCTGGTCTCCAAACGCCAGCCTGGTTTGCTGGTCAAGTTTGGCGGGCATGCCATGGCAGCCGGGCTGAGCTTGCGCGAAGTGGATTTTGCACGGTTTGCCCACGAGTTTGAGTCTGTGGTGGCGAGCTTGCTGACGCCAGAACAGCTAGAAGCGGTGATAGAGGTCGATGGCGCGCTTGCTGCGGAAGATTTTGCCCTGGAGATGGCGCAATCGCTTGAGCGCCAGGTCTGGGGGCAGGGATTCCCTCCGCCATTATTCATCGATGAGTTTCGCGTTGTGGGTCAGCGCATTGTCGGCGAGCGCCATCTCAAGCTTAGCTTGGAGAAAGCAGGCAGGGTGCTGGATGCCATCTTTTTCCGCCAGGAGGAATTACTGCCCGAAAGTATCTCTGCGGTGTATCAGTTGCAAGTCAATGAATTCCGCGGCGTGAAATCCGTACAACTCTGCCTGCAACACTGGCAAGCGCCGACCTCACGTTGACCGTGCCGTTGGCGGCTTGGTAATATCAATCAACTTTTTTTCGAGTTTCTTATGCGTCGCAAGCTGGTTGTCGGTAACTGGAAAATGAATGGCAACCTTGCGCAGAACGAGCAGTTGCTGCGTACGCTTGTAAACGATCTTCAGGGTGTGGATCACGCCGATTTTGCGGTGTGTGTGCCTTATCCCTATCTCTTTCAGGCGCAGCAATTGCTGCAAGGCAGCAATATTGCCTGGGGTGCACAAAATGTGGCTACGCAAGAAAGTGGGGCGCATACCGGGGAAGTCAGCGCCCAGATGCTCAAGGAGTTTGGTGCCAGCTACGTGATTGTCGGCCACTCCGAGCGCAGCAATGCCTATTGCGAGAGTGACGCCAATATTGCCGACAAGTTTGCCATTGCCAAGCAGCATGGCATTACGCCAATTTTTTGCGTGGGTGAAACCTTGCAGGAGCGTGAGTCTGGCGTCATGGAATATGCCATCGCCAATCAGCTGGATGCCGTGCTTTCGGTCTCTGGCGGTGCGCTGCTGGATCATGCGGTCATTGCCTATGAACCAGTCTGGGCCATAGGCACCAACAAAACCGCGACGCCTGAACAAGCCCGGGCGGCACACTCCTTCATACGCGAGCGTGTGGCAGCCCTGCATCCCGCGCTGCCGAAACCGTAAGAATCCTCTATGGGGGTAGCGTAAATCCGAGAAATGCGGCACAATTGCTGTCTATGCCGGATATAGACGGTGGCCTGATTGGCAGATGCTCATTGGACGCTGCTGATTTTGAAAGAATTTGTCGCGCTGCTTGCGGTATTTAGGCAGGCAGGGGATTGTAGAGAGAATGGAAACAATCGTTACAGTTATACACGTCATTGCTGCGCTGGGTGTTGTTGGCCTGGTTCTCCTGCAGCATGGCAAGGGTGCAGATATGGGCGCGGCCTTTGGTAGCGGCGCATCTGGCAGCCTGTTCGGGGTGAGTGGCTCCTCCAACTTCATGAGTCGTGCAACGGCAGTGTTTGTTGCCATCTTCTTCGTGACCAGCCTCAGTCTCGCTTATCTGACCAGCCATAGGGGTCAACAAGGCAGCGTGGTACAAAATTCCGTAGTGAAATCTGTGCCTGCATCTGAGACTCCAAAACCAGCAGAATCCTCCTCTGCTAAGGATGTACCCAACTAAATTGGTTTTACCGGGCTGAAAAGCCCAATGCCGTCGTGGTGGAATTGGTAGACACGCTATCTTGAGGGGGTAGTGGCGAAAGCCGTGTGAGTTCGAGTCTCACCGTCGGCACCAAACAAAAACCCGTATGACTTAGGTCATACGGGTTTTTTTATGTCTTGGGTTGCTATAGTTTTGCGCGAGGTGGTGTGGTTATGGGCTGGCTGGTGCATCTCGCGCTGGATTGGCGCAAGGTACTAGTTCCTGTTTCTTCAGATTGCAATATTGAGGAAATAATATAGTCATTGATGCGTTTTACGCATTGAATCTTCCAGAAACTATCCAGGCCCGCAAGGGCCTGTTTTTTTGTCTGTCACTTCTCTCTGTGCCGCTTGTTTCTCACGGCGGTATTCATCTCCCCAGTTGTGCGTTTGCTCGGCATTCATGCCAGTTAGCTTTGCCAACATCTCAATTTGCCTAGCTGCAATGAGTTTTGCTTGGCAACTTTGAAATTTGCACATAAGCACATCGCCCTGAATCAGTAAAAAGCCTATTATTTACAAGGGTATTTTGTAACAAAAAGTTAATTGATTATCATTTTACCCCTGAATTTGTAAGGTTATTTTTGAATAAGTCCAATTAAAACATGGAATAACCTTGATAGTGGCTCCCAGTGCGGTGTTTGGCGCTGTTGAGTTGTAATTTATGTGTTACAATTCATTAACAAGTGAGGGGTATGATGCCTCGTGTTTACTTGGTTTTTCAGTCATAAATTTGCTGTTTTTGTACTCAATTTGTAGTCGCGCTTTGCGTGCTCTGCCCCATGTGTTCAAAATCAATGTGAATGATGCTGGATATGCAGGTGGTGGTGAATTCTGGTCTAGGTTCACTGTCGCATCCCATGTGCGGTGTTAAGCCGCTTAAGAATAGGACTTGAACGTGCTGGAGAATTATTTTCCGATATTGCTGTTCATTCTGGTCGGCCTTGGCGTCGGCGTAGCCCCTATTGTCCTCGGCAAGCTGGTTTCTCCCAACCGGCCGGACGCCGAAAAGAATTCCCCGTATGAATGTGGTTTTGAGGCATTTGAAGATGCCCGCATGAAGTTTGATGTGCGCTATTACCTGGTCGCCATCCTCTTCATTCTGTTTGATCTGGAAATTGCTTTCCTGTTTCCCTGGGCCGTGGTGCTGCAGGAGATAGGCTTGTTCGGATTTATTGCCATGGTGGTGTTCCTTGGCATTCTGGTGGTCGGCTTTGTCTATGAGTGGATGAAGGGGGCGCTGGAATGGGAGTAACAGGCATCATAGTCGGTGGGATGTTCATGAAAGGTTTGCTTGCATGAGTATTGAAGGGGTGCTGGAAAAGGGCTTTGTGACCACCACGCTGGATACGGTGATCAATTACACCCGCACTGGTTCGCTGTGGCCTATGACCTTTGGTTTGGCCTGCTGCGCTGTAGAGATGATGCATGCCGGGGCCGCGCGCTATGACCTGGACCGCTTTGGTATTGTCTTCCGCCCCAGCCCGCGCCAGTCCGATGTGATGATAGTGGCAGGTACCCTGGTCAACAAGATGGCACCCGCTTTGCGCAAGGTGTATGACCAAATGGCTGAGCCGCGCTGGGTGATTTCCATGGGCTCATGTGCCAATGGTGGCGGTTACTACCATTATTCTTATGCGGTGGTGCGCGGGTGTGACCGCATTGTCCCTGTGGATGTCTATGTGCCGGGTTGCCCGCCCACCGCTGAAGCCCTGCTCTACGGCATTATCCAGCTGCAGAACAAAATCAAGCGTACCAACACCATCGCCCGTTAAGAGCTCACACCCATGACCCGTCTGGAACAGTTAAAACAAGCGCTGCAACAAGTACTGGAAGACAAGGTGACCCGCTTGGTCGAGCATGTGGGTGAACTCACCATAGAGTGCAAAGCCAGCCAGTTGCTCGATGTCTGCACAACCTTGCGCGACCACCAACAATTGAAGTTTGAGCAGTTGATCGATCTGTGCGGCGTGGATTACGCTGATTACGGCGAAGGCACTTGGTCTGGCTTGCGCTTTGCCACTGTTTATCACTTCTTGTCAGTTAGCCTCAATCACCGCCTGCGTTTACGTGTGTTTGCCAGCGAAGATGATTTCCCTGTTCTCCCCACGCTGGTGGATTTATGGCCAGTGGCCAATTGGTTCGAGCGTGAATCTTTTGACCTTTACGGCATCATGTATGAGGGGCATCCGGATTTACGTCGTTTGCTGACAGATTACGGTTTCGTTGGTCACCCCTTCCGCAAGGATTTCCCCATGATAGGCAATGTGGAAATGCGCTATGACCCTGAGCAGCAGCGCGTCATCTACCAGCCTGTGAGCATAGACCCGCGCAACAATGTGCCGCGCGTGATTCGTGACGAGGGCGTGCATCATGGCTGAGATCAGAAACTACACCATGAACTTCGGCCCGCAGCACCCAGCGGCGCACGGCGTATTGCGCCTGGTGCTGGAGCTGGATGGTGAAGTGATACAACGTGCCGATCCGCATATAGGCCTGCTGCATAGAGGCACGGAAAAGCTCGCGGAAAACCGCACTTACTTGCAGTCTGTACCTTATATGGACAGACTGGATTATGTTTCCATGATGTCCAACGAGCACGCCTATGTGATGGCGATTGAAAAGCTGCTCGGTCTGGAAGTGCCATTGCGTGCGCAGTATATACGCGTGATGTTTGATGAAATTACCCGTGTGCTCAATCACTTGTTGTGGTTGGGTGCACATGCGCTGGATGTGGGCGCGATGACGGTGTTTCTGTATGCCTTCCGTGAGCGCGAGGATTTATTCGATTGTTACGAGGCAGTTTCTGGTGCACGCATGCACGCGGCTTATTACCGTCCGGGTGGTGTGTATAGAGACCTGCCAGACCGCATGCCACAATATGAGGAATCGCCAGTACGCAGCAAGGAAGACGTCAAGCAGCTGAATGAGAACCGCCAGGGCTCGCTGCTGGATTTCATAGAAGATTTCACCAATCGTTTCCCCGCTTATGTGGATGAATACGAAACTCTGCTCACTGACAACCGCATCTGGAAACAACGTACTGTAGGCATAGGCGTGCTGACGCCAGAACGGGCATTGGCCTTGGGTCTGAGCGGCCCGATGTTACGTGGCTCAGGCATTGCCTGGGATTTACGCAAGAAGCAACCTTATGAAGTCTACGACAAGCTGGATTTTGATATCCCGGTGGGCGTTAACGGCGATTGCTATGACCGTTATCTGGTGCGCATCGAGGAGTTCCGTCAATCCAATCGCATCATCAAGCAATGCATAGACTGGCTGCGCAAAAATCCCGGCCCGGTGATCACTGGCAATACCAAGGTGGCTCCGCCGCAGCGCGAGGGCATGAAGCACGACATGGAAGCGCTGATCCATCACTTCAAGCTCTTCACCGAAGGTTTCCATATCCCCGCAGGCGAGGCTTATGCCGCGGTTGAGCACCCCAAGGGCGAGTTTGGCATTTATCTGGTATCGGATGGGGCCAACAAGCCTTACCGCTTGAAGATACGTGCGCCCGGCTTCCCGCATCTGGCGGCGCTGGATGAAATGACACGCGGTCATATGATTGCCGATTTGGTGGCCATCATAGGCACACAAGACATTGTATTCGGAGAAATCGATAGATGAGTTTATCTGCTGAATCTCTGGCCAAGATAGATCGAGAACTGACCAAGTATCCGCCTGAACATCGGCAGGCGGCGGTCATGTCTGCGCTGCGCATTGCGCAGACCGAGCTGGGCTGGCTTTCCAAGGACACCATCGCCGAAGTGGCGGATTACCTCGCATCCCTGCGATTGCCGCGCTTGAGGTGGCCACTTTCTACAATATGTACGAGCTGGAGCCAGTCGGGAAATACAAGATTACCGTTTGCACCAATATCTCCTGCATGCTGCGTGACTCCGCCGAGATTGTGGAGCATCTGGAACAACGCCTGGGTATAGGCTTTAACGAAACCACTGCCGATGGTCGCTTCACCCTAAAAGAGGGTGAATGCATGGGTTGCTGTGGCGGTGCACCGCTGTTTCATATCAACAATACAGAAATGCATGAGTACCTCACCACCGAGAAAGTGGATCAGATACTGGAAAACCTGGACAAGGGGGTGCTACGCAAATGAGTGCTACGCAAACTCTGGTATGCCTGCGCACCGTAGGTCAGGATAATCCCGCTTCTCTGGAAACCTATCTCAAGCTTGGCGGATATGCCCAGCTCAAGCGTCTGGTTACCGACAAGGTCAAGGCTACCGAAGTCATTAGCCAGGTAAAACTCTCAGGCTTGCGCGGTCGTGGCGGTGCGGGTTTCCCCACCGGGCTCAAGTGGAGCTTTATGCCGCGCTATTTCGATGGCACCAAGTATCTGGTGTGCAATACCGATGAAGGCGAGCCTGGCACATTCAAGGACAGAGACATCATCCGCTACAACCCGCACCAGCTGATAGAAGGCATGGCGATTGCGGCTTACACTCTGGGTGCGCGCGTAGGCTATAACTATATCCACGGTGAAATCTGGCAGGATTACGAGATTTTCGAAGCGGCACTGGATGAAGCCCGCGCGGCTGGGTATCTGGGCGAGCAACTGTTTGGCAGCAATTTCAGCTTTGATCTTTACGCCGTGCATGGCTACGGTGCTTATATCTGCGGTGAGGAAACCGCCTTGATAGAATCCATAGAAGGCAAAAAAGGCCAACCACGCTTCAAGCCGCCTTTCCCCGCCAGCTACGGCGTATTCGGCAAGCCGACCAACGTCAATAACACCGAGTCCTATACCTCTATTCCCTGGATACTGCAGCATGGCGGTCAAGCCTTTCAGGAACTAGGCGTCTCTAATTCTGGTGGTAGCAAGATTTTCTCTATCTCCGGCCATGTGGCCAAGCCTGGCAATTACGAAGTCAATATGGGCATCCCTTTCACCGATCTGCTGGAAATGGCAGGCGGGGTGTGGAAAGGGCGCAAGCTCAAGGCGGTGATTCCGGGTGGGCCTTCCACCGCTGTAATGCCTGCCGCCGCCATTATCGGTGCCACCATGGACTATGACGGTTTGTCCAAAGCGGGTTCCAGCCTGGGGGCGGGTTCCATGATAGTGATGGATGAAACCACCTGCATGGTGAAAACCTTGAAGCGGCTGTCGTATTTCTTCTTTGAGGAATCCTGCGGCCAATGCACACCTTGCCGTGAAGGCACGGGCTGGGTGTATAGGGTGATCAAGCGCATTGTCGATGGTCAGGGCAAGTTGGAGGATCTCGATCTGCTCACCGACGTCAGCAACAATATCTCGGGCCGCACCATATGTGCGCTGGGAGATGCTGCTGCTACACCAGTGCTGAGCTTTATCAAGCACTTCCGCCCCGAATTCGAGTATTACATCCGCCATGGCCGCAGCATGGTGGAAGACGGAAAAACGCAGCCAGAGGTAGCCTATGCTTAATATCGAGATTGATGGCAAGCAGGTCGAAGTCGAACACGGTGCCACCATCATAGACGCGGCAGACCAGCTCGGTATTGCCATTCCACGCTTCTGCTATCACAAGAAGCTGTCGGTCGCCGCCAATTGCCGTATGTGTCTGGTGCAGGTGGAAAAATTCAACAAGCCTTTGCCAGCTTGCGCTACACCTGTGGCCGATGGCATGAAGATTTTCACCCGCTCCAAGTCTGCCGTGGAAGCGCAGCAGAGTGTGATGGAGTTTCTGCTGATCAATCACCCGCTGGATTGCCCGATTTGCGATCAAGGCGGCGAGTGTGATTTGCAGGATATCGCCATGGCCTATGGCGCGCCTAAATCGCGTTACACCGAAGAAAAGCGCGTAGTGCTCAACAAGAATATAGGCCCGCTGGTCTCCACCGATATGACCCGCTGCATACAGTGCACGCGTTGCGTACGCTTCCTCAAGGAAGTAGGCGGCATGATGGAGTTGGGCCTGGTGAATCGCGGCGAGCACGCCGAGATTACCGCCTATGTCGATAAGAGCGTTGATTCGGAATTATCCGGAAATATCATAGACTTATGCCCGGTAGGCGCGCTGACCAGCAAGCCATTCCGCTACACCGCGCGTAGCTGGGAATTGACCCGCAGGCCATCTATCGCCCCGCATGATGGTTTGGGCTCGCAGATAGAAGTGCATATCAAGGATGGCAAGGTCTTGCGCGTATTGCCGCGCGAGAAAGAAACCGTCAACGAGTGCTGGTTATCGGACCGTGACCGTTTCTCCTATGAAGCCTTAACAGTCCGGATAGGCTGAAAGTGCCCATGGTCAAGCATAACGGCGTCTGGCAGGAAACCGACTGGAAAACCGCGCTGGAACTGGCGGCAGGCCAGATCAAGGATATCGTCAACGCTGAGGGCAGCGATGCCTTGGGTGTGTTGGTCTCGCCCAACAGCACCATGGAAGAAGCGCATCTGGCCACCAAGTTTGCCCACGGTCTGGGTAGCGACAATGTGGATTACCGCCTGCGCCACACTGATTTCCGCCACGATGGCAAGCGCCTGGGCGTGGTGTGGATGGGCTGCAATATCCCAGATGTGCAGGAAATGGACCGCATCCTGGTCATAGGCAGCAATCTGCGCAATGAGCACCCCTTGCTGGCGCAGCGCATACGCCGTGCCGTGGCCAATGGGGGTGAGCTGTCTGTGGTCAATCCGCTGGATGACGACCCGCTGATTCCTATCAGGCACAAGGCAATTTGCTCGCCCAATGATATGGTCAATGTGCTGTCGCAAATACTCAAGGCGGTTTCCAGCATGGAGCGTTTGTCGCTATGCCTGCCTAAATCCCTGAGCGAGTTGCTGGAAGGCGTGCGCGTCTGGGAAAACAGCCAGGCCATCGCACTTAGCCTGACTGGCCATGGTGAAACCATGGATTTGATCAGCCCACGCTCTGCGGTGTTCCTGGGTAATATTTCCCAGCACCATCCACGCTATACCGAAATCTACAGCCTGGCCGAAGCCATTGCCTCGCTATGCGGTGCAACGTTTGGCGTATTGAATGCAGGCGCCAACAGTGTGGGCGCCAATCTGGTGGGTGCCATGCCCAAGGCCGGGGGCCTCAATGCTCGCACCATGCTGGAATCACCACGCAAAGCCTATGTGCTGGTGAATGTAGAGCCTGAACTGGATTGCCACAATGCGGCGCTGGCGCGTGAAGCCATGCAAAAAGCCGAGTGCGTGGTGGCCTTGACTGCCTTCAAGTCTGAGGCTTTGGAGCATGCTGATATTCTGCTGCCGATTACGCCGTTCACCGAAACCTCAGGCACCTTCATGAGCATGGAAGGCCGGGTGCAGAGCTTTGCCGCGGTGACCAAGCCGCTGGGTGAAGCCAGACCAGGCTGGAAGGTGCTGCGCGTGCTGGGCAACGTGGCTGGGCTGCATGGCTTTGAGTTCGACAGCAGCGAAGAAGTTAAAAATGAAATCTTCGGCGGCGAGAAACCCTCCACTGTGGTTTGGCGTACGCTCAATAACAATCTGCGCGAGCTGATAGACGTTGAAATCAAGGTCAAACTGGATAGCGATTTACAGCGCGTGGGCGAGATTCCGCAGTTCCAATCTGACGCTATCGTGCGTCGTTCTCCACCACTACAAAAAACCCGTCATGTGACCAAGGCCGTATTGGCAGCCCTGCATCCAGAGCAACTCAGCAAGTTGGGGCTGGTGGAGGGCGATAGCATCAAGGTCAGGCAAGGTGAGGGTAGTGCTGTGCTGCAAGCACAAGCTGACAGCCGCGTACCGCTGGGTTGCATCCGCATTCCCGGCGCTTTGCCTGCCACGGCTGATCTGGGTGATCTGCTGGGTGAAATCACGCTGGAAAAACTGCCAGCCCAACAACCCAGCGCTGAGGTCGTGGCATGATGGAAACCTTGCAAAATCTCCTGGGCCCAGCCTGGCCTGTGGTCTGGACCCTGGTCAAGATCATTGCCATTGTGCTGCCGCTGATGGGGGGCGTGGCCTACCTCACACTGGCTGAGCGCAAGGTGATAGGCTTTATGCAGGTGCGCATTGGGCCTAACCGCGTGGGCTATTATGGCTTGCTGCAACCCCTGGCCGATGGCATCAAGCTGCTGATGAAGGAAATCATCATTCCTTCCGCTGCCAACCGTACCTTGTTCCTGCTGGGGCCAGTATTGGCCATTGCCCCGGCGCTGGCTGCCTGGGCGGTGGTGCCGTTTGATCTGACGCTGGTGCTTGCTGACATTGATGCTGGCTTGCTTTATATCCTGGCCATGACCTCTGTGGCGGTATATGGCGTAATCATCGCGGGTTGGGCCTCCAACTCCAAATATGCTTTCCTCGGTTCTTTACGTTCTGCCGCGCAGATTGTCTCCTACGAAATTGCCATGGGCTTTGCGCTGGTGGGGGTGCTGATGTCAGCCAATAGCCTGAATCTGGGCAAGATAGTGCTGGCGCAGAGTGGCGGCATTCTGCAATGGTATTGGTTGCCTTTGTTCCCGCTGTTTATCGTCTACTTCATCAGTGCGGTAGCGGAAACCAACCGTGCGCCGTTTGACGTGGCTGAAGGTGAATCCGAAATTGTTGCCGGTTTCCATGTGGAATATTCCGGCATGGCCTTCGCGGTGTTCTTCCTGGCCGAATACGCCAATATGTTCCTGGTGGCAGCGCTTGCAGCCCTGATGTTCCTCGGTGGCTGGTTGTCGCCTGTGGCTTTCCTGCCAGATGGTATCTGGTGGCTGATTATCAAGGTGTTTGCGCTGCTGTTCATCTTCCTCTGGTTCCGCGCTACCTTCCCGCGCTATCGCTATGACCAGATCATGCGTCTGGGCTGGAAGGTGTTTATCCCGGTCACCCTGGTGTGGATATTGTTTGTGGGTGGCATGATGCAAACCCGCTGGGCTTACTTGTTCCATTGAGACTCAAGAAAATGATTACCAAGATCAGAGAATTATTTGCGAGTTTTATGCTGCTGGAATTGGTCAAGGGCATGGCTCTGACCGGGCGCTATTTCTTTGCTCGCAAGGTCACTGTGCAGTTCCCGGAAGAACGCACGCCCATCAGTCCACGCTTCCGTGGCCTGCATGCCTTGCGTCGCTATCCCAATGGCGAGGAGCGCTGCATTGCCTGCAAGCTCTGCGAGGCGGTGTGCCCGGCCATGGCTATCACTATTGAATCTGAGCAGCGTGAAGACAATACACGCCGCACTACCCGTTACGACATTGATTTGACCAAGTGCATTTTCTGCGGTTTCTGCGAAGAGTCCTGCCCGGTGGATTCCATTGTGGAGACGCGCATCTTTGATTATCACGGCGAAAAGCGCGGCGACCTCACCTACACCAAGCCCATGTTGCTGGCAGTAGGCGATAAGTATGAGGCGCAGATTGCCGCTGACCGTGCACAGGATGCCAAGTACAGATAAATCAGCACAGCAGTTACTAGCTTTGGGTATACCGCTTCAGCAGCGGGCAAGCGTCAATCAAGAAGAGGAGGAGTGTGAGTATCACAGCGGGGCGACCATGACACACCATGGAGTCTCAGGCTGACATACACACGGTAATGATGATATTCCAGGATTTTGTTTTTTATGGTTTGGCAGCCATTCTGCTGTTTGCCGGGGTCCGCGTGATCACGGCGCGCAATCCTGTGCATGCGGCACTGTTCCTGGTGCTGGCCTTCTTTACCGCCGCAGGTATCTGGCTGCTGCTGGAAGCTGAGTTTCTCGCCATCGCGCTGGTGCTGGTTTACGTTGGGGCGGTGATGGTGCTGTTCCTGTTTGTGGTGATGATGCTGGACATCAATCTGGACAAATTGCGCGAAGGTTTCTGGAAGGCGCTGCCTGTGGCCTTGCCCATAGGCATACTCATGGCCGCTGAAATGGTCATGATACTGGGCAGCAAGCATTTCAGCAGCGAGATGATCACCGCACCTGCACCGCGTCCTGCGGGTTACAGCAATACCGCCGAGCTGGGCCGTCAGCTGTATACCGATTATCTCTTGCCTTTCGAGTTGGCATCCGTGGTGTTGTTGGTGGCGATTGTGGCAGCCATTGCGCTGACCTTGCGTGAGCGCAAGGACTCCAAGTTCATAGACCCTGCCGAGCAGGTCAGGGTAAAGCGGGCAGACCGCGTGCGCATCATCAGCATGCCTGCCGAGAAAGAACTGCCGCCCGTGACTGAAGCGGTGGCAGAAAAGAAATAACGCGCACAACCATGCACAACATCAAGCATAAAAACAGCCTGCAGGGCACGAAAATAATGGAGATTGATCAATGAGCGTCGGGCTGTCCCATTACCTGATCCTGGGGTCGCTATTATTTGCGATCAGCGTGATCGGCATCTTTCTCAATCGCAAGAATGTGATCATTCTGCTGATGGCGATTGAATTGATGCTGCTGGCGGTGAATATGAATTTCATTGCCTTCTCGCACTATCTCAACGATATCGCGGGTCAGGTGTTTGTGTTCTTCATCCTCACCGTGGCCGCAGCGGAATCCGCCATCGGCTTGGCCATCCTGGTGTTGCTGTTCCGTAATCTGCGCACCATCAATGTCGATGACCTCGACCAGCTGAAGGGCTAGGCCATGATCATTACACCTATCCTGTATGCAGCACTGTCCAGCTTGAAGATCAGCGGAGGGCAGGCATGAGCAATATAGAAAGTCTATATATCTGGATTCCGCTGCTGCCTTTGTTTGCGGCGGTTATCGTTGGCCTGTTTGGACGCAAACTGCCCAGATCCGCTGCCCACTGGTTCACTATTGCCGGGGTAGCAGCAGCGTTTGCGCTATCGGTCTGTGTCTTCTTCGATGCCTTGCAAGGCCATGTTTACAACGGCACGGTCTACACCTGGCTGGTCAGCGGTGGCACTCGCTTTGAGGTCGGATTCTTGGTGGATCGCCTGACGGCTACCATGATGGTGGTGGTGACCTTTGTCTCGCTGATGGTGCATATCTACACCATAGGTTATATGGCGGAAGACCCAGGTTATAGTCGCTTCTTCAGCTATATCTCGCTGTTTACCTTCTCCATGCTGATGTTGGTAATGAGCAATAACTTCATGCAGCTGTTCTTTGGCTGGGAGGCGGTGGGCCTGGTGTCTTATCTGCTGATCGGCTTCTGGTTCAAGCGACCCACTGCGGTTTACGCCAACCTCAAGGCCTTCCTGGTTAACCGTGTCGGTGACTTTGGCTTCCTGCTGGGCATAGGCATGGTGCTGTATTATCTCGGCAGCCTGGATTACGCGGCAGTATTTGCCATGGCGCCACAGTTTGCGGATAGCCAGGTAGAGTTGATTTCAGGAACGCCCTGGTCGCTGATGACGGTGATCTGCATCCTGCTGTTTATAGGCGCCATGGGTAAATCAGCGCAAGTGCCTTTGCATGTCTGGCTGCCAGATTCCATGGAAGGCCCTACGCCAATCTCGGCACTGATCCATGCCGCTACCATGGTGACGGCAGGCATCTTCATGGTGGCGCGCATGTCACCACTCTACGAACTCTCAAATACCGCTTTGTCCTTTGTCTTGGTGATAGGCGCAATCACGGCTTTGTTTATGGGTTTCCTTGGTATTATCCAGAACGACATCAAGCGCGTGGTGGCTTACTCTACCTTGTCGCAGTTGGGCTATATGACTGTGGCATTGGGGGTATCGGCTTACTCGGTGGCGATATTCCACCTGATGACGCATGCCTTCTTCAAGGCCTTGCTGTTCCTGGGCGCTGGCTCTGTGATCATGGGCATGCATCATGATCAGGACATGCGCAATATGGGTGGCTTGCGCAAATATATGCCGATTACCTGGCTGACCTCGCTGGTAGGCTCATTGGCGCTGATAGGCACACCTTTGTTCAGCGGCTTCTACTCCAAGGATTCCATTATTGAGGCAGTGAAATTCTCGCATATCGCGGGTAGTGGCTTTGCCTACTTTGCGGTGCTGGCTGGGGTGTTTGTTACCGCCTTCTATTCCTTCCGCATGTATTTCCTGGTGTTCCATGGCAAAGAGCAATGGATGCTCAAGCCAGCCCATGCGCATGCTCATGAGCATCATGACAGCACTGCGCATGCAGACGCGCATCATGACGCGCACGATGAAGACGAACATCACCACGCCGCAGATGATCATGAAGAACACCACCATGGCTTAGGCCCCAATGACAAGCCGCATGAGTCTCCATGGGTAGTGACTGTGCCTTTGATCCTGCTGGCGATTCCTTCGGTGCTGATAGGCTATGTCGCCATAGAACCCATGCTGTTTGGCAATTATTTCCATGGCGTGATTCATGTTGATCATGCGCAGCATGAAGCCATGCATACCCTGGCACACCATTTCCATGGTGCTGCCGCGATGGCCTTGCATGGCCTGACATCGCTGCCGTTTATCCTGGCGGCTGCTGGTGTCGCTCTGGCCTGGTTCTTCTATATGAAGCGTCCGGATATTCCTGCCGCCATCCAGCAGCGTTGTGGCTTTATCTACCGCATACTCGACAATAAATACGGCTTTGATAGCTTTAATGAGCGCGTCTTTGCCGCAGGCTCCCGCTTCTTGGGTGGCAAGCTCTGGCAGTTGGGCGATGTCAAATTCATCGATGGCCTGGTAGTCAATGGCTCAGCGCGCTGGTGGCCCGTTTGGCTAGTCTGGTACGCCGCCTGCAGACCGGGCTGGTTTATCACTACGCCTTCGCCATGATTATTGGCGCTTTCCTCCTGCTGACCGTCTTCATGAAAATCTGACCACGCTATGAATGATCTTCCTTTCCTGAGTCTGTCCATCTGGGTGCCCATAGTGGCAGGCGTACTGGTCCTGTTTACGGGTGATGACAGGCGTGCAGCTGCGGCGCGCTGGCTGGCCTTGCTCGGCAGTATTGCCGGTTTCGCTGTCACCATTCCCCTCTATCTGTATTTTGATAATGGCAGTGGTGGCTTCCAGTTCCAGGAAATCCACAACTGGATTCCCGCCTTCAATATTCACTATCACCTGGGGGTTGATGGCATTGCCGTGCCGCTGATCCTGCTTACCAGCTTTACCACCTTTATTGTGGTGCTGGCTGGCTGGGAAGTCATACAAAAACGCGTGGCGCAGTACAACGCGGCTTTCCTCATTATGTCCGGCATTATGATAGGGGTGTTCTCTACGCTGGATGCCATCCTCTACTATGTGTTCTGGGAAGCAATGCTGATCCCGATGTTCCTGGTGATAGGCGTCTGGGGCGGGCCTAACCGCGTCTACGCCACCATCAAGTTCTTCCTTTACACCTTGCTAGGCTCATTGCTGATGCTGGTGGCGTTTATCTATCTGTATCACCAGAGCAATAGCTTCAACATTCTGGACTACTACGCCATGCCGCTGGCGCTGGATGTGCAGGTGTGGATCTTCATCGCCTTCTTTATGGCCTTCGCGTGAAAATCCCCATGTGGCCTGTGCATACCTGGCTGCCTGATGCCCACGTTGAAGCGCCCACTGGCGGCTCCGTGGTGTTGGCGGCGATTGCCCTCAAGCTGGGTGGCTACAGCTTCCTGCGTTTTGCCATGCCGATAGCGCCTGACGCTTCGCACTATCTTTCCGGCTTTATGATCACGCTGTCTTTGATTGCCGTGGTCTATATCGCGCTGGTAGCGCTGGTGCAAAAAGACATGAAGAAGCTGATTGCTTATTCATCTATCTCGCATATGGGCTTTGTCACCCTGGGCTTTTTCCTCTTCAACCCGCTAGGGCTGGAAGGCGCAGTGGTGCAGATGATTTCGCATGGCTTTATTTCTTCTGCCATGTTCCTCTCCGTGGGCGTGCTCTACGACCGTATGCACTCCAGGCAAATTGCTGATTACGGCGGTGTGGCCAATACCATGCCTGTGTTTGCCGCCTTTGCAGTGCTGTTTGCCATGGCCAATGCGGGCTTGCCAGGCACGTCGGGCTTTGTTGGTGAATTCATGGTGATACTGGGCGCTATTCAGGTGAACTTCTGGTATGCGGTGCTGGCCTCTACCACGCTGATCTTTGGTGCGGCCTATACCTTGTGGATGGTAAAGCGTGTCTATTACGGTGAAGTCGCCAACCATCATGTGGCGGAATTGACGGATATCAACCGCCGTGAATTCCTGATTCTGGCCTTGCTGGCCATTCTGGTGCTGGGCTTCGGGCTTTATCCGCAGCCTATCACCGAAATGACGCATGCTAGCGTGCAGCAGTTGCTTGAGCACCTGGCCATTAGCAAGCTGCCCGCGCTATAGCCAAACAAGTGACGGACGATCCTAACGAGATGATCACAAACCTATGATCCAACCTTAAATGCCATCAGCCTAGACCTTTTGACCGCACTACCGGAAATCGTAGTGCTGGTCATGGCCATGTTCATCCTGCTTCTGGATTTGTTCCTCAAGCCCGGTAATCGCTATCTGGTCTATGTGTTTGCGCAAGTGACGCTGCTGCTGGCAGCCATACTCACCTTTGCTACCCATACGCCGGATATACGCTATGCCTTCAGCGGCCTGTTTGTCGATGATGCGCTGGCAGATGTGCTCAAGCTGGCGATTTATCTGGCTACCTCCGTCACCTTGGTCTACACCCGTTCTTATCTCAGCCTGCGTGGCATGTTCAGTGGCGAGTTTTATGCCCTGGTGCTGTTTGCCACGCTGGGCATGATGGTGATGGTCTCTGGTCAGCATTTCCTCACCCTGTATATGGGGCTGGAGTTGTTGTCACTGTGCCTGTATGCACTGGTGGCGCTGGATAGAGATAATCCACGCTCAACAGAAGCGGCCATGAAGTATTTTGTGCTGGGTGCCCTGGCCTCAGGCATGTTGCTGTATGGCATGTCCATGCTTTATGGCGTCACCGGCAGCCTCAATATCAGTGGTGTAGCCGAGGCGCTGATGAATGGCGCGCCTGATCATGGCGTGTTGGTACTGGGCCTAGTGTTTATTGTCGCTGGCCTGGCCTTCAAGCTGGGGGCTGCCCCATTCCAGATGTGGGTGCCAGATGTTTATCATGGCTCGCCTACAGCCATTACCCTGTTTATAGGCTCAGCCACCAAACTGGCAGCGTTTGCATGGTGATGCGCCTGCTGGTGCAAGCCCTGTTTGTATTGGCAGTGGATTGGCAGGGCATGCTGATGATCATGGCGGTGCTGTCCATGATCATAGGTAATATCGCGGCGATTGCGCAAAGCAATATCAAGCGCATGCTGGCCTATTCCACCATTTCGCATATAGGCTTCCTGATGCTGGGCCTGTTGAGCGCCAGCCTCAATGGTTACGCCTCTGCCACCTTCTATATGTTGTCTTATGTGCTCATGACCCTGGCAGGCTTTGGCATTATTTTGCTGCTGACACGCCAGGGCTTTGAGGCCGACAGGCTGGAAGACCTCAAGGGCCTGAATCAACGCAGCCCCTGGTTTGCCTTCCTCATGCTGATCATCATGTTTTCCATGGCAGGCATACCGCCCACGCTGGCTTCTACGCCAAGTTCACCGTGCTGCAAGCCGCCTTGCAGGCAGGCTTTGTGGTGCTGGTGGTGTTTGCGGTGCTGATGGCGCTGATAGGCGCTTTCTACTATCTGCGCGTGGTCAAATATATGTACTTTGATGATGCCGAGGATAACAGCCCGATCAGCGCCCCGGTTGACATGAAGCTGCTCTTGAGTGTTAATGCGATTGCTTTGCTGATATTGGGCTTGTTGCCCGAGCAGTTCATGGAGGCATGCGGTTACGCTATCCTCCATAGCATTCAATAATCAAGCGGGGCGTTCTCAATGTGTGCGCTGTTTAGCGCCAGATTGCACGCCCCTTTAGCATTAAAGACACTATGACCATCACTATCCTCTTGTTGCTGGCCTTGCTGGCAGCTAATCTTCCCTGGTTTTCCGAGCGCCTGTTCTACCTCTTGCCTTTGAAGTCTCCGCGCAAGGCCCTGCTGGTGCCTGCTAGAACTGGTGCTGTTGTATTTCATCATAGGTGCTGTTGCCATAGCCGTTGAGCAAAGCAGTGTGGGCCAGGTGGCCAAGCAGGGCTGGGAGTTTTACGCCATTACCTTCAGCTTGTTTGTGGTGTTTGCCTTTCCCGGTTTTGTTTACCGCTATCTCTGGCACAAGCCTTAATATTTTCAAGTATTTAGATTTTTAAATATTTAGATTTCTGAATATTTGATTTTCCGGCGCTGCCGCTTTGCCGCAGCAACACCTTTTACTTTCTGATGATCACGCCATGACCACCGAATCGCCGCAGCAAGACCTCACCGAAATTACTCTTTCTTCCGAAACCATCGCAGAAGGCGGCATGTTGCTGGTCAAGCGCGACCAGGTGCGTGTGCCCTCGGGCGCTACCAGCCAGCGTGAATATGTCATTCATCCTGGCGCTGTCGTCGTGATCCCGGTGCTGGATAACGGCAACTTGTTGTTGGAGCGCCAGTTCCGCTATCCCTTGCACCAGGTGTTTATTGAATTCCCTGCGGGCAAGATAGATGCAGGTGAGCCGCACTTTGAAACTGGCAAGCGTGAGCTGCTGGAAGAAACAGGTTACAGCGCCAGCGAGTGGATATATCTGGGCATGCAACATCCGTGCATAGGCTATTCCAATGAAGTGATTTACATCTATCTGGCGCGCGGTTTGGTGGCTGGGCAGCACCAGCGTGATGAAGATGAAGCCATGCATGTGTTTGAGGCCAGCCTGGCGCAATGCCTGCAGATGGTGCAGAACGGCGAAATGACCGATGGCAAAAGCATAGTGGCGCTGTTCCATGCTGAAAAATTCCTTAATGGAAGCTGGCCTGGAAAGCGCATGCCATGAGTCATGTATTAATTGCTGGCTTTGGTGATTTGGGGCAAGAACTCGCGCGCCGCTTGCAGCTAGCTGGGCATCAAACCACGGGCCTCCGTCGCAACGCCGGGGAGAGTGAGGGCGTCATCAGTGCGGATGTCAGCAATCCAGAAACCCTGCATACGCTGGCGGAATTAAAGCCCGATATTCTGGTGTATTGCGTCGCAGCCAGCGAGCATAGCGATGAAAACTATAGGCTTAGCTATGTCGAAGGCTTGCGCAATGTGCTGGCCGCGCTGGCTAGTGTGACCTTACGACATATCTTCTTTGTTTCCAGCACTGGGGTCTATGGCCAGGAAACCCAGGATGTGCTGGATGAAACCACCCCGGCAATCGCCACCGAGTTCAGCGGTGTGCGCATGCTGGAGGCCGAGGCCTTGCTGCAGGGTTTGCCTGCGACTGTGTTACGTTTTTCCGGCATTTATGGCCCAGGGCGTTTACGCATGATTACGCTGGCACGCGAGCCGCAGAAATGGCCACCACGTAACGGCTGGACCAACCGTATACACCGCGATGATGGTGCCGCTTTTATAGTCTACCTGATTGCTCAGCTCGGGCAGCAGCCACTGGCTGCGCTTTACGTGGTGACAGATCACCAGCCTTTGCCTATGTATGATTTGCTGCACTGGCTGGCGGCCCAACAAGGGGTAGAGGCCAATGCGGTCACAGTGCCCGCAGTCTCTGGTAACAAGCGACTGAGTAACCAGCGCATGCTGGCAACAGGCTACGCGTTTATCTACCCTGATTATGTGGCAGGATATACCGCACTATTGGCCGATTTACCTGCTGGGTGATCAAGAGATCAATGCTGCATTTGCCCGCAAATTCATCCGCAAATCTGCCTGCCTAAATCTCATTACCAGTCTTGATACAAACGCCATGGTTTTGCCATGGCGTTTTTGTTTTTGGGCGCTAGTAGTAAAAAATCGCCAGCCTCACTTCAGCCACAAGAAATTCAGCCTCAAAAAAATCCTTAGTCACCGCGGGTGAAACTCCCGGCGATTCCCGCCCCATCTCCAGCCCATAAAACAGATGCTTAGCTGAACTTGCTCAAGCTGGGCATCACGCACTGACTGCCAATACTGACTAGTCACCATGAGTTAGCCATGGTTTACCTGTGAACTCTTTCCCGACTCATCGGGAATCTTTCATCTGTTGTACTTGTTACAAATTGTTAAAAATTGTTTCCGCCGAGTAACAACCGTCGGCAGGGAGTTTGTAATCAAACCAGAATGAGGAGAAGTATATGAAAGGCAGAGTAACCAACGTCGGTATCGGCGCTGCTGTCGGCAGTTTGCTGGTACTTGCGACGATGCAAGGTGCTCAGGCGAATTCCGATTTGCAGAATTTGACCAAGAATGCAGATAACTGGGCATTGCAAACTGGTAATTTTACCGGTCAGCACAATAGCACACTGAACCAGATCAACAAAAACAACGTCAAGAACCTGAAGGCCGCTTGGTCCTTCTCTACTGGCGTTCTGCACGGTCACGAGGGTGCGCCTCTGGTGATCGGCGACATGATGTACATTCACAGTGCCTTCCCTAACAACACTTTTGCGGTCAATCTGAATGACCCAGGCGTGATTGCATGGCAGCACAAGCCTAAGCAAGTGGCTTCCGTTAAAGCGGTTGCCTGCTGCGATATCGTAAACCGTGGCCTGGCTTATGGCGATGGCAAGATCATCAAGACTCAACTTGACGGCAAGCTGGTGGCATTGGATGCCAAGAGCGGCAAGATCGCTTGGGAAATCGAAGTCTGTGATCCTAAGGTTGGCGCAACCCTGACACAAGCTCCATTCATCGCTAAGAACACCGTGCTGGTGGGCTGCTCCGGTGCTGAGTTGGGTGTTCGTGGTGCTGTGAACTCCTTCAACCTCAAGACTGGTGAACTGCAATGGCGTGCCTTTGCAACTGGCCCTGACGAAGAAGTTAAGCTGGCGAAGAACTTCAACAGCGACAATCCTCACTACGGTCAATTTGGCCTGGGTCTGAAGACCTGGGAAGGCGACGCTTGGAAAATCGGTGGCGGTACTAACTGGGGTTGGTATGCATACGATCCTAAGCTGAACCTGTTCTACTACGGTTCTGGTAACCCAGCACCATGGAACGAAACCATGCGTCCTGGCGACAACAAGTGGACCATGACTATCTGGGCACGTGACCTGGATACAGGCGAAGCCAAGTGGGGCTACCAAAAGACTCCTCATGACGAATGGGACTTTGCTGGTGTGAACCAGATGATCCTGTCCGATCACAAGGTTGACGGCAAGGTAACACCTCTGCTGACCCACATTGACCGTAACGGCATCATGTACACCCTGAACCGTGACAACGGTAACCTGGTACAAGCTGCCAAGGTTGATCCAGCTGTGAACGTGTTCAAGAAGGTTGACCTCAAGACTGGTACTCCAGTACGTGATCCTGAGTTCAGCACACGCATGGACCACAAGAGCACCAACGTTTGTCCTTCCGCTATGGGCTTCCATAACCAAGGTCTGGACGCATTGGATCTGGACGAGCCTATCGTTTACGCCGGTCTGAACCACATTTGTATGGATTGGGAGCCGTTCATGCTGCCATACCGTGCAGGTCAGTTCTTCGTTGGCGCAACCTTGGCGATGTACCCAGGACCTAGCGGCCCAACCAAGAAGGAAATGGGTCAAGTACGTGCCATGGACATCGTGACTGGCAAGTACAAGTGGACCAAGTGGGAGAAGTTCGCTGTTTGGGGCGGTACGCTGGCTACCAAGGGCGGTCTGGTTGCTTACAACACACTTGATGGTTACATCAAGACTCTGGACAAGGACAACGGTAAGGAACTGTGGAAGTTCAAGATGCCATCCGGTGGTATCGGCGCTCCTATGACCTACCAGTCAAGGGTAAGCAATACATCGGTTCCATGTACGGTGTAGGCGGTTGGCCTGGTGTTGGTCTGGTATTTGACTTGACCGATCCTAGCGCTGGTCTGGGTGCTGTAGGTGCCTTCAAGGAACTGCAGAACCACACACAAATGGGCGGTGGCCTGATGGTGTTCAGCCTGTAATCAGTTGCTGATTATTAGCTGATGTCATGTGCCGGGGCAGAGGTTCTGCCCCGGCATCTCAGTAAGCAAGAGTGTTTTGGAATCAAGCCCACATGAAGCAATTTGTTAGCAAGAAATCCTGTAGTACAGGCATTAAGACAGGCATGAAGATGTTGGTGGCTGGTTTGCTTGGCAGTGTGATGCTGCAAGCCCAGGCTCAAGAAGAACTCAAGGTGTGTGCGGGTAAGGATGAACTGCCTTATTCAAACGACAAGCAACAGGGGTTTGAAAACGAGATTGCCAAAGTCATAGGCAAGGCATTGGACCGCAAGGTGAGCTTTGTTTGGTGGCCAGATGCACGTTATGCAGTGCGTGATTTCCTCGACAAAAAGCAATGTGATGTGCTGATGGGCTTGGACAAGGGTGATCCGCGTGTCACTACCACCCAAACCTATTACAAGTCCGGCTATGTATTTGTTAGCCGTACCGATAGAGAGATCGATATCAAGTCCTGGGATCACCCATATCTCAAGGAACGTAATTTCAGGCTCGGCTTCCTGCCGGATAGTCCTGCCAAGAACATGATGCTGGAGATTGGTCGTTTCGACGATATGTTCGATTACCTGACCGAGCTCACAGATTTTAAATCCACCCGTAATCGCTACATCAAGATCGATGAGCGCAAGTTGGTGGACGATGTTGCCAATAAAACCCTGCACGCTGCGGCATTGTGGGGCCCATCCGTGGGTAAGTATGTGGCGGAGTCCAAGACACCATTGACCATGGTGTTGATCGAGGACAACGCCAAGCGTGCCAATGGCAGCAAGATACCTATGCAGTATGAAGTGGTCATGGGGGTAAGGCGTGGTGATGAGGCCCTCAAGTCAGCGCTGGATAAAGCCATTACGTCCAGTCAGCAAGAGATCGATGCCATCCTGAAAAGGGAAGGCGTACCCCTCTTGCCTATTTAGTTTCTTTGTAACTCCGGGGTAGTCAATGTTTAAAAAATTAGCAGTAGTCGGTGGGTTGAGCGTGTTTCTCGCATCTGGGTTTGCCCTGATGCCAGCACAGGCAGACCTGGATTTTCGCGGCACCATTTCTGGTGAGCCGCTAGATTTTACGGGTGAAACCGAGAGTGAAGCGTTCAAGGAATTCAAGAATACCGGCGTGAATCCTTACAACGGCAAGCAGGAAGAGATGAACAAGGGTTATGTGATCTTTGCTACCGCATGTTCCGGCTGCCATGGTCACTTGGCCGAAGGTAAGCTGGGCCCAGCCTTGAGTGATGATTACTGGACCTATCCTACCAATCTGGAAGACAAGGGCTTGTTCGAGACCATCTACGGCGGTGCTGCCGGTCAGATGGGCCCGCAACAAGGCTTGCTTGAGCCAGATGAAATCCTGCATGTGATGAGCTGGGTTCGTGGCTTGCAGAACGATAAGGAAAAAGCGAAGAAGGCAGTGGATACCTTCGAGCATAGAAACGGCTAACAGATGGAATCTTGCCGGGCTGCTGACTGGTGGCACCCGGCAGAACAGTAGTACCACCAGCAACCATAACACAAGGAGATATCAATGAAGCGCGTTTTGACATTAGTAGCAACCGTAGGTGCGATGGTTGCCTCAGGCCTGGCTTTCTCTTACGACGGCCAAACCTGTAAAGAAGCTGGCAATTGCTGGGAAGCCAAGCCTGGCTATCCAGAAAAGATTGCTGGTTCCAAGTATGACCCTAAGCACGAAGCTGCTGAACTCAGCAAGCAAGAAGCTGCTATCAAGGCTATCGACGAACGCAATGCCAAGCGCATTGCCAATGCCAAGGCAACTGGTTCCTTCAAGTTTGACGTGAAGTAAGCTGGGCTGATACCAAAGGCTGATGCTCTTGATCGGGCATCAGCTTTTTTTACAGACAGCCGCTGGCTATCCAAGTGGTTATCCCAAGCGCATTTGCAGGCTTAAGAGCGCATCAGCATGAATGTTAAGTGCACTTCAGATAACACCTTCCCACAGAAATCACCGTCTCAATCGAACACTTCAGTCATCAGGACATGAGCATGCAAGCAAACATCAATTTGAATGAATGGCGCGAACGCGCGCTGGCATTTGAGCAGGCTACCAACCAAGTCGTGCTCGGTCTGGAACAGCAAGTCCGTGCGCTGACCATTGCGATTTTCTCGCGTGGACATGTATTGCTGGAGGGCGATGTGGGCGTGGGCAAGACCACGCTGCTGAAAGCGGCATCGCGCTTGCTGGGCGGGGCCTATCAGCGCATAGAAGGTGCCATAGACCTGATGCCTGGCGATTTTCTCTACCATGCGTATATCGATGAAAAAGGCCAACCTGCGGTGGCCCCAGGCCCATTGCTCAGACATGACAATGAGCTGGCAGTGTTCTTCTTTAACGAAATCAACCGTGCCCGGCCACAGGCGCATTCCTTGTTACTGAGGCTGATGGCCGAGCGTAGCGTCAATGCCTTCAACCGGGATTATGCTTTCCCGCACCTCACGGTGTTTGCTGACCGTAACCGCCTGGAACGTGAGGAAACTTTTGAGTTACCCGCTGCTGCACGTGACCGCTTCTTTATGGAAATTTCCGTCAATGCGCCAGAAGACAGGGCATTGCAGCGCGATTTGATGTTCAACACCCGCTTTCATGATGCGGATGCCTTGATCAATACCCTGGAATCTGGCCTGGTGCCTTATGACCAGCTCAACGCCGTAGCCGAGCAGGTGCAGGCTAGTGTGCGGGCTGAGCTGGCCTTGCAGGATTACGCCGTCAATCTTTGGCAGGCATTGCGCCACCCGAGCGCATAGGGGTTGAGATTGAAGATGTGGATGTGAGCCGGCTGGTGGCAGGTGGTGCCAGCCCGCGTGGCATGGCCATGCTGATGCGTGCAGCACGTACCCGTGCTTGGCTGGAGGGCAGGGGTTTCCTCACTCCAGATGATATCCGTGCGGTATTCAGTGCAACCGTAGGTCACCGCGTGTTCTTCAATGCGGCTTATGAACTGCGCCGCGACGAGATTGCCCCGGCTTTACTGGCGGGCGTACTCAATCATATTCCTGCGCCTTAACGAGTGACATTCCTCATAGGCAGGTCTTATTTTGGCTAGTTTCACACCCCAGGAATTCTATTACCACTTGCGCTGGCGCGCGCGCGGCGCGCAGCCTGGCGCGCATGCCACCCGCACACCGGGTAGCGGTGCGGATTTTGCCGGGCATGTGCCGTTTATGGATAACCCTGACCCACGGCGGCTGGATTTACGCGCCAGTTTGCGGGTGATCCCTCGACGCTATGTGGTGCGCAGCTTCTTTGAGCGTGGCGCCATCAATGTCTATGCCGTGGTCGATGTGTCGGCTCCATGCGCTTTGCAGGCAATGCTGAGAAAAAGCGCTTGCTGGCCGAGATTGCCGCTTCCATTGCCTGGTCCAGCACGCGCCATGGCGATGCCTTCTCGCTACTGGCTTGCGATGACAAGCTGCACCAGGAGTTATGCAGCCCGCCTTCACATAGACGTGGCCAGGCCCAGGAGCTGCACCGGCAGTTATTGCAAGCCGAGATTAGGCCGCAGGCAGGCAGCACGGCCTTGCCGCGCGCGGTGGAGCAGATACGCGCTAGCCGATCATTGGTGTTTCTGGTGTCGGATTTCCATCTGGACGCGAGCTTGCTCAAACAGACCTTGAACAGCTATTCCGCCCATGATGTGGTGCCTGTGGTGCTGTGGGACAGCAGTGAATATCGGGATTTGCCGGATTGGGGTTGGGCCAGGGTGCGTGACCTGGAAGGTGGCGGCGAAAGATCCTTGTTTTTGCGCGCGGGCCTCAAGCGCGAGATCGCGCAAAGTTATCTGGCGCGACAGGAAGAACTCAAAACTTTGTGCCGCCAATATGGGGCCAGGGCGCCATTTTTTGTTGAAGACAAGTTTGATGCGGGATTGCTGACGCGTCATCTTCTGGAGGCTAGCTGATGAGATCTCTATTGCTGTTATTGCTGGCTTTGACGCCCATGTCTGCATGGACTGCGGAAGATGAGGCTGCAACAACCCAGGCTGTAGAAAAACCCCCTATTGAAAAAACGCGCATTGAAAAAAATATCAATGCGCAATCTTTCGTGCGCGATGTTGGTTACCGCGTGGGGGATGTGGTGAGCCAGCGCGTGGAAGTGATTACCCCCGCAGGCTATACACTGGATGAGGCTTCCCTGCCCAAACGCCTGGGGGCTGGTGCGCATATCGAGTTGCGCCAAGTGACGCAGGAAGCCAGCAGTGTTGCCCAAGGCATCAAACATAGCCTCACCTTCGAGTGGCAGGTGTTCCGCACCTTGCGCGATGTCAGGCCTATTCCTTTGCGCGCTCTGGAGCTGACATTCCGCCATGGTGATGATGTGCTGGTGGCCAATGTACAAGCGCTGAAGTGTTGATGGCTCCTATGCTGCCTACCATGCTTACCAAGGAACAAGCCACGCCACGCGCTGCCATTGCGCCGCAGGCAGAGCCGTTGCAGCCTTATTGGTGGCGCTTGAGTGCCTCATTGCTGGCATTGTTGCTGGCCGGATTATATTTTGCCTGGCGTTTTGATCTGCTGCCTGCCTGGATGACGGGCCAGCAACAGGCGCGGCCGTTCCGCAAGGCGGCCAGGGCCATACGCCAGCAGGGCAAGCAAGCGCATGGCTTGCAGGAGTCGATGCGGATTTTGAGCCGGGCGTTTAATGATTACGCAGGCAAGGCAGTCACACCTGAAGGCCTGCAGGCGTTTTTCCAGCGCCACCCTGAGCTGCAAAGCCTGCAAAGCGACATTAGCCAGTTTTATGCCGCCACTCAGCAAGTGTTTTTTGCGGGCAATAGCAATGCCATGCAACAGCCTGAAGTGGCACGCCTGGCAAGGCAGTTGAGCTTGCTGGAGACGCCGTGAGCGGATATCTGCAAAGCATGGGCGCCGGGCTGCAAAGTCCGGGCTGGCTGGTATTGCTGCTGTTGGCGCTGGTGCCCTTGCTGGTGCGTGGCCATCAGGCTTTTGCCTACCCTGCGGTCAGCCGTTTGCCACACGATGAGCTGTCAGTGTGGATAGAACGTTTCTGGCGTGCAGCCGGAGCTTGGCAATTGCAGCCTTGGCCATTGCCTTATCTGGCCCCTATTGGGGCGAGCAGCAGCTGGAGAAAGTTGGCAGGGGCGCCCATATCATGGTGGTGCTGGACCGCAGTGCCAGTATGAATGACAGCTTTGCCGATACCCGCGCCAAGAGTGATGGCGAGTCCAAGATGGCAGCGGCCAGACGCGTGTTGCAGTCTTTTGTTGCACAAAGCCGCGAGGATTTGCTGGGGATGGTGACTTTTAGTACCTCGCCGATTCTGGTGGCACCCCTGGGTGGGGACCGTGAAGCGGTGCTGGCGGCGCTCAAGGCTACTGAGGCCGGAGGCATGGGCTTTACCGCTGTGGCGCGCGGCCTGGGCATGGCGCTGGATTATTTTGAGGGCAGGCCAGTCAGCGGTGCGCGCGCCATTCTTCTGGTGTCTGACGGTGGGGCGCATCTGGACATCAAAACCCAGGACTTGCTGCGCGAAATGTTCCATAGACAGGGCGCTTCCCTGTATTGGGTTTATCTGCGCTCTGCCAATGGTGCCAGCCTTAAGGACGCGCCCGAGGATGAAAACCGCGATGCTTACCCTGAATATCAATTACACGAGTATTTTCAGTCGCTGGGCGTGAATTACCACGTCTATGAAGCCGAAAGCCCGAAGGCGGTGGAAGAGGCGCTGGCGGATATTGCCCAACTGAAGAATCAGCCGGTGAAATATTTCGAATCTGCCGCCCGGCAGGATTTGAGTTGGATGTTTTACCTGCTGGCACTGCTGTGTGCCGCAGCCTTGTTTGCCCTACACCTGACGGAGGTTAAAAAATGGCGCGCCGCTTGAGACTGTTGCCGTGGATGCTGCTTTTGCTGCTGCTATCCCTGACTGGGGTGCTGTTCAGCAGTATCAGCCTTTACCAGGCGCACGCATACAACCAGGCACTCGCAGCCGGAGAGGTGCAAAAAGGCGATGATGCACGTGCATTGTTTGCCAATGCCTGGCTGCTGGCAGAGCAGGGGCAAACCGATAAGGCGCTGGCAACCTACGTTGAAGCTGCTGCCAAGGGCGGTGATGCACTGCGCAAGGCCGCACTGTTTAATTCCGGCAATCTCTACCTGACGCAAAGCGTGGATATTCTTGAGGGCGAGGGCTATGTGGCCTGGGATAAGGTTGGGCCGCTGATGTCCTTGTGCAAGGAAAACTACAGCAAGGCCTTGCTGATAGACCCTGAGTGGATAGACGCCAAGTACAACCTGGAGCTGGCCTTGCGTCTCTCGCCCTCGTTTGCCGGAGTGAAAACCCCCAACCGCTATAACGAAGAAGATGACGAAGTAGACGAGGCCGAGAAACGCCCGGACGGCTGGCCTTCGATTCCCGGCTTCCCCAGGGGCATGCCTTGAGTCTGCAGCGCCTCAACCCCAAGCAGCTTGACTGGCGCGGGCGCGGCATGTTGCTGACGCTGGTGCTGTTGCTGATTGCCATGCTGGCACCAAGCGCCACTTTGCCCAGGCGGGTGTTTGACTGGTTTTTTGTGCTGGATATCACCCAGAGCATGAATGTGCGCGATTACACGCTGGATGGCAAAAGCATCAGCCGCCTGGAGTTTTCCAAAAAGACCATGCGTGAAGCCTTGCGTGATCTGCCTTGTGGCTCCATGGTGGCGCTGGGTATGTTTACCGAGCGTGGCACACAGAATATTGTGCAGCCGCTGGAGGTGTGCGCGCATTTCTCGGCACTGGATCAAACCATAGATCATATGGACTGGCGCATGGCCTGGGCGGCGGATTCGTTTATTACCCATGGTGTGCTGTCTGCTGCCAGCCTCACGCCCAAGCTGGGTGAAGATATGCGCCTGGCTTTCTTTACTGATGGTCACCAGGCACCACCATCCAACCCTGATTACTTACCCAAATATGAAGGCAAGCCTGGTGATATCAAAGGCTATTTGCTTGGCACCGGCAAGGAGGAGCTAAGCCGCATCCCCAAGCTGGATGAGCATGACAACATCATCGGCTATTGGGAGCTGGAGGAGGTGATGCGCTTTGCCACTTTTGGCATGTTTACCTCTAAATCCGTGGCGGACATGGAATCGGACATGACGGTAGAGGCCGATGACGATGGCCTCAACCGCCGCAATGCCTCGCATGGCCGTAACCCGGCCGAGGACACCAAGGCCAATCTTTCCGGTTTGGATAACAAAACCCTGCAGCATCTGGCGGAAACCACAGGCTTGCAATATGAGCCTTTGCAGAGCCTGCGCGGATTTGCGCGTGATGCCACCGCGCATGAGATGGCCACCTGGCGTTCTGGCAAAACTGACCTGCGCCCCTGGCTGGCTGTGCCTGCCCTGCTGCTGATATTGGCGTTTTTCCTGCCACCCCGGTTTTTTACTTTCACTTTCGCTTTCGTTCAACAACTTTTGAGGGTTAAACAACCATGAAACTATTAATTGCACTGCTGAGCCTTGCCATTGCCGCCCCTGCATTGGCCCATGGCCCAACACCACGCAAGACCGATGAGACGGTGACGGTCAAGGCCGCGCCTGATGCGGTGTGGGCTAAAGTGGCTGAACCTTGTGGCATTGCCAAATGGCACCCTGAAGTCAAAGCCTGCGAAGTGGTGGATGACAAGACCAGCAATATCACGCTCAAGAATGGCGGCAAGTTACAACAGCAGATTGATGAGCTGGATGTGGCTGGCAAGACTATCAATTACCGCCTGGGTGGCGAGATTGCGCTGGAAGCCTTGCCTGTGAGTTCATTGACTGGCCGCATCAAGGTTGAAGCTGATGGCAGCAACAGCAAGGTGAGCTGGATGGCGCGTTTCTACCGTTTTGATACTGGCAATGAACCGCCTGAAGGCCAGGATGACGAGACTGCACAAAATGCAGTGGATGGTTTTATCAAGGCAGGTTTGGCTGGGCTGGAATCCAGCAAGTAATGCTGCATAAGCATTTGCACTAAGTACAAAGGGGCTGTTTAGCCCCTTTGTTTTTTCTGCCTCTAGCCAGTCTCAGCCATTTTCTTCTGCTGAGCGTGTCCGTGTGCGTATGCGTTCCAGCAAACCCTGCAAATGCTTGAGCTCGGTATAGGGGTTCATCAAGGTGCAGCGTAGCCAGAGCGTGCCCGATATCTCCACCTGGCTCAAATGATAATCCCCACCTTGCAACAACTGCAGGCGTAGCCAGCTTTGCAGGCGGTTGCTCTGTGCCGCATCTGTGCGGTAGCGGAAGCAGACAATATTGGTCTGCGGGCGCATCAATAATTCGAAATCCGGCGCTTGTGCCAATGCATCTGCAAAGCTGCTGGCCAGCGCAAACACATGGTCCAGCAACTGCGCCATGCCTTGACGGCCATAGAGCTTGAAAGCCGCCAGCAGCTTGAGCCCCATCATGCGTTTGGTGCATTCCAAAGTGCGGTAGCTGGTGTTGTAGTCCAGCGCTGCATCCTCACCATGAAACAGATAGGAGGCATCCTGTGCAAACGCCAGGTAACTATGCCTAGCCTCGCGGAACAGCACCGCAGAAACAGCGGCAGGCATATACAGTAGCTTGTGGCCATCCCAGGTGACGGAATCTGCCAAGGCTATGCCTTGCAGCTTGTGAGCATGTTGGGTGGATAAAAGTGCGGAGGCACCATGCGCACCATCCACATGTAGCCATAGCTGCTGTGCCTGGCAAAACGCGGCAATGTCTTGCAGTGGATCTATGCTGCCCGTGGCGGTGCAGCCTGCACTGGCTACTACGGCCATCACTATCTCACCGTGTTGTAGGCAGCTAGCATGCAGGCGCGCTAGGTCTGCCATATCCATACGCCCCTGCGCATCTACCGCTACCGCCAGTACCGCATCGGTACCCAGCCCCATGATGCCTGCCGCACGGCTGATGGAGTAATGCGCAAGGCTTGAGGTGAGTATGCGCAGTTGTGGCGCATGCTTAACCCCGCTGCGCCAGACATCTACACCATGTTGTCGCGCGGCCAGCAAGGCTGTGAGGTTGGCCTGGGCACCGCCAGAGGTGAGTATGCCAGCGCTGCCGCTATCACTATGCCAGCCAACAGCCCGCTCAGCCAGCGTATCACCTGACGTTCGATCAGCGTGGCGGCAGGGCCGGTTTCGTACACTGGCATGGCCTGATTGGCCAGGCTGGCCACTAGATCGCAGAGGGCGGCAAGCGGCAGGGGTGGGGCCAGTTGATGGCCCATGCTGTGGGGGTGGTGGACAGCCAGATTAGCCGGGATTACCTGCTGCGATAGCCAACTTAGCAGAGTGTCAGCATTCAGTTCGGGCTGCTCTGGCATGGGCTGCAACCAGGCTTGCTCCGCCAGCTGCGGCGGCTGCCAGTTTAGCGGCTGACCTTCTCCTGCAAGGTCATGGCTCAATTGCTTGGCCAGCAAGGCGACCAAGGCCTGGCCGCTTGCACGGAATTGCTCGGGGTCAAACATGGCATCACGCCAGGCAAACGATGCAGCAGCTGCAGTGGGCGGCAAGTCTGCGGCGGCAGGCTGATTGCTGGGATTGTCTGCGGGTGGCATCACAAGTTGTCGCTACGCTTGCGGAACCATCCGGTCAGGCTGATACGCGGCTGGCTGGCTGGCAATACCTCATGCCAGAATTGCCCGGAAAGAAATACCACCAAGGTGCCGCCTTCGGGTTGGACATCGATATACGGTTCCGGCTGTTCACCATCAAGATACAAGCGTAATTGGCCTCCATACTGCGGCTGCCAATCCTGATTCAGATACAAGATACAGCTGACCTGGCGCTCTTGGTTGCCACGGAATTGATCCAGATGCTTGTTGTAAACAGCGCCGGGGGGATAAATCGCGAAGTGATTTTCCAGCTCAAACACGCCCAGATAAAAGTGCTGATTAAGTGCCTCGCGCAGTTCTTCCATGCAAGCCGCAAAACTTTGCTGCAAGGCGCTGGCCTGGGCTTGATCCAGCCAATGAATCAAATCACCCCTGACCTGGGTATCCAGTTTGCTGGCTGCGGCACGGCCAGTGCTGGCGTGTTGCAGCTTGCCAGCCGTTTGCAAGGCAAGCGCTTCCGTGCGCAATGCTGGATAAACTCCTTGGGCAGAAACTCAGGAATGACGGCATAACCCTGCTGGGCAATGCCATCAATAATGGCGCTGATATGGGGGTTCAAAACGGCTATGCTCTTGTGGAAAGAATGCCTGACATTATAGCGACTGATGCCCAGGCGCATGCCCTTCAGTTGTGGCAAGTTGGTTTTTATAAGCAAGGATTGCGGGTGCCTGTAGATTAGGCTAGAATGCGCACCTCTTCTGTTTTGCGCAATGTTCTGTGCAAGGCAAGATGCAGACCCGTAGCTCAGCTGGTTAGAGCGCTGCCTTGACATGGCAGAGGTCGATGGTTCGAGTCCATTCGGGTCTACCAAATATTCAAAGCCACCTTGCGGTGGCTTTTTGCTTTTCTGGGCTTGCTCATGCAAGCAAAGCCCAGGCAAGCAGCTGGTTTTATCCCGCTCCTAATTCAAATTACCCCACCCCAGTATGCGTGGTTGTAAACAACCAAATGGTTGCAACCATTTGGCCTTGTATAGCCATGGATGTCTGTATCAGCTATTTACATTTAGTAACATGTTGTTAAAAAACAGCGCCTTATTCCAAGCGCTGGGCCATGGCGCAACTTTTGCTGACATCCACCTCAAGCTGGCTACAAAGCCAGCATTTTCTAGAAAAAACAAGGTGATGGTGAAGGAGAGAGCGTGCTGGTCAGGAGAAGGTTACCTTTAATCGGGGGCGTGGGAGTGGTGTGTGCAGTCATGGCGGTGGGCTGCATTTCAGAAACAATGGCGGCGGATGAGGCAGCTGTGCCTGCTACCACTAACGGGCCTGTAGTGCCAGTTGCCGCAGGTAGTACGCAAGCGGTGCCCGAGCCTGCTATCAAGGTAGATGAGATTGTGGTGAAGGCACCACGGGTGCGTATAGTCAGCCCGCTACCCGGAGTGGGGATAGACAGGGAGCAGGCCGCTACCAATATTCAAAGCGCCACGGCCAAGGAAATCGCCGAATCACGCGCGATCAATATCACTGAGTACATGAACAACAATATGCAGTCGGTGAGTATCAATGACTATGCGGGTAATCCTTTTCAGCAAGACCTCAACTTCCGTGGTTTTACAGCGTCGCCTATGATAGGCACGCCGCAGGGTATCTCGGTTTATCTGGATGGCGTGCGTGTGAATGAGGCGTTTGGCGATGTAGTGAACTGGGATTTGTTGCCCATGAATGCGATTGCTTCCATGGACTTGCTACCTGGTTCCAGCCCTTTGTTTGGCTTGAATACCTTGGGTGGGGCACTGGCGATTCGCACCAAGACCGGATTTACCGATAATTTTGCGCGCGGTGAAATCATCAGCGGCGCCTGGGGTAGGCAGCAGGTTCAGGTCTCCAACGGCGTTAACAATGGCATGTTTGGCCTATTCACGGCTTACAACCATTTCGAGGAAGATGGCTGGCGCCAGAACTCCCCAAGTAATCTGCGCCAGTTATATAACAACGCAACTTTCAAGTTCAGCAAGGGCGAGATTAACCTCAGCGCGCTCAATGTTGATACAGCCTTGACCGGCAATGGCATGTTGCCCTTTGAAATGGCAGAGAACAACCGGAGTTGGGTATTCACTTCACCTGACGAATCAGGCAATAAGTTAGCGCATTACAATCTCAATGGCCGTTGGGATGTCACTGACAGTTTGTCGATCTCGGCCTTGGCCTATAGACGGAATATGCACCAGACGGGGACAAGTGGTGATGTCTATGAGTCTTATCAGCGCTTGATAGGGCGGTATGGCGTTCCGATAGAAAATCCATCAGACCCTTGTTATCAGGTGGTCAGCGAGGCTTGTCCCGACTCCACCAAGTTGAACGGTATGTTCAATCTTTCGCAACTTGATCAGAAGTCCAAAGGCTGGGCTTTGCAATTAATGTGGGAGCTCGGCGCACATCAGGTGACGGCAGGGGTCACTACGGATAGTAACGAGGTGCAATTTCTGCAGAGCCAACAGCTTGCAGAAATCAACGATAACCGCGAAGTGCATTATTCCGATGATCCACGCTATACCTATGGTTCCTGGGGCATCGTGGCTGCCGTGCGTAAAATTATCAGAAATGATCTAGAGGGCAGCAGCCGTACCAAGGCGCTGTTCTTCAGTGATACCTGGTCTCCAAGTGATAATTTGCACATCACTTTTGGTAGCAGGTGGAACTGGTCCAATGTAAAAAATACCCTGATTTCAGACCGTGGCAAGGACTTGTATAACTTTGATACCAGGGATTTTCTGCCTGCACGTAATCGCTGCAAGGGCAGCAGCCCCACCGATAACGCACGCTGGGTTTGTACCGATGGGGATTATGACTACCGTAGTTTCAATCCTTCATTAGGCGCGGTATGGCAGGTAAGTGAGGTTTTTTCCACTTACGCCAATATCAGTAGGGGCGCTCGCGTGCCTACCGTGATTGAGTTGGGGTGCGCGCGGGATTACACCAAGGATAATGAACCTGCGAGCACCAATTACCAATATGGTTGTTCCATCCCGACCTCATTGTCTGCCGACCCTTATCTGAAGCAAATTCGGTCAACGGCCTATGAGCTGGGTTTCCGCGGCCTGGTGGGCGGTTTTAGCTGGAATGTGGGCGCTTTCCGTACCGAGTTGAAGGATGACATCTTGTTTATGCCCTTGGGGCGCAAAAACCGTGGTGTCTTCGATAATTTTGGTGAGACCCTGCGGCAAGGGATAGAAAGCGGCATTGCGGGAGAGTGGGGCAAGAGCCGCTTCAGGCTCAACTACACCTACCTGCTGGCCACCTTCGAATCTCCAGCCAATGCCATTAATCCCAATAACAGCAGCAATACTGCAACCACCACCTTGCAGTCTTACGTCAATATCGAGCCTGGCGATCATCTTCCAGGCATGCCCAGGCACATCATGCAGGCCAGTTGGAATTATCGTTTCACTGAACGATTCGACACCACGCTGAGTATGGTCATGCACTCCTCGGCCTATGTGCGTGGCAATGAAAATAACGAGCACAGGGCGCGGGCTGCCAGTCATACGGTGTACTCAGGCGCAGATCGTGACCCTTACGATTACCTCGGCAGAGGGAGCAACTCGGGTTATGCCGTCTTCAATCTGCGCGCGACCTATAAATTTGATCGCGGCATCACCTTATTCTTCAAGGCTGACAACATCTTCGACAAGGATTATGCGACCGCAGGTGATTTGGGACGTAATCCTTTTGGCGCCAATGGTCAGTTCAACCCTAATACCGAGCAGTGGCAAAACACAACCTTTATTGGCCCCGGAGCACCCAGAGCCATGTGGGTGGGCTTGGCTTTCGACTTGAACTGGAAAAAGCTCGGGGCTAATGGCAAGTAATGGTTTGGTTGTTGGTGGTTGCAACCAGCGACTTTGGTTGCATTTAGCCGCCATCTAGAACTGGCAGCCTGAAAAGAAATGCTCGCCAAGGTGGCACTCATTAGTCCGTATGGACTAATGACTGCGCAAGTACCTAGCAAATTTCGGCTGTAAATCCAGGCATATGTTAATGATTTGTAACATTTTTACATCTTGTCATGAATTTTGGTAGTCACAGGCCACTCGCTCCTAGCGAGTATGCCAGGTCAAGTCAGGCCTGAAAGTTGCAGTAGCTGAGTGGTGATGGTTGGTATTGCGCTGGCCATCCTTGAGAGGCGGCTTCGTTCATAGAAGTCAAATCAATGAGAAAGCAACAACAAGGAGACTGATGATGAAAATGAAATCCATGGCGTTGGTATTTGCCATGCTGGCTACAGCATCCTCCGCTTATGCGGGTGATTTTGTGCATTTGCGTGATGATCTGGCAAACCTAACCGTTGGTAATGGTGGCTTGGTTAACGGGATTAACAATCCTCGTTCAGATAAATTCTATCTTGACGCAACTAACATCAATTGGTTGGCTGGCTATGATAATCCTGAGGACAATCCAGGCAATCTGGTTGCTACCTCAATTACCTATAAAGCACATTCCACAACTGCGCCTTATGGTGTTGTAGGCAATGGCGTGCTGACTTTGCTTGACTACAAGATTACTAGCAATGTTGTCTTGGTGCCTGGGGTAGCTCAGGCGACTATCTTCGACTTTGTTTTCCAAGATAGCCGTGACAATAGCCTGGTGTTTGGTACTCGCTATATCAATGAAGTAGATAACAACCAGGAAGTTAACTTCCTCTACCGTTATGGCTTTGAGGGTTACTCCGCGTCTGCAGCTTGGCTGTATCTGTCCGACTATGACTTGAATCTGTATCAATCTGGCCGTACCGATGATCACAGCTTCGGTTCATCCGTTGCCTATGATGCTGATGCGATTCGCTTCAAGTCCGATGTCAGCGCATCTGAAGGTAATCCAAACAGCGGTTTGTACTTGGTTAAGACCGACGCAACCAGCTACGTCTGGGGGGATAAAGCGATTGGTTTCTACCAGGCTGGTGAAGAAGGTCAGGCCGTTGTCGGTGGTTCTATTGGTGGTTTTATTCCAACAACAGTGGCAGCGGTACCTGAGCCATCGGAATATGCCTGATGCTGCTGGGCCTTGGCATGGTGGGTTTTGTGGCCACACGCCGCAAGAAGCACAACCTGGCTTAATGCCGGGGCGTCATGTATCAGCTGATGCATGATCTGGTTGTACACATTGGAGAAGTCGTAAATTAGAACGGAGTCATTGCCTGCTCATAAGGCAATGACTCATATAATAGGGGATTAATAAATGCAAGTTTCATTCAAGCAAGCTATCGTCGGTGCAGCTTTGGCTGTGGTTAGTGTCAGCAGCGCTTACGCTGGCAGTTTTGTAGATGTATTGAACACGGGTGCTCGTACGCCTGGTAGCACAAACATTGCCAGTTCTGATAAGTTTTTCCTGACAGGTGGCATTCCTTCAACTTGGGTTCAACAGGCGTCGGTGACCACTTCTGTTTACTCCCCTATCAACAACACCATCAAGGTCGGTACTTTCATCGACACCGTATGGTTGGATGCAACCACTGATCAATTGATCATTGGTAGCTACTTCCAATTGTTGCCTAATTATCCTACTGGCAACATCCATGGTGGCGGTGGGATCTCTGAAATCAACTCTATCGTCCGCACCGGCTTCGCTAATGTAGATACTGTCTCCGCTGCCTGGTACTACGCTTCCGGCACCTACAATGGTGCTGAAGATGGCTACCGTCTGCGTGATCCCTCACGTTCCAACTATGTCGCCAGCTACAATGCCAACAATGCCGCTTCCTACCTGGATCTGGACAAGGTTGCTATTCGTACCGATGTCAGTCTCGGTGAAGACAATCCTAACTCTGGTATCTACTTCCTGAGCGTAGATGCTGACCAGTACACCTATGAGTTCGGTAGCAATGCCATTCGCATCGTACAGGGTGCTTCCAGCAGCGAAGGTGGTCGCAAGGCGGCTGAAATGTGGCTGAGTGGCTTCCGTGTGGTGGCAGTGGCTGCAGTTCCAGAGCCATCTGAATACGCATTGATGCTGGTTGGTCTGGGACTGCTGGGCTTTGCTGCACGTCGTCGCCAAGCTTAATTAAGCTGAGCACGTAAATGCACGCGCTTATCAGGCGTGCATTTAGTCATGCTAAGAGTAAATGAATAAGTCGGCTTCATGCCGACTTATTCATTTTGGGTATTGTGTTGGTGCCTATTCCTGAAGTTGTAGCACATACTGGGAATGGCGAGCGAAGGTGTGACAAGACTTGTCATAAATCTATAGCAGTTGCACAGTAGCATCCGCAAGGCCATTCATGCAGTGAGTGAGTCTGATTTAGTCCATAGGGACTATTGAAATGAGAATGCCTGTCATTTGGCGATTTGATTTTGTATCATGAGCGTATTTCAAACTAAGGCACATGCATGAACAGGGCATCACTGGGGCCGATAAGTAGCCGTGTTATTCCCTTCGCGGTCTATATGCTATTCATGGCAGGGGTAGACCTGATCGGCGCAGTTGTGCCTGAGGGTTTTGATCTGCGATGGTTATATGGAGTCAAGGTTGGCTTGGTTGCCTACTTGCTTTGGACATTGCGCAAACACTATATCGAGCTTGGTGGCTTGTCGTTGCTTAGTTTGAAGTCGTGGTTGAGCGCAATCAGCATTGGTGTGCTAGTATTTGTCGCTTGGATTAACCTGGATGCCCCGTGGATGTTACTGGGCGGGCCATCGCAAGGCTTCAATCCGGGGCAGGGTGTCGAAGCGTGTCTCCTAATGGTGACAAGAATTGTCGGTGCTGCCCTAGTAGTGCCTCTGATGGAAGAGTTGTTCTGGCGTTCTTTCCTGATGCGCTGGATACAAAATCAGGACTTCCTCAAGGTGGAGCCGGCCACGGTTGGTGCTGTGGCATTACTGGTTTCTTCACTACTTTTTGCCATAGAGCATAACCTATGGTTTGCTGGTCTGGTTGCGGGGCTGGCATACGGATTGCTTTACATCCGGAGCAGAACAATATGGATGCCGATCATCGCGCATGCGGTGACCAACGGTGTATTGGGAGTTTGGATTATCTATACCGGTAACTGGCATTACTGGTAGCCATTGGGGAAGTATTTCTTTGCGACTAACAGACTCTACTCATTATAAAAAGCTGGTTATCACGGCAGTCATAGGTTGGAATGCAGTGGGTTATTCCGACCCTGTGCTGGCTCGTGAAGGTGATGTCATACGGCCCTATGTCAGTGCAACATATGTTTATGATGACAACCTGAGGCGCCGCTCTGACAAGGAGTCCGATACGAGTGTAGTGGGCCGGGTTGGCATTATTCTGGATAAGGATATTAGTCAGCAGAATTTCTACGCCAATATCGGTGTGAATGAAACCAAATACAACAAAAATTCAGAGTTAGACAATACAGGTAAAGATATTGTCGCTCGATGGAACTGGGCAGTGGGCTCGCAATTCCGGGGCAAGGTTGAGTACTATAAAAACGAGGCTATGCTGCCTTTTGCGGATTTTCGTGGTGTGGAATTGAATATGCGTATTCAGGAGCGTAAAACTTTTGAAGCAAACTGGCGTTTCCATTCCAGTTGGCGCGCGCGCTTTGGTGTGCAGCGCCAGGATGTTGAGTATGACTCTCAAACATTGAATGCGGCTTCTTTTCAGGAAAATTCCCAGCACGTAGGTTTGGACTATTTAGCTGAGTCAGGCAGTAAGGTTGGCTTGGTCTTCACTAATGGGCGTGGCACGCGGCCCTTTGATAGGCCTGCTTTTTTCCCGGGGATTGGTACCGTGTTTGTCAATAATGACTACAGGCAGCAATCACTCAAGGCGGACATACTTTGGCTTTATTCTGCCAAAACACGATTTGAATTTTTGGGGGGGTATGTTGATCGTAAACATGACAGCTTCTCACAGCGCGATTTTTCCGGATTTAATGCCCACGGGAACATGGTGTGGTCCATTACCGACAAAACCTCTTTCAAGACAGCCGCATGGCGCGATGCAAATGCTATATCAATCGTAACTGCCAGCTATGTGATTGATAGTGGCGCAAGTGCAAGCATCTCCTATAGCGCAACGAGTAAGATCCTGCTGTCAACTTCAGCCAGGTATCAACAACTAAAATTTGAAGGCGATATCACCGGGCAAGATCAAGGTCGTACCGACAAGAATAAGGTTTTTTCTTTTGGGGTAACGTACAGCCCTCTTGAATCGTTAAGTTTCACTACTGGTCTAAATAGAAGTTTGCGTGACTCAACCTCACCAATTTTAAACTACAACTCGACAAGCATTTCGCTTACTGGTCGTTATGAATTCTGATGGTGTAAGATAAATGACCGTAAATGACATCCCTTTAGTAGCGTTTTTCAAGCAGCTGCTCGACCCGCTGATCATTCTTGGTACGCTGTATGTGTTCACCCTGTTGTTTGGTGAGCCTTTTAATGGCTACTACCTGATTCTGGCGTTGCTAGCCTACTTTGTTTCCTCTAATGTCTACGAGCGTCTGGATCTTTACCGTACCTGGCGTAGTGGCAAGATACTTGGTTATATCCGCGATATTCTCTTTGGCTGGGGTATTGTCATCGCTGTGCTGATGTTCATCGGCTATGCCGCTGATCTATCCAGTCAGTATCTGGATGAGATGATATATGCCTGGTTTGCCAGTGTGCCGATGATATTTATTGTCACGCATCTGGCGATACGCAAAATTGCCTCGGATTTGCACAAGAATGGTGAAGTCAGGTCCGTAGTGATTATCGGTGCCAATGATATTGGCGTGCGCTTGATCAATCGCATCACGGACGACCCGTACCTGTTTATGGAGGTCAAGGGGATCTTTGACGACAGAGAGGTCGCCAGGCACCCCAAGGGCATGCGTAATCTGCCTTTGCTTGGTTCCATGTCGGAAATTGCGCCATATGTCCGCGCCAATAATACCCAGATTATTTTCATCAGCCTGCCCATGTCGGCGCAGCCACGCATCAGGCAGTTATTTGAAGAATTGCAAGACACCACAGCATCTATTTACTTTGTGCCGGATATCTATATTTTTGATCTGGTACAAGCGCGCTTTGATGATGTGGCTGGTGTGCCTGTGGTCGCTATTCTTGAGACGCCATTCACCGGTTTCAACAGTTTAATCAAACGGACTAGTGACATTATTTTGGCGTCGCTTATTCTATTAATGCTGTCTCCCATCATGCTGACACTGGCTCTGGCCGTGAAGTTGACCTCCCCAGGCCCGGTGATTTTCAAGCAGCGACGTTATGCTGAATGGTGAGGAAATCATTGTCTATAAATTCCGCTCCATGAAAGTAATGGAAGATGGTGACAAGGTAGTACAGGCGCAGAAGCGAGATCAGCGATTGACACCGATTGGTGGTTTCTTGCGCAAGAACTCACTGGATGAGCTGCCGCAGTTCATCAATGTGTTGCAAGGTCAGATGAGTATCGTGGGGCCTAGACCGCATGCCGTTTCTCATAATGAGCAATATCGCAAGCTGATTCGTGGCTATATGCTGCGGCACAAGGTCAAGCCTGGAATAACAGGCTGGGCGCAGGTGAATGGTTTACGTGGTGAAACTGATACCTTGGACAAGATGGAGTCCCGTATCGAGTATGACTTGGATTATTTGCGCCATTGGTCCCTGGCTTTTGACTTCTGGATTATCGTCAGGACGGTGCTGGTTGTGTTCAAAAAAGATAACGCCTACTAGGTTGTTTAAATAGATTTGAGGAGATTGGAAAGTGAATAACGGATTTGTAACTAACTTCAAGCAATCCAGAACCCTGTGTGTCGGTGCTGTGATTGTGCTCGCTTTCGCATTGTCGGGCTGTGGCGACAAGCATGAATCCAAAGCCAGCCAGTCTCTGGTTAAGGTCAATGGCAAGGAAATCACCGTACATCAGCTGAATCAGGAGCTGGGTCGTGCCAACATTCAGGAGAATCAGCGCGAGCAGGCAACGCAGCAGATTCTGACTGCATTGATAGATCGCCAGTTACTTGAAGAAGCTGCGCTCAAGGCCAAGGTGGATAGGGATCCAAATGTGATGACCACGATTGAACGTGCGAAATCACAAATCATTGCTCAGGCATATCTGCAATCCAAGTTAGGCAGTGTCGCCAAGCCAAGCAAAACAGAAATTGAGAATTTTTATAACGAGAATCCTCAATTCTTCAGCAAGCGCAGAATGGTGGAAATGGATCAATTGTTGATTGATACTAAATTCGCCAATGATGAATTGAAAACAGCACTTGGCAAACTCAAGACCTTGCAGGAAGTAGCCGCATGGATGGATGCCCATAATATTCAGTACGATCAAGGTCAGGTTTCACGCAGTGTTGCTGAATTGCCGCCACAGATTTCCGAGCGCCTCAAGGCCGAGGATAAGGGTAAGTTGTTCGTGATCGGCATGGGCCCTCGCACCATGTTGATCATGATGAACGAGATCAAGGACAGCCCAGTTTCACTTGCAGAAGCAACACCGCAAATTGAAAACAATTTGCTGAATAAGGCGCGCAAGGAAGTTGCTGAAAATGAAGTCAAGCGCTTGAAAGCCGATGCCAAGATTGAGTACATCGATAAAAAGATGGAAACAGCGACTGAAACCAAGGCAGCCAAAAAGAAGCCAAGCTCTACTGAGGATGATATCGCCAGTGGTGTTAGTGGCTTGAAATAAGTACTCCCCATCCTTAATATCAGGACGATAGTAAAATGAAAAAATTAATGACATGGTTTTTCTTGCTGATGCTGAGTCTGACGCCTTTTGTAACGCATGCTGCAGAAGGTGACATTCTTCTCGGCGCTGGCGATGTGCTGAAAATATCGGTGTTCGAGCAGCCTGATCTGTCACTTGAGGTCAGAGTGAGTGAATCAGGTTCCATTACTTATCCCCTGATAGGTGAAGTGCGTGTGGGTGGTGGTACGGTTGCCGCCGCCGAGCAAAGAATTGCCACCATGCTGGAAAAGGGTGGTTTCCTTAAGAGTGCTCACGTCAACATCATCGTTGCGCAATTGCAGAGCCTTCAAGTCTCTATTCTGGGTCAAGTCAATCGCCCGGGCAGATACCCTATAGATAGCGCTAAAACGCTGGCGGATGTGCTTGCCTTGGCTGGTGGTGTATCACCTGAAGGTGGCGATCTGATCACGCTGGTGCATAACGTCGATGGTAAAGCGGTCAGGGATCAGATTGACCTTGCTGACATGATGCGTACTGGCGATCTCAGCAAGAACATCCGCGTAGCTGGTGGTGACATCATTTATGTTGAACGTTTCGATAAATTCTATATCTATGGTCAGGTTCAACGTGCCAGCCATTACCGTCTCGAACATGAAATGACAGTATTGCAAGCGCTTTCTGTAGGTGGTGGCTTAAGCCCTCGCGGCACAGAAAAAGGCGTCAAGATCAAGCGTCGTGATGCTAGCGGCCATATTGAAGTAATCACTGCCAAACATGATGACCTCATCAAGCCCAACGATGTGATCTATGTGCAGGAAAGTTTCTTTTAATAGATTGCAGATTTTAATAAATACTTGATAGGCAAGGTTAATCTAATGAGCTTTTCTCAACTTTTACTGATATTCAAAGCGCGATATAAGATATTGTTAAGCACCATTGTTGTGGCCCTGGTCGTAGCAATTGCGCTCAATATTTTCTTGCCAAACAGCTATAAGGCAACCACCAGTATCCTAGTCAACTATAAAGGTGTAGATCCTGTGACTGGTATGGCTGTCCCTGCCCAGCTGCTTCCAGGTTATATGGGTACCCAGGTGGATATCATAACTAGCAAGAAAATTGCTAAGAGGGTTGTGACCACATTAAAGCTCAATGAAAGTAGTGAGGTTGTGGAGAGTTTCAATGACTCCACAGGTGGTGAAGGTGATATCGTTGATTGGTTGGCGGATTTGCTGATCTCACGTATCGAAGTTCAACCTGCGCGCAACAGTAGTGTGTTGCAGCTGGAGTTTGATGGAGCCAACCCCAAATTTGCTGCTGTTGTTGCTAACTCCTTTGCCGAGGAATATATCAAGGCCACTATCGAACTCAAGGTTGAGCCTTCGAAAAAGGCGGCTGAATTTTATACCGGGCAATTGAAGGATTTGCGTGCCGATATTACCCGGGCGCAGCAAAAGCTTTCCGATTACCAACAAGATAAAAGCATCGTCAGCGTTGATGAGCGTCTAGACATTGAACGTGCCAAGCTGAATGAACTTTCCTCGCAGTTAGTGATGTCACAAGGGCAAACTCTTGAGGCACAGTCTCGTCAGACTGGTGCACAAGGTAGCAATGCTTATGGATCTCCGGATGTCGCGAGTAATCCAATGGTTCTGCACCTGAAAACAGAGATTGCTAGGTCTGAATCACGCTTCGCGGATATCTCACAAAAATATGAGAGAAATCACCCACTCTATCAGGGGGCCAAAGCTGAGCTTGACAATCTGAAGTCTGAATTAAGTAAGCAAATCCAGGCGGCTACCGTCAATATATCGAGCAATTATAGAATCCTTAAGCAACGCGAGAGTGAAATCCGCAATGCCTTGGCTGAGCAAAAAACCAAGGTCATGCTGTTGAACAAGGATAGGGATGCACTGACGGTATTGACGCGTGAAGTCGAGGGTGCGCAACGCGCTTACGAACTCGCGACTCAGCGATATACTCAAATAAATCTTGAGGGACAGTCTAATCAAGCTGATGTATCCATCCTTAATCCAGCGACACCACCACTTAAGCCATCAAGCCCGAAAAAAATATTGAACGTGGCAGTTGCGTTGGTGCTGGGTACAATTTTTGGCTTGTTGTTTAGTTTGTTGGCTGAGCTCACTAATGAGCGAATTCGCTCAGAAAGAGTGCTGGTAGAGATTGTTGGCGCACCGCTGCTGGGTGTGATCGACAAAAATAAAACCCATTCCAGAATTCAGCGCCTGCTGGCTAAAAAACCCTAATTTGTGTGGATATAGACATGACTAATGATGTTTCCAATACTAGTTCCATTCCGGCATTGAATGCTGATTTCAATATCGGTGGAATGTTGCTCAAGATGGGTAAGATTACACCGCAGGATGCGGAGCGTATCCTGCGTGTGCAGAAGGAAAGAGGCGTTCGCTTTGGTGAGGCTGCCGAGAGTTTGGGCCTAGTTTCCTCTGCCGATATCAACTATGTATTATCCAAGCAGTTTGCCTATCCCTACCTGATGGATGGTCGCGGCGATTTCTCCGAGAACTTGGTCGCGGCTTATGATCCATTCAGTATCAATGTGGAGAAGTATCGCGCCATTCGTAGCCAGCTCATGCTCTACTGGTTTGCACAAGGGAAAAAGAGCCTGTCATTTTCCAGTGTTTACGACAAGGACGACACCAGTGACTTGGTTGCCAATCTTGGCGTGGTTTTCTCTCAACTGGGAGAGAAAACACTCATCATTGATGCCCATCTTGATAGCCCACGGCAGAATCGCATTTTTAATATCAAGAGCACTGCGGGTTTGTCGGATATTCTGGCAGGCCGGGTTACGGATTACTCCTCTTCCATCACTAGGCTAGTCGAGTTCGAGCATCTCTCCATCTTGTCTTCTGGCACCATTCCACCTAATCCGCGAGAGCTTCTGGGACGTGGTTTCCTCAAGCAGTTCATCACGGCAATTGCTAATGACTACGATGTTATCCTGGTCGATGCACCTTCCTTTGTCCGCCACTCTGAACCGTTGTCTGTGGCAAGTGCTACGGAAGGGGTGGTGCTTCTTGCCAAGCGTCATGTCTCCAAAGCCAATGACTTGAGCAAAGTGGTTGATCAGCTTTCCAAGATCAGGGTGCCTGTTGTTGGCACGGTATTGACTGAAAACTAAAATGAGCTTGAACCAGAGCATTGCGGTCGCCAGTACCCAGCTAAGAAGGTACCAGCATGTGATACCACTGCTGGTAGGCTTGCTGTTCTTATTTGTGCCCACCTACCTGAACCTGACGAACACGGTCTGGCAGATGCAGGATCAGGCGCATGGCCCCTTGATCCTGATGGTGGTGCTGTACCTAGTCTGGGTGGACAAGGAAATACTGCTAGACACGGCAAACTTGAGACAAAGCGGGCGTGGTGTGGGCCTGTTGCTGTTTTTGTTTGGCCTGTTGGTATACATCATCGGGCGTTCACAAGATTTGCTGGTGTTTGATGTGGGCTCGCAGATTCCGGTATTGGCTGGCTTGCTGTTGATTTTCTATAAGGCCAAAACCCTCAAGCGCTTCTGGTTCCCCTTGTTCTTCTTGTTCTTCATGATTCCATTGCCAGGCTCCATGCTGGATGTTGTGACCTTGCCGATGAAGGTCGCTGTCTCTTACGTGGCCGAGCATGTGCTGTATTGGTTTGATTACCCCATCGCGCGTTCGGGTGTGATCATTCAGATTGGTCAGTATCAGTTGCTGGTGGCGGATGCTTGTGCAGGCATGCATACCTTGATTTCACTGGAGGCCCTGGGCCTGCTCTACCTCAATATCGTCAGGCATGATTCCCTGGCCCGTAACTTGTTGCTGGCCTTGCTGATTATCCCTATTTCCTTCTCAGCGAATGTCATACGCGTGATTGTGTTGACCTTGATCACCTACTATTTCGGGGATGAAGTGGGCCAGGGCTTTGTACATGGATTCGCGGGTATTTTGTTATTTGTCGTGGCATTAACCCTGATTATTTCAGTGGATAGCCTGATCCAATACTTTGTTGGCAAACATACACAGCGTAAGGCTAGATTGCAGAGTTGATATGAGCGTCAGATTAATCAATATCCTGGCAGTATGCATGGTGGTGAGTTCTGGCCTGGCGTTGGCTTTGACCCCTGATCTTAGCTCCGTGCGGGATGATCCACATCTTGAAAGTTTCGTGCCTAGCAGCTTTGGTCAGTGGCAGGAAGTCAAAACCAATCAGGTGCAGATGGACCTGACAGTCAGGAGAGATGGCGAACCCAGCATCGATAACCCTTATGATGAAGTTCTCATGAGGAGTTATGCCAATGAAAAGGGTCAGGTCATTATGCTGGCTCTTGCCTATGGCAAATTGCAGCGGCAGGAAGTCAAGGTGCATAGGCCTGAACTGTGCTATACGGCGCAGGGTTTCTCCATCAGAAATCAGCAGGATACCGCAGTGAATGTGGGGGCAGGCGCAACACCCATCCCATCCAAGGCGTTGGTTGCGGCTTCAAGACAGCGCGAAGAGCTGGTGCTTTACTGGATCAGGATAGGCGATATGATCAGTAAGAGTGCTTGGGAGACCCGACTTTATATTGTGGAGCAAGGCCTCAAACATCAACTGGTAGATGGGATACTGGTCAGAACCTCACAGATATTGGGTGAAGATGATGCCGAGCAATCTTTGCAGCTACAACAACAGTTCCTGCACGATCTGGTGCAAGCAGTGCCCAGGGACAAGCGTAAATACTTGATTCCATCATAATTTTATAGCCTTGTGTTTCCATTAGGATAATGGAGATCGAGTAAAGGATTTGAGCATAAAAGCTGGGTATGCTAGCAAACAGCCAGCAGGGGAATTAACAACATATCTTAATAACAGCGCACCAGCTCTGCGGCGCAAGTGCGTTGGCATATCCTTGGGTGTTAAACCTAATCTGGGATGACTTTTTTGGTCTCTGCAACAACAGGCGCTTGAGCCATCTCGTCAAATAATGGGGATTGGGTTTGAAGATATTATTTCTAAGTCACACTGCCGCAGGGGGCGAATTTGTAGTTGGCTCACATCAACTATCTAAACAATTCGCCTTGCAAGGGCATGAGGTTGTCCACCTCAGTCCGCCAGTGACACCAGCACATCTGACACTGTTGCAGAAAACACCGTTTGAGCGTGTCCGGTTTAAGCGCTGGATGAAAGCGGGTGATGTCATCAACCACGTGACCGACATTATTCCTTTCTCATTAATACCTTGGGGTATTGCCACCCGCTTGGGATCTGGTAGCGATATCTTTGGTTACTTCCTGAAGTTTTCAGCACTCAGACAACTCCGTAAACATCAATTTTCTAATCCTGACGTAGTGTTGATTGATGAGCCTCGATTAGGCTATCTACTCAAATATTTCCCTAAGTCAAAGATCGTATACCGCCCCACTGATATTTATCATGAAATCAGAAATGATCCCAGTATTGTAGATGCTGAAAAAGGGTTGATATCCCAGGTACACGGCTTCATTGCGACATCAGAGCCTGTAAGACAGCATTTGAATCGCCTAGGTGTTGATGAGGTGCTATTGCTGCAGAATGGTGTAGATCTAGATCATTACCTGAATTTTACAAAATCCAAACTGGATTTGCCGCCTGAGCCAAGGGCAATTTATGCTGGAGCTCTGGATCATCGCTTTGGTTTTGATGTGCTGAAAAGTGCAGCCACAAAACACCAGAAAATTTCATTTTTATTGGCTGGGCCAGTAGAGGAAAAATACAAGGCGGCATTTAGTGATCTTGCCAACGTACACTTTCTTGGTCATGTGCAATATAAAGCGTTGCCCAATCTCTTGAGTCAGTGCCAAATTGGTTTATTGCCGATGTCTGATCATCCATCCAACCTTGGCCGTAGTCCTATGAAATTGTTTGAATATGCAGCAGTCGGACTTCCCGTTGTTTCTACCTCAACACCAGAGCTTGAGCGCAGATCATTACCCTTTGTATTTTTGGCTGAGAATGCCCAGATTTTCACAGATAAACTTGGTGATGTTTGCAATGCGGATATCAAAATATTGGCTCAGCAGGCTCGAGATAATGCTAAGCATGAGTCTTGGGCAAGTAAAACCATCACAATACTGAACTATATTTATTCAAAGTAAAGCAATGAACAAAACTACTGAACCACAAGATAGTCAAACCAATGTTCCATGGTGGCTATCCCCTCATGGACTATGCTTAGGCTTTCTTTTGCCTATGATCTTGTTGATCTGGTGGTTGGGGTCAGTGAGATCACCAACATTAACCATACGGGGTTATATATATTTAAGTTCTGAATATATAGCTCTGGCTGTGCTAATTGTTGTGCTGTCAGCAAGTGCAGCCTGGATGGGAAGCTTCGTCAAGACAAAAGTCAGAGTGCCGCCAGACTCTCAGGTTAATATGGCTTTGCGGGTATTAGGCTATGTAGCAGTTGCAGCATATATATACTGGTTCAAAGAGCTGATTATCAATCCTATGAATATTATTAATATATTTACAGGGACAGGTTTATCAAGACAGGAAATTGGTGCAACGCAAGGGATTACATCACTTGTTAACTTCACCCCAATATTTATTTCGATTTACATATATGCCAGATATATCGCCAAATTACCTTTAAGACAAGATGTTGTATTGTTGTTCTATGCAATTGTTTTATTGACATTGCTGCGGGTATTTGCCTGGGCAGAGCGTCTGGCATTAATTGAAATTATTTTGCCATTTGCGTTATTGATAACGCGGCAACAAGTGTTCAGTAAGATTAAAATTTTGCAATTCTTCATTAAGGCTGGTCCCTTCGCGGGATTGCCCTTGCTGGTGCTTTACTTTGGTATGGCGGAATACTTCCGCTCTTGGAGCTCTACAACTTACGCCGGGAAATCGAGTTTTTGGGATTTTGCTCTAGGGCGGATTGCTTCATATTATTACACCTCGCTCAATAATGGTGCGGGAATGCTGGCTACTGTTAACTGGCCAACATATGAATTCGAAAATGTGTTGAATTGGATGCATAAATTTCCAATTTTTGGCGGCGTGTTTCGTTACTACGTAGATTTGCACACTATGAGAATGGGTGAGTTTCTCGCTCAGTATGGTGATGAGGAGTTCAACAACCCTTCTGGGATATTTTCAGTGATCCTGGATTTGGGCTTGCCATTTGGCATTATCTACTTCTTTATAACCGCATTTCTTGCAGGAATCTTTTATAAAGGCTATTTGAGAGGCAATTTTTTAAGTGTAATTTTTTATCCGTTATTTTTTATTACGTTATTGGAAATTTTCAGATATCCGTATTTAGGAACGTCCCGAGCTTTTACCGAGATTATTGGTGTGATTATTGCTTTCTTTATAGTTAAGGGAAGGACTGAAAATGATAGAAAATCGTAGACACCTGGTTAAATCATTATTCTTGATGCTATTTTCATCCTGGCTTCCCAAGGTCGCCTCGGCAGCGCCTAAGGTGGTCGGGGGCAATGCAGACTTCACTAGAGCTTTAGATGACGCGCTTGCTGGACGCACGGAAGTGCTAAGCGGTTATTATGAAATAAGTAATCCTTTAAGATTTTCACTGAAGAGTGGCACCGTAAAATTTGCACCAGATTTTCAGCTGAAATTCTTGAATGATAAATTAAGTGGTTTAGTATTTTCGAGTTGCAGTGATTTATCACTCATTGGTGGAGATTTTTCGTACAAAAACCCCCCAGCTAGAAGAATTGGACATGGTGGTATTTACGAGTTCTCTAGATGTACCAAAGTCATCGTTAGAGATGGATTTTATTATGACACACCAGGTACAGGTATCATTTTTACCTTATGTGATGATTGTGCAGTAATTAAAGCTACGGTTTGGAATTCCTGGGCTGATGGGTTGCACTTTGCAAATTGCAATAACTGCATCGCCTTGGATTATCAGTCTACCAATACAGGGGATGATGGGTTGGCGTTTGTAAACTACAAAAAACATCCCGATGCAGTAGGTGGTTATGCGAACAACATTGTTATCAATGGTTCTTATGCACGAGGAATTGCGATTATCGGTCAATCTGGTGTGACTATAGACAAGTTTGAAATTAGGCACACTTCCGCAGAAGGATTAAAGATTGGAAGTGAGCAATACTATGACACTAGAATTCCTTCCAATGTGACAATCAAAAACGGCATTGTTGAAGAGGCAGGTACTTGGTGCGTGGCAAAGGCAACTGGCAATGGTTTCCTAGTCCAAGGTGCTACCGATAAAATTGTTGTTGAGAATTTGACTGTCAATGCCCCACGCGTGCATGGAATTGTTTTCGACAGGCATGGCGGTAATGTCAAAATGAAAGATATCGTCGTCAAGAATACAAAAGCAAGTGGCATAACCATGATGGCGGATAACATCGAGTTAGTGAATGGGGAGTTTTTAAATATTGGAACAACACCTCTTTACGTCAATAAAGCATTAACTGCTAATTTCTCCAAGATTAATGTCAATACCTTCGGATTCGCAGATAAATCAAGTTGGCCTATTTTCTGGGCTGTTGAAGCTAAGAATGTGTTAATTAACCAAATGAAAGTGGAGTCCACCACCTTGGTTAGAATTGGTGGGAAAAACGTTATTTCACATCAGATAACTGGGGTGCAGATCAGTGGTGTGCAGCTTAGCGGACTGCTCTCTGATGGGCTTAATTCCAAAACAACATCGGCGGTTTCTGCTATAACATCAACTGCTGTTAAGTTTATTGAGCAGTGGAATTAGCAAGTGGATGCAGGTGCGAGATTGAGGATTTCATGGATCGATGTCTGCCGTGGATTTGCAATGCTGTTGGTTGTGGTTGGGCATAATCAGATATTAATGGGCCAAAGTCTTTCTTTGGTAAAATTTATTTATCTTTTTCATATGCCACTGTTCTTTTTTATTAGTGGTATAACCCTCAAGCCAGATCAAGGATTAACGTACTATTTCACGCGGGCGATTAATGTTATTGCGGTATATTTTGTATTTTCATTTTTAGTTCTTCCTTTTGTTTTAATGAAAAATCCAGATGATGGTGTTTTCAATATAGTTCTTGGTATTTTGTACGGAACTGGACATACAATAGAAGTTGCTCCTCTCTGGTTTATACCATGTTTATTTTTCTCTATTGTTTTGGTCGGTCTCGCATTAGTTATTTCAAATCATTTTAATAACACTGATCGTGAATCAAATAGAAGTCCGATTTTTTTCCTTGCATTATTGTTTATCGGAGTTGGTGTTTTTCTCATTAACTCAATTCATTATTATTTAATTGATAATCTTGCTTGGGGTAGTCTGAAAAATTCAGGAATGATTTGGAGTATTGATATAGCAATAATTGGTGCTGGCTTTATTCTTCTAGGTATGTACGCAAAGGTATTTGTTGATAAGTACAAAATTACTGAAATCAAATCAATATATCTTATTGTATCTATTGTTTGTGCGATTTTCGTTATGTTGGGGTTGTTTAGTTTTGGTGTTGACGTCGATTTGAATTTTAGAAAAATTGCGCATTATCCTTTGGCTATGCTCTGCATGATCTTAGGAATATTTTTCAGTATTTTGTTTTCAATTTTTCTAGATAAATATACCTACCTATCAACTATCTTGAGCAGTATTGGTAAATCTACGTTATTGATTCTTTTATTTCACAATGCGATTCAAAATCATTTAATTTTCACAATTGGTGATTCAAAAATATATAGTGCTGTGATCGGCATTGTTATCGCAATATTGATACCTATAGTACTTGATAAGTTTGTTGTGAATAAATACGAATTGTTCAGAAAAATAGTTTACCCAAAACTATCTATCAACCTTGCATCCAAGATAATGGTAGGGAAAAGATTTTGATTGTATATATTAATGGCCGATTTTTAGGAAGACGCATAACTGGGGTTGATCGATACGCAATAGAAGTATTAAAAGAGTTAAATACACTGATTGCGGAAAATCATCCCAGTGTAGCTGGTGTTGAATATAAGATTGTTATTCCTCCTCGCATCAAAACTGACTTGCATCTAACTCATATACCTATAGTGGCTTATGGTTTTTTTAGTGGGCATGCGTGGGAGCAATTGTCCCTACTAATGTTGAGTCTGAGTAGTAAGTCAATGGTATTAAATTTATGTAATACAGGCTCAATCTTCGTGCGTAGTCAAATCGTCGTCATTCACGATGCTGCAGTGGTGAGAATTCCTAGTACATTTTCTTTAGCATTTCGGGTGTGGTACAAAACACTCATGCCAGTACTCGGCAGAGTCGCAAAGAAAATTGTAACGGTTTCAGAATATTCGAAAAAAGACATTATTAACTTTTTTGGTGTACATCCTGAAAAAGTTCAAGTTGTTGGTGCAGGCGGCGAGCATATTTTGTCGCAACAGCCAGACGCAGGTATTCTTGAAAAATTTCAAGTTCACCCGGGCTCTTATGTGTTGGCGGTTAGTAGTCATGCTCCGCACAAAAATTTTTCTTTAACCATTGAATCTTTAAAACTTTCTAAGAATGCAAATATTCCGTATTTGATTGCAGGTGGGGCTAATCAGAAAATTTTTGGTGAAAATTCCCAGTTAGATTCTTCTAAGGTGACGTTGCTGGGTTATGTCTCGGATAATGAGTTGCGCGCGCTTTATGAACATGCGCTTTGTTTTGTTTTTCCATCACTTTATGAGGGCTTCGGTCTTCCTCCACTGGAGGCGATGAATTGCGGCTGCCCCGTACTTGCATCAAATGCTGCATCAATTCCAGAGGTGTGCAGTGATGCTGCATTATATTTTTCACCGCATGATCCGCAGGAGCTTTCAAAGCTTATAGATAATGTTGCTCATGATGCCGATTTGAGAAAGTCGTTAGTCAACCAAGGCTTGAAGCGAGCAAAAGATTTTTCTTGGAAAAATTCCGCAATAGATATTGCACGGATGTGCAAGGAGATTTTCACAATAAAGTAATAGTATTATCTGCCAAGCTGAATTTTTCTTTATAAAGTCTAGGCCAGGCATGTTGATTATTAACTAGATTATGACTAATAAATATACGAGGCATTCGAGATTGCACCCAAAAAAAGTAGCTATCGTTGTGGATTGGCTTAATGAATATGCTGGAGCAGAGCGTGTTCTGGAGCAGTTGGTTCTTTGCTATCCTGATGCAGACATTTTTGCTGTCATTGAATTCTTACCTGATAACCTGAGAGGTTTTATTCAGAATAAGAAGGTTACGACAACTTTTATCCAAAACTTGCCTAAAGCTAAAACGCATTATCGCAATTATTTGCCACTAATGCCTTTAGCTATTGAGCAGCTCGATCTGTCTCAATATGATTTGATTATTTCTAGTTCTCACGCCGTGGCCAAGGGTGTGCTTACTGGGCCAGATCAAGTGCATGTAAGTTATGTCCATTCTCCCATGAGATATGCGTGGGATTTGCAACATCAATACTTGCGTGAGTCTAATTTGGTTTCAGGTTTTAAATCTTGGATTGTCAAATGGTTGCTACATAAATTGCGTATTTGGGATCTAAGAACGGCGAACGGGGTAGATGTTTTTATCGCAAACTCTTCTTTTATTGCTAAAAGAATAAAGAAGGTATATGGACGTGAGGCTAGGGTTATTTATCCTCCTGTAGATACCAACAGTTTTGCATTCCAGGAAAAGAAAGATGACTTTTTCTTGACTGCCTCGAGATTGGTACCTTACAAACGAGTTGACTTGATTGTGGAAGCCTTTTCCAAAATCCCAGATCAGAAATTAGTTGTCATTGGGGATGGTCCAGACATGTCCAAGGTGCGTGCAAAAGCAGGGCCAAATGTTGAAATCCTCGGTTATCAGTCTCATGCTGTGTTAAGAGACTACATGCAGCGTGCGAAAGGGTTTGTCTTCGCGGCGGAGGAAGATTTTGGTATTTCTCCTGTTGAGGCACAAGCATGTGGTACTCCCGTGATTGCTTTCGCCAAAGGTGGCGCCTTGGAGACAGTTATTCCAGAAGAGCGAGGTGATCCTGCCACTGGTTTGTTCTTCCATGAGCAGACAGCTGATGCCATCGTGGATGCTATTACTAGATTTAATCTACTCTCTCAAAAGATTAGTCCATTTGCATGCAGAGAGAACGCACTGCGCTTTTCTCCTGATCGATTTAGAAATGAGATTATTTCAACTGTGAATAAGGCTCTCGATTAATTATTTTCTCTTACGACATATAGTAAGTTCTCATATTTAATTTTATAGGATAGTTGCTATGAAAATAGCTGTTGCAGGTACTGGGTATGTGGGCTTGTCGATTGCTGTGCTTTTAGCACAGAAAAATGAAGTTGTTGCTCTTGATATCGTCCCTGATAAAGTTGACCTTATCAACAATAAAATTTCTCCAATCGTTGATAAAGAGATTGAGCATTATCTTAAGAATATTCCATTGAACCTACGTGCGACTACAAACAAGCATGATGCATATGAAAATGCAGATTTTGTAGTGATTGCAACCCCTACGGACTATGATCCGGTTACCAGCTACTTCAATACCTCCTCTGTAGAGGCAGTGATCAAGGATGTCCAGGCGATTGCGCCCAACGCGACCATGGTGATCAAATCCACCATCCCTGTTGGTTATACCAAAATGATTTCCGAAAAGTTGGGTGTGGATAACCTGATTTTCTCTCCTGAATTCTTGCGTGAAGGTAAGGCACTTTACGACAACCTGTATCCCTCGCGTATCGTCATTGGTGAAATTTCGGATCGCGCACAAGTTTTTGCCGACCTTCTCAATGCAGGTGCTGTGAAAGAGAATATTCCGGTGCTATTGACCAATAGTGCTGAAGCGGAGGCCATTAAGCTGTTTGCCAACACCTTCCTCGCCATGCGCGTCGCCTATTTCAATGAGCTGGATACTTATGCCGCCACCCATGGCCTGAACACACGTCAGATCATAGATGGGGTGTGCCTAGACCCACGTGTCGGTGACCACTATAACAATCCATCGTTTGGCTATGGTGGTTACTGCCTGCCTAAGGATACCAAGCAACTGCTGGCCAATTACGACAACGTGCCGCAAAAACTCATCAATGCCATTGTTGATGCCAACACCACGCGCAAGGATTTCATCGCCCAGAGCATCATCAAGCGTGACCCCAAGGTGGTGGGTATCTACCGCCTGATCATGAAAGCAGGCTCGGATAACTTCCGCGCCAGTTCAATCCAGGGCGTGATGAAGCGCATCAAGGCACGTGGTATTAAGGTCGTGGTGTTTGAGCCTGAGTTGAAAGAAGATCAATTCTTCAATTCAGAGGTGATCCGCAATCTGGAAGAGTTCAAGAAGATTTCAGACGTCATTGTCGCCAATAGAAGGGCGCAGGATTTGTCAGACGTTGATGAGAAAGTATATACGCGTGATTTGTTTGGCAATGACTAGCCAGATTGAAAAGGTGTTGGGTTAAGGATATGAGGATACTTTTTTCACCTGCTACGGCGAGTAATCAGTATGTCGAGAACACGATTGCCCTGATTAAAACCCTAGACGCTACCCATGTCGAAACCCAAGCCAGATTGAATGCTGGATTCATCTTGCGCAATGCTTTCAACCGCTATGATTGCATTATCATCAACTGGCTGGAAAACAACCTGGTTGGAAAAAACAAGTCGCTTGATATATGGGCGGTAGCAAAATTTCTGTTCAAGTTTTTCATCTACAGAGTCATGGGGAGAAAGTTGATTTTTGTCAGGCACAATATTTATCCTCATGCCTTGAAGGGTCGGCAGGCATCCATCGCGACCTGGATCATTGAAGCGGCGATTAAGCTCTCAACAATATCCGTTGTACATTCAGGGCATCTCGAAAATGAGAACGCGAAATATGTACCTCATCCTTTGTACAGGGTTGATTCGCAGGTTGAAGGCCAAGGCAGTGATTATTATGTAATTTTTGGCAGGATTGTTGCGTATAAAGCCATCCATAAATTACTCGAAAGCTGGGGGTCGCAGCGGCTAATCATAGCCGGCATTGTCGAGGATCATGCCTACGCTGCCAGCTTGCAATCCATCATACAGTCCAGAGGGTTGAGCAATGTTGAACTGCGTGCTGAATTCCTCTCCGAAGCCGAGGCTGAACAACTGGTAGCTAACAGCAAGGGCTTGATTCTTTCACATTGCGATGCCGACATGATTGTCAGTGGTAGTTTTTTCTTTGCTGCAAGTCTGGGCGTGCCTGTTTTTGCCATGGATACTCCATTTTTCCAGTGGCTGAAGAATGAGCAAGGCTATCAGGGCTTGCAGGTGTTCACATCACTGCAGGCAATGACGGCTGAGCTAGCCACTGCCGCGGCCGTGGAAAAAAATACTATTGCTGCTTCAGCCCAGCGTTTATTTGGCAATGATAGGGTGAGAAGTGCATGGGGTAGTGTGCTCCATGGTTAATTCAATACCTTATCTTTTGTCTCACTTAATATTTTGATTGAATTGCAACAATGAGCAAATTGATGACCACGATAGGTCAGGATGTTAACCAGCCTGCAGGCATTCCTGAAGTATTTACAATCAATGATGTCGTTGACAGAGGGCTATGCGTTGGATGTGGTGCGTGCGCGGTTGTAGATTCAAACGTCAAGCTAACGCGCAATCAATATGGTTCCATGGTGGCCGCCATTGATGCCAATATCCTGCCAGGGTCTATTGCCGACCGGGTATGCCCATTTTCTGATAACAGTCTTAATGAAGATGTTGTGGGAGAACGGGTTTTTGCGAGTTGTGAAAATTTTGATCAACGTACCGGTTATTACACCAATTTATATTATGGCCGCAGGTTCACTGAAGCTGAATTGCTGAAAAGCAGTTCTGGTGGGCTGACCAGTTATGTCGCCATTGAACTTCTCAAGCGTCATCACGTGGATGGCATTATTCATGTGGGACGCGACCAGTCAGATGATCGCGATGCTTTGTTCAAGTTCATGGTGTCTTACACAGAAGAAGACGCCAATGCCTGCAAGAAATCACAATATTATTCCCTGAGTTTTGATGAGGTAGTAAGAAGCATACGCGGAGATGGTAAGCGTTATGTATTTGTGGGCGTGCCCTGCTTTGTCAAATCTCTGAGAAATATTTGTCTCAATGATGCTGTGCTCAATGAGCAGATTCCATTCATGCTGGGCTTGGTGTGTGGTCATTTGAAGTCTTCGCGCTTTGCCGAATTACTAGCGTGGCAACTTAGTGTGCCACCGGAAAAAATCCAGAGTGTGGACTTTAGAGTAAAAAATAATGCCTCCACCGTGAATTCCTACGATTTCCAGGTGGTGGATAGCAATCAGCAAGCCCATGCAAAAACCTCTAATACAATGCTGGGCGGCAATTGGGGCCATGCGGCGTTTCAACTTCAGGCATGCGATTATTGTGATGATATATTTGCCGAGACAGCAGACGCTGTCTTTGGTGATGCATGGTTGCCGCAGTTCTCCACATGGTGGCAAGGTACCAATATCGTCCTGGTAAGAAACCCTATCATCGACGACATTCTGGAATCGGGGAAAAATGCAGGCGCCATCACTCTGGGCGGTGTCAGCATTGATGATTTATGCAAGTCGCAGTTGGGTAATTTCCGCCACAGAAAAGATGGTTTGATTGTCAGGTTAGACGATGACCTGAAGCAGGGCAAGAAGGTCCCCAAAAAACGGGTTGATCTGTCTGCATTAGGCAAGATTGACCAGAAGAGAAAGAAAATTGTCAGGCTCAGAAAGGAAATGGCCGTGAAAAGTCACGAATATTTCCTGCAGGCCCGAGAAAAGCACGATCTCAGCCTTTATATGAAGCCCATGGGGCAGTTGGCGAGAAATATGCTTAAGCTGTATAGGGATCCATTTATGAAGCGACTGATCAATAGGCTGAAGCGATATTTTTAATATTGCCTTAGGTCAATGCGTTATCACTCATTAATCTAATTTTTGAATGGTCTAGGGATTTGAGTCTATCTGTAAAAGCCGCGCGCGGTGGTGTGGTCATGATGTCAGGACAAATTGTGAAGGTAGCTTTGCAGTTTGGCAGCCTGATTATCTTGGCACGCCTGTTGCAACCAGAAGATTTTGGTTTGGTTGCCATGGTGATTGCGATTTATGGCATTTGCGACATCTTGCTCGACTTTGGCCTTTCGACGGCGTCTATTCAAGTCCAAAACATAACTAAAGCGCAGATCAGCAACCTGTTCTGGGTCAATGTATTGATAGGTCTGTTGTTTACGCTGATTTCATACTTTTCAGCAAGTTTACTGGCGAGCTTTTATGCTCAGCCAGAATTAACCAAAATTGCGCAGTATGTTTCTGTGGTGTTTTTATTCAATGGTATTGCCGCACAATATAAAGCCCAGCTGAACCGTAATTTCAAATTCAAACAGATGGCAATAACAGATACGACTGCTGTTTTGCTCAGTGTTTGTATCGGGGTCTATTTCGCATATGCCGGACATTCTTACTGGGCCATCGTATATCAGCAGATAGCGCAGGCATTGATACAAATGCTTTTGTACATGCTTTTCGGCGCTTGGCTACCTTCCTTGCCTTCAAGACATGTTTCTATCAGACATTTCTTCAAATTCGGTTGGGGGCTGGCTGGTTCTCAATTGATGGGATACTTCTCGCGCAATATTCCAGCTATCTTGATTGGTAATCAAATAGGTGCCAGCCAGTTGGGGTTTTACGATAGAGCCAACAAATTACTGATGTTGCCGCTAAACCAGCTGAATGCGCCTTCATCGTCGGTTGCTGTCCCTGTGTTGTCACGTTTGGCAGTGGAAGATCAGGAAAAATACAATCGTTTTCTTCTGTTTGGACAAAATATCATTGTCCATCTCGTTGTATTTTGCCTGGCCTTAACCTGCTGCCAGACAGAGCGCCTGGTGCAATTGGTGCTCGGGACACAATGGTTGGAAATGGTGCCGGTCTACCGGGCACTTTCATTTGCAGGGATATTTTTGGCGCTCAGCTATGCCAGTTACTGGGTATTTTTATCTAAAGGGATTACTGCCTCTCTATTTAAACTAGGCTTGGTTAGCAGGCCAATCTCTATTTTGATTATTTGCCTGGGGCTGCCCGCTGGTGTGATTGGCGTAGCGTATGCATACTCGGCAAGTCTGCTCTTTACCTGGCTACTCGGCGTTTTCTGGCTGAGGAAAACGGGCGTTCCTGTCAAAAGCATGATTGTAGATCCACTCATCATGTCTGCCATTTACTATAGCGCCAGTTTTATCGCCAATTACGTGGTCGATCATTATGTGGACTTTGCCATATACAACATTCTTGTCGGCTGGTTGCTGATGTTGCTGATCCTGGCAGTATTTTATTTGTTGGTCCCCAAGTTCAAACGTAGCGTGAAAAAGTTATTTGAAGTGAAAAGTTATATTCGGAACAAACAATGAAGACCATTAAAAAATTACTATACAAAATCCTAGGTAGTGCAGGCATCAAGGCCAAGGCTGCAGCAGTCATCAATCTCCTGTTTGGTCGTGTGGCTAGAAGCACTAATGACAGTGTCTCTATTCTTATTCCGGCACCAGGAGGGGGGAATATCGGTGATCAGGCAATGCTGGAATCATTTTTGCATAATATTGATGGCAAAAAACTCATTATCAAAACACAGCCTATAGCATTGGATATTCCTAGTCACTATGCAGTGAACGTTGAAGTGATCGAAATGCCAGGATTGATCTACGGTCATTTGTTCAGGTTTTTGCGGGATTACGTAAGACTGAGAAAAATAATGGCATCTGCCAGCGCTTTGTATGTAGTTGGCGCAGATATCATGGATGGTGGCTATAATAAAAATGCCTCTATCATGCGCTCTAAAATTGCAACTTATTTCGCGCGTAATAATATTCCATCCAGGGTGTTTGGTTTCAGTTGGAATGGCAATCCTGATGCAGCAGCGCTTTCTGCTATCAGAAACGCAGCTGCCAATGGGGTTTTGCTTTGTGCGCGAGATCCTCTTTCATTCCAGCGTCTACAAGATGCAGGGGTTCCCAATATCAGGCTGGTTGCAGATATGGTGTTTGCCAATGACAACACCAAATCAGCTGGGATTGAAGATATTTTGCAATTCTGCGCAGGCAAGCAGATTGCTCTGGTAAATGCCAGTGGATTGATTGGCAAAAATATTGATCAAATTGATGAATATAGCAAGGTAATAAACAAGCTGATGGACCACAATTTTAATATTGTACTATTGCCTCACGTGATCAGACACGGAGCCAATGACTTGCCGATTTGTCAGGCATTGTCAGGCAAGTATCCGAATGCTTTCCTAGTAAATAGACTGTTGGAACCAGATCAGGTTAAGCGCTTAGCACAAGAGGCTAAAATTGTCGTCACCGGTCGCATGCATCTTTCCATCATGAGCCTGAATCAGAATGTTCCATCTATCGTATTATCGACCCAAGGCAAGGTTGATGGGCTTATGCAATTCTTCGAAACTGAAAAACTGTCGATTAATCCGGAAAAAGGTTTTTCCGATCTTATTTGTTCACAAATTGATTTTATTTGTTCTAATCGGCAATATTATCAAGACCTGATTCGTAAAAACCTACTTAAGGTTAAGGAACTGGCCGCTGGGAATTTTAATTAGTGTGATAATTATGACTTATCATCGGGCTGCTTTCAGGGTGCAAAATAGTTAGATTCCCCAGTTAATATTCTATAATAATGTTTATATGTATTAATGGTTTTCATTGCATTTTATATCTATGATATATGCACACTAATGTTGGTGTAATTTTCAATATTTATTGATTAGCAGGCACATCATAATTTATTGCAAGCTTTTACTATAATGATAGTGATGAACTGTCGAAGTGTTTTGGATTATGTTCACACTATGTCTCCAGGGATTATATGTCTAAATTCTATAAATTTCAGGTGTTAGAATCACTAAGAGGTTATATGGCATGGTGGGTTGTTTTAGGTCATGCTATCCAACTTTCTGGTTTTTGGCACAAGCAAGAAGTAGATGAGTTTTTTACAGGAGGGGGCATAATTAATGCCACTTTTTCAAAAATACTCAGTTTAATCATCAATCCAGAACTTGCAGTCAACATTTTTATTATTTTAAGTGGTTTTGTGATTACTCATTTATTGCTTACTAAAAATGAGCCATATTCACATTTCATAACTAGACGATTTTTCCGCTTGGCGCCCGCATTTTACGTTTCGTTAGTTATCGCGATTTTGGTAGTTAATTTTTACAAGGTTGCATATACCGGTCTGAGTTTTTCTGGTGATACCTCGATGCGACTCGCCAGGCTTGTTGAGCAAGATAGTAATTTTTTATTGCATTTATTCAATCATTTACTCCTCATTCATAGCGTTTTCCCGCAAGAGCTGATTCAATTTTCACCTACCACGTTTCTTGCTCCGGCATGGAGCATCAGTCTTGAGTGGCAGTTCTATCTAATTGCACCAGTCTTAATTCCATTTTTGGTGAAGTCTGAGAAGTCTTTGATTGTTTGGGTTGTGTTGTTGCTACTGCTGCGATATTTTACCAACCATGTTTTAGACTTTAATTGGCAACATAGCTCCTTCTTCTTTAAAGCTGTCGATTATTTCTTGGTCGGCATCTTAAGCAGATTAATTATCGAGCGACTGCAGCATGGCAAGTTTATTTATGATGTTGCCGTGTTGCTAGGTGGAATATTGCTTTTCCAGGATAGATATTGCGCTGTTATCTGGCTGTTTGTTTTGGCTGTCATATTTTATGAAATGGGTTATTGGAGTGTTAAATCTCCCCTATGGAAAAAAATCCTGACATTATTTTTCTACAATAAAGTCATCACGAATATTGGTAAGTGGTCTTATTCTACTTACCTAATCCATATTCCTATTTTCTCAATTTTCTTAGGTGGTTATGCAACTCTGACTGACCCTGGCACTGTAACCCAGCAAATTTCTTTGATTATCCTATTTGTCAGTTTTCCAGTGGTTTTGCTGATTTCAAATATTATGTATCACAACATAGAGCTGCCATCGATGAATTATATTTCCGCAAAACTAAAAGAAAAACGTATCACTGAATCTGCAGAGTGATGGTTAATTCTCTTATTGCATGCTGGAATAATTATTCTTTCAATGTGAGTGCCATATTTTTTTAATGTTATTAATTTATCGTTTTAGAGATTTTAATTATATTTTCTATTTGATTTTTTAATGCAAGATTTTTATCTATTAAACAATTAATTATTGATTGGAATGAAAAATGAAAATTGTTCCTGTATTACTCTCCGGTGGTTCTGGTACACGGTTATGGCCACTTTCTCGAGCGGTATTACCTAAGCAACTGTTGCCCTTGATCACTAATAAAACCATGCTGCAGGAGACCCTTCTCAGAATTTCAAGATGGGCGACTGTAACAAATCCAGTTGTTGTTTGCGGTAACGATCATCGATTCTTAGTGGCTGAACAGTTGCGCGAAATCGCTTTGAGTCCTAACTCTATTATTCTAGAGCCTGCCCCCAAGAATACTGCACCAGCTATTGCCGCTGCAGCATTGCAGCTACAAGGTCAGGATGTTTATATGCTGGTCTTGCCTGCTGATCATGTCATCAGGGATCTGCAAAGTTTTGAACATGCTGTGCAAACCGCATTGACTGCCGCTGATCAAGGTAACTTAGTCACCTTCGGTATCAAACCTGCTCATCCTGAAACCGGTTATGGCTACATCAAATTAGGCGTTGAGAGCGCACCAGGATCTTATAAGGTCAATCGTTTTGTTGAGAAGCCAGATCTTGCCACAGCAACTGAATATGTGGCGTCAGGTGAGTTTTTCTGGAACAGTGGCATGTTTTTATTCAAGCCAGAAACTTTCCTCAAGCAACTGGAAATCCATGCCCCCGAAATTACTGCTGCAGTAAGCAAGGCCGTCAATAACAGTTATAAGGATCTGGATTTCGTCAGATTAGAAGAATCGAGTTTTGCTGAGTCTCCGTCCTTATCCATCGATTATGCGGTAATGGAAAAAACCGATCATGCTGTTGTAGTGCCTGCTGATATTGGTTGGAGTGACGTTGGCTCATGGACGTCTCTACAAGAGGTGCAAGAGCAGGATGCCAATGGCAATGTAGCTCGTGGCGATGTTTACCTCAAGAATGTCGAGAACAGTCTGGTGCGGAGTGAGGATAGGTTTGTTGCCGCGATTGGTGTCCGTGATCTGATCGTGGTGGAGACCAGTGATGCCGTTCTGGTAGCTAGCAAGGATGCTGCACAAGATGTCAAGGAGGTAGTGGAATACCTCAAGTTAAATCAACGCTCTGAGCACAAGATACATCCACGGGCCTACAGGCCTTGGGGTTGGTATGAAAGTATTGATCTGGGCGAGCGCCACCAGGTGAAACGTATCATGGTGAAGCCGGGCGAAAAGCTGTCCCTGCAAATGCACCACCATCGTGCCGAGCATTGGGTTGTAGTCAGTGGTTCAGCCATGATTACGGTGGATGGGAATACCAAGCTATTCAGTGAAAATCAGTCAACGTACATTCCAATTGGCTCCACCCATAGATTGGAGAATCCGGGCAAGTTGCCGCTGCACTTGATCGAGGTTCAGTCCGGAAGTTATCTGGGCGAAGATGACATTGTGCGTTACGAGGATACCTACGGCCGGTCCTGATAAGAAAAGCGTCGTCCTCAGGCTAGTGTCATGCTGCAATTGCAGCCATGACTTGCCTGAGGTCCTCTTGCCAATGGGGTAGTTCGAGCTTGAAGCTTGTACGTAGTTTTTCGGTATTGAGACTGGATTGTGCCGGGCGTTGAGCAGGGGTAGGGTAATCTGCGGTCGGTATTCCTAACACCCGGTTTGCTGATGTTGCCAGTGCTGGCAGGTTTTTTTTGAGAGCCAAGTGTTCGTATTGTTGGATAATTTCTTGTGCAAATCCATGCCAGCTGGTTTCTCCCTGATCCACCAGATGATAGGTGCCCGTATGGCCTGGCTCCCAGGCACTGAGTGCTGGGATGGTGGCATTGACGATGGTATTGGTAGAGGTTGGATTGCCAAACTGGTCGTTGATAATGCGTAACTCTGAACGGGTTTGAGCGAGTTCCAGGATCTTTAGCATGAAGTTTTTGCCGTATGCACTATAAACCCAATTTGTACGCAGTATCAAATGCGAGGCCTCGCTTTCGCGTATCGCTTCTTCTCCAGCCAGCTTGCTCGAGCCATAGGCATTGATGGGCGCTGCTACATCATCTTCACTGTATGCGTGTGTTTTCTTTCCATCAAAGACAAAACCCGTAGAGTAATGCACCAATAGCGCATTAATACTAGCTGCTTCTTCTGCAAAAATTCCCGGCGCAATGCCATTGATCGCATGCGCAATTTCTGACTCGGACTCTGCCAGATCTACTGCGGTGTAGGCCGCTGGGTTGATGATTAGATCAGGTTTTATTAATCTGACGGCTGCTCTAATGCTGTCGGGCTGGCTTAGATCCAATTTTTCCCGATCCAAGGCGATCACCGTACCCAATTTCTCCAAGGCAGGTTTCAGCGCGTGGCCCAACTGGCCGTGTATGCCTGTCAGCAAGATTTTATTGTAGTGGCGCATTACTCAAATAACTCTGTGCGGGCCAAACTTTGCCCTTGCTGATCCTTATTCGAAAGCTGTATCTCTACATGACATACAGGCCATGCTATACCTACTTCAGGGTCGTTCCAGGCGAGACATCGCTCATGCTCAGGGGCATAAAAATCCGTGGTCTTATATAAGAACTCAGCTTGGGGCGACATGACGAGGAAGCCATGGGCAAAACCCGGTGGAATCCACATTTGTTTTTTATTTTCGGCCGAGAGATACTCGCCCACCCACTGACCAAATGTGGGGGAGGAGCGGCGCAGATCAACCGCAATATCAAACACTGCTCCTGATACCACACGCACTAGCTTGCCTTGAGCTTGTCTGACCTGGTAGTGCAAACCCCTGAGTACGCCTTGCGCGGACATGGAGTGGTTATCTTGCACAAACTGTAGATTCACTCCGGTGGCTGCCGCAAACGTCTGCTGGTTAAAGCTTTCAAAAAAGAAACCCCGTTCATCGCCAAAGATTTTGGGCTCTATGACGAGTACATCGGGAATTAAAGTGGGCGTGACGTTCAAAATACTTTTTCCGTAAGCATGCGTACCAGATACTGGCCATAGCCATTTTTGAGATAAGGCTGGGCAATCTTTAATACCTGTTCTGCAGAAATGTAGCCTTTGCGATAAGCAATTTCTTCGGGGCAGGCAATTTTCAGTCCCTGTCTTTTTTCTATGGTTTCAATAAAGAGGGATGCTTCGAGTAGTGACTCATGCGTGCCGGTATCCAGCCAGGCATGGCCACGACCCATGAGCTCGACATTCAATGCGCCCTGAGCCAGGTAGGCGGAGTTGATATCGGTGATTTCCAGCTCTCCACGCGGAGATGGCTTCAGGCTGGCAGCGATATCAGTTACTTGATTGTCATAGAAATACAAACCAGTGACGGCATAGCGGGATTTTGGCTTGAGAGGTTTTTCTTCCAGGCTGATGGCCTGTCCTGCATCATTAAATTCAACCACGCCGTAACGTTCAGGGTCGTGTACCGGGTAGGCAAATACCGTGGCGCCTTGAGGGCGCTGGTCTGCCTGGATCAAGTCATGTGCGAGGTCATGACCGTAAAAAATGTTATCCCCCAGTATCAATGTGTGGAGTCTGTACCTATAAATTCTTTGCCTATAATAAATGCCTGCGCCAGGCCATCTGGAGATGGTTGTACGGCATAACTCAAGTTGAGTCCCCATTGACTGCCGTCTCCAAGCAGCTGCTGAAAGCGGGGTGTGTCTTGCGGCGTGGAAATTAGCAGGATGTCACGTATCCCTGCCAGCATCAGTGTAGACAAAGGGTAATAAATCATGGGTTTGTCATACACTGGCAGCAACTGCTTGGACACAGCCTGGGTCACAGGATAGAGACGAGTGCCGGAACCTCCGGCCAGAATGATGCCTTTTCTCATTGAGTGTCTCCGTCATAATGTTTGGCCACCCAATGACGGTAGTCGCCATTAAGTATGTTTTGCACCCAGTCTTGGTGCTGAAGATACCACTGCACAGTTTTACGGATACCCGTCTCAAAGGTTTCGCTTGGTTTCCAGCCCAACTCGCGCTCAATCTTGCTAGCGTCTATGGCATAACGCCTGTCATGGCCAGGCCTATCCTGGACATAGGTAATTTGGGATTCATACGCCAGACCATCTGCTCTGGGCTGCAACTCATTGAGTATCTGACACAATAAGCTGACTACCTCAAGATTGGTCTTTTCATTCCACCCTCCAACATTGTAGGTCTCGCCAAGCTTTCCAGCTTCCAATACTCGACGAATGGCGCTGCAATGATCCTTGACATAAAGCCAGTCGCGAATCTGCTTGCCATCACCATAAATCGGCAAAGGCTTACCTGCTAGTGCATTAAGCAAGCAAAGCGGTATCAGCTTTTCAGGGAAGTGATAAGGCCCGTAGTTGTTAGAGCAATTCGTGGTCAGCACAGGCAGGCCATATGTATGGTGATACGCCCTTACCAGATGATCTGAAGCGGCTTTTGACGCAGAGTAGGGGCTGTTGGGGGCATACGGAGTGGTTTCTGTGAACGCAGGGTCGTCCGTTGCTAAGGTGCCATAAACCTCATCGGTAGAAACGTGCAGAAAGCGGAAGCTGTTCCCTGAAGGATCTTCCAGGTTTTTACAGGCATTCCAGTAAGCCCTGGCTTCTTCAAGTAAGTGGAAAGTACCCACGACATTGGTTTGAATAAAATCTTCCGGGCCATGAATAGAACGGTCTACATGGCTCTCGGCAGCGAAATTGAGGATAGCCCGAGGTTTATACTCAGATAGAAGCTTGGTGACCAAGGCGCGGTCTGCAATGTCACCATGAACGAACTTGTGATGCGGGTTGTCAATCACTGTAGCAAGATTATCCAGATTTCCGGCATAGGTAAGCTTGTCCATAGAAACTACCTTGCCAAGTCCAGCATTAATCCAGTCAAGAACAAAGTTACTACCGATGAAACCAGCGCCACCAGTGACGAGAATTGTATTTTCAAGCATGCTTTGTAATAAATATTGAGGGGTTTGAATGTAAATTGTTTTTCAGGCGAGTAACTTAAAAATAATTTAAGCTACTATATGTCTTTATTTGATAGCCAAATGTACGGGAACTTGATGCCATGAAAAAAAATCTTTGTTTGCTTTTGGGCTCATACATTTTAGCGATTTCTCCGGTTTATGGTGAGGTATACAAAACCGTTCAACCTGACGGCACTATTACCTATTCAGACCGACCACAATCCGGCTCACAAAATCTTAAGGTTTATCCGGGCAAAGGTTCTGCTAGTTCACCTGTTTCCAAGGGACAGTCGTCTGGGGGGGCTACGGATGATAATGCGCAAGTGAGCCAGCAACCTACGCCGAATGTTAACACAACCACAGATGTTCAAAGAGTTACCCCTCGGGCGAAAGCGACTGCAGGCGCTCCGACTGCAAGTGGCGGAGGGGGGGGCTCCTCTGGTGGTGCCGCAGGAGGTAGCGGAAGTTCTACTGGTGGTGCAAAAACAGGCAACACCACGACAGGCAACACCACGACAGGCAACACCACGACAGGCAACACCACGACAGGCA
>NZ_BAMT01000009.1 GCF_000617925.1 Methylobacillus glycogenes JCM 2850
GGGTCTTTTTAGATTGAGTGCGTATATGAGTTTCACGTTGAGCTGCCCAAGCTTCCGCTTCTCTCTTGGTGGGTAAAGTTTTTGAATCTCGAGTCCCCATGATGGCGACTTGAGCGCGATAACCATTTTTTGTGCGGTAAATGGATGCCATGTGGGGAGATCCCTGGGTAAAATGTGGGGAATCCATTGTCACAAATTAGTGTTTGTGATGTCAATCTATGGCAGATGGGGTGTGGTGCGTTGAGTTAATGTATTGAAATGTAACAATAATTAACTTCTGATGTTGTGGAATGTTTTTGATATGGTGTCCCCGTCAGGACTCGAACCTGAAACTGACCCTTAGGAGGGGCCGGTGATATCCGTTTCACCACGAGGACAGCCAAGGCGCTATTCTACCTTTTAAGTGACGCCAGCGGTACTGCTAACCCTGAGCTTTTGGCTTGGGAAGCAGCACCGCATATGGCTTAAGCGCGTATCAGGTGTTCAAAGGCACCCAGTGCCGCCTTGGAACCTTCACCCATGGCAATGATGATTTGCTTGAAGGGCACGGTGGTGACATCTCCCGCCGCAAACACGCCAGGTACCGATGTTTGGCCCTTGGCATCCACTTCAATTTCACCAAACTTGCTCAGTGCCACAGTATCCTTGACCCAGCTGGTGTTGGGCACCAGGCCAATCTGGATAAACACGGCAGCCAGCGGCAAGCGGTGGTTTTCACCAGTCTGACGGTTGGTATAGCTGATGCCATCTACCTTTTCACCATCACCGTTGATTTCGGTGGTTTGCGCACCAGTAATCACGCTAACGTTGGGTAGGCTGAACAGTTTCTTTTGCAACACGGCGTCAGCACGCAGTTCACCGTTAAACTCCAGCAAAGTCACGTCCTTGACAATGCCAGCCAGGTCTATCGCTGCTTCCACGCCAGAGTTACCGCCACCAATCACAGCCACACTCTTGCCTTTGAACAAGGGGCCATCGCAATGCGGGCAGTAGGCCACGCCACGTCCACGGTATTCTTGCTCGCCGGGGACGTTGATTTCGCGCCAGCGTGCGCCAGTGGAGATGATCACCGATTTGGATTTGAGCACGGCACCATTTTCCAGGGTGACTTCCATCAAGCCGTCGTGAGCCTCGGCGGGTTTCAGGCCAGCAGCACGCTGCAGGTTCATGATGTCCACGTCATAGCTCTTGACGTGTTCTTCCAGCGAGGCGGCCAATTTGGGGCCATCGGTTTCCTGCACTGAAATAAAGTTTTCTATCGCCATGGTGTCCATCACCTGGCCACCAAAACGCTCAGCCACTATGCCTGTGCGTATGCCTTTGCGTGCGCTGTAGATGGCTGCGGCTGCACCTGCAGGGCCACCGCCTACAATCAGCACTTCATAAGGGGCCTTGCTCGAGAGTTTTTCGGCCTCACGGGCAATCGCGCCAGTGTCTATCTTGTTGAGGATTTCCTGCACGCTCATGCGGCCATGGCCGAACTCCTCACCGTTCAAGAAGATGGTAGGCACGGCCATGATGTGGCGCTCCTCAACCTCACGCTGGAACAAGGCACCATCTATCATGGTGTGGCGGATGTTGGGATTAAGCGCCGCCATCAGGTTCAGTGCCTGTACCACTTCTGGACAGTTGTGGCAGCTCAGCGAGATATAGGTCTCGAAATGGAAGCTGCCTTCAATATGGCGTATCTGTTCCAGCACTTCAGCTTCAGCCTTGGGCGGATGTCCACCCACCTGCAACAAGGCCAGTACCAGTGAGGTAAATTCATGGCCCATGGGGATGCCGGCAAAGCGTATGCCGATATCACTGCCTGGGGTGTTGAGGCTGAATGAAGGCTTGCGTTCATTGTCATCATCACGTTGGCTCAAGTTGATGTGGCCAGACAGGCTTTGGATATCCTGCAGCAGGGATAGCATTTCACGTGACTTCTCTCCGCCATCGACGGAGGCGATGATGTCGATAGGCCTGGTGACTTTTTCCAGATAGGCCTTCAATTGGTTCTTGATGTTTGCATCCAACATGATGTGCTCTCAATTCTGTGTTCTATAAGCGGGGTAAAACACCCGGGCAGGGAGTGGACTGCCCGGGTTGTTGCTTTAAAGCTTTAAACTCTTGGTTTTAAATTCTCGCTTTAAATTTTGCCTACGAGATCAAGCGATGGCGCAAGGGTGGCTTCGCCTTCTTTCCACTTGGCTGGGCACACTTCGCCTGGGTGGCTGGCCACGTATTGTGCAGCCTTGACCTTGCGCACCAGGTCAGCAGCGTCGCGGCCTATGCCTTCTGCGGTGATTTCCACGCTTGAATCACGCCATTGGGGTCTATGATGAAAGTGCCGCGATCAGCCAGGCCCTGGTCTTCACGCATCACGCCGAAGTTGCGGGTTACTACGCCTGTCGGGTCACCAATCATGAAGTACTTGATCTTGCGGATGGTGTCCGAGGCATCGTGCCAGGCCTTGTGCGTGAAATGGGTGTCGGTGGAAACAGAGTAGATTTCAACGCCCAGCTTTTGCAATTCATCGTAGCTATCGGCAATGTCACCCAATTCTGTTGGGCAGACAAAGGTGAAGTCCGCAGGGTAGAACACCACAGCAGACCATTTGCCCTTGAGGTCGGCATCGGTCACGGTGACAAATTCACCATTGCGGAAGGCATTGGCCTTGAAAGGCTTGATTTCGGTATTGATCAAAGATGTGGTCATGACAGTCTCCAGTGGTTAAATCAAAACTTGTGTTTCAAACTTGAAACTCAAAAGTGAGATTGGAGTGTAGACCTTGGACTCAAATAATAAAAATCAATTGATTTAATTATGTTGATATATTTTTTTTATCAAATGGTAGGGTGATACTGGGTGTGTCATGAACACTATCTGCTTCCACATGATATTGCATCATGCGATTGCGGCCCGCTTCCTTGGCGGCATAGAGGGCGGTATCGGCGCGGTGCAGCATGGTCTCCCAGTTAGCAGGCAGGTCGCGTTCCGGGTTCCAGCTGTATAAGCCCAAACAACAGGTAATCTGGCGATTATCGCAGGCGCGGTGCCGCAGAGCGCGCGTGGCTTCTAGCAAGCGGTCTGCCAGTTTCATGGCTTCTTCATTGGTGGTTTGCGGGCAGATAATGCAGAATTCCTCGCCGCCATAACGCCCCAGCATATCGGTATTGCGCGATGTGCCGTCCAGGGTTTGAGCAATTTTGCGCAACACTTTATCGCCCGCATCATGGCCAAAGGTATCGTTCACTTGTTTGAAGTGATCAATATCAATCATGAAAATGCTGATAGGGCGCTTGTATCGATGGGCAAGCTCCACTTCACGCCGCCCCAGGCTGACCAATGCGCGGCGGTTAAACACCTTGGTCAATTCATCATGAGTGGCAAGGTGCTCTTTCTCATGAATGATGGATTCAAAATACATCAGCAACAGGCCTAGCGAGCCCAGCAGGTTGCACCACATCGGAATAAAGTAGAGGCCAAACACATTGATGGGGTCATGGCTTTGTGGGCTGAGGTCTACCGTACCTTCCACCGCCAGCACGCTACGGCCTATAAAGTCAGCCGCGGCCAGCGTATAGGCAATCACCACCAGGCTGGTAGCAAAGGAGAGGTTGAATTTGCGCGCAATCAACACCTCAACCACGTTGAGGAACATCAAAATCGCCAGCGGCAGGGAGAAGAATACGGTGCGTGCGGAAGGGCCTGCTTCCAGCAACAGCATCAAACTGAAGGCGATAAAAAAAAACAGAATGAAATACCAGCCAACATAGGCGGGTTTTTTGCCGAAGAAAGCCTGGGTTCCCCACCATTTGGCGGTCATTGCCGCGATCATCAGCGTAGAGCCTATAATCAGCGGCAAATAGCCAAAGCGGGAGATGCTGAAAGCACTCAGCGTGGAGCCAAAAATGCTCAATAGCCCGGAGAGAGCCCAGTAGCGCGTGCTGCGTTCTGTGGGGGCAAGGAAATACAGCCCCCCCATAATCATGGCGATACAAAGCTGGCTAATGGCATAGCCGATATTGGCTGTGTACGAGTTCCACAACGAATCCAAGCTTTCCCTCCTGATGATGCCGGGTGAGCGGCATTTTGTTGGCTATTTGGAGTTCCTATTGGAGTTCAAAGATACCTATTGGTATCGCAGCTAATACTCTACGCTAATTCCGGCTTTCAAGCTCTTCCCAGCGCAACATGGCGGCTTCGGTTTCATCAACAATGCTGCTGAGGCGCTGCTGCAAGGCACGGGCTTGATCGGGCTGATCCCTGTAGATATTGGCATCTGCCAGGGCCAGGTTAATGCTGCTCTGTTCGGCTTCCAGCGTCTCTATCTTGGCGGGCAGGCTGGCCAGTTCATGGCTTTCCTTGAAGCTGAGTTTACCTGCAGGTTTTTTCTGGCTGGGCGGCTGAGCAGTGGGGGCTGGGCTATTAGTGCCTGAGCTATGACTGCCTGAGTTAGCCTTTTCTGCTGTCTTGGCCGTGGTTTTTTCGCTGGGCTTGGCCGCGGCTTGCGCTTGCGTAAAGCGATACCAATCGTCATAGCCGCCGCCAAACTCGCTCAATACACCTAGGCCTTCAAACGCAATTACCTGCGTCACTGTGTTTTCCAGGAAAGCGCGGTCATGGCTCACCAGGAACAAAGTGCCATCAAAATCCTGTAACAGGCTTTCCAGCAGTTCCAGCGTATCGATATCGAGATCGTTGGTGGGTTCATCCAGCACCAGCACATTGCTGGGGCGCGCAAACAAGCGCGCCAGCAGCAGGCGGTTGCGTTCTCCACCCGAGAGCGATTTCACCGGGGAGCGTGAACGCTGCGGCGGAAAGAGAAAATCTTCCAGATAACTGATGACATGCTTGCGCTCATTACCAATCTGCACAAACTCTGAACCAGGGCTGATGGTGTCGGCCAGCGTAGCCTCTTCATCGAGTTGCTCGCGCATCTGGTCAAAGTAGGCCACATTGAGCTGGTGCCACGCTGTATGCTGCCGCTATCGGCTTGCAGTTCACCGAGTATCAGCTTGAGCAGGGTGGATTTACCCGCACCATTAGGGCCCAGCAGACCAATACGGTCGCCGCGCATGATGCGGGTGCTGAAATCCTTGATCAAAGGCTTGCCATCAAAGGCCAGGTTAACGTGCTCCAGCACGGCAACCAGTTTGCCTGAGCGCTCGCCGCTATCCAGTGTCAGTTTGACATTGCCCTGGTGCTCACGCCTGGCTGCACGCATCAGGCGCAGCGATTCCAGCCTGCGTACCCGGCCTTCGTTGCGGGTACGCCTGGCCTTGATGCCCTGACGTATCCAGGCTTCTTCCTGCGCCAGCACCTTATCAAATTTGGCGGCATGGGTGGCTTCTATTTCCAGCAGTTCTTCCTTCTTGATCTGGTACTGGCTGAAGTTGCCCTGGAATTCCGTAAGCTGGCCGCGATCAAGCTCAACTATGCGCGTCGCCAGGCGGTCCAGAAAACGTCGGTCATGGGTAATGAACAGCACGCTGCCTTGAAAATCCAGCAACAGGTTTTCCAGCCATTCAATCGCAGCAAAATCCAGATGGTTGGTAGGCTCGTCCAGCAGCAGCACTTCAGGCTCTGCCACCAGCGCACGCGCCAGCGCCACGCGCTTGCGCCAGCCACCGGAGAGGGTGGCTACCTTGGCTTCGGCATCCAGATTAAGGCGGCTCAATGTCGCTTCCACCCTGGCCTGAGATTGCCAGCCTGCTGCACTTCCAGATCATGTTGCAGCGCTTGCAAGCGCTCCATCAAGGCATCGATATCTGCCTCTGGCTCAGCCATCTGCTGTGATACATAGTGGTAATCAATCAAGGTCTGGCGCAGGCCACCCAGGCCTTCGGCCACGGCCTCGAAAATAGTATGTTCGGGGTCCAGTGCAGGCTCTTGCGGCACGTAGACAATACGGGCTTTGGGCGCGCTCCAGAGCACGCCATCATCAAGCTTGCTTTCGCCAGCAATGACCTTGAGCAGGCTGGATTTGCCCGCACCATTGCGGCCTATCAGGCCAACACGTTCCCCGGGGTCTAGTTGAAAGCTGGCATGGTCGAGTAGGGGGTGGTGTCCGTAAGCCAGACTGGCTTGTTCTAGTGTGATATAAGGCATGCGCTATTGTAACAGGCAAGGCCAGCTGGCTGACCCTGCGCGGCATGAAGAAACATGGTCAGCTGCCAATCAATGCCCGGGAATCGGCGCAGGTGCTGCGGAATTGGCGCTGGCTTTCTCAGGGCTAGCTTTCTCAGTACTAGATTTATCCGCACGGGATTTATCCACGTTAGCATTGCCAGTGCCAGCCTTGCCAACCCCCTTATTCACCGCATGAGCATCAAGCGCATGGCCGCAAGAATAAGCATGACTGCTTGAGCCGGTATCGAGATAAGGCAGGATGGCCGCCAGCGGATTAACAAACGCCAGCGCCACACTGCCCAGCAAGCGTGCGGCAATCGGCACAGCCTCTGGTCTAACCTTGGGGTTGACGAAGCTGCCCTGTACCTTGATCGGTGAGCGCACGGTTAGCGGTGAGAAGTTTTTGGGCTTGGCAGCCAGCAGCAAGTCCAGCTGTTCCTGGCCCAAATCTATGCTGCCATCAATCAGCACCAGCGTGACTGGAGTATCTAGCAAGGCCACTTGCGGCGTAATGACACCATTGCTGGCCTTGAGGTCCATCACCGCGCAATCCAGGCGTTGCGATTGGTCATTGCCCAGCCAGGCACGCACGCTCTGGGCAATATCCAGGCCCATCAACTCCATCACCAGGCGTGAGACTTCACCCTTTTCAATAAAGATAGTGCTGCTGCCATTAAGTGAGCCCAACAATTCAGCCGTGCTGCTGCCCTTGCCGCTGAAGTTGGTGCGGCCATTGAGGGTGCCGCTGAGGTAGGGCGGCGGTAAGGGCTTGCCTTGTTGCTTGGCAGCTTCCTGCCGTGCCTTGGAAACCTGTAGCCATTTCTCCAGCACAATATCTTTCCAGCCCAGCTTGATCTGCCATTGTGGGGGATATTGCCGCTTGGCATCGCTGGCTAATGCTGGATTGGCTGCATTGACAGCAGGCTCACTGGCATCCACCCCAAAGCTGCCAGTCAGGGTGCCATCGGCAGTGTGGGCCAGAATATCACTGACATTGAATTTGCCGTGGTCTAGACTTAACCTGGCCTTGAATGGCGAGATAGGCAGGGCAAAGGCATTACCCAGCTCCATGTAATCCAGCTTGATGGCGATTTCGGCATCCATGCGGTTAAGTGAGGGCAGGTCCAGAGGCCTGTCTGGAATGGCGCGGCCAGTCGCAGGCTTTGCCTCTGTGCCATCTGGCTCACGCGTGCCAAATGCCGGGGCCAGATCGGCGAGGTAAAAACGGCTGCCATGCAGATGACCTGTCAGCAGCGGCACAGCTCCTGCCTGTTTACGCGGGTCATATTTAAATGCTGCGCTGAGCTGGCTGCGACCTATCTTGGCGGAATCCACATCCACTTCCCAGATATCACTGTGTTTATTTAAGGTGGCGCTCAGCCTGAATGGGTCGGTAGTGGGTAGCACGCTGCCGACCAACTCACCTAATACCGAAAGCGAGCTGCCAGTCACCACGGCCTTGCCCGCCACATCCTGGCGGCCAAACAGGTCAGAAACCTGACCCTCAAAATCGACCCTGAGCTTGGCATACTCCAGCCAGCCCTTGGACTTGATAGGTGGCGCATCGGCATCCTGGGTGGCCACAGGCAGAAAGCCTGCAGTTTCCATATAAGCCTTGAGCGGTCTGTGCTGGAATTGACCGTTGACGCTGACTTCCGAACGCATTTTCTCCTGCAGGCTGCCTTCGTCGGTCTTGAATTTCACATCAAGATTGGCGCTGCTGATGGCATCGCTGACTTTAGCGCTACCTTGTTGAACAATCAGGGTTTCAATCACCGGGAAGGGGCTGGGGGGCGTATCGTCTTTTTTCGGAAATTCCCAGCTGGCGCTGCCGTCGGCATGGCGTATCAACCTGGCGTCAATCTGGTCTACCCTGATCTCGCGTATGCGCAAATTGCCTTGCTGCACAAAGTGCCAAATGTCGCTGTAACGCAGCTTAAGGCTAATGTTGTGGGCATCCACCAAATGCGGCACTTTGAAAGTGGCGGGGGCGGCAATATACAGATGGCCAAGGTCTAGCTGCACGCCAGCCCAGAGATGCAGCTGGAAGGGCTGCTCCAGCCTGACTTCACGCTCTAGCTTGTCGCTGAGCAAGTCTTGCGCAGGTTGGCGTAAGAATGGCCAACCGAGAATTTCAGCGATAACTGCGGCAATCACCAACACCAGCAATAACCAGAACAACAGCTTGCCCAATTTGAGCAAGCCTCTACCCAGCTTGTTTACTACCGCCTTCGCCATGTCTCACCTTTGCTTTCTTGTTTTTGGCTTTCTTGTTATGGCAACCCTGAAAGCGCGGTCACCATGAACGCGCGGTCAGAGTTGGGTTTTTCCGTAATGTCGCATGCTATAAACCGTCAACAGGGCACCGCACACAGCCACAGCGGCGCTGGCCAGTGCTACAGCGGGCAGGCCCAGCTCAAGATGAATCACCAGGCCACCCAGAAAAGCCCCGCCAGCATTACCTAGATTAAAGGCGCTTTGGTTGGCGGTAGAGGCCATCAGTGGAGAGTCGCCCGCCTGGGCCATGGCATTGGTCTGCAAGCCTGGGCCCACCGCAAAACTGATCAGGCTCCAGATAAACGCTGTTGCAATCGCCGCCCACATAAACTGCATGGACCAGGCGAAAATAATGCCCAACAAGGCCATGCCTGCTAGTGAGAGGGTGATTGTGGGCAATAGTTTCCAGTCGGCGAGTTTTCCGCCTATGTTGAGGCCTATGGTGGCGGCAATGCCCAAGGCAATCAGCATAATGCTGACCTCGTGCGGCACCAGGCCAGACATATCCTCAAGGATAGGCGTGATATAGGTGAAGATAGTGAATACCCCGGCAAAGCCTATGGCGGTAATCGCCATGGCCAACAAGACATTAGGCTGTACCACAGCACGCAGCTCTTTACGTAAATCCGGCTTGGGCATGGCGCTCAAATCAGGGATAAAACGCCAGATGGCCAGCATGGCCAAGCCACCGCAGACCGCCACGGTCCAGAACGGCACACGCCAGCTGGTTTGCTGACCTAGCAAGGTGCCCAGCGGCACCCCAAGTACATTGGCCAGGGTCAGCCCGGTGAACATCAGCGCCAGAGCGCGGCTACTTTGCCCCGGCGGGGCCAGATAAAGGGCCACCACAGCGCCTATGCCAAAGAAAGAGCCATGGCTGAGCGCAGTGAAGATACGGGCCAGCGCCAGCGTGGTGTAATTGGGTGCCAGTGCGCACAGCATATTACCCAGCGTGAAAATCGCCATCAGCGCCAGCAGCGTGGCCTTGCGCCTGCGGTTAATGGTCAGGGCTACCAGCAGCGGGCCGCCAACCACTACGCCCAGTGCATAGACCGTGACCAGATTGCCCGTGGCCGGAATGGAAACCCCGAGGTCATGTGAAATATCGGGCAGCAAGCCCATGGGCAAAAACTCAGTCATGCCTATACAAAATGCACCGGCGGCCAGTGCGATCATCCAACTACCCATGATGGCTCACTTCTTAATGCTTGAAAATAAAGAGATATGACAGGATGCTTGTGCTTCCGAATGAGCGGGGCGCACGAAAGGATAAGGCCTGTTTCTGACAATTACTTTAACACAGCCAGCAAGATGGTTAGGGAACTAAAAATACAAAAGCCACCAGCTTGAGCGAGTGGCTTTTTGAAACGAGCTTAATGATGCAAATAGGTGGCTATTAGGCCTTGCGTGACCTGCGGGCTGCTGCACCCAGAACGCCAATGCCAGCCAGCAACAAGGCATAGCTGCTGGGTTCTGGTACTGCTGCCAGGATGGCGGTTGAGAACAATGCATATTTAGTGCTGTTGGAGCTTTGCCATATCCATTGCGCTTCATCATCGATAGCCGCATGGTAGCCCCAGGGTTGCACGCCATTTTGGCCAAATGAAATTGGCGTTTCAGTTGGCGTTACCCAGGTGCTGAGGTCTGAGCCTACGGCTACTTTCCAGTCTGCGGTGTTGGTTAACAGGGTTTGGCTGCCGTTGGCAAAACTGAAATTGCTGCCATTAAGTGCAAAGTTGCCCAGGAAGCCAGAAGCAATGTAGAAACCATCGGACTCATAGTCCCAATTATAGGTGACCACATGCAGGAAGTAATTTTGTCCAGCCACCAGATTGAAGCCAGAGAAACTAGGCGCGCTACCCCAGTTGTTGCCTGAGACAATATGTTCGCCCAGTGTGTCGTTGCTGGTGCTGATGTAGAGGCTGAATTGATTATCAGCGGTGAGGCTGCCGCTCAGGTCGGTAGCGTGTGCGTTGGCGGCCAGTGCCAGGCCTACAGCAGCGGCAATCAGATGCAGTTTCATGGTGATCCCCGAGTAAATGAGCTTGCTTTTGTTATTGGACGCTGGCCGCATACCCTGGACAGCTGACTTACAGAATGATGGCTATTCTGCCCCAAGCCGCCATAGTTTCAATAGTCTATTAAGACTATAGGTATAACCTTAAAACCAGCAGGCTGATGGCTATGCAACAGTCATCTACCAAGCCAGCGCAACCTGGGGGATCAATAGGAAAAGCTTAGGTTGTGTGCGCCTGACTACTCAGCATTTACCGCTCAGTCTTGTCCCCTCAGTTTTGTCCGCTGAGCATGGCACGTATCTGTGCCATGCGCTGGCGGCCTTCTTCCTTGCTGGTGGCAGGGTCGGCCTGTGGGCCGCCAAAGTGCTTGACGTCGTCGGCAGGCAATTCAGAGATAAAGCGGCTGGGCTCGCAGGATTCATTCTCACCCGCGCGCTTGCGCTTGCGGCACCAGGAAATATGCAGGGATTTCTGCGCTCGGGTAATGCCAACATACATCAGGCGGCGTTCTTCCTCTATCTTGCCTTCGTCCACACTTTCGCGGTGCGGCAGAATGCCTTCCTCGCAACCGATGAGGAACACATGGCCGTATTCCAGACCCTTGGAGGCGTGCAAGGTGGAGAGTTTGACTGCGTCCGGCTCACTATCCTCGCGGCCTTCCAGCATGGACATCAGCGAGATCATCTGGGTCAGTTGCAGCAGGTTTTTCTCATCTTCATCACCTTTGCGTGTGAGCCAGGCCACAAAATCCAGCACGCTTTTCCACTTGTTCTCAGCGCTGCGCTGTTCTTCACTGTCGTAAAGGAAAGCCTCGTAATTGATCGCGGTCAGCATGTCATTGAGTACTTCGCCCGCCGGGTCTTTCTCGGCACGCTCCTGTATGCGGCTGATGAACTGGCAGAAGGTGAGCAAATCCTCCAGTTGGCGGTTAGCCATATCACGCTGGAAATCACCTTCGTAAGCGGCCTCAAACAGTGACATCTTGTGAACACTGGCATATTCTCCCAGGCGTTCCAGCGTGGTGTTGCCTATGCCTTTCTTGGGCGTAGTGGCCGCGCGGATGAAAGCAGGGTCGTCATCTTCATTGGCGACTAGCCGTAAATAACTCACCAAATCCTTGATCTCGGCCTTGTCGAAGAAAGACTGGCCGCCAGAGATGGTGTAAGGGATTTTCTGCTGGCGCAGGTGTTGCTCAAAAATACGCGCCTGGTGATTGCCGCGATAAAGAATGGCGTAATCGAGGAATTGCGTGCGGTGCTCAAATTTGTGCGCCAGCAGTTTCATCACCACAGATTCGGCTTCGTGGTCTTCATCCTTGGCGGCACTCACCTGAATCAAATCACCAGTGCCCAGTTCGCTCCAGAGTTTTTTCTCAAATAACTTTGGGTTATTGGCAATCACCTGGTTGGCTGCGCGCAAAATACGCACGGTAGAGCGGTAGTTCTGTTCCAGCTTGATCACCTTGAGGCGGCTGAAATCCTGCGTCAGTTGGCGCAGGTTTTCCACATCGGCACCGCGCCAGCCATAGATAGCCTGATCGTCATCGCCCACGGCAGTGAAGCGGCCTTCAACCCCGGTGAGCATTTTCACCAGTTTGTACTGGCAGGCATTGGTGTCTTGGTATTCATCAATCAGTAAGTATTTGAGTTTATGCTGCCATTTACGCAGCGCTTCCGGGTGCTGATCGAAAAGCTCTACCGGCAGCTTGATCAAGTCGTCAAAATCCACGGCCTGATAGGCTTTCAGCGTCTGCTGGTAAATCTGGTAGCACTTGGCGGCGGCATGAGTGAGTTCTTCATCCGCCGTGGCGGCTGCCTGATCCGGGTTGATAAAGTCGTTTTTCCAGCTGGATATCTGCCATTGCGTCTTGCGCAGCAATTGCTTATCGGTGGTGGCGAGAATATCCGAGAGTATCTTGAAGCTGTCTGAGGAATCGAGAATAGAGAATTGCGGTTTATAGCCCAGCAGCTCTGACTCCTGACGCAGCATCTGCAAGCCCAGCGAGTGGAAAGTGGCAATGGTCAGACCCTTGGCGCTGTTGCCTTGCAGCAAGTGGCCCACACGTTCCTGCATTTCGCGGGCGGCTTTGTTGGTAAAGGTAATCGCGGCAATTTCCTTGGGGGAGTAGCCGCATTTTTCTACCAGATAGGCGATTTTCTGCGTGATAACGCGGGTCTTGCCACTACCGGCACCCGCCAGTACCAGCAAGGGGCCATCAAGATATTTCACAGCTTCGCGCTGTTGCGGATTCATTGAACTTAACATGTTGATTTGCCTGTAGGCGCGGGGTATTCAGGGGTTACTCAGGCAAGCCTGATCAGGAAAGCGCTGCTACAAGCTTGTAACAACAACGGTGTGGATTTTAGCGTGAAAGGCCAAGGCCATGCCAGTAAACAGTGCCCATGCCAGCAGATAGTCACATCAGTTTGCTGGCATGCATGCTCAGTTTGATAACCTGGTTTGCTTTAAGCCTGGTCTTCATCTTCTGGCTGGGTGTGCCCGGACTCAGCTTGAGCTTGCGCAATATGCGCGGCCAACGCCTGCTGCTTGGCCTCAATGGCGGCAGCCTCTGCCGCAGCTTGCTCGGCCAGTGCCTGGGCTACCTGCTGCTGCATCTCTGCACGTGATGCTGGGCTTTCCAGGCTGATGCGGCCCAAAGTGCCAGAGCGGTAATCCACCAGAAAAGCCATGGCGGTCTTTTCCATATCCAGCTCCCCACCCTTGAGCAGATAACCTCTACGCTTGCCCACGGCTTCCAGCAAATCCACGGCATCCATATTGCTGACATCGGTTTTGTAACGTGCGTTAAGCAGGGCAGGGTAACGTTGCAGCAAAATTCCGGCGAGAAATTCGGCGACTTCTTCATCAATCACCGCATTGCGGCCTATGGCGTGGCTGGCGGCGAGCATAAAGCCATCAGATTCATATTCGATCTTGGGCCACATCATGCCTGGGGTGTCGGTTATCGACATCTGCGGGCTAAGCTCAAAGCGCTGCTGGCTTTTGGTCACCGCAGGTTCATCGCCCACTTTGGCAATACGACGGTTGAGCAGGGCGTTCATCAAGGTGGACTTGCCGACGTTGGGTATGCCCATGATCAACATGCGCAAAGGCTTGAGGTGAGTGCCGCGGTGTGGCGCCAGTGCACGACACAGACCAGGAATCTTGCTGGCATCACCGGGCTTTTTACAGGACAAGGCTACGGCTTTGACGCCATCCTGACGATTGAAATAGTTGAGCCAATCCTGGGTCACGGCAGGGTCAGCCAGGTCGGCCTTGTTAAGTATCTTCAGATTGGGCCGCTGTCTATGGCGGCGCAGGCCATCAATCATGGGGTTATGGCTGGCTTCCGGCACGCGTGCATCCAGCACCTCGATCACCACATCGCTGTACTCCAGAGTTTCTTCCGCTTTCTTGCGTGCGGAAGTCATGTGACCGGGGAACCATTGAATTGCCATAATCTAGAGATACTCTTTGAAAGTCATGCGTTGAGGAATTACAGGCAAGCGCCAGGAGAATGATTTGATGCCAGCGATGAGTTTTTTCAGTGTGCCAGCGGGTTTCCTGCGGTTTGCACTGTCATTTTAACATCCGCTCGCCATCCCGGCTTTATTTTGCAGCTATGTTGCATTTTCTGACGCTTGCCAAGGCAGCGGCATAGTCCGAATGGACTAGATGGCTCCATATCGTTAACACAAGCGCTTCCTAGTATGGCCCCCGTTATCGTTTATCACTGTTCAAGGGGAAGTACCATGATGTCCAAGAAATCCGGCATTGCCCTGGCTTTGGCCAGCACCGTAATGTTTGCTGCACCTGCTTTCGCGCAACAAGTTATTGTTAATGGCGGCTTTGAAGCTGATGCCAGCGAAAGCTACAACCCACAAGGTTGGCAAGTCGCTGAGCAGAACATTTTTGGTTCTGTACTGGCTGCTGAAGGTAATCAATCTTCCATCAGCGGTTACAAAACTGTAGGCGCTGCGAGTGGCAACTACTACGGCCTGCTCGATTCTGCTTTTGCCAGCAGCCAAGTGCTGTACCAGAACTTCTCTGTCACTGCCCTGACATCGGCTGTGCTGTCTTTTGATATGTTTGTGAACGATCAAAGCGACAACGGTATTGTGTATATCAACCAGGCTGGCCTCGACGCCACTACTGGCGGTAGCTATGCCGCCAACCAACACGTACGCGTCGATATCCTCAAGGCAGGTGCTGATCCATTCTCTGTACTGGCGAGTGATGTAGTCGGCACTTATTACCTCGGTGGTGCCAATGGCCGTCGCTTTGATGGCAACGACAACGTTAACCGCTATGTTGAATACAGCTTCGATTTGAGCACTGTGCTGGCTGCAGGTGGTGATTACACCCTGCGTTTTGCTGCTGTCAGCAACCAGGGCGCACTGCAATTGGGTCTTGATAACGTCAGCCTCAACGTGACTGCCGTGCCTGAAGCCGATACCTACGCCATGCTGCTGGCTGGTCTGGGTGTGCTGGGTCTGGCCTTGCGTCGCCGCCAATCTGTTTAATAAAACTAAATCTGTTTAATCACTCTGGGAGTTGCATAAAATGAAAATCACACTCAAGGTTTCCGCTGTTGCCGTCATGATGGCACTGGCTGGCCAGGCTGCCGCTGAAGATGCCGCTTTCTGGCTCAAGGATGGCCAGGATGCACTGGCTGCTGCCAAGAAGCTTTACCCCAATACCCGCAAGGCCAAGAACGTGATTCTGTTCGTGGGTGACGGTATGGGCGTATCCACTGTTACCGCTGCGCGTATTCTTGAAGGTCAACTCAAGGGCCAGGATGGTGAGCGTAACAAGCTGGGCTTCGAGACCCTGCCTTACCTGGCTTTGTCCAAGACTTACTCTTCCAACCAGCAGACTTCTGACTCTGCACCCACCATGACTGCCATGGTGACCGGTGTGAAGACCAACGACGGTGTGATTTCTGTTGATTCCCGCGTTGCCAACGGTGACCGTGATAACAGCAAGGTACAAGCTGCCAAGCTGGCTACTATCCTGGAACTGGCCGAGCAAAACGGCCGCTCCACTGGTGTGGTTTCCACAGCGCGTATCACTCACGCTACTCCAGCCGCAACTTATGCTCACACTTCCGCGCGTGACTGGGAGTCTGACAACAACGTGCCTGCTGGCTCCGAGGTTAAGGATATCGCTTCGCAACTGATAGACAACTTCGGTGCAGGCGGTATTGGTGATGGTATCGAAGTGGTGCTGGGTGGTGGCCGTAGCCGCTTCCTGCCTAACACTGTGGATGATCCTGAAAATGCAGGCCGCAAAGGTGACCGCCGTGATGGCCGTAACCTGACCCAGGAATACGTCAGCAAGTTCGGTGGCAAGTTTGTCTGGAATCAAGCACAGTTTGACGCCATCAATCCAGCCAACACCAACCGTCTGCTGGGCTTGTTCGAGCGTTCGCACATGCAGTACGAGCATGACCGTGCTGGCGATACTGGCAAGGAACCATCCCTGGCACAAATGACAGGCAAGGCCGTTGATATTCTCAAGAAGAACCCCAAGGGCTTCTTCCTGATGGTGGAAGCGGGTCGTATCGACCACGGCCACCATGCCAACAATGCCTACCGCGCGCTGACTGACACAATTGCTTTGTCTGACGCTGTGAAGGAAGCACTGTCCAAGGTTGACCTGAATGATACCCTGATCATCGTGACCGCTGACCACAGCCACACCATGACCATTGGTGGCTACCCACAACGTGGCAACCCTATCCTGGGTAAAGTGACTGTGGATGGCAAGCTGACCAAGGCCACTGACGGCAATCCTTACACCACCATCTCCTACGCCAACGGTAAGGGTTACTACCTAACGTGCCTGGTGAGAATGTCTACAACTTCCCAGCACGTGCGGGTCGTATCGAAGACATGAGCAATGTGGATACCAGCCATCCAGACTTCCACCAAGAAGTGACTGTACCGCTGGACTCCGAGACTCACGCGGCTGAAGAAGTTGAAATCTTCGCGGGTGGTCCTAAGTCCTACCTGTTCCAAGGTATCCAGGAACAAAGCTATATCTTCCACGTGATGAAGGATGCCTTCGGCTTCTAATCGCGTGTGCCTGATGCAGCAATTGATTAGGTAAAACCTATGATAGACGGGGCCGCGCCAGCGGTTCCGTCTTTAGCTTTTGTTGAGCAAGCAGAAGTTGTGTAAGCAAGTAAAAATTTAAATAGAGTGAGGAAGTGTGCACCATGCAGAACACCCTGAAATCTGCCGCTCTGGCATTGTTGAGCCTGTTGCCCGGCCTGGCCCTGGCCGATAGCCTGCCTGAGTTGCAAGCCAGATTTGAAACTACCCAATGCGCTACTCCCTGCAAAAAACCCGTCAAGCGTGAATGGTTCATGCTGCGCGAGGCCAATCAGGTGGAGCTGCGCGATCTCAACGACGACCATAGCGATCTCTGGCGTCTACAAGCTGATGGCAGCCTGGAGTATGTCTACCTCATGCACGGCCTGCAGCGTGCCATAGACTACGCGCCTGTGGATTTGCGCCTGCTGGGCATCAACGCCAGCGAGAGTAAGTGGCATGGTTTATCGCAACTGGTCAGCCGTGAAGAGCTGGATGGTATGCAAAAGAAAGCAGGCCGTGCTTATCAGGGCATGGCGACTGAAATCTACAAAGGCAAGATAGGTAATATCAAGACCGAAGTAACCTGGATTCCTGAGCTGGCAGTACCGCTCAAGCTGCAATACCAATACCCCAAGCACACGGTGACGGTGCAACTGAAACAGCGCTATCAAGGCAAACTGCCTATTACGCCGACGACGGAAGCCATGCTAGAGGCTTATCAACACGTGGATTTCACCGATATCGGCGATATGGAACATGATCCGATAGCCACCGCTTGGCTGTCACAGGCCAAGGGCGCGCCCGGCGTGCATGTGCATCACCATGAGGCCGAGCATGCAGGTGACAATAGTCATGTGCATTAATCATTGGCAGTCATCTGGGGCAATTGCCTGCCGTATAAACGGCGAGCTTTAGAAACCCAGCAGGTGGCGCAACTGGTGGCGGTATTGTCTACCTATCTTCAGCGGCTGCGCCACGCCATCCAGTGTCAACAGCCAGCCCTGGGCCGCAGATCTATCCAGGCGCTGGATGCGGCCAGTATTGACGATAATGCCGCGCGCAATTTGCACAAAACGCTCTGGCGGCAGTTGCTGCGCCCAACTCTTGAGGCTGCGTAACTCCATGGAGCTACTGCCATCGCGGTAGTGAATGTGGCAATAATCGCGTTGCGCTTCCAGCATTAATACATCATCCATACTCACTGCCGCCAGGCCGTACTTCATACGCACATAAATGAAATCACCATGATGCTGGTTGGCCTGCAGGGCGGTTTGTGGGTGCTGCCCTTGTTGCGCCAGTTCGCCTAGTAGCGTGCCTACTTCGCGCAGCAAATCCTGCTCGGCCTCAGTCCAGCTTTCATGTTGCCTGACAGTGTCATAGCCAAACAGCCCCAGCAGGCGCTCGCCATGAAAAATCGGCACACACAAAATGCTCTTATTGCCCTGACGCAGGAACTCGGCCTTGAGCCACGTGCCTGGCGCGGCAAAAGCTCAGGGTTGGCGATATAAACAATCTGGCGTTTAAGCAATTGCTGATGCAGCCAGTCTATCAATGACACCGGAGTGCCTTGCAGCGCATCTAGGTAGGCTTGTACGCCGCTACGCACCCATTCGTGGGCATTCCAGAAATGGGTGCCATCGGCGCTATAGACAATGAGCCAGGCGCGGTCAGCACGGTGCATGCGCCCCAGCATGGCCAGCAGGTGGTCTATGAACTCGGTGCGGTTGTAGCGTGCCAATAGCAGGCTGCATTGTTGCCAGAAACTGGTGAGGTCTGGGTTCATGACATGGGGTGTGATTACCGTGAAAATGCATTTTATCGAACCTAAATGCTGTTGGTCGAAAAATAGTTGACTTGTGCTTGAGCTTGAGTCAAAGTGAAAAAATTGAAACCTCCGCCAGCGGGGTTTGTTTGCTCACTGGAGTCAACATGAAGCGCTATCGTGTCATCGCCACTGAATTCGAAACCCGTATCTTGAACCTGCAGCCTCCTGCTGCACAATTGCCTGAGGCGGAGCGTGCTTTGCAACAGCAAAGTTATGGCCGCACCCTGGCCATGCTCAAGGCCGAATATGGCGAGTTTGGCTTTGAAGCCAAGCTGGCCAATTTGAGGCTGCTCAACCCCAAGCCCATGTCGGTGGTGGAGTTTCATAATCATTGTCTTAACCAGTGCAGGCAAGCTTTTGTCTGCGGTCAATATTATCCGGCGCTGGCTTCGGCCTATTTGCTGGCCGAGCGCATGCTGGCGCACTTGATTGATGGCTTGCAACTCATCGATGATCTGGCAGGGCGCAAGGACTTGCAGAGCAGAAATGCCACGGCAGAAGCCGCGCAGGAGAGCGCAATCAAGCGACAAACCTGGGAGGTGATGCAGGCTTGGGAGCAGGGCAGGGATTGGCATGTAGCGCTGGAAATTCTGCTGGCATGGCAGGCGATTACGCCCACCGCCGCCGAATTGTGGCGCAGCTTATACACCAGCTCGCGCGAGCGCTTGCATGTGGATGAGGAGGAGCTTCTCTATAAACGCGAACTGGCGTTTACCGCCATCAATCAGGTTGAGGCGATTATCCGTGAGCAATTTGCTGGCTCTGGCAGTCTGCCCTGGCTGTTGGCGGTGAATGATGAAGTGTATATCCGCAAGGAATTCGAGCAGCATCCCTTTATTCAACTGGTTTATCTGCCTTCCAGTGTGCATCTGGGTTATCAGCATCAGGTGCGGCGTATTTTCCCTTGGGAGTTTCATGACAATGAATACCCCGAGCAGGATGTCAGTGACGAGGAATTCATGCGCCTGCGCGCAAGTTTTTGTGAGCAGCCCAGCGCGCATGCGCGGGTGATGCACAACACTAGTCAGACATTGCAGCACACTGCGGTTGGGCTTTAAGCCACGATCTAAAGCATCGCATTGATGCTGCCAGGATTTGAATCGCCAGCACTGGAATTGCCTGGATTTGAATAGCACAGGCAATGCTAAAATGGCGGTATGACGCTAATCCCAGAAATCAAGCCGCAACAATCCATAGAACTCTTGAAAGAGCTGCATATCCTCACCCGGGATGGCAAACTCAATCAGGACACCCGACGCAAACTCAAGCAGGTTTACCATCTTTACCAGTTTATAGAGCCTTTGCTGACTGAGGTCATGCAAGAGCAGGCCGACCCGGTGCTGGTAGACCATGGCGCTGGCAAATCCTATCTGGGCTTTATTCTTTACGATCTCTTTCTCAAGCAGCAAGCCACGGGGCGTGTCATGGGCATAGAAACCCGTGGCGAGCTGGTGGAAAAATCACGCGCGTTGGCGCAGCGGCTGGGGTTTGGCCGCATGGATTTTCTACACCTCAGTGTGGAAGACGCCATCACCACCGAACAATTACCCGCGCAAGTGGATATCGTCACGGCGCTGCATGCATGCAACACTGCTACCGATGATGCCATACGCTTTGGTCTGGAAAAACGCGCGCAATTCATGGTGCTGGTGCCGTGCTGTCAGGCCGAGGTGGCCGAGGTGTTGCGCAAGCACAAGAGCGAGTCTTTTGGCCTGACACCTCTGGCGGAAATCTGGCGTCATCCGCTGCATACACGTGAGTTTGGCAGCCAGATCACCAATGTGCTGCGCTGTTTGCAACTGGAGGCCCATGGCTATCAGGTGACGGTGACCGAGCTGGTGGGCTGGGAACATTCAATGAAGAATGAATTGATTATCGCGCGCTACAAGAACAGCCCCAGGCGCAATGCGCAGGAGCGCCTGGAGCAGATACTGAGCTCACTCAATCTGGCAGATTTGCGCTCGCGGTTTATCTATTAATTAAGACTTCATTTAATTAAGACTTCATTAAGCCCAGTAAATTAGGCCGCAGAAACCTTAATCCTTAAGGCACCTGCAGCCTAGATATTTATTGGGATTTGCGCGGAATCTGATCTGCGGGGATATCGCGCAAGCTGCCAAAGGTCAAGGCATACTGCCGTGTGATTTCGGCACCAAAGAAGAAAATTTGCGCCGAGTAGTACACCCACAGCAACAGCGCAATCAAGGAGCCAGCCGCGCCAAAGCTGGAGGCCACGGCACTATTGCCCAGATAAATGCCGATCAGGGTTTTGCCCAGGCCAAACAGGATGGCGGTGAACGCTGCGCCTACCCACACATCTGACCACGGTAATTTCACGTCGGGCAGCATTTTGTAGATCACCGCAAACATTGAAGTAATTACGCCAAAGCTCACCAGGGCTGATACCTGCTTGAATATGCCTATGGTGGTGATAAAGCGCCCAACAAAGTCGGCAGCAAACTGCTCAACCAATGCCAGCCCTGCGTTGACCAGCAATGAGGTGAGCAAGAGGAAGGCCAGCGAGAGAATGATGCTGAAGGAGAGCAAGCGGGTTTTCAATAAAGCACTTACCGCTTGCTTGCCACCTTGCGCCTGCGGCTTGCTGGTTTCCCAGACCTCATCAAGACTTGCCTTCAGTTCCGCAAATACCGTGGTTGCGCCTATGAACAGCAGCGTACTGGCAATCAGGGTGGCAATAATGCCGGATTTGGGATTGCTGGATTTGGCGAGCATGCTCTGTATCACCTGCGCGCCGCTATCGCCAACCAGATCAGAAATCTGCGCCACAATTTCACCGTGTGCCGCGCGCTCGCCAAGAAAATAGCCCGCAATCGCAATCACCAGCACCAGAATGGGGGTGAGCGAAAACATGGTGTAGAAGGCAAGCGCTGCGCCCTTGCTGGTGGCTCTGTGTGAAAACCAGGACAGCACGGATTGCAGGAATAGCTGACGCAGGCATTTCAGCCTATGCAGGGATTGCTGGCTCAGGCCACGGATAAAATTTCTGATCAATATGGACTCCTCAATCTGGCTGGTTTTTATTTTGCCGACATCAATACGCTGCCATCAGTGTCCATGTACCGGCAGGCCATAAGCTGCCGGAGTGCGTCCGTTCAGGATAATGTTGAGGTTTTCCTGGCGGTTGTGCTTGTCCACGAAAATCAAGGTCAGTGGGATATTGTCACCCGCTTTTACCGGGCCTTTGATGCCAGTCAACATCAGATGCAGGCCGCCGGGTTTGAGTTCCACAACGCGCTTCGGTTCCAGCGCCATTTCAGAAACCTGACGCATTTTCATGACGCCGTTATCCACTTGAACATCGTGTAGCTCCACCTTATCGGCAAAGGCTGAGCTGGCGCCAACCAGAACCATGCTGATCTGCCATCATGCGCAGATAACCCGCAGCCACTTGTTGGCCGGGCGCTGTGGTGCGTACCCAGGGATCTACAACGGTGACTTCGGCTTGAGCAGGAACGGCAACTGCCAGCAATGGCAGAAGCAGTCCAAAAGCTGGCAGAAGGCGATGGATTTTACCTGAGCGCAGAGTGCGTAATGTCAGCCTGGGAGTGTTTGCAGGCACAAGCAAAGAGACGGCTTGCCCAAGCTGGCAAAGCCAGGGAGATAACCGGGCGCGCCAGTCGGCAAGCGGGTGGTAGCGGTTTGGCATAGGCATGGCTCATATTAGCATGATGTCAGTGGCTATGATGGTGACATGCCTTAATGCGGGCAGCACTCGCTTACGGCTTACCAGCAAGCTTATAAAGCAAAGGGCTGCCTTGTGCGGCAGCCCTCTTGGCTGAACGTATGCCTAGGTTTAAAAGCCCTGTAGCACAATTTTGCCTATGGTATTGCCTGACTCCAGTGCGGCATGCGCTTGCCTGAGGTTGGCGGCATTGATGGGGCTGAGCGTCTGATTAAGCGTAGTGCGTAAAATGCCCTGATCTACCAACCTGGCCACTTCATTAAGCAGGTAATGCTGTTGAATCATGTCTTCAGTCTGGTACATGGCGCGGGTGAACATCATCTCCCAGCATAAACGTGCGCTTTTGTTTTTGAGCGGCGCCACATCCAGCAATTCTGCATTTTCAACGATGCTGCAAACAGCGCCTTGTGGGGCAACCACAGTGACCGCCGCAGGCATGTGCTGGTCGGTATTGTTGAGTATCAGCACGTAATCCACATATTCCCGTCCCAGGGTACGCACCTGTTGCACCAGATCAGCACGATGATCAATCACATGGTGCGCGCCCAATTCCAGGCACCAGGCACGGGATTCGGCGCGGGAGGCGGTGGCGATCACTTCCAGCCCAGCCACCTTGGCAGCCAGCTGAATGGCAATCGAACCCACACCGCCAGCGCCGCCTATAATGAGTATGCTCTGGCGCTTGGTAACTTGTGGCGGCGTCTTGACCTGCAGACGGTCAAACAGCGATTCCCATGCTGTAATTGCGGTCAGCGGCAGGGCGGCGGCTTCGGCAATACTGAGGCTGGCAGGCTTGTGACCGACAATGCGCTCGTCCACCAACTGAAACTCACTATTGCTGCCAGCGCGGGTGATATCGCCAGCGTAGTACACCACATCACCTACCTTGAACAGGCTGACTTCTGCACCAACTGCGACTACCGTGCCTGCAGCATCCCAGCCTAGTACGCGTGGCTGGCTTTCCACCTTATCTTTGGGTGCGCGCACCTTGGTATCTACAGGGTTGACGGCAATGGCTTCTACCTTAACCAGAAGATCACGCGGGCCTGGACTGGGTTGCGGCAGCGTCACATCCACTAGGGATTCCGGGTCTGCAATAGGCAGGTAGCGGGTAAGGGCAATGGCTTTCATCGTGCTCATATAGTTTCCTTGACTATGGTGGGATGAGGCGTATTCTTGACCAATGCTTCTGTATTCACAAGTACGCACAATTTTTGCATATAGTATCCAAAATGATACTAATGGAAACGCTAATTAAGCAGGAAAGACGCTCACCATGGCTAAACATGAATCCTATGACTGTGTAGCAGGGTGCCCGGTTGAGGCTACTCTGGAATTGATAGGCGGTAAATGGAAAGGGCTGCTGCTTTACCATCTGCTAGAAGGTACTCAGCGTTTCAATGCGCTTAAACGCATGTTGCCCAATATCACCCAGCGCATGCTGACCAACCAGTTGCGCGAATTGGAGTCTGCTGGGCTAGTGCACAGGCAGGTCTATGCCGAGGTGCCACCGCGCGTGGAGTACAGCCTGACGGAGCATGGCCGCAGCCTTGCTCCCATACTCAATGCACTGAAAACCTGGGGGGAGCAACATCTGGATCGCAGTACTTGCAGCCAGGATTCAGCGTCAGGTACTGCGGAGCAGGCGTCTATTGGTGCTTGATCACGCGTTTCCAGCTTCTGCTTCAAGCTGGCTAGCCCAGACTCATAGACCTGGGTGATCACCTTGCGTGCAGTGTCATCATCCTGATCAGGCGGAATCTGGCCCTTGCCTTGATAAGCGCGGTTGAAATGACCCTGCCAATGTACCTCGGTTTTTCCCTGTGCCAGCTTTTTGACCGTGATGGTGGCGGAGTAGTCTGAAATTGGCAGCACGCTGGTGATGATGGCGTATTGGATACGCATCTTGCTTTGATCAAGGCTGATCAGGTTTTCAGTGATAGTCCCGCCATCCTTGAGCGTCAACACACGCACCGTTTCTGTTTTGCCATTGGCGGCAGAGCGGCTTTCAAGTTGGGTGCTGGCAATCGCCGGATGCCAGTTTTGCATGCCGCCAAAATCACCCGCCAGCGCCCAGACCTTTTGCGCATCGGCGTTGATGGTGATGGATTTACTCACTTGCAAGCTGGTTTTTCCTTGCGCAACGGTGTTGAGTGGCAGGGCAAACGTGGTGAGCATGGCCAGTAGTATGGGTAAGCCTGTTTTCATGATGCAATTCCTCCAGATAAAAAGAGATGTTGGACTCAAGCCCAGCAATCCCATTTTATAAAGCTGAGCTTGAGCCGCAAGTACGCACAATTTCTGCAGTAAGTGCATAAAACCATACCCATGACTAAGCGCCAGCGCGGTTGCCAGCACGGGAATGTCAGGTAGCCATGTTAGAATCCCACCCCATCTATGAGTACATCCAGCCCTATCTCCGAACGCCAGTTATTGCAACGCATGCTGGCTGAAATTCCTTCCTGCATGTTGCAAGACCAGTTTGCCTTCAAGCGCCGCATCCAGCAGTTGGACGCCATGGCGCAACAAGGCAAGCCAGTCACCAAATCCATGACCGAGCTGGTCACCAAGCTGCATGCCTCGGCGCTACGCCGCGCGCAGCGGCAGGAAAAACTGCCCAAGCCAGACTATCCTGAGCAACTTCCGGTTAGCGCACGCAAGGATGAAATTGCCGAAGCCATCAGCAAGCATCAGGTGGTGATTGTCAGTGGCGAGACTGGCTCTGGCAAAACAACGCAGTTGCCCAAAATCTGTCTGGAGTTGGGCCGTGGTGTGGGAGGTTTAATCGGCCATACCCAACCCAGGCGTATTGCTGCGCGCTCTGTTGCCTCGCGCATTGCACAGGAACTCTCTTCACCGCTGGGTGAGGTGGTGGGTTATAAGGTCAGGTTTAACGATAAGTTGTCGCAGGATAGTTATATCAAGCTGATGACGGACGGTATTCTGCTGGCTGAGACTCAAGGCGACCGTTACCTTAATGCCTACGACACCATCATTATCGATGAGGCGCATGAGCGCAGCCTGAATATTGATTTTCTGCTGGGTTATCTCAAGCAGTTATTGCCACGCAGGCCAGACCTCAAGGTCATTGTTACTTCCGCTACCATAGATGCAGCACGCTTCTCCAGCCATTTCAATGGCGCACCCGTGATTGAAGTTTCTGGCCGCACCTACCCGGTAGAAGTGCGTTACCGTGCCTTGGGCAATCGCCGCAGCCTGCAGTTATCTGCCAAGTCCGAGCCACAGGCCAATAAAGCTGTGGAGATGCCTACGCTGGCACTTGAGGCAGATGCTGCGTCTGTTGAACCCGATGTTAAAACCAGTAGCAACGCCAGCCCCGAGTTCAAGCGCAAGGCAGGTAATCTTGATCCTTCGCTGCGTAAATGGCTGGAAGATGATGACGTGGAGCTGCTGGGCCAGGATTTGATGGGTGTGCAGCGCAAGCCACGGGCAGCCGCTAGCTGGCTGGAGGAGGATGACGCCGAAGAAGCCATGGAAGAGGCCATACTTGATTCGGTTGAACAGTTATCCAGACTGGGCGGCGGCGATATTCTGGTGTTTCTGCCCGGCGAGCGCGAGATTCGAGACACTGCAGATTATTTAGGCAAGCACCTGCGCCATGTGGAAATCCTGCCGCTGTTTGCGCGACTGTCCATAGAAGATCAGCAAAAGGTGTTCCGCAATAGTAGCGGCCGCCGTGTGGTGCTTTCCACTAATGTGGCTGAGACCTCGCTGACCGTGCCCGGTATCAAGTATGTGATTGATACTGGCCTGGCACGGGTGAATCGCTATAGTGCGCGCGCCAAGGTAGAGCAGTTACAGGTAGAAAAGATTTCGCAGGCAGCGGCGCGGCAGCGCGCGGGCCGCTGTGGCCGGGTTTCCAACGGTATCTGCATACGCCTTTATGACGAGGCGGATTTCAATAACCGCCCGGAGTTTACTGACCCTGAAATCCTGCGCTCATCGCTGGCAGCGGTAATTTTGCGCATGGCGGCGCTCAAGCTTGGTGATGTGCAGGCTTTCCCGTTCATAGAACCGCCAAGCTCGCGCTATATCGCCGATGGTTACCAGCTATTGCAGGAACTGGGCGCGGTGGATGCCGAGCAGCAGATCACTGAGGTTGGCCGCCAGTTGGCACGTTTGCCGCTGGACCCACGCGTGGGCCGCATGATCCTGGAGGCAAAGAAGCAGGGCTGTGTGCGCGAGATTTTGATTATTGCCAGTGCGCTGGCAATACAAGACCCCCGTGAGCGCCCTATGGACAAGCGCGAGGCGGCTGATCAGGCGCATGCCAAATTCCATGTGGAACACTCTGATTTTATGGGCTTTATCAAGCTATGGGAGTTTTACGAGGAAGCGCTCAAAACCAAAAAATCCAACAAGGACTTGCTGAATAAATGCCACAGCAATTTCCTTTCCTTCCTGCGGCTCAAGGAATGGCGTGAACTGTTCCAACAGCTACGCGAGATTGCCGAGGAGCTGGAACTCAAGCTCAACGAAGCGCCTGCCAGCTTTGAACAGGTACACCGTGCCTTGCTGGCAGGGCTGTTGGGCAATATAGGCTTCAAGGATGGCGATGCCGACAACTACCTGGGCGCGCGCGGCATACGCTTCCATGTGGCCCCAGGTTCGGCCTTGAAAAAGGCCAGACCCAAGTGGGTGATGGCGGCAGAGTTGATGGAAACCACCAAGCTTTATGCCCGCTGTGTGGCGCGTATAGACCCGGACTGGATAGAACCACTGGCGCGTGAATTGACGCAAAGCCATTACAGTGACCCGCGCTGGGAGCGCAAGACCGCACAAGTGGCGGCCTGGGAAAGAGTCAGCCTCTACGGCCTCACCGTGGTGCCGCGCCGCCGCGTGCATTACGGCCCCATAGACCCGCAGCAAAGCCGGGAGATTTTTATTCGCGAAGCGCTGGCGAATATGGAGTTTGATACCCGTGCGGCCTTTTTCAGTGCCAACCAGCGTTTGATTGCCGAGATTGAGGAATTGGAGCACAAGGCCAGACGTCAGGATGTGCTGGTGGATGAGCACACCTTGTTTGCCTTCTATGACGCATTGATTCCTCAGGGCATTTTCAATGGGGCCAGCTTTGAGAAATGGCGCGAGGATGAGGAAAAAACCAAACCACGCCTGCTGTATCTCACGCGTGATGACCTCATGCGCCACGGCGCAGCAGGCATTACCGAGGTGCAATTCCCCGAGCAACTGGCGCTGGATGGGGTGCAACTGCCCTTGAAGTATAGATTTGAGCCTGGCCACGCGCTGGATGGCGTCACAGCCACCGTGCCGCTGGCGCTGCTCAACCAGCTTAACCCGCAGCAGGCGGAATGGCTGGTGCCTGGCATGATACGGGAGAAGGTCACCGCCCTGATCAAGGCCTTGCCCAAGACCTTGCGCCGCGTGTGTGTCCCTGTGCCGGATTTTGTCACTGGCTTCCTCGAAGCCACAGGCAAGCAGCGCGAGCCTTTGTTGCCCACGCTGGCGGCTTATATCCAGCAACGTACCGGGCTTAAGCTAGCGACCAGTGAATGGGATACCCAAGGCCTGGATGCGCACTTGCTGATGAATTTCCGCGTGGTGGATGAAAAAAACCGCGAGCTGGGCAGTGGCCGCGACTGGCATGCGCTCAAGGCACAACTGGGGCAGGCGGCACAGCTGACCTTCCGCAACACTTCTCCCGGCATAGAAAAAACCGGGCTTAAGCAATGGGATTTTGGTGACCTGCCAGCTACGCTGAGTTTTAGCCGTGAGGGCCGTCAACTGACGGGGTATCCCGCGCTGGAAGATCATGGTGACAGTGTGGCGATCAAGCTGTTTGACACGGCGCAAGCGGCAGAAGCCTCACAACGCGCAGGGGTGCGCCGCCTGCTACGCTTTGAGCTTAAAGAGCAGATGAAGCAACTGGAAAAAGGCCTGCCGGGTTTTAATCAGTATGCCTTGCAGTTGCGCCATATCATGACGCCAGAGGAATTACGCGAAGATATGCTGGTGGCGATTACCGACCGGGCCTTTATTGCCGATGACGGCCTGCCACGCAACAACCAGGATTTCATGGCCTTGAAAACCCGAGCCCGCACGCGCTTGCCCGCGGTCGTGGATAGTGCTGGCCGCCTGGCGACGGCGATTGCAGAGGAATATACCTTGCTGACGCAAAAGTTGAACGGTGTGCCTAGCAGCCTGTCCAGAATTAAGAAGGAAGTGGAAACCCAGCTGGCGCGCCTGCTGCCCAAACGCTTCTTTAGCGCTACACCCTGGGATAGCCTGCAACATCTACCGCGCTATCTCAAGGCCATGCGGTTGCGTCTGGATAAATATCCCGCCAGTGTTGAGCGCGATACCCGCAGTGGCCAGGTGGTGCAGCAGCTATGGGAGCGTTGGGAAAGCAAAGTGCTAACCTTGCGCAAAGCCAATCATGAGGTGCCTAGCGCCTTGCTGGATTACCGCTGGTTATTGGAGGAGTTGAGGGTGTCGTTGTTTGCGCAAGAGCTCAAGACCCCATTCCCGGTATCGGCCAAACGTTTGGACAAGGTGTGGGAAGATTTGAGTCGCGCTTGAGCCATATATGTTTGAACCATATACATTGATCAATATGGCGTTGATCAATATGGCATCGATCAACGCAGTGTTGTGATTGATAGCTAGATTAAACCAAATGCATGCTTGGCCTGACTTTGTCTGGTCAGCTTTGCTTATAAAATTGCGTACCAGCTTAACTATCAGCTTGGCAACGAGGAGAAACGCATTGAATAGCAGTAGGTTCAGGGCTGCTGTCCTGATCATGGTGTTGCTGTTACAGCCTGGCCTGTTGTCGGCAGAAGATTTCGACGCCTGGTTGCAGGCCTTCAAGCCTTATGCGCGTGAGCTGGGCATTAGCGAGCAGACGCTGGAGCAGGCTTTTGTCGATGCCAAGCCCATAGAACGGGTGGTGGAGCTGGATCAATCTCAGCCGGAGTTTATCCAAACCTTCACAACTTATCTTCAGCGTAGGGTAACGCCCAAGCAAATCAGCCGTGGTCAGCAATTGCAGAGCGAGCAGGGCGCATTGTTACAGGCGGTGCAAGCGCGCTATGGCATACCTGCCCAGGTATTGCTGGCCTTCTGGAGCCTGGAAACCAATTACGGCCAGACCCGCGGCAACTTCCTGGTGCCGCATGCCCTGGCTACACTGGCGTATGAAGGACGCCGCCAGGCTTTCTTCCAAAGCCAGTTGGTTGATGCCTTGCGCATCATAGATCAGGGGCATATTGCCGCCAGCGATATGCTGGGTTCCTGGGCTGGGGCTTTGGGTCATATGCAATTCATGCCTTCCACCTTTCTGGCCTATGCGGTTGACGGAGATGGCGACGGCAAGATAGATGTCTGGAACTCCACTGCGGATGCCATGCATTCTGCCGGGCATTATCTGCAAGCCATGGGGTGGCAGGGCAGCAAGCCTATGATGGTGGAGGTGGTGCTGCCCGAGAATTTTGCCTGGCAAGACACTGGCCTGGGCAATAGGCGTAGTGTCAGCGCCTGGATGCAGGCCGGGGTGAGCCTGGCCATGCCAGATGCACTGCCAGCCAGTTTTCTTGCGGGCAACGACCAGGCCGCTGTAGTGCTGCCACAGGGCTGGCAGGGGCCAGCTTTTATGGTGTTTGATAACTTCAATATCATCATGAAATGGAATCGCTCTACGCTTTATGCCTTGAGTGTGGCGCATTTGGCCAGCCGTCTAGCAGGTGGGCCAGCCTTGCAAGGTGGGCAACTGGCCGAGCAAGAGGCGGTCAGTATTGAGGCCATCAAACGCTTGCAGCAGCAACTCACTAGCCTGGGCTTTGATACCGAAGGTCATGACGGCCTGCCTGGCCCCAAAACCCAGGCCGCGATACGGGCTTATCAGCTTGCGCATGGGCTGCATGCCGATGCCTATGCCAGCCCCAGCCTGATACAAGAGGTGGCGCGCGCGGCTGCACTGGCGCAGGAACAGACTGAATTGATCCCGGGTTTTCCAGGTACCATGCCCTAGGAAAGCTCAAAAGTAAGACTTAAATACTCGCCATTTTTTGATCAGAATTTAACGCAAGGAGACAGCATATGAATCAAGCAAGAAAACTGCGATGGGGCATACTCGGTGCTGCTCGCGTCAACGAGCGCCTGTTGCCAGCGATAGTAGAAGCGGCCAATAGCGAGCTGGTAGCCATTGCCAGCCGCAGGCCGGGTGCGGCTGCGGCCACGCTGGAAAAACATGCGCCAGGCTTGGCAGGCGTGAATTGCTATGACGACATGCAAGCGCTGCTTGACGATGAGCGCGTAGAGGCGGTTTACCTGCCTATGTCGAATCATGAGCATGCTGAATGGGCTTTGAAGGCCATTGCGCATGGCAAGCATGTGCTGATTGAGAAACCACTGGCGCTGACTGTGGCGGATGTGGATGCCATCACCAAGGCGGCCAGTCAGCAGGGCGTCAAGGTCATGGAAGGCTTTATGTATGCTTTCCATCCGCAATACGCACGCGTACAAGAGTTGTTACGCTCTGGCGCAATAGGCGATATCAAGTTTGCGCGTGCCAGCTACTCCTTCATCATGAAGCCTGCCCGGCTTTATAGGCTGGAAAAGGATGTGGACCATGGGGGTGGCGCCATGTGGGATATTGGCCCTTACGCCATTCATTCCTTGCGCAGCTGTTTCGGCAGCGAACCCAAGAGCGTGATTGCTCAGGCGACCTACACCGAGAGTGGTGCCGATATTGCCACCAGCGGTGTGTTCGATTTCGGTAATGGCCAGCATGGGCATTTTGATATCAGCTTCCAATGTTCACGTCGCTCAGAATATGAAGTCACTGGCAGCAAGGGCGGACTGAAGTGCCATACCGTCTGGCAGCAGGCGGGTGATGTGCCTGTAATCAGCTGGTGGACTGAAGATGGACGCCATTGGGAAGAGCGCTTGCCCGTGAGCAGTCATTTCATTCTGGAAATTGAGCATTTCAGTGATTGCGTGCTGCATGACAAGGCGCCATTCCTAACCTTGGCGGATGCACGTGCCAATGCTCAAGCTATCGTGGCTGCCATGCAATCTGCCGCTCAAGGTCATCGTATAGATATAGCTTAAGTCATCAAAAATTATCTGCAGTTAAGCCCTTCTGCTGTTTGGCAGGAGGGTGGGCTGTAAAACTCAATGAAATCAATAGTAACTATTGATTTCTTGCTTTTATGAGGCAGTAGTTTACGCATTTCTAAGTCTTCTATATGCATCTATACTGGATTTTTTGACATTAATTACCCGCTTTAATAAGCAATTTATTTAACAATTAAAATTTAAGCGTGTATACTCCCGGCGTATTAATTACGCAATATTGTCTTTTTTGACATTAATTGAAAGCCGGGAAATGATGCCAGACCAGAATGCCAATACGCCTGAAATAAATGCTTCCAAAGTAGACTCACAAGTCGCCAATCAAGCATCCTCCGACCAGCACGATCAGCCACCTCAGCCCCAGCAGAAACCAGCAGTGATGCAAGCCCGCCAGTGCGCATTTTTGTCGAGGCTGCGGAAATGCCCGTACTCACAGGGGCCAAGAATATCCGCTATGACTTCAACTACGGCTGTCGCGTATTCCTGCCTGCCCGTACTGGCAAAATGCCACAGTGGCGGGTACGCATCAGCGACCTGGTAACGCGCAACGTCATATTTGAGACCTTGAGTGATGGCGGCCATATCCACACCACCAAGAAATACTATATTCCGCTGCACCTTGAAATTTGGCTGGGTGAAGAGTTATTGCTAGACCACAAGATGGATCTCAGTGGGCGCAAAGTGCAGGTGCAATTGCCAGTGGGTACGCTGGGTGACGTGCTGGCATGGTTTCCTTATGCCGCGCGCTTTCAAGAAACCCATGGTTGCGAACTGACCTGTTTGATGGGGCAATACGCCATTGATATGTTTGCGCCGGAATACCCGCATATCCGCTTCCTCACTCCAGAGGCTGCTGAGTCAGTTCAGGGCGAGTTCTATGCCTCTTATCGCTTAGGTTTGTTCTTTGATGACTGGAGCTGTACACATCAACCAGTAGATTTTCGCTATGTGGGGCTGCACAAGACCGCTGGTCATATTCTGGGTGTGGACCCTAGCGAAATCGCGCCACGAGTGCATGCCTCCAGCAATGAACGCAGCATCAAAGAACCTTATGTCTGCATTGCTGTGCAAAGCTCCTCATTCTGCAAATACTGGAACAACCCAGGCGGCTGGGTGCAACTGGTCAAATGGCTTAAGGACTCAGGTTACCGTGTGTTATGCATAGACCGCGATGCCACCTGGGGGCAGGGCAGGGCTTGGATGTCTATCCCTCATGGGGCCGAAGATTTTACCGGACAACTGCCTTTGCCTGAGCGTGTGGCTTTGCTCAAGCATGCGGATTTCTTTGTTGGCCTTTCCAGTGGTCTCGCCTGGCTGGCCTGGGCTGCTGGCACACCTACCGTCATGATCAGTGGCTTTACCCATCCTGAAAACGAATTTTATACGCCTTATCGCGTATTCAACCACCACACCTGCAATAGCTGCTGGAATGATCCGCGCCATATGTGGAGCCATAATGACTTTTTCTGGTGCCCACGCCACAAGGACACACCTCGCGAGTTTGAGTGCACGCGCTTGATTACCCTGGATCACGTCAAGGGCTTGATCAGCACCATTCCGGGTTTTCTCGGTCAAGGCGACACCACGGCCGCTGGCGCGAGCGAAGTGGTTGCCAAGCTGGTGCACGGCCCTGTGTCGAAGTCGAAAAAGCAGGTTGCTGATGTCAATTAAACACAGGCATGCCTGGTGCCTGGCTTGCTGCTATGCACAAGCAAGCTTATCTAGCAGTGCAGGAGAGCCAGCTTAAATGGACAACAAATCAAGCGCAGCCAACACTGATATGGGCATGGATAGCAAGCCTCTAGCCAGTGAGCAAAAGATGAGAATGGGTTGTATGCATTGCCATAAGGTCATAGATGCCGATGCGAGCTATTGCAGTGGCTGCCAGTCTACCGATCCCTTTGGTATCAAGCGCCGCAAGGATAGATGGAAATTGCGCCTGTTACTGGCCAGTGTGATGCTGCTGATGGGCTTGTGGTGTATCTACCGACTGGGTTTTCTTGATTAGCGCCAGTGTCGTGGCGATCTCTTCTATCTATCAATTTGCTTTAGGAAACTCACGCTATGCCTCTGCTTGGATGTGTAGATTGCAACAAGGTTTTGAGCCCCACTACAGAGGTGTGCAGTGGCTGCCAGTCGCAGGATCCTTTTGGCACTAAGCGCCGCGAAAAACGCTTCAAGCTCGTGTTGCTGCTGATGTTGATTCTGGGGGTGATCTCTGTGGGGATGACTAATACATGAGGCATGAGCACTGGACTGAGCTTGACCCGGGCTGGCAGGCCTTAAACCAGATTAAATACAGGATGGGCATATGAGCGCAATGGAAATCGAGCTTGATGAACAGGGCATGTCTGAGAGTGAGCAGGGGCTGGCGAGCAAAGTTGCGTTCCCTTACAAACTTGTGAAATGTCGCCATGGGCTCATGCTGGCGAATACCATGGATTTCTACATAGCAATGGCCTGATCAAATATGGTGAATATAGCGAGTTGGAGTTTGTTGTATTGTCGCAATTGATCAATGGCAGCGGGGCAGTGGTGGAGGTGGGGGCTAATATCGGCGCTATCACCCTGGGCCTGGCCAGACGTGCTGCAGAGTTTGGCCAGACCGTGTATGCCTATGAGCCGCAGCCCTTTATTTTCCAGAATCTGAATGCCAATCTGGCCTTGAATGCGCTCGCCAATGTGCGCGCCTATCCATTGGCCTGCGGTGCCAGCAATGCCGAGTTGTATTTCAGAGCACCTGACTACATGCAGGAAAATAATTTTGGCTCAGTGTCACTACGCATGGAGGGGGATGCCCGCGATCAGCGGGTCGCTTGCGTCACCTTGGATGCGCACCTAGCGCAGGTGCAGGTCGCGCTGATCAAGCTGGATGTTGAGGGCTTTGAGCTGGAGGTACTCAAGGGCAGCCAGCAATTGATACAGCGCTGCAGGCCTGTTATTTATTTCGAGAATGACCGTGTGCACTTGTCTGAAAGCTTGATCTGCTGGGTGCAAGCGCAGGGCTATCGTTTATGGTGCATACGCCACCCTTGTTCAATCCGAATAATTTCAACGATTATCCGGAAAACCTCTATCCGTTTATCTCATCGTTCAACATGATTGCTCTGCCTGAGGAAAGTAATATAAGCATGAGTGGATTTGTTGAAGCCACAGATCCCGCCTATCACCCGCTCAAGACGGTTTAAGCAGTTTACAAAAGTTTGATGCCAGGCAAGCGCTCGGCGCAAGTATCGCGGATGATACGCGCCAACTCCAGGGTGTAGGGCTTGGCCATGGTATCAACCATGCCTATAGCATGCAGTTCTGACCACAAGCCTGTGCCTATCGGCTTGGCAATCACGTATTCGTGCTCCACATAGCTTTGTATGCCCCAGCTAGGCAGGGCGGCAACGCCGCGGCGGCTTGCGACCAATTGCATGATGGCAATGGTCAGCTCAGTTGTGCGGCGGTTGATGTTGATACCTGCTGGTTTCAGCACCTGACGTATCAGGTCTATACGTTCCTCGGGTACTGGATAAGTAATCAGGGTTTCTGTCTCGAAGTCTGCCGCCTGTAAGCGCGGCTTGTTGCGCAATTCATGCTCGGGCGGCAATACGGCCAGAATCTCAAACTTGAACAGCGGCATGCTGGCCAGTTCACGCTGCTTATCAGGCAGGCTGCCTATCACCAGATCGGCCTTGCTTCATGCAGCAAATGCCAGGGGTCGCTGTGAAAGCCTGCCACCAGATCCAACTCGACTTCAGGCCAGGCGCGCCTGAAGGCATCCATCACTGGCGTCAGCCAGTCAAAACAGGTGTGACATTCCAGCACCAGCCGCAACTCGCCAGATTGGTCACTCTTGAGGCGTATCAAGTCACGCTCGGCCTTACCCAGGCTTTCCAGCACTTCGCGTGCCAATGCCAGCAAGCGTTCGCCTGCCGGAGTGAAGCGTATGCCATGGGCGGTGCGCTGGAACAGCGTGATGTCGTAATGGGTTTCCAACACGCGTATCTGATGTGAGAGGGCGGATTGCGTGAGAAACACGCGTTCAGCGGCATGGGCCAGCTTGCCAGTGTCGGCAATAGCGAGCATGGATTTGAGATGACGGATTTCCAGCATGATGAGCTTTCCTGTCCCGGTTTATCTTGATAAGGCTGTGATATGAATTTAATTCAAGTTTATCAAAAAAACTTTCGCTTTTTTAAAAAATTTGCCTGACCGACAATGCATGCCATCAACAAAAACAAGGAAGCATGATGGCAAAAGCACATATTTTGGGTTACCCACGTATAGGTGAGAAACGCACTCTCAAGTTTGCACAAGAGGCTTACTGGAAAGGCGGCTTGACCGCAGCTGGGCTGCAAGAGGTAGGCAAAGGCTTACGTGAACAGCATTGGCAAAAGCAGAAGGCGGCTGGCCTGGATTTCATTACAGCGGGAGATTTCACCTTTTATGATCATGTGCTGGACACCGCCTTGCTGTTTGGGGCGGCGCCAACACGCTTTGGGTTTAGCGGTGATAATGCTCAGCCCCTGAGTGAGCAGGACTATTTTGCTTTGGCGCGGGGTAATGCGGCTCAACCAGCGATGGAAATGACCAAGTGGTTTGATACCAATTATCACTATCTGGTGCCAGAGCTGACGGTAGAAACGCGCTTTACCATACAGGCGCATGAGTTCTTGGCGCGGCTGGATGAAGCGCAGGCGCAAGGGCACCCGGTCAAGCCTGTGTTATTAGGCCCAGTCAGCCTGTTGTATTTAAGCAAGGCCAAGGGGGTAGAGCGTCTGGACTTGCTGGATCAGCTTGCCGAGCAATATGCCTTGTTGTTGCGCGAGTTGCAGCAGCGCAAAATCGAATGGTTGCAGATAGATGAGCCTATATTGGCGCTGGATTTGGACGATGCCTGGCTCAAAGCCTTGGAGCGTGCTTATGCCTGGTTCAGGGGCGCACGTCCCAAGATTCTGCTCAGCACCTATTTTGCCAACGTTGCCCGTTATCAGGCTATATCACCAATCTGCCATAGATGGCGTGCATATAGATCTGGTGCGGGCGCCGGAGCAATTGCAACCCTGGCTGAATGCCTTGCCTGGGCACTGGGTATTGTCGGCTGGCGTGATTGATGGCCGCAATATCTGGCGTAACGATCTGGATCAAAGTCTGGCTTTGCTGCAAGCCGCCGCAGCCAAGCTGGGTGAGCGCCTGTGGGTGGCTCCAAGTTGCTCTTTGCTGCATACGCCGGTGACTTTGGCGCATGAAGAGCAGCTGGATGCAGAGACGCGCTCCTGGCTGGCGTTTGCCGATGAGAAATTACTGGAGCTCAGTGTGCTGGTACGCGCCATCAATCAGGGTGAGCAAAGCGTGGCAAAAAATCTAGCGCTTTCCAGGGCGGCGATTGCATCACGTAGACAGTCCACACGGGTACATGCAGCGCCAGTGCAGGCCAGGCTGGCAGCGCTGTCTCAGCTGAATGAGGAGCGTGCGCAGCCTTATGCTGAACGGCGCAAAGTGCAAGCGGCTAGCCTGGGCTTACCTTTATTGCCTACCACCACGATAGGTTCCTTCCCGCAAACCGCAGAAATACGCGCCAGCCGTGCCGCCTTTAAAAAAGGTGAGTTGGCACAAACGCTGTATGAAACTGCAATGCAAGCGCATATTGCCCATGCCATACAAGAGCAGGAAGCTTTAGATATTGATGTGCTGGTGCATGGCGAGGCTGAGCGTAACGATATGGTGGAGTATTTTGGTGAGCAGTTAGCGGGCTATGCCTTTACCCAGCATGGCTGGGTACAGAGTTATGGCTCGCGTTGCGTCAAGCCGCCAGTGATTTACGGCGATGTTTATAGGCCTGCACCCATGACAGTAGCTACCGCGCAATATGCCCAGTCGCTGACCACGCGCCCGGTCAAGGGCATGCTCACTGGCCCGGTTACCATGTTGCAATGGTCGTTTGTGCGCGATGACCAGCCGCGCCAACTGACCGCCTTGCAACTCGCTTTGGCGATACGCGATGAGGTGGATGATTTGCAAGGTGCAGGCATAGAGGTGATTCAGATTGATGAGCCTGCTTTCCGTGAAGGCCTGCCATTGCAGGGCGGCGAGTGGAAGCACTATCTGGAGTGGGCGGTGCGTGCATTCAAGCTCTCAGCCAGTGTGGCCCATGACAGCACGCAGATACATACCCATATGTGTTATTCGGAATTCAACGATATCTTGCCAGCGATTGCCGCCATGGATGCTGATGTCATCACCATAGAGACTTCACGCTCGCATATGGAATTGCTGGATGGTTTTGGTGAGTTTGCCTATCCCAACGAGATAGGGCCAGGGGTCTACGATATTCATTCCCCGCGAGTGCCTAGCACTGCCGAGATTGAAGCCTTGCTGCGCAGAGCCATACAGGTGATTCCGGTGGAGCGGCTATGGGTTAATCCAGATTGCGGACTCAAAACCCGCGCCTGGGAAGAAACCAGGCTGGCACTGATTAATATGGTGCAGGTGACCAAAGCCTTGCGCGAGGAGTTTGCAGCTGACTAAACATGTCTGAGCTAGACATGTCTGAAGTTGTAATGCTGGCCAGGGATTAGGCCAGGTCACTTTCAGGCGGGTGGCAGGATGTCCAGGATTTCCCTGGCATCCTGTGGCCTCACAACACGTCCCACTTCCACGCCGTTAAGCAAAGCAACTAAGGTCGGCCAGAGCTTGATGCTGAAACTACGCCCCAGTCGCTTGCCTTTGCCATCTTCAATCTTGATATGCATGAGCTTGCCGTGTTGTGTCTGCGCATCTTTATTCAAGGCCTCCATGATCAAAGGCTGAGCCGCTTTGCAGTAGCCGCACCAGCCAGCACCAAACTCAAGCAATACCAAGCCAGGCATGGCATCAATGTCACCACGTGTGGGTTCTGTTACCGGCTGAATGGCTGGTGTAGCGGTGTCTTCGGGGAGTAGTTGGGATGGGGTCAAGGAATCTGTCATGTCGGCTACCTTATTCTGGGATTTTTTACTACTGAAAATGGACAGAAAAAACGTAAAAAAATTTCGCTAAAATTTCTCTTTATAAATCCGGCATCTACAGACGTAAATAGTTTAAATATCTATATGTAGTGTTTTGCAAGCTACCTTACCCCATTTTATTGCGGTATAGTGCTTCCCACTACGGTGCTCGATATGGCGTCCGCCACTATCGGGAACAGGGAATGCGAGCCAGGTGTAACCACCTGGAAAACCGCAGCTGCCCCCGCAACTGTAACCGGGGAGTTTTCCATCATCAACAATACCACTGGGCTAGTAGGCTCAAGCTCGGGAAGGTCGATGGATAACAGTGATCCGGCAGCCAGGAAACCTGCCGTAGGTTTATTTGATAATGTTTGAGGCGGGGTGTCCTCGGCTGATTGGCTAGTCCTGGTATTGTCCAGATGCTGTCGGTCTGCTGGTTCATGCGCATGGGTTTGCTAGGCAAACCTGCCGATGGGGTATCGGTACGCATGTTATAGGATGTCTTGCTTCCTGACCGGGAGCCACGATGAGCAAGTACGAATCCATGAAAGCCACGAAGCGCGATGGGCGACAGGAGCCTATTGATCTCGAGAAGATCCATAAGGTGATTGATTGGGCCGCTCAGGGCCTCAACAATGTCTCTGTATCGCAGGTAGAACTGAAGTCGCATATCCAGTTCTATGATGCATTCGTACCGATGCCATCCATGAGACCATCATCAAGTCTGCGGCCGACCTGATCTCTGAAGATACCCCAGACTACCAGTACCTAGCTGCGCGTTTGTCCATCTTCCATCTGCGTAAGATAGCCTACGGTCAGTTTGAGCCACCTCATCTGTTTGACCATGTCAGCAAGCTCACCGAGCTGGGCAAGTATGACAAACACCTGCTGGCTGATTACAGCCGCGAAGAGTTCGACGAACTCAACAGCCATATCGACCATTGGCGCGATATGAACTTCTCCTATGCTGCGGTAAAGCAGCTAGAGGGTAAGTATCTGGTGCAGAACCGTGTCACCAAGAAGATTTACGAAAGCCCACAATTCCTCTATGTGCTGGTGGCGATGTGCTTGTTTGCCAAATACAGCGGCAAAACCAGGCTGGAATACATCAAGCGTTTCTATGATGCGGTCTCAACGTTCAAGATTTCCCTGCCTACGCCCATTATGTCGGGCGTACGTACCCCCACACGCCAGTTCAGCTCCTGCGTACTGATTGAGTGTGATGACAGCCTGGACAGCATCAATGCGACCACCAGTGCCATTGTGAAATATGTTTCCCAGCGTGCTGGTATAGGAGTCAACGCTGGCCGTATTCGTGCCCTAGGCAGCGAAATTCGTGGTGGCGAAGCCCAGCATACTGGCTGCCTGCCGTTCTACAAGCTGTTCCAGTCCGCGGTTAAATCCTGCTCGCAGGGCGGTGTGCGTGGCGGTGCGGCTACTTTGTTCTATCCCTTGTGGCATCTGGAAGTGGAATCGCTGCTGGTGTTGAAGAACAACCGTGGCGTAGAAGAAAACCGCGTACGCCATCTTGATTACGGTGTGCAAATCAACCGCCTGCTGTATCAGCGTTTGATCAAGGGCGGCGATATCACCCTGTTCTCGCCCCATGACGTGCCCGGCCTTTACGATGCCTTCTTTGCCGATCAGGATGAGTTTGAGCGTCTCTACACCCAATACGAAGCCGATAGCAGCATACGCAAGCGCACGCTGCCTGCGGTAGATCTGTTCTCGCTGGTGATGCAGGAGCGTGCTGGTACTGGCCGTATCTATATCCAGAACGTCGATCACTGCAATACTCACAGCCCGTTCGACCCCAAGCAGGCTCCGGTGCGTCAGTCCAATCTGTGCATGGAAATTGCGCTGCCCACCAACCCGCTCAACGATATCAACGATGAAGAGGGCGAAATTGCGCTATGCACTTTGTCCGCCTTTAACCTCGGTGCGCTGGAAGATTTGCATGAACTGGAAGGCCTGGCTGATCTGGTAGTGCGCGCACTGGATGCGTTGCTGGAATATCAGGATTACCCGGTGAAGGCTGCGCTGAATGCGACAGACAAGCGCCGCTCCCTGGGTGTAGGCGTGATCAACTATGCCTACTACCTGGCCAAGAACAACACAGGCTATACCGACGATGCTGCGCTGGGCTTGACCCACCGCACTTTTGAGGCGATTCAGTACTATCTGTTGAAGGCCTCGGTGCAGCTGTCACGTGAATTCGGCCCTTGCTCCGCCTTCAACGAAACTACTTATGCCCAGGGCATACTGCCAGTAGACACCTACAAAAAAGACCTTGATAGCATCTGCCAGGAGCCGCTGCACCTGGATTGGGAAACCCTACGTGGTGAGATCAAGACCCATGGCCTGCGTAACTCAACCTTGACCGCGCTGATGCCTTCGGAAACCTCCAGCCAGATTGCCAATGCCACCAATGGCATTGAGCCACCGCGTGGCTTGGTGACCGTTAAGCAATCCAAGGACGGTATCTTGCGCCAAGTAGTACCGGAAATTGATACGCTACGTAGCCAATATCAACTGCTATGGCAATTGCCCAACAACGAAGGCTATCTCAAGCTGGTGGGCATCATGCAGAAGTTTGTCGATCAGTCTATTTCGGCCAATACCAACTATGACCCCAAGCGTTTCGAGGGCGGCCGTGTGCCCATGAAGCAACTGCTCAAGGACTTGCTGCAGGTTTACAAACTGGGCATCAAGACTCTGTACTACCACAACACTCGTGATGGTGCGAGCGAGGGTGGTGCCGAGGCCGAAGATGACGGCTGCGCCAGTGGTGCCTGCAAGATTTAATTGAAGCGCTGGCTGCCTTCAGGGCAGCCAGCCATCTATCCCCCATAGCGAGACCGAAGTATGGCTTACAGCATTTTTTCCAAAACCGATAATAAGCAGCTTGAAGAACCGATGTTTTTCGGCCAGCCGGTCAACGTCGCGCGTTACGACCAGCAGAAGTATCCGGTATTCGAAAAACTGATCGAAAAGCAATTGTCCTTCTTTTGGCGTCCGGAAGAAGTCGATGTCTCGCAGGATAGAATTGATTACCAGAACCTGCCTGAGCACGAAAAGCACATCTTTATCAGCAATCTGAAATATCAGACCTTGCTGGATTCGATACAGGGCCGTAGCCCCAACGTGGCCTTGCTGCCACTGGTGTCGCTGCCCGAGCTGGAAACCTGGGTGGAAACCTGGGCTTTCTCCGAGACCATACACTCGCGCTCTTACACCCATATCATCCGTAATATCGTCTCTGATCCATCCATCATCTTTGACGATATCGTGCGCAACGAAAACATCGTTGCCCGTGCCAGTGATATCTCGGCCTATTACGATGACTTGATTCACCAGACCATGATCTATTCGCAATTGGGCGAGGGTGATCACGAGATCAATGGCGAGATCAAACCCGTCAACAAGCGTGAGCTGAAGAAACTGCTGTATCGCTGCCTGATGAGCGTCAACATCCTGGAAGCCATCCGTTTCTATGTCAGCTTTGCCTGCTCGTTTGCCTTTGCCGAGCGCAAGGTGATGGAAGCAATGCCAAGATTATTCGCTTGATTGCGCGCGATGAAGCCCTGCACCTGACTGGCACCCAGCACATGATCAACATCATGCGTTCAGGCCAGGATGACCCTGAGTTTGCCGAGATTGCCGCTGAGCTGCAGCAGGAAAGTTTTGAGATGTTCCGAAACGCGGCCGAGCAGGAGAAGAAATGGGCGGAATACCTGTTCAAGGATGGCTCCATGATAGGCTTGAACAAGGATATTCTTTGCCAGTACGTCGAGTACATCACCAATAATCGTATGTCCTCGGTCGGCCTGCCACCTGCATTCCCCAATGCCAAGAGCAACCCCATTCCCTGGATCAACACCTGGCTGTCCTCCGACACCGTACAGGTAGCGCCGCAGGAAGTGGAGCTTAGCTCTTACCTCATTGGCCAGATCGACGCCGAAGTTTCGGCAGATGATCTGAACGACTTCGAGCTTTAAGCTAAGCACACGCTTAAGCAACTGACCAGACGTTAAACCAACCGAATAGTGAGCCTAGTCCGCAGCCAGTCCATCAGCTTCAGCCTTAATCCACACGAAACCCTGCTGGATGGGCTGGAGCGCACCGGACATGAAGTGGAGTATCAATGCCGCGGCGGCTACTGCGGCATGTGCCGGGTGCGTATGCTTAGCGGCGAAGTTCATTATCTGGAGCAACCCCTGGCCTTTGTTGCCAGCGATGAAATCCTGCCTTGCTGCTGCATACCGCGCGGCGAAATCAGCATAGATAGCCAGTTGCGCGCAGAGCTCATCGTCTGGCAAGAGCAGGGTGATCTTTTCCCTGTGCAGCAGGATTTGTTCAGTGCCGAACTGGCCAATGCCGATGCGCAGCAGGCTAGCAAAAAACCCAACCGTAAACCCCGCGCCAAAGCCTCAGCCCAGCCACCTACCTTGCCCTTGTTCTAGGGACGTATTTTGTAAATTTTTGTAACAAATTTGCATTATCAAATGGTATTGCGAACTATTTTCATTATAATCGCTGATTTTTTTATCAGGGAAAAAATAATGAAGCAATCCTCATTGGTGATGCGGCCCAAGCTGGTCTGTATGTTGGTCGCTGCCATGTTCGCCATGCCAGCTAGTGCTGATGATGCCGTGCTGCCAGAAGTTTCTGTAAAAAGCAGCAAGCAGCAGGATGAATACAGCAGTTATGCGGTCAAAAACAGCAAGGGTGCAACCAAGACTGATACCGCTCTGGTTGAGACTCCGCAGTCTATTTCCGTCATCGATCGCAAAGAGCTGGAGGATCGCAATCCGCAAACCCTGAATGAGGCCATTGCCTATACGGCAGGCGTGCGCTCCGAAGTCGGCGGCATGGATAGCCGCGCGGATAGTTATTCCATACGCGGTATCAAGGGCGGTATGGAAGCTGATGCTGGGATTTCCAACCTGTTCCAGGATGGCCTCAAACTGCCAGCAGGTGGGATGTGGAACCGAGCCACCTTTGACAATTTCGGCCTGGAACGCGTGGAAGTGCTCAAAGGCCCATCGGCGGCTGTCTATGGTCAGATTACTCCTGGCGGCATGATCAACTTGGTCAGCAAACGTCCAACAGCGCATCAGATCAATGAAGTCCGTATTCAAGGCGGCAGCTTTGATCAATACAAAGCTGCTTTCGATATTGGTGGCAGCCTGGCCGATGACCAGTCCGTACTGTTCCGTCTGGTAGGCTCCTACAACGATGGTGGTTCACAGATCAAGCATAACGACCTGGAGCGCACCTATTTTGCCCCCAGCCTGTTGTGGCAGATTTCCGATAACACCAGTCTGACCTTGCTGGCGCAATACCAACGTGACAAAGGCGGTGCCACCTTCCAGTTCCTGCCTTATTACGGCACCGTCGCATTTAATACTGCGATAGGTGGCCGCCTGGACAGAGACACTTTCTATGGCGACAAGGACTGGAACACTTATGATAGAGAGCAGTCCTCAGTTGGCTGGGAGTTTGATCATCGCTTCAACGATACCTGGAAATTCCACCAGAACCTGCGCTATGTCAGCATAGAAAATACTTATAAATCAGTTATCGGCGGTCAATACAGCGTTAATCAGGCTGTATTCCCACGTCGCTCCACCATGGGCGTGGGCGAGGCTGAAGGCGTGAGCGTGGATAACCAGTTACAGGCAGATTTTGCCACAGGCGACCTCAAGCACACGGTGTTGCTGGGCCTGGATGCCCAGCGTTTCAACTGGCAAAACACGCGTAGCAATGGTACTGCCACCAGCCTCTCGCTGTTAAACCCGGTGTATACCAGTGCTGGCACTTACGCCATGACAGATGCCTGGCGTCAGGATGCAGATCAAAAGCAGACTGGTGCTTATGTTCAAGAGCAGGCCGCGCTTGGTCAATGGCGCTTTAGCCTGGGTGGTCGCTATGACTACTTCGATAATATGCTGGCCAATGGCTTGAATAACCGCCGTGAAGGCTTTAATGATCATGCTTTCACCTGGCGTACTGGCGCTGTCTACTTGTTTGAGAATGGGCTTGCGCCGTATATCAGCTATTCCACTTCCTTTGATCCTGGCTTGATGGGGGTAGGCATGGCGAATAACGCCACGGTGAAGCCAGTGCAAGGCAAGCAGTATGAAGCGGGTATCAAGTATCAGCCACCCGGCAGCAAGAGCATGATCAGTGCTGCCGTCTATGAGTTGAAGCAGGATAACCGTATGGTGACATCGGGTACGAATAACTGCCCTCAAACCGTTTCTAACAACACTTGCTATACCCAAGTAGATGCCAGAACACGCGGTGTCGAGCTGGAAGCCAAAACTCAGATCACGGATCAACTCAGTTTATTGGCTAGCTATACCTATATGGATAGCGAGATCACTAACAGCAGCAGTACGACTGAAATCCAGGGTAGCGCTGTGCCGCAGGTCTCTAAGCATATGTCCTCACTCTGGGGTAACTATGCCTTTACCTCTGGTTATCTTGATGGCCTGAGCCTGGGTTTGGGTGCGCGTTATGTAGGCGATGCCTATGGTGCAGCAAGTCGTGTTGGTCCTACGGATAATCCCTTCCTGCATACCGATGGCTATACGACTTATGACGCGGCGGTACGCTACAACCTGAAATCGCTGGGTTATGCCGGGGCTGAGTTTGCCGTCAATGCTAGCAATCTGACCGACAGGTTGTTTGTCACCACCTGTACTGGTCTGGGTGCCTGCTACTATGGTTCTGGCCGAGTGGTCAACGCCACGCTGAAGTACAACTGGTAATCTGCAACAAGCGGTTGGCTGCCAACAAGTAGCCAACCGTTTTTTATTGGAAGTACAGATGAAGCTCATTCCTTTATTTCTTGTGGCGGTGCTGCAAACCTGGGCCATATGGCCTCCATTGTTCATGCAGCGGATGAAACTGCCTGGCATGAAGCCACGCTACCTATCGCCCAGCAGCGCGATATCGTCTCGACCAATACTGGCAAGACCTACCGAATTTTCTTGTACAAACCTGCAGGCACTGCACCTGCAGAAGGTTATCCAGTAATTTATGTGCTGGATGCCAATACCATGTTTGCACCCTTATCCATGCTGGTTCATGGGCAAGCCCAGCGCCGCGATGCTACAGGCGTAACTCCGGCTATTGTGGTGGGCATAGGCTACACCACCAAAGGCTTGCTAGATGAAGTGGCACGCGCGGAGGATTACACGCCGCCCGCGCCTGATATAAGTAATACTGGCGACACCCGCGCTCCGCGCCAGGGCGGTGCGGACAAATTCCTCGCTTCATAGAAAACGAACTCAAGCCGCAGTTGCAGGCCGAGCTACCTATCAACACTGCCAAGCAAGCTTTGTACGGCCACTCCTATGGTGGCTTGTTCAGCCTGCATGTGCTGTTTACCAAACCCGAGGCTTTCCAGACCTATATCGCCTCTAGCCCCTCTATTTGGTGGAACCAGCAATACATACTGCAAGAGCGGCAGAAACTGGTGCTGCCTGAGCAGGCAGGCAAGCGCCTGCTGTTGATGGTAGGCAGCCTGGAGCAACAAACACCCATAAATGTGGCTAATGGTGAGCAAAGGCAGGCGCATGTGCAGCGTAGACGTATGGTGGAGGCGGCCACTGAACTTGTGGCCGATCTGGAAGGTTTGCCGTCTTCAGCCCTGGATACGCATTTTTATATACAGCCGGGTGAAAATCATGGCTCCGCCATGTTGACTGGGACAGCTCGGGCAGTGGAGTTTTTTGTCGGCCAGCGTAGTTTTTCCAGCCGTGATGCAAAAGCGTCAGCCAGCAAGCCATGAAGCCGGGCATTGATATTTTTCTCAGAGTGCTGGCTGGCTTTGCAGGCGGCTATGCGTTAATGGTACTGGCCAATCTGCTCTGGGTGACGGCATGGCCTGGGCATAGAGCGGACGCAGTGTATTGGGGGACGTTTTTTCCCTATGCCATATTCGTAGTGATACTGATGATGGCCTTTGCCGTACGCAGCGCATGGCGCGCCTGGGCCTGGGTGCTGGGTTTGGCGCTGATGCTGCTAGGCCTATTGGTATTAGCAAGGGTGTTGAAGTGAAAAAGACGTTTTCATTGTCCATGGCCTGGTTGCACACCTGGCTGGGGCTATATCTGGGCTGGCTGTTGTTTGCCGTGTTTCTTACCGGGACCATGGCGGTGTTTGAACATAGCATCAGCCACTGGATGCAGCCGGAAGCTAGCGTGAATACTGCCAGTGCCGAGGTCAGCTTGGCACAGCAATTGGATATGGCCCAGGCTTACCTAGAGCAGCACGCCAAGCGGGAAAAAGGCAGTAACTGGATGATTGCGCCCATCTCTGAAAACCATGCAACTTTGGAGGTACGCTGGCGCGATAAGGGCGAATGGCAAGAGGTATTGTTGAATCCCCAGACTGGCGAATCTGTGCATGCGCGGGAAACAGAAGGGGGCGCACTGCTCACGCATTTTCACTACACCCTGCTGGCAGGGTTAACGGGAACACTGATAGTGGGTCTAGCCGCTGTGGTGATGCTGGTCGGATTGATCAGCGGTATCGTCATTCACAAACGTATTTTCAAGGACTTTTTTACTTTCCGCAGAAGCGCCTCGGCACAACGTTCATGGCTGGATGCGCATAATCTGGCTGGGGTGTTGATTCTGCCTTTTTTGCTCATGATTACCTATACCGGATTGGTCATGCAGCCCAATACTTTTATGCCCTGGGGTATCAAGGCGGTTTATGACAATCCCCGTGATCTGCGTGCGGATGCCGTACAGTCATTTGAACAGCCTTATCAAGACACAAGCGCGGACATGATCAGAGTGTCCAGCCTGTTGCCAGAGGCTGAGGCCGCCATACACAGCATAGGCTGGTTGACGATACAAAATGGCGGCAATGCAGGGGCAGTGGTGGAGTTTTTCCAGAATCTGGATAGACGTATTTCTGCCGTGGCGGATCATGTGGCTTTCAGTGCGGTCACAGGTCAGCACTTGGGCACACAAACTGCATGGCGGGATTCGACCTATGTTTATCGTGGATTTGTCGGTATCCATATGGCTTTGTTTGGCGGCTGGGTGATGTCCTGGCTGTATTTCTTTGCGGGTCTGGTCAGTTGCGGTTTGATTGCCACGGGTTTGATTCTGTTCACCATCAAGCGCCGCAAGCGTCCAGAAAACGAGTTTGGCAGTTGGAGCAAGCCTGTGTACCGATTGATAGAAGCCCTCAACGTCACAGCGGTCATGGGGAGTATCAATGCGGTGCTGGTATATTTCTGGGCTAATCGTGCTTTGCCTGTGGTAATGGAAAGCCGGGCAGGGTGGGAGATGAAAGCGTTTCTGTTCACCTGGTTGTTCAGTCTGCTGCATGCATTGTTGCGTAAACCGATGTGCGCCTGGAAAGAACAGTTGTGCCTAGCCAGCATTTTATGTCTAGTGCTGCCAGTATTTTCATGGGCTAGGGGCGCGCCTGGCATATGGAATTTCTGGCAGCATGGTGATGGCACCAGCCTGGGGTTTGAACTATGCCTACTGATGTTCGGTGGCTTGATGCTGCTTGCCTGGGTCAAAGTAAAGCAGCAATTGCAAAAACCTCTCACTGCTAAGCAGACAAACCGCCAAAACCTGCGCCAAGCTCAACTCAAGGCCTGATCCAGCCTTTCAAAATCTCAAGATATTCAAGAACCATAGGGACTGTTCCAGCGCTGGATCAGTCCTATTCGCCATTAGCTTCTGCTGCCTGCTGCCAGGCTGGTAAATAACCGCTTGCGTCAATAATTTTACTATTGTATATTTTTTGCGAATAAGAGGTTTTATCACCTTTTGTTTATTCAGCGCTTTATACCATCCCACTTACAAGCAGCTTGATAGCCAACCAGCAGGAGCACAACATGTCCGCACAACCGCCAAGCAGTGTTACAAAATTGCATTGGGATTTCCTCAAGCCGGGGGACACCATAGATGTAATCGCCCCTTCATCCCCACCGGCTAACCCGCAACAAAACATAGCCGCCATCAAGGCCTATTTCGCAGACAAGGATATCAAGGTCAATATCCCCGATGGCCTGATTGCGCCCACAGTCCCGCTGAATGCGGCAAACACCGCAGAAAAACGTGTCGCGTTTATAGAGCAGGCCCTGAATTCTGACTCCAAGGCCATTTGGGCGATTCTTGGCGGCGGTTGGGGCTCGGAGTTACTGCCCTTGTTGGCGCAACTCAAGCCACCTGCGCGCGTCAAGCCCATTATTGGCTATAGCGATGTTACGGCGCTGCATATCTTCTTCAATCATGTGTGGAACTGGCCCACCTTGCACAGCATAGAGTTAGGCGCCAATGGCGATATTGAGCCTGCCTGGAACCAGAACCATATTGAAGAAACGCTGAAGGTATTGCGCGGTGAGCAAACCACCTTACGCTACCCCCTGACGCCGCTCAACACCGTAGCACATACCCCTGGGGTGCATGATGGCCTGCGGGTCGTGGGCGGTAACAGCCTGTTGCTCTCGGCAATGAAAGGTACGATTTTGTTCATGCCTGATACCGATAATGGCATTTTGTTCATTGAATCTGTGGCACTTAACCCTGGCGAGCTGTCGCGTATTCTGGATGGCTTTATGTATTCGGACATGGTGCTCAAGGCCAAGGCGGTGATGTTTGGCAACTTTGTGCAAACAGGCGGCCACCCCAACCCAGCTGAAATTGAAATGCAGTTTGAGTATATACAGAATCGCTTTGCCACCAAGCTGGAGCAGGTAGGCATTGCCGTACTGCGAGCTGAAAACCTGTTTGGCCACAGTGCCAATAATCAGCCGCTGCCGTTCAATACCAATGCGGTGTTGACCTTGGGAACATCCCCCATGCTGGAGGTAAGTGTCAATTGAGTACTACTATTCCCGGGCTTAATGCCTTTGTGGATTTGAGCCACCACAATCTCAATGTCGATTTCAAGCAGGCCCAGGCGGCTGGCTTGGTTGGCATGATACATAAGGCCACCCAACATACTGATTATATTGATCCCCAATATGGTGTGCGCGTGGCGCAGGCCAGGGCGCTGGGGCTATATATAGGTGCATATCATTTTGCCACTGCGGCACCAGTGCAACAGCAGCTGGATCACTTCCTCGCTGCAATCAAGCCATTTGGTAGCGCTCAGGTACTGCCTTGCCTCGATTGGGAGCTAAACCCAGATAGCCAGCAGGGCAGTATGTCGCAGCAGCAGTTGGTCGAGTTGATCGATTTGTTCAAGCAGGCCACTGGTGTTTATCCAGTTATCTATGGCGGCTATTGGATGCTGGACATGCTTAAGGATGAGAAAAACTTGGGTAACTTAGGGCAATGTCCGCTATGGCAGGCATTCTATTCATCCAACTTTGGCTATCTCAGTGATATCTGGAGTGATTGGGCTCTGCTGCAGTATACCGACGGTACTCTGGGGCCTGAGCCGCATAGCATGGCTGGCATAGGCCCTGTAGATAGGGATAGTTTCAATGGCAGTCTGGCGGATGTGGCTAACTTCTGGAAGCAGCATGCACTGAGCTAAGAGGCAGGCAACACTGACGGTCATGCTTGCTAGAAAACACAAGCTGGTGCAAACCAGCCCTTGTTTTATCTCACGGTTATTTAACCCTAGGTTTTGTCCATACTTCTGGAGCTGCCAAAAATATCCCACAAGGTAATGAATAAGGCCGCAATCAGCGGGCCTATCACAAAGCCATTGAGGCCAAATACCGCCATGCCGCCCAGTGTGGAAATCAACACCACGTAGTCAGGCAGCTTGGTGTCCTTGCCCACCAGAATAGGGCGCAAAATGTTATCCACCAGGCCAATCACAAATACGCCAAAGGCAATCAAGGTGAAACCTTGCCAGAGCGCACCTGTGGCCAGGAAATAAACCGCTACCGGGGCCCAGATCAGCCCAGCGCCCACGGCGGGTAGTAAGGACAAGAATGCCATGATCACAGCCCACAGCAAGGCAGCCTGAATACCCAGAATCCAGAATATCAAACCGCCAAGCGCACCTTGTGTCAGAGCCACCAGAATATTGCCTTTGACTGTGGCACGGATCACGGTGGTGAACTTGTTGAACAAATGACGCTTGTGCTCGGCACTGAGCGGAATGGCCTGCTTGACGCGCATGGAGAGGCTGGCACCGTCACGCAGCAAGAAAAACATCAGATAAAGCATGACGGCAAAACCAACCACAAACTCAAAGGTGTTTTGCCCTATGCTCAAGGCCTTGGTCGCCAGCAACTGGCTGGCCTGCATGGCAGTGGTAGATAGTCGCTCCTGGAAGGTGCCAACATCACTCAGGCCCAGCCTATCCAGCACGCTATGCAGCGGGGCGGGCAGAGCAGTGAAGATTTCCTGTGAATACTGCGCAGGATTGATTTCGCCTGATTTGATCTTCTGGAACAGCGCCGCACCCTCATGCACCAGTGAGCTGGCGATCAAGGTGACAGGCACAATTACAATCAGCACGCAAAGCAGCAGCGTGCCAATGGCAGCAAGATTTTTTCGGTTGTTGGTCAGGCCCAACATGCGTCTATACAGCGGCGTGAATAATATAGAGAGAATAACCCCCCAGAATACCGCGCCATAAAAAGGCAGCAGTATCACCACCAGGGCGATAGACACTGCAATCAGCAGGAAGATAAAGGTTTTGGTGTGGAATTCGGCGTTGTTCATGGAAAGCAGTGTACTGGCAAACTCAAGGTGATCCAATAGAACTCTGGATCAAGCACTAAGCTTGGCCAGACTCGGGCTTTAAACAACTTATTTCCACAAAACATCGCTATTGTTGCTAATGGCCGATTGCAATAGTTCTACCAGGGGTAGGGCACGGGTTTTGAGGTCTATATGTGTGGCCTGCTCGGTTTCTGCATCATCAGCTGTTGCAGCCGGGCTGGGCGCGCCTGTAATACCTTGTTGCAGGCGTTGCAGGGCTGCGGGTACATCGGCCGCCAGTATGGCACCGGGGATAGTGCCGCTATGACCCATCAGGTGCAACATCTGTTTGGCGATATCGCCAAACAACATGATGTCGCTATAGCGTGCGGTAGAGAAAGTCACAATCATGGTCTTGTTCCCGATTTGAGAAAGTAAAAACAGTGCTGCTTGCCACCCAGCTTAAGCAGTTGCATATGCCGGGTGGAAAAACGTTTTGAGTACTCAATGCTACTCTAGTTGTTTTTGCTGCCTGGGCCAGCGAGATACCAGACAATCAGACCCAGCACGGGGAATATCAGCACGCCAAGAATCCAGAGGATTTTCTTTACCGTGTCAGCAGAGCTTTGGATAATCTTGATGATGGCGTAGATGTCGGCGATGAGGATCAGTAGACCTATGATGCTGGACATGATGTTTTCCCTTTTTTGATTTGAGTGGAGACAGCGGTTTTGCTGATGTGTCTGAGGTGGAGAATACGCATTCCCCGCAAACGGTAATATCAGACTACACTGAAAGCCAAGTAGGAATTCGCCGACTCAGCCTCATATCAAGCTACTTTAGACCTCAATGCCTGCCTTTAGCAATGTGAATCAAATATGCCAGATACTATTATGCAAGAGCCACCCGCACGCCTGCCCATCAGTCTGCTCACCGGATTTCTCGGCAGTGGCAAAACCACCTTGCTCAATCGCTGGCTATCCCACCCAGAAATGGCCGATACGCTGGTGATCATCAATGAGTTTGGTGCCGTTGGGCTGGATCATTTACTGGTGGCGCATCAAGCCGATACCACTACGGTGGTGGAACTGAGCAATGGTTGCCTGTGCTGCCAGTTGCGTACCGACCTCAAACAAACACTTAAAGATGTTTCCTGGCGTTTTTCACGTCAGGGGAAACGCCAGTTTCGCCGTGTGGTGATAGAAACCAGCGGCCTGGCTGACCCCGTACCTATTTTGCATACGCTAATGCAGGATGCTTACCTCGCGGCGCTTTACCAGCTAGATACCATCGCCGTGGTGATGGATGCGCAATTGGGGCTAGGCACATTGCAAAAGCATGCGGAGGCGCGTAAGCAACTGGCACTGGCAGACCTTGTGCTGATCAGCAAAACTGACCTTGTGCCTGAAGCAGCAGTAGCGGACTTGCGAGAGGTGCTGAGTGAATACAACGCTGCTGCCAGTGTTTATGTGCTGGAAGATAGTGTGAACCCGGCGTGGCTGTTTGCCAGCGGCAAGGATGCTGAGGGTTTCCCGCGCTGGCTGCAATCACTGGCAGCAGCGCAGGGGCTACTTCATGCCGATGACCAAACACATGGTCATCTCAATAATAAAACCACGCTAAGCCTGGAGCTGCCCCAGCCATTGACCCGTGCAGAGTTTGAGCACTGGCAAGCTGCTTTGCGCGATTATGCCGAGGTAGGGCTGCTGCGCTTTAAAGGTATATTCCATGTGCAGGGAGAAGCAGCCCCGCTGGCGCTGCACCGGGTACAACATGTATTGCATGCACCACAGGTGCTGACGACATGGCAGGGGGAAGACAGTATCAGCCGTCTAGTATTTATTATGCAAGATGATGTGCCTGCGAGCTTGAGTCACTTGTTGCAGGCACTGCCGCGTCAGGATTAGAGGCAGGAATTAAACATGGCAGGCTTGTACCTGCGATGTTTAATTTTAACTGTGCTTCAAATTTGCATCAGTGCATCACGAATCTTCAACTCATCCAGCCCTTTACCTATCAACACCAAGCGCGTAATCGGCTCTTCTTCATCCCAGCCTTCAAGCAAATTGGGCGGGTAAAGCGTGTGCTGCACGGCATGCACGGCGAGTGGGGCTGGCGCATCCTCAGCGTGGACTATGCCTTCAAGCGCAGCAGTTGCTCGCCAAAGGTGCTGCACAGCCATTGCAGCACAGGCTCCAATTGGCCCCAGGTCAGGGGCTTGGGCATGGTGACGGTGAAGCTGACAATATCATCTTCATGTACCGATTGCGGCAACATGCCGCGCGCCGCCTTGGTGCGGGTAGGCGCACGTAGCCAGCGCTGGGGCTGGGCTTGTTTGCCACTGGGGTCAAACAGCCCGGCATCAATAATCGCGGCCGGGTCTATATTGCCGTGGCTGATACGGTATTGCGTGGCGCCGGGGTTGAGGGCATGTAGCGCATGCGACAACACATCCAGCTGTTCATCGTTGGCAAGATCGCTCTTGGTCAGCAGCAGCACATCGGCAACGGCCGCTTGTTTGCGTGCCTCGCCTTGATCGCGTATCTGTTGCAAGCCGTACAGGCTATCTATGGTCACTACTACGGCATCAAGGCGGTAAGTAGAGGAAATTACTGGCTCATTGAGCAGGTTGGAGAGTATGGGGCCGGGGTCTGCCATGCCTGTGGTTTCAATCACTAGGCGCGTGAAACGTGGAATGGCCTCTAGTTGGCGCTTGAAGAATAGATCGCGCATGGTATCGGCCAACTCGTTGCTGAGCGTACAGCATAGGCAGCCAGACTCCAGTAACACCGTATTGTCGGCAATATGCTGGCTTTCTACCGTGCGCGCCAGAATATGATCCAGCCCGGTGCTGCCCAATTCATTGATGATGACGGCGGTGTCTTTCATGCCGCTGTGGTTGAGCAATTGATTCAGCAGTGTGGTTTTGCCGCTGCCTAGAAAACCGGTGAGCAGCGTGACCGGAATGCGGGGGTCCAGCGTCATGATGAAGTCTATCCTTGATGAAATTGCCGCGCTGATAGCGCGGCTTGGAGAATTTTAACTTAAGAGCTTGTCATTGCACCATGACAGCATGCGGCTAGCTTATTGAGCATGAAATTTTAGTGAGCATGAAATTTTATTAAGATATCTTGCCCGGCTAACGCGCTGCATAGTCTTTATACGCTATAGGCAGGGAATGGGTCTGCCAATTGTGCCCAGCCAGTCATGCCCAAAGCCAGCTCCTCATCGCTCAACAGGCAGTGGTCAAATGCTTGGCTTAAAGCCTCTTGATCCATGTCTATGCCTATCATCACGATCTCCTGCCGCCTGTCACCATAGTGTCGATCAAATTTGGCTTTGATCAGGCAAGGGATTCCGCATCCGTGGGCCATAAGGTGGTTGGGGTAGCAATCCACCAGAAACCTGCAGGCTCGTGCTGCCTGACAACCCCGGCGAGTGACCACAGCAGGCAATGATCCGGGCGGGTGGCCAGCCAGAAATAGCCCTTGGAGCGTATCACGCCTGGCCATGCACTATTGATCCACTGCCAAAGCCGCGTGGGATGAAAAGGACGGCGCGCGCGATAGACAAAGCTGCTTATGCCGTATTCCTCGGTTTCTGGCACATGCTCACCGCGTAATTCCTGCAACCAACGCGGCGAGGCCTGCGCCTGTTCAAAGTTAAACAATCCAGTATTCAAAACCTGGTCTAGCGACACTTTGCCAAACTGGCTGTGTGCAATGCGTGCGCGTGGGTTGAGGCCATGCAATATTGCCTGCAAGCGCTCCAGTTCATCAGCCGTCACCAGGTCGGTCTTGTTGAGCACAATGACATCACAAAACTCCACCTGCTCAATCAGCAAGTTCACCACCGTACGTTGGTCATCCTCGCCCATAGATTCACCTCTGGCAGCAAGCGTGTCGTACGAGCAATAATCCCGTAGGAAATTGCAGGCATCCACCACCGTCACCATGGTATCCAGACGCGCGATGTCCGAGAGTGAAGCATGGTGCTCATCGCGGAAAGTAAAGGTTTCTGCCACAGGCAAAGGCTCAGAAATGCCTGTAGATTCAATTAGCAGGTAGTCAAAGCGTTCTTCCAGCGCCAGTTGCCGAATCTCAACCAGTAAATCCTCACGCAAGGTGCAGCAGATGCAACCATTGCTCATTTCTACCAGCTTTTCATCGGCACGCGAAAGTGTCGCTCCACCATCACGTAGCAATTGCGCATCGATATTGATCTCGGACATATCGTTCACAATCACGGCAACACGTTTGCCCTCGCGGTTATTGAGAATGTGGTTGAGCAGTGTGGTTTTGCCTGAGCCAAGAAAGCCGGACAACACGGTGACGGGCAATCGGGACGAGGGAGAAGTAGTATTCATGGCAGTATCCAGATAACAAGTGCAAACATTGCAGATGATAGGTCTAAGGTGTAAAAGTCTTATTCAATGCGGCATTTTATGCAACTAAGTTGCATTTTAGGGCCATGTGAAATCGATTGCAATCATCAATTGCAATGGCATGGTGGTGGGCCATGCAAGCAGTTTTATGTGTGGATTAGGGAAGGTGGACAGTCAGGCTGGTTTATAATGCCTGGGGATTTCTTTGCAGGAAGTTGCAGATTGCAACGCCTGGCTCAAGGCAGGGATGCCTTAAGCCGCGCTGATAGCAATGCCAGTCAATTTCTTGTTACGTCCAGTATTGCACTGGTCGCACTGGCCTTTGATATTGAGCTCTACCGACTCTACGGTGAAATGCGAAGGCACACTGTTGGGAATCCGCGGTTTGACCTCGTCCAGACAGAACATCTTGCCGCAGGACGTACACTGGAAATGAGCGTGGTGGTGCTTGGCATTGCGTTGCGTGAGCTGGAAGCGCCGCGCACGGTCTTCACCCATGATGGGGTGCACCAGATTGCACTCCACCAGCCAGTCCAGCACCCGGTAAAGCGTGACCCGGTCAAACGGTGCTTCCTGGGTCAGGGTGTGCAGCAGTTCATTGTGGGTGAGGGGGTTTTCCGTATCCAGCAGCACATTCAGTACCGCAACACGCGACGAGGTCGGGCGCTGCCCAATCTCATGTATCATTCGTTCGGCGTTATGCATAGGCGCTAAATTACAGACAATCAACCCGTGTCGTCAACTGGACGCGGACAAAAAGCAGAGTTATGAACGTATTATTTGAAGAAGAAGGTAACTTCAAGGTTGCCTCCATCATGGCCGAGAATCCCGGCTCACTCCAGGTTGAGTCTATCTCCGGCAAGCGCTCCAAAATCAAATCAGCCAATGTGCTGATGCGTTTTGACCAAGCCTTGGCGGGTTTTCTGGAAAGCGCCAATGCCGAGGCTGAAGGCCTGGATATTCCTTTCTTGTGGGAATGCAGCGGTGAGGATGAGTTTGGCTTTGAAGAGCTGGCCGTTGAATACTACGGCCCCAAGCCCACGCCTCTGCAATCTGCCGCCATCGCTGTGCGTTTGCACAGTGCGCCCATGTATTTTTATCGCAAGGGCAAGTAGATACAAAGCCGCTCCGGAAGAAACATTGCAAGCAGCTCTGGCAGGGCTAGAGAAAAAGCGCCTGCAAGCCGAGAAAGTGGCGCAGTTTGTAGAATCGCTAAAGAGCGGCAAGCTACCTGAAGAGTTCAAGCCCAGAATGGATGCCTTGCTCTATGATCCTGATAAGAACACTCTGGAGTGGAAGGCGCTGGAGCAAGCCGCGATTGAAACCAACCAGCATCAGGTAAGAGTGCTGGAGCAGTGCGGGGCTATTGCTTCCATTCATGACTATCACCTGGGCGCTTTCCTGCGCGAATACTTTGCTGAAGGCTGTGGTTTCCCCGAGATTGAGCCGCCAGTTGAGCCGCAAGATCTGCCACGTGCGGAAGTGGAGGCTTTCAGCATAGATGACAGCACCACGACCGAAATTGATGATGCTTTCTCTCTGCAAGCGCTGGCCGATGGCGTGACCCGTGTGGGTATTCATATTGCCGCACCTGCGCTGGGCATTCTGCCCGATAGCCCATTGGACGCGGTGGCGTTGCACCGTTTGTCCACGGTTTATATGCCAGGCAACAAGATCACCATGCTGCCGGAAGTGGCGATACAGCCTTTCAGCCTGAATGAAGGCGAGTGGCGACCTGCATTGTCCCTCTATCTCGACGTGGCACCAGACCTGAGTATCTTGCAGCGTCAGACCAAGGTGGAGCAAATCAAGGTGGTGGCTAATCTGCGCCATGACACGCTAGAGCCTTACTTCAACGAAAACACCTTGGAGCAGGATAGCGGCCATCCTTATTGGCAAAAGCTGGTGTTCCTGTTCCAACTGGCTGAGTCGCTGGAAAAAGGCAGGGGCAAATATGATCCTACACGTCCAGTCCAGCTGGATTACAACTTCTACGTTAAAGACGGCAAGGTCAGCATCATCAGCCGCCGCGTGGCTCACCCATGGATAAACTGGTGGCTGAGCTGATGATAGAAGCCAACAGTCATTGGGGTGGTTTGCTGGCTGAACACAATGTGCCTGGCATTTACCGCGCGCAGAATGGCGGCAAGGTGTATATGACCGTCAAGGCCGAGCCGCATCAAGGCCTGGGTGTGAATCAATATAGCTGGAGCACCTCGCCATTACGCCGTGCGGTCGATCTGGTCAATCAGCGTCAGATCATTGCGGTCGTCAATCAAGAAGAGCCTAGCTACAAACAGAACAGCGACGAGCTGGCGGTGGTGATGCGCAACTTTGACCAGACCTACAATGCCTACAATGAATTCCAGGGCCGTATGGAGCGCTACTGGTGTCTGCAATATCTGCTGCAGGAAGATATCAAAGAGGTGGCAGCTACGGTCTGGCGCGAGAACTTGGTACGCGTAGACAATATGCCGCTGATGGTCAAGGTGCATGGCATGCCCGAGCTGCCTTCTGGCAGCCGCGTTGTGATTGAGATCCAGAAAGTGGACACCTTGCTGGTTGAACTGGATAGCCGCTTCAAGGCGGTTGAGCAGGCAGCAACTGTAGAAAGCGAGGCCGCCTGATGTTCAGAGTAGGGCGCAAGATTGCGCGCAGCATACACAAAGCCATCACCAGTGAAGACAGTGTGGATGTCAGTGAGCTGGATGGCGTGCGTTCCCTGCACTTGGGCTCAGACACCATACAAAGCTCCATGCGGGTTAAAGACCCTTATGCGCTGGAGCTGCGCTACTCACGTGGCATGATGGTGTTTCTGTTGTTTCAGAAGCAACCTAAAGACCTGGTAGTGCTGGGCCTGGGGGGCGGGTCTATCCCCAAATATATTTATCATCACTTGCCCGCCATGAAGACGCGTGTGGTGGAGATCAACCCCAGGATTATTGAAGTGGCGCGCAGTCACTTTCTCACACCTGAAAACGATGAACGCTTTGAGATCATAGAAGGCGATGCGGTGGCTTTCTTGCGGGATAATCCCGCCACCACCTCCATGCTGATGATGGATGCCTTTGGCAGCAGCGGCTTGCCCGCGGAACTCTGCTCGCAAGACTATTTCGATTCCTGCGCCGAGGCCATTACCCTGGATGGCATGTGCGCCATCAATCTATGGGGTAGCGACAAGAACTATGATGTTTACTTGCAGCGCATAGAAACCAGCTTCCATGGTCGCATTTTGGTCATGCCTACAGGCAGGCCGGGCAATGTTGTGGTGTTTGGTTTCAAGCGCGCGCCTACAGACCTGCGCTGGAGTACTTTGCGCGTAAGGGCCAAGGCACTGGAAGCCGAGCATAAGGTTGAGTTTCTGGAGTTTGTCGAGCGCTTGCGTGAACACAACCCCAGCACCAGCAACCGCTTGTTGCTGGAATCCTGAAGCCGGACCTACACAGCAGAATCTGCAAGCATAAATATCAGCATGCTCAGCTCAAAGCTGAATTGCCAAAGCTCACACTCAATGGCCTTGCGGTTACTATAAGCAAGCCAACATAACGCCAGACGGAAACCATATGCACCATCAATTTTTTGCCACCTGCCCACGCGGCCTTGAAGCGCTGCTGGAGGCGGAACTGAAAAGCCTCAATGCCCGGCAGATTCAGCCTACCGATGGTGGAGTGGGCTTTGCTGGCGATATGCTGGTGTGTTACCGCGCCAACCTCGAAAGCCGCATTGCCACGCGCATTCTGCTGCAAGTGGGTAAGGGCAAATACAGCAATGAGGACGAACTCTACCAAGGCGCCTATAAAATAGATTGGCCGCAGTGGTTTGACGTCAAGCAAGACTTCATGGTCAAGGTTACTGGCGTTAAATGTCCGCTCAAAAGCCTGGAGTTTGCCACCCTGCGTATCAAGGATGCAGTCTGTGACCGCTTCCGCGAGGCAGTCGGCAGCCGCCCCTATATTGATACCCGTGAGCCGCAGGTGCGCCTGCATGCCTATCTAGCAGCAGAAGATTATCAACTCTACCTCGATACCTCTGGCCAGCCGCTTTATCAGCGTGGCCTGCGCCGTGCCAGCATAGAAGCGCCTCTCCGTGAAAACCTGGCGGCTGGCATATTGAAACTCAGTGGCTGGCAGCCCGGCACGCCGCTCTTGGACCCCATGTGTGGCAGCGGCACCTTTCTGCTGGAAGCAGCCATGATGTCTCTGGACATTGCCCCGGGCAGTGGCCGTGGTTTTGGTTTTGAACGCTTGAAAAATTTCAATTCAGGTGCCTGGCAGTCTCTGCTCAAACAGGCCCAATCCAGAGCCAAACCTGTGACCTTCCAGCGCCTGTACGGTAGCGATATGGACTTGCGCGCCGTGCGCATCAGCCGCCAGAACCTGCAAGAGGCAGGCCTGCTGGAAGCAGTGCAATTGGCGCATACCGAATTCACCGCGGTGGTGCCACCCACGCCCGAAGGCGTGCTGATTGCCAACCCGCCTTATGGCGTACGCATAGGCGAGGACGAAGACCTGGCTGCCTTGTACCAAAAATGGGCGAAGCATTAAAGAAAAAAATTCGCTGGCTGGAACGCCTACTTCCTCACCAATGACCTGCGCATGCCCAAACTCATGCGGCTGGCACCGAGCAAGCGCACGCCCTTGTTCAATGGCCCGCTGGAATGTCGTTTGTTTGAAGTGAAAATGGTGGCGGGTTCCAACCGCAAGGAGAAACCCAGTGACGCAAGTTAAAGCCGAAGATTCAATAGATCAGTTACGCGCCCGCATCCAGCAATTTGTGCAAGAGCGGGATTGGGAGCAGTTTCACACGCCCAAAAACCTGGCCATGGCCATGATTGTGGAGGCAGCGGAAGTGGTTGAGCATTTCCAGTGGGATAGCGCGCAGGAAAGCGTGACCATGGATGAGGCGCGCAAGACCGAAATTGGCCACGAGCTGGCGGATACTTTTGTGTATCTCCTACGCATTGCAGAGGTTTGTGGCATAGACCTGATTGCGGCGACCAATACCAAGATAGGCTTGAATGCCTTGAAATATCCGGTGGAGAAGGCCAGGGGCAGCAACGCTAAATATACGGCGTATGAGGAATAAGCTGGTTTAAGCCATCGTGCCGATAGGTGCATAGCTTTTTCTAGACCGTTGGTCGAAGTGTTTAATAGTCAAGTTTAGCCTTGCTCAAAGGCTAGATTTCAAGGCTGACAGTTTTATCGCTCACGCAGGCTTTCGCTGGTGTGCTGTATCAATGGTGAGAGAAAATACTCAATCACGCGCCGTTTTCCGGTTTTAATTTCCACTGAGACCGCCATGCCTGGGCTGAGGTTGACCCAGGTATCTTCCACCAAAATGTTGAATTTACTCATTTTTACGCGTGTGCTGTAGATCAAGCCGCGTTTCTCGTCGTTGATGGCATCATGTGAAACCGAGGTGACTTTGGCGTGTATGGTGCCGTATTTGGTGTATTGAAACGTCTCTATCTTTACCTCGGCGTCCTGCTTGGCTTTAACAAAGCCTATGTCCTTGTTTTCAATAAAAGCTTCCACTTCCAGCGGGTGTTCCTTCGGCACAATCACCATCAATGCCTGCGCCGGGGTGACCACGCCCCCCACGGTATGCATGGCGAGCTGTTGCACCGTGCCATCCACGGGGGAAGTAAGCTGCATCAGCTTGCTGCGGGTGGCCGCTTTGAGTAATTCCTGCTCCAGTGCTGCGCGTCTTTGCTGAGCTTCGGTCAGGCTGTCCATGGCAATTCGGCGTGTTTCTGCGGTTAAAGCCAGGCGTTGGCTATGTGATTCCCGCAGGCCTGCTTCAATCTCCTGCACCCGGCTCAGCAAGGCAGCGAGGTCGGCTTCTTGCTCTATGCGCAGTTTTTCCTGATCCAGATAACCATGTTTAGAGACAAAGTGTTTGTCTACCAAGGTGTTGAAGTCCTTGGCGCGTTGCCGTGCCAAGGGCACGGTTTGTTCCAGCTTGTGCACCAGTTCCCTGGTGGAGCGCAATTCAGCTTCTTTGCGCGCTACCTCGGCATGCAGGCGGTCAAGCTTGGTTTGGTATTCCTGGATTTGCCCATGCAGCAAGCGCTCGGCTTCGAGAAATTGCATAGCGCTCACCTGTGGCGGCCGCGTGAGCGTTGAAGGGTGGGCCTGGTCTATCGCATCCAGCAGGGCCTGGGCGCGTGCGCTTTGCAGCCTGGCAACCGCAAGGTCACCCTGTATGCGGTCTTGGTCGGCCTGGGCGCTGGTAGCGTCAAGCTCTATGAGGGTTTGTCCGGCCTTGACCTGCTGACCATCGCTGACCAAGATGCGTTTGACGGTAACTACCAGTCTGGCGATGCTGATTACCTTGAGCATCTTCAGTTCCAGTAGTGCCTTTATCTGTATAACTTGTTGAGATGCTCTGGACCCCGGCTTGGGTCATGGTCAGCAGTTCACCCTCATCGGTGATACCGTTGCTATTGGTGTCTTTCCACACGCGTAGAGAAGTAAAGGCGGTATCTGCAGCATTGATCAGACCATCATAATTGCTATCCAAATCGACCAGCGCAGTGAAACCATTCTCAGCCAATTGCCCATTGGCAAGCAAAGTATTATTACCGAACAGCTCACGGCCACTATCAATCTTGCCGTTGCCATTAATATCTCTGACTAGCAGGCCATCATCAGTGGCAACCCAACCGCTAAGCTCTGAAAAGCCATTATTGTCGTGGTCGAAATGAATATTTCCAAGTGAGTCAGCGATGGTTTCTACACCATCTCCATCAAGGTCTATAATTAGAGGTGAAGCAGTAGCCTTAGCTTTCCTTACTTCTTCTTCAATGCTTTGGATAATTTTGTCTAAACTTTCAGTGGACCCTGTGCCATTCGAGACAATATCATCAATAAGCTCATCAATGCTTTGGAAGGGTGTTTCGTAATTTGAAAATTGTTTTATATAAGAAGAAATTTTTGTTCCATTCTGATCTTTAACATCGTTATTTCCATTAGATTGCAAATATTTTTTAAGACCTACGTGTCCTACCAAGTGCGCTGCTGCCAATAGAGAAGATGCTGTTATCTTAACCCCATTTATTGTAGTGCCAATATAGTTGTTAGATTTATCATGTTTTATGTATTCCCATTGCTTTTTCATATAAGCATTTATTGCGGTGGTTTGAGCATAGGTATTCGATAAAAAATCATCTTTACTATTTACGTTGTTCTTGCCAGTCCATGTTCCTGTCCAATCATTCTTTAATGTTCCGTCACCTAAGTAGTAACCAGCATCTTGAAGTGCTGCCTCTCCCATTTGGTAGTAACCTAAATATCCTATTGAATTTACGACATTCCATGTCCCAGATGATTCTTTATGAGCCAAATCGTTCAAAAAACTATTGTAATCTTTCAGAATTATCATAAATAGATCCTTTAAGAATTAAACGCTCAACGGCTTGTCTAAACTTGAAATATTTTTTTGTACATTCAGAAGTATTGGTTAGCCATTTTGCTTTTCTTCTTTCCATAATGATTCCAGTTATTTTTTCTTTATTTGGGTTATAAATAATTTCTATTTGATTTTCTTCACACTCATGAGGCTTGCACGAGAATATATAATAATTTTTTTCATTATCTATAATTAATGGCTCTATAGTGCTGCCAGGGCCATTCAAGGTATATAGCCACAAAACATTTTTTTTTATCATGTATCATGGAGTGATAAATTTTTCTAAATTTTTTATTTTTTTTCTAATAGTTCCCAGGGCCTGATGTGGGATAACTTTTGTTTACTTGTTTCATTATCTATTACTTCACACATGCTATTTTCTGGATTTTTAGAAAAGCAAAATACAGGTATTGTGATCAATACAATAAATATAAATATATTATTTATAGTCATTGTTTTCCTTATGATTAAAGTTAACTGATGGAAGTAATACAATAAAAAAGTGGAAAAATTAATAGCTTAAATTTGAATATTTTTACATAAAATCTGTCATTCATATTTTTACTTTTATATAAGTGCCTTTTACGTAGCTAGATTTAATGAACAATATTTGTAAATAATAAATAAAGCGATAATATCTCTTATATAGACATGTCATTAATATCATGAATATTTACTTGTAAGTTTGTCTAATAAATATACTATTATTTTACTAAATGTAATATATTTTTATGCTTAGAGCTAAAAATAATTTTATTTTCTAAGTCGATTCTCTTTGTGATTTTTATGGGCACTAACGCTGTGCTCGTTTTTCCCTGAAAAATTGATTAGATGAAGGAGCGTTTTGAGGCTCAATGGATAGTAAGAAGTCTGGAGTATGTGATTCCATTGACTATGATGATGGGTGTAGTAAAGGTTTTCGCTGGAAGTAAACGGGCTGCTGCAAAAGACAAGATTAATTGGGGGGGGATGTCAGTTAACCCTGCAATGCGTTGCTGGGGTGACTGTTTAATTGAATACAACAGCCACCTCTGCTCTTATGTTAGCTAGGTAATGACTGGTTATGATCGCGAAAGCTGGAAAATATAAGGAGCTTATCTATATTCCCAGGAGTCAAGATGCTGCTTTCCGAAGGCAGTAAAACCAATACCAAAGCACCACAGTCTTTTTAGCTCCACTAACGAGCCTCAATGAATTGATAACTACGTCTCCGCTGTGACCTGGCCTGCCGTAAGCAATAGGAATGTGGTCTATACACTCTCCCTCCACAGTTCTGTAAGGCTGCCATGACTAAAGGATGAGGTTTGGATAATGTCAGCCCAGGTGTTTCTGGAGTTGCCTTCTAGTTCATGAGGTGTTGGCTCAAGGTGGAGAGCGCATTATTTTTCACAGCTAGTCCGTTTTGAACTCAATCTTGAATTGATGCTGTGCTAAAGCGCGTAGATACACGCCAGTTATTCATGACTTGTTAGTGTGGGAGGAGAGGCGATAGTGAGGGGGTGTACAAATAAAAAACCCCTTGCAAGCTGATGCGCTGCAAGGGGGTGGTTTTTAAGGCCGTTAAGCCGCTTTAGGTTTAGCGCTTAAAGCACAGCCAATGCTGCATTGTAGTTAGGCTCTTCTGCAATCTCGGAAACCAGCTCGCTATGCAGCACTTTGTTGTTTTCATCCAGCACAATCACAGCGCGGGCGGTCAGGCCTGCCAGGCTGCTGTCGGTGATTTGCACGCCGTAGTCCTTGGAGAATTTGGCGGTGTCACGGAAGGTAGAGAGGGTAACTACGCTTTCCAGGCCTTCAGCGCCGCAGAAGCGGCTTTGGGCAAATGGCAGGTCAGCGAGATGCACAGCACTACGGTGTTGTTAAGGCCGCTGGCTTGTTTGTTAAAGGTGCGTACAGAGGTGGCGCAAGTTGGGGTGTCTACGCTGGGGAAGATGTTCAGTACTTTGCGCTTGCCAGCAAAGTCGTTCAGGCCTACCAGGTTGCGCTTGGCATCGGCCAGTTGAAAATCAGGCGCGGTGCTGCCTTTTTGCGGCAGTTGGCCGCCGATTTGTACAGGGGTGCCTTTGAGTGTGACTGTTGCCATGGTGTTTTCCTTTAATCGAGGGAGATGGTTGGTTGAAGGGCTGATTTACAAGGCTTCGCTGAGGTAGCCTATGGTCATGGTTTGGTTGTGCAGTACGCTGTCCGTGGTGTTGGGGCGCGGACAGAATTCGCCGTAGGAATAAAATCCGGTGAGGGTGGTTTGGCCACCTAGTATCTGCTGTACAGCATGGATTTCATCGGCAATTTGTTCTGCCATCACCAGCTTGCGGCCCACACAGCTGACGCATAGCGCCAAGCCTGCCTGGCTGGTGCTGATGGCATCCAGGTTGCCTGTGACTAGTCTGGCGGCTCCGCCAGCACCATCCACCAGTCTGTCATGGGTGGTCTGGCACAGGCGTACGGTTTCGCCTTCTTCCACATTGCCAGCAAAGGTCAGGCTGTTGTTGGCGGCATCGATGGCCAGCAGGGTGCGGACTTTTTCTACCTCGCGCTTGCCATCTTCAATGATAGCAAAAGGGAAGCGCAAGCCAGAGCCGGGCAGGCTCTTGGCGTTTTGTTCACCTATATACATGCGGTAGAGCGGCAGGGCAGGTTTGCCATCCATTTCGTAGACAACGTTTTTTTCTGAGCGCGTGATTTTGCGTGGGGGGCCGTAAGGTTTCCAGCCACCCAGGGCACCGCTGGCGGTGATGAGTTTGTCACCATACAGGCCAATGGCAATCACCAGGCCTTCGGCCACGGTGTCGTTAAGCAGTTGCAGGGTTTTGACAAACTCGGCGCTGTCGCCCGCCATACCGCCAACAATGGGGATGTCTCCCAGTACGCTCTGAAAGCCTTGTAGTAGCTCCGAGCCATTGATATGCAGACCATCGGAAAACAGCAAGACGGTGCGCAGGCTATCGCTTTTTAGTTGTCTGGCCAGGTTGGCGGCGGTTTCTGCCGAGCTTTGCATGTTGCTGGCGCGCGCATGCACAATGCGTTGCATGGTTTTTTCCCAGCCTATGGCGGTAATCTGCAGGCTGTCATCGCTCACGCCCTGCGGGCCTATCTCGCCCGAGGTGGTGCAGCCGACAATTTGGGCTGCGGGGTAGCGTTCTTTGAGTTGTGCCGGGAGTTTGGCATCACTGAAACGGCGGACGGAGCCAAATACCAGCACCAGGCTGGCATTGGGCAGCGGGGAGGCTGCTGGCAGGTCCTTGATGCTCATCTTCGCCGTGAGGGCTTCTTGTCTGACTTGCATGATCTCCATTCCCTGTTGTACGCATTATGATGACAAGTTGTGAATGACAATTTGTGCGTACTGGTGCGGTTTTATTATTTTATTCTTGCTGGCAGTTTAACTGCTGGCGCTGGGCGTAAGCGGCTTATTTAACCTCTTTGTCTGCAGATTGACAACCCGCATTTTGTTTCCAGTATTGCGCCGTTTTGAAGTCTATAGATAGAATGTCATCAAAACCTGGTGCCAGCCACCGCATAAAACAAGGCCGTACTCAAGCCAACAACACAGGGGATTTAGGGTGGGGGAAGCCGATCTATCTGGTGTGAAAGTGATGGTGATCGACGATAGCAACACCATACGCAGGAGCGCGGAGATTTTTCTCAGGCAGTCCGGCTGTACGGTGTTTCTGGCGGAGGATGGCTTTGATGCGCTATCCAAGATTACCAGTCATCTGCCCGATGTCATCTTCGTTGACATCATGATGCCGCGCCTGGACGGTTACCAGACCTGTACCCTGATCAAGCGCAATCCCCGTTTCAACACCACCCCCGTCATCATGCTTTCCAGCAAGGATGGCCTGTTTGACCGCGCGCGCGGCCGTATGGCCGGATCAGACCAATATCTCACCAAACCCTTTAACCAGAGCGAGTTGCTGGATGCCGTGCGGCTGTATGCCAGGCCATCGGGTAACGCAGGCTCAACGGAACAGCCCACATGACAATCAAACGTATCCTGGTGGTCGATGATTCGGCCACTGACCGCTTGTACATCAGTGAAATGCTGCAAAAAGCCGGGTTCGAAATCAGCACCGCAGAAGATGGCCAGGACTGCCTGGATAAGTTGGCGCAAGTGCAGCCCGATCTGGTGGTGATGGATGTGGTGATGCCCAGGCTAAATGGTTTTCAGGCCACCCGTGCGCTATCCAAAAATCCAGATACCGCCCACATCCCCGTCATTATGTGCACAGGCAAGGAACAAGCCGCTGACAGGCTCTGGGCCTTGCGCCAGGGGGCCAAGGACTGTGTCATCAAGCCCGTGGTAGCTGAAGAGTTGCTGGAAAAAATTGCGGGCTTGAGCTGAGATGGCAAAGTCCAGGCTGGATTTACAGTCCTATCAGCAAGGCATACTTGATCGCCTCAAGCATGTGGCTAGCGATCCCGAAGCGGGCAGTTCTTGGCTGGGAGTGTTTGCCGGAGGCGAGCGCTATTTGTTTTCTCTGCGCGATATCAGCGAAGTATTGCCTGTGCCCACTTTATTAACCGTGCCTTTGACCCAGCCCTGGTTTATGGGGCTGGCCAATGTACGCGGCAAGTTGTTTGCCGTGACTGACCTGGCACGTTTTCTCGGCGCGCGCCGCCAGCCTGTGCAAGTAACTGCTGAAAGCCGCGTTCTGCTGGTGCACAACGATTTTGAGATCAACGCCGGTTTTTTGGTGGATGGCTTGGCGGGTTTGCGTAATCCAGGTGATCTCAAGCCACTGGAAATGGTGGCAGATGCAAGCACCTGTGCCATTGCCGCCTATGAAGACGGGCAACACCATAAATGGGAGGCGCTGGAGATGGCGCTGCTATTGCAAAAAAAAGAATTCATGCAAGTTGCCGCCTAAGCACTGATATTAGGTAAGCAGACATGATGCCGACGAGACAAAAGGGGTAGAGATCAATGGCTTTGGAGTTATCTAGGTTTAAGCAGCTTTTCAGCGGTTTGCGTCGTAAGCGCAGTGCAACATCTGAAACTGAGCAAGGCGGCCGATTGCTTCTGGTGGGCGTGCTGCTGGCCTTTGCCCTGGCCTTGTTGGGCTTGTTGTTGAACCAGTGGCAACTAAGCCGGGACAGCCAATTTGCGGCCCATAGTGCCGGGCTGCAAGTTGCCAGCCAGCAAGTGGCACGTGATGCTGCGCTGAGGCAAGGCCTGGATCAAGCCGCCGATGGCAGACTGAAAACACATCTGGCAAGCGCTGATACCGCCATCAATCAACTACAAGCATTGCAAGATTCGGCCATTCTCCACAGTGAGGCGGCAAGCCAGCGCCTGGCGGAATTGCAGCAAGCCTGGGCCACCTTGAAGCAGCAGGTCAATGCTGGCCCCGGCCCTGGTCTGGCCTCTAGCAGTGATACCGTGGTGCTGAAATCCCAGCAAAGCTGGCAAGCTTATCAGGCACAAGGCATGACCGGGTGGTGGCTGGCATTGTCTGTGCTGGCTGGGCTAACCGCATTGGCCTTGCTGGTATTCATGGGCTACCGCCAAGTGAGGGGTGCGCGTAGCCGCTTTGAGGAGATTGAAAGCACCAACCTGAGTAACCAGGAAGCCATTCTGAATTTGCTGGATGAAATGGGTGACCTTGCGGATGGTGACCTGACGGTGAAAGCCGAGGTGGCCGAGAATATTACCGGGGCCATCGCCGATTCCATCAACTACACCATAGACAGCCTGCGTGACCTGGTCGCTGAAATTAACCGTGCGACTGAGCAAGTAAATCAAGCCACTGCCCAGGCGCAGAATACTTCCGATTCACTCCTCAGCGCTGCCGAACTGCAATCGCAGCAGATCACTGAAACCAGTGAAGCGGTGAATCACATGACGCAATCCATGTTATTGGTGTCGAGTAACGCGGAAGAAGCTTCTGCGGTGGCGCGACGTTCGCTTGAGGTAACCACCCAGGGCTCGCAAGCGGTGCAAAACACCATAGCGGGTATGAACGAAATCCGCACGCAGATTCAAGAAACATCCAAACGTATCAAGCGTTTGGGCGAGAGTTCTCAAGAAATTAGTGAGATTGTAGATTTGATCTCTGACATTACTGAACAAACCAATATTCTGGCGTTGAATGCGGCAATCCAGGCGGCTTCTGCGGGTGAGGCCGGGCGCGGATTTACCGTGGTGGCAGAAGAAGTTCAGCGCTTGGCGGAGCGATCTTCTGAAGCGACCAAGCAGATCAGTGCCATTGTGAAAACCATTCAGACCGATACCAATGGCGCGGTTTCCGCGATGGAGAAAAGCACCGAGGGTGTGGTGGAAGGGGCGCGCTTGTCCGATGCCGCGGGTCAGGCCTTGGGGGAAATTGAGAATGTGACCAATAACCTGGCGCGCCTGATTGAAGGTATTTCGAGTGCAACCGAGGCACAAACCCAGGCTGCTACCACGGTGGGTCTCAACATGCAGCAGATTCAGAACATTACCTCGCAAACCTCTGAAGGAACTAAAGAAACCGCCAACTCGATTGGTCAGCTCACCAGCCTTGCGGAAGAACTACGCGGTTCTGTCGCTGGTTTCAAGTTGAGTTAGGGAAAAGCCCGCAGTGGAAGATTTTGATATTGGCCCCTTGAGTTGGGTCAAGGATGAAATAGACCAGGCACTGGCCCAGGTGCTGGAGCAATTGGCCGTGCTTGCCGCCAACCCTGCGGATGCATCTCCCTTGCGCTTTGCCAAGACCCATCTCTATCAGGTCAATGGCGCCTTGGACATGGTGGGCTTGGAAGGATGTAAGCGGTATTGCACTGAAATTGAGACCGTGGTGGCCAAGCTGGCACAAGCGGAAATTACCGTCACCCTGGAAGCCATAGAGACGCTGAAGCAGGCGATTCATCACCTGCGGCAATATCTGCAAGACCTGATCAATGGCGAGCCAGACCGCCCCTTACGACTTTCTGCCCAGTTACGCAAGATTGCCGCTTTGCAAGGGCAGGTGCTGGAAGATTCCGAACTATTCTTCCCGGATTGCAGTGTGCGACTGCCACGTGATATTGCCATCGATAGCCTGGAAGAAGACGCCTGGCAGACGGTGCTGAATGAGCAGCGGCAGAAATGGCAAAAAGCATTGCTAGGTTGGCTCAAGGGTGGCGGCCAGCAAACCCTGGATGAAATGGCGCTGGCGCTGGAGCGCGTGCAGCAAGTGCAAGCGCAACTGGCACCCAAAACATTGTGGTGGGTGGCCACCGCATTCATAGACACACTGGCGCAAGCCAGCGAGGCCAATGATGCTGGCGTCAAGCGCCTGTGTAGACGCATAGATCAAGAGTTACGCAGTGCCAGCCAGCTTGACGTTCGCATCAATCAGCCCTTGCTGCGCGATCTTTTATACTTTATTGCCATCAGCAGCCAGGATACCCCTCGCATCGTGGCCGTGCGTCTCGCGTTCGGCCTGGATTGCCTGCTACCGAAGTCGGCCAGTCGGGTGCCGGCACTGGATGAGCATGAATACATACGCCAATGTCAGGTGGCGCTGGAGGCACTCAAGGATATCTGGCAGCGTGCTGACAGCGGTGAGGATGTGTTTGCAGCCTTCCTCAATCGCTTTGGCGGCATAGTGGATACCTATCCCGCGCTGAGCAATGTTGCAGTCACCGCCTTGTTTGCCGCAGTGCACAAGGCAGTAACAGCCTTGCAGGAGCAGGGCAGCGATGCGCAACACAACGACAATGCCATGCTGGCAGTGGCCGCTGCACTGACGCTGTTGAGTGACGCATTGCAGCACTATGGCAAGCAAGATACTGAAGACTTGCTGGCACTGGATCGTCAGCGAGCATTATTGCAAGCCCTGGGGCGTGGAGAGGCGCTCCCCGCTAGCACGGATGGTGGGCAAGCTGCACAGCGCGTGCTGGCGCGCGAAACCGCCGTGACCCTGCAAGGCCTGGAGCAATCACTGGATGCCTATTTCCGCCAGCCAGATCAGTCTAACTTATTAACAGATACCGCCACCCCCTTGGCGCAGGTACTAGCTGCGCTTGATCTTCTGGACTTGACTAGCCTGAAGCCTCTGGTGTTGGCTGCAGGGCAGCTGATACAGGCTTTGCGCGAGAGCAGCCTGACGCCATCGCAAGCGATATTTGAAGCACTGGCCGATGGCCTGAGTGTGGTAGGCATTTATATAGAGCAATATCCGCACGCACGTCAGGGCAGCCTGGTGCTTGAAGATGCCTTATCGCGCCTGCAAGCATTTGGCCCACAAGAGATTGATGCACCGCCAGCAGAGCAGGCTGCACCAGTCTCTACCGTTGGCGGGCAACATGCCCAAGGCCATGCCTTGCCCGATGATGAGTTGCTAGGCATTTATCTGGAAGAAGCTGAAGAAGTGCTGGCCAGTATCGCCCAGCAATTACAGGCTTTACGTGTCAATGCGACCAATCAGCAGGCCTTGACTGAAGTGCGCCGGGCTTTCCACACCCTCAAGGGCAGTGGCCGTACGGTGGGGCTGATGGATTTGGGCGAGGTGGCTGCCATTGTTGAAGCTCTGCTCAACGTGGTGCTGGAGCGCAAATTAAACCCCAGCCCTGAATTGCTGGCCTATCTTGGAGACGCAGCGGCAGCCTTTGCCGCCTGGGTGGGCGCGCTACGTGAAGCACAATCCATAGATGTGCAAACAGCCGATTGGGCAGCACGGGCAACGGCGCTGGAAGGTCAGTTGCAGCAGGTCAACGCCCAGGCAGCGCTGGCAGAAGAAGTGCTGATAGGCGGCACGCGCAAGATCAGCCGTGCGCTTTATGAAATTTTCCTGCAAGAAGCCAGGCAGCATCTGGACCAATTGCAGGATTGGCTGCAATTGCTGCTCAACCAGGACGAGCCTATCTTCAAACCGGATGAAGATACCCTGCGTGCTGCGCATACCCTGGCCAGCAATGCTGGGGCCACAGGGTTCAAGTCCTTATCCGAGCTGGCGCGGGCGCTGGAAAACTGGCTGGATGTGCATCAGGGCAATTGGACTGAACAATCCAGCACCTTGCTGCAAAACACCCTGGATGCGCTGGAGAAAATGCTGGCCCATGCCGCAGAGCGCAGACAATCGCGCACCTCAACTGCCTTGCTGCGTGCCCTGAAAAAAGCCAGCGATGATGCGGGCATCCCTGTCATTGATGCCGAAACTGGCAGCAATGTTGTCAGCCTGGCACCGCGCATGGCCAAGGCGGAAGATGCGGTTGCCAGCCTGCTGGAGGCCGAAGCTGAAGTCAGCGAGCAACTAGAGAGTGAAGCCCAGGCTGCAGCGCAAATTCAGGAAGACTTGGAAGATAGTGCCATTTCTGAGCCGCCCCCATTTGTTCCAGTTGTGGGTGCTGAGCGCGATGTTGTGGTATTGCCACCCACTTTGTCGCCCGCGTTAACCCAGGTGGATCAGGAGCTGTTTGCCCTGTTCATCGAGGAAGCCAACGACCTCATGCCCATTATAGGCAGCGAGTTGCGCGCCTGGCATAGTCAGCCGCAAGAGGTTGAGCACCCCGATATTCTGCAACGCGCCTTGCACACTCTTAAAGGCAGTGCGCGCATGGCCGGGCAGGGCTTACTGGGTGACGCAGTGCATGGCATGGAAGACCATGTGATGCGCGCGCTGAAACATGTGCCGCAGGCCAATGATTTTGCCGATATGTTTGCCGATCTGGACCATATAGGCTTGTTGCTGGAAGACGCGCTGGGGGATAGACACAACCTCACGCATCAGCGTGATCTGGAAACTGGACGCCAGCTCAATCTGCAACGGCCTGCACGTGAGCGGCGCACGCAGTATCTGCGTATGCGTGCCGATGTGCTGGACAGGCTGATCAATGAAGCAGGTGAGGTCAGTATTGCCCGCTCGCGTCTGGAGCGGGAGTTGCAGGAATTCAAGCAGTCCTCGCAGGACTTGACCGAAAGCGTGCAGCGTTTGCGTGCTTATCTGCGCGAGTTGGAAATTGAGGCCGAGAGCCAGTTGCAATCCCGCATGACCTTGCTGCAAGAATCGAACGAAACCTTTGACCCGCTTGAGTTTGACCGCTATACGCGCTTGCAGGAGCTGACCCGCATGATGGCGGAAAGCGTCAATGACGTTTCCACCATTCAGCATGGCTTGTTGCGCAATCTGGATGAAAGTGACGCCGCTTTGCAGCAGCAGAACCGCATGAATCGCGAGCTGCAATACGGGCTGATGAATGCGCGTCGCGTGCCATTCTCTGTGTTATCTGAGCGTTTGCATCGCATTGTGCGTCAGACCGCACGTGAAGTGGGCAAGCAGGTTGAACTGGTGTTGGATGGCGCGGATACCGAGATTGACCGCAGTGTGCTGGACCGCATGGCGGCATCGCTTGAGCACTTGCTGCGTAATGCCGTGGCCCACGGCGTTGAACTGCCGGAAACAAGACGCGATGCAGGCAAAGCGCCACTCGGGCGGATAACGCTCAAGCTACGGCAGGAAAATGATGAAATTCTGCTCACCATCAGCGACGATGGCGCTGGGGTGAATTTAGAGCAGGTACGCGAACGTGCGCTGGCGTCACATCTGCTGCAAGCAGAGCAAGAGATCAGCAGTCAGACCTTGCTGGCACTGATTTTTGAACCAGGTTTTACCACGGCCACCCAGCTGTCACAAATCTCCGGGCGCGGTGTGGGGCTTGATGTAGTGCGCAGCGATATCACCGCCTTGGGCGGACGTATTGATGTCAGCAGCAGTCCGGGCACAGGGGCCATCTTTAGCATCTTCCTGCCATTGACGCTGTCTGTTGCCCAGGCGGTGCTGGTGCGCTATGGCCAGCAGCAATATGCCTTGCCCGCCGTGATGGTGGAGCAGGTTATCAAACTCAAGCCAGAAGCGCTGTCGCTGGCGCATCAGCAAGCACAAGTGGATTGGTCTGGCCGTGAGTATCCCTTGTATACCCTGGGACGCTTGTGTGGAGATGCCAGCACTGTTGCCGAAGCCCAGCGTTACACCCCTGTGCTGCTGCTGCGCAGTGGCCAATATCGCCTGGCCTTGCATGTGGATGACATTCTGGGTAACCAGGAAGTGGTCATGAAGCAGATTGGCCCGCAGCTGGCGCGAGTGCCCGGCATGATAGGCGCAACCGTACTGGGCGATGGTGCCATTGTGCTGATGATTAACCCCTTGCAGCTTGCCAATCGTGAAGCCTTGGCGGCGGGTAGCCTGAATGCAGCGGTGGTGGCTGATCCAGTGAGTCAGCCTCTGGCTAGCAGTAAAGTGCGGCCCTTGGCGCTGCTGGTAGATGATTCACTGACCATGCGCAAAGTGCTGAGCCGCTTCCTGGAGCGTGAAGGCTTTGATGTGATGGTGGCCAAGGATGGCATGGAGGCGATACAAGCCATGCAGCAAGCCGTGCCTGCCGTGATACTCAGCGATATCGAAATGCCACGCATGGATGGCTTTGAACTGGCCAGACATATACGCGACGACGCGCGCACGCGCGCAGTGCCTTTGATTTTTGTCAGCTCACGTACCGCAGAAAAGCATAGAACCCTGGCACATAGCCTGGGCGTCAATGCCTTCTTCGGCAAACCCGTGCATGAAGAAGAATTGGCCGCCAAGCTTAAGGCCTTATTGCACTAGCATAAGGCGTTGATTCAGCTGTTTTTGGCCCGTTCAAGCGCCCAGTTTTGCACTGAGGCCAGGCGGGGGCAGGGGCAAGTTCATGCCATCAAGACGGCTTGAATCAGGTAAAATCCCATCCAGTTATGAACTCTCCTGCATTCATCCATCTTCGCTGTCACAGCGAGTATTCCGTGGTTGATGGCACCGTGCGCATAGGCGATTACGTCAAGCATGCCGCGGCTGACCAGATGCCAGCCTTGGCCCTGACCGATCTCAGCAATCTCTTCGGTGCGGTCAAGTTCTATAAATCCGCCCGTGGCAAGGGGCTGAAGCCCCTGATAGGTTGCGATATCTGGCTGGAAAACGAGGCCAAGCGCGATCAGCCGCACCGCGTGCTGCTGCTGTGCCAGACCCATGACGGCTATCTGCGCCTTTGCGCCTTGCTGAGCCGCGCTTTTCTACAAAACCAGTATAGAGGCCGCGCCGAGATCAAGCGCGAGTGGCTGCTGGAGGATGGTTGCGCTGGCCTGATCATGTTATCTGGCGCGATGGCGGGCGATGTCGGTCAGGCGCTGTTGCAAGGCAATGCCGCACAGGCAAAACAGCTTGCCAGCCAGTGGGCGGAGTTATTCCCACAACGTTTCTACATTGAGCTGCAACGTGTGGGCCATGCCCAGCAGGAAAGCTATATTGCCCGTGCCCTGGCCCTGGCGAGTGAGCTGGAACTGCCAGTGGTGGCCACGCACCCGGTGCAGTTCATGACCGAAGATGATTTCAAGGCACATGAGGCCCGGGTCTGTATTGCCGAAGGTTATGTGCTGGCAGATAACCGCAGGCCCAAGCTGTTCACGCAAGAGCAATATTGCAAGACCCAGGCACAGATGAGTGCCTTGTTTGCCGATATTCCTGAAGCGCTGGCCAACAGCGTGGAAATCGCCAAGCGTTGCAACGTCACGCTGACCCTGGGCAAGAATTATCTGCCGCAATTCCCCACACCCAATGGCGAAAGTCTGGATGAGTATCTGATTGCCCAGGCCAAGCATGGGCTGGAGCAGCGCCTGCTGGTGCTGTTCCCGGATGAAGCCAAACGTGATGCCAAGCGCGATGAATATATGAAGCGCCTGGAGTTTGAGACCAGCATCATTATCCAGATGGGCTTCCCTGGCTATTTCCTTATCGTGGCCGACTTTATCAACTGGGCCAAGAATAACGGCGTACCCGTAGGGCCGGGCCGGGGTTCCGGTGCGGGTTCGGTGGTGGCGTATAGCCTGGGGATTACTGACCTAGACCCCTTGCGCTATGCCTTGCTGTTTGAGCGTTTCCTGAATCCAGACCGGGTTTCCATGCCCGACTTCGATATTGACTTCTGCCAGGAAGGCCGTGATCGCGTTATTGATTACGTCAAGCGCAAATACGGCCTGGATGCGGTGTCGCAAATTGCCACCTTCGGTACCATGGCCGCCAAGGCCGTGATTCGAGATGTGGGCCGGGTATTGGATTTGCCATTCAACTTTGTTGATAGCGTAGCCAAGCTGATTCCCAATGAACTGGGCATCAGCTTAAGCGATGCGCTGGAAAAAGAGCCGCAGCTCAAGGAGCGCCGCGAGCAGGAAGAAGAAGTGGGCGAGCTCTTGGAGCTGGCGCTACGCCTCGAAGGCTTGACCCGAAACATTGGTATGCACGCCGGGGGGGTATTAATTTCACCCGGCAAGATTTCTGACTTTTCCCCCATCTATTGCCAGCCCGGTGGCGAAAGCGTGGTCAGTCAGTACGATAAGGACGATGTCGAGGCCGTAGGTCTGGTCAAGTTCGACTTCTTGGGTTTGCGTACCCTGACCATCCTGGATATGGCCCTGGAAAACGCCAATAAGCAGCGTGCGGAGAAAGGCCAGCCACCGCTGGATTTCGAGACCCTGCCCATAGATGACAAGGCCAGCTATCAGCTGCTGAAATCGGCCAATACCACTGCCGTGTTCCAGCTGGAATCGCGCGGCATGAAAGACATGCTGAAGCAGGCCAAGCCTGACTGCTTCGAAGACATTATTGCCCTAGTGGCGCTGTACCGCCCCGGTCCTATGGATCTGATTCCCGATTTCTGCCGCCGCAAACATGGTTTGCAGCGCGTGGAGTACCCGCATCCGGCCACTGAATCTATCCTCAAGGAGACCTACGGCATTATGGTCTACCAAGAGCAGGTAATGCAGATTGCGCAGGTGGTGGCGGGTTACAGCCTGGGTGGCGCTGACTTGCTGCGCCGCGCCATGGGTAAGAAGAAAAAAGAGGAAATGGACGCCCAGCGTGCCGTTTTCGTCGAAGGCGCGGTCAAGAACGGTACACCGGAAAAGCAGGCGGCCGAACTGTTTGACCTGATGGAAAAGTTTGCCAGCTACGGTTTCAATAAATCGCACGCGGCAGCTTATGCTCTGGTGGCTTACCACACGGCTTATCTCAAGGCGCATTATCCTGCGGCTTTCCTTGCGGCCACCATCTCGGCCGATATGAACAACACGGACAACGTGCATTTGTTCTATGACGATTGCATTGCCAATGGTCTGGAAGTACTGCCGCCGGATATCAATCGCAGTGAATTCCGCTTCAAGCCGCTTAATGATAAACAGATGCTCTACGGCCTGGGTGCCATCAAGGGCACGGGCTGGGCAGCGATTGAGCTGATACTCGCTGCACGCAATGAAGGTGGTCCATTCAAGGACTTATTCGACTTTTGCCATAGGTTGGATCTACGCAAGGTTAATCGCCGCGTGATCGAATCGCTGATCCGGGCCGGAGCCTTTGACAAGCTGGAGCCTAATCGCGCTGCCGTGCTGGCTGGTGTCAGTCTGGCCATCAGTGCCGCTGAACAAAGTGGCGCGGCTACCGGGCAGGACAGCCTGTTTGGCTCTGTCATAGATAGCGCCATTCATGTGTTGCCTGAAACCCAGCCCTGGCCAGACAAGCAACGCCTGCTGGAAGAAAAAGTGGCGCTGGGATTTTATTTCAGCGGCCATCCTTACTCTGCCTACCAAAAGGAAGTAAACACCTTTGTGCGCAGCAGCCTGGCCAATCTTAAGCCCAGCGATCAATCCCAGCTGATGGCGGGTGTGGTCATGGGCATACGCGTGCGCATGACCGGGCGCGGCAAGATGGCGATTGTGACACTGGATGACTTGTCCGCGCGCGTGGATATTGTTGTCGGTGGCGAGTTGCTCAATGAAAGCGGTGCACTGCTGAAAGAAGACCAGTTGCTTATCGTTGAGGGCAGGGTCAGCAATGACGACTTTTCTGGCGGCTTGCGCGTCAATGCCCGTCGCCTTAGTGATATTGCCAGTGCGCGCAGCGCCTATGCCAATCTGTTAAAGATTTCCTGCAATGGCCAGGCCGATGCGGTCAAGCTGCGTGAACTGCTCAAGCCTTACTGCAAGGCAGGCTCACCTGCTGCAGGCCGGGGTTGTGCGGTCAAGGTGGAATACCATAATCAGGACGCCAGGGTAGAGTTGATGCTGGGCGAAGACTGGCGCGTGGAGCTGCATGATGAATTATTGCATGGCTTGCGCGGCTGGCTCAGCGATGAAAACGTGAAAATCCTTTATAATTGAGCCCCTCACATGAACGTCAAAGCCCAAAACGTGAAAACCAGTTTCCTTGAGTTTGAGCAACCGATTGCTGAACTCGAAGCCAAGATAGAAGAGCTACGCTACGTGCAGGATGATTCCGCCCTCGATATTTCCGAGGAAATCGAGCGTCTGCAACAAAAGAACAAAACCCTGACCAAGGATATCTACGCCAAGCTCACCGCCTGGCAGATTTCCCAGGTAGCGCGTCATCCGCAACGCCCTTACACCCTGGATTACATCCGTGGCATATTCACCGATTTTGAAGAATTGCATGGTGACCGTGCGTTCTCTGATGACCCGGCGATTGTAGGTGGCATGGCCAGATTTGAAGGCCAGCCAGTCATGGTGATTGGCCATCAAAAGGGTAGGGACGTCAAAGAGCGTCAGTATCGCAATTTTGGTATGCCGCGCCCCGAAGGCTATCGCAAGGCCTTGCGCCTGTATCGCCTGGCCGAGAAATTCAACCTGCCTATCATCACGCTGATTGATACCCCAGGGGCTTACCCAGGCATTGGCGCAGAAGAGCGCGGCCAGTCCGAAGCGATTGCGCGTAATCTTTATGTCATGACCGAGCTAAAGGTGCCGATTATTGGCGTCATCATAGGCGAGGGTGGTTCCGGCGGTGCGCTGGCGCTGGGTGTGGTAGATCATCTTATGATGCTGCAATACTCCACTTACTCGGTGATTTCGCCAGAAGGCTGTGCCTCCATTTTGTGGAAGAGCGCAGACAAGGCCTCTGAAGCTGCAGAAACCCTGGGCATCACCGCTGCCCGCCTCAAGACTTTGGGCCTGGTGGATCGCATTGTGCCTGAGCCTATGGGGGGTGCTCACCGTGCGCCTGAGGACATGATGCAGAACCTGCGTCGTGCCATTGCCGATGAGCTATCCCGTCTACAGGTGAAATCTGTAGATAACTTGCTGGAAGTGCGTCATGAACGTCTCATGAGCTATGGCAAGTTCAAGGAAGTGCCAGTCAAATAAGCTTTATGCTGCAACAGGGCTGGCCAAATGGCTGGCCCTGTTGCTTTACAGCACTTGTTTTTATCTCTGCGTGCTGCCCAGCCAGTGCGCTTATCAATATGCTGCCCAGGCAGACTCTAACCGCCAAGAATTTCATCCATGTTGACCCAGCGCCTGCAACAATTTCTCAATAGCCGCATCCAGCCCGGGCAAAAAGTGTTGTTGGCCTTGAGCGGGGGGCTGGATTCACGCGTATTGCTGCAATTGCTGGCGCAGGCACAAGGTGATGCACAACTCGATATTCAACTCAGTGCGCTCTACATCAATCATGGCTTAAGCCCGAATGCGGATGCCTGGGCGGCATTTTGTGCCGCCGAGTGTGAGGCGCTGGGCGTGGCATTCACAAGCCAGCAGGTAGAGGTAGACCGTGATTCTGGCCTAGGAGTGGAGGCCAGTGCGCGTCAGGCGCGTTATGCCGCCTTGCTGGCCACCGATGCTGATCACATACTCTTGGCCCATCATCAGGACGATCAGGCTGAAACTTTGCTGCTGCAACTTATACGTGGCTCGGGTAGCAAAGGCTTGGCCGCCATGGCGAGTGCAGATCAGCAGCGCCGTTTACTGCGGCCCTTGCTGGAAACCAGCCGCAGCGAGCTGGAAGCCTATGCGCAGCAACAAGGCCTGAAGTGGGTGGAAGACGAGAGCAATGGCGATACCCATTACGACCGTAATTTCTGCCGTCATCAAGTGCTACCTTTGCTGGAGCAGCGCTTTCCTGCGGTGAAGCGTAATCTGGCGCGCTCGGCCAGCCACCTGGCGGAATCTGCTGAGCTGCTGGATGAACTGGCGCAGCTGGATGCTGCGCCTCTGCTGGATCAAGGTCGCTTGCACCTGCCACCTCTGGCCCTGTTAAGTGAAGCGCGTGCGCGCAATGTGCTGCGTTGGTGGTTGGCGAGTTTTGGTTTGCATATGCCAGGCACGCGTAGGTTGCAGGAAATGCGCAAACAGTTACTAGAGGCGGTGGCCACCGCAACGGTCAAGGTCCTGGTGCAGCAGGATGTGTTTTTAAGGCGCTTTCAGGACTATGCCTACCTGAGCCTCGAGCCATCTTTACCGCAAGCGCCGTGGCTGAATGCAGCGCCCAGTTTGCATGAAATGGCATTTTTGAGTGAATCGTTGATGCTTGCCCCGCAGACTGAGCTGCATTGGCAGGGAGAAACCGAGTGGGATTTACCTGCCAATGGCCGCTTGCTGCTACAGCAAGTAGAGGCGAGGGCTTGAGCCTGGCCCAACTTGATCATCAGCCGCTGCTGCTGCGTTATCGTAGCGGCGGTGAGCGCATGAAGCCGGATGCCAAGCGACCTACCCGCACGCTCAAGCAATTAACGCATGAGCATCAAGTGCCGCCCTGGTTGCGCGAACGTCTGCCTTTGCTTTACCTGGGCGAAACGCTGGCCATTATTCCGGGTTTGGGTGTGGCCAGCCATTTGCAGGCAGGCCCGGGCGAGGCAGGATTGGTGATCAGCTGGCAGCCTGCCAGCCTCAAATCAGCCTAAATTCAAGAACAGGCATTTGCGTGTTTAGCAGGTTCAATTGACCTTGCCACTCTTGGCCGTACCCCCCTTGAGCATAGGGCTTAAGCCTTTCCAGACATTATCCAGTATCTTGCCTTGCGCATTGGCCTTGGGGTGCAAGCCATCATCCTGAGTGAACTCGGCTTGACCCGCCACGCCATCCAGGAAAAATGCCACCAGCGGCAATTGCTGCTCCTGAGCAATTTCCGTAAAGCTCAAGCTGAACTCTCGCGCGTATTTGGGGCCATAGTTCGGGGGGATCATCATGCCCAGCAGCAGTACGCGCGCACCGGATTTTTTGCTGGCTTGAATCATGTTGAGCAGGTTGCTGCGCATCTGCGCAATCGGCAGGCCACGCAAACCATCATTGGCACCTAGTTCCAGTATCACGATATCAGGCTTATGCTGATTCAACGCCGCTGGAAATCGGCTCCAGCCACCTGCGGTGGTTTCACCGCTGATGCTGGCATTGATGACCTGGTGAGGTTGATTTTGTGATGTTAAGCGGCTTTCCAGCAGTGCAACCCAGCCCTGCTCGCGCGGAATGCCGTATGCGGCAGATAAGCTATCGCCGTAGACCAGGATAGTGGCGGCCTGGGCACTGGCCGAACTCAGGCTAAGTTGCAGAATCCCCATAATGCATAACAGGACAAGGCGGAATTTCATAGATGCAGACACCTTTGGCAGTAGAAGCGGTTGAGTTGGGTAAATATATAGAAAATGGTCTGGGCACGCACGAAGGCAGGCTAGATATTCTGCGTGATCTTAATCTGCAGGTCAGCAGCGGTGAACGCATCGCCATCATAGGCAGCTCAGGCTCGGGCAAATCCACCCTGCTGGCCTTGCTCGCGGGTTTGGACAGCCCCAGTGCCGGAAAAGTGCGCATCAGTGGTACAGAAATCAGCAGCCTGGATGAAGATGGTAGGGCAGCACTGCGTGGACGCAGCATGGGCTTTGTCTTTCAGTCTTTCCAGTTGATGCCCGCTTTAACCGCGCTGGAGAATGTCATGCTGCCTTTGCAGCTGGCAGGGCGTAAAGATGCCAAAGAGCGCGCCTTGAGCGCTCTTGAGCGCGTGGGCCTAGGTCAACGCCTGGGGCATTACCCCCGGCAAATGTCAGGCGGCGAGCAGCAGCGGGTTGCGATAGCGCGCGCTTTCGCGCCGCAGCCTGCCATTCTGTTTGCCGATGAACCCACAGGCAATCTGGATGAGCACACAGGCGAACGGATAGTGGAGTTGCTGTTTGGCCTTAACGCGAGGCAGGCACTACCCTGGTGCTGGTCACACATGATATGACGTTGGCACGTCGCTGCCAGCGGGTATTGCGTCTGCATGAAGGTCAGCTACAGCAAGAGGAGCCATCAGCATGATGGCTTTGAACATCGCCTGGCGTCAGCTACGCAGCCAGTGGGCAGCGGGCGAGGTCAGGGTGCTGGTATTGGCACTGGTACTGGCAGTGGCGGCAACCACCTCGGTAGGTTTTTTCACCGGGCGCCTAGAGTCTGCGCTGGTGCGCCAGGGCGGTATGCTGCTAGGCGGTGATGTGATGGTGGGTGCGGCGCATGCCCTACCTGAAGCTTATGCCGATGAGGCACGCGCCAGGCAGTTGCAGGTCACGCGCACCATGGAGTTTCCCAGCATGGTCATGCATGGCGAGCTTAGCCATCTGGCAGAAATCAAGGCCGTAGCGTCTGGCTTTCCGCTGCGCGGTGAGCTGACCATTTTGCCGCGCAAGGTAGACGCTGCTGCCATGCTCAGCGGCGGTGAGGCTGCACGCGGTGTGCCTGAGCCGGGTACGGTCTGGATAGAGCCGCGTCTGGCGACCGACTTGGGCGTGAATGTCGGTGATCAGCTGGAAGTGGGCGAGAGTCATCTGCGCATTGCAGCCATTTTGCAGCGCGAGCCTTCGCGTGGTGGCAATATGTTCAATATTGCCCCACGCTTGATGATGAATAGCGCCGATGTGGCAGCCAGCGGCCTGGTGCAGTTTGGCAGCCGTGTGCGCCATCAGTTGCTGTTGGCTGGAGATGGGGTTGAGGATTATGCCGCCTGGCTTAAACCCCAGCTGGCGCGCGGCGAGAGCGTGCAGGATGTGGCCGATGCCAGGCCGGAAATGCGTAGCGCGCTGGAAAAAGCCCAGCAGTTCCTGGGGCTGGCCGCGATGGTGAGTGTGATTCTGGCCATGGTGGCCATGTTTCTGGCTAGCCAACCTTATGTACAGAAAAGCCTGGATAGCTATGCGCTGATGCGCTGCTTTGGCGCTTCCAGGCGTTTTATCTTCAATATCCTCATCTCGCAAACACTCTTAATCGCCGCGTTGGGCAGTGGCTTGGGCGTGTTGATAGGCTTTGCTGCACAGGCCGGGTTGGCGGTGCTGGCAGGCAAGCTATTGCTGGAAACCTTGCCTGCGCCTGGCATCATGCCCGCCGTGGGCGGGCTGGTGTCTGGCTTTGCCACCATGCTGGCCGTGGTGTGGCCACATTTATCACGCTTACAAGCGGTACCTGCCTTACGCATTTTGCGCCGTGACCTGGGCAGCCAGTATCAGGCGCAGTGGCAGCATTTTTTGCCTGCCTTGCTGGTCCTGGCGGGATTGGTGACATGGCAGGCTGGCAATATCAAGCTTGCAGGCATAGTGCTGCTGGCACTGGCGGCACTCTTGCTGATTGTGGCATTGCTGGCCTGGGGTGGCATGCGCTTGCTGTTGCGCTTGCCGCAAGGGGTGACCGGAGCATGGCTGCTGGGCTTGGCCGCCCTCAAGCGAAGAACTGGCCTGGTGGTGGCGCAGGTGCTGGGCTTTAGCCTGGGGCTGCTGGCCTTGATTCTGCTGGCCATTGTGCGCGGCGACTTGCTACAAAGCTGGCAGTCATCATTGCCTGCAGATGCACCTAATCGCTTTATCATCAATATCCAGCCTGAGCAGGTGGACGCGGTGCAGCAATTCTTCAGCAAGGCGGGCCTGGCCAAGGTAGAGGTGTTTCCCATGGTGCGTGGTCGCTTGGTTGAAATCAATCAGCAGCCGCTTAATCCCGAGAAATTTGAGGATGACAGAGTGCGCCGTCTGGCCGAGCGTGAGTTCAATCTGTCCTGGGCTGCTGAGATGCAGCAGGACAATGAGTTGCTGGCGGGTCATTGGTGGCAAGCGAATGATCATGGCAAGCCTTGGATATCTCTAGAGCAGGGCATTGCCAAGGATATGGGTATCAAGCTGGGTGACCAGCTGGTCTACGATGTAGCGGGCCAGCGTATTGCATTAGAGGTCAGCAGTTTGCGCAAAGTAGAGTGGGATACCATGCGGGCCAATTTCTTTGCCGTGACTCCGCCTGGGGTGCTGGAAAACTTTCCGGCCAGTTTTATCACCAGCTTCCATTTGGCAGAAGGCGATACCAGGGTGCTGAATGAATTGGTGAAGCAATTCCCCAATCTCACCATCATTGATATCGCCGCCGTGCTGGAGCAGGTGCGCGACATCATGAGCAAAATGAGCCATGCATTGGAATATGTGTTTGCCTTCAGCCTACTCACCGGGCTTGCGGTGCTATATGCCGCCCTGGTGGCTACCAGGGAAGAACGCGTGCAAGAGGCTACTTTGTTACGCGTGCTGGGTGCTTCCAGGCGGCAGGTGGTGTCATCCTTACTGGTGGAGTTTTCTATCATAGGCGTACTGGCAGCTACGGTGGCCACATTGGGGGCAGCAGCCATTGCCTATTACCTGAGTCTGGAAGTCTTCCATATTCCCTATATCTTCAATGCCCAGGGCGCTTTGTTGGTCATCCTGCTCTCCAGCCTGTTGGTGCCTCTGGCGGCTTGGCTGGTCATGCGCAAGTTCTTGAATTTACCCCCGCGGCAATTGCTGCAGAGTATTTGATGTTTGGCTATTAATAAGCACAGATCAGCACATCATGCAGGGTGACTATGTGTGTTTGTAAACGCCTGTAGATTTGGAAAGACTGTTGCGCTCAGTTCAAAAGGCGCTGCTTCTCATCCACTGCAAACCTGAGGCTGGATGGATGCTAGGGTTGATTAAAATCCTATTTCAACACACTTAAAAGCATTGACACATATGGCTATAAACAACCAATATTGGTTGTTTATAGCCATTTTTATGGTTGTTAGTAGCCAGTGTTTCAGTGAGATGATTTTATTGCTGGTGCCATAACTCAATGAATACAAACGCTTGGATTGATGTGGGTGCTAGGCATGAAACTTGATAGGACATAGCACCGGAAAAATAAAAACTCACCGGCTTATAACAAATCATCGGAAGGAAAATCTATGCCTATTAGAGAGAGTTTCAAGCTAAGCGCGATTGCGGTCCTAGTGGCCAATGTCTGTGCGCTGACTGCTGTGCATGCAGCAGACAATGACGCATTGACCACAGATAAAGTGAATGTAGTGGGAACTACTCCATTGCCATCCCTGGGTTTGCCACTTGAGCAGGTGCCTGCTGGCATTCAGTTGATTACTGGGCCACAACTCAAAAAGCAGCGTAGCGTCACAATTGCTGACTACCTGTTGAATAATATTCCTGGCGTTAACGTTAACGACACGCAGAACAACCCTTTCCAGCCTGATATCAATTTCCGTGGCTATTCTGCTTCGCCTTTGCTGGGTACGCCTCAGGGCCTGTCGGTATTTGTAGATGGTGTACGTGTGAACGAGCCGTTTGGTGATGTGGTCAGCTGGGATCTGATCCCGGTCAACGCGATTGCCAATATGTCCTTGATTCCAGGTTCCAACCCCCTGTTCGGTTGAACACGCTGGGCGGTGCGCTGTCCTTGCAAACCAAGAGTGGTCGTGACAACCAAGGCGGTGCGCTGGAAGCGTCCGTAGGTTCATGGGGCCGTAAAACTGGTTCTGCTGAATTTGGTGGAGTTTCCCAGGATGGTTCGGTGGATTACTTTGTTGCTGCCAACTCCTTCCGTGAAGATGGCTGGCGTGATCATTCTCCTACCGATGTTAGGCAGCTCTTTGCCAAGGTGGGTTGGCAAAACGAAACCAGCAAGCTGGACCTGAGCTATACCGGGGCTGACAACGACATGATTGGCAACGGCCTGACCCCATCGGAAATGCTGCGTACCCTGGGCCGCAAAACCATTCTGACCCGCCCTGACCAAACGCGTAACACCTTGTCCTTCCTTAACCTGACAGGTGCGCACTGGTTTAACAGCGATGTCATGCTGAGTGGCAACGTGTACTACCGTAGCTCCAACACCCGTACCCTGAATGGTGACGGTAACGACGATGTGGATGATCAGGAATATCAGGCTGACTGTACAGGCAGCAATGAAGCTGAAGATGAATGCGGTGGCGCATTGAATCGTAGCCGTGCGCGCAAGACTGGTTATGGTTTCACCACACAGCTGAGCTTCAATCAAGACCTGATGGCCTACAAAAACCAATTCATCGTTGGCCTAGGCTATGACCATAGCAAGACTCGTTTCAGCCAGTTCACCGAATACGGCAATCTTACCGATAGCCGTGGCGTGACAGGTGTTGGCTTGTTCAATGAGGAAGACGAACAAGTCAAACTCACAGGCAAGACCAAGACCTGGAGCGTATTCGCCACTGATACCCTGTCACTGAGCGAACTCTGGCACCTGACTCTGTCTGCCCGTTACAACCACACCAAGGTAGACAATCTGGATCACATCACCCCAGCGGATGATGAAGAAACCCTGACTGGTAAGCACTCCTTTAACCGTATCAACCCTGCCATTGGCCTGAACTTCACGCCGACCAAGGATTTGACGGTTTACGGTTCTTACAACGAAGGTAGCCGTGCGCCAACCTCGATTGAGCTGGGCTGTGCCAACCTGCTGTACCTTGCAAACTGCCTAACGCCATGGCGGGTGACCCACCATTGAAGCAGGTGGTAGCCAAGACCTATGAGGCAGGTGTACGTGGCAAGTTCAGCGAAGATATCCGCTGGTCTGCCAGTGCCTATCGTGCGCAGAACACTGATGACATCCAGTTCGTCTACGCCAATGCTTCCAATGGCATGGGTTACTTCGATAACGTGGGCAAGACCCGCCGTGTGGGTATTGATACCAACTTGGCAGGTAATGTTGGCAACTTCAACTGGATGGTGGGCTATAGCTACATCAAGGCCACTTATCAGAGCAACTTTGATCTCGTTAACGAGGTGAATACTTCCCGAGTAGAAATTGGTGAAGATGCTGGCGGTGATGATGTTGAAGGTATCAATGTACGCAAGGGTAACCGCATGGTCGGTATTCCTTCCCATCAGTTCAAGTTCCGTGGCGAATATGCCATCACACCGAAGTGGAGCGTAGGCACCAACATCATTGCGTTCTCTGACCAATATGCACGTGGTAATGAGAACAACAAGGATCAAGGTGAAGGCGCCAAGCTGGGTGGTTATGCCGTGGTTAATCTGGATACCCGTTACAACTTCGGGAATGGTTGGCAGCTGTTTGCCAAGGCCATCAACATCTTTGACCGTGAGTACAGCAGTGGCGGCATGATTGGTGAGTCCTTCTTCAGTGCCAGCGGTATTTACGATAATGGCGAAGATCACCGTGCCAGCCTTCGCGCTCCAGGTGCACCACGTGCAGGTTGGGTAGGCGTGCGTTGGGAATTTGGCGGTCCTAAAAACGTCGCTTCCAACTAAACCTTAAAAGATCTCCACCATGCAAACACCAGACTATATGCAAGACACCAAGCTCAAGCCCACAGTGGCCGGGCCCAAGGTGAGGGTGTTGCTGGTGGAGGATGAAGTGATTTTTGCCCGCGCTGTGGCCAAGCGGCTGCAGCAAGCGGGCTATGATTGCGAACATGCAGAAACCCTGGCGGACGGGCGTGAGCTTGCCCGCCAATTCAATCCGGACCTGGCCTTGCTGGACATGCGTTTGCCTGATGGCAATGGCCTGGATCTGCTTCCCGAATTTGTTACACGGGGCGTCTCGGTGATCTCCATGACGGCGCACGGCGAAGTGGCCGATGCGGTGCATGCGATGAAGCTGGGCGCGACCGATTATCTGAAAAAACCGGTAGACCTGGAAGAGCTGCTGCTCACCATAGAAAAAGCCCAGGCTGCCACCAAACTCAAGCACCATTTGGATTACTCGCGCCAGCGTAATACCCATGCCACAGAAGGCGTGGAGTTGCTGGGCGACAGCCCTGCCATGAGCAGTGCCAGGGCGCAGATTGAACGTTTTGCCCAACTGGTGGCATTTTCCGATGCCATTCCACCCACGGTATTGATTCAGGGGGAAACGGGGACTGGTAAGGATGTGGCGGCACGCTTGCTGCATTTATCTTGCGCCAATAGTGATAGGCCTTTTGTCCATGTCGATTGCGCCTCTTTGCCAGCTGAACTGATAGAGAGTGAATTGTTTGGCCATGAAAAAGGTGCGTTCACCAGTGCCCAAGGCTCACGCTTCGGCCTCATAGAAGCGGCCGAAGACGGTACTTTATTCCTAGATGAAATTGGCGAATTGCCCTTGGCGCTACAGGCCAAGTTGCTGAACGTGCTGGAACGCCGCATGGTGCGGCGTTTGGGCGCAACCAAGGAACATCCGGTGCTGGCGCGTTTTGTTGCCGCTACCAATCGAGACTTGCATCAGATGGTGCTGGAAGGGCGTTTCCGGTCAGACCTGTTTTACCGCCTGAATGTGTTGACCATGAATATGCCGCCGCTACGTGAACGCGGTGATGATGTGCTATTGCTGGCCAGACATTTTGCTGCGCAGACCGAGCGCCGCTATGGTCTGGAACCAAGACCGTTTTCTGTGGATGCGGCGCGCATGATTCGCCACTATGGCTGGCCAGGCAATGTGCGCGAACTCAAGCACCAGATCAGCCGCGCGGTGTTGCTGAGCCGTGAAAGCCAGATCATGCCGCAAGACCTGGCGCTGCCGGGCATGAGTATTTCTCCGGTGGAAATGATCCGTGAGCCGGACAGCGGTGTCACGCTGGATACTGCCGAGAAAATGCTGATAGAAAATGCCTTGCGCCAATCCGGCAACAATGTCTCCGAGGCGGCACGCCAGCTAGGCATTACGCGCATGGCCATGCGCTATCGCATGGAGCGTCATGGCATCAAACCTTGATGCACTCACGACTATTGGCGACATGAAATTAGGCTTAAGGGTTTAGCGATGGCGTGAGGCCATTGTCCAGCCTGAATACTCGCTGTTTTTCAAGTTTATGCTGCACCATCCATAGCATCAAACTTGCCTCAACATTTTGCACAAAATCTGCTTTCCCCCTTCTGCATTTAAGGCTGAGCCCAGGCGGCACTAGCTTGCTCGTGGTATCATTGCCAGCGTTTTCCACGCCATTACTCCCGGAGTTTTCATGAAGATCGGTACCCCTTTAAGCCCTGTTGCAACACGTGTCATGCTGCTGGGCAGCGGGGAGCTAGGCAAGGAAGTCATCATTGCCTTGCAACGCCTGGGTGTAGAAGTCATTGCGGTGGACCGCTATGCGGATGCGCCCGGCCATCAGGTGGCGCACAGGGCGCATGTGATTGATATGACAGACCCTGACGCTTTGCGCGCCTTGATTGCGCAAGAACAGCCGCATTTGATCGTGCCTGAAATCGAAGCGCTGAATACCGCCTTGCTCGCGGAAATTGAAGCTGCCGGGCAAACCCGCGTGATCCCCACGGTCAAGGCCGTGCAACTGACCATGAACCGTGAAGGCATACGCAGGCTAGCGGCAGAAGAGCTGCAATTGCCAACCTCGCCTTATGCTTTTGCGCATAGTCAGCAAGAATTACAGGCCGCCATAGAAGGCGGCATAGGCTATCCCTGCTTTATCAAACCCACCATGTCATCTTCAGGTAAGGGGCAGTCGCGCATTACCGGGCCTGAGCAGATTGCTGCGGCCTGGGAATATGCTGCAACCGCAGGCCGCGTGAATCAGGGCGTGGTGATTGTTGAAGGCCAGATTGCCTTTGATTACGAGATTACCCTGCTGACCGTGCGCGCCCTCAATGCGCAAGGCGAAATTGAAACCAGCTTCTGTGCGCCTATCGGCCACTTGCAACAACAGGGCGATTACATTGAGAGCTGGCAACCCCAGCCCATGCAGCCTGTGGCATTGCAGCGTGCCCAGGAGATTGCCCGCAAAGTGACAGATAGCCTGGGTGGCCTGGGCCTGTTTGGCGTGGAGTTATTTGTGAAGGGGGATGAGGTATGGTTCTCTGAAGTCAGCCCGCGCCCGCATGATACTGGCATGGTGACCATGGGCAGTCAGCGTTTCAGCGAATTTGACCTGCATGCACGTGCCATTCTTGGCTTGCCAGTCAATGTGGCATTGAGCAAGCCAGGCGCCAGCGCTGTCATTTATGGTGGTTTGGATAGCCAGCAACTGGTGTTCTCGGGCATAGAGCAGGCATTGGCGGTGCCAGAGTCTGATATACGCCTGTTTGGCAAGCCTGAGTCTTTCCTGCGCCGTCGTATGGGGGTGGCCTTGGCGACAGGCGATGATGTTGAGCAGGCGCGTGAGCGCGCTCGCTTGGCTGCCAGCCTGGTCAAGACGGCGGATGGTCTCTGAGATGCTGGACAAGATAGGCGAACCCGGCAGCAGCAAAGCCACCTTGTTTGAACTGATAGGCGGCACGGACAACATCCGCGCCCTGGTGGAGCGTTTCTACGACATCATGGATAGCGATCCGCGCGCGGCAGAGCTGCGTGCCGTACATACCGCGGATTTAAGCTCCGCACGCGAAAAGCTATTCATGTTTCTTTCTGGCTGGACCGGTGGGCCGCAACTCTATATTGAGCGCTATGGTCATCCACGGCTGCGCATGCGCCATATGCCTTTCCCCGTTGATGAGGCGGCACGCGATCAATGGATGTATTGCATGATCAAGGCCATGCACGATACGGGTGTGGATGAAGCGGTGATTGAGAAGATGGGTGCAGCCTTGTGGGGCGTGGCGGACTTCATGCGCAATCGGGAAGGATGAAGGCAGTAAATGGTGCTGGCTTGTAGCGGCCCCTAACAACTAAAAAGGCGCCAGAGGCGCCTTTTTCATTTCTTGCTCTAGCCGCCGTACTAGCGGCTGCTCTGAGAGCTGACCTTTGCTGGAATTATTGCTTGCGCAATAAGCCACCAAGCAAGGCTGCAATTTCCTTCTTGGGTTTGTTGCTGTCACGACGTTGCTCGCTTTTTGGCAGTGGCGCGTCGCTTGAGGCTTCATAAGGCTGGAAGAACCATTCATCCTCTGGCTTGCGTGCTGGCTTACGCTGGCGCGGGGCTGGTGCTGCACTGTCAGCGCGCGGTTCAGAACGTAATCTGCCACGCGGCTCACGAGAGCCTTCATTGCGTGAAGATGATTCACGACGGCTAGGCGCGGCGGCTTGTTCCTTGGGAATTTCACGCTTGATCAGCTTTTCGATTTCCTTTAGGAATTTTTCTTCCTCCGGGGAAACCAGCGAGATAGCCACGCCAGAGGCGCCGGCACGGCCAGTACGGCCTATGCGATGCACATAGTCTTCCGCAGCGCTGGGTAGCTCGTAGTTGATCACCATGGGCAGTTGGTCGATATCCAGACCGCGTGCCGCCACATCAGTGGCGACCAGGGCAGTGATGGTGCCTTGCTTGAAAGCATCCAGTGCCTGGATACGCTCCAGCTGGCTTTTATCGCCATGAATGGCACCAGCGGCAATACCTTCACGTTCCAAATGGCGTGCCAGGCGACTGGCTGAGAGCTTGGTCTTGGTAAAGACGATAACTTGGGTGGCTTCTTTGCGTAGCAGATCAGCCAGCACAGTTTGTTTGTGCTCGCTGTCTACCAGCAGAATCTTTTGTGTCACATTTTCCGAGGTGGCGTTGCTGCGTGCCACTTCGATCAATGTGGGATTGCTAAGAAAATCTTCCGACAGCTTCTTGATATCGTTAGAGAAGGTGGCGGAGAACATCAGGTTTTGGCGCTTTTTGGGCAATAAAGCCAGAATGCGCTTGAGGTCGGGCATAAAGCCCATGTCCAGCATGCGATCCGCTTCATCCAGCACCAGCATCTGTACCTGGCCCAGCTGTACCGTGCGTTGTTCTACATGGTCCAGCAGACGGCCAGGCGTGGCGACGAGGACTTCCACGCCGCGCATCAGGTGCGGGGTTTGCGTTTTGATATCCACACCACCAAAGACAACCAGTGAACGCAGTGCCGTGTGCTTGGCATAGGCTTTAACACTTTCTTCCACCTGTATGGCCAGTTCACGTGTAGGCGTCAGGATCAAGGCCCGCACTGGGTGCCGGGCTGGTGATGCGCTGGTGCTCGCGAGTGGTAGCAGTTTCTGCAACAGGGGCAGGGTAAAGGCCGCGGTCTTGCCGGTGCCAGTCTGCGCGCCTGCCATCAGATCTCCCCCCGCCAAGGCAATGGGTATTGCCTGCGCTTGCACGGGGGTAGGTGTCGTATAACCTGACTCATCCAGCGCCTTGAGCAATTCGGGCGCCAGTTGGAGCGAGGCAAAGCTGATAGTGTCTGTATTCACGTTGTCTTTTTTAGTGTGTTTACAAAAAGTAATGACTATTAAGCGAAGCTGCGTGGGCGGCGTGCTGGGCGGTCACCATCATGACGCTTGGCGTCGCCACCACGGTTGCCATCAGGGCGGCCACTGGCAGCGCGATCACCGAAAGAGCGGCCTTCACCACGGTTGCCGTTACCATTGCCATAACCCTGGCCACGTGACTTGAAGCCGCCACCATTGCCACCTGGGCGTTGACCGCCAGGACGGCCACTGCGTGGCTTGTCGTTACGATCAGTGCGAGGCGCTGGGCGCTTAGGCTCCAGACCTTCAATCACGGAGATTTCCAGACGCTGGCCAGTGTATTGCTCGATCTTGCGCAGTTGGTGCCTATCGATATGGGAAGCAAAAGACAGCGCAGTGCCGGTGTTGCCAGCGCGGCCAGTACGGCCAATGCGGTGTACATAGTCTTCAGCAAACTTAGGCAAGTCGTAGTTGATGACGTGGGTAATGCCGTGAACGTCAATACCACGCGCAGCAACATCAGTCGCCACCAGTACGCGTACATCACCGTGACGCAGCTTGGTCAGGGTGCGGTTACGTGCGCCCTGGGTCATGTCGCCATGCAATGCAGCAGACTTGTGACCAGCAGCGTAGAGGTCTTCAGCCAGCAGGTCAGCGTGACGCTTGGTGGAGGTGAACACGATAGCCTGGTTCACTTCTGGGGCAATCAAGAGATGCTCCAGCAGCTTGTTCTTGTGTGCCATGTCATCGACAAACAGCAGTTTCTGTTCGATATTGGCGTGCTTTTCCTTCACTGCGGCGATTTGCAGAACCTTGGGGTTCTTCAGCAGGGTCTTGGCGATGTTGGCAATCTGGCCTTCAAAGGTAGCAGAGAACATCAGGGTCTGACGCTCGCCAGGCAAGGCAGCAGAAATGCGCTCGATATCAGGCATGAAACCCATGTCCAGCATGCGGTCAGCTTCATCCAGAATCAGCATTTGCAGACGGGACATATCAATACGGCCACGTTCCATGTGATCCAGCAGGCGGCCTGGGGTTGCCACCAGGATGTCCAGCGGTTGGGACAGCAGCTTGTTTTGCAGTGGGTAAGGCATGCCACCCACAATGCTCACGGTGCGTGCGCGCAGGAACTTGCCGTACTTACGGGCAGCTTCATTAACCTGAGCCGCCAGTTCGCGGGTTGGGGTCAATACTAATATACGTGGGCCACGGCTCTTGGCTGGGTGAGGGGTTGCCAGCAGGTTAAGTGCGGGCAGGGTAAAGGCAGCGGTCTTGCCTGTGCCGGTCTGGGCAGAGGCCATGATGTCGTTGCCAGCCAGGACTTCAGGAATTGCCTGAGCCTGTACAGGTGTAGGGGTGGTGTAACCAGCCTCGGCAAGTGCACGCAGGATGGCAGGATTGAGGTTTAAACTTTCAAAAGACACAAATTTCCCTTTCAAGGATAAAGCGGGAGAGACATTGCATCTTTGCAACGTCTCAAAAGGGCGCAAGCAGCCATAGATATATTGCTGACGAGCAATATTCAGGCGCAATGACTAAATGAATTCAATTCTTTAGCATTCTTACCGGCGCACGGGCATAGCCACTAACCGGTAACAAATGCAAGAGAGCCGCAAAAACTACACTGGGCTTCGAGAGGCTAGGGCGATGAATCATCAATTCGCTATGAATTGAATCAGCCGCGCAGTATATAGCTTGTCCTTAATTTGTCAAAGGTTTTATGCGAGGTTTTAATAAATCTTGTGTTAAAATCGCGCACTTTTTCGCCAATAGAGTAATTACACATGTCGCGCGCCCTTCGTAATATCGCCATCATCGCTCACGTCGATCATGGCAAGACCACCATGGTGGACAAACTTCTGCAGCAAGCTGGCACTTTTGCCTCCCACCAACAGGTGGCTGAACGCGTCATGGACTCTGGCGATATTGAAAAGGAACGTGGCATCACGATCCTGGCCAAGAACACCGCCGTGAACTATGAAGGTACACATATCAACATCGTTGATACACCAGGACACGCCGACTTCGGTGGTGAAGTGGAACGCGTACTGGGCATGGTGGATGGCGTGGTGCTGCTGGTTGATGCGGTTGAAGGCCCAATGCCGCAAACCCGCTTTGTGACCAAGAAGGCACTGGCCCTGGGTCTGCGTCCTATCGTTGTGATCAACAAGGTAGATAGACCAGGTGCTCGTACGGACTGGGTGATCAACCAGACTTTCGATCTGTTTGCCAACCTCGGTGCTACCGATGAGCAACTGGACTTCCCAGTAGTTTATGCATCCGCACTGAATGGTTTTGCCACGCTGGACATGAGCAAGCCTTCAGATAATATGCGTCCGCTGTTTGATACCGTGCTGAGCCACGTAGCGCCACCTGCTGGTGACAGCAATGCGCCTCTGCAATTGCAGATCTCCGCACTGGACTACTCTACTTATACTGGCCGCCTGGGTGTTGGTCGTGTACGCAATGGTCGCATCAAGCCAGGTCAAGTCGTTACCGTAATGAAGGGTGACGAGCAAGTAGCGCAAGGCCGTATCAACCAAGTGCTGGGCTTCCGTGGTCTGGAGCGTGTGCAGGTTGAAGAAGCCGAAGCTGGCGATATCGTCATTATTTCCGGTATTGAAGAAATCGGTATTGGCGTAACGGTTGCTGACCGTGAAAATCCAGTTGGCTTGCCTATCCTGGCAGTGGATGAACCTACCCTGACCATGGACTTCATGGTAAACACCTCGCCATTGGCGGGTACTGAAGGTAAGTTTGTGACCAGCCGTCAGATTCGTGACCGCTTGACCAAAGAATTGCTGATCAACGTGGCATTGCGCGTTGAAGATACTGCCGATGCGGATATCTTCCGTGTTTCTGGCCGTGGCGAATTGCACTTGACCATCCTGCTGGAAAACATGCGTCGTGAAGGTTATGAAATTGCCGTGGGTAAGCCACGTGTGGTTTACCGCGAAATTGATGGCCAGAAGTGTGAGCCATATGAAATTCTGACGGTTGACCTGGAAGATGATTGTCAGGGTGCCGTGATGGAAGAACTGGGTCGTCGTCGTGGCGAACTGCAGAACATGGAATCTGACGGTAATGGCCGTACCCGCCTGGAATACAAGATTCCAGCGCGTGGCCTGATCGGTTTCCAAAGCGAATTCCTCACCATGACCCGTGGTACTGGTCTGATGGCGCACATCTTTGATGAATACGCGCCTGTGAAGGCTGATATGCCTGGCCGTCGTAACGGCGTGCTGATTTCCTCCGAGCAAGGCGATGCCGTAGCTTACGCTTTGTGGAAGCTGCAAGACCGTGGTCGTATGTTCGCAGTTCCTGGCGACAAACTGTACGAAGGCATGATCATCGGCATACACAGCCGTGACAATGACCTGGTGGTTAACCCGATCAAGGGTAAGCAACTGACCAACGTGCGTGCTTCCGGTACCGATGAAGCCGTGCGTCTGATCCCGCCTGTGCAGTTAACCCTGGAATCTGCAGTTGAATTTATTGATGATGATGAACTGGTGGAAATTACCCCCAAGAACATCCGTATCCGTAAGCGTCACCTGCTGGAACACGAGCGCAAGCGCGCTTCCAAGGACTAAACCTGTCTGATTCAGGATAAGTTAACAAAGCCCCGGTATACCGGGGCTTTTTTTGCGCCCAACTTTTGCTGTGCGCTAGCAGCTGAATCGGCTGTTTAGGATTTGCCTACCTCGATGTACAGGATTTTTTCCCAGACCTATTGCCAATCCCGCAAGCCTTCATGCAGAATGCCATTTAATATACTGTATGGTATATAAACTGCACCCGCCAAGCGGGGTAGATAGCTGTCCTCAGAACAGCAATGCATATAATGGATGATGGGATGGTGGCATGAAACAAGGTATGCAAGCGGCCAGGCAACCTGGTCAAGGTGAAGTCCATGCGTTGTTCAATCTATACAATACTGGTCAGTTACCCGCAGCAGAGTTGAAGGCAAAAAGCCTGCTCAAGCAATATCCAGGTGCCCTGGTGGTTTACAACGTGCTGGGGGTTGCCTTGGAAGGGCAGCGCAAGTTTGAGGAGGCTGCCGAAACTTACCGCAAGGCCCTGGCGCTTAATCCTTCCATTTCAGAAATGCATTTCAACCTGGGTTCCGTTCTGGCACAACTCGGGCGCGATAGTGAGGCAATTGCCTCTTACAAGCGCGCCATCGCCATCAGCCCTGGTCTGGCTGTAGCCCATTTCAACCTTGCCAGCTTGTTGCAGCGCCGCAATCTGCTGGATGAAGCCATAGAGCATTACCGACAGGCGGTAGTGATAGAGCCAGGGTTTTTTGAAGCCTATGGCAGCCTGGGCACCGCCATGCAGCAGCAGGGGCATCTGGATGATGCCATTGCCTGCTATCGGCAGGCCTTGGCAATATCTGACCATGCGCTAGGGCATTTCAACCTCGCCACCGCCTTGCGTGATCGCGGTGCCCTGGAGCAAGCGGTTGCCCATTATCGTCAGGCTATCGTGTTGCAGCCCAATTACGCGGATGCCTACAACAATCTGGGAGAAGTATTCCGCGACCAGGGCAATATGGAGCAGGCCGTGGCTTGCTATCAGCAAGCGCTATCACAGCAGCCTAACCACCAGGCTGCGGCTTTCAATATGGCGCAGTTTCTTTATGACGCCCAACGTTTTGCCGAGGCTATCCCGTATTTCCAGTCTTCCCAGTTGGAGGATTGGCAGGAGCGGGTGCTGTATTGTTTATATAAATCCGGCCAGTACGAGGCCTTCAAGCAGCGCTTGCAGCCTTTGCTGGCGCAGGCTGAACATGTTTCGCCTTTCCTCGCCACCTTATCTGCGCACTATGCAGCCAACTTCAATCAGACCGATGGCTATCGCTTCTGCCGTACGCCTGTAGATTATGTCTTCCATCGCAGTATTGCGCCTCTGGCTGAGGGCAACAGTGCCTTGCTGGCCAATCTGCTGCAGGATATAGACCTGACCGATATCGCCGAGCGCAGGCAGGGCAGGTTGTATAACGGCATGCAGTCTGCGGGTAATTTATTCAAGCGCAAGGAGGCTTCGTTCAGGGATTTGGCGCAATTGATCGTTGAGCAAGTGCAGGCCTATGGAGAGCACTTTGCTGGGCAGGATTGTGACCTAGTGCGCTTTTTCCCCGAGGATATTGAGTTTGCCAGCTCCTGGTACGTGCGCATGCGCCAGGGTGGGCATCTAACCTCGCATATCCATGAAATCGGCTGGCTGAGCGGCTGTGTTTATCTGGCACTGCCGCAAGAGGTGCCTGGGCGACATGATGGCAGTATAGAGTTCAGCACCCATGGCGATGATTATCCCAAGATGCATGATGATTTCCCGGTCAAGACCATACGTCCTGCGGTGGGCGATATCGTGCTGTTCCCATCTTCCTTGTTCCATCGCACCATTCCCTTCCATTCCGAGGAAGAGCGTATTTGCATCGCCTTTGATATCAAGCCCGCCAGCCGTTTTGCCAAGGCAGCGCTTAGTTTGGATAGCATGAAAGTGATGCTGCTGGGCGCAGTGAATCTACTGGTAGCTGAGTTGGTCGAAGTGACTGCTTGGTCACTGCGCGTGATGGTGTAGCCAATGGCTGATGCTGCTTAGCTTTGTCATGTTTTTATGACATGACATTGCTGGATGCTTAAACCCCTATCCAGAAATTAGACCGCTGGGCTTGCGTTGCAAGCCCACAGTTTTTTTAGCGGCCAACCTCGTGCATTTTTAAGCGCAAGTATAGTGCTGCCGCAGAAGCCCGGGCCGTATGGGGTATAATTTCATCCCTATGACAGATATTTTCAGTCTATTTCTTACTGCACTCAGCCTGCTGGTTCTGCTGTGGCTTGCCTACCGACAATTCAACAAGCAGGATGAACAGCAAAACCTGTTGCAGCAGCTTGAAGAAAAGCACAGGCATATGCTGCGCGACCTGAATGATGGCCTCAACAAGTTAGGCGACAGGCTTAACCACACCTCAAATGAGCAGGCTGAGCGCTTGCGTGCCGCGGTGGCGCAAGAGTTACAACAAACCCGTGATGCCATGAAAGCGCTGGAACTCAGCCAGACAGCTAATCTAGCGCAAACCCGAGAAACCATGCTGGAACGTTTGCACACCACCTTGGGCGAGCAGGGTAAGGCCGAGCAAGCGCTGATTCAGGACACCATGCTCAAGGCGACGACTCAGCTCACAAGCAGTATTGAAGCCTTGACCAAGACGGTAGATACCCGCTTGGAGCAGATAGGCGGCAAGGTTTCCGAGCGCCTGGATGAGGGATTCAAGAAAACCAATGATACTTTTGTGCGCGTGATGGAACGCCTGGCGACCATAGATGAGGCACAGAAGAAGATAGATGGCTTGACCACCAATGTGGTGAGCTTGCAGGAATTGCTGGGAGACAAGCGCTCACGTGGCGCTTTTGGTGAGGTGCAGCTGGAAGCCTTGGTGCGTAACGTGATGCCAGTGACGGCCTATGCCATGCAGCATGTGCTGGCCAATGGCACGCGCGTAGACTGCGCCTTATTCTTGCCTGAGCCTACTGGCACGGTGGCGGTGGATTCCAAGTTTCCACTGGAAAACTATCATCGCATGTTGGAGCGCGAGATCACCGATGCTGAGCGCCTGGCGGCGCAGCGCCAGTTCAAGGCCGATGTTAAAAAGCATGTGGACGATATCGCTAGCAAATACATTATTGCCAATGTGACTTCTGATGGTGCGGTGATGTTTATCCCGGCGGAAGCGGTGTTTGCGGAGATACACGCTTACCATCCTGATATTGTCGATTACGCCATGAGCCGCCGTGTTTGGGTGGTATCCCCCACGACGCTGATGGCGGTGCTGAATACTGCACGTGCTGTGCTCAAAGATGTGGAAACCCGCAAGCAGGTGCACATCATCAAGGATGAACTGGGCAAACTGTCCAAAGAGTTTTCGCGCTTTGATGTGCGCATGAAGAAGCTGGCGGACCATATACGCCAGGCTCATGAAGATGCTCTGGATGTACACACCACCAGCCAGAAAATTTCGCGGCGCTTTGCGCAGATAGAACGCGTGGAGCTTGAGAGCGTGGAGCTCACTGGTGAAAGCCAGGCTGCCCTGGCTTTGTCTGATAATGATATTGATGAATAAGGAAAGAGAAACACATGAGTGATGAACAAGGCTTGATTATGTTGATACAACAATACGCGGCCAAATTCGGTATTACCTTCAGCTCCAGCCTGATGGATGATGAGCAGTACAAGGCCAAGTTGTTGACCCTGATGGTGGAAGCGATTAATGGTAAACGCGGCCCTGTCACGGACGAGGATGTTAAAGGCGCATGATTACGCTGCTGTACTTTGCCCGCCTGCGTGAAGTGTTGGCAAGCGAGGGAGAAAGCCTGCCTTGGCCGCAAGCGCTTGATGTGGCTCAGCTTAAGCGCCTACTCGCAGCGCGGGGAGGTGTCTGGCAGCAGCAGTTTGCCGAAAATCCGCGTTTGCGGGCTGCCGTTAATCAGGCTTTGGTGGCAGATAATGCCGTGATTGAGGACGGGGATGAAGTGGCTTTCTTCCCCCCTGTGACTGGTGGCTAATATGACTGTGCGCGTACAAGCCGAAGATTTTGATCTGGGCGCAGAGGTGAGGCAGTTGCGTCTGCAATCAGCCGGAGCAGGGGCAGTGGTGTCTTTTGTTGGCCAGGTGCGCGATCTCAACCTGGGAGAAAACGTCGCCAGCCTGACACTGGAACACTACCCCGGTATGACGGAAAAAGCCCTGCAGGCCATCGTGACCCAAGCCCAGGCACGCTGGCCTATCCTTAACGCTCTGGTGATACACCGCATAGGCACTTTGCAGCCGCTAGATCAAATAGTGCTTGTGGCGGTAGCCAGTGCCCATAGGGGCGATGCCTTTGCTGCCTGTGAGTTCATTATGGATTACCTCAAGACCGAGGCACCATTTTGGAAGAAGGAAAGCAGCAGCAAGGGTGAGCAGTGGCTGGAGGCGTTGGGGACTGATCATCAGGCCCGTGAACGCTGGTAATGCCAACCTGCATTGTTTCTGATTATTTCAATCCCTTTCATTGATTGCGTGCCCCATGTTAAGCAAGTTACTTCCGCCACAACTGCATATCACCATTAGCCCCGATAGCTTGGGTTTTGCCAATACTGCAGAACTGCTGCAGGGCGATGCAATGGCTGGTTCGGACGCCGCATGGATAGGCCAGCCGCGCGCGCATGCTGCTGCGAGCTTGGGCTTGCGCATGCAGCAGCCTGGTTACCATATGCTGGTGATAGGCGAGCCTGGTTCTGGCCGCACTTCGCTGGTGAAGGACATGGTGCAGCAGGCCTTGGCGAAACAAGCCGTGCCTGAGGATCTGGTTTACCTATTGAACTTCCAGCAGGCAGAAAAGCCGTTGTTGCTCAGGCTTAAGGCAGGCAAGGGCAATGAGTTGCGTCTGTTGCTGGATCAATTCTCGCGTAGGCAATTACGCACTTTGCCAGCGCTTGTGCAATCCGAACGCCTGCCCAAATCCTTGCAGGCGACAGATGCTCAGCAAGCACCCGGCAGCCGTGTAACCGCGCATCTGGAAGAAGAGCTTGCGGCTATCCGCAAGCAAATTCAGGATAGCCTGTTAGCGCCGCAGTTGTTTGAGGATTGGTGCAAGCAGTTGTTGCAGGAAGTCATAGACAATCTGGATGTATTTGCCCCAGGTGCCGCCAATGAACAAGAAGGCATGCAAGAGGCTTTTCTGGGCCGTTTGCGCGCCAATCTGCTGGTGAGCAATGCGGGCCTGACTGGCGCGCCAGTGATCTACGATGAAGACCCCAGCTTTACTTCGCTCTTCGGCGGCATAGAGTCCGCAGGCGAGCACCATGTGGCGGACTTTATGCGCCTCAAGGCGGGTAATCTGCTGCGCGCCAATGGCGGGGTGCTGATTCTGCACCTAGAAGACCTGCTGACCGATGCGCAAGGCGCTAACCCCTTGCTGGACAAGTTGAGCCGTGTGCTGCGCAATCGCAAGCAAACGCTGGACGATGGCGGCAATGCCTCTGGCGGCGGTTCACCCAGTGCCTTGATGCCAGATGCGCTACCTGTGAATTTCAAGCTTATTTTGGTGGCGAGCCGTGAGGATTATTACCACCTACATGAGCAACATCCGAATTTTGGTGCCCATTTTCTGATCAAGATTGAGTTTGCTGAAAGTGTGCCAGCCAGCCAGGCCATTTACGCACAGCTTGCCAGCCATATCGCCAGAATTTGCTACGAACAAGCTTTGCCGCATTTTACTGCCGCTGCTGTAGTGCGCGTGTTGCAAGTCATGCATGGCTGGGTGGAAGACCAAGCCCGCATTAGCCTGGCCTTGGGCCATCTGGTGCCGCTGCTGCAGGAAAGCGCTGCCCAGGCAGCGCCAGGCCAGTTGGTGGATGTAGCCGCCGTGGAAGCTGCCTTGCAGGCTGAGCTAAGCCGCCATGATTATGCCGAGCAACAGCTGCGGGAATCCATACTCGATGGCGAGCTGATGATAGAGGTGCAGGGGCGCGAAGTGGGCCAGATTAATGGCTTGACTCATATTGATATGGGCGATGTGGCCTTTGGCTCGCCAGTGCGCATCTCTGCGCGTTGCTATCCTGGCCGTCAGGGCATTATCAATATAGACCGCGAAGTCGAAATGACGGGCCCTCAACACGACAAAGGCGTGTTTATACTGCAAAACTGGCTGGCGTCTACCTTTGCCGGGCAGGCCCCGCTCAACCTCAATGCCTCTTTGGTGTTTGAGCAGGAATATAACGGGGTAGAGGGGGATTCTGCTTCCTGCGCTGAACTCTATGCCTTGCTTTCCAGCTTATCTGGCCTGCCATTGCCACAAGGTGTGGCGGTTACTGGAGCGCTTAACCAGCATGGCGAGGTGCTGCCGGTCGGCGGCATCAATGAAAAAATAGAAGGACATTTCCGCCTTTGCGAAAAGCTGGGGCTGGATGGCAAGCAGGGCGTGCTGTTGCCCGCACGTAATTCCAGGCATCTCTTACTGAACCGCGACGTAGTGCAGGCGGTGGCCGATGGCAAGTTCCATATTTATGCCATGACTCATGTGCTGGATGGCATAGAGCAATTGACCGGCATGCAGGCGGGGACTTTGGGTGAGGAAGGCGAGTACAGACCGGATACCGTGCTGGGGCGCGTGCAACGCACCTTGGAATCGTATCGTGCTGTGTATCAGCGCAATCGCAGCAAGCAGGACAAGCCCAATGAGTGATGCAGAAGGCAAATGCAGGCTGGATAAATGGTTATGGGCGGCGCGGTTCTATAAAACCCGCAGCCTGGCGACTGATGCCATTGATACTGGCAAGGTGCATGTGGACGGTGACCGCGTCAAACCAGCCAAGGAAGTGCGCATCGGCCAACGCATTTATATACGCCGCAAAGAGTCTGATATGGAAGTGATTGTGCAAGCGCTTTCCGTACAGCGCCGCGGCGCACCTGAGGCTGCATTGTTATATGCGGAAACTCCAGAGAGCCTGGCCAAGCGGGAAAATCTGGCGGTAACGCGTGAAGGCGATCATGCCAGCCGTGATAGAGGGCAGGGCCGTCCAACCAAGCGCCAACGCCGCGATATCAAAAAGTTTACCGGTATAGATTATTAAGCGGCACAGGGTATGCAGCGCTCGGCTCTTGGCGTTCTTTCATCCGATTTAAAACAAATTTAGTTGCTCAGCCTGTCCGGGTACCTGAAACAAATCAGTATTCATCTCCAGGTTGCATTGATTCAGCCCCAGCCGCTTGCTGGTCAGGCGAAAACGTTGACGTATCATATCTGCAAACAATCCACTGCCACGCATGCGGGCATGAAACTCCGCCTGATTGGTCTTGCCTTCACGGCTCTGGCGGACAATGCTCATGACATGGGCCGCTTTGAGCGGGTAATGGTGCTGCAACCATTCCTCAAACAGAGGCGATACCTCCAGAGGTAAACGCAGTAGTACATAGCCTGCTGTTTCAGCCCCAGCATCACGAGCGGCCGTGAGTATGTTTTCCATTTCAGTATCCGTGAGCACCGGAATAATCGGTGCCACCATCACACCCACCGGGATACCTGCCTCATGCAGTCGTCGTATTGTCTGCAGACGTCGTTGCGGTGCGGCAGCACGAGGTTCCAAAGTGCGCGAAATCTGATTGCTCAAGGTGGTCACCGATACCAACACCTGGGCCAGGCCTTGCTCAGCCATAGGCGCCAGGATATCAATATCGCGCTCCACCATAGCTGACTTGGTGACGATGCTGACCGGATGCTTGAACTCCGCCAACAATGTAAGAATTTGCCTGGTTAATTGCTGCTGTTTTTCCAACGGTTGATAGGGGTCAGTATTGGTACCCATGGCCATCACGCCGCAGCGGTAGTTTTTCTTGCTCAGCTCAGCACGCAGTAGCTTGGCGGCCTCAGGCTTGATCAAGATACGCCGCTCAAAGTCCAGGCCAGCAGAAAAGCCCAGATAGGTATGGGAGGGGCGAGCAAAGCAATAAATACAACCATGCTCGCAGCCGCGATAAGGATTGATGGAGCGATCGAAAGGAATGTCGGGTGAATCATTCCAGTTGATGATAGTGCGTGTGCTGTCTATCAATACTTCCGTGGCAAGGGGGGTAAATCTTGTTCAAGGTTACCCCAGCCATCATCAATATCATGGTGCTGATGTTGCTGGAAGCGGCCACTATGGTTGCTGAGCGCGCCACGCCCCTTGAAGCTTAGCGGGCGCAGCGTCTCAGCTGGATGAATGGGGCTACCAGGGAATTTCCTGTCCGTCATATGCGTAGAATTTACCTGCATCGGCTAATGTGATTTGGTCTATGACGGTGCGTAAGCCACTGATACTTTGTTCAGTTGTAATAAGCGCGTTAGGCCCGCCCATATCTGTAAGTACCCAGCCAGGATGCAATACCACCGTTGTAATGCCTAGCCGTGCCAGCTCGATGGAAAGGCTTTTGCTGACCATATTCAGCGCCGTCTTGCTAGAGCGATAGATATAACTGCCGCCGCTGGTGTTATCTGTAATGCTGCCCATCTTGCTGGTCATATTGATGAGCTTTTTATGTTGGCCAGCTTGAAGATGCGCGGTGAAAGCCTGGGCAAGTTTGAAAGGGGCAAGGCTGTTGATGCGAAAGGCCTCCATCCAAGCGTCATAATCCGCATCGCTGAAAACGGCACCATGGGCGTCGGGGTAGATGCCAGCATTATTGATCACTACATCGATTGGCTGCTCAGCCAGCGAGGCTGCCAGTTCATCAATCTGGTTGAAGTTGCCTACATTGAGCTTATGCACACTGACCAAGTCTTTATGGCGTGTTGCTAGTTGCAGCAGCGCTTCAGCTGACTCTGGATTGCGACAGCAGGCAAATACCTGCCAGCCGTCTTCAGCGTATTGCCGTGCATACTCAAGACCCAGGCCACGATTGGCCCCCGTGATCAATACATTCGCCATTGTAGCTACTCCATGTCTTGTTATTAGTAGGGTTAAGGATACCACTCGGTTCTTGAGTTTTTAGACTTGTGAACGCAGGAAAGTTTTTGTAAACTGCGTTCACGCTTTGAACGCAGAGAGTCGAGAACATCTGATGCTTACGGATGAATACCGATACAAGATTCTGAAATTGGTGCAGGAAAAACCAGATATCAGCCAAAGAGAACTGGCGAAAGCACTAGGCATTAGCTTGGGGAAAACCAATTTTTGTCTCAAAGCCTTAGCGCAAGTTGGCTTGCTCAAAGTATCTAATTTTCGCAACAGCAAGAATAAGTTGGCATATATGTATGTCCTCACGCCGACAGGCATAGAACATAAAGCTGCTGTGACACTCAACTTTCTCAAACTCAAGCTCAAAGAGTACGAACAATTAGCAGGAGAGATTGAAGAGTTACGTAGTGAGATCAACGCTAAGGTAAATGATTAAGGGCGGAGACAGTTCCTTAGGAAAAACATATGTTAAAAAAAGTAGCTCTAATTACAGGTATCACTGGACAAGACGGAGCATATCTAGCTGAATTTTTACTTGGCAAAGGCTATGTAGTACATGGCATTAAGCGCCGAGCATCACTTTTCAATACAGATCGCATTGATCATCTGTATCAGGACCCTCACGTCGATAACCAGAATTTCATCCTTCATTATGGGGATTTGACAGATTCCACCAACCTTATACGTATCATTCAGCAGGTTCAGCCCGACGAAATCTATAACCTCGCGGCAATGAGCCACGTGGCAGTCAGTTTTGAAAGTCCTGAATATACGGCTAACGCGGATGGTCTTGGGACTTTGCGTATTCTGGAAGCTATCCGCATCTTGGGGCTGGAAAAGAAAACCCGCTTTTACCAAGCCTCGACCTCAGAGCTTTATGGTTTGGTGCAGGAAACACCGCAGAAAGAAAGCACCCCATTTTATCCACGCAGCCCGTATGCGGTTGCGAAGCTTTATGCATATTGGATTACTGTCAATTACCGCGAAGCTTATGGCATCTACGCCTGTAATGGTATTTTATTCAATCACGAGAGCCCCTTGCGTGGGGAGACCTTTGTTACCCGTAAAATTACCCGTGCCTTGGCGCGCATCAAGCTGGGCTTGCAAGATTGCCTTTATTTGGGAAATCTGGACGCGTTGCGTGATTGGGGTCACGCCAAGGATTATGTTGAAATGCAATGGCTGATGTTGCAACAGGAACAGGCAGAGGATTTCGTCATTGCGACAGGTGTGCAATACAGTGTGCGCGATTTCGTCAATGCAGCCGCCCACGAGCTGGATATTGCCATCACCTGGAAAGGTCAGGGCCAAGAAGAGATGGGATACGACGGTCAAGGCAGGTGCATTGTACAGGTTGACCCGCGCTATTTTAGGCCTACCGAAGTTGAAACATTGCTTGGTGACCCGAGCAAGGCAAAGCAAAAACTTGGCTGGTCGCCCAGCATCAGTTTCCAGGAGTTGGTTTCTGAAATGGTGCGTGAAGATCTCAAGAGCGCAGAGCGTGACGAACTGGTTAAGCAGCATGGTTTTGCTGCCTATGACTATAACGAGTAACCTGAGCCTATGGACAAACACGCACGTATCTATGTGGCAGGGCATCGAGGCCTAGTGGGTTCCGCTATCGTTAGGGGGCTAGAGGGCAAGGGCTATAGCAATCTTATCAAGCGTACCCATGCAGAGCTTGACCTCACAGATGCTAATGCCACGGAAGCATTCTTTGCTCAGTATCAGCCGAATATGTTTTCCTGGCGGCAGCCAAAGTGGGTGGCATAGTGGCCAATAACACTTACCCGGCAGATTTTATCCGTGACAATCTCGCAATTCAGAACAGTGTGATCCATAGTGCCTGGAAGCATGGAGTAAAGCGCCTATTGTTTTTAGGGTCCAGCTGCATATACCCCAAGCATGCTCCTCAGCCCATGCATGAGCACCACTTTCTAACCGGATCGCTTGAAGCTACCAATCGTGCATACGCGCTGGCAAAGATTGCTGGAGTCGAAATGTGCTGGAGTTATAACCGGCAGTATGGCACTCGATTTCTTGCAGCAATGCCGACAAATCTTTATGGGCCTGGCGATAACTATCACTTGCAGAATAGTCACGTTATCCCTGCATTGATACGCAAATTCCACGAGGCTAAACAAGCTGGGCATGCAGCTGTATCGGTCTGGGGTACTGGAACACCCAGGCGCGAATTTCTTTACAGTGAGGATATGGCAGATGCCTGTATATTCTTGCTGAATCTGCCTGAGGAGAAATTCAATTCTCTGCTGGGAAGTGATGAGAGTGCTACTGGTGTGTTTGATCCACCACTAGTCAATATCGGTATTGGAGTCGATATTTCAATACAGGAATTGGCCGAATTGGTAAAAAAGGTGGTTGGTTACCAAGGAGCAATTGAGTTCGATAGTTCAAAACCTGATGGCACGATGCGTAAGCTTATGGATGTAAGCAAGCTCAACAGTTTGGGGTGGACTTATTCCATTGAGCTTGATGATGGATTGGAAAAGACATATTCGGAATTTTTAACAAAATAAATCTGAGTTTATTAATTTATTTCTGATATCGAATTGATATTATCCTCAAAAATAGCGTTTAGATAATTTATATAACCTCGATAATTTTTAAAATTTAATGTTCAATTTTGAAAAAAAAAGTGTTTGCTTTGATTCCTGCCAGAGCAGGTTCTAAAGGAGTGCCAAAAAAAAACCTGAAAAATATCGCAGGTTCTCCATTAATAGCTTACACAATTAACGCTGCTAAAAAAGCTAAAAATGTCGATGCTGTTTATGTATCTTCTGATTGTAAAGAAATATTGGAGTATTCAAAAGCACAAGGCTGCAGTTCAATATTAAGGCCGCAAGAATACGCAACAGATGATGCGTCAGCTGTTGATGTTGTCAAGCATTTTATTAGTATTGAAAATATAGAGGATGGAGATTTAATCGTTTACTTACAGCCAACCTCCCCATTAAGAGATGAACATCATATTGATGATGCTTTGACGGCTTTGAATAATAATGGCCTTACTTCTTTGGTCAGTGTGGAAGTCTTGGATAAGTCGCCATATAAGTCATTTCGTCTAGATGATAATGATAAATTGATTTCATTATTTGATGAAAAATTATCTAATTATCGTCGTCAAGATTTGCCATTATGTTACGCGCCAAATGGTGCTATTTATATCTTTTCGAAATTTGAATTTGAGGCTAGAGGCGGTTTCCCCTCCAATGGTAGTGTTGCTTATATTATGTCTGCTGAAGAAAGTGTTGATATTGACACCGAAGAAGATTTTTTAGAAACAGAAGCATTATTAAGGAAAAAATATGGCATCTTTTGAAATTTCTGGGCGGAAAATTGGGGACGGACATGAGCCTATAGTTATTGCAGAAATTGGCATCAATCACGAGGGTTCATTAGATCTTGCGATTGATATGGCAAAAGCTGCAATTGATGCTGGGGCAGAGATAATAAAACATCAGACACATGTGGTTGAAGATGAAATGTCTGATGAAGCCAAGAGTGTTATTCCTGGAAATGCGGATGTTTCAATCTATGAGATTATGCAACGTTGCTCATTGTCAGAGGATGATGAATATAAGCTCATGCAATATGTGCAGCAGCAAGGCAGTATTTTTATTAGTACGCCATTCTCGAGAATGGCAGCAAATCGACTGAGAAAATTTGATATACCGGCTTATAAAATTGGATCTGGCGAGTGCAATAATTATCCTCTCGTGCGGCATATTGCTTCATTTGGGAAACCTATTATTGTTAGTACCGGTATGAATAGCATTGAAAGCATTGCACCAACCGTCAATATATTAAGGCAAGCAAAAGTTCCTTTTGCTCTTCTGCACTGCACGAATATTTACCCTACCCCTCCTGAGCTTGTAAGACTTGATGCTATCCAAGTCATTAAAAATGCATATCCTGATGCGGTTGTGGGACTTTCAGATCACACCCTTGGGAATTACGCTTGCCTAGGGGCTGTTGCACTAGGAGCCTCAATTCTTGAGCGGCATTTTACTGACTCCATGTCACGGCCGGGACCAGACATTGTTTGTTCAATGGACCCTGCAGCATTGCAAGATTTAATCACTGGTTCAAAAGTTATTTTTTCAGCAAAAGGTGCACATAAAGGTCCACTTTTAGAAGAAGAAAAAACTATAGCTTTTGCTTTTGCATCTGTCGTTGCAATTAAGGATATCAATGTTGGTGATGTCTTAAGTGAAGATAATATTTGGTTACGTAGGCCAGGTGGCGGTGATTTTAATGCTTCTGACTATGATCAGCTACTTGGTCGTAAAGCATCGCAAACTATACTGAGTGGCAAAAGAGTTAATCGGCAGGATATTGAGGCATGAGTAGGCGAGTTGTTTTTCTTACTGGAACAAGAGCAGATTTTGGAAAACTGAAATCCCTCATGCGAGCATTACAAAATGACATGGGATTTGACGTCCATGTGTTCATTACTGGCATGCATATGTTGTCGAAATATGGTTATACATGTGAAGAAGTAGAAAAAGCCGGATTTAAAAACCTATTTCGCTTTATCAATCAAAATCAAAGCGATAGCATGGATCATATTCTGGCCAAAACAATTACTGGTTTATCAGATTATGTAAAAGAAATTTCACCAGAACTGATTGTGATTCATGGGGATAGAGTTGAAGCGTTGGCCGGAGCCGCTGTTGGCGCATTAAATAACATTCGAGTGGCACATATTGAGGGCGGAGAGGTCTCTGGCACTGTTGACGAGTTGATTAGACATGCGGTGACCAAGCTGTCCCATGGGCATTTTGTTTCCAACGAACAGGCAAAAAATCGACTTATTCAGCTTGGAGAAAGTGAAGAATCCATTTTTGTTATTGGCTCCCCAGATATTGATGTTATGAATTCAACATCGCTGCCAAGCATTGATGATGTGAGGGAACGTTATGGCTTCTCGTTCGAACATTACGGCATTTTGATGTATCACCCCGTTACCTCTGAGTTAGATGATTTGCCAAGACAAGCCAAAGCCATCGTAGATTATATTTCAGAAAGCTCTCTACCATTCATTGTTGTATATCCCAATAATGATCATGGTTCAGACATTATTTTGAATGAGTATTTGCGATTGAAAAACTTGAGCCACGTTAGAGTTTATCCATCCATTAGATTTGAATATTTTTTAACGCTGCTAAAAAAATGCAGCGTTCATCATGGGTAACTCTAGCGCTGGAGTAAGAGAGGCTCCTCATTTCGGCGTGCCAGCCATCAATGTTGGTAGCAGGCAACACAATAGAGCAACAGCAGAGTCGATTCTTAATACTACTGCACATGTGGATTCCCTTAGACATGCTGTTCAACAAGTTGCAGACATTCCTCGCGTGGCAGTTTCTGACTTTGGTAATGGTAATAGTGCAGGTGAGTTTCATCAGATTCTGTTGAATAATGCTTTTTGGGATAAGGGCATACAAAAGCACTTTATCGATAGGAGTGCAGTGTGAGGTTGATCGCAAGGCTAGATGTCAAAAATGAACATGTGATTAAAGGCATACACCTAGAGGGCTTGCGGAAAGTTGGCGATCCAATCGAGATGGCGAAAAACTATTATGCACAAGGCATTGATGAGATTGTGTTTATAGATGCGGTAGCGAGCTTGTATAACCGTAATAACCTGCTGTCTGTAATCGCCAAGGCTTCGGAAGAAGTTTTTGTTCCTATCACTGTAGGGGGGGGGCTGCGTTCCTTAGCAGATGTCGAGATGGCTCTGAGTGCCGGAGCAGACAAAGTGGCAGTGAATACAGCTGCAATACTTAACCCGAAATTCATCACAGAGATTGCCAAGCGCTATGGCAGTCAATGTGTGGTTGCCTCTATTCAAGCCAAACGGATAGGCAATGACTGGGAAGCTTATATGGAAGCCGGGAGGGAGCCTACGGGCAAAAATGTTGTTGCTTGGAGCAAGGAGCTGGAAGATCTTGGTGCAGGCGAGATTTTGCTAACGTCTATAGACCAAGATGGTACAAAAAAAGGATTTGACCTTCCATTGCTTGGTGCAGTTAACACGATAGTGAACATTCCAGTCATGGTTAGTGGTGGCTGCGGTAATCCTGATCATGTGCAAGAGTTAAAAGAAATCCAGCCAAGTGGAGTTTGTCTGGCGTCAGTATTGCATTACAAAATCAATACGATAGATGAATTCAAACAGCGTCTGACATTCATCAATGGTACTAAATAAATGAAGAAAATATGTATTCTTGATTATGGGCTAGGCAATGTGCGTAGTGTGAGTAATGCGATCAAGTACGTAGGTGCTCATCCTGTAATCTCAAATACGCCAGAGGCACTTAAAGATTCTCACGCGTTAATAGTGCCAGGGGTTGGTGCGTTTGCTCAAGGCATGTCTGCATTGGGTAAAGATGGATTACAAGCTAGCTTGCTCGAATATATAAAAAGTGGAAAACATGTCTTGGGGATTTGTTTGGGCATGCAATTGCTTTTCGACAGGGGTGAGGAGTTTGGCGTTACCACTGGTCTTGGACTTGTGCCTGGCGTAGTCTCCAGAATTGTACCCGTAGAGCAATCACGAGTGAGGTTACCGCATATATCCTGGGCGAAAGTTGATCTCAATTCCGTTCATGAAAATAATGGCGGCATGTTTGATGGACTGCCAGACGAGCAGCGTAAGTTCTATTTTCTGCACAGTTATGCCGCTCAAAATGTACCTGATCGATACATCACAGGCAGCGCGACGTATTCTGGATGTACTTTTGTTGCATCAGTGCAGAAAGACAATATCTGGGGTATGCAATTTCACCCAGAAAAAAGTGGGCCCAGCGGGTTACAGGTTCTTAATAACTTTGTACAAAACAGTTAATTGAAAAGAAGTGTGGAGGAAGTTGTGGTTAATGCATATTTTGGTTTGCCGGAAGATGTAGTGTTTTGCAAGAAATGCGTGATTTCCAACCAAAGACCCAGTTCTACAGTTGAATTCAAGCATACCAACAAGGACAAAAAAGCGACCATAGGATTTGGCGCTGATGGTATTTGTGATGCTTGCCGCTATGCAGAAACCAAGGATGCTCAAATAGACTGGCAGGCCCGCGAGGACGCTTTGGTTAGATTGTTGGATCAACATCGCCGTAGCGATGGTGGATATGACATTGTCGTGCCCGGCAGTGGTGGTAAAGACAGTGCATATACCTCACATATCCTTAAATATAAATATGGTATGAATCCTTTAACAGTGACGTGGGCGCCGCATAAGTACACTGAGATTGGTTGGAAGAATTTTGAAAACTGGATCCATAAAGGTGGATTAGACAATATTCTTTTTACCCCAAATGGCAAGTTGCACCGCTATTTAACAAAAATGGCATTTCTGAATTTATTGCACCCATTCCAACCATTCATTGTTGGCCAACGCATTATCGGGCCGTTGATGGCTAAAAAGTTTGGTATCAAATTGGTAATGTATGGTGAAAATCAAGCTGAATATGGCAATAAGACAGAAGAAAACTATAAACCGACAATGGACAAGAATTTTTTCTCTATTTCAGACCCAGCTGACATGGTGTTAGGTGGTGTGAAGGTTGGAGACATTATTAAAGACGGTGAATACAGCTTAAATGATTTCGCGCCATATATTCCGCCTGCTGCAGAAGATCTAGAGCGCGATGGTATCGAGGTACATTATTTGGGCTATTACCTGAAATGGGATCCACAAGAGTGCTATTACTATGCAGTCGAGCATACTGGTTTCCAGGCAAATACGGAACGCACTGAAGGAACCTACTCCAAGTACAGTAGTATCGATGATCGAATAGATATGTTCCACTACTTTACTACCTTGATCAAATTCGGCATTGGTAGGGCAACATATGATGCTGCGCAAGAAATTCGCAACGATAAAATTACGCGAGAAGAAGGGGTTGCTCTAGTTCATAAATATGATCAAGAGTTTCCAAAAAAGTACTTTGCAGAATTCCTTGAATATATAGAGATCACCGAAGCACAGTTTTGGGAAACCGTAGATAGGTTTAGATCTCCACATTTGTGGGAAAAGCAAGACAGTAATTGGATACTGAAGCATCAGGTGACCTAAGAATGAAAGTGTTGCAGATAGGAAGTTTCTCCGGAAATGTCGGTGACATTGCCAACCATTATGGTTTTCGCAATTGGTTTCAAGGACTGCTTGGAGAGATTCAATGGGATGAATTCGAAATACGCAATGTTTACCGAAAAAATGTTGCCTTTGACGATAATTTTGTAGCTATTGCAAATCAGTACGATCTTATAGTCGTGGGAGGTGGTAATTTTTTCGAGCTATGGGTTGATTCTTCTCCAACCGGCACCTCAATCTCAATTGAGATTGAGGTTTTTAAAAAAATAAAAGTCCCCATCTTTTTCAATGCATTGGGTGTTGATGATGGTATGGGATGTAGTGATGAAAGTCTTGCAAAGTTTACTAATTTCTTAGAAATCTTAACTTCATCAAAGCAATATTTGGTCAGTGTTCGTAATGATGGAGCAATGGGCACGCTCAGAAATCGGATTTCTAATAATCCCATGTTGGATAAAGTCTTACCATTGCCTGACGGTGGGTTTTTTGTAAATCTGGATAAGTTAGAAAAAGACATTGCGGAAAATGATCATGAAAACACTCAGATCACCATCGGCATCAATCTGGCTGGAGATATGTTGGAAACAAGGTTTCCAGGTGGAATTAATGGATATGATTACTCAGGATTTATATCCGAGTTCACCGAGACTTTGGCTGAAATGTGGAATAAAAATAAATTAATAAAGTTTATTTTTTTTCCACATATTTATAGTGATCTTAAAGTATATGCCGACATACTATCACGGTTGCCTGATGCATGTAGACGTGAAAATGTCAAAGTGGCCAGTTACGATACTAATGTGAATTTTCAAGGGACATTATTTTCCGAATATAGCAAATGTACTTTGATACTTGGTATGCGATTTCATGCCAATGTTGTAGCCATAGCTAATAAAATTCCAGTAATAGGATTGTACTCATACAAGCAAATTAAAGAATTGTTTTATGAGTTGGGAATAAAAGAAAAAATTGTTGATGTCAGACAAATAGGTTTTAAAAATGAATTGTTGAGAAAGTGCAATATTGTTATTGAAAATTCATCTATATCTCGTGATGAGAGCTGTAACATACTTGATGTTGTCACAAAAAAACGTGATTTGATTGCTCCAAGGGTAGTGGAGTGGTTACGTGAGCATAAGCTTAAATGATTAATTGTTGTAATTGTATGCTTAGTTATTATGATTAAAAGCCTTGATTATCTAAGGGCGATTGCAGCACTAACGGTTTTTCTCAGCCACACCTTTCAAATTTATTGGTTACCAACCATTGGATTGGTGTCCTGGAAATATGAGTTGAATCATTTTTTGAGTGAAACCGCGGTCCTCTTATTTTTTGTATTAAGTGGCTATGTAATTTCGAATAGTTTGCATAGCAATACTCAACGTAATGGAGGGCGTCTTTCAGTACTTGATTACGCATCTAGCAGATTATTGCGCATATATCCTCCTCTCATTGTAAGCATAATAATATCTTTAGTTGCCTATAGTGTGATTGTGATCTTTGAACTACCGGGATCAGTGGGTACTTTAAAGGCACCAGGAGATATCTATCAGGCAAGAGACTACTTGAGCATTGGTACGCGAGACATTGTCAATTCTTTATTGATGAATAATGGCTTGTTGCAAATGAATGGGCCATTATGGAGTTTATGCATTGAGGCTAAGCTATATTTTTATGCTTGTTTAGTTGTAATAATTTTTATTCATTATAAACAAAAAAATTTGCTCAATTTTATTGCTAATACTGGTTTTCTCGTATTATCTGTATTCTTGTTTTTTAATACAAAAACCGATATTTATTATGGCTTATGGTGGTTGAGCGGTGGTGTAATTTTCTTATATCGTCGAAATTTCATAAAGTTCATGACTTTGGTTGTTGTAATGGCTATTGTGGTGTTTGCTATGGCAGTGATTGGACAGAAGTTCGTTTCTTTGCCAGTGCAAGTTATATTTGTATATTCTTTATTTTTGGCAGCAATAAAATGCAAAGTGCCAGAAATTAAGGCAATGAATATTTTGGCCAATACTTCGTACACTTTATATATTGTCCATTTCCCTATGTTGTTACTATCGTACGCCATCTTCTCATATAACTTTGATGTGTACGGTAGCCTGACTAGAGAGTTGATGTCATCATTATCGCTAATAATCATCTTAACTATGTCAATTTATATTGGAAAATGGGTAGAGCGTCCAGCTAATTTACGTTTGACCTATCACAGGTTGTTGAGAAAAGTAAAAGTATGAAAGCCATGTTTTATTCTTTGCATGCAGCTATTTGGTTACATGCGCTTCCTGAAAGCCGGTTGGCATCACAGCTGAGTAATGCCGGCCATGAGTTAGTATATGTGACCTGTGATAAAAGCTTTACTCATTATTGCACTGGTATGAGTGCTTTCAATCTTGCATTGAATGAGGATTTTAAAAAGAAAAGTGCAATTTGTGAGTTATGTATTAATAACGCCAATAAAATAACCAAGTCTTTTGATTGCAAGCATCTTAAATTGCATGATTATATTGATCAGAAAACTAATGCTCTGATTGATAACCTATTGAAAAGTGTCACGGAAGATAATTTCCTCGAATTTCATTATGAAGATATACCAGTAGGGCGTTTGGCTACATATGAGCCACTTCTTAAGTATAAGAAAATGTCTTTGGAATTTAGAGATGAACAATGGCAAGATCTACAGATTCACCTTAGGAATGCCCTGGTATCGTTAATCGGTTTTATCCAAATATTCAAACAAGAGTGTCCAGAAAAAATTTTCTTTTATAGTCCACAGTATGGTGTTAATGGTGTGTGTGCAGAATATGCAGTAAAACAGGGGAGACAGGCATATTTTATAGAAGGTAGCTCTAGCAATGCTGAACGATATAGTGCTTTAAGGGTGTGGGAGTGGAGTAAATTTAAATTAGTAAACCCTGCATTGCAGCATTGGCAAGCTGTTAAAAATTTAGTAACGCTTGAAGATATTGATAGAGTCTCTGCACATATTCACGAATTATTCAAAGGTAAATCTTTTGCTGTTTTTTCAGCGCCAAAAACAGGAAATTTTTCAATCCGTGAAAAATTCAATATTCCACAGAATGCTAAAATTCTACTCGCCTCATTAAGTAGTTTTGATGAAGCGTATGCGGCTTTTGTTATCAAAGGTTTTCCTGAGCGTAAAGTTAAAAGTCCGGTTTTCTCAGATCAGTTTGAATGGATTAAGTGTACAATTAATTTTATGAAGTCTAGGCCTGATGACTATCTTGTAATTAGAGTACATCCGCGAGACTATCCTAATAAACGCGATTCCAATCAGTCTGAGCAAGCATTGATTTGGGAAAAAATACTTCAGGATCTCCCTGAGAATGTTAAATTAAACTCACCAGATCAGAATATTTCTTTATACGATTTTCTCGATGATGTACATGCGCTGGTAACAGGGTGGTCTGCCACTGGTGTAGAAGCATTGCTACATGGCATACCTGTGATTACCTATGATAAATACTTACCTTCCTATCCGGCGGATATACATCTAACGGGAGAGTCTGAACATGAGTATTATGACAACCTTATCAAAGTACTTTCTTTGGCAACATCAACAGATAATACACATGTAGTTAATGCCTATCGCTGGCTCGCGGTCAGTTTTTCACTGGGCACTGTCAGAGTTAATCAGCCACTGGAGATTGGTCTGAGTTGGCCGGATAAGCCGGCGTATAGAATATTGAAAAGGGTGGCTAACAAGTTTTCAGTTAATTTGCGAAAAAGCTACGACGTATGGAATGTCCAGTCCAACGACACAGACCGTTTAAGATTTTTAAGTCTGGTTCTTAATAATCAATCTAGCCTTTTTGAGGGTGTAATATCTGATGTGGTCGATGCTGTTTCCGATTATGAAATTGAAGCTACGGTAAAACAACATTCGATATAAGTTAATTATCTGATATTTAATACAATTTATATTTAGTAACACTTACCATTAAAATGAAAGTTGTTGAATAAATTGCCACAAGCAAAATATATTTTTAAGTTATTAAAATTTGCTTTCAATAACAACCCATTGTTGTATTTGAGTGTTTTAATTTCTATACTTTCTATAGGTATTGAATTGTTGGCAATGGCAAGCCTATTGCCTTTATTTGAACTTGTTTCAGGAGAAACAGTAGATAAGCATGGTTTGATTTCAAAAGCTCTGATTATATTGGGGTTTACAGTTGATGCTGCCAGCCTTTTGCAAGTTTTCTTCTTATTGTTCACTTTGAGAGTAGTCACGCAACTATTTAGTCAAAGCCTGACGCACTACCTTGGAAGACGTGTGATGGCTCAGCTCGGTTCTAGGGCTTTTGAAAAAATCATTACTTCGATGTCAATTGATAAAATATCTGAAAAAAGTATAGGTTTTTTTATGGGGCTTGCTGGAGATGAATCCTTCAGGGCGAGTACTCTGGTTGTTGCATTGACTCAGTTTGTTGCAACATTTTTACTGGGGGTAATGTATTTTATTTCTATTGCAATTTATTCACTATATGCCGCCGAAATGATTTTCATTTTAATGCTTGTGTCTGCCGTATTCTTCATTTGGATTTTAAAAATATCTCATAAGATGGGCGTGAGGCAAATAGAAGGTTCAAGGAAAGCAAATTCCATTTTCATGGATGCGATGAACAATATCAAAGCAGTAAGATCACTTTCTTCCGAGAAGTATGTTGCCGGTTTGTATAGGCGAAAGATTTTTACGTATGCAAATATTCTTTTTTACCTTGATGCAATAAATCTGGCTACGAAGTTAGTACCAATAATATTTCTATTACTCGGATCTTTGGCTTTGATATTGAGTGGCTGGGTTTCTGTTGAAAACTTAGGGATGGCTTACATTGTGTCATTGATAGCTTATCTCATGCGATTTTTCCCAGTTGTTGGTCAGAGTATCACTCTAGCTGTTCGCATTGTTGCAGATGCGAAATCGGGAAAAGATGTGACGGAATTAGTTTCCGATGAAAGTGCCGAGAGCGCTAATTCAGACAACTATTTACACAAGATAGATACAATCAAGATTGATAATTTGTCGTTTTCATACCGTGATGTTCAAGGCGTAAGGCCAGCGGTTCTCAATTCTGTTTACTACGAGTTTGAAAAGAACAACTCTTATGCTTTAGTGGGGAAATCTGGTTTAGGAAAGTCTACTTTGCTGGATGTTTTGCTGAAGTTTTATCCTCCTGCTTCAGGCAGTATTTCAATAGATGGTATTTCAACAGAAAATATCCCTGGAGCACATATCAGGCATTCTATTGTACTTATTAATCAAGAACCTGCGATTTTTGATGATACGGTCTACAACAATATTTGTATGGGCGAGACTTTTACTCTAGAGGACGTAAAATGGGCTTGCGAATTAGCTTGTATTTCTAAAGATGTGGAAAGTCTTGCGCAAGGTTATGAAACACGTTTGCAATATCAAGGAAAAAATCTTTCAGGTGGGCAGCGTCAGCGTATAGCTATTGCCAGAGCATTAGTGCGCAAACCTAATGTGCTGATACTTGATGAAAGTACAACAGCTTTAGATAAGGCTACACAAGAAATTGTGATACGGAATCTTATGAATGAGTATGAAAATAAGATCATTATATTTGTCAGTCATGATCCTTATATCATGTCTCAAGTCGATCATACAGTTGATTTGGCATTAATCAATAAAGTATAAATTTATGTCTATCTCAAGTATTGCTTTAAAAATATTTAATTATTCGCAAGAGATTTTTTCATTTTACCGGGATAGAGGCTTATATAAATTCTCTTATGCGCAAGAGGGGGAAGATTTAATTCTGAGTAGAATTTTTGACCGAACCTCTACTGGGTATTATATTGATATAGGTGCTCATCACCCAGTAAGGTTCTCCAATACTTATTTATTTTATAAACGTGGTTGGAGGGGAGTTTGTATAGATCCCTCACACGAGGCTATTGCTTTGTTTAAAACACGGCGCCCAGCAGATATTGCCTTGGAAATGGGGGTATCTGATCATGAGTCTGAGCTGACTTATCATATGTTCGATGAGCCTGCTCTCAATACCTTCAGTGAGGAATTGGCCAATCAGCGTATACAAAACACTGCTTATAAACGCGTCGGTACCCGCAAGGTGCCAGTAAGACCCTTGACTAAAATTTTGGATGAAGTGCTGCTGCCGGATACTGAAATTGATTTCATGAGTATAGATGTTGAAGGCTTTGATTACCAAGTGCTTGCCTCTAACGACTGGTCAAAGTACAGGCCTCGTATAGTTCTGGCAGAAGCACTTGATGATGTCGCTGGCGAACGCATACGCAGTTTCATGATTCAAAATCATTACAAAGTCATAGCGCGTACATTCAACACTGAGTTTTATCAAGATCTTTTGAAACTGTAAGTAACCATGTCCAATCTAGCACCTGTTGCCCTGTTTACTTATAACCGCCCTGACCATACTAAAAGGACGATTGAAGCACTGAAGAATAATACCTTGTCTGCTGAAACGGACTTGCTGATTTTTTCTGATGCTGCAAAAAATATTACACAGCAAAGCATGGTGGATGCTGTCAGAGCGTTTACTCACACTGTTGAAGGCTTCAAGTCAGTAAGAATCATAGAACGTCAAACGAATTTTGGGCTAGCTGCTTCGATTATTGATGGTGTAACAAATGTACTTGCAGAGTATGGTCGCATAATAGTTCTTGAAGACGACATGGTCACCAGTCCATATTTTCTTCAATACATGAATGATAGCTTGAGTCAGTATGCTGATTTTCATGAAGTTGCAAGTATTCATGCCTATGTTTATCCCATCGCAGGATTGCCCGATACTTTCTTTTTGCGTGGTGCAGATTGCTGGGGCTGGGCTACATGGAGGGATAGATGGGATTGGTTTGAACCAGATGGAAGTAAGTTGTTTGCGCAACTGAAGCAGCTTAACTTGCTGAATAAGTTTGATTATAACGGTAGTTATCCATTTTCAAATATGTTGCGCGACCAGATTGCAGGAACCAATAATTCTTGGGCAATACGTTGGCATGCTAGTGCTTTCTTGCTTAATAAGTTGACGCTTTATCCTGGTAAAGCTTTGCTTAGTAATATTGGACATGATGGATCCGGTGTGCATTGTGGAGAAAGCGAAACATACTCTGCGGAGTTGAGAGCTGACCGATTACTATTGACTGATATTCCATTGCGCGAGTCTGAGCCGGCATTTAAGAAATTTGAGCAATTTTTTCTTGAAAGCAAACCATCAGTTGTTCGCAAAATGATGCTGAAGGCAAAATCCGTATTTAAAAAATTTTTATGAGTTTTATCAAGATCCTAAAATTATTATGCCCCCCACTTTTTCTGCATATTCTGCAGAAGTATAGGCGGCGTAACTTTGCCTCTTCGTTCGCCGGAAATTATTCTTCTTGGGCGCATGCTAAACAAAATAGTGGTGGCTATGATGCGGAAAATATTCTCACCATCATTCAAGAGTCAGCTCTCAAAGTCAAGCGTGGTGAAGCGGTTTTTGAACGAGATTCAGTATGTTTCCATCATGTTGAGTATAGATATTCCGCTTTGTCTGGATTGCTATACGCAGCTGTTAGTTCTGGTGGCAAGTTGAGTGTCCTGGATTTTGGAGGCTCTCTGGCAAGTTTTTATTCTCAGCATGCTGCAATATTGTCTATAGTTAAGGATTTGCGTTGGGGAGTTGTTGAGCAGCCACATTTTGTTGCCTGGGGTCGCGAGCACCTAACCACAACTGATCTTAAATTTTACAATAGCCTCACAGAGTTTATTTTGGATGGAAAACCCAATGTTATTTTTCTTTCCAGCGTCCTGCAATATTTGGAGCATCCATACCAGCTGTTAGAAGAATTATTGAGGCTAGATTCTGAGTTTATTCTTTTCGATCGCACGGCTTTTTATGACGTTGTTGACCGCTTAACTGTCCAGACAGTGCCTGCATCGATTTATCCGGCAAGTTACCCTGCCTGGTTCATTTCTTGGGACAAATTTATAAATACTATGAGTGCAGGAGGGTATGAGGTCATCATGGAGTTTCCTTGTGCAGACCTGACGGACATAGGCTATTACAAAGGGCTTTTTTTCAAGCGCAAGAGTGTAAGTTGATTTTCTAACAAGCAATTGTTCATCTTTGAGTTACTGTGTCTTATTTCTTCTAATGTACGGGTTGATTCTCTTGTTGTGAAATTGTTAAGGTAATTGTATGAATGATGAACTGTACTCAGGTAAGAATATTCTTGTTACTGGTGGCTTGGGTTTTATTGGTTCAAACTTGGTCAAAAGATTAATTGCGCACAAAGCCAAGGTGACCGTTGTAGATAGCCTGTTACCTCTTTATGGTGGCAATGCCTTTAACCTTAGTGGCTATGAATCGCTGGTCAATATCAACATCAGCGATGTACGTGATAGTCATGCCATGGCTTATCTTATCAAAGGCAAGGATTACCTTTTTAACCTTGCTGGACAAACTAGCCATTTGGATTCCATGACCGACCCCAGGACGGATCTGGATATCAATGCCGCAGCACAATTATCCATTCTGGAAGCATGCCGACAGCATAATCCCGATGTCAGAATAGTCTTCGCTAGCACCAGACAGCTTTATGGCAAGCCTGAGTATTTACCTGTAGATGAGTCACACCCGATTCAGCCAGTGGATGTGAATGGCATCAATAAATTGGCAGGGGAGTGGTATCACATTCTCTATAACAATGTTTACGGTATCAAAGCCTGTGCGCTACGTCTGACAAATACATATGGTCCTGGCATGCGCGTCAAGGATGCCCGTCAGACTTTTCTTGGGATTTGGTTGCGTAGAGTGATTGAAGGCAAGCCAATTGCGGTATTTGGAGATGGCTTGCAATTGAGGGATTTCAATTACGTTGATGATGTGGTGGATGCTCTGTTACTGGCTGCCGCCAATACAGAAGCAGATGGGCAAATATTTAATCTCGGCAGTGATGAGGTTGTAAATTTACAGCAAGTAGCTGAATTAATGACACAATTTCAGCCTGGTTCCAGCTATGAGATTGTGCCATTCCCACCTGAGAGAAAAGCCATTGATATCGGTGACTACTATAGTGATTTCAATAAAATCAAGCAGGTTTTAGGTTGGAGCCCCCGTGTGGGCTTGCAACAAGGGCTTGCTGCAAGCCTGGCATACTATCGCCAGCATCATGATAAATATTGGGACAACGTATGATTTTAATGAATGACTTCAAGGCTGAACCAGAAGCTTTGATTGCAGCGCAGCTGCAAGCCGTCGAGCGTGTGCTGCGCTCCGGTTGGTATGTATTAGGTGAGGAGGGGCGCAAGTTTGAGTCATTGTGGTCTCAGCGTTGCGGCACTTCTCATACAGTGGGTGTTGGCAATGGCATGGATGCGATTGAGATAGGATTGCGCGCGCTGGACATTGGGCCCGGTGATGAGGTGATTACCACTGCGATGACGGCTTTTGCCTCTGTGCTGGCGATCATACGTGCAGGTGCTACGCCGGTCTTGGCCGATATTGATCCTGACACTGGCTTATTGAGTCATGAAAGTGTCAAGCGATGCATCAACTCGCGAACGAAAGCGGTCTTGCTAGTCCATCTATACGGGCAAATCAGGGATATGCAATCCTGGCTGAACTTGTGCGATCAGCATCAAGTGGCTTTGTTGGAAGATTGTGCTCAAGCACATTTGGCGCAAGCGGAAGGTAAAGTGGCGGGGAGTTTTGGTCGCTTTGGTGCTTACAGCTTTTATCCGACCAAAAACCTGGGCGCCATTGGCGATGGAGGGGCTTTGGTAACATCTCAATCTGCGCTGGCAGACAAGGCTGCAGTGTTAAGAAATTATGGCCAAAGTGTGCGTTACCATCATCCAGAGTTTGGCTTGAATAGTCGTCTTGACGAAATTCAGGCGGCCTTGCTCACGGTAAGGCTAGAGTGGCTGGAACAATATACAAGTCATAGGCAATCAATTGCCGCTCAATACAGGCAGCAGTTGAATAATCCATACGTGCGCCTCATGCAAACTCCAACAGAGCCATTAGCCCATGTCTATCATTTGTTTGTTGTGCTAACGGAGCACCGTGAAGCATTGCAGGCTCACTTGCAGGCAAATGGCGTTCAGGCATTGATTCATTATCCTGTGCCTATTCATCATCAGGAAAAGTGCAGCGATATATTGAGAGATCCGGCTGGGCTGCAATTTAGTGAGGCCCATGCACAGCAATGCCTTTCGCTGCCATGTCATCCTCAAATGTCTGAACAAGATGTTCAGACCGTCATTGCTGCAGTCAATAGGTTTGCACTGTAAACATGGAGCATTTTGTCACACTGTTTGATAGCAAGTTTCTGCCTCAAGGTTTGTGCCTGCATGAGTCGCTGGCCCGCCATGCCAGGGATTTTCATTTATGGATAGTCTGTATGGATAAAGTGGTGCATGAGCAACTGGAAAAATTGCAGTTGCCTCATGTTTCGCTTATGCGCTTGGCCGATTTTGAAAGCGAGGCATTATTGGCCGTTAAACCAGGCAGAACAAAGGGGGAGTATTGCTGGACCATAACCCCATTCACTGCCGAATGGGTGTTTGCTCAACACCCAGAGGTGGCACGAGTCACTTATCTTGATGCAGATTTATTTTTTTTCAACGATCCTGCGATACTTTTTCATGAGTTTGAACAAAGCGGCAAGCATGTGATGATTACTGAGCATGCATATGCACCCGATTACATTCAGCATCTGGAAACGAGTGGACGGTTTTGTGTGCAATTCATGGTATTTGATCGAAGTGAAGCATCCCGTAAAGTTATGCATTGGTGGCAAGATCGCTGCGTGGAGTGGTGTTTTGCAAGGATGGAGGATGGAAAGTTTGGTGATCAGAAATATTTAGATTTATGGCCTACAATTTTTGCCGATGATGTCCACATATTGAAGTGCGTTGAACAAACGTTGGCACCTTGGAATGTAGACTATCAACTTCAGCACCAAAGTGGGAAATTCAAGCCGGTTTTTTACCACTTTCATGCATTCCGCATAATCAAGTTTAATCTTGTCAGACTTTATGAAGGGTACCAGATAGCTAAAAGTTCTCGTTACCTCTATGACGAGTATCTTGCGACTTTGCAGAAAAAAATTGGGATGTTGCATCGGTTTGCCATTCCGTTGCCATTGTTGCCAGAAAAATGTGGTATTAGGCCAAAATTGGCTTCTTATTACACATGGATCAGAGGATTTACCGCTACAGCTAAGATCAAATAAAATGCAAAAACTTAGTGTGATTACGGCAACATATAATGCCGCTAAAAATTTACCAGATTTAGTGCAAAGCCTGCTTAGTCAAACTGATATGGATTTCGAGTGGGTCGTTGCAGATGGCGGTTCAAGTGACGAAACTATATCTTATCTAAAAAGCGTTGTAGGCATTAATCTTTTGCTGTCAGCGCAACAGGATTTTGGTATATACGATGCATTAAATCGTGCGATTTCGCTAAGCTCAGGCGATTATTATTTGGTCTTGGGTGCCGATGATATTTTGTATCCACATGCTGTCGAGGCGTTTAAGCGTGCGGCTGGCATAGGTCTGCCTGATCTCGTCACCGCAAGTGTAGAGTCAGATCATGGTGTCATGATTGCTGGAAGTGGCAGGCCATTTTTGCGCGGACAATTGGCTTATATTTCCAATCATTCTGTCGGTACTATGATCAAAAAAAGTTTGCATGATCGTTTTGGTTATTACTCCCGCCGATTCCCTATCACGGCAGATCAGTATTTTATCAAGCGTGTTTGTGGCGCTAGCGAAACGGTGATTTACAAAGCAGATTTTGTAGCAGGCTATTATCCAGCTACAGGCGTGTCAGGAGCAGATGTCCCTGGGACGATGGTTGAATTTTTCCGCGTGCAATTGGAAACCGAACCTAATTCAGTGCTCCAGCTAGTACTTTTCATTTTGCGTTTGATACGCCATACCCCCAAGCTCATCCGGTATGCACACTACAAAAAATTGCGCGATCTACCCCAGCATGAATAGCAACGTATTGTTTATCACTGGCTTTCATCCTGGAGGTATGGGTTTTATTGGTGCAGGTGAGGCAATCAGTCAGCAACATATAGAGCGACTGATAAAGCAAGGAAGGAAAGTGCATGTGCTGGCACTTGCCCCTAATTATCAAGTCGCCAGTCCTGAGGTTGTTGCAAGCTGTGCTTCCTACACCACGCTTACGCATACGCGATGGATGACGTTTGCAGCTTTATGGCGCTCACGCCAGCAGGGAAGTCTGCTCTGCCCCTGGTTATTTACGCGTGTATCACCGCAAGCTGAACGTTTTATCCGTCAGTTGTTGGACCAACACGCCATTACTGAGATCTATCTTGATTTTCCATCTTGTCTTGGCTTCGCGCCAACATACAATCAATTACCCATTCATTACATTGTTCATGATGTGTTGTCGCAAAAAGTTGAGCGACGTCCTTTATTAAAATGGCTGAAAAATCAAGTGTTGCGCACGGAATCGTCCCTGCTGCGTCATGTCACCCAGTGTTTCACACTTTCCCTGAAGGACAAGCTGAGATGCGAGGAAATAGGGTATAGCGGCCAGATAGAGGTGCAGGTGCCGCACATTCTCAAGGTAGGGGTTGTTAATCAAGGAGTGCCAATTGCAGGGATCCTCAAGCAATTTCCTGGCAAGAAAAACCTGGTTTTTTTTGGCAACATGCAGCGGGCTGAAAATCATTACTCCATCTTAAGATTTTTGTTGTGCAGTTATCCTGGCATCTGGTTGGAGCATCGCGATGTTCAGTGCTGGATATTAGGTTTGGCACCAAGAACGCTATTGCGTTGGATATCGAAAGTGTTGCCTGGTGTTAGAGTCACTGGCGCTGTTGATGACCCAACTGAGGCGTTTAAGGCGGCAACTTTATGTATTGCACCTGTATATTACGGTGCTGGTGTGAAAATCAAAGTTTTACAAATGCTGGAATCGGGAGCCACAGTTATATCGACGCCAGTCGGAGCTGAGGGTATTCACGGCAGTGAAAAACTCATTACGGTGGAAAGTGCTCGTCTATCCTCCACTATCAAGCAACGTTTGGCAGTTGAATCATGAATCAGCATGAACTCCCCAGCGTTGCAGTGTTGTTGGCCAGTTTCAACGGTAGGGCTTGGATAGCGGAGCAGCTTGCCAGTATTCTTGCTCAACAGGGTGTCAAGCTTCATGTGTTTATTGCGGACGACTTATCCACTGATGGCACTTGGGAGTGGTTGAATGTAGAGGCTGCTTGTCATCAAAACGTGACTTTGCTGCCACATAATCAGCGTGCAGGTTCTGCGGGCAGGAATTTTTATCGTTTGATCCACGAAGTTGATCTGGATGGTTTCGATTTCGTTGCATTTGCAGATCAAGATGATGTGTGGGATAGCTATAAGTTGAGCAGGCATGCACGCTTGATGAAGCTACATCAGGCTGATGGTGTGTCTTCCAATGTTGAGGCATTTTGGCCTGACGGCAGAGTGATGCTGATCGTTAAATCTCAAGCTCAGCGGCAGTTTGATTATCTCTTCGAATCTGCTGGGCCAGGTTGTACTTTCTTGATGACTACTCGCCTCGCACATCAAGTGCGCAATGTGCTCCAAGATGAGCTATCTCCAGCGCGGGATGTTACTTTGCATGATTGGCTAACTTATGCAATTGCACGTTCCTTGGGATATACCTGGGTGATAGATGCTAACCCTTCTCTGAAATATCGGCAGCATGGCAATAATGTGATTGGGGCCAATGTCAGTCTTAAAGCGAAATGGACGAGATTGAAACAAATCCGCGATGGCTGGTATCGCCAGCAAGTCATTAAGGTGACACGCATCGCTTATGCTTTTTCTCAGCGCGAAGATTTGCAGCGCTTATTGGTTTTGCTGGAGAAGCCTTCACTTGGAAACCGCCTGCAGTTATTGCCATATGCCTGGCATGGAAGGCGATCAGTGAAGGATCGTTTATTCCTGATGTTTAGTATTGTGTTTAAGTGGTTTTGAACGATGAGTCAGCAACATATTTTGGTTACCGGAGCTAATGGCTTTGTGGGTCGATCACTATGCAATCAATTATGCCAATCAGCCTTTCAAGTCACCCAGGTTGGACGTGCTCTAAATAGCGCTGATGGGGGAGCATATAGCCAGGTTGTGTCGATAGATGGAACAACGGATTGGTCGACCATCTTGGATGAGGTTGAGGTAGTGATACATCTTGCTGCCAGAGTTCATGTGATGCAGGAAAACTTAGTTGATCCAATCGTGGCTTACTGGCAAACCAATGTCGAGGGCACCTTGAATTTGGCCAGGCAAGCGCTAAATGCTGGGGTTAAACGCTTTATTTTTGTAAGTTCCATCAAGGTTAATGGCGAGCAAAGTTTCCCAGGCAAACCATTTACTGCAGAAGATATGCCTATGCCAGAAGATGCCTATGGCAAATCCAAGTGGGAGGCGGAGCAGGGCTTGCTTGCATTGGCAAAGGATTCAAATATGGTTGTGGTCATTATTCGCCCACCTCTGGTTTATGGTCCCGGTGTAAAAGGTAATTTTTCCACCATGATCAAACTGCTGCAGACAGGCTTGCCATTGCCTTTCGGGGCGATTGCCAATCAACGGTCTTTGGTTGCTATCGATAATTTGATCCACTTAATTATGGTGTGTATTAATCATCCGGCCGCCGCCAATCAGGTTTTCTTAGTCAGTGATGGTGAGGATTTGTCTACTACCGCTTTATTGCGTCGCTTGGCTCTAGCGGCTGGCGTATCATCTAGATTGATTCCCTTTCCTGCAGCATGGGTCAACTTCGTCTTTACTGTTCTGGGTAAGAAAATGATGGCAGGGAGAATTTTAGGGTCTTTGCAGGTGGATATCAGCAAGACACGCGAGGTATTAGGCTGGCAGCCTCCTGTGACAGTTGATCAAGGGCTGCGAAATTGTTTTCCAACTAAGGCTGAGCCGTGATTCGTTTTTTTGACATTGTATTTTCCTTGCTTGGCCTGGTATTCGGTTTGCCATTATTGATAATAATTTATCTGGTCGGCTTGCTCGATACAGGCTCTCCCTTATTCCGCCAAGTGAGGGTAGGGCGGCATCGCCAGCCATTTACGCTGGTGAAATTCCGCACCATGAAAGTCAACACAGCATCAGTTGCCAGTCATCTGGCTTCTGCCAGCTCTATTACTTGGTTAGGTAGTTTTTTACGCAGTACAAAGTTAGATGAATTGCCGCAGCTTTGGAATGTGCTCAAGGGCGAGATGAGCTTGGTGGGGCCGCGGCCGAATTTGTTTAATCAGGATGAGTTGATTGCAGCGCGTGATGCACGGGGTGTTTATGCAGTTCGACCAGGCATCACCGGACTGGCTCAGGTGAATGACATTGATATGTCTATGCCAAAGTTGCTTGCAGAGACAGATGCTTCTATGTTGCAGCAATTAAATTTAAAGCTTTATTTCAAGCTGTTAATTCAGACTGTATTGGGCAAGGGGCGTGGTGACAGGGTCGTGCGGTGATCTACCGCCATGCCAGTTAGGCGAGTGCTATTTTCGTTCTGCCAACGCAGCACTATAGTTTTTCAGTAAAATACATTTTTTTCATTTTAGGCCGTGCGCGTGCATACCCCCCCCCATTTATTTCGTTGGCCTAATTTCATCAGTTTGAAAAACCCGCGCTCAATCAGTGCCTGGGTGCATGACATCATTGCCGCCATGCTTGCGTGGTGGGTAGCATTTCTTTTCCGCTTCAATTTTGATATCCCTGCCCCATTTGCCGAGAGCATGTTGCAAAGTGCAGCTTGGGTTATTCCCCTGCAAGCAACATTTTTCCTGCTATGCGGCCTTTACCGCGGTGTATGGCGTTTTGCCAGTCTGCCGGATTTACAGCGGCTGATTCGAGCGATTGGGGTGGCCGCAGTAGTTGTGGTAGCAATTTTGTTTATGTTCCAGCCACATGGGGTTGTGCCGCGCTCGGTGTTGATCATGAATCCCATGCTGCTGCTTTTGTTGATGGGTGGCAGCCGCATTGCCTACCGCGCCTGGAAAGAGCATCGACTGTATGGCGCGGCCCAATCCTCAGGTAAGCCAGTGTTGGTGCTTGGCGCCGGGGATGCCGCGATTGCCTTGCTCAAGGATTTATCCAAGAGTCATGAGTGGCGCATAGTGGGCTTGCTTGATGATAAGCAATCAATGTTCGGCCGTGAGTTGCTTGGTGTAAAAGTGCTAGGCAAACTCAGCGATTTTCCTGAGATCGCCAAGGCAATGTCTGTTCAGCATGTGATTGTGGCCATTCCTTCGGCGCGCAACAACGCAGGCGCCAGATTATTGATATGGCCAGTCAGCACAAACTCAAGGTACTTACCGTGCCATCACTGGAAGATTTGATGAGTGGGCGTGTCAGCATGGCGCAGCTACGTCCGGTTGAGGTTGAAGATTTGCTTGGGCGTGAGCCTGTGGTGTTGGACGATGATGGTTTGCACCAGTTGATCGATAGTCAGGTGGTTATGGTCACTGGCGCGGGCGGCTCGATTGGTTCAGAACTTTGCCGACAGTTACTCAAGTTTCAGCCTTCAATGCTGGTGTGTTTCGACCATTCGGAGTTTTCTCTTTATAGCCTAGAGCAAGAACTGACCGCTTTAAAGCTGGATGTGCGGATTGAATATCTGGTAGGGGACGTCAAGAATGCACGACGCGTGCAGCACGTGCTTGCTAGTTATCAGCCAGCACAGTATTTCATGCTGCAGCCTATAAACATGTGCCTATGATGGAAAACCGTAACGTTGCAGAGTCATTATCCAATAATGTGCTGGGTACTTTCACAGTAGCCAGTGCATGTAAGGCGGCGGGCGTTAATAAGTTTGTGCTGGTATCCACAGATAAAGCGGTTAACCCAACCAATGTCATGGGGGCTAGCAAACGTCTGGCTGAAATGGTGTGTCAAGGTTTGCAGGCGGAAACAGGAACCCGCTTTGTGGTAGTGCGTTTCGGCAATGTGCTGGGCAGCAGTGGTAGTGTGATCCCTAAGTTTAAAGAGCAAATTGCGCTTGGTGGGCCAGTCACCGTTACTCATCCCGAGATCACGCGTTATTTCATGTCTATACCTGAGGCGTGCCAGTTGGTCATGCAAGCCGGATTGATGGGTAAGGGCGGAGAAATATTCGTGCTAGATATGGGTGACCCCATCAAGATTGTGGACTTGGCGCGTGCTATGATTAGGTTGTCAGGGTTGGGGGATGATGAGGTCGACATTGTTTTTTCCGGCCTGCGCCCTGGCGAGAAGCTGTACGAGGAACTTTTGGCAGACGACGAACTCACTTTACCGACGCCGCACGATAAATTGCGTATCGCCGTGGCTAGAAGTGCAGATGAGGCCTGGGTTGTGGCTTTGCTCAAGTGGGTAGACAAGTCATCCAGCATGGATGAGGCAGTCGTGAAGCAAGAGCTCAAGATGTGGGTGGAGGAGTATGCAGGTGATATACATGCTAGTCTTTCTTCTGCGTTGACTCCCGGGTCATCGACAATACATTAAAAGAAAGACGATTGAGATGACAAAAAAAATTACCAAGGCAGTCTTCCCCGTGGCAGGTCTTGGCACGCGTTTCTTGCCGGCCACCAAAGCCAGCCCCAAAGAGATGCTGCCTATCGTTGATAAACCTCTGATTCAGTATGCCGCGGAAGAAGCAGTTGCTGCTGGTGCAACTGAACTGATCTTTATTATTGGTCGCAATAAGCGCTCCATTCCTGATCATTTTGACAAGTCTTTTGAACTTGAAGCTTCCCTAGAAGCCAGCAAGAAAACCAAGATGCTTGAGGAAATTCAGAACATTCTACCCAAGCACGTTTCCTGCATTTATATCCGTCAAGCTGAAGCTTTGGGCTTGGGCCACGCGGTGTTGCTGGCTAAATCTGTCGTGGGTAATGAACCGTTCTCTGTCATTTTGGCAGATGACTTGATTGATGCTGAAAAGCCTGCGATGCAACAAATGACTGAGTTGTTTGAAAAGCAAGGAGCTTCAATTCTTGGTGTTGAAGATGTTGAGCCAAGCGAGACAGCAAGCTACGGTATTGTTGATGCAGTGGAATTGACAGGCCCAGATGTATTGCAGCTGAACGGCATTGTTGAAAAGCCACAGCCTGAAGATGCACCTTCTAACCTGGCGGTGGTTGGACGTTATATTTTGACTCCTGAAATCTTCACCTGCCTTGAGAATGTCAAGCCAGGTAAGGGTGGGGAAATTCAATTGACCGATGGTATTGCTGCGCTGATGGAGCAACAAAAGATTCTGGCTTATCGCTTCAAGGGTAAGCGTTACGACTGCGGCAGCAAGTTGGGCTATGTCAAAGCCAATGTCGAGTTTTCGCTTAAGCATGAAGAAATTGGTGAGGAGTTCTCGCAGTATCTGCGTGAATTGACCAAGTAAGGCTCATGGAATCCCTAGATACCCACCCCAATGTCATCCTCGGCCAAGCTGAGCTTATTCATGATGAGCTTACGGTCAGCCAAGCCCTAGCCAGGGTAGCCAACGAGATTACCTTGGCATTGGCGGATGAATCCCCCGTTGTGCTGTGCGTGATGGGCGGCGGGGTGGTGTTCGCTGGGCAATTGCTTCCTCGTTTAACCTTCCCCCTCGAGTTTGATTATGTCCAGGCCAGCCGTTACCACAATCGTACTGATGGTGACGCGCTGCAGTGGAAAGTAAAACCCAGCAGCATCGTGCGTGATCGCACGGTGCTAGTGCTGGATGATATTCTGGATGAAGGCATTACGCTTGCTGCGATCAAGACTGAGTGTCTAGCATTGGGTGCAAAGCAAGTATTGGTGGCAGTGCTGGTAGAGAAAGCGCTGAATCAGGATAAACCCATACATGCGGATTACATTGGCTTGGAAGTGCCTAACCGTTATGTGTTTGGCTGTGGCATGGATGTATATGGTTGGTGGCGAAACTTACCAGCGATTTATGCGTTGTAGGCAAACGTACGCAGCCTTGTCAGGCAGGCATCTATTTCAATGTATGCTTTTTTTAGAAAGAAAAGCCTCAACAGTGTCTGCCAGCTTGATGGGACTAAATGGCTTGGTGAGGTAACCATCACATCCCGCTTTGTATCCTTCTAATATGTCCTGCTCTTGTCCTCTTGCCGTCAGAAAAATAATCAAAGTATCTTTGTAACTTGGCTGTGATTTGAGGATGCTGCATATCTGGTAGCCATCCAAAGTGCCAGGCATCATAATGTCGAGCAAAATAAGGTCGGGTTTGAGTTCCATCGCTCGCTCCAGTCCCATATCTCCATTGCTGGCTTCTTGGATGTTGTAGTTATTGAATTCAAGACTGATACGAATTAATTTTCGAACATCTTCATGATCTTCAATGATTAAAATTGTATACAATCCTTGCCCCTAAATTGTTGATTATATTGTTATCCATGAGGAAGTTAGGGTCGATACTTAATTGCTGATTTTAAGTTTAATCCATTTGATGTCAACCGCTTATTCTAGAAATTTCTCTATCTGTTTGATTTTATTTAACGCACCCGATAATATGAAAAATATTATGCCGCAAGAATGTGACCATGCCTGACCGAACCAATATAAAAAAAGAAGAGTTCATCTCAACGCGAGAGGCCTCCAAGATTCTGGATGTGTCCTTACGCACGGTTCAGCTTTGGGTCGAATCTGGCATCCTCAAAGCTTGGAAAACCGCTGGCGGACATAGACGCATTTCTCAGTCCTCAGTGGATCAGATACTGCTACAGCGCAGACAAGCTATCTCCTCAGGGTCTGAGCAAGACCAAAAAGCCTTCCATATTTTATTGGTTGAAGATGACAGTGCCTTACGCAACTTGTTTTATTACTTCTTCTCCAGCTGGAAATTCCCGATTCGTGTTGATATTGCCAAAGATGGTTTTGAAGGCCTGATCAATCTAGGCCGTGAAATTCCTGATCTC
>NZ_BAMT01000008.1 GCF_000617925.1 Methylobacillus glycogenes JCM 2850
GGCTGCTGTAGAAGCTGCCTGCAATGGAGTGGCAATGGGTTTGGCCTGGTCTCCCTGCGGTTCCGCAGCCCAGGCTGCAGTCACCACCAACATCGGCCACGTGTACTTGAACACGAAGTATTTATGCTTGCTCAACACGCTCAACCTTTACGATTTATTATTATCTTGGATGAAAAAATCGGAATAAATACTGACTTGTCGCTATTTGAAAACGCCAGTACTTGTTCATTCTTATCGTTAAATATATATCGTGCTTGCAGTGTTCCCCGGTAGCCTGGCTAGCAGCATATTTCGAGCCAAAGCCGACATTGCGCGACTCAGTCTAATGACAAGAAATCAAAATGTCATTGTTTCCACTGTCAATTCTTCCTTTTTTAGTCCTATCGGACTAAAACTCAGCAGTAAAACTGTGGGTTTTTTGATAAAAATTGCAGGCAAAACTCAAGCGCGGCCATGCCGAAAAACTGACAAAGCTGTCAATTTCTCGACAAGTTTTACGGTCAGCGTTTAGTCGAAGATCACTGTTTTGTTGGCATAAAGCAGGATGCGGCTTTCTATATGCCAGCGCACCGCACGTGACAGCACCACGCGCTCAAGATCACGGCCCTTCTGGATCAGGTCTTCTACTTGGTCACGGTGCGAGATGCGCGCAATGTCCTGCTCAATGATAGGGCCTTCATCCAGCACTTCAGTGACGTAATGACTGGTTGCGCCTATCAGCTTGACGCCACGCTCGAAGGCGCGGTGGTAAGGACGAGCGCCTATAAAGGCAGGCAGGAAGGAGTGGTGAATATTGATGACACGATGCGGATAACGCTTGACGAACTCCGGCGAGAGAATCTGCATGTAACGCGCCAGCACAATCAGGTCAACCTGGTGCTCTTCAAACAGGGCAAACTGGCGCGCCTCGGCCTCGGCCTTGTTATCCTTGGTCACCGGGATATGGTGGAAAGGAATGCCATGGAAGTTAGCCAGGCTTTCGGTATCTCTGTGATTGCTGATAATCAGCGGAATATCGCATTCCAGCTCACCGCTCTTGTGCCTGTGCAAGAGATCCACCAGACAGTGATCGTACTGTGACACCATGATGGCCATGCGTGGGCGACGCTGCGCACCCTTCAGCTGCCAGTCCATCGCAAACTGCTGGGCAATCGGGCCAAAGTGTTCAGCAAAGTTATCAAGATTGATCTTGGAACCGGTCAAGTCCCACTCCACGCGCATCAGGAAGAGATTATTCTCGGCATCCTGATGTTGATCAGCATGCAGAATATTGGCGTCGTGGCGGTAGAGAAAATCGGCAATTGACGCGACTATGCCCTTGCGATCAGGGCAAGTGACGAGCAGGGTTGCGGTATTTTTCATGGTAGGCCTGGGGCTGGTAAACGCAAAAGCGCCATTATACTGATGATTTGACGCTGCTGAGCTTTAGGCTGCAGCCAGTGACAAAGTACTGTAAAGCCTGGTGCGGTCTGTGGTATCTTTTGGCCGTAACCTTGCAGCCCCGTCATTCTGCCGAATGGCAGCTTAGAATCGTGAAAAAACAACTACCTTATTTCCTGCTGATCTTTCTGATTCCCGTCACCCTGGTACTCTGGTGGTGGGGCCTGTTTTCCTCTGCCGATGTTGCCATAGAAGAGCGTGGCAATTACCGCTACGCCTATCTTGAAGCCGAAGGGCCTTATTCCAAGCTATCGTCCAAGCAGGAAGAAGTGCTGCATGAACTGGTGGAACAAAAGATCAAGCCCGGTGCTGAAATCACACTGATCTTCAGCGACCCGCGCACTACCTCTTATAAAGAATTGCACGCACGCGCTGGCTTCCTGATTGGCCCGGACGACCAGCCCAAAGCGCCTATACAGGTAGACACCGTGCCCAAACGCAAGGTCATGGTCGCCAGCATCAAGGCGCACCCATTACTGGCCTACGGCAAAACCTACTCCAAGATACTTGAATATGTAAAATCCAAGGACACCAGCCTCAACCTGCCCACCGTGGAAATCGTCAAGGATAGTGTACTATCCGTGGAAATGCCGCTGGAAAGCAGCCCGCAACCTGAAAAGAATGCAGGAGTCTTGCCTTGAATTTCATTGCCCTGATCGGTGCCCTAGCACTCACCTATTATCAACCTCACCGCAAACTGGATTGGTTGCAGGAAATTGTCGCCCCCTTCGTGCAGATGCTGGAGCGCAATTTCAATGGGGGCAATCGTTTGCAGGGCATTACCGCTTGGGTACTGACCGTGGTCGTGCCCAGTTTACTGGTGGGCATCGTGTATTACGTGCTGCTGGAAATCAACGCCATACTCGGCATTTTGTTTGGTGTGGCCATACTTTACTTCACCCTGCGCCTGAGCCAGTTTGGCCCGCGTGCCGAACAAATCATTGCTGCCCTGCGCACGCGCAATATTGATGAGGCAAGATTGTTATTGGCGCAATGGGAAAAGGTTGATAGTGATAGCTTCACCACGACGCAGGTAGCACAGTTCAGCATAGAAACCGTACTGTCGCGCTCGCATTTTGGCTTGTTTGCCCTATCTTCTGGTTTGTGATCTTTGGCCCCGCAGGCGCAGTGTTCTATCGCCTGTCGCATATCGTCACCATGGAATGGCAGCCGCAGGAAGTCACACCCTTCAATCAGTTGGCGCGCAAAGTGTTCACCTGGCTGAACTGGCCACCTGCCTTTGTCACCGCAGGCAGCTTTGCCATCGTTGGCGATTTTGAAGATGCCATTTATTGCTGGCGCTCACAGGCGGAATCCTGGTCGGACAAAGCCATGGGCATGATACTGGCGAGCGGTGCAGGCGCGCTGGGTGTACGCATAGGTGAGCCGCTACCCATGAATGGCATACTGGTTTACCGCCCTGAAATCGGGCTGGGAGATGAGGCCGATGCCGACTACCTGCGTAGCGCAGTCGGCCTGGTCTGGCGCGTACTGGTATTATTAATTGGTTTATTGCTGTTGCTGACTTTTGCCCACTGGCTTGGCCATTAGCAAAGCTGGGCCAGCTAGCCCAAGCAACAGCGCATATTGCAGAGAGAGTCATGGATATAGTTTTAGCCAATCCACGTGGTTTTTGTGCCGGCGTGGACCGGGCCATCATCATTGTTGAGCAGGCGCTGGAGAAATTTGGCGCGCCCATCTATGTGCGACATGAAGTCGTGCATAACAAGTTTGTGGTTGATGACCTGAAACGCAAAGGCGCGATTTTTGTTGAAGAGCTTGAGGATGTACCCGCAGGCAATACCGTCATCTTCAGTGCTCATGGCGTTTCCAAGGATGTACGTGCCGAGGCAGAATCGCGCGGCCTGCGTGTATTCGACGCCACCTGCCCGCTGGTAACCAAGGTGCACATAGAAGTGGAAAAGATGCGCGCCGCCGGCAAGGAAATCATCATGATAGGCCACAAAGGCCATCCCGAGGTTGAAGGCACCATGGGGCAGTCCAAGGGCGGCATGTATCTGGTGGAGTCACCCGATGATGTAGCCACCCTGCAAGTGGCCGACCCGGCCCAACTGGCCTATGTGACGCAGACTACGCTCTCGATTGATGATGCAGCTTCCATCGTCACTGCGCTCAAGAACCGCTTTCCCGATATCACACCGCCACGCAGTGATTCCATCTGCTATGCCACCCAAAACCGCCAGGATGCAGTCAAGATCATGGCACGTGATTGCGATTTGGTGATTGTGATGGGTTCACCCAATAGCTCCAACTCCAACCGCCTGCGTGAAGTGGCGCAAAACCAGGGCATAGAATCCTATATGGTAGATAACGCCTCCTATCTGGACCCAGCCTGGGTGGTGGGCAAAAAGCGCATAGGCGTATCCGCAGGTGCTTCCGCCCCCGAAGTGCTGGTACAAGAAGTGATTGCCAAGCTGCATGAACTGGGCGCTGCCGATGTGCAGGAGCTTAGCGGTGTGGTGGAGAACGTGGTATTCAAGATACCGCGCAATCTGGCTGAAGCTTGAGATAGCGCATGCAGCCTATGCCGCTAGGCGAAATATAAACGCTAGGCACAATAAACTAAGCACAATAAAAAAGGGCGGTCATACCGCCCTTTTTGCATACTGCTGCCAGCAACTTACTTCTTGCGCAGGTTATCCAGGCTCCAGGCCGTAGGGGCATGCAGTGCCAGAGTGATATAACCACCTGCCAAGGCAATGTATTGCATAAAGCCCAGCAAGCCGCTGCCTGGGGTAGGGTCAGGCAGCTTGAGGAATACGGCAATAAACACGGAATAAACGGCGAGTACATAAGCCGACAATTTGGTCTTGAAACCCAGCAGCAGGCTCAAGCCAAACAGCAGTTGCACCAAGATCATGAGGGGCGCAAACACACCTGGCAAGCCGAAGTGGCCAAGATAAACCTGATAGTTTTCATAGCCACTTGGACTATTAAAGATGATCGCCAATTGGAACAGGATGGCCACAAGAAAAATCTGCGCCAACAGAACGCGGCCTAGAAAGCTGAGAAACTTCGTCATCGTTTTACCTTCTCTTCAAGGAGCACGGGGTGCTCTGCTTTGTGATTATTGATGATTGCAGGTAGCGCTCTAGCACGCTGGCGCCCGCAACAAAGGCTAGATGATGCCCGTAAGCGCCAGCTGCCGCAATACCGCACGGTCTATAGGCAGCATCAAACACTAGGCAATGAACAAAACTGATCAGCTTCTGGTCTATGCGAAAAGCCGCTCATACACAGCCAGAACTTGTGCTTAAAATTAAGTCCTAGCCCTACACACAAGATATGGCATCCCAGCTTAACTCAGCTTAACCATGCGTAACCGCGCTCAACCATTGCAGAGAACGTCATGAATTATTTCATCAAAGAAGTTGATTGGCCCAGTTATCAGGCGCAGATATCTGCTGTGCGCCAGCAAGTGTTTATTGTGGAACAGCAAGTCCCCGCCGCGCTTGAGTGGGACGGCCTCGATGAAACCGCACAACACTTGTTGGCACTGACCGAGGACGGTAAGGCCATAGGCTGTGCCCGCGTGCTCAGCGATGCCAGCATAGGGCGCATGGCCGTGCTGGCAGACTGGCGCAGCCAGGGCGTAGGCCAGGCCTTGTTGAAATCGGCCATACAGCTGTGCCGCGAGAATGGCTGGCTGGATATCCAGCTTTCGGCGCAGACTCACGCCATTGCCTTCTATGAACGCGCTGGCTTCAAGGTCAGCAGCGATGAATACATGGATGCAGGCATACCTCACAAGGCCATGAAGTTACGTCTGGATAGCAGAACATCCTGAAGCCTGCCTCTCCGCGTTTGCCCCACCCCTGAGGCTTGGGTAAAATACGGCGTTTCGTTCGTTTACCTCTCCTTAAGGAAGCCAGATGTCTAAAATTATTTTCAAGGCTGGTGAAGCCACCATCTTCAGCGAAGGCAAAGATGTCACCGCTGCCATGCCAGAAATCCTGATCGGTGCTGTTGATGGCCCGGTTGGTACCGCTTTTGCCAACATGATGGCGCAAAGCAAGGGCCACACTGCCATGTTCGCAGTGCGTGACATCAACCAACTGGTGCGCCCAGCCACCATGATGGTGCCTAAGGTCACCCTCAAGGATTCCATCAACATCGAACTGTTCGGTGGCGTGGTACAAGCTGCAACTGCTGATGCGATTCTGGACTGTGTGATCGAAGGCATCATCCCCAAGGATCAAGTGAATGATCTGTGCATCGTCAGCCTGGTATGGATTGATCCAGGTTGTGCTGCACTGGCCAAGGAAGGCAAGCTGGACAAGGCCGACATGTACAAGAACAACTACGATGCCACCAAGCTGGCCATCAAGCGCGCTCTGAACGACGAGCCAACCATTGATGAACTGATCGCTAATCGCCACAAGATCAAGCACTGCATGTGGGACGAAAGCTGGGGCGAAATCTAAGCCTGACGCTTAGTCGCACTCACAGAAAAAGCCCGCATCTGCGGGCTTTTTTATGCTCACTCAAAATACGGTTGGCAAATACTCACATAGCCCTGAGCTCAAGCCCTACCAGTAGTAAGTGGCACTGGCAATCACCTGACGCTTGGCCCCCAGCCAGCAATCTCCACGCGCAATGCAAGTGGATACATACTCTTTATCAAACAGATTGCTGGCATTTACCGCATAACGCCATGAGCCATAATCCAGACCTAGCATTGCATCCACCAAGGTCACGCTGGGCGCTTTGATCTGATCAAAGTTATCACCCGAGCTACCGATGTAACGCACGCCCAACCCTGCGCGCCAGCCGTGGATATCACCGATGGCAAAGCGCTGTACCGCCCAGGCTGAGGCCAGGTGTTTAGGAATGGTTTCCACCTGATTGCCCTGCTCTTCCGGGTTGGTGCTCTTGCTGTAGCGCGCATCGGTATAGCTATAGCTGGCAATCAGATTGAGATGACTGGTCAGCGAACTGGTCGCCTCCAGCTCCAGCCCGCGGGTATGCACCTCACCCTTTTGGATGGCGTTCATAGGACTGGCAGGGTCAGCCGTGGTGCGGTTCTGGTCATGGATATCAAAAATCGCTGCTGTTAAACGCGTGCGTGAACCTACAGGCTCGTATTTAATGCCCAATTCCCACTGCTTGCCACGCTGTGGCTTGAACAAGCTACCGCCTGCATCCGTCCCTGCCACGGGCAGAAAAGATTCTGCATAACTGATGTAGGGCGCCAAGCCATTTTCAGCGACATAAGTCAGACCGTAGCGCTCTGTCGTGGCCTGATCGCGCTTGGTATCCTGACCTTCAGCCTCGTTCTTGACTTCATCTCTACGCACCCCGGCCGTGAATATCCACTGCTTGTAACGCACTTGGTCTTGCAGATAAACCCCGGTATTGATGAGGCGTGAGAATGAAGAGTTGAGTTGCAAACCACTGGTATCTACCGGGGTGTACACCGGGTCGTAGACATCAATCGGGTTAAGCGCCCCCAGGTCAGAGCCTGCCAGCTTGGCCTGGCGGAAACGGCCAACATCCAGGCCCAGCAACAAGGTATGCGAAAACTCACCCGTATTGAAATTGGCCTGCAGATGATTGTCGAGATTGACGGTTTTGCTATTGGTCTTGGAGACATCCACATAGCGATCCAGCACGCGCTGGTTGGCGTCTATATAGGGGTTGGCGCTGAAGCTGTTGGGATAGAGGCTGCTGTAGTTATTGGTGCTGCTGGTATAACGCGCGTTCTGGCGGAATTTCAAATGCTCGTTGAATGCATGCTCCAGCGACCAGCCCAGATGGGTGGACTCTGAAACATACTTATCAAAGCTTGGGTCACCAATATAGGTGTTGTAGGGAATCTTGCCATTGGGGTTGGGGCGCAGCACGCCAGACCAGGGCAGAAACTGTGGCGTAGGTCTGCCATCATTGCGCTGGTATTGCGTCAGCAAAGTCAGGCTGGTGCGGTCATTAGGCTTCCAGGTCAAGGAAGGAGCAATCAGCGTGCGCTCGTCATTGGCATATTTAACCTGGCTTTCACTGTCGCGACCCAGTAACACCAGGCGGTAGAACAAGGTATCACTATCAGCCACTGGCCCGGTGAAATCTGCCTGCAATTGCTTGCGCTGGTAATTGCCCAGCATGACGCTCATTTCGCGCTTGGTTTCAGTCTGCGGCCGCTTGGACACCAGATTGACAATACCACCTACCCCACCAGAGCCATAAAGCATGGAGGATGGGCCGCGCAACACCTCAACCCGCTCCATGGCATAAGGGTCTGGGCGTATGGTTTCGGAATAGAAGGTATTAACCTGCCTAAGGCCATTCAGGTACTGCGTGGCATCCATGCCGCGTATGGCGTAGGCATCTGAACGTGAATCCAGGCCGTATTGATCAGCCACCACACCTGCGCTATAGCGCAACACCTCCTGTATCGATTGCGCGCGTTGATCTTCAATCTGGTCAGCGGTAATCACCGAGATGGACTGCGGCGTCTCCAAGATACTGGTATCGGTTTTGGTGGCGGTGGCGCTGCGCTTGGCGGTGTAGCCACGCACGGCACTGGTTGGCGTTTCCTTCTCAGCCTCACCACTCACCTGCACTTCAGGCAATACTGCCTCTGCGGCCAGCACAGCTTGCATGCTGCCCAGACTCAAGAGGCCAGTAAGCGGAAGGTTGATCATCAAATTACGTCTGGCCAGGAACAGCCTGGATATAGGCTTGAGCTTAGAAAAAACGGCTTTATTCAACAATTCGTTCATCACGGGTTGAAGCATCATGAGTATTCAAATCCTGCTGGTGTTTGGCCTGGGCATAGGGCCAGACCTGGAATCATGCACATTTAAACCATATGCACACACGGAATCGCTAGAGCCAATGCGCTAGCGCAACACTGTTTGAAACACCCCTGGATTAGACGCTGGCTTAGCAGCGCCCTGAGTGGCCCGCCGCAGAATAGGACAGACCTGATTATTCTAATAATGATGATAATTATTCCCGATAAGACCAGATCTAGCAAGCGCTACCGCCTGCCTGGTTTCTGCGCCGCGAGTTAATACATGCGCTGGATTTGCCGTTGTATCAGGTAGTTTATGTAACGATGACAAGCTAAATGCATTTCATTCTTGTATCGATCTCGGCTTATAATCGCCATTCACAACACTGCATTCCACCGCCTGACTCTGTCCCGCAATGCGTAAATACCTGGTACTGCTACACCGCTGGTTTGGCCTGTTCGTGGCCGTTTTCCTGTTTATCTCCGGCCTGACTGGCGCCGTGATCTCCTGGGATCACGAGCTGGATGAATGGTTGAACCCACACTTATTCCATGCCAAGACTTCAGGCCAGCCACAAGATAGCCTGGCGCTGGCGCGAGCTTTGGAACAACAGGAACCCAGGCTGATCATCAGCTTTTTGCCCTTGAGCATAGAACCAGGGCATGCACTGGGTGTTGGCGTGGCAGCCAAGCAGGACCCTGCCACCAGCAAGGCTTACCCTCTGGGCTATAACCAGGTTTCGCTAGACCCGGTCAGCGCAGAGATGCAAGGCCATAGGCAATGGGGAGCCATTTCACTCAGTAGTGAAAACCTGCTGCCCTTTCTCTATAAACTGCATTACACCATGCATATTCCGGATGGCTGGGGCATAGAGCTGGGTATGTTATTCATGGGCATAGTGGCCATAGTATGGGTGCTGGATAACCTGATTGCGCTGTGGATTTCCTTCCCCAACCTGGCTTCCTGGCGCAAGTCTTTTGCCTTCCGCTGGTCACAGGGCGGGCATAAGCTTACTTTTGATCTACATCGCTCAGGCGGGGTTTGGGTCTGGCTGCTATTGCTATTACTGGCGGTGACTTCGGTGTCCATGAACCTGAATTTCCAGGTCGTGCGTCCTTTGGTAGAAACCGTTTCTACCTTGAGCCCCAGCCCATTTGCCTCGCGCGTACCGCATGCGGAAGATGACCCCATACTGCCTGGCATAAGCCGCGAGCGCATTCTGGAAATTGCCAGGGCTGATGCCCAGCAACGTGGCTGGAGCAAGCCCGCAGGCGCGGTTTTCTATTCTCCGGCATTCGGGCTTTATGGCGTGGGTTTCTTCGAGCCTGGTCATGACCATGGCGATGGCGGCCTGGGCAACCCCTGCTGTATTACGACGCCAAGGATGGCAAACCCGCCGGGGCTGATATCCCCGGCACTGGCAGCGCGGGCGATATCTTTATGCAGGCGCAGTTTCCGCTGCACTCGGGCCGTATACTGGGATTGCCTGGCCGCATCATGATCTCCATCATGGGCGCTATTGTTGCCATGCTCAGCATCACTGGCATCCTGATCTGGGCGCGCAAGCGCAAGTCACGCGTGCAATCTCGCATGCCCTCTCGCGAACAACAACTGCGCAAAATCGCTCAGTAAGTCAGTACTTGCAGCGGTAACAGCCGCGCTCAGACCAGAGCCAGTTGCCGCTGAGACTGAAGTTGGCTTTGCATCTGCAAGGCCTGCAATATCTTGCGCACAGGCACTGGCAAACCCGCATCGATTGCCGCTGCCAGTTCCCACCATTGCCAGCGTGGCTCGTGCGCCTGTAGCGGCAATGCCTCTACCTGCACGGTGGCCGCAGCAATATGCAACTTGAAGTGAGTAAAGGTATGACTGATATGCACCAGCGGCTTGGGACTTTGCATATCTTGAAGGTCTAGCGTTTTTGCACACCAGGCCAGGGAGTCAGCTTGCAAATCCAGCTCCGGCAAACCCCACAGCCCGCCCCAGATGCCATGATCCGGGCGCTTTTCCAGCAGCACTCTGCCCTGGTGGCATAGCACCAGCATCTGTACGGATTTTTCCGGAATAGCCTTGCGTGGTTTGGATGCAGGCAGCTCCTTGACGCGGCCGCTGATCAGCGCGCCGCAATCCAGCCGCAAGGGGCAGATATCACAGCGCGGACGGCTGCGTGTGCAAAGTGTGGCACCCAAATCCATTAGCCCCTGGGCATAAGGCCCCATCTCGCTGCTGGGCTGCATGGCCTCTGCCAGTTGCCATAGCGATTTTTCCACGCGTGGCAGACCGGGCCAGCCTTCAATCAGGAAATAGCGTGCAAAAACGCGTTTGACGTTGCCATCCAGTATCGGCTGCGCAGAACCAAAGGCAAAAGAGGCAATAGCAGCAGCGGTGGAGCGGCCTATGCCGGGCAAGGCTTGTATGGCCTCGAAATCCTCAGGGAATATGCCGCCATGTTGCTGCACAATGATCTGTGCCGCCTTGTGCAGATTGCGCGCACGTGAGTAATAACCCAGGCCGCTCCAGTGCTGCATCACATCATCTTGGCTGGCCGCGGCCAGGTCGGCAATGCGCGGAAAGCGCTGCATAAACTTCTGGTAATAGCCTATTACCGCCGCCACCTGGGTTTGCTGCAGCATAATCTCAGACACCCAGATGGCATACGGGTCATGCGTGTTTTGCCAGGGCAGGTCATGCCTGCCATGCTGCTTCTGCCAGGCAATTAGGCGCTCGGCAATGGCGGGACGTAATGGCGTGATAGCGGCTTGTTCCTGCACTACTTAAAGCCCCAGCAACTTGTTGAGTTTTTTCTTGGCTTTTTCTTCCGGCGTGGCGGCTGGCGGGGGTGTTGCACCTTGCTCAACAGGCTGGGCAGGTGTGGCCTGCTCTTGCTGCGGTGCAGCCTTGCCATCCTGGCGCTTGTTGAGCAAAGACTTCAGTGCATCTTCACGATTGCCTTCCAGCAGATTCTTCACCGCTTCACCCTTGCTGCCACCCACACCATCAAGCAGTTTCTTTTGCGCAAGTGCTGTGGCTAGGCCAGCAAAGTCTATGGCATAGGCAGGCTTGGCAAAGCTGCCTGTCAGTTTGACCGGAATGGTCAGGCCGTTGAGTTCCTGCAAGTCTGCCCCACCCTGACCCTTGAGAGAAGCCACCACAGTGGGCTTGGCCAGGTAATCCAGGGTTTCGTTGGCAATATCAATATCACCGCTGCCAGTGATGCGGAACAAGGGGGCTTTCATACTGAGGTCGTCGTTATGCGCAACGCCGTTCTTGAGATTAAAGCTGGCCTGCATTTCGCTAAAGTCAGTCTGCTTGCTCTTGTCGCCCGCCACTGCGCTTTTGCCCTTGAGTGCATTGAGCTTGTCCTTGGCACCACGCAGGGTGCCCGCAATGTCTATGCCCTTGACCGCGCCATCCTGTAACTTGAGCGCAGCCTTGCCATTCAGGCCGCGCTTGAGTGCAGCCACGGTGTTGCCGCTGGTGCTGATATCCAGATTGAGATTACCCTTGCCGCTGAGCATATCGTTATTGATGGCATCCACCAGCAAAGGGCCGATATCAATGCCGGACAAGTCCTGGCGCAAGGCAATGCTGGGGGTGCTGCGCGCGTCCACGGTCAGGGCGCCATTCATGGCACCCTGGTAAAGCCTAGCGGAAAAAGGGGATAGTTCGGCCACCCCCGAGTCCGCTTTCAGCTTGATGCGCACCTGAGCGCTCTTGACGTTGGCAACCTTGAGTGCGCCTATGCGCAGTTCGCCATCGGCATTGAGCTGACGTAGTGCACTGAGGTCTATGGGGGCATCAGCGGCTTTAGCCTGTGTAGTGGCTGGCTGAGCAGGTTTTGCAGGCTTGGCTTCTGAATCAGTGATGTAGCGATCCGCATCCAGGGTATCGATATCCACATCAAAGTGATAAATAGGCTGGGCAAAGCGGCTAATGCCAAACTTGCCCTTGATGCTGGTTTCATCAAGCTTGACGTTGAAGGGGTTGATATTCAGCGTGCTGCCATCAGCCTTGATACCCAGCTTGAGGCCGCTCAAACGGTACTTCTCATAGATGATGCTGCCCAGATTGACATTGCCCTGCAGCAGCAAATCCTTGAGCGCGGAAAGGTCAGGGCCTGAGCCAGATTTAGCCGCAGCCTGCTCAGGCTTGGGCGCAGGCTGAGCAGCAGGTTTTTGCTGAGTTGGTTTTGCACCCAGCAATTTGTTCAGGTCCAGCTTGTCGCCATTGAGGTTAAAGCGGATATCTGGCTTGGCAAAGCCAGCCACTTTTACATCACCCTTGAGCTTGGTGTCTTCTACATCCAGGCTGAAATCGCTATCTACCTTTTCCTGCTTCACATCCGCCAGCAGCTTGAAATCAAAACTACCCTGGGCACCGCCTTTGGGCAGGGCAGGGTCTTTGATATCTATCTTGCCCGCCAGCTTGGGCAGCTCGAATATCAGGTCTTGCAGATTGCCCTTGAACGGTGAAGAAAACTTGCTTTCCACACTGCGGCTAGCCTGTTTAAGGCTGACTTCACCATTAATGCCTGAGCTTTGCACAGATTTTTGTGAGCCCTTGATATCCGCCAGCACCAGCTTGGCCTTGAGCGTATCACTGCCCTGCTCCTGACTTAGTGCCAACTCAACTTGCTCACCTGATACTTCGTTTTGCTGCACGGTGAGCTTAGGCGCGATCAAATCCACGGCCAGCTTGGCTTCAGCCAGGCGGCCAGTGGCAGCCAGCTTGAGACTATTCACCAACAGTTCCATCTGCTCGGTCTTGGCATCCACATCGCCGCTGAGGCGTATATCCGCTTGTTGCAACGTGGCTACATCTCCGGTCACGGCAGCATCGAGCTTGCGCACGGCAAAATGTTTGTTGTCGAGATCGGCCATGAAATTGCCCTGCAGCTTGACCTTGGCCTCTATCTTGGGCGTGTTTTCATTGGGTAGCCTGGCGCTCAACTCAAAATCACTGCTGAGATCAAACGGCGTGGCAGGCGCCACACGGCCAGTTTCCAGATTGAAATTCTTTACGCTGTATTGGCTGTTGACGCCTTCATCCGTGAAGTTAAGCGCAGACTTGCTGATATTGATACCGGAAATATCGAATTTCACCGCCTGTGATGGCTCATCGTCATCCGGGCTTAACAGGTCATCAAAATTGGTGCTGCCATCGGCATGGCGCACGATATTAGCGCGGGCACCATCCACATAAACGTTATCCACCACCAGGTCTTTTTTCAGCAAGGGCAGCAGAGCCAGCGAAACCTTAAGGCCATCAACCGCAGCAAATTCCTGGTCGCCATTGTGCTCGGAGAGTGTAACCTTGCCGAGATTGGCACCCAGCTTGGGCCAGAATGCCAGTTTGATATCACCTTCAATATTCAGCGTACGCTGTTTCTTGTCCTTGACCAGCTTCACTATCATGGGCTTGTAGTCATTGGGGTTGAAGGTCGCGGCAAAGATGGCGACGATGATGACAAGTACCAGTACAAAACCAGCCAGGCCAAACAAGGAATACTTAAGGATTTTATTCATTAATCTTTCCTGTTTTGATTGAGCGTAAAGGCTGCGTCAGCAGAATGCCTAGCATTCACATATATTTCGCAGCAGCAGCAAGTATTGAAAGTGTAGCACTGCCGGTGTAGTCCCGGCAGTGCGGCCAGCCAGTCAGGGGCTGGCGGAGGGATGCCATGCGCAGTAATTACCAGAAGTAACTACCAGTAATAAGCCAGGACAATGATACCCAGCACAATACGGTAATAGGCAAAGCCCTTGAAGTCATGGTTGGCCACATAGCGGATCAAGGTTTTGATCGCGATCAATGCAGAGAGGAAGGCGGTAATAAAGCCAATCGCAAACATGGCCAGGTCATCCGCCACAAACAGCTCACGATTTTTGTAAACATCCAGTGTGGTCGCCGCCAACATTACTGGAATGGCGAGGAAGAAGGAAAACTCGGTTGCTGTCTTGCGGTTTAGGCCAAATATCATGCCGCCCAATATGGTGGCACCGGAGCGGGAAACGCCAGGCATGATGGCCAGCGCCTGGGCGCAACCCACCTTCAGCGCCTGCAAGGGGCTGATCTCGTTGAGATTGGCCGCCTTGGCAACAGGTGCCTTGTCATGCGCATAGAGATTCTCCACCAGTAAAATCACAAAACCACCAACTATCAATGCGCAAGCCACGGTAATCGAGGAGAACAAATGCTCCTTGATAAAGCTATGCAACGTCAGCCCGGCAACCGCGGCTGGCAGAAAGGCGATAAACAGGTTGAGGATAAAGCGCTGTGAAACATTGGTATTGAGGGTGGTCGCCACATTGGTCAGGCGGCTGCGATATTCCCAGCACACGGCGAGGATGGCACCTAGCTGGATGACAATCTCGAACACCTTGCCTTTTTCGTCATTGAAATCCAGCAAATCGCCGATGATGATGAGGTGGCCAGTACTGCTGATGGGGAGAAATTCGGTAGCGCCTTCAATAACGCCTAAGATAAATGCCTTGAAGAGTAGTAAGAGATCCATGTCCTGCCATCTTTATTGTTGATATGGGCGACGCTATGCTGCCGCATGCTTGTGAACCTGCTATGAAACGCCCCCCCGCGCTTCATAGCCATGTCCGATTTTAAAAAAGTGCCAAATACTGCCTAGTGCTATTTAAGCAATGAAAATGCCCGCGCCATCAGTTCAGCCTGACTGGAGGGCAATTTGCCATCCGGGCTGAGCCTGTCTATGGCTTTTGGCAGGTATTGCGCCAGCTTGCTGTTGAATTCTTCAGCGCCGAAATCAAACTGCCTGGCCATCTCGGCCAATTCCTGGGCACCAAATACGTGCACCACCTGCTGCACAGTGAGCGGCAGATTGCTGCCACTGCCCAGCCATGATTCCACTTCGGCGTTAAGCCCCTGCTCGCGCATCAGCTTGAGCACACCCTGCGGCCCGCCATAGTGTTTCATGATATCCAGGCCAGCCTGCAGCATGGGGTTAGACCCAGCAGCCAGCTTGCCCATCACAGACCCTGCAATACTATCGAATAATCCATATTGTCCCTGACTGCCAACTGACTAGAAGCGTTCACCAGGGCGCAGATAGCGCCAGCTGCCTACTGGCAACTTGCCCAGGCTGATGCTGCCTATGCGTACCCGCTTGAGCCCCACCACGGTCAGGCCCACCATCTCGCACATACGGCGAATCTGGCGCTTGCGACCTTCACGCAGCACAAAGCGCAGCTGGTCTTCATTCTGCCAGGAAACCCGTGCAGGCTTGAGCTTGACGCCATCCAGGGTCAAGCCGTGGTTCAGCTTGCGCAAGCCATCTTCACTCAACTCGCCTTCTACCCGTACCAGATATTCCTTCTCGACTTCAGAGTCTTCACCTATCAACTGTCTGGCAACACGGCCATCCTGGGTGAGTACCAGCAAACCTGTGGAATCGATATCCAGACGCCCCGCTGGAGCGAGTCCGCGCAGATGGCCACGCTGGAAAATGTTCTGGCTGGGGTCTTCTGTCCATTGATTGTCCGGATGAACCAGGACGATGGCAGGTTGATAGCCATCCTCAGCCTGACCGGAAACATAACCCACGGGCTTGTGTAGCAAAATGGTGACTATGCCGGACTGATGCTTTTGCGCTTCCTTGCTGACCTGAATTTCAGCGGTCAAGGGTACGCGTGAGCCCAGCACATCCACCACTACGCCATCGACCGTGACCCAGCCATTGACTATGAATTCATCGGCTTCACGGCGTGAGCACAAGCCCAGTTCAGCCATGCGCTTGGACAGTCTGGGTAGGCTGTCATCACCAGTGGCGGCAGGCTTGGCTGGAGCAGGTTTGGCAGCAAAATCCTTGCGTGGCGCAGAGCGTGCTGACCTGTCATCGCGGCTATTAGCGTCACGGCTTCTAGTATCACGGCGGTTGTCTTCACGATTACTAGCATCTCGGCTGCGGTTAGCACCCCTGGTTGCGGCAGCATCGCGCGGCGCTGGTCTGCTGCGCTCGCCGTCAGGGCTGCGCGCAGGCCTGTTGTCATCTCGGCTAGCGCGGTTTTCAGTTCTCCGGTTATCGTTGTGCTGACTTGAACGGCTATCTCCGCTGTGGTCTCTCCGGCTGCCGCCTTTGTCGTCTTCCCGGCTGACTCTCGCCCCAGTCCGGCTTGGCCCTGCCTCGCCGCGACGTACAGTACGCTCGCGACCATCAGGCTGAGCGGGTCTGCCACGTGCAGGCCTGTCATCAGTGCGTGCGGCACGGGGTTCACGTGCCGGTTCAGCTTTGGATTGCTCTTTAGGCTTTGCCGGGGATTGCTCTTGCCCTGCAGCCGGATGCGTCTTGAATACTGGCGCCTGACTGCGATCTCGCTTGCTGGGATCGGCACGACGTACAGGCGCTTTATCAGCGCTGGTTTTCTTGACGGTATTGCTTGGTAATTTCAGTGTAGCCATGGCGCAAGTCTAACATACCACCTCATATACCATCCCATTACTGGCTGCGCTGCACCGAGGGAAAACCGCCTGTAGCTGGCGTTCAAGCAGCCATACAGCCAGGCTTGCGGCAATAAAAAATCCGCCCGTGCAGGCACGGAGCGGATTTATATACATCTAGCAATAATGAGGCTTAGACCTTTTGGTAAACCTCGGCACCACGCTTGATGAACTCTATGGATTTCTCCTGCATGCCCTTGGTCAAGGCTGCCTGCTCGTCCACGCCCATTTTGTCGGCATAGTCACGCACATCCTGTGTGATTTTCATAGAGCAGAAGTGCGGGCCACACATGGAGCAGAAATGCGCCTGCTTGGCCCCTTCCTGCGGCAGGGTTTCATCGTGAAATTCCTTGGCTTTTTCCGGGTCCAGACCGAGATTGAACTGGTCTTCCCAGCGGAACTCAAACCTGGCCTTGGACAAGGCATTGTCACGAATCTGCACGCCGGGATGGCCTTTGGCCAGATCGGCCGCGTGTGCCGCAATTTTGTAGGTAACGATACCCACGCGCACATCTTCCTTGTCCGGCAGGCCCAGATGCTCCTTGGGTGTGACGTAACACAGCATGGCGCAACCGTACCAGCTATCATCGCCGCACCTATGCCCGAGGTGATGTGGTCATAGCCGGGGGCGATATCGGTGGTCAATGGGCCCAGGGTATAGAACGGGGCTTCACCACAATGCTCCAGTTGCAGGTCCATGTTTTCCTTGATCATGTGCATGGGCACATGGCCTGGGCCTTCAATCATGCACTGCACATCATGCTTCCAGGCAATCTGCGTCAACTCACCCAAGGTCTTGAGTTCGGCAAACTGCGCGGCATCGTTGGCGTCGTAGATGGAACCAGGACGCAGACCATCGCCCAGGCTGAAGGACACATCGTAGGCCTTCATGATTTCGCAGATATCCTCGAAATGCTCGTAAAGGAAGGATTCCTTGTGGTGGGCCAGACACCACTTGGCCATGATAGAACCACCGCGCGAGACTATGCCTGTCATGCGCTTGGCGGTCATGGGGATATACGCCAGGCGTACACCCGCATGGATAGTGAAGTAATCCACGCCTTGCTCGGCCTGCTCAATCAGCGTGTCGCGGAAAATCTCCCAGGTCAGGTCTTCGGCCTTGCCGTTAACCTTTTCCAGCGCCTGGTAGATAGGCACAGTGCCTATGGGGACTGGGCTGTTGCGTATGATCCACTCGCGGGTTTCATGAATGTTCTTGCCAGTGGACAAGTCCATCACCGTATCACCGCCCCAGCGCGTACCCCAGACCATCTTCTCCACTTCTTCATTAATGCTGGATGAGATCGCCGAGTTACCGATATTGGCGTTGATCTTCACGAGGAAATTACGGCCTATGATCATGGGCTCGATTTCGGGGTGATTAATATTAGCGGGGATAATGGCACGACCACGTGCCACTTCATCGCGCACGAACTCAGGCGTAATCACCTTGGGGATGGAAGCACCAAAATCCTGACCCGCATGCTGGGTTTGCAGCAACTCGCTCATATTCTCGCGGCGCTGGTTTTCGCGGATGGCGATAAATTCCATTTCCGGCGTAATGATGCCCTGGCGTGCATAGTGCATCTGCGAAACATTTTTGCCAGCCTTGGCGCGCAAGGGCTTGCGTGTCAGGTTAAAGCGCATCTCGGCCAGCTTGGGGTCATCCTTGCGTTCCTGACCGTACTTGGAGGTCGGGCCGTCCAGCTGCTCGGTGTCATTACGCTCGGCAATCCAGCCTGCGCGTAGTGCTGGCAAGCCGTTGCGGATATCAATATTGATTGCGGGGTCGGTATAGGGGCCGGAAGTATCATAGACCACCACAGGCGGGTTCTTTTCCGCGCCAAAGGCGGAAGGGGTGTCCGACAGGCTGATCTCGCGGAACGGCACGCGTATATCAGGGCGCGAGCCTGTTACATAAATCTTGCGGGAATTGGCAAACGGTTGGGTGGCACCAGGGTCCACCTCGGCGGTGGCGTTTAGAAATTTCTCATGCAGGTTTTTGTCGGTGGCGTTCATGCTTAGCTCCAAAAAAATGCAGGGAGCGGGAGACAGTCAGCCGGGTAAAAACATGAACGCCAGGAGAGCGCCTAAGAATAGTTACCATGAAAACCAGCACGCGTTCCCTACGGCGGGATGATCCGCGTCAGGTTCAAAGGGTAACTCTCACTGCTCAATGCCTATCAATGAGTGATAAAGACAAGTAAGCAGACCCCCAGCGAAAGGCGAATGTACGTTAAAACCCTGTTGGAATCAAGTTTATGCTGGCGAGAAACATCCGTGCTGCCATGTGATCTTGCTGGAATTTAGGGGCAATTGATGCTGGGCGCGGCAAACTCTATGCTGCCGTCCTCGGCTATCCATGCCACTGCTTTCACGCGCGCATCCAGCACGCAGGCATTGACATAGCCTATGGCTCCTGGTGTTTCGGCGATGTAGCGCAGCATGGCTTCTTGCGAGCGCACCACATAGGGTGGCGAGGTGCCGTGGAAGTAGAGGGCATTCCAGTATTCCAGCTGGTCTTCGGGCAGGCTTTCCAGTACTTGTTGTGAAAAACGACGGCGCAGGCTGTTTTCCGGCCCGAGGTTTACTGGTTGTATGCGCTTGCCATTGCCCCAGTAGAGTTTCTTGCGCCAGAAAATCAGCGCCAGCTCGGGTTTGCTGATGGTGCGCACATGCTCGCCTTTGGGGATGACAATGGCCAGCACTTCACTCTCAGCCATGCCAGCACGTGGCAGGGCCAAAGTCAGCGCGGTTAGCAGGATAAGAACTAAGCGCATCAGAATAGAATGGCAAACGAAGCCATGACGCCTTTGGGCGATTCCAGTCTTTCCTGATCGCCCCCCACGTATTCAAGCTTGAGCACATGCGCAGGCGTGGGACGCCAGGCGGCACCGAGCACCCAGCGCTCACTGGAGCCTTCGGCCGGGCGCTGGAAGTTTTCCAGGCGGCCTATGGCAAACCACTGATTGCCCAGCGGAGCTACCGCCTGCACATAGGCACCGCTGCCGCCATCGCGGCCGTCGGTGTAATAGCGTTGCAGGGATTCGCCGCTGAATTCCCAGCCTTTGTGCTGCACCATGAAATCCACGCCTACCATGCGGTAGCGCCAGCTACCCTCAGGCAAATCTTCTTCGGTATCCAGCAGTGACAAACCCCAGTTAAATTTACCCGTGATCTCAAAGCGCATGCCCTTGGTATCGTTGAAGGGAATGGCGCCGCTGCGGTCACGGTTACGTTCCTGCAAGGCTTCTATAAAGAATTTGTATTCAAACGCCTTATCGGAAAAAGGCGCAGCTCCATAGAACATGACGCCATTGATGGCTTCGGGGAACATACGGCTGGTGACCAATGGGCGCGACCAGGTCCAGACCAGTGGGGCGGCATGCATGACGTTCCAACGTCCGGTGGGCGTGAGAAAGCGCCCGGTGCGTAGATTGAGTTTTTCCGAGATGTTGTAATCGAGATAGAAGCGCTCTACGTCGAGATAAGAGTCTTTGCCAGTAATGCCCTCACCACTGCGCCAGGTGAGTGGTCGCTCAATCTCAATCTCGGAAAAGAAGCGCAAGCGCCCACCCTGATCCCAGGTGATAAATAGGCTAGCCTCGTTCCACCGGGCATCGGTCTTGCCGCCAGGGTGAAAGTTGATGCCAGCGCTGGTGTAGCCGCCCAGCTTGAAACCCTGCACAAAATCATCAAAGCTGCTGTTTTGTTGTGCCGCATCATGCGCGAGTGGCGCCGTGGGCATCGTTGCCTTGTTGCTCAGCGAAAGCGGCATGGCCTCCCCGGCATGGGCAATATTGCAGGCCATTAACACCAAAGCTACACTGGCTGCTTCCAGCAACTGCATAATGCGCATCTCGTTCTCCGGACAAACCATACGTGACCCTGAACAGGCCCCACCCCCAACTGGATCACCAGAGATTCTGTCACTGGATATTCCTTGATAGCGCGCATTCTCGCACTGATTGATATGGCGCGAAAAGCACTGATCTCCAAAGCATCGTTGTCCAAAGCTTGGCCGTTCAAGTCATGGACTATAGGCCAACTCTTGCTGTGCGGCTTTCTGCTGGCCGTCATGCTGCCCACCACCCTGATTACCGGGCTGGCGTTTTACGAGGCACGTAGCGCACTCAAGTCAGAAATTCAGAACGCCATGCAGACTCGGGTGGCTGCCACCAGCATGGAAATTGACCGCATGATGTTTGAGCGCCTGCAAAATCTGGCCTCATGGAGCGCGCTCGATGTAATGCAGGATGCCCGTATTGGCGATATCGACAAGCGTCTTTCCAGCTTTCTCACTGAACTCAAGTTAAGTTACGCAGATATCTACACCGAACTGTATGTGACCAATACGCAGGGCATCATTATTGCCTCCAGCAACCCAGCCAGGCTGGGCAAGCTGGCACCCAGGCAACAGCCCTGGCTGACTCAGTTGCTGAGCCACGGCACGGTGCACCTGGGTCGTTTACAGCATCAGCAACTGCCGCTTTATACCGCAATCAACGATGATTTTCGTGAAGATCGCAGTTTGGGCACCCTGGTGGCGGTGTTTAACTGGCAACAGATAGAACGCATACTCGAAAGCAGCATTTCAGGCCGCAGTGCCGCCGCCCTGTTTACGCGCCAGGGTGAAATGCTGGCGGCCACGCCACGCTGGGAGAAAACCCAGGCCTCGCGCAAACTGATGGCCTCCACCCAGACCCAGGGTTATGAAGGTTATCGAGGTTTTGACTGGCAGGTAAAAACTGCGATTAATCGCTCGCAGGCGCTGACCCCAGTGCGCAAGATGGCGAATATTTTTGCCGTCCTGCTGCTGAGCACCATGCTACTTGCGGCATTGATTGCCATTCCACTCAGCCGCACCATCACCAGACCACTGGCTAGACTGACCAGCTTTGCCAGCCAGTTTTTGCGCAATCCCAGCGCCAGTTTGCCACCAGGTGGCGGCCCCAGGGAAATAGACGCCATGTCGGCCGCATTTACCAAGATGATGCAGGATCTGGATCACTCCAAGCAAAGCCTGACGCGCGCTGCGAAGCTGGCGGTGGCAGGGGAAATGGCGGCCGCCATGAGCCACGAAGTGCGTACACCACTGGGCATTTTGCGGTCTTCAGCGCAGATTTTGCTGCGTGAGCCTGGGCTAAGTGAAGAAGGCCGCGAAATCTGCGGCTATATCATTACCGAAACCGAGCGCCTGAATAAACTGGTCAGCACTCTGGTTGATTCCGCCAAGCCCAGGCTGCCGGAGCTCAATATCTGCGATATTCGTGAAGTGGTGCGGCTGTGCGCGGCCATGTTGCTGAGCCAAGCCAGTAAAAAAGGCATCAAGATTGAAATCGAGCCTGGCCCTGCAGTGTTTTGTCCATGTGATAATGAACAAATGACGCAGGTATTCCTCAACCTGCTGCTTAATGCGCTGCAGATTTTGCCTGAGCAGGGCCGCATTTATATCACGCTGCAAGAGACAGAGAACGCTGCGGTGATTACCGTCGCCGATGATGGCCCAGGGGTGGCCCCTGAACATCTGGAGCAGATTTTTGACCCTTTCTTTTCCCAGCGCCATGGCGGCATAGGGCTGGGACTGGCCGTGGTAAGGCAGATTGTGCTGGCGCATCACGGTACTATCCATGTCCGGCCTAGTCATTTAAACCCTAGCGCCTATAATGGCGCTGAATTTGTTCTGATGCTTCCTCTTAGCGCCTAAGCCTCTAAGTAAACACTAGCCATGAGTAAACGCCAGCCATGAGCAAAACCAACAACATCCTCGCCGTTGATGACGAACCCAGCATGCTGCGCCTGCTGGAAATCAGCCTTAAGCAGGCAGGCTATCAGCCAGTGCTGGCCTCAGATGGCTACCAAGCGCTGGAGTTGCTGCGCAAGGGCGGTATCGATCTGGTCATCAGCGATCTGCATATGCCCATCAAGGATGGCCTGCAACTGCTCGCCGCCATGCAGCAGGAACATCTGGATGTACCCGCCATTATCGTCACTGCCCAGGGCGAAATCAGCACTGCGGTGGAGGCCATGAAGCTGGGGGCTTCAGACTATATCCTGCGCCCCTTCGACCTCAGCACGCTGGAAATTGCCATCACGCGTGCGCTATCACTCAAGCGCCTCAAGCAGGAAAACACCTATCTGCGCGCAGAAGCCAGCCAGACCACGCGCCTGATAGGTAATAGCCCAGCTATGCAGCAACTGGATGCCGCCATACGCCAGGTGGCCCCAGGCAAGGCCACCACCCTGATTACAGGTGAAACGGGTACAGGCAAGGAGCTGGTAGCCCAGGCCATACATCAGCTGTCACCACGCAAGAATGCGCTGTTTGTTGCGGTGAACTGTGCGGCCATTCCCGCCGATATGCTGGAATCAGAATTATTTGGTCATGAGCGCGGCGCGTTTACCGGAGCCATCAAGGAACGTATAGGCAAATTTGAGCTGGCCGATGGTGGCACGCTGTTTCTCGATGAAGTCACGGAGATGCCTATCACCCTGCAGGCCAAGTTATTGCGCGCCTTGCAGCAAGGCAGCATAGAGCGCCTGGGTGGCAATCGGCAGATTCCTGTTGATATCCGCGTACTGGCCGCCAGCAACCGTGACCCCAAACAGGCCATTGCCGAAGGCAAGCTGCGTGACGATCTGTATTACCGCCTCAATGTGTTCCGCCTGGACCTACCACCCCTGCGCGAGCGGCGTGAAGATATTCCACTGCTTGCCGCGCACTTCCTGCAAGCCCATCACCAGCAACTGGATGAACAAGCCAGCATGGCGCTATCGGCCTATGATTGGCCGGGCAATGTGCGCGAGCTGGAAAACATACTGGAACGTGCCACCATCATCAGCAGTGGCGAGCCCATAGACTTGCGCCATCTGCCTGCTGACATCATAGACGCAGTCAATTTATATGCAGTGAATTCAGACCCTGCAAATACAAACGCGGCCAACAATGCTACGCCCGGCTCAAATGAGAGCGGCAATAGCCCCAGGCCAGGTTCACTACCCCTGGCCACCGAGCAGCTGGAAATCTCCATGATCAAGGCCGCCTTGCAGGCCACGGCGGACAACAAGAGCAAGGCGGCACGCCTGCTGGATATCAGCGAACGATCCCTCTGGTACAAGCTCAGTCGTTACAAGTTATAAATGCAGTGACGGCCAGCACTCAGGCTGTGGATATTGCACATTGATAGGAAACTCTGCCTTGCAGGGCTATAATCGCCAAACCCACACTCATGCGATGGAAATGTGATGCATAACGATGTAGAGCAAGCCCGCTTCAACATGATTGAACAACAGATTCGTCCCTGGGAGGTACTGGACGGCACGGTGCTGGACCTTCTGGGCCAGGTGCCACGCGAGGATTTTGTCCCGCCGCAATATCACGGCCTGGCTTTTGCCGATCTCGAAATTCCCCTGGGCTTTGGTCAGACCATGCTTTCGCCCAAGATGGAAGGCCGCATACTGCAATCCCTGGCGCTACAGCCGGGTGACAAAGTACTGGAAATTGGCACTGGCAGTGGCTACCTGACCGCCCTGCTTGCCAAGCTGGCGCATGAAGTACACAGCGTGGAAATCAATAGCGACCTGAGCAAGATAGCGCGTGCGCGTCTGCAACAGCAGCACATCCACAATGTCAGCCTGATTGTGGGCGATGGTGCCCAGGGCTGGCAGGCACAAGCGCCCTATGATGTGATTGTCTACACAGGTGGCTTGAGCCTACCGCCCTTGCAGGCACAACAGCAACTCAGTATTGGTGGCCGCCTATTTGCGGTGATCGGCCATGCCCCGGTCATGGAAGCCACCATGATCAGGCGCATTGATCAAAACAGTTTCCGTCAGGATGTATTGTTTGAAACCTGTTTGCCTGTGCTGGAAAACGCACCAGAAGCCGAGCGCTTCGCCTTCTAACCCAGCATAATCCCCAATCAGAAAAAGCGGCTCATGGCCGCTTTTTTTACGTTTAATTATCAGCCAATTATCTCGTGTTCACTTTTTACTTTACATCGTTAAGTTAACGGTGTTTAATCTTCAAAAATTAGAACTTGTTACTAACTTACAACCCGAATTCGACCAGGCCGCATGCCACCCAAAACCAAAACCCCAGAACAACGCAGCGCCTTGCAGCAATTGATTCTTGATGCTGCGCGTGAGTTGTTTGTGGCGCGTGGCATAGAGGCCGTCTCCATGCGTGAGATTGCCAAACGCGTGGGCTATTCACCCACCACGCTTTATTTGTATTTCCAGGACAAGCAACACCTGCTGCAAACCCTGTGTGATCACGATTTTCTTACCCTGGCGCATGAGCTGCGCGCGCTGGAGCAGGAAGATAACCCGCTAGCGCAGATTAAAGCCCTGTGCCAAAGCTATAGCCGCTACGCCCAGCTCTACCCCAATCAATACCGCCTGATGTTCATGACGCCCAAGTTCAACATCAGCAAGGACACCACCACGCTAAGACATGGCAACCCAGAGCAGGATGCTTATGCCTACCTGCTGGCCATGGTGGAAAGCGCCCACCAGCAGCAGGTATTCCGCCCAGAGGCTGGCGACAGCAATCTGATTGCCCAAACTCTCTGGGCGGGGATACATGGCGTGTGCTCGCTGCAAATCATCTTTGCCGAGGATGACTGGCTGGACTGGCAAGCTTATGAAGCGCGTGTACACCTGATGCAACAAACCCTGCTGGCCGGACTGTTAAAGCCAGCATGACTCTCAACCCCTACTCCATGACTAGAACCATGCAAAAACTCGCCCTGCCTCTGCTCTTGCTTGCCGGCCTCAGCGCCTGTGAAAAACCTGCCCCGGCCAGCCCGCCACCCCGGCCCGCCATGGTGATGCAGCTGGGTGAGCCTGATGGCCTGGCCCATGGCAATTGGCTGACTGGCGAGGTGAAGGCGCGCTATGAATCGGCACAGGGTTTCCGCATTGCGGGCAAGATATTGCAGCGCTATGTAGAAGTCGGTGAGCAGGTCAAACGCGGCCAGCCACTGGCCAGACTGGACGCAGAAGATACGCGTTTATCGGCAGCCTCAGCACAAGCTGACCTGGCGGCGGCAGAAGCTGAACTCAGCCTGGCCGAAACCGACCAGCGCCGCCAGCACAAGCTTTATGAGCAGCAGTTCATCTCCGCTGCCGCGCTGGACAATGTGCAAACCCGGCTTAAATCCACCCAGGCACGCGTGGCCCAGGCCAGGGCCCAGGCAGGCGTGGCGCGTAACCAGACGCAATACACGCTGCTGACAGCCGAACGTGATGGCGTGGTGACCAGCATCAATGCCGAACCCGGTCAGGTGGTCAGTGCCGGAGAAGTGATTGCCAGAGTGGCCGTGCCCAATACCCTGGAAGTGCAGATTGCCATCCCCGAAGCCGTGCGCACCAGCTTGCAGCCTGGAGACGCCACCAGCATCAGGCTGTGGTCGCATAGAGAGCAGGTATATGAAGGCCGCATACGTGAAATTGCGCCCGCCGCCGATACCTTGACCCGCACCTTCCAGGCCAGGGTCACCATCTTGCAGCCGGACAGCCATATGCAGATAGGCATGACCGCAGGCGTCAGGCTGGCGTCGCAGACGCCGGGCTTTATTGTGCCCAGCACCGCAGTGGCCAGACGTGGCGATCAGGCCGAGGTCTGGGTAGTGGATGCTGAAAAACGTGTACACCCCAAGACCGTCAGCATAGGTGAGTTCAGCGAGCAAGGCGTCAATATCCTTGCTGGCCTGGATGGCAATGAAACCCTGGTAGTGGCCGGGGTGCATACCCTGGTGGATGGGCAGCAGGTCAACCCCACGCCCATGGAAAGACAGCCATGAAGCGCTTCAACCTTTCTGACTGGGCGCTACATCACCGCAACCTGGTGCTGTATTTCATGCTGGTGCTGACCATGGCCGGCATGCTGGCTTATACCAAACTGGGGCAATCCGAAGACCCCCCATTTACCTTCAAGGTGATGGTGGTGCGCACCATGTGGCCGGGAGCAAGTGCTCACGAAGTGGAGTTACAGCTCACCGACAAGCTGGAAAAAAAGCTGCAGGAGTTGCCCTACCTCGACATTCTGCGCAGTTACTCGCGCCCGGGTGAATCGCTGATTTTTATTCTGGCCAAGGATGCTACACCTGCGGCAGCGGTGCCTGATGTCTGGTATCAGGCGCGCAAAAAGCTGGGCGATATACGCAACACCTTGCCGGATGGCATACAAGGGCCGTTTTTCAATGACGAGTTTGGCGATGTCTATGGCAATTTGTACGCCTGAGTGGTGAGGACTACGACTATGCCGCGCTCAAGCAGCAGGCCGAGGCCATACGTGCCGAGCTGCTCAAGATCAAGGATGTGGCCAAGGTGGAGTTCTTTGGCGAGCAGCCGCAGCGCATTTATATAGAGCTGGCCAATGCCAAGCTCGCCACGCTGGGCATCAGCACCGCCACCCTGCTCGATACCCTGCAACAGCAAAACCGCGTCAGCAGCGCCGGGGCATTTGATCAGGGGCAGGAGCATATACGCTTTGCCGTCACTGGCCGCTTTGAGGCCGTAGAGCAATTGCGCCAGCTCAAGCTGCGCGCCAATGGCAATGAGTTCCGCCTGGGTGACATTGCGCGCATTTACCGCGGCTATGAAGACCCGCCGACCTCGCGCGTACGCTACATGGGCAAGGAAACCCTGCTGCTGGGGGTTTCCATGCGCGATGGCGGCGATATTATCCAGCTGGGCAAAGCGCTGGATGCGGTCACTGCCAAGATCAAGCAGCAATTACCACTGGCGCTGGAACTGGACACCGTGTCTTCGCAACCGCGTGCGGTAGTGCATTCGGTGAATGATTTTGTGCATTCCTTGATAGAAGCGCTGGTCATCGTGCTCGGTGTCAGCCTGCTGTCGCTGGGGCTGCGCACCGGCATAGTAGTAGCGGTGGTGATTCCTGTGGTGCTGGCCATCACCTTTTTGTTTATGGAGATTTTTGGCGTAGGTTTGCACAAGATCTCACTGGGGGCGCTGATACTGGCGCTGGGCTTGTTGGTAGATGACGCCATCATCGCCGTGGAGATGATGTCCTCCAAGATGGAGCAAGGCTGGGAACGCATGAAAGCCGCCTCCTTCGCGTTTCAATCCACCGCCATCCCTATGTTGACGGGCACGCTGGTGACGGTGGCAGGTTTTCTGCCTATCGCCACCGCGCAATCCACCACGGGTGAATACACACGTTCCATCTTCCAGGTATCGGCGATTGCCTTGCTGGTGTCCTGGGTGGCGGCCGTAGTATTCGTGCCCTATCTCGGTTATTACCTGCTGCCGGATTACCGCAAGCTGCACGAGCAACCACCTTCACGCTTTGAACGCCTGCTGGCGCGAGTGGCCCCCAGGCTGGCCGCTGCACGTGCACGCCAGCGCGAGCATCATCTGGCGCATATGCAGCAGGGCGCAGACGCCAATATCTATGACTCACGCTTTTACCGCGCCCTGCGCAGCACCGTCACCCAAGCCGTGCGCCATCGCTGGATTGTGATTGCCATTACCGTGGGCCTGATGGCTGCCGCCGTGGTGGGCTTTGGCACGGTGCAACAGCAATTTTTCCCAGATTCCACACGCCCGGAATTGATTGTGGATTTACGTCTGGCGGAAGGTTCTTCTTATGCCGCTACTGATAAAGAGGTCAAGGCGCTGGAAGCCTGGCTGGGCAAGCAGACAGGCATAGAAAACTATGTGGCTTATATAGGCAGCGGCAGCCCGCGCTTTTATCTGCCGCTGGATCAGCAGTTAAGTCAACGCAGCTTCGCGCAGCTGGTCATCCTGACCAAGGGCAACCCTGAGCGGGAGGCCTTGCGCAGCAAATTGCTGACGCTGTTTGATACGCAATTCACCAGCTTGCGCGCCTCGGTGCTGCGTCTGGAGAATGGCCCGCCTGTGGGCTTCCCGGTGCAGTTCCGCCTGTCTGGCCCGGATATAGACAAGCTGCGGCAGTACAGCCATCAGGTGGCCGATCTCATGCGCGCCAACGCCAACCTCGCCAATGTGCAACTGGATTGGGAAGAAGCGGGCAAGACCGTGCGCGTGGAGGTGGATCAATCCAAGGCCAGGTTGCTGGGCATCAGCTCCAGTGAAATTGCCAACCTGCTCAACGGGGCCATGCAGGGCCTGTATGTCACTGAATATCGTGAAGGCATAGAGCGCATGGATGTGATGATACGCGGCGATAGCGCCGAGCGTAGCCATCTCTCGCACCTGGGCCAGCTTATGATCCCGACGCCGAATGGCAGCGTGCCGCTGTCGCAGATTGCCACCCTGCATTCCGAGTTTGAGGACTTTGTGATCTGGCGCCGCAACCGCGTGCCTACCATCACCGTGCGCGCCAACCTGGTGGGGCAGATACAAGCTCCCGTAGTCTCGGCCCAGATTGAAGCCAAGCTGACGCAATTACGCGCCGAGCTGCCCTTGGGTTATTTGCTGGAAACTGGCGGTGCGGTGGAAGAATCCGCCAAAGGTGGTGAATCGGTGGCGGCGGGTGTGCCCTTGTTCCTGTTTGCGGTGTTTACGGTGCTGATGCTGCAATTGCAGAGCTTCTCGCGCACCATGCTGGTGGTGCTGACCGCGCCCCTGGGCCTGATAGGCGTGACCGCTGCGCTGCTGATTTTTGACAAGCCGTTTGGCTTTGTGGCCATGCTGGGCACGATTGCGCTCTCAGGCATGATCATGCGCAATTCGGTGATTCTGGTAGACCAGATTGAGCAGGACAAACTGGCAGGAAAACCGGAATGGCAGGCCATTGTTGAGTCCACGGTCAGGCGTTTCCGCCCCATCATGCTGACCGCTGCCGCGGCGATTCTGGCCATGATCCCGCTGACACGCAATACCTTCTTTGGCCCCATGGCGGTTGCCATTATGGGGGGTCTTACTATTGCCACGGTCTTGACCATACTCTCGCTACCAGCACTCTATGCTGCCTGGTATCGGGTTAGAATGCCGAACACAGAAATAAGCAATCCTTAAAACCTTTAGTTATTACAAGTCTTGATTAACAAGTACTGCTTGAGCCACTTAACCTAGCCACATGAATAGTGATCTAGTCGATTCGAGAATATGAACATGAGAATGACGCACCGCCCCATCCTGGGCTTGCTGCTGATCAGCATGAGCAGCCTGGCCCCGCTCACCAGCCAGGCGGCAGATGAACAAAACCTGCTGGATATCTACCAGATAGCCGTCAACAGTGACCCAACCTGGGCCGCAGCCCGCAGCGGCAACCTCGCGGCGCAGGAAAAGATAGAACAGGGCAAGGCTTTATATAGGCCCACGGTCAATGTCACCAGCGATGCCACCCACTCTGAAACCGATATCCGCTACCTCGGAGGCAATGCCGTTTTCCGCAATGCCGGGCATGAATCGTTTGAGGTGTTTGGCTATGGCGTCAACTTCAACCAGCCCATACTGCGCCGTGAAAACTGGGTGCAATACAAGCAGGCACAGACCCAGGTTTCGCAGGCAGACAAGCAGTTGATCCAGTCGCAGCAGGAGCTCATGCTGCGTACCTCGCAAGCCTATTTCGACGTGTTGCTGGCACAGGATCAGATAGACCTGATCAATAGCCAGAAAGCCGCCATCAGCAAACAGCTGGAACAGGCCAAGGCCAATTTTGATGTGGGCAACGCCACCATCACCGATGTCAACGAAGCGCAGGCACGCTATGACCTGCTGACTGCACAGGAAATCACTGCCATCAATGATGCCGAGGTGCGCAAGCGTGCCGTGCAGGCCATCACAGGCCAATTGCCCAGCCGCCTGGCCACCGTGCGCAACGACTTGCAGACCCGCGCGCCCGAGCCATTGAATATGGATAAATGGGTAGACCTGGCGGCGCAGAATAATCTGGCGCTGAGCATACAGCAGGAAGCCCTGACCCTGGCCACGCAGGAGATAGACCGCATGAACGCGGGCCACTGGCCTACGCTGGACATGGTGGGCAGCTATACCGACACCCGCGCTGGCGGCAGCGCCAACGGCTTTGGTAGCGATTTGCAGAACGCCACCATAGGCCTCAAGCTCAATATCCCGCTGTATCAGGGCGGTGCCGTAAATTCCCGCGTGCGTGAAGCTATCGCCAAACAGCAGCAAGCCCGCGATCAGCTTGAAGCCGCCAGACGTAAATCCGAGCTGGATACACGCCAGGCATATTTGGGCCTGACAGGCAGCGTGGCGCAGGTGCAGGCTTATGAACAGGCCTTGAAATCCAGCCAAAGCCAGCTGGACTCTACCAACCTGGGTTACGAGGTGGGTGTGCGCAACAGCGTGGATGTACTCAACGCCCAGCAGCAACTGTTCACCGCCAAGCGCGACCTTTTGCAATCCCGCTATGCCTACCTTATGAACGTGCTCAAGTTGCGCTCAGCCGTGGGCCTGCTCAATGAAAATGACCTGGCAGAAGTCAACCAGCGCCTGGTCAGCGCGCATAGCGTGGTAGCAGAATAAAGCGCAGCGCCAGAGCAACTTTAAAGAGTCATTGCAACGCTCAGGAATAAGGATATGGCCATGCATCACAGCCTGTTAGCCACGCAGCAAGCCAGCCAGCTCGTCATCATTGATGTGCAGGAAAAACTCGCCGCGGCCATGCAGGCAGAGCCGCTGGCGCAGCTGGTGCGTAATTGCGGCATCTTGTTGCAGGCAGCAGCCCTGCTGGAGATTCCACGACTCTATACCGAGCAATATCCCAAAGGCCTGGGGTCTACCGTGGCCGAGCTTACCCCCTGGCTGCAAGCTGCCCCGCGCATAGAAAAAACCGCTTTCTCCTGTGCCGAAGTGCCTGCCTTTCGCAGCCACCTCACCAGTGACAGGCCACAATTGATACTGGCAGGTATGGAGGCGCATATCTGCGTGCTGCAAACCGCGATAGGCCTGCAACAGCTAGGTCATCAAGTCATCGTTGCTGAGGATGCCGTGCTCTCGCGCAAGCCCAAGCACAAGCGCAATGCCCTGGCCCGGTTGCAACATGCGGGCATTATGGTGAGCAATACTGAATCTATTGTCTTTGAATGGCTGGGCCGCGCCGAAGGTGATGCTTTCAAGGCCATTTCGCGGCTGATACGCTAGGTTTGAGTTAGCCCAAACCGCGCCAGTTTATCGGCTGACATACTCTCCCTCAGTCAGCAAATCCACCAGTGGCTGGTTGATGAAGTAAAGATGTTTGCCCTGGCTTTGCTCTTGCACCAAGCCCACCTCCACCAGTTGCCGCAAATAGCGCACGGCTGTCTGCCGGGTGATATTAAGGTCACGTTGCACGTACTCAATTCTGGTATAGGGGTGGCGGAACAGGTTATTGAGCAAATCCTGCGAATACAGTTTGGGCAAGTCAGCGCGCATACGGCGTTTGGTTTCTGCCATTAGCTCACGCATGCCGCTGACTAGCTGCACTGTTTGTTGCGCAGTATCGGCCACGGCTTTCAGCATAAAAATCACCCAGCGCTGCCATGCGAGATAGTTAGGCTTTTCATCGCGCACGGCCTGCAGCAATTGGTAATAGTCATGCTTGTGCTGATTGATATAGCGTGAGAGATAAAGCACTGGCGTATCCAGCAAGCCCTCCTTGACCAGATAAAGCACGCACAGAATGCGGCCTATACGGCCATTGCCATCGCTGAAGGGATGGATGCTTTCAAATTGATGATGCATCAAGGCCATCTTGATCAAGCCGTCGAGATTGCCTGGCTCCTCGTTGTTGACGAACTGCTCCAGCGCTCGCATATGCCGCACTATGCTGGCGCTGTCCTGAGGTGGCACAAACACCGTGTCTCCCGTCTTCTCATTCTTGAGTACCACACCCTCATGCTGGCGAAAGGCCTCACGACTATTTTTCAGCAACTGAAACAGGGCAACCATGGTGCCATTACTCAAAATACCTTGTTGCTGCTGCATACGTTCAAAGCCATATTTCAGGGCTTCGCGATAGCGCGATACCTCTTTGGCGGCGGGTGATATTGCTTCGGCGATATGCAAATCCGCTTGAAACAGCTCATCCTGTGTGGTGATAAAGCTTTCAACTTCAGAGCTGGCTTTGGCTTCTTGCAGCACCAAGGTATTGATGAGGATATCCTGATTGGGAATGCTGGCTGAGCAGCCTTTTAATTCTGCCAAATGTCGATGCGCGGCTACCAGGGCCAGCAGCAGTTCAGGGGTATGCAAATCCACCTGAGGCGGGGGCAGGTCAGGAATAGCGTAAGTGGCAACCAGAGCCATACATGCTCCTGTTAATTAAATGGCATTTTTCGAACATGATGACATTCTCATGTTAAAAAATACACATTTTTTTAACATGACATTCAACTCATGTTAACTTTTTCGCTATTTTATAACTTGAGGTTAGCGCTCGAGCTATGGGGAAGTTCAGGTTTTTTGGCTAAGGTACAGGCTCACCAAATCCGCAATCCGCTGCGTAGCCCCACCCGCGCTAGTGCTGAACTCCAGCGCTTTCCAGCCCATGGACTGACGCAGTTCCGGGTCGCCAAACAGGCGTTGCAGCGCACGGCCAAGATCGGCGGGGTCGCGCACGCGCCAGGCGGCCTTGGCTTCTAATGCCAGTTCGGTGGCGGCAGCAAAGTTGAAGGTGTGCGGGCCTATCAGCACGGGCTTGCCCATGGCACTGGCTTCTATGAGGTTTTGCCCGCCCAACGGTTGCAGGCTGCCGCCGATAAATGCGGCATCGCAGGCAGCGTAATAGGCAAACATCTCGCCCATGCTATCGCCCAGCACCACTTCTACGCTGGCGGGTACGGCTTCAGATAGTTTGGAACGCCGCAGAAAATGCGTACCGCGCCGATTGAGCAGATTGCCGACTTCTTCAAAACGTTGCGGGTGCCTGGGGACAATCACGGTGAGTAACTGTGGAATTGCTGCCGCCTGCACCGCGTCCAGTATCATGGCTTCTTCACCATCGCGCGTGCTGGCCGCCAGAAATACGGGCCGCCTGCGGCCAAAATAAGCCCGCAGGGTTTCGCCCAATTCTGCCGCCGCTGCTGGCGGGGTAACATCAAACTTGAGGTTCCCCATCACGCTGATATTGAGCGGCTGAGCGGCTGACAAGGCTTGCAGGCGCTCGGCATCCTGCGCTGTCTGCGCGGCTATTGCACTGAGTTGGGCCAATCCATTTTTTACCAGGCCATTGCTGGCCAGGCCACCACCCAAGAGCTTATCCAGCTTGGCATAACCCCTGGCTGATTTTTCCGACAGCCTGGCATTCACCAGCAAGATGGGGATGTTCCTCGCCTTGCAGCCCGCAATCAGGTTAAACCAGAGTTCGGTTTCCATCAGCATGCCCAGCACCGGGCGGTAATGCTTGAGAAAGCGCGCTACCGCCCCCGGTGTGTCATAAGGCAGGTAGCAGCGCAGTACTTGATCGCCAAACAATTGCTCACCCGCCTCACGGCCTGTGGGTGTGGCATGGGTGATAAGGATTTGATATTGCGGATACCTTGATTGCAGCTCCTTGATCAGCGGTGCTGCACCACGGGTTTCACCAACCGAGACACAGTGCATCCAGATCACGGGCCGCGTGACACGCTGATTTGAATTTGCCTGGCTGAAAAAGCCCATGCGTTCTGCCCAGTGGCTGAGATATTCACGCTGGCGCAGGCCGCGCCACAACAGGCGCAAGGGGGCAAAAGGCAACAGCAGGTAGATAAGCAGGGAATAGAGTAGGCGTGGCATGCGGCGATTTTCTCATGACTGCAGGGCTATACGCCATCTAAACACCCGCACTCGGATGGCTAGGCGATGATTAGGGGTAAGCTTTTTGACCAAGAATTTTATTTTTTCAACGCAAAAATCCTAGCTCAGCCTTACGGATTCGCGCTACAGCAAGGCTTGCGAACTAGTCACCAAAATTCATGCGCCAAAAATGAGCGTATGCACTAAAAAATACGCTTGACCGCAACTACAAATTGACATAATTTTTCACAAAATCACAACATCTTGTGGTCTGGATTGAATCAAGCCAAAACCTGCGCATCACAACAAAAACGATGCAGCCCCCGCTAAAAACAGGAAGGAACGTCATGCTCAAGGCCGTGAAATCTGCTCAATCATTGCTTCAGGACCCGGAAGTGCAGGAAGTGACCATGCAATCGGTCTCCCTGGATATCTGGGACAAGAAATACCGCCTGAAAACCAAACAGGGCAGTTTCATCGATCAGGACATAGACGATACCTACAAACGCGTGGCACGCGCACTGGCCGATGTAGAGGCTGAGCCAGCACAACGCGATATCTGGTTTGAAAAATTCCTCTGGGCCTTGCGCCGTGGTGCCATCCCCGCAGGCCGCATTACTTCCAATGCCGGGGCGCTGGAACATAAACCCGCCACCAGCACCATTAACTGCACAGTATCTGGCATCGTTGAAGACAGCATGGATGGCATTTTGCAGAAGGTGCATGAGGCTGGCCTGACGCTCAAGGCAGGCTGTGGCATAGGTTACGAGTTTTCCACCCTGCGCCCCAAGGGTGCTTTTGTTGCCGGAGCAGGCGCTTACACCAGCGGCCCGCTGTCGTTTATGGATATCTACGACAAGATGTGTTTCACGGTATCTTCCGCCGGGGGTCGCCGTGGTGCGCAAATGGCTACCTTTGATATTTCCCACCCCGATATCACCGATTTCATCAAGGCCAAGCGCGAGGCTGGCCGTCTACGCCAATTCAACCTCTCCTGCCTGATTACCAAGGAATTCATGGAGGCGGTGAAGGCTGATGCCGACTGGAAACTGGCTTTCCCGGTGACCGCGAAGGAGGCCGAGCTGGATCAGCTGGACCTGGGCAATGACAGCCAAGTGGTATGGCGTGAGTGGCCAGTGGCGGGGAAATATCTGACGCGTGAATCTGATGGCAAAGTGGCTTGCCGCGTTTACCGCACCATACGCGCCCAGCGCCTGTGGGATGTGATCATGTCCTCGACTTACGATTTCGCTGAGCCCGGTTTTATTCTCATAGACCGCGTCAATGAGATGAACAACAACTGGTATTGCGAAAACATCCGCGCCACCAACCCCTGTGGCGAGCAACCCTTGCCGCCTTATGGTGCCTGCCTGCTGGGTTCGGTCAACCTCACCAAGTTTGTACGCCAGCCCTTCACCGATGCTGCGTATTTTGACTGGGATGAATACCGCGAAGTGGTAGCCATCTTCACGCGCATGCTGGATAACGTGGTGGAAATCAACGGCCTGCCGCTGCAAGAGCAACGTGATGAAATTGCGCGCAAGCGCCGTCATGGCATGGGCTATCTGGGCCTGGGCTCTACCCTCACCATGCTGAAAATGCATTATGGCGCGGCAGATTCGCTGACCTTTACTGAAGAAGTCACGCGCATCATGGCGGAAGTAGGTTGGGAAGTGGGCGTAAGCCTGGCCGAAGAAAAAGGCCCGGCGCCGATTATGGAAGAAGAATTTGAAGTTACGGCCGACATGCTGGCCAAGCGCCCGGAAATGCGTAACGACGGCATCAAGCTGGGTGACAAAATCAAGGGCAAGGTATTGATGGGGCTTTACAGCCGCTATATGCAGCAATTCCCCGAAGCCCTGCGCCAGCAAATCGCCCGCAGCGGTGCGCGCTTCAGCCACCACAGTTCAATTGCGCCCACAGGCACTATTTCCCTCAGCCTGGCCAATAACGCCAGCAACGGCATAGAGCCATCATTTGCCCACCACTACAGCCGCAACGTCATCCGCGAAGGCAAAAAATCCAAGGAAAAAGTCGATGTGTTTTCCTATGAACTGCTGGCCTACCGCGAGCTGGTCAACCCCAGAGCCATGCCCTTCTCTGAGCATGCCGAGGAACAACTGCCGGATTACTTCCTCGATTCATCCAGCATACAAGCCAAGGCCCATGTGGACATTCAGGCCGCAGCGCAAAAGTGGATAGATAGCTCCATCTCCAAAACCATCAACGTGCCCACCGATTACGATTACGAAGATTTCAAGAACATCTATCTCTACGCCTATGAGCGCGGCCTCAAGGGCTGCACCACCTTCCGCTTTAACCCGGAAGCCTTCCAGGGCGTGCTGGTAACCGAGAAAGACCTGGAAAACACCACCTATAAATTCACGCTGGAAGACGGCAGCGTGATTGAGGCCAAGGGCAATGAGGAAATTGAGTACGACGGTGAAATTCACACCGCGGCCAACCTCTACGACGCCATGAAAGAAGGCTATTACGGCAAGTTCTAAACTCAGCAGGCGGCAAGGCGGCTGAAGCCCGCCCAACCTCAACGCCGCGCCCGCATTTAAACCCTGGGTGCATCAGGAGAACAACATGGCGATCAAGATAGAAAAAAAGATTACTGGCTACAACGTCATCACCGAAGAAGACCGCCTCAAGGCAGAGCAAGTGGCCGCCGAACAACAGGCCCACGCGCAGAAAATTGCCGAGATAGTGCAATTGGGCGAGCCGCTGAGCCGCCCGGAAATGCTGGTAGGCAACACCTACAAAATCAAAACCCCAGTCACCGAGCACGCGCTCTACATCACCATCAATGATGTGATCATGAACGAAGGCACGCCGCAGGAGCATAGACGCCCGTTTGAGATCTTCATCAACTCCAAAAACATGGAACACTTTCAGTGGATAGTGGCGCTAACCCGCGTGATGTCTGCCACCTTCCGCAAGGGCGGCGACATCACCTTTTTGGTGGAAGAACTCAAAAGCGTGTTTGAACCCAGCGGCGGCTATTTCAAAAAAGGCGGCAAATACATCCCCAGCCTGGTGGCTGAAATTGGTGAAGTGCTGGAGCAGCATCTGTACCAAATCGGCATGCTGAAAAAAACCGAACCCGATGTGCACCAGCAAAAACTCATCAACGAAAAGCGTAATGAGTATCTGGAAAAACAGGCTCAGGCAGGTGCTGCGGGTAATGCGGAAAACAGCGAAGGTTTTCCACCCGGGGCTCAGTTATGCAATAAGTGCAGCACCAAGGCAGCGATTGTGATGGATGGGTGTTTGACTTGTTTGAATTGTGGGGATAGTAAGTGCGGGTAGGGGAAAAAATATAGCACTAAGGATTTATCTGTGGTTTGCACCATAAGTTGCAAGTTTGACACCATAAAGTGCAAGTTTTTACATCATAAGGTGCAATTACAAAGCCCACTTATTATGGGCTTTGTAATTTATAAAATACTTAGACAGATCACTCTGACGATTTTTGCCAGTTTGGAAATTTCATTTTCAACCGCTCTACAGTGTGTCGCCATTTAGGAGTAGTAGGCCTACATACCGTATTTTGGTTTCCAAATAAACCAACTTCATTTAAAGCTTCATCGCTATCTACTGTTTGTAACCATTCAATCCTAACAAAATATTCAGCTTGATCAGGATCAAATACCGACGAATTGCAAAGCTGATCTTTTGCAGCTCATAGTGTCTGGGAAGTTGAAGCCTAGTGGTAGATGCGAATCTGCACCAAAGAATCTTATCTTTGATCGCCTAGAGGCAGAAACAGCTACATCCAATGTATCTGTTGATGGAGATAGATTCATTTCTAGTGCTGCTGCGAACAGCCAATATTATCTAAATCCTCCTACAGCAAAGCTTCTATGCACGTTAGGCAAAGTTGAATATTACAGATGCCGCAATAATCACTGGATTTTAAGAGAGTCTATTGATGCCTTCATGAAAGGCATCGTATCCTGCGCTTGGATAGCTCAGACATGTAAGATTAAATATTCCGCTTTAGAAAATATATGTGAGGAGATGGGTATTCCCCTTCTTAAACTGTCACCAGAGTTACCAATTGAGCAAAGCTTTATCAATACCTCGTATTTAGCAGCCTTAGGCATTGCACACTCTTTCCAAACTTTGCAGGATGATGACTAGGATCATTTGTGGAAACAACAAAGTTTAGTATATGCGGCATTAAAGAGCTTAATCAGCATACTCACACAGGGGCTACACATGTTCTCTCTTTCGTAGACCCAGAGCTGCAAGTCATTGAAGGCCTTGATCAGATTGATTGTATAGAGAAATCAGTATTTCGCTTTCATGACATTATTGAGCCTAAGCAAGGCTATGTACTTCCTACTAAAAGCGATATGGAAAAGATTATTGCGTTAGGAGAAAAGTACATGCATCTTAAAGCGCATGTACTGCTTCATTGCCATCAAGGGGTATCAAGATCAACAGCAGTCCTTATTGCATTATTTGCTCAATCTCAGCCAGAATTGGCAGAAGATGAATTATTTGCAATACTGCGTTCATATCGCAAACAGGCATGGCCAAACTCTTTGATGATTCAGCACTTTGACGATTTACTAGGGAAAAAGGGAAAGTTAGTTAAATCATTATCTCGTCATTATGCTTTTCAAATCGCATCCAGACCCGCGTACCTTCGATTGATGAGAGTTTTAGGCAGACAAAAAGAATTAGAAATGGGATTAGCAGTAGAAAAATAATTATTTATGCATTATAAAAACTCAATCAATCCCTACTCGACTCTTACCAACTAATATCATCCATACAGCTAACGGATATTCATAAGTTATTAATTTCATGAAAAACAATATAAAATTAAATGATATAGAAGCAGCCATTGCTTTGTATAAGAAAAATAAATTTTCATGGAATATTCGACCTGTTGATTGGCACATAAGCACACCCACTGGTGAGTTATATCCACTTAAATATATTTATGCAATTGCGATAGGTAAAAATCCTCCTCAATTCACAACCAATCAGGCTAAAAATGCAATGCTTCATTTAAATCTTCCTTACGTTAGCTTGAGGTTTGTGAAAGAGAATGAAATAGCTTTACACAATGATGTGGATGCATCACTACAAGACAGGGCATCCCGATTGCATCGATTGGAAACAGCCAGTAAAGTCCCAACAAAACGTTTGGTTATAAGAGAGGAATACGACCGCAACTCTGATGTTATTGCTGAGGTTCTAGATAGAGCCAAGGGTTACTGTGAAAGTTGTAATGAAAAAGCACCATTTAACCGTCTAAGGGACAATAGGCCTTATTTAGAGGTCCATCATATTGTTAGGCTAGCAGACGGTGGAGATGATAGCGTACAAAATGCAGAAGCATTGTGTCCAAATTGTCACAGACAAAAACATTTTTGGCTGACAATTTTTAAATTAATCGAAAAATTTCAGTCAATGCAAATTGAACATAATAAATAAATAATATGAATTTAAATACATTCTCTCGCAGTTCTGATGTTATTTCTTTCGTATCATGGTTCAATGAAAATTATCATTCTTTAATTATAAATTTCCGAATAATAAGAACAAGATTTGTTCCTGAAGGAATCTATATATCAGGCACAGGGTTTTCATCGGCACTCAACCACTATCGTTGGTTAGCTACTGGCATGCACACGGGTGATTGGCAAGAAACAAAAGATAAACTATCAAACTTTAGGACTTCGTTACGTAAATTTACAAAAATTAATGACTCTGAATTCGCTCTACAGACTTGCGCAGAAATTCTGAAATGGGGAGGAGATAGAAATTCAAATTTTGGAGCATATCCATTCCTTTATGGTAAATATAAAAACAAAGAACTAACAACCTATCTTGAAAAATCTTCTGAAACCTTAAAGCTCGAAAAATCAAATTTGGAAGAATTGTCTGGTATTGAAAAAATGAATGCAATGCTGACGAAAGTCCATGCAATTTACTCAGATGATGGCCTACCAATTTATGATTCAAGAGTTGCAGCAGCAATTGCTACATTAATTGAAATGTGGAGACGTGCATCTTCAAAAGAAAAAGAAGCGCTTCCACCAGAACTCACATTTCCCTCCACAACGCGGACTCGCAGGGTTATCAATGCTTATCCAGATGCTATCTACCCGCACACCATAAGTTACAACCAATCTGACTCAGCTATTTTATGGGCAAGCGCAAAAGTAAGATTGGGATGCTAATCAAATTAATACTAAAAGATAATCCAGATTTATTTAGCCATGAATCAACAAGTGAGCGCATGCATGCTTTTGAAGCATGCCTTTTCATGATCGGCTACAATGTAGGATGCTTAACAAGCTATGAAAAAAAGATACCTTCTCGAAATATATCTAATGAATCTCCAATAAAATCCTTCAAAAATGAAACCACAACATTAACTGGCGATACCGTCATTCAATACAATATAGATTTAATATCTTATGGAATTACATGCAAATGGGGTAAAACAAGATTTAACTTTGAAAAAGAGTTAATAGATGACATATTATTATTATGTCCTGAAAGCACATCTTTGCCTCTTGGAGCAAATATGACAGGAAATTCCCCTAATTTATCATTAGGATCTTGCTTCAAAATGCCCATGCAATAAATCCCAGGTGGCTTCCTGTCTTGCTGCTGTGTTAGTTAAAGAGAATCTCGCTGAATGGCATAAGCTAGGTTCATCTATAATTCTCACCTTCAAATAAAACTTTATCAACTCCCAAATAGTCATTAGACCGCCACAAAATTAAGTGATGAAAAGACTAGATAAGAAAACAAAAAGACTACTACATTTTTTAGATCAACAAGGCTTTGATTGGTTAATTCATGAGTTAAAAATTTTGAGAAGTCATAATAATGCATTTCGTAATGACTCAATCGATACATTAGGAGTCATACAAGATAGAAGCATCCAGACATACGATGATCATATAAGTTACTTACTCTTCAGGATCAAACAAATAACCCAAATGATAGATGCAACAAATATGATTGCATCTGAATTAAATATTGAAAGCATTAAACTATCACGCACAAATGCGAGCATGGAAGAATCTTCGGTCTCAAGAATAAGTAACATCGAATACAATGAAATTTCAAATAAATTTCATAGACTTATCAACGAAGTCGAGAGACTATCAAACAATGAACGACGATAAACAGGCTCTTTTAACAATAAAAAATATTTTGTCCGAGATAGTGAGCACTATCCCTACACTACAAGAAGCTAAAGGTGCGGGTCGTATTTTTGAGCTTTATGTACTGATGAAGCTTGCAAGAGCACTGAAAACATTAAAATGGGATATTGAAGTACTTTCCCCAAATGGAACACTTACGGGTACTTTCATACAGCGAGCTGGGGCACCATCTGGTTTCACCCCAACAGACATTAATGGACCTACTTCTTTAAAAATAGTTAAAGGTGCTGCTGAATATGAAATTTGGAATGGGATTCAGTTTGAAGGGCGCAGCAAAACAAGACATGAGATAGACATTTCGGTTATTCCTCATGCGATGGCTCAGGCTATGCGTAAAAAACACATTGACTCATTTCCATTTGGTCGACCACGAGTATGTGTCGAATGCAAAGATGTTATGAGTACTGGTAGCTTGGATGAAATGCGAGCATTCGTTGCTCGGTTATACGATCTAACCATTCTTAATATTCATTCAAGTAAACTTTATCCCCCTCTATCGTTTTACGGGCACATCTACGACTCCAATCCGCCGACTTATGCTCATCCTCCTTCCCCTATAACTTTCCGTGATTCAAATAGAGATTCTTTCAGTGCAATAGCTAGAAGCACGGGGTTTTCAAAAGGGACGGATCCTTTGTCTACTTATTATAATATTCACCGTTTTGAAAACATTGTTGAACCCAGCACTTCCGCCGATAAATTTATTGAAAATCTTGCGAAATGGATTGATCAAAAGTTGCACTAAGGCCAACACCCATGTTCGATTGAACTTGCTGAGACCACAATCATCCCAGGCATGAAATCTACTAGTTGCAACTTATGCGTAATTCAATCGCTAAACTTGCAATTTATGGTGATAATTGATTGCAGCTTATGTTAATCATTTAGTGGGTAGTTTATTGAATTACATATTTATTAAGTGGCAGCTTATAGGTTAATGCACATTATCTCTGTGCAACAGACCATGAGTTGCCATGGATTTTATTTAACAGAATCATTAACTTAAATAGAAAACCCGTAGCAATCGCTACGGGTTTTCTATTTATAGGGTGAAAATCTGCCCAAAATCCCTACATTTTTTTTCGCTAATGACGGTTTCATTGAAATGTCTGATAGTCGAAAATCTTATATTCGGGGCATTGGTGATATTGGATTACCAGAGAGTAGCAGACTGACTAACAGTTCAGATATTAGGACTTCAGTCTCTTTGTTAGACAATTTAGGGGTTCCAACTTTCAAACTCTTGACCGTCCATTGGACGGACTCATTGAGCCTACTTCAATTCGACTCTATAACCTGCTAATTTCCAGGCATCGATACCACCTGCCAAAGGCCTAACATTCAGGTAGCCTTTACTAATAAATGCCTTGGCGATCTTGGCGGCAGTAACTTCGTTAGGGCATGAGCAGTAAAGAATTATTTCCGCATTATCCGCGATCTCAAGTTCAAGCTCATGCAACTTCGCCAGGGGCAAGAATTGTGCGCCTGGGATCCAGCCATCCTCCAGCAGATCTGGAGTTCTGGTGTCGATGATGACAGGCCTCTCGCCGCGCTCCATTAGTTCATTCAGGCTTTCCACGCTGATTCTCGCCATGCGTAGCTCTTTCATAAACCTGTACCGCTCCAGCCATTTATACGCAACAAACGTAATTAGACCACCAATCACCAGCATGGCACCCCAACGTCCCATTTCCACTAGCACCAGCAATAACTGATCAATAACTGAACTGAATGTAATGCCTAACCAGAAGGCTGAACCGGCCCAAATTGCAGCTCCCAAGCCATCCATGATCAAAAATGTTAACAGCTTCGTGCCAGATGATCCGGCAAGCGCACTGGAGATTGAGGCAAAACCTGGGACAAACTTACAGACCAGCAAGGCTGGAGGGCCTATGCGCAAGTACAATGCTTCGGTTTGCTTGATACATGAATCCGGTGAAAGCGATAGTTTGCAAAGCTTGCCCAATACTCGCTTGCCATAGCGCCTGCCAGCGAGATACCAAATGGTGTCAGCAATCAATGCGCCGCTGACAGCAAGAAGTAGCAGCGTGGCAATGGCATGCTCGCCTGAAGTATTCAAAGCAGCAGTCACGATCAGAGTGGGATAAGCTGGGATGGGTAATCCCAGTTGCTCCAGCAGCACGTTCAGGAAAACAATCACCAAACCATATTGCTGCAACAGTTCTACAAAGTATTCCAAAGCCTAACCTTACATCAAGACATATTGACCAGGAGTGACGCCAGTCTTGCGTTTGAAGCTTCTGGTCAGATGACTCTGATCAGAAAATCCACACACTGGTGCGATGTCACCCAGCGAGAAACCAGAGGTAATCATTTTTCTTGCGTGAATCACCCTGATCATTTGTAGATAATCATGCGGTGTAAGGCCCATGGCTCGCCTGAACTGCCTCAGCAGCACAAAAGGATTCATCCCTACAAGATCAGCGATATCCTCCAACTTGATATTCAATTGGAAGTTTTCCCTCAAATATTCAACTACCATCCGCAATTGTGGTTTGCAATTAAATCTGTTGCTGACGGTCTTTACAGCACGCTTCTCGTAAATCAAGCCTTGTAGCAATACAGCCAGGTAGCTGGACTTTTCAAGTTCGCAATCACTGCTCTCCAAAGTGGAGTGTGCCCTGAAGAATAGGCCACGTAACTCAGGGTTCTTGACCATATGATCACTGAAATCGATAGCAGCCAGATCAATCTGATAATTTTCACTGAGGTTCAGGAAGGTGGATGGGGAAAAACGTATTTCCCTGCAAATGGCTCCCCAAGGGGCCACGTATTCAGAATCAAGGGAAAAGATTTGACCCGCATCTCTAAAAACCAGTGCGTCCGGGGTCTCAATGAATGTATTGCCATTCTGGTTACATCGCCATGCACAATCCTTGAAACCAATGATGGCTATTTCATCATGGAAAACCTTATCCATGGATATGACTGAAGCCGGATGAATATCGAAGCGGAACAAATTACACTCAGCCACCTTCCAACTTACTATCCTACTTTTGTTCGCTTTATTCATACCTCCACCCTTACAGCCAATTTTAGCAAGGAGTATAGAAGCAATTTTTATACCCCTCTGTGCGGTAGCCGTTTAACTCTGCACAAATGCCAGAAGATCATCGTTCAAACGGTCTTTGCTGGTATCGCCCAGACTGTGTGAACCACCTTCATATATCTTAAGTACTGAATCTTTCACGAGTTTTGCAGCTAGCAGTGCCGAGGTTGCTATTGGCACAATTTGGTCATCGTCACCGTGAATAATCAAGGTAGGGATATCAAACTTTTTCAGGTCTTCTGTGAAATCCGTTTCTGAGAAAGCTTGGATGCAATCGAATGTGTTTTTGTGTCCGGCCATCAAACCCTGCATCCAGAAAGCATCTATCATCCCTTGTGATTTGGGCGCACCTTCCCGATTGAAGCCAAAGAAAGGGCCGCTAGCCAATTCTTGGTAAAGCTGTGATCTGTCCTTGATGGATGCTGCACGGAGTCCATCAAACACTTCTTTGGGCACACCATTGGATTAGCCTCTGTCTTGAGCATCAAGGGTGTTACCGCCCCCATCAACACTGCCTTGGCCACCCTGGCTGTGCCATGGCGCCCTATATAACGCGCCACCTCACCGCCGCCGGTGGAGTGACCGACTAGAATCGCGTTTTGAACACTTAGGTGATTCAGCAACTCAGCCAAGTCATCCGCATATTGATCCATATGATTGCCAGTCCAAGGCTGACTGGATCGTCCATGACCTCGTCTATCGTGAGCAATGCACCTGAAGCCGTGTTCAGCCAAGTGCAGCATTTGTGACTCCCAGGCATCGGAGCTTAATGGCCAGCCATGGCAAAATACCACTGGAATGGCTGCGCCTGATCCCCAATCCTTGTAATAAAGCTCGGTGCGTCCTGCGTCGTGAATTTGGGCATGTGTCGTTCTTTCGAGAAAGGTGTAAAAAAGTAAACTTGGCTTACCAAAGATAGCTGACCCAGGCTGCGGCATAATCAACGTCGGCACCACCTGCGCTCTCGACATAATCACTGGTATACATGTGCACGTATGAGGCTGTCGCTACCAGATGACGGTTGATTTTCCATTGCGCGGCAGCTTCAATGGTTGAACCTACATAACGACTAGAATTGCTGGTTTGCGCTGGCAGGCTAATAGCGCCATTGGTGGCGTAAACTGCATCATTCCTGCTGAACCGCCATATGATGTCGTGACCCAACGTCACTGTTAGATTTTCGAGCGGCTGTGCCTGCCATGAGAAATGTAAGTCCGTGATATTGGCTGGACGCAGCAAACTGGCATCGTTGAAGTAACCTGCCTTGAAAAACAGCGGATTGAAGGTGCCAACCTTATCATCACCTTGATTTCTATCCCCGCTGGCCACATCAAACTTGACACCTAGGCGCGGCTTCCATGGATGCTGCTTGAATGTATATCCCGCGTCAGCAGCCAGCGTCCAAGCCAGAATATCCTTGTCCGCAATCTTGCCCCATTGGAAGACAGGCTCAAGGTCGTAATCCCAGTTGTCCAGCTTGCCGAAAAAACGCCCACCCACGCTATGGCGAATTTCAGTACCAGAGGCATCTACAAACTGTGCCCCTTCATCGCGGTACCCAAGGTAATAGGCATCGATGCTTAAAGATGAATTAACAGGTTTGCTGATATATAGACCACCAAACAGCTGTTCAGGATTGGCACGATCAGGTCGGTAACGTTGCTCTTCGACTGGCCTGGTTAAAAAGCCATAAACTTTGCTGTTGCCACCGGAAGAGGCAATGAACTGTACGCCGTCAAACTTTAATGGAATATTGGTTGCCGCTCGAGTGGCAACCAGACGACTGGAACCATACGCCATGGAGAATCGACCACCTCGCAACGTGAAGCGATCACCATTAGGAGTATTGTCACCCCAGGTATAGTCGGCAAATGCCTGCTGGAGATCCAGCGGGTTTTGATTTACGGGTGCCTTATTGGCACCACCAAACTGCACCCCAGAGATCCCTTGAGCAAATATCCTGAAACTGCTGGTGAGATGCAGATCAGCATGCACCATAATCCGTTGCAGTCCGAAATCATTACTCGCCGGGCCGCGAACGCCAAAGTTTTGATTATGAAAACGCTCATATCGCTCACGCACTTCACCACCAAAACTCAGGTAGCGTTCTGGGTCGTTTTCATCCAAGGATATATATTTAACAGGATCAAAAAAATCCCGGTTTGCGACCGGATTTGCGAGGTAGGAGTAGCGTTCATTGTAACGTAACAGGGTATAAGGCACAGACTTGGGATTAGGTTTGCCTGCGGTAGCATCCTCCGCAAGCGCTGAAGCTGCGGGCGGAACCAATACCTGCCCTGTTGCAGGATTGATAGGCGTGATGCCGTCATTCGCCTGGGCAGTGGTGATATAACCTCCACCGCCCAGCGCCAGGAAACCCAGCACCCCAAATACTGATTTAATGCGTTGCATGGTTCACGTACTTGGAAGCGCTACGGGCGTCTATCGCTGTTTTAGCTTTAAGGATGGCGGCATCAACCTTGGTATTCACTGCATCGTAAAACTTCGGGCCTGCCTCAATTACCCACTCATCTATGCTGAAAGGTTTCGCCAGCCCCTGTGACTGCAGGCGCTTTTCAGTATCGTAGGCAAGGATGAGTTGTTCCACAATCGCAGCATCTCCCTCAGCAACATCAATCTGGCTATTTCCCTGATCACGCAGCATAGGCGCGAATGACACATGCTTTGCCCCAAGACGAGTGGCTTCACGCAAGGCAATCTTGCCCGCCAGCTGCAACTTATCCAAGGAAAGCTCCTTCTCATCGCCAAGCCCAATTAACAACACCTGAGTAGGCGTAATGGAGTTGGCTGGCGGCGTGTAGAGCAAAGTTTCCCCTTGCTCACCAACGAACTCACCACGAGAGCGTATGTTTTTGATGAAATCACCTTGTTTGGCATTGAAATCATCCATAGCCTCAATGTACTTATCACTAGCAGAGTGCTTGAGGAACGTAATGATCTGCAGATCAGTGCTTTGCGTGACCGGGCCGATCTGCTTGACTGTCACCTTAAGGTTATAGGGGGCATTGAATGACTTTTCCGGTGTCGCTGCAAAAGTCTGAAAGCTCATTAGCAAGCCTGCAGCAAGGAGGATAGAGCGGATGATTTTGGATGATTTCATTTTAAATAGTGTCCTGTTGTTGATCTCGCCTATGTACGAGAATGAAGGCTAGAAGGCCAGCCACCACGGCAAGGTTCTTTAAGAACTCCTTACGTAGGCCTATGGCCTCCTGCCCACTCAGATTCCAAAAATCGAAATAGAAAAAATTAAGTACAAAAACATAGCCTGCCAGCATCAATGCGGCCAAAGGCAGCTGGAAACGTGTAAGCAATGCAATGCTGCCCAACACCTCCACTGCGATAGCCATCGCTAATGCCAAGGCAGGGAATGGGATGCCCTGTTGCGTGGTTTCCTGCAGATAGAAATGCCAGTGCAAGCTTTTATCAATGGCACTTTCAATGAACATCACTGCCATCAGCATGCGAATCAGCAACCAAGCCCAGGCCTGTGGGGAAGTCTTTTGCATGGCTATCACTTATTCGCTGGCAACAGTTGCAGGACTTGCATCATTAGTGAACACGTAGTCACCAGCCAGGAAACCCAGCGTCATGCAAACCACCAATAAAGCGCCAACAATATTGGGTGGCGAGGGCAAAGGAATATCAAACCAACGGCAACCAAAGCCTATCGACAGGCCCAATCCAATTCCTAACAACAACATCATCTTGCTTATCTCCTAGTGGCCTTCTGAATGTGGCTTACCGGTAGGGCCGCCACATAAATGTTTGGTCGTACTTTGGTGCTTTGCGATTTTGTCGGCGATCAAGTAACCAATGGTCATCGACAACACCAATAATGCACCTGGTATTACGGGAGGTGACGGCACAGGCACACCTATGCCCTTACATAACAGGCCAATAGCAAAGCCCAGTAAAAGTCCCAGAAAAATCTTAATCATGGTGATGCTCCGGTAATGGTTCGAAAACGGTGTTTGGGTTGGGCGTTACTGCATGCAGCACCTTGGGTGCACTCTCGCCTTGGTGTAATTTGCGTATGAGTTCCTGCAGGGTCTTATGGCTCCCTGACACTCTTAAGTGCTGGCGCATATGCGCGACCCAGGACTCTTCCATAAAGACTTCAGTGAATTTGCCCTTGGCGCTGATATCTTCAAAGATGCCCCAGTTCACCGCGCCATCACGCCTGCGTAATGTACCCAGCTCTTTCACCAATCTTTGGAACTCTTGACGGTCTGCATCCTGGATGACGTACTCGATAGTGACCAATACTGGCCCATCCTCGGTTTCCACATGCCCAGCGGGCACAGGCTCAGCCCAATGTCCTGAAGGCAGGTAATCTTCGTGTTCGCCCAGATTGAGTTTGAACTTCCAGGTCAAGGGAATCAGCACCAGTGCGGCAACTGCTGCAGCCGTCAGGGTCGTGGATAGTCCAAGCACGCCAGCCAGCTTGCCCCAAACCAGGGAGCCCACGGTCATGGCTCCATAGAACATCATTTGGAAGATAGCTAGTCCACGAGCTCTCACCCATTCTGGCAAGGCCAACTGGGCAGAGACATTCAGTGAGGAGATCACCATGATCCAGGAAATCCCTGAAACAAAACCTGCGACTATGCCTGCCACTTCACTGCCTCCATAGGCAAACAGCAGCATGCCCAGCGCACTGCCGACAGTACCCAGCAATACCATCATGTCTGGGCCAAAGTATTTCTTAAGGCTAGACATGAGGAAAGTACCCGAAACCGCACCGGCACCCAGCGCTGTCAGCAAGATACCGAATAAGCTGGGCCCACCGTGCAGCAGCTCTTTGGCCACCAGCGGCAGCAAGGCCCAATAGGCGGAGGCAAAGGTGAAGAAGGCAAGACCTCGCCCCATGGTAGCTAACAGTGGTGTACTGCGCAGGGAAAATGCCATGCCAGCACGCATTGCCCCAACCATTTTTTCTCTAGGCAAGGTATCCGCTTGCTTCTGAGCCGCGTGCCACCATAGCAATGCTGCCACCACAACGATGTAAGAAACCGCATCCAGTACTACGGTAGTGATGGCACCGGCCGCAACCAGAACAAAACCACCTAAAGCAGGCCCGATAGCACGTGCAATATTGACACTCACGCCATTGAGCGCAATTGCGGGTTGCAACGCCTCCTTGGGCACAAGCTTGGGCACGATGGCCTGCCATGCAGGCATGGAGAAAGCAGCACCTGCACCAGTCAAGAAGGTGAAGAGCAACAACGTCCAGGCATTGACCTGTCCTACCCATAGCAGTCCTGCAAACACGAACAACATGGCAGCAGAAAATATCTGCGTGATGATGAGCAACTTGCGTCTGTCAAAAATATCGCCCAGTGCACCTGCCGGAAGGGCAAACAGGAAAATGGGCAATGCTGTAGCTGCCTGCACCAAAGAAACCATGAAGGGGGATGGGGATAGATCTGTCATCACCCAGCCCGAGGTCACGTTAAACATCCAGGTGCCGATGTTGGATATCAGCGTTGCAATCCACAACACTGTAAACACACCAAACTTAAATGGTGTGAATGCAGATGCGGTCTTAGGTATTTGAGGTGTATTTGTCGTCATGATGTCTTAGTAGGCAAAGCAGCCGCAGCCTACGCTCCAGGGGTTATCGAACTTAGGCATCTTGGATGCAATATCCAGGCCCAGCCATGTAGAGAGCTTGCCGTCATGCCCATGCTGATGCGAGGCATGCGAGCAACCTGGTGTTGTGCAGCTATTCTTGGCAAGTGCAGCATATTTGCCTTCCCCATACTGATAGCCACCGAATACGCGCACAGGCGACCAGTCTGGGCTGGCAGGTGGGATAGGCCTATCCAAATCCTGGTAATCATCGGCCGCATAAACCACCTGACCACCAACCACCGTCAGTACTGCACTAATGGACTTGATGTCTTCATCAGGAATGGTCAGGAAGTCTGCAGACAACACAGCTACATCGGCATACATTCCCGGAACCATCGCACCCTTGACGGTCTCTTCATTGGACTTATAGGCACTACCTAGCGTCCAGAGTCTGAGGGCTTCTTCACGCTCCAGAATATTGCTGTCGTCATACAGTCCCAGCCCACCTATGGTTTTACCGGTCACCATCCAATACAGTGATACCCAGGGGTTATAACTGGCGACACGTGTCGCATCTGTACCGCCGCCAACTGGAACACCAAGCTCTAGCATTTTGCGGATTGGAGGTGTTTGTTTAGCTGCATCCTTGCCATAGCGATCCACGAAGTACTCGCCCTGGAAGGCCATACGATGCTGAATTGCAATGCCACCGCCCAATGCCTTGATCCGCTCCATGCTCTTTTCAGAGACAGTTTCGGCATGATCAAAGAACCAACGCAGATTATTGAATTTCGTGTCCTGATTGATGGCCTCGAAAACATTCAAGGCGCGGTCTATGGTTTCGTCGTAGGTGGCATGCAAACGGAAAGGCCAACGCTGCTCCACCAGGAAACGTACAACCTCGCCTAAATCTTTTTCCATGTTGCCCGACATGTCAGGTCGTGGCTGGAGGAAGTCTTCAAAGTCAGCGGCGGAGAATGCAAGCATTTCTCCAGCGCCGTTGTGGCGCAGGAAGTTGTCACCGCTATAGGGGGTGATAATCTTCGACCACTTCTGGAAGTCTTGTAATTCCTGGCCCTTATTCTGGGTGAATAAGTTGTAGGCGATACGCACAGTCATGTCACCCTCGTTATGCAGATGTTCAATGACTTCGTAATCTTCGGGGTAATTCTGGAATCCACCGCCAGCATCAATACAACTGGTCAGACCCAAGCGGTTGAGCTCACGCATGAAGTGACGGGTAGAGTTAATCTGATCTTGCAATGGCAACTTCGGGCCTTTGGCCAAAGTTGAATAAAGAATCATGGCATTGGGTTCTGCAATCAGCATGCCGGTTGGATTGCCATTTTGGTCACGCTCTATGCGCCCACCAACAGGATCCGGGGTGTCTTTTGTAATACCCGCAGCCCTCAAGGCTGCTCCATTAAGTAATGCCCTATCGTAAAGGTGCAAAATGAATACGGGGGTATCTGGTGCGACTGCATTGATTTCCGCCAATGTTGGTAACCGTCGCTCTCTAAACTGAAACTCACTCCACCCGCCCACTACCCGCACCCATTGGGGTGCCGGTGTACGATCTGCCTGGATTTTCAACATTTCAAGGGCATCAGCCACACTGGAGACACCTTCCCAGCGCAACTCCATGTTGTAGTTGAGACCTCCACGAATCAAGTGGATATGACTGTCATTCAAACCTGGAATGACGCGCCTGCCTTTGAGGTCTATCTGTTTAGTGGTGCCATTTACCAGAGCTTTAATCTCTAGATCAGTACCTAGTGCCAGCACCTTGCCATCTTTGAATGCAATGGCAGTCACTTCAGGCTTTTGCGGGTCTAGCGTTGTAATCTTGCCGTTATACAAGATGGTTTCGGGAAATTGCGTGCTCATGGTTTGACACCTCTATCAATGCGTTCAACTTGGGTACTGCAGAAACTCCAAGGGTTTTAATGCCATGAGGGGAAGACTAAGCCTTCCCCTCATCTCACAAATTACTTGCTAACCTTGTGAGGGTGAGTAGTACGCTGTGGGTAGTCGTGCAGCAATGTTGCTGCGTAATCAATGCCCATGCCATAAGCACCAAAGTGCTCACGCGCAATGTCAGTGGTGCCTACATAGGTTTCTTTTCTTGCCCAGTCACGTTGCAGTTCAAGCAGGAGCTGAACGGATGTGATGGACTGTGCACCGTGCATTTCGCAACGGCGGATGGCAGCATCATGTGCCTCTTGGGAAGTACCGCCGGATGCATCGGTATTCATGATGACGTCGTAACCTTCATCCAAGGCACAGATTGTTGGGAATATCAGGCAGGCTTCAGTCCAGAGCGCTGCAATTACAATCTTCTTGCGGCCGGTAGCCTTAAGAGCTTCGATGAACTTAGGATCTTCCCAGCTGTTCATGCTGGTACGTTCGATAGGATCTTGTTGCAACACTTCCATCAGCTCTGGCCAGATGTAACCACTGAAGGATTCGGTTTCAACCGCAGTCAGAATAGTTGGGATGTTGAAATGCTTGGCAGTCTTTGCCATAGCGATGGTGTTATTTTTGAGCAGTTGGCGGTCAATGCTTGTCACGCCAAACGACATTTGTGGTTGATGATCGACAAATACGAAAACGCAATTGTCTGGGGTCAATAATTTTTCTGTTGCTGCGGACATGACTAAACTCCCTAATAAAAAACTCAATGAATGTTTCTACGCATGTCAGGCTTCACCCCAGCCATCACTGGATTTTGACGAGCCCTGTCAGGCTGTAGGACACGTTTACGATTTATAACAAACGCCAAAAAACCTGTATTGCACAATATTGACCGCTAATGGAAAGTGGTCATTGAGACCCCACCCAAAACGACTGGGTGGAGCCCTCATTTAGTACGGCAAGTCGAAGAGCAAGAACTCAACTTCTTTACCCTGAGTAAACTCAAGTCTGTCTTCATGGACGACCTTGAGAGCATCTCCAGTTCTAAGCTGCCGACCGTTCACAACCACTTCACCCCTGACGATATGCACGTAACCTATTCGGCCTGGCTGAAATTGGTACTCAGCCCTTTGGTCGCCATCCAGAATTGAGCTGTAAAGATAGGCATCCTGATGAATGAGGACTGAACCATCACGACCATCCGGAGAGGCGGTCAGCAATAAATTGCCTTCTTTCTGCGTGACATCGAAATGCCGCTCCTCATAGCTAGGTGCTATACCTTCTACATTTGGCTGAATCCAAATTTGCAGGAAATGCACCCGCTCTGTAGTGGAGTGGTTGAATTCACTATGACTGACGCCAGTGCCAGCACTCATTCTTTGCACATCGCCATAACGAATCACCGAGCCAGTGCCCATGCTGTCCTTGTGCTCCAGAGCGCCACTAATCACATAGGAAATGATTTCCATATTGCTATGCGAATGGGTACCGAAGCCCCGGGATGGCTGAACCCGGTCTTCATTGATTACCAGCAATGGCCCAAAGCCCAATTGCTCAGGGTTGTAGTAGTGACCAAACGAGAAAGAGTGATTGGATTGCAACCAACCATGGTCTACAGCACCACGGGCATTGCTTTGATGAACTGTTAACATGATCTCTACCTCTCTAAATGAGAGCACATCCAAAATGCTCGCTATATATGCAATAATTTCGAATTACGCATTTCCGTTAAAACTGCGTATTCGTTGGATGTGTGAAGTATGTAGAAAATGATTCGTGAAGAAAAACGGATAGATTACCAACCTATAATCGAAAATTTCGAATGTTCAGAATAAGCCTTGATGCACTGCTGGTTTTAGATGCTATTGATCGCCTGGGATCCTTTGCCGCTGCTGGCAATGAACTCTTTAAAGTTCCTTCCACCATTTCCTACACCATCAGCAAACTTGAGGATGATTTGGGGGTGAAGATATTTGAGCGGCAAGGGCCAAAGGTGTCATTAACCACACCTGGAGCTGAGCTCTTAAAGGAAGGGCGCTATCTATTAAAAGCTGCCGGTGATCTGGAGCAACGCGTGCGCAGAGTGGCATCCGGCTGGGAGACGGAACTCGCAATTGGCATGGACACCATGTTTTCCCCAGCCGTATTGTCCGATGACATAAAAGACTTTTACACGGTAGCAGGCAAGACCCGCTTGAAAATTAGTCAGGAATCATTGTCTGGCACATGGGAAGCACTGCTGAATGGAAGAGTGGACATTTTGATTGGGGCTGCGGGTGAGCCTCCCTCAGGTGGTGGCTATAGCTGCATAAATTAGGCACCATGGATTTTGTCTTTGCTGTTGCACCTCAGCACCCATTAGCTGCACTAACCCACCCATTGGGCAAAGATGATTTGAGCCCGCATCGCGCCATCGTCGTCTCAGATCAGTACGCCAAATGGCACCCAAAACTATTGGCGTGTTGTTTGGGCAGGACAACCTGGCCGTGCCAAACATGCGCTGCAAGCTTGAATATCAAGTCGCGGGCATAGGATTTGGTTTTTTACCTGACTTTATTGCAAGGCCATATATTGACGCAGGGGTTCTCGTTGAAAAATCTGTAATTGAGCACAGGCAACAAGAAGAGGTCTACTTGGCTTGGCGCAGTGACGCTACTGGAGAAGGCCTGAAGTGGTGGATTGAGCGCATGAAACAAGCCGATCACTTTGAGGCTTTCAAGATTGCACTCCCACGTCAATAAAGGGGTTGGCTGCGCGTTCATTTAATTGGATGGAAATAGACTGTCACATCATGACCAAGACCTGTCGGCCATTTTTCAATTTTGATCTCAGTCCGCCAGCTATCGCCTTTGATGACACCTTTTTTTCCAGCTAAGATCATCTTCTCAACCTTCTTCTTTTCATCTCCGTCCAAGAGTACAGCCAACCTGCCTGCTACCCTGGCAACTTCTGCGTGCCAGCAGCCTTGGCTTTTTCATTGTTTACATTAAGTATCAGTGAAATCCTCATCAACTGGCGGGGATTGTCATAATCACCCATGACATAGAAAGCGAGGTTATTCCTCATGCCATTCCTGCCTGGACCACCAGTTAAATCAACCATATTGCTCGCGCAACTAACGGTTGAGTTGTTATATGGACGGGCTGGGTAACCAATTTCTTTGCCAAGACTACAATAGCTCTGGGGGAGCTCCTTGCTGGACAATGCAGCAACTGCACAGGATGGCGAAAATACGGCAAGAGCCAATAAAAACAAGCTGACACGCCAGGCTAATGCTACCATCGACACAATCCCTACTAATTTCCATTAAAAACAACAAGTTGCAATAATGACATTTTATGCTTGTTTTTCATACATTAATGACATTATATGGTGCCAATTTAATGACAGGTTATGGTGATGATCAATATGTATGTCATTGATTTCTAATATGTAATAAATGAAAACTTATGGTGTGTTGCACAACTGTGCAGGCGATCAATCCATGCGCCAGACTAGCCCATGGATTTTAGTCTATGAATCTCAGGCCATGTATTTCCAGACCATGGATTCTCTTGCAGTCACTCACGCTAGCATGCACTGCCGCAGACTTCGTGGCCCACAACCAGAGCGGTCCAGCCTATTGCAGCAACGCCACCCAGCAGCAATGCGCCAGCGCCAACCACACCGTCAGCCACGACTGTTACTGGTGTCAATAATACTTTCGCTCCCGGGCTGCCGTGATAGGTGACATCAACGACATACTCCTTTTTGAGCTTTTCCGTCACGCCCAGGGGCAAGGCTTTGGCTTTGTAGCGCACGCCCCTGATGTAAGGGGAAACCTTGCAACCGAGATTTTCTGAGCAATGATAGCCAGCGGCGGCTGCGGCTTGCGCAAACTCTGGAGATGCATCCTTGTTCAGAGACAGGTGAATCCTGCCAGTGGTTGTCTGATCATTTGCCACAAAAAAACGATCAATGCTTGCAGTGACCTGGGTACGATAATCAGCTTTGATGGTGGATAAAATCTGCGGATTCACATTGAAAATATAGTGGTAATCCTGGCCAATGATGAGCATTTTTTTGCCATCTTCGGTGACGAGGATAGATGAAATCTTTTCCTTATAGTTGACGTCGCTGTTCAGCAATGCCTGCGTCATACAGCCGCTCAGGCTGAAGACGGCAACACTGAGCATCAAACCGCCCAATAATCGCCCCAAGAATTGCATGCGATGGGATAGAAATTGCATGATCATTCCTATAATTTGGATAGTAAGAGTGTTGATGGCAAGTGGCTTGCTCATAAGCAGACGCCCGTGTTAAATCATGCCTTGCATTGCTGGGCCAGGTCTGTGCTCAGTTGCTCCAGCAATCGTGAAGCAGCAATGTTCAGCGTGGTGGTGTATTCACTATCGGTATTGGCCCAGTTGGATTTGGTGCCAATCACTCGGTATTGCTTGCTGACGACAGCGCCCTGGCGATTCTGCAGCGAGGTATTCACGACCAGCGTGGCATAGATGTTCATGCTGTGAAACCAGACATAAGCCTTGTCCAGCTGCACACTCAGCACATTCTGCTGCGCCAGGTTTTGGCCTTCATCGGCAGCTGCAGTCTTGAACCCTAGTCGTTTTAAATCCAGCAAGGCCTGATTGAGCCACAGTGTGGGTGCCTGCTTGCTTATGATGGCGTTATCGGCATAGGTGATACCTAGAGTTTCCTTGTTAAGACGTACATCCTCGGGCGCTTTGATCACTAATTCACAACCATTGGATTTCACAACTTTTGCATTAGGGGAGATTTCGGCTTCATAGCGCAAATCAAGAAGGGATTCATCCTTTGCCACACTGTGCAAAGACATGAGCGACAAAGTGCAAGCCAGCAGAACGGAAGGGAAGCGCATGGAAGTGGCTCTTTATATCAATTGGATGGGGTTGAATACAGCGCGCCTATGTTGGCACGTATGGTTTGTCTATGATCACTTTTCTCGGTAATGTGCCCCTCGACTGCTGTAGGCATAGGGCTGGGCAAGAGATAGTTGATTTTGGCATGCTGGGCAGCAGCGCTGAACACCGTGGCATTGTCCGGGGCTGCCAGGTCTTGCTTGAGCAGCTTGGCCAGCACGGTGGCGCTATCGGCAAATGCCTGGGCCAGTGCCTCACCATGATTGTGCGCCCACTGGTCCAGGGGCTTGTCGCCACTGACGGCAGCAGAGACATACACCAGCTCATTCTTGTAAACCGGCTCCACTGCCTGATTGTTGATCAGTTGTGCGCTGGCAAAGACCAATAACTGGGTCAGCGATGGTGAAAATTCATACCATATCCGTAGGCCAAAGAATGCAGCGTCAGACTTCAGGCCGGCTTTTTTCTCTGCCAGTATGCTTTTGGAAATACCGGTGGCAGACGCAGCAAACTGTAAGGGCGGCAGGATGTTTTGTTGCTTGATCTCGGCATTGAATGACTTGCTGAATATCTCGCGGAAGTCCACCTGCTGACTGGCATAGAAAGGCGCTGAAAGTGACTCAAGTTCACTTTGCCTGGAGGCATTGATGGAGCCTTCAATTAATGCTGGCAGCAAGCCATAGCCCATGGTTGCAGCAATATTGGACGCCTGGGCGCGTACGATAATCTCATCACCGGGGATGGCAAGCTTGGTGCTGACATTGGCAATGTTTGCGGCGGCTTGGGGCGCCAATGGAGTTCTTGCAATTGGGGTACAGGCTGGCAGTGTGGCGGTGATAAAAAACGCGATAAGCAGGTGATGGATTTTCATGATCAAATCATTGTTATTGTTTAAATGGTGTATGTCTTGCCACAGATTATTGTCATTGTTCAGACCTGATGTACGTTCTGTTGATACGCAATTTATGACTGCAATAAAACGCTTTCAGGTATGAGATTCAATGCGCCGCTGATTATGCATTTAGCCGAATAGTGTGTCTATGGTATTTTGAGGATAAAAGCGCAATATTGTTGATTTTTTCTGCAGAACAAGCGAGCCCTGATCGGCAGCTGTTGCAATCGCAGCAGGGGAATATTCTGCTGTTTATTTTCCATCAGGATTATCCTGTATTAAACATAATCAGGTCACTAGGCTGCAGCATGAATTGCCAGAAATGCATGAGAGAGTGCAGTAGAAATTTCTTCGCCATTTCTACCCTCTAATGACAATTAGAATCGAAAATTTTGCTGAACTCAGCAAGGATTCAGCCCTTAGACTAATTTGCGCTTTATGCGTAACCGTAATTTCTGGAAGACGCAAGTGCTAATGCTGCGAGATCCAATCCTGCCTATTCACGTTGCTCGCTCAACATGACGACATCTCAACTAACGCTGACAGAGTCTGTCATCAGCCAATTGTGAAGCCAAGCATCGGATGCCTACTACTCAGCCTTCTTCCTCGACCTAAACGCCGCAACCTTCATCCGATTCCCGCACACCGCCATGCTGCACCAGCGCCTGCGGTGCGATTTGGTCAAATCATGAAACAGCAAAGTGCAGTCATGGGCTTCGCATTCCTTTACCAAGCCCAACTGGCTATCCGTCAGCAAACTCACCAGGGCTTGCGCCACAGGCTCTAGCAGGCTTGCTGCGTCGTCGTGCCGACGATGTGCCACCAGCTTGAAAGTCTTGCTGGCGCTATCCCACTCCAGCTCGCGCGCACTGCGGCCCGCTTCTAATATTTGGTTCACCACATCAACGTCTACATCTCCTTCCAGCCTGGCGGCCTGTAGCAGTGATTTTGCGCTTGCACGCAGTGCCAGGGCCAGTTTGAGCAGCCCTGGCGGCGCAGGCTCAAAATCTTCAGGCAGTAGCTGTGCGGCTTTTAGCCAGTTCACTACGCTGCTGTCGTCTATCAGGCATTCACAATGCGCTGCCCCCACGCCGTACTGGGTGTTGATGAAGTCTAGGGCGAGGTTATCGCCGACGAATAGGAGTTCTGGCTGGCTGGATGGGTTTTCTGTCATGCCATTAATGTAACCTATAAAAATCTAGTTGACTAGTTACACAAATCCTATGTAACCTTTAATAACACATTTACTGGTTACAAGGAGATGGCAATGAATTCCAAACAGGCATTAGTCGCAGCAGGTCTGGCCACAGCAGTGCTGAGCAGTGGCGCGCAGGCAGCAGATTTACAGGTACAGCACAGGTTTGAGCAGGTGGGAGATGTGAAGGTGTTTTACCGTGAGGCGGGTGATCGCAATGCGCCTACGGTGCTGTTGCTGCACGGCTATGCGGCATCTTCGTTTATGTATCGCAACCTTATCCCCAAGCTTGCAGATAAATACCACGTCATTGCGCCTGATTTGCCGGGCTTTGGCTTTACTGAGGCCCCGGCGCGTGGGCAATACAATTACACTTTTGAGCAGCTTGCACAGACCATGACCCAGTTCACCGAGCAACTCAAGCTGGAACGCTATGCCATGCAGGTGTTTGACTATGGCGCCCCCGTGGGCTGGCGCATGGCTCTGGCCCACCCTGAGCGCGTGACTGCCATTGTTTCGCAAAACGGCAATGCCTATGCCGAGGGTCTGGGCGCAGGCTGGGCACCCATACAGAAATATTGGCAGGCACCAACCCAGGCCAACCGTGAAGCCCTGCACGAGTTCACCACGCCTGCTTCCATCAAGTGGCAGTATCTGGAAGGTGTGCCAGATAAAAGCCTGGTGGCACCAGATGCCATTGCGCTGGAGAGTCTGTTGGTGAGCCGCCCTGGCAATGCCGAGGTGCAGTTGGACCTGCTGTTGGACTATGCCTCCAATGTGGCGAAATACCCTGAGTTTCAGGCTTATTTCCGCCAGCATCAACCGCCATTACTGGCAGTCTGGGGCAAGAACGATCCCTTCTTTTTGCCTGCGGGTGCCGAAGCCTGGAAGCGGGATATCCCCCATGCGCAGGTGCATTTTTATGACACCGGGCATCTGGCGCTTGAAACCCATGGGGAGGAAATCGGCAAGGTTATACGGGCGTTTCTGGATCAACACCTAAAGTGAAACCTCTGCTGGCTGCTCCTTCCATGGGGGTAATGAGCAGCCAGTCTGCTAAGGCAACGTGCTGGGCAATGCGTGGATGTAGCCCTTGCATAGGTCTATACGTTTACGCACGCCCTCACCCCTTTCTCAACATTCAGTCTTGAGGATTTCCATGCTTAGCCACGGGCTATCGCTGCAGGCCAAATGCAGACAGGCATATCCCAACAGCAGAATGACAAGCAACAATAGCCAAAGCGACCAGTAACTTTCCGAAGTTTTGAAAGGACTGTTGCTGGCAGGCATGGCCTTGGTTGCAGGTTTTGCACGATGGCTGCGGGGCTGTTTTTGCTGCGCAGGCGGCAGTGTCATGGCCGCAGCTTCCAGTTCAATTTCAGGCAGATCTGACAGCTCTGGCAAGTCAGCCAGTTCAAACCCACCTTCATCATCCTGGGAAATCACCGTTAGCGCCTGCTCGGCATATTGCTCAGGTACCAGCACCATGAAATTGCCTACATCGCCGGGAATAATCGCATAACCACCGCCCTGCAGTTCGGCTGGAATATCATGTGCGAGCAGCAAGCCATAAATCAACTGCGCCTCGGGCTCTATGAGTTGATGAGCCACACGCACATAAGTAATGGAATTGTCCGGTTCCAAAGTGGTATTGAGATTTTTTCTCGCAGCCACGCCCGCATCAACACCACGGCTTCTCAATTCCCTGTAAGCCACTGACTGCGCCAACTCGGTCAAATTGCCTGTAGCCAGCATGCGCTGCAATTCAGCATCGGCCAGCTCGTGATAAAGATGCTCCAGATCTTCCCTAGTAATATTCATGTTTAACCTGTTGTTATTCTGACCATGCCTCTCAGCCAAGCCGTGGACTTAATCTTTAGTGCTAATAAGCTAATACTGCTGGGCTTGATGGGGGCCAGCAGGCAGGCTAGGATTAAGCAATACGCTGCAAAAACTTGCTGAATCTTAATCGCTCAAGCCCCAAATCCTATGCATATTCTAGACCTGGACCATCTGGTATTAACGGTGAAAAACCTTGATGCAACAATCAGGTTTTACACCACAGTATTGGGCATGGAAGCCGTCACTTTCGGTGACAACCGCCATGCCCTGGTGTTTGGCGATAAAAAGATCAATCTGCACCCGCTCAAATCTGATATTCAGCCGCGCGCGCATGCGCCTAAAGCCGGGTCTGCCGATTTGTGCTTTCGGCTGGCCACACCGATTGAAGAGGTCATTGCCGAGTTGCAGCAACACGGCATTACTATCGAATCAGGCCCGGTGCGCAGAACCGGGGCTTATTCCGCCTTGATTTCGGTATATCTGCGCGACCCTGATCAAAACCTGATTGAGCTTTCCAACGTGATTACTATGTGATTCACATCATGTGATTCAAATCATGTAATTCACATCTTGTAGCGACCAGAATTAGTCCACAGCATAAGCAGGACGATTAACCCTACTTACTCTGCCTCCCCCTTATCCAGCGCTGCAAACTTGGCGGCCATGGTGGGGTTGTTTTTGGTCAGGCGTTTGATGGTCACGTCCTGGGCCTTGTCATTCGCCAATCGCAAGTTTCTGTCTGTGCCCAGCAGCGCTTCCTTGGTTTTCTGCAGATGATCTATAGACTTGTCTATTTCATCAATCGCCGTCTGGAAGCGCCTAGAGGCCAGGTCATAATTGCGCGAGAACGCCGTTTTAAAGGCATCCAGCTCGGTTTCAAAATTGGTGATGTCTACACTTTGTGCTTTCACCAGCGCCAGCTCGTTTTTGTATTGCAGTGAGTTCATGGCGGCGTTGCGCAGCAGGGTGATGATGGGAATAAAGAACTGCGGCCTGACAACATACATTTTTGGGTAGCGATGGAACACATCCACAATGCCTGAATTGTAGAGTTCACTTTCCGGCTCCAGCAGAGACACCAGAATGGCGTACTCGCAGCCCTTTTCTATGCGGTCTTTATCCAGCTCCTTGAGAAAATCTTCATTCTTGTTTTTGCTGGCGGTTTTATCGCTCTCGTTTTTCATTTCAAACATGATAGAGACAATTTCAGTGCCCGCTTCATCCACATCCCTGAAGATAAAATCGCCCTTGCTGCCGCTACGCGCGTCGTTGTCTTTCTCAAAATAAGCGCGGGGGAAGGCGGTTGAGCGTATGCGATTGAATTCAATCTCGCAATGCTGCTCCAGGGTCTCGCCCACCATCTTGGTCGAGAGTTTGGCTTTCAGGTCCTTGAGCCGCTCAATGGCATCATCTCTATCCCTGATCTGGGTTTCATATTTATCCTTGAGCGCTCTTTCAGCAAGCTGCTTTTCTAGCTCGGCGCGGTTGAGGCCGCTCTTGAGCTCGTCGCGCTCCCTGGCCACCGTGGTTACGGCTTCATTGATGGCAAGCTTGCTGGCAACCTCAGCCGATTGCAGCCTGGCCTTGAGCTCCTGAATTTCGGTATCTTTGGCCACTGCGGATTTTTGCAATTCGTTGGCCAGCCTGGCTTCCGCCAGATGCAATGCGGCCTGATTGTCTTTTCTGATCTGGGCAATTTCATTGGCCAGCACATCGCGTTCTTTTTCCACACTACTCAGCGCCTGCGCCAGTGCCAGCTTGCCTTCAACCTCGCTCGCATTCAGTGTGGCCTGCAGTTGCTGAATTTCAGCATCCTTGGCGGCGGCAATTTTTTGCAGCTCGTTGGAGACCCTGGCTTTTTCCAGTTCAACTGCGGTTTTTTTCTCCTGTTCCGCCAAGGCCAGCCTGGCTTCCAGTTGCTCATCAAAATCCTTGTTTCTCACCTGGGTCAGAATATCGGCATAGCCAGACTCGTCGATCTTGAACGCTTTGCCGCAATGCGGGCAACTGATGTCATGCATGTTGATACTCTCTCGAATTAATCTGTGACTGATCTGATAAATTTTACTGAAAATTTATCGTTTAGAAGTTTTTATACTTTTTTTACGCCGCACACCCCACTCCTTACAGCATCTTTATCTGCCCATCATTACGCTGCTCAATCAGGCACCCGCACTGGGTGCAGCTTGAATTGAGGGGTAATCAAATGAACATCTTATATGCAATCAGCGGCCTGATTGCACTTGGCCTGATGGCCTATCTGCTGTTGGCTTTATGCCAGCCGGAGCGCTTCTGATGACGGTCAATGCGCTGCTGCAGTTTGGACTTTTTATCATCGTGCTGTTGTTGCTCACCAAGCCTGTGGGGCACTACATCCACCTTGCCATGCAGGGTAAGCTGCCCTGGCTCAGCACACTAGTGCGCCCGCTTGAAAACCTCATCTACAAACTTGCAGGCATCAACCCGCAGCAAGAAAGCGGCTGGAAGCATTATGCCCTGGGCTTGCTGCTGTTCAACCTGCTAGGCTTGCTGGTGGTCTTTTTGTTACAGCAATGGCAAGCCTGGCTGCCTTTTAATCCGCAGCATTTTGCTGGCATTTCGCTGGATTCCTCTTTCAATACCGCGGTGAGTTTTGTTGCCAATACCAACTGGCAGGGCTATGCCGGTGAGTCCACCATGAGTTATCTCACGCAAATGCTGGCATTGACGGTGCAAAACTTTCTTTCAGCCGCCACAGGCATTGCCGTGGTCATTGCGTTGATTCGTGGCTTTGTGCGCCACTCGGCGCAGACCATAGGCAATTTCTGGGTAGATGTCACGCGCATTACGCTTTATATCCTGCTGCCACTATCGCTGTTGCTGGCCACGGCCTTGATGAGCCAGGGGGTAATACAGAACTTCAGCCCTTATCAATCTGTGCACACGCTAGAGACTAGCCACTACCAGCAGCCTATGCTGGATGAAAGCGGCGCCGTGATCAAGGATGCCAGCGGCAATGCGCTCACCCAGGCGGCCACCAGCATCACACAGCAAATCGCCATGGGCCAGTGGCCTCGCAGGAAGCCATCAAGTTACTCGGCACTAACGGTGGCGGCTTTTTCAATGCCAACTCCGCACACCCTTACGAAAACCCCACGCCATTGAGCAACTTCTTGCAGATGCTGGCGATTTTCCTCATCCCTGCGGCGCTGTGCTACACCTTTGGCCTGATGCTGGGTGACCGCAGGCAAGGCTGGGCGATATTTGCCGCCATGGGTATTTTGTTTGTGCTGATGGCCAGCGTGGTCATCAGCGCCGAGCAGGCGGGCACGCCCTTGCTAGCCAGTGCAGGCCTGGATCAGACTGCCTCGCCACTACAGGCAGGCGGCAATATGGAAGGCAAGGAAACCCGCTTTGGCATCGTCAATTCTGCGCTGTTTGCCACGGTGACTACGGCCGCCTCTTGCGGGGCGGTGAATGCCATGCATGACTCGCTCACGCCTATAGGCGGGCTGGTACCCATGTGGCTGATGCAGCTGGGCGAGGTGGTATTTGGCGGGGTAGGCTCTGGCCTTTACGGCATGCTGGTGTACGCGATTATTGCCGTGTTTGTGGCGGGCTTGATGATAGGCCGCACGCCTGAATACTTGGGCAAAAAAATCGAGATTCTCGAGATGAAAATGTCGGCGCTGATTCTGCTGGTGACCCCCATGCTGGTGTTGCTGGGCACCGCCGTTGCCGTGCTGCTCAGCGCAGGCGTGGCAGGCATTGCCAACCCGGGGGCGCATGGTTATAGCGAAATCCTCTATGCCTTCTCATCCGCCGCCAATAACAACGGCAGCGCCTTTGCCGGGCTATCTGCCAATACGCCGTTTTACAACACCATGCTGGCCGTGGCCATGTGGCTGGGGCGTTTTGCCATCATTATCCCGGTGCTGGCCATTGCAGGCTCACTGGCCGCCAAAAAGCGTATTGCCGCCCATGCAGGCACCCTGCCCACCCACGGCCCGCTGTTTGTCACGCTGCTGATAGGCGCTGTTGTGCTGGTGGGGGCGCTGACCTTTGTGCCTGCATTGGCGCTGGGGCCAGTTGTTGAACATATAACTGCTCAACAAGTTGATACCGAGCACGTAACTGCGCAACAAGTTGATACCAGGCAAGTCGCTGCGCCAGCCCCCTCTACTGCCCAATAAAGCCCACCATGTTCAGGAAACCTTTTATGCAGCCTTCATCCGCATCTTCATCGCTAGGGTCGCGCTTTATCCTGCGTGCCCTGGTGCAGTCTTTGTTAAAACTCTCGCCGCGTGTGCAGTGGCGTAACCCGGTGATGTTTGTGGTGTACATAGGCAGCCTGCTCACCAGCGTGCTGCTGCTGTTGCCGCAGGCAGAGCAGAGCGCCATGCCCATAGGCTTTACCTGGGCCATTACGCTGTGGCTATGGTTTACGCTGCTGTTTGCCAATTTCTCTGAAGCCCTGGCAGAAGGCCGCAGCCAGGCCCAGGCCGCCAGCCTGAAAAACGCTAGAAAGAATATCTCAGCCAAAAAGCTGGCCTCGGCCTCGCGCCACGCTGCGCTGACATTGGTGGATAGTCTCAGCCTGCGCCGGGGTGATCTGGTGCTGGTAGAGGCGGGCGATAGCATCCCCTCCGATGGCGAAGTGATTGAAGGCATTGCCGCCGTCAATGAAGCGGCGATTACCGGGGAATCTGCCCCGGTGATTCGCGAGGCTGGCGGTGACTTCAGTGCTGTTACTGGCGGCACGCAGGTGCTGTCAGACTGGATCATCATGCGCGTCAGTGCCAATGCGGGCGAGACCTTTCTCGATCGCATGATTGCCATGGTAGAAGGTGCCAAGCGGCAAAAAACCCCCAATGAAATGGCACTCACCATTTTATTGGTGGCCCTCACCCTGATCTTTCTGCTGGTCACCGCCAGTCTGCTGCCCTTCTCCATATTCAGCGTGCAGGCTGCGGGCGCGGGCGCCCCTGTCAGCATACTGGTGCTGGTGGCGCTGCTGGTCTGTTTAATCCCCACCACCATTGCAGGCCTGCTGTCTGCCATAGGTGTTGCAGGCATGAACCGCATGATGCAGGCCAATGTGATTGCCACCTCGGGCCGGGCGGTAGAGGCGGCGGGTGATGTGGATGTCTTGCTGCTCGACAAAACTGGCACCATCACCCTGGGCAATCGTCAGGCCTCGGCTTTCTTTGCCGCTGAGGGGGTAGACCTGGCCACGCTGGCCGATGTGGCCCAGCTTTCCTCGCTGGCGGATGAAACGCCTGAGGGCCGCAGCATTGTGGTGTTTGCCAAGAATGAATACGGCTTGCGTGAGCGCAGCATGAAAAAGCTGGGTGCGGTGTTTGTGCCATTTAGCGCGCAAACGCGCATGAGCGGTATAGACATAGGCGAGCGCAAGATCCGCAAGGGTGCGGCCTCGGCCATACGTGCCTGGGTAGAATCGCAGGGCGGTGCATTCAGCGCGCAAATGGCTGCCAGCATAGATGACATTGCCAGGCGCGGCAGTACGCCGCTGGTCGTGGCCGATGATGCCAAGGTCATGGGCGTGATTGAGCTCAAGGATATCGTCAAGGGTGGCATCAAGGAGCGCTTTGCCGCGCTGCGCGAGATGGGCATCAAGACCATCATGATTACCGGGGACAATCGCCTCACCGCCGCCGCGATTGCCGCCGAGGCCGGGGTGGATGATTACCTGGCTGAAGCCACACCCGAGGCCAAGCTGGCATTGATTCGGCAGTATCAGGCCCAGGGCAGGCTGGTCGCCATGACAGGCGATGGCAGCAATGACGCCCCGGCGCTGGCCCAAGCCGATGTGGCGGTGGCCATGAACACAGGCACCCAGGCCGCCAAGGAAGCCAGCAATATGGTCGATCTGGACTCCAACCCCACCAAGCTCATCGAGATCGTCGAGATAGGCAAACAAATGCTGATGACGCGCGGCGCGCTCACCACCTTCAGCATTGCCAACGATATTGCCAAGTTCTTTGCCATTATCCCGGCGGCCTTTGTTAGCACTTACCCCCAGCTAGGCGTGCTCAATGTCATGCAGCTTTCCAGCCCCAATGCCGCCATTCTCTCTGCCGTGATTTTTAACGCCCTAGTGATTGTGGTGCTGATTCCGCTGGCGCTGGATGGCGTGACCTATAGAGCCATGGGCGCTGCTGCACTGCTGCGCCGCAATCTGCTGGTCTACGGCCTGGGCGGCATTATCGCGCCTTTTGTCGGCATCAAGCTGATCGACATGTTCCTGCAATTACTGGGACTGGTGTAAGCCATTTTCACAAGCTCAATTACCCGGAGTATCCATCATGAAAGCCTTAATACGTCCCGCACTCATTGTGTTTGCCGCCCTCACCCTGTTTACCGGGACTTTTTACCCGGCTGTGGTCTATGGCATAGGTCAGGCCTTGTTCTCGCAGCAAGCTGCAGGCTCGCTGCTTAAATCCGGCGATCACACCATAGGCTCCAGCCTGATAGGGCAACACTTCAGCAGCCCGGGCTATTTCTGGGGCAGACCTTCTGCCACCAGCCCCATGCCTTATAACGCCGCCGCCTCATCTGGCTCCAACCTTGGCCCGCTCAACCCGGCACTGGCCGAGGCGATCGCCAGCCGCAAAGCCGCCTTGCTGGCGCTAGACCCAGGCAACACCCTGCCTATCCCGGTAGATCTGGTCACAGCCTCCGCCAGCGGGCTGGACCCGGAAATCAGCCCGGCGGCGGCGCTGTATCAGGTGGATAGAGTGGCGCAAGCCAGGGGCTTGAAAGAAACCCAGCTCTTGGCGCTGATACAAAGCCATACCCAGGGCCGCCAGTGGGGCTTGCTGGGTGAGCCACGCGTCAATGTGCTGGCCTTGAATCTGGCACTGGATCAATTGGCGGCCCAGCCAGCAATGCCCAGCAGAGATGGCATTGAGCAATAGGTCTGGAGAGTTGCCATGAATTCCCCTTTCTTGTGTGCACCCTCCTTGTGTGCACCCCCCCTTGTGTACGCTAGCGTTGACCCAAAGCACACCGATTTTGATGCAGATGGTGATAGAGCAAGCGCATTTGACCATGCTGCGGCAGGCAATCCGACAGCGTTGCAGAATGGAGATTGAGATACTGCTGCTCAAGCCCTGCCTGGCTGGCAGGCTGAAGATAGGCTTTCTGGTCAGCCAGCACTTGATAGATACTGTGATGGATACCATTATGCAAACACTGCCCGCCGCGCAATTTGGGCGTTACCATGAGGTTTCTGACCATGTACCCGCCCATGTACTCACCAAGCTTGAACAAGAACTTGCACAAGAATACTCACAGGCATATTCACCTAATGACCCATCCACCATGCAACATGCGCACACTTGCCCGGTGTGCCAGCGGCTGCATCAGGTAAATGCCGCCATGCATGCGCTCAGCTATGGCAAGCCTTACACCTGTAGCCTAGCCTGCGAATTGAAACGCAGGCAGCACTGGTGGCATTTCAGCCCGGCCCCAGCATGGAATAAGCGCTGAGATGCACACACCACGCCCAGACCCCGACAAGTTGCTGGAGCAAATCCAGCGCGAGGAAAGCCACGGCAAGCTCAAGCTGTTTTTTGGTGCCTGTGCCGGGGTAGGTAAAACCTTTGCCATGCTCAATGCCGCCCAGGCGCAACAACAGCAAGGCAGGCATGTGGTGATAGGAGTGGTGGAAACCCATGGCCGTGCCGAGACCCAGGCACAACTGGGCGATTTGCCACAACTGGCGCTGAGAGAAGTGGATTACAGAAAGCGCAAGCTGCGCGAGTTTGATCTGGATGCCGCGCTGGCGCTGAAGCCAGACCTGATTCTGATTGATGAACTGGCGCATTCCAATGTTGAAGGCTCACGCCACCGCAAGCGCTGGCAGGATGTGGAAGAGCTGCTGCAGGCGGGCATAGATGTTTATTCCACGCTCAATGTGCAGCATCTGGAAAGCCTCAATGATGTGGTGGGGCAGATTACCGGCATACGCGTGGCCGAGCTGGTGCCGGATAAAGTCTTTGATCAGGCGGATGAAGTGATACTGGTAGACCTGCCCGCTGAAGACCTGTTGCAGCGCATGAAAGAAGGCAAGGTTTACCTGGCGCCGCAAGCGGAAAAAGCCAAGGCCAATTTCTTTCGCAAGGGTAATCTGATTGCGCTGCGCGAGCTGGCTTTGCGCAGAACCGCAGACCGCGTGGATGAACAGATGCGCGCCTATCGCTCGGGCGCTGCCATCGCGCAGATCTGGCAGGCCAATGAAAGAATACTGCTGGGTGTAGATGCCCAGGATCAGGACAACGCGCTGATACATGCCGCCGCGCGCTTTGCCAATCTGACCAAGGCAGAATGGACTGCGGTTTATGTAGAAACCCCCAAACTGCAAAAGCGGGGTGCAGCGCATCAAGAAAACATCGCGCAGAAATTCAATCTGGTGCAGTCCTTGGGTGGCGGCAGCATTACCCTGCATGGCGATGATGTCAGCGCGGTGCTGCTGGAATACGCGCAAAGCCGCAATATCTCGCGCATTGTCGTGGGCAGGCGCTCAGGATCAAGTTCAAGCTATAGGCGCTGGCTGCGGCCAGGCGTGTGTGAGCGTCTGCTGCAAAATACGGCCAATATTGATATTCACGTGATTCCACGTGTCACCCAGCCTGTCACTCCCAGCAAACCTGCTGCCATGCGCATGGCGGGTGAAGCCCATTTCTCCAGACTCAAGCGCAAGGGCTATCTGTGGGCGATTGCCATCAGTGGCCTCACCTCGCTGGCGGCGGGGGCGGTGTTCAATTACTTTGAGCTTTCCAACATCATCATGCTCTATCTGCTGGGGGTGATGCTGATTGCCAACCGTTATGGGCGCGGGCCTGGCATTGCCGCCTCACTGCTCAGCGTGGTGTGTTTCGACTTTTTCTTTGTCCAGCCTGCATGGTCATTCTCGGTCTCGGATACGCAATTTCTGCTGACCTTTGCCATCATGCTCAGCGCCGCCCTGGTCATCAGCAACCTCACAGCCAGCCTCAAGCGGCAGGCCATGATTGCCAATCTGCGAGAACGCCGCAGCCAGGCCTTGTACGAAATGGGCAAGGAGCTGGCCGCCGCCATGACCATCACCCATATTGCCGAAGTCAGTATTCACCATCTTTCCGGTTTGTTTGGTGCCAAGATTGCCATTCTGGTGGCAGATATGGACGACAAGCTGCATGGCTCAGATGCTGTGGACTATCAGGTACATGGCAGGCAGATGGAAGGCCAGCTCAAGGCCTTTGATATTGCCATTGCGCAATGGACTTACGACCATCAGGAGCAGGCTGGCCTGGGCACTCAGACCCTGCCCTCCAGCACCGTGCTTTATGTGCCGCTCAAGGCCCCCATGCGTACGCGCGGTGTGCTGGCCATTGCACCTCTGGCATCAGATAGCCGCTTTGATATAGAACAAAGACAATTGCTGGATACCTTTGCCGCGCAGATAGGCCTGGCGCTGGAGCGCAAGCATTATGTAGAAGTGGCCAGGGATGCGCTGATTTCCATGGAATCGGAGCGCCTGCGCAATTCCCTGCTCAGTGCCATTTCGCATGATCTGCGCACGCCGATTGCGGTGCAGCTCAGCATAATCGAGCGCCTGAAACAACAGATGCCCTCCACCCAAGACAACACGCTACTGGAAGACCTGGCCAGCCAGACTTTCCATATGAATCAGCTGGTGATCAACTTGCTGGATATGGCCAGGCTGCAAGCGGGCAATGTCACGCTTAATCGGCAATGGCAATCGCTGGAAGAAGTAGTAGGCAGTGCCTTGCGCGCCATGCAACCCGCCACCCAGCACCACCAGCTCAGCACGCATATTCCGCCTGATTTGCCATTGATACGTTATGACGCCTTGCTGCTGGAGCGTGTGCTCTGCAACCTGCTGGACAATGCCATCAAATACTCCAGGCCTGCTAGCAGGATACATCTGGCGGCCAGCTGCAAGGTGCAGAAATCTGGGTATCGCTGAGCGATCAGGGCCAGGGTATTCCGCTCGAAAACCAGCAGCGCCTGTTTGAGAAATTCAACCGTGGCGATAAGGAATCAGACAAACCCGGCGTAGGGCTGGGATTATCCATCTGCAAGAACATTATTCAGGCCCACCATGGCAAAATCTGGATTGCACAACCTGACGCAGAGATTGGCATAGAGATTGGCCCAGAGATTGACAAACCCAAGCTAGACCGAGCCAAGACAGACCAAGATGACATGAGTCAGGCTGGTTTCAGCACGGTCATCACCTTCTCTCTACCCGTAGATCAGGCTCCCTCAATGAAAGACCTAGCCCCATGAGCAAGCTGGAACCCGCGATCAATATTCTGGTGGTGGAAGATGAAGCGCAAATCCGCAAATTTCTGCTGTTGGCGATAGAGGCCGAGGGCATGCATGCCTTTCCCGCAGAAACCGGGGCGCGTGGCCTGATAGAAGCGGCCACCCGCCAGCCGGATATCATCATCATGGATCTGGGCCTGCCAGATATGGATGGCGTGGAGGTGATACGCCAGATACGCGCCTGGAGTCAGGTGCCCATCATTGTGCTTTCTGCGCGTACGCAAGAGCACGAGAAAATTGCAGCGCTGGATGCAGGCGCAGACGATTACCTGAGCAAGCCGTTTGGTGCCGGGGAATTGATGGCGCGTATCCGCGCCCAGTTGAGACGCCGCGCCACCAGCGCCGCCAGCAGCGATAGCGTGATCAGGTTTGGCAATATCCAGGTTGACCTGGGTAAACGGCTGATACACAAGGCGGAAGCGCAGGTGCAGCTCACCCCTACCGAATACCGCCTGTTGACGGTGCTGCTGCGTGAAGCCAACCGGGTGGTGACGCAGCGCCAGTTATTGAAAGAGGTGTGGGGGCCAAATGCCGTAGAAAGCAGCCATTATCTGCGTATCTATATGGGCCATCTGCGCAACAAACTGGAAGACAACCCCACCATGCCGCAGCACTTTATTACCGAACTGGGTGTGGGGTATCGTCTGCTGATTAATCCAGACTAGGCTGTAGTTGCAGGCAGGTGCTGAATTGATGCAACTGCCTGCAATTGTTTCATCAGAACGTCAGCGACAGCGAGGTCATCACCATCAGATTGCTGTCGGACAGCCCGCTCTGGCCTTGCTCAAATATTTTATCGCGGCTTTGCAACTGCTTGATTTCAGCACGCCAGAGCACAGCCGGGCTGAATCTGTAATCCATATTCAGCGAGTAGCCAGCGGTTCTGAAACCATGCGGTGTAGTGCTGCTGATAATCACGCCATCCTTGTCCTGGTAATACTCCACACGTGCCGCCAGGCTCAGCTCTTCACTCCACTGATAGCGCACAATCGCCGTGGGTGAAAACCACAGGCTGTATTGCTCGCTGCCACGGAATTTTTGCTCAGCGCCTATATCCAGCGCCGTGATCAGCCCCCAGCGTTCATTCAGCTTGAACTGTGCATAGAGGTTATGGAAATAGCGCATCTGCCTGTCGTGGTCAGATTTGTCATTGCCTATAAATGAGCTGCTGTTGATGGTGACCCTGTCATTGGGTTTGTAAGTGAGCTGATGGCCAAAGGCTGGCGTGGTGTTGTTTTCAGGGCGCTGTATGCGCTGCCAGCCGTTCAGCAGCAAGCCGCTCAACATCCATTTGCCATCAGGCGTGGTGTAAGACAGCTTGACCCCGGTTTCAAAATACGGCGAGTTATCCGCCATCATGCTGCGCGTCAACGTCCAGTTTTCACTACCTATCGCGCTTTCATGGCCAATATGCGAGGGCATCACCCCGGCATCCAGCCATAGCTCATGCTGCTCGGATAATTTAATGCCTAGGTTGGCCTCATAGAGGTGCTGCAGGGTATTGGGCTCGGCCGCATAATTGGCCTGCATGTAAGTGCCAGAGGCCAGGGCAAGATTGGCCCTGAACCGCGGCTGCCTGAAGCTGGTTTTGATCAGGGCCAAATTAATCTGTGGGTCACCCGTGCGGTTGTGGCTATAGGTGAAACCCGGCCGCTTGTTGCTGGCAGGGTGATTATCATCGTAGGCAAGATAGCCTTCCAGATAGGCGTTGATGGCCAAGCCTGAATCGCCTATTTCCACAGCCTGGGCAATGTTGGGAGTCAAGGCCAGGGCGGGAGCGACAGTCAAGGTTAATGCAATAAGAGCAGGTGTTTTCATGGTGATGAACGATCAAAGTTGAGAAGGCAGGCTTTCTGGTGACGACTCTGCATACATCCCAGAATGACTGCCCGGCCATGATCGTGTAAGCAAGGTAAATATGGCGTTTAAGTGCGGCAGGATAGTATAAAAATGGCGCAAACGTCTGTAAAAAAGCCCATGCCTGGCAGACATGGGTTTGAGTATCAGCGGCATTGGCGATTACGCCAGCAGCGCTAGATACATGTTGGCAGCTTAAGCGGCGCGTCTATCCAGCCTGAATACACTCACCGCCTGCTTCAGCCCCTGGGCTTGATCCTGCAGTGACTGTGAGGCGGCTGCGGCTTCTTCTACCAGGGCGGCATTTTGTTGCGTGACTTCATCCATCTGCATAATGGCCTGGTTCACCTGCTCTATGCCTGTGCTTTGTTCATGGCTGGCTGCGGCAATATCGCTCACCATATCCTTGACCCGCTCCACACTGTCACGGATTTCGCGCATGGTGTTACCCGCCTTCTGCACCTGATCACTGCCCTGCTGCACCTTGGAGACAGAGTCGGTAATCAGGCCCTTGATTTCCTTGGCCGCACTGGCGGCACGCTGAGCAAGCGTTCTGACCTCGGTGGCCACCACAGCAAAGCCGCGCCCCTGCTCGCCCGCACGTGCGGCTTCCACCGCTGCATTCAGCGCCAGTATATTGGTCTGGAAGGCAATGCCATCAATCACCGCAATAATGTCTGCAATGCGTTTGGAAGCATCATTGATGTCAGACATGGTGCCTATCACATCATCAATCACCCTGGAGCCTGTGCTGGCCACCGCAGAAGCCGACACCGCGAATTGATTGGCTTGGTGGGCATTGTCTGCATTCTGCTTGACGGTAGAGGTCAGCTGTTCCATGGCAGAAGCGGTTTCTTCCAGCGAGCTGGCTTGCTCTTCCGTGCGGCTGGATAAATCCAGATTGCCAGTGGCAATTTCCTGCGAGGCCGTGGCGATGGTCTCTGCGCCATGGCGCACATCGCCGACTATATGGGATAAATTCTGGTTCATCAGCTCCAGCGCTGCGAGTAATTCACCTATTTCATCTGTAGCGCTGGGTTTGACATGAGAAGTCAGATCGCCATTGGCCACGGCCTTGGCCATATCCACCGCCTGGGATAGCGGCTTGGTGATGCTGGATGACAGGCTGAGCGCCATGATAATGCCTGCCACAATAGCAATTGCACCGAGTACCAGCAGAATAATGCTGCTATTGCTGCGTACCTTCTGAATCTGATCGCCCGCCTCATTGATCAACTGGCGCTCAAACTCCGCAATCGCGTTCATGCTGTCAAAATATTCGGCGCGGCTGGGGATAAAATCCTGCTTGATTCTGGCATCAAGCACTGCGGGTTCTACACCCTGGTCACGCAAGGCAAACAATTGATCACGCACTTGCTGATAGGCCTGCTGTTTTTGCTTGGAGGCATCAAACAGTGCTTTAGCGCGGGGATGCTCCAGCATCACATCCAGCTGCCTGACGATATCCTTGTTGGCATTCGAGGTTTCCTTGATCTGCTCCTGATACATCGCCAACATGGCAGCATCCGTGCTTTTCAGCGCGGCAAAGGTTCTGATGCCGTTTTGCTTGCCATTCGATACCCATTCATTGGTCAATCTTTCCTTCACCAATTCCTGTTCTGTCATCACCTGGGCGGTGTTGCCCACATTGGCGAGCTGCAGCAGCCCCACCACAATCATGATGCCCATCAGCCCCAGAATAATGCTGAACCCTGCCAGCAAACGTGTACCGATTTTTATATTGGAGATGTTCATTACTTCCTGTCTTTTTTGTAGGGAAAACTAAGTTTCTGGCGCGGTGCAAGCGCGTGCACAAGCTAGTGCCAAGAGAGTGCATAGGCATAACTCAAACACTGCATTTATAACGTTCAGAAATACCAAAGGGAGCTTATAGCTCCCAAAGTTGTATGCATATTGTACTGGGTTTAACAAAAATGACACTTAGATTACATGTCCATTATTTGCCGATAAATTCACCATGCATTGCTCACGCCTAACCTCAGATATAACTTTTGAGCCTGACCAGGCCTAAACTGAACTGAGCGGAACTGAATGCCAATAAAAACCCGTAGCACTGGCTACGGATTTTTTATTAGTTAAAGACTGCCAGCCTCATGGCTTGATGAAGTCCTCAGCGCTGTGACGTTCCGGCAATTGCTCGGCCTCTGGCCCCCAGTTGCGGTTAACCCTCTGCCCGCGTTTCACCGCAGGTCTGCTGCCTATCTCTTCTGCCCAGCGCAGCACATTGCGATAACTTTGCGCATCAAGAAACTCTGCCGCCTGATAGACGCGGTTATTCACCAGCTCACCATACCAGGGCCAAATGGCCATATCGGCAATAGTGTAAGCCTGCCCTGCGACATAAGGCGTTTTGCCTAGCTGCTGATCCAGCACATCCAGCTGACGCTTGACCTCCATGGTGTAGCGGTTGATGGGGTATTCAAGTTTTTCCGGCGCATAGGCATAGAAATGCCCAAAACCGCCGCCCAGAAAACCCGCGCCCGCCACTTGCCAGAACAGCCAGTTGAGGCACTCGGTACGCTCTGCTGGCGCAGCAGGTATAAAGTGGCCAAACTTCTCTGCCAGATAAAGCAGGATAGAGCCAGACTCAAACACGCGCACTGGTGGTGTAGTGCTGTGATCCAGCAGCGCCGGGATTTTGGAGTTGGGATTAATCGCCACAAAGTCACTGCCAAACTGGTCACCCTCGGTGATTTTGATCAGCCAGGCATCGTATTGGGCTTGCTCCACACCTAGCGCCAGCAGTTCTTCCAGCAGGATGGTGACCTTGACGCCGTTAGGCGTGGCCAGGGAGTAAAGCTGTAGCGGATGTTGGCCTACAGGCAGGGTTTTCTCATGCGTGGCACCCGCCACGGGCCGATTGATATTGGCAAAGGCACCGCCATTGGTTTTTTCCCAAACCCAGACGCGTGGCGGGCTGTAAGGTAAATCGCTCATTACTTCTCCTGTTTGGCGGGCGCATGATATGTGCATGTGACATCTGGCATGTGACATATGTACTGTGTGCATAAAGTGGCCAGATTGCTGCAATCTGGCCACTGAGAGACCATCATCAGGCGTCAAGGTTGCTAGCAGTGCGCTACACCTGAAGTGGGCCGGGTAAAACAGCTAGAAACTAAACACGCTATAACCCTGCTGCGATAGCTGGGCAATGCTGGGCAGGCCAGAGGTGCCAGGCACGCGATTATCCGTGATCAGGCTAAAGCCATTTTTCTCTGCCTCCTCACGTGCGCCAAACACATCGGCACATCCGCAGGAAACACCTGCCACTAGCTCCTCGACAGCTTGATACAGCGGGTGCAAGGGATGATCTGCCTTGCCCACCAGCGCGGCCCAGCGTGTACCAGCTCCCTGGAAATAGATAGATACCTCGGTGCCTTGCTGCTTGAAGTCATAAGCGGCGGCTAGGCCATTGAATGCCCGGCCCAGGGCTTCATCCCCACCGTGGCTGGGATCGGAAAAAATAATGATGGCGGCTTTCATGCTGTGTCCTTTCGTTTGAATGAGCGTGAGTGAAATCAAACATCACGACTGCATTCTAGAAATTCAGCAGCGTAGGAAACATCCCTGCAATAGAAATTGATTATTTCGCCAGATGCAATAAAACCTGCCAGCCCTACTCTATTGCATCAAACCTTGAACTCAATCTGGGCGCGCAAATCGTCAACGATTTCATCTATAAAGCTGCGCACTTTGCTGGAGCCATGCTTGTCTTCACGGTGTACCACATGCACAGGCCAGGGTGCCTGCTCAAACGTCTCTAACAATAATTCCAGATTGCCGCGCTCTACTTCCTGCTTGACCTGATAGGACAACAAACGCGTGATGCCCAGCCCGCCCACGGCCGCACTCAAGGCGGCATCATTGCTGCTCACCATCAGGCGTGGCGTGATGGTGACCCTGGTCAGCGCTTCACCATCGGCAAAGCCCCATTCGGTTTTGGCCGCCGTGGTATTGGGAGAGGTGGCGCTTGAAGACATGGCGTTCGGTGCCAGTGCACTGGATGCAACAATGGCATGTGCATGCAACTCAGCCGGGGTTAAGGGGCGGCCATGCTGTTGCAGATAGGCAGGCGCTGCGCACAGCACTTGCCTGACCTGACCGACCTTGATGGCGCGCAGGCTGGAATCAGGCAAGTGGCCTATGCGTATGGCCACATCGATTTCTTCTTCCACCACATTGGTCAGCCTGTCTACAAAGTGAGCCAGTACTTGCACCTGCGGGTAACGCTGCATGTATTGCATGATGCTGGGCATGACAAACATGCGGCCAAACAGCACCGGGGCGGTAATGGTCAAGCGGCCACTGGGTGCGGCATTGATGCCAGAAGCGGCCTCATTGGCGGCTTGTATCTGCGTCAGTATCTGCTTGCAGTCAGCAAAATACTGGCTGCCTGCATCGGTGAGGCGCAGCTTGCGCGTGGTGCGCTGCATCAGGCTGATGCCCAGTTGCGTTTCCAGCGCCACTATCGCGCGCGTTACCGCAGCAGGAGAGATATCCAGCGCGCGTGATGCCGCAGCAAAACCACCCTCTTTGGCTACGGTGACAAACACCCGCATCAGATGTATATGATCGATGACTCTTGCTCCCGGCGAAATAATCAATTGCAGCCAGCACGGCTGTACCCACTCGCATTATTTCCTAGAATGCAGCCATCAACAATTGTTGAGAGCATAAGGAGATCAGCATGTCCAAAGAGCACACATTCCACGCAGGTGAAATTGCCATGCAGCAAAGAGCGGGTGAAGCCCACCGCGCCCAGCGTAATGTCAGGCTGGTGAGCGATAGCATACTCGCTGGGGCACAGCCTTTTATCGCACAACAAACCATGGTGGTGCTGGCTAGCGAGGATGCACAAGGCCGGGTGTGGTCTTCCCTGCTGTTTGGGCCTGCAGGCTTTGCACATATAGGCGCTTTAGCTATATCTGCGGCTAATGAGCACGCGGCCAATATCGTATCCCTGGAGGTGGCTGAGGCTCTGCGTGATGCCAGTGACCCGGTATGGGCAAACCTGCATCAGCACGCCACGCTGGGCATGCTGTTTATTGAACTGGCTACCCGACGCCGCTATCGCGTCAATGGTCAGGTGCAGCGTCTGGATGCTGCGGGGCTGGAGCTGCTGGTGCAGGAGGCTTACCCCAACTGCCCCAAGTTTATACAGCCACGCGCGCTGCAACAGTCCACTCACGCCGCTGCGCCACAGGCTGTGGCCACGGGCAATAGCATCAGCCCACCGCTACGCCAGATTATTAGCCAGGCCGATACCTTGTTTGTCGCCAGCCTCAATGCAGAAGCCGGGGCAGATGCCTCACATCGCGGCGGCCAGCCCGGCTTTGTACAGATCATGAATGAGCGCGTGCTGCGCATCCCGGATTACGCAGGCAATAGCCTGTTCAACACCCTGGGCAATATTGCCGTCAACCGCGCCAGCGGCATTTGCGTACCGGATTTTAACGGCCAGCAGTTACTGCAAATGACGGGAAACTCCAGGGTGTTGTGGGATCAGGAAGACCCAGAGGGTCTGACAGGAGGCAGCCATCGCTTCTGGGAATTTGAGATTGAGGAGTGGATTTTGCGCCCTATGCCGCAACAGCTAGCCTGGCAGGAGATGGAGGCCTAGCATTCAATACTTGGCGTTGAAGTCCGGGCTAACATGGCTGCAGATACACTCGGGTGATGCAGGCAACATGGAGTCGGTATAATCCTGCCTCACCCGCACATTGCCGCCTGCACCGCAGCTTAAGGACTGGATATGTTGATTGTTTACATGATGGGCATTTATCTGGCGGCCATTCTGGCCTTGTCATTGCTCACCTATTTCACCAGCTTGCGCGTGACCAAGGTCAGGCAGACTTTCAAGCACCTGGCGCTGGCCAATGCCTTTGGCTTGATGGCCAGCGTGGTAGTGGGCTCAGCCTTGAATGTGGCCGAGCAGTATGTGCCCGCATCGTGGCAGTTTGCCGTTTACAAGCCGCTGCTGACCTTGGCGCTTTCCATCCTGATTTATGGCAAGAGTTATTCTAGGCAGTTGCGAGACAGCAAGGGGGAGCTTATTCCGCCCAAACTGGGCTATCTGATTGCCGGGGCCAATTTTTCCATCATCCTGCTCATAGGCCTCACATTGGTGTATACGGTGTCATATTTCAAACTGAGTTAAGTCTAGCCTGCAAAGCGCTTAGCGGGCATTGCGCCATCTACCTCGTCAGGCCAGCCGCTGCGCCAGATACTCCACAAAGGCAGTCAACCTGGGCGGGGGTTGCCGCTCCTTGGCATACACCGCATGCACTGGTCTGGGGGCGGGCTTGAAATCCTGCAACACTTCCTGCAACAAGCCTTGTTGCAAATCCTGCTCCAGCAGGATTTTGGGCATCAGTATCAGGCCCAGGCCTTTGATTGCCGCCACGCGCAGGGCTTGCGCATTATTGGAATCAAAGCGTGAGCCATCCGCCATTTTGCTACTCAGGTGCTGGCCCAGCAGTTTCCAGCCGCCATCATGCTTCCAGTTGGTAAAGCTCAGGCATTGATGGTGTTTGAGATCATCGGGCTTGAGCGGTGTGCCCTGCTGTTGCAGATAGGCAGGTGCTGCGCACACCACCAGCTCAAACAGCGAGAGCGGCTTGGCGATATAGCTGGAATCATCTAGCGCGCCTATGCGTATTGCCACATCCACGCCTTCATCAATCAGGTCAACAAAGCGATCCGTCAATGACAGCGCCACATTGACCTCGGGGTATTCCAGCAAATAATCCGCCACCAAGGGCGCCAAGCGCATGGTGCCAAACCAGATGGGCGCACTGATGGTGAGCAAGCCCTTGGGCTTGCCACGCATGATTTCTGCCCCGGCTTCAGCCTGCGCAATTTGCGACAGTATCTCTTTGCAGTTTTGATAATAACTACGGCCAATCTCTGTGAGGTGCGAGCTGCGGGTGGTGCGCTGCAACAGGGTAGACCCCAGGCGTTTTTCCAGTGCGTTGATATGCTTGCTCACCATGGCAGGCGAGAGCCGCGCCGCCTGGGCTGCGGCAGTGAAGCTGCCCAGCTCCACCACGCTGACAAACACCTGCATGCTTTCGACTCTATCCATACCACCGCCTTAATTAAACACTATTGGTAAATAATGTTTTTAATAATAGGCCATTTATCTCTTTAGGTTAACAAACCACAATGCGCTATCACTTATCGCAGCCCTAGTTGTGGCCGCTGGGACGATAGCGTCTATAAGCGCATAGATGATGGTCAAGCAAGACGCGCAATCTGCGCTAATTACACAGGAGATTTGGATGAAGACATTTTTAAGTATTGGTTCTGGCCCAGGCATAGGCTACGCCACCGCTGAACGCTTTGCGCAAGAAGGCTTTCGCATTGTGCTAAGCGCACGCTCTATAGAAAAAACCCAGGCCCTGGCCGAGAAGCTGATCAAACAAGGCCATAGCGTAGCCGTGCATAAGGTAGATGCGGCTGACCCCGCGAGTGTGGCGGCGCTAGTGGCGAGGTAGAACAGCAGTATGGCTCACTGGATGTGCTGCACTACAACGCCGCGAGCATACGCCAGGCCAGCATCGCCTCGCAACCGCGAGACACTTTCCTCAGTGATCTGGCCGTGAATATAGGCGGTGCCTTGGTCGCCACGCAAGCCGCAGCGCCTGCGCTAGCAAGAAGCGGCACAGGTGCCCTGTTGCTCACTGGTGGCGGTTTTGCCTTGTTCCCGCACCCGGATTATTTATCCATCAGCATAGGCAAGGCGGGCATACGCGCACAGGCGCTGGGCTTGTTTGAAAGCTTCAAGGAACAGAATATCCATGTCGCCACAGTCACCGTGGCCACCTTTGTAAACCCGGATTCCAAGGAAAGTACGGATATCGCGCAAGAGTTCTGGAAGCTGTACACACAGCCCAAGGAAAGCTGGACTGCGGAAGTGACCTACCCAGCCAGCGCTTAAGACCTTTCAACCTGTTACAGCCCCGGCCTGGCACAGAGGAATCTGCGCTGGCCCGGGGCTTTTCTCATGCTCTGCTCCTATGCCCCTCGCCCATGCTCAATCCCCATGCCTGGCGAACCCATACGCTAGCACGCTTGTCCGATAGTGCATGTCTGATGCTCTCCCACCTCAAAACCCCATCCCCGCCACGCTAGCCAACAGTCTGGCAAGGCCGTCTCCACGCGTGCAAATCAACCCTGGTGTGTTTTTCAGCGCGGCAGGCTTGATTGCTGTCATTGTCGGCCTGACGGCGTTTTTCCCCAGCGATGCACAAGCCATTTTTGGCGTGATTCAAACCTGGATTATCAAGAATGCCAGCTGGTTTTATATTCTCACCGTGGCGCTAGTGCTGATTCTGACGGTGTATTGCATGGTCAGCCGTTTTGGCGATATCAAGCTGGGGCTGGATCATAGCGAGCCTGAGTACAGCAACACCACCTGGTTTGCCATGCTGTTCTGCGCAGGCATGGGCATAGGCCTGATGTTCTTTGGCGTGGCCGAACCGCTGATGCACACCCTAGACCCGCCGCAAGGCGATGCCAACACCGTTACCGCTGCGCGTGAGGCCATGCGCATTACCTTCTTCCATTGGGGGCTGCATGCCTGGGCCATTTATGCGCTGGTTGCCCTGATTCTGGCGTTTTTTGCTTTCAGACACGGCCTGCCCCTGACCTTGCGCTCTGCACTTTACCCGCTGATAGGTGAGCGTATTTACGGCCCTATCGGCCATGCTGTTGATACCTTTGCCATTATCGGCACGGTGTTTGGTATTGCCACCTCGCTGGGCTTTGGCGTGCTGCAAATCAATAGCGGCTTGCATCACCTGCTGCCGCAAATCCCCATCGCCACCATGGTGCAGGTGGTGCTGATTCTGATCACCACTGTGCTGGCCACCGCTTCTGCCGCCAGCGGGCTGGATAAGGGCATCAGACGCTTGTCTGAACTGAATATGATCTTGGCCGTGCTGTTTATGGCTTATGTCTTCTGCATGGGGCCGACGGTATTCTTGCTGCAAGCCTATGTGCAAAACACCGGGGCTTATTTGTCGGAGATTGTCAGCAAGACCTTCAATCTCTACGCCTATGAACCCACCGATTGGCTAGGCGGCTGGACCTTGTTTTACTGGGGCTGGTGGCTATCCTGGTCACCTTTTGTCGGCATGTTTATCGCCCGCGTTTCACGCGGCCGCAGCATACGTGAATTCATAGCCGGGGTGATTTTTGTGCCCGCTGGCTTTACCTTTCTCTGGATGACGGTGTTTGGCGATACCGCCATTCATCTCTATCTTTACGACGGCATCAGCGCCTTGGGTGAAACCGTGAAGACCGATAACTCGCTGGCACTGTTTGCCTTGCTGCAGCAATTGCCGCTGGCGCAGGTGACCAGTGCCGTTGCCGTGCTGATGGTCATCATCTTTTTTGTCACCTCGGCAGATTCCGGTGCCCTGGTGATTGATATGCTGGCTTCCGGCGGCAAGGACAATACTCCCGTCTGGCAGCGCATATTCTGGTCGCTGGTGATAGGCATAGTCGCCATCGTATTGCTGCTGGCCGATGGCCTTTCTGCGCTGCAAACCGCCACCATTGCCAGCGCCCTGCCTTTCTCTATTGTGCTGCTGGCGGCCGCCTGGGGCTTGCTGCGCGCATTGAAGATAGACCTGACCAAACGCGGCACGCGCTTTCAGACCTATCTCGCGCCACCGCCGGGCAATGCCCCGGAAAACTGGCGTCAGCGCCTGCGCACCATTATCAACTTCCCCTCGCGTAGCGACGTGCTGAGCTTTATTCAGGGCACGGTTAAACCCGCAGCGGAAGAAGTTGCCACCGAGCTACGCAAACGTCAGTACGAAGTGCAGGTCACCACTGGCGATGATGGCCGGGTAAGGCTGGAAGTCATGCATGGCAGCGAAATTGATTTTATCTACGAGGTCAGGCTGCGCACCTACGCCCAGCCCAGCTTTACCGTGCAGGCAACGCAGGACCATGCAGACGAGGATGCGCACTATTGCCGCGCCGAGGTGCATTTACAGGAAGGTGGGCAGAATTACGATATCGTCGGCTGGAGCAAGAGCGCCGTGATCAGCGATATCCTCGACCAATACGAGCGCCATCTGCACTTTCTGCATCTTGTGCGTTGATACTTACCTGCGCTGATACTTGCCCCTGATTCGGCTCGGGTTAAACCGCAAATGCAGTAAGCAATTATCTAGAACAGCTGACAGCTGGATGCGCTCAATCGTAGCTTTGGAAAAAGAGGAATTTATCCTCGGTGAAATAGCTCGCCAGCATGGCTTCCAGCATCTCACCATGTCCGGTTCTGGGCACTGGCATGGTGGAGAACAAATGCCTGGCTGGCCGCCAAATGCCTCTGCCAGATACCAGACATCAAAGGTAATACGGTCCAGACCTTTGACCACTGCGTGTTCCTCAGCCTGATCACAAAACACCGTAAAGCGGGGATCAGCGAAAATACTTTTGATATGCCGCAGGGAAAGGTCAAATTCAACAGGTGAGGAGATAGGCATGGTCTTCATTACCAGCCCGCCAAACGCCTGAGCGCCTGGGGACAGGGTTTGTCCATCAAATACCGTAATGACCACGCGTGTGCTTTTAACCATAAACGAATTTTATCCGCATTTGCAGACCATGCGCAGCCAGTGCAGAAATTTCTGCGGAAAATAGATCTAGTCACTACTCTGCCACCCTCACCTTAGGGCTATGCATGATGCTGGGCTAGGCTGTGATCCATTGTTCGGGTTTTCGCAAAAGTATTGTCGAGTGCGGCCTCTTTATCTGAGCATGCCGCACTGCATACAATGGCCTGCCTTTCATTCTGCGCATTGCTCAAACACCCCATGTCTCATCCCCAAGCTGCAAGTACCCAGCACCCTGCTGCCCCCTCCACCGTCAACAGCCGCTGGCCCTTGCTGGCGCTGGCTGTTGGCGCATTTGGTATAGGCACCACTGAATTTGGCCCCATGGGCATGTTGCCGACCATCGCCCAAGGCGTCGATGTTTCCATCCCGGCCGCAGGCATGCTGATTTCCGCCTATGCCATAGGCGTCATGATAGGTGCCCCCATCATGTCCCTGCTGCTGGCCAAGTGGCCGCAACGCAAGGCGCTGATGGCCTTGATGGCAATTTTTACCGTCGGCAACCTGCTGTCAGCCATTGCGCCTGATTACCTGACACTGATGCTGGCGCGTATCGTCACCAGCCTCAACCATGGCGCATTCTTTGGCATAGGCTCAGTAGTAGCCGCCAGCCTGGTGCCCAGAGAAAAGCAAGCCAGCGCCATGGCCGCGATGTTCATGGGCCTGACCATTGCCAATATAGGCGGCGTACCTGCCGCCACCTGGCTGGGTGAAACCCTGGGCTGGCGCCTGTCATTTGCCGGCATTGCCATTCTTGGTGTGATTGCCATCACCAGCCTGGCCTTCGCCCTGCCCAAAGGCAAGCCAGGCCAGGCCCCTGATCTGGCAACAGAACTCAAGGTATTAACCCGCCCCGTGGTATTGCAGGCCCTATTCACCACCGTCCTCAGCTCAGGCTCCGTGTTTGCGCTATACACCTACATCAACCCTGCCCTGCGCACCTTCACCCAGGCCTCACCAGGCTTTATCACCGCCATGCTGGTGCTGATAGGCATAGGCTTCAGCATAGGCAACACACTGGAGGAAAACTGGCTGACCGCTCCATCACCCACACCCTGGTGGGTTTTCTGCTGCTGCTCAGTATCAGCGTATTGAGCTTTCCCTGGCTGGCCAGCAGCCAGATCGGCGCTGCTTTCAGCCTGCTGATCTGGGGCATAGCCGCTTTTGCTGTGGTGCCACCTATACAGATGCGTGTGATGCGTGCGGCGGCAGAAGCGCCGGGCTTGGCTTCTTCGGTGAATATTGGCGCGTTTAATCTGGGGAATGCTTTGGGAGCAGCGTTGGGGGCAGCGACACTGGGGGCTGGTTTGGGTTATACGGCGGTGATGGTAGTGGGGGCAGTTCTGGCGTTGATGGCTTTGTTGTTGGTGTTGTGGGCAGCGCTTAGGCATTAGTTATTGAGGGAAGAGGCTGGGGAGGATTGGGTCTCCCGCTGCGTTCGTGATTGCGGGAAGCTGCGTTCAATTCGCTATAGAAGGGGGGTTTAGTTGCATTGACCCCTGCTACCGCTGGCGAGAGGTTTTGTTTCGCCTTGCCGGGCGAGTGCCTTTCTTTTGCTTCGCCAAAAGAAAGATCACCAAAGAAAAGGCGACCCGGATATCCCCGCCCCGGCTTACAGCCGGGTAACCTGCGTTGCTCGGATTTATCGGGGTCACGCTCAAACTCGCTGCGCTCAGACAGTCGCGCGCCCTGATCCGATAAACCCTGCGCTACTCGGCGGGTCTAAACGGGAAGGAAAGTCAAAGACTCCGGATCAAGCTAGAGTAGTGCTTAAGTAAGTGCGCTTAGCTTTGTCTGCACCACAGCCATGCTGCCGATATATCTCTTGTCTCACACTCCATGGCTAGTACTTAACCCCTGGCTTTTGACCTTGCTCCCGTTGAGTGCGCCGAGTAGCGCAGCAGTTTCTGGATTAAGGGCTTGCGACTGTTTGAGCGTAAGCGAGTTTGAGCAAGACCCCAGAAACTGGGAGCAACGCAGGTTGCCCGGCGTAGCCGGGACGCAGGAATCGGGTCGCCTTTTCTTTGCTTACATTTCTTTTCGGCGAAGCAAAAGAAAGTAAGTCGCCCGGCAAGGCGAAACAAGAACTCTCGCCAGCGCTAGCAAGAGTCAAGACCACCCAATCTATCTCTGTCACAGAGGCATCAAGCAAGCCAATGTGTCACCCATTTCCCCGCATACAGAAACACGCCAAGCTCTAGCCCCTAGCGCCTTATCAACATTCATTCCTGCCCCAGCAATTTCAACCTCAGCTTAGGCTCCGTAGTCTTGCTCCCCAGCCAGATATCCAAAAAATGCTGACTAAACTCCGTATCACTAATAACAGTAGTAGCTTGCCATTGCTGTAAAAAGCCAAACTTTGATCCGCGCGCAGGACGGCAGTCAGGCTATCCCCTGCTTTAACATCGGTAAACGCCTGTTGCATCAGCGCTTGCCAGCGCAGGCTGCGCGCTTCATCCACGCCTTGTTTGCGTAGTTGCTTGCCACCCTCTTTCGCCAGTTCTTCCGCACGGAAATCATGACCATAGATCAGTTGCAGCGCATGGGGCTGGTCAGCCTGATAGCGCCCATTGCTCACCCAGAGCTTGGCGTCATAAACGCGTATGCCAAACCAGCGCAAGGTGCCACTGCCCAGCAATTGGCTGCCAGGGCCTAGCTCGGTTTGAATAAAATCAGGGGCAGTTTCAGCGGCCGCAAGCGGCTGCAAGCCCGCAAGTAACACCAAACTGGCCATCAGCAGCTTGGTCAGGAGGGTGCGCATAGCCATGCGACTATGCTCAATGCTTGAGTAACCAGAGTTTGACATCGGTTCTGCCCTCGATAAATCCTGCTTCGCAGTATTTCAGATACATCTCCCACAGGCGTATGAACGCTGCATCAAAGCCCAGGGCCTTGATGTCGTCCAGCTGGCCCATGAAAGCCTGGTGCCAATGTTGCAATGTACGGGCGTAGTCCTGGCCAAATCCATGGCTTTCGCGCACCTGTAAACCTGCCTGCTGCACTTGAGTCTGGATCACGGCAGGGCTGGGCAGCATGCCGCCGGGGAATATGTATTGCTGGATAAAATCGGTACTGCTGCGGTAGTGCGCGTAGAAGTTGTCAGCGATATCTATGGATTGGATGACGATGCGGCCTTCTGGCTTCAGGCATTGCTTGAGGATGCGGAAATAGCTGGGCCAGTGTGATTCGCCCACTGCCTCCAGCATTTCTATTGAGACTATATGGTCGTATCTGGCATAGTTGCCGTCTTGCGCGGTCAGGTCGCGGTAGTCGCGCAGTTCCAGCGTCACCTGGGATGACCAGCCCTGTGTTTTGATGCGTTGCAGGGCAAACTCCAGTTGTGCTGGAGAGATGGTGATGCCGTGTACATGCATGCCCTGGCTGGCGGCATATTCAGCAAATCCGCCCCAGCCACAACCAATTTCCAGTATGCGTTGCCCAGGCTGGGCCTGTAGCAGATCAAGTATGCGCTGATATTTAGCCTGTTGTGCCTGCTGCAAGGTCTGCTCGGGCTGCTGGCCAAACCAGGCGGCTGAATAGGTCATGCTGGCATCAAGCCAGAGACGGTAAAACACATTGCCCAGATCATAATGCGCGCTGATATTGCGCTGGCTGCCGCGTCGGCTATTGTTGTTGAGCCATAGATGGCCAAACCTGCGCAACAGCAATGCCCACCAGCGCCCATGGATGGCAGATTCCAGGGCTTGCTGGTTTTGCAGCGCCAGGCGGAACAGGCTTAACAGGTCTGGGCTGTGAACCCAGTCCAGCCGCAGGCTTTCAGCAAAACCTACATCACCCTGCATCAGGATCAATCTTGCGGCACGCCAATCTTTGATGACTAGGCTGGCACGCAGTGTGGCATGGCTCTGGCCAAATTCATGACATTCACCTGTGGGGGTTTGCAGCTGTAAATGCCCTTGTTGCAATCGGGAAAACAGGCTCAGCAAGCCACGGGCAAACCAAGGCAGATGTTTGCTGCCCGCAGGCTTGCGGCTGATGTCTGGGTTGAGAGCAAGGTTACGCTCAGGCTGGGCGCTGGATGACAAGGTAGGGCTGGTTTTATTTTTCATGACCAGGCTTTCTCTGATTAAAGCTTAAGGAGGCACCTGGGGGGGCTGGTTTTTTGTGATACGGGATATGTTTAAGCCATAGCCGCAGCGCCTGCCAGTGTATGCGCCAGACCACGCCCAGGGTCAGCAGTGGCATTTTAGCCCAGGCCCCCAGCAGATTGCGGCGGCTGGCAGGCTGGGTTTGCACGCGGATTTCTGTGGCAATCAGGGGCTGTTCTGGCAACTTGTCCTCGAAATAATCTACCGCCATGGCATGGGACTGCCCGGCACCCAGGTAGCGGAACACGTAATAGCCTGTGACTTCGCAGAAGGGCGAGACATGGAATGCCTTGCGGCAGACCAGGCGGGTATTGGCATCTATGGGCTGGTCTTCGTCTGCGGTGAGCAGGTATTGGTGATGCTCGCCAAAGGTATTGTTGACCTCGGCCATGATCATGCGCAGGCTGCCATCGCTGGCGTGCAGATACCAGAAGCTTACCGGGTTGAAAACATAGCCCAATACGCGTGGAAACGCCTGCAACCAGATTTCGCCAGCAGGCAATGTTAGCCCGGCTTTGGCCACTTGTTGTTGCAGCCAGCCCAGCAAGTCGCCGCTGCCATCACCATGATCACGGCTGTAAAACGCCAGTGGTCGCCAGCGATTGAGACCAAACAGGCTATGGCTTTTGATCTGCTGCAAGCGACGCACGGCAATGCGCAGGCAAAACACTGGGTAGACAAAGCCGTGGCTGGCCGGGCGCGAGCGCCTGTGCATGACTTCACCTAGCCCAAGCTCAAGCGCGCTGGTTGTTATATGGCCTGTCATGTTTCACTCCAGGCATCAGTCATAAACGGCATCCCAGGGTGGGCTGATGCCCATGGCGCGTGCCATGCGTAAGGCAGATTTGAGGCCGTCCTCATGGAAGCCATACCCTGTCCAGGCACCGCAGAACCAGGTGCGTTGCCTGCCTTGTATCAGGTTCAATTCGCGCTGGGCCATGATGGCCTGGGCATTCATCAAGGGGTGGGCGTACTCGAACTCGGCAATCACGCTGCCCTCACGCAAGCTGACATGCGGATTAAGCGTGACGATCACAGGCTGACGCCAGGGCAAGGGTTGCAATTCATTCAGCAGGTAACTCACTGTCACTGGATATTGCGGCCTATGGCGCACTGGCATAGTGTAGTTCCAGGCGGCCCAGGCTTTGCGGTTGGCAGGCAGTAAAGCGGCATCGGTATGCAGTATTGCCAGGTTGGGCTGGGTGCGGAAGGCCCCGAGTATGCGCTTTTCTTCCGCGCTGCAATCCAGTAACTGGCAAGCCGTGGGCGCATGGCAGGCGAGCACTACCTGATCAAAACTTTCGCTGCCTACATTGCTGTGCACGACCACCCCATGTGCCTGCCGTTCTATATGGTTAACCTGACAATTCAGCCTGGCATCAGGAATAGTCTGCAGCATGGCGTTGACATAGCTGCGAGCGCCTTGCGGCAGGGTTTTCCAGGGCGGGCGCTGGTTGATTTGCAGCAGGCGGTGGTTGAGGCAAAAACGCAGGAAGGTGGCCGCCGGAAAATCCTGGATATCGTTCATGCTGCTGGACCAGATGGCAGCAGCCATGGGCAGCAGATACCACTCGCGCATGGCCTGGCTGTAGCCGTGCTGATCTAGCAGCTGGCGCAGGGTATAGCGCTCATCGCTGATGCTGGCGAGGTAATGCTCGGCCTGGCGGTTAAAGCGCAGGATGTCCTGCAGCATCCAGAGAAAACGTGGCCGCAGCAGATTGCGCCGCTGGCAGAACACGGTATCCAGATTGTTACCCGCCCATTCCAGGCCTTGGGCTTCAATCGCCACCGAAAAACTCATATTGCTGGTGTGGGTGGCAACCCCCAGATGCTTGAACAATGCCACCAGATTGGGGTAGGTGAGGTCGTTATGCACCAGAAATCCGGTATCTACCGGGGCAGTAATGCCATCCAGCGTCACATCAACGGTATTGCTGTGACCGCCAAAATAAGACCCTGCCTCATACAGCACCACCTCATGCTCACGCGCCAGCAGCCAGGCCGAGGCAAGGCCGGAAATGCCTGAGCCTATGACGGCGATGCGTTGCTTACTCATGCGGCGTCCTCCTGCAACAGTGAGCGCCTGAGTTTTGCACTGTGGCAATCAGGGTGAAACCAGATATCAGCCAAGGCCAGACAGAATTCGGCGTCTGCAATCTCGCCCAATAGCTCGGATTGGGCAAACTTCTGACTGAGAAAACGCACACCTTGGCCGGGTGTAAACACTATCCAGAGCAGATCACCACGGCTGGTGTCGGGAATAATCCCGCGCATGGCCAATATCCAGCGTTGGATGTTGGCGTCAGTGTGCAAACCCAAGCGCAGCATTTCACGCTGGCTGGCTTCAATGATGTAGTCGGCGCTGATATTGCGCAGGTATTCAAATTGCAGCGCAAAGCTGGGGTTGCTGATGCCTTGCTCGGACACAGTGAGGCTGCCCACGCTCCAGAGGGTAGCGCGGTAGATGGAGAATACACTCCAGGTCAGGATGCCCGAGCCGCTGGGTGTCCATGCGGTCGCCTCATAAGGGGTATGGCTGGCGAGAAAAACCTGGTTTTCTGGCATGACAGACATTCAGTTAATTACTTGTTGGTATGAAATATAACATAAAAGTTTAAAATGGAAACTAATCAGTTTACAAAGTTACTAGTTGGTTTATACTGGCATCATGGATTTGAGTCCCTACTGGGCGTAATTCCAACTGGGCGCAATTGTTAATGACAAGTTTTAATGAAAAGCACGATACAAAATGAGCAGTAATGGAAACCAGCGCTAAACCCAGCCTCAAAGAGAGGCAATTTGCCCTGCGTGAGAGTGCCATTCTCGATGCAGTGGATAGTTTTCTTGCCCGCAAGGGCTTTGACGTCATGACCATGGATGAGATTGCCCAGGAAGTCGGCATCTCCAAGGCCAGCCTTTACAAGCATTTTGATTCCAAGGAATTGCTGGCGGCCGCCACCATGACCAGGCTGGTACAGCGTTCACTGGATGTGGTGACAGAACGCGCCAAACCGGATGCGCCGCTGGATAACCTCAAGATGCTGGTGGCCTGGAGCGTGCGTGAACATCTGGAAGGGCGTATGCCGAGCTTGCCCTCTACGCGCTCAAGTACGCATGAGTTCATGACCAAGCACCAGCCTATGTTGAGCGGCTGGAAAAGCTCACCGAGATATTGGGCGAATGGATACTGGCGGCGCAGGCCGCAGGTCAGCTCAACCCAGCATTACCAGGTGAAGTGGTGTTGTACACCATCTATGCCCGGCCTTGTGACCCGGTGACGGATTTTCTCAAGATGGGTGGGGCATTGACGGATGATGAAATCGTGGCCGCGATAGTGACCACTTGTTTTAACGGATTGCAGCCAGTCTAAACCTGGGCTGCATCAGAGCGGAGGCAGGGTATGCAGCTGATTAAATACGCTATTGAGTTGAGTGAGCAAGGCCATATGCCGGATGCCCTGATACGGGCTGGTATTCGCCACTTGCTGAAAAATCGTCTGGAAGAAATCCAGGTTGCAGATTGTGAGGCCAGCGCCACGCTGCAACAGGACTTTATTGCTGAAATGCGCACTGCGCCGATTGCGCTGCTGCCCGAGCGCGCCAACGAGCAGCATTATGAGTTGCCCAGCGCTTTCTTCCGCCATAGCCTGGGGCCGCAGCTCAAATATAGTTGTGGCTACTGGGGCACAGACTCCTTACCGCTGAATGACCTGGGCGCTGCTGAAGATGCGGCGCTGGCCTTGACCGCGCTGCATGCCGATCTGCATGACGGCCAGCATATTCTGGAACTGGGCTGTGGCTGGGGCTCGCTCACGCTCTACATGGCCGCGCATTTTCCGCATAGCCGCATTACTGCCGTTTCCAACTCGCACTCCCAGCGCCAGCATCTGGAAGAAGCCGCGGCCTCGCGCGGCTTGCGCAACATCCATGTCATCACCGCCGATATGAATGATTTCCAGCCCGATGGTCAGTATGACCGTGTGGTATCGGTAGAAATGTTCGAGCATATGCGCAACTACCAGCAGTTGTTTGGCCGGGTGGCCGACTGGCTCAGGCCTGATGGCAAATTCTTCATGCATATCTTTGTGCACAGGCAAACGCCTTATGCCTTTGTCAGCCAAAGCCAGGATGACTGGATGAGCGATTTGTTTTTCTCTGGCGGCATGATGCCTAGCGATGCCTTGCCGCTGCATTTCCAGCAGGATTTGCAGTTGCAACAGCAATGGCGCTGGGATGGCAGGCATTACGAAAAAACCGCCAATGCCTGGCTGGAAAACATGGACGCCAATGCCGACATCATCATGGAGCTGATGCAGGAAACCTATGGCGCTGACGCTCAGCGCTGGTTCAATCGCTGGCGTATCTTCTTTATGTCCTGCGCCGAATTGTTTGGCTACCATCAAGGCCAGGAGTGGTGGGTTAGCCATTACCTGTTCAGCAAGCATACTGGCTAAAGGCCGGGCTGAAACAGCATGCCGGAAACCCATCCCCTCAGTCGCCGCCACATCATCTATAACCTGGTGATGTTCCAGCTGAGCTGGTTTTTCTGCGCCTATGGCGCGGCCCAGGACATGCCCTGGCTGGCGTTTCTGGTAGTGCCGCCAGTGCTGATCTGGCATATGAGCCATGCATACCAAAAATGGCAGGAGGCGCGCTTATTACTGGCTTTGCTGGTGTTAGGTCTGGTGCTGGATCAAACCCTGCTGTCGCTGGGATTTGTCGGTTTTCCTTATGTCGGCATGCCGCCTGGCTGGTTGCCACCCTGGATGCTGATGCTGTGGCTATTGTTTGGCACTACTCTCAACGTCACTCTGCGCTGGGCGCGTAGCTCGCTTGGGCTACAAGTGGTCTTTGGTGCCCTGGGCGGGCCGCTGGCTTATTACGCTGGACAGCAGCTAGGTGCCATACGCCTGCCGCAGGAAGCCAGTTTGCTAGCGATAGCTGCGCCTGGGCAGTGGCGTTTCCGCTGGCTATCGCACTGGCCAAACGTTTTGATGGCATGGTTCAAAATGGTATTGGTCAAAATGGTAAAGCTAAAGCCGAGCAGGCGAGGGAGCAAGCATGAACCAGTTTCAGCCTTTGCTCACTGATTGGGCCTACTGGTGGCCCTGGCTGCATGCCTTGCTGCCGCTGGCGATATTCATGATCCTAGGCTGGTTGTGGAGTGTCTATAAACACAATGTGCACGGGGTAGATGTGATGTGGGCGGGCTACATCTTCCTCACCGCTTTCTATGTGGCGCTGCAACAAAGCCTGACTCACCCCAGGCTGTGGCTGGTGCTGCTGTTGGCGGGGCTGTGGGGAGGCCGCTTATCCCTGCATCTGGCCGTACGCAACTGGGGCCAGCCTGAGGATCATAGATACCGCAGCATACGCGCCAACAACTCGCCGCATTTCTGGTTGAAAAGCCTTTACATCATCTTCGGCCTGCAATTGCTGCTGGCTGGGTGATTGCACTGCCGCTGGTGGCTGCGGTGCAGTCGCCAGCAGACATTAATTTCCTCGATTGGCTGGGCGGAGTGCTGGTGCTGGCGGGCATCAGCTTTGAAGCCGTGGCTGATCAGCAGTTGTCGCAGTTCCGCAGCCAGCCAGAAAATAAAGGCCAGGTTTTGGATACCGGACTCTGGGCCTGGTCACGTCACCCCAATTACTTTGGTGAGGCACTTACCTGGTGGGGTTTTTACCTGCTGGCACTGGCGGCTGGCGCCTGGTGGAGCGTGCTGAGTCCGCTGCTGGTAACGCTGTTGCTGCTTAAAGTCAGCGGCGTCAGTCTGACGGAGAAGACCATCCATGAACGGCGGCCTGCCTATGCCGATTATATAAAACGCACCAGTGCCTTTATCCCCTGGCCGCCCAAACCACGCTAAGGCCAGTTCAGTTTTTCCGTTGCCAACCTTGAGCTGCCACGCTCATAAAGGAGCCATCATGAAACATCGTAGCCGTATTGTCGCCCTGCTGGGCAGCCTGAGTTTGGTGGCCTGTGCCAGTCATCCCGTGCTGCCGCTGGCCAAGGATGTGGATTTGCAGCGCTTTATGGGGCGCTGGTATGTGATTGCCCATATCCCCACCTGGGTAGATGGCGACTCCTATAATGCGGTTGAAGCCTACGAGCTGAAGCCAGATGGAACCATCGCCACCACCTTCACCTTCAATGCAGATACCCCGCAAGGCCCGTTGAAAATCTACAGGCCACGCGGCTTTGTGGTGGAAGGTCATGGCAATGCGCTATGGGGCATGCAGTTTATCTGGCCAATCAAGGCGCAATACAAAATCAGTTATCTGGCAGCGGATTATTCCAGCACCATCATCGCCAGAGACAAGCTGGATTACGTCTGGATCATGGCGCGCAAACCGCAGCTGGAAGAAGCTGAATATCAACGCCTGAAAGACCTAGTGCAAGGCTATGGCTATGATGTCACCAAGCTGCGCCGGGTGCCGCAATCACGTGCTCAGACCAAGCCGGAATGATGACTGAGGCTTAATGTTTAATGCTTAATGCCCCCAGTTGATGGGCGGCTGCCCCAGCGCCTTCAAGGCTGATTGGTCTTGCTATAAGGCTGGCTACCGAAAAAGCTCTATGCGCGGATAGCGGCGAGGGATGTACCGCGCTGATGACCACATGTTGCGGCGCTATCAGCGGCTTTACTTTCTGCGCATGACTGCCCCAGAGTATGAACACCAGCGGTTGTTTGCGCTGCCCCAGGTAGCGCATCAGCGCCTGGGTAAATGCCTGCCAAATCCTGGCATGTGCGCCTGCCTCGCCGCCTATGGTGGTCAGCGAGGCATTCAATAACAGCACACCTTGTGCTGCCCATGGCAACAAATTGCCACTGTCCAGTGTCAGTCCAAGGTCGGACTGCAATTCCTTGAGCATATTTCTTAACGATGGCGGTGGCCGTACACCATCCGGCACCGAGAACGACAAGCCATGAGCCTGCTGTATGCCGCGGTCTTCGCTGTGATAAGGGTCTTGCCCCAGCAATACCACGCGCACCTGCTCGGGTGCCATCTGGCGCAAGGCTTCAAACCACAGACCGCGCCTGGGCCTGACATCGTTGACCCCAGCCAGGGAGCTCTGGATATCGTCATACAGTGATTGCAACTCAGGCACTGCGGCCAGCCAGGCTGCAGGCAAGGCTTCAGTGGCAGCGTTATCATCAACAGCGGAGGTAAATAAAGACAAGTTATTCAAGACAAATGCCTGCGGCGGAAAGGCACTCACGGTACTCAATTCAGGGGTGTCCGGCAAGTGCAATGAGCGTAAGATTGACTGACAGTGCGCTAGGCAGACAGCAGATTTGCCAGGCACTTTTACTATGGAGAAAGCCAATATGAACAATACCGACTGCAAGAGCAAAACCCGCTCGTCTCAATGGCTGGGCGTATCCGGCCTGTTGATGGCGCTGATGTTCACCTTGCCAGCCTGTGCTGGCAAAACAGGTGTGCAGCCTGCGCCAGTCCATGACAATCTGGCAGAGGCAGCGCAGGAAGACCAGGCGGATGTGATGAAGACCTGCCAGGTCAATGCCACGGCCATGAATTTGCAAGGCGATACGCGCGAGTATTACCTCAATGGCTGCCTGCTGGCACCACCCCAAACCCACGCTGCGCACAAGCAATGCCAGGTGAATGCAACTGCGATGAACCTTGAGGGTGATACACGTCGGCATTACTTGCTGTCCTGCCTGGCGCGTCACTGACAGCGTGTAATTTCACGCCAGGGGCTTGTAGGCCAGCAGGCAGGCAAGCTCCTGGAAAAGCCTGCGGCGCGGGTGTTGTTTATGCCAGACCAGGGCAATGGTGCGGCTGGGTTGCTGCCTGATGGCGATGTAATGAATATCCCCATCCTCAGGTTGTATCGCAACCGAGGGCATCAGCGTCACGCCCAATCCATTCTTGACCATGAAGCGCAGGGTTTCCAGGCTGGAAGCCCGGAAATCATCTTCGACAAAGCGCGAAGGATGACAGACTTCCAGTGCCTGATCGCGCAGGCAGTGGCCTTCGTCCAGCAATAATAAATTTTCCTGCTTGATCAGCGTCAGATCGACCTCGTGCTCTCCGGCCAGCGGATGGTCAGAGGCCACAGCCAGCGTAAAGGGATCAACAAACAGGCTGCTGCTTTCCAGTTCCGGCGCGGTTACTGGCAGTGCCAGCAGTGCTGCATCCAGCTTCATTTGCAGCATTAGCTCAATCAGTGATTGGGTTTTCTCCTCTATCACCATCATCTTCATTTCGGGGTAGTGCTGCTTGATGCGAAAAACATATTCCGGCAGCACATAACTGGCCACCGAAGGAAAAGCGCCTAAAGACAGCTTGCCGCCTACCGGGGTTTGCGCCTGTGCGGCGATATGGCGTATCTGCTCACTATCGGCAATGATGCGCCGCGCCACTTCAACAATCTCTGCGCCAGTATCGGTAATCAGCACCTGGTTTTTGTGGCGCACAAACAGTGGCACATCCAGATAATCTTCCAGCTTCTTGATCTGCACACTCAAGGTCGGTTGACCTATCGCACACTGGTTGGCCGCCTGGCTGAAATTCCTGCAGTCCGCCACTGCCACCAAATAATTCAAATCTCTCAGATTCATGCTGCTTGCCTCGATTATTGATGCTGGCTGATCACTCAGGCCATGACGCATTTTATCCAGCGTATGCGCCAGCCCATCATTGATATTGCCCATGGCGGCATTGAGTAAATGAATTTCATGCCAGATGGCTAAATGACTCTAATGGAGCTAAGTCCAGCGCCTCTCATTCTAGGCGGCGTCTGAAGCCGGACTGTTAGAGGTAATCATTAATTTAGCCAAGGAGAGCATCATGAAAACTACCACTGCGTTTTGCACAGCGCTGTTACTGACGATGGCAGTCAGTACTGCGCACGCCGATTCCATCCTGCCATTTGCCACCAGTTTGCTAGGCACCTGGAAGCCCCTGCCGCAAGCCACCAGCAATCAAAAGCCCGACGTTGATACTTCATTGAATCTGTTTGCCAGCAGCATTCTCGGCAAGAGCGAGCGTCAAGCCAGTGCTGTCAGCAATGAGCAGCCGGATGTGGATAAATCACTAGCCCTGTTCGCCAGCAGCATCCTGCAATAAATCCCGGTCTTGCCCGGCAACGTAGCGGGCAAGACCACTCCGCATGCACAACAGTAAAACCAATCACGAGGAGAAAGTGACATGAAAGACAACACGGTATTTATTGCAAAAATCCTGGTGCTGGCCCTGGCCGCCGGGGTGCTCGCCAGCCAGGCTCAGGCAGAGTCTGCTACCCCCATGCCGCAAAAAGCGCCCAGCCAGGCTGTGCAGTCGCCAGATTTCTGGTGGCCTAATCAGCTAGACCTCAGACCGCTACGGCAACATGCAGCCGAGTCCAGCCCCATGGCCCCTGGTTTCAATTATCCCGAGGCTTTTAACAAGCTCGATATAGAGGCGGTCAAGCGTGACATAGAGCAGGTCATGAAAACCTCGCAGCCCTGGTGGCCTGCAGATTATGGCCATTACGGCCCCTTCTTTATCCGCATGGCCTGGCACAGCGCCGGGACTTATCGCATGGATGATGGGCGTGGGGGTGCAGGGGGTGGCCAGCAACGTTTCGACCCGCTCAATAGCTGGCCGGATAATGTCAGCCTGGACAAAGCCAGGCGGCTGTTATGGCCTATCAAGCAAAAATACGGCAGCAGCATTTCCTGGGCCGACCTGATGGTGCTGGCAGGCAATGTTGCGCTAGAGTCCATGGGTTTCAAGACCTTTGGCTATGCGGGTGGGCGTACCGATGATTGGGAGCCGGACATGGTGTACTGGGGGCCGGAAAAACAATTTCTCACCGATCAGCGACATGCCCCAGGTCGCAAGCTGCAGAAGCCTCTCGCAGCGGTAGAAATGGGCTTGATCTACGTCAATCCGGAAGGCCCCAACGGCAAGCCTGACCCGCTGGCAGCGGCCAAGGATATTCGGGAGGCCTTTGGTCGTATGGCGATGAATGACGAGGAAACCGTGGCCTTGATTGCAGGTGGGCATACGTTTGGCAAAGCGCATGGTGCCCACAAACCCAAGGATTGTGTGGGGGTTGAGCCTGCCGCCGCAGGGCTGGAGGAACAAGGCCTGGGCTGGCGCAACAAATGTGGCAAGGGCAATGCCGAGGATACCGTTTCCAGTGGCCTGGAAGGTGCCTGGTCCACCAACCCTACGCGCTGGACGCATGAATATCTGACCTGGCTTTATACCTTCGACTGGGTGCAGACCAAAAGTCCGGCAGGCGCCATTCAATGGATACCCAAAGATGGTAAGGGGGCCAGCCTGGTGCCGGATGCCCATTTGTCAGACAAGCGTCACGCTCCCATCATGTTCACCACCGACCTGGCCCTGAAGATGGACCCGCAATATCACAAGATATCCAAGCGCTTCCTCGATGATCCCAAGCAATATGAACTGGCATTTGCCAAGGCATGGTTCAAGCTCACACATCGTGACCTGGGCCCGCGCTCACGTTATCTGGGCAAGGAAGCCCCGGCTGAAATTCTGCTCTGGCAGGACCCTTTGCCTAATGTGACTTACGCCCAGATTGATGCCGCCGATATCAGTGCCTTGAAAGCCAAGATACTAGCCAGTGGCCTGAGTGTGCCGGAGTTGGTGAGGACAGCTTGGGCTGCCGCAGCCTCCTTCCGTGGCACGGATATGCGCGGAGGAGCCAATGGGGGCAGGCTGGCATTGGCCCCACAGAAAGACTGGGCGGTGAACAACCCTGCCGAGTTGGCCAGGGTGCTCAAAACCTTGAAAACCATACAGCAGGACTTTAACCGCCAGTCTGGCAGCAAGCAGGTCTCGCTGGCGGATTTGATCGTGTTAGGTGGTGCAGCGGCGGTGGAGCAGGCAGCAGCAGCGGGTGGTCAAGAGATCAGCGTGGCATTTACCCCAGGCCGTGTTGATGCCAGCCAAGCTGAGACCGATGTTGCGACCTTTGCCGTGCTGGAACCCAAGGCCGATGCCTTCCGTAATTACTACAACAAGGACAACACGGCATCGCCCGCCGAGATGCTGGTGGACAAGGCCAATCTATTGACCTGACCGTGCCTGAAATGACGGTACTCATGGGCGGGCTGCGCAGCCTGAATGCCAATAGTGGGCAAAACACTGCTGGTGTGTTGACCGAGCGCCCCGGGGTATTGAGCAATGATGTATTCGTCAACCTGCTGAGCATGTCCACGCAATGGAAAAAAGCGCCTACAGGGGAATTTTACGAAGGGCGCGACCGCGAAAGCGGCAAGCTGAAATGGACCGCTACCCCGGTAGACCTGGTGTTTGGCTCTAACGCAGAATTGCGCGCAGTGGCCGAGGCCTATGCCACTGACGATGCCAAGCAAAAGTTTGTGCAGGATTTTGTGCAGGCCTGGAACAAGGTGATGATGCTGGATAGGTTTGACCTGCATTAAGACAGGCGGAATTCGCCAGTCCCGAGCTAACACTTAGCAAACCCTGGGCACTCGCCCGGGGTTTTTTATTGCTAGGCTTAAGTAGAAATGCTTGCAGGTAAGCGGTTAGGCATCCGCACCATGCTCAACCTGCTGGCTCACCAGCGGCAGGCTAAGAGTGAAGGTGGAGCCTGCATTGAGGGTGCTTTGTACCGCAATGCTGCCCGCGTGTGCCTCGGCCAGTTGCTGGGCAATATACAGGCCCAGGCCCAGGCCGGATTTGACCTGATTGCCCTGGCCACGCTCAAAGGCCTGGAAGATACGCTCCTGGTCTTCGGGCGAGATGCCGTGCCCCTGGTCGCGTACCGCCACCACAGCGGTATTGCCTTGCTGGTGCAAGGTGAGGGTGATGGGGTTGCCGTTGCCATAGCGCATGGCATTGGTCAGCAGGTTGACGATGATCTGCTCCAGACGGAAGGCATCCCACTTGCCTTCCACGCGGTCAAGAATATCCAGTCTGAGTTGATAGCCTGCGGATTGCGCTTGCGGCGTGAAGTCGTGCACCAGCCGCTCCAGCAATTCGGAAAGATCGGTTTCCACCGGGCGTATCGACAGCTTGTCACTGGAGATGCGCGATAAATCCAGCATGTCGTCTATCAGGCGGATCATGTTTTTGATCTGCCTGCGGTCACGCTCTGTCATCTTGAGCAGTTCTGGCTTGCTGAACGCCGCCAGGTTGTCACGTTCCAGTTGCAGCGTGCGTACCTGCACATCGAGGAACAAGGTATTGAGTGGGGTGCGCAACTCATGGGCCACCATGGACATGAAGTTGTCGCGCATGAGTATGGATTGCTCCAGTTGCTCCTGGGTCTGCTGCAATTGATGCAGCAGGGTTTCCTGCTCCTTGCGGCTTTGCTCCAGGGCCAGTACCTGGCGCTGGGTTTCCAGGCGCTGCTGGTGCAGGGCAACAAAGACATTGACCTTGCTCTTGACCGCATCCACATCCAGCGGCTTGTAGAGAAAATCCACCGCGCCGGATTCATAACCACGGAAATCAAAGCGCTGCTCGCTGGCAGCCGCAGTAACAAAGACAATGGGGATATGCCGGGTGCGCACGGTGCTGCGCATGAGCTTGGCCAGCTCAAAACCATCCATGCCTGGCATTTGTACATCCAGTATGGCCAGGGCAAATTCATGATCCAGCATCAAGGCCAGGGCTTCCTCGCCGGAGCTGGCCTGATACACCACGCGGTTATCGCCGCGAATAATGGCACTCAGGGCCTGCAGGTTTTCTGCCAGATCATCGACGATCAGCAGCTTGCTGGGGCTATTGTAAGTAGGCTTAGTGGACATGATGGTCTCCCAGCGATATCAGCAGGGCATTGATCTCTGCCAGGGTGAGTATCAGGTCTGGCGTTTGCAGCGCCAGGGCGGACTTGGGCATGTAATCAATCTCGGCCTCTGCTGGGTCCTGCACCACACAGATGCCGCCAGCCTGCTTGATTGCCAGCAGCCCGGCTGCGCCATCCTGGTTGGCCCCTGTCATCAGTATGCCCATGAGATTGGCACCGTAGGCATCCACCGCCGACTCCATGAGGATATCGATGGAAGGACGGGAGAAATGCAGCGGCGGTTCACAGCTGAAAGAAAACACGCGCTCGCGCTCTATGGACAGGTGATAGCCCGGTACTGCGAAGTACAGTATGCCTGGGCGTATGCTCTCTTTGTCCTCGGCATCTTTGACGCGCAGGCGCAGGTGGTGCTGGAACAGAGCCGCTAGGCGGCTATCCCGCATGTCCTGCATATGCAGGGTGACGATGATGGGCAGCGGGTAGTTGGTGGGTAAATCCTTGCAGATCTGCATCATGGCATGGATGCCTCCCGCAGAAGCGCCCACCACAATGGCGGCAACATCTTGCAACTGCGTTGGCCTGGTCATGCCTTGCGTACTCATAGCTTGCATATGCAGATCATAATTTGCGGAAAATCCGTTCGCGTTTCTGTAGCGGCTCAAAACGCTGGCTGTAATCAGAAAAGTCTATGCTTTCCTTGCTGCCCAGGCCGAGAAAGCCGCGATGGCACAGGGATTCATGGAACAGCCCCAGCGCTCTGTCCTGCAGGCCGCGATTGAAATAGATCAAGACATTGCGGCAAGTCACCAGATGGGTTTCCGAGAACACGCTGTCGGTGGAGAGGCTGTGATCGGCAAAGGTGACGTTGTCGCACAGGCTGCGGTCAAACAGCGCGGCATTGTAGGCTGCGGTGTAATAGCTGGAGAAATCCAGTTGACCGCCTGCTTCCTGATAGTTCTTGGCGTAAAGGGCAATGCGATCCAGCGGAAACACGCCTTTGCGCGCTTTTTCCAGTGATTGTGGGTTGATGTCGGTGGCGTAAATAATGGTGCGATCCAGCAAGCCTTCCTCGCGCAGCAGAATGGCCAGTGAATAGACTTCTTCGCCTGTGCTACAGCCCGCCACCCAAATCTTGAGTGAAGGGTAGGTCTTGAGCACGGGAATTACCTCTTGCCGCAGGCAGGCATAGTAGCTGGGGTCGCGGAACATTTCGCTGACCGGAATGGTGAGGTATTGCAGCAGTTGCATGAACAAGTCAGGGTCATGCAACACGCGCGCTTGCAGCTCGGATACCGACTTGCAATCAAAGGCACGCACTGCCTGCACCACGCGGCGCTTTTGCGAAGCACCCGCATAATCGCGAAAATCATAGCTGTAGCGCAGGTAAATGGCTTCCATCAGCAGGCGCAATTCAATATCGAGCGTGCTGAGCCTCTGAGGCTCATTCACCCTGGCCTCATTGACTTTGCTTTCATTCAGCCTGTTGGCAATGACTTTAGCGCTTGGCTCCATGCTTATTCCGTACGGTTAATGTCCGCAGGCAACCAGACCCTGAGCAGGGAATACAGGCGTGCCAGCTCTATGGGCTTGGCCAGATAATCATTCATGCCCGCTTTCATGCATTGTTCCTGATCGTCCTTCATGGCCTTGGCGGTAATGGCAATAATGGGCAGGCGTGCAAAGCGGCTATCACTGCGGATGCGCCGCGTGGCTTCCAGGCCGTCCATACCAGGCATCATCACATCCATCAGCACCAGGTCTATATCACTCTCGGCTTGCAGTTTTTCCAGCGCTTCCAGGCCATTGCGGGCAACTTCAACCACCATGCCCTTTTGCTCCAGCGCGCTAGTGAGCGCAAACACATTGCGTACATCATCATCCACCAGCAGGATGCGCCTATGCTCAAAAATGCTCTCACGGCTACGCAGGGTTTGCAGTATGCGCTGCCTGTCGCTGGAAAGTTCGGATTCCACCTTGTGCAGGAATAAAGTGACCTCATCCAGCAGGCGCTCTGGCGAGCGTGCGCCCTTGATGATGATGGAGCGGGAGTACTTGAGCAGCTCGGTTTCTTCCTCGCGGTTGAGGTGACGTCCGGTATACACCACCACAGGCGGGAAGGCCTTGATCTCCTCGCTGGACATGCGTTGCAGCAGCTCGCTGCCCTGCATATCCGGCAGTTTGAGATCTATGATCATGCAGTCATAAACATGATGGCGCAGTAGCTCCAGCGCCTCTGCACCCAGGCCGACCGGGGTGATTTCCACATCGTCATCGGCAATCAGTTCCTTCACGCTTTCACGCTGGCGCTCGTCATCTTCTACCAGCAGCACGCGCTTGATTTTCTGCGTGAGTTTTTCTTCCAGCCTGCCAAACACGCGCTTGAGTTCATCCAGCGTGGTGGGCTTGAGCGCATAGCCTATGGCCCCCAGATGCAAGGCAGCTTCGCTATGATCGGCACCGGAAACCACATGCACGGGAATATGCCGGGTGTTGGCGTGTTGCTTGAGCTCATGCAGCACGCTGAGACCGGATTGATCCGGCAGGCGGATATCCAGCAGTATGGCCTGTGGCTGGTATTGTTCAGCCAGGTGCAAGCCTTCATCGGCGTTATGCGCCACCAGGCAGCGATACCCCATTTCATGCGCCAGATCGAACAGAATCTTGGCAAAAGCCACTTCATCTTCTATCACCAGCACCAGACGCTGGGCGTTATCCGCCTGATCACGATCATCGCTGAAAGCTGGCCCTGTAAAGGCCTTGGCGCTGGCAGGGGCGGGGGCTGAAGTTGAAGCTAATGCCGTGCTTGCCACCTCAGGGTGTGCAGACCCGGCAATGGTGGCGGGATGCAAAGGCCCGGCACTGCTTTCCACCGTGGGCTGGCCTATCAGCGCGGGTGCGGGGTTCCAGTCCTGCGGCAAAATCAGCGTGAAGCGGCTGCCCTGGCCTGGGGTACTTTCTACCTGAATAAATCCGCCCAGGAGTGTGGCCAGATTGCGCGAGATGGAGAGCCCCAGCCCGGTGCCGCCGTAACGACGGCTGGAGGTGCCATCGACCTGACGGAAGGGGGCAAAGATGGCTTCATGGAAATTGGCGGCAATGCCTATGCCGCTGTCTTCCACCACAAAGCGGATCTGCCCATCTTCATGACTGCTAATGGTCAGGGAAGCGCTGCCATGATCGGTGAACTTGATGGCATTGGAGAGCAGGTTCTTGAGAATCTGCTCCAGACGCAAACGGTCAGTGTGCATGGTGGTCGGCGCGTCAGGCTCCAGCGCAATGCGGAACTCAAGTTTTTTCTGCGCCGCCTGCGGCTCAAACACCGAAGCCAGGGTATCGCTGAGCTGGCGCAGATTGAGCATTTGCGGATTAAGCTCCAGCTGCCCGGCTTCCACCTTGGAGATATCGAGAATATCGTTGATCAGGTTAAGCAAGTCATTGCCCGCAGAGTAGATGGTCTGGGCAAACTTGACCTGTTCTTCATTGAGATTGCCCTCGCGGTTTTCTGACAGCAGCTTGGCCAGAATCAGCGAGCTATTCAATGGCGTGCGCAGTTCATGCGACATATTGGCGAGGAACTCGGATTTGTACTCGCTGGCGCGTTCCAGATCTTCGGCTCTTTCCTGCAATTGCGCTTGCACCTGCTGCAGATTGGCGTTGCGCTGATCCAGGGTCAACGCCTGCTCTGCCAGCTTGTCATTGGTCTGTTCCAGCTCGGCCTTCTGGTTTTCCAGCGTTGATTGTGATTCTTCCAGCACGCGCGATTGTTCTTCCAGCTCTTCATTGCTGGTGCGCAATTCTTCCTGCTGCACTTGCAGTTCTTCGTTGAGTTGCTGGGTTTCGGCCAGGGCATCATGCAGGCGCTGGCGCGATAGGGCGGATTCAATGGCAATACCGAGATTGCCAGAGATCAGCGTCAGTAATTCCGTCACACGCGGGTCGGTGGCATGCATAAAGCCCAGCTCAATCACGCCATTGATATGCTTGTCATTGCGTATGGGCACAATCAGCACCTGACGCGGCACGCTATCACCAAGGGCGGAGTTGATCTTGATATAGTCCTGCGGCAAGCCATCCAGGCTGAGCAAACGCCCTTCGGCCACAGATTGGCCCAACAGGCCCTGGTTCTCGCGCAGAATCAGATTGCGCTGCTCCTGATCGGGGCTGAAGCCGTAGCTGGCAAAGCGGCGCAGGCTGCCATCATCCTCACGCACATACAATGCACCCACCTGAATACCGATATAGCGCGCCAGAAAATCCAGCGAAGTGCGGCCTATCTGCGGCAAGGCCAGTTGGCCTATGCCCAACTCTGCCAATGCAGATTGGCCAGTACGCAACCAGGCTTGTTGTTGCAAGGTATCTGAGTGCGCTTGCTGTGCGGTCAGCACATCTTCATAGCCAGAAGAAAGGCGCAGCAGCTCGCGGCGGCCAAAGTAGCCAAGGAAACCCGTCAAGCCCAATACGAAAATCAGATAGGAAATCAGCGAGAACAGAATGGTGGAACGTGCGGCATCGTTACGCTCCTTGAGGTAGCGCTGCTCGACATCGATAAACGCGCCCAGCTCCTTGCGGATTTCGTCAAATTCCATCTTCCGCGCCCGGCACGTACCAGCCCGGCATAATCTTCATGCTTGCGCCGCATCTCTATGGCATTGCTGGCATACACATTCCATTGCTCAGCCTGCGCCTGTATGCGCCTTAACCTGTCTATCTGGGCTGGGTTGTCGCTAATCAGTTGCAGCAGGCTGCTGACTTCAGCCTGTAGCCGGGCTTTGCCGACAACATAGGGGGTGAGAAAGCTTTCTTCGCCACTGATGAGGTAGCCGCGCATGCCGCTCTCAAGATCGACCGCGAGCTTGGAAATTTCCTGTGCCTTGCCGATGACGCGTTCGGTATGTTCAACCCAGTTCATTGACGACAGCAGATTCATCACCAGGATGATGAACATCACTGCGCTGGCAATACCCACCGCCAAGGGCAACACGATGTTGCGCCGCAAGATACGCTTGAAGCTGTTTTGATCTATCGTGGACTGTCCGGACATGGGGGTTCCCGCGTTTTCAAGATGCGCTAGTGTAACCGAAACCTAGCCTAGCTTAAGCGTCTAAAGGTAGTTAAAGTCGTTAAAAACACGGGATTTTTTCGCTAAAAAACCTGAACAGGGGGTTTTGTAGGAGCCGTCTGACAGTGGCGGGTAACGCAGTCCTACAAGGCCTTGATGCCGCAGGGTAAATCCGTGCCTAAAAGTCCAGGCTAGCGCATGTCATTGCGCTGGGTGAGTGATGACATGCGCTGAACTGTAATCTGGGCAAGTGTGGACTAGCCAACCTTGAAGTAAGGCGCTCAAGGGCAGAGGAGGAGTAGGGAGGAGGCTTAAAGATTAAACAAGGAAAGATTCAAACAAGGAAAGATGCAAACACTGCCTGCAGCCCAAGGCTGCAGGACATTACTTCAACAGATCGGCGTGTGCGCCCAGATTCTGCATATATTGCACAATCAACTGGCGCTGCTCCTGGGTAAGTGTGGACATCAGCGCAGCAACACGGGTGTAGTACACAGGCATCACCTCATCCAGCTTTTTGCGCCCGGTGGCGGTGAGCTTGATCTTGAGCTTGCGCCTGTCCTTGCGGTCGGTCAGGCGGCTCACCAGGCCTTCGTTTTCCAGGCCGTCGATAAATCCGGTCATGGTGGCCTTGGTGACCCCGGCTTTTTCTGCCAGTTCTGAGGGTGAGGAGCTGAGATTGTCTTCGCGCAGCAGTAACACCAGCACCCACCAGCGGCCTTGCAGCAGGCCGTGCTGGGCCAGCATCTTGTCTAGGGCGTCCGACATATCGGAGGCGGCGCGCAAAATATTGACGAATTCCCAGATGGCACCAATATCCGCTTCGGGGAAGTGTCCGGCAAATTTCTTCAACGACTCTGAGGTCGGTAATTCTTTAATCAGTAGCATGTTACGGCTTATGATAGTAAGGCTCCAAAATGAGTGTCAATAGCGGCTGACATAATTCCCTATAAAAATTAAGGGAATTAGTCCGGTTGGACTAGCAGACGCTGATTTTTCTTGCGAAATTCACCCTAATTGCACGGTGAAATGCCGGGTATCTACCCGAATTCAGTGACAGAATCCATGCAAAGCAGCGGCGGATTTATTGCGAGTCAACGATGGCATTGCGGCCACGCTGTTTGGCGAGGTAAAGACGCTTGTCCACCTGCTCTACAAAGCTCAAGGCCTGGTCCTGCACACCGGGGATAATGGTGCCTACCCCCATGCTGACCGTGAGGTAATCACCTAACGATGATTGCGCATGGGGAATCTGCGCCTTGAAAATCAGGTTGCGGCAGCGATTGGCGACCACCTGCGCCGCCTGAGCATCGGTTTCTGGCAGCACCAGCACAAACTCCTCACCGCCCAGGCGGGCAAAGAAATCCCGCGCGCGTGCGGCACTGCTGGCCAGCAAGCTTGCCACGCGCTTCAGGCACTCATCGCCCTGAATATGGCCGTAGTGATCGTTGTACTGCTTGAAGAAATCAATATCAAAAATCACCAGTGATAAAGGCTGGCCATTGCGCCTGGCATTGGCCCATTCAATTTCCATGATGGAATCAAACATGCGGCGGTTGGCCACCCCGGTCAAACCATCCTTGAAGGAAAGCTCCTCCAGCTCTTTCTGCATTTTCAGCAGCTGTTCCTCGGTTTTCTTGCGTTCGCTGATATCAAACATAAAGCCGATCAAGGCTTCTACCTCACCCGCTGCATTGCGTGCCACATGCACCACATCGCGTATCCAGACATACTGGCCATCCTTGGTCAGGGCGCGGTAATCGGCCTCATGATCGGTGCCGGATTGCGATTGCGACACACAGAAATCCACCACCCAGGCCCTGTCTTCCGGGTGCATACGTGCAGCCCAATCGTCCACGCTGGCCCAGCTTTCCGGCGTCCAGCCCAGCAAGGCCTCAATCTGCGGCCCAACATAGGCAAATTTCAGCGTCTTCCAGTCGATTTTCCAGGGAATCGCCTTGGTGGATTCCAGCAAGGTTTTGTAAACCTCGGGATCGGTGCTGCCCAGGATGGAAGTTTCAGTCATGGCATTTACTCTATGGTTGCAATCAGGGGTAACTCAGACAATGGTGCCGGGAACATTAAGCGAATTACATGCCAGCAGAAAATGCGGAGATATCTGATAAAAGTGAAATTTTTTAGGGACTTAAATGCAGTAACACGGCTGTGCTGGCGTAGAAATCCCGGCACATATGTCGAGGCGCCGACAGTGTAAAAGTCGGCATTAGATTTGACTAGCCAGCCATGGGACTAGAACCAGACTATGAATCTGGACAGGGAATAAAGAGAGATGGGGCTACCCTAAAAAGAGGGGGGTAGGTATGGTAACAAGCAGGAAAAATACAGGCCTTGCCGCCTGCAATCTCAGGATAGACTTAATCGCAGGGCGTGGCTGGCATGAGGGTCTTTAATACGTTGAAAGCCGTAACGCAGGTAAAACACATCCCCTGCGGTGGTATCGGTCAACACCCGCACTAGGCTGAAGTGTGGGCCTGCATGTGCCAACAGGCGCTGTAACAGGGTTTGTCCAATCTGCCGCCCACGGGCTGTAGGTGTGACGTATAGCCTGCGTATTCTGCCTATGTCGGCCTCATGGGCATAAGGGTCAGGTGTCAGCCCACCCACCGCCACCAGCTTGCCGTCCAGATAAGCTGCCAGCAGACATGCGCCAGGGGCATCAAAGCGCTGCACGCCACTTTGCCATTCGCTGATCAAGCGGCTGATAAACCTGAAACCTTCAGCCTGGGCCGCTTGTTCCAGCGCAAACATGCCTGGGCTTAAGTCTTGCAGCGGCTCAATGTCTATTTTGCTCATAGGTGGCTGATGGTCTCTGCTGATGTCACCAGATGATGTCATCTAATCATTACCTTTGATGACATCGTCCCTGGCCAAAAGATTGGCCAACAATCTGGCAGCCCCGGGAACCCCTGCGGGCAATTGGCGGAAAAACGCCAAGGGCGCATAAATAAACCGCCCTTTACCCAGGGTGGTAGTAATCAGGCCGCCGTCCAGCTCGGCCTCGCCCTGATCATGCATGCCCAGTAAATGCTCGTAGCGCGGGTCGGCCTGGCTGACAAAATACAAGCCGCGCTCCTGCACCCAGCCTGCAAAATCGTCAGTGCCAATGCGATTGGGCGTGTTGAGCAAGCGATGTTCTGGCTGTAACAGGCGCACCGCCGCATTTTCCTCATTCACCCTGGCGCGGGAAAGCTGGAAAGGATAAGGGCCGATAGCGCTGGCAGGGGCTGGGCTGAGGTTGTTGTATTGCGCCAGCAATACCCCACCCTGACTCACATATTCCATCAGTGGCGCATGGGCTGCGGCGAGGTTGGCATCCACGTTGTAGGCGCGCACCCCGGTGATAATGGCGTCAAAGCGCTGGAGGTTTTCCTGGGCCAGTGTCCTGCTATCCAGCTCCGTCACGGTATAACCCAGCTGTTTCAGCGCCGCTGCCACTTTATCGCCCGCGCCGGGGATATAGCCAATATTACGGCCCCCGGTTTTGATATCTAGGCTGACCAGTCTGGCCTCGGCGGGGGCAAACCAGTCCAGCTCGGCAATGTGGGCATAGGCGATGGTTTTTTGCTCCAGCGCAAACTGCTTGCCATCTATCTCCACCTCCAGCTTGAGATCACCCGCACTGGCGCTGCTGGGGGCTTGCACCTCCAGTGTCACCTGGCTGCGTTGGCCGGAGCCTAGCTTAAAGGCCTGCTGCTGTGGCCTCACCTGCCAGCCTGGCGGTGCCTGCACTTTCAGCGTGCCAGTTATGTTCTGACTTGTGTCTTTCTGACTCAAACCTGCTTGATTCAAGCCTGGCTCACGCAAACTTTGCAGACTGAGCTGGATATTGTGCCTGCTAGCCAGCGGAATCAGATAAGCCTGGTTTTCCAGCTTGATGCTCACAGGCGGCGTTACTTGTACGGCTCTGCTGACTTCGCCGCGCAGTGGGTCCAGGCGCTGGTAAAGCACAGGCTGGGTCAAGGTCAGGGTCTGGCCAGCTACAGCCAGGGTGATGCTCTGCTCAGGTGCATCGTCGGCCCAGGCTTGCGCCAGCTGGTTTTGCGCTGCCAGCGCAAACGCACCTTCATCTGGCCGGGCCCGCAGCCAGTATGGCTGGCTGATGCGCTTGGGCTGAAGCTGGGTGTTCACCTGCACCACTTCATCCTGTTGCAGAAGCGTGTGCTGGGCTATTTGATTGATGGCAAGCAATGCCACAGGCACAGGGCCACGCACCACCAGGCTGGTCTTGACCGCTATCTCCTCGCCCAGCGCATAATGTGCCCGCTCGGCGAAGCTGCCTATCCAGACCCCGGCGGCAGCCAGAATCAATTGCTCGGTCTCTTGCAGTTTCTGTGTGCGCCAATAACCCTCAGGCAAGGCGGCAATGCTTTTGCGCACGGCCAGCAGCGCTGGTATGGAGTTGGCGGGTTGGTCTGGGTCATAGCCCTGGCGTAGTTGGGTAATCTGGCGGGCAAGAGCCTGCGCCTGGGCTACCCGGCCCCAGCTGGTATCTATGCCTTCGAGTAGGGTATTTTGCAAAGGCTGGCCAGCCTGCCAGGCAAAGGTTTCCCAGACATGCCCACGCAATGCGCGGCTGCCAAAGCCCTGGCTCTGGTGATGATTACGGCTCAATGCGGCAATTTCGCCATAACTCTTGCCCAGCCTGGGGTTATAGCCGCCAACATCTATGCGCAATTGCTCGGGGCTGCGCGTGCTGCCGCTACCCAAAAAGGATTCCCAGGTATTCCACACCAGGCGCTTGGCCTGCCAGGGGGCGACTTCCTGCAATTGCTCCGGAAAACGTTGCGGGTCTGCCGCAGCAGCAAACGCCAGCCTGGCCAATATGGCCGAGGCCTGGTGCTGACCATGCCCGGCCCTGGCATCTTCCGGGAAGCGCGTGATGATGACATCAGGCTGAAGTTTGCGAATCAACCAGACGATATCGCCGAGTATGCGTTCCTGCTGCCAGATCTCCAGGGTTTCATCCGCGCGTTTGGAAAAACCAAAATCGCGCGCGCGGGTGAAATATTGCTCCGCGCCATCTTCACGCCGTGCCGCCAGCAATTCCTGGCTGCGGATCAGCCCCAGGGGGATACCCTGTTCATCGCCCAGCAGGTTTTGCCCGCCATCGCCACGCGTCAGCGAAAGATAGGCAGTGCGGTAGTGCTTTTGCTGCGCCAGCCAGGCCAGTAGCTGGGTGTTCTCGTCATCGGGGTGAGCGGCGATATACAGCACGCTGCCCAGCACCGCTAGCTTATCCAGGCCCTGGGCAATGCCGCCAGAATCCAGCGGCTTTGCTTCTACTTGGGTTTGTGCCTGCGCGCCAGCACTGACCAGGCATAACAGCCAGGTCAGCGCCAGTGTTTGCCAGAGTTTGAGCCGCATCAGAAGTCGTAGCTCAGGTTGGCATAGTAGAACGCGCCCTGGTGGCCCTCAGGTGACACCGTGGAGTATTTGGCGATGGCATAAGGATTGGTGGTGCTGTTAGCAGAGGGGGGCAGCTTGTCCGGATGGCTATCAAACAGGTTTTGGGCACCGACGGCGACGCGTACGCCTTGGCTAAAGCGATAGCTCAGATCAAGGTCACTGATCCACTGTGCCGAGAAGGTTTGATCGCCGCTGGCCACCGTGCTGCGCGTGGTGTATTCGCCATAGCGCCGCTGGTTGAATACGGCCTGGAAACCGCCCAAGGTATAACGTAGACCGAGGATAAACTTGTTTTCTGGCACGTTATCTTCCAGTGCCCCCAGCGCACCGCGCCCGACGATGCGGCTAGAGGCCAGGGAACCTACGCCACGCGCTTCAATGACCTCGGTACGGGTGCGGGCGAAACCAGCATTGACTTCCAGCGCGCCTACGCTCAAGTTGAAGCGGTAACGGCCTGCCAGTTCTATGCCTTCTGTGCGGGTATCCAGCACATTGGTGAAGAAAACCGCGCTGTTCACCCCGTTGATCCCAGATGCTATGAGTGCGGCCTCCACGTCTCTACCGGTGAGGTTTTCTGATGGCGTGATGCGGTCACGTACCGTGATGTGATAGGCATCCAGCGTGATGCTGGCGTCTTCTAGCGGGCGGAACACCAGACCCAGCGACAGATTTTCTGAGCGTTCGGGCTTGAGGGCCTTGCCACCCAAAGCTGCGGCTTCTGGGCTATCGGCACGTAGCGTACGTTGCAACACAGCGTTATACACACTGCCACTCTGCACGATTTGAATGCCAGAAGACTGGAAGCCCGCCTGTACCAACGAAGGCGCACGATAACCACTGCTGATACTGCCGCGCAGCGCAATCTTGGGCGTGAAGTCATAACGCAGGGTGAATTTGCCGTTGGTGGTACTGCCAAAATCGGAATAGTGTTCAGACCTCAAGGCCACCCCGGATTGCAGTTTCTTGGTGATCTGCGCTTCCAGGCCCAGATAACCGCCAAATACACTACGTGTCAGCGTATCGGCATCTCCGGGTGTAACGCCGGAACTTGCAGGCGGATAGAAACCACCGCCAGGGTGAGGGTACCAGCGATTCTCTGAAGCGGCAGCCTCACCGGACTTGAGCTGGTAACGCTCCCCGCGCCAGGCCACTCCACCGGAAACCGTCAATGGCTTATACAAGGCATCCACGGCCAGATCCTTGGCCCAGTCCAGACTCAGGTTGGCCTGTGAGTTGATACGGGTGCCAGTATGGAAGCGGGTAGGCGAGGTGGGGCCCAGCTGGGATTGAGAGTGTTGTAATAGGTGGAATCCACCTCATTGCGCCCATAGTTGGCGGAAAGATCGAAACGCCCGAGTGCGTCATCTTCATAGCGCAGGCCACCTGTAGCGGCGTAATCCTCTAGGCGGTAACGCGTTACCGGCCAGTAGCCATTGGGATATACCGAGGGAATATTGCGACGGTCAGTGGGTAGCACCACCGCGGCTTCCGCATCGCTGTTCTTGTGCGACCAGGTAGCAAAGGCATAGGCCGTCCACTGATTGTTTAGCGGTAGCTCGCTGTTCAGCAACAGATTGTATTGATCTGCCACCCGGCCCACGCCAAAGCGCCAATCGCGCAGCGGATTGCTGGCGGGGAGACGAGTATCAGGATTGGTATCATTGGCGGGGTCGGCCTCACCGGCATCAAAGCTCAGCGTGAGGAAGCCATCATTGGGCAGGCTGAAACCTTTCCAGCCGCTGAGTTTGCGCGATAAACCATCGCCTTTCTTGTATTCGCCCTGGCGATAGCCTATGCGGCCACCCGCATCGCTGCCCTTGAGCACGATATTGATTACCCCGGCAATCGCGTCAGAGCCATATTGCGCCGAAGCGCCATCGCGCAGAATTTCCACCCGCTCTATGGCATCCAGTGGGAACAGGCTGATATCTACCGGTACGCCACCGCGTGCGGCATAGTTTTGCCGCGTGACAGTAGAGCCAGTATGTCGGCGCTTACCATTGACCAGTACCAAGACCTGATCGGAAGCCAGGCCGCGCAATGAAGCCCCTGTCGGCACTTCCTGCGCAAACGCGCCATTGGTGTTTTGCGGGAAGGTGAAAGAAGGATTGAGCGCAGCCAAGGCCTGGCCCAAGGTAGTGGCACCAGAACTTAATAGCTGTTGCTGGTTGATCACATCAACAGGCGCGGCACTTTCCAGCGCGGTGACATCATTGCGGCGCGTACCCAGCACCACCACGCTGTCCAGGTTTTCTCCCGAGGCCAGTGTCGGCTCTGCCGCTGTGGCAGGCAGGCTTAAAGTGGCAAGGGCTAAGGCAATTCCCCTATGTAAGGTAGTTCTTTGGTAAATCAAAACAGGCTCCCATTATTTTTAGTGTTGGCAGCGCAATTGGGTGGTCCCTTGAAAGCGCGAATGGCAACTAGAGAGCAAAGCCTGTTCCAGAGGGGGAGTCAAAGAGACATCAGGGTGTGCAGAAAATAAAGGTCAGAATATAAATCAATGGTTTATAGGCCGCGCCATGATGGGTGATGGGTACAAAAAGGCAGATGGACGCCAGCAACTCAAGCTGAGCCTTGATGCTCAGGCATCAGCGACTGCTGGATTACTGGCATGGGCTGTTGCTTTTGACGCTACAGGCTCAAAGGCATCAGAGCTGGGCTAGGCAGTGCTTGGGCGGGTAGAAATAGTCAGGCCGCAGAGTATGGCCGCGATGCCTAGCAGGTGATAAAGCTGGAATGATTCAGCGAGGAATGTCATGGCCAGCAGCGTGCCAAACACTGGCATCAAATGAATAAACAAACCCGCCTTGGCCGCCCCGGCGCGCGCCACGCCAGTGATATACAGCGTGTAGGCAATCACCGATGGAAAAATGCCGACATAGGCCAGCGCCCAGGCGGTCTCAGTGTTCCATAGCGGCGCCGGGCCGACTGCGCGTTCCCAGAAATACAGCGGCAGCAACAGCAGGATAGCTATCATGATTTGCACTGCCATCAGCCTATACGGCTCAGCTGTGGCGGCAGTTCACGCAGCCATAGTGTGTAAAAAGCCCAGCACACCATGGCCAGCAGAATGATGAGATCACCGTGAGAAAACTTGAGCTTGAGCACATGTGACCATTCGCCCTGAAAAATAATCGTCAACACGCCACATAGAGACAGCGCCAGCCCCAGCAATTGCCTGGCTTGCAGCGGCAGCTTGTAGAACAGCGCGCCGAACAGCAGGATAAAAATCGGGATGCAGGAATTGAGCAAAGTGCCATTGGTGGCCGTGGTGTCATGCAAGCCTGTATAGACCAGGGTGTTGAATGCGGCAACACCTACTGTGGAAACCGCGAGTAAACGCCAGCGATATTGCCAGTATTGGCGGTAATCACGGCGCAGCGCGGATAAAGCAAACGGCAATATGCACAAGAGGGCAATCAGCCAGCGCCCCAGCGAGAGCGTTACCGGAGGGATTTGCGCATGCACGGCGCGCGCGACGATGAAATTGCCCGCCCAGAACAAGGGTGGCAAGGCCAGGATCAGCAGCAGAATCAAAGCTGCACGGCGCGACGAGGGGGCGGGGGTGTTCATGGGCGACAGTATAAGCCAGTCAATGCAGGCTTAGCCCGGCGCTAGCCCATACCGGATGCAACTTTGGCCTATCCATGTCTCAGGTATGTCTAACCATGTTCAAGCCTGGCCTCTCAAGTTCTATCTACTAAAAACACCCCTTCCTCAAACCAGGGCTTGAGCTGTTGCTGGGCAATTTCTATCAGGGCGCGCAGTTTGGGCGGCATAAAGCGCTGGCGTGGATAAACCAGATGCACAGGGTCAGCCGCGCCTTGCCATTGCGGCAGCACCTGCTGCAAGGCTTCGCCACCCAGTCCGGGCTTGCAGGCAAAGGTGGGCAACAGGGCCACACCCTGATCCCGCAAGGCCATGGCGCGTATCACGCCTATGCTGTTGGCGATGTGTTTACCGCTCAAGGGCAAGGTGATGCTGCTATCGCCTTTATGCAGCGTCCAGCTATCGCGGCCCATGGGGGTGAATTGCAGGCAGCGGTGCTGGTTGAGGTCCTGCGGCTCTTGCAGCCTGGGTGCATGTTCAAGATAGGCCGGGGTGGCAAACAAGGCCCAGCGTATGGTGCCTAGCGACCGCGCCACCAGGCTGGAATCGCGCAAGGCCCCAGTACGGATGGCCGCGTCTACCCCGTCGGCAACCAGGTCTATATAGCGATCGGTCAATACTAATTCTGGCTCCAGCAGCGGATGTTGATCCTGCAAAGCAATCAGCAGGTTGGAGAGCAGGTTATCACCCAGGTCAGCCGGGGCAGTGACCTTGAGCCTGCCCTGTGGCTGTTTGCGTGCGGCATCCAGTGCCGCCTCGGCTTCCAGCATATAACCCAGGCCCAGCGCGGCATGCTCGAAGTAGGCGTGGCCAGCTTCGGTCAGGTGCAATTTGCGCGTGGTGCGCTGCAATAGGGTTACGCCCAGGCGTTTTTCCAGACGTGCCACGCGTGTGCTGACGGTAGAAGTGGGCAGATTGAGCTGGCGCGCTGCGGCACTAAAGCCCCCAGCTTGCACTACGCGTACAAAAACGGCGGTTTCATTGAAGTCCATAGACCTAGCTTTGATAGTTTGAACACAGGTGCTAAATGCAATTGTTCATTTAATGGAAAAGTAATTTCGCATTTAACCATCTAGTGTCATTAATGTCATGTGCTTAAAGTGTGAACCATCAACTCAGGCATTAAACGAGTTAAGGCAAACACCACATTGAACAGGAGCACAGCATGAAAAAATTAGCTTTCATCAAACGCAGCAATGGTCGTCATTGGGTAGGTGATGGTTTCCCGGTGCAAAGCATCTTTTCTTACCGTGATATCCATGAAGAAATGTCGCCTTTCCTGCTGATGGATTACGCAGGCCCAGCCGAATTTGAGCCTACAGAGCAACGCAAGGGCGTAGGCCAGCACCCGCATCGCGGTTTCGAGACGGTCACCATCGTGTATGACGGTGAGGTTGCCCACCACGACTCCACCAATGCCGGGGGCACCATAGGCCGCGGTGATGTGCAGTGGATGACAGCAGGCGCTGGCATCATTCACGAGGAATACCACGGTGACGATTACGCCAGGCGTGGTGGCCCTTTCGAGATGATACAGCTCTGGGTCAACCTGCCCGCCAAGCACAAGATGGCACAGCCAGGTTACCAAGGCATTCTGGCTAGCCAGATCCCTGAAGTTGCACTGGCAGAAGGTGAAGGCAAGGTGCGCGTGATTGCCGGGGAATACCAGGGTAAGTCTGGCCCAGCCAAGACCTTCAGCCCCATGAATGTATGGGATGTCAGGCTCAATGCGGGTAATCGTGCGCACTTCACCCTGCCTGCCGGGCATACCACTGCGCTGTTTGTGCTGCATGGCGCCGTGCGTCTGGGCGATGTACACACCATACGCCCTGCCGAACTGGCGGTAATGCAGCGTGAGGGCAGTGAGCTGGAAATTGAGGCCAGTGAAGACAGCGTCATCCTGCTGCTTAACGGCGCGCCACTGAATGAACCCGTGGTTGGCCATGGCCCGTTTGTGATGAATAGCTGGGAAGAGATCGATCAGGCTATCGCCGATTACAACAATGGCCGTTTTGCCTGAGTGCTCAGTCGTTCTGGTAAGCGTTTCAACGCGAGTAGCAATATTTTTTAAGTAGTTTTTAACTTTATCTAAACCTATTTGGGAGCAATAAAATGACTAAACCTTACGTACGTCTGGACCGTGACAACGCTGCAGTTTTGCTGGTAGACCATCAGGCTGGCCTCTTATCCCTGGTGCGCGATATAGACCCGGACAAGTTCAAGAACAATGTGCTGGCACTGGCGGATGCTGCCAAGTTCTTCAACCTGCCCACCATACTCACCACCAGTTTTGAGACTGGCCCCAATGGCCCGCTGGTGCCTGAACTAAAAGAGATGTTCCCCGATGCGCCTTATATCGCCAGACCTGGCCAGATCAATGCCTGGGATAACGAAGATTTCGTCAAGGCGGTCAAGGCCACGGGCAAGAAGCAGCTGATTATTGCCGGGGTGGTTACCGAAGTCTGCGTGGCTTTCCCGGCACTGTCAGCGATTGAAGAAGGTTTTGAAGTGTTTGTGGTGGCCGATGCTTCCGGCACTTTCAATGCCATGACCCGCGATGCAGCCTGGGACAGAATGTCGGCCGCCGGGGCGCAAATCATGACCTGGTTTGGCATGGCATGTGAGCTGCACCGTGACTGGCGCAATGATATTGAAGGCCTGGGTGCGCTGTGCTCCAACCATATTCCGGATTACCGCAACCTGATGACGGCATACAACACCTTGCAAGCAAAATAAATCCGCACAACCCCCTGAACAAAAAAGGGAAATGCGGCTATGCTCAGCAGTACGGATTGATTGGTAACAAGTCCGTACTGCGCCTTAAGCAATGCCAGTCCACTGCATTGTTGCAACAACAAAACCTAAAACTTGAAAACCCAGTGCTTGGCTACGCCAGTATGCCAAGGGAGCGCAGGCTGATGTCAGCCCGCGATAACGCAAACAGGAGTCCAGCATCATGGTTCACATTAGCAGATCAGTTAACAAGCTTTCCCTGAGCAAGCTTACCCTCATGACCTCGCTCATTCTTCCCCTTAACCCGGCCTGGGCCGCAGATGCTGCCAAGCCCGTCACCGAGCAACTGGTAGATACCCTGACCCAGCTTTCAGCCGGGCCGCACCCAGGCTTCCGTGCCAATCATGCCAAGGGCGTGATGGCTGAGGGTTACTTCACCCCGGCTGCCTCTGCCGCCAGCATTACCAAGGCAGAGATATTCAATCAGCGCCATCCGGTGTTGTTGCGCTACTCCAATGCGGGTGGCGTGCCAGCCAGTGCAGATAATGACCCCAATGCCTTCCCCAAGGGCATTGCCATCCGCTTCCAGTTGCCCAATGATGAAAATGCAGACCTGGTGTGCATTTCCATCAATAGCTTCCCGGCTTCTACCCCGGAAGAGTTTCTTGGCCTGCTGCAGGCAGTGGCGGCTTCAGGCCCGGATGCACCGCAACCCAAGCCTATAGAGCAGTTCCTCGGCAGTCATCCGGCAGCCCTGCGTTTTGTCACCACGCCCAAACCGCTGCCCGAGAGCTTTGCCAGCCAGAGCTTCTTTGGCGTCAATGCCTTCAAGTTCACCAATGCCAAGGGCGAGACGCATTATGGCCGCTACCGCATCGTGCCTGAGCAAGGCCCCAAGTTCCTCAGTGCTGAAGCCGCCAAGGCCGTGGAGCAGGATTACCTGAAGAACGAACTGACCCAGCGCTTGCAAAAGGGTGCCTATAGCTACCGTATCTCGGTGCAGATTGCCAAGGAGGGCGATCAGCTCAACGATGCCACGGTAAGCTGGCCTGAAGACAGGCAAGTGGTAGAGCTGGGCACGTTGACGGTGGAAAAGCTGCGCGCCGATGGCGATGAATTGCAGAAAACCGTGATGTTCAGCCCACTTAATCTGGTAGATGGCATAGAGGCCAGTGATGACCCCATCCTCAAGGCACGCCCCGGCGTTTACAGCGTGAGCTTTAGCCGACGCTTGCAAGGCAAATAGCATTAAGCATGGTAAATAGCATTAAGTAAGTAGTGACCACAGCATCAAGCCCGCAATTGCGGGCTTGATGCATTTGAAGCTCTGACCAATACCGCAAATCCACCACCCCCATCATGGCCTAGTTATTTGCAGCATTCTTGCCACTCTTGATGATGACATGTCTGCATTACATTAACACCTGTGATGCAACGACTCCTGCACGGCATGACAGCTAGCCAGTCAGGATTTTTCAAAAATCGATATGGGAGATTCAAATGAAAGTCATCGTCATTGGTGGTAGTGGTTTGATAGGCAAGCAACTGGTTAGCGTTTTGCAACAGCAGGGACATGATGTGATCGCCGCCTCACGCAGCACCGGCATCAATAGCGTGACGGGCACCGCTGGTGGCAGCTGTCAGTGGCAGGGAAGTGGTGATAGATGTGAGCAATGCGCCTAGCTTTGAAGATCAGGCGGTGATGGAATTCTTCACTGCATCCAGCACCAACGCGCTGGCCGCCGCCAAGCGCGCCGGGGTAAAGCACTATATTGCGCTATCGGTAGTGGGCACTGAGCGCTTGCAGGCCAGTGGTTATTTCCGTGCCAAGCTGGTGCAGGAAAAGCTCATCGCCGAGTCCGGCCTGCCTTATACCATTCTGCGTGCCAGCCAGTTCTTTGAGTTTATTGCCGCCATAGCTGAATCTGGCAACCAGGCAGATAGCAATAGCGTGCGCATGCCCACCGCCCTGATCCAGCCTGTGGCTTCAGCCGATGTGGTCAGCGCCTTGGCTGAGCTGCTCAAGTCCGCGCCTGCCAACGGCATTATCGACTTGGCCGGGCCAGACAAATTGCAGATAGCCCAGCTGGTGAGCCGCTATTTTGCTGCCAAACAGGATGGCCGCCAGGTGATTGCCGATGCTGATGCCACCTACTTCGGCACACCCTTGACCCATGACGAGTTAGTGCCTGTGCGCCCCAACGCCTTGCTAGGTGCCAGCCGCTTCAGTGACTGGCTGCAATAAACCCTCATCCATTACCAGGAAACGATCATGAAAATCAGTGTATTCAGTATTGCCCTGCTCTTGAGTCTGTCCAGCCAAACATGGGCCCATGATGGTGGGCATGCACAGCATGCCAAGGTCAGCGTGGTGTATGAGCATGAACTACCCAATGTGCCCGGTAAAAGCATCAAGGGTGTGCTGGTGGAGTATGGCCCAGGTGGCGCTACGCCTGCTCACACCCATGCACCTTCGGCCTTTATCTATGCCACGGTGCTGGAAGGCGCAATCCGCAGCCAGGTCAATGACGGGCCAGAAAAAGTCTATCAAGTGGGAGAAAGCTTTAGCGAACTGCCCGGAGATCAACATGGTGTGAGCGCCAATGCCAGCAAAACAGCCAAGGCAAAACTGCTGGCGGTGTTTGTGGTGGATACCGATGATAAGGAGCTGACCACCATTAGCAAGAAGTGAGTATGTGCTAGCGCTATATCTGTTGTCAGCAATGCGTTGCATCACCCCGTCCAGTGTTCTGCTCGGGGTTTTTCTTTTGCATACTTGCCGCTTTATTCAGCAGAGCAAAGCACGCCTAGCTTGATAAAACCGCTTGCATTTGTATCTTAAGATATATATCGTAAGATATGTTTTGATTTAAGGAGCATGTGATGCAAGCACAGTTTTTTCAGCATGTTTTCAAGCATGGTAGGCACTGCCAGCACCCGCTGCATGCTGCAGGACATGGGCGTAGAGGCGGCCATGTCCATGGCGCAGGTTCAGGTCGGGGCGGGCGCGGCTTTGGCGACGATATGCCGCGTGGCCGCAAGTTTTCTTCAGAGGATTTGCAGCTTTTGCTGCTGGCGCTGATTGAACAGCAGCCGCGCCATGGCTATGAGCTGATCAAAGCCTTGAGCGAACATTCCAATGGCTTTTACAGCCCCAGCCCGGGCATGGTGTATCCGGCGCTGACTTATCTGGAAGAAATTGATTACGCCACCGTGGAAACCGAAGGCAGCCGCAAGCGTTATGCCCTGGCCGCTGCCGGGCGTGAATACCTGCAAAGCCAGCGCGAGCGGGTAGACCTCATCCTCGGCAAGCTCAAGCATATGGCGCACAAAATGGATTCAGTGCGTCGCGCCTTTGCCGGAGAGGCGGTGGATGAAAACAGCGAGCTGGATGGCTGGCTGCCTGAACTGATCAAGGCGCGTTATGCCATCAAGCGTGCGCTGTATGCACGGCAAATGCCAGATGCGGCGGAACAACTACGCGTGGCGGAAATATTGCAGCGCGCTGCGGACGAGATAGAGCAAGCTAATGCTAGCCAAGGAGGGGAGCATGGTGAGTGAGTCAGCAGGCAGGACTGGTGAAAATCAGATTGAGGATAAGAGTACAGACAGCCTGTTTACCCGGGTACGCCATGCATTGAAATTTAGATTGGTGCAGGTCAAGGCCATACAACCGCTGTCTGCCAGCATGGTCAGGGTGACTTTGGCCGGGGAGGATTTACACGATTTTGCCTCTAGCGCTTTTGATGACCATGTCAAAGTGTTCTTCCCGCAGCCTGGGGAGGACAAGCCAGTGTTGCCCAGCATGGGCGCAGAAGGCCCGGTATTTGCTGCGGGCGTGGCCAAGCCGGAAGCGCGGGATTTCACGCCACGGCGATTTGACCCCATCGCAGGCGAGCTGGATCTGGAGTTTGCCTTTCACCCCGAGCTGGGGGCCACACACTCTGGCCCGGCCGCGCGTTGGGCAGCGCAAGTCAAACCAGGCCAGTATCTGGGCATAGGCGGCCCTAGAGGCTCTAGGGTATTAAACCAGTCATTCGATTGGTGGTTGCTGATAGGCGACGAAACCGCACTGCCTGCCATAGGCCGCAGGCTGGAGGAGTTGCCAGCAGATTCGCAGGTCACAGTGCTGCTGGAGGTAGAAAACGCCGCCGCACGCATTGCCTTACCAGAAACAAGCGCTGCAACAGTTAGCGCTGCAACAGTAAGCGCTGTAACAGTACAAGTGCAGTGGCTATACCGTGAGGCTGGAAGCGATCAGGACTTGCTGGCAGCACTGCGGCAGTGGCAGCCTCCTGCAGGGCGTGGCTTTGTCTGGGCGGCTGGGGAATATAGCAGCATGCAGGCGGTGCGCGAGATTCTGCTACAGCAGCATGCGCTGGATAAACGCTATCTGCGCGTAGCCAGTTACTGGAAGCGCGGCGTACAAAACGCCCACGAAAAAATCGAAGGCTAAAGCTCACCCTGGTCAGGCGGCGGACAAATTTGCCGCCTGGGCAGGGGCTAAAGGCTTTGATCAGCCGCCTGCGCTGGGCTGATTAGCTTGTCATGACCCACCAGCTTGCCATTGGTATAAGCCAAATAATGCTCTATAGCCGCCAGCCGCAATGGCGCGGCATCTGCCGCCACCAGCGGATGATCCAGCGATTCCTCGCGCAGTTTGTAGATGGGGTTCAATTCCAGATTGTTGAGTGAAGATAGCGACTCAAAGCGCAGGCAGGCGATGCGCTCGCTTTCAAGATAAAAATTCACGCTGAACATCTGCTCTACGCTCATGCGCAACACCGTGGACTGGCTGTTGCTGGCTAAATCGGTATCAGCCTCAGTATGGCCAAGCCTCACTTGGTAATCGCGCTTGTTAAGGGGCTGGAGTTCTAGGATGGGCATGCAGGACACTTTCTTGGACAAGTACGCTGATTATCCTGGCTTACCTCAGAGCAATACAGATGCAGAATCTGACAATTACACCGTATCAGTGTTGGCCTACTGTAGGCGCTGAGCAACATGGCTGCGCAAGCTGAACAAATCTCGCTCTGGCTTGTAGGCGCAGCGTAGGCCAGACTATCATGTCCGCTGACTGGGCCAAATGCGGGCAAAGTGCTGCCAAAGTGCTAAACCTCAGTCTCAACCAATAAAAAAACACCGGGAGATCACCATGAAACTGCGACTGCTGACGGCTAGCCTCTTGTTACTGCTCTCTGTGGGCGGGCTAAAGACGGAGTTAGTGTCCAAGGTAGTGGCTGAAGAAGTGGCAGCAGGAGTGGCTGCCTTGGTCAAGGTGGACTCTTTCACGCCCCAAGGTGAAATCAAGGGCGTGCGCCAGGTGGTCGCGCGCTTCAGCGCGCCCATGGTGGCGTTTGGTGATCCGCGTTTGCCTGATCCATTCACGATTCAATGCCCGGCAACAGGCCATGGCCGCTGGGCCGATGATAGAAACTGGATCTATGATTTTGATGAAGATCTGCCCGCAGGCCTCAGCTGTAGTTTCAAGACCAAGCCAGGCATAAAAAATCCCGCACAGCAAAGCCTGCAGGCTGGCGAATATCGCTTCAATACGGGTGGGCCGCAGGTGTTGCGCACGCTGCCCAGGCAGGGCAGTAGCAATATTGATGAAGCGCAGATATTTTTGCTGGGTCTGGATACCCACGCCGATATTGCCAGCGTGCAGCAGCACGCCTATTGCAGCATCCCCATGTTGGGTGAGCGCATACCGCTGCAGATACTGGATGGCACGCAACGCAGCCAGGTGCTGCGCGAAAATGCCGATGAGATCAAAGCCTTGTTCCGCGCCTGGGATAAACCAGCCCATAACAAGCAGGCGGTAGAAGAGCTGCCGCTGATTGCGGCCCGCTGTAGCCGCAAGCTGCCAACGGGTAGCGATGTCACTCTAGTGTGGGGCAAGGGTATACGCTCAGTCAGTGGCCTGGCGGCCAACAATGAGCAGCAACTGACCTACCAGGTGCGTCCGGCCTTTAGTGCGCGCACGCACTGTAGCAAAACCAATGAAAAAGCGGGCTGTATTCCGGTACGGCCACTGGTGCTGGCATTCAGCGCCCCGGTCTCACGGGCGTTGGCAGAGGCCATCAGGCTGCATGGGCTTGAGGGCAGCATGGAACCCAGGCTGAATGCGGACGAGGGTGAAGATAGCATTAACAGCGTGGAATTCCCCGGCCCGTTCCAGCCCAATCAGGAAGTCAAAATCAGCCTGCCAGTCAATTTCCATGACGATGCGGGCCGCCATCTGGAAAACGCCCAGGCTTTCCCGCTCAAGGTCAGGATTGATGAAGACCCGCCGCTGATCAAATTCCCCTCCCGCTTCGGCATTCTGGAGTTGAATGCCCAGCCCATGCTGCCAGTGACGGTGCGCAATGTGGAAGCCGAGGTGCAGGGTGTGCAGTTACAGATTGCGCAAAAACAGCCAGAAAACAAGGCCAGCGGCAATAAATCAGCTGCTGCTAATAACAGCAAGGCCAGTGCTGGCCAGGGTTTATTGGGCAGGCTGGATAGTGATGACGACCGCGTGCTGGCAGAGTGGGTGCTGCGCATGAGTCAACGCTACAACTATAACGATGCGGAATATCGCGCATTTCAGAAGAAGCATGAGCGTCATCCACGTGAAGGTGAATTGCCCTTGTTGCTGGGCAAGCAGCATGCGGCCGAATTCAATGCGCAAGCCATCAAGCTACCCCTGAGCGTGATCAAACAGACGCCTGAACAAGCTGCCTACAAGCCGTTTGAGGTGCTGGGCATTCCTCTGGAAAAACCCGGTTTCTATGTGGTGGAGTTTGCCAGTAACAGGCTGGGGGCCGCGCTGCATGCAGAAAACAAGCCTTATTACGTGGCTTCCAGTGCCCTGGTCACCAATATGGCGGTGCATCTCAAGGCCGGGCGTGAATCTTCCCTGGTGTGGGTGACGCAGCTGGACAATGCCAAGCCAGTGGCCAAAGCCGCTATCCGCGTGTCCACCTGCGATGGCCGCCCCCTATGGCAAGGCGAAACCGATGCCCAGGGCATGGCGCATATCAATGAAGAATTGGCTGTATCCGCGCGGGAATACCAGGGCTGCGAAGGCTGGCTGGTCACAGCGCGCAAGGGCGAGGATATGTCCTTTATGCGCTCGGCCTGGGACGACGGCATCAGCCCCTGGCAGTTCAATCTGGGCGGTGGCGCCAGCGCCAGACCCTTGCTGGCACATACCGTACTGGATAGGCCTTTGTTCCGCGCGGGCGAAACGGTGTCCATGAAGCACTTTCTGCGTTTGCACGCGAGCCAGGGGCTGAAGCTGCCCAAGGAGCATCCTAGTGTGGTGCTGATTTCTCATGATGGCAGTGGCGAGGAATATGAAGTCCCAATCAAATGGTCGGCCAGCGCGGGTACATCCACTTGGGTCATCCCCAAGGAGGCCAAGCTGGGCACTTACCGCCTGACGCTGAAGACCCAGGGCGAATGGCTGGATTCAGGCAGCTTCCGCGTTGAGCAGTACCGTGTGCCTTTGATGCAGGCGCAACTCAAGCCGCCAGCGCAGCCTGTGGTCAATGCCAGGCAGTTGAGCATAGATGCGCAACTGAATTATCTGGCAGGCGGTGCTGCGGCAGGTGCGCCAGTGAAATTCCGTAGCCGCATGGTGGATTATCCGCAGCAATTTGCCGCCTATGACGATTTCACTTTCGGTGGCAGCGTGCCCAAGCTGGGCATAGAGGCGGTACAGCCTTATGACTATGAAGCCGAGGTGGAAGAGGGCTCAGGCACTGCGCAGGTCAAGGATTATGCGCCGCGCAGCGTCAGCATGACGCTGGATGAGCACGGCGGGGCACGCGTCAGCTTTGACAAGCTGCCGCAGGGCCAAGCGCCACGTGCGCTGGAAATTGAAATGGAGTATTCAGACCCCAACGGCAAGATACTCACCGCGGCTACCCGCGCTCTGGTGCTGCCCTCGGCTCTGGCGCTGGGCATCAAGCGCGAAGGCTATTACGCCAGCAAGGATAAGCTCAGTTTCAAGGTGCTGGCGCTAGACACGGCGGGCAAGCCTGTCTCTGGCCGCAAGGTGGCGGTGGAAGCCTATAGCCGCAAGACCCACGCTTACCGCAAGCGCATGCTGGGTGGCTTTTATGCTTATGAGCAAACCGCCAAGGTCGAGCGCCTGGGGGAAATCTGTAGCGGCAGCACCGATGCGCATGGTCTCTTGAGCTGCAATGATCCGGCACCGGACAGCGGCGAGCTGATACTGGTAGCCAAGGCCAAAGACCAGCAAGGCAATCAGGCCATTGCCAGCCAGGAGTTTTATGTGGCGGAAGAAGGCCACTGGTTTGATGCCACGCAAAGCGACCGCATCGATATCCTGCCCAATAAACGTGAATACGAGCCGGGTGAAAAAGCCAGATTTGAAGTGCGCATGCCTTTCCGTGAGGCCACCGCACTGGTGACCATAGAGCGCGAAGGCGTGCTGGATGCCTTTGTGCAGCCCATCAGCGCCAAATCGCCGTATGTGGATGTGCCAATTGCTGAGCACTACGGCCCCAATGCCTATGTTTCGGTAATGGTGGTGCGTGGCCGGGTTGACCCTGAAATGCCGGGCGCTTTTGCCTGGATGAAGCGCATGGTGTACCGCGTGGGCATGTTCTTAGGCCTGGTCAAGCGCATGCCGACCGAGATTGATACCCGGCCCACGGCGCTGGTAGACCTTACCAAGCCTGCCTTCAAGCTTGGGCTGGCGCAGATCAAGGTGGGCTGGCAAGCCTATAGCCTCAAGGTCAAGGTCGAGGCCGACCGTGAAACCTACCATGTGCGCGATCACGCCAATATCAAGGTGACGGTGAACTACCCGAATGGCAAGCCTGCCGCCAATGCCGAGGTGGCGCTGGCTGCGGTGGATGAAGGCTTGTTGCAACTGGCCAAACCAGAGTCGTGGGACTTGCTGGAGGCCATGATGCTGCGCAGGCCGATAGAGGTATACACCTCCACCGCGCAATCGCAGGTGATAGGCAAACGTCACTTCGGCAAAAAAGCCGTCGCCGCAGGCGGTGGTGGCGGTCAGGGTGCCAATGCCAGAGAGTTGTTCGATACCCTGCTGCTATGGCAGCCAGTGCTCAAGCTGGATGCGCAAGGGCAGGCGCGCGTGCAGGTGCCGCTCAATGATGCGCTGACCTCGTTCCGCATTGTAGCCATTGCCCATGCCGGGGACATGCGCTTTGGTAACGCCATCACCAATATACGCAGCAGCCAGGACGTGATGCTGTTTGCCGGATTGCCGCCTTTTGTGCGTGAGGGCGATCAATTCACGGCACTGACCACCGTGCGCAATGGCGGGGAGCGTAGTTTGACGCTGGATGTGAGTGCCAGTGCGACTGGCCAGCAACAGCCAGGGTTAGCCCAGGCAGGCTCACAACAGCCTGCACTGCAACAAAGCCAGCGCGTCACTGTAGCTGCGGGCCAGGCGCTGGAAGTGGCTTTCCCGATCAAAGTGCCGCTGGATATCACTCAACTGGATTGGCATATCAGTGCGCGGGAGGTGCAATCAGGGTCAAACTCTGACGCTAGCGTATCTCAAGCGCCAGCAGCGGATGCACTCAAGTTCAGCCAGCAAGTGGGTGCGGCCACCCCGGTGCAGGTTTACCAGCGCACCATGGAGCAATTGCTGCCCGAGCAGGCCTGGCGCATGCCAGTAAGCATCCCCAAGGGGGCCATCGCCGGACGTGGTGGCCTGGATGTCCAGCTATCGCGCTCGCTGGTGGGCGATCTGGCTGGCGTACGTGAATATATGCAGCGCTACCCCTATAGCTGCATGGAACAGCGCGCCTCGGTGGCGGTGGCACTGGAAGACCAAGCCCGTTGGGAAAAAGCCATGAACAGCCTGCCCGCGCATCTGGACAGAGATGGCCTGGCGCGCTACTTCCCCATAGACTGGCTGCAGGGCGATGACACCCTGACGGCTTATTTGTTGAGCATTGCCGATGAGGCTGGCTACGAGATTCCGCAATTGGCACGTGAGCGCATGCTCAAAGGCCTGGAAGATTTTGTGGCGGGCCGCGTGCAGCGCTATGGTTATTTGCGTACTTCAGACCTGGTGCTACGCAAGCTGGCCGCGATTGCCGCCCTGGCCCGCTACAAACGTGCCAATGCCAGCATGCTGCAAGCGCTGGAGATTAACCCTAATCTATGGCCCAGCTCTGGGGTGATTGATTGGGCAAGCTTGCTGCACCGCATGCAGGATGTGCCTGAACGTGAAGCCAAATTGCAGCAGGCGCTGGATATTCTGCGCGCGCGCATGACCTACTCTGGCACCAGCCTCAACTTCTCCAGTGAAAAGCAGGACAATCTTTGGTGGCTGATGGTAACGCCAGAACTGAATGCCGTGCGCGCACTGAACCTGCTGACCGAAACCCAGAGCCAGACCGCTGCAGATGCCGGACGTCTGGCCCGTGGCGCGCAGGGGCTACAGGAAAAGGGCCGCTGGAGCACTACAGTCGCCAATGCCTGGGGTGTGCTGGCTATGCGCCACTTCCAGCAACGTTATGAGCGTGAAGCCGTGCAGGGCAGCAGCCAGGTCACACTGGGTCAGCAACAGCGCACGCTGAGCTGGCAACAGGCGACAAATGCAGAGCAGGGTGAGAGCGCAAGCAATGCCGAACATGGAAGCTCGCAACCCCCAGCCCCGCGTGTACACGGTGCCGGGGCTGGCCCCATGACCAGCCTGGTCTGGCCAGCCAGCCCAGAATCGCTGGCGCTACAGCACCAAGGCAGCGGCAAACCCTGGGCCTTTGTTACCGCGCGCGCCGCGCTGCCCTGGGATAAACCCCTGTTTGCTGGCTACAAGCTCAAGCGCACGGTAACGGTTGTGGAGCAGAAAACCCGAGGCCGCTGGCAGCGCGGTGATATCTACCGCGTCAAACTTGAGCTTGAGGCCCAGACTGACATGACCTGGGTGGTAATCAACGACCCGATTCCGGCAGGGGCCAGCGTACTGGGCACAGGCCTGGGCGATGATTCTGCCCAACTGACGGCGGGGGAAAAACGCGGCGGCTGGGAGCGACCAGCCTTTGAGGAGCGAGCCTTTGATGGCTTCCGCGCCTACTACGCCTATCTGCCCAAGGGTAAGGTCAGCATTGAATATACGGTGCGGCTCAATAATGCCGGGCGCTTTGCCATGCCCGCCAGCCGGGTAGAAGCCATGTATGCACCAGAAAACTTTGCCGAGCTGCCTGTTGCCAGCATGGAAGTCAGCGCCAAGTGATGACGGCAGGACAAGTAATAATGGCAGGGCAAGTGAGAATGGCAAGACAAGTGCGCATGGCAAAACCAGTGAGAAAGGTAGGACAACCGCAGTGATGCGGGCGTGGAAGCCAGCCTGGAAGTGGACACTGCCACGCGTCACGCTGGTGGTGATGGGCTTATGGTGGCTGGCTTCCATTTTGCTGCTGTTGTCAGTGCTTACTTGCAGTGTGCCCGGCTTTGAGCAAGTCCGCGCCAGCACCAAAGGTTCAGAGGCTGAGCTACTCGACAGGCATGGTGAAGTCATATCACGCTTGCGCCTGGACCATCAGCGCCGCCTGCTCAACTGGGTGCCGCTAAACCAGGTGTCAGCCGCCATGCAGCGCGCCATCCTCATGGCGGAAGACAAGCGCTTTTACCAGCACCCCGGGCTGGACCCGCTCGCCACTTTATCGGCGCTGGTGGACAATCTGCAGCGCAGCCGCGCACGTGGTGCCAGCACCATCAGCATGCAACTCGCCAAGTTGTTGCAGCAGGACGCTCAAGCCCAGCGGCAACATGACCAACCGCAAGCGCGTCAGCCGCAACATCCCTGGCTACTCAAGCTAGAACAGGCACGTCTGGCCCTGGCGCTGGAATGGTACTGGAGCAAGGCGCAGATTCTTGAAGCCTATCTCAATCGGGTGGGCTTCAGAGGTGAGCTGGTCGGCATAGACGCTGCCGCGCGCGGCCTGTTGGCCAAGGGGCCAGATGGTCTGGGTGAGTTGGATGGGGCTATTTTGGCAGCGCTGGTCAGAGCACCCGGTGCCAGCCGCAGTCAGATAGCACGCCGGGCCTGTAATACCTTGCAAGCGATGCAAGCGCAGGCAAATACTAAACAAATCTCAGCCCAGCCCACTCACTCAGTCAGTCTTGGAGTCAACAGCACAGCTTGCGAAGCCGTAGAAATGCGGGCCTCCATACTGCCAGACCGCGCCTATGCCATGCCTGGCGTGGAAGATGCGCCGCATCTGGCGCGGCGTTTGTTACAGCAGCCTGGGCAACGTCTGCAAGTCAGTCTGGATGCCAGCTTGCAACGTTTTGCGCTGCAAACCCTGCGTACCCATCTGGCAGCACTCTCCAAGCAGAATGTTGAAGATGGGACGGTGCTGGTGCTGGATAACGCCAGCGGCGAGGTGCTGGCTTATGTCGGTTCCAGCGGCGATCTTTCCGGCGCGCGCGAGGTGGATGGGGTCATGGCCCTGCGCCAGCCTGGCTCTACACTCAAGCCTTTTCTCTATGCCGCGGCTTTTGATCAGGGCTGGCTCAATGCCAGTTCGGTGCTGGATGACAGCCCGCTGGCGCTAACCACGCCTTCTGGCCTTTATATTCCGCAGAATTACGACAGGCATTTCCTCGGCGCGGTCAGCGTGCGGCATGCACTGGGCTCATCGCTCAACGTGCCTGCCGTGCGCACCTTGACCCTGGTAGGTGTAGAGCGTTTTCTGCAATTACTCAGGGATGCGGGGCTGGAGAGCCTGCAGCAAAGTGCTGAGCATTATGGCTTTGGCCTGGCGCTGGGCAGCGGCGAAACCACGCTGCTGCAACTGAGCAATGCCTACCGCATGCTGGCCAACAATGGTGAGTGGCGTCCCGTACGCTTTCAAGTTACAGCGGATGCCGCCACAGCTGCAGAGCCAGTGCCCGGCAAGCAGGTACTCAGCGCGGGGGCCAGCTTTATCATCAGCGACATTCTGGCCGACAGCACCGCACGCATTACCACCTTTGGGCTATCCAGCCCGCTGAGCACGCAAGGCTGGGCGGCGGTGAAGACTGGCACCAGCAAGGCCATGCGCGACAATTGGGCCATAGGCTACAGCCAGCGTTATACGGTAGGGGTGTGGGTGGGCAATTTTTCCGGTGCGCCTATGTGGGATGTCTCAGGCATCACCGGGGCAGCGCCCATCTGGCGTGATGTTATCGAATATCTGCACCGTAACCAGTCTAGCCACGCGCCTGTAGCGCCACCCGGCGTCACGCGCCAGCAACTGCGTTATCACCCGGCCATAGAGGCCAGCAGGCAAGAATGGGTGATGCATCAGCCTGATCAACCCGCCGCTGCCAGTGTGGTGATTGAGGTGGTGGGTAGCAGCGCAGCCAGGCTTATCGCCCCGCCTGATTCAGCGATTATTGCTCCCGATCCGGATATTCCGCAGGCCAGGCAATCGGTGCTGCTGCAATCCAGCGGCCATGAGCATAGTTGTATGCGCCTGGATGGCAAGCCTGTAGCCACATGCGGCACGCAGCAGGTGCTGGTGCCGCTGCCCTTGCCGGGCAAACATGTGCTGAGCTTGACTGATAAGCAGGGCCAAGGGCTGGATCAACATCATTTTGAAGTACGTGGCTTGCAAGGCCTGGCAAAAAAGCTTGAGTCGGATTATCGGCAAGGATGATGATGTGCGGCCTAGGTTTCACCTACATAGGTTTGAGCAAAGCACCTACAAGGATTTAGGCCAGACCTGATAGTGCCAGAGCGCGACATTGGCGATAGTGGGCCTTCATCATCCCCACATTCTGACTGCCTTTATGCCTGCAGACGACCTAGCTTCTAACCACAGTACTGCGCCCGCCCGCAAAGGTGCTGCTCGCCTGCTGCATGTTATGTTGTTGATATTCGCAGGCCTGATGCTATTGCTGCTGCTGTTTGAATGGATGGGCTGGCCTTTTCTGCGCCAGCCTTTGAGCCAGTTGATGGAAAAGCAGTTGCAACGCTCGGTAAGGATAGATGCGCCGTTCAAGCTCAGGCTGCTGGGTGGTATACGCGCTGAAGCGCGTGGTTTGTGGATATCATCCCCTGCAGGTTTTAGTGAGCCTCATCTGGTGTCGGCCCAGGGCGTGGCTCTCAAACTCAGATATAGCGATCTCTTCGGTATTCCGCCTGAAGAGCCTTATATGATCAAAGCCATTAATGTTGACCATCTGACTGCGCATCTGGTGCGGCATGAAAATGGCGATTCCACCTGGCAGTTCAGTAAAAAGCCCAGTGACACTCCCAAGCCTTTTCCCGTAATTCAATCGTTAGTAGTCAAGCAAGGCACGGCCAATATTCAGGATGTGCTGAGTCAGGCCAAACTCAAGCTGGTGTTCAGCACTGACGAAGGCGCGCAACAATCGCAGGCTGTATCGCGCGTCAAGCTCGATGGCATGTTCAGAAACCAGCCCATGCATGGTGAATTGATCACGCAGGGTTTTCTGCCTATTGCCGCCCAGCATGCAGATCAGTCTATGGATGCTGCCCCTATTTCATCTCAGGGTTGGCTGCAATATGGCAAGGTTGAGCTGCGTTTTGATGGCGCTGTGCATGATGCGCTGGGTGAGCAGAAGATCAAGGGCAAATTGCAAATCAAGGGGCCTTCTCTGGGTGAATTGGGGGACTTGTTCAATGTGACACTGCCTACCACTTCCGACTTTGCCCTCCAGGGTAATCTGAGCAAGGACACTACGGGCTGGCATGTGGGGATAGATTCCGCCGCTGTAGGCAAAAGCCAGTTATCTGGCACCTTCCACTATGATCCGCGCCCGGAAAAAGCCAGCCTCAATGGCGAGCTCAGGGGCAAGCGCTTTATTCTGGCCGATCTGGCCCCGGCCTTTGGTAATGATGCCAGTCAGCCCGATAGCGACAAGGTCTTCCCCGACAAACCGCTTAACTTCACCAGCTATAACCGTATGAACGCCAACATCAGTATCAATATTGATTACGTTGATCTGGGTAAGGCATTCCGCGAGCCCATTGCGCCGTTCAAGGCCGATCTCAACCTTAACAAGAGCAAGTTATCCCTAGCCAAGATCAGCGCCAAGACCGCTACTGGCAGCTTGTCCGGCACGATTGCCATCGATGCTCACGAGGAACAGAACAGAGGCAAGGCGGCCACCAATTTACAGCCTAGCCCGCCCAATACCGCAGACAAACCTGCGCAAGCCTCAGTTCCGGCAGATTGGCAGATAGATCTGCAGCTAGAAGATATAGACCTGGCGCGTTTGCTGGCGGTGTCAGCACAACGTGAGCAGGCCGTGGCAAAAGGCAAGGTGCAGGATAGTCACTATGTCTCCGGCAAGCTCAATGGCCGCTTTGACCTTAAGGGTCAGGGGGAATCCACCGCCCAGCTATTAGGCAGCCTCAATGGCAAGGTGGCGCTGCACGTGGTGGATGGCAAGATATCCCACCTGGCGCTGGAGGCGATGGGCATAGACGCTGCGCAAGCCATAGGCCTCTTGATCAAGGGGGATGCCAACCTGCCCATGCAATGTGCCGTGGTCAACTTCCAGGCCAAAAATGGCATGGCTTACTCACAACTTTCGCTGGTGGATACTGATGTCACCACGGTATTGCTGCATGGCGATATCAAGCTCAGTCAGGAGCAGATGAATCTCAAGCTTTCAGCCTATCCCAAGAACTTCTCACCGCTGACCGCCAGATCACCCATTCTGCTGAATGGCACTTTCAAGCATCCAGAGATAGGCATCAAGAAGACCCCTATCGCTGCCAGAGTGCTGGGGGCCATAGGCCTGGGCGTCATCAACCCACTGGCGGCCATCCTGCCCTTCCTCGACCCGGGTGCCAACGACAAGATGAATATCCATCAATGTCAGCAGACCGTGCGCAAAATGCAGGAGGCAGCGCATAAAGCCAAATAAATATGGAAGCCAAGAAAATCTGCTGTGGTGGCTTATGCCTGCTGTGCTTGAGATTTGTTACGCGCCAGGGATGAGTCCAGGCTGTATTTTCCGCTGCCCTGCGTGACGATGGTAAACAACATAAAGCCAAGCAGCAGCGGCACTTTAAAGCCCAGGCCAGCATCGGTTTCTATCTGATTCCAGCCCGCCCAGCCCAGGTCAAAATGCACGGTGTAAACGGCAACAAAGGTGATATACAGCAAACCCAAGGCCGCCAAGCGGCCAAACAAGCCGAGCAGCAAGGCCAGGCCGAGCACGATTTCACCTATGCCCGCAGCCACCCAATTGAGATTGGCGCCCAAATACTGCAATGGAAACGGAAACTGCAAGCCGCTGAACCACTCTGGCGCGGTGAGGCCTCCGCTTAGCTTGGTATAACCTGCCAACAGAAATTCCTGTGCCACGATGATTCTGAGCGTGAGCAGGCCGAGGTCCTGTATTTTAGCGCTGACTTTCGCGCTCAAGGAATGCAAGGAATTCATCTTTAAGATCTCCATAAAAATGCGAGGTCCACGCCGATTGCCGCACAAATGTCTCTATCAGCGTCTTCCAGGCGCTTTCCCCCAGCTGCTCACGCAATTGAGGAAATTGCGCCTCTATCATTTGCGTGGCACCGAGTAACACCAGATGGCGGTAAGCGCGCATGCCTGGCTCTTGATAGCCCGCAGGGATGACATCGCTAGCGCCTCTTACGTAGAGATAGAAGTCTTCAAGCATGCTAATTCTTGGTTGATATCGTGAAGGCCAGGTAGATCGTGATCCCACTCCAGCAGAATAGGGATGGCGTGCTTTTGGTGCAGATCAAGCGCCACATGGCGTGTGCTCGGTTCCACAGGCTGGCTATGGGTGTCTATATATAAACCAAAACGTTCATCAAACTCATGCCCGGCGACGTGCATATAGCTCACGCGTTGCATATCCACCTGTGCCAGGAATTGCGGCAGATCGCTTGCGTGATGGTTCTTGTGATTGACGGCAATATTGTTGATATCAAGCAGTATCTGACAGTCGGCTTGCTCCACCACTTGCATCAGAAATTCAACCTCGGACATCTCGCCTATATTGGTGTAATAGGTGGTGTTTTCCACCGCCATAGGCATGCCCAATATGTCCTGCACCTGCTTGATGCGGTCGCTGATGCGTGTGACTTCACTACTGGTGAAGGGTATTGGAAACAGATCGTAAAGCTGATGCGCATCGCCACTGGCGGCCAGATGGTCGGAGTAGTGTTGTGTGCCCAGGTCGGTGATCAGCTCACGCAAGGCGTAGAGAAAAGCGGGCTGGATGGGGGCTTGCCCACCCAGGCTCAGTGATACGCCATGCAGTTTGATCTCGCGGCCAGCATCCCGCAGCGCATAAAGCGGGCTTCTGTCACGCCTGATCCAGTTCTCAGGCGCAACTTCAAAAAAATCGGCGTCCACTGCCGACATGTCCCACGCGGCCATTTCTGCGCGATAACCCAAACCAGCCATGGCGCTGTCCTTATTTCTTGGAGCAGGAGGCTTCTTTTTTCTCGCCAGCAGCATCTTTCTTGGAGCAGGCGGCATCCTTGTGTTCTGCTGCAGAGGCTTTAGCGGCATCGTCCTTCTTGGAACAGGCGCTGTCCTTTTTCTCTGCCGCTGCTTCTTTTTTGCTGCAAGTGCCAGCGCTACACTTTTTCTCGGCGGGTGAGCTGCCAGGGCTGAGCTGGCGATGAGGGCAGTGGCTAATGCCGCGATATGCTTGATGTTCATGATGATCACTCCTTCAAGGGTTTAAATCTAAGTGTTGAAATGCAGGGCAGAGAAGATTGTTTGCCTGATGCCATTGTAAATACGCTGAGGCAGCGCAAGAGGTTACAGCATGCGTGAAAAATATTTGTTTCTTGCTGCATATCTGCCTGTAACCTTTGCCGTACCGCAAACGAACTAAACAACAATGATGGAAATTGAACTACATCACTTGATGTTGGAATCACTGGATGGGAATGCCGCTTCCTACCAGTTGTTTTTGCGCCAGGTCAGTGGCTTGCTGCGGGCTTATCTGCGTCGGCGCTTATCCACCACGCCCGATGAAGTTGAAGACTTGTTGCAGGAAACATTGCTCGCCATCCATGCCCAGCGTCACACCTACAGGCGGGATGCCCTGTTATCGCCGTGGCTGTATGCCATTGCACGCTACAAGTTGATTGATTACCTGCGTAGGCGCGCCAGGCATGAAGCCCTGCATGATCCGCTGGACGAAGAAGCGGAGTATTTGCGGGTGATGGATGATGATGCCCATGCCTCAAACAAGGATCTCACGCGCATGTTGGCAGAGTTGCCAGAGCATCAGCGCCTGCCCATTGTGCACACCAAGCTGGAGGCAGATCGGTAGCCGAGACGGCTGGTTTGACCGGGATGTCAGTGTCCGCAGTTAAAGTCGGGGTGCATAGAGGCATGAAGGCGCTGGCAAAAATCTGGAAGGAGCAAATATGAACAGCCATGACTTAATCAATATGCTGGCCACTGGCTTGCAACCCGTGCCCAGGCATGCGGTGGCCAAACGTAATACGCTGGTGTTGCTGACGGGTGTGCTGGTTTCCTTGATCTTGCTATGCCTGATTTATGGCCTGAGGCCGGATTTGCCGCAAGCCAGTCAGCAATTGGCTTTCTGGATCAAACTGGGCGTGCCGCTGAGCAATGCGCTGCTGGGGCTGAGCATAGTGCTGGCCCTGGCTTATCCAGGTCAGCGCCCACGTGTCGCTTATTGGCTTTTGAGTGTGCCGATTTTGTGCTTATGGGGCTGGGCGCTGTGGGTCTGGACAGGCACAGCGCCATCGCTGCGCATGGGCTTGTTGTGGGGTAGCACCTGGAAAGTCTGCGTCATGAACATCACCTTGCTGGCCGTGCCCGTGGCCATCGCCAGTCTTGTGGTCTTGCGCCATCTGGCACCGACGCGGCCAGTATTGACTGGTGCTCTGGCAGGCTGGTTTGCCGGGGGGGTTGGCGCTGGCGTTTATGCACTGCATTGCCCGGAAATGGCCGCGCCATTTCTTGCAATCTGGTATGTGCTGGGCATGTTGCTACCCACGGTCATCATGGCCTATCTGGGACATCGCTGGCTGAGGTGGTAAGGCGTTAGGCTGTATCAATCCACCGACGCAGCATGTTATGGCAGCCTACATGCTTTTAGTACATCACCTCATATATAGGCGGCTGGGGACAGGCTAATTTGAAGCATTGCCACTCTGATAGGAGAAGTCCCCATGACGACAGAACACAGAAAAGACTCGCTGAAGAACAAACTGGCCAGTGTGATTCCAGCCATCACCAACTCCAAACCTGTAGATAGCCTGACCAAAGCCCTGGGTGGCGAACCTCCCAAAGCAGATGCAGATATGCAACTGGTGCTGGATACTCTGCAAAGCCTAGGTGGCAAGCCCATAGAAACCCTGACCCCGGCCGAAGCCAGATTACAGCCTACCCCCACCGATGCTGTTGCCAAGCTATTGCAGCAACAAGGTATAGTGCCGCCCTCCAAAGTCACCCTGCCGAAATTGGCGAGTGTGAAGCGCATCGCCATCCCAGGCGGCCCGGTAGGTGATATCCCCGCGTTTGTGTACACCCCCGAGGGCGAGTCCATTCCCGGTGATTCTCTACTTCCATGGCGGTGGCTTTGTGATTGCCAATACCAAAGTCTATGAGTCTTCCATCCTTGCCCTGGCCCAAGGGGTGCAAGCCATCGTGGTATCGCTGGAATATCACCAGGCACCGGAATACCAATACCCTGTGCAAGTGAATGAAGCCTTCACCGCTTATTCATGGCTGCTGAGCCATGCGCAGGAAATCAAGGGCAATCCCGACAAGATTGCGCTGGCTGGCGAAAGCGCCGGGGGTAACCTCGCAGCTGTGGTGTCACTGAAGGCGCGTGATAGCGGCTTGCCACTGCCATTGCACCAATTGCTGGTGTACCCGGTGGTCACCAACAACGTACTCAATAGCTCATATATGCAAAACGCCAACGCCAAACCGCTGAATGCAGCCATGATGAAATGGTTCTTCAAGCACTATAGCGAGCCGATTGATGCCTTCAGCGCCTATGCCCTACCAGACAAGGCCGATAGCCTGAGTGGCCTGCCAGCCACTACCCTGATCACAGCAGAGATAGACCCGCTATATGAAGAAGGCAAAGACTTTGCCGAGCGCCTGGCACACGATGGCGTGGCCGTGCACTATCAGCACTATGAAGGCGTAACCCATGAATTCTTCGGCATGGGGGCGGTGGTGAACAAGGCGCGTCAGGCTCAGGAAGTGGCGATTTCGCAACTGCGTAAAGCTTCTTCTGGTAGCAGCACTGCCAGCAGCTTTGATGCGGAACAGCACGGCGGCTCACCCTGCCGTGCTTTTATTTGCTGCTATTCAAGCATGCGCATGTAGCGCAATCAGGCGGTGCTACCGCAGTGGCCAATGCACGCATCCGCCAATGCAGAAATAACGCGCAATAAAGGAAACCCTATGGAAAACAAGCAGACCCCGCCTCTATGCCCCTTGGTCACTTACACCACCCAGGCCTTGGATGCCTATGACACCATCATCCTGCGCCCCTATTACCTGGAGCGCATGGGGCAAGGCCCGGAGCAGGCGACGCCTGGCCCCAGCCTGTCCTTAAGCCTGGATATGACGCGCAGGCTGATTGCTGACCTGCAAACCACATTGCAGCAACTGGAGAAAGCGCATTACCAGAAACCTTCAGTTCCGCAGTAATGGTGGAGCTAAAAAGCACTAATGCGGCGCTGAGCCAGCGGCTGGAGATGCCGCTTACTGACCGACGTAGCGCTGGACCACGTGCCGGTTTGGGGTGGGTGACATTGCGCAAGCGTTGGCTGGTGTTGGCCTGGGCGGTTTCAGCAGTAGCTCGGTGGTGGACTGATGCTCAATAGCAGTTTGGGGCGTCTCAAGCTGATGTGCTTGGGAATGGCTGTTGTCATCTTCGGTGACAGGGTTGGCGCTGGCATTCAGGCTGACCATCAGCAAAATGGCTGCGCTAAGCAGGGTGGCTAGTGGGTTCATGGCAATCTCCTCGAAGTATGGTATTGAATTTAATGTTTTTATTTTCCCTTACAAAATTATACAAAACTTGAATACTTAAAATGTTAAAAATTGTTTCTATGGCTGTTACAAGTCATGCTGGTTTATGCCATTGATTTGACGAGGCATTGTCTATAATGAAATCTGATTCATCATATGGCGTCTTTCAGGCAGGTTCTGGTGGTGTTGAGTGCCAGAGCAGGCTTTCAAGAAGCAATCTCCAGCCTTAAATCCCAACCTTGATGGTTGGGATTTTTTTTGCTGAAACTGCTTCATTGGAGGAGGCGGGGCTTCCCGCTATGCTCAGACAGTTGCGAGCCTATTCCCGATAAGCACTGCGCTACTCGGCGCACTCAACGGGAACAACTTCAAAAGCCTGGGGTTAAGTAGCAGGAATGGAAATTGAAACCACGAATATCTCGGCCACATTGCACAGTTGTAGACCAAGCCACATTCACTTATTAATCATAATCGCCACTTGATCCAGAGCTTTTGACTTTCCCTCCCGTTTAGACCCGCCGAGTAGCGCAGGGTTTATCGGATCAGGGCGCGCGACTGTCTGAGCGTAGCGAGTTTGAGCGTGACCCAGAAGAATGTATGCAAGCCGAGCAACGCAG
>NZ_BAMT01000007.1 GCF_000617925.1 Methylobacillus glycogenes JCM 2850
CCAGGCTGAGGAAACCCAGGCTGAGGAAACCCAGGCTGAGGAAACCCAGGCTGAGGAAACCCAGGCTGAGGAAACCCCCTCCCCTGTGACTGATGAACCCGCACCACCTGCTGACACTCAGCATATAACCGCCAGTGCATCGACAATCCCGCACCAGCGCACCGAGACACTGGAAGTACTGCTGCAGCCGCCGCGCGTGCAGCCTGAACCCCAGGCCGTAGAAACCAGCTTCCTGGACGACAGAGAGCGTTTGCGTACCCCTCTGCTGCCACGCTGGCTGGGCATTCTATTGGCTGTGTTGCTCAGCCTGGGTGCGCTGGCGCAATCCAGCTATATTTTCCGTACCGAGCTGGCCAGTCATTGGCCCGCCAGCAAACCGTGGCTGGTTTCTGCCTGCACCTGGCTAGGCTGCACCGTGCCCCTGGCACGCAATGCCGAGTTGCTGGCGCTGGATGATTCTGACCTGCAAGAAAACCTGGAACACCCTGAAGTGATTCAGCTCTCCACCACGCTGATCAACAACGCCAGCTACACCCAGGCTTACCCTCTGCTGGAATTGACGCTGACCGATGATGATGATCAGCCAGGCTCCGGCGTATCTTCACGCCCAAGGAATATCTGCGGGCTGAATCTGACATTGAGGCAGGCTTGCCTGCCAATGAAGAAATCCAGATCAAGCTGTCACTCTCCACCAGCGATGTCGCGGTTTCGGGTTATCGCGTTTTCGTGACCTATTGATCACTTATTAATCCCTTGCGGGTCATGCCATGGGCATAGCCGCATGCCCCCCATCTACACCACAAGCGGTTTTAATCTGGCGTTACAGCCAAGGTCTGCAAACAGGGCGATTGAATCGCGCGTATTGCCTGCAACAGACAATCAATCGCCTGCTGGCGGCTATAGCCCTTGCGCCAGGCCAATGCCATGCGTCGGGTGGGCACCGGGTCGGCAAATGGGATCATCCTGATCAGTGGGTTTTGGTAGCGCTCCACCGCGGCACTGCAAGGTAGTACCGTGATGCCTAGATTGGAAGCCACCATATTGCGTATGGTTTCCAGTGAATTACCCTGCAGCACTTCGCCGTGGCGCGATAACTCAGGGCAAGCCAGCACCACCTGATTGCTGAAACAATGGCCGCTATTGAGCAGCAGCACTTTTTCATCTGCCAGCTCCTCGGCATGAATGCTGGGACGTTGCGCCCAGGGATGAATATCCGGCACCGCCACCACAAAGCTTTCGTCATATAGCAGCTCATGCTGCACACCTGGCACCTCAAACGGCAAGGCAATAATCGCAGCATCCAGCACGCGGTTGCGCAATTGCGTTTCCAGATTGGCGGTGAGGTTTTCCTCCACCTCCAGCGGCATTTCCGGCGCCAGAATGCGTAAGGCAGGAATAATCTCAGGCAGTAAATATGGCCCGGTGGAATAGATCACGCCCAGCTTGAACGGCCCCGCCAGCTGGTTATTGCCCAGGCGGGCAATCTCCTTGACGCGATTAGCTTCTTCCAGAGTACGCAGGGCCTGGGCCACAATCTGCTCGCCCACGGGGGTCATGGCGACATCTTTGTGACTACGCTCGAAAATGGTCACCCCCAGCTCTTCTTCCAGCTTTTTCACTGCCAGGCTCAAGGCTGGCTGGCTGACAAAACTCTTTTCCGCCGCGCGGCGGAAATTGCGCTCACGCGCCACCGCTACTATAAATTTCAGTTCATTCAGGGTCATGGAAATTCCACTTAAACGCTGCCGCCATACTGGCAACAATTGATAATCAATATAAATCGAATTTTATCAATTAATAAGTCCGCGATATATATTATCGATAAATTCCATATATAAACTTGGGCTAATTGATATCAAAACCTCGGCGTTTGATGTTAGATTTGCTGACTTGTTTTCGCTGGAACCTGCACGTGACCGCTGTTATCAACTGGCTCAGGGGCTTCAAGCCACAACAAAGCCCCGTCAACCATCAAGAGAAACTCCGTGCCTGCCTGGGCGCACTCCTCGGCATTTTTGTCAGCGCCAGCCTGAGTGCCTGGCTGCTAGGTGCTGAAAGCCTGCCCTTTCTGATTGCACCGCTGGGGGCCTCTGCCGTGCTGGTCTATGCCGTCCCCGCCAGCCCATTGGCGCAACCCTGGTCTGTATTGGGTGGCAATGTGGTTTCCGCGCTGGTCGGCATCGCCTGCCTGCACTGGATAGATCAGATTGCACTGGCAGCCGCGCTGGCGGTGGCACTCGCCATAGGTGCCATGTTTCTGCTGCGCTGCCTGCACCCGCCGGGCGGGGCCGTAGCCCTCACTGCCGTGCTCTCCGGCAGCTTGGCGTTACAGCACTGGCCGTATTTTCTGCTGTTGGTAGCGCTGAATTCTGGCCTGCTGTTACTGGTGGGTTTGCTATACAACAATGCCAGCAAACGCCGTTATCCGCATCAGGCCCTGGGCGAACCCAATCTGCATAAAACCCGCGATCTCAGCCCGGGCCATCGCGTAGGCTTTAATCGTGCCGATCTGGATGCGGTACTCAAGGAATACAACCAGGTGCTGGATGTGGCGCGGGATGATCTGGAAGCCTTGTTCATGCAAACCGAGATGCAGGCCTACAAGCGCCGATTTGGTGAGATTACCTGCGGCGACATTATGTCGCGCGATGTGGTGAGCGTGGAATATGGCACTTTGCTGGAAGAAGCCTGGCCCCTGTTGCTCAAACACCATATCAAGGCCCTGCCTGTGCTGGATAGAGCCAGACGTGTGGTGGGCATACTGACGCGCTTTGATTTTATGAAGCACGCCAATCTGGAGGTGTACCAGGGCTTTGAGGACAAGCTGCGCCAGTTTGTGCGCCGCACCTTGCGCGTGGAAACCGAGCATCCGGAAGTGGTAGGCCAGATCATGACCAGCAAGGTACTGACCACCACCGTCGACACCCATATCGTGCAGCTGGTGCCGATATTGTCTGAACATGGTATCCACCATGTGCCTGTGCTCGATCATGAGCGCAGACTGGTGGGCATTGTTACCCAAACTGATCTGATAGCCGCGCTGTATCGCGGCCGTCTGGAAGAAGCTTAAGACGGCTTGCTGGCAGGCGTGTCTGCTGCGATCTCTGCCTGGGTGACGCTAGACTGAGCTGCCTGCAGGCTCAAATGCCTGAAATCAGCGCCGCTAGGGCTCTGGAACACGCGCAAGCCAAACTCAGGCAGGATGGCGAGCAAGTGATCGAAGATATCCGCTTGAATCGCCTCGTACTGCACCCAGACCGTGGTATTGGTAAAGCACCAGATTTCCAGCGGTATCCCCTCTGCTGAGAGGTTTTGCTGCCGCACCACCATGCTTAACTCCTGGTTAACCTTGGGGTGGTGTTTCAAATACTGCTGCACATAAGCGCGAAAAGTGCCGATATTGGTGACGCGTCTGGCGTTGATGGCCTCATGCCCCTGGCGCGCCAGGGCCTGATTCCATTCTTCCAGTTCCTTTTGCTTGTCCTGTAGATAATCATGCAACAGGCTGAATTGCATCAGATGCTCACACTCTTGCGGACTGAGGAAGGCAATGCTGTTCTGGTCAATAAAAATGCTGCGTTTGATGCGGCGGCCGCCAGATTCAAACATGCCGCGCCAGTTCTTGAATGAATCGCTGATAAAGCGCTTGGTGGGAATGGTGGTAATGGTCTTGTCCCAGTTCTGCACCTTCACCGTGTGCAGGGCAATATCAATCACAAAGCCATCGGCATGCAGCTGCGGCATTTCCACCCAGTCACCAACGCGTATGATGTCATTGGAAGTAATCTGCACGCTGGCCACCAGCGATAGCAGCGTATCCTGAAAAATCAGCATCAGCACCGCCGCCATGGCGCCTATGCCTGAGAGCAATATCAGCGGCGATCTATCGATCAGCGTGGCCACCATGAGAATGACCGCCACGATATAAATCACCAGCTTCACCACCTGCACATAGCCCTTGATGGGCCGCATATGCGCATCTGGCCGCTGCTGCCAGAGATCATTGAAGACATTGAGGGTAGCGCCTATGGCCAGCGCAATGCTGAGCACTATGACGGCATGGGAGACATTTTGTACCACGGTGACCAGCGCAGGCGGCAAACCGGGAATCCAGCCTATACCCACCGCAATCATCAGGGCCGGGACGATGGCAGCGAGACGTGACACCCCACGACGCTGGCGCACCGCATCGCCAATCACGGCTGAACGTAACATGCGGTGCAAGCCACGTAACAGGATATGCCGCACCAGCCAGTTCACAATCCAGGCCGCCAGCAGCAGGCCTATCACACAGAGCAGGCTGAATACTTCCTCATGACCCTGCAACCAGTTGATGGCTTCCAACACATCCTGTTTCACACTGCACCTCCTTTTGAATACTGAACACCACGGGCAACGCGGCAACTTGCTTAGTCCCCAGCCTGCCGCAGAGGTTCAGCTTGAATGACATGGCTTGTAGAAATATGACCTACATGATTATCGGTCTATTCCCTATGCAGCCAGCGCGACAATAGCGGCATGATGGAGGCTCAATCTTGAAGGAGAACCATCATGAAATTTCTCATCAAAGCCGCTGTATTGACCTATGTAGTGAAGCGTATCGCTAAATCCTACACCAGCAAGGTCTAGATTTAAGTCTGGGAGTCGATTCAGTTCCGCTCCCAATTCACCTGAGAGGTCTGGCCCAGCCAGGCCTTTTTACTGCCTAAATTTTGCGCAAGGAGCCACATCATGAGTCTGCATCTGAGTCTTGCCCCCATCATTTCCCTGATTGCCGGAATTTTGATCTTGGCCATACCGCGCCTGCTGAACTACATCGTGGCAATCTATCTTATTATCATCGGCATCCTCGGCCTGACCGGAGGCCAACTCGGTTGAGCCTGAGCCGGGTTTATAGTCAAAAATGCAGAAATTTTCGGCCAAACTGTCTCAAAACGGCGTCATGACGGGCTTTGAGACGAAAAAAAAGCCTTAATCCGGCCGGAAAGGGGTTTCATCCAGCGCAGGTTGTGCTATTTTCTCCCCTGTTACTAATAAACTTGGTAACGAGGCGTGATTCCGCCTTACCAATGATTGCTTGATAACCCAAAATTAAGGACTGGACCTACATATGAACAAGACAGAACTGATCGAAGAAATCGCCAAGGAAGCTGGTATCTCCAAGGCTGCTGCTGGTAAAGCTGTTGATGCATTCACTGCATCCGTAACCACAGCCCTGAAGGGTGGCGATACAGTAACTCTGATCGGCTTTGGTACATTTGGTGTTTCTGAGCGTGCTGCTCGCACTGGCCGTAACCCGCAAACCGGCAAGGAAATCAAAATTGCTGCCCGCAAGGCTCCTAGCTTCAAGGCAGGTAAGGCTCTTAAGGATGCACTGAACTAAGCGTTCGGTACCCAAGAAGCTCCAACGCCAGCCTGAGTGCTGGCGTTTTCATTTGTGCCTAGCCCAGGCAAAAAACCAGTACTAACCTTCACCAGAATGCGCGGTCTTCAAGCGCTTCTCAAAACAGCGGCTGTAAGATTGCCCGATATACACGCCATAAGCAGAAATGGGCTGATAGCCCAGGCCACGATATAGCGCCATGGCGGCGTGCTGCAAATACCCGGTTTCCAGACGAATGGCGCTAACCTGCTGTTGCAAGGCCAAGGCTTCCAGTGCCTGTAGCAAACGCTTGGCCAAGCCCTGGCCGCGCATGCTGGGATGTACAAACAGGCGCTTGATTTCCACGAGCTTGGGCGTGCGGTTTATGTCTGTGGGCTTAATTTGTTTAGCATTTGTGTCTAAGGCCAGTATCTCAGCGTCATGCAAAGTCAGCACCTGCATGGCAATACAGCCCAATGCCGTGCTCTGCTCACCTTCATCTGCATGGGCCAATAAAAATTGCGCCTGCTCCAACTCCGCCAGGTCTGGCATCTCTGGGTAAAGCTGCTTGAGTTCTTGTTCTAGCGCCAGCATCAGCGCCTGCCAGCGCGGGTCGCTGGGCTGGCATAGGCTGATGCGGATAGGCGCGGCATGCTCAGGCTTATTCTTCATCCTGATCGGGAGAATGGTAGGCCACATCGTCATAGACTGATTCAGCGATGGGTAACAGTGCCTCGTGCAGAGCCTGCTCAGTGGCAGCACTATACTGATTCTGCGCGGTCAAAGCGGCGTCTGTTTCCAGCGCACGCAGCAAAGGCTCGTAGTCATCGCCAGAGACACAGAAGTGCTCATCTATGCCTACAGCCTTGCCATAGCTCAGCGAATACTGGATTTGACGCAACTCCAGATCGAATCTGATATTAAAATGTGGGCTTGTCGCTGTTTCGGCTGTGGATATTGAGTAATCCATATCGAGTAGCTGCGCGGCTACGCCCTGAATGTTGATGGTTTTACCGTGTTGCGTCACTGCTGTTTCCTGATGATAGTGGTGGACTGAAGTGCGTCATTGTAGAACAAACCCCCTAGCGAAGGAGAAAGTCATGGCCAAGGATGTAAAGACATATGACAAGGTAGTAAAGACCGATGAAGAGTGGCGCGAGCAACTCAGCCCCATGCAGTATGAAGTCACGCGGCATGCTGCCACCGAGCGCGCCGGAACGGGTATCTATGCCTATCACTATGAACACGGCATTTATCATTGTGTCTGCTGCGATACGCCTTTGTTTGAGTCTGATACCAAATTTGACTCCGGTTGTGGCTGGCCCAGCTATTTCCAGGCGCTGGACCCCGCCAATGTGCGCGAAGAAACCGATACCACGCATGGCATGATACGTACCGAAGTGATCTGCAATGTCTGTGATGCGCATTTAGGCCATGTCTTTCCGGATGGCCCCATGCCCACCGGGCTACGTTACTGCATCAACTCCGCCTCGCTACGTTTCGAGCCGATTTGAATTCTCGCTTGTTGCCTCATCACCATCATGTCTGATCATCATGCGTGACCTGCCCACACTCTTTACAGCGCTGGGTGCTTCACGCTTCCGCAGCAGCTTCAAGCTCAACGTCAAGGATCAGGCTTATTTGCAGGCCAAGGGCCTGCCGCTGGTGCTGGATCATGCGCGTGACTTTATCGCCAAACGCCTGGCCCCAGCCAGCTTGCCCAATGATGGCAAGCAGACACCATTTCGTGGCCACCCCGTGTTTGTGGCCCAGCATGCCACGGCATGCTGCTGTCGCGGCTGTTTGCAGAAATGGCATCAGATTCCGCCTGGCCGTGCCCTTAACCCGCAAGAGCAGGATTACATCCTCACGGTGCTGGCGCATTGGTTGCAATATATTGGCAGTAATCGGCCTATTGATCATTAAATCAGGGTTTTACAAGCTAAGCAGTTATGCCTATCATGGCGTCCCACTCGTCATCAACCGTATTGCCAGCCTGACATGACCACACAAACCGATATCCTGCTGATAGGTGGCGGCATCATGAGCGCCACCCTGGGCACCATGCTCAAGCAACTTGATCCCAGCCTCAGCATCACCATGCTGGAGCAGCAGGCAGTGGTGGCCAGTGAAAGCAGCGATGGCTGGAACAACGCTGGCACCGGGCACGCAGGCTATTGCGAGCTCAACTACACGCCCATGGCCGCCAATGGCGAAGTCTCCATCCAGCGCGCCCTCAGCATCAATGCCGCGTTTGAAGAATCGCTGCAGTTCTGGGCCAGCCTGGTGGAGCAAGGCGCTTTGCAGCCGCCTGCCAGCTTTATCAACCCCACGCCGCATGCGAGTTTTGTCTGGGGTGAGCAGGATGTCGCTTTTCTCAAAAAACGCCATCAGGCCTTGAGCGCGCATCATCTGTTTGCGGATATGGAATACAGCGAGGATCAAGCCACCCTGCAGCAGTGGATGCCTTTGGTCATGCAGGGGCGTAACAGCAAACTGCCGCTGGCAGCAACACGGGTGGCCTATGGCAGTGACGTCGATTTTGGTGCCTTAACCCGGCAACTGGTCAGCCATCTGCAACAGCAAGTGGGCTTCAGCCTGCATACCCAGCATCAGGTGACCGCCTTGAAGCAGGTGGGCAAGCAACATTGGCAGGTGAAAGCCAAAGATAGCAGTAGCGGCAAAACCCGCACGCTGGAAGCAGGCTTTGTTTTCCTAGGTGCTGGCGGCGCTGCCCTGCCCTTGCTGCAAAAATCCGGCATCAAGGAAGCTAAGGGCTATGGCGGCTTCCCGGTCAGCGGCCAGTGGCTGGTCTGCCACAACCCTGAAGTTATCCGTCAACATAGTGCCAAGGTCTACGGCAAAGCACCGCTAGGCGCTCCGCCCATGTCGGTACCGCATCTGGATACGCGTATCATCGCGGGCAAACCTGCGCTGCTGTTTGGGCCATTTGCCGGATTTACCACCCGCTTTCTCAAGCAGGGCTCATTGCTGGACCTGATTAAATCGGTAAAGCCCGGTAATCTGGCCTCTATGCTGGGAGCAGGCCGCCACAATATAGACCTGACGCGCTACCTGATAGGCGAAGTGTTCCAGACCCATGCCCAACGCGTGCAGGCCTTGCAGCATTTCTACCCTCAGGCCCAGGCCGGTGAGTGGTCACTACTAAATGCCGGGCAACGCGTGCAAATCATCAAATCCTGCCCGCAATCAGGTGGCAAGCTAGAGTTTGGCACCGAGATTGTATCGGCAGCGGATGGCAGCCTGGCCGCCTTGCTGGGCGCATCACCCGGGGCCTCAACCTCGGTCAATGCCATGATAGAAGTCCTTAAACGCTGCTTCGCCACGCAATTGCAAAGCCCTGAATGGCAAGCGCGCATGAAGACCATGATAGGCTCTTACGGCAGCTCCTTGATTGACGATGCCGACTTGCTACGCCGCATCAGACAACACACTTTAAGCACGCTAAAGCTGGGCTGACCTTGCAGATTTACCTGTAGAGTCATGAGCTTGATTCTCAGTCAAGCCGTACCATGGATTTCCCCTTGTCCTACAAAGATATCGGAAAATTACAGATATTTCCCTGGCGAGCGCATCGCTATATTGGCTACACCTTCATTCAATATCAAAAAAGGAAGTCATCATGAATGCGCTCTTGAACCTGATGCTGGTTACTGTGATGTTTGGCCCTATTTTCCTGGGTTTCTTCTTTGAATAATGCATTTCAATTATTTAATCGAGCAATCCCAGCCTCATTCAGACCATGTTAAATGGCATGCTCTAATGATGGTGCAAAGTCAGTATCGGCTATAGTGCGCAACCAGGTTTGCGCCAACTCTGCCAGTTCCAGTTTTGCTTTAGCCAGGCCCGCTTCACGCGCTTGTGGCTGGGCAAACTCAAGCGGCTCTGCATTGACGAAATGCATATGCCGGGCACCAATAAACTTGAAAGCAGCCTGCAAGGCGGGCGTCAAAGCGTCCATACCCGCATAGCGTGATTCAGGCCCCAGGTCGGCACCTCTGGTGCTGAGGAAAAGAATACGCTGCTTGTCGAGTTGACCATGGATGATCCCCTGCTCATCACTGATATAGGTCAAACCTGCACGTATGATGTTGTCTATATAGGCCTTGAACACCGAAGGCATGCTCCAGTTATACATAGGCATGGCAAACACCACCAAGTCAGCCGCCAGCAGCTGCGTGGCCATGCGATCTGAGTCTGCCAACAAGTCATGCATCTCCACCGTTCTCAAGTCCTTGGGCGTGTAAATCGCACGCGCAAATTCCTCAGTCACATGCGACGGTACATCCACCGTCAAATCCAGATAATCTACTTCCAGATCCGGCAAGCCTTGCTGCAGCAAGGCAATAAACTGCCGCGCTAAGGCTCTGGAGTTGGAAGTGGCGCGCTTGGCGCTGGCATCAACATGTAATAATTTCATCGCGTTTTCCTATGTTTGGTATTGGTTGGTTGACCATGGCCAGGCTAATATTGATTGCACAAGCGCATTGCAAAATCACATTGCTAGAACTTATTCCTAGACTTTATTCCTTGAGTTCAGCCCGCAAACTCAGACTAAAGCGCATGGCCTGCGCCTGCATGCCTGCGCGCTGGTAAAAGCGCTGGGCAGCCAGATTATCCAGCCGGGTATCCAGCACCACCCGATTCAAGCCCTGGGCATGCGCCAGCGCAAAGATATGCTGTAACAAGGCATGCCCCAGCCCCTGTCCGCGCAGGGCGGGGCTAGTCACCAGATCATCCACGTAAAGATATGGGCCATAAAGCAGGGTTTCACTGATGCGGTAAGCTGCCAATGCCAGTGGCTGCTGCGCCAGTTCTGCGGTTGCACCCGCTTTTGCCTCCTGCCGCCAGGCTGCCATCAGCACATAGGCCTGGGTTTGCATACGCCTGACTTGGGCCAGAAACGCCTGTGCATCTGCCAGCCTGGGGCGCAAGGCCTGCATCAAGCTGTGACAGGCCAATATGGCCTGATCAGAATCTGCCACGGCAAAACTTACTGCCGAGGCAAATACCGCATCTGGATTTGCAGTCGAGCGTGGCAGCATAGTGGGGGCTAAAGGTGACATGTGGGCAATGTAAGCCGGCGGTGACATAATACAAAGATCCATATTTGAGCAAAACGACTAGGCCATGAACAAGCAAGCTGCGCTGTCTCAAATTGCGCTGGATAGAATCAGTGCAGTCCCGGTGTATTTGCAGCTTTATCAGCGCTTTCGTGAAGCACTGGCGCAGGGCTTGCTGCTGCCCGGCCAGCGTGTGCCTTCCATACGCAGCCTGGCGTCAGAACTCAAACTTGCCCGTGGCACGGTGGAAGCAGCTTACGACCTGCTATGTGGCGAGGGCTATTTTGTCGCGCGTGGTCAGGCTGGCACTATCGTAGCGCCGCTATTGAAAGTGCAGAGCCTGAATCAGCAAGCCCAGCCTGTGGATACCGCCAGCGTGGTGAGTAACATGCCCAATCTACCCTGCCCGCACCTTTGCCTATGCAGCCGGGCTTGCCTGCGCTGGATGCGTTTCCGCGCAAGCTCTGGTCGCGTTTAGGTAGCCGCTTGCTGAAATCCGCCCAGGCAGGCGAAATGAATTATCCCGATGCCCTAGGCTTAATGAGTTTGCGCAAGGCCTTGGCAGGCTATCTGCTGGTTGCGCGTGGCGTACAGTGCAGGCCAGAGCAGATCATTATTACCAGTGGTTACCGCGCCTGCCTGCAATTACTCAGCTACGCCTATCTCAAGCCGCTTGATCAGGTGTGGATGGAGAACCCGGCGTATTTTGCCGCGCGCGACCTGATGCTGGCGCAAGGACAAGAGGTGATAGGGCTGGCGGTGGATGAGCAAGGCCTGCAGGTAGAACTGGGCCTGCAACTCGCCCCCAAAGCCAAAATGGCCATTGTCACGCCCTCCCATCACAGTCCGCTGGGCATCACCCTTAGCCTGCCACGTCGACAGCAACTGCTGCAGTGGGCCAGTGCGCAGCAAAGCTGGATAGTCGAGGATGACTATGATGGCGAATTCCATTACCTGACCCGGCCCTTGCCTGCGCTCAAGCATCTGGATAACGATCAACGAGTGTTTTATACCGGCACCTTCAGCAAAACCCTGATTCCTTCCTTGCGCCTGGCTTATATGGTGGTGCCAGAATCCCAGTTAGCGCTGATCAGCGGGCTGTGCAAGACTTTTGACAACAGCACGCCCTGGCTGGAGCAGGCCTTGGTGGCGCAATTACTCAGTGAAGGCCATTTCACGCGCCATCTGAAGAAAATGCGCAATCTCTACCAGCAACGCAGGTTATGGTTGTCTGCCGCCTTGCAGGCGCAGTTTGGCCATCATGCCTCGCTGACGGTGCAGGCGGGCGGCCTGCATCTGGTGCTGGAACTACAGCAGCAACAAGACCGCGAGCTGGCTCTGCACCTCAATCAACAGGGTCTGGCCGTGCATGCGCTGTCCGCCTGGGCCACTGGCCCTATCCTGCGCCAGGGATTGATCATGGGCTATACCAATATCCGCTCAGCCGCAGAGGCACAGGCCTTGGCTCAGCGCCTTTATCAGGCGTGTGAGATTTATCTGCGTGACTGAGCTTTCCCAGTCCGCCCGGCTAAATCAAAGCCAGCCCTGGCACTAATGCTAGGTAAGTTGATTCCTACAGTGCTTTCAGTGACTAGCTGATGTAGCACATCCGTGAGGCTACATAGAATGGACTCGTCTTAAGCAAGTCCCCAATTCAAAAAAAGGAGCCTCACATGAAAACCAATTTTAAAAGCCTTCTTCTGATCAGTGCCCTGATGATGCCTGTTGCTGCCTTTGCTGCCGACGGCGACAAGATTGAAACCAAGCTGAGTGACTCTGTGGTCACTACCAAGGTCAAGGCTGCATTTGCCAAGGATAAGCTGGTTAGTGCTACCGATATCAAGGTAGAAACCGATAGCGATGGTCTGGTGCAACTGAGCGGCCATGCCAAGAGCAAGGCTGAGGCAGAACATGCCGTCAAGCTGGCCAAGAGCATCAAGGGTGTGACTGCCGTTAAGGATGACATCACTGTCGCTCACTAAGCCAGTCTGGCTAACACTGCTTGCCGTTAAACGGCTGGGCAGTGCGTAGTAAATAAACAACGGGGCTAATAGCCCCGTTGTTTATTGTGCGTGCAGATAATGCAGATTGAGGTAAACCAGTATTTCCTGCTTTAACTGCTCATGAAAAGCTTCGCGGTCAAAACCCTCAGGGTCTTGCGTAGGTAAGGAACCCCCGCTTTTGATCTTGGGCGGAAATGGGCTTAAGAAGGAAAAATGCCCGGCATTGGCCACCACACGTGCTTGTACCCGCGCCGGGTTGGCAACGCCTTGCAGCACAATCTGGTTATGCCAGGCGGGCGTGTAAGGGTCATGTTCAGCGCTAAGCATGAGAATAGGTAGATCCACCTTGGCCAAGGCCCCTGCAGGCAGAAACCATACTGTGGCGGGTGCCAGCAATACCAGCGCTTGCAGTCTGGCATCGTGTACCACCGCCACTTTGTGTGCGCTTGCGGCTAGCTCAGGATCAGCATCCGGCTTGAACGCTTCTGGCGGATACCATGGCTCACCGCCGGCCAGCGCCAGTGCACTATAGCCACCCATGGAATGCCCGATCACCGCAAAACGCTGCGGCTGTAAGTGCCCTGCCAGTTGCGCATCGGCAAACAGGGTATCGGCGGCCAGTTGCAGATGACGTGGACGGTATTGCAGGTTTTCCGCCTTGCCCATGAACTGATTGTCCAGGCGGTTGTTGCCAGGGTGTTCCAGCATGGCCACCATATAACCATGAGCGGCCAGGTGCAAGGCAATGCTGCGGTAAAGTAGATGTGAACCACCACTACCATGCGAGATCAATACCAGTGGAAACTGTCCGGTGGCAATCTCTGCCTCTGGACTGACATCCATGACATAGGGGCCGAAAGCCACAGGGTGAGGAGCTTGCCGAGTGGGATACAGTAACAACAAGGGCATCTGCAAGCCTAGCTCGGCATCGTGCAGCGTTAATTGTCGTGAACCGACAAACATGGGGTGTCCTTGCGTCATGCTAGCCCTGAAAAAACAAAAGCAGACACAAGGTCTGCTTTTGCTGGTATTGGCGTCCCCACGGGGATTCGAACCCCGGTTACCGCCGTGAAAGGGCGATGTCCTAGGCCTCTAGACGATGGGGACATGAAACTTAACGTTTCCAGAGGGAGCGAATTCTAAACAAAAACCCGGCACAGCGCCAGCTTATTTACAAAATAAATTCATCTCCGCGACTCCAGAGCAATGGCAGGCAGAATGGTAGGATGTCGCCAATGATCATGCTTGACCCCTACAAGTTACAAATCCAGCAGTTTTAAACCTGGCAATTTTTATATCACTACATGGCGAAGCCCATTTAACCAAGCCCATTATTACCAAGCCTATTTTGACCAAGCCCGCTTTCACCAAGCTCGAATTCCCCGAGCGCCGTATTGCCCACCTCGACATGGATATGTTCTTTGCCGGGGTGGAGTTGCTGCGCTATCCAGAATTGCGCGGTGAGGCCATCGTCGTTGGAGGCCGCTCTGTGCACACCCCGCAACGCCAGCCTGATGGCAGCCTGAAATGTGCCAGATTGCGTGACTATACTGGCAGAGGTGTGGTGACCACTTCCACCTATGAGGCCAGAGCGCTTGGGGTATTTTCTGCCATGGGGCTGATGAAATCAGCCCAGCTGGCCCCAGACGCCATTCTGCTGCCCTCGGATTTCGAGTCTTATCGGCATTACTCTCGCTTGTTCAAGGCGGCAGTGGCCAGCATTACTCCGGTGATTGAAAACCGTGGCATAGATGAGATCTATATCGATCTCAGTGCGCACCAGGAAGACAACCTCAGCCTGGCACGCCGACTGAAGGCGGCCATCTTCGAAGCCACTGGCCTCACCTGCTCCATAGGCATTGCCGCCAATAAACTGTTGGCCAAGATTGCCTCTGATCTCGACAAGCCTGATGGCATCTCCATCATAGACGCGGATAATTTTGAAACGCGCATCTGGCCCCTGGCGGCGCGCAAGGTCAATGGCATAGGCCCCAAGGCCGCGCGCAAGCTGGAGCAATTGGGTATACACACCATTGCCGATCTCGCTGCCGCTGAGCAAACCTTGTTGCAAGAGCATTTTGGCCTCAGTTATGCGCGCTGGCTAGAAGATGTGGCCCAGGGCCGCGATGACAGGCCTTTAAGCACCCATTCCACGCCTAAATCCATGAGCCGGGAGACAACATTTGAACGTGATATGCATGCCAAACAGGACAAGGCCAGGCTCAGCACGGTGTTTACCGACTTATGCCAGCGCGTGGCTGACGACCTGCAACGCAAGGGTTATCTAGGCCGCACCGTGGGCATCAAGATCAAATATCACGATTTCCGTACTGCCACACGTGATCTTTCGCTGCCCAAGCCCACCAATGACCCAGCGCTGATACGCAAGGCTGCCGGGGCTTGCCTAAAACGCCTGCCACTGGATCAACGCTTCCGCCTGCTGGGCGTGCGCGTCAGCGCCTTGAGTTCTGCTGAAGAAAGCGCAGACCGCGTGCCTGAGCAAGGCCGCTTGTTTGAATCCTAGCGTGGCTTTAAGACCTGTCCCTACGTTATCACCTAGCGTCCAGACTAGGTTTTCCATTCCTCAGGAATACTCGCCACCAGAAAATCCAGCAAGCGTCTGAGCTTGGCACTGGTGGCATGGCGGTCGCGGTAGCAGGCATAAAAATCCAGTGGTTCAATTTCTATATTGCTTTGTGCCTGTTCTTGCGCGGCTACCTTTTGAATTGTGGATTCAGAACCTGTGGTTTCAAAATCTACAGGTTCAAACAAAGCCTGCAACTGCCCGCTGGCAATCAGCGGATCAGCCGCAAATGCGCCTATACGCCCTATGCCCGCCCCAGCGGCCGCCATCAAGGCCAGGCTATCAATATCATTGCTGACCAGGGTGACATTGAGCTTGGGCTCAAAGCGCAGGCCGTCGCGTATAAATACCCAATCCAGCAGCCTGCCATCATTGGGCACACGGAACAGCAGACATTGATGATGCACCAGCTCTTCAGGCTGTTGCGGCCTACCATGGGCCGCCAGATAGGCGGGTGAAGCGCAGCAGCGCAAGGGCACTCTGGCGATGCGGCGCGCAATCAGCCCTGGCTCCAGTTGCTGCGGAAAACGGATGCTGAGATCAATATCCTCGCGTATATGATCGACATTGTGGTCTGCCAGCACCAACTCCAGCCGCAGTTGCGGATGCTGCTGCGCAAACTCGGCTATCCTCGGGGCCAGCACATGGCGGCCAAACGCGGCCGAGCTGGCAACACGCAGCTTGCCCGTCAGCGCCTCTCCCTCATGCGCCAGGGCATCGTGCGCATCTGCCAGCGCCTGTACCACGCCCTGCACATGCTGAAAGTAAGCCTGGCCCTGCTCGGTGAGGGCCAAACGCCGCGTGGTACGCAACAGCAAACGGCTGCCTAGCTGCTGCTCCAGCCTGGCAATATTCTGGCTGGCCGCGGCCGCGGATATGCCCAGCCTGCGCGCGCCTGCCGCAATGCTGCCCTCCTCTACCGCGCGCACAAAACTGCTGATGCCTTTTAGGGTATCCATAATGCGATATCTATAGTTAATCCATTGAATAATGATTTGGATTCGTAAGTTTTACTTAATTATATGCTTAGTTTGCGCTGGCTAGTGTCTGCCAGCCTGGGCAGGTACATTGCATGAACTTTGATGACGCTTAGATGAGGAGCCGTGTTTATGCCATCCCCTACCCATTTCAACCTGGGCATTCCACAACGTTATACCGCTGTGGTATTTGCCTTTTTCATGGCCGGCATCATGGCGTTTCTGATGTCCATGGTGATTGTTGCCGCGAATAGTGGCCTGGGCCTGGGCTATGCACAGCGGGTGCTGCACGCTTACCAGCTGGCCATGCCTGTGGCGTTTGTCTGCGTCATGCTGGTGCGGCCTATAGTGATCAAGTTGGTAGCCCTGAGTATAAAACCCAGCTGAGTCGCTCACCTAGCGGGCTTTGCTCAGCATTTACTTTGTCCGACAGCCTTATAGGAAGGCTGCTTATTTCTCTAAACGCTGAGCCCGCCTAGTATTTTCACTGTAGCGACATGCATGATGAATTAGGCACAGGGATTTGAATACCAGATCCTCTTGAGATTTTTGGCATATCAATTCCTGCTGATCTACTTATCAAAAATCCAATTAGCTAGAATTATTCAGCTACATCTATTTCCCAATAGGAGGGCGCGATGTCATTGATAGAGAAATCCATACAATTGAATGTCCCCGCCACAGTGGCATATCAGCAATGGACGCAGTTTGAGGAGTTTCCTCAGTTCATGGAAGGTGTTGAGCAAGTGACTCAGCTTGACGATACGCATCTGCACTGGCGTGCCGAAGTGGCAGGCAAGCAAAAGGAATGGGATGCCGAGATTACCGAGCAGATTCCCGACAAACGCATAGCCTGGCATAGTATTTCCGGTGCCAGAAACGCGGGTGTGGTAACTTTCCATCACATTGATCAATCCACCTCCCGCATTATGCTGCAGATGGATTACGAGCCCGATGGCTTTATTGAAACCACAGGCGATGCCTTGGGTCTACTTAGCCACAGGGTCAAGGGTGATCTGGAACGCTTCAAGGAATTTCTGGAATCCCGTGGCCAAGCCACTGGCACCTGGAATGGTGAGGTGGAACAAGGCAGCCACCAGGTCAAACCCGGCCGCCACTAGGTTTTATCCTCTACAATGATTGTCATCATAGGAGAACATCATGAGACTATTGATCAAGACCCTGATTGCTGGCTATATCGCCAAGCGCATCACCAACTATTTGCTCAACCACGACAGAAAATCCAAGCCTGTTGAAAGTTGACGCCAAGCCGGGCTTGCCCGGCTTTGTTATTTCTACTGTTTGAGAATGTCTATGCCCCTGATCAAGCCCTTGTTCAACCTTTGCCTTGCCCTGCTGGCATGCACTAGCCTAGCGATCTCTCTGACACAGCTTGCGCATGCAGCCACTGCCAAAGATATGCGTTTCCCCCTCAATGGCAGTTGGCAGTTTCTACCCACTTCAGGGGTCAAGCCTGGGCCTGAACTGAGCGCCCCTAGCAAGGGCTGGCGCAATATCAAGGTGCCGGATAACTGGTATCGCCAGGGCTACGATATTCATGGACAGGCCTGGTATCAAACCAATTTTGTACTGCCCAAGGCCCATGAAAAGCATATGGCGCACTTGGTATTTCAGGGTGTGGATTATGAGGCCGATGTCTGGCTCAATGGACATTACCTCGGCCATCACACTGGCTATTTTCAGGCGTTTGAATTCGAGGTCAGTCCGCATTTGCGCGCAGGCAGCAATGTATTAACCGTACTGGTCAACAGCCCGCTAGAGGCGGAACAGGACTGGTCTTTGCACAAGCGCCTGATCAAGGGCATATTCAGTCACCATGACACCAGGCCAGGCGGCGCCTGGTCCAAGCGCGGGCAGGAAAAGAATACGGGCGGTATTTGGGCACCAGTGCAGCTGGAGTTTTCCGAGCGCGTGGCGCTGCGCGAACTTGCGGTCACCCCGCTCAAGCAAGAGAGCAAACCCGGCCAGCCTACACGCTGGAATATTGAAACCAGTGCTGCCCTCACCGTGGCCCAGGATGTTTCACATGAAACACCGCTACAGCTGGAAGCCACGATTCGCCCGGAAAACTTCCAGGGTAAAACGCTGCAATTCAGCCAGCCATTGAAACTGGATCAATCTGCACTCAAACTCAGCCTGCCCATGAGCGACCCTGAGCTTTGGTGGCCACGTGAATACGGCAAGCCCAATCTTTACCGCCTGGCATTAAGCATCAAGGATGGTCAGGGCAAGCTGCTGGAGCAGCGCGAGCAGGTGTTTGGCGTGCGTGAGGTCAAGGTCAATGCTGGCTTGCAGTGGCATATCAATGGCAAGCGCATGTTCTTACGCGGCACCAATTACATCGCCAGCCAATGGCTGGCGGAGATGAACCCACAACGCTATGCGCAAGACCTGCGCATGATGCAGCAGGCCAATATCAATGCGGTACGGGTACACGCCCATGTCACGGGCAGGGAGTTTTATGAGGCTTGTGACCGCATGGGCATGCTGGTGACACAGGATTTCCCGCTGCTGTGGGGGTATAGCGATGCACCGGAGTTTATTGCTGAAGCCAGGGCCCAGGCCAAGGATATGCTCACATCCTTAAACCAGCACCCTTCCATTATCTCCTGGACCCTGCATAACGAACCACCCTGGGATTCGCCCTGGATGGCGCAGAAGTACCCGGACTATCAGCCTGATATCAACCGCCAGCTGGATGAATTGCTCTATGCCGATATCAGCAAGCTGGAAACCCTGCGCGTAGTGCGCAAGGAATCTGCCACCAAGGAGCATGAATGGATGGCTGGTATTTCGACAACTGGCAATCCTTTGCGCGGCCTGCACCCTTCCCATGGAGTACCGAGTTTGGTGCACAGGCCCTGCCCGCCCTCAAGAGCTTGCGCCGCATGTTCAGTGCCGATCAGCTATGGCCAGATACTGAAGCCAAGTGGCAGCTGTGGGAATATCACAACTTCCAGCGCAGAGAGAGCTTTGAGCTGGCGGGTATCAAGCAAGGTGAAAATATCGAGGAATTTATCGCCAACACCCAGCACTACCAGGCACGCCTGCTGCAATTTGCCGTGGAAAACTACAGACGCCAGCGTTACCAGCCTAGCTCAGCCGTGTTCCAGTTTATGTTTGTGGAAAACTGGCCATCCATCAACTGGGGCATAGTCGATTACTGGCGTGAGCCCAAGGCTGGATATGCCGCCTTGAAACAGGCTTACCAGCCTATATTACCCAGCCTCGAATGGCAGCAGGATGAATACAAAGTAGGTGCCAACCCACGCATAGGGCTATGGGCTATCAATGACACCTGGCAAGGCTTTGAGCATGCGCGTTATTTAGTTACTCTCAGCCATGAAGGCAAGGCTACCGACAAGCTGGATCTGCCCTTGGAAATGCTGCCTGACTCTGGCTATAAACTGCGCGATTACCCGCTACCTGCGCTGCAAGCCGGGCGCTACGCGCTAGAGGCCGAGATTGTCAGTAGCGCAGGCAAAAGCATGGGCAAGAATGTCTATCGCTTTACGGTGAAATAAGTAGGCAAGCTGAGGCTTTCAGACATGCCTCAGCAGTGCGCAGCGCTCAAGCGCTGCTAAGCACGATAACAAAGCCTAGCGCGGCTGTTTTTCCAGATGATCGGAAACCAGCTCGGCAAACACATGCATCATGGAAATATCGCGTGTGTTCAGCGATTGATCCGCGCTATAGCTGAAACAGCAGAAAGTGCCATAGACATCACCATTGCTGAGACGTATGGGCACACTCATATGCGCACGCACGGGCAGCGCCACGGTGACAGGCAAGGTCAAGGCTTCTGCGTTTTCAAAGGCATCGGCGATGAGTTCTGGCAAACGTCCATCCACCACGCGCTGGCAATAACTTTCCTCCAGCGGCCCGCTATCGCCTACCTGTATAGGCGTTTGCTCGTGCTTGGCGTCTATCACCTCAAACTCGCGCACCCCATCATGAAAACGCGAGATAAAGGCCACATCCATATCCAGGTGGCGGCGTATAGACCCCAGCGTGCGTTGCAGAAAATCGCCGCCATGATGCTGGCCTATGCCCAGCATTTCTCTGGCCACGCTAACGCCATCGGCAGGGATAACGCTAGGCTCTGCTTCCAGAGATTCATCGCTGAGTATCTTGAAGGTGTTACGCCCGGCATGCTTGGCCTTGTACATGGCCTTGTCCGCCAGGGCGATCAGCGCCTTGGGTTCCAGCTCGCCACCGCTGTAGAGCGCCAGGCCTATGCTAGGGGTAATCTTCTTGTTGTCATCATTCAGCCAGCGATTGCTACGCACCGCCTGCAACAATGAATTGGAAAGCTTGATGGCGTTATCGTACAAGCCTATGCCTTCGAGTATGACCACAAACTCATCGCCGCCCAGACGGGCGATAAAATCCGTCTGGCGCAAGGTAGCGCGCAGTAATTCGGAAAATTCCTTGAGCAGTTGATCGCCTGCTTCATGCCCCAGATGATCGTTAATGCTTTTGAAGTGATCTATATCCAGATACATCAAGCCCATGTTTTCCAGGCTGCGCCTGGATCTGGCCATGGCTTCGGGTAAACGGCTATTGAAGGCGGCGCGGTTGGCCAATCCGGTCAGGGGGTCAGTGGAAGCCAGTTCCAGCAGGCGTTGCTCTGAGGATTTACGTACGGAAATATCGTGGAAAAACACATAATGTTCGCGCGCACCTGCCTGCAAAATCTGCGTCACCGTGATTTCCACCGGGAACTGCCTGCCATGCAGATCAGCTACCGTAATCTCGGCTCTGTGCTGTTCCAGGCTATCGTAGGCATCAGGGTAATAGGCCATCACCTCATCAGACCCCACCACCACGCTAAGCTTCTGCCCCAGCGCTTCGGCCCTGGCATAGCCAAACATGCGCTCAGCCTCGCGGTTCCACTCTATCACCTGCCCGGCCGCATCCACGCCCACTATCGCGTAGAACGCGTTCTCAAAGATACTTTGAAATCGTAAACCTTGCCCTACACCAGCATTTTGGTACATACCCATAACCCCTGGAACCCAATCAGCAAATGTCTATGCTCTGAATCGCAAGCAGGGTTTAGTGTAGGCAGGTAACCAAGGTTTGTCATTAATTCAGACACAATTAGCGAAAAAATCCTGATATATGATAAAAACGATACAGTTATAAGGCATAGCTGATGCTGTTTCTGCCAATAAAAAAGGAGCTGTAAGCCCCTTTTTCTTGATGCCTGCTGCTTAAACCTGCTTAAACATCCAGGTTATTCACACCCAAGGCATTGCCTTCAATAAAGGCACGGCGTGGCTCTACCTGGTCGCCCATCAAGGTGGTAAAGATTTCATCCGCAGCAATTGCGTCATCAATCTGCACCTTGAGCAAGCGGCGCACGGTGGGGTCCATGGTGGTTTCCCACAGCTGTTCCGGGTTCATCTCGCCCAGACCTTTATAGCGCTGGATATTGAGACCATGTCTGGCTTCGCCCATCAACCAGTCCAGCGCAGCCTTGAAGTTGGCAACTGGCTGTTCTTTCTCGCCACGCTTGATAGTGGCACCTGGGCCTACCAAGCCTTCCAATACCAAGGAAGTCTGCAGGATTTGCTGGTAATCGCCACTGGCGAGGAAATCGGTATCCAGCACGCAGGATTGCAGATTGCCGTGGACATATTTGTTCACCGCCAGGCGATAGCTATTGGTTTCCTGATTGTGCGCCACGATGACTTCACTGCCAGTATGGCCTAGCAAGACGCGTAGTTTTTCTGCGGCAGCATTGGCATCCGCCTCGGTTTCCAGTGCAATCTTGCCCTGTACCAGCAAGGCGCGCAGTATGCTTTCGTCATAGAGCGGGCTCAGCCTGCGAATAATCGCTTCGGTCAGCACCATTTGCTTGGCAATGGCGGCAAGCGCATCGCCACTAATGCTTTCGCCATCGGTATGCTTGAGCAGTTCCGCACCCTTGAGCGCGGATTGCAGCAGGTATTGATCCATTTCCTGCTCGTCCTTGAGGTAGCGCTCATCCCTGCCCTGCTTGACCTTGTACAAAGGCGGCTGGGCAATGTAGATATGACCACGTTCAACCAAATCACCCATCTGGCGATAGAAGAAGGTCAGCAACAAGGTACGGATGTGGGCACCGTCAACGTCCGCATCGGTCATGATGATGATGCGGTGATAACGCAGCTTTTCAGCGCTGAAATCATCCTTGCCTATGCCGGTACCCAGGGCGGTAATCAGCGTGGCAATTTCCTGCGAGGACAATAGCTTGTCAAAGCGGGCTTTTTCCACGTTCAGGATTTTACCCTTGAGCGGCAGAATGGCCTGGAACTTACGGTCACGGCCCTGCTTGGCTGAACCACCCGCAGAATCACCCTCCACCAGGTAAAGCTCGCACAGCGAAGGATCTTTTTCCTGGCAATCGGCCAGCTTACCGGGCAGGCCCATGGTGTCCATGGCGCCCTTGCGGCGTGTCATTTCGCGGGCTTTACGTGCGGCATCGCGAGCACGCGCGGCTTCGATAATCTTGCCGCAAATAATCTTGGCTTCGTTGGGGTTTTCCAGCAGAAACTCGGCAAGCTTGGCGGAAACTACTTCCTGCACCACAGGCTGCACTTCGCTGGAAACCAGTTTGTCCTTGGTTTGCGAGGAGAACTTGGGCTCAGGCACCTTGACCGAGAGTACACAGGTCAGACCTTCGCGCATATCGTCGCCACTGGTGTCTATCTTGGCTTTTTTCGCCAGTTCGTTCTGCTCTATGTAGCTGTTAAGCGTACGCGTCATGGCAGAGCGCAGGCCTGTGAGGTGGGTACCACCGTCACGCTGCGGAATGTTATTGGTGAAGCATTGCACGGTTTCGCTGTAGGAGTCGTTCCATTGCATGGAAACTTCCACCGTCATGCCGTCTTTTTCGCCCATGGCGAAGAATGGCTTGGGGTGCAGCACGCTCTTGCTGCGGTTCATGTACTCAACAAAGCCCTTAACGCCGCCGGAGTGCGCAAAATTCTCACTCTTGCCATTGCGCTGATCTATCAGCTCAATTTTGACGCCATTGTTGAGGAAAGACAGCTCACGTATGCGCTTGGCCAGAATTTCAAAATGGAATTCGACCAGGCCGAAGGTTTCTATGGAAGCGAGGAAATGGACTTCAGTACCTCTACGCTCTGTAGTGCCAGTCACGCCCAACGGTGCCACTGGCACGCCACGGCGGAATTCCATTTGATGCACTTCGCCATTACGGCATATACGCAGACGCAGCCAGTCAGACAAGGCATTAACCACGGAAACACCCACACCATGCAGACCACCAGAAACCTTGTAGGAGTTCTGGTCAAACTTACCGCCTGCATGCAATTCAGTCATCACAATTTCAGCGGCAGAGCGCTTGGGCTCGTGCTTGTCATCTTCCTTAACGCCAGTCGGAATGCCACGACCATTGTCAGAAACGCTGATGGAATTATCCGGATGAATAATCACCTTGATGTCATCACAGTGACCAGCCAGGGCTTCATCAATTGCATTATCCAGAACCTCGAACACCATGTGGTGCAGGCCACTACCGTCAGAGGTATCGCCTATGTACATCCCTGGGCGTTTACGTACGGCATCCAGGCCTTCGAGGATCTTAATACTGTCGGAATTGTAATCAGTCATAGTCCTGTGGTTTCACGTGAAACAATATTTTTTATTACAAAATCAATTACTTAAATGCGCATTGGCATAACAACGTACTTGTAGTCGCTGTCATTTTCAACGGTCACCAGGCAACTGCTGTTGGCATCGGCGAAGGAGAACACCACATTTTCGCTGCCCACATTGTTGAGCACATCGATCATGTAGGTGACGTTGAAACCAATATCCAGGCTGCTGCCTGCATAGTTGATTTCCAGTTCTTCTTCCGCTTCTTCCTGCTCGCTATTGGTGCTGATCAGTTTCAAGCTGTTGTTAGACAGCACCATGCGTATGCCGCGATATTTTTCATTGGAAAGAATCGAGGCGCGTTGCATGGAGAGCAGAATCATCATGCGATCTACAGTGAAACTGTTCTGATGGCCTACCGGGATAACGCGGGTGTAATCGGGGAATTTTCCGTCAATCACCTTTGAAATCAAGCGGATATCACCAAACGCAAAATTTGCCTGACCATTGGCAAGCTCTATTGTGACTTCTTCTTCGCTTTCGTCCAACAGTTTTATCAACTCGATGACAGTTTTGCGCGGCAGGATGATTTCCTGTTTTTCATAACTTGTACTGAGTTCGGTAGAGGTGAAACTGAGACGGTGACCGTCAGTACCCACCACATTGAGGCGATTGCCATTGACTTCAAACAACAGGCCGTTCAGGTAATAGCGGATATCTTGCTGTGCCATGGCGAATTCGACTTGCTTGAACAGACGCTTTAGCGATTTTTGCCCAATTTGTATCGTCGTGCCTGCACTTGCGGCCTTGGTCATCACCGGATAATCGTTGGCAGGCAGGGTTTGCAGGTTGAAACGGCTTTTGCCAGTTTTCACCTGTATGCGGTTTTCCTGGGTTGCCATGGTGATATCGGCGTTTTCTGGCAGAGAGCGACAGATATCCAGCAACTTCTTGGCAGAAACCGTAGTGGAGAGTTCACCACCCACTGCCGTCTGTACCGAGAGCGAGATCTGCATTTCCAGATCTGTGGCGGTGAGTATGATCTTGTCTTGTTTCGCTTCCAACAACAGGTTGGAAAGAATAGGCAAAGTATGACGTCTTTCAACAATACTGCTCACGGAGGAAAGAGGTTTTAGCAGCGTGTCGCGATTGATTTTGATGTTCATATCTTTAAAACCTAAATAGAAAAATATAAATTGATAGTAACAATAATGTCAGAAACTTCTGTTGATAACTCAGTTTTATCGTTTAAATTCAGACTACTACTTCAATCTCAGCATTCTTGAGATTTTAAGATTCTGCTGTGGATAGAATGTTGGCAATTTTCAAGCTCTGGAAAAATCGCGCCTAAACCGCATTTCTATTCACAAGCTATCCATAGCTTTGCATGGTATCGCAAAATGCAATCGCAAATGAGCCTCAGCCATTGCCTTTAATCTCGTATCACCTGTATCAACACCGAGAGATCGCGCCCTACATTAGGATCATTCTGCCGTAATTGCTCTATCTCATCACAGGCATGCATCACTGTGGTGTGATGACGGCTACCAAAGGCTTCACCTATTTCCGGGAAGCTATGATTGGTGAGCTCACGTGCCAAGGCCATGGCGATTTGCCTGGGCCTGGCGAAGTTGCGCGAGCGCTTCTTGCTGTACATCTCGGCAACCTTGATCTTGTAATAGTCAGCCACGGTCTTTTGAATGTTCTCAATCGTGATCTGACGGCCACGCACGGCGATCAAGTCCTTGAGGCTTCTTTGGCCAGGCTGACATCAATGGCATGACCTGTGAAATTGGCCATGGCAATAATACGGTTGAGTGCGCCTTCCAGCTCACGCACGCTAGAGCGCACCTGCTTGCCGATAAAGAAGGCCACATCTTCATCTAGTGTCACGCGCGCGGCTTCAGCCTTCTTCAACAGAATGGCCACGCGCATTTCCAGTTCAGGCGGTTCCACTGCTACGGTCAAACCCCAGCTGAAGCGGGTGCGCAGGCGTTCATCTACGTCAGCGATTTCCTTGGGGTAGGTATCACAGGTAATGATGATCTGCTTCTTGGCTTCAATCAGGGAGTTGAAGGCATAGAAAAACTCTTCCTGCGTGCGGCTCTTTTTGGCAAAGAATTGAATATCGTCGATCAGCAGTAGATCAAGAGAGTGATACTGGCGCTTGAATTCATCAAATGCCTTGTGTTCATAAGCCTTGACCACGTCAGAGACATAGCGCTCTGCATGCAGGTAGCGGATTTTGGCATCCGGGCGCTGGCTTTTCAGATGGTTGCCTATGGCTTGCAGCACATGGGTCTTGCCCAGCCCTACCCCGCCATAGATAAACAAAGGGTTGTAAGCTGTGCCTGGGTTTTCTGCCACTTGAATTGCAGCGGCACGTGCTAATTGGTTGGCCTTACCCGTCACAAAGTTATCAAAGGTAAACGAGGGGTTGAGGCCGCTGGTTTCTACCGCACTCTTGGCTTTCTTCACCACATTGCTGGCAGATTTGGTGCTGACCACGGGTTTGACCACCTTGGCCACTTCAGCCTCAACCTTGGCTGCAGCTGGTGCTGTGCTGACCACAGGCTTGCTGACATGGGCGCTGCTGCTGGGTTTGCTGATGGAGTTTTTATCGCTGGCGTCGTAAAGCGCCAGTTCAATCTGCATGGGTTCGGTGAAGATTTCCTGCGCCAGGTGTTCTATCTTCTGCAGAAACCTGTCCTTGATCCATTGCTGCACAAAGCGATTGGGCGCCAACAGGCGTAACACGCCGTCTTTGGCTTCAAAACGCAGGGGTTTGATCCAGGTGTTGAATTGCTGTGCTGAGAGTTCTGTTTCAAAGCGACCGAGACATTGTGACCAAAAATTTTCCATCGGTTGCCCGGGACTCCCACAGGTAAATACTGATAAATACTAAAGAAGGCGAAAGATCCGGCAGCGTTTATTATGAAATACTGGTGCTGAATGGAAGAGCGCTTAGCCCTTGGCCGGATGGCTGATTTTAGCCTGTTTGCCACAACTTATCCACAGGCCACGCACAATCATTTTCTTCAAGCTGTGCTTTTCCCAAATAAACATTGACATAGGCCTATGTTTTCAGGTTAAATTACGCCCTTTTGATTAGTAACGCATAGAAGTCAACCGGAGATTCTCATGAAACGTACCTACCAGCCTTCGAAAGTTCGTCGCGCTCGCACCCACGGTTTCCTGGTGCGTATGAAGACCCGTGGTGGCCGCGCTGTTATTGCTGCGCGTCGTGCCAAGGGCCGTGCTCGCCTGGCTGTGTAATCAGCCTGTCGCTTGCTAGGGAGTATTCCCTAAGCGACATCAAGAAAGCTATGGTTTTGCCCAGCTATGGTTTTAAGCGCGAGGCAAGATTGTTAAAAACGGATGAATTTTCATCCGTTTTTAATTTCCGCAAGCGCATTTCAGGACGCTATCTGGTCCTGCACTACCAATACACTGATCTCGCACATGCCAGATTGGGCTTGGTGGTGGGCAAGAAAGTCGCCAAACGCGCAGTCGACCGCAACTATATGAAGCGCGTATTGCGTGAGCAGTTCAGGCTCAGCCAGGCTTTATTGCCTGGCCTAGACCTGGTAGCCAGGCCGCAACTGCGTTTTTCCCATGCGCAGTTCGCAGAAATCGAGCAGGAGTTTGCCGGGCTGGTAAAAAAGCTGGGCGATAAACTGCATGCTGAACTGCAGCGCAAGCTGGCCAGTGGTGATATAAGCCCAGACCTTGTGACCCCAGACCCGCTTAATGTGGCAGCAGCGCCATGAATTGGGTCTCGCATTTTTTGCTTGGTCTGATCAAGGTCTACCAATGGACGATAAGTCCTATGCTGGGTCAGCATTGCCGCTTTGCTCCCTCTTGTTCGCAATATGCAGTTGAAGCCATCAAAAAGCACGGGGCATGGCGCGGAAGCTTGTATACAATACGACGTTTGTCCAAATGCCATCCTTGGCATGCGGGCGGTCACGATCCAGTGCCATGAGTGCATGGCCTTAATGATTTGATAAGAGATTTATGGATACCAAACGCCTGATTCTGTTTGTTGTTTTCTCATTTTCCATTCTGATGCTTTGGGATTCGTGGCAGCGCGAACATAAACCAGCTCCTGCCCCTGCGACTGTGGCTCAATCCAGTGAAAACACTGGTGTGCCCCAGGCTGATCTTGCTGATCCTTCCCTCCCTGCTCCAACCACTAACGCTCCTGTTGATCAAAACTTCCGTCTGCAGACTGGTCAGCGTATTGCGGTTGAAACTGACCTTTACAAGGCCAGCATTGATACCACGGGTGGTGATCTGCGCCGTCTGGAGTTGCGCGAGCACAAGGAAGATGAAGATCAGACGCAGAACTATCTGTTGATGGATGATGCTTCCAAGCCCATGTTCTATGTGGCGCAGACTGGTTTTAACAACAAAAACCTGCCCAACCATCACGCTGTTTACACCAGTGAGGCCAGCCAATATCAATTGGCTCCTGGCGCCAACTCGCTGGAAGTGCGCCTGACCTGGAAAGATGACAGCGGCATAGAAGTCGACAAGATTTATACCTTCCACCGCGACAGCTATGCCATCGATGTCAGCTACCAGATTCGCAACAATGGCAGCACCGAGCTTAGCCCTACGGTTTACTACCAGATCGTGCATGACAACCAGTCGCACCAGGGTTCGCGCATGATGCCTACCTTCACTGGCGCGGCTTATTACTCTGAAGCCGACAAGTACAAAAAGCTCAGCTTCTCTGATATGGCTAAATCTGATCTGTCCAAAACCACCAGTGATGGCTGGATAGGCCTGGTGCAGCATTACTTTGTCAGTGCCTGGCTGCCAGCGGATGGGTTGAGCCGCAAGTTCTATTCCTCCAAGCTTTCAGACAAGATTTTTGCCATTGGTAGCCTGAGCAATCTGGGTAATGTGGCACCTGGCAAGACATTGGATGTGAAAGCCAGACTGTACGCAGGCCCGCAAGACCAGAATGAACTCAAGAGTGTGGCTCCTGGCCTTGATCTGACTGTGGATTATGGCTGGCTGACGATTATTGCCTCGCCTTTGTTCTGGATTTTGTCTTCTATCCAGAAGCTGGTGCATAACTGGGGTGTGGCGATTATTCTGCTGACCGTGCTGATCAAGCTGGCGTTTTACCCGCTGTCTGCCGCCAGCTATCGCTCCATGGCCAATATGCGCGAGCTGGCACCACGCTTGCAGCGCCTGAAAGAACAATATGGCGATGACAGGCAAAAACTGCATCAAGCCATGATGGAAATGTACAAGACCGAGAAGATCAACCCCATGGGTGGCTGCTTGCCTATCCTGGTGCAGATTCCGGTATTCATTTCGCTGTACTGGGTGCTGCTGGGCAGTGTGGAAATGCGTCATGCGCCTTTCATGCTGTGGATACAGGACTTGTCCGCGGTTGATCCTTACTACGTGCTGCCTATCTTGATGGGCGCCACCATGATCATCCAGACCAAGCTGAACCCCAAGCCTGCTGATCCTATCCAGGCCAAGGTCATGACCATCATGCCTATCGTCTTCAGCGTGTTCTTCTTCTTCTTCCCTGCTGGTCTGGTGCTGTACTGGTTGGTGAACAACATCCTGTCGATTGCACAGCAATGGCATATCAACCGCAGCACAGAAAAAGCTGCTGCCAGCAAGAAGAAGGGAAATGCACGCCGTTGATACGATAGCCGCCATTGCCACCGCACCTGGTTCCGGTGGCATAGGCGTAGTCCGTGTCTCTGGCCCGCTGGCGGGCCTGGTGGCCGAGTCCATACTTGGTCACTGCCCTGCCCCGCGGCATGCTGCTTATCTGCCTTTCCGTGATTCCGAGCATACCCTGATCGATCAGGGTATTGCCATCTACTACCCCGCTCCACATTCCTACACTGGTGAAAATGTCCTTGAGCTGCAAGCCCATGGTGGCCCTGCGCTCATGCAGATTTTGCTCAAGCAATGCCTGGCCCTGGGTGCACGCCAGGCCGATCCCGGCGAATTCACACGCCGCGCCTACCTTAACGACAAACTGGATTTAGCCCAGGCTGAAGCGGTTGCCGATGTGATCAACGCCGCCACCGAAGCGGCGGCGCGCAGCGCGGTGAAATCCCTGAGCGGGGAATTCTCTGCACGCATCCAGGCCTTGCTGCACAAATTGATCAACCTGCGCTTGTATGTAGAAGCCTGTCTGGATTTTCCGGAAGAGGACATAGACTTTATTACCCAGGGTGGCATCGCCAATAAACTGGCGGATGTAAGCGCGGAATTGCAGCAGGTGTTCAATAATGCGCGTCAGGGCAATTTGTTGCGCGAAGGCATGCAAGTGGTGTTGGTGGGCCAGCCCAATGTGGGTAAATCCAGCCTCATGAACCAACTGGCGGGTGAAGAAGTGGCGATTGTGACCCCCATCGCTGGTACTACGCGCGACACTATTAAAAATGTCATCCAGATCAATGGCATACCTTTGCACATTATTGACACTGCGGGTTTGCGTGAGACGGATGATGAAGTAGAACAGCATGGCATTGCCCGAACATGGCGGGCTCTAGAAACCGCCGGTGTTGCATTATTATTGGTTGATGCAGCTCACGGTATTGGAAATGAAGAAAAATCGATTCTGGCGCGATTGCCAGCGTTTTTGCCAAAAATCTGGGTGCACAATAAAGTGGATGTTGAGGGAATTAGCCCTAAAATCGATTTTATAGATAACAACTGCCATATTTATCTGTCAGCTAAGACGGGTGCTGGCATGGAGTTGCTCACGGCACAACTTTTGGAAATTGCGGGTTGGCAACCCAGTGGTGAAGGTTTATTCATGGCCAGAACCCGACACCTGCATGCACTGGAAGCTGTGAAAACGCATTTGCACACCGCAGCAGAATTAATGCTACAACCCGAATTGCTGGCAGAAGAATTACGTTTGGCGCAAGAGGCGCTGGGTTCTATCACCGGGGAATTTACCGCCGATGATTTGCTGGGTGAGATTTTCAGCCGCTTCTGCATAGGGAAATAAGGATTTAGCTTTAAATCCAAGCACTACAGGCAAGAAAAAGCCCGGTTTTACCGGGCTTTTTCTATGGGCGCTAGCTAGAGATTAGCTACGGCGGCGAGCTACAAAGCCCATCAGAGCCAGGCCAGCCAGCAGCATGGCATAGCTTGAAGGTTCTGGAACTGCAGCAACAGGGATATCACCAAGGAAAGCGAATTGGTGAATCTGGCCACGTTGGGTCAACTTGTTAACAAATACGCTACCTTCGATATCTGCATAATTGGTCAGGTTGCTTTATATGCCAGAACATTGCCACCAAACTGACGACCAAAATCTACGGTTTCAGCATTGTAGAAATTCCAGATCACATTACCTGCAATCTTTTGTGCAGAGCCGCCGAGGAAGTTGGCGCTGATGTCGATATCAACCAGTGCTGCATTGATGATGACAGTAGTGGCGCTACCCAGGTTGAAATCAAACTCACCCTTGCTGAAAATGTTTGCAGCTTCCAGATCGCTCAGATTGAACACAGCCAGGCCATTGGCATCAGCTGTAGCATTGAAAGTGGCCTTGCCACCATTGATGCTGACGCTGCTGGTATTGCTCAGTGTGCTCAGGAAGTTGGAAGTGGTCGACAGCAGGTTGGCAAAGTTGGTGGATTCAGAAGCGCCAACGCTAGCTTGCAAAGTAGCGTTGCTAGTGTAATCCAGTACACGGCCACCGTTGAAATTGATGCCGCTGGTAGCGCCAGCTACATAGGTAGGGCCTTGGAAATTGGTATTACTAGCAGCGCCAAAAATAGCTGAGCTGCCACCATTGATTTCAGTCTGGCTCAGGCTGCCCTTGATCACGGCACCGTTTTGCAACACTCTGGCGTTGGAAATACTGCCCAGTGCTGTCAAGCCAGCGTAGTCAGAAGTTGGCAGTGTGCGGTGTACATATTCGCCACCCACTACGTTGCCACCTGCCCAGGTACGGCCATGCAGGTGTGAGGAAGAGTTGATATCAGTCAGAACAACGGCGTTGAATTGCTGGAATGCTTGATTAGCGGTCAAGCCGGCATGGGCATTGACGCTGAATAACAGAGCTGACGCAATCGCAGTCAGCGCAAATTTGCGTATCATCATTTGAAATCCCCGAAGTAAAGTTAGGTAGTGCGTAATCTGTGCTTAAGCATCTTGTAGCTTTTAATTGCTTGGCAACTGACTCAAATGCTGGGTCAATTGCAATCGTAAAATAGCATAATCATGAATTAAATCTATAGTCCATTTGGGTAGTCCTACAGCATGTTTCACGTGAAACATGGGGCTAGGTATTCGCAGGTATCTTGCCCAAAAACTGCATTGTTTCACGTGGAACATATGGATTAAAGCTAACAGGAAACTACTGAATGCAGTATCATTTCATCTGTTCAAACGAAGCGGTTTTTCATGCAATATCCAGATAAATTTGATGTTATTGTGGTCGGCGGCGGCCATGCGGGAACGGAAGCGGCGTTAGCGAGTGCTCGCATGGGTCAAAAAACCCTCTTGCTCACCCACAATATCGAAACCTTGGGCCAGATGTCCTGCAATCCCTCCATCGGTGGCATAGGCAAAGGCCATTTGGTAAAGGAAGTGGATGCACTGGGTGGTGCCATGGCCGCAGCCACCGATGAAGGTGGCATTCAATTCCGCATACTCAATTCCAGCAAAGGCCCGGCGGTAAGAGCGACTCGCGCCCAGCTGACCGTATTCTCTATAAAGCGGCCATACGCCATAGGCTGGAAAATCAGCCCAATCTCTGGTTGTTCCAGCAAGCGGTGGAAGACATTGTGTTGGATGGTGAGCGCGTCGCGGGTGTAGTGACCCAGATCGGGCTCAAGTTTGAAGCCAAGGCGGTGGTGCTGACGGCAGGGACTTTCCTCGCAGGCTTGGTGCATGTGGGCTTGGCAAATTACCAGGCTGGCCGTGCTGGCGACCCCCCTGCAGTTTCCTTGGCTGCGCGCTTGCGCGAGATAGGTTTGCCTGCTGGCAGGCTGAAGACAGGTACGCCGCCGCGTATTGATGGCCGCAGCATAGACTATAGCGTCATGACTGAGCAGCCTGGTGATACGCCAGTGCCCGTGTTTTCCTTCCTCGGCAATGCGGCGCAACATCCTGCACAGCTGCCCTGCTGGATCACCTTCACCAACGAGAAAACTCACGACATCATACGCAGCGGCCTGGATAGATCGCCCATGTATACCGGGGTGATTGAAGGTGTGGGCCCGCGCTACTGCCCTTCTGTTGAAGACAAGATACACAGGTTTGCCGATAAGGATTCGCACCAGATATTTCTGGAGCCTGAAGGCCTGACCACCCACGAGATTTACCCTAACGGCATCTCTACCAGTTTACCGTTTGATATCCAGTACGCCCTGGTGCGCTCTATCAAGGGTCTGGAAAACGCCCATATCCTCAGGCCGGGTTATGCCATTGAGTATGACTACTATGATCCACGTGGATTGAAAAGCTCACTGGAAACCAAATCTGTGCAAGGCTTATTCTTTGCTGGGCAGATCAACGGTACTACAGGCTATGAAGAAGCCGCTGCACAAGGTTTGCTTGCGGGTGCCAATGCCGCGCTGTACGCACAAGAGAAGGAATCCTGGTGCCCCAGCCGTGATCAGGCTTATCTGGGGGTGTTGGTTGATGACCTGATTACCCAGGGTGTCAGCGAGCCTTATCGCATGTTTACCAGCCGCGCGGAATACCGTTTGATGCTGCGTGAAGACAATGCCGATATGCGCCTAACCGAAGCTGGCCGCAAGCTGGGTCTGGTGGATGATGTGCGTTGGGAAGCTTTTCAGCGCAAGCAGGAAGCCATAGAGCGTGAGCAGCAGCGTTTGCGCCGAACTTTTGTGCACCCCAGCCAAGTGCCAGCCGAAACCTTACAGCAGGTGTTTGGCAAGGTGCTGGAGCGCGAGTACTCCATGTTTGAATTATTGCGCCGTCCGGAAATCAGCTACGAAGCGCTGTTAAGCCTGCCGAATGCAGGGGTGGGTGAAGACGATCCGCAAGTGCGGCAACAACTGGAAATCGCTGCCAAGTATCAGGGCTATATAGATAGGCAAGCGGATGAAATCGAGAAGCTCAAGGGTAGTGAGCAATACCCTCTTCCCGCTAGCTTGGACTATAGCGAAGTGCATGGCTTATCGATTGAAGTGCAGCAAAAGCTGGCCAAGCAACGCCCGGAAACCATAGGCCAGGCTGGTCGTATCTCCGGCGTAACCCCGGCGGCTATCTCTTTGCTGCTGGTGCACCTAAAGCGCAAGTCACGCAAGACCACGGATCAAGTGGCATGAGTTTGCAGCAGAAGCTGGACGCAGGCGTCCGCGAATTAGGGCTGGATATCAATGCTGAGGTTCAGGCCAAGTTGCTGGATTATCTGGCCTTGATTGTTAAATGGAACAAGGTGCACAACCTCACGGCGATCCGTGAGCCCGAGAATATGGTGACGCTGCATCTGCTGGATAGCCTGGCAGTCTTACCTTATATAGAGGGGCAGCGTCTGCTGGATGTAGGCAGTGGTGCAGGCCTGCCCGGCATTGTGCTGGCGATTTGCAGGCCGGATTTGCAAGTGACCACCATAGACGCGGTGCAGAAAAAAGCCAGTTTTATGCGTCAGGCCAAGGCCGAGCTACAAATCGCCAATTTGCAGGTGCAGTCCGGGCGTGTGGAACAGCTCAAGCCTGAGCAGCCGTTTGATATTGTCATCTCGCGCGCATTTTCCGAGCTGGCCTTGTTTATCAAGCTGACCAAACATCTGATTGCAGAAGATGGCGTATGGCTGGCAATGAAGGGTGTGCATCCTGCGGATGAGTTGGCGAAGATAGATTATCAGCCGTCGCGCATAGAAACACTGCGGGTGCCTGGTCTAGATGCCGAGCGGCATCTGGTGTTTCTGCCAGCCGGGCAGCTCAAATGAAAATCAAACAAGTGGGGTGGCTTAAATCATGAGGATTCTGGCAATTACCAATCAAAAAGGTGGCGTCGGCAAGACTACCACCTGCGTCAACCTTGCCGCCAGCCTGGCGGCGACCAAGCGCAAAGTCTTGTTGATAGACCTAGACCTCAGGGCAATGCCACCACGGGCTGTGGCATAGACAAGTCCAGCCTCAAGCTGACGATCTACCACGTCTTGCTGGGTGAGAAATCCTTGCGTGAGGTGATGCAGCGTTCAGAGCAAGGGCGGTTTGATGTTATTCCCGCTAATCGCGAGCTGGCTGGTGCAGAGGTGGAGCTGGTGAATGAGTTTGCGCGTGAGACACGCTTGAAGCAGGCGCTGGCTGAGCTGGATGAAGCTTATGACTATGTGCTGATTGATTGCCCCCCTGCCCTCAACCTCACCACGGTGAATGCCCTCACTGCCGCGCATGCGGTCATGATTCCCATGCAGTGCGAGTATTACGCACTGGAAGGTTTGTCCGATCTGGTCAACACCATCAAGAAGGTACGCGCGCACCTCAACCCCGGTCTGGAGATAGAAGGTCTGCTGCGCACCCTGTTTGATAATCGCAATACCCTGGCGCAGCAAGTCTCGAATGAGCTGGCCCAGCATTTTGGCGACAAGGTCTATCGTACCGTTATCCCACGCAATATCCGTCTGGCAGAAGCGCCCAGCTATGGCGTGCCTGTCTTGTTGCATGACAGCGCATCTAAGGGTGCGCAGGCGTATCTGGCGCTAGCCGGGGAAATCATTAATCGCCACATCATTAATAATCGGCAAGTGGCTGCCAGCTAGGAGTGTCTATGGTGAAGTTGAAGGGATTGGGGCGTGGCTTGGATGCGCTGCTCTCAGGTGATGTGGAAAGTGTGGCAGCCAATGACACACCCAATACATTAAAAGTCAGCCAACTACAGCCGGGCAAGTATCAGCCCCGTACCCAGATGGACCAGGCTTCACTGGCCAGCCTTGCGGATTCCATCCGCGCCCAGGGCATTATGCAGCCTATTCTAGTGCGTGAAGTTGAAGCTGGGCGCTATGAAATTATTGCTGGTGAACGTCGCTGGCGTGCCTCGCAATTGGCGGGCCTGGAAGAAGTGCCGGTGCTGGTACGCGATATTCCTGATGAATCCGCGCTGGCCATGGCCTTGATTGAGAATATTCAGCGTGAAAACCTTAACCCGCTGGAAGAGGCCTTGGGTATACAGCGCCTGATCAATGAATTTGATATGACGCACCAGGCTGCGGCCGATGCTGTTGGCCGCTCACGCAGCGTGGTTACCAATCTGCTTAGATTACAGAATTTGAATCAAAATGTGCAGGATATGCTAATGCAGTCACAGCTAGACATGGGTCATGCTCGTGCCCTGCTCGCCTTGCCTGAAGCAAAACAAATTCTGGCTGCTGAACAAATCGTACAAAAACAACTTTCTGTGAGAGAAGCAGAAAAACTGGTCAAGCAATTGAGTGCTGAGCAAGCGCCCAAGCCCGCCAAAGTGGTAGATAGGGATGTTTTACGTCTGCAAGAAGACCTGTCAGAGCTGCTAGGTGCGGAAGTTGAGATCAGTGCGGGGAGTAAAGGTAAGGGTCAAGTCAGGATTCATTATGCCAATCTTGATCAACTTGACGGTCTTATCCAGCGATTCAAAGGCGCTAACTAGTAATTTCAGCTTGACTTAAGCCTGATTTATCAACAAAATCTCGGGTTTTCACGGGTGGGGCAATTTTGCCCGGTTCGCTTTTGCCCGGGATTTATGAATCAGGGAATACCGCGGCATGGATGAATTACTGGCGAAAATGATTAAGCGACAAGTGCTTGCCACGCTAGTAGTTTCAGTGCTCGCCTTCTTGGTATTAAACCGGTACAACGTTGGTCTGCATGGTGCTTTATCAGCCCTGGCAGGCGGCGGTTCTGCCATCCTTGGCGGCCTGGCTGCCAAGTGGAAGCTGCAAAATAAGACAGCAGTGGTAGGGGCTGGTTCCGTATTGGTCCATATTTTGATTGCCGAGGCCATCAAGATTGCAGTGATTGGTATTTCGCTGCTGCTGGTGTTCAAGTGTTACGAGAAGTTGATCCCGATTGCGCTGATTGCAGGTTTGGCTGCAGCAGCCATCATGTCGGGCGCAGCCATTTTTGCAATTAACGAAAAAAACAACGCTTAGGGTTTGATGTTATGGCGACAGGTCACTTAACTCCTTCTGAATATATCGGTCACCACCTCTCCTTCAACCAAAAGGTTGTCGGTGAAGGCGGTTTCTGGGTACTGAACGTGGACACCCTGGTGATGTCCGCTCTGCTGGGTATCGTGGTATTCGGCCTGCTGTGGTGGGTGGTACGCGGTGCTACAGCTGGTGTGCCAACCAAGCGTCAAGCCTTTGTTGAGCTGTTGGTCGAGTTTATCGACACTCAGGTCAAGAGCATTTTCCACGGCAACCGTCATGTGTTTATTGCCCCACTCGCGCTGACTGTATTTGTCTGGGTGCTGGTGATGAATGCGATGGACTTCCTGCCTATCGACATCATGGCAAACTTTGTCTACGCCAATCTGGGCCTGCATGCCTGGCGTAGTGTCCCGACTTCCGATATCAACGCCACCTTCGCGCTGGCGCTGGCGGTGTGGTTCCTCATGATTTTCTTCAGCATCAAGGTCAAGGGCCTGGGCGGCTGGATTCATGAGCTGTTCTGTTCTCCATTTGGCAGCAACCCGCTGGTTTGGCCTGCCAACTTTGCCTTCAACCTGATTGAGTACATCTCCAAGCCACTTTCGCACTCGCTGCGTCTGTTCGGCAATATGTACGCAGGTGAAATCATTTTCTTGCTGCTCGGTATGTGGGCGGCGACCGGTCTGGCTGGTACTGTTTTCGGTGCTTTGCTGGGTGCGGGTTGGGCGATCTTCCACATTTTGATCGTCTGTCTGCAGGCATTCATTTTCATGATGCTGACGGTTGTCTACATATCCATGGCGCACGAAAGCCACTAATCACTTTTTATCGTTAACTCTCTAAAGCCGAAAGGAAATTAAATGGAGAATTTGCAATTGTTGGCCATGATTCAAGCTTACACCGGTGTTGGTATCGGTTTGATCATCGGTTTGGGTGCAGCTGGTGCCTGTATCGGTATCGGTATCATGTGTGCAAGCTTCCTGGATGGCGCTGCTCGTCAACCAGAAATGATCCCTGCCCTGCAAGGTAAGGTATTCCTGCTGCTGGGTCTGATCGATGCTTCCTTCATTATCGGTGTTGGTCTGGCCATGATGTTCGCATTTGCAAACCCATTGCTGAGCGTAGTTGCTTAAGTAAAGTCGCGTTTTAGTTTAAGTATTTAAGCTTAAAACTGACTAGATTAACGGCTCGGGAGCAAAAATGAATATCAACCTGACACTAATTGCGCAGGCTATCTCATTTGCCATTCTGATCTGGTTTACAACAAAGTTTGTATGGCCATATCTCCTGAATGCGATTGAGACTCGCCAGAAAACCATCGCTGATGGCCTGGCTGCGGCTGAGCGCGGTAAGCAGGAGCTTGAGGTTGCAACTCAGCGTTCGGCTGAAGTTGTCAACGATGCCAAACAAAAAGCAACTTCCATCATTGCGCAGGCTGAAAAGCGTGCCAGCGAAATCGTGGAAGAAGCCAAGGCAAATGCCAAGACCGAGGGTGATCGCATCATCACCGGTGCAAAGGCTGAGATCGATCAAGAAGTCAATCGCGCTAAGGAAGGCTTGCGTCAGCAGGTTTCCACGCTGGCGATTGCTGGTGCAGAGAAGATCCTGCGCAAGGAAATCGATGCCAAGGCACACGCTGACCTGTTGACCAGCATCGCAAACGAGCTCTAGGAAGGATAAGGGGCACGATATGGCTGAAGCGATCACCATTGCAAGACCTTATGCAGTTGCGGTTTACCGCCTGGCTAAGGAAAAGAATGCACTGGCGGACTGGTCACACACGCTCAATCTGGCCGCGGCTATCGCGGCAGATGAGCAGATGCGGGCTTTTATCGACAACCCCAAGGTTGTCGCAGCCGATTTGGAGAGCGTGTTTCTCTCCATCGCCGGAGACAAGCTGAATGATGCAGGTCAGAACCTGATCAAGCTGCTGGTGGAATACGGTCGGCTGGCTATCTTGCCGGAAATTGCTGCGGCGTTTGAAGAGCTCAAGCACAGGACGAAGGTGTCCTGGAAGCCGAGATCACCGCGGCAGCCCAACCTAGCGATGCAGATGTTGCTGCTGTCGTGAAGCGTTTGGAAACCAGGTTCGGCAAGAAGATTGAAGCTAGCGTCAAGGTGGATCCAGAAATTATTGGCGGGATCAAAATTGTAGTCGGCGATACGGTCATTGACGCTTCAGTCCGTGGCCAATTGCAAGAGTTGGCCTACACGCTGAAAGGTTAGGAAAAAGTAATGCAATTATCCACATCAGAAATCAGTGAACTGATTAAGACTAGATTAGAGAATTTCTCCACCAGTGCTGAAGCGCGTACTCAAGGTACCGTGATCTCAGTCACTGATGGTATTGTGCGTATTCACGGGCTGTCGAATGTCATGGCTGGTGAAATGATCGAGTTCCCTGGCAATGTTTATGGCCTGGCATTGAACCTGGAGCGTGACTCCGTGGGTGCCGTGGTGCTGGGTGACTACGAGAAGATCACCGAAGGTGACACTTGCAAGTGCACAGGCAAGATTCTGGAAGTGCCAGTAGGTCCAGAGCTGGTTGGCCGTGTGGTCAATGCCCTGGGTCAGCCTATCGATGGCAAGGGCCCGATCAACGCCAAGCTGACAGACAAGATCGAAAAGGTAGCGCCTGGCGTTATCGCACGTAAGTCTGTTTCCCAGCCTGTACAAACCGGTATCAAGGCGATTGACTCCATGGTGCCAGTTGGCCGTGGTCAGCGCGAACTGATCATTGGTGACCGTCAGACTGGTAAGACTGCTGTTGCGGTTGACACCATCATCAATCAGAAGGGTCAGAACATGACCTGTATCTACGTTGCGATCGGCCAAAAGGCTTCGACTATCGCCAACGTGGTACGCAAGCTGGAAGAGCACGGCGCGCTGGAATACACCATCGTGGTTGCTGCTTCCGCTTCTGATCCTGCTGCGCTGCAATTCCTGGCTCCTTACGCTGGTTGCACCATGGGTGAATACTTCCGTGACCGTGGCCAAGACGCACTGATCATTTACGATGACTTGACCAAGCAAGCTTGGGCTTATCGTCAAATCTCCCTGCTGCTGCGCCGCCCACCAGGCCGCGAAGCTTACCCAGGTGACGTGTTCTACATACACTCCCGTTTGCTTGAGCGTGCAGCTCGCGTGAGCGAAGAGTACGTTGAGAAGTTCACCAACGGTGAAGTGAAGGGCAAGACTGGTTCTCTGACCGCTCTGCCTATCATTGAAACTGCTGCAGGTGACGTTTCCGCCTTCGTTCCGACCAACGTGATTTCGATCACCGACGGTCAGATCTTCCTGGAAACCGACCTGTTCAACGCTGGTATCCGTCCTGCGATCAACGCTGGTATTTCGGTATCTCGTGTTGGTGGCGCTGCGCAAACCAAGGTGATCAAGAAGCTGGGCGGCGGTATTCGTCTGGCACTGGCTCAGTACCGTGAACTGGCTGCGTTCGCGCAGTTCGCTTCCGATCTGGACGAAGTGACCCGCAAGCAGTTGGATCGTGGTCGTCTGGTAACTGAACTGATGAAGCAAGCTCAATACGCTCCTCTGTCCACCTCCGATATGGCGGTGACACTGCTGGCAGCGAACAAGGGTTACTTCGATGACGTTCCGGTTGCTCGCGCACTGGCATTTGAATCTGCCCTGCACTCCTTCCTCAAGTCCAAGTACAAGAACTTGCTGGACAAGATCGACAGCACCAACGACCTCGGCGGTGATGACGAGAAGGCAGTGGAAGCCGCGATTCAAGACTTCAAGGCAACCAACGCTTACTAAGCTCAAGTTGAACAGACAGGCAGACTAGACAATGGCCGGTAGCAAAGAAATACGTACCAAGATCAAGAGTGTGGAAAACACACGCAAGATCACCAAGGCGATGGAAATGGTCGCTGCATCCAAAATGCGCAAGGCGCAGGAGCGGATGCGGATGGCCAGGCCCTATGCGGAAAAGATACGCAATGTGACAGCCCACTTGTCGCAAGCCAATTCCGAATACAAGCACCCCTTTATCGTCAAGCGCGAGAAGGTATCAAACGTAGGTTTGATCGTGGTGAGTTCGGACAAGGGTTTGTGCGGTGGTCTTAACACCAACGTATTGCGCATGTCGCTGAACCAGATGAAGACCTGGGAAACTGAAGGTAAGCAGATTACCGTCAGCGCCATCGGCAACAAGGGGTTCGGCTATATGAACCGTATTGGTGCCAATGTGAAGTCCCATGTCACCGGTCTTGGCGATACCCCGCATCTGGAAAAGCTGATCGGTACCATCAAGGTCATGCTGGATGCCTACATCGCAGGTGAGATTGATCAACTGTTTATCGGTTACACCCGTTTCATCAACACGATGAAGCAGGAGCCGGTGATGGTGCAACTGCTGCCATTGTCCAGCGAGCAGCTGGATACAACAGCCACCACAGCCAAGGGCCATTGGGATTACATCTATGAGCCTGACGCTAGCGTTGTGATCGACGAACTGATGACACGCTATGTTGAGTCCATGATCTACCACGCCGTTGCTGAAAACATGGCGTCCGAACAAAGCGCCCGTATGGTCGCGATGAAGGCCGCTTCGGATAATGCAAAGACGGTGATTGGCGAATTGAAGCTGGTGTACAACAAGGCACGTCAGGCTGCAATTACCAAGGAAATCTCAGAGATTGTCGGTGGCGCGGCGGCTGTCTAGTCGTGCTGAATGTAGCTTAAGTAAAAGCTCAAAGAATTTAAGTATAGATTGAGGATACCAAGATGAGTCAAGGTAAGGTTGTTCAATGTATTGGTGCCGTGGTTGACGTCGAGTTCCCACGTGACCAGATGCCCAAGGTATATGACGCTCTGATCCTGGATGAAGAAACATCCACGGTAGAAGCTGGCTTGACCCTGGAAGTGCAACAACAATTGGGTGACGGTGTAGTGCGCGCAATTGCCATGGGTTCCAGCGATGGTCTGTCCCGCGGCATGAAGGTCAAGGGCACCGGCAAGCAAATTCAGGTTCCAGTAGGCCACGGCACACTGGGCCGCATCATGGATGTACTGGGTCGTCCTATCGACGAAGCTGGTCCTATCGTGGCTGATGAGCACCGCTCCATCCACCAAAAGGCACCAACATTCGAAGAACTCTCCCCTTCCGTTGACCTGCTGGAAACCGGCATCAAGGTGATTGACTTGGTCTGTCCGTTTGCCAAGGGTGGTAAGGTTGGTCTGTTCGGTGGTGCGGGTGTAGGCAAGACCGTTAACATGATGGAACTGATCAACAACATCGCCAAGCAGCACGCTGGTTTGTCTGTTTTCGCTGGTGTAGGTGAGCGTACACGTGAAGGTAACGACTTCTACCACGAAATGAAGGACTCCAACGTTCTGGACAAGGTAGGCATGGTGTTCGGTCAGATGAACGAACCACCAGGCAACCGTTTGCGCGTTGCGCTGTCCGGTTTGACCATGGCTGAGAAGTTCCGTGATGAAGGCCGTGACATTCTGTTCTTCGTCGATAACATCTACCGTTACACACTGGCTGGTACCGAAGTATCCGCGCTGCTGGGTCGTATGCCTTCTGCTGTGGGTTACCAACCTACCCTGGCTGAAGAAATGGGCCGCTTGCAAGAGCGTATTACCTCCACCAAGACTGGTTCCATTACGTCCATCCAAGCCGTTTACGTGCCTGCGGATGACTTGACCGATCCATCTCCAGCAACCACCTTCCTGCACTTGGATTCCACCGTGGTTCTGTCCCGTGACATCGCATCCCTGGGTATCTACCTGCGGTTGATCCACTGGATTCCACTTCACGTCAGCTGGATCCATTGATCGTGGGCGAAGAGCACTACAACGTGGCACGTTCCGTACAGTCCACACTGCAGCGCTACAAGGAACTGCGTGACATTATCGCGATTCTGGGTATGGACGAACTGTCCCCAGAAGACAAGCTGGCTGTGGCCCGTGCGCGTAAGATCCAACGCTTCCTGTCCCAGCCTTTCCACGTCGCTGAAGTATTCACAGGCGCACCTGGCAAGTATGTGACACTGAAGGACACCATCAAGGGCTTCAAGGGTATTGTGGCTGGCGAGTACGATCATCTGCCAGAGCAGGCGTTCTACATGGTAGGTGCCATCGAAGAAGCGGTTGAGAAGGCGAAGACGCTTAACTAAGCGATTCTCAACTTATTCCTATCAAGTCCTAATTTAGGCAAAGTCCTAGTTAGGCAAAGTTAAGGATAGAACGATATGGCATCAACAATACACCTGGACGTGGTCAGCGCAGAAGAGTCCCTCTTCTCGGGCGAAGCAGAGTTTGTCGCTGCGCCTGCGAAGCTGGGCGAGGTGGGTATCTATCCCAACCATGCGCCTTTGATCACCACCATCAAGCCAGGCGTGCTGCGTATCAAGGTTGCCAACAGCGGTGAAGAACAGGCTATCTACATTTCCGGCGGTTTGCTGGAAGTGCAGCCTGGCATCATCACTGTATTGGCGGATACTGCGATCCGTGGTCGTGACCTGGATGAGACCAAGGCTATCGAAGCCAAGCGTGCTGCCGAAGAAGCGCTGAAGAACAATGCCTCTGGTATTGACTATGCGCGTGCCCAGGCAGAGCTTTCCGAAGCCCTGGCTCAACTGCAGACCATAGAACAGCTGCGCAAGACTACGCACTAATACCTCGCTGTTATAACAGCCAGGCCTGGTGAGTGTCAGAGTCACCTGTTTTAAGCAAAACGGCAGCCAACTGGCTGCCGTTTTTATTTATACTTCTGGATATTCCAGAATAGCGCCAGACCGGATCTTACCTTGTCATCTTCCCCGACATCCTCCTTGCCCAAGCTCAATATCGTCATCCTTGCCGCGGGCAAAGGCACCCGCATGCATTCCAGCAAACCCAAAGTGTTGCACCCCATCGCGGGCAAACCCATACTGCGGCATATGCTGGCGACTGCACGTGCTCTGCAGCCGAGCAAGATTATTGTGATTTACGGTTTTGGCGGCGAAACAGTCCCTGAGACCATAGGGGAGTCAGACATCGTCTGGGTCAAGCAAGAACAACAGCTGGGCACCGGGCATGCCATGCAGCAAGCCCTGCCCCACCTGGAAGACGATGCACGCACCCTGATACTGGTGGGCGATGTGCCGCTGCTCGAAGTCTCAAGTTGTGTTGCCTTGTTCAAGGAACCTGCGCCGCTGGCACTGCTGACCGTCAACATGCCTAATCCAGCAGGCTATGGCCGTATTGTGCGTGTTCAAAATGCAGTGCAGGCCATTGTGGAACACAAGGACGCCAACGAGGCACAGCGCACCATCAAGGAGATCAATACCGGCATCATGGCCGCTGATAACCGCTGGCTGAGCCAATGGCTGCAACGTCTAGACAATAACAACGCCCAGCAGGAATATTACCTGACCGATATCGTGGCGCTGGCTGTGGCGGATGGCCAATATGTCAGTGCTGTGCAGTGCAATGACGAGTGGCAAGTCGCTGGTGTGAATTCCAAGCAGGATTTGGCAACACTGGAGCGGGTTTACCAACACCGCCAGGCTGCGCGTCTATTGGCCCAGGGTGTGACTCTGGCCGACCCTGCGCGCCTTGATGTACGTGGTGAGCTCACCGTCGGCCGTGACGTAGAGATCGATATCGGCTGTATCTTTGAAGGCAAGGTCAGCCTGGCCGACAATGTGCGCATAGGCCCGTATTGCGTGATTCGCAACGCCAGCATAGGCGCAGGCACAGCTCTGGCTGCCTACACCCATATAGACGATGCCAGCCTGGCAGAAGAATGCCGTATAGGCCCGTTTGCACGCCTACGTCCGGGCACGCAGTTGGCTGATCATGCTCATGTGGGTAACTTTGTCGAGCTGAAAAACGCGCAGGTGGATAGTGGCAGCAAAATCAACCATCTGAGCTATGTTGGTGACGCCACGGTGGGCAAAAAGGTCAACATAGGGGCAGGCACCATCACCTGCAATTACGACGGCGTTAACAAATGGCGTACCGTGATTGAAGATAATGTCTTTATTGGTTCAGACACACAGTTGATTGCCCCAGTCACGGTCAAGGCAGGCGCCACCTTGGCTGCAGGCACTACCCTGACCCAAGATGCTCCCGCCGATAAGCTCACCATGTCGCGCGGTAGGCAATTTACCCTGGATAATTGGCAACGCCCCGAGAAAGTGAAGAAATAATATGTGTGGCATCGTAGGCGCAGTTGGCGCACGCAATATCGTCCCAGTACTGATCGAGGGTTTGAGCCGTCTGGAATACCGTGGCTATGACTCTGCAGGCATTGCCGTGCTGGCAGGTAACAGCATAGAGCGCGTACGTGCAGTTGGCCGGGTTGCCGAAATGCAGACACGCGCCCAGGCCCAGCAACTGACAGGCGAAGTTGGCATAGGCCATACGCGCTGGGCCACCCATGGCGGCGTAACCGAATCCAATGCCCACCCGCATATCTCGCGTGGTGAAATTGCCGTGGTGCACAACGGCATCATTGAAAACCACGATCAGCAACGCCAGCATTTGCAGTCCCTGGGTTACGTCTTTGAATCGCAGACCGACACCGAAGTCATTGCCCATTTGATCCACCATCACCAAAGCCAGGGCAAAAGCCTGCTTGAGGCGGTTCAGGGCGCAGTGACGGAATTAACCGGGGCCTTTGCCATTAGCGTGGTTTCCATACATTACCCCGGCCAGATGATATGCGCACGCCAGGGCTGCCCATTGCTGATAGGCCTGGGTGAAGGCGAAAACTTCATTGCCTCGGATGTCTCCGCAGTGTTATCCGTGACGCGCAATGTGATTTATCTGGAAGATGGCGATGTGGCCGATATCAGCCAATCACAAGTGGTGATCATGGATGCCACAGGTGCCGTGGTTGAGCGCACTGTGCACCGCAGCGATCTGTCCCTGGCATCGCTGGAGCTGGGCCCTTATGCCCACTTCATGCAAAAGGAAATCTACGAGCAACCCAAGGCCCTGACTGATACCCTGGAAGCCATCATTGATGACAACGCCTTCAGCCCGGCCTTGTTTGGTCGCGAGGCAGAAGAAGTATTTGCGCAGGTGGATAGCGTGCTGATCCTGGCCGCAGGCACCAGCTATTACGCTGGGCTGACCGCAAAATACTGGCTGGAAAGCATCGCCCAGTTGCCCACCTCGGTGGAAATTGCCAGCGAATACCGCTATCGCAAATCCGTACCCAACCCTAAACAACTGATCGTCACCATCTCCCAGTCCGGCGAAACCCTGGACACCATGGAGGCGCTCAAGCACGCCAAATCGCTGGGGCAAAACCTCACCCTGGCGATTTGCAATGTGCAGGAAAGCGCAATTCCCCGTGCCTCCAAACTGGTGCTCTACACTCGTGCGGGTGCCGAGATAGGCGTGGCCTCCACCAAGGCCTTCACCACGCAACTAGTGGCCCTGTTTACCCTGGCGGCAACGCTAGCCAAGCAGCATGGCCGCTTGAGCACTGAAGAAGAGCAGCAATATATTGATGGCCTGCGTCACCTGCCAGGCAGCGTGCAGTTTGCGCTTAACCTGGAGCCGCAGATACGTGAATGGGCCAAGGCCTTCAGCAATAAATTCCACGCCCTGTTCCTGGGTCGTGGCATGCACTACCCCATTGCGCTCGAAGGTGCGCTCAAGCTCAAGGAAATCTCCTACATCCACGCCGAGGCTTACCCCGCTGGCGAACTCAAGCATGGCCCGCTGGCGCTGGTAGACCGCAATATGCCTGTGGTGGTGATAGCGCCGAATGACGCCTTGCTGGAAAAAGTGAAGTCCAACATGCAGGAAGTCAGCGCGCGCGGCGGTGAGCTGTTTGTATTTGCCGATGCCGACAGTCACTTTACCGAGAGCGAGCATGTGCATGTGATACGCACCCCACGCCATGTAGGCGTGCTGTCACCGATATTGCACACCATCCCGGTACAACTACTGGCCTACCATGCTGCCCTGCTCAAGGGGACGGATGTGGACAAGCCGCGTAATCTGGCGAAGTCGGTGACGGTGGAATAAACCGCAAGACGCAATATAAAAAAGCTCGCATAGGCGAGCTTTTTTATATATTGAATCTGGGCTAAGCGCTAAAGTCTGTCAGTCGTAAAACCATTTAGTCACATAGATCACGAGCACGGCGATACTCACTAGCACAACTGGGAGGGCTATCATCAGTGCCAACCTCTTCATGAAGCTTGGTTCAACGAATACCACGCCTGCTGCTTCCTTCACCCTTCTCTCTTCATCGAAGTGCCATTTGATTGCAAAATAGGCACCAATACCCAATACAATCAGCTTAAAAGCGCCAGCAAAGTATGGAAACATGTCAGTCCAACTGCCTTCCATTATCAATCTCCATCAAATTCAATATCAATTTTGCGGCAGCATAATCCAAAGGTATTGTTTAATGCGCAGCGAAAGTCAGGCGTTTTAGCCAGCGCAAGTCTACTGCTCGCGCTAGCTGTCCACAACTCTATTTTCAATACTTGTCGTTATGGTGCTTTGCTAAGTCAGTAAAAGCACGGGCAAATGCTATTCCAGTGCTGCCTATCATCACAGCCTCACATAGCAGCTCCATCCAGATTATTTGCTCTAGTATCTACAGACGTTAAAAGGCGTGCCAGCAACAGTGGCACGCCTTTTACATGGTGAAGATGCAGCTAGGGGAAATTAGTCAGCCATATCAATCGTGGCTGCACTACAGATGCCGAAACCCACATGAGTAACAGCGGAGATCATATCTGTAGGACTGACATGAAATTCATCGTAATCTACCGTGGTTTCCGCGCTATCCAGCGCCACCTCGGCATTCTTCACCCCATCCAGTGCCAGTAATACGCCTTTGACGGTATTGGCACAGGCACCACAACTCATGCCAGTCACCTTGAAATGTGCGGTTTGCATCATGATCTCCTTTAAATAAGCGTGGGGCTGAGAAAAGTCGATTACATTGCTAGTGTATGGTAGCGAGCAGGCAGGCGTCTACACATGCCTGGCAAGCCTGGGCGCACTGCTGGCAATGTTCTGCATCATGTTCCAGGCAGGCCTCGGCGCAGAGTTTGCACACTTCGGCACAGTCTTCCAGCACCAGCTCGGTGAAAGCGCTTTCACGCTGGACAAAGCTCAGGGTCAGTTTGCAGTAGTCGGTACAGTCTGTATCAAGCTGGATACAGCGTTGCATATGCAGGGGCGAGTTTTCCTCCTTACAGGCCTGGGCGCAGTGCTCACAGGCGGCAATACAGGCTTTAAGGGCTTCAATGCAAGGCTGGTAACGTTCTAACTGCATGGGGTCTCCTTAGGGGCTGATGCACAGGTCGACTAAGCATTCTAGGCCGGGCTGAACCGTGGATTTATAAGATGCTGTCCTATGCGGCTATCAGAAAAAATTAACGTCTTATCCGGTTTTTAACTGACTACTGACATGCGGCTTTTCCACTGACAACTGGCATGAGGCTGAGGCTGCTATGCGACATAGCTTGTCGCCAGACTTTCCTCATTTATAATGACCACGCCTTCATTTTCTATAGCGCCCAGCCATGAACCATCAAGATCACATCCTGATCGTGGATGATGACCACGAAATTCGCGAATTGCTTACCGACTACCTGCGCGATGCGAGTTTCAAGATTTCTGAAGCGGCCAATGGCCGCGAGATGTGGCGCGTGGTCAATAAGGAGCAGGTAGACCTGATTGTCCTTGATCTGATGCTGCCGGAAGAAGATGGCTTGAGCCTGTGCCGTGAGCTACGCGCCCAGCATGAAATTCCTGTGGTAATGCTCACTGCCAAAGGCACGCTGATAGATCGCATCATAGGCCTGGAGGTCGGCGCCGATGATTACCTGCCCAAGCCGTTTGATCCGCGTGAGTTGCTGGCACGCATCAAGGTGATATTGCGCCGTGCACGCGTGAGCGATAAACCCGCTGCTGATGAGTTTGCCTATATCAGTTTTGAAGGCTGGCGTCTGGATACCCAGGCCAGGCAGATGTTTTCGCCTGAAGGCGTGATTGTCTCGCTGGGTAGCTCTGATTACATGGTCTTGCGTGCGCTGCTGGAGCACCCTAACCGCCCCTTGAGCCGCGAGTTCCTGATTGAGCATGTCTATGGCAAGGATAGCCAGGCGTTTGACCGCTCCATCGATGTTTGCATCAGCCGTTTGCGTCAGCATATTGAGGCTGATACCCGTAACCCCACCATCATACGCACCGTGCGTAATGCCGGTATATGCTCGCCAGCCAGGTCAAACACGAAAAATGAAATGGCTCTGGCCTGCCTCGCTGTTTGGCCGCCTAGTCATCGTCCTGGTGGCAGGCACCATGACCGCACAGGTTCTTACCGGGTTTATCTGGTATGACATGAATTATGGCAAGGCGCTGGAAATCCCGACCCGCGTGCTGGCTGCCAAGCTCTCCGATAGCATCAGCCTGATCGAGATCAGCAAGATAGAAGACGAGCGCCTGCTGATCAAGAAACTCAGCAATCCCCAGTACAAGCTCAGCGAGGTTGATGGCCTGCCGCGCCTCAATGCGCTCAAAACCCGCGACCGCGCGGTGGAGTTGTTGTTCAAGCATGTATTCGAGCAGGAGTTTGGCCGCCTGCTGCCCATCCATATCACCGATATTGAACTGCATGATGATCACGGCCAGGAGGCGGGCTGGCTGGATTTATTCGAGGCGCACTACCCTTCCGCGCATTTCACGCTGTACGTGCAACTAGCCAATGGGCAATGGCTGCGGCTGGATGCCTATGAAGGCCAGGCGGGCATGAGCATGGCACCGCTGATGGATTTGTTTGATTACCTGTTCCGCATCTATTTCATCCGCATCGTCGTCATCATAGGCATTGCCCTGTTTGCGGTACGGCAGATCATGCGGCCACTGAACCGCTTGGCTGCCGCCGCCGAGCGCCTGGGGCGCAATATCTACAGCCCTCCGCTGGATATCGATGGCCCCACCGAGGTGCGGCGTTCAGCCAAGGCCTTCAACCTCATGCAGCAGCGTCTGATAGATACCGTCACCGAGAAAACGCGCTTTCTAGCCGCCATCTCGCATGACCTGCGCTCACCGATTACGCGCTTGCGCCTGCGCACCGAGCAGATAGACCAGCCCGTGCTGCGCGATAAATTCCGCCGCGATCTTGAGGATATGGAAAACCTCATCTCCTCCACCGTAGACTTTATGCGCGGCGTTGAGGTGCATGAGAACCGCCACCCCATCAACATCAACGCCATGCTGCAGGGCTTGCAGGTAGACGCGCAGGAAACCGGGGCCGAAGTGTCATTGCATGGCGAGGCAGTGCCTATCGATGGCTATGCAGTCAGTCTCAAGCGCTGTTTGCAGAACATTCTGGAAAACGCCATACGCTATGGCAAGTCTGCGCATATCGAGGTCATGGACAGCCCCAGCCGCCTGCGCGTTGCCATCCGCGATCACGGCCCAGGCATACCGGAAGATATGCTCAAGCAGGTATTTGAACCTTTCTACCGTCTGGAAACCTCACGTAATACCAAGACCGGGGGTTCAGGTTTGGGTCTCAGCATCGCCAAGACCATTGTTGAAGCGCACGATGGAGAAATCCATTTGCGTAACCTGGCCAGTGGTGGCCTCGAAGTGTTGATAGACCTGCCCAGACAGCCTCAGGAACCCAGCCCTAAGTAAAATATTTGCCAGATCTTGATAATCTACTGAAAGTATATGGTTTAATCCCATTGAAATCTAAAAACAAATAGCTTGTGGTGAACTGAATGAGCAGCGCAGAAATCAAGGACCCTAGACTGAGCGAGTCATCTGGACTCAAGATATTGGGTTTCGCCATCAACCATATCCAGGAAGCTGTGCTGATCTGCGATGCGCAGGCCAGGATATGCTTTGCCAACCAGGCCAGCAGCGATTTACTGGGCTATGACGAGCAGACCTTGCTGCAAATGTACCTCCCGGCACTGGAGCCTGGGCTGGATTGCATACAACTACTGCAATTCAGTAGCACACACCCGGACCGATTCAACGCCACGAGCGCCCACGCGCACAAAACCACGCGCGAGACCCAATGGCTGAATAAAGCCGGCAAGCTGATTCCGGTGGAGGTGGTCTCACACCCACTAGAGCAGGAAGGCCAGCCCTATCATGTCATCATGGCCTGCGACATCAGCACGCGCCTGCATCTGCATCACCAATTGCGCGAGCAAGAGCTGCAATACAGCCTGCTGGTAAAAAACTCCCCCGATATCTTTATCCGTTACGACCAGGATTGCCGCCGCGTCTTTGTCAGCGATGATTATGAGCGCGTGTTTGGCCTGCCAGTTGAGCAGGCCATAGGCAAAAAACCCACTGAAGCCTGGGGCAAGCCCGCCATGCAGCCAGATGACTATGAAGCCAGGTTGCGCGAGGTCATGGCATCAGGTCAGGCCGCCCAGATCGAGCTATGCTGGAAGGAGCAGGGACAAGTCATCTGCAAATCCGTGCACGCCGTGCCTGAGCGTGATTTGCAGGGCAAGGTGATAGGCGTACTTTCCATCACGCGCGATATCTCGGAGATACGTCGGGCCGAACGTCTGTTGCAGCAACGCGATGAATACCAGAACGCCTTGATTGAGAATTTCCCCTTTGTCATCTGGTTCAAGGATACCAATAGCCGCTTGCTGGCTGCCAATACCGCCTATGCCAAGTTTGCCCAGGTAGAAAGCAAGCAGGCGCTGGAAGGCAAAACCGATTTTGATTTGTTCCCGCCTGATCTGGCCCAGGCCTATGTAGATAGCGACAAGCGCGTATTGCAAAGCGGTGAATCCTGCTTTGTGATTGATATGTTTGAAAAGGATGATGGTGAGCGCGGCTGGATAGAAACCTATAAATCCCCGGTGGTGGTGGCTGGCAAGCTGGTCGGCACCGTGGGCTTTGCCCGCGACATTACCGACGCCAAGCTCAATGAAGAAAAGCTGTTACAGCGCGAGCGCGAACTGCAATCCCTGATTCACAACACGCCAGATACCATCATCCGCTACGACAGGGATGCGCGCCGCCTGTATATCAACACACCGCAATTGAAGCGCTTTGGCCTGCGCTCCTCCGCCATCATAGGCAAGACACCTTCGGAATTCCCCGGTGGCGAAATCTATGTCAAATATGAAGACAAGATCAAAGGCGTGATTGCCAGCGTGGCACCGGATTTCCTAGAGCTACGCGGCGAGAACGATGATGGTAGCGCCTGGTTTATCCATGTGCGCTTTGTGCCGGAATTTGGCGATCACGGCGAGGTGACTGGTGTGCTGGCGGTTGAGCGCGATATCACCGAGCTTATGGAATACCGCGAGCGTATTCACTATCTGGCCTACTACGATGCACTGACGGGCATCCCTAACCGTACCTTGTTTGCCGACCGCGTGAACCAGGTGCTGGCCGATGCCAGCTGGCACCAGCAGCAGTTTGGTCTGATGATGCTGGATCTGGACCGCTTCAAGGAAGTTAACGATAGCCTGGGCCACGGCGCCGGGGATGAGTTGCTGGTCTCAGTGGCCAAGCGCCTGCAATCCTCGGTACGGGCTTATGACACTATTGCGCGGCTGTCTGGCGATGAATTCGCCATTTTGCTGCCCGAGTTGCGTAACCCTGATGACCTGGCCACCATTGCCAAGAAAATCAATGAAGAGATTGCCAAGCCCTTCCTGATCCAGAACAAGGAATTGTTCATCTCCACCAGTATAGGCATTGCCATCTACCCCAATGATGGCAGCGACCGCGCCAAGCTGTTCAAAAGCGCAGACGTGGCCATGTATCACGCCAAGAATTATGGCCGCAACAACTACCAGTTCTATTCGCAGGAGCTGGGCTCCAAGGCCTCGGAATATATCCTGCTGGGCGCATCCATACGCCAGGCACTGAAAAACAGTGAATTTGAGTTGTTCTACCAGCCGCAGATAGACCTGATGAGCGGCCGCATCATAGGCGCAGAAGCCTTGCTGCGCTGGCGTAACCCGCAGCTGGGTGTGGTCATGCCGGATAGATTTATCAAGGTGGCAGAAGAAAGCGGCCTCATTGTCGAGATTGGCGATTGGGTGCTGCGTGAAGCCTGCGCTGCTGTGGCCAGCCTCAATGCCAAGGCCCCAGCCGATGCGCCGCTGAGCATGGCGGTTAACCTGTCTTCGCGCCAATTCCTCTATAACGATTTGCTGGCCTCGGTGCAGCAGATACTGACCGAGACAGGCTGCAAGCCGGAATGGCTCAAGCTGGAAATCACCGAAAGCCTGTTGCTGGAAGACAGCAAGGAGATTATTGCCACGCTGAGCGCCTTCAAGCAGATGGGCATCACCATCTCGATTGACGACTTCTGCACGGGTTACTCCGCCATGAGTTATCTGGGGCAATTCCCTATCAGCCAGGTGAAGATAGACCGCTCCTTTGTGCGTGATATCGCCATCAAGCAGGACAAGCTGGAGCTGATCACCGCCATTATCCGTATCGCCCATGCCTTGCGCCTGGAGCTGGTGGCCGAAGGGGTGGAGAGCAAGCAGCAGGCCAATCTGCTCAAGATTCAGGGCTGCACCATGGCGCAGGGCTATTTCTTTGGCAAGCCTATGCGGCTCAGCATCTGGAGCTGATTATTGCCGACGGTGAAGATTTGATGCAGTAAGGCAGCCGCTTTGTCTCAGTGAGGGTAATGCTATATAATGAGATTTATTCTCATTACTGGGCAGCTTGCTGTGTCCAAGCTTTCTTCTTCCCCCGGCAATGCCTTACAGGCTTTGTACCTGAATCATCATGGCTGGCTCAATGGCTGGTTGCGCAAGAAAATGGGCAACCATGCCGATGCCGCCGACCTGGCGCAAGATACCTTTATCCGCGTCATGTTGAGCGGCGACAGTGAGCATCTGCGTGAACCGCGTGCTTTTCTCACCACCGTGGCCAGCGGCCTGGTATCTAATTTCTACAGGCGCAAAAAGCTGGAGCAGGCTTACGAAGAAGCCCTGCTGCATATGCCTGCTGACTACACCCCCTCACCTGAAGCCCGCGCCCTGGTGCTGGAAACCCTGCTGGAAATTGATGCCCTGCTTGATGGGCTGCCATTGCAAGTGCGGCAGGCGTTTCTTTATTCCCAACTCGATGGCATGAGCCAGGCCGAGATTGCCGCTGAGTTGAAAGTCTCCGTGTCCACGGTCAAACGCTATATCGTGCGCGCCATCCAGCAATGCTGTTTTGGTCTGGAGTCAGCATGAGGTTGATGTCATGAGGCTGAATCAGTCACGCCCTAAAGCTGCTATCCCTGCCGATATCAGCCGCGCCGCGGCCGAGTGGCTGGTAGAGCTGCAATCTGCCGAACAACCGGAAACCCTGCGCCAGCAATGGCAAGCCTGGCGCGATGCCCACCCCGATCATGAACGCGCCTGGCAGCATATCGAGCTGCTGGGTGAAAAGCTCGGTGGCTTATCCTCGCCGCTGGCGCATGCCACCCTGGCACCACGTGCTCCTTCAAGCGCAGGCGTGCCATCAAAACCCTGGCCGTGCTGCTGTTTGCAGGCGGTGGTGCCATGGCGGTGGAAGATAGATTGCCCTGGTGGCGTCTCAATGCCGATTACAGCACCGCCGTGGGCGAATCACGCAATCTAACGCTGGAAGATGGCACCGAAGTCGCGCTCAATTCCTCCAGCGCCATCAGCGTGGCGTATACCCAGCAGCAACGCATCATCATGCTGCTGCATGGTGAAATCCACATCAGCACTGGCCATGCAGGCCAGGGGCGGCCTTTTCTGGTGGCAACCGATCAAGGCAGCATTCATGCCTTGGGTACGCGCTTTGGCGTGCGCCAGCTCAGTGATGAAAAAGACGCGCCCATACGCGTTAGCCTGCTTGAAGGCGTGGTGGAAATTGCCCCAAGTGAACTGGCAGCCCGTACCCGGCTGCAAGCAGGAGAGCAACTTTCCTTCACCCGGCGCATGCTGGCCCCGGTAGAGCGCCTTAACCCCAATGACAATGCCTGGATGCAGGGCATGCTGGTGGCAGACGACATGCCCCTGGTCGAGTTTCTCGCTGAGCTGGCAAGGTATAGACCTGGCAGCCTGGGCTGCCATGAAAGCATTGCCCAGCTCAAGGTCACAGGTACTTACCCCCTGCACGACACCGATAAAGTCATTGCCATGCTGAGTGACAGCCTGCAGTTGCAAGTGCGTAGCCTGACGCGCTACTGGGTCAGGCTGATGCCAGCCCACGACGCCTGATCCTGCGTCATGCTCAATGCATGCAGCGCTGAGCTGTTTTGACGGCTGGAGTGGCATAGGAAATAGCAACGCTATTTTTGTAAATAGCAGACTATTTTCATGTCTTTAAGGATTCTTCATGTCATCACCTGTTTTACCGGCTAGCTTGCAACGCAAGTTATCCAGCATTGCGGTTGCGCAAGTACTTTCCACCTTATTGCTGCTGGTGCCTGCGCTCTACGTCACGCCAGCCCAGGCTGATACCCCTACCAAGTCCTACCAGATTGCCCCAGGCCCGCTGAAGCAGGCGCTTAACCAGTTTGGCCGTGATGCCCAGGTCATGATCTCGTTTTCCAGCGAGTTGACCGCAGGCCTCACCAGCCCCGGCCTCAACGACAATGTCAGCCTGCAAGATGGCCTGGGCAAGTTGTTGCAAGGCACAGGCCTGGAAGCAGTAGAGCAAGCCAATGGCGGCTTCCTGCTGCGCAAGGCGGCTAACCCCAGCCACACTTCATCGACTCTGGAAGAAGTCACGGTCAAGGCCAGCAAGGATGCCACCAGTGAAAACACGGGTTCCTACACCACCTCTGCCACAGCGGCCGCCACCAAGCTGCCTTTGTCTCTGCGCCATACACCACAATCGGTGAGCGTGATTACGCGCAGCCGCATGGATGATCAAAACCTCACGCAGTTGCAGGATGTGCTGGAACAAACCGTGGGCATCAGCGTGGTGCAAAGCGGTTATGTAGGGGCCAACTGGAACACCTTCCAGTCACGTGGTTTCACTATCAGCAACTATCTGGTGGATGGTGTGCCCATGCGTAATGGTTTTGAGCTGATGACCTCGGATATGTCCTTCTATGACAGGCTGGAAATTGTGCGCGGAGCCACAGGCTTGATGCAGGGTGTAGGCTCGCCTGCGGGTAGCATCAACTTTGTACGCAAGAAGCCTACGCGTGATTTCCAGGCTTCGGTGACAGGCCAGTTAGGCTCATGGGATAACTACCGCGGCATGCTGGATATCTCCACCCCGCTCAATGAAGATGGCAGCGTGCGTGGCCGTGTGGTTGCAGTCAAGCAGGATAGTGGCTCCTATATAGAACGCTTTGGCCTGCAGCGCGAAATGCTGTACGGCATAGTAGAAGCGGATATTTCGCCAGATACCCTATTCACCGCCGGGCTTGAATACCAGAACCATGAAACCCATGACTCGCCTGAAGCTGGCTTGCCGCTGGTATTCAGCAATGGTGCTCACACCCAGTGGAAGCGTTCCAAAAACCCTGGAGCAGAATGGGCTTATAGCGAGAACGAAAAGCTGGGGTTCTTCACCTCGCTGGAACATAGTTTTGCCAACCAGTGGCGCGGCAAAATCCAGTTCAATCATTCACGCAATCGTTACGACAGCATGATAGGTGCCGGGGGCTCTGGCAGTCTCAATGCGGTGACCGGGAGTGGCGTGACCTTGTGGGGTGGACGCTGGCAGGCAAAGCCTGTACAGAATGCGGTGGATATCTCTGCCAGGGGGCCATTCACCTTTGCTGGGCGCGAGCACGAGCTGGTAGTGGGCGTGAATTACTCATACACCGATTACAAAGCACCTAACTACCGCATCTGGGATTTCATTCCTGTGAGCAATTACTACAACTGGAATGGTGCGGTGAGAAACCCTGACATTCCGGTGACTGGCCATAATGATTTCATGGAACGGCAACTGGGCGCTTACTTGACTGCGCGCTTTAAACCTACTGACCAGTGGGCCATTCTGGCGGGTGGACGTGTTATCCATTGGCATCGCTCTACAGATACCTACGGCGTCAATGGCTCGTATGCCCATGCGGGTCGCGCGGAAACTGGCGTGTTCACGCCCTATCTGGCCACTACTTACGACCTCAACTCTCAGGCATCGCTGTATGCCAGCTACACCAAGATATTCAGCCCACAAACCAGTATGGATGTGAACGGCAATTATCTTGACCCATTGGAAGGTCATAGCTATGAGGCAGGGATCAAGCATGAGCTGTATGGTGGTCGCCTCAATACCAGCCTCGCTGTGTTCCGTGTAGAGCAGGATAATGAAGCGGTGCGCGATGGCACACGTCTGGCTCCCAATGGTGGCGCTGCCTATACGGCTGAAAAGGGCACGCTAAGCCGTGGCTTTGAAGCGAGATCAATGGGGAAGTGGCCCCTGGCTGGCAGGTTGGCGGTGGCTATACCTTCCGTATTTCGCAAAAAGCTAATGGCGACAAGATTCAGACGGTAACGCCGCAAAACCTGTTCAAGCTGTTCACCAGCTATCGTTTGCCCGGCGAGTGGAACAAGCTGGTGCTGGGCGGTGGTGTTAACTGGCAGAGCCGTATCTACACCAATGATACCGGGCCAGCTGCGCAACGCTTTACCCAGGGCAGCTATGCCGTGGTCAACCTGATGGCGCGCTATCAGTGGAATGATCATTTCTATACCGCACTCAACCTCAACAACCTGTTCGACAAAACCTATTACACCAATACTGGGGCGAATATGGGTTTCTATGGCACGCCACGCAATGCCATGCTGACTTTCAACTATCAGTTCTAAGCCGGGTTTGGCTAAGCAAGGGGGCGCAAGCCCCTTTTTTATTGGCGCACAGAGTTGGTGCCGTGTTGCAGTGAGTGCTGAAGATGAAATGGCATCTTATATAATTGAAATAAAAGGAATAAATCATATTGTCCGCAGCCTGGCCTATAGGCGAAATGCAAATAAGGGGCACGCTTTTTTCATGCTGCAATAACAAGCTGCCATAAGAGTTTTATATAAAACAACGACTTGTATAAATCATAAAATTAAGTACCAGGGTTTTTGCACTGAAATTGTGCATAAATCACCTATGGGCACGGTTTTAGTGCGATTTTGTAATTCAGGTGCGTGGAGAGGGGAAGATTTTGCAGGGAGTGGGCACGAATTAATTACTTGTAATTCATTGCCTTATTTGGCATGAGTAAGAAATTCTGGCGAGGGTAAGTGTGCGCTTGGTCTGTGGCATAAACCTTGCTTACGGCTTAAGCCCCACTAAAATCAGTGGGTGTGCTTGCGCTGAGGACTGAGGTCAAAGATACACCATGTTGTGCTTTAGTCAAAGTCTTGGCGGCAGGCGTCACAGAATTCTTTAGAAATTGCTGGAGAAGTACACTTGAGCATCATCAATCAGACCTTGAGCGACAGCCCTGTTAACAACACAGGCTTGTATGACAGTTCCCTGGAAAAGGACAACTGTGGTGTTGGTTTCATTACCCGCAAGGACGGCGTGCAGACGCACGACGTGCTGCTCAAGGGGCATGAGGCACTCTGTACCATTCCTCACCGTGGCGGCATGTCAGCCGAAGGCGTGGGCGATGGCGCGGGCGTTTCGATTGATCTCTCGCTGGCCTTCTTTAGCCGCGTCACTGGCCTGTCCTTAGAAGCTGGCCGCTTTGGCGTAGGTAACTTCTTCCTGCCTAGCGATGTGGCAGCCCATGCTGCGGCTGAAGACATCATACGCAAGGCACTGGCTGACAAAGGTCTGGAAGTGCTGCAGGTGCGTGAAGTGCCTGTCGATAACGATGCCATCCGCCCTGCCGCAGTGCGCTATCAGCTGCCTATTCAGCAATGGATTTTCGCAGCGCCTGCCAGCCTGGATGCGCAGCAATTTGACCGCAGCATTTACCAGGCATTGCTGGTCATTGAAGAACAGGCATACACCACCGATAGTCTGGCTGGTCTTTATCCACTGTCCATGTCTGCGCATACCCAGGTACTCAAGGGCCGCCTCAATTCCAATGAGGTGATTCCCTACTTCCATGACCTGATGGCAGAAGATCATGCGGTGCACACCATGTATTTCCATACACGGTTCTCCACCAATACTGACCCGCACCCCAGCATGGCGCAGCTTTCCGCATGATGGCGCACAACGGTGAACTGAACACCGACCGTAAAAACCGCATTGCCGAGGCCGCGCTGGCGCGTGCCCGCAATGGCAAGATTTTCCGTCCCAAGGGTCAGTCTGACAGCTCACGTCTGGATCAAACCCTGAACAGCCGCCTGATGGATGATGGCCTGGACCTGGTCACCGCTGTGGTGTCCATGATGCCGCCTGCCTGGGAAAACGATGAGACCCTGCCAGACAATATCAAGGCCATGCTGGAGTACTTCTCCCTTTATGAAGAGAAGAACGATGGCCCGGCTGCGCTGATCTTTGGTAATGGTGCCGTAGTGGGTGCTCGCCTTGACCGTCTGGGCCTGCGCCCACTGCGTAGCGTGGAAACCGCAGAATACCTCTGCGTGATGTCCGAAGCTGGCCAGATCAACTTCCCGGCTGAGTCCGTGCTGAATCGTGGCCGTATCGAAGCGGGCGGCATGCTGTACTTCGACCATGCCCAGCAGCGCTCTTTCGGCACGCTGGATACCCTGGAAATGCTGGCTGGCCAACGTGATTACGCAGCACTGCTGGCCAAGGCCAGGCTGATCTCAGCAGCCTGCCTGCGGTAGCAGCAGAAGTTGCAGGCTCACCACAGCGTTATCAAGGCAATCTGGAGCGCTACCAGCGCTTTGTGGCTTACTACCACAATCAGGAAAGCTTCAAGTTCATGATGGACCCCATGCTGGCTACTGGCGCTGAGAAAATCTCCGCCATGGGCTACGGCAATGCCATCAATGCGCTGACCGATCATGAAGCGGCGTTGCACACTACTTCTCGCAGCGTTTTGCGCAGGTGACCAACCCGCCACTGGATTCCATCCGTGAAGCCGATGGCATGACCCTGCGCGTGGCGCTGGGTGCCAAGCCCAATATGAACAAGGGCAAAGGTAGGCAGATCGTTATCGCTTCACCCATCATCAATCATCTGGACATGCTCAAGCTGCGTGACCAGCAAGAAACGCCTTATCGCCGTTTCGAGATGCTCTATGCCCCGGTGCTGAACAATGCCACGGCCAATGAACAGGCGCTGGAAAAAGCCATAGACGAGCTTGCCAATGCAGTAGTGGCGTTTGCGCGTGAAGAAGGCGGCATAGCCGTCATTTCTGACCGTCATGTTTCTTCCAGCCTGGCGGCCATGCCGTTGCTGCTGGTGGTATCTGCCATCAATCAACGCCTGATTGATGAAGGTCTGCGTCTGGATGTTTCCCTGATTGCCGAGAGCGGTCAGGTAGCTTCCTCGCACCATATTGCTGCCGCCCTGGGCTTTGGTGCATCTGCCGTCTACCCACTGGGTGTGCAGGTGCGTGCCGAAGAGAAATACGGCGACGATGCCGACAAGGCGTTCAAGAAGTACGCAAAGGCCGCAGAAAAAGCCCTGATGAAGACCATGGGCAAGGTCGGCCTGTGCACTGTGGAAAGCTATATAGCGGCGAATTCTTCGAGCCTAACTTCCTCAATACCAATGACCGTGTATTGAAGAAATACTTCCCCAACCTCAAAACCCCAGTCGGCGGCGCTGATTTTGCCGTGATTGCGCAGATGGTGGTGGATTGGCATCAACGTGCCCTGACCGTGACCGACGAAAACAGCGTGCCGCTGTTGGGCCTGTTCAAGGAGCGCTCTGAGGGTGCGGGTCACTCCTTCGGCACCATCGCCGTGCGTGGTTTTGTCGATATGACCGAGGAAAAAATCCATTTCGACAAGGTGGGTCAGCGTGCGGAAGATGACTTCCTGCGCCTGATGACACTGTCGCGTCTGGAAGATGCGTTTGCCCTGAAGAAGGAAGACGCGTTCAGCAAGGGCAGTTTTGATCGCCTGTCCAAAGACGATATCGATAACTTCCAGCTCACCAAGAGCTACCGCAGCTTCTCGCACATGATGGCAGAAGAGCGCGCCAAGCGCCCTGCCGCCCTGCGCGATGTGCTGGAATTCCCTGCTGATCTCAGCCAGCTGTCTACTGAGCAAGAGTTTGCCCGTGTGCTGGCGCGCTTTGCCGTGTTTGGCAACAACAGCATCATGCTGCGCGGCCTGGAGTGCCAGGATCAAGGCAATGGCCGTTTCAGCCTGCAACTCAGCGGTGCCAAGTCCGCAGATATCAACCGTCTGTCCACCCTGGCGCAAGCGCTGATTGCACGCTTTGGCAAAGATATCAGCGGCCATTGGCTGGAAGGCAGCGCCCTGACAGTTGAAGCCCAAGGTCAGGCTGCGGCCTACCTCAAGCTCTTGCGCGTGGCACCTGCCAGCTTGCCATTGTCAGAAGTGCAGCCAGCCAGCGAAATTACCCGCAGCTTTGCCTCCGGTGCCATGAGTCATGGCGCGCTGGTGGCCCCGGCCCATGAGGCAGTGGCGCACGGTACCAATATGGTGGGCGGCATGTCCAATTCCGGTGAAGGTGGCGAACACATCACCCGCTACGGCACCCTGCGTGCCTCACGCATCAAGCAGCTGGCTTCTGGTCGCTTTGGCGTCTGGGCGGGCTATCTGGCTGACCCCATGCTGGAAGAGTTGGAAATCAAGATAGGCCAGGGTGCCAAGCCTGGTGAAGGTGGTCAATTGCCTGCGCCCAAGGTGACAGTGGAAATTGCCGCTGCGCGTGGTGGTACACCTGGTGTAGAGCTGGTTTCCCCACCACCCCACCACGATACTTATTCCATTGAAGATCTGGCGCAGCTGATTCATGACTGCAAGGCCGCCCGTGTGCGTGTGATCGTCAAATTGGTGTCCTCAGAAGGCATAGGCACCATTGCGGTAGGCGTAGCCAAGGCTGGTGCCGATGTGATTAACGTGGCGGGTAATACTGGCGGTACTGGTGCGGCTTCAGTCACCAGCCTCAAGTACACAGGCCGTGCTGCGGAAATTGGTATCGCTGAAGTGCATCAGGCGCTGTGCGCCAACGGTCTGCGCGATAAAGTCATCCTGCGTTGCTCAGGCGCGCATCAAACTGCCAGCGATGTGGTGAAGTCGGCCATGCTCGGTGGTGATAGCTTTGAATTCGGCACCACCGCGCTGATGATGCTGAAATGCGTGATGGCGAAGAACTGCAACGTCAAGTGCCCGGCAGGTCTTACCACCAATGCCGAAGTGTTTGATGGTGACCCACGCGCACTGGCCCAATATCTGTTGAACGTGGCGCACGAAACCCGCGAGATTCTGGCCGAGATAGGCCTGCACTCCCTGGCTGAGGCGCGTGGTCGCTCCGATCTGCTGCAATTGCTGGATCACCCCTCCAGCGTGGGCCAGCTTGATCTGCGCGCCATGCTGACCGTGGTGCCTGAAGTCAAGATTGCCAGCCCGGTCTATATGGAAAAAGATTTTGCGCTGGATGATGCCTTTATCGACCTGCTGCGTGCCAACCTGGTTGATGGCAAGCAACAGCAAGTCAGCCTGGGCGAAGGCCGCAGGCTCAACAACTGCAACAAGACCGTTGGTGGTCAACTGGCCATCGATATCGAGCGCATGCTCAACCACGAGTTTAGTGCTGAGCAGGCACTGAGCCTGCCTGCAGCGGCGGTGGATAAGCGCGGTCGTCGCTTCCTCAAGCCACGCAGCGTGCTGGTGAACACCAGTGGTTCTGCTGGTCAGTCTTACGGTGCTTTCTGCAACGACGGCATGGTGATGCGTCACAGCGGTACTTGTAACGATGGCGTAGGCAAGGGCCAGAACGGTGGCGAAATTATTGTCGTATCACCTGGTGGTGGTTCCGAGCAGGCAGGTGGCAATGTGCTGGTGGGTAACTTTGCGCTGTTTGGCGCCACGGGTGGCCGTTTGTTTGTTGAAGGCCAGGCGGGTGACCGCTTTGCGGTGCGTAACTCCGGCACTAGTGCCGTGGTTGAAGGCGTGGGTGATTTTGCCTGCGAATACATGACCAATGGCGCGGTGCTCAACCTGGGTGCTTTCGGCAAGGGCTTCGGCAATGGCATGAGCGGTGGTTTTGCTTACCAGTACGACCCATACAGCCAATTGGCAGGCAAGGCCGCGGCAGATTCCGTCTTGCTGGGTTCGATTACCGATGGCAGCGAAATGGCCAAGGTACATGCGCAGGCGATTCAGCAACTGTTGCAATGGCATGTTGAGGCCACAGGCTCCAAGCGTGCCATCTGGCTGCTTGAAAACTGGGAAACCGAGCAACAGCACTTTGTCTATGTGATGCCACGCGCCCTGCTGCTGTATCAGGACAGCGAGGAAATCCTCAAGGCAAAGCCCCGCAAGGAATTGCTGGAAGAGCTGTCCACAGCGCTGGCCAGCCACCAGGTACGCAAGTTCAAACTGGCTTACCGTGATGGCAAGCCCGTGCTGAATGGCAAGGTGCCAGGCTATGGCGAGACCGACAGCGAAACCATGTATGAGCTGTTGAATAACTACACCGTGCTCAATATGGCGCAGCAAGTGGCTTTGGCAAAAGTGCCGCAGGCCACGGATGTGGCAGACCCAGCGGTACAGAAGGCGGTACGCAATCTGTTGCTGACCGAAGACTTTGTGCTGATGCAGAAGCTGCAGCGTTATGCGCGTGAAGCCATAGACAGCTATAACGACCAGGAACTGGCGGTGCTGATTGCGGACAAGCGTCTGCGTGATTACAAATCAGCCATGAGCCAGCGCAACATCCTCTCCATGGACAGTCCAGGCACTTATGGCTGGATCATCCATCAGAGCAGCAAGAATGTCGCCCTCATGGGTGCCCTGCCCAGCCTGGAAGCCTTGTTTGCCAAGGCCTCGCTGCTGGAACTGGCCACTACGCTTAAATCCAATTAAACCCTGACTGTACGCAGCATGCCGCGCCCCATGGCGCGGCATGCATGCTGATTGAGTAATAATCGCATAATGAACATGCCCTATATCCCTGAAGACTCACCCTTCAATCAAGACCAGAAAGCCTGGCTGGCTGGTTTCATGGCTGGCTTGCAAACGCGTTTGATCAATACCGCAGATGCGGGTGGTCGCAGCAAGCCGCCCATCTATATCCTCTACGGTTCCCAGACTGGCAATGCCGAAGGCCTGGCTAGAACCGCCGCCGCCAGTGCCAAGCAGCATGGCCTGGAGCCAGTGGTGCAGTCGCTGGATGAAGTGGAAATGGAGGCCCTGGGCAAGATGCGCCGCGTGCTGGTGGTAACTTCCACCTATGGCGAAGGCGAAATGCCGGACAATGCCGAACTGTTCTGGGAAGCGCTTTCCTCCCCCACCGCCGCACGCATAGAAGAAACCACCTTTGGCGTGCTGGCCATAGGCGATACTGGCTATGACGGCTTCTGCGAGGCGGGCAAGCTGATTGATATGCGCCTGGAGCAACTGGGTGCGCACAGGCTGCTGGCACGCGTGGATTGCGATGTGGACTTTGACGAGCCTGCCAACGCTTGGATAGAAGCGGCCTTGCCCTTGTTTGCCGAAGTGGAAGGTGGCGCGGATGAAGTGGCGGCAGCGCCAGCGGCGGAAGAAGCCGCCCCTGCTGCTTCTGCCTTCAACCGCAAAAACCCGTATCAATCTACCCTGGCGGTGAACCGCCGTCTGTCTGGTGATAGCTCAGCCAAGGAAATTCGCCATTACGAATTTGCCTTAGGCGATAGCGGCATACACTACGAAGCTGGTGATGCGCTGAATGTAATTCCCGAGAATGACCCTGCGCTGGTCAGCCTGATTCTGAACCGCCTCAACGTGGGTGCAGATACAGCCGTTGCCAAGCAGGACAAGCCGCTTGCCGAATTGCTGACACGCAATTTTGAAATCTCCACGCCTTCACGTGAATTGATTGCCGCCATAGAACAACGTGCGGGCAATGAAGACTTGAGCCGTCTGCTGCAAAGCGGCGACAAGGAAGGCCTGGATAACTGGTTGTGGGGCAAGGACACGCTGGATCTGCTGCAACTTAACCCTGGTGTCAGCCTGAGTGCAGATGAGTTCGTCAGCCTGCTCAAGCCGTTGCAACACCGCGCTACTCTATCTCCTCCAGCTCGCTGGCTAACCCTGACCATATCCACCTGACCGTTGCCAGCGTGCGCTACAACAATGCTGGCCGTGAGCGTGGTGGCGTCTGCTCTACCTATCTGGCGGACCGCGTGGCTGAAGGCGATCAGGCTGGCATCTTTGTCAGCGTGAATAAATCCTTCCGCGTGCCTGTAGATCAGCATGCGCCTGTGATCATGGTTGGCCCTGGTACGGGTATCGCGCCATTCCGCGCCTTCTTGCAAGAGCGTCAGGCAGCGGGTGCCGCTGGCCGTAACTGGTTGTTCTTTGGTGACCAGACCCGCAGCAGTGATTTCATCTATGAAGATGAGCTGACCAGCCTGATGAAGGCTGGCGTGCTGAGCAGGCTGGACCTGGCCTTCTCGCGTGATCAGCAAGAAAAGATCTATGTGCAGACGCGCATGCGCGAAAACGGCAAGGAACTCTACGCCTGGCTGCAAGAAGGTGGTCACTTTTATGTCTGTGGCGATGCCAGCCGCATGGCCAAGGATGTGGACAAGGCCCTGCACGACGTGATTGCCGAGCATGGTGGCCTGGATGCCGAAGCTGCCACGGCTTACGTCAACCAGCTCAAGCGCGAAAAGCGCTACCTGCGCGACGTTTACTAACACTATCGCCACTGGCTTAGCCAGCTGGAATCACAAACGGGGCCTGGTGCCCCGTTTTTTATTTCAGGTTTTATTAGGTTTTATCAGGTTTTATTTTTCTGGCAGGGTGTCTGTTTTTCATTCTCGCGTGTCATTACAGATAAGAAGCACAAGAACATGGAAAAAAGACATGACATCACACTGGGCGCGCCTTTGGGCGCTATTGGCATTGAGCTGCTGAGCATTATCACGCCTGCGCAGGCCAATTATCTGTGGCTGGAGCAGGCTGAAGACGGCATTAAAGGTTATTGGGGCTTGTATGAAAGCGAGCGCCTCAACCCTGCTGGCCTGACGGCCACCCGCGCCTTTTTGCAGGATGGCGCAGACTTAAACCTCACGCGCACGGCTGAAGCGATTGCCATAGCCAGCCCGTCCGCGGCAGACCTCAGACTGAGTGCGCAGGCTGTCAGTGCAGGCAATGTGCTGAATTTCTACCAGGCCAGATTTGGCCGCGAGGAAACCAAGGCCGTCAATGATCTGGAACTGGTGCCCACCACCAGTAACGGCAATACCTTCAAGCTGGTGTGGAAAGGCACAGTGGTCGCCGCCTCTCAGGTCAACGTCACTACCAGTGCGGGTTGGCTACGCAGCCTCAAGCCTGCCGAGGATGGCAGTGTCAGTCTGGAGACGCCTTTCCCCGGTTTGTATCTGCTGGAAGTGACCGCACGCGTCAACGGCAGCATGACTTACCAGGGCAAGAAATATGAGGATGTACGCCATACGGCAACCCTGAGCTTTGTGGTGCCTGCGGCATCCAGCGCTGAGGCCAGGCAGTAAATGGCGCGCAAACGCATAGGCATATTGCCCTTATTCTTGTTGTTGCTGGCCTTGGGCTTGATTGCGGCCTGGGTGTGGTGGGATGGCCGCGTGCTGCGCGCTTTTGAAACCAGCGATGCGCAGCGTGAGGATATAGAACATACCGTCACCGCCATAGGCACGTTGCAGCCGCTGAGCTATGTCGATGTGGGTGCCCAGGTATCCGGGCAGATCATGCAATTGCATGTGCTGCCAGGCACTGAGGTGAAAAAAGGCCAGTTGCTGGCGGAGATAGACCGCGCGTGCCGCAGGCCACGGTAGATGCAGGCCGTGCCGCGCTGGCAGGCTTGCAGGCGCAACTGGAAGAGCAACAGGCGCAGTGGGAGCTGGCCAGACTGCAATCCGAACGTCAGCAGCGCATGGCTGCCGATGGTGCCACGCGCAGCGAAGAAGTGCAGCAGGCCGAGGCTGCGCTGAAAACCGCGGCTGCACGCATCAAAAACCTGCAGGCGCAGATCGTGCAGACCCAATCCACCTTGCAGGGGAATGAAACCCTGCTCGGCTTTACCAATATCTATGCGCCCATGTCCGGCACTGTCATCTCCATAGAGGCCAAGGCCGGGCAAACCTTGAACGCCACCTATCAGACACCTACGCTGTTACGCATTGCCGACCTCTCCACCATGACGGTGTGGACCGAGGTGTCAGAAGCCGATGTACGTCAGGTCAAACCCGGCATGGCGGTGTATTTCAAGACCCTGGGTGCGGACGACAGGCGCTGGCAGGGCACGGTGCGTCAGGTGCTGCCTGCACCGCCCAAGCCAGAAGGCACCAGCACCAGTACGCCACTGGCCCCCAGCAGTAACAAGGTCATTCTCTACACCGTACTGTTCGATGTGGATAACCCCGATGGCGAGTTGATGCCACAGATGACGGCGCAAGTGTCGTTTATTGTTGCAGCCGCCAGGCAAGTGGTGGCAGTGCCCGTGCCTGCGCTGACGGCCATAGAGGGTAAACCCGGTCAATTCCAGTTGCGTGTGCTGGGCGCTGATGATGAGGTGCAAACCCGTGAGGTCAGCATAGGCGTACGTAATCGCCTGCGTGCCGAGGTGCGGTCTGGCGTAGAGGAAGGCGAGCGCATCATTACTGGTGAGAAGACAGAAAATCGCGGCCCGCGGAGATTCCAGCTTTGAGCGCTGGTGCAGCTGATATAGCGCATAGCCCGCCACTGATTTCGCTGGCAGGGATACGCAAGCACTATGGCGGTGGTGATAAGCCTAAAGTTGATATCTTGCACGGGCTATCACTGGATATCCACGCCGGGGAATTTGTAGCGATAGTCGGTAGCTCAGGCTCGGGCAAATCAACGCTGATGAATATCCTCGGCTGCCTGGATAAACCCAGCGCGGGTAGCTACCACTTTGCCGGACGTGATATCGCCGAGTTTGATAGTGACGAACTGGCCTGGCTCAGGCGTGAGGCGTTTGGCTTTGTGTTTCAGGGTTATCACCTGATTGCCACCGAATCGGCGCAGGAAAACGTAGAAATCCCTGCCTTATACTCAGGCGTGCCCGAGGCAGAACGTGCTGCGCGTGCGCAAGCGCTGCTGGAGCGGCTTGGCCTAGGTGAGCGCATGCAAAACCGCCCCAACCAGCTTTCCGGTGGTCAGCAGCAGCGGGTATCTATCGCACGTGCGCTGATGAACGGTGGCCGCATCATTCTGGCGGATGAACCCACTGGCGCGCTGGATAGCCGCAGTGGCGAAGAAGTCATGCAATTGCTGGCCGAGCTGGCTGACAAGGGCCACACCATCATCCTCATCACCCATGACAGAGAGGTGGCCGCGCGCGCCCAGCGTGTGATTGAGATACGCGATGGACTGATTATCAGTGATCAAGGTAAGCGGCCAGCCAAATCCGGGCCGGGTTTTGACATGCATTACCGTGCCGAGCCTGCGCGCTGGCGCGGCGATATGCTGGAGGCCTGTCGCGCTGCCTGGCGTGTGATGTGGATCAACCGCTTTCGTACCGCGCTCACCTTGCTGGGCATCATCATAGGCGTAGCCTCGGTGATTGTGATGCTGGCCATAGGCCTGGGCACCAAGCAGCGCGTGGTAGAGAAACTGGGCGCGTTTGGCTCCAACCTGCTGTATATGAGCTCCATAGGCGAAAGCTCGCGAATCCCGGGCCGCAGCATCACCCTGGCTGACCTGGAGGCGATACGCGATATTCCGCAAATCGCTCATGTGCTGCCCAATGTCACGGGTAACAAGGTGGTGCGCTACGGCAATACCGATGTGCAGACCTATATCCGCGGCACGGGTGCCGAGATGCCACGCATACAATCCTGGCCCACGCGCTATGGCGAGTTTTTCAGTGAAGAAGACGACCGCAATATGGCAACCGTGGCCGTGCTCGGGCAGAAAGTCGCGCACAACCTGATGCCGGACATAGAAAACCCGGTGGGCCAGACCATACTGATAGGCAATGTGCCGTTTCAGGTGATAGGTATGCTCAGCTCCAAAGGCGCACTCACGGGCGACAAGGATGAAGATGACCTGATCATGATTCCCTTCACCACTGCAGGCACGCGCGTGTTTGGCCAGCGTGAGCCCACCTACACCATCATGCAGGTTGCGGATATGAAGGATATCTTTGCGGCGGAAAAAGCCGTGGATGAATTGCTGTTTGCGCGCCACCGCATCCGTGATTACGGCATGCGCAATGCCGCCGCCTCAATTGCCGCCGAAGCCGAAACCCAGGACACCATGCGCCTGATGCTGGCCTTGATCGCCGCCATTTCCCTGATTGTCGGTGGCATAGGTGTGATGAATGTGATGCTGATGACGGTGCGCGAGCGTACGCGCGAGATAGGCATACGCATGGCCACAGGGGCACGCCAGAGCGATATCCTGCACCAGTTTCTTACCGAGGCGGTGCTGGTCTCCACCGTGGGCGGCGTTACTGGCGTTGTGTTGGGCCTGGGCATAGGCGCTGCGCTGATTTTCTGGGATGTCCCGGTCATCTTTTCACTGACGGCCATTGCCGGGGCCTTTGGCTGCTCGGTAGTGACCGGACTTATTTTCGGCTTTATGCCCGCACGCCAGGCGGCGCGGCTGGACCCCGTTGTAGCTCTCGCTAATGAGTAGGCTGCGCTTTTCAATAAATAAGCTGCGCTTGCCAATGAATAACATGAAACCATTTACCCTAGCCCTGCTGCTCGTGCTGTTGCCTGCTTGCCGCAACCTGCCACCGCAAACACTCAAGCCGCAAGATACTGTGGCCGCCCCCGCACAATGGCGGCATGCAGGGAGCACAGCGCCAGATGCCCAAGCCAGCCAGCAGGCGGCATGGTGGCAAAGCTTTGGCAATGCCGAGCTGAATGCGCTGATTGCCAGTGCAGACAGCGCAAGCTTCAATATCGCGGCGGCGGCAGCACGGGTAAGGCAAGCCCAGGCGCAAGCCGTGGTGGCGGGTGCGCCACTGCTGCCCGAGGTTAATGGCAGCGCCAGCCTGGGCAGGCAGCGCCCGCTGGCCGGGCTGGGCAATAGCGCACCCTTGAGCCAGTATGGCGCTGGCATTGCCGCCAGTTATGAGATTGATTTCTGGGGCAAGAACCGCGCAGCCTATCAGGCGGCACTGGCCAATCTACAGGCCAGCCAATATGACAGCGACACCATAGGCCTCACGCTGCGCGCCAGCATTGCCAATAGCTGGCTGCAAACCACAGGCTTGCGCGAGCGCGTGCAGATTGCAGCACGCAATCTGGAAAACGCCGAGCGGGTGTTGCAGTTGGTACAAGCGCGCTTTGCAGCAGGTGCTGCCACCGCCATAGAGTTGGCGCAGCAACGTGGGCTGGTGGCGGCGCAGCAACGCAGTCGTGCCTTGCTGCAACAGCAGGCAACGGCGGCAGAGGCCACACTCGCCACCCTGCTGTCACGCCCGGTGACTGCGTTGGAGGTACAGAGCAGTAGCCTATTGGCATTGAATATTCCGCAAGCCCAGGCAGGTTTGCCCTCGCAGCTATTAATCCGCCGTCCGGATATCGCCCGTGCCGAAGCCAGCCTGCTGGCAGCGGATGCCAATATTGAGGTGGCGCGTGCAGCCATGCTGCCTAGTATTTCCTTGACTGCTGGGGTTTCTACGCAGAGCGAGCACTTACGTGGCATGTGGAGTAACCCACTTTACAACCTGGCGGCCGGGCTCACTGCGCCCATCTTCAATGCGGGCAGGCTGGCAGCGCAGCGCGATGTGGCCCTAGCCAGACGCGAGGAGTTATTGGCCAATTATCGCCAGGCCATTATCAATGCCTTCAGCGATGTAGAACTGGCGCTTAACCTCATCAAGGGGCTGGAGCAGCAGGCCCAGGCGCAGGCGCTGGAGCTGGAAAATGCAGAACGCGCATTTGCGCTGGCAGAATCGCGCTACCGTGCCGGGGCCGAGACCTTGCTCACCATGCTGGATACCCAGCGCACGTTGTTTGCCGCGCAGGATCTCAAGCTACAGTTACGCCAGCTCAGATTGCAATCCTCGGTTGATCTCTACCGTGCCCTGGGCGGGGGCTGGCTTGTCAGTACAGGCTAAAACAGCATAAAATGAGAATTGTTTTTATTAGCAGATCTCATTTTCATGTCCTCCACGCCGCCCTCGATCACCCAGCGCATGACCGCGCTTTACAGTGATCATCACGGCTGGCTGTTTGCCTGGCTGAGAAAAAAGCTGGGGTGCCCGCATGAGGCTGCAGATCTGGCGCAAGATACTTTCATGCGCATCCTCAACTCGCGCGATGCCCTGCTGCAAATGCAGGAGCCACGCGCCTATCTCACCACCACCGCCAAGCATTTGCTGCTTAATCAGGCCAGACGGCGCGCCATAGAAGAAGCCTATCTGGCCGGGGTGATGGCGCTGGGCGAGCAATATGCCCCCTCAGCCGAGCAAGTACGGGCTGCGGTGGAAGCACTGGAGCAAATCAGCCTGGTATTGCAAGGCCTGGCGCACAAGCCAGGCAGGCCTTCCTCATGCGCTACCTCGATGGCATGGCCCATGCCGAGATTGCCGCGCAATTGCAGGTATCAACCAAGATGGTGCAGAAGTATCTGGTGCAGGCGCTGCTGCATTGCCATGCGGCGCTGGCAGAACCCGCCAAGGTGGCAGGTTAGTTGGAGATGCACTAATTGCAAGCAGCCACCAACACCATGCAAGCCAGCATTGCGGCCCAGGCGGCTGACTGGCTGACCCGGCTTGAGGATGCCAGCGAGGAAGAACTGCGTGCTTTCCATGCCTGGCAGCAGGCTGACCCGCGCCATGCTGAGGCCGTGCAGTCCATGCAGGCCATGATAGAGCAGCTGGAAGGCTTGCGGCCCCAGCGCGACTCTGCCCATTCCGCCCTCAGTGCAGGCTGGTCTGTGAACAACAAGGCGCATACCCTGCGCAAGCACGCCACTACCCTGACGCTGGGCTTGCTCGCACTCGCCTTGCCCACCTGGCTGGCCTTGCAACATTTCCCCCTGGATTATCTGTTGGCGGATATCCACAGCGGCACCGCACAATGGAAGACGCAAACCCTGGCAGATAACAGCCGCATCACCCTCAATAGCAATAGCGCGGTGGATATTGATTTTGATGCCAGCCAGCGGGTGATCACGCTGGTTCAAGGCGAGGTGCTGGTGGATGTGGCAAAGGATGCGGCGCGGCCCTTTATCGTCAAGACCGCCCATGGCAGCGTCACCGCCCTGGGCACCCGCTTTATTGTCAGCCGTCAGGCCGATGTCACGCAGTTATCCATGCTGGAATCCCAAGTCAAGGCCATGCCTGCCACTGAAAGCAGCCCTGCTGTGGTCAGCCAGGGCCAGGGCATTGCCATACACAGTAATGAGCTTGGCCCTGTGCACAGCATAGACGCTGCCAGCCTGGAAGACGCCTGGCGCCTGCACCAGCTGGTGGTGCAGGATAGACCCTTGCCCGAGGTGCTGGCTGCATTGTCACGCCATACGCATGGCCATATCAGCTATGACCAGGCCAGCCTGCAACACCTGCGCGTGACGGCGGTGCTGCCGCTGGATGATAGCCAGCAGGCGCTGCAACTGTTGGCCGATAGCCTACCCTTGCGCATACGCAGCTATACGCCGTGGTGGGTGATGGTGGATGCACGGCCATAGGCCACTTATGCGACATCAAAGCTAAGCATTTTTTTCCTGAATGGTTCCAGTTTTCAATTGCTGCGTGTCTTGGTAATTGAACGTTAACCTAGGGACAAGATTAAAAAATGCGATTCTCCAGCCATTTCAGGCTCAGCCCACTCGTACTTGCGCTGCAACTCTCCTTCACCCCTGCTGCCCTCATGCTGGGCAGCAGCCTGGCACAGGCAGAGAGCAGTCAAGCCGAGCAAATCAATTACGATATTCCCGCTGGTGCACTCGCGCCTGCCCTCACCCGCTTTGCGCAACAGGCTGGCATTTCGGTGGCGGTCGATGCACAAGCACTCAAAGGTCTCAATACCCGCGGCCTCAAAGGCAGCTATCACTTAAACGAAGGCTTTGGTCTGCTGCTGGCAGGTACAGGCTACGCTGCGGAAAAGACCAGCGCAGGCTATGCCTTGCGCAAGGCAGCCAGCGTGCATGATGAGCACACCCAGCAAAATGGCGCAGCCTTGCCAGAAGTGACGGTCAAGGCCAGTGCCGAGCGCGAATCCCGCGCCACCAGTGAAGGCACAGGCTCATACGCGGCACGCGCCGTAACTGTGGGCAAGGGTGAGCAATCCCTGCGCGATACCCCGCAGTCGGTCACCGTGATGACGCGTCAGCGCATGGATGACCAGAACCTCACCACCATTGACAATGTGCTGATGCAGGCCACAGGCGTGACCCGCCAATTCCGTAACTACGGTCACAGTCTTTATTACTCGCGTGGTTTTGCCCTTACCAACTTTATGCTGGATGGCGTACCCATGGGGGATTACGGTGGCATAGGCACTGCACCTGACACTGCCATGCTGGATAGAGTGGAAGTGCTGCGTGGTGCTCCAGGCTTGCTGGTGGGTAATGGTGATCCTGGTGGTGTGGTGAATATGGTGCGCAAGCGTCCGCAGGCAGAAAAGCAGATTCAGCTCACGGTGCGTGCAGGTAGCTGGGATTACTATCGCACCGATGTCGATATCACAGGTGCGCTCAATGACAGCGGCAGCGTGCGTGGCCGCACTGTGGTGGCGTATGAAGACAGGCAATATTTCTATGATGAAGCCTCATCCAAGCTACCGCTGTTTTACGGCATGCTGGAGGCAGACCTAGGCGCTAATACCACGGCTGCCGTGGGCATGCGTTACCAGTATCTGAAGCAGCAAGGTGGCCGCTGGCGCGGTGGCTTGCCTGTTTCTACCGATGGCAGCGATCTGGGCTTGCCGCGTTCCACTTCCCTGGGGCCGAGCTGGACCAGCTACAGCAGTGAAACCACGGAAATCTTTGGTGATGTCACGCATCATTTCAACGATCAATGGAAAATCAAATTCAGTGCGCTGCATCAAAGCAATGATAGAGAAGACCACATCATGCGCACGGCGGGCTACGTCAACCCGCAGACCATGACAGGCTTGCAACTGACGCGCGCGGAGTTCTCCAAGGTCAAGTTTGAAACCAATGCGGTGGATGCGCAGGTCCATGGCAAATTTGATGCCTGGGGCCAGCAACATGAGGTGTTCTTTGGCGCTAACTGGCAGGAAAACGAGACACCATCAAACCGTAATTCCAATGTTGCTTACAGCCCAGCGCGTGGCATCAACCTCAACAACTATGATCTGTCATCGCTACCCAGACTGTATGCGGGTACATATGGCGCACCTTACTCCTCGCGTGAAATTCGTCAGGGCGTTTACGGCAACCTCAAGCTACAGGTGGTGGATGCGCTCAAGGTGATTCTGGGAGGGCGTGTCAGCTGGTATGAATATGAAGACTCGACCAATGTCAGCAGAAAGCAGACTCATGAAGTAACGCCGTTTGCTGCGGCCATGTTGCGATTGAATGAGCAATGGTCGCTGTATGGCAGTTATACCGATATCTTCAGTCCGCAAAGCAGCAGCTTCACCTCCAGTGGCAGACCATTGGATCCGGCAATAGGCACCAATGTCGAAGCGGGTATCAAGGGTGAGTTCTATGGTGGCAAACTGAATACCTCCTTGGCCGTGTTCCGCATCAAGCAGGACAATATGGCGCTGACCGACCCGGCTTTCATCACTGGCTGCCCAGGTTCACCAACGGGTGGTGGTTGTTTCATCAATGCAGGCAAGGTCAAGAGTCAGGGCTTTGAGGCTGAGATTAATGGTGAGTTAAGCCCAGGCTGGCAGGTATCCGCAGGCTATACCTTTAACGATGCCGAGTATCTGCGCGCTTCCGGCAGCAATGCCGCAGGCGATAGGCTCAGCTCTGATCACAACCCAAGGCAGTTGCTACGTAGCTGGACCAGTTATCGCCTGCCAGGTAGCTGGGAAAATCTTACGGTGGGCGGTGGCTTTACTTTGCAAAGCGAAACCTCCTACATTGATGCTGGGGTAGAGCGTAAACAGTCCGGCTACTCAGTGTGGAATGCCTATGCCAGCTATAAGCTGGATAAGCAGTGGACGGCTGCGCTTAACGTCAACAATCTGTTCGACCGCCATTACTACACCTCGCCAGGGGCCTCCATGTATGGCGAACCACAAAGCTTGATGCTGACACTGCGCGGTATCTTCTAGCCAGTCTGTCTCAGCCGCTGCAATGAAAAAGGCCCTGACTACAGTCAGGGCCCGGCAGCTCAGGCAATCTTTCAGTCTTTCGGGGGGAACAGATGATAAAACCAAGCTACCCCCGCACTTTAAGCAGGCCATGTGACGCTTATATGGTCTGCATATGATGATTAGATGACAGAGATTTGAACTACGGATGAGTATGAGCTTAAAGAACTAGCACACTAAAGCCCTATTGCGAATATTGTTGACAATGATTCTTATTTAAATCACGATAGCAGCTAAACATTATTGGCACTCTAACTTTCTCCGCCAATCATGTACTCCAGGCCAGCACAGCCATGCTGGCCTTTTTTTTGTCCAGGATTTGGTCTGGATCAGCTAAACCAGTGGCTGATGACGATGAGGTCAAACACAACAAAAAAACAGTATTGCAGAATCAAGCGGATATCCTGTAGGCAGCTGAATACCATCAGTAACAAGGAGTGAGAGATGGTGAGGCCTATGATGCCCAGGCGCTGGTGGCCCAGCACTAGGGCACAGCCCGACACAATATAAATAATGGTGGTCAGCCATTTCACGCCATGGAAGGGCCGGGTACGCCTCCGCCCTTGCAAGGCAGGCTCTGGCCCGCTGACTTGCTTAGTTTGCACTTGATTCAACCAGGTCAGAATGGCTTTTCACCAGTGATGGTCGCGCGGTGCACGATGCGCCTATGCGGCAGGTAGTCACTGATGGCGATATGCTGAGTGATGCGGTTATCCCAGAACACCACGTCATCTGGCTGCCAGCGCCAGCGCACAGTGAATTTGGGGTGTGAGACGTGGCGGTAAAGGAATTGCAGCACGGCATCACTCTCGCGGCGGCTCAGTTCATTGATGTGCTGGGTGAAATCCTCGTTGACGAAGATGGCCTTGCGCCCGCTGACCGGGTGGGTGCGTATCACCGGGTGGCTCACCGGAGGGTTGTTGTCCTTGGCCTTTTGCCAGTGCACTCGTTCTTCTGGCGTGCGGGCATATTGCTCCTCGGTAAAGGAGTGAATCAGCGAATGCTGCGCAGTCAGCCCGGCGAGAAACTGCTTGAATGGCTCGCTCAAGGCTTCATAAGCCGCAGTGGCGCTGGCCCAGAGCGTATCTCCGCCCACTGGCGGCAGTTGCTTGATGGCGAGTATGGAGCCCAGCGGTGGGCGTTCTATGCAGGAAACATCAGAATGCCAGTTGATGGCATCGGGCGGATTCTTGCCGTGGGTATCCAGAATCAGAATCTCTGGCCTTTCGGCCACATGCGGGTAAATCGGATGCACATGCAAATCGCCAAACTGGCGCGCAAACTCATAATGCTGCTGCGAGTTAAGCGGTTGATTGCGGAAGAACAGCACTTCATGCTCATGCAGCAGTGCACTGATGGTGTCGCGCAACACCGGGTTGGGTGCATCGCTAAGCGAGATGCCAGACACCTCGGCACCCAGGGCGCCAGTGAGGCGCGTGACCTGCAGGCGGCTGATGTCCGTGGTGTAAGCTGAGGAGGTATGAACTGCGGTAGTCATGTGGTCGCTATCCTTTGAGTTGAGTAAGCGTAGGTATGTAAGCGTGGCTATGTAAGCGTGTGATTAAGATCAGTGATCGTGCTGCCAGGGTGTGATCCAGGCTTGCAGGCGGCGCAGGCCCAGTTCCATGGCCAGGGCGACAAAGGCGATGACAAAAATGCCTGCCAGCACCACATCGGTGATCATGAATTTGGAGGCGGTATAGACCATAAAGCCTATGCCTTCGGTGGCGGCAATCAATTCTGCTGCCACCAGAGTGGACCAGCCTATGCCCAGCGCAATGCGCAAGCCAGTGAGAATGTCAGGCAAGGCACTGGGCAGAATGACATAGCGCAGCAATTGCCAGCGCGTTGCCCCCAATGAGCGCGCTGCCTGCAGACGCTCACCGCCACGCGCTTGACGCCACTGGAGGTAGCAATCACCAGCGGGGCATAAATTGCCAGCGTGATCAGCAACACCTTGGATAGCTCGCCTATGCCAAACCAGATCACCATTAGCGGCAGATAAGCCAGCGGTGGCACTGGGCGATATAGCTCAATCACCGGGTCCAGCAGGCCACGGCCTATGCGGTTAAGGCCAATCAAGAGACCAGTAGGAATCGCCAACAACAAGGCCAGCCCCAGGGCCGAGGCAATGCGCAACAGGCTGGCGCTCAGGTGTGCGCCCAGCGTGACATCCATATAGCCGCTATCAAACAGGGTGAGCAGGGTGTGAAACACCGTGGAAGGCGCTGGCAGCAATAATTCGGGTATCCACTGGAAATGACTGGCCAGCCACCAGGCCAGCAGCAGGCTGAGCAAGGTCACCGTGGCCAAACTCAGTTGATGACTAAGGCCATGTTTGAGCCAGTATTGCCAGGACAAACCAGTTGGCGCCACAGCACTAGCCGGGGTGGCGGTTTCAACCAGAGTGCTATCCAGATTGGCGGCTTCAAAAGGGTTGCCTGTGAGTTCAGGCAGTTTGCTGCTGCTCATACGGCCTCCGTCTGCGCAATGATGTGCTCCAGTATCAGGCTGCGTGCCTGGCTGAAGGCGGGGTCTTGCTTGATGCTGCGCGCGCTCTCGCCTGCGGCATAGCGGCGGGCAAAATCAAAATAGTGTCGGCTGACGATACGCCCTGGCCGTGGAGAAAAAATCAGCAGTTCCGTAGACATCATCACCGCCTCTTCTATGCTGTGGGTGATGAGGAACATGCCAGTACCGCTCTTTTGCCAGATATCCAGAATCAGGGTTTGCATCTGCTCACGCGTCAGCGCATCCAAGGCCCCAAGCGGCTCATCCAGCAGCAGGAAGAACGGGTTGGCGGTGAGCGCTCGTGCCAGGCCCACGCGCTGGCGCATGCCGCCGGAAATTTCATTGATGCGGTGTTGCGCAAATGCAGACAGCCCCACCAGTGCCAGCATTTCTTTGGCACGTTCACGGCGCTGCTGGCTGGGGATGCCGCGCAGCGTCAGGCCAAAAGCGGCGTTATCCAGCACGGTAAGCCAGGGAAACAGCGCATCGTCCTGAAACACCACGCCACGGTCAGAGCCGGGGCCAGTGACGGCCACACCATCAACGCTAACGCGGCCGCTGCTGGGGGTCTGAAAACCTGCCAGCAGCGATAGCAAGGTGCTTTTGCCGCAACCCGAGGCACCGAGGGCCACGACAAAATCACCCTGGCCTATGCGGACTGAAACCTCACTCAAGGCATGCACTGGCCCGCGTGCACCGTCATAGGTCTTGCTGACATGCTCGGCAATCAATTGGCTCATAATGCCTCCGCGGCGCTGGTGGCTGGGCCTGCCAGCGTGTTGAAGGCATCGTTGCGTGCCTGCTTGGGCAAGCTGTTAGGCATGCTGCTGGCGCTGGAAAGTTTGCTGCCCTGGCTGTGTGCCGCCTGCGTGACATATTTCGTATCGATGATGTTGCGGTAGTCAGGCAGCACGCGGTCTATCTTTTTCTGTGCCTTGAGGAAGTCGGCAGTGCTTTGCAACACGCGCGCCAGGCCGCTGGCTTTGTCATTGCCTAGCAACTCAGCGGCCAATTGTTCCTGCGCGGTGGGGAAGCGGCTGCCCTTGAGCAGTTGCGGCAGATCGGCCGCACGTGAGCCGCTGATGCGCGCGATGGCCTGAATTTGCGGTGAGGATGGCGTCCAGCGGTGGCCGTATTCGCGGTATTCCAGATTGGCTGCCAGAGTGACATCAGCAAAGGCCTGCACAAATTCCGGATATTGCTCGGCAAAGGCATTGCGCACTATCCAGGCCTCAAAGGTCGGGCTGCCCCAGCGCCCGACTTCTTCAGAGTCGGTCAATACCTTGCCGCTCTGCTTGATGGCGCTCAGCGCCGGGTCCCAGGTATAGGCAGCGGCGATATCGCCGCGCTTCCAGGCGGCAATGATTTCAGTCGGCCCCAAGTTGATGATCTTGACCTGCTGCGCGTTCACCTGCCAATGCGCTAGCGCTGCCAGCAGGCTGAAATGGCTGGTGGAGACATAAGGCGTGGCAATGGTTTTGCCCGCCAGGTCTTGCGGCTTGAGGATGTTGCTGCCATCACGCACCACCAGGCTTCTGAGCTACCGATGACGCCGCTGAGCACAAAGGCTTTGACTGGCAGGCCACGGCTGGCAAAAGCCGCCAGCGGGCTGGAGCCAACCAGGCCGATATCCACATCGCCTGAGGCCAGGGCCGTGGCAATGTCGGCGCCGTTATCAAAGCGTTTCCAGACAATCTTGCTGCCTGTGGCTTTTTCATAGCGCCCTTCCGCCTGCGCCAGCTTGGAGGGGTTGGCACCATATTGATAGGCCACGGTCACCAGCTTAGGTTGGGCGGCATCCACGGGTAAAGCCAGGCAGGTAATCCATAAGGCAATGACCAGGATCAGGGGAAATGGCAGGCGATTGAACAGACTCATGGCAGACTCACTGGCTAACAGAATGGGAAAACAGTTGCAGGACAATGACACCGCTCATGATCAGGCTGATGCCTATGATGGCGGGTACATCAAGTTTCTGGTCGTAGAGCACGAGGCCGATCACGGCCAGCAGCACTATGCCTACGCCAGACCAGATGGCATAAGCCACACCCAGGGCAATGCCGCGCAAGGCCAGGGCGAGGAAATAAAACGCCGCGATATAGCCGAGTACAGCGATCACGGATGGCAGCCATAGGCTAAACCCCTCGCTGGCCTTGAGGGCGGAGGTGGCGATGATCTCGAAGATGATCGCCAGGCCCAGATGTAGGTAATGCAGTTGCATGGTGGATATCTAAGTCTTGCCTGTTAACTGAGGTGCAGATTCTGGCTGGATTGGCGGGGCAGACCCTGCCCCGCCGCGCTGGCTAGAAATCAACGCCGAATTTCACAAAACCAGTGCGTGGTGTACCCGCAATGAAGAGATAGGCTTCACCGTTGGGATCACTGGCTGGGGTTGGGTTATCGCCAAAGGCGTAGTACTTCTTGTCAAACAGGTTGTTGATGCCAGCCTGGATATTGAAGCCGCTGATAATGCCGACCTGCTGCTTCCAGCGATAACCCGCCGAGGTGTCCCACAGCACATAAGCGTGGGCGGAGTTATCGTTGACGTAGGTGTAGTAACGCTTGCCGGTGTAATTGCCGCCAAAGTTGGCAAAGAAGCCATTGTGCTGGTAGCTGATTTGCGAGTAGGCCAGCACCTTGGGCGCATCCACCACTTGCTTGCCGCTGCTGCGGTAGGTAGTGGTCACGCCACTATCAGTGGTGCTGAAGTCATCCTTGTATTTGAAATCGTTGTAGCTCAGCGAGTTGTACCAGCGGAAACCCGGGGCAAACTTCCAGTCGAAGGATGCTTCGATACCATTAGTTTGCACTTCACCCACATTGGCCAGTACCGAAGGGTTGCCCTGTATGCCTGTGCCTTGCTGCAAGGCCAGCAAACGGTTCTTGAAGTCTATGTGGTAAATGGTGACGCCAGTTTCAACTTCCTGATTGCGGAAACGCCAGCCTGCTTCATAGGTGATGGATTCCTCAGGCTTGATGCTGTGCTTGATCGCATCAAAGCCTGCCTGCGTGGTATCAAACGGAGAAGTGCCCCCTTTGACGATGCCGCGATAGGCACGGATGTTTTGTGCGGCGCTGGCAAAGAATTCATTGCGTTCATCCAGCTTGAAGTTAACACCTACTTGCGGCAGGAAGCCCTTCTTTGCTGTCAGTGAGCCATCTTGTACCAGGGTGGTTGCCTCGGTGTCGTCCTTGGCGCTGATGCTGGTTTTGCTATATGGCGACTTGAAACCTGCGCTCAATGTCCACTGCTCATCCAGCTTGAAAGTATCCTGGGCGTGGAATTGCAGGGTTTCGGTCTTGAAGGCGTAATTCCAGTTGGTGGAGAAGGGGTTGGAAGGCCGTCTGTAGGGCGTGCTTGGGCCGTTGTCCTGCGCGTAGAAGCGCATGGCATGATCAAAATCATTGTGCTCATACCAGAGACCAGTTTCCAGCTTGTGTTTGCCAGCCTGCACGGTCAATGCACTCAAGGCGCCAGAGCGATTGATATCAAACTCCAGCGTGCGCAGAGAGATGGGGGTGCCGCCTGGCGAGGCACGGTAAGGTGTCCACCAGGTGCCTGTACCCTTCTGGTCGTGATGATAGATGGTAGTTTTTAGCGAAACATTATCGCTAAAGGAGTAATCCAGCGTGGCCCCGGCCAGCCAGTCACGGCGTAATGTAGACCCGTTGTAATAGGCATCGTCGGGGCTGGTGATATTGCCGGAAGAACCATTTTGCGCCACTTGCTTGGCCAGATCCCAGTTGGGTGCAAAGAAGTCCCAGTCGTAGCCCAGGCGCGAAATGCTGCTCTTGGACAAATCCATATAATCCGCGGCCTTTTGGTCTGAGAAATTGACGAAGGCGGAGAAGCGCGCATTGTCAAAGTCCTTCACCAGACGGGTGTTGACCTGTTGTTGCTCCTGATGGCCGTGGCCTGTCCACTTGTCCAGATTTTGATCGGTATAGCTCAGCGAGAACTTGGCACCGTTTTGAAACAGACCGCTATCAAAACGGGCATAAGTGCGGCGCAGCAGGTTGGAGCCAAAGGTCTGCTCGGCGGTGGCCCCGCGCTTGTCGGAGGGGTCCAGCGTATAGAACTGCACGGTACCGCCCAGATTGCTGGTAGAAGCTGTGCCGAGTGAGCCTGTGCCTTGCGACAGCACCACGCGGCCTATGTTTTCGCTGGAAATCGCGCGGCTGATATGCAGGCCATTGAAATTGCGGTAACTCATGTCACCCAGTGGCACATCATCCAAGGTAAAACCAAGCTGGTTTTGCGAGAAGCCACGGATGCTGATGCGGCTGCCCCACTCGTAATTACCCTGGGCATCGACAGAATTGAAATTGACGCCAGGTAGGCGGGCTAGCACCTTGAGCGGGCTGGAGCCGGGGGTGGATTCGGCGATGTCGCTCTTGCCGATTTCAGAGACCTGACGCGTTTCGCCACGGCCAAACACGGTGATGGATTGCAGATTGGGATCGCTGGCTTCTTCTTCGGCATGGGCGGTGCTGATCAAGCTGGCACCCAATACGGTGAGACCTGAAGCCATGGTCATGGCGGTGCTGGTGCTGAGTACCCCTAGAATTGCCAGCAGTGTGGATTTGCGCCTGAACTGAGTCGGCATGTTATTCCCCTTTTGTATATATAAGCGGGCCTTTATAAGACCCAGTACGGCGAGAATAACGTCAGGCGTTTTCTGCCGTCCAACCGCCATTTTTCATGACACATGACTTTTGCTCATATGCCTTGCTACAGCTGGCTGGCAGCCGTGCGGCGGTGCTGGTGTTTGGGGAATGGCTGGTCATTATGCGGTGGCCTGAAACAACAAAGGCGCTGCGGACTGCTGCTGGCTGCGTATGGTGTCGCGGTTAAGTTCAGGCGCCAATCTGGCAATAAACTCATAGGCAAAATCACGCAGCACATGGTCACGGCGTAGCGCCAGACGCGTGGTGTTAGTACCAAACAGATAGCCGGCCTTGACCATGGCCAGGCTTTGATCGCGCTCAGGGTTGAAGGCCATATCGGCGAGTATGCCCACGCCCAGGCCTAGCTCTACATAGGTCTTGATAACATCGGCATCCAGGGCGGTGAGCACGATGTCAGGTTCAACCTCGGCGCGCTGAAAGGCTGAATCCACGCGCGAACGTCCGGTTAATCCGGCGTGGTAAGTAATCAGGGGAAACTCGGCCAGATCATGCAGCGTAATGTGCTGGCGTTGCATGATGGGATGATCTTTATGCGCCACGATGGCATGTTGCCATTCATACCAGGGAAAGGTCACCAGGCCTTCAGCCTGGTGCAAGCCTTCGGTGGCAATGCCGATATCGGCACCTCCCTCCAGCAGCAACTGGCTGATTTCATCCGGGCTGGCCTGATGCAGGGTCAGATGTACATCGGGGAAATCCAGCGCAAAACGCTTGAGATAGTTGGGCAAGGCATAACGCGCCTGTGCATGGGTGGTGGCCAGCACCAGATTACCCTTGGCGCTCTGCGCATATTGCGCGGCTATCTTCTGCAGGCTTTGTATATCCAGCAAAATGCGTTGCACTACTTCTTGCGTGGCCTGCCCTGCCGGGCTCAGGCCTACCAGGCGCTTGCCCGAGCGCTCGAACAATTCAACACCCAGCTCGTCTTCCAGGTCTTTGAGGCTTTTAGACACCCCAGACTGCGAGGTAAACAAAGCCTTGCCCACCTCGGTGAGATTGAACCTGTGGCGTATGGCTTCGCGAACGATACGCAGTTGCTGGATATTCATCCAGACAATATAGCGCTATCTTTTTATAATATTAAAAAATATTAAATAATATGCTTAGCGGATTAGGTTATTTGCAGCATGCTGTGATGAGGTATTGCTTGGAAGTACTTGGATAACTATTGGATGGCGGAACGGAGTCACCTATAGTGAGTCTATCCAGAATCAATCCTGCGACAACCAACCTAGAGCGTAGCCAATATGAGCCAGACCTTTCATCGTTTTTCCGAACTGTTTGCACAATTGGGCTTGGCCAGTGATGAAGCTGGCATACAGCAGTTCATACTGCAGCATGCCCCCTTGCCTCATGCAATCAACCTGGCGGATGCGCCGTTCTGGACCCCCTCACAGCAGGCTTTCCTGCGCGAGGGTTTGCTTCAGGATGCAGATTGGGCTGAGGTGATAGACCAGCTCAACAGCGCCTTGCGCCGAGAACTCTAAGCCGCCGTAATTTCTCTCGCCGTGAGCTCTCATTCAAATGAGGTGCTTACGACTTAGCCCGACAACAGCGCAGTAATGGTGGCAGTATCCAGCTTGCGCAGACAGATCAGATCACTGATATGGCTGATGCCCAAGGTCTGTAGCTGAGTGTCCCAGGGCTTGTGGTAATCAATCACATGGTTGGCGCCTTGATCCAGCAACCAGTGTTTCAGTTGCGGTGTGGCCGCAGTCGCAATCACTGTGACATTGGCCAGTTTTTTGGTGCGTGTTAATAACTCTGCACCTGCGCTGGCAAAAGCATCAATCAGCAATATATTGCGGGGTTTTTCTGGCGTAGCTCGTTCAGCTTCAGGCGCTTTACTACCAGTTCTGATGACATCAGGCTGGCATTTTGCATGGGTGACACGCTGCAATGGGCTAATGGGTCGATGATGCGCGAATCCAGCAACATGATTTCAGCCTGATTGGGCGGTACGGAGAACTGGCCACTTTGCCAGACTTGATCCCCGGCCTTGAATGCCTTGCTTTGTCACCTACCGACAGCGCCACCCAGAGTGCATGCCATGAAGCGCGTCTATCGGCTTGCTGTAGCAGGGCTTGCTGCGGCAGATTTTCATGCTCGGCAAAACCCAGCGCAATTGCATGTAGACCAACCAGTAACTCATGGCCTGCAGCATCGTGATCCTTGAGCACGAGGTCACTGAAGCTACCCGTGGTCTCGTTTTGTTGGTTGGCAGAGGAACTCACCATAAAAAACTCCTTGAATAGAAGACATGATGGAAAAACGCAATACAACACAATCAATCTCGACCACAGGTATAAGTATGTCTGATTAATACCGATGTGGGGACAGAAAAATTAATTGCAACTTGTCATTGAAAAATATTTTTTGCTTAATCTTTTTATTATAAATGCGCCTGGAATATTTTATAAGAAAAAATAATGCTAATGACTAAGCCAAACCCTTGTTTTCGTGAGATTACGCTACATGCTGTGGTAGGCATGTATGACTGACATGGTGAATGAAAAAGTAAGAGAAAAGACCAAAAAATAAATAAGCGAAACACTGTCACGGCCTATCGAGGCGTGAAGTATGGGTGGAAGGTCAGTCTGGATTGATCCGGCGTTCAACTAAGGACTAGTCACTACCGGGGTCTACAAAGGATGGATTATTCCAGCGGCACGCGTGGTTTGTGCTGGGTGTTACGTGTCAATCTATCCCAGAGTGCACGTGGAATCATGCGCAGCAAGCGCGCCACCCAGCCCATCTGCCACGGAATCACCACATAGCGTTTGCGCCTGGCAATGGCCTGGGCAAACTTGCCTGCGGCAATATCCGCCTCCATGATAAAAGGCATGGCATAAGGATTGACGTCTGTCATTGGGGTGCGGATATAACCTGGGGCAATGGTGGTGACGCCTATGCCGTGGTGCTGCATCTCGCTGCGCAGGCTTTCCAGATAGGTTATCGCAGCCGATTTGGATGCGCTATAGGCTCCCGCGCCTGGCAGGCCGCGTATGCCAGCCACACTGGCTATGCCTACCAGTTGTCCAGGGCGGCCTTGCGCCTGCATGGCTTGGATAAATGGCTGAAAGGTATGCACCAGGCCAAAGACATTGATCTCGAATATGGTATGAAAGCTGGCAATGTCTTCAGCAGCTTCAGTCAGCGTGCCGCGGCTGACCCCGGCATTGGCGATAACAATATCAGGCACGCCACCAATCTGCTGCATAAAGGCCTGCGCGGTTGCCTGCATGGCCTGCGGGTCGCGCACATCTACCTGATAATACAGGCAGCGACCTGCAGCAAACTCCGCCGCCAGCGCCTGCAAGGGTTCCAATCTGCGTGCTGTGACGGCGACCGTTGCACCCTGTTGCAGATAATGACGCGCAAGCGCCAGCCCGATGCCACTGGAGGCTCCGGTAATAAAAACCCGCTGGCTAGCAGCGGGTGTTGGTACAGGGTTCATGCCTGCAAGCTGGCGATAAGCGTTTTAGCGCTTACTTGCCGCCTCTTTCCTTGCGTACATTGTCTATCAGGTAATCAGCAACTTGCAGTACCTGCTGATTGCCACCTGCCATGGAGCTGGAAGTGATGTAGCGGCCATCAATAATCAGCGCAGGTACACCAGTGGCACCGGAATCACGGAAGGTGTTCATGGCGCGGACAATGTTGTTGTTGGTGGAGAAGGAGGCAAAAGCTTCTTCAACCTTTTTGCGATCCTGGCCGCCCTTTTGCGCAATCCAGTCTATCAACTGCACTTCAGAAGCCGGGTTGACGTTGCGAGCCTTGTGGATGGCATCAAACAACTGGGTATGCAATTTTTCGGTCAGATTGAGCGCTTCCAGAGCGTAGAAGGCCTTGCCTGCGGGTGCCCAGTCTGGACGTGGCACACCAGGTACACGCTTGAAATAGACATCCTGTGGCAGCTTTTTCACCCAGCTCGCCAGGCCTGGCTCAAGGTGATAGCAGTGTGGGCAGCCATACCAGAAGATTTCAGTGACTTCGATCTTGCTGGGGTTGTCCGTCTTGATGGTCTTGGCGGTCTGGTTGTAGTCGTTGCCCAGCTGCGGCTCAGCCATCACAGTGGTGGAAGCCAATAACATCAGGGCGGCAAGAAGCTTTTTCATGGTATGTCCTTGTTGTTTGCTAGTGTTGTTTTGTAGTGTTGGTTTGTATTGTGTGACTACCATGCATTAACGCATGGCTTCGTCATTGGCTGACCTGGCTAAATCACTGACCAGGTGTATTCACCTTGATCAAGTCAGCCTTGAACCCGTTCTGCGCAAGATCGGCTTTGGCGCTGTTGATCTGGTTGAGATCGGCAAATGGGCCTACGCGCACGCGGTGCCAGGTGCCCTTGCCCGGAATGGCCGCAGTCTGCACGATAGCCTCCAGGCCCAGCAAGGCCAGCTTGGCCTTCATGTTATCGGCTTCCTGTTCGGTCTGGAAAGCGCCAACTTGCAAGAAATAGCTTTCTTGCGTTTGGGTGGGGGCGGCTTCCTTCTGCTTGATTTCCTGTTCGGTTACCTGGGTTTCTGTGCCAGGCAAGATGGTATAGAAATCAAAGCGCGGTTTCTCGCTGCCTGCATTGTCATTCTTGGCGCTAGGCTGCTCCTTGGGTAGCTCTACCTCGTCCGGTGCCAGTTTGGGCTTGGCATTATGATCCTTGAACGGGCTATCACTGCCCATGACAAATATTGCCACGGCAACTGAGATGCCTACCCCAAGCAGAACACCAACCAGCAGGCCGGTTAGAAAGGGGCTATTGCCCTTGCTGCTGGAGCTGGCCTTGCGCTGTGCAGGCTTGTAATCTCGACTCACTTTATTTCCTCTTCCTCATGAACAGTTGGCCTGGCCTTACGTTGAAGCCAGTTTGTGACAATGCTTTAAATCTAATAATTCAATGCCGTTATGCGCTTATTTTTTCAGCTACATTTTTTCCGGTGCGCTGACACCCAGCAAGGCAAGACCATTGCGCAATACCTGGCGCGTGGCGGCTACCAGGGCCAAACGCGCTTCAGTTGTGGCGCTGTCTTCCACCAGGAATTTATGCGCATTGTAATAACTGTGTAAATCTCCAGCCAATTCCTTGAGGTAGGTGGCAACGATATGCGGTGCCAGTTCCTGAGCCGCAGCGGCTACGGTATCAGGGAACTCACCGAGGCGTTGCAGCAAGGCTGCCTCATGCTCATTGTCCAGTGCAGCCAGGCTAACATTGGCGAGGTGGGCAATATCGCCACCCCATTCATTCAGCACGCTGCAGATACGGGCATGGGCATACTGAATGTAGTAAACCGGATTGTCATTGCTTTGCGCGCGCGCCAGATCAATATCAAACACCAGCTGCGAATCGGCACGGCGTGCAGCCAGGAAGTAACGCGTGGCATCACAGCCGACTTCTTCTATGAGGTCACGCAAGGTGACATAGCTGCCTGCACGCTTGGAAATTTTCACTTCTTCGCCGCCGCGCATGACGGTGACCATCTGGTGCAGCACGTAATCTGGCCAGCCTTGCGGAATGCCGACATTCAGCGCCTGCAAACCAGCGCGTACGCGGGTGATGGTGCTGTGATGGTCTGCGCCCTGCTCATTGATCACGCGCTCAAAACCGCGCTGCCATTTGTCCAGATGGTAGGCCACATCCGGCACGAAATAGGTATAGCCGCCCTCACGCTTGCGCATGACGCGGTCCTTGTCGTCACCAAAGTCCGTGGTGCGCAGCCAGAGCGCATCATCCTGCTCATAGGTGTGGCCGCTCTTGATCAGGTTATCTACCGCAGCTTCCACCTTGCCGTCGCTATACAGCGCGGATTCCAGCGAAAACACGTCAAACTGAATCTGGAAAGCCTTGAGATCAAGATCCTGCTCATGGCGCAAATAGGCCACGGCAAACTGGCGTATCGATTCGGCATCATCGGCGTCACCGCTGGCGGTGACCTGCTGGTCATCAGCGGTGACAGTCGCTTTGGCGAGGAAAGCCTGTGCCACATCGGCGATATAGTCGCCTCTATAGCCGGATTCTGGCCAGGCAGCATTGTCTGGGTGTATCCCCTTGCAGCGTGACTGCACCGACAGCGTCAGGTTATCAATCTGCGCGCCCGCATCGTTGTAGTAAAACTCACGCGTCACTGCCCAGCCGCTGGCGGCAAGCAGGCGTGACAAGCAATCGCCCACGGCAGCGCCACGGCCATGCCCCACATGCAAGGGGCCCGTAGGGTTGGCAGAAACAAACTCTACCTGTATCTTGCGCGCCTGCCCTTGATGATCATGCCTTGCTGATTGTGGCCGTAATGCCCGGCCTGCTGTTGGATATCCTTGACCACGGCTTGTCGCGCTGCCGGGCTGAGGAAGAAATTGATGAAACCTGCTCCGGCGATTTCCACCTTGGCTACATATTCAGAGGCTGGAAGCGCGTCTATAAGCGCTTGCGCAAGCGCGCGCGGGTTCTGACGCAAAGGCTTGGCCAGCATCATGGCCAGGTTGGTGGAAAAATCTCCGTGCTGGGCAGTCTTGGGGCGCTCCAGCTGGATGGTGACCGCATCGGCAGTGAGGCTTTTTGCCGCCTGTAGGAGTAATTCGGTAAGATGTGCTTTCAAGGCAGGCTACAAACGTGAATAAAAGCATCATTTTAACCTACTGCAAGCTTGCACCGATATGCAATTGTCGAACTTCCACCATCATCCCGATACCAGCAGCAGCGCATGACCATGCCGGAAGCCAATAGCATGGCTGCAGCCGACAGCCCACAAGCTTTGAACATCGCCCAGGTAGCGATTGATGTGCCGCTGGATGGGGTGTTTGATTACCACAGCCCTTATCCTCTGCTCATAGGTCAGCGCGTGGTGGTGCCGTTTGGTGCCCGCAAGCAGGTTGGCGTAGTGACGGCGCTCCCTGCAAGCACTGACTTGGCACCTGCCAAGCTTAAATCCGTGTTGCAGCATTTTGGTGAAGAGCCAGTACTGGATGCCGAATTCTTTGCCCTGATCCGCTTTTGTGCCGATTACTACCAATACCCTTTTGGCCAGGCTTTGCTTTCCGCTTTGCCCGGCAGACTGCGCCAGACCGAGCCTGCCACCGCCAGGCAACAATTCAGCTACAGCCTTAATGACACTGGCGTGCAGGCAGGCCTAGATGCCCTGCCGCCCAGGCAAGTAGTACAACGCAGGCTGTATGCCGCCTTGCTGGAACATGGCGCGCTGAGTGAGTCGGCATTGACGGCTTTAAGCCCGGGCTGGCGCAAGGCCATGGCTGCTTTGCAGCAGCTGGGCTGGATAAATGAACAGCAGGTATATGCGGGCTTGCGCACTGCATTGACCGCCTCCAGTGTGCAGCCTGAGCTCAATGCCGAGCAGGCTGAGGCGGTGAGTGCCATTCTGCAACAGGCGCAAAGCTTCAAACCCTGGTTGCTGCATGGCATCACCGGCAGTGGCAAGACCGAGGTTTATATTCGCCTGCTGCAATCCCTGCTTGCAAATAACGAAGATCAAGCCTTGGTGTTGGTGCCGGAAATCAATCTGACGCCACAACTGGAAGCCCGCTTTCGCACTCGCCTGCCAGATTTTCCGCTGGTCTCGCTGCATAGCAATCTGGGCGAGAGTGAACGCTTGCAAAACTGGCGTCTGGCCCAATCGGGTGCTGCACGCATAGTCATAGGCACGCGGCTATCGGTATTTACCCCCATGCCCAGGCTCAAGTTGATTATTGTCGATGAAGAGCACGATACCTCGTACAAACAGCAGGACAGCATGCGCTATCACGCGCGTGATGTGGCGCTGGTGCGCGCGCAGCGGCGACAGATTCCCATACTGCTGGGTTCTGCCACCCCGGCGCTGGAAACCTGGCATAACGCACAGAGTGGGCGCTATGGCTTGTTAAGCCTGCGCCAGCGCGCTGTCAGCCAATCGCAATTGCCAGCCATACGCTGCGTGGATGTCTCCAAGGTCAGCATGCAGGATGGTTTATCACCGCAATTGATCAAGGCCATACGCGAGCGCATGGAAAAAGGCGAGCAAAGCCTGTTGTTTATCAACCGCCGTGGTTATGCCCCGGTGCTGCTATGCAATGCCTGTCATTGGATAGCGCCCTGCATGCGCTGCAGTAGCCGTTTAGTCGTGCATTTGCGCCAGGGGCGGCTGCGTTGCCACCATTGTGGCCATGAGCAGAAAATCGTGCGGCAGTGTCCAAGTTGCGGCAATCCAGATTTGCACCCTACCGGGCATGGCACCCAAAGGCTGGAAGAAACCCTCAATCAGTTGCTGCCAGGCGCAAGAGTATTGCGCGTGGATAGGGATAGCACGCGGCGGAAAAATGCATTGAGCGATATGTTATCGGCGGTGCATGCGGGCGAAGTGGATGTTCTGGTGGGTACGCAAATGCTGGCGAAAGGCCATGATTTCCCAAATTTGACCCTGGTCGGCGTGCTGGATACGGATAGCGCCCTGTTTAGCCCAGATTTCCGTGCCTCAGAGCGCTTGTTTGCGCAGTTGATGCAAGTGGCCGGGCGCGCAGGCCGTGCCGACAAGCCCGGTGAAGTACTGATACAAACCACCTTCCCCGAACATACTTTGTTCAACGCTTTGCGCAGCCAGGATTTCACAGCCTATGCCGGGAGCTTGTTGCAGGAGCGCGAGACTACGCAGTTTCCGCCTTATGAGTTTTTGGCGCTGATCAAGGCCGAGGCCAATGATTTCGTGCCTGTGCAGCGTTTTCTGCAATATGCCGCCGATACCGCGCGTGAATTTGGCAGCGAGGCGCTGGTCTACGACCCGGTCAGGCCACAAATGGAACGCCTGAAAGGCATGGAGCGCGGCCAGTTGCTGATGCAGGCTAGCAGTAGGCAGGTAATGCAGCCCTTGTTAAGGCAACTGACACCCTTATTGCGGCAACACCCGCTCAGCAACAAAATACGCTGGGCCATAGACGTAGACCCGCAGGAGTTTTAGCTGTATTCAGCCTAGGCTGAATAAAAGCTCGGCTGCGGGTTTTTGTCTAAAGCAAGTCTTGGCCTAAAGTCGGCTGAACCTTACTTGCCGCACTTCTCTGGCTTGATGGTCTCTATCTCAGTGGCCACACCTTTTTTGTGCTCCACTTCAACACAGGCACCCACCACCAGCGGGCCTTGATCTGGGTCAATATCAGTCTTCTCGGTGACTTCCACCTTCTGGCCACTGATGGTCCAGATACCAACATTGCCTGTTGGGCGCTCGTCTATGCGACCTTTGAATTCGCTGCCCGCCATAACGGGGTTGCTCATGAGCATGCCACTGACGGTCAGCAGGGAGAGTGTAGTAAACAGGGTGCGGATTTTCATGTTGTTGTCCTCGCGTGAAAGTGAGGACATTCTAGAAATTCTGCGCTAGCGGGATTATAGGCCGCCAGCCGATTCTGCTGTAGGAATTGGACTAGCCAGTCTGGAGGGGCGGATTGACTGATGGTTTGAGAATGAAACCAGGGTATAAGACATAACAGCCTGGGCTGAGCCAAGCACATCGTCAGCAAGCCGGGCAATGCCACCCGGCCTGTGACATTGACTAGAGATTACTCGCTGCCTTCCTTGGGCTTATCCGCAGCTTCTTCAACTTCCTTGGCGTGTTCAGCAGCATGCTCGGCGTGTTCCTGTGCGTGCTCTTGTGCTTCACCAGAGGCCGCATTGGCTTCTGCTGCATGCTCAGCATGTTCCTGAGATTTTTCTACTGCTTCGGCAGCGGCAGCTTCTACATTTTCTTCCTGCTTGTTACTGCAGGCACCCAGCGCCAAGCTGGCAAGAAATACAGCTAAAACGGAAGTCGAAAGCAGTTTCATGGTTATCTCCAGTGGATGTTATTGAATGGTTTGCGCAGCATAGCACTTCATTACACTGCTTTGTGGCTCATGATCAGCTATGGCAGCCTTGAGCCAGGAATGTTCCGCAAACCTGGCATCTGAGCTGGAATCAGTGTTTAAAGATGATACTTGCTGCTGATGGCGTGTACGGCCTTGATCATGGCCTCGGCATTCTCGGGCGGCGTGTACTGGGTAATGCCGTGGCCGAGGTTGAAGACATGGCCGCTGCCTATGCCGTAATCGGCCAGAATGCGGCTACTTCCTTTTCCACCGCCTCGGGCGTGGATAGCAGAATCGCCGGGTCCATATTACCTTGCAGCGCAACCTTGCTGCCTACACGGCGGCGGGCTTCACCCAGCGATACGGTCCAGTCCAGGCCCAGCGCATCAGCGCCAGTCTCGGCCTGGGCTTCCAGCCACAAACCACCGCCCTTGGTGAAGACGATGCTGGGTACGGCGCGGCCTTCATTTTCCTTGGTCAGCGCGCTGACGATACGGCGCATGTATTGCAGCGAGAATTCTTCATAAGCATGGTGCGAAAGTGCGCCACCCCAGGAATCAAAAATCATCACCGCCTGTGCCCCGGCTGCAATTTGCGCATTGAGGTAGGCAATCACGGTTTGCGTGGTGATATCCAGAATGCGATGCAGCAGCTCTGGCCTGGCATAAGCCATTTTCTTGATCGTGAGGAAATCAGTACCGCCCCGGCCTTCCACCATATAGGTGGCCAGTGTCCACGGGCTGCCAGAAAAGCCGATCAAGGGCACGCGGCCATCCAGTGCGCCACGAATCTGGCTGACAGCATCGGTGACATACTTGAGATCGCTACCTACATCCGGCACGGCCAGTTTGAGAATATCGCTTTCTTCGCGCAAGGTGCGCTCAAACTTGGGGCCTTCGCCTTCTTCGAAATACAGGCCCAGGCCCATGGCATCGGGAATGGTCAGGATGTCGGAAAACAGTATGGCAGCGTCCAGCGGGTAACGATCCAGCGGCTGCAGGGTAACTTCAGTGGCAAAGTCCGGGCTTTGGCACAGGCTCATGAAGCTGCCTGCATGTTTGCGGCTTTCCCGGTACTCAGGCAGGTAGCGTCCGGCCTGACGCATCATCCAGACTGGCGTGTAGGCGGTGCGCTCACGTTGCAGGGCACGCAGGAAGGTATCGTTCTTTAGGGACGTCATGAGGGTGTATCCAGAAAATCAAGCGGCTATTTTACTAGCTAAGTAGGAAAGTAGCTAAATAGGAAAGGGCCACCGCGAATCTGCAGTGGCCCTGGTTTGAAGCCCAGCAAGAGCTTGGTTGGCTACCCAGCAGAGGGCTGAAAACTCGCGAGCTAGCGCGGTAAGGTGCTGCTGCCCATGAGAAACTCATCCACGGCGCGTGCGCATTGACGGCCTTCGCGTATCGCCCACACCACCAGCGATTGACCACGCCGCATATCACCAGCGGCAAACACCTTGGGCTGCGAGGTGGCATAGCTGCGCGCGCCTTCTGTGCTGGCCTGTGCGTTGCCGCGTGCATCTTTTTCCACACCAAAGGCATCCAGCACTTTTTGCAAGGGGCTGACAAAGCCCATCGCCAGCAACACCAAATCCGCTTTCAGCGCGAATTCAGAACCAGGGATTTCCTGCATCCTGCCATCACGCCATTCAACACGGGCCGCAGTCAGGCCTGTTACCTTGCCGTTTTCGCCAGTCAGCGCCTTGGTCATCACTGCCCAGTCACGCTCACAGCCTTCTTCGTGCGAGCTGGAGGTGCGTAGCTTGATCGGCCAGTTGGGCCAGACCAGTTCCTTGTTTTCATGGGCAGGTGGCTGCGGCATCAGTTCAAACTGCGTAACCGAGGCTGCGCCATGGCGGTTGGAGGTGCCTACGCAGTCAGAACCCGTATCACCGCCACCAATGACGATGACATGCTTGCCGCTGGCGAGAATCTGATCCTCGACTTTATCGCCTGCCACTACCTTGTTCTGTGCCACGAGGAAATCCATGGCGAAATGCACACCATCCAGCTCGCGCCCTGGGATGGGCAGGTCACGCGGATGCTCGGCACCGCCAGCCAGTACCACGGCGTCAAATTCGCTGGTGAGCGTTGCGGCATCTACATTGACGCCCACATATTGATTAACGCGGAATTCCACGCCCTCGGCCTGCATTTGCTGCATGCGCTTATCTATATGTGATTTTTCCAGCTTGAAATCGGGGATGCCATAACGCAGCAGGCCGCCAATACGGCTTTCCTTTTCCAGCACCACAACGCTATGACCCACGCGCGCCAGTTGCTGTGCGGCTGCCAGCCCGGCCGGGCCTGAACCTACCACCGCGATTTTTTTCCCGGTCTTGTCCTTGGCTGGCTGTGGCTTGACCCAGTCCTGTTCCCAGGCGTGGTCTATGATGGCGTGCTCTATGGACTTGATGCCCACTGCATCGGCGTTGATATTCAGCGTACACGCTGCCTCGCAGGGGGCGGGGCAGATGCGGCCAGTAAACTCCGGGAAGTTATTGGTTGAGTGCAGTACTTCTATCGCCTGCTGCCAATTCTGCTGGTAAACCAGATCATTCCAGTCTGGAATGATGTTGTTGACCGGGCAGCCTGTGGTGCAGAAGGGAATGCCACAATCCATGCAGCGTGCGCCCTGCACGCCAGCTTTTTCGTCAGAAAGACGTAGCACAAACTCCTTGTAGTTCCTGACTCGGTCAACGACCGGAAGATAGGACTCATTAAGGCGCTCGAATTCCAGAAAACCAGTGACCTTACCCATTTATGCTGCTTTCCTTTGTGCGGCTTCGGCCATTTCGCTCAGCGCGCGTTTATATTCGTTAGGCATGACCTTGATGAACTTGCTCAGAGCGCTATCCCAGTGTTGTAGCAGGCTTTGCGCCTTTTCACTGCCGGAGAGGCTGGCGTGCTTTTCGATCAAGGTTTTGAGGATAATCTCGTCGTGCTGTCCCAGATGGTGGCCATGCGCGAGTTCATCACTGGCTTTTTCTACAGCAGACAAGCTGACCATGCTGTGATTGCAGCGCTTGCTGAACAGTCCGTCTTCGTCCAGCACATAGGCAACGCCGCCAGACATGCCCGCTGCAAAGTTAAGCCCGGTGGGGCCGAGTACCACCACCGTGCCTCCGGTCATATATTCGCAGCCATGATTACCCAGGCCCTCAACCACGGCTGAGGCGCCGGAATTGCGTACGCAGAAGCGCTCGCCCGCCACGCCGCGGAAGTAGCTTTCGCCCGAGGTGGCACCATACATCACCGTATTGCCGACAATGATGTTGTTCTCGGCCACGCCACGGAAGGCGGCGGGCGGCTTGATGATGATGCGGCCACCACACAAGCCCTTGCCGACGTAGTCATTACCCTCACCACTCAGTTCCAGCGTGATGCCACGCGTGAGGAAGGCGGCAAAACTTTGCCCGGCGGTGCCGCTGAGCTTGACCGTGATGGTGTCATCCGCCAGCCCAGCACGGCCATAGCGACGTGCCACTTCGTAAGACAGCATGGTGCCTACACTGCGGTTGGTGTTGACGATAGGGGATTCAATCACCACCTTGCTACCAGTTTCCAAAGCCTGGCTGGCTTGTGCAATCAGCTTGCGATCCAGGGCTTTATCCAGGCCGTGATCCTGCAATTCAGCATGGCGGCGAGAAACGCTCTCGGCCACCACAGGCTGGTGGAACACGCGCGTGAAGTCGAGGCCACGGGCTTTCCAGTGTGCAATGCCTGCCTGCATGTCCAGCAGGTCGGCACGTCCTATCAAGTCATCAAACTTGCGCAGGCCTATCTGTGCCATGAGCTCACGCACTTCCTCCGCAACAAAGAAGAAGTAGTTCACCACATGCTCAGGCTGGCCAGTAAAGCGCTGACGTAGCACTGGGTCCTGTGTGGCCACACCTACGGGGCAGGTATTGAGGTGGCATTTGCGCATCATGATGCAGCCTTCCACTACCAGCGGTGCGGTGGCAAAGCCAAATTCATCTGCACCCAGCAAAGCGCCTATCACCACATCGCGCCCGGTCTTGATCTGACCATCCACCTGCAAGACGATACGGCCGCGCAACTGGTTCAAGACCAGGGTTTGTTGGGTTTCTGCCAGGCCCAGCTCCCAGGGCGTACCCGCATGCTTGATGGAAGAGATAGGCGAAGCCCCGGTGCCGCCATCATGCCCGGCCACCACAATGTGATCGGCCTTGGCCTTGGCAACACCAGCAGCTACCGTGCCTATGCCGGTCTCTGAGACCAGTTTGACCGAGATACTGGCTTCGGGATTGGCATTCTTGGCGTCATGAATGAGCTGCGCCAGATCTTCAATCGAGTAAATATCATGGTGCGGTGGCGGTGAAATCAAACCAACGCCTGGTACCGAGTGACGTAGCTGGGCGATATAAGGGCTGACCTTATGGCCGGGCAATTGACCACCCTCGCCAGGCTTGGCACCTTGCGCCATCTTCAGCTGAATTTGATCGGCATTGGCGAGATAGTCCGCTGTCACGCCAAAGCGGCCAGAGGCAATCTGCTTGATGCTGGAGCGCAGGGAGTCACCCGCCTTGAGCGGAATATCTTTCTCTATGGCATCAGCGCCTATCACGGCGGCCATGCTGCTATCCGCAGTCAGGCGCACAAAGCGCTTGGGGTCTTCACCGCCTTCGCCAGTGTTGGAGCGCCCGCCTATGCGGTTCATCGCCACGGCCAGCGTGGCATGCGCCTCGGTGGAGATAGAGCCTAGCGACATCGCGCCCGTGGCAAAGCGCTTGACGATCTCGCTGGCCGCTTCTACTTCTTCCAGCGGCACGGGCGAGCCCACAGGCTTGATCTCAAACAGGCCACGCAAGGTCATATGTCTGCGGGTCTGGTCGTTAATCAGCTGGGCGTATTCCTTGTAGGTGCTGGCCTCGTTGGTACGTGTGGCGTGTTGCAGCTTGGCGATGGACTCTGGTGTCCACAAATGCTCTTCGCCGCGCACGCGGAAGGCGTAATCGCCACCTGCTTCCAGTGCATTTGCCAGCACCGGGTCATCGCCGAATGCTGCCTGGTGCAGGCGCAGATTTTCTTCGGCTACCTCAGCAATGCCTATGCCTTCTATGGTGGTGGCAGTGCCAGTGAAGTATTGGCGCACGAAGCCAGAATTGAGGCCCACGGCCTCAAAGATTTGCGCGCCGCAATAGGATTGATAAGTTGAAATGCCCATCTTGGACATGACTTTGTGCAGACCCTTGTTGATGGCCTTGATGAATTTCTTGAAAGCCGCCGCTGCGTCAGCCGGCTCGGGCAACATGCTGCGTATGGTTTCATAGGCTAGCCACGGGCAAACCGCTTCGGCACCATAGCCTGCCAGCAAGGCAAAGTGATGCACCTCACGCGCAGAACCCGTATCAATCACCAGGCCAGTGCTGGTGCGCAAGCCCTCATGCACCAGTTTCTGGTGCGTGGCAGAACAGGCCAGCAGGGCCGGAATCGCCAGACGCTCGGCGCTGGCATTGCGATCAGACAAAATCAACAGGTTAAAGCCAGCATGCACCGCATCACGGGCGGCCTTGCACAAAGTCTCTACCGCTTGCGCCAGGCCATGGGCACCCAGGCTGGCCGGATAAGTTGCATCCAGCACCAGGGCGCGGTAACGCCCGTCCGTGGTCTGGTCTATCTGCTTGAGTTGTTCCAGTGCCTCCAGCGTCAGTACAGGCTGGCTGGCTTCCAGGCGCAATGGCGGATGACCATCACTGGCACCGAATAGATTGGGCTTGGGGCCGATAAAGGTCACCAGCGACATCACCAGCTCTTCGCGGATTGGGTCTATAGGCGGGTTGGTGACCTGGGCGAACAACTGCTTGAAATAGCTGTAAAGCTGCTTGGCCTTGCTGGAAAGTACAGGCAAGGCACTGTCATTGCCCATGGAGCCAGCCCCTTCTTCGCCATTTTGTATCATGGGCTGCAGAATGAACTTGAGGTCTTCCTGGGTATAGCCAAAAGCCTGTTGCAGATCAATCAGCGGTGACTTGAGCCTGAGCCGGGCCTGATCAGCATCGCTGCTATTGCTGACCAGTTCATCCAGATGGATGCGTGACTGGGCAATCCAGTCACGATAAGGCTGAGCCTGCGCCAGATTGCGCTTGATCTCCACATCATCAATGATGCGGCCCTGCTGCATATCAATCAAGAACATCTTGCCGGGTTCCAGCCGCCATTTCTTGACGATGCGCTCTTCAGGGAAGGTCAATACCCCCATCTCGGAGGCGAGCATGACGTGATCGTCGTCAGTGATCAGGTAGCGTGCGGGGCGCAAGCCATTGCGATCCAGCGTGGCACCTATCATGCGGCCATCGGTAAAGGCCACAGCGGCCGGGCCATCCCAGGGTTCCATCAGGGCGGCGTGATATTCATAGAAATCCCTACGCTCCTGATCCATGAGCGGATTGCCAGACCAGGCTTCGGGAATCAGCATCATCATGGCTTGCGGCAAGGAATAACCCCCTGCCACCAGCAATTCCAGCGCGTTGTCGAAGGCGGCAGAGTCGGACTGGCCTTCCACTATCAGCGGCCAGAGTTTTTCCAGATCTTCACCGATCAAGCCGAGCGCATGGTTTCATGACGCGCGGCCATCCAGTTGACGTTGCCCTGCATGGTATTGATTTCGCCATTGTGGGCAATCATGCGGAACGGGTGCGCCAAATCCCAGGCCGGGAAGGTGTTGGTGGAAAAGCGCTGATGCACCAGGGCCAATGCCGAAACCATGGTTTCATCTTGCAAGTCTTGATAGTAAACACCAACTTCATTGGCCAGCAACATGCCTTTGTAAACAATGGTGCGGCTGGAGAGTGAGGGGATGTAGAACTGCGCCATGTCGTCCAGCTTGAGCGCACGCACGGCATGCTCTACCCGCTTGCGGATGACAAATAATTTGCGTTCAAAATGATCCTGGTCAGTGACACTGCTGCCCTGCTGGATAAACACCTGACGCATCACAGGCTCTACGGCGCGGGCAGCATCGGCAATATTGCTGTTATCGCGCGGCACATCGCGCCAGCCGAGGAAGTGCTGCTCTTCCTCATGGATGATGCGGGTGATGATGGATTCACAGGCAAGGCGACCATTGATGGATTGCGGCAGGAAGATGGTGCCGCAGGCATACTGCCCTTCAGCGGGCAGGTTGATGTTGAGCTTGAGCGCTTCCTTGCGCAAGAAGGCATCGGGGATTTGCATGAGTATGCCCGCGCCATCACCCAGCTTGGGGTCGTAACCCGTGGCACCTCTATGCGTCAGGTTGGCCAATATGCGCAAGCCATTGCGCACTATTTGATGGCTTTTACGGCCCTTGATATTGGCGACAAAGCCCACGCCACAGGCATCATGCTCCTGCCGGGGATCGTACAGGCCTTGTGGAGCTGGTGCCCCAGAACGCTGTACAGCCTGGCCGTCTGACTCGAAATTCATCTGCGCTACCCTCTTGCCAACTATAGGTTTGGAAGTCCATGCAACTGCTGCTCTCGGAAGCGGTTAGCGGCCTGGGATGCAGGGCGTACGCGTTTCCGAGAAAGCCTTAAACCTTAGTATTACTACGGGTAAATTGCAAGATTTTGGCGCAATAAATTTTTTGGTAAATGATAATTATTTCAACAACATACAGCACTCATGCGCGGCACTGAGGCCGCGCGTGGGTCTTACTTCAAGCAAGCAAAGGCGCGGCTTGCAGCCTCTATGGTCTGATTAATATCAGCCTCGCTGTGTGCTATAGAAACAAAACCGGCTTCAAAGGCGGAAGGTGCCAGGTAAACACCTTCATCCAGCATGGCATGGAAGAAAGCGTTGAATGCCGCTTTATCCGCCTGCATGACCTCGGCAAAGCTGTTAGGGCATTGCTCGCTGAAATAAATCCCAAACATGCCACCCACGCTCTGTGCGCTAAAGGCAATGCCAGCTTGCTTGGCTGCGGCGCTGAGACCATCGGTCAGCTGGCGCGTACGTGCTGCCAGCTCATCATGGAAACCTGGGCGCTGCAGCAGCTTGAGCGTAGCCAAACCTGCTGTCACCGCAACCGGGTTGCCGGACAAGGTGCCCGCTTGATAGACTGGGCCTAGCGGCGCCAGGTAAGCCATGACATCGGCACGGCCGCCAAACGCGCCCACAGGCAGGCCGCCGCCTATCACTTTGCCCAAGGTGGTGAGGTCGGGCTTGATGTTGTAATACTGCTGCGCACCACCGAGCGCTACACGGAACCCGGTCATCACCTCATCAAAGATCAGCAGGGCACCGGACTGGCTGCACAGGCTGCGCAAGGCTTGCAGGAACTCAGCGTTAGGCTGCACCAGATTCATATTGCCTGCCACTGGCTCCAGAATCACGCAGGCGATTTCTGCGCCGAGTTCGGCAAACAGCTGTTGCAGTGCTGCGCTGTCGTTATAGGGCAGGGTCAGGGTGTGAGCGGCCAGTTCTGGTGGAACACCTGCTGAGCTGGGCTGGCCAAAGGTGAGCGCACCAGAACCCGCTTTCACCAGCAATGAATCGGCATGGCCGTGGTAACAGCCTTCAAACTTGAGAATCTTGCTGCGGCTGGTAAAGCCACGCGCTAGACGAATTGCGCTCATGGTAGCTTCGGTGCCCGAGCTGACCAGGCGCACTTGCTCCATGCTGGGCACCAGCTTGGTCAGCAGTTCGGCCATTTCCAGCTCCAGCACAGTGGGCGCGCCAAACGACAGGCTGTTGGCCGCAGCAGCTTGCACCGCCGCAATGACGTCGGGCTGGGCGTGACCCAGAATCATAGGCCCCCAGGAGCCTACATAGTCCAGATATTCCTTGCCGTCTTCATCCCAAAGCCTGGAGCCCAGGCCGCGCTTGAAGAAGATAGGCGTGCCGCCCACCGAACCAAAGGCACGCACCGGGGAATTGACGCCGCCGGGAATCAGGGCTTTGGATTGCTCGAATAATTGCTGGTTTTTGCTCATGGCAAACTCGCTTGAATAATGGGTTAACTAAAAGAGTTGAGTAAATGCGCGCGCGCGGACCTGAATATCGTCTGCCTGCCATAGCGCACCAATAACGGCGATGGCGTCAGCGCCAGCCGTGATAATGCTAGCCGCATTATCCAGATTGATGCCGCCTATGGCGACGATGGGCAGGCCCAAATCTCTGGCCTGCCGGAACAACTGCGGCTCGGCACGCGGTGCATCGGGTTTGGTGGCAGAGGGAAAGCAGGCACCAAAGGCCACATAATCCGCGCCTAATCTGGCAGCCTGGGTGGCGAGCGCCAGATTGTTATAGCAGGAGGCACCTATGATTTTGTCAGCGCCCAACTGCTGGCGCGCAGCGCGGATGTCACCGTCATCTATGCCCAGGTGCACGCCAGCTGCATCAACAGCCAGTGCCAGTGCCACATCGTCATTGATGATCAGCGGCACTGCATAGCGGGTGCACAATGCCTGCAACTGCTGGGCCTGCTCCAGTGCCGCCGCGCCATGCACACGCTTGTTGCGGTATTGCAGAATGCGGGCACCACCACTGAGGGCGGCTTCAACATGCGCTAGCAGCTGCGCGGTATCGGTGTCATCCGCAGTGATCGCGTAGAGGCCACCTAAGGCCGCTTTATTCTTCTGCATCGACTTCTTCACGCGCCCAGAACAAGCGATCAGGTATAAATTGCCCCATGCCGGGCCTGAAGGCATGGCGCAGGGATTGCCAGGTATATTCCTGGGCTTCGGCGATGGCTTCTTCCATGCCTAAGCCGTGGGCCAGGCAAGCGGCTATCGCCGAGGCCAGCGTGCAACCAGAGCCATGGTAGCTGCCAGGCAAACGTTCGCAAGTATAGGAGCGCAGTAACTTTTGCGAACCGTAAAGGTTGTTGATGACCTGGGGTGAGCGCTCATGGGTGCCTGTGACCAAGACATATTCCGGGCCCAAAGCCAGCAGGCGATCAACGATTTCATCCATGGAGGCATTCTCCAGATCATCGCTGTCATCAATGGCGTAAGCTAGGCGGCGCGCTTCCAGACTGTTGGGGGTTATCAGTGTGGCCTGCGGGAACAGCAGGTCTATCATGGCCTCTTGCATGGCATCATTGGCCAGTTCATCGCCACGGCCTGATGACAGCACTGGGTCTATCAACAAGGGCACATCGGGGTAATCCGCCACAATTTCGGCAATGACGGCAATATTCTCCACGCTGCCCAGCATGCCCAGCTTGAAGGCAGATATCTGCATGTCTTCGAGAATGGTGCGGGCCTGTTCATTGATCAGGTCTGGGTCCAGCGCCACGACATTTTCCACGCCTACGGTATCTTGCACGGTAATGGCAGTCACCACGGAAAGCGGGTGGCAGCCTATGCTGGCCAGCGCAAGCAAATCGGCCTGCAAGCCTGCGCCACTACTGGGGTCAGTGGCGGCAAAAGTGAGTACTGTGGGGGGCATGAGGTTGATGGTGGTTTCCATGATGGGTCCTGAGTGAGTTTGCGCAGTACTGGATTGCTGATTGAGGTGCTGAGTTCAACAGCGGCGCAATACAAGCGACTATTTTAGCCTAATCATCTCGCTAATAAAGCTACAACCGTGATTGTCGCCTCTGCGGCTATGCGTATGCGCTGTTCAAGCTTGGTCAGGCTATGGCGCAGAAAATTCTTGGGTCTTGAGGTTTACCGCCTGGTTTAGGCGTATTTGCACTATCAATTGCTTCAGGCTGGCTTGTAAGATTGTCCTGCCCTTGGCTTTGCCCTATGCTGTCTTGATAGGTGCAAGGTTTGATGTCTTGTGATGGCTGGCATATAAGTCAGGCATGACGAAGAACACAAGTCAGAGATGACGAAGAACAATAGAAAGGAACATGTTGACTACTGATTATTTGAGTCATTATCCGCAGCAGCTGGTGCTGGCCACTGACCTGGGTGCACGCAGTGACCGGGCTCTGGATAGAGCCTTGCAACTGGCAGCGCAATGGAAAGCCAAACTGACCGTGGTGCATGCATTCGAGCGGCCACAGGCGGTGCTGGATGAGCCTAGCTGGCGTCAGCCACAAGACCCAGGCATGGCAGTGCAAGCCCAGCTTGAAGCTGAGTTGGGGGCGGAGATCACGGCTGCCGTGAGTGCCAGAGTGCAGCCGGGTAGACCCAGCGAGGTAGTGCTCAAGGTGAGCGAGGAGTTATCGGCAGGCTTGATTGTCACTGGCATCAAGCGTGATGGCGTGTTTGAACGTGCCCTGTTGGGTGACACCGTGACCGAGTTGGCGCGTCAGGCGCAAGTGCCAGTGCTGGTGGTAAAAAAGCGTGCACGCAAGCCTTACCAGCGCATTGTGGTGGCGACCGATCTTTCAGCCGTGTCACGCGTAGCATTGGCACGGGCGCTGGATTTATTTGGGCCGGAGTCACTGGTGGTGTTTCATGCCGCCCATGCGCATTTTGCCAGCCGTATGGATGACCGAGTGGCTTATGAGTCCGAGTTGCGTATCGATGCACTGAAAAACTGCGAGGAGTTTATCGCCGAAGTGGCAGGCGAGCGGGCCGCAGGCATTGAAGTGGTGGTGGAATATGGCGAACCCGACCTGCTGCTGGAAAAGTATGTAGCCGATAAACAGGTGGACTTAGTGGTGGTAGCTACCCAAGGCCGCAGTGGCCTGCTGGGGGTGTTGCTCGGCAGCGTGGCCACGCGCATTCTTGATAGTGTGCCTAGTGATGTGCTGGTGGTGCGCGCGCAGGCTTGAGTTGCTTGAGAGGTAAGTAGCCGCAGGCATGGCCTACAGCAGACTTAATGAATTCTGACAGGCTTTTCAGCCAGCAGCGGATCATAGTGTTGATGAGTGTGGCCTAGGATGAGTACTCGTTGATCAATTGATAGACAAGGAGAAGCATCATGGGTCTTTCACACGGAATTTTGCCAGGTATGCCTGTAGTCTGTTCCAACGGTGGCCGTTTTGCGACGGTTGACCATATGGAAGGTAGCGACCAGATCAAGCTGCAAAAAGATGATAAGGGTCAGCACCATTACATCCCAGTTAGCTGGGTGACCGATACCGATAACGCTGAGGTCAAGGTCGACAGGCCAGGTGACCAGGCGATGCAGGATTGGTCGGATACACCGCTGAAACACTAGTTTCAGTGTTTTAGTTTCAGTGCTTAAGACTAGTTGTTTAAGCTTTCAGGCTCACGCATCTAGGCTTCCAAGCTCACGCATTGAGTCTTGCAACAAACAGCCCCTGTCGGCCTTAATGCTGACAGGGGCTGTTTGTTTCGTATTGCTGCTTAGCGATTAAAGCGCCCTCACCCACTGCACACTGATGATATCGACCTTGGGTGAAAACTCTCCCTGCAATTGGTGATTCACCTGGCCTTCGGTGCTGTGGTTGATTTTGGCATCTTTCATGCGCAGATAGGCATAGCCAAAGTCTATGGTGTTATAGGCATCCAGTTTCCAACTGGCACCAGCGGCAAACCAGACCCGGTCTGCATCCGGAATCCGCGGGGTGCGGTGCTGCGCGTCAGGTACTGCTGATTGATCCAGCTACGCCCAGACGCAAGGTCACATCATCGTTATAACGGTAATTGCCGCCCAGAGAGTAACGATAGCTGTCGTTCCAGCTGGTGGTGGTGACATTGTCGGCCTGGCCGACATTATCAAACTTCACGCGCAATTCCTTAAAGCGGCTCCAGTTGGTCCAGGTGATATCGGCCAGCAGTTCCAGCTTGTCGGTCACGCGTTGTGCCAGGCTTAAGGAGACGGTTTCTGGCAAAGATAGCCCAGCGGTGATATCGCCATCTGTGAGGCGGCCAGCAAGCTGCGGCAGTTGGTTGATTTGTGGAGAACGGCGGAAATCTGCCTCACCCTTGAGCTCGTGCTTGATATGCGAGCGGTAGGCGGCCCCCAGCGTTGTGCCTTCTGTCGGTTTGTACACCAGGCCTAGATTAAAGCCCCAGCTTAAGTCATCGCCTTCGAGTTTTACATAGCTGTCAGCAGCGGCATTGCCTATCTGGCCCAGGCCAGCACCCGGGCACGCCCCTGCCAGCGGTGAGCGCATGCACAGTGCGCTGGAATCTATGGCATTGGTCAGTCTGGCCTTGACGTATTGCAGATTGATACCGCCGCCCAGCGCCAGGGTTTCCGTGGCTTGCCAGGAGATTGCAGGGTTGATGTTGAGGGTCATCAGTTCCGAATCCAGCGCATGGTAGCGCCCTACCCAACCCTTGTTATATTCCGAGCTGAGGCCGTAGGGCACGGTGACGCCCAGGCCAAATTTAAGCTTGTTGCCCAAGTCATCGGCATAGTAAAAATTAGGCACCATGGCCAGCACTCCGGCATCGCCACCGCCATTACCTGGGATGGCAGTGCCTTGCTGGTTGGCTCTGGCATCGTCGAGTTTTGCGCTAGGTTTTACCAGGCTCAGCCCCAGCACCATTTGGCGCCCTGCAGGTAACAGAGAGAGATTGGCCGGGTTGAAAAACTGCGTGCTGGCATCATCGCCGCGTGCGGCCATGCCAGCATAGGCATTACCAAAGCCAGAGGCGCTTTGTTCTATCAGGGCAAAACCAGCAGCATAAGCTGAGTTGAGATTACCCACTCCCAGGAGCAATCCGATGAATACAGCGCGTTTAATCACTTTAATCTCCGTTCCGACATAGGTTAGCTTGCGAGATGATAGCTGTTAATGTGCCAGTCGTTACCAATTGTGAATCAATAACATATAAAAATGACGCGGCATGGCGTGTTTGAGCGTATTACCGACTAATTTTTGCGTTAATTGGGGGCTTGTCATGAATGCTGTTGTTGATTTTGATCCGTTGAGTAGTGTGCAGTTTGAGCAACTGCGTACGCATTATGAAGCAGAGTTTGGTGTGACCTGGTCTTTTATGCAGCCCAGTCCACGGCCTTGCTTTAACCGCACTTGCCTGAGCGAATTGCTCATGCATCACACCCAGCTGGAGGCGGCGCATGCCAGCCCCGTGCATAAACCTCTCAATCCAACCAACTATCTGGTGCTGGCGTCTGATATTGAGGGTGTGTTCAACCTGGGTGGTGACCTGGCAGCGTTCAAGCATGCCATTGAACAACAAGATAGAAAGAAGCTGCTGGCCTATGCCCACCTCTGCGTAGATAACCTGTGGACTTTCTACAATATGCAGGCACCGATTACGACTATCGCCTTGGTGCAAGGTCAGGCCATGGGTGGCGGTTTTGAAGCGGCATTGTCAGCGCATGTGCTGGTGGCAGAAAAAGGCGCGGTCATGGGCCTGCCTGAAGTGCTGTTCAACCTGTTCCCCGGTATGGGGGCCTTGAGCTTCCTTTCTCGCCGCATAGGCATGCGTGCCGCCGAGCAGATGGTACGCTCTGGCAAGGTTTACACCGCGGAAGAACTTTACGATATGGGCGTGGTGGATGTGCTGGCTGAAACTGGCGCAGGCGAGAAAGCCGTGCAGGACTGGGTGCGCAAGACGCATAAATCGCTGAACTCATTCCAGGCTATACAGAAAGCCAAGCAACGTACTAATCAGCTGACGCGTGAAGAGTTGATTGATATCACCGAAATCTGGGTAGATGCCGCCATGCGCCTGACTGAGCGCAACCTTAAGGTGATGGAGCGCCTGGTAAGGGCGCAAAACACCAAGGTGGGTGATGCGCCCGCAGAACAGGCTGTGCCACTGGTGCGTGCGGTAGGGTGAGGTACTGGCCTATTGCCGGGGCATCTTATCGCCATAGAGCTGCCGATAAGGTCTGTCGGAATAGAAGCCAGCCTGAATAGGCTGGCTTTTTGTTAGCTGGAAGCTGCCTGACGGCTGCTCAGATATTGATTGATGGCCTGTTGCGTGGCCTCAAAATCCTTCTCCAGTTGATCCTGCATCATGGTGCCGCGGAAACGTAGCTCGGCAGCACTGGCATTATCCAGCAACTCGGCCTGCCTGCTCACCGCCATTGCGCCTATGCTCAAGCTATTGCCCTTGAGTGCATGGCAGAACTCATGAATCTCGCCAAAGCGTTTGCCTGCCAGGTTCTGGCGTATCAGCTTGATCAAGGCACCACAGTCGGCCACATATTTGCTCAGCAGTCGTGGCACAAACATGGTGTCCTGACCGCCGAGTAGTTCTAGCTCAGACAAGGTTGCCGTAGAGAGTACTTCTTGCGCGGTCTCTACCGTTTCTGGAGGTGCCTGCTTGCCCACATACAGATGCGCCACCTGGCCAGACACTGGCTGACCACCCTTGAGGCTGGCTATGGTGTCAAACAGCAGCTTGGTTTCTATAGGCTTGGTGAGGAAAGCATCAAAGCCCGCGACTTCGGCGGCTAGCTGGGTTTCCACCGTGGCATCGGCGGTAAACAGAATGAACTTGGTTTCTCTGTCATCCGGTCGCAGGAAGCGATACAGCTTGAGAGCATCTATCCCGGTCATGCCCGCCATATTGAGGTCGGAAATCACCAGATCGAATTGCTCAGCTTCGAGTTTATCCAGCAGTTCATCGGCATTATGCGCAATCGCCACCTTATGCCCAGGCAGTTGCAACAGTTTGACCAGGATGGTGAGGTTGGTGGCATTGTCTTCGCAGACCAGAATGCGCAGTGATTGCGTCTGCGCCGGGGTGCTGACAGGCTTGGTCACAACAGGCTCAATCACAGGAGTGGCCGCAGTCTCCAGTGATAGGTCAAACCAGAAGCGGCTGCCTACATCTGGGGTGCTGCTCAGGCTAAGCTCGCCACCCAGGGCTTCCACCAGACGTTTGGCCAGGGTAAGCCCCAGGCCACTGCCGCCGTATTTGCGCGTGGTGGAGATATCGGCCTGGGTAAAGCTCTCAAAAATATGCTCACGCTGCTCTGGCGCTATGCCTACCCCGGTATCAACCACCTCAAAGCGATAAATACCCTGCTGCCCTGTGGTTTGCAGCGCATGCACGCTGACGGTTACTGAGCCGCGCTCGGTAAACTTGACCGCATTGCCCACCAGGTTGGCAAGAATCTGTTGCAGGATATAAGGATCGCTTTTGACTCGCCCGGCCTCTACCTGCACATTGCCTTCCAGCGCAATGCGCTTGTTGAGGGCCTGACCCTTGAACACTTCTACGGTCTGGTCTATCAAGGCTTGCAGGGAAAGCTCGGTCTGCTCTACCTGCATTTTCTCCTGCTCTATCTTGGAGAAATCCAGCACATTGTTGAGCTGTGACAGCAAGGCCTTGGACGAGCTTTCCAGGGTGCGCAGCAGTTCATCCTGCTCGGTGTTGAGCGGCGTGTTGCGCAGCAGGGTGCTGATGCCGATGATGCCATTGAGCGGGGTGCGGATTTCATGACTCATGTTGGCGACAAAACGCGTCTTGGCGTGATTGGCCACCTCGGCTTTTTGCCTGGCTTCTTCAATGCGCGTGATCAGCGTGGCCACATACAGCGGCAAGGCCAGCAGCATCAACAACAGGCTGTAGCTGATGGTCTGGTGTTGCAGCCAGAAGGGATTGACGTTGATGGTGTAGAGAAAGCCCAGCAGGCTCAATATCTGCGAATGAATCAGATACTTTTTGCCAAAACGGAAACCATTGCCAAAGGTCACCCAGAGAAACACGCCCACCAACATCACGCCCAGTTCACCCGTCATAATCATGAACAAGGTGGTGCTGCCTATATCCAACCAGGCACCTGCCAGCCTGCGTGGGCTGTCATGGCGCTTCATAAACAGAATCAAGCCCAGCAGCACAAAGGACAGCGCCTGGAATGACAGAGCAATCGGCAAGGCCAGCGCATCACTGGGGCTGGTGGCGAGGCCGCTGAAATGACGGAACAGCAGGAAGCTGATCAGCGCAAAGCCAATGCCTATGCGGATCAGGGCCTGTTCCAGTTCAAGGGGGTTGCAAGCCTGGCGCAAACGCTGCCAGTGTTGTGCTCCCCGGTGTAGAGACTGCATCAATGAGTTCATGCTTGAGCAAGGCTTCAAAGGCGGTTGTTGGACGCTGCAACCGGGGGCAGCACACTGCAATCACAGCAGTTTTGCTATAGGTTGCACTGAGAGGGCTTTATATACAAGCCCTCATAATGAAAAAAATGCTACTTGTTTCAGGACGGGTGGCGGGCGTGAATTTCTTCAAACAGCGGACGTACGCCATCTATCAGCTTGATCAACTCTGGGTCGAAATGCTTGCCACTTTCCGCATGCAGATATTCCATGGCCTTTTCCAGGCTCCAGGCTGCCTTATACGGTCGAGTGCTGGTTAGCGCGTCAAATACATCGGCGACGGCAACAATCCGCGCCGACAAGGGAATTTCATGGCCGGAAATGCCATAAGGGTAACCAGAACCATCAAACTTCTCATGGTGCGCCAGCGCAATCTCGCTGCCCTTCTGCAAAAACACCGAAGGACTGCCCTGCAAAATTTCGTAGCCTATCAGCGGGTGACGCTGCATCACCTTCTTTTCATCCCCGGTGAATGGCCCGCTTTTCAGCAGCACGCTATCGGGAATACCAATCTTGCCTATGTCATGCAGCGGTGAGGCCAGCTCTATCAGTTCGGCTTCTTGTTCCGGGAAGCCCAGCGCCTCGGCAAGCACGCGGCTATAGAGCGACATACGCAGCAAATGCTGGGCGGTATCGTAATCGCGATATTCCCCGGCGCGCGCCAGGTGCATCAGGGTTTCTTTCTCGCGCAGCAGTATGCTTTCCGTGGCTTCGCGCACCATGCCTTCCAGCAGGCGGCTTTTATCTTCCAGGCTCAGGCGCTGTTGACGCAGCGTAATCAGGTTTTTGCAGCGGGCCATGCATTCATGCATATCCACTGGCTTGGTGAGGAAATCGGTAACCCCTGCATCCAGCGCTGCGTAGCGTATCTCCACATCCTGCTTGATGGTGATCATGATGGTGGGCACGGATTGGTAAAGCGGCAGACGGGTAATCTCATTGATGAAGCTGAGGCCATTCATGCCTGGCATTTCATAATCCACCAATAACAGATCGGCAGTATTTTCCTGCGCCCAAGCCAGGGCTTCGACTGGGGATGAAAACTCTATGGTCTTAATGCCAGGGCCCAAATTACGGACGATTTTGGAAAGAATGGAACGGCTCACAGCTTGGTCATCAAGTATCAACACCTTGGCGGTATCGACGAGATTGAGGTTCTTCATGATTGCCTTAAAAGTTCTTGGTCCAGGGGGGAACACAAATTACTTTGCCTTGAGGTCAGTGCCGCCCTGTGGGTCTGCCACTGCCTGGCGTCATGGTGGCTTGATAGATGCACCGCTGGATATATCAGCGGCATGCATAGCGTCCATGAGGAGATGCCCAGGTTCAGTTACATGACATCATAAACTAGTCACGAAAATTTAATAAGGAATCCGTGCGATTTTATACAGCTCAGTGCCGCCAAAACCTTGGGGCATCTGGCTTGTGCAATAGGGATAAGTCCGTACTAATCATGGCTTGCAGCGAGATGCTGCTGGACGTAAAAAAGAGTAAAACTGCTGGTGAATGGTGCTGGCGCCTCACACTTGGTTATCGAAAAGTGAGAAAAAGCACTGGCGTGGATGCGAGCAGCCGCTAGCGCCACCCGCCTTGCTGAGAGCACTAGCGCATGCCGTGATGCACTGTGCTTGATTGTGGAAAATACGGTTACTTAAACCTGACCTTGGGCTCCACTGCGCGTGCGAGGAAAAACGCCGTACCCACCAGCACCAGCACAATCAACAAGGCATGCCTGAGCGAGGCATGCTCACCAACAAAGCCCAGCAAGGGTGGCCCGGCCAGAAAAGCCACATAACCCGCAGTGGCCACCGCACTGACGCGGGCTTCAGGGTGTGGCCCGGTATCGCTGGCGGCGGAAATCGACAAGGGAAAGCCCAATGAAGTGCCCAAGCCCCAGAACAACACCGCCCCCGCTGCCAGCCAGGGATTGCTGGCAAAAATCACCAGCCCTATGCCTATCACCCCGAGCAAGGCGCTGGCGCGCACCACGCGCACGCGGCCAAAGCGCGTGAGGAAATAATGGCCGCTGAACCGCCCCAGCGCATCATGCCAGCAAAGCCGGTATACAGCATAGAGCCCAAGGCAGCATCAAAACCGTGCTCATCCACCATCAAAATGGGAATCCAGTCCGTCGCCGCCCCTTCGGCCAGTGCCATGCCCAGCACAATCAACCCAATAAACAACAACTGCTTGTCTTGCCACATACTGACTTTGGCCACAGGCTTTTTATGCTCTCCCTGCAAGTGCTGGGCAAACCCAGCAGGAATCGCACGCAAGGCATACAACGTGACCGGGAAACAGCACAGCACGGTCAGCCCCACATGCCAGGCCACCGGGAAAGCCAGGCTAGCCAGCCAGATACCCAGCAGCCCGCCGACAAAGGTGCCAAAGCTGAACCCGGCATGCAGCATGGACAAAGTCGGCCGTTGCGTCAGCCGCTCCACCTCCGCGCCTTCGATATTCAACGCAATTTCGCCCAGCCCCACGCCCAGGCCAAACAAACCCAAACCCAGCGTCACCAGCATGGTCAGCGCCAATGCAATGCCCACGGCCAATACCACTAACCCACCCAATAACAAGAACATGCCTGTGGTAATCACAGGCCGTGTGCCAAAACGCCGCACCCAGTGGCCTGAACTCAAAATTCCGCTCATGGCCCCTACCGAAATGCTGAACAGGATTAGCCCCATTTGCGCGATAGAGACGCCGAGTTGATCACGAATCGCTGGTGTGCGTGTGACCCAGGAGGCTAAGGCCAGACCAGTGATCAGGAAGAATAGGAATAGCGCTTGCCTACGTTTACTGGCAGCGAGGGACTGGGGAGCGGTGATGGGCGACACTTGGAATCCGGGGTGGTTTGGCGGCGGCTAGTGTTGGTATAGCAGCTTGCCAATGAATAGCGGGTATGGAGGAAAGTAAAAGTTTATCCGCCAAACGAGGCAGCATTATCTATGCCTGTCGCAGCCTTGGCAATTTTGCTGTTTCATTGACGCGTTCAACAATGCTGAACGGGTTTGGCAGGTATCTAAATCGACCTTGGGTTTTTTACATCGCTATAATTGCAAAATTGAAGTTGGTTCAATCTACAAAAATTAATCGGGTGTACGGGGAGATAGCATGGCGCGTATGTGGATGGTTCGCGGCGAAGGCGGCAGCCTGTATGACGCTTTTCGGGAGCGCAATATTGCCGCCATAGGCTGGAGCCCATTGGCCGATATCGAGTCTCAGGCGCTGGAACGTATCAAGGACAAGGTCAGTGAGCTGGAATTGGATGACATGCAGCAATTGCTGGCTGGCATTCTGCGTGCCATGGGCTACAAAATCCAGGTAATCCAGACCCTCTGATGGAAAAACAGCTTGAGATCTCCCGCCAGTTACAGGTCGTGCAATGAGCGATAAACCTGTATCACTTGCTCCAGTGCCAGAAGCTATGCCAACTGGCTGGGAGAGCTAAAGCAGCGTATCCATAGCGCCCAGCAACGGGCGGCGCAGGCCGTCAACCGCGAACTGGTACTGCTTTACTGGCAGATTGGTCGTGACATTTTGCAACGGCAGGCCGAGCAGGGCTGGGGGGCTAAGGTCATAGCGCGGCTGGCGCACGATCTCAAGACTGCTTTTCCAGAGATGAAGGGTTTTTCTCGCGCCAACCTCATGTATATGCGTTCATTTGCCGAGGCTTGGCCAGATGCGGTAATTGTCCAACAGACTGTTGGACAATTACCCTGGGGCCACAATCTGGTGTTGCTGGCCAGACTGAAGCAGACAGAACAACGACTGGGCTATGCCCAGCGTGCTGTGGAGCAAGGCTGGTCTCGCGCTACCCTGGAAATCCATATCGAAACCCGCTTGCTGGAAAGAGAAGGCCAGGCGGTTACCAACTTTGTTGACCGACTCCCCGCGGCTGGTACTGATTTAGCGCGGCAAGCCCTTAAAGATCCATACCTGTTCGACTTTTTAGATGTGGGCCAGGAGGCCAACGAGCGGGAAATCGAGGAGGCACTGGTCAAACACATTACCCAGTTTTTACTGGAGCTGGGTGCGGGCTTTGCCTTTGTCGGCCGCCAGGTACATCTGGAAGTTGGTGGTGATGATTTTTATATAGACCTGCTGTTCTACCACCTCAAGCTGCGCTGCTATGTGGTGATCGAACTGAAGGCAGAGAAATTCAAACCAGAACACTTAGGTCAGTTGAGCTTCTATCTTACCGCTGTAGACACGCAGGTGAAGGCCGAACACGACACCCCCACCATCGGCCTCTTGCTCTGCAAGAGCAAAAACACCGTGGTAGCTGAATACGCATTACGCGACAAAACCCAACCTATAGGCGTGGCGGAATACCAATTGATAGCTCCCTACCTGAAGAACTGCAAACCAGCTTGCCAAGCATAGAACAGCTAGAGCGGGAACTGGGAGGCGAGCATGAATAAGCACAACGCCGAACTGCTAGAAAAGCATTTTGACACCGCTAGAACGTCGAGAAAGACCTTGAAGCATTCGTAGACTCCCTATGTAGTAGTCTGACGAAGTAGCACCTTGGGGATGAGCTTAAGTATATATGGTACATATACTTAACATAGGACTGGAGCGGGCGACGGGAATCGAACCCGCGTATCGAGCTTGGGAAGCTAGCGTTCTACCATTGAACTACGCCCGCACAGGCGGCCATTATACCCATTTATATGCCTGCGGCCACTGCAAGCACAGCGTGCTGCATAGCCTTTACCCCATCAAGGTGTGCGGCATTATGTCGCATTCTTAAATCCTGCTGCCTTCTTTAAAATCTGCTGCTTTGTCGAAATGGCGTGTTGTTGCGCCTACGCGTGCTTACAGATTGGGGAGGCAGTATGGTCAGTGCATTGGTAAACAAGAACAAGAAAGCGCCGCAGGCGAAAGCATGTAAGTTGAAATGGCAGTTATGCCTGATGGCGCAACTGCTCAGCGCGCAGGCGTTCAGCAACCTGGCGCTGGCCGCTGAAGATGTGGCGCAGCATGAGCACGATACGCAGCACTTGCCCGAAGTTGAGGTGAAGGCGCATGCGCACGACAGCGATAGCCAGTTGCACAGGCGCATGGTGAATAGTGCCGACAGCGCTGCGCTGTTGCAGGATTTTGTTGGGGTGGAAGCCTATCAGGCGGGTGGCGTTTCGGCCTTGCCAGTGATACGCGGTTTTAATGACAACCGTATCCGCATTCTGGTGGATGGTGCTGAGCTGACGGCGGCCTGTGCCAACAGCATGAACGCGCCGTTGAGTTATATCTCCCCCGCCGCTGTGGCCAAGATCAGTGTGTTGGCAGGGATCACCCCGGTGAGTATGGGCGGTGACAGTATTGCTGGCACGATTACGGTGGATTCTGCGCGGCCTATATATTCACTCAATCCAGATGCCTGGCTCTATCAGGGCAGTTTTTCCACGGTGTACCGCAGCAATAACAATGGCCTCAGCACCGCTTTGAGCGCCACGGCAGCCAGCGATAATCTCAGCCTCAATTTCACCAGCACCATGGATCGTGGCCAGAGTTACCAAGACGGTAATGGCCGCAAGGTGCGTGCCACGCAGTTTGAGCGTCATATCCAGGCGCTGACCATAGGTGCCAAGGGCGAGAACGAGGAGTTTGTGCTCAGGCTTAGCCATCAGGAAGTGCCGCATCAAGGCTTCTCTAATCAATATATGGATCTGGTGGGCAATACCGCCGATGCCATCAATGCCAATTACAAGCGCAATTTCAGTTGGGGTGATCTCGATGCGCGGGTTTACTGGCAAGAGGTCAAGCATGAGATGGGGTTCTTTACCTCAGAGAAGCCCGGCATGATGCCCATGAACACCCACGGCAAGGATATGGGCTATAACCTCAAGTTCACCCTGCCCTTGTCTGAGCAGCACAAGCTGCGCCTGGGCAGTGATTTCCACCGCAATACCCTGGATGACTGGTGGCCACCTGTGGCGGGCAGCATGATGATGGGCCCGCGCACTTATGTGAATATCAATGATGGTCGCCGCGATCGTCTGGGTGTGTTTGCCGAGGTGGAATCGCAATGGGATAGTCGCTGGAGCAGTCTGCTGGGCGCGCGCGTGGATCATGTGCGCACCAGCACTGGCGAGGTGCAGTCTTATGGCGCGGGCATGATGAATATGGCGGATAACATGGCGGCAGCGGCTTTCAACCGTGGCAGCCGCTCTGCCAGCGATAATCATCTGGATGTCACCGCCAGTGGCAAGTATCTGGTTTCAGACACAGCCACTCTGGAGTTTGGCTATGCGCGCAAGACGCGCTCGCCCAATCTGTATGAGCGCTACTCCTGGGGTGCCGGGCAGATGGCGCGCAATATGATAGGTTGGTTTGGCGATGCCAATGGCTATGTCGGCAACCCTGAGCTACGCCCGGAAAAAGCCAACACCTTGAGCGCCACGCTGGATTTGCATGATGCAGGCCAAAACGTCTGGCAAGTGCGCGCTACGCCCTACTTTACCTATGTGCAGGATTACATAGGCGTTGAGCAGATCAGCAGCGGTTTGGCGGGTGGTCGTGCCAATCTGCGCTTTGATAATCAGGATGCGCGCTTCTATGGCCTGAACCTGGAAAGTACGCGTCAGCTGTGGCAGGAAGGGGCTTGGGGTCAGGGCCGTGTGCGTGGCACTTTAGCCTGGACCCGTGCGGAGCGCACGAATGGTGACGATCTTTACCAGATCATGCCGCTCAATGCCCGTATCAGCCTGGAGCAGCGCAAGGGTGCCTGGTCTAACGGTGTGGATGTGCAGTTTGTAGACAGCAAGACCCGTGTTGATCAGGCACGCTTTGAACCCGAAACTGGCGGCTACACCCTGGTGGATTTGCGCAGCAGCTATCAGTGGAGCAAGGCCAGGCTGGATTTCAGCGTCACCAATCTGTTTGACCGCTACTATGCGCTGCCACTGGGCGGGGTGAATTACGCAGAGTGGAACGCCAATGGCAGGGCTGGCATCATGGGCCCGGTTGCAGGCATGGGCCGCTCGGTGAATCTGGGGCTAACGCTGGATTTCTAGCTTTAAGCTCTCAGATTCAACTTCTAAGGCTTAACTGCTCACAATCAAATTCTGAGCTTGAGCTAATAAAACAGCACACCCAGCCTTGCGCTGGGTGTGCTGTTTTTAAGCGTTTATTTGACTCAAGCCGCGCTCAGGCTAAGCTCAGATTCACCAAACTGCTTGCGATAGCGCTCGGCCAAGGTCACGCTGCCACCTAGTCCGCCCTGATGCAAGTAAAGCCAGTCCTGCCCCAGTTGCTCACGCTGATCCAGAATCGCCATCCAGCCTGCCATGTCGTACAGCAGGTCAAACGCTATGCCAGTGGCAGCTTCAAGCTCGGCCTGCAGCAGCCATAGCTCGCGGTACAGTGAACCAAAGCGGTAATGGATGTGGCTACTGAGTATGGTTGGTTCGCTGCTGCTAGTGCCCAAGCGCGCAAATACCTGTTGCAGGTGCAGGGCATCGCCATAGGCCGGGGTGGTGTAATGCGCCAATTGCGGGTTGCTTGCGCCAGATGGTAAGAGGTGACGCCTGTGCCAGCGGGCAGGAACACGCGGCTTAAATTCAGTTTTTGCGTCACCTGGCTGAGTTCCTGCGCCAATACCGTCATGCCATAGCTCACCTGACTATGATTACCGCCCTCATGGAAGAACAATTCTCCAGGCGCAGGCACAAATTCCCCGCGCGCCATGCGCCTATACAATGCACCATCAACATGCAAATGCATCTGTTTGCCCTTTGCCAGTGCAAGGTTGCCCTCGGGGTGCAGGGCCAGTTCGCTTGCGATATAGGGCAGCACATAATGGAATTCCACGCCCATCAATTGCGCCAATTCACTCAGCGCCAGCATGGCGCCAGACTGCACAGAGCCATAGCTCCAAATCTTGCTGACAGGCGGCAGCTCAGACATATGCTGCAGGTAATAGCCCAGTTTGTAGAGCTTGTTGCCCTCTATGGCGGCAAAGCTGGACGCGGGCAGGCCTGCGCAGAAGGCAGGCGCGGGTGTTACCTGAAGCTCGCGGGCGCTACCGCGTATGGCGGCAGGCAGTAAACGGGATTCGATGCGGACTACAAAACGCATGCCAGCGAACTGGCATTGAACATAGCTGAAGGTGGGGGGCATGATAGGGTCCTGGTGAGGTCATCATGAATAAACTAGCAAAAATAGTACCTGCTTTGCATCAAGCCGCGGCAGAACTTTTTCTTGTAGCGTTTACCAGGTGCGGATGGATATGACGCGTTTGTATTACTGCCAGCAAAGTCTCAATCTGGTTTTCCATCTCGCCTTCCAACGTGCGGATATGCACCTCTGCCGCCAGCGGCGGCTCGTAAGGGCTGCTGATGCCAGTAAACTGTGTGAGCTCGCCTTTGCGCGCGCGAGCATATAAGCCCTTGGTATCGCGGCGCTCGCACTCGCTGAGCGGTGTATCAACAAACACCTCTATGAATTGACCCGGGGCAAAGCGCTGCCTGAGCTTGTCTCTATCTGCACGGAAAGGCGAGATCAGCCCTACCAGCACAATTAGGCCAGCCTCCATCATCAAGCTTGCCACTTCGCCAGCGCGACGAATATTCTCGCGCCTGTCTTCAGCACTGAAGCCCAGGTCAGAGCACAGGCCCTGGCGCAAGTCATCGCCATCAATCAGCGCAGTGCGATAACCCTGCTGCTGCAAGCGCTGGTGCAGCATGGTGGATAAGGTAGTCTTGCCCGCGCCCGAAAGTCCGGTAAACCATAAACACATAGGCTGCATCATAGCGGCAGATCCCGGCCCAACTCCTGCCAGTCTAATAAGCGAGTGTCTATGTTTTGCGCCTGTAGCAGTGTGGCAGTCTGCGTCAGGTCGTAGGCAAAAGTCTGGCGCAGGCTCTGCCATTCAGCGGCGGCAAAATCAGGCTTGGCCTCATCAAACTCATAATGTTCAGTGGAAAACGTCAGCGGTATTGCAGCGGATGCCTTCTGCCTTGCCTGGTCATCCAGCAGACGGTGCAGGAAGTGCGCACGATTATCTGCATCCTCTAGCGTATGCAGGGACAGCACAATAATGTCCTCGGGCAGGTATTTATCCAGCAACTGGCGCAAGGCCTGGTAATAAAAACTCATCGCCAGCACGGGCAAGAAAGGATAGCCGCCGCGCGAGAAATAAAAGGCGGTTTCATACTGCACGCGCTCTGCAAAGCTGCCCTGGCGTAAACGTGCAATTTCGGCGTCAAAATACTGGGCCACATGGGGCGCGGACTTACGTGGGAAAAATTGCAGAAAAGCCTGTTTTTGTAGCTGATAAGCACTCTGTGCAGCCATGCCCTCTACCAGCTTGGGGTCAGTGATGCTGTAGAAATCACGCGCTAGCTGGGCTGCGCCCTCACCCTGCTGTGCCAGCAGCTTTTTCATGCGATAAGCGCTCCAGGCACGCTGCAAGGGATTGCGCAGGCACAGCACAATCTTGCTGTTATGCGCAGGCAATTGCGCAATAGCATGGGGATTATGCGCATAGCTGGTGCTGGCATCCAGCCAGGGCAGCGCAGCAGCAGCGGGCAAGCTGGGCCGGATATCTGGCCGGGAGAACAAGTGCGGCTCTTTGACGTCGGGCACCAGGTATTGTGCCAACTGCTGATTCACCAACCAGTTTGCCAATGCGGTGGTGCCGCATTTTTCCATGCCGACGATAAATATAAAGTGTGTGCTCATTGTGGCTTGATCTATATGCCCAAGACTAATGTCTATTAATGACATGTCTTTGCTTTAAGTGCGGGCAAACCGCATGTTAACAGCATTGGGCGCTGATTCAAGGCGGCAGCTTGCCAAGAGGTTCAATAGACGATCAGCGCAACGAAATCTGCGCGGTTATCCGAGTTGGTATCTCTGACCTAGTGGGACAAAGGTGCAGCCATAAAAATACCGGCCACGCGGGCCGGTAAAAAGGGAGGATTACTAGAGGAGAATCAAATCCACACTAGGGAGCTAGTGCTTGGTGCTACATTCCTTGTTAAAGGCGGAAATTTGCTTTTCTGCCTCTTCCTTGGAAATGCCGTAGAGTTCCTGCAACTTGCCGGACAGCATCTGGCGGTTGCCCTTGATCTGTTCAAATTGGTCGTCGGTCAGTTTGCCCCATTGCTGGCGCACTTTACCCTTGAGTTGTTTCCAATTACCTTCAACTTGATCCCAATTCATTTTTGCACTCCTTTTGCTTGAGTAAAAATGGATGTTCGCATTGCGATTCATCGTGGGAACCATCTTAGGACGAGCCAGACCTGAGCGGAGTCGGCAGTGGGATGAATGTGCTGTCAGCCGATACTGACAAGTGCTCAGCCTGCTGGCAGCATGCTTGTGGGGGCTAAGCGCCACGCCAGGGCTGGAGGAAGTGCGTTTAAACTCTGCCTTAATTAACTCTGCTTATTTCAGCTTTTGCAGGCGGTGATAAGTCTTGCGGAAATCACTAACGCGTTGCTCTATGATTTCACCCGGGATAGAAGGTCGGCTGGCCTGAGCAGAGCCACGCTGGGTGCGCTCGCAAGCGGTCTTGTCTTCATCAAACACCTGGTGGGTAAAGCCTATGTTTTCAGTTTGTATGGATTGCATCAGGACTTTGCCACGTGCGCTCTGCCCATCGAAACGTGTGGAGTAGATGCTGGAGTGCACGCTGGTGAGATCATGTGCCAGCGGGCGGAAGTGCTGTACGTGGAAGCTGTAACCCAGGAATGAGGTGACGGTGAGGTTGGGGAACACCAACTGGTGCACATAGTGCTCAAACATGAAGGGCCATTGGCCTATGTCCTTCTGATAGCGTGACCAGCGCTGCAACCATTTCTCGTTGGCATGGTTATGCACGGCACTGTGGCCTGTCTCTGGCATGAAGTCCTGGCTATCTTTTTCATCCTGGCTGAACTGGATTTCGCTGGATTTCGCCAGGCTGGTACGGTGCACAAACGGCACGTGATAGCCTTCCAGCGAGTTTTCTATCACCAGTTTCCAGTTGGCTTGTATGCTGGATTCATGCACATCTATGCAGGTCCCCAGAGCGGCAGATACCTGCTCCAGAAAGCCCATGGCATCGCCTAGAAAACTTGGCAGGGTTTGCTCACCAGGATTAACGCGCAGAAAGATAAAGTCCCCAGCCGTGCCAGTTCCAGCGACTGCAACTTATAGGCCTCGGGGTTGGCGGTGACCAGGGGGAAGGCTTTTTTGCACGGAATGCCAGTGGGGATGCCCTCGGCATTGTAGTGCCAGCTATGGTAAGGGCAGGTCAGTGAACGGTTGCCGCTGGGGGCGTCATGAATGATGGAGTGCCTATGACTGCAGACATTGACGAAGGCCACCAGTTTATCGCGTAGGTTCTGGATGATAACGTCACGTCCCAGCAAATCCACGCGGATGAAATCATTGTGTTGGCGCAGCTGGTGGGCCATGCCAGCAAATATCCATTGCTCGGCAAATAGCCCTTGCCGCTCCTGGTCAAATATCTGCGGGTCACAGTAGAGTTGCGGCGAATTGAGATGGTTGGACATAAGGAGCTGGGCGCTGAAAATAAATTGAGCTGGGATTAGCGTTGCGGTTTATCGAACAAATACACCGGAGCACGGAAGCGCGGGTCGAGAAACACGGTGGTTTCGGGGCTTTTGTCTATAGTGCAGCGCTGGTTGATGGTGGTCCAGGGCGGCAATACTACGCCAGCACCTATGATGACCCCTGCGGCCAGGGTGCAGTTCTTGCCCAGTACGGCTTGGTCAGACACCACACACTGACTGCCTATCCAGCACGAGCTGCCTATCTTGGCACCTGCGCCAATTTCACTACCCTGCATGATCCAGGTATTGGCCCCTATATTGGCCTCTGGCAGTATGCGCACGCCGTGGTCTACCAGCACGTTTTCTCTAAGTTTGACGCCGCTGGCGATGGAGGCGTGCTGGCTGGCAATGGCAATGATGGGCAGGCCCAGGCGCTTGATGGCCATATACCGTGCCAGACGCTGCTGATTGAGTAGGGATTGGTCATCGACAATAAAGGCTGAAGCTGTGGCCCGCAGATCAGCGGGCACGGCGGCCAGTTCGGTGTAATGCGCAATCTCCTTGGTGCTTGCTTGAGCTGCATTTGCTTCACCGATGATACCAACCACTTCATACAAGCCAGTCTGACTGACTTCATGCAGTATGCGTGGCAAGCCTGCGTCAGTGCCAAACAGTAGTAAGGGCTTCATGCTTAGACCTCCTGCTGTGGCAAGTGCACTGTTTCCAGCTGTGCCAAATAAGCACCATGAAACTCCAGCAGCCCGGTTTCATAAGCGCCGTGGATAAACTCGGCATCAGAGGCTGCTAAGCTGGTCTGCAAGGCTTCCAGGCAGTCTATGTCTTCCTGCAATACCGTCATGTCACTCACCAAATGCTCCCACAGCACTACGGCTTATGCGGGAAATCCTGCTGCTGCTTGGTCAGGGCCACCATCATCTGCATTTCGCTGCGGTCAGCCGCCAGCGGGTTATATACCTGAATGGCAAAGGAGCTGCCATCAATAATCATGAGATTGACGTTGGGGAACAGGTGGAAGGTCTGGTATCTACCCTTGCACTCCAGTTGTTGCACCAGAGACTGCCATTCCAGTTCTGGCGCTTCCTGCATGGCGATGGCGCCCTGGGTAGTCGCCTGCGGCAAAGCGGTATTGCTGGGCTGGTAGCTGGCATCGCGGCTGTTAATGCTGCTATCTGCAGCGATATTGACGCGAAAATGCTTGGGGAAGGTGGATTTGTGCAGGCAAGGCACGTGTAGCGCATCCTTGATGTTTTCCATGCCTGTCTTCCAGTTAAACTGGCCTTCATAGCGTGTATAGATAAAGCTGCTATCCATATCAGCCGTGTATTGCTGTAACAAGGCGCGGGTTTGCTCATCAAACTGCTCTGCAATGGGCAGGGGCTCATCACTAAGGTTGACGAACACCAGGCTGCCTATGATGCTGACTGCATATTGCTTAAGGCGAATCTCGGCGGTTTCATTGGGCGTAAAGCCGAACACGGCCGGGTCTCTATGCGTGTGTATCAGCTGGCCTTCTTCGTTATAGCACCAGTGATGATAGGGGCAGACCAGGGCGCGGTTGCCGAATTCCTGCTCTTGTATACGCGCCATGCGGTGGCGGCAGATATTGCTGAAGGCGCGTATGGTGCCCTGGTGGTTTTGAATCACCAGCGGCACTCCGGCCAGGGTCAGGCTGCGGTAATCATTGTGATTGGCCAGCATGGGCTTGACCGCCACCAGTATCCACAGGCGCTTGAAAATAGCCGCCTGCTCCTGGGCAAACCAGTGCTCAGTAGTGTAATGGGCTGGGGTTAGCAAGGGCCGCATGGTGAGCTATACCTTAGCCTAAACCGCGTAAATACACAGTACGCCAGGTTCCAGCGACTGGTGGCGTAGTGAAAGCTGATAGTTGTGCCCGGTTTCCTCTATAAAGTGCAGCAGATCAGGGAAATCGGTGGCTTTGTGATAGGCAGAAACCGTCATGGTCGGGCGATGTTGCTGAATCAGGCCGCGCGCACCATGCAGGGCTTCAAGCTCTGCGCCCTCAATTTCCAGGCGCAAATGTCCCAGTTCATCCAGCATATCGTCCAGGCGGCAGACATGCAGGCCGTTGCCGGGTGTGCCTGCCTGCTCGGTGATGGTGACGCCAGAGCCATAACCTTCGGCATGCAGATAACCATCACGGTCGAACACACCCAGTTCATGACAGTAAACTGGCAAAGCTCCATGTTGGGCGATATATGCGTTGATACGTTTGGCCAGATTGATGAAGTTGTTGTGATCAGGCTCAAAAGCGTGCACGGCCTTGAACTGATGTTTCACGCGCTCGGCAAAAATCAGCACTTCCTGACCATCATGCGAGCCACAATCAGCATAAACCTTATGGGCGCCCAGTTTGAGATCAATATCGGCAGAGAAATAGCGCTGCTGATAATCGCCACAATGGAAGGCAAAATACTCATGATTCATGCTGATAAACGCAGCCAGCGAGTAGTAATAAGCCTGACGTGACCAGTTGTCATGCCAGTGCCTTTCCAGCCCGAGAAACTCATCAAAGCGGCTCAGCATGAGGTCGGAATGCAGTCTGTATGAACCACCCGCGGCTTCAAGACCGGGCGCATTGAGGAATTGCTCTACGCGCAGCACGGCAAAGCCGGCCTGCTTGAGCCTGACCTTGTAGCGTATACCTGGGTACCAGGTGCAGGTTCTATCTACCACCAGGCAGCCTGCATAGGCACCAGGGTTGGCAAAGAAATCTGCCGCCTTGATCTGCTTGAAGCCTTGCAGTCTGGGGTTGTCCAGATTATCGGTATCGTCGGTGTCATGCACCAGGGCTTCTATCACCCCACCCTTGAGCGCTACAGCGGCAACAATCTGATCCAACTGCTGACAAAACCCTAAGCCGCGGGTGCTGAACACCAGCACGCGCAGGGTCTGGCTGCCATGAATCATCTCGGCGGCCGCTCGGGGAAATAAGCGTGTCTATCCTGCTGGCAGCGCTCGGCAATCTGCAACAGTTTGCTGCGCGCCAGCTCGGTGGCGCTGTTTATGGCTTCGGATTCAGGCTTGCGGGCTGCAACTTCGGTCATGCGGGTTTGCTTTCATTAGGTGAGGCGTCAGTATGTGATGCAGGAGTTTCTGGTTTCCAGTCAAAGCGGCGTGCCGGGTTGCCGATGACGGTGGTGTGGGCGGAGACGCTTTTGAATACCACGCTTCCGGCTGCCACGACGGCGTGTTCGCCTATGCGAGATTTGGCGGTGATGACTGAGCTGGATGCACGCGTGCGCTAGTGCCTATATGCACATTGCCCGCAATCAGGCAGTGTGCGCCTATCTCTACCCAGTCGGCAATTTCAACATCATGGGCAATGGCGGTATAACTGCTTACCGTGACATGCTGCCCTATGCGGCTGTCAGGAGAGAGGGCGGCGTACGGCCCTATGATGCTGCCCCGGCCTATGCTGGCAAAGGTGGAAACCGCCGCATGGGATGCACCAGGCGTATGAATTCTGCCCCCTTGGCCATCAGCGGCTCAGCGTATTTTCTGCGGTCAGCCGGGTTGCCCATGGCGCAAAGGAAAACATCGCCGGGTTCAGGCGTGTAGCTCAGTGGGTCGCCCAATATTGGGTAATCACGCCTATAGCGCAGGCGTTTTTCCGGTGAGTAGTCCATGGCATCAGGCACATCTTGGGCGTGCGTGGCAAAACCATCGAGTATGCCCGGGCGGTTGTCGAGAAAACCCTTGATGACCCAATCTACTTGGTGGCTGGGATTATCTATGGCCATCATCAGCACTTCACGGCCAAAGCCACTGGCACCAATGATGATGAGGTTTTTCATACGCCGCCTCCCCTTGCCTAATGCGTAATGCCGCCATCCATGATCAGGGTGGTGCCCGTGATCCAGCGGCTGGCAGATGAAAGGAAGAAAATGGCAGCATGGGCCACATCGTCAGGCGTACCCAAGCCCAGCGGGTGAATGGCACGTTGCTGGTCTAGCCATTCTTCTGTCGGCATATTGGCACCCGAGCCATGCAACATGGGCGTTTCTACCAGATCCGGCGCCAGGCAGTTAACGCGTATGCCGCGTTTGGCGGTTTCCAGTGCCAGGCAGCGTGTGGCCGCAATCAGCGCCGCCTTGGTGCCGGAATAGACACTCATGCCATGCACACCGCGCACGGCGGCGATGGAAGACAGAAATAGTATTGCCCCATCCTTGTTGATGCGGTTTTTGAGCAGCAGTTGGGCGGTGAGCAATTGCGGTGTGAAGACGTTGATGCTGTAAAGCCGCTCCATGAATTCGCGCTTGGTCATGCGCGCGGGCATGGGCACGGAGATGCCAGTGCAATGCACTACTCCATCAATACTGCCTGCCTGTTCCACAGTCTGGGCGATGACATCATCGTCAGTCAGATCGCCCGCAATCACGCTATGGCCCTCACCAGTGAGCTGTGACAGCGTTTCCTGCAAGCGTTCTACATTGCGGCCGCAGATAATCAGGCTGGCACCGGATTGAGCGCAGGAGATGGCAATCTGCCTGCCCAGGCCAGAAGATGCGCCTGTGACCAGAATGCGTTTACCAGCAAGAGAGAAGGGGGAAGAAATAGCAGTCATCATTGCGCACTGATCTGGCAACTGAGGCCACCATCGACAAACAGGGTGGCACGGGTAATCCAGCGCGAGGCCGGGGAAAGTAGAAACACTGCACTATTGGCCACATCTTCCGGCAAGCCTTTGCCCAGCGGTGGGTTGGCGACAGTTTCCATGCTGCCGCCCATGCCCTGCTCGGCCAGCCGCGCCAGCATGGGGGTTTCGATATAGCTTACCGCCATATAGTTGACGCGTATCTGCTGCTTGGGGCCGACTTCCAGCGCCAGCGCACGCCCTGCCGGACGCAAGGCGGCCTTGCTGGCGGAATAAATGCTGGAAGCCTTGGTGCCTATATGCGCAGCGATAGAGCCGACAAAGACGATGGAACCGCCATGGGCAATTTGTTTTTTTGCTAGCAGGCGCTGGGTCAGCAGCAGTGGCGCATCGAAATTGATCTCGAAATCACGGTCTATGAAATCCTGATCTATCTGGCGGAACAAACGCACGGCGGCGGTGCCTGCGCTATGCACCAGACCATCGATGACACCTGCCTGACTGACCAGTGCATCGCGCTGCTCGGGGTCGGTAATATCCGCAGCAATGCTGAGATGCCCGCTACCTGCCAGTTGTGCCTGCGTGGCTTGCAGGCGCTCAGTATCGCGCCCGGTGAGAATGACTACTGCGCCAGCGGCGGCAGCCCCTATGGCAACTGCCTGCCCCAGGCCTGAGGAAGCGCCTGTCACCAGAATGCGCTTGCCCGCCAAGCTGAAAGCTTCAAGACTTGCTACCGTCATATGGCTGTTATATCTCGATCAAGGCAGGCAGATAGGCGTCTTCGATCTCAAGGATGCAGGAAGCCCAGGATAAGCCTACGCCAAAGCCAGACAGCAGCAGGCGTTTGCGACCTGCGCCCAGCTCTTGCAGCAGCTTGGTGGTCATGGTGACCGGGATGGAGGCCGAGCTGGTATTGCCGAATTCCTTGAGCGAAAGCGGCACGCGCTCTGGGGCCAGGCCTAGCTTCTTGCGTATGGTTTCATTGATCATGCGGTTGGCCTGATGCAGCACGAAGTAATCAATGTCTTCCAGACTGAAGGGGGAATATTCCACCAGGCCACTGATAGAGGCCGGCACTTCGCGGATGGAGAAGTTGAGGATGGAAGGGCCGTCAAGAATCACATCTGTGCCCTTGCGCGAAATGCCATCGGCACCCGGCAAGCGCTCCAGATGATGCGGTTGTATAGGCACGCGCTGGCCACCCGCCTCAATGATGATGGCGCGGTGACCGCTGCCGTCACTGCCCATGTTGAAGTACATGGGCGGTGCGTTTTCCTCAAATTCCAGCGCGGTGGCGGTGGCGGCATCGCCAAACAGGGATAGCAAGCCGTTATCCAGCGACAGCGGGTTGGAGGATTTATCGCCCACCAGCATGATGCCGCGCTTGAGACCATGCGCCGAGAGCATGGAGCCCAGCACAAACAAGCCGTAGGCATAGCCGGAGCAACCCAGATTGATATCGAAGGCCACTGTGCCGTGTGACAGGCCCAGTTTGTCCTGCAAGATAATAGCGGTGGCAGGGATGGGGTAATCCGGAGATTGGGTCACCACCAGCAGCACATCAATCGAGGATTTATCCCAACCCAGGCCCGCGATCAGCTTTTCACCCGCTTCTTGCGCCAGATCAGAGAACACCACGCCTTCCAGGCACACCCTGCGCGTTTCAATGCCTATATTGCGCACCAGGCGCTCGCGCTCGGAACGCTGTTCTACCGGGCAATCCTCGATATTGGACAGCGTGCGTTCGGGCACACAAGTTGTCAGGCCCTTGAAACGGATATTGTGCAGGGTGGATTGAGTCATGAATTAGCTAACCAGTTTGTAGATATCGGCAATCACGTTACAACCAGCAAGATCATTGCCGGTGATGGTTTTCTTGTATTCCATATCGCACATCACGATCACACCCAGCGCAGCCAGCGAATCCCACTCGGGCAAGTCTTGCAGCTTGGTATCAGCGGTCACTTCCACGGGTTCCTGGAAATCGACAGCTTCGTTGAATTTTTCAATGAATGTATTAATTGTGCTCATAGCGTGCTCGTAGCGACCTTGATTGATGTGTTAGTAGTGGGTGTTGCTTATATTGGTAACGGCAGAATAGACAATATCTGCAATATACTTGATTTGAGTATGGTTAATAAAGCAGGAGAATGGCAGGCCAATCAAGCCAGCAGCCACTTTCTCGGCATTGGGCGTGGCTAAAACCACCAGCGGTTGAACCGCCGCGCCATGTTGGTGCAGCAAGGGCTGGTACCAGCGCCGGGTGCTGACTCCCAGGCTGCCAGCCTGTTGTTCCAGGCGTTCACGGCGCTCGGCATCGGGCAAGCGCACGCAGAATAATGTGGGTGCCGCCAACGTCTCGCCTGCCTGCCATTGCAATTTGTCGCCACAACGCGATTGCAGGGTCTGGCGATAATCCGCATAAATCTCGCGCCGTCGTGCCGCCTGTGCCTGCCAGCCATCCAGGCTGGCATGGGCCACTGCAGCGTGGTATTCCGATAATTTTGCGTTGCTGCCTACGCGGGTCAACATTCCCACGGGTAACTGCGCTGCTGGGTCCAGGTTGATGCCGAAATTGCTCATCTGGCGGATGCTGGTCAATTGCGCGGCATTACCGCCCACCACCAGCCCACCCTCTCCTGCGGCCAGGGTTTTGGTGGCGTGCATGCTGAATACCACGGCAATGTCGCTGGCCGCTACCCACTGGCTGCCAAACGCCCCTGCGGCGTCTACCACCACTTTCACCCCATGGCGCTGCTGAAACTGGCTCCAGGCCAGGGTATCCACAGGCTGGCCAAAGGCGGCAACTGGCAATGCAGCTAATGCCCCAGTGCTGGTTATGGCAGCTTCGGCAATCTCGGGGGTCAGTAACCAGCTTTCAGGATCTATATCGCAAACCACAGGCACCAGGCCTGCGCGCAATACGGCAGTCAAGGTGGCAACAAAGGTCAGGGCTGGCACCAGCACGCGGCTGCCAGGCGGCAGTTCCAGGCTGGCCAAGGCCAGTTCCAGCCCGGTGGTGGCGCTGCTGGTGGTTACCACCTGCACGCCTGCGGCACTGTGCGGAGCAAAGAAAGCTGTCAGGCGTTCTTCCAGTGCCTGGTTGAGCGGGCCGAAGTTAGAATAATGACGGCTGGCGTCTATGCGATCCAGATAGGGCTGTAGCAGTGCGCGCTCGGGCAACTGCGGCGTCAGCAGCGGGATGGGGTGGCGAGATTGAGCGCTCATGGGCGGCTGGCGCTTCCCTCTTTATCTTGTCTGGGCTTGGTTTCAGCCAGCCATTGATCCACCAGGGCCAGCTCGCTTCGCCCAATGGCTGGGTATCCAGGCTGATATGGCGGCCCGCCAGATAGTTGTAGTGCAAACGGCGGAACGCCAGTTCCAGCTCACGGCAACGGCCCGCATAATCCATCAGCAGGCTGGCACGCATGCTGTCACGGATATGGCTGCGATGTTCTAGCAAAGCCTGCGGCTTATCCAGCAGGGCCAATACTTTAGCCACATAATCATCCTCATCACGCGCTATCCAGTCCTGTAGCCCCAGCGCATGCAAGGTGCTGCCAGTAGAGGCCGATACTGCATCTTCTGCCTGCATGGTGATAATCGGCAGCCCCATCCACAGGGTATGCAGCGTGGTGGTGCCACCCGAAACCGGGAAGCTGTCCAGCGCAACATCGGCCATGGTGCCGCGCGTCATGAATTCTTCCATGGGCACAATGGGCGAGACGATGATGCGATCCAGCGGCAGTTCCAGCTGCACCAGCCGCGGCTCTATGGTGTTGACGGCATCTTCTATGCTGACTTCCTGCACATGCAATAGCAGCTGCGCATCTGGCCTGGCTTCCAGTATGCGTTTCCACAGCAGCAGGGTTTGGTCGGTAAGCTTGCGTGAGCTGTTGAGTGACACCAAGGTAGGTGCATTGCCGTCCAGCATGGGTGGGCGTTCTGCCAGTGGCGCATTGGCAGGCGGGATATAACTCGCCATGCAATGCAGGCGGAACAGGGTTTCTACGTAGTAACGCTCATTACCTGCCGGGTCCATGCCCCAATCCGTAAGGCGGTAATCCATGGCCTGCATGCCCAGCGTGCCGCCTATATAGCCCAGCCAGGTTACTTGTATAGGTGCGGCGCGGCGCGCGAATACATACAATCTGTGCCCCTGGGTATGGCCGGAAAGGTCTACCAGAATATCGATGTTTTGCTGACGAATCAGCTTATATAAGGCGTTGTCATCCAGGCTGGAGACATCGTGCCAGTGTGGCACCAGGGTTTGCAGATGGGCGGTGGTGTCGTCCTGCTGGCGATTGGTGGCAAAGACATGCACTTCCACCTTGCTGGGGTCATGGTGAGCAAACACTGGCTCCATGAAATACGCCACGGCATGGGCACGCATATCGCCGGAGACATAACCCACACGCAGGCAACGGCCAGGGGCACGGTCATAGGCAAAGGGCTGGGCCTGACGGCCAAATGGATCAGCAAAGCGCTCGCCCCAGGCTTTGTATAGCGCCAGCTTCTGCGCCGGGTCTGGTCTGGCGATGGAGTGGATATTGGCTTTATCCAGCACAAAAGATGAATTGTCCGGCTGCATTTCCACAGCGTGGTCTATAAAGGCGCAAGCTTCTTCCAGCCTGCCCAGATAGAAGTAAGAAATCGCCAAGCCATACACGGCCTGTACATTGCCCGGCGACATGCCCAGTACAAACTCCATGGTTTCAGCCGCCTGCTGGTATTTCATGGTGCGCAGGAACAGATTGCCTATCTTGAGCCAGGTTTCCAGCTGGGTGCCCATTTGGTCAGCACCAGCCTCCAGCGAAGCGGTGTAATGGGTCAGGGCTAGCAGATAATCATGAGAGGCTTCGGCGGCGAGCCCGGCTTGGAATTGCGCTTTGGAGTTTTGGGATGGCTGCTGTGACAATTTTTTTGCCTAGTTTATCTCAGGGTCAGTGATGCCATTCGCGGTAGAGCGCAGCCTATAGAGCCTGTTATCAAGCGTCAAGCCGCGCAGAATGATGACATCATAATACGATTGTCACGCAGGATTGAATTTTGGGATCAATCAGCGAAATACCCGGCTATTCCTGCCTTGCGCTGATGGTGAACTGTTTTTGCAGTCGGTTTGCTAATTGCCCCTGAACCTACGTAAAATACGGGTACTTGCAGCAGGCTTTCTGCCTGCTTTCCAACATCTTGGTCTTGCAACTCGATATTGGTTTTTCGCGAGATATATTTCACTTTAGATTTATTCACTAGGTAGTCCTCAATTGATTCATCTGACCATCAACGGTAACCCCAGGCAATTCGAGGTGCAGCGTTTGACCGTGGCCGAGCTTGTTGAGCATCTGGGCCTCACTGGCAAGCGTCTGGCGATAGAACGTAACGGCGAGATTGTGCCGCGCGGCAATTTTGCTGAGGCGGTGTTGAATAGTGACGATAAACTCGAAATTGTAGGCGCGGTAGGAGGCGGTTAATGGATACATTGAACATAGCGGGTAAGCAATATGGCTCGCGCTTGCTGGTGGGTACTGGCAAATACAAGGATTTCACCGAAACGCGCGCGGCGATTGATGCCAGCGGTGCTGAAATCATCACCGTGGCAATACGCCGCACCAATATAGGCCAGAACGCAGGCGAGCCTTCGCTGCTGGATTTCCTGCCACCTGAGGAATTCACCTATCTGCCCAATACCGCAGGCTGTTACAGCGCGGATGATGCCGTACGTACCTTGCGTCTGGCTCGTGAGCTGCTGGATGGCCACAAGCTGGTCAAGCTGGAAGTGCTGGGTGACCCCAATACGCTATACCCTAATATGCTGGAAACCATAGCCGCGGCCAAAACCCTGGTCAAAGATGGTTTTGATGTCATGGTGTATTGCTCGGACGATCCGATTATCGCCAAGCAACTTGAAGAAATTGGCTGTGCTGCGGTGATGCCACTGGCTTCGCTGATAGGCTCAGGCATGGGCATACTCAACCCCTGGAACCTGCAAATCATCATCGAAAATGCCAAGATTCCCGTGCTGGTGGATGCGGGTGTAGGCACGGCCTCTGACGCTGCGATAGCGATGGAACTGGGCTGTGATGGTGTACTCATGAATACCGCGATAGCTGCGGCGCGTGACCCGGTGTTGATGGCAGCGGCGATGAACAAGGCGGTGCAGGCTGGCCGAGAAGCTTTCCTCGCTGGTCGCATGCCGAAAAAGCTCTATTCCGCATCTCCCAGTTCCCCTACCAGTGGATTGATCGCTTAAGGAGCGTACATGTCAGCCGAGAAACGCTATGAGTTCACGGTCAAGGTAGAAACCAGCTTTGTGCCCGATCAGTCTGATGTCGAGCAGAATCGCTATGTGTTTTCTTATAGTGTGCGTATCACCAACACTGGCAACGTTGCCGCGCAATTAATCAGCCGTCACTGGATTATCAAGGACGCCTCCGGCAAAACCCAGGAAGTGCGTGGCCTGGGCGTCGTTGGTGCGCAACCTCTGCTGCAACCAGGCGAGCATTTTGAATATAGCAGCGGCACCATGGTGGCTACCCCGGTGGGCACCATGCAGGGCAGCTATCAGATCACCGCCGAGGATGGCACCCAGTTTGAGTGCCCCATCGCGCCATTCACCCTCAACATGCCACGCGTATTGCATTAGCAGTACGCTCTGCCACCCACTTGCGGTACTCACTACACTCCATGTTCAGATCGTTTTACTTCTTGCTCGCCCTGCTGCTGGCTGCCTGTGGTGGTCACCAGCATGTCAAGGTTGAGCCAGTTGCGCCGCAGGCCTGCCAATGCCCCAAGGCTGACCAGCCTGTGCAGGCAACACCTGCCCAGCCTCCGGTTCAGCCTACCCCTGTTCAGCCTGCTCCGGTTCACCCGGCAGACCCCAAGCTCAAGCCACAGGAAACCTTGGCTTCTGGCAGCAAGGTGGCTGATTACGGCCTGCTCAAACCTGCACGCTGGGAAGACCTGGCGGGGTTTGACCAAGCCGAGCTGGTGCAATCCTGGCCTGCCTGGCTGCAAGGTTGCAGCACCCTGAAAAACCGCCAGCCCTGGCAGGCGGCCTGCGAGGCGGCAGGTCATATGCCTGCGCAGCCTAGCGAGTCCAATCTACAGGCCTACTACCGCCAGTATTTCAATGTCTACCAGGCCAGCAACCAGGACGGAAGTGATAGCGGCATGATTACCGGCTATTACCAGCCGCTGCTCAAGGGCAGCCGCGTCAAGACAGCACAATACCGTTATCCCCTCTATACCCGCCCTGCCGACCTGATTACGGTCGAGCTGTCTGGTTTATTCCCTGAGCTCGCCAACAAGCGCGTGCGTGGTCGTCTGGTGGGCAACAAGCTACTGCCTTATTACGATAGAGCCGAGATTGAGGCTGGGCTGGCGCCACTGGCTGGCAAAGAGCTGTTATGGGTCAATGACCCGATTGAATTGTTCTTCCTGCAAGTGCAAGGCTCTGGCCTGATCCGTCTGGATAATGGCGAGGCGGTGCATGTGGGCTATGCCGACCAGAATGGCATGTCTTACCAATCCATAGGCCGTACCCTGGTTGAGCGTGGCGAAATGACCTTGGACAAGGCTCCATGCAAGGCATCAAGCAATGGGCCAGACAAAACCCGAGCAAGGTGCAGGAGTTGCTCAATACCAACCCTAGCTATGTCTTCTTCCGCGAATTGCCTGCGGGTTTACCCGGCCCCTTGGGCGCTTTGGGCGTGCCTATCCTGGGTGAGCGTGTGCTTGCTATTGATCCTAAATACATTCCGCTGGGTGCACCTGTGTTTTTGGCTACGACTCAACCCAATAGCAACGCGCCGCTCAACCGCTTGATGCTGGCGCAAGACACTGGTGGTGCCATTAAAGGTGGTGTGCGTGCCGATTTCTTCTGGGGTGCGGGTGATGCCGCAGGGCAAAAAGCGGGTGCTATGAAACAGCAAGGCCGGCTCTGGGTGTTACTACCCAAGGGCTTTGTGTTACCTGCTGCCACTCAGCGCTAGCCACAGCAAGTCACTGCTGATAGCAGTTTTGCATTAAATCAACAGGGCGGCATCTGCATAAGATGTCGCCCTGTTAGTTATTGCAAGTCCAGTGGTTATTGCCAAACGTAGGTGTCCATCGCCAGGATGCCATAGGTATTCTCTGGCTGATGACGTTCTGGCTTACCCATTTTCTCCGCCGCACCCAAGGCTACAAACAAGGGTAGCAAATGATCTTCATGCGGATGCGCACGCGCTGCCGCCGGAGCTAGTTGACGGTAATCAAGCAAAGCCTGCTTATCGCCAGCGGCAATACGCTGGCCCATCCAGTCACTGAAGGCGGGCACATAATCCAGCACGCTGGCATGTCGGTCTGCGCTGAAGAAGTCATGCAGATTGTGCGTGATGGCCCCAGAGCACAGCAGCATAACGCCTTCATCTTGCAGGGCTGCCAGTTGCTGCCCAAGGGCGAAATGCGCAGCAGCGCCCGCATGACTTTGTATCGATAGCTGCGTCACCGGAATATCCGCCTCAGGGTACATCAACATCAGCGGCACCCAGGCACCATGATCCAGCCCGCGTAGCGGGTCCAGCGCCACATCGGGGTAAGCCTCCGCTAGCAACGTCTTGACCTGCTGCGCCAGCGCGGGTGCGCCTGGGGCTGGATATTCGATCTGGTACATGGCGGCTGGGAAGCCGCCGAAGTCGTGTATGGTTTCTGGCTGACTGGCCACACTCACCCTAGGAGCGCGCGTATCCCAATGTGCCGAGACCACCAGAATGGCGCTGGGTCGCGGCAAGGTCTGCCCCAATCGAGTCAGCAACTCGCCTGTCACACCTGGCTCAATGGCCAAGGTGGGTGCGCCGTGGGAAATAAACAAAGTGCTCATTGCCTAGCTCCTGCTCGATGGGAATGTAAGTGCAGTAAATTAACGACGTGCGCCATCCAGGCTGAAACCGCCAGCACCGTGGGCAACGATTTGCAGCAGGCCGCCAGTGATAGCCAGGTTCTTGAGGAACATAATGGTCTGGATCTGGTTGCCGAAATCAAAATGGAACAGAAATGCGGTGGCCAGGGTAAAGCCTGCGATTAGCAGCGCAGATATTTTGGCGTGATAACCCAGCAACAAGGCCAGCCCCAAACCCAACTCTACAATCAAGCCACACCATAAGCCAGCTCGGGCGCTGGTGCACCCACGCTGGCGATATAGGCGATAGTGCCGCTAGGGTCAGCCAGCTTGCCGAAACCGCTGATGACAAAAATCAGGGCCAGCAGTACGCGGCCAGAGAAAGTGCTGAGGTTAAATGTATTCATGAGATTTGCCCCTTAAGCTAAATATAAATTAATGAATGACTGCGTTTGTATGCTGCTGTCTTGATTCAGACAATGCAGCTTTGCAACATGGGAGCCATTGTATTTGTGGATGGGTTTAATGATAATCCCCAATTATTTTGAATGACTGTCCATGATAGGTTGACAATGAGCCAGCTTGAGCAAATGAAAATCTTCGCTGCGGTGGTCAAAAGCGGCAATTTCACCACGGCTGCCAGCCAGTTAGGCATCAGCAAGCAGTTGGTGAGCCGCAGAATCATGGAGCTGGAATCGCGCTTGGGCGCGCGTTTGCTGTTACGCACAACGCGTAAATTGTCCACCACAGAGCTGGGGCGTGAGTTTTACCAGCGCTGCCTCAACATACTGCAACAGGTGGATGAGGCCGAGCAGGCGGTGGCCAGCAGCAGTGGAGAATTACGTGGTCTGTTGCGTATTTCTGCCCCGGTGTCTTTTGCCAGCATGATGCTGGCCCCCGCGCTCAATCAGTTCATGCAATTGCATCCCAAGCTGGAGTTGGCACTGGATGTGGATAACCGCCTGGTGGATGTGGTGGGTGAAGGTTATGACATGGTAATTCGCATCACCCAGCAGCCTGACGAGGGCATGGTAGCCCGTAGGTTGATGGATTCTCCATTGGTGTATTGCTGCAGCCCAGCGTATTTGCAGCAATATGGCGAACCCGCTTCGCCATTGCAGTTGGGGCTACACCGCTGCATTAGTGCGCGCAGTGCGGAGTGGCCATTTATCGTCAATGGCGAACCGCTCAAGCTCATGGTGCATCCTGTGCTGCGTTCCAATCATGGCGAGGTGATGTGTGCGGCGGCGGTGGCGGGGTTGGGCATAGTGGGCCTGCCCTGGTTTTATGTGCGCGAGGCTTTGCAACGCGGAGAGTTGGTGCAGGTGTTGCGCGGCTTTATGGGAGATAGCAGCGCTGTGTATGCCCTATACCCACAACACAGGCAGTCTTCCTTGATGGTGCGTAGCCTGGCTGATTTTCTGCAACAGTGGTTTAGTGCAGATAGAGAGAAGATTGCTAATTAATAATGCGGCAGAAAACTCAAGCTGGAAATGACAACGGGAGCACGAGGCTCCCGTTAGCTTGCTTGTAATCAGCTGGAATGACTTAGCGATTGCAAACGTACATGGTTACTTCAAAACCGAAACGCATTTCAGTGACTTCTGGCTTGGTCCACATGATAAAGCTCCTTAGCGAGTTAATCGGGATACATACCGTCAATTGATTCAAGCATGTGGGTCAGACTTTAACCCTCAAACTGCGCAAGCACATGTGTACAAGTCATGAAATCCTGCTCATGATTATCATGAGCGGATTAATAATCTCTTGTCGCTATTTATTACTTATGGCGGTCAGCCGCATCTTCAAGCTTTTCACCACCACGCTGGATATCTTGCCCAGCGCCCTTCATGGTGTTACAGCCAGTCAAGAAGATCATTGCGCAGAGCATGACAAAGGCAGTGATTTTTTTCATGGTACTACTCCTAGTGATATTGGTAGGTATGTGCAATATAAGGAGTCAAGCGCGACAGGAAATTCGGTAAACCACTGAATTGCTTGTAGGACGATGCTGACACCTTTAGCCCCGTTTGCGCTGATACCAGGTTTTTATCAGGTAGCCCCCCAAGCCAAGTAAGCCGATGAGGCCTGTGAGTACAGCTGCCACTGTCCAAGGCACAGGGAAAGGGGCTTGGACAGTTGGGCTGGCCCCATCGCGCAATTCCGGTGGGAAGGGTCTGGGAGTGGTGGGGATGATTTTCCAATCCTTGCGTTCAGCAGGGGCTTGCGCGAGATATTCCGCGAAGGAATAGACAGGCGCTTGGCCAAATGCGCGCTCGCTAGGTATCTGCGGAATATGCACATAGACCAAGGCTTCTATCTGATCAGCCAGGTCACGCTCATAAGCGCTCAGGGGACGATCCAGCTTGCCTGCAACCAGATTCAACAAGTCATGACCTATGGCATCAAACGCCACCGCTGGATAAAGTCGGGTGGATTCCTGCGTTAAATAGTCATAAAGCTGGCGCGCGGCTGTCAGATCCTGTTGGGTCACCGCTACATAAAACCATGCAGCGATTGCCTGCATATAACCTGCGTGGCCACGGGTGGGGATATTCCAACCCAAGGTACGCAAGGTGTCTATATTAAGTCCTGCGCAATTGGCGGCAGAGTGGTGATAGACAATGTCATGGCGATAAAAATGCTGGAACACCCGGTTGATTGCAGTTTGGTAGCGCTGTGCAGCTTCAGCGTTTTTGAGAATGGCGACCAACATGTAGGAAGGCCGATAAAAAGATTGGCCGCTGTTAAGGTCAAACAGATAGTTTTCCGCCGGAGTAATGGCGGCAATAATGCCTTTCTCACCATAGGCATCCAGGTTGTAAAAGTTATTGACCAACCACTGCGACCAATCCCCATCTTCCCCCACGCGACCAGTCAGCACGGCAAAGTGCCCACCGTGCGCTTCGTCATCATCACCTTGCGCACCGTTCAGCATAATGCCCAGCGCAGGCTTGTCTTGCCATGGGCTGGAAGCTGGCTGGCGTTGCCAGAGAATACGGCTGTGATAAGGGCTTTGAGCACCGCCATGAGACTGTCTCACCAGAGTTTGCAAGGTTTCACCATCCTGCAGCGGGCTGGCTGATGTTTGTTGCTCAAGTTTGAAATCCATAGGCCAGATGGTGCGTATGGTGAATTCACCCTGCTCCTTGGTTTGCCCGCCCAGTGCGAGAGGGCGCTGCCTGTAGAACGCCCAACTCGTCTGGTCCAGATAGGACAGGTTGGTGGGAATCTTGGGCACGACCTGCAAGTCAATCACGCTGCCATCAGGCAATCTACCTTTATCAAGCAAGTTGGCTGGGGCAGAATTTGCCTGGTCTGAAACTGCTGGGGCTGGGCTAGCTTGTAGCTGCACGGCTTGCAGACGTTCTGCTATGCCTCTCCAGATTAATGGCGGCAGGGGTTTTTCAGTCACAGGCAACTGCGCAGATTGCCGTACATCTTCTTGCGCAGTGAGAGCCGCGGTAAATGCCGTAATGCTGTTTTGATCAAGCGCTACGGATAGGAGATCATGCTCGAAATACCATGCCGCTTGCGGCAGGATGCCACAGCTAGTGCAATCTGCTGGTACGGTGTGGAACGCCTGCGCGGGATAAAGTCCTAGCCACTGTGCGCTGCTGGCCGGGTGTTCAGCACTCCACGCAGTGCAGGCAGTGCTGACTGTCAGGCACGACAAGGCAATACTCGCATGTAGTAATGGGTTTTGCATGAGGCACCTGTCTAGTGGGATTGGCGGATGCGTAGCCATGCCAGCAGGCTGATGGCCGTGAACACCAGAAGACCTATGATCATGGCAGTTGGCACCACAGGGATCATCAGCTTGCTGAGCCAGATGTAGATACCCATCAGCAAGAGCATGCTGAAATTCTCGAACAGGTTCTGGATGGCGATGGCATGGCCAGAACCCACAGATTCATGACCGCGCTCCTGCAACAATGCGTTGAGTGGCACCACATACATGCCGCCGAGAAAACCTATCAGCAACAGACAGGCAGCGGCCATATAGAGGTTGCTGGAGTAAGCAAACAAGGCGATGGCCAGGCCTATCAGAACCCCGGCTGGCAGGGCGCGGTTGATGGTCTTGAGTGAAATCCAGCGCGCTGCCGCCACTGCACCCAATGCCACACCTATGGCCACTGCGCCACTGAGGTTGGCGGGGGTGCTGTAATCATGAATATTCAACGCCACCGGAACCCAGGCCACCAGCAGAAAACGCAGGGTGCTGCCCGCGCCCCAGAAAATGCTGGTGCCTACGATGGAAAAGCGCGCATCGGCATCGCGCATCAGCGTGCGTGTGGCGCGTGTGAAATCTTTAAACAGCATGACGAGGTTGAAAGATTCCAGCTTATGCGATGGCGGCAACCTTGGAATCAGCAGATTGATCAGTACCGCCAGCAGGTAAGCGCCACTGATGGCATAGAGCGACCCGGTCAGCCAGTGATCGGCAAGCTGGCCGCCCAGCACCGCACCCAGCAGTATGGCGACGATGGTGGAGCCCTCCATCAGGCTGTTGCCCTTGACCAGTTTATCCAGCGGCAGCATCTGGGTGAGGATGCCGTATTTGGCTGGGGAGTAAGCCGCCGCACCCAGGCCCACCATGCCGTAAGCCAGCAAGGGGTTCAAACCCGCCAGCATGGCGCCTGTGCCCAGTAGCTTCATCAGATTGGCAATCACCATCACCCTGCCCTTGGGCAAGCTGTCGGCGAAGGGGCCAACAAACGGCGCCAGCAGAATATAGGCAATCACAAAGAATTCCTGCAGCAAGGGAATTTGCCAGGCGGGCGCACTACCTGCCTGAGCAAGGCAATGGCAGCGAATAACAAGGCATTGTCGGCCAGCGCGAGATGAACTGCGCCAGCATGACGGCGATCATGCCGCGGCTGAGCAGGGATGTGTTGACGGGTGAAGCGGCTATTGCAGGTGCTTGTATGATCTTGTCCTTGAGTGATCTAGCTGGTTTCAGCCATTTTTTTCAGTGTCACGTAGTCAATCTTGCCTGTGCCCAGCAGCGGCAGGGTTTTGACGACGATGATTTTGCGCGGCACCGCCAGTTCGGTATGGCCAAGTTTCTTGGCGGCCTGGGACAGTGCTTCACGTGCAAGCTCGGGGTCTGTGGTGTAAAGCAGGATAGTCTCGCCACGCTGGGCATCCACGCGTGTCGTCGCTGCATGTTGCTGTTCTGGGGAACACAGTCTGGCCAGGGATTCCACGGTTTCCAGCGAAACCATCTCGCCCGCAATCTTGGCAAAGCGTTTGACGCGGCCCTGTATGGTGATGAAGCCGCGCGCATCGACGCTGACAATATCGCCAGTGTCATGCCAACCCTCGGCAGGTGGCTGCAAGACGCCAGGTTGTGCATAGAGTAGATAGCCCAGCATGATGTTGGGGCCTTTGACCTTGAGCAGACCACCCTCGGTGATGCCGGGTACTTCTTCCAGGCGCATCTCTATGCCAGGCAACAATTGACCTACGGTGCCAATCTGGCTGGCCATGGGCGTGTTCACCGCCAGCACAGGCTTGGCAGTCTCAGTAACGCCATAGCCTTCCAGAATGCGGATGCCGAATTTTTCCATCCAGGTTTTGCGGACTTCGCTGTTGAGCTTCTCGGCACCGGCAATCACATAGCGCATCTTGTAGAAGTCATAAGGGTGGGCAAACTTGGCGTAATTGCCGAGGAAGGTGCTGGTGCCAAACAAGGCGGTGCAGCCGCGCTCATAGATAACTTCGGGGATGATGCGGTAGTGCAGCGGAGAAGGATAAATGAAGACCTTGCTGCCTGAAACCAGCGGCATGATGGCGCCACAGGTGAAGCCAAAGGAATGGAACATGGGCAGGGCCATCATGAATTTATCGCGGTGCGAGAAATCAATCACGGCACGGATCTGGGCAATATTGGCCAGGATGCCGCGGTGGCTGTGTACCACGCCTTTGGGCTTGCCTTCAGAGCCTGAGGTGAAGAGCACCACGGCAGGGGCATCCACATTGTGTTGCTGGGCAATCCGCGCGGGGCAGCGCAATGCATAGGCCACCAGCCAGAGCTTATCGCGCCAGCTGAAGCCAGCGCGCATATCTTCCAGGTAAAAAATTTCCAGCCCCGCGAGTTTGGCCACCACTTCTTCCAGCTTGGCGGCTTCTATGAATTTGCGGGAAGTGATCACTGTCTTGATATTAGCTGCGGTACAGGCATCCTGCATGCCGCTGGTGCCCGCGGTGTAATTGAGCATGGCGGGCACCCGGCCCATGGCGCTCATGCCGAAAATCAAGCACACAGTGTTGGTGACGTTGGGCATCAGTACGGCCAGCGTGTCGCCAGGGGCGCTGATCTTGCTGACCAGCCTGCCCAGTGCCAGGCTTTTCTTCAGCACGCTGCCATAGTCTTCTTCCACCAGTTGCATATCCTCCACCAGCTTATGCTTGCGGCCATAAGTGCGTATGGCCTGCAGCAATGCGCCATACAAAGTATTGCTGGGCTCAGAGCGAAACATCAGGTCTTGCAATATGGCCTGCATGCGCTCTCCCGCAATTCGTCGGCGCTGCTTGGCACTGGGGGCGTCGGGCATGGGGATGTGGGTGGGTGGCAGTATGGTGAGCCTGATCTTGGGTAACAGGGAGTGTGGATAGTCGCTGGCCAAACGGCTGAAATAGCTTCTGGCCGCACCATGGATGCGCACTGGCAATATGGTGGCCCCAGTCTTGGCGGCGACAAATGCCGGGCCATCGTAGGCTTTCATCAGGCTGCCAGTCAGCGTGATGCGGCCTTCAGGGAAAATCATCACTGATTCGCCTGCTTCCAGCAGACGTATGACTTTCTTCATGGCCAGTGGGCTGTTGGTATCTACAGGCAAGTGCGGTACATGCTTGAGTATCCAGCGGAACAAGGGGTTTTCCAGCACCGTGGTGTGGACAACAAAGGTGGTGCGCACTGGCAGGAACAAGCCCATGATGAAACCATCGAGGAAAGACTCATGGTTGCCTATGATCAGTAGTTTTTCAGGCCGGGGCACATGCTGTTGACCCACTACTTCAATACGGAACAACAGTTTCATGATGGTTCTGGTAATCGCGACTAGCATGAGACTCCTCTCTCAATTCTTCTGGTTTTTATGGGACGACTAGATGTTGTGGTCTATGAATTCCAGCACGCTGCTTAAGGCTTCTTGCATATGGGCTTTGTTGATGTAGAAGCGCACTTCCTTGCCTACCTTCTCACTTTTGAGCACCCCGCCATGTTCCAGCACCTTGAGGTGATGGGTAACTGCGGTGCGGCTCAAGGGCATGGTCGCGGCGATATCACCTATGCTGATGCGCTCGCCGGGTTCGAACGAGAGCAGGATGCGCTGGCGATGTTCATCACCTAGTGCAACAAACAGATCGGAGATATTTTTCCAGGCGGGCGGAATATGGGGTACGGTTTTCATCACTACATAATTAGTTATTTAGTGATGAAGGTCAACTATTTTTTCTAAATCGGCTGTGATTCGCTAATATGCTCACTCCACTAGCCTTATCTGGCTGGCGAACATCATGGTGCTCGTCAAATTTTGAGTGAAAAGGTGTCATGCAGGAAATTGATATACAGGGACTAGCCAGTCAGATTACCCAGGACGGTTTTTGCTTTGTGCGTGGGCAGCAAGTTCGCGCCAGGCTGACCGCCATCAGAGCCGATGCACTGGCAGACTGGGTGGCACTGGATGCCAGCTGGGATGGCATGCCCCTGGATGAATATATGGCTGACGGCGGCAGTTATCGTCGACGTCGCTTTGCCACGCTGAGCGCAGAGGCACAGGGGCCGATTGTGCTGGAGCCGCATCAACCACATTACCAGAGCCGTGAATACAACTCGCTCAATGGCGGTATCGCCCGCATTTATGAGCCATACCCGAGGCCTTGATTCAGGGCGAGACCCTGCAGACGGTGATGCTGTTCTGTAGAGATTTGTTCAGTCACCTCAAGCCCGAGGCACGCTGGCATATTGAAGCTCATCAGTTCCGCATTGAGGCCAATCAACAAGTACATGGTCTGCCAGCCCCTGAAGGGATACACCGCGATGGCGTTGATTATGTGCTGGTGATGATGATCAAGCGGGTGAATATTTCCAGTGGCACCACTACCTTGCACAACCTCAATAAAGAAGTGCTGGATAGCTTTACCCTGACTGACCCATTGGATTGGGCATTGGTGGATGACCTGCGCTGTATGCACGGCGTCACACCTGTAGAACAGATAGATGCCACGCAGGCAGCGTATCGCGATGTACTGGTCATTACCTTTGCGAATAAAAACGCCGTGTAATATAAGACGATGATAAGCTTTGCTAAACTTAAAAAAATATAAAAAAACCAAAGCGGGGAACATCATTTGAGAGCAGTCTACCAAGCCTGTCGCCGGGGGGCAGCCAGCATGTTGCGTGCTGCGCGCTGGCTTCTTGGCTTGCTTGCACTGCTGCTGATTTCTACCCTGGCTCCGCTGCAAGCCGCCCCGCTCGAAAAAGTCACGCTACAACTCAAGTGGTATCACCAGTTTCAGTCTGCAGGCTATTACGCAGCGCAGGCTAAAGGCTACTACCGCCAGGAAGGCCTGGATGTACAGATAGTGCCAGGCGGTGCAGGCAATTCCTCCATCAAGTCGGTCACCAGTGGCAGGGCACAGTTTGGCGTAGGTGATACCGAGCTGGTACTCGCCCGCGCTGAAGGCGAGCCTGTTGTAGCGCTGGCCGCAATCTTCCAGCATTCGCCCCATGTACTGCTCAGCAAGCAATCCAGCAATATCACCACCCCTGCAGACCTTGAAGGCAAGCGCATCATGCTGGCCGCAGATAGACGCGATGCCCAGCAAAAAGCCTTGATGATCAAGGAAGGCGTCAATCTACAAAATCTGATTCTGATGCCGCACAGCGGCAATTTGCAGGATCTGCTTAATGACAAGGTAGATGTGATCTCTGCCTACGCCACGGTTGAGCCCAATATCATGATGGAGCGCGGCTATCCGCCCGCGACATTGGCGGCCATGGATTACGGCATTGATTTCTATGGCGATACGCTGTTTACCTCAGAGTCTGAAATCGCCGCGCATCCTGATCGCGTCGATGCCTTTGTCCGTGCCTCGCTCAAGGGCTGGAAGTATGCGCTGGATAACCCGCACGAAATTGCCCAGTTGATCCTGCGCATGCCTGGTGTCGCCGAACGCAAGGTGACACTGAAGCAATTGATGTATGAAGCCCGCGATATGCACCGTTACATCCTGCCAGAAGTGGTTGAGATCGGGCATATGAATAAGGCACGCTGGGAATTCATTGCCAAGGTCATGGCCGATATTGGCCTGATCAAGCCGGGCTATGACCTCTCGGGCTTTATCTACAAAACCAATACTGAAAGTACCCATCTGGTGCGCTGGTTTGCAGGTACCACTTTGCTGGTGGGCGTGGTCATGGCCCTGGTGCTGCTATGGAATCTGCAGATACGCAGGCGCGTGCTGGAGCGTACGCATGCACTCAATGCCGAAATCCAGCAACGACGGTTGATTGAACGTGAGCTGCAGTCCAGCCAGGAGCAGGTACGCCTCACCTTCCACGCCGCTGCCGCCGGGATAGCCATGATCAATAGCGATGGCCGTTTTCTGCTGGCCAATCCGGCATATTGCGAGATCGTTGGCTATACCGAAGAAGAGTTGAAGCAGCTACGCTGCCATGACGTCAATTACGAAGAAGACAGCCTGTTGGCGCGCGAGAACCGCGAGCGTTTGATACGCGGCGAGATTAGCCATTCCGTGGTGGAAAAACGCTATCGCGCCAAATCTGGCCAGCCAGTCTGGGTGCGCATCAGTGCCTCCATGGTGCAGGGCGCAGATGGCAGCCATGACAATCTGATCAAGGTGGTGGAAAACATAGAGCAGGAAAAACGCCAAGAGAGCTTGCAGGTGGAGCAACGGCGCCTGCTGGAACGCATCGCCATGGGTGCCGAGCTGGACGAGGTATTGCTTGCCGCCGTGCATTTGATAGAAGATCAGTTCCCGGAAATATCCTGCTCCATCATGCTGCTGGAACAAGGTGAATTCCTACGCCATGGGGTTGCAGCACGCTTGCCACGCAGTTTCCTGCATGATGTGCAGGGTATGAAAATCGGGCCTAACACTGGCTCATGCGGCACTGCTGCCTATGAACGCAGAACCGTGGTGGTGTCTGATATCCAGCATGACTTGCTATGGCTGGATTACCGTCAACTGGCGCAACGCCATCGTCTGCGCGCCTGCTGGTCCATGCCTATATTTTCCAGCACGCAGCAGGTGTTGGGTACGTTTGCCGTCTATGGCCGCGTACCGCGCGTGCCGGATCAGCGTGAGATGGAGCTGGTCAGCGCCTGCTCTCATATCGTTGGCCTTGCCATTGAGCGCAGCCGCGCTGAAGAACAACTCAAGCTGCTGGAAGCCAGCGTGGCGTGTATCAATGACATTGTGCTGATTGCAGAAGCCGATCCTGAGCAGGACAAGCCGCCGCGCCTGATCTTTGTCAACAAGGCCTTTGAGCGTTTGACAGGCTATAGGGCCGATGAGGTGCTGGATTTGCCCCCAGGCTTGCTGGATGGCCCCAATACGCAGGTTGAAGAACTGGTGCGCGTAAAGCAGGCTTTGAAGCAAGGTGAGGCGGTACGTACCGAGCTAATCAACTACAAGAAAAATGGCGAGGAAATGTGGCTGGAGATGGAAATCTTGCCAATTGCCAATACCGCAGGTCAATATACCCATTGGGTGGCGGTGGAGCGCGACATCACCGAACGCAAGGCGGCAGAAAATAAAATCCAGCGTCTGGCTTTCTACGATATGCTGACCAATCTGCCCAACCGGATTTTATTGCTGGATAGATTGGAGCAGGCACTGCTCAACAGCAATCGTCTCAATCGCTCCGGTGCCTTGCTATTCCTTGATCTGGATAACTTTAAGACCCTCAATGATACCCATGGCCATGATGTCGGCGATATGTTGCTGGAGCAGGTGGCGCAGCGCATCGTCAGTTGCGTGCGCGTGACCGATACCGTGGCGCGCCTGGGTGGCGATGAGTTTGTGGTGGTGCTGGAGAATTTGGGTGAGCTGGCAACCGAGGCCGCCCAGGATGTCAGCCTGATTGCGGAGAAGATATTGCAGGCCTTCCAGCAGGGCTTTGAGCTTTCAGGGTATGAACATTATTCTTCCGCCAGCATAGGCGTTGCTTTATTTGGCAGCCAGCAACAGGTGGGCGTGGATGAGCTCTTGAAACGGGCTGATCTCGCCATGTACCAATCCAAGGCAGCAGGCCGCAATACCTACCGTTTCTTCGACCCCACCATGCAGGCCTTGATCACCGAGCGTGCCGCGATGGAAGAGGACTTGCGCCAGGCAGTGCGTCGCGACGAGTTGCAATTGTTCTATCAATCCCAGGTGGATAGTGATGGCCAATTGTTTGGCGCTGAAGTACTACTGCGCTGGCAGCATGCAACGCGTGGCCTGCTCTCTCCCGCAAGCTTTATTACCCTGGCCGAGGAAACTGGCTTGATTCTGCCCATAGGCAATTGGGTGTTGCGCACGGCATGCAAGCAGCTGGTGCAGTGGGCCAAGCGTGCTGAAACCGCAGAGTTGAGCCTGTCGGTCAATGTCAGCGCGCGTCAGTTGCATCAGCCGGATTTTGTTGATCAGGTCATGAACATTCTCAGCGAAACCGGGGCTGATCCGCAGTATCTCAAGCTGGAGCTGACCGAGAGCATGCTGGCGGAAAACATGGAGGATATGATCATCAAGATGAATACGCTCAAGAACATGGGCGTAGGCTTCTCTATGGATGATTTTGGTACTGGTTATTCCTCGCTGGCCTACCTTAAACGGCTGCCTTTGTCGCAATTGAAGATAGACCGCTCATTTGTGCGTGATGTGCTGGTGGATAGCAACGATGCCTCTATCGTCCGCACCATCATTGCCCTGGGGCAAGGGCTAGGCCTCAAGGTCATTGCCGAAGGTGTGGAAACCCGCGAGCAACAGAGTTTCTTGGCGCAACATGGCTGCCTGGCCTATCAGGGTTATTTGTTTGGCTTGCCCGAGCCGCTGCAACAGTTCGAACAAAGCTTCAATCTTGGCGGTGCGCAGGCTAGAGGCTGATAGCTAGCAAGGTTGACATGGTGAAAGTGATGGGGAATGATTCCCAGGCAATATCATTATTTCAATCATAATCTGCGTGTGCAGAAGGAGAAGCCCCATGAAACATTTGCTCGCTAGCCTGATAACCGCCAGCGTACTTTCCGGCATGGCCTGGAGTGTGCAAGCTGCCGACGAAGAGTTCTATGGCGTGATCGAGAGCCGTCCCAAGACCGATGTTGGACAGTGGGTGGTAGGTGGTCGCAAACTGGACGTGACCAAGGATACAGAGTTGGAAGAAGAGCACGGCCCCTTGGTAGTCGGTGCCTGTGTTGAAGTGGAAATCGAGGACGGCCTGGTGCACGAAATCGAATCCAAGAAAAAGGAAAAGTGTAAGAAGTAAGCTAGGCCACCCGGCTTTCGCGCTGCGGAGCCGGGTTTCTCATTCCCGCGTTGTGAATCCAAACGCCTTATCGCCAAACATCTATGTCCAAATTTTTCCGCCTGATTGCCTGCTTGCTCTTGCTACAAACCACTAGCGCCTGGGCGCTGCCTGCCATGACTTTGTACAAGGATGCCAATTGCGGCTGCTGCCAGAAATATGTCACTTATCTGCGCCAGCATGGCTTTGAAGTGCAGGCGCATGACAAGGGGCGCGATGAAATGGCGCGCATCAAACAGCAATATGGGGTGACGCGGCTGGCAAGTTGTCACACTGCGCTCATAGGCGGCTATGTGGTAGAGGGGCATGTGCCTGTCGCTGCCATTCAGAAACTGCTCAAACAAAAGCCCAATATCATAGGCATCAGCGTGCCAGATATGCCCATGAACTCCCCAGGCATGGGGGAAATGCAGCCCGGCACCTTGACGGTTTACAGCATTCCCAAAGCTGGAGCTCAGCCTGTGGTGTTTTCGGTGGAATAGGCGCGAGTTCACCAACACAAGTCGCCATGATCCGGGTGTATGATGATGCCGGGTACTGATCATGATCGCCTGACGCGATAGTCCAGCAACGCATGCAGCATGGGCTGATGCACTGATTAAGCACCCTAGCCATCAACCCTTCTAGAATGAAAAGTCGACATGATGCAGGAACCTGCCTCCGCCATCGATATTGCGCGTCAGACATTGATGCAACTTGCTTCGCGCAAGATCCAGCCCACGCCCGATAACTTCCGCACGGTTTATGATGAGATTGCTGGTGTTAAATCAGAAGATAGTTCGCGCGCGCTTGCCGATAGTCTCAATGAGGTGCTGCAAGCCTCTAGCCAGCAGAATCCGCGGTATCAGGCCAGTGCGCAGGCCATCAAGCAATCCATAGATAGCCAAAACTGGCCCAAGCTCAAGGAGCAGTTTTTCAATCTGCTGCCCGGTGTCAGTGGCGGTGAGGAAGTCAGCTGGCCAGTGGCCGTCAAGCACCTGCTCAAGCAACTGGAAACCAGCCATAAAGGCGTGACGCTGACGCGCAAGCGTGACGGTCTCAACCGCCTGCTGAACAATTTTTCTCATGACCCTGCCCTGCCGCAAAAAATTCAGTCACTGGCGGACTCCTGGGGCACTGGCATGGCCGAAGATCTGGCACTACCTGACACGGAATTAGGCGCTAGCGCCAGCAATGCAGCGCCAGGCGCAAACGCTGCATCTTCAGAGCCTGAACCTGCGCGTGCCTACTATGCGCGTATTGCCGAGCAATGGCGCGATATGCTGATGCGTACCATCAGCCTGATTATCATCCCGCAACTGGCAAGCACACCGGAGATGGCTAAAAAAGCCGAAACCCTGTTGGCCGATATCCGGCTGGCCTACGCTGAAGATGATGTAATGCGGCAGTCTGAAAACCTGCGCTCGGTACTGTTTACCCTGGAAATGCATGGCGATACCCAGCAGCGCACCCATGATGCCCTGATACAGCTATTACGCCTGTTGATGTCCAGCATGAGTGAGCTGGTGATGGAAGATGAATGGCTGCATGGGCAAACCCTGATTCTGCAAGAGATACTCTCACGCCAGCTCAGCCTGGATATGCTTTACGACGCTGAAAGCAGCCTCAAGGAATTGATCTTCAAGCAGGGGCAGGTCAAACCCAGATTGCTGGAAGCGCGTGATTCTGTGAAGAAAATGGCTGAAGTGTTCGTGGTGCGGCTGGCCGACCTCACGGAAAGCACCAGCGATTATCAAGACAAGATTGAAGGCTACAAGCAGCAGATCATGGCGACGGAGGATATCCTCGAGCTTAAGGTACTGATAGACAAAATGCTGGAAGACACGCGCAGCATAGGCATGAATGTGCGGCAATCCCGCGACATGCTGACTGAAACCCAGGGCAGGGTCTTGGAGGCGGAGCGCCTGATCAAGGAGCTCAACTCCAAGCTGGATTATTTCAGCGAAGTCGCGCATGAGGATTTCCTCACTGGCACCCTCAACCGACGCGGTATGGAAGAAGCCATGGGCCGGGAATTTGATCGCGCCAACCGCCACGGCACCACCCTCAGCCTTTCCATGCTGGATATAGATCACTTCAAGCGTCTCAATGATCAGCTAGGCCATGTCACTGGTGACAAGGCGCTGGCGCACCTGGCCAAGGTGGTGAAGGAATCACTGCGCAGTACCGATGTACTGGCCCGTTATGGTGGTGAGGAATTCATCATTATCTTCCCGGGCACCTCGGAAAAAGAAGGCATAGAGATCATGACGCGCGCGCAGCGCGATCTCACGCGCAACTTCTTCATGCTCAACAATGAACGGGTACTGATCACCTTCAGTGCTGGGGTAGCCGAGCGCGAAGCGCAGGAAACGGCAGAGGCCCTGATACCCCGCGTGGATGCTGCCTTATACAAGGCCAAGCAGGCTGGACGCAATCGCGTTGTAGGCGCCAGCGAAGAGTAGCGTGCGAAATTAGCTCTGAATATGCTGCTGCAACGACTGGACTATGACAGCCACTGGTATCAACAATCCCTGGCCTTGCGCGAGCAAGTGCTGCGGCTGCCGCTGGGGCGCAAGCTGGATGCCCACGATCTCGCAGGCGAAGCCCAGCAATGGCATCTGGCGCTGGTGCATGATCAGAATATTCTGGCCTGTCTGGTGATCAAGCCTGAACAGCGCCCTCTCGCCAAGCTGCGGCAGATGGCGGTGCAGCCTGCAATGCAGGGCCAGGGTCTGGGCCAACGACTGGTGCTGGCGGTGGAACAATGGCTGATCAGCCAGGGCTTTGATCAGATCAAGCTGGATGCGCGTCTCACTGCCCTGGCTTTTATCAGCGCCTGGGCTATGAGTCGCAGGGCAAGCCCTTTGAGCAGGTAGGTATTCCCCACGTTTTAATGAACAAGAGACTAGTCAGGGATGACGCCCAGCCTGGGCTCGTGTAGCATCAAGACCTGTTGCGCCTCCCCGCCATTCCCGGAACCCCTAGATTTTGATAAATCCCCGTATTCTCAATCGTTTGGCCTTGGCCCTGGTCATTTTTCTTATCGCGAGTATTTTCATTGGTGGTGCCGCCCCAGGCGCAGGCAGTTTGTTTCCCCCACCTTGGGATAAAGTCGTGCATTTCTTCGTGTTTGGTTCCATAGGCTTGCTGCTGGGCCTTGCCTTTCCGCGCTTGCCGCTGTGGGCGATATGGTTGCTGGTGGTCGTGACAGGGGCTGCTGATGAATTCCATCAACTGTTCTTGCCGGGGCGTCAGGCTGGGTTTGACGACTTGCTTGCCGATGCACTGGGTGCCCTGGTTATGCTGCCTGTGCTGGCATGGTCGCGCCGCGTTCTGCTGCAAAATTGACACGATATTGCAGCCAGCCACGCTTGCGTCTATCCAAATCCCTGGTCAAGGATCAGGCCATATTGCTCAGCAGCCTGTAAAATAGGCCCATGTCCGATGTCGCCACTTCTCAGCTAAACCTTTCGCCGCTACGTAACAAGCATTTCCTGCAACTGCTGGCTTTCCGCGTCAGCGTCACTTTCTCTTACCAGATCATGGCGGTGGTGGTGGGCTGGCATATTTACCAGATCACCCGCGACCCATTATCCCTGGGTCTGATAGGTCTGGCCGAAGTCATCCCCTATTTCTGCACCGCCCTGTTTGCGGGCTATGCCGTTGATCATTATTCCCGACGCTGGTTTGGTTTCAGTGCCAGCATCGTACTCGTGGTGAATGCCCTGGTGCTGGCTGCTATCGCCGCTGGCCTGTTTTTGCATGATAGCGAGTCCTCGCTGTTTATCTATATATCCATTGCCTGCGTGGGGCTCGCACGCGCGTTTATTGGCCCGTCTTATAGCGCCATGTTTGCGCAGATATTGCCGCGCCAGCAATTTGCCCGTGCTGCCAGCATAGGTAGCTCGGTATTGCAGACTGGCCTGGTGCTGGGCCCGGCCATAGGCGGAGGGGTGATTGCCTGGGCTGGTATCAGTGCCGCCTACCTGTGCTCTGCCTTGTTTGCCTTGCTGGCAGCGCTAGCCATGTTCAGCCTCAAGGTAGCGCAAGCGCCCAGCAGTGAAAGTGCCCCGGTGTTTGCCAGCATTGCCCAGGGGCTGCGCTTTGTTTTCAGTAATCAAATCATGCTGGGTGCGCAGGCGCTGGATATGTTTGCCGTACTGTTTGGTGGCGCGGTGGCCATGTTGCCCATGTTTATCCACGATGTGTTCAACCATGGGCCAGAAGGCCTGGGCATATTGCGCGCTGCGCCCGCGCTAGGGGCCATCGCCACCGGGCTTTGGCTCACCCGGCATCCGGTGCAGCGTCATGCCGGGCGGATACTGCTGATTGCGGTGGCGGGTTTTGGTCTCAGCATCATTGCCTTTGCCCTCAGTGGGCACTTCTGGCTGGCAGCGGCCATACTGTTGATTTCGGGGGTGTGTGATGGGGTATCAGTCGTCGTGCGTACCACCATTATGCAATTGGTAACACCTGATGAGCTGCGTGGGCGGGTTTCCGCCATCAATGGCATCTTCATCGGCTCTTCCAATGAACTGGGCGCGTTTGAATCCGGCATGACTGCGCGGCTGATGGGATTGGTGCCTTCAGTAGTGTTCGGCGGCATGATGACCATAGGCGTGGTCGGTGCAGTCGCCAAATGGGCTCCGCGTTTGCGTAGACTCAATATGCGCGACTTGCATTGAGTCTTTTGCGCCCGTGGTTTTTCGGCGCGGCTATCTTTCTACCGGATATTGCGCTGGGTCGCTAAAGGCCTTGGCAATCTCGTCATACACCAGACGTATGCGCTCTGGCACCGGGCCACGCCTGGGGCGGTAGACATATAAATCCCAGGATGGCGCCATGAATTCATCCAGCACCGTCACCAGCCGTCCGCTCTTGATATGCGGGATGATGAAAGAAGCCGCCAACTGTGCAAAACCCACCCCTGCCAGCGCCAGGGAAAGCTCCAGATCAGAATCGTCGGTAATAAAGCTATTCTGCTTGGGCGCAAATTGCTGACCATCGACAAAAAACCAGGGCCAGTTACGGCCATTGCTTTTGTCCACCAGCGCAATGGTGGGCACTTCATTAAGCTCTTGCAGGGTACGTGGGGCTTTGGTGCGTGCCACCAGCTCCGGCGTGGCAGCCACATAGAACGACACCTTGGAAAGAGCGCGGGCGACAAAACTACTGTCGCGTAAAAAGCCTACGCGCACGCCTATATCAATCTGCTGCTCGACTACATCGCTATGGGTATCTGAAAGACGCAAGTCTATGGTGATCTGCGGATGCTCGCGCGCAATGCGGCTGAGGATAGGCAATAAAAACACCCGGCCTATGACGATGGGTGCGGTGATGCGCACAATGCCGCTGAGTTCGCTTTGCGGCCGCTTGCCCGATGGCAAAAACAAATCATCCATCTGACCTATGGTTTCGCGCGCGCGCAGCGCCAGTTGCTCGCCATATTCTGTAATGCGCATCTGCCTGGTGTTGCGGTAGAACAGCGGCTCACCAAGTATGGCTTCCAGCTCCTTCACGGCGCGGGTTACCGCCTGCGGTGAAATGCTGAGCCTGGCTGCCGCTTCCTTGAAGCTTGAGGCCTCGGCCGTGGCACAAAAAATACGCATCATTTCCAGACGATTAAGCATGAATGATTCTCGATACCAATATCAATAAGCGACGAATGTCATTATTCCATAAATTGGAATTCTAAAATAAGTATATTTCCATTTATTCAATAGGGGAATTTGCGCATACTCGGCCATGTATTTGATTACTAACGATATATTCTGTTGGATATAACGGATTAAATCTAGCCTTAAATCTAGCCTTTATCCAGCCTGAATATAACGCGAGTAGAACCTGAAAGGATCATCATGGTAACGCTGGAAATTAATGGCACAAGCAAGCAATTCGATGTGCCGAACGAGATGCCCATACTCTGGGCCCTGCGCGATATTGCGCAACTCACAGGCACCAAGTTTGGCTGCGGCATGGCGCTATGTGGCGCTTGCACCATCCATCTCGACAATGAGCCAGTGCGCGCCTGCGTCACCCCGGTTTCTGCCGCAGTCGGCAAGAAAATCACCACAGTAGAACATATAGAACATGACGCAGTAGGCAGCGCCGTGCAAAAAGCCTGGCTGGATCTGGGTGTGGCGCAATGCGGTTACTGCCAGGCGGGTCAGGTGATGGCGGCCACTGCCCTGCTCAAAACCACACCCAACCCCAGCGATGAAGATATTGATGAAGCCATGAGCGGCAATATCTGCCGCTGCGGTACTTATCCACGCATACGCGCAGCCATCAAGCAGGCAGCTTCTGGCGTTAAATCTGCTGAGTCCAAGCAAGGAGCCAAATCATGAGCGCGGAATTGATGCTGGATGCATCCAATCAGCCTGACCTCAAACGCCGTAGCCTGCTCAAGGGTTTGGGCCTGGTCACAGGTCTCGCGCTCACCGTAGGGGCCAATGGTCTGGTGCGCGCCGCAACCGCGGAAGAGCCTAAGAAATTTGGTGGTGACGCCATGCCCGGTGGTCTTAAGGATGATGTGCTGGTGTTTGTCTCCATAGACAGCGATGGCATCGTCAATATCGTCGCCCACCGCTCAGAGATGGGTCAGGGCGTGCGTACCAGCTTGCCCATGGTGGTGGCCGATGAACTTGAAGCTGATTGGGCCAAGGTGCGCGTGGTGCAGGCGGAAGGTAATGAAGCCAAGTATGGTAATCAGAATACCGATGGCTCACGCAGCATACGTCACTCTTTCGAGCCTATGCGCCGTGTCGGTGCCAGTGCACGCATGATGCTGGAAGCCGCCGCAGCCGCGCAATGGGGTGTGCCTGTGACTGAAGTACAGGCCAAGCAGCACCAAGTGCTGCACAAGCCCAGTGGCAAGACCCTGGGCTATGGCGAGCTGGCAGCGGCTGCCGCCAAGCAGAAAGTGCCCACTGCCAAAGCTTTGCGCCTGAAGTCGCCCGCAGAATTCCGCTATATAGGCAAACTCAACACGCGCAATATTGATGGCCGCAAAATTGTCACCGGCGCTACCCACTACGGCATAGATACCAAGCTGGAAGGCATGCTGCATGCCGTGATTGCCAGGCCGCCAGTGTTTGGTGGCAAGCTGCAAAAGTTTGATGCCAGCGCCACGCTCAAGGTGCCTGGTGTGGTCAAGGTGCTGGAGTTGAAGAGCAGCGCCCTGCCACCGCTATTCCATCCGCTAGGTGGGGTGGCCGTGTTGGCGACCAACACCTGGGCTGCAATCAAGGGCCGTGAAGCGCTGAAGCTGACTTGGGAGCACGGTGAAAACAAGGCCTATGAATCCAAGGCCTACCGCAAGACACTGGAAAATGCCGCGCGCAAGCCCGCCAAGGCCGTGCGTAATAATGGTGATGCTCCGGCTGCGCTGGCCAAGGCCAAGCAGCGTTTCGAGGCCGAGTACTACCAGCCGCATATCGCCCACAGCTCCATGGAGCCGCCTGCTGCCACAGTGCGCATTATTGATGGCAAGTGCGAGGCCTGGGCTTGTGTACAGGCACCGCAGGCTACACTAGAAACCGTGTCCGCGCATCTGGGTTTCAAGCCTGAAAACGTCAAGATCAATGTCACACTCCTGGGTGGTGGTTTTGGCCGCAAGTCCAAGCCTGATTTTGTTGCAGAAGCGGCCTTGCTGTCGCAGGCCATGGGCGGCAAGCCAGTCAAGGTAACCTGGACGCGTGAAGATGATATCCACCACGATTACTTCCACACCGTGTCGCTGGAACGCCTGGAGTGCGGGCTGGATGCCAAGGGCTTGCCTACTGCCTGGCTGCACCGCTCCTCTGCACCCACCATAGCCTCGACCTTTGTTGCCGGGGCCAAGGGTGGCGCACCGTTCGAGCTGGGCATGTCTGCGGTCAACATGCCGTTCAATATTCCTAACGTACGCGTAGAAACCACAGAAGTGCCTGCACATACACGCATAGGCTGGTTCCGTTCGGTATCCAATATTCCCCATGCGTTTGCCGTGCAATCCTTTGCCAACGAACTGGCGCATAAGGCCAAGCGAGACCCCAAGGACTATTTGCTGGATCTGCTAGGCCCGGCACGCAAGATCAATCCGGATGATATTTCCGATAGCTGGAATTACGGCGAATCGCCAGAGCGCTATCCGCTGGATATAGGGCGTATGCGCAATGTAGTTGAGCTGGCCTGCAAAAAGGCTGACTGGGGCCGCAAGTTGCCCAAGGGCCATGGTCTGGGCCTGGCCTTGTGCTATAGCTTTGTCACCTATATCGCCACCGTGGTTGAGGTGGTGGTGGCGGACGATGGCAGCATCAGCATTCCACGCGTGGATATCGCCGTCGATTGCGGGCCGCAGGTCAACCCGGATCGCATACGTTCACAGGCTGAAGGTGCTTGCATCATGGGTAGCAGCCTGGCCTTGAGCGGCGAGATCACCTTCAAGGATGGCATGCCGCAGCAGAGCAATTTCCATGAGTACGAAGTGCTGCGCATAGACGAAGCCCCACGCGATATCCGTGTGCATATCGTCGAGCATGGCCTGGATGTACCGCTGGGCGGCATAGGCGAGCCAGTGACACCTACCATGGCCCCTGCCATCTGCAACGCCATTTTCGCGGCCAGCGGCAAGCGTATTCGTACCCTGCCCATCCGTGATCAGTTGAAGAAAGCCTAAGGAGTCATCCATGCATGCCTTGGAACTGGAAGTGCTGAGCCGGGCGGCGGAGTGGCTGGCGGCAGGACATACCGTGCATTTATGCACCGTGGTGAAAACCTGGGGCTCAGCCCCGCGCCTGCCGGGGGCGCTCATGGCAGTGCGTGCAGACGGGCAGATGGTAGGCTCGGTGTCTGGCGGCTGCATAGAGGATGACCTGATTGCACGTGCACGCGAGGGCAGGCTGACGCCGCTCAGCGATTTGCTGGAATATGGCGTCAGTCGCGATGAAGCCCAGCGCTATGGCATCCCCTGCGGCGGGCGTCTGCAAATCTGTGTAGAGCAATTGCAGGATGTTGCCAGTGTGCAGCCGCTGCTGGATAGCTTGCAGGCGCGGCAGTTGCTACGCCGCTCCATCAAGCTGGGCACGCATGAAGTGGAGCTGGGTGAAGCCATGCCTGGCTCCATGGCTGCCATAGAAGGCGAGTGGTTCCACAATTACTACGGCCCGCAATGGCGGCTCTTGATCATAGGGGCCAATCAGTTGGGGGCCTCACTGGCCAGCATGGCACAGGCGCTGGAATTCAAGGTCATGCTTTGCGACCCACGCGAGGAAATCCGCAATCAATGGCAAGTGCCCAATGTGGAATGGTGCGAGGGCATGCCGGACGATGTGGTACTGGCACTGGCTGCCGATCATCACACAGCCATTGTTGCGGTGACCCATGACCCCAAGCTGGATGATATGGCCTTGCTGGAAGCGCTGAAGTCGGATGCCTTCTATATAGGCGCATTGGGTTCCAGGCTGAATCAGGAAAAACGTCGTGAGCGTCTGCGCATGTTTGATTTGAGCGAGGAAGAAATAGGCCGCTTGCATGGCCCGGTAGGGTTGTCCATAGGCAGTCGAACACCTGCCGAGATTGCGGTGGCGATACTGGCCGAGATCATACAGATACGCTCACAGCAGCGCAGTGCCGCGCTCGCCAGTCAGGCGATTGCGCATACGCTGAGCACACATTCCAGCCCCAGCTGCGCCAGTTGATGCACAGTGACACTTAACAGTAAGTTGATCGCCAGCCCTGAATTATTCTCAGGGCTGGCATTAAGCTCAAGCCTGGCTTAACACTTCTAGCTTCCCAGCGCAGTCAGTAGTCTTTGCGCATCATCCACGGTATCAATATCGGCCACTATGCCAGGGTCCTGGCTTTCCAGTTTGCGTATGTCCAGGCCATGACGCTGCAATACCGAACGTGCACCTTCATCGCCTTGCAAGGCTTCCAGCTCAGGCAGATAGCGCTGATGAAAACCCACCGGATGACCGCGTTGCTGCTGATAGACGGGCACAACAATGCCAGCGCCTGCCACCAGTTCTTCAGCCACGCGCAAAATGGTCTGTGGCTGAATAAATGGCATATCCGCCAGTGCCACCACCACCCCGTCAGATTAATGTCGGATTGGCCAGATAGCGCGCCGCAGCGGCCAGGCTGTCTGCCATCTCCTGCTGATCTTCATTGCACATCAAGACCTTTAGCCCAGCTTTTTCCAGCAGTTCCGCCAGCACATGTTCGTCAGGACGGATGATGGCTACGCTATTGGGTAGCGCTTCTATCAGGTTTTGCGCAGCCACCAGTGCGGTAGGCCTGCCGTCCTGCAAGGGGTAAAGCAGCTTATTGCCTTGGCTGAAACGGCGCGAGTGGCCAGCGGCCAATAGAATTCCGGTGATGTTCTTTGCAGGGATATTAATTGCAGGGGTATTCATGATTATCTCCAGCTTCAGGCGGCTTCAACTTCGGTGCTCAGTGCATTTTTCAGCCTGAGCATAAAGGCACGCCTAACACCGCTTTGCGCTTGCGGCTGCACCTGGAAGCGCCCGCGCAGCACTGCGGTTTCATGATCCATTTGCTCTACCCCGGCGATTTCCAGCTCGCTGGTGATCTTGTCCTTGAAAGCATCGTCCTGGCGCAGCTCCTCGCCTATCTTCTGCATCACTTCCATGATGTGGTTGAAATCGCTGTTGACTGGCACTTTGATATCAATCACGGCATAGGCAAAACCACGGCTCATATTGCTGACGGTGGTGATGACGCTATTGGGAATGAAATGCACGCTGCCTTCATAATCGCGCAGACGGATATGGCGCAATGTCACCTCCTCCACCGTGCCCTTCTTGCCTGCAGCCTCTATGGAGTCACCCTGGCGTATCTGGTTTTCCAGCAGCATGACCAGGCCATTGAAGTAGTCTTTGACTAGACTTTGGGCGCCAAAACCCACGGCCACACCCACTATCCCGGCAGCGGCTAATATGGGCGCGATGGAGATGCCCAGCTCATGCAAAACTTCAACCACGGCAATACCGCCTATCACGGTACTGGCGATATAGCCTATCACCCGGCCTAGGGTTTCTATGCGCTTCAGTTCTTCCAGATTTTGCTGCGCATGCAGGCGCAACCTGCCCTTGAGCAGGCTGATGGCTTTCTGGCTCAAACGTATCAGCACAAAGGCGGCAATAATCACCAGAATAATGCGCAGGCCAGACTGTATGTAGTGGGTGAGGTTTTCGTGATTGGCCAGGTTGAGGAATGAGTTCATGGATTTCCTTGTATCGATTCAGGGGGGATGTATAGAGCAGCCTTAGAGCTGCAGCCAGTAGAAGCCCAGCGGCGGTATGAGCAGTTCGCCACTGCGGGTAGAGATGGGCCTGTCACTGTAGAGTTCGCGTGCTTCGCGGTGCTCGAACAGATTGACCGCATCCAGCTCGCGCAGATTCATGGTCTGCGGCGAGGTATCGAAATTGGCGATGACCAGCACGCGTGAATACATGCCGCGCGAGGCAAAGCGCAGGAACACCATCAGATGTGGATTCTTCACATCCAGCATCTCGCGGTTGTTGAGGTCGGCAAAGGCCGGGATTTGCTTGCGCACGGCAATCAGGCGCTGGATGGCGGTGAAGATGCGGTTTTCCACCGTGCCGGGTTCATGGCGGCGCTTGGCTTTCTCCCAGTCCAGCGTTGGTCTGTGTACCCAGCGGCTGTCATGGTGTTTGTTTTCATCGGTGAGATAGGTGTTGTCGTTGAGCGTGCCTATGGAGTCACCGTAGTACAGCAGCGGAATGCCACCAAAAGCGGCAATCATGCTGTGCAGCAGAATAATGGTGTTGACGCTGATATCAATCGCCGCCGCATCATTATTGAGCAAGGCGGTTTCCAGCCCGGCAAGAGAAGCTAACGAGCCGGAAATGCGCGCATCTCCGGTTTTCTCATTACGGCCAAAAGCCACCCCGGTAGCGCTGGAGTCAGGATATTGCCCGGTGTAGTAATCCACCATAAAGCGCCTGTGCGCCTGTGGGTCATAGCCCGCGGCGCGTATATCGTTGTCGTCAAAGCCCAGGCCAATATCATCATGGCAGCGCACATAATTGAGCCAGGTGGCGCGATCCAGCTTGGTGGGTAGATTGCGTACGCCTATATCCAACAGGGTCGCTTTCTTGGTTGCCACTGCTTCCCACAACAAGGCCATGAAGGTGGGGTTGTAGGCAATCTCGCATTCCTTGGCATTGATGGCATCCTCGCCAAAATACTTGATCACCTCAACCGGGGCCACGATAGCCTCGGCAATGAACAAGGCACCCGGGGCTGTGACCTGGCAGCAGTCCTTCATCAATTGCAGGATGAGATGCGCCTCGCGCTCGTTCTGGCAGGTGCTGCCTATTTTCTTCCAGAGGAAGGCCACAGCGTCCAAACGTATTACGTCCGCACCGTGATTGGCCCAGAACAGGATGATATCTATCATCTCAATAAACACAGCCGGGTTCTTGTAGTTGAGATCCCACTGAAACTCGTTGAACACCGTCATCACCCAGCGCTGCATGGATTCATCCCAGGTGAAGTTGCCGGGCGCGGTTTCGGGGAATACTTCGGGCATGGTCTGCTCGAACAGATCAGGAATCTTTCTGTCGGCGTAGGTGTAATAGTATTCCTGGTATTTCTTGTTGCCCTTCTTGGCCTTTTTCGCCCACTCGTGCTCATCCGAGGTGTGGTTGACCACTACATCCAGCACCAGCAGCATATCGCGCGAGCGCATGTCCGCACTGAGCGCATCGAGGTCGGCCAGGGTGCCATATTTACTGTCTATCTTGCGGAAGTCACGCACGGCATAGCCGCCATCATTGCGACCCTTGGGGCCATCCAGTATGGGCATGATGTGCACCAGGTTGATGCCCAGCTCTTGCAGGTAATCCAGCTTTTCATGCATGCCCTTGAGGCCTTGGGCATATTCCTGGCAGTAGAGCGCATAACCTACCAGCTTCTCACTGAGAAACCAGTCATGGTCTTTCTCGCGCGCGAGGTCACGGTTACGCAACTCATTGGCACGGTTGCGGTATTGCTTGGCCATGACCTCCACCAGCTTGTGCATTTGCAGACGGAAATCGCGCCTTTCACCGTACAGCAGCTGGAACAAGGAGTGTATGGCGTAGAAGTTGGCCCCCAGGCGTATGTAGAAGTGCTTGAGGTCATCTCCCTTGAGCTCAGGGTCAAGGGCAATCAGAATGTCATTCAGCAATGAATGGGAAACTTGTTCATACATACCGATACACTTTCTTGTTGGATAAGCAGAAATTCAGCGCCAGTAAACCAAGTCGCTGCTCAAGGCAATGGAGCCTGTGGCTTGATCTCCTCAAAGCGGTAGTGCTGCATGCCCTCAAGAATGCCAGCGGCGAAGTGGCCTTGCGCAAAATACACCTGCTCCATGCCGCGCAATTGTTCCAGCTCTTCGCTGTGGTTGCCCACCACCACGCCCAGGGTGTCGCCCACCAGCATTTCATGATCATTGCCTGAGTCACCAGCCACCAGGAAGTTCCGCAGCGGCACCCCCCACTTGTAGGAGAGGTAGCGTATGGCGTGACCCTTGGAGGCGCGTATGGGCAACACATCAAGAAACTCGCCATGCGAGTAGATCAGCTGCGCAAACAACTGCTGATCACGCAGTTGGCGGTTGATCTCTTCTATGGAGGGCATCTTGGCCGCATCGACGATGTAACTCAGCTTGAATTCGCGCTGGTTTTCCGCCGATTGCAGGGTCAGGCCGGGTATCTGTTGCAGGGCAATCGCCAGATCATCCCTGCGCCATTTGTGGCGGATATGGTTGGCCCAGCCAGTGTCGGGAATCAGGCGTGCGCCATAGTGGATTTCACTGCCCACTGAGGTGATATAGACCTCGGGCGTAGGCACCTGCCACTCCTTGAGAATGGCGACAGCACTTTCCAGCGGCCTGCCGCTGGCAATGCCAAAGGCAAACTGGCCCTTGTGGCTCTTGAGCCAGGAGGTTAATTGCTTGAGCGCACGTTTATCGCCGAGCAAGGTGTTGTCTATATCGCTGATCAAGGCGGAATTAACCAGCGGCATATAGGATTTACCTGAATCCAGGGTGATAACCAATTGCCTGCGCCAGCGCTTGCGCTCTTTGTGCAGCACCTGGCGTACCTGCTTCATATAGGCGTTAACGTGGGCCTGCCAGTTGTAATGGCGCTTGATGCCCACCAGGCCGCTCTTGGCCCAGATGCGCCAGCGGTTTTTGTCGGTCAGCACTTCCTTGAGCGCAAAGGCGATGGACTGGCTATCCAGGGTATTGGCCAGCAAGCCACTACGGCAATTACGCACAATGTCACGCGGGCCGCCATCGTCGGGGGCTACAAAGGGCAAGCCGCTGGCCGCGGCTTCTATCAGCGTCAGGCCAAAGGGCTCGGTGAGTGCGGCGTTGACAAACACGCCACGGCGGCGCGCTGCCAGGCGGTAAACCTCGGGCACATCGTCCTGCGTGACATGCTTGGGAATGGCCACTTTGCCCCAGAGATCGTATTGATCAATATCCAGCAGCAAATCCTGCATCACCTGCTGCTGGGATTCTTCCAGCTCGCGTATGCCTTTGCGTGTGCCGGCAACGATGAGCAGGTTGGCGGCGGCCTGTAATTCAGCATCTTCGCCATAGGCCTTGATCAGTCCCTTGAGATTCTTGCGCAGCTCCGGGCGGCAGATGGTCAGAATGAGCGGTTTATCTGCATCGGCAAAGAAGCGGTCTATATTCTGCTGCAGGGCCGGGTCTATATTGTTACGCCCAGGCGGGGAAAAGCGCGTGGTATTGGTGCCGGGCGGAATCACGCGGAAGCGCTGGTGGTCGAAATGGTGGTACAGGCTGTATTGCTCGTCTATCTCCTGCTGGGTGCTGGTGATGATCATGGAGGCGTGTTCCAGCACCGCGTCTTCGGCGGCAATGCGGCGCTCGAAATTGAATTGACGCTCAATTGCCTGTGCCTTGCGCCCTGAGGCCAGCAGGCGCGCACGCTTGGGATGGCCTAGCGAATGCCCGGTATGCACTTGCGGAATGCCCAGTAGCAAAGAGAGTTGCTGGCCTACATACCCGGCATCGGCGTAATGCGTATGCAAAAGGTCTGGCAAGCGGCCGCCCTGTTTGCGCAGATAGTGCAGGCATTGGTCTACCATCTGATCCAGATGCGGCCATAGGGATTCCTTGCGCAGATAGCGCTTGGGGCCGCACGGCAGGCGGATAATGCGCGCGTTGTCTTCCAGTTGTTCCTCTGGTGTGCTGTAACTGGCGGGCAGGCTTTCGTCCTCTATGCGCCTGGTCATCAGGTCTACCTTCTCCACCCCTTCATGCTCTGCCAGAGCGCGTGCCAGTTCTACCACATAGGTAATCTGGCCCCCGGTATCGGCATCACGTCCCAGCTCCAGGTTCTCGGAGCGGATCAGGCCATGCATGCTGATCATAAGGATGTAAATCGGGCGTTCACCCGGTTTGGCAGAATGGCTGGTGCCTGCTTCGGCGCCAGTATTATTGGCGGTGCTCATAGCTGCCACTCCTTGATGAAGGGCAGGTAGAAATCCTGAGTCTTGGGTGCTGCGCCGCGTATGCCACAGATGGCCCCCGCAAACTGGTGGGCACGTGTCAGGGTGATATCCATCTCCCAGCCTTGAGTATGCCGAGGATGTAGCTGCGGCAAAACCATCGCCCGCACCTACGGTGTCCACCACTTTGATAGACGTGCTGCTGCCGTTGATGCTGGTGACATTGCCGGATTCATGCATCAGCCAAGCACCCGCCTCACCTGCGGTTACCAGCAGGTAATCCAGGCGGAAGCGGTTGATCAGCGCAGCCGCATGCTCAAATGCGGTCTTGCCTGGCAGACGTAGCATGGGGGCCAGCACCGCCAGCTCGTCATCATTCATCTTGACGATATCGGCGCGCAGCAAGGAGCGACGCACCGTGTGCTTGTCATACCAGGGGTCGCGCAGATTGATATCAAGAAAGCGCGGGCTGGTGCCATAGTTGAGGAAATTATCCAGGGCCAGCCTGGCTTCCATATTGCGCTGCGCCAGAGTGCCGAAGTACACCAGATCAGGTTTGGTGGACATGGTCACCATATGGGTGACGCCAGCGTTGATATAGTCGTAGGCCTGGCCGGGTAGAATCTCAAATTCATGGCCATGCTCGGCCATATGCACTTTGACCTGCCCAGTGGGATGCACAGGGTCAGCCTGCACGCCTGTGGTATCCATGCCCAGTTGCTGCATTTCCTGCATCAGCTCCTTGCCCAGGTCGTCATGCCCTATGCGGGTAATCATGACCGGATGCAGGCCGAAGGCGTGCAGGTGGCGCGCCACATTGAAAGGCGCACCGCCCAGCACGCTGCCGTCGGGGAATATATCCGCCAGCACCTCGCCGAAAATGGCAACGGCATGGCCGTTGTTCTGCTTAAAGTCACGCTGATGTAGTGCCAAACTTGCTCCTTTATTCTTATCTAGAGACGCAGGCACTGCAGCCAGAGATAACCCGACCAAAATGACCTCGGTCTGGGTGACCCAGCTTAGGATAGTTCTAGCTGCTCAGTTCGATTTTGCTCCAGTCATTGCCGACAGATTCCAGCAGCTGGGCCAAGGCCTTGCTCTTGCTGCGATAGTTGTCGGAATTATTGTCCCAACGCTGTTTGGCAGACCGGTGAACTGGCCCAGAGATGCTGCGTATATGCTCATCCCGGGCGAGATAAATGCCTTTGCGTTCGTTGTGTTGCAGGTCGTTTTCATCAGGTTGGATGGCATTATGCAGGTGAGGTTCAAAAATCAATCCTGATTCTTCAGCTTCAGTCACCATCCATTGCGCCGCACAAAAGCTCAGCCCCGGCTCGTCGTAACCTCCTCCTACATCGGAATGTACCCCGGCAAACCAGACTTGCTTGAGGTCCAGCCCGGGTTTTTCACTCCATAAGGTAGGTTTGAAATCCTCGCGGTTCTCGTCTATGGAAACCGCATGCCGCGCGCGCAGAATAATCTTGCTGGGCTCGGTGTCATGAAAGAGAAACTCACGCGCGCCCAGTGTGCCCCAGAAAGGAATCGGAATCCCCAGCGAGCCCACGGTATCCCAGACGCCGACAAACTGAATGTAGGTGATATCTGCCACGGCATACGCCTGGCGGAAGGCGGTGGCTTCAGGGGCATTGGGGCCGCTCTGGCGTGAGCGCTTGCGGTAAAGCTTGTAAGCCTCGGCCACACGCCCGGCGTGCTCGCGCTTGAGCAGGCCGCTATTGCGGATAAACCCGGCCAGCGAGCGCACGGTATAGGCACCGCGGCTGAAGCCGAAAAAATACAGCTCATCCCCTGCTTCATAGTTATGCACAATAAAGCGATAGCAATCCATGATGTTTTTGTCTATGCCGTCTCCGGTAATCCCGGCGCTGAGCTTGTTGCCCTCAGACCCTATGCCCCAGTCATAAAAAGCCACCTGCTCCACGCCCTTGGCGTTAGGTTTGACGCCTTGCGCCAGACTGAGCACATTGGTTGAGCGGGCTTGATCAGGTGAATTCCAGGTGCCATCGGCAAAGATTGCAATACGTTTCATGGTGCTGCTCCCCTTATTGAATGAATTAAAAAGCTGACGAGATAAAAACGACCTTTCAGATGCAAAAAGACCTGCCGCAATACAGACAGGTCATGAAGAACACTGGCTAACAATGCCAGGCAATAAAAAAGCCGCAGAATCTGCGGCTTTTTGAAGCGGTATTACAAAGTCCTGCCAAACAACTGCAGGGCCAACTGGTAGCCAGTGGCAGCCAGTTGTGGGTCATAGCGCTCGCCTTCGTCGCGCATAAAGGCGTGCTGACCGTTGAACTCATGCCAGGTAAAGCTCAGGTTGGCATCGGTGAGTTCCTGATAAACCTTGACGCGGCCTGCGGTAGGGATATGGTTGTCCTGCTTGCCCCAGATCATCAGCAGCTCGCCCTTAATATCCGCCAGGCGCTCCATGCTGTGTTGACCAGGCTGGTTAGGGATGACCTGAGTGTGCAGGTCGGTGGCGTAGAAACAGGCGGTAGCCTTGATTTCAGGTTGCAGCGCGGCACGGAAAGCCAGGTGGCCGCCGATACAGAAGCCCATGGCACCGATGTTGCCGTTGAACCAGTCTTGCTGCTGTACATATTCGATCATGGCGCGGTTGTCGCTGTCATAACCTTGCACATCCTTGGCGGACTTGTCGGCATTGCCCTTGTCACGGCCTGCATCGTCATAGGCTAATACCGTGCCTATGGGGTTAAGCTCGTGGAACACTTCAGGCACCAGCACGGCGTAACCATGACCTGCCAAAAAGCGTGCGGCACGCTCAATCGGCCCGGTTTGCTGGAAAATTTCAGAATAGAACAGCACCGCCGGGAAGCGACCTTCACCAGCGGGGCGGTGTACATAGGTACGCATGGTACCTGTGGCGGTCTGCAGGTCGGCGATATGGCTTTGAATCAGCATTGCGTGGCTCCTCCCACTATTGGGGTTTTTATCATTGCCGCTATTCTAGCCTGCCAAACGCCTTCCTGCAGGATAAATCACAGCGGTTTACTTACCTGACAGGCAGGATGACATAAAGCTCTTGCGCTCGTTGCCTTGCAGATTCTTGCTGCTGGCCTCGGTATTACAAGTCTTCATTTTCAACTGCTGGGAATTGTTACTGGCGGCTGGATTGGCCGATAGACAGTTTTTCATGAAATCCTTGCGCGCATCCCCTGCCAGTTTTTTGTCAGCTGCTTCAGCGTTACAGGATTTCATTTTCTGCTGCTGGGTGTTTTGCGGCGTGTCTGGCTGGGCGGAAAGGCAAGTCTGCATAAACGCCTTGCGCGTATCGCCAGTGAGATTCTTGGTGGCAGCCTCGGCATTGCAGGCTTTCATCTTGTCCTGCTGGGTGCCGGCATGGGCCAGGCCAGCAAAGGATAGCGTACAGAGAACAACAGCAATCAACGACTTCATGACGATAGGCTCCTTGTAGTGATATCAGGCTGGGTAAGCTGCCTGCAAGCCAGCATATCTTATGACAAGTCGTTGATCATTGCTGCAATCCTTAAGACTTTGATGTCATCAGTTTTTATTACTTTATGGGCTACTTAATACTGCTGGCTTTGCCCAAGCGGTTGGCCGCTGCGTCAGGGCGCAGCAAGGCCACCAGATGTTGCAGATAAATAAGCGCCAGGGCTAGGCCATTGGCACCGCGTAGAGCGAGTTGAGTGAGAGCTTGCATAGGGTTGCTTTCATGATGGTTTATGGTTGTTTTATTGTTTTTGTAGGAATTTGCTCAGGTCATGCATGATGTTTAGCATGATGCGTGCCTGGCTTTGCTGGGCACTTGCCAACTCATGAGCAGGCAAGGCTTGATCTTTAGGGGTGGTGAATTGCGTACTGGCGTAGCCATTGATATTCATGGTGGCCTTGACCTTGTCGTCCAGGTAAGCAATGCGATACCAGTCTGAAATATAGGTGTAGCTGCGATCTGTCCCATTGATCAGGTCATGTCCCAGGGTGTAATCCGCACTGGGGTTTTGCACTCCCAGATAAGGCATGATGGTCGGGATAATATCCATATGACTGCTCATTTCGTTGTGCTCTTGCCCACTGAGATTGGGTAGCCACAGCACCAAGGGTGTGCGCACCTGCTCATTGACGAAGGTGGAGTTATGGCCCCAGAAACCATGCTCCATGAATTCCTCGCCATGATCGCCAACCAAAATGACAATAGTGTTATCCAGCAACTGATGTTGCTGCAGATAGGCAAACACGCGGGCAAACTGGCTATCCAGATGGTGAACGGCATTGATGTAGCGGTTTTTGATCGGCTCGATATCGTCGCGTAACTCGGCTTTGCTCAGCGTGGCGTAATTGATGTCGTCCTTGTAGGGGCGGCGGATCACGCTCTCTTCCGGGAAGTGATAACGCGCATGCGGTGACTCAAAGAACATAAAACTGAAGAAGGGTTTTGCCGGGTCACGCTTGGTGATGGCGTCCAGCATGTCGGTGACGTTTTGCCTGTCATTCATCCAGCCTGGCTTGCCATTGCCTTGTAGCGCTTGCATATGTTGCGGCGGGACATGGCTGAACAATGCGCGGTCAAATTCCGGATAGCTGAACATTGCGCTGGTGTAGAGCGATATCTGATACTGCTGTTGTTGCAAGACATCAATAATCGCTGCACCGCGCTGGTCGCGCATAAAGGCAAACCAGTAATTGCCCGGCAAGCCTGTGAACATGCTGAACACACCCATGCGTGTGCCATTGCCGCCGCTGTAGTTCTGGTTGAATTTCTGCGCACTTTGGGCAAAACGCCAGGTATTGGGCATGATCTCCGGGGTGAGCATATCCGCGCGCCACGATTCCGAGGTCAGCCAGATGATGTTGTAAGGTTTAGCAGGCGCCTGCACAGAAAATGGCTTGAGCGGGTAATTCAGCCGCCCGGCAATATTCAGCTTGGCCCGTTCTACCGTCTTCACGCCCAGATGTTTGAACAGACTTTTGGTGGTGACAGGGTGGAAGAAAGGCACGCTTTCTGCCAGGCTGGTCATGGTGGGCTTGCCCATGGCATCTTGCGCCGCATAGGTCAGATGTATGCCCAGCTGGTGATGATGATCACAGGTATCAATGCACGACGCCAATGAGCTTGTTCTGTGCGAGCACCCTTGGCCATGGCCAGGCACAGCACAAGCAAGATGAGATGCAGCACAACAAAACCCACGACTATCATGCCATGCCCAGTTGGCTGGCCTGACTGCCACCGAGAGAATCTATACCGCCGGGCGTGGTGATCAGGTTGATGATGAAGCTATTGATGAACATGCCATACAGGGCATACAGCTTGGCATTGGCATAAAGCAGCAGGCTGGTCAGCGAGGTGGTGATGACGGCCATGGCATAAGAGAACACTGGCTTGCGCGGCAGCACAAGCTGGGTCAGCCAGGTCAATACCATGCTGGGCAGCAAGTAGTAAACGCTGTAGCACAGCCAGCTTGCGACGATAAAGGCAAAAGCAGGTAAGCCGCTATCCCAAGCTTGTTGCAGTTTGATGGTATCTAGCGCCAATGCCAGTAGTGCGAGATAACTTAGTAGAAAGAAATACGCCAGCGACCTATGCGGTGAATTGCTTATCATGAGAAAATCATAGTAAAAATATAAGCAATATATAGCAAATACGAGGCCAGCTGAACCTTGACTCGGAGAAAATTATTTAATGATTTAAAATCATGGTGTTAGATTTAAGCGGCATGAGGGTATGCGATGCAACAGATGGGATTTCCTACAAATCATGCAGGGTTTTAGGTAGACATCCCTGCAAATTTTGCGGACTAAAGGTGCAGAAATAGGAGGACAGCATGTCTTTGCAACAAGCGGTGAAATTGGCATTGGCCGGAGACTGGCATGGTGCGCACAATATTGCCCAGGATATCGAAAGTGCCGAGGCACACTGTGCATGCGGTATTGCACAAGATAGAAGGGGATGAGTGGAACAGCCGCTACTGGTACAAGCGTAGCAAACATGAGTACGAAGAATTTACAGACCCGCAGGCTGAGCTGCGCGCGATTGCGCAACAGCTTGATGCGGATTAATGCATTGCGAGTTAACTCAAGCGCATGAACTCTATTAACTCAAAGCCGAATTGAGTCAAAGAGAAAATGCGCTGGCCCCTGGTGGTAACCCCACCAGGGGCCAGGCTTTTTAGCAGACCTTAAAGCCTGCAAGATTTAGTGTGAACTGCTTTTAAGCATCCAGCTGCGGACGACCTGGCTCCGGCCAATCCACGTGGAAGAACTGACCACGTGGCTGATCGGTACGCTCATAGGTATGCGCACCGAAGTAGTCACGCTGGGCTTGCAACAGATTGGCAGGCAGGCTGGCGCTGCGGTAGCCGTCATAGTAGGACAGCGCGGCGCAGAAGGCCTGGGCCGGAATACCATTGCGCACCGCCAGTGACACCACCTCACGCCAGCTGGATTGGCCTTCTTCCAAAGCTTCGGTGAAGTAAGGGTCCAGCATCAGGTTCTTCAAGCGTGAGTCCAGGGCGTAAGCATCGGTAATCTTCTGCAGGAAGCGCGCGCGTATGATGCAACCACCACGCCAGATCTGCGCAATCTCACCAAAGTTGAGTTTCCAGTTATAGGCACTTGCGCCTTGTCTATGAGCTGGAAGCCTTGGGCGTAGGCGCAAATCTTGGAGCAATACAGCGCATTACGTATGGATTCGATCAGCTTCTTGCGGTCGGATTCCAGCTTGATTTCCGGCCCCTTGAGTATCTTGCTGGCTTCTACGCGCTCATCCTTGACTGTGGACAAGGCACGCGCAAACACCGCTGCTGCAATTGCATTGGCGGGAGAACCCAGTTCCAGCGCATTGGCAGCTGTCCACTGACCTGTGCCCTTCTGCCCTGCGGCATCCATAATCTTGTCCACCAGGAAGCCCTCACCCGCCGGGTCTTTCTGTTGCAGGATATCGCCAGTGATCTCGATCAGGAAGCTGGATAGTTCACCCTTGTTCCATTCCTCAAATACCTTGCCTATTTCGTCGGCGCGCATGCCCAGCAAGTTCTTCATGAGCCAGTAGGTTCGCAGATCAGCTGCATATCGATGTATTCGATACCGTTGTGCACCATCTTGACGTAATGGCCTGCACCATCAGGGCCTATGTACTCGGCACAGGCAAAGCCGCCTTGTACAGGTTTGCCAGGTGTGCCGCCTTCAATCGGGTTGCCCGTGCGTGGGTCTACCTTGGCGGCGATATCACGCCAGATAGGCTCCAGCGAGGACCAGGCCTTGCGGGTGCCGCTGGGCATGAGCGAAGGGCCGAAGCGGGCGCCAGTTTCACCGCCAGAAACGCCAGAGCCTATGAATTCCAGACCCTTGGCACGTAATTCTTTCTCGCGGCGTATGGTGTCTGTCCACAAGGCATTGCCGCCATCAATAATGATGTCGCCTTCTTCCAGGAAGGGGATCAAGGCATTGATAGTGACATCGGTGGCGCTGCCAGCCTTGACCAGCAGAACGATCTTGCGCGGGCGTTTGATGCTGAGGACAAAGGTGGCGAGATCTTCAAAACCCTGCAGGCGTTCAGCAGCGGGTTCGTTGTCCTTGCAGTGGGCGATGAAATCGCGGGTTTTTTCAGGATTGCGGTTGTATACCGAGATCGTGTAGCCATGATCTGCGATGTTTAATGCCAAGTTCTGACCCATGACGGCTAAACCGATGAGGCCAATATCTGCGCTATTTGTACTCATGATGATTGCTTCTTATTAAGTGGGTGGAAAGAAACGAGAGCCCGTCCGGCCACACAGCAATATACAAGTCGGTACAACGACTCCCAGCCCAGACTATAGCCCTATATGGGCAAAGGCACAAAGGCGGAGTGCCAGGAATTTTTGAATTTTGACGCTAGAGATAGAGTTTTGTCGGGATTTTTCAGGAGTTCTCATGCTGCATGGCAGCAAAGTGAGAAAGCGCCTGCAAACGACGATTGAGGCTGTGGCCTGCAATCAGCAGCAGACTGCCTGGTATGGTCAACGCAATTTCCGCCGCGGTATTCATGGGCAGAAAAGCAGCACAGCCCACCAAAATCAAACCGCTGGCCAGCAGCAAACTGGGTTTGAGGTCGGCATGGTGACGCCAGCCAGACCAGGCACCAAACACTGCAGCGGGCAGCAAGGCGGCAAACAGCCAGACATGCACGCTTTCATCGAGAAACACCGACAAGGGCATGAACATGGCCAACCAAGGCAGCACCAGACAGTGCACCAGACAGAGCAGGGAAACAAAATTGCCCAGCTTGTCCCAGTTGAAGATTTTTTGTTTGAGAGCGTTGATGATGCGACTTCTTTGACGAGCAGCGAGTTAACAAACGACAAGTCATTTTAGAACAGTTAGGCCAGGATTAGCAACTTTGTTGCAATGTTATGACGGCATGCCCATGCGCAGCCTCAACGCGCTATCAAGCTTGCAGACACAGGCACAACGTTTACGAACACTTACCCATCTTTACACAAGTCTTCAAAACTCTGCATTTGCCGCGCTAGTCTCAATCATTAACCACACCATCCGTGGTTTTGGAGAATGAGAAATGCGTACAGCGAGTGATAGATTAAAGTCCCCCCGCACCCTGCTCATGCTAGGTCTGCTGGCTGGTCTGACCTTAAGTGCCACAGCGCAGGCTGACCCCTGGCATGGCGGCCACAGGCGTGGTGGTGCCAGTGTAGGCATCTATGTTGGCCCTGGTTTTTATGGCCCTGGCCCGGGCTGGGGGCCTTATTACCCGCGTGCCTATTACCCCGGCCCTTACTATCCAAGCCCATATTATGCAGTGCCGCCGTATCCCTACACCCCGCCTGTCATCGTGACACCCGCCCCGGTGCAAGTGGCACCGCCAGTGTATATCGAGCAGACACCGCAGCAGGCGCAAGCTCCGTCGCCCCAGGCCGATAGTGGCTACTGGTATTACTGCAAGCCCGCCGAGGCTTACTACCCTTACGTCAAGGAATGCCCGCAAGGCTGGCAAAAAGTCCCGGCACAACCTGCCAACTAAGGCCTGCGTTGATAGCCGTTCAAGGATAGATCATGAAAATTGCGATTGCATTATTACCCGCCCTGTTGCTTGGTGCGTGCGCGACCTTGCCGCCAGATGGCCCCAGCCGCATGGCATTGCCAGGTTCGGGCAAGGGCTTTGACCAGTTTCGTTATGACGATGGCGTTTGCCGCCAGTTTGGTCTGCAACAAAGTGGTTCGGCCAAGGAAACCGCCAAAGAAAGCGCGCTCACCAGCGCTGCGGTCGGTACCGTGGTTGGTGGTTTGCTAGGCGCTGCGGCGGGTGGTCATCAGGGTGCCGCTGTAGGTGCAGGCTCGGGCTTGCTGGTGGGCACCATGGCAGGTTCGGCCATTGCTGCCGATTCTTATGAAGGTGCACAGCAGCGCTATGACAATGCCTATACCCAGTGCATGTATGCCAAGGGTCACAAGGTTGCAGTCTCGGCCAGCCTGGCGCGGCAGCAATATAACCAACCTCAGCTTGGCTCAGCCCCGCGTGCAGCGGTAACCCCGCCACCACCTCCGCCCCCGGGCTATCGTGGTGCAGCCCTGCCTTCTGCTGTGCCGCCAGATTACAGAGAGTAAGACTTAAGTACTCAACATAATAACGATAAAAGTTTGATGAATAAAACGGGGATTGCAGCCACAGCGCTGCGTTTGAAGGAGAGCAAAATGAGTACACCCGTGAGCAAGACAAGTTTTAGCGCAATGAGCGTGAGCAAGACCAGCTTCAGCAAGATTAGCCTGAGTGCGTTGGCAATGATACTGCTGGGCGGAATGCTGAGTAGCGCCCCGGCCTATGCCGATAGAGATGACAGGCGCGATAACGGCCCGCGGCATGAAAAGCATTGGGATAAAGATCATAAGCGCGGACATGATCGTGGCTATGAACGTGGTCGTGATAACCGGCATGAGTATCGCCATGATCACGGCGATGGGCGCTGGCAAGCGCAGTCACGCCCTGTGATCGTACATCAGGATGTGCACTATCATTTCCGTGATGCCGATAGGTATCGTCTGCAATCGCAATACCAACGCAGCCTGCGTGGTGTGCGGCATGATCATAGGCCTTATTTCCAGCCTGGGTATGCCGTGATTCCGGCATATAGGCCGTATATCACACCAGTGCCTGTGCATGTGTTGCGCACGCTGCCTCCACCGCCTCCAGGGTATGTGATTGGTTATTACCAGGGCTATAACGTGGTGTATGACCCTACTACCTATGTCATTCTTACGGCGATAGATTTGCTGGCGAGGTAGATATAGCGGGAGGCGGGAGGGCTTCTCGCTACTTCAGCTATTGCGAGAGGCTTT
>NZ_BAMT01000006.1 GCF_000617925.1 Methylobacillus glycogenes JCM 2850
TTTAAGTTCCAGAGTTTCTCTGGAATTCCGCAAGAGCCCTCTTTAAGAGGGCTTTTGTTTTTGTGCTATTTGTATTATCAATTGCTTGTGGTGATTGATATAATGTAACTCTTTTGAGATGGGCTTATAGCCCATTTTTTATTTGTAAAACCTCAGCATTAGGGTTCGCTATGCAGGATTTGAACGCATTGTTGGATAAGTCATTGAGTCAGCTCGGTTATGAGCTGGTTGATATGGAAATCAGCAATCGAGGCAAGTTGATTCGCTTGTTTATAGACAAGCCGGAAGGCATCAATATTGATGACTGCGTACTGGTGAGTAATCACTTGAGTGATTTGCTGGCCGTTGAGCACGACATAGATTACGACAGATTGGAAGTTTCTTCCCCCGGTTTGGACAGGGCATTGAAGAAAGAAGCCGATTTTGTGCGCTTCAATGGTGAACGTGCACAAGTGAAGTTACGTGTTCCCGTTGAAGGACGTAAAAATTTTGTAGGTATATTGCGTGGTTTGGAGCAGGACCAGTTGGCCATTGAGTGCGAAGGCGTGCTACATCATGTAGCGCTTTCCAATATCGATAAGGCCAAGTTAGCGCCTGAGTTCTAAACACCCAACATTTGGCGGAGATTGAAATGAGTCGCGAAATTTTACTATTGGTTGATGCCTTGGCCCACGAGAAGAACGTGGCCAAGACGGTTATTTTCACAGCGCTGGAATTAGCGCTGGCTTCAGCCACCAAGAAGCGTTTCCCTGATGATGCGGATGTCCGCGTCGAGATCAATCGCGAAAACGGCGAATATAATTCTTTCCGCCGCTGGCAAATTGTTGAAGATGAGTTGCTGGAAAATCCAGCAGCTCAAATTGCACAGGATGACGAGCGCGCTGCCAATCTGTCCATAGGTGACTACATTGAAGAGCCGCTTGAGTCTGTAGAGTTTGGCCGAATTGGCGCCCAAGCTGCTAAGCAGGTGATTTTGCAAAAAGTGCGTGAAGCTGAGCGCGAGCAAATTCTCGATGATTTCCTCGCACGCAAAGAGCACCTGGTGACTGGTGTGATCAAGCGCATGGAAAAGGGCAATGCCATTATCGAGGTGGGCAGGATTGAATCCATGCTGCCGCGCGAACACATGATCCCTAAGGAAAATTTGCGAGTGGGTGACCGCGTGCGCGCCTATTTGTCGCGTATCGAACGCGGTGGCCGTGGTCCGCAATTGATACTGTCGCGTATTGCACCTGAATTCCTGATCAAGTTGTTTGACCTGGAAGTGCCTGAAATTGAAGAAGGCCTGTTGGAAATTCGTTCTGCGGCACGTGATCCTGGTCTGCGTTCCAAGATTGCGGTGAAGTCTAACGACCAACGTCTGGATCCTGTAGGCACTTGCGTAGGTATGCGTGGTTCACGCGTACAAGCGGTGACTGGTGAGTTGGCCGGTGAGCGTGTGGATATTGTGCTCTGGTCTATGGAGCCTGCGCAGTTTGTGATTAACGCCATGGCACCTGCAGAAGTTTCCGGCATTGTGGTGGACGAAGATGCGCACAGCATGGACGTCATTGTCGATGAAGAACAACTGGCCCAGGCCATTGGTCGTAACGGCCAAAACGTCAGACTCGCATCTGAGCTGACTGGTTGGACGCTGAATATTCTGACTGAAGAAGAAGCTGCGAAGAAGAACGAAGAAGAGCACACCGGCATTCTCAGCCTGTTTGTCGAGAAGCTGGATGTAGATGAAGAAGTGGCGGACATCCTGGTGCAAGAAGGTTTCAGCACTCTGGAAGAAATTGCCTATGTACCGCTGGCCGAGATGAGCGAAATTGAGCGTTTGATGAGGACACCATCAATGAATTGCGCAAGCGTGCACGTGCTGCCCTGCTGACCGAGGCGATTGCCAAGGAAGAAAAGGTAGGCGAAGCCGCTGACGATCTATTGCATATGGATGGTATGGATGATTCCACCGCGCGTACCCTGGCAGGTAAGGGTGTAACGACGATGGATGATCTCGCTGATTTGGCTGTTGACGACTTGGTTGAATTGACCGGCATGGATGTTGAGCGCGCCAAGCAATTGATCATGACCGCGCGTGCGCCTTGGTTTGCCTAAGGCAAAAGTTAGAGCGTAGCAGAAATGCACTGTTAGTCAGTGCAAACAGAAAGAGACTGGAGTAACAGGATGGGACAATCGAGCGTAGCACAGTTTGCCAGTGAATTAGGGCTGCCGACTGAACTGCTTCTGGAGCAATTGAAAGGTGCAGGTGTCACTAAGCGGGCATCCGATGACACGTTGACTGAGCAAGACAAGAACTCGCTCTTGGAATATCTGCGCAAAGAGCATGGCTCTGAGACTGCCAAGACCAAGATCACCCTCACGCGTAAGCAGGTTACTGAGATCAAAAAATCGGACAGCAGCGGTAAGGCGAGGACGATACAGGTTGAAGTGCGCAAAAAGCGTGTATTGGTACGTCGTGATCCTACGCAAGATCCTGTTGCTGAAGAAGAATTGAGCGCTGAGTCAGCAGAAAGCTTTGTTGAAGAAACTGCTGCTGAAGTGGTGGTTGAGCCTGTACTAGAAGCGGTGGCTGAAGTTGAAGCCGCTGCTCCTGAAGTAGAGCCAGAGCCTGTGGTTGAAGTCATCCCTGAGCCAGAGCCCGTGGTTGAAGCTGCGCCAGAGCCGGAACCTGAAGCGCCTGTTGCAGAACCCGTCGTAGCTGCGGAAGAAAAACCTGCTGAACCTGTACGTACCAAGCTCACCGTCAAGGAAATCTTGGGTGCGGATGAGCTTGCCCTGCGTGAGCGTGAAGCCAAGCGTCACGCCGCTCTGGTTGCTATTCAAACTGAAGAGCTGCGCAAGAAGCAAGAAATGGCGCAGCGCCGTCAGGAAGAAGAAGCCAAGCGCGCGGCAGCAGCCGCTGCCAATGCCAGCAAGCTCTCTGAAGGTACATTGCACAAGCCCGCAGCCAAGGAAGCGCCTAAGGCTGAAGATAAGAATGCCAAGAAGTCAGGCAAGGGCAGTGCTAAGGAGTGGGCAGATAAGGATAGCAAGAAGCGTCCAGGGGTGAAGACCCGTGGTGATGCTGCTGCCACACCAGGTTGGCGCGCACATAAAACCAAGGGTAAGGCGCAAAAAGGCAATGATGCACAACACGCCTTCAATGCACCGACTGAACCTATCGTTCATGATGTATTGGTACCTGAAACCATTACGGTGGGTGATCTCTCGCACAAGATGGCCGTGAAGGCGAGCGAAGTGATCAAGACGCTCATGAAAATGGGCATGATGGTCACCATCAACCAAGTGCTAGATCAGGAAACCGCGATTATTATCGTTGAGGAAATGGGCCACAATGCCAAGGCGGCAGCGTCTAACGACCCGGAAACCTTCCTCGATGATGCTGAACATGCAGAAGCTATTCAGGAATCACGTCCACCAGTAGTGACCGTCATGGGTCACGTCGACCATGGTAAAACCTCGCTACTCGATTACATTCGCCGTAGCCGTGTAGCTTCTGGTGAAGCTGGCGGTATTACCCAGCATATCGGCGCCTACCATGTGGAAACCCCGCGTGGCATGGTGACCTTCCTGGATACCCCTGGTCACGAAGCCTTTACTGCGATGCGTGCACGTGGTGCCAAGGCCACTGACGTGGTGATTCTGGTGGTAGCAGCGGATGATGGCGTGATGCCACAAACCATAGAAGCTGTGCACCATGCCAAGGCGGCAGGTGTGCCTCTGGTGGTTGCAGTCAACAAGATTGATAAATCCGAAGCCAATCCAGAACGTGTGAAGCAAGAGTTGGTGACACATGAAGTCGTGCCTGAAGATTGGGGTGGCGACACCATGTTTGTCGAAGTCTCTGCCAAGACTGGTCTGGGCATAGACAATCTGCTGGAAGCGGTATTGCTGCAAGCAGAAGTGCTGGAGCTGACCGCACCTAAGAATATCCCGGCCAAGGGCCTGGTGATTGAAGGTCGTCTGGACAAGGGTCGTGGCCCAGTGTCTACCATTCTGGTACAAGCTGGTACGCTGAAGCGTGGCGACATGATTCTGGCAGGTTCCACCTATGGCCGTGTGCGTGCCATGCTGGATGAGTCTGGTCAGGATGTGAAAGAAGCTGGCCCATCGATTCCGGTGGAAATTCTCGGCCTTTCTGATGTGCCTAGCGCAGGTGAAGAAGTCATTGTGCTGAATGATGAGCGCAAGGCGCGAGAAATTGCCTTGTTCCGTCAAGGCAAGTTCCGTGACGTCAAGCTGGCCAAGCAACAAGCCGCCAAGCTGGAAAATATGTTCGAGCAAATGGGCGAAGGCGAAGTCAAGGTCTTGCCATTGATCATCAAGTCCGATGTACAAGGCTCTTACGAAGCGCTGGCGACTTCGCTGCAAAAATTGTCCACCGACGAGGTTAAGGTCAATATCATTCACACAGGTGTGGGTGCGATTACCGAGTCTGATGTCAATCTGGCAGCGGCTTCCAAGACAGTGATTATCGGCTTTAACGTACGTGCCGATGCCGGAGCGCGCAAGCTGATCGAAAGCTCAGGCGTGGATGTACGTTACTACACCATCATCTACGAAGCTGTGGATGAAGTGCGCGCAGCCTTGGGTGGCATGTTGTCGCCAGAGCAGAAGGAAAACATCATTGGTACCGTGGAAGTGCGTGAAGTGTTCCGTATTTCCAAGATTGGTGCTGTTGCTGGTTGTTATGTGCAGGATGGTCTCATCCGTCGTAACTCCAAGATACGCTTGATCCGTGACAACGTGGTCATCCATACCGGTGATCTGGATTCCTTGAAGCGCTTTAAGGATGACGTCAAGGAAGTGAAGGCTAACTTTGAGTGCGGCTTATCCTTGAAGGGTTACAACGAAATCGAAGTCGGCGATTTGCTCGAAGTCTTTGAAGTCGTGGAAGTGGCGAGAACTCTGTAGTTTATGGCCAAGGTATTTTCAAGAAGCGACCGTGTGGCCGAGCAGATTCAGCGTGAACTCGCTGATCTGCTGCAATTCGAGGTCAAAGACCCACGCGTGTCCATGGTGACGGTGACTGAAGTTGAGGTAAGCGGCGATATGGCGCATGCCAAGATTTACTACACCGCAGCTGCAGGCACGCCCGAATTGCAGAAGGGGCTGGAAAAAACCGCAGGTTTTCTGCGCAGCCAGCTAGCCAAGCGTTTGCTGCTGCGCACGGTGCCGCAACTGCATTTCAACTATGACGCCTCAATTGACCATGGCATGCACATTGCCAAGTTGATTGATGAGGTGTTACCTCCTGGTGAGCGCGAGCAAGACCCAGAAGACGATTAAAAGGCAAGTTAGGCGTGCAATTCAAACGTATCAAGCGTCGTATTGATGGCGTCTTGTTGCTGGACAAGCCTTTGGGTATTTCCTCCAACCAGGCGCTGCAAATCGCTAAGCGCCTATTTCAAGCAGCAAAAGCCGGGCACACCGGCAGTCTGGACCCGCTAGCCAGTGGCTTGCTGCCTATCTGTTTTGGTGAGGCCACCAAATTTTCCCACTTTCTGCTGGATGCTGATAAATCCTATAGAGCCCGTGTGCAACTAGGCAGCACCACCACAACGGGTGACGCCGAAGGCGAAATACTGCAAACACGCCCAGTGCAGGTGACCTTGGCACAGTTGCTAGCGACTTTGCAGCAGTTTATCGGTGAAATAGATCAAGTCCCGCCTATGTATTCTGCGCTGAAGCATGAGGGCAAGGCCTTGTACGAATACGCGCGCAAGGGCGTGGATATTGAGCGGCCAGCCAGACGCATTACCATTCATGATATCCAGCTGGAATCCGATACGCTGGAGCATGCGTGCTTCGATATTGTTGTCAGCTGTAGCAAGGGCACTTATATCCGTACGCTGGCAGAAGACATAGGCGAAGCGCTGGGCTGTGGTGCTCACCTCGCAGGCTTGCGTCGTTTGAATACCGCGCACTTCCACTTGGAAGATGCGGTCACCATAGAACAGCTAGAGCAAATGTCGCTAGAGCAGCGTGACCAAGTGCTTTTGGGGCCCGATGTAGCGATTGAGGACTTGCCCGAAGTCACCATAGATGCCGATAGCGCGTTTTATTTATTGCGCGGCCAAGAGGTCTGGAAATCAGGCTTGAAAATCGATGGTTTGTTCAGAATTTACTCCGAAGATGGTGTCTTCCTGGGTATAGGGGAGCAAACATCCCGCGGATCTATAGCGCCCAAACGCTTGCTTAGCCAGGCAAGTTAAATACAACGGTTTCCCCTCTCGCGCATTAGCAGCATTTTGCAAAAGTGGCTTGTTGATCATGAGTGTTTGATTGATCAGCAACTGACCTCCCACTTATACCAGCGCGCCCATATTGCTTCATTGAACTCACGCCCAAATAGCGTTATAATCGAAAAGTTGATTGTAAATGAATGCTCTAGCGGGATTGAAGTAGCCTGCATTTGCATTGACGCAAAACACATCTCAAACATTAGGATTAAGTTATGGCAATTACAGTACAAGAAACAGCAAAGATCGTTGCTGATTTCCAACAGGCTCCAAACGATACAGGTAGCCCAGAAGTTCAAGTAGCACTTCTAAGCGCCCGTATCACCTACCTTACCGAGCATTTCAAGAGCAATGCCAAGGATCACCACTCCCGTCGTGGTCTGCTGAAGTTGGTAAGCCAGCGCCGCAAGTTGCTGGATTACCTCAAGCGCAAGAATGCTGATCGCTATCGTACTTTGATCGAGCGTTTGGGCCTGCGTAAGTAATCATCGCGCACTTGTGAATTCATAGGATAAGCCGAAAGCAAAGCGGAAACGCGATGCTTATCGGCTTATTTTTTTATTAAAGGACAAATATTGTGACGGCAATCAAGAGAACGATTACCTATGGTCAGCATGAGCTGACTATTGAAACTGGCGAAATTGCTCGCCAGGCAGATGGTGCAGTCGTAGTTAGCTATGGCGATACCGTGGTCCTGGTGACCGTGGTAGGCAAGCGTGAAGTTAAGCCTGGTCAAGATTTCTTCCCATTGACCGTGGACTACCAAGAGCGTACTTATGCTGCTGGCAAGATTCCCGGTGGTTTCTTCAAGCGTGAAGGCCGTCCTTCCGAAAAGGAAACGCTGACTTCCCGTTTGATCGATAGACCACTGCGCCCCCTTTTCCCAGAAGCTTTCTACAATGAAGTGCAGGTTGTGGCGACTGTGATGTCGTCCGATAGCGAAATCGATTCCGATATCCCTGCGATTATTGGTGCTTCTGCAGCCATGGCGCTGTCTGGCATTCCTTTCTACGGCCCTATCGGTGCTGCTCGCGTTGGTTACATCAACGGTGAGTATGTATTGAACCCCACAGCCAGTCAGCTGAAGGAAACCCAACTGGACCTGGTGGTTGCTGCAACCGACAGCGCAGTTTTGATGGTGGAATCCGAAGCGCGCGAATTGCCAGAAGATATCATGCTGGGTTCCGTGGTTTACGGTCATGAACAAATGCAAGCCGTCATCAACGCCATCAACGAACTGGTGGCTGAAGTTGGTAATGAGCCATGGGACTGGACCCCGCCAGAAGAAAATACCGCGCTGATTGAAAAAGTCACCGCCACTGCGGGTGATGACATCAACGCGGCTTATCAAATCAAGTCCAAGGGTGCACGTTCTACCAAGCTTGATGAAATCAAGAGCCGTGTACTGGGCGAGCTGGTGACTGAAGAAACTTCTGCCAGCGAAGCCAACGAAATCAAGTCCATTCTGCACAATCTAGAAGCCAAGGTTGTACGTAGCCAGATCCTGAACGGTGAACCACGTATCGATGGTCGTGATACCCGTACCGTGCGTCCTATCAGCATTCGTACTGGCGTACTGCCACGCACCCATGGTTCTGCTTTGTTCACACGTGGCGAAACTCAGGCACTGGTTGTTGCTACCTTGGGCACAGGCCGTGATGAGCAAGTGATTGACGCCTTGCAAGGTGAATACACAGACCGCTTCATGCTGCACTACAACATGCCTCCATACGCCACTGGTGAAACTGGTCGCGTAGGTACACCTAAGCGTAGAGAAATCGGTCACGGTCGTCTGGCCAAGCGCGCCTTGCTGGCAGTATTGCCTAGCCAGGAAGAGTTTGGTTACACCATCCGTGTGGTTTCCGAAATCACTGAATCCAATGGTTCCAGCTCCATGGCGTCTGTCTGTGGTGGCTGCCTGTCTCTGATGGATGCTGGTGTTCCAGTGAAAGCGCATGTGGCTGGTATTGCCATGGGTCTGATCAAGGAAGGTAACCGTGTTGCCGTGCTGACCGACATTCTTGGTGATGAAGATCACCTGGGTGATATGGACTTCAAGGTAGCAGGTACTGAAACAGGTATTACTGCCTTGCAAATGGACATCAAGATCACTGGCATTACTGCAGACATCATGCGTGTTGCATTGTCCCAGGCCAAGGAAGGTCGTTTGCACATTCTCGGCCTGATGAAGGAAGCCCAGGGCGAGACACGCCAAGAGCTGTCTGCCTTTGCCCCGCGCATCATCACCATGAAGATCAATCCGGAGAAAATCCGTGATGTGATCGGCAAGGGTGGTGCTGTAATCCGTGCCTTGACCGAAGAAACTGGCACCACTATCGACATCGAAGAAGATGGCACCATCAAGATCGGTTGTGTCAGCGCAGAAGCAGGCGAAGAAGCCAAGCGTCGTATCGAGCTGATCACGGTTGAAGTGGAAGTGGGCCAGGTCTATGAAGGCACTGTGATCAAGCTGCTGGACTTCGGTGCGATTGTTTCGCTGATTCCTGGCAAGGATGGCTTGCTGCACATCTCGCAAATTGCGCATCAGCGCGTGAATGCCGTGGCGGACTTCCTCAAGGAAGGCCAAGTAGTTAAGGTTAAGGTACTGGAAGTGGACGACAAGGGTCGTGTACGTCTGAGCGCCAAGGTCTTGCTTGACCCGCCTGCCGCTGAAGAACCAGCTAGCGATGCGTCTGACGCATAAGCTTAGCATTTAGCCAGTCTGATTCAGGTCAGACTGGGCAAACAAAAAGGCCGGATGAAAATCCGGCCTTTTTTATTATCCTGTTAATGCTGCTAGGCTGCTTTTATAAATCGTAAAGATGATAGGCGCATTACGGTTTATAGTGCGTCGCTCTCCGCATGCGTGATACTAGATCCGCATGGAAGAACAAAAGCAGAAAGCTTATTTGGCTACTTGCTTTTCGCGGATTTCATCCAGCGTCTTGCAATCTATGCACAGTGTAGCAGTAGGACGTGCTTCTAAGCGTTTAAGCCCGATCTCCACACCACAACCATTGCAATAGCCATAGTCGCCTTCATCAATCTTGGACAGGGTTTCGTCTATCTTCTTGATCAGCTTGCGCTCGCGGTCACGGTTACGCAATTCGAGGGCCATGTCGGATTCTTGGCTAGCCCGGTCGTTAGGGTCAGCAAACATGGTGACTTCGTCTTGCATGGTATGTACCGTGCGATCAATATCATGACTCAGCTCTGCTTTCCAGTCGTTCAAAATCTTGCGGAAATGATTGAGTTGCTTGTCATTCATATATTCCTCATCAGCCTTGGGCTGGTAAGGAACAAACTGTCGTGTAATTGCTTCAGCCATGTGCGCCTTAAGTTAATTTTCGATTAACAGAAAAATAAAGCAGGCGCAAGTGTACACGGAATAATTGGGCGATGCAAAAGCCTTGTCTCGCAAGGCTTGCATAGTTTATGAGGCTATTTTGTATGTGCGGTGAAATTACCCGCTGAAATTAACTCGCTAGCTTGCCAGCTTCGCGCAATTCCAGGGCTTTCAGGGTGTTCTGCATCAGGGTAGCAACCGTCATGGGGCCCACACCGCCAGGCACTGGAGTAATCCATGCCGCACGTTGGCTGGCAGTGGCAAATTCAATATCGCCGCACAAGCTGCCATCTTGCAAACGGTTAATACCAATGTCGATGACGATGGCACCAGGTTTGATCCACTCACCCTTGATTAGGCCAGCCTTGCCTACCGCAGCAACCACCAAGTCGGCACGTTCAACTGCTGCACGTAAATCCTTGGTGTGGCGATGGCAACTGGTGACGGTACAGCCTGCCAGCAGTAATTCCAGCGCCATGGGTCTGCCCACATGATTAGAAACACCCACCACGACGGCGTCTAACCCGAGGATATTGACGCCCGTAGATTGCAGCAGCTTGATCACGCCGTAGGGGGTGCAAGAGCGTAGGGTAGGTTGGCGCACGGCCAGTCGACCAATATTGTAGGGATGGAAGCCATCAACATCCTTGCTGGCGCTGATGGTCTCTATAATCTTCTTTTCTTCTATATGGGCAGGCAGTGGTGACTGCACCAGAATGCCATCCACCTCATCATCATCATTCAGCTGCTGGATCAAAGCCAGTAAATCGGCCTCGCTGGTACTGGCGGGGAGATCATAAGCCAGAGAGCGGATGCCGGTTTTCTCACAAGCGAGGCGTTTGTTGCGTACATAGATGGCCGAAGCTGCATCCGTGCCTAACAAAATCACCGCCAGAGTGGGCGCACGCTGGCCTTGGGCCAAGCGCTTTTCAATCAATGATTTAATCTCGTCTAGCGTTGCTTCTGCTATTGCTTTACCGTTAATGATGTTGGCTGACATGACATTTTTTTCAAAAATAATGCGCTATTTTAGCAGAATCAGTTTGACCTTCCCTCTGGAGTGCGCTATATTTCTCGCCCTCGGGGTGTAGCGTAGCCTGGTAGCGCGCCTGCTTTGGGAGCAGGATGTCGGGAGTTCGAATCTCTCCACCCCGACCAAATTCTTCAATGTATAGATTGTCCGACAATCTGCCCGTAGCTCAACCGGATAGAGCACCAGCCTTCTAAGCTGGGGGTTACAGGTTCGATTCCTGTCGGGCAGGCCATACACTGTTAGATGTCGTAGTTTCAATGGTGGCTGTAGCTCAGTTGGTAGAGCCCTGGATTGTGATTCCAGTTGTCGTGGGTTCGAGCCCCATCAGCCACCCCACATTCCTCCCTTAAATATCCTCATTTGATTCGCCAGTTGCACTAGGCGAGCATGCTGTCCTTGGCTGCTGTCAGCCATGGCGCCAGTAGCATCCAGCGTGTTGATTTATGCGGGTGGGATGTAGGGAGTGACGCAACAAAACGGGTAGATTGAAGATTGATCAAGGCCATTTGATCAGCAGCCCATTTGATCAGCAGCTTAGATGGCCTATGTGCTTGAATTATTGATGGACACCTCAAGGCGTAAGCCGTAGACTGCCGCCACTGTTGTTTTGCACTCCTCATCGATTCAGGCCTTATTAGTTGCAATAGTGCTTGATGCAACCAGTCCACAGCGTTAAAGCCTTACCGTGTGGCCTACTTTCCCTTCCGGCTAGCAATTTCTCGGACGGTACAAATAGGTGCCGTTACCGCCTGCCGCTTGCATAGTAATAAGTTGCAATGTGGATGATGGACTGTGGAGAGCGCGCTTAAGGTATTACCCATACAGAAAAATATAGGAGTAATTATGGCTAAAGAAGAACTGATTGAGATGCAAGGTAAAGTGGACGAGGTGCTGCCAGACTCTCGTTTCAAGGTCATACTGGATAACGGTCATCAGATCATTGCCTACACTGGCGGCAAAATGCGCAAGCACCATATTCGTATCTTGGCGGGTGACAGTGTTTCAGTGGAAATGTCACCTTATGATTTAGGCAAGGGTCGTATTACTTTCCGTCATCTTGATGTGACGAATCGCGCTCCCAAGCCCACCAAGCAATTCAAGCGTTAGGCCATTGAGCTGAGCACCCACAGTGGTGCGCAGTATCAACCCAAGCCCTAGCTTTAACCATTCCTAGCACCCGTGCTAATGCTAACTTTAGCGCTTTAATGCAGCTGCAATTTGCTCTCTGACACGCTTCAGATTCGATTTGTGCAAGTTTGCGCAATGCGTGCATGGAGAGCTTGTTAGGACATGTTCTAAGTTCTCCCGCCATGCGTCTTCAGTAACATGGCTTGAATCCGTCAACGGTACTAATCTTGTGTGAACATGGCGATATGCTTATAGTAGCGCCATGGTTTACGCTCATACTTCCCCCCGCATGATTCCAAGAAAGCCGCGCTAATGGCTGCATTGCGCCCAACCTTGATCATCATCGATGATGATCCACTGATCTCCGATACCCTACATTTTTTGCTTGGCAAGGATTTTGAAGTCTACGTTGCCGAGTCACGCACCCAAGCCAAGAGCGTGTTGCGCCAGTTGCCAGAGCCACCTTCATTGGCCTTGGTTGACTTGGGGCTACCGCCAGTGCCGCACAAGCCTGATGAGGGCTTCAAAGTCATAGGTGAGTTGCTGGCCCATTCCCCCACCATGAAGATTCTGGTGTTGTCGGGGCAAAATGAAGAGGTCAATGTCAAGCATGCGCTGACCTTGGGTGCGGTCGATTTTATTCCCAAGCCTTGTGATGTCGATAAGCTGCGCGAATTCTTGCACAACGCGCTGAAGTTGCAGGACGCCGAACTGGGAGAGAATCAGTCCGCGAATGACGGTTGGGGTCTGCTGGGCAAAAGCTTGCCCATGGATACCTTGCGTACACAGATCACGCAATTTGCCGACGCGCCGTTTCCGGTGTTGATCGAAGGTGAGTCGGGCAGTGGCAAGGAGTTGGTGGCAAGTTGCTTGCATCGCTTCAGTCGCCGCTCACAACAGCCCTATCTATCATTAAATTGTGCGGCGATTTCGCCCAACTTGGCAGAATCCATCTTGTTTGGACATGGCAAGGGCTCTTTCACTGGCGCTGCCAATGCCCATACCGGCTATTTCGAAGATGCGGGTGAAGGCACGCTGTTCTTGGATGAGGTTGGCGAATTGCCGCTGGAGCTGCAATCCAAGCTGTTACGCGTGCTGGAAAATGGTGAGTATCAACGCATAGGGGAAACTCAGACCCGCCGCTCGCGCGCTCGTATAGTCGCGGCGACCAATCGTGATTTGCGGGAAGAGGTGCGTAAAGGCAATTTCCGAATTGATCTCTACCACCGACTTAGTGTGTTTGCTGTGCGTGTGCCGCCTTTGCGCGATCTGGATCAGGACAGATTATTGCTACTGGAGCATTTCAACCTGTTTTATTCGCGTGAAACCGGGCAGCAGCCGTTTGAACTGGATGAAAAAGCCAGACAGCGCTGGATGGCTTACCACTTCCCTGGCAATGTGCGGGAGTTGCGCAATATCATCATCCGCCTGGTGGCCAAGTATTCCGGGCGTATTGTCAGTGATGTGCAGTTAGCATCCGAGCTTGATTTGATGCATAGCGGATTTGCCAGTGCTGCGAGTGGCCCTAGTGAAACAGCATTGCTCAGTGACGATGCCGCGATGGCAACGCAAGCGCACAAACATCTGCAGACGCAGGCCAATGTCAATCTGGATCAGGTGCTGAAATCCTGGGAGCGTGCTTATGTCGATGCTGCCATGAAAATTACCCACGGTAATCTTAGCCAGGCCGCCAAGCTCTTAGGCATCAATCGCACCACCTTGTATAGCCGTATTCAACTGCAGCAGGATTACAAAGGCGAATAGTGTATTACGCTCACTTCGGCCTGAAAGAACCGCCCTTTAAAATCACCCCCAATACCGATTTTTTCTTTACTGGCGGTAACCGCGGTGCAGTGCTGGAGGCCGTGCGCTACGCCATTCTGCATGGCGAGGGCATCGTCAAAGTGGTGGGAGAGGTGGGCAGTGGCAAGACCATGCTCTGCCGTATGCTACAAGCGCAGTTGCCGTCCCAGGTAGACAGCGTTTACCTGGCCAACCCCAGCATGGCACCTGAAGACGTGTTGTATGCAATTGCTCAGGAATTGCATCTTGACGTCAGTGTGGAGGCAGGGCGCTTGGAGGTGATGCAGCGATTGCAACAACTCTTGCTGGAAAAGCATGAGGCCAAGCGCAGGGTGGTGGTGTTTGTCGAAGAGGCGCAGGGCATGCCTTTGGCTACCCTGGAAGAAATCCGCTTGCTCACCAACCTGGAAACCCGCCACGACAAACTCTTGCAAATCGTGCTCTTTGGCCAGCCAGAGCTTGATGATAATTTAGCCTTGCGCGAAATCCGTCAGCTCAAGGAGCGTATCACCCATAGTTTTTATCTCGGGCCGCTCAAGTCCGAGGAAGTGGGGGATTACCTGATGTTCCGCCTGCGTGCTGCCGGATATGCCGGGCCGCCGCTATTTACTCAGCGTGCAGTCCGCTGCCTGGCCCGCCAGGCTAATGGCCTGGTGCGGCGGGTGAATATTCTGGCGGATAAATCCTTGCTGGCGGCTTTTGCCGCCAATACCTATCAAGTCACGCCCCGACATGTGCGGGCAGCCATACAAGATAGTGATTTTTCTGCCGTGTCTGCGCCCGCATTACCGTATCGCTGGTTGATGGCAGGTATGTTGGCGATAGGACTGATCAGTGCAACAGCCTGGGTTTATTTTGCGCCTGGGCCCATCGCCCAAGCGCCTCAGTCATCAGCTTTACAAGCCTTTACACCCCCTGCAATAGAAAATCCAAGTATGATGTCCGTGATTGAGCAACGGCGCGCTGAAGCTGGCGATTGGCTAGCAGCTCAGAGCGATTCTGACATTAGCCTGGAGCTGATTCGAGGACAAAATCTCGGCACGCTGCAACAGGCGTTGCAAGCTTGGTTACCTGAGCTGGTGCTGGATGAGTTGCATGTGCTGGAAACGCAGCAAGAATCAGGGGTTCTGGTGCTTTACGGCACATTTGCAGACAGGCAGCAGGCTCTGGACGAGCTCAATCGTTTGCCAGCGGCGGTGCAGCAAAACGCTCATCTGCGAACTATCGCTGGAATCAAGCAAGAATTAGCGCAAAATCAATAGCTTGATTGCATGCAGCTGTAATGTGAGATAAATTCAGCAAAACAATATCAATATCTAACGGGGAGTTGTGTCTTGTCCGGCCATTTGCCACGCGTTGTCAGCATTCTGATCTTGCCATTCGTGCTTGGTTTGGCCAGCTGCGCGCATCAATCTGCCGTCACACCTTCCAGCGGCCATATTGATGGCCACATCAATCCGACTATCCCTGATCCTGCGCTAGCCGCCAGCATTCCCGCGCCTGCCCGCAGCACTGCCTATCTACCTGCACCCAAGCCACGCACCAAGGAGCAGACTTATAGCGTGGTGGTCAACGATGTGCCCGTAAAAGAAATCCTCTTTGCGCTGGCGCGTGAGAGCAAGCTTAATATCGATATCCATCCTGCCATTCAAGGTCGCGTGACACTGAATGCAGTAGACCAGACCCTTCCTGCCATTCTGGAACGCTTGTCCAAACAGGTAGACCTAACCTATCGCGTAGACGGCAATGTGCTGAGCATTGTGCCTGACATGCCTGTGCTGCGAAGTTACAAGGTGGATTACGTCAATATGTCGCGCGATACAGTTGGATTTATAGGGGCTGCGGCTGAAATTGCCAGTACCGGACGTAGTGCATCCACTACCAGCGGAGCAGGTGGTAGCGCCAGCAGCTCCAGTTCTGGCACTTCAGGCACGGGTGCTGCCAATAGCTCACGCACTGCCGTTAATAGTGAATCAAAGAATCATTTCTGGCAGACCCTGATCCAGAATCTGCAAGATATCCTGGCTGAAACCGATAAAGAGGTCATCATCACCCGCGCAGGTAGCCCTGCGCAGCAGGCTGAGACAGCAACTCAGACGGCAGAAGATGGCACGGTAACGCCAGCCGCAGCAAGTGGCCGTACTACTAATGAAGATAGAGAGCAGGCTCGTACCGAATATAAAACCCTGTTTGCTGCCACCGTGATTGCCAGCCCGGAAGCGGGCATGGTGAGCATACGTGCAACCAGCCGACAGCATGAGAAGGTGCAAGAGTTCCTCGACAAGATCATGACCAGCGCCAAGCGCCAGGTGCTGATTGAGGCTTCTATTGTCGAAGTCACGCTTAACGACACCTACCAGGCTGGCATAGACTGGACTCGTCTGGGCAATGGTTTCAATATGACCAACCAGTTGGGCTTGAGCACGGTGCTGGCCCCAGCCGGAATTGCAGGTACTGCAGGCACCAGTGTGCCATTCAGCGTTGGCTATTCAAGCACCAATAGCAATATTGATTTCAACCTGCGCCTGCTGCAGCAATTTGGCAATACCAAGGTATTGTCCAGCCCCAAGCTCATGGTGCTCAACAATCAGACCGCTGTACTTAAGGTCGTGGATAACTTGGTGTATTTCACTATCCAGTCGCAGATTTCGCAGGGCACAACACTGGGCGCGAATAACCTGCAATCCATCACCACCACCCCCAACACAGTGCCGGTTGGTGTGGTCATGAGTGTTACCCCGCAGATCAATGACAGTGGCGCGGTCAATATCAATATCCGTCCGACAATTTCCCGCGTGCTTAGCTATGTACCGACCCTAACCCGCAATTAGGCTTGGGCACCACCCGCATTGAAAGTCGTATCCCGCAGATTCAGGTGCGTGAGCTGGAGTCTGTGCTGCGTATCAACAGTGGCAATACTGCCGTGCTCGGCGGCTTGATGCAGGACAATATCCAGCAAGCCAGTGATCATGTACCTGGCCTCAGCAAGATTCCGCTGGTGGGCAAGTTGTTCACGGGACGTAGCAATTTCAACGTCAAGACCGAGTTAGTTATCTTCCTGCGCCCCGTGGTGCTGCAGAATGCCAGCCTGGAAAGTGATGAGTTGAGCAGTTACAAGCAATATCTTCCTGCTCAGCAATTGCAGAGAATGATCAATGAGTCTGTTAATTAGCGCGCTACAGAAGGCGGAACAGGCTCGTAAACAGTCCGTGGACAAAGCGGATGTTGAGGATTTTCTGCTCGAACTTGCCCCACAGGAAGAGAGCAAGCCTGAGGATGTGGCTGCACCTGCCAGCGTTAATCTGGCACAAGAGAACGCAAGCAGGCAAAGGGCCGCTGCACAGCTGCTGGCAGCCAAAGCCAGTGCAGTAAAGCTGGAAACACGTATCTCACCTTTCATGCTGGGCTTGTTGCTGCTGTCGCTGTTGCTGATGATAGGGGCAGGTGTCTTCTGGTATCTCAGCTCCCTGACTCAGCCCGAGGTCATGATTGCAAAGCCTGTGACTCTGCCCGCACCCAGTACGCCCGGCGTAGCGAATAACGCAACCATAGAGGATGCTAGTGCGGAGACGCTACTCTCAGAGCCGCCGCTGGCAGAGACTGCCCAAACTCAAACTCCAGCCGAAAGCGTCGCTCAGCCCCCGCTGGAGGCATCGTCACTTAGGCCAGAGCGTGTTGCAGCCAATCCAAGCGCTAAATCACAAGCAAGTGTAGAGCCTGCCCCAGCTGTGCCTCCCGTATTTGGTGAGCCGCTCACAAGCTCAGAGGCAAGCCGGGTCTCGATCAGTAAAAATCGCGCTAGTGTAGGTGTTAGCCGGGATGTCATGACGGCATATGAAGCATTTAACCGCGGCGATGATCAGGCGGCACAGCAGGCTTACCGCCAGGCTCTGCAAGCAGATGTGCGCAATATTGATGCCTTGCTGGGTATGGCGGCGGTAGCGGCACGGCAGGGACGCCAGGCTGACGCGTTGGCGTGGTATGGCAAAGTGCTGGAACTCGAGCCGCGCAATAGCGTGGCCCAGACCGCCCTGCTGGATCTGCAAGGGCAAGCAGACCCCCAGGCCAGTGAATCGCGCCTTAAGACCATGATCAGTGCTAACCCGCAAGCCGCCCATCTGCACGCCGCACTGGGTCAGCTCTACATTAGCCAGGGTCAATGGCCGCTGGCTCAGCAATCTTTCTTTGAAGCTCATCACCTCGATGCCACTCATCCCGACTATGCATTCAACCTGGCTGTAAGCCTGGATCACATGGGCAAGTCCGCACTTGCCCTGCAATATTACCTGCAAGCACAGTCTTGATGGCCACGCATGCAGCAAGCAGCGTCAATCCGGCGCAACTGGCGACAAGAATCCAGCAACTTCAGTAAGTCTCTCCCGCTCATAGGGAAGAGGCTAGCCTCAAGTTGTCCGATTAACAGAACAAAAGTACTCATCACATGGTAGAACAGCGTCGCAAACTCCGTTTAGGGGAGTTGATGGTTCAGCAAGGCCTGATTAGTCAGGACCAGCTGCGCATCGCCCTTATGGAGCAGGAGCAAAGCAATATACCGCTGGGCAGGCAGCTGGTGCGCCTGGGCTTTATCACGGAATCTGTGGTGCGCGATCTGGTGGCGCATACCATAGGCCAGGAAAGCATAGACCTCGCCACAGTGATTGCCGATGCCGATGCGCTGAATATGGTGCAGGAAGCTTTGCCCGCCGTTATCATCTGTTGCCAGTCGCTTTCGACAGCAGCAACAAGCAGCTCACCGTGGCCATGTCCGACATGTTCAATGTGGTGGCGCTAGATCAATTGCGCAGCATTGTCGGGGTGCAGGTGCAGGTCAAGCCTGTGCTGGCTGCCGAAGCCCAACTCGAAGAATACATAGATCAGTTCTATGGCTACGAGCTGTCGGTGGACGGCATACTGCGCGAAATCGAGACTGGCGAAATTGATTACCAGAGCCTGCAATCGGTCAGTGATGAATATACCCAGCCTGTCGTACGTCTTGTGGGTGCGCTGCTCATGGATGCGGTCAAGCGCGGCGCTTCGGATATTCACTTTGAGCCAGAATATGCCTTCCTGCGCATACGTTACCGTATAGATGGCGTGTTGCAGCAGATTCGCAGTTTGCACAAAACTTACTGGCCAGGGATAGCGGTACGCCTCAAGGTGATTAGCGGCATGGATATCGCCGAAACCCGTTCGCCGCAGGATGGCCGCCTGAATATGAATCTGTGCGGCCGCCCGATTGATTTCCGCGTGGCCAGCCATCCCACCATACACGGTGAAAACATCGTGCTGCGCGTGCTGGATAGAGAAAAATCCATTATCCCGCTGGAGCGCATGAGCTTGCGCGGCGATGCGCTGGATGAACTCAAACTGATGATGACCCGGCCCGAGGGCATCTTGGTGGTGACTGGGCCTACCGGTAGCGGCAAGACCACCACACTGTATTCGCTGCTGTCATTCCAGAATACCGAAGCGGTCAACATCATGACCCTGGAAGACCCCGTGGAGTATCCGGTGACCATGATGCGTCAGACCTCGGTGGCCGAAGTTAATAAAGTGGATTTTGCCAATGGCATACGCTCCATCATGCGGCAAGACCCGGACATCATTCTGGTCGGTGAAATCCGTGATGCCGACACCGCCACCATGGCCTTCCGTGCTGCGATGACAGGCCACCAGGTATTCACCACGCTGCATACCAACTCAGCACTGGGCACATTCCCACGCTTGCTGGATATTGGTATTTCACCCGATATCATGGCGGGCAATATCATAGGCGTGGTGGCCCAGCGTCTGGTGCGCGTGCTGTGCCAGCACTGCAAACTTGAATATGCGCCCAATGATGACGAGCGCAAGCTGCTGGGCAGTACCCACCGTCTGGATTTGCGCATACACCGTGCGCAAGGTTGCAAGCAATGCAACTACACTGGCTATCGTGGACGTATGGCCATCATGGAGTTGCTGCGCATAGATCATGACATGGATGGCCTTATCGCGCGCCGTGCGCATTTCGATGAAATGCGCACCATGGCGCTGGATAAAGGCTTTACCACCTTGGCCGAGGATGGCATACGCCGCATTCTGGAGGGCTATACCAGTCTGGCCGAAGTCATGCGTGTGATCGATTTGACCAGCCGCGTGAGATAAGCCATGCCCAGCTTCGTCTACAAGGCAGTGGATCAAGGCGGCAAAGCCACTCGGGGTCGCATAGATGCGCTCAATGAGATTGATCTTGAGCTGCGCTTGAAGCGTATAGGCCTGGACCTGATCACCTTTAAACCTGCGAATGTGGGCAACAGCATGCTGGGGCGGCGCAGGGTCAGCCTGCAAGATCAGGTGATTTTCTGCTTTCAGCTGGAGCAGATGACCTCGGCAGGTGTGCCCTTGCTGGAAGGGCTGGTAGATTTGCGCGATAGCACGACTAACCTGAATTTCCAGAAAACCATAGGCGGCCTGGTATCGTCGGTGGAGGGCGGCAAGATGTTGTCGCAGGCCATGGCCGAGCATCCCGATGTGTTCAATCGTGTGTTTATCAGCTTGATACGCGCTGGTGAACAGACCGGGCGTCTGCCCGATATATTCCAGCATCTGGCAGAGACCTTGAAGTGGCAGGATGAGCTGATAGGCCAGACCAAACGTCTGATGCTATATCCCGCCGCGGTGCTGGTGGTGGTGACCGCAGCCGTGGTCTTTCTCATGACCTATCTGGTTCCGCAGATGGTGTCTTTCCTCACCAATATGGGACAAGAGCTACCGCTGCAAACCCGTATCTTGATTGCGGTATCGCATGCGGTGGTGAATTACTGGTGGCTGATGCTCTCGGTGCCAGTAGTGTTAGTGGTGGCGCTGGCGATAGGGGTGCGCAAAAGTCCCCAGGTGCGCTACCGGTTCGATGAGTTTGTGCTGGGTATGCCCATCATAGGGCCGATTCTGAATAAAATTATACTGGCGCGTTTTTCGCGCTATTTTGCCCTGATGTATCAGGCTGGCATTCCAGTGCTGGATGCCATGCGCAGCTGCGAAGAAATTGTGGATAACCGTGTGGTGGCCGAGGCACTTAACCGTGCCTGGCAACAGATCAACGCGGGCGAAAGCATGAGCGATAGTTTCCGCAATGTGGGTTTGTTTCCGCCGCTGGTGGTGCGCATGATACGCGTAGGTGAGAGCACGGGCGGCCTGGACAAGGCTCTGCTCAATATCAGTTACTTCTACGATAGAGATGTCAGTGAGTCCGTGGAGAAAATGCTCAAGCTCATAGAGCCTATCTTGACCGTGGTACTGGGTACCATTCTGGCGTGGATCATGTTTTCCGTGCTGGGCCCGGTGTACGATTCCTTCAGTCAACTCAAACTCTAGCCGCCATGTTCGAGCGCCTTATTCTTTGTGCCACCCATGACAAGCTGATAGCCGGACGTTGGAGTCTCGGCCGCTTGCGCAGTTACGAAGTGTTTATCAATGATGCGTAAGGCCATGCGGCGTTTGCGCAATATTTGCTGCGGAATAGCTATATCCCCATTTATGTCATGGTGGATGCCCAGGAAGAAGATTTCCATCTGGAAACCCTGCCACATGCGAGTGGTACAGCACGCAAGGAAATGTTGCAGCGCAAGCTCAACCAGGTCTATAGAGGCGTGACCTTCCGCGCCGCACAGTTCTTGTTGCGCGAGCGTGACAAGCGCAAGGATGACCGCTTTTTGTTTGTGGCCCTCACCAATAGCGAGTTTTTCCAGCCCTGGCTAGAGAGCATCATTGCCCAACAGGCACCGCTGGCTGGGGTGTACAACCTACCCATGACAAGTCAGTTTCTGCTGCAGAAACTCAAACTAAGTGCGGGGGATATTCTGCTCAGCGAGCAGCTTTCTTCCGGCTTGCGCCAGAGTTATTTGCACCAGGGCAAATTGCGCGTCAGCCGTCAGGTCAAACTACCTACGGAAGACCCCGAGCAACTGCCGTTTCTGCACCTGGTGGAAACCGACAAGGCCAGATTGTATTTGCTGAGTCAGCGCCTGATTGCGCGCGATACTGCACTCAAGGTGGTGGTGCTGACTTCATCATCGGCGGCAGAGCGTATCTCGCGTGATATCCAACAGGAGCAAGGCCTGGAGTGCCAGGCCATCAACCTTGCCACGGTGGCACGCCAGATCGGGCTGCCGCCAGCGCATGTGCAGCAACTGCCAGAGTTGATGCATATGCATTTGATGGCACGCGGTTACCGTCCGGCCAACTTGGCACCGGTGAGCATGATCAAGACGCACAGGCTGGAGTTTGTGCGCAAAAGCCTGGTGGCTGCAGCCCTTGTCATTGCCTCCTTGGGCTTGTTGTTCTCACTGCTGTATCTGGGGCAAGCCATAGACGACGCGCAAGAAATACAGCAACTTGTGGCCGATACGCGTGTGCAAGAGCAGCGCTATCAGGAAGCCGCCAACAATTTCCCGCAAACCCCAATGCCAGGCCTGGCCCTGGAAACCGCGGCCAAGGTGCGCGAGAGCATACATGCGCAAGAGCACACGCCACGCCGCATGATGCAGATTTTGAGCGCTGTGTTGGAGCAGATGCCCAGCATAGAATTGCAGCGGCTGCGCTGGGTGCTGAGTACAGACCCAGAATTCAAGGACGAGGCGCAAGCCATGGGGGCAATTCAGGCATCAGGCATTAGCAACAATGCGGAATTAGAGCTGGGATTTGTGACGGGTGAAATCCGCGGCTTCAGTGGTAATTACCGTGCCGCGCTGGAAAGCGTGCATCGCCTCGCAGAAACCTTAAAAGCCAATCCTGAAGTGCAATATGTCAGCATTGTGCAGCAGCCCGTGAATGTCAGCTCCTATTCCAGCCTGCAAGGCAGCACCACGGATGAGCGCACTGCCCAGCGCGAGAAAGCAGTGTTCAAGCTTAAATTGGTATTGAAGCCACGCCAAGAGGCTGAAGCATTGCCCTTGGCTACCTTGGAGGCTCAGCCATGAATTTGACGCGTCAGGACTGGATACGCCTGGCCTTGCCACTGCTGGCATTGCTGGTGGCGATCATATTTGCCATCGGCATGGTCAGTTACGCCCAAACCTATAGTCACGATCTGGATCAGAAGCGCCAGCAGCAAGAACAGCAACTCATGCAGGCCCGTTCACGGCTGCAATCTTCCGGGCAAGAGCGTGACAGCATCATCAAGTATCTGCCTATTTATCAGCGCCTGATTCAACAAGGCTTTATCGGGGAGGAGCGGCGTATCGAGTGGGTAGATGCGCTGCGCAATATCCATCAACGTGAGCATCTGTTTGGCATACGCTATAGCATAGGCGCCCAAGCGCCTTACAGTCTGAGTTATATTGCCAATCCTGCGCCATTCAGCCTGTACCGCTCGGTCATGACGCTGGAGCTGCCCATGCTGCATGAAGGCGATATTTTGTTGTTGCTGGATCAACTGCGGCAGACGCAGCCCGCTGCATTTCTACCGCGCGATTGCATCATTACGCGCAATGGCATCCTGACGGTACCCCTTAGCCTGACCCCGACCTTGAATGCTGCTTGCGAGCTGGACTGGTTGAGCCTGCGTGAATCCGAGAATGGAGTGAAGCCATGAACGTACGCAGTTTGATTGTCTTGCTGGCGCTGATGGCAGGGCCAGTGCAGGCCGCTGATTCCTTGGGTAAGCTCTTCACCACACCCACCGAGCGCGCCAATCTTGAGCGCCTGCGCCAGAACAGTCCTGGTCAATTGATAGAGCAAGTGTTGCCTGTCACGGATGAAGGTGCGGCGCTAGCACCGCCTGCTGTACAGTCAGAACTCAGCGTGCAAGGCTATGTGCGGCGTAGTGATGGTGCACGAGGTACGGTTTGGGTCAATCATCAACCTTGCAAGAGCGCAGTGAACATAGCCATGTACAAGTGGGCAGCTTGCCCAAGGAAAGCAGTCGCGACAGCAACCGCGTGCCTTTGACCGTGCCCAGCACCGGCAGCCAGGTTAAACTTAAAGCGGGGCAGTCTTATGATGCCAATACCGGGCAGATATCCGAGCGTAATGTGCACAGTGACCAGGCCGAGCATCAGGCGCTGGAACAAGGCGAAATCCGCTAGGGCATCATGTCCGGCCAGGGGACCTCACACGTGCTAAGCAAGCAAGGTGGTATGGCCATGTTGATGATGATGTTTATCATCGGCTTGGCGAGTGTGACCTTTGTGCTCAGATATCTGGAAGCGGGCCGTTGGGACAATCAACGCCAAGCCACGACCTCCAGGGCGCTCACTGATGCCAAGCAGGGGCTGCTGGGCTGGGCTATCAGCCATAACGACACGCCTGGGCAAATGCCGTGGCCGGATAGGCGAGAAACCCAGAATCCCAATTATGATGGCCGCAGCGATTGCTCGGCCAGTTCATTCAATCTGGTCAATAGTGTGGGAGAGGCCAATTTCCTTGGGCAACTGCCCGCCCTGCCTTCCACCACTCCCTGCCTGGCCTATCCCGGCGTGGGTCATGTGTATAGAGATGCTGAGAACAACAAGCTTTGGTATGCGGTTTCGCGCAACTTGGTACGTAATTATTTTCAGCCCGGAAACCCCATCATCAACCCAAGCAGCATTACCAACCCCAGCTACCCATGGATGATCGTCCGTGATGGCAACGGCAATATCCTCTCAGACCGGGTGGCCGCAGTAATCATTGCCCCTGGTGGTCCGCTACAAGGGCAGAATCGCGGAGTAGCTGTACCGCCCGCCAGCGCTTTTCTGGATCGCATCAGCATCAATGGCACGGTCTACAACCACGCCGTATACACGGCAGAGCCTAATGAATTTATACAGACTTCTCCCAGGGCCGGTTCAATGATCGTTTGGTCTATATCACTATTGATGAACTCATACACGGACTGGAGCAACGCGTGGCACGCGAGGTCAAACGCGCGATGGATTTCCCCAAGCGTTATTCCGGTCTGCGCTATCTGCCCTGGATGATTCCGCTGGACGACGAGTCTGGCCCACCTGGGTATCACTTGAACGCAGGGGAGTATGACTTTGAGCGCGTGGGCTATGTGCCAGCACGTTGTGCATTGGATGAGAGCTGCAGGCGCTTCCCTACGCGCTTGAGTTGGAAATTCAATGGCGTGGTTGTGATTGCTCCGACTCAACCCTATACACCAGCCAAGGAAAGCGCACTCAAAAGCCACCTTACCAGCAATAGTGTTAGCAATCTGGAGTTCAACTGTGAGCGCGACGTGGGTGGTAATGCCTTGTATTGCATCGGGGAAGTGGCCAATGTCACTCCTAAACGCAAGCTTTACATCACACTCCCTACCAATAACGCTACCACGCTTGTGCTGCATGATTCCCAGCAAAGTAGTCTGAGTGCTGAAACCCTTGAGACTTTAGGTACAGGGGCCATTAAGGTAGTGGATGTTTATGAAGATCATGAAGATGTGCTTGGTCAGCTTGTCCCGGCGACATCGGGCCAGCTGACCGTCAGCAACATCAATCTCTACCCCATACTACCCACCTGGTATTTCAGCAATCGCTGGTATGCTTTTGTTTTTGCTGCAGTAGCGCCCGCCTATGTTGGCGGCGGTGACGCAGTGTGCAGTGCTGAGGACTGCCTGAGCTTGCAAACCCTGCAAGGCGGGGCCAGCAGCCGTATTGCGCCATTGCCAGCATTGGTATTTACGCGTCAACCACCTGGTAATTTCTCCTTGGTGACTGGGGATGCAGCGTCGCTGAATTTCACGCGACCAGCAACTATAAATGGAGTAGTGGCATGGTAGGACAGACACGCATAAGCCGGAAAAACAAAGCCCAAGCTGCGGGTATGCACGTGAGCGCAGTGCATGCAGGTTTTTCGCTGGTGGAAATGGCGGTGGTGCTGGTTATTCTAGGCTTTGTCATTTCGGCATTGATATTGCCCGTTACGGCCCAGCGTCAGGCGGCTTTTCTGCGCCAGACCGATGCCCAGCTGGAGTTGGCCAATAAAGCGCTGCTGGGCTTTGCCCAAACCCATGGCCGTCTGCCGTGCCCGGCATCGGCCAATGGCGAAGGGGAAGCGGGCAGTAGTGGTCGTGAGGAGTTTCTCAATGGCAGCGCTGGTGCGTGCAGCAGCATGGCTGGCTTTGTGCCGGCAGCTACTTTGGGCTTAAGCCCGGTGGATGCATTTGGTTTTATGCTGGACGGCTGGGGTAGACGCATACGTTATGCGGTGGCACAAAACCCTGCGGGTAACCCGCCGTTTACCACGCCCAATGGCATGGCAACCACAGGCATGGCCAATCTGCTGCCCAATCTGCGCGTGCTGGACAGAGCCAATGGCAACCCAAGGATTGAAAATGCCGTGGCGGTGGTGTTTTCCCTGGGTGCTACGGGTAATCTTGGCAGTGGTGGGGCAGACGAATCTGCCAATCTTGACGCTGATAATGTGTTTGTCAGCCACGATATTGAAGCCAATGGCCCCAATGGCGAGTTTGACCATATGTTGGTCTGGCTTTCACCCTATGTGCTGTATAACGCCATGATACAGGCGGGGCAATTGCCTTAGGCGCGCTTGGGATTTTTCCATCACATCATGCGGGCTTGGTAAGCAGCCAGCCAGCCCTTTAAAATGCAGCTCGGGCGCAATCCAAGCCCGCTAAAATCTGAACACTCATGAACGACAATCAACTATTACGCTATAGCCGCCATATTCTTTTGCCGCAGATTGGCTATGAAGGTCAGGAGCAACTGGTTAACAGCCATGCCTTGATCATAGGCGCTGGCGGCCTGGGTTCTCCCGTGGCGCTTTATCTGGCGGCTGCAGGTGTAGGCACCTTGACCATCTGCGATTTCGACGTGGTGGATTTGACCAATCTGCAACGCCAGATTATCCACACGACTGCTGCGGTTGGTAGTAACAAGGCGCACTCAGCGGCGCAGACCATTGCCGCAATCAATCCGGAAACTCAAGTGCAGGTGATAGAGCAACGCGTGGATGCGGCCAGCTTGCAGGCGCTGGTGGCAGATGCCGATGTGGTGATTGATTGCACGGATAATTTTGCCATACGCTATGCCACTAACCAGGCATGTGTAAGCTTGCGCAAACCCTTGGTATCAGGCGCGGCGATAGGCTTTGAAGGCCAGGTCAGCGTGTTTGATATGCGCCATGATGACAGTCCCTGTTACCACTGTCTGTTTCCCAATCTGGGCGGGGATGAAGCTTTGCGCTGTGCTGATAATGGCGTGTTTGCGCCCTTGGTGGGCATGATAGGCACTACCCAGGCAGCTGAGGCAATGAAGTTATTGCTGGGCCTGGGCCGTAGCTAGAAGGGCGTCTGCTGCTGCTGGATGTGCTATCCATGGAATGGCGCAGCTTAAATTGAGCAAGGACGCCAGCTGCCCGGTTTGCAACCATGAGGGCGGTGCTGGCGTTAAGGCTTAAGCAAAAGAAATTTGGACGAGAGACATTTGGCCCAGAGGCCTTGCGCTGTCAGGCTAGATCTTCCCGCCACCCACCAGTGATTTCACCGCACTGACCACATCGCCAGGCATCACCACAATCTTGCTGTTATTGCCCGCAGACATGCGTTGCAAAGCCTGAATGTAACGATCACCGAGCAGGAAGGTGGCAGAGTTGTCATTGCCTTGCACTGCGGCGGCAATCAGGCGTATCGATTCTGCCGAAGCCTCGGCCGCCACTTTCTGTGCCTCTGCATCCTTACGCGCCGCTTCCAGCCGCGCTTCGGCGTTAAGAATCAGCGATTGCTTGTCACCTTCGGCCCGGGTCACTACAGCTACGCGCTCACGTTCGGCTGAGGCCTGCTGCTCCATGGCGTTCTGCATATTAACGGAAGGCTTGATATCCTGAATTTCAACCGATTTCACCGTCAAACCCCAGTCGGCTGCTTCATCGGCAATCGCCAGTTTGAGTTCGCTCTTGATGCGCTCACGTGAAGTCAGGGCTTCGTTCAGATCCATGCCGCCTATGATAGAGCGCAGATTGGTCTGCACCATATTGCGCATGGCCTCACGGAAATCCTCAATGCCATAGACCGAACGCTCAATATTGGTCACCTTGATAAAAGCCACGGCATTGGCCAGGATCACCGCATTATCCTTGGTGATGACATCCTGCTCCGGTACATCAAGAATAATGTCCTTGGTGGTGACTTTGTAGGTGACCTTGCTGAACAGCGGGTTGATAACAGTCAAACCCGGCTTGAGCACGCTATTGAACTTGCCCAGACGCTCTACCACCCATTCTTCACCCTGGGGCACGATGCGTATGCCTTTCCAGGCCAAGACTAAAACGACGGCGATAAGTACAGCGGCGAAGAAGAACATGCAAGCTCCTTATTGAGTGTTAATTATTGTGATCAATGCGCTATGGGCAGGCGTGTGCGGTAGTGGCTGTCAGGTTGGCGGCTATTCAGATTCTCTTGCTCACGCGCAAGCGATTGCCCTCTACCGCAACCACGATGGCTTCAGCGCCAATCTCTATTTCTTCATTGGCAATCGCCACCCATTGCCTGCTACCGAGCACACCCTGAGCAAACTCTATACTGCCGTTCTGGCGAGGGCTGACGCTGGCAGTGATAACGCCTATGCGGCCGATTTCATCACCACGCGATTGGCCAATATTGGAGTCATCCCTGACGCGTTGGTAAAACTGTTTCCAGACAAACAAGCTTGTCAGTGACAGCACCGCAAAAATCAGCAATTGCCAGGCGATTGCCATGTCAGGAAACACAAAAGACAGCATGCTAAGTGCAAAAGCCGCGATGCCAAACCAGAGGATGTAAAGCGTGCCCGTCAGCATTTCCAGTGCAAGTAAAGCCAGGCCCAATATGCCCCATATCCACTGCGCTTCCAGCATGGTCGTCATCTCGTTTTGAACAGGCCATCATCGTACCAGAACTTGGATGTGGAAACTTTCTTATGACTACCCTGTCCTCCTAAAGGGGGGATGACTGGGGTTATTAGCTTAAATCCGCATTAATAACCGTAGGAAATTCCAGGAGTTCATATGAAAAAATCACTGCTTGCTTTATTACTATCTTGCGCCCTAGCGCCAGCCGCATATGCGGACACGATCAGCACCCTGGATCAGTGGGATGGCACCATAGATTCCAGTGTTTCACCGTTTGGTAATCCCGACACTGCGACCTATGGCCAAACCATCACAACCGGCAATGTTGCCCAGGTATTGCAATCCTTCACCTTTAACCTCACTGCCCTGGATGCAGCGTTTACCGTAGAGGTAGGGACATGGACAGGTAGCAATGTGGGTGAAGTGATTTACCGTTCCGACCCATTTAGTTTCACGGCACAAAGTGAGTTCACAGCGATTACTGCAACGCCAGATGTCACTCTTAATGCAAACAGCCAATATGTGCTGTACTTCACCACTTCAGGCATACAGGACAACACAAGCAGCACCAATGCCTGGGGCTTTACTGCGGATACTGCCTATAGCGGTGGCACATTTGTCTATCTCAACAATGGCAATGACAGAAGTCAGCTCACCTCGGCTGCATGGAATTCTGCCTTAGGCGGTGATCTTGCGTTTACCGCCACGCTGGCGCCTGTGCCTGAACCCAGCACTTATGGATTGCTGCTGGCAGGCTTGGGCTTGGTTGGCGTATTTGCCCGCAGGAGAAAATAAGCCTTTGCGCTTGGCTAGCATTGGGTGTAAATGCCATTTGGTTGGCACATTGAACAAGACATGTCATTGCACGTCTGGCGCATCGCGGATTACACTCCCGGCATCAAAGGGGAGGGTGGTATGCCGATTTTCTTGTTGGTTTTGCTGGTGGTCTGCGTGATTTACTTCATTCTGGTCTACAACGGACTGGTGAGTCTCAAGCACAACGTCGAGAAGGCCTGGGCCAATATCGACGTGCTGCTCAAACAGCGTCATGATGAGTTACCCAAGCTGGTGGATACCTGTAAGCAGTATATGCAGCATGAACAAACCACCCTGCAGCAGGTGATACAGGCTCGCGCCCGCGTGCAGTCTGCCACTGAGCAACATGATGTCAATGCGCTGGGCGCGGCAGAAGGTGATTTGCGCGCAGGTCTGGGGTCATTATTTGCGCTGGCGGAATCTTATCCCGAGTTGAAGGCCAATGAGCAATTTCTGCACCTGCAAGCCCGTATCAGCGGCCTGGAAAATGCCATCGCCGACAGGCGCGAGTTCTATAACGAAAGCGTTAACCTGCACAATGTGCGCATCGCGCAGTTTCCTGACCTGATAGTCGCGCGTAGCCTGGGGTTTTCTCGCGAGCAGATGCTACGTTTTGCCAGCCGCGAACTCAGAGACGTGGATATCGCCAGCCGCTTCAAGCAGTAAGCAAGGTAGCGCTTGATGTTCAAAGGCTGGCGCAGCCATTATCTGGATTTTCTCAGCGGCAGCGCCTATATGCTGCTGGGCGGCTTTGCCCTGCAAATCTCCGAGGCGCGCGCCTGGATAGTATCTTTGCTGTTGGTGGCTGGCATAGGCTTGATCGCATGGATTGCTAGCTACAGGCGCATGCGCACCATTGCCGATTTACCTACTTCACGGATTGCCTCGCAGCACAAGGCTATGCCGAACTCTATGGCAGGGCCGTCTCAGCACCCGATCATCTCATCGTCAGTCCCTACACCGCAGCACGCTGTGTGTGGTACCGCTTTTGCATTTATGAGCGTGGTGAGCGCAATCATTGGGAATTGCAGCATGAGGGTGTCAGCCATGAGCTGTTTGTGATCAGTGATGGCTCAGGTCAATGTTTTATAGACCCTGACCATGCAGAGGTGGTGGGCACTGAGCGTAGGGTCAGTTACGAGGGCCAGTACAAGCGTGTCGAGCATGTGCTTTATGCTGGGGCGATTTATGCGCTTGGGGAGTTCACCACCGTAGGCGGCGCCAGCATGCCACTGGACAGCAAGGAGGACGTAGCCAACTTGTTGGCAGAATGGAAGCAGGATAAAACCAGTCTGTTGCAGCGATTCGACTTGGATGGCAACGGCGAGATTGATATGCAGGAGTGGAACCTGGCGCGTCAGGCTGCCAGGCGCGAGGTTGAGCGCCAACACCGGGAGTTGCGTGCAGCACCAGGTGTGCACCTGCTGCGCGCGCCTGCCGATGGCCGCATGTTTCTGCTCTCTAGTCTCTCGCCGCAAAAGTTACGTCGCCGCTACTTCTGGCTATGCAGCATGCATGGGCTGGTGGCACTGAGCGCTTTGTTGGGTTTGATGCTGTTACGACAGCATTTGCCAGTGTTCTAAGCCGCGTTTTTCCTTGCGATGTTTCACCGCGCTGGCGATGTATAGCACGACTGCTATGCTAAAATCCCACCCCTATGAATACCGACACCACTACAAGCAATACCTTGGATAAATCCTTTGAACCCAAGAACATAGAAAGCCGCTGGTACCAATTCTGGGAAGACCGCGGTTTCTATGCAGCAGGCATGGACGCCAGCAAGCAGGACAATTTCTGCATTCTGTTGCCGCCGCCCAATGTCACTGGCACCCTGCATATGGGCCATGGCTTCAACCAGACCATTATGGATGCGCTGACCCGCTACCATCGCATGCGCGGCGACAATACGCTGTGGCAGCCTGGTACCGATCATGCCGGCATTGCCACGCAAATCGTGGTGGAGCGCCAGCTGGATGCGCAAGGCGTGAGCCGCCATGACCTGGGCCGCGAAAAATTCCTCGAGAAAGTCTGGGAGTGGAAGGAATACTCCGGCGGCACCATCACCAAACAAATGCGCCGCCTGGGCACCTCGCCAGACTGGAGCCGTGAGCGCTTCACCATGGATGAAGGCCTGTCGCGTACGGTCACCGAAACCTTTGTGCGTCTCTACAACGAAGGCTTGATTTACCGTGGCAAACGCCTGGTAAACTGGGATCCCAAGCTGCACACCGCTGTATCTGATCTGGAAGTGATCTCCGAGGAAGAAGACGGTTCACTCTGGCATATACAGTACCCACTCGCTGATGGCAGTGGCCAGCTGGTGGTGGCGACTACACGTCCAGAAACCATGCTGGGTGACGTTGCTGTCATGGTGCACCCTGAAGATGAGCGCTACGCCCATCTGATAGGCAAACAGGTCAAGCTGCCCTTGTGTGAGCGCGAGATTCCGGTGATTGCTGACGACTATGTAGACCGTGAATTCGGTACTGGGGTAGTCAAGGTCACGCCTGCACATGACTTTAACGATTATGCCGTGGGTCAGCGTCATGGCCTGCCCATGATCAGCATCCTGACCTTGGATGGCCATATCAACGAAGCGGCACCTGCCAAGTATCAGGGCCTGGAACGCTTTGCCGCACGCAAGGCTGTGGTGGCTGACCTTGAAGCGGGTGGTTTTCTGGTCAAGGTCGATAAGCACAAGCTCAAGGTGCCGCGCGGTGACCGTACTGGCGTGGTGATTGAGCCTATGCTGACCGATCAGTGGTTTGTGGCCATGACCAAGCCTGGCGATGACGGCAAGAGCATCACCGAAAAAGCCCTGGAAGTCGTCGCCAGTGGCGAGATTCGTTTTGTGCCGGAAAACTGGGTCAATACCTATAACCAGTGGCTCAACAACATTCAGGACTGGTGCATCTCGCGTCAACTGTGGTGGGGCCACCAAATCCCGGCATGGTATAGCGATGCGGGCAAGGTCTATGTCGCCCACAGCGAAACGGAGGCCATACAGTTGGCGGCCAATGATGGTTATCGCGGCAATCTAAAGCGTGATGAGGATGTGCTGGATACCTGGTATTCCTCAGCGCTATGGCCATTCTCCACGCTGGATTGGACTGGCGATGCCGAGAAGGACCAGGCTAATCAGGCGCTGCAACAATACCTGCCTTCATCGGTGCTGGTCACAGGCTTCGACATCATCTTCTTCTGGGTGGCACGCATGGTCATGATGACCAAGCACCTCACTGGCAAAATCCCGTTCAAGGATGTATACGTTCACGGCTTGATTCGCGATGGCGAAGGTCAAAAAATGTCCAAGTCCAAGGGTAATGTGCTGGACCCGATAGACCTGATTGATGGCATAGCCCTAGACGCCTTGGTTGCCAAGCGTACTACTGGCCTGATGAATCCCAAGCAGGCTGAGCAGATTGAAAAGCGCACCCGCAAGGAATTCCCCGAGGGCATTCCGGCCTTTGGCACCGATGCCTTGCGCTTCACCTTTGCCTCGCTGGCTTCGCCGGGCCGCGATATCAAGTTTGATTTGCAGCGTTGCGAGGGTTATCGCAACTTCTGCAACAAACTGTGGAACGCCACGCGCTTTGTGCTGATGAACACCGAAGGACAGGACAACGGCCTTGAAGATTGCAAGACCCAGCCTGAAGGTTATCTGGACTTCTCACAGGCAGATCGCTGGATAGTCAGCCTGTTGCAGCAAACCGAGGCTGAAATTGAGCGTGGCTTTGCTGAATACCGTTTCGATAACGTGGCGCAAAGCATCTACAAATTTGTCTGGGATGAATATTGCGACTGGTATCTGGAACTGGCCAAAGTGCAATTGCAGACTGGCGATGAGGCCCAGCAGCGCGCAACACGCCGCACTCTTCTGCGTGTGCTGGAAACCATATTGCGCCTGGCTCACCCCTTGATGCCGTTCATCACCGAGGAAATCTGGCAAACCGTAGGCCCGCTGTCTGGCCGCAAAGGCATCAGCATCATGCTCGAAGCCTACCCGCAGAGTCAGCCCGCCAAGATTGATGCCGCTGCTGAAGCCTGGGTAGCCTTGCTCAAGCAGGCGGTGGATGCCTGCCGCAGCTTGCGGGGCGAAATGAATGTCTCGCCCGCCACCCGCGTGCCACTGATAGCCGCTGGTGATCAGACCAAGCTGGCGGCGTATGCGCCTCATCTCAAGGCCTTGGCCAAACTGAGTGAAGTGGAAATCGTTGCTGAATTACCAGAAGCCGAAGCACCAGTGGCCCTGGCAGGTGATTTCAAGCTTATGCTCAAAATCGAAATTGATGTGGCGGCAGAACGTGAACGTCTGGGCAAGGAAATCGCCCGCCTGGAGGCTGAAATCGGCAAGGCACAGGCCAAGCTGGGCAATGAGAGCTTTGTGGCACGTGCGCCTGCCGCTGTGGTGGAGCAGGAAAAAGAAAGACTGGCAGGGTTTACTACGACAGTTGAAAAACTGCAGTCACAACTGGCCAAGCTTAAATAAGGGCTATAAGGAATAAGCAGCACACCGGGCGCAGGGGGAAAACATGATCACACATCCACATAACCCCAGCGCCTGGACTCTGCTGTTTTCACTGCAGGGCTCCATCATCCCGGCCATCTGGCGCAAAGTGCTGTTCACTGTGGTGCTGAGTTCGCTGGTGGTGCTGAGTCATGGCACCCTGTATCACTACAAAATCACGCCCACTGCCACGCCCTTCACTTTATGGGGGCTGACTCTGGCAATCTTTCTCGGCTTTCGCAATAGTGTGGCTTACCAGCGTTACTGGGAAGCGCGCACGCTCTGGGGTGAGCTGCTGATCAGTGCACGCAATCTCACGCGCCAGGTGCAGGATCATATGCCCAATCTGCCACGCGAGCAGCGCCTGCATGTCTTGCAACCCTTGCTGGCTTTTCCCTATGTGCTGAGAAATTTTTTGCGCGGCGTTGTATATGAAGATACCAATCGGGTGTTGCTGGATGTAGAACTGCATAGTCACAGGCAAGCACCGGCACTGATGCTGGCCTTGCTGGGAAAACGCCTGCATCAGCAGGGGCAGCAATATGGGTTGAACCCTATCCTGCAGGCGCAGATGGATATTCAACTCAACCAGCTATCGCAGGTGCTGGGCGGTTGTGAACGCATCAAGTCCACACCCATCCCTTATCCCTATATCCTCATGTTGCATCGTATCGTGCATGTGTATTGCTTCTTGCTGCCGTTCTGCTTGATAGACAGCATAGGTTGCTGACGCCGCTGGCGGTCTGCATCCTGGCGTATACCTTCTTTGGGCTGGATGCACTGGGGGACCAGATTGCCGACCCGTTTGATACCCAACCCAACGACCTGCCGCTGGATGCCATGAGCCGGGGTATAGAAATCGCGGTATTGGAAATGCTGGGAGAAAAAGCGCTGCCGCCAGCTGTGGAGGCCAAGGACGGCATACTGCTCTAAACAGGGGGTATCAGGTAAAGGCGGAGTTAGCTGCTGCGTTTGCGGATATGGAAGATGAATTCCTTCACCTCCGCCACTGTATTTTCTTCTGTGGCCAGCATTTCATGCCCGGTCTGCTTGCAAAATGCCTGGAAGTCACGCACTGAGCCAGGGTCGGTGGCGATGACCTTGAGCGTTTGGCCAGGCTCAACTTCTGCTAATGCCTTCTTGCAACGTAGTATGGGCAGAGGGCATTTCAAGCCGCGCGCATCTAGTTCCTTGTGAAATTCCATGATGTTTACTCAGTCTTGGCGCTAAAGGTAAAACCAGCATTGGCCCAGGCCAACACACCTCCGCGCAGGTTATAGACATTTTCACGTCCCAGCTGGGCCAGATAAGCCGCCGCTTGCGCCGAGCGTATGCCACTGTGACAGTAAATCACCATGGCGGTATCTCCCTGCTCGCACAAGGTCTGCGCAATGCCGGGAATCACTGCCATAGGCAGATGAATGGCGCCTTCAATGATGCCGCGCGCAACTTCATCGTCGTTACGCACATCAACGAGTATGACTTTCTCGCTGGCGAGTTTGCTGTTGAGTTCTATCGGGTCTATATCGGCGTGGCGGGTCATGGGTATGCGACTGGAGGTGGCTGAAACGAGAATAGGGTAGGGAGTATATCCTCCCACCCCTATTTGCTCAAACCAGGGTGATCAATTCTGTTCAATGAATAGGCAGATGCAATCTTCAGCATTTGGCGAGTGTGGTGGCGAATCTGGAACTGCAATGACAACGTAGCTGATCTATGTTGGAGCGAGTTGGAGTGCGTTGTCATGAAGCCATTGTTGCTAAAAGGCTTAGAAGCTGAGGACAAGACGGGTGCATGAGGTTACGCAAATGCATTGTCTGCGTGAGGACAATAAATGAAAAAGGGCTAGCTTCATCACTGAAGCTAGCCCTTTATATTCTTTGGTGGCCAGGGGCGGGATCGAACCGTCGACACGCGGATTTTCAATCCGCTGCTCTACCAACTGAGCTACCTGGCCATTTACTACTGCTACGCTGGCTTTAGAAGCTCACGCAAGGCCAGCATTATAGCAAACTTCGGCATTTCGTCCAGCGCATTTAAAAAATTCCTGAACTATCTGCGCATTTAAAATTATGCTCGGGTATGCTCCAGCCTTAATATTCCACGACTGAATCCACACTAAGCATAGATAGCGATTGATGATTTCTGCACAACCTGTATTCCATATTGCATCTCTGAGCGCTGACTCTGATGCGCAGCTCAAGCTCGAATTACAAGCCAAGATTGATAACAAGACCAAGCCTTTGGGGGCCTTGGGCCAACTTGAAGCCCTGGCCTTGCAGGCTGGCTTGATTCAGCAGACCTTGACCCCAAGCTTGAGCCGCCCGGTGATGCTGGTGTTTGCTGGCGATCATGGCATTGTCGAGGAAGGGGTTAGCCCCTATCCGCAAGCGGTCACTCAACAAATGGTGAAGAATTTTCTCGCAGGCGGGGCAGGCATCAATGTGTTTGCAAAACAAAATGGCATGAGCATCCGTATTGTCGATGCTGGGGTTAATCATGAGTTTGCAGCCCACCCTAACTTGATACGCGCCAAAGTGGGCCTGGGCACCAATAATTTCCTGCATCACCCGGCGATGACTGAGCAGCAATGCGCGCAGGCCATCTTCAAGGGTAAGGCTTTGGTGCAAATTGAGGCAGAAGCGGGCAGCAATGTCATCGGTTTTGGTGAAATGGGTATAGGCAATACCACCTCTGCGTCCGCCATTGTGGCGGTGCTGTGCGGCCTGCCTGTGGCGGAGTGTGTGGGCCGTGGCACAGGGCTGGATGATGCGGGCTTGCGCCACAAGGCTGAGGTTATCTCTGCGGCTATTGATCGTCATCAAACCAATGCGCAGGATGCAGATACAGTCCTGGCCACTTTTGGCGGCTATGAAATTGCATGATGGTGGGCGCCATGCTGGAAGCCGCAGAACGCAGAATGATTTTGCTGATTGATGGCTTTATTGCCACCGCCGCCTTGCTGGTGGCCAGCCGTTTGCAGCCTGCGGTGCTGGATTACTGTGTGTTTGCGCATTGCTCGGATGAATCCGGCCATGCCAAGGTGCTGGCTCATCTGGGTGCCAAACCATTGCTGAATCTGGGCTTGCGTCTGGGTGAAGGCACGGGGGCAGCGTTGGCTTATCCTCTGTTGCAGGCCGCGGTGAATTTTCTTAACCAGATGGCGTCATTTGATTCTGCGGCCATCAGCCGCCAGGGTGAGGCATGAGCCAGCAACTTAGGCTGGTGATATTGGCGCTGGCGTATTTCACACGTCTGCCCATGCCCCAGCAGCACAATGTGACGGCGGAAGAATGGGCCAAGGCAGCGCGCTATTTGCCGCTGACGGGGTGGCTTGTTGGTGGTTGGGCGGCCTTGGTGCTTTATGTGGGCTTGCAATATTTACCTGTCGGGCCTGCCATTGTCTTGAGTATGCTCAGTAGCATTTTGCTGACTGGCGCCTTGCATGAGGATGGCCTGGCGGATAGCGCAGATGGCCTGGGTGGCGGCTGGAGCACAGAGCAAGCGCTCACAATTATGAAAGATTCGCGCATAGGTTCGTATGGTGCTATTGCCCTGGTCATCGCCTTGTTGCTCAAATTCAATCTGCTCTCTTCAATGGAGCCGGAATACTTGCCGCTGGTGCTGATCGCTGCGCATGCAGTCAGCAGGCTGGCGGCATTAATGGTGATGTCTAGCCAGCGCTACGCGCGTGAAGAAGGCAAGGCCCAGGCTTTGGCCAGCCCGCCTTCAATAGCAGGTTTGCTCACAGGCCTATTGTTTGGCTTGTTGCCCATGCTGCTATTGCCTGTGCAGGCCTGGCTGGCATTGCTGCCTGTGCTGTTGGTATGGGTTTGGTTCAGCCTCAAGCTCAAGCGCCGGCTTGGCGGTTACACCGGGGATTGCCTGGGGGCGATGCAACAATTAACTGAGCTGGCGTTTTATCTTGGTATTGTGATCATTTCGATTTAATTACTAGTTTTTAATCTGGAGTCTGTCATTGGAAATTTATCTGGTACGCCATACCACCCCTGATGTAGTGCCTGGCACCTGCTATGGCCAAAGTGATGTGGATGTCACCGAAACCTTTCTTGCCGAGTTTGATGGCCTACACCCCAAGCTAAGACATTTGCAGCAGCCCTTAATTTTCAGCAGCCCCTTGCAGCGCTGCTTCAAGCTGGCCACTTCTGTGGCTGCTACTTACAGCCCGCAGATTCTGGTGAGCAGGATGCCAGGCTGAAGGAGCTCAATTTTGGCGATTGGGAAATGCAGTCCTGGGATGATATTCCGCGCGGGCTGGTGGATGTCTGGGCAGAAGATCATGTGCAGCACGTGCCGCCGAATGGCGAATCCTTCCAGCAGCTGTCATCGCGGGCACAGGATTTTCTGCAGGACTTGCCCAGCCAGAGCGAACCTGTGGTGCTGTTTACTCATGCGGGGGTAATCCGCGCCATGTTGGGATTTGCGCTGGATTTACCGCTTATACATACATTTAAGCTACAGATTGACTATGCTAGTGTGAGCAAAATCATCGTAGAGGATAAGGTGACGCGCGTCGCTTACGTCAACCGCTGACCCATGACCGCATCAAACAAACAGAGTAAGCAAAAAACCCAGGCCGTGTTGCTGGAGGCAGAGCGACAATTGGCGCTGGATCAGCCCAGCAAGGCATTGGAGCTTTATAACCAGGTGCTGGCTGGTGATGAGCAGCAGTTTGATGCCTTGATCGGCTGTGGCCGGGCGCTGACTGCGCTGCGGCAGTATGATTTTGCGCTGGCGCATTTCAACTTCGCGCTGGGCTTGCAGCCGCAAGCGGCGATTGCCTTCCACTATCGTGCCCTGGCTTATCATGGAAGCAAGCATTTTGATGAAGCCTGATGGATCATCAGCAGGCACTGGCGCTTAATCCGAATGAAATTTCCACTTACCTCAACCTCGCCAATACCCTGACGGAAATGGATAGGTTTGAGGAGGCGCTGGAGTTTTATAACGGCGTTATCGACATGGCGCCCCAGTATGCGATTGCCTATAACAATCGGGGCAATCTGTTTCTGGATCAGCGCATGATAGAAGAAGCGCTGGCAGATTATGCCCAGGCAGCCAAGCTAGACCCCGGCCAGCAAAAATTCCGCTGGAACCAGAGCATCATGCATATTCTGCTCGGGCAATATGAGCAAGGCTGGCCTTTATATGAAGCCGGGCTAGGCATACAAGGCTTTGCGCGCGGCTTGCGCAAACAGGTGCCACAGCCGGAATGGCTGGGCAAGCAGAACGTCAGCGGCAAGCGCGTACTGCTCTATGCCGAGCAGGGTTATGGCGACACCATACAATTCTGCCGCTATGCCAAGCAGGTGCAGGCTTTGGGCGCTGAGGTAATTTTGGAGGTACAAGCGCCGCTGGTCAGCCTGTTGCAGACCATCAATCAGGGCAGTACGGCACAGAATGAGATCAAGGTAGTGGCACAAGGCCAGGGCTTTGCCGAGTTTGACTATCATTGCCCGCTATTGAGCCTGCCCATGGTATTCAATACCACGCTGGAGACAGTGCCTGCCCCCATCCCTTATCTACATGCTCAGCCCTCTGACCATGTGCTGTTGGAAAAGCCTGCGCGGCCACGCATAGGGCTGGTCTGGTCAGGTTCCACCACGCATAAAAATGACCATAGGCGCAGCCTTGCCTTGGCAGCACTTGCTCCCCTGCTGGCATTGCCCTACGAATTCCATTGCCTGCAACAAGAGGTGAGGGCGGCCGATGCAGAGTTGCTGGGCCAGCTTTCAGCCATCACCCTGCATCAGGCGCAGCTCAAGGATTTTGCTGATACCGCAGCCTTGATAGCGCAGATGGATCTGGTGATCAGTGTTGATACCTCAGTAGCGCATTTGGCGGGTGCCCTAGGCAAACCCTTGTGGCTGCTATTGCCCTTTGTGCCGGATTATCGCTGGCTGCTGGATAGAACGGACACGCCTTGGTATCCACAAGCACACTTGTGGCGGCAACCTGCCGTGGGTGACTGGAACTCGGTCATTGCGGCCATGGCAAAGCAACTCCAGCATTTCCCCAGCCCCAGCTAAATTCAAGCGCAATGCACTGTGTTATCAGCTTTTGAGCGCTGACAATGCCTCAGCCAGCCTGGCCCAGCTTTTAGCTGGTGGCAGGCCAAAGCGTAATGCCGGGGTGTCCGTGAATAAACGTAGCCACACACCCTGTGCCGCCAGTTGGCTATGCAGATTTATAGCCTGCGGAGTTGGCACCCAGCTAAACAGCGCGGTAGATCCACTCACTGGCAGGCCATGTTGCTGCAACAATGCATTCAATTGTGCGGCCTGCTGTTGCAGGGTTTGCCTGGTCTGCTGCTGCCAACCCTGGTCAGCCAGGGCGGCTTCGGCCACCAGGAGCGCGGGGCCGCTCACAGGCCAAGGGCCTAATAACTCGCCACAGCGCTGCATGAGCGTCTGATCAGCCAGCAGAAATCCCACACGCGCACCCGCCAGGCCAAAAAACTTGCCCAGAGAGCGCAGCACTATCAATCCTGGTTGAGAGCTGGCGGCGGCCAGGCTCAGTGCCGGGGTTGCATCCATAAATGCTTCATCCACTACCAGCCAGCCGCCACGTGCAGCCAGTACTTGATGCCAATGTTGCAGTGTTTCAGGTGCAATCACGCGCCCGGTCGGGTTGTTGGGGTTGCACAACAGCAGCACATCGGTGGCCGCCAGCTCGGACTCATCCGGTAGCGTGTTGAGCGCACTGACATCATGCCCATGCTGACGCCAGGCGTGGGCATGTTCGGCATACATGGGGGCCAGCACCCGCACGCGGCAGGGCGGGCGCAAGCGCGGCAAGGTCTGAATAATGGCTTGAGACCCGGCGGTCACCAGCACATTGTCTGCACCATAGTATTCGGCTGCCAGACGCTCCAGCCTGCCATCCGTTTCCGGCAGGCGTTGCCAGGCGCTGGCGGGTAGTGCGGGCAGGGGGTAGCCTTGCGGGTTGACGCCGGTGGATAAATCCAGCCAGTCAGCCAGCGGGCGGCCATAGCGCTGCGCGGCCTGCTGTAGATTACCGCCGTGTTCAAGCATGTAGCCAACCTGCAATCAGCATGGCCAGCACGCTGGCCAACAGCACAAACCCAGCCCAGAGATACAGGCTGCGATTCACCAGTTTAACCGCCGCCAGAATGGTGGCGGCTTCAGCCCTGGGGCCTATACCCAAAGCGGGACGTTGCTTGACTGTGCCATGGTAAGGCGCTGCGCCGCCCAGCTGAATATGCAGCGCCCCTGCGCCTGCCGCCATCACTGGCCCGGCATTAGGCTATACCATTGCCTGCCCTGCCAAAACCAGCACTGCAATGCCAGGCGCGTATGACCGCTGAGCGCATAACTAAGGGCGGTAAGCCGGGCGGGAATCAAATTGAGCAAGTCATCCAGGCGCGCGGCAGCCCAGCCGAAATGCAGGAAACGCGGCGTGCGGTAGCCCCACATCGCATCCAACGTATTTGCCAGCCGGAACATTAACGCCCCCGGACCGCCTAACAGTACAAACCAGAACAAGGCAGCAAAGATGGCGTCATTGCCATTTTCCAGTACTGATTCCACGCTGGCACTGGCAATTTCACGCTCATCCAGTGCCTGGGTGTCGCGGCTGACGATCATGCCTACGGCATGGCGCGCGGCGGGTAAATCCCGGCGCAGCAGTGCTGGTATATCGCCATGGCATGCTCCTTCAGGCTACGTGCGCCTATGGCAAAATAAAGCAAGAGCAGATGCGCTACCCAGCCATATTCAAGCTGGCATAGTGCCCAAGCCAGGGCCACGGGCGGCAGCAACAGCACCAACCAGGCAATCAGGCCCAGAATACGCGCAGGTACTGGGCCAAGCCCCAGATTCAAACGCCGTTCCAGCGTCTGGGCCAGATTGCCAAAACCCGCCAGCGGGTGCCAGCGCCGCGGTTCACCCAGGCACAAATCCAGCAATAGCGCGGCAATAAGCAGGCTTGGGCATACTAACCAAGAGATGGGATAATCGGACAATGACATACGCCAAAACACTGATGGTTCAAGGGACCACCTCGGATGCGGGCAAGAGCACGCTGGTGGCTGCGATATGCCGGGTATTGTACCGCAGGGGGGTAGGCGTGGTGCCATTCAAGCCGCAGAACATGGCGCTCAACTCTGCCGTTACCAGCGATGGCGGCGAGATAGGCCGCGCCCAGGCCGTGCAGGCGCAAGCCAGTGGCCTGACGCCGCATACCGATATGAACCCGGTGCTGCTCAAGCCCAATACCGATACTGGCTGCCAGGTGATTGTGCACGGCAAGGTGGTAGCCAATCTTGAGGCCAATGCCTATCACGCCTACAAACCCAAAGCCATGCAGGCGGTAATGGCCTCGTGGCAGCGCTTGCGTGAGCAGTATCAATGCGTGGTGGTCGAAGGCGCAGGCAGCCCGGCAGAAATTAATCTGCGCGAGAATGATATTGCCAACATGGGCTTTGCCGAAGCCGCAGATTGCCCGGTGGTTCTGGTGGCCGATATTCACAGAGGCGGCGTGTTTGCGCATTTGGTGGGCACGCTGGCGCTGCTGTCCGCTGCGGAGCGTGAGCGTGTCGTCGGTTTTGTCATCAACCGCTTCCGTGGTGATATTGCCTTGCTGCAACCCGGACTGGACTGGCTGGAGCAAGAGACGGGCAAACCCGTGCTCGGCGTACTGCCCTATCTGCACGATTTGCACATAGAGGCCGAGGATGCCGTGGCCAGTACCAGCCTGCACAAGCCACAAACCTGGCTAAGAGTTGTTGCGCCCGTGCTGCCGCATGTCAGCAACCATACCGATATGGATGCCTTGCGCATGCATCCGCATGTGGATTTCCAGTTTATTGCCCTCAATGAGCCATTGCCTGCTTGTGATCTTATTGTGCTGCCGGGCAGCAAGAATGTGCGCGGTGACTTTGCTGCGCTGCAAGCCCACGGCTGGCAGGAGAAAATCGCCAGGCACCTGCGCTACGGCGGCAAGGTGCTAGGCATTTGCGGCGGCTTTCAAATGCTGGGCCAGCATATTCATGACCCACATGGCATAGAAGGCGAAGCTGGTTCTAGCGATGGTTTTGGCTGGCTGGAAATGGAAACCACGCTGACCAAGGAAAAACGCCTGAAGGAAGTGGCGGGGCGCCTGAGTTTTGCCGAGGCTGAGATCACAGGCTATGAAATTCATATGGGCGTCAGCAGCGGCCCGGCTTTGCAGCGGCCAGTGTTGCATATTGGCGAGCAGCCTGAGGGCGCGATGTCTGCAGATGGACAGATTGCGGGTACTTATCTGCATGGCTTGTTTGACCATGCTGAGGCCACCCAGGCCTGGCTCAACTGGGCGGGTTATAACCAGGTGGCGGCGGCTGAAACGCAAATCGCGCATTACGATTATGTTGCGCTGCGAGAAGCCAGCCTAGAGCGCTTGGCCGACGCGGTAGAAGCATGCCTGGATTGGCAAAAACTCAAGGCCTATCTGCCCTGAAACCGTGGTCAAGCCAGCGTTGCTGAACGCTGCGCCAAGACAAAGCCCAGGCGCTAGAGTATAATGAGAATAATTCTTCTTTTGGTCTGAGCATGTCGTTCGAGCTTGAGCAGCAGGCGCTGCACTCTCTTTACAGCAATCACCACGGCTGGCTTTATGGCTGGTTGAAACGCAAACTCGGTGACGCTGGCGATGCTGCAGACCTGGCGCAAGATACCTTTGTGCGCATACTCACGGCCCCGTAACAAAGTACTGAAAAGCAATCCGGCTGGCAGTTGCAGGAGCCACGCGCTTATTTGACCGTGGTGGCCAAACGTCTGATGGCCAATCTCTACCGCAGGCGCGCGCTGGAACAAGCCTACCTTGAAGCCCTGGCGCAAATGCCGCCAGCACTGGCTCCCTCACCCGAACATAGCTTATTGATTCTGGAAACCCTGCAGCAGGTAGATAGCATGCTGGATGGCCTGGAAGAAAAACCTCGCGCCGCCTTCCTCATGGCGCAACTTGAGGGCATGACTTATGCGCAGATTGCCCTGGAGCTTGATGTGAGCGAACGTAGCGTCAAACGCTATATGGTGCAGGCCATGGCGCGCTGCATCATGCTGGCTGGAGAGTCAGAGTAAGGCATGAAGCCGCCGCCGCAGTTAGTCGTGGATGAACGCATAGCCGTGCAAGCCGCGGAGTGGTTTTTCCGCATGCAGGAACAAGATGTTTCGCCAGCCGAGCAGCTGGCCTGGCAAACCTGGATGCAGAGTGACCCGCGCCATGACCAAGCCTGGCAACGGGCGCAGCAAATCAGCCAGCGCCTAGGCTTGCTACCGCCTGACCTCTCGGCAGCTACCCTCAAGCGCAGCCGACTGAGCAAACATCAAGCTGGCAGACGCCAGGCAGTCAAGACCCTCGCCATCATGCTGGCCCTGGGCACGGCAAGCTGGCAAGGCTGGCGCAGCGAACCCGCGCAGCTATGGCTGGCGCAATACAGTACGCGCCGGGGTGAGCGTAAACAAATTCAACTGGCAGATGGCAGTGTGCTGCACCTCAACACTGCGAGCGGCATAGACACTGTGTTTGATGCTGCACAGCGGCGCATCATGCTGAAGACAGGTGAAATCCTGGTGCAGACTGCAAAGGATGCCAGACCTGCAGGTTGCTACCCGCCATGGCTTGTTACAACCCTTGGGAACGCGCTTTATTGTACGTGATCACGACGACAGCACTGACCTAGCTGTGCTGGAAGGTGCGGTAGAAATTACCACGGCTGGCGGTCAACGCCAGGTGATAGATGCAGGTTGGCAAACCCGTTTCGACAGCCGTGCTATCGCCTCCGCCAGTGCCTTACAACCGCATGCCGATGGTTGGATCAAGGGCATGATGCATGCGCGCGATATGCGACTTGCAGATTTTGCTGCCGAGCTCGCGCGCTACCGAAACGGTATCTTGCGTTGTGGGGCAAAGGTGGCAGATTTGCGCATTTCCGGCGCGTATCAGCTGGATCATAGCGAAGAAGTACTAAACAGCTTGCCCTTGGTGTTGCCAGTCAAGATTGAGTATTTCACCCGTTACTGGGTCAGCATTGCTGCGGCTTAGTCTGTCTATGGGCCTGGTTCTTCTTGCGCATAAGAGCCAGAGCGAATTTGTTTAAAAAGTTGTGTGTCATTTTTTGGCCCTTTTCTTGATCTGGTGTGTGAAGTGAATTGAAAGCGATTTTTATTCACGTTACCTAAGGGAAATTCATGCATCAGTCACCGCGTAACCCTGGTCTGCAACAGGCTGTCCGGGGCGCAATCCTTCTGTTGGCCAGCTTCAATCTGGCCACTATCACTCCAGCCCAGGCAGATGGCATCAACGCACAAGCCACGGCCTACCATATCGCTGCGGGCACCCTGGAAAGCGCATTGGGCGATTTCGCTGCTGCGGCAGGTATCAGTATCACCGTGCCGCCCGCCCTGGTCGCTGGCAAGCAAAGCCAAGGCCTTAGTGGCAGCTATTCTGTACAGCAGGGCTTTGATCGTTTGCTTAGCGGCTCAGGGCTGCAGGCCACAGAAGCCAGTAAGGGTGTGTATGTGCTGCAGAAGGCAAAATCTTTGGGCGCGGACAAGAGTAGCGAGGCTGCCTTACCGGAAGTCAGTGTAACTGGCCGTAGCGAGCGCAGTGCTGTCACTGAGGGTAGCGGCTCCTATACCACCAAGGCGGTGAGCATAGGCAAGACTGAGCAAACTTTGCGCGAGATTCCGCAATCGGTATCGGTGATGACACGCCAGCAGATGAATGACCAGAACTTCACTACCGTAGCCGAAGCGCTAAACCAGATGACGGGGGTACGCAGCTATGGTTATGAGCGCGGTGAAAGTTTTATGATCCGCGGTTATACCGCCAACACACAATTCAATGGTGTACCGCAGCAAGATAGCTCGCGGCATTACGATCTGGCTCTCTATGACCGTGTAGAAGTGCTGCGCGGCCCTTCCGGCCTGCTGACGGGCAGTGGTGAGCCTGGCGGTACCATTAATTACGTACTCAAGCGTCCTCAGGATGTGCTGAGCATGTCGGCAGTGGCGGGCTGGGGTTCCTGGAACCAGAAGCGTGGCGAGCTGGATGTAGGTGGCCCTCTGAATGAGGATGGCAGCCTGCGCGGTCGTACCGTCATGGTGTATCAGGATCAGGACAAGTTTTATGACGTGGGTGGTAACCGCGATCAGTTGCTTTATGGCGTGCTGGAATACGACATTACGCCGCAAACCACCGTGGGTTTATGGGCTAGCTATTCGGACCGTCAGTACAAGACCTTCTGGGGTTTGCCAGTCTATAGCGATGGCAGCCTGCCTAGCAGCCGTTCCAGCTTTGTTGGTATCAACAAGAATGCGGAAGATGAAGATCAGAATCTGGCGCTGGACTTTAAGCACAAGTTTGATAGTGGCTGGGTCGCCAAAGGCGTATACAGCTACAAGAACAATGAATATTCGGGTTATGGTGTCTATGCCACTACGCCAATCAACACGCTCACAGGTTTGAGCAATGTCAATGTAGGCTTTATTGATACCGAAAGCACCTGGCGCAGCCTGGATTTCAACCTCAGTGGCCCGGTGGAATTGTTTGGTCGCACCCATACCCTGACCGTAGGCTATAACAAGGCCGAGTTCGATTATCTGGGAGGCTCGCGCTACAGCAGTGCGACCAACCGCGATCCGCTTAATCAGCATAACTGGGACGGTGTGCTTAACAGCAATATCCTGCGCAAGAGCCAGACCTACACCGAGCAATCCGGTTTCTATGCCTCAGCCAGAATCAAGCTACTGGAACCGCTTAGCGTGATCTTGGGTGGGCGCTGGACCGATTACAGCAACAAGAGCCGCACAGGCTGGCCCACCAAGACTGCCTGGCAGCATAGCGATGCCAATACCGATGGCGAATTCACGCCCTATGCAGGCGTGGTCTGGGACATCAACCAGCAGATCACCTGGTATGCCAGCTATGCGGACACCTTTGTGCCACAGACGCAACGCAATGCCGGTGACCGTGTGCTGGACCCGCGTGTAGGTTGGCAGATAGAAACCGGCCTCAAGGGTGAATTCCTTGATGGTCGCGTCAATGCGTCAGCTGCCTTGTTCCGCATTCGCGACAAGAATCGTGCTTTGGTGGATACCAGCATCGCAGGCTGTACAACTTCCACAGGGGAGTGCTACCGCCAGGCGGGTGTGGTGCAAAGTGAGGGGGTGGAGTTTGAAGTGGCAGGGCAGGTCAGCCGCAATCTGGATCTCTCGGCAGGTTATACCTACAACCATGCTGAATACCTCAGCGATGGCACGGTAAGTTCAGGCACACGTTTTGCCGCCAACCAGATACCACGCCATATGTTCAAGTTCTGGTCGCAATATCGCTTTGATGGCAGCACTTTTGGGGGATTATTGCAGGGGCTGAGCGCGGGTGCGGGTGTGCAGGCACAAAGTGATATGTATACCGATACCACACGCCAGGGTAGCTATGCCATCGCTTCGGCCAAGCTGGGCTATAAAATCAACCAGCAATGGGATGCTTCGCTCACCATCAACAACCTGTTTGATCGCAAATACCTGCAATACCCAGGCTCTACCATGTTCTTCAACATTTACGGTGCGCCGCGCAATGCTTTGCTGATGGTGCGCTGGAACTACTAAATGCATCAACGCAGTTGATAGCGAGTTAAGCTTGAGGTGTCATTAAGCATTAATGCACACAGGCATGAAGTAGACAAAAGGCATCCAGTGGGTGCCTTTTGTCTATGCAGCTAGCACGCGGGCTATAATGCGGGGCGGCATGCCAGTTACAAGGTTAGGCATGTGACATTCAGCAAACAGGAGTACACATGGCGCAGCAAGCACAGCATATCCCCGAGAATACCCAGCCAGACCCAGGCAAAAAATCCGGCATCATTGCCCTGTTATTGTCGGTATTCGGTTTACCGCTGGTGGGCACGGTTATCGGCATCTACGCCTTGCTCAAGTCCCGTGCCGCCGGGCATAGCAATCTGTTTGCCATTCTGGCGATTGTGATCAACCTGATTTACACCATACTGCTGCTGCTATTTCTCAGCGGTATTTTCTATGTCTCCAAATCCGCGCTGGAACAACGCCAGCAGGAAGATGCGCTGGAGGCACTGACCGCAGCGCAGGAAAAAGCCGAGCGTGCGGCGGGTAATGTAGATACCGACCGCATTGCCGAGGAAATACAGGCCAAGCTCGCGCTTTATAACGAAGCCCATGGTCATTACCCATCTTTTGGTCAGTTGCTGGCAGCGCGTGGCCCTGAGGCTTTGTCTACAGAGCAGCGTGAGGTGTTGGTTAACACTGGCAAGCCACGCAGTACACGCGTGGGTTTTCAGGCCTGCGTGGCATCGAACGGGGTGGGTAGCGGTGCCATGCTGACACCGGGTTCTGGCAACCCAGTGCTGGTGGCGGGTAACTGCAACAATATGGCGGCTAGGCGCGAGTAAGCCTGCGCCAGCCCATCACCATGCCCGCCAGGGTGAGGATAAAACCACCCAGCGATAAGGTTATTACCAGCACCCAGCGCGGTAGTTCGGCATTATCAAAAGGCGTGAAATCCAGGCGGTGCAGGGCAGCAAACAACCAGCGATAGCCACGGCTGTTGTTGTCCTGCGAGGCGACGATGCGTGTGGTGGCGGGGTCTACGTAATAGCTGGTATTCGACGCATCGTTAAAATCAATGCGTATCACTGGCGAGGTCATCTCCAGTCTTTTGCCGTAGTAATAAATATCCCCATGCGCCAGCAGCGTGCTGGCTTTCACTGTGCCCTCGGCAACCAGTTTGGCCGCCTGTGTGGCAAATTGCGCAGCGCTAACTGCGGGCAGCAGCTGGCCGTCTTGCGGCTGGAGCAGACTGCGGCCTCTGGCGTTTGAGGCCAAGAGATAAGTCTGTCCGCCAAAGCTGACCCACTCAATCTCCTTAGCCTGCAGAGCTAAGGTAGCAGGTAGCGCAGGCGCTTGCGATAAAGGCCCGGCCTGTGTCCAGGCCTGCGTTTCCGCTTCACTGAGCTTTCTGCCAGATAAAAGATCAAAGGGTTTTACCGAAAGCCAGCCGCTGAATAGCCAGGTCAGGCAGAACATGCCTGCCAGCATGCCAGACAGATGATGCCATTTTGCCCAGCCACGATAAGGTGTGACGCGGCCACCTTTGTAACGGCGTCGCAGCCTTAGCCTGTCTATGCCTAACCAAATACCCAAGCCCGCCAGCAAGGTGGCAGGGAGTGACAGCCACATGATCACTTGACGCCAGGCCTTGGGGTAATCCGCACGTAGCGGCGTGAAGTACACCCAATGAATTACAGAGCCCAACCAGTTCCAGGCACGTTGCTGGTGGTGGTATCCAGTACCACTTCACCTGTGCGGCTGGAAACATACAAGCTGGTGCCATTGGCAAACTCGGCGCGGTATAGCGGTCTGTGTGGGTGCAGGGCTGAGGAGATGCTCCATTGATCACGCTCCAGCAGTTCCAGGTCGGTCAGCGTGGCTGCAGGCAGAAAGGCTTGTGCATTACTGCGTGCCAGTGCTGGCGTGACGGTGAGTCGCTCGCCATCATCAGCATATAAAGACTGCCATTTGCCCTCTACGCGCAGGTGGTAGAGCGGGCGGCCTTGCTGCATGGTCAGGCGCAGACTATCGGGCTCGGCCTGAATAATATCTGAGGCCTGGGCTGGCGTGATTTGCACCAGCCCAGGCTGTATGGGCTGCATATGCGGCCATTTTTCCTCGGGCGTCAGTGAGGGGTAGGCAACAAACAACATCACCACCCCGGAAATAAACCACAACAGCACCAAGAGGCCCAGGCCTATGCCCAGCCAGCGATGCCAAAGGTGGAGCTGACGCGCGAGGCTGGCCATTAGTAGCGGAACTCCGCCGTCAGTTCAATCTGCCGTGGTGCGCCTATGATTTGCTGGTTGTTGCCATAGGCAATGGCGGCATAGAACTTGTCGGTGATATTGCGCAGGTTGGCGCGCAAGGTCATTTTCTGGTTCACATGCCAGGCGGCGCTGGCGTCATAGACGGTATAGCCAGCCAGGGTGATGTCGTTGGCATTGTTGGCATAGCGCTTACCCACATAGCGTGCGCCTACGCCAGCTTCCCATTGCGTTGCCTGATAGGTCACCCAGGCATTGGCAACTTTTTCCGGCACGTTGACCGGGGTGTTGCCCGCACGGGAGATAGCAGTGCCACCCTCTCTCAGCTCGTCATAACGCGCATCCAGCAGTGCTGCATTGAAATCCAGACGCCAGTGCTCCAGAGGATACAGCGTAGTGGCAAACTCCAAGCCTCTGGAGGACTGCTTGCCGCCCTGCACTGATAGGCTCTGGATAATGGGATCGCGCGTGATGATGTTGTCTTTGGCGATATGGTAGGCCGCCAATGTCCACTCGCCGCGTATGCGCTGCAGCACCTGCTTGATGCCAATTTCGGCCTGGCGAGCGCGCGTCAGGTCAAATTCGCTATTGGCAAGGTTGAGCCCCAGCAAGGTGGTAATCGGGTCAGTGCCACGGCTGGTTTGCGCGTAAAGGCTGGTGTCCTTATCCAGGTCATACACCGCCCCTAGTCGCCAGGTATCGGCAATAAACTGCTTGTCCGAGTTGGGCGCACCACGGTAGTCCTTGCGCTCGGTATCCATATAGTCGCGGCGCAGGCCGATGACTAATTTAAGCTGCTCGGTGGCGCTCCAGGCGTTCTCCAAAAACGCGGCTTGCTGGGTGAAGTCGGCATCATAGTTGGGCAACAGCGCCGTGGTGCTGCGGAACACCCCAGTATTGCCGCCTACCGGGATGACATCACTGGCAGTATTGCCCGCATTGCTGGCCTGGCGGAAATCGGTGCGGCTGATTTCCCAGCCTGCAGCAAAGCGGTTTTGATGGCCCCAGAGTGTAGTGTTGTTACTGATCTCCAGGCGGTTGCCTATCTGCTTCTGTTCATGGGTAATGGCGAGAAAGCTGCCACGGCTGACGCTATTGGCCACCGCGTTGAGCGTAAAGCTCTCGGCATTGCGCCACTCACGCTCGGACTTGAACCAATAGGCCTCGTTTTTCAGCTTCCAGCTGTCGTTGATATCCCACTCCAGCTTGGCACGGGCGCGAGTATCCTCGAACGCCATGATATTGTCGGTGACGTTGTAATTGTCCTTGCGCAGCGAGTGCGAAATCTTGCCATTACGTAAGGGGGAGCCCAGGTTGGCCGTAGGCTCGTCCTTGGCATGATCCAGCGTGAAGCCTATGCGTAGACTGTCAGTGGGGGTGAACAGCCATGAGCTCATGAGCTTTTTGCTCTCATAATCGCCACGGCTGATATAGCCATCGCCGCCCAGCACAGAGGCATCAATGCGGAACGCGCCTATCTCACCCAGTGCGCCCGTACCTCCAAGTGCCGCTCTATAAGCCCCATAGCTACCTGCGCCAACCAGCGCTTCTACCGAAGTCTCGCGGCTGGGCTGCTTGCGCACGCTGTTGATAATGCCTCCGGCAGAACCATCGCCAAACAGCACCGAGGCTGGGCCGCGCAAGACTTCTATGCGCTCATAGCCCCAGCTGTCTGAAGGGTAGGTTTGCGTGCCTGCGCCTGTCATTAATCTCACGCCGTCTTCTGCCTGCGCCACCGAGTTGGTGCCAGTGAAGCCGCGCGATGAGAAAGCCTGGCCATTGCCCAGGGTGCTGACATCGGTAATGCCTGTGGTGCGTGTGACCGCCTCGCGTATGGAAATATCGCCGCGGCTGCGTATGGTCTGCGCATCCAGGCTTTCAACACTGGCTGGGGTTTCCTGGGCGCTGAGTCCCAGGCGGCTGGCGGTGCTGTTTTTCTTTTTCAGGTTGAGGCCGGGCGTATCGCTGCTGGCCTTGACCTGAATTTCCTCCAATGTGGCTTCCTCGGCCAGCGCCCCGCTGGAGAAGACAGACCACAACGCTGCAAGCAGCAGTGGATGGTGGTGTTTCATGGTGATAACTCCCTAAGATTGCATCAAATGGCAAGCCAGGTTGAGCGGGCGGGAGTGATGGATAAAGCTGCAGCAAGCGCAGATGGCCTGAACAGGCTCTTATGATGTGCGTGCAGCAAGGCTTGCGCCTGTAGCGTGGCCTATCAGGCACACTGCATATTCTGGTTCCAGGGGCACCCCGCCCTGATACAGTGGCCTAAACCAGCCGTACCGTGAACAACATGACAAGACTGACGGCAGGTCTCCTGACTTCCGGGTCAACACTGGCATGCGGCCTTCCCGGAAAACTCCAGTGGCAAGAGTGCATGCAAGCTCGTCGGTTACAGTTGCGGGGGCAGTTCCGGCATTGCGTGGTTTTTGAGGCCAGCTCGCGCACCGGATTCCCTATTATTCTGCTGCCCGTATGGACAGCAAAACCGTGAGTGATGCGGATTTTAAGTGGCGGCTAAGCAGCGGTCAATCTAAAAACAGTGACTTGACGCTGATTGAGGCTGGGCGTGCAAGGTGGAATGTAGCGGGTCTGCCGTCTGTGAATGATGCGGAAAAGCGCGGTGAGCGCTTATATTGGATAAGTGTGCTTAAGCGTGCTTACGCGTCAGTGGCAATCACGGTAATGCTTTGGCCCATGCATTCCACCACTTGTCCGGCGCGTATCTTGGCGGTCTTGCGGCTTTCGGGCTTGCCATCTACCGTCACCAGGCCTTCTGCCACCATGGCCTTGCCCTGGCCGCCTGAGTCGGCAATGCCTGCCAGCTTGAGCAGGTTGCACAATTCGATGTAATCGTCTCTGAGGGTGAATTCCATGCGGGGTATCCAGAAGGCGTGAGGAAAATAAGCGCGATTACATCATGATTAGCCCTGCGAGGGAAAGGGCGGATGTGACGCTTTGGCGTAAAATGCCAGCCAGTGAAATCATGAAAGTGCCAACATGCAGCAATTGTCCAGCTTAGAAGCCCAACTCATAGCCAATTTTGGCGAGCGCTTTGCGCAAGCGTGGCGGCTTGCGATGCACGCAATCGCCTGGACCCTAACCAGACCATAGTCGATGGTCAGCCTGTGCCCAAAGAGCTGGCCTATGCCAGACGCATGACCGAGATGCTGCACCGCTATCGCCCTGAAAGCGGTGAACTGCTACACCTGGCCGCGCGTGGCCAGCATATAGAACGCTGGACCCTGCCACGCGATGCCTACCCCATGACACGGCCTGGTTATCATCAATGGCGTACCCGTCTCAAGACCTATCATGGCGAAGTCATGAGCGAGATCATGCAGGCGGCGGGCTACGATGCAGCGGCTGCCAACGAAGTGGCTTTGCTGGTGAGCAAAAAGGCGTCCGCTACGGATGCGCAGATGCAAGTGCTGGAAGATGTGATTGTCATGGTGTTTGTTGAGTATTACCTCGAGGATTTTGTCGCCCAGCATCCTGAATACGATATCCCCAAATGGAAAGACATCCTGAAAAAGACACTGCGCAAGGTGTCAGCGGCGGGGGTAGAGGGGCTGGTACAAAAAGTGAATTTGCCACAAGCCTTGCTGCCTTTGATTCAGGAAGTCATGCAGGAAGGTTGGGCCTAGCGCCTATGGCCCAGCCAGCAACCCTTAACCAATGCCAATGGCAGCTGGTGCTGCAGGCCGGGGTGGTAGACCTTGTCGTCAAAGCGCATCAAGTACAGCTAACGCTGAATGGTGAAGCGGCGGGTAGCCTGCAATTCAAGGCGCTGACCTCGGCCAATTCCGACGAAACACCCTTATATAGATTGGATGTGGTAGATATTCAGGCCGAAGCCTTGCTAGCGCTGCGCGATAGCCTGATAGAAACTGCACTGCAATTGTTTGCGCAATGTACGGGTGCCAAGGTCATAGTCTCCAAGCGCTTGAGTTAAGCCCGGCTTGAGGATGCCTTGAAACCCGCTGTAGGGTGCGCAAAATTGTCATCGCCGTAAGCACGCAGCACTTCCGAGATAATGACCTGATATCCCTGCAGCCATTCAGCCTGGCTGGCCTTGGCCTCAAGATGCCTGGGGTGCTGCATCAGGGCTTGCAGGCCCTGCATGTCCTGCCAGTAATACACATTGCAGATACGGCCATTGCTGGGGTTCTCCCAGCTTTCTTCGCCCAGATAGCCTGGGGTTTGCCGTGCAAACACGGCAATCTCCTCATCCAGCTGATAAAAGCGCGCGTCAAACTGCTTTTTGTCGAAGATGAAAGTGGCAGAGATCATCTGCCTTAGCCCTTGAGCTTGAGCGGCAAGCCTGCCGCAACAAAGCTGACTTCCTGGCACAGCGCTGCCACCGCCTGGTTGAGGCGTCCGGCCTCATCCTGAAACTGGCGGTTGATCTCGCCCAGCGGCACTATGCCCATGCCGACTTCATTGCTCACCAGCAGTATGCGGCCTGGCAGGGTAGGTAATATATCCAGCAGGGCCTGGCGTTGTACCTGCCAATCCACGCCCTCAGGCGGTGCGCATTCCGGGCATATGCATTGCGCCAGCCACAAGGTCAGGCAGTCTACCAACAGGCAGCGCCCAGGGGCGGCTTGCTGTTGCAGGGTTTCGGCCAGGCGATGCGGCGCTTCCACCGTTTGCCAGTGTGCAGGTCTGCGTTGCTGGTGCTGGCTGACGCGCTGGCCAAATTCAGCATCGTAAACCTGGGCGGTGGCGATGTAGCGCACTTCCAGGCCGCTTTCCAGCGCAAGTTTCTCTGCCAGGGCGCTCTTGCCAGAGCGGGCACCGCCTAAAATCAAATGCAGGGCAGGGTTGGGATCACGCATGGTTAACTCCAGTGTTTGCTATGGGCTTGTTGTACGCCCCAGCGTTGGATAATGCTCTGCAAAGCTTTGAGGCCCAGGCGTATTGCCGCCGGGCCGGGTTGCAGAATGTCAGCAGACTTGATTTCATGAATTTGTCCGCTCTGTACCGCGGGAATCTCGCCCCAGCCTGGCCGTGCCAGTACTTGCTCGGGCTGGAATTTCTTGCCACACCATGAGCCTATGATGATATCGGGCTGGCGGCGTATCACTTCATCCGGGTCTGCAATCACGCGCTGCTTGGCGGATTGCGCGCTGGCGAGTTCGGCAAAGCAATCAATGCCGCCTGCCAGGGTGATCATTTCACTGACCCAGCCTATGCCGCTGATCAGGGGCTGATTCCATTCCTCAAAATACACCTTGGGTGCGCGCGGCAAAAACTCGGCTTGCGCCGCTACTTGATCCATCAGGGTCTGTAACTCTGTCACCAGTGCCTGCGCCTCTGCCTGTGCATGCACCAGCTGACCCAAGGTCAAAATCATATCCAGAATTCCGTCTATGGAGCGCTGGTTGAACACATGTACCTCCAGCCCGGCTTTTACCAGACTGGCGACAATATCAGCCTGTAGATTGGAAAAGGCCAGCACCAGGTCAGGCTCTACGGCGAGGATTTTCTCAATATTGGCGCTGCTGAAAGCGGCAATCTTGGGTTTTTCCCGCTTGGCGCGCGCGGGGTGGGTGCTGAAGCCAGAAATCCCCGCAATGCGGTATTGCTGGTTCAAGAGGTAAAGCACTTCCGTGGTTTCTGCCGACAGGCAGGCGATGCGCTGCGGGCCGCTCATAGGCTAGGCAGTTTCATTGCGTCTCTCATTAAGCTGCTCATTCAGTGTCTACCCAGCGGTTTTCCATCATCAGCTCAGACAGTGGCCGCTCCTTGGCCCAGCCTTCTTCTACCAGCATGGGGGATTTGTAGAATTCTTCCACTTCACCCAGGCAGAGGATGGCCACAGGCTTGGCACCTTCCGGCATGCCTAGTAGTTTTGCCAGTTTGACTGGGTCAAAAATGGAGACCCAGCCCATGCCCAAACCTTCTGCGCGCGCGGCCAGCCAGAGGTTCTGAATGGCGCAGGCCACCGAGGCCAAGTCCATCTCGGGCAGGGTGCGGCGGCCAAAGATAAAGCGTTCCCTGTGATCGCACAGCCCGGCAATCAATACCTCACTGCATTGCTTGATGCCTTCAACCTTGAGCCGCATGAATTCGGCCTCGCGCTCACCCATGGCATCGGCAGTCAACAGCCGTTCTTCCTGCACCAGCTGGTAAATCGCTTCACGCATTTCGTCACTGGTGATGCGGATAAAGCGCCAGGGTTGCATCAGGCCTACGCTGGGGGCGTGGTGGGCGGCATCCAGCAGCTTGTGCAGAATTTCAGTATCTATGCGCCCGGGCTTGAAATGGCGCATATCTCTGCGCTGGTGGATGGCGCGGTAAACCCCGGCGATCTCGGCTTCGGGGAAGGCAAACTTTTGATTGGACATAGGCGTGACAGGGTGGGCTTAGGCTGGGGATAGTATAAAGCCATCCCCAGTCTCTAAGTAAATCAAGGTTGGCTAATGGCTGGCGTTGTTGAACTGGATGTTGAAGCTGATGCTGAATTAGCCTGCTCTATCAGCAACAGCTTGCCAGTCTTGGGGTCACGGTAGACCTGGCCAACAGATTCATAGCCGCTACCCGCAGCGCTGCTGCTGGTGTCCGGCGCTTCTATCTCGCGGCCCTGAGTAATCTCCTTGGGCTGGGCCAACACTGCATGACCACCTGCGCTCAAGGCTGCCAGCAAGCCGCAGGCAAACACCAGCATCACATCCACCAGATTGACCAGACTGGCACGCGGGTCTTCGTCCTCGTGGTCAAAGCGGCTTTGCAGGCGCAATTTAGACGCGGCACGCTTAGGGTGATGGTGGATTCGCTCATGGCTATGCCTCCAGGCTTTCCAGCACATCTTCATACCAACGGCGGCGCAGCTTGCCTATGACCAGCCCTATGATGCCCGCAATCAGCCCCAGCACCGTGGCATCAAACGCGGTGGTCACTGCCTGCGCCAGCTGGGCCGGGTTGCCTTGCCCCAGTGCCGCCAGGCCAGGCCCGAGCGGGATGATAGTGGCCATCAGCCCTAGCATGGGCGGGATGCGCGAGAGCAAGTCGGCACGTTCCAGCCTGTGCCTGGCCAGTTTGACCACCGCTTGTGGTTGCTGCGAGGCACGCATGGCCTTGAGGCCAAACAGGCGTTCACCTATGGTCAAGCCTGCTTCCAGCACGGCAATAATCACGGCTAGTACCAGAATGATGATGACAGGTTCAAGCAGCCAGGTGATTGCCAGATGCAGGCTGTCAAATGCTATAGGCATGATGGGTTTCCATTTAATAAGCGTATGAATAAGCGCAAGTTAAGAATGTAATGCGGGTTTGCGGGTACCCAGCCACAGGCCTAGTGCAAAGATGGGCAACAGCAGCAACAGCCATTGCCAATGTTGTTGCACGGTGTTGACGGCGATTTCATAGGCACGCGCGGGTGTCGGTTTCTCTGTTTGTTTGGCCTCTGGTTCAGGCTTGGCTTCAGGGCTAGCTTCAGCACGCGCTGCGGCGCTGGCTGGCGTGGCCGCTGGTGCTGCGTCGGGCTGTGGCTGAGCGGCCTCATTATCTACGCTGCATAGTCTGCAGCCTGCTTGTGCTGACCGTCACCACGGGCACGAGCCAGTGTCTGCTGTAGCGCGGCATTGCTGTCTGCATCCAGATACTGCCCCAGCCAGGGCCATAGCGGGTGATTGGGGGCGGTATGGCCGCTGCCGGGCAGGCCATTCTTGTTGACCAGACGCGCCAGATCGCCACCCAGGGTGCGTAGGGTTTCATCATTGGTCTGCCAGTAACCTTTTTCTGCCGCCACCAGCATGATGGCGAGCATATGCGCTTTGACCTGGGCATTGTGCTTGTGCTCAAGGAAAGGCTTAAGGCCTAGCTTGAGGCTATCGTCCATATACACCTGCTTGACCTCGTCCCAGGCCCAGTTCTTGATGATATCGGGACGTGTGACCTGCCAGCCCCAGAGGTTTTCCATAAACTCCTGGCCCATGGTGCGCGCGCCCGCATAGCCATGCTGCATCAGCGGGCGTATCCAGGCCGGGTTGAGGTAACGACCACGCAGCTCCATTAGCAGCGCGGTTTCCAGCGGGTCATCACTGAGGTGGTCGGGGTCGGTATGGTTGAGGATGCGTGCTGTCGGTCTATGTCCGGTCACGGTTTCGGTCGCCAGCGACAGGCCACCGAGATAATCGAAGGCATCGTTGTTGTCCATCAAGCCATATAGATTGGAAGCACGACCATGGTAGGTATTGGCGATGTTGTGCAAGGCGCTCTCAAGCACGGCATGCGCGGGTTGACCCTGGGCGTCCAGCGCATAGGCGTGGCCCATGCGCGTGAGGTAGGCCTGGCCTAGCTCGCTTCTGTCTTTCCAGCTGCCGGAGCGCTCGGTGAGGCGGTTAACCCCAGTGCCGTAAGCCCCAGGCGCATCACCAAAGATACGCCAGGCGGCCTCGCGCCCGGCCTGGGCTAAATTTTGGCCGTGCTGCTGGTGGGCCAAGGTACGGCGTATCCATTGCTGGGCCACACCATTATTGGCCAGGGCTTCATTCTGCGCAGGCAGGCTGGCGCCTAGTGGAGCGAGCGCAGCCTCCAGCGCGGCTTGCAATTGCGGGTGTTGCTGACGGATTTCGTCGGCGGACGCTGCCAGGGCCATGCGGCCACCCATATCTATCCACTGCATGAGGTTGGGGTAGAGATCACGGAACAGGCCGGAGGTGGTGACGATGACATCATGGCGTGCCACGCCGGGCTTGAGCTGCATTTTCTGCACGATGCCGCGTGCATTCCATTCCGGTTCTATACCCATCAGGCTGAGAATAAAGCTCACCATCACGCCTTCATCGCGCACTGCATCCGAGGCCCAGAGAATCACGCCTTCGCTATCTTCAATACGGTCACGCTCACGCACTTTATCCGCCATGCGCTCCCCAATCTGGAAGCCCAAGCGGGTGGGCAGCACATCACCATCCAGCGCATGGAAGTTACGCCCGGTTGGTAGCGATTCGGGCGAGCGCAGAGGGTCATTACCCTTGCCTGGTGGTACAAAGCCGCCTGCCAGTGCGTGCAGCAGGCCTTGCATTTCCAGACGCGGCGAGGCCGCCAGTTTGTCCTGGGTCTCCTGGCTGACACTGTTGCTTTGCCCGCGCGCCATGGAGTCCAGCATCATCTGCAAGGACTCTTGCGACCAGTCTCGGCCAAACACATGCAGGCCATGCGGCATGAATTTCTCTTGCAGCTTGGTGAGGTAATGGCCGATTTCATGCGCCAGCAAGTCATCATCGGTCTGTTCGAAGCCTATACCGCGCACTTCCAGCACATCGGCCATGCTGGCCTCCAGCTCGGCGCGTAGTTGCAAGGCTTCCACCAAACGGCGCATTTCGCGTGCGGCTTCCAGTTTCATGGTGTCCGAGCTTGAGGATTCATAGCTCTCGACAATCTGGCGCAGCTCCAGCAGGCGGTCATACAAAGGCGTGGAAGTCAGTGGCGGGGTCAGGTGATCTACCATCACGGTGAGGCCACGGCGCTTGGCCTGGGTGCCTTCACCTACGCCATCAACGATGTAGGGATAGATGCCGGGCAGGTCACCTGCCACCAGGCGCGAGTAATCACCTGCTGCCAGGCCTACCGCCTTGCCCGGCAGAAATTCATAGGTGGAGTGGCGGCCTATATGCACCAGCGCATCGGCCTTGAAGCCGGATTGCAGCCAGTGATAAAACGCCAGATATTGATGCGGCGGCGGGATGGTGGTGTTGGCGTGCAGCAGTTCCTCGTCTATCTCCCAGCCACGTGGCGGTTGCGGGCCTATGAAGATATTGCCGAACTGCAGGCCGGGAATCAGCAATTTGTGATCGTGCACCATGACCTTGCCCGGTGCTACGCCCCAGCCGCGCATGCCCTCTATGCCCAGCGCAGCGAGCCTGGTCTTTTGCAATGCCATGGTCTTGCAGTCGCTATGCTGATCCAGGCAGCGCAGATAGCCCTGCTGCAATTGGTCGAGCAACTGCAAGGCTTGTGAGCGCTGCGGGTGGTCTGCGCCTTCCAGCATATGGCGTAGCTCATGCATGGCTTTATCCAGGCGGTTACGGCCGATTTCAATTTCACCTGCCTGCTGGGCGGCCACCAGATCGGCATGCAGCTTGCCCAGTGGCCCTTCCACCATCTCGCCGCGTATGGCAGCGGGCAGCGTGTTGAACCAGTGCTGATAGGCAGGGGTATCTAGCGTAGTCACCTGCTGGCTCATCTCCGCCAGCGCGGCATTGTCTTCCGGCAGGTTGACGCCGCGTTCCTGCATCAAATCCAGTAAGGCTTCGGGGCTGCTAGGCAGAGTCCCAGTGTTATAGCCCTGGCGTTTCAGCGCTTGCAGCATTTCAAACAGCGAGGCGGGTACATCCAGATTATCCGCGCCTATGTTCTGGCGGCCAGGGGGATGGTTGTAATAGATCAGCGCCACTTTTTTCTCGGCGTTGGGCTTGGTTTGCAGTTGCTGCCAGTTGAGGCTGCGCGTTACCAATGATTGCACTTCGCTGCCCAGTATCTGCGGCAGCTTGAGTTCCACACCTGTGAGCTTGTCTATGCTGCTGGGGCCTGCGGCGGCAACGACCAGCGGCTGGCTGCTGCCTTGTATCTCTGGCATGGCCACACGATATTGCACGGAGTTGAGCGGTAAACCATCCTCAGAAAGCTGCCAGGCCGTAGCGCTGCGGTCAGTCAAACGTATGGCCTTGATCACTGGTACATCCAGCTGACCCAGCAACGCAGTGACAGTCTCGCGGCCCTCTGCCGCACCGACGACAAAATCTTGTAGCAACACCAGGCCGCTAGGCGTGGCCGGAGCCAGGCGCTGTTTGAGGCTGGCCACGACCTCACGTGAAGCCTCGCCCCAGCGCGCCATGATGGCGACACAAGCCTGACCGCGGGCTTCACTGGCGGCGCAGATGGCGTCTGCGGCTTGCGGGTCGCTGGTGCTGAGATCCAGCACTGCCAGCATGGGGCCGGGCTTGGCGGCCAATGGTTGCTGTAGTTCGCGGCCATGCTGACGCAGGCGCACCAGCGGTTCGGGGATAATCTCGGGCAATTGCGCGCTGGGGTGCAGCAAGTGGCGCATGAGCTTGGCAAGGTTTTGCGTGCCGCCTGCCTGCCATAAGTCATGCATGCCCAGCCATTGTCGTGCTGTGGGGTGCTGCTGCGCCAGCGCCGCCACTTTTTCCGAGAGATTGTTCTGTGTCAGCGTCAGGCTTTGTGCATGACCAAAGCTACGCACGGATTCGCCCTGCCAGCGTGATTGCAACGAGAGTGCGCTATCGCCATTAAAGGCAATAAAAGTGCGAGGTTTGGCCGCAGGTAGTTGTTGCAGTTGCGCTTGTAATTGCTGGGAAGCCTCGGCGTAGACCGCTACCGCCAGCACGCTATCCGCCTCTTGCAGCCAACGCCTGACAGTCTTGCTATCCGTGGCCAGCAATTGTGCCTGGGTGCGCATGATAATGCGGTCTTTGCCTTTGGCCTGATCTTGTAAGGCCAGCTGTGCCGCCTGCGCGGCAGCAGGAGCGGTGCGGTCAGACACCACGGCAAACAAGGTGGCAGCTTGCACTGGCAAGCTAGCAGCACTTAGCAAGGTGCTCATCAAGCCCGTGAGCAAGACGGAATAAAAACGCAATTTCATGAGGTGAATAAGCGGGCAACAGCCGCAGGGTTGGAGGGGAAATAGAAATGCAGATAACTGGCGGTGAGGCTGCCATGACGGTAGATGGCTTCACCAGGCTTTTGTGAGTTTTGCTTGCGCGCATGGCTAAGCGCTGTGAGCGGGCTGTTGAAACTTGAGTAATGGAAGGTATGCGCATGCAACTCACCCTCAGGCAGGCTGGCAAATTGCACACCCAGGCCCTGAAAGCGCGTTTGCATCTGGCATGCACCGGGCAACAGGCCCAGGGTAGGGCTGGCGTTGATGCTGTCGCTAGCCGCCATCATGCCGCCACATTCAGCCAGCATGGGCATGCCTTGTTGCCAAGCCTGCTGTAGTGCCTGGCGCATGGCCTGATTGCCTGAGAGTGCACCCAGATTCAGCTCTGGGTAGCCGCCCGGTAGCCAGATGGCGTCAGCTCGGGTAACTGCTGGTCGCTTAATGGTGAAAAAAAGCTTAGCTCCGCGCCCAAGGCCTGTAGGCAATCAAGATTAGCCTGATAGATAAAGCAGAAGGCTTCATCCCTGGCGATGGCAATCCGGCGACCGCTTAACAGCGCGGGAATGTCGTTTTGCGGCGGCGGCTGGAATGTTGTGGTTGGCGGTAAGGGCACAGGGCCATTGCTGCTCAACAAGCTGGCCGCGCGTGCTATGCGCTCATTGAGGTCGCTAATTTCATTGGCGCGGAACAGGCCCAGGTGGCGTTCGGGCAGGCTGAGCTCATCTTGCCTGAGCATGCCGCCCAGCCAGGGTATGTTGGCGGGCAGGCTGTCACGCAGAATCTGGCCGTGATGTGCACTACCCAATCGGTTGCCAATCACCCCGGCAGGCCGCAGGCCGGGCGCATGAGCATAAAGCCCGGCAGCAAGTGCACCAAAAGTCTGGGCCATGCCACTGGCATCGATAGTCAGTGCCAACGGCAAATTGAATTTGAGCGCAATATCTGCACTGCTGGGCTGGCCGTCGTACAAACCCATGACACCTTCAACCAGAATCACATCGGCTTCGGCGGCGGTCTGATATAAACGCTGGGCAATATCGGCCTCGCCACACATACCCAAATCAAGGTTGTAAACAGCACGGCCAGTGGCGGTCTGCAAAATCATGGGGTCGAGAAAATCCGGCCCGCATTTGAAGGCTTGCACGGTATAGCCTTGATTGCGCCAGGCGCGCGCCAGGGCGGCGCTGACCAGAGTCTTGCCCTGGTTGGAGGCAGGCGCAGACAACAGCAGGGCAGGTTTATTGAAGCTCACGCCTTCACTCCTGCCAGGCTTATGCGTCCTGCTTACCATTCCACACCGGGCATGGCTTGCACGCCCTGCTTGAAGGCATGTTTGACCATGGTCATATCGGTGACGGTATCCGCCAGTTCTACCAGTTCCGGCTGGGCGGCCCTGCCAGTGACCACCACATGCTGCATGGCAGGGCGGGCGGCGATATCGGCCAGCACTTGTTGCAGGTCTAGATACTGATACTTGAGAACAATATTGAGTTCGTCGAGGATGACCACGCCTACCTGATCATCCTGCAAAGCCGCACGTGCAGCCTGCCAGCCCTGGCTGGCGGCGGCGATGTCACGTTCGCGGCTCTGGGTTTCCCAGGTGAAGCCTTCACCCATGACATGCCAGCTGACATTGGGCTGATGACGGAAGAAGGCTTCTTCTCCAGTGTCTGAGCGGCCTTTGACAAACTGGACTACCACGGCTTTCATGCCATGGCCCAGGGCGCGGGCCAGAAGGCCAAAGGCGGCGGTGGATTTGCCTTTGCCATTGCCGGTATTCACCAGCAACAGACCGCGCTCGCTGCGCGCGGCCTCTATCTTGGCATCAACAACGGTTTTTTTGCGCGCCATGCGTTGGCTATGGCGCTGGTTGAGATCGGGTTTTTCCTGCTCTGTCATGCCGTTTGTTTGCGGCTGGCGCTCAGCGCCTTAACCACAATATGAATGATGGCCGCAGTGGCAACGTAAAACGCCAGCGTACCCAGCGAAGATGGGTAATGCTTGGCGATGCGCGCGCCGAATTCAGCCAGGGTTGGGTCGGTGTAGCGACCGGAGAAGAAGTAGAAGCCGCCGCTGGAGAACAGATGGCAGACAAAGCTGCTGGCGACTACGGTGGCTGCCAGTGTCAGCACGGATTGCACGGCAAAACGATAGTGCTTGGCAAACCAGCGACCACCCAGCACAAAGTGCCATAGGCTGGCAGCAGGAAGCCATAAGCAGGCGAAGTGCAGAAGTTATCAACGCCACCCCAGGTCACCGCCGCCAGGTCCAAACCACCGGCCAGTGCCAGCAAAGCAGGGAAGGCCCAGACTGGACGCAGATAAACGCCAGCCAGGAAGAACACGGCCCAAGAAGCGCTGGCAGATGATTGATAGAGGCAAAGTGATGGCCGCGCGTGAGCACGAGCAATGCGGCCAAGCCTAGGCCTATGATGATCTGATGGTTTTTGTTGAGTGTCAGCATGTCTGTCTTCCTTAAGCCAGGGTCGGTATTCAAAACGGGGTGAATCAATAGGGCATGATTCAAAAAACACTGAATTTTAACTGAAATACCCGCTCCGAACCCAGTTTTTGCGGGCTGCCATGGTGATGGCAACCCGCGCAGGGCTTAGAGCGTAGGTGCGTAACGTACCGATACAAACAGATTGGTACCCAGGGTGCCGTAATCCTTGGCCAGCTCGTATTTGCGGTCAAACAGATTGTTGACGCGCGCATTCAGCGACCAATCATTGTTGATGCGATATTCGCTGTAGAGATTGACCAGGGTGTAGCCGGACATGCGCTCAAGATTGGCGACATCGTTGTAGCGATGTGCCGCAGTTTCAATCTCAGTACCAAGTTGCAGATCGCCCCATTGTCGGCTGATGCCCAGATTGCCATTTTGCTTGGCACGACGCACCAGCAGGTTGCCAGTGTCCTGATCTTCAGGCCGCTGGAAATCTGCATTAGCCAAGATATTGAAACCTGCAAGCTGGCCTTGGTAAGACAGGGTCAAACCGCGAAGCAAGGCATTGCTGATGTTGACGGGTGTCAGCACGCTTGGCGTGGTGCGGGTATTCACAATCAGGTCGCTGACGCGGTTGTGGTAATAGCTGACGTTGAGCTGATGGCCATCCTTGATAAATTGCAGACCCAGTTCGCGGTTATTGGCTTCCTCGGGTTTGAGGTTGGCATTGCCAATAAAGCCCAAGGCCAGCGGGCTATAAAGCTGATTGAAGGTGGGCGCGGAAAATGCTGTGCCCCAATTGGCGCGCGCACGCAGTTCGGGCGTCAACTGGTAGGCATAACCCACTCCCCCTGTGGTTTTATTGCCAAATTGCGAGTTGTCGTCGTTACGTGCGGTAACTTGAACGCTATGTGCGCCAAACTTGCCCTGCCAGCCAGCAAAGCCGGATTGTATGTCTCGGGAATCCACAACATAGGTGCTGGTGCTATCTATCTTCTGCTCGCGGCGCTCCGCACCCAAAGTAAAGGTGCCAGCCACTTTAGTCACAATATCGTTCTGCCAAAGATATTGCGTCTGCACGGTTTCATACACGCTCTTGGTCTTGCGGGTATGGGTGGTGTTGGGGCTGTAGGCGGTGGAATCATCCTGCTCTGGCCTATGCGCAAGGTGCTGAGCCAGTTGTCGGTGAAGCGGTTCTTGCTATAGACATCAACCAGGGTCTGGCGCTGCCTGCTGTAATAGTTAAAGCGATTACGCGGATTATTTAATGGCGTCAGTGCGCCGCCATCGTAATAGTTGGTGCCTTCGCTCAGGTAACCAGAGATACCTATTTCGTGGCGCTCATTGAAATGCTGCGCCAGCTTGAAGGACAAGTTACGGTTGTTGTAGCCATCATCGTCCGGGTTGTAAGTGGCAAGGCGTTTGTTGGCAATTGCTGAGACACCATTGGTGCTGGAGAGGCCAGCCTGCAAGCTGAAGCTGGTGTTGTCCACGCGTCCGGAAATGCCTGTGCTGCCCATGGCGGTGCCATAAGTGCCCAAACCTACGGTGGCATTGATTTTGGGCTTGCCGTTGGCTGATTTGGTAAATATCTGGATCACGCCGCCTATGGCATCTGCGCCATACAGGCTGCTGGCCGGGCCGCGCAGGATTTCCACGCGCTCAATCTGATTGAGGGGGATATTTTCCAGTGAAGTTGTGCCCGAGGTAGCGGAATTAATACGCATGCCATCCAGTAGCACCACGGTATGTACCGGGTTGGCGCCACGGATGTAAACATTGCTGCTCTTACCCACACCGCCATTATGCGAAACCTCAATACCCGCCTGCATGGCGAGTAATTCCACCAGAGAAGTCTGGCCCGCCTTGAGGATCTGCTCCTCAGAAATCACGGAAACGTCGCCTATGACGTCATTGAGTTGTTGCTCTGTGCGTGAAGCCGTGACTACGGTATCTGCAACCTGAAGCTCGGCTGCATATAAGCTTGGCAAGCTAAAAATAGAAGCAAGTGCTGCTGCACCTGCGGACAAACGGAAAGACATGAATACAAACTCCCTGATGCAAAGCGACCCCGCTATTGCTGGTGATAATGGGAGTGTGCAGAGAGAGACGGACTGATGGCTGCAAGCGAGGGCGTGCAAGCGCGTTCGGTCAGCTGCATCCCCGCAGCACTTCCTAATCGTCTTGAGGCCGGTCTCCGGGCTTGCAAGATGCAATATATCGCCTTCCCATGAAATCACAGTGGCATTTGATATATCCGGCTTGCTTACCGTTGCGGGGGCAGCACAGGCATTGCCACAAGGTGGCGCACCTGTTTCCCTGTTTCACCTGCACGCCTAGTGGCTGCAGGCACCTGAAAACTTGGCGCCGATTATAATGGAATCGCAGTTTAAGCGGTGAAATAAGTTTGCAGGATAAGATATTGTATCCATGTCATAAATCACAGGTCAGAGTTGACCGTCAGCGGATTTTCCAATTATAGTGGCGCCATGAATGCCGATTTGATTACCTTGGAACAAAAGCTAGGACAGCTGGTGTCGCTTTGCCAGCATTTGCGTGCCGAAAACCTCGAGTTACGCCAGGAGCTTGGCACGGCCCAAGATGACAATAAGCAGTTGAAGGACAATATGGCGCTTGCCAGCGCCAAGTTGCAGGCGCTCATGGATAAGTTGCCGGAGGAGTTTCAATGAGTGCACGTGGCGTTGATGTCAGCATTATGGGCCGCGAGCTCACCATCGCCTGTAGCGATGAAGAGCGTGAAGGCTTATTGCGGTCTGTGGATTATCTCGACAAGAAAATGCGCGAGATTCGCGATACTGGCAAGGTGGTGGGGGCAGAAAAAATTGCCATCATGGCCGCGCTTAATATCGCGCATGAGCTTTTGACCGCCAATGTCGGTGGTTTTGACATTGGGGATTTCAAGCGTAGAATCTCCTCTATGCAGGAACAAATCGACGCTGTGGTGGTTGAATCCAACCAGTTGTTCTAAGCGGTAGTCATAGCGGCAAGTCATCATTGTTGCGACATTGCAAGGCAAGTCCAACATCCCGGTTTTAGGAATCGCTTAGCGATTCCTCCCTTTGTTCCCTGCGGTGCTGTTCGGGCCATAGATTCCTTGAACCATAAATTTGGCTTTGGTTTCGGTCTGCTAAGTAACTGTGTGCGCGCTCCGATGCGGGTGTACCTAACGTAGCTTAAGGTCGTCACCACTTGAACCCTACAGGTTCAGGATGCCGGTCCGGATGGTATTTGCGGGGAACTCCCTCTTATCTCAATGCGTGGTATTTCAGGTCAGCTAGGCTGACGATCTCCAGCGCACGCTCGTGCGTGGCTTCCAGAATCACTGGCGGGGCAAATCCTGCCTCGGCCGCCTCATACCAGCGCGAGGCGCACAAACACCAGCGATCTCCAGCTTGCAGGCCATCAAAGCCATATTCCGGCCTGGGCGTGGAAAGGTCATTACCGCGTGTCATGGAGTAAGCGAGAAACTCTTCGGTCATCATGGCGCAGACCGTATGGCTGCCAATATCCTCGGGGCCAGTCTCACAACTGCCGCTGCGGGTGAATCCGGTCAAAGGGTCTAGGCTGCAGGCTTGCAGGGTGGTACCAATCACATTACGCGGCATTGCTGGCTCTGAATCAGGGTTAAGACAGGTTATGATACGGAATCTGTATTGATTTGAGAATTTCATGCGTTATTGGTTGATGAAGTCCGAGCCTGCCGATGTGTCTATTGATGACTTGGCATCATTTCCAAACCAGAGTGTGGACTGGTATGGTGTGCGCAATTACCAAGCGCGGAATTTCATGCGTGACCAGATGAAGCTGGGGGATGGTGTGCTGTTTTATCATTCCAATTGTGCGGAACCTGGCATTGTCGGCATTGCCCAAGTCAGCAAGCTGGCTTATCCGGATAGGCTGCAGTTTATAGAGGGGCACAAGTATTATGACCCCAAGGCCACGGCTGAGACGCCGCGCTGGTTTAATGTGGATGTGCAACTGGTAAAAAAAACTCGCTTGCTCAGCCTCAAGGAGTTGCGTGAAACGCCAGAATTGCAGAATCTGAAGATTTTGCAACGTGGCAACCGTCTTTCAATCACGCCAGTGGACCCCAAGGATTGGGATTTCATTATGCAATTGCTGGGCTAAGAAGTGGCTTGGCCGATGCTTATCCAAGCCTCTGATTCATAAAATGCGTGATATGCTAACGCCGAAACTGGCACCAAATTCATAAGGAGATGATAGTGGGTACAAAAAAAGAAGACGGAATAGTGGATCCGCACCAGGATTTAAGAAACAGCGGGCTGAAAATCACCCTGCCTAGACTTAAGGTGCTGGACATCTTCCGTAACAGTGAGCAGCGCCATCTGGCCGCTGAAGATGTTTACCGTATTCTGATTACCGAACATTCTGAGTTCGGTCTGGCGACTGTATACCGTGTGCTGGCTCAGTTTGAACAAACTGGCTTGCTGAAGAAGAGCCAGCTTGGCAACAACAAGGCCGTGTATGAACTCAACGATGGTGAAGAGCATCATGGTCACCTGGTCAGCACCAGCACTGGTGAAGTGCGTGAGTTCTACGATCTGGGCATTGAAGAGCGCCTCAAGGTGATTGTGCGTGAATTGGGCTATGAATTAACCGATTACGACATCACCGCTTACGGCACGCCCATCGCCAACAAGTCCTAATTCAGATTCGCAATCTGCGCAGACCTGAAACCAGGGTCTGAAAAAAAGGCCTGAAACCACTATGCATGGTTTCAGGCCTTTTGTACTTTGCTGGCGCTAACTCTGCACCAGCGCCTTAGCTATCTTGCACTGGCTTTAGGTAGAATTTTCTTACCGCATTATCCCAAGAACAGCTTGTAGGCTGGATTATCGCTCTCGTTCCAATACGGGTAGCCCAGGGTATTCAGGAACTCCCCAAACGCTGCTTCCTCGCCTGGTGGCACCTGCATGCCTACCAGTACTCGGCCAAAATCCGCGCCGTGGTTACGGTAATGGAACAGGCTGATGTTCCAGTCGTGACGCATATTGTCGAGGAAATTCATCAGCGCGCCGGGCTTTTCCGGGAATTCAAAGCGGTACACCTGCTCATGCTCGGCCTGTGGCGCATGACCGCCCACCAGATGACGCAAATGCAGCTTGGCCACTTCGTTATCGCTCAGGTCCAGCGTAGGTAGGCCATGGGCTTGCAGCTGTTCCACCAGCAGGCTGGTTTCATTGGGGTCGCTGATGGCTACACCCACATAGATGTGCGCGGCGCTGGCATCAGCGTAGCGGTAGTTGAATTCGGTGACGTTGCGGTTGCCTATCAAACGGCAGAACTGCTTGAACGAGCCTGGAGTTTCCGGGATGGTAACGGCCAGCACCGCTTCGCGTTTTTCGCCTATCTCGGCACGTTCGGCCACAAAGCGCAGTCGGTCAAAACTCATATTGGCACCTGAGGCCACTGCCACCAGGGTCTTGTCTTGCAGTCCGTGCTGCTGGGCGTAAGCTTTGAGGCCTGCCAGCGCCAGCGCACCCGTGGGTTCCAGAATCGCCCGTGTATCCTCGAATACATCTTTGATGGCAGCACAGATGGCGTCGTTATCCACCAGTATCATTTCATCCACATATTCCTGGCACAGGCGGAAGGTTTCTTCGCCTACCAGTTTCACTGCCTTGCCATCGGCAAACAGCCCGACTTGCTCCAGCGTTACGCGTTTGCCCTGCTGCAGTGACACAGTCATGGCATTGGCGTCATTGACTTCCACGCCTATGATGCGGATTTCCGGACGTACGGCCTTGATGTAAGCCGCTACCCCTGCAATCAGGCCGCCGCCGCCTACCGGGCAGAAAATCGCTTCTATGTTACCCGTGTGCTGATCCAGAATTTCCAAGCCCACCGTGCCTTGCCCGGCAATAACGTCAGGATCATCAAAGGGGTGGACAAAGGTCAGCTGCTGCTCAGCCATAAGCACCAGAGCGTGGTTATAGCGTCGGTATAGGATTCCCCCGCCAGCACCACCTCGCCACCACGGTTACGCACTGCGGCTACTTTGATGCTGGGTGTAGTGACAGGCATGACGATCACAGCACGGCAGCCCGCATTTTTTGCGGCCAGGGCCACACCTTGGGCATGGTTGCCAGCCGAGGCTGTAATCACGCCGCGCTGCAAGGCTTCTGCCGAGAGATTGGCCATCTTGTTATAGGCACCGCGCAGCTTGAAGGAAAATACCGGCTGCATATCTTCGCGCTTGAGCAGCACCTGATTGCCCAGGCGGCGGGAAATATTGGGCAGACTGTCCAGTGGGGTCTTGCTGGCCACGTCATAGACGCGGGCGGAGCGGATTTTCTGCAGGTAGTCGGTTTTCATTGAGTAAGGGCGGTCCAAGTCTGCAGGATATACAGCAGCAGTGTTATGATTGAGGGGCTTGGTTCGAAAAGAACCTGAATTATAAAGAAAACACAGGGGATGCAAAACGCCGCGCTTGTTCATAAAGCCGGGATATTTTGCCTGCCCCTATCAGAAATGCAGAAAAGGGTTATAGCAGATGGCAACACAAGACGAATTGAAACTACAGGTCGCACAGGCGGCAATTGAGTATGTCAAAGGTGGCATTATCGGTGTGGGCACTGGCTCTACCGCCAATTTCTTTATTGATGAACTGGCCAAGGTAAAAAGCCGTATTGATGGCGCTGTGGCCAGCTCTGAAGCCACTGCCCAGCGTTTGCGCGGCCATGGCATACAGGTTTATGACCTCAACGATGTTGATGGCATGGAAATCTATGTTGATGGCGCGGATGAAATTACCGAGCATATGCATATGCTCAAGGGTGGCGGCGGTGCTTTGACCCGTGAAAAAATTGTCGCAGCCTGTGCCAAGGACTTTATCTGTATCTGTGATCAGAGCAAGCTGGTGCCAGTGCTGGGCAAGTTCCCGCTGCCAGTCGAAGTCATTCCTATGGCGCGTGGTCATGTGGCCCGCGAGTTGGTCAAGCTGGGCGGTCAGCCCAAGCTGCGCGATTTCACTACCGATAACGGCAATGTGATTCTGGATGTGCATGGCTTGTCCATCACCAACCCGGTTGAGCTTGAAGCCAAGATCAATGACATTGTTGGCGTGGTGACCAATGGTCTGTTTGCCGCCCGCCCAGCCAATGTGTTGCTGCTGGCGACACCTGAAGGTGTCAAAACCTTGCAAGCCAAGTAAGTAGCCGAATTAATTAACATTAAATTGTCATAAAAGACAATTAAGCTGCAGAGTTGACTCAATCACCCTGGCCGAATTCCGCGCATATCGGCCAGGTTCAATCACGGAAGGGATCGCGTTATGCAATTTGAACACACGTATAAGCAATACGATGCCGAGCTGGAATCAGTCCGTGCCAAAGTACTGGAAATGGGTGGTCTGGTAGAGCAACAGATCGTCAATGCGCTTGAGGCCTTGGTCAACGCGAATCCGACCCTGGCAGATAAAGTGATTGCCAATGATCACAAGGTCAACGCCCTGGAAGTGCAAGTGGACGAAGACTGCAGCCATATCATTGCGCGACGTCAGCCTGCTGCTGGTGACCTGCGCATGATCATGATGGTGGTGAAGACCATTACCGATCTGGAGCGTATTGGTGACGAGGCGACCAAGATTGCGCGCGTTGCGCAGAAGGTCTATGAATCTGGCCGCATGTACACGCCACGCTTCAACGAAATCAAGACCATGGTCGGCCACACACGCGAAATGCTGCGTACCGCCCTGGATGCGTTTGCGCGTCTGGATGTGACCAAGACCGTAGATGTGGCACGTCAGGATGAGCAGGTGGACGAGCAGTTCCGTGCCGCCATGCGCCAGCTGATCACTTTCATGCTGGAAGATCCCCGTACCATCTCCATGTCACTGGAAGTATTGTTTGTGGCAAAAGCGGTAGAGCGTATCGGCGATCACGCAAAGAATATTGCTGAATACGTCATCTACATGGTAAAAGGCAAAGACGTACGCCACACCACGGTGCAGGAGATGGAGCGCGAAGCTCAAGAGCCTTGATGGTTCTCCTGATGCCTGGGTGGCAGGCAGCTTACCGTTCAAGATAGGTGGATTTTGGCTATAAGAAAAACAGATTTCCCGGAAATTGCAGCAGTTGATCTGGGCTCCAATAGTTTCAGATTGCAGCTGGCACGGGTGTCGGATGGGCATCTGATTTTTCATGATTCACTGCGCGAAGCGGTACGCCTGGGCGCAGGGCTGGATGCCAAGGACAACCTCAGCATCGAAGCCCAGCGCCGCGCCATAGACTGTCTCAAGCGTTTTGGCGAGCGTCTGCGCGGCTTGCCGCCGCAGGCGGTACGCGCCGTCGCCACCAATACCTTCCGCGTTGCGCGTAATGCCCCCAATCTGATGCAAGAAGCCCAGGACGCCCTGGGTTTCCCTATTGAGATCATTGCTGGCCGCGAAGAGGCGCGCATGATCTTCGTCGGCGTCAGCCACAGCCTGCCTCCAGCTAGCCATAAGCGCCTGGTGATAGACATAGGCGGCGGTTCTACAGAATTCATCATAGGCAAAGGCATGGAGCCCATAGAGATGGAAAGTCTCTACATGGGCTGTGTCAGTTACAGCCTGCGCTATTTCCCTGATGGCAAATTAACCGAGACCGCTTTCGATAAGGCGCGCATTGCCGCGGCTGCGGAACTGCAGAGCATACGCAAGCATTTCATCGCCGAAGGCTGGGAGGAGGCCGTAGGCTCTTCCGGTACGGCCAAGGCCCTGGGCGAAATCATACGGCTGAGTGGCTTGAGTGATGGTGAAATCACGCGTGATGGCCTGGAATTCCTGCGGCAGCAATTGCTCAAGGCCAAGGAAATTCGCAAAATAGAATTGCCCGGTTTAAGCCCAGACCGCGCCGCAGTGTTGCCTGGCGGCTTGGCGATTATGACCGCAGCCTTTGAGGCGCTTAAACTGCAACAGATGACCACAGCCAATAGTGCCTTGCGCGAAGGCGTGCTGTATGAGTTGCTGGGGCGTCTGCACGACCAGGACATACGCGAGGTGACAGTGGCCAGCTTTATGCGCCGTTACCAAGTGGATGAAGATCAGGCCAACCGCGTGCGTGAGCTGGCGCAATTGCTGTTGGCGCAATGTGAGAACAAGCTGCAGCAGCTCGATCATGATACCGCTGCGCATTATCTGGCCTGGGCCGCCAATCTCCACGAGATAGGCGTCACCATCGCCCATGGTGCTTATCACAAGCATTCTGCCTATATTGTTGAAAATGCCGATATGCCGGGCTTTTCCAATATGGAGCAGGAAACCCTGGGCCTGTTGATGAAATCGCAGCGGCGCTCATTGAGCAAGCTGGAAGGCCATTTGCTGGAGAATTCAGATCGCTTGTTGCTGATCCTTATCATGCGACTGGCGGTGTTGTTCCATCGTAACCGTCAGGCGGATCATAGGCCTGACCTGGCATTGACCATACACAAATCCGGCTATGAGCTCAGCATAGAGCCAGGCTGGCTTAAGGAAAATCCCCTGACTGCGGCTGAGCTGGAGAATGAGGTGGGTTACTGGAAAGAAATTGGCTATCAGCTGAAAGTGAGCTGAAGCCTCAGCTTGCAAATCAGTGCAGCACCATCATTAACAATAAGTATTAAAAATAAGTATTAAAAAATTAGGTACCCAAGCAAAAAGGCCGTTAAACGGCCTTTTTGTTTATCAGTCTTCTGCGAAAGGCATCAAATCTCAGGCAATACTTCCTGCCCAAGTTCTGTCATCAGCGCCTGCTGCGCAGAGTAAGCCGCACGACGGCTGGGCTTGGATTCATAACTGCCATCCGACAACATTTCCCAGGCATTGATATTGTCCTTGAGGTAAGGCTCCAGCCCTTCCTTGAACACGCGCTTTTTCACCTTGGCATCCAGCAGCGGGAAGCAGACTTCAATGCGGCGGAAGAAGTTGCGGTACATCCAATCCGCACTCGACAGGTAAATATGCTCGGCGCCATTGTCGTAGAAATAGAAAATGCGTGTGTGCTCTAGGAAGCGCCCAACAATGGAGCGCACCTTGATATTCTCTGAAATGCCGGGAATGCCAGGGCGCAAGGCGCAGACCCCGCGCACAATTAACTCTATCTGTACCCCGGCATTGGAGGCATCGTATAGCGCACGTATCACATCCGGGTCCAGCAGTGCATTCATCTTGCGATAATGCGCGCCTTCTTGCCAGACTTGGCAATCTCGGCCTCGTGCTGAATGGCTTGATCAGGCGTTGATGCAGGGTAAAGGGCGATTGCCACAGGTGACGCAGCTTGCTGGCGCGGCCCAGACCGGTCAGCTGTGCAAACACGTCATTAACGTCTTCGCTGATTTCTTCCTGGCAGGTCAATAGGCCAAAGTCAGTGTAGAGGCGTGCGGTACGCTGGTGGTAATTGCCCGTTGCAATATGCACATAGCGGCGCAGCTTATCTTCATCACGGCGCACTACCATGGCCATCTTGGCGTGGGTCTTGTGACCCACCACACCGTACACCACATGGGCTCCTGCATTCTCTAGCTGGGCGGCCCAATTGATATTGGCTTCTTCATCAAAGCGCGCCAGCAGCTCTACCACCACGGTGACTTCCTTGCCGCGCTGCGCGGCTTCAATCAAGGATTTCATCAGCGTGGAGTCAGCACTGGTGCGGTAGAAGGTCTGCTTGATCGCCAGCACTTGCGGATCTTCCGCCGCCTGCTTGATGAATTCAATCACCGGATTAAAGGACTGGAAGGGGTGGTGCAGCAGAATATCCTGCTTGCGGATAGCCTTGAAGATATCTGCATCCTTGCCCAGTTCCTTGGGCACGCTGGCGGTATAGTGCGGGTACTTGAGGTCTGGGCGGTCCACGCTATCGGGGATTTGCATCAGGCGCACAAGATTGACTAGGCCGTTGACCTGGTAAAGATCTTCCTGCGACAGGCCAAACTGCCCCAACAGGAAGGCCGACATGGCGGGTGGGCAACTATCGGCCACTTCCAGGCGCACGGCATCACCATACTGGCGGTGGGTCAGTTCACCTTGCAATGCCAGCCGTAAATCCTTGGTTTCCTCATCATCCAGAATCAGGTCGCTATCCCGCGTCACGCGGAACTGGTAGCAACCCTTGACCGTCATGCCGGAGAACAACTCGCTGACGTGGGCGTGCAGAATGGAAGACAGGAAAACAAAACCATGATCGAAGCCAGCAATTTCCTTGGGCAGGCGGATCACGCGTGGCAAGGCGCGCGGGGCTTGCACAATGGCTACACCGGAGTTGCGGCCAAAGGCATCCTTGCCTTCCAGCTCTACGGCAAAGTTAAGGCTCTTGTTCAATACTCTGGGGAAGGGATGCGCAGGGTCCAGACCTATAGGCGTCAGGATAGGCATCAGTTCACGGAAGAAGTAGGCGGCAATCCATTCACGCTGTACATCGGTCCAGTGACCACGGCGTATAAAGCGGATTTCCTGCTCAGCCAAGCGCGGCAGTACTACCTCGTTGAGGATTTTGTACTGATGATCCACCAACTCATGGGCCAAGGCGCTGACCTTGCTGAAGGTCTGCTTGGGCGACATGCCATCGGCACCAATTTGCGGGGAATTGTATTTGATCTGGTTCTTCAGGCCCGCCATGCGGACTTCAAAGAACTCATCCATATTGCTGCTGAAAATGCAGAGGAATTTGAGGCGCTCCAGCAGGGGGACACGTTCGTCTTCTGCCTGGGCAAGTACGCGACGGTTAAAGGCAAGTATGCCTAACTCGCGATTGATAAAGTATTCCGGGCTCAATTTGATGGTAGACAAGATGAAAACCCCACTTTATGCCCGGAATATGACAGTTTAATGAAAAACTCCCAGGCTGGGTCTGAGCTTGAGGCTCAGACCAGTAAGCAATGCTAAGACCTGCTGTATTTACTCTTTGGGTGGCACGTAGCCAGTGGCTGTGTCTGCGCCATCACCAAAGAAATAAGCTTCGGTTTGCTGGGTAAGATACTTGCGTGCCGATGGGTCCGCCAGACTCAGGCGGTTTTCATTGACCAGCATGGTTTGTTGCTTGAGCCAGCCAGCCCAGGCTTCTTTGGAAACCTGTTCGTAGATACGCTTGCCCAGCTCGCCAGGATAAGGAGGGAAATCCAATCCATCCGCGTTGCGGCCCAATTTGATGCAGAAAACGGTACGTGCCATGTTGCGCCTAGTGTACTTGATAAGACGTCTATCATAGCGCAAGCCACTGCCTGGCGCGATAGTGAAGCGCCAGGCAGCAGGGTTTGCAAGCGGCTATAAAGCCGCTAGATACACACTGAGGAATGGCCGCGCACTTAGAAATCGCCGCGCAAGCCTACCATCAAAGACCTGCCGCCCATGGGCGCAATATCCTTGAGGATGGAAGTGTGGTCACGTATGGTTTGATCAAGCAGGTTGTAAGCCTTGGCAAAGGCTTCCAGCTGGAAGCGGTCTGGTGTGGGCAGTTTGTAGGTCAGGGTGGCGTTAACCAGGGTATAACCATCCGTCACCAACTCATTTTCATCGGTGCGGTTCTGCTTGAAGGCACGCAGTACATCCAGCCTTGCGCCCGCGCTCTTGAAGCGGTAATCCAGGCCAAAGCCCAGTTTCAAGGGCGAGATACGCGGTAGGGAATCCCCCGTATCCCTATTGGTGGCCCTGACATAATCGCCACGCAAATTAAGGTCCAGCGTGCCTACGGTGTCATAAACCCTGAATTTACCCTCGGCTTCCAGGCCCTTGAAATCTGCGCGAGCAGACTTGAACTCGGCTTCGGCAATCTCGGAATCAGCTTGGCCAGTTTCACCTTCTTCATTGACCAGGTTGCCGCTGTTGAACAGGCCGATAAAGCTGCTGAAGCGCGTGTAATAAGCGCCCACGCTAAAGGAGTTATGTTGCTGCTTCCATTGCAGGCGCGCATCTATGCCGTTGGAGCGTTCTTTTTTCAGCTCGCTGGAGCCGACTTCATATTGGTCTGTGGCCACATGATGGCCATCTGCAAACAGCTCAAAATAGCTGGGGGCGCGTTCGTTATGGGAAAGATTGGTAGTCACCGACCATTGCTCATCCAATTTGAACAAAGCCCCAGTCGCCAGGCTGTAGGGGGTGAATGAGCGCGATTGCGCCGGGCCAAAACCATCGCCGCCACTGGATTCTATCTTGCATGTTCCACACGGCCGCCAAAGGTGAGCTTGAAGGCATCCAGCGGTAATTCTTCATACAGATATAGCGCACGCGTCTTGGTGCGATTGGTCGGCACAAAGGCTTCCTCGCCCAAGGCTTCAAAGCGTGAATTGTGGAATTGCAGGCCGATCACCCCAGACAAAGGGCCAATATTGCCATGTGAGGTTCAATCGAGCCTTCCAGGCCACGGTTCTTGAAAGTGGTGCCGACTTCACCATCTTCCAGCTCCTGGTGCTGGTAATCAGTATGCGCCATGCGCACCTTGACCTTGCTGATCACACTGCCTAGGTCGCGCAATTCGGAGGCAAAATCCCAGCGCTTGCTTTCCATATCAATCAATACATCGGGCTCGGCCACCGTGCCGTATTTATTGTTGAAGGTGGAATAGGAGGCGCCCACATAGCCATTTTCCAGCGCAATCGAAGCACCCAGTGCGCCGCCATCGGCATCAGAGCCGCTGTTCACCAGACGTCCCTTGTTTTCTCTCACTTCTCCTGTCTGCGCTGCCTTGCGACTGGACATGGCATAACCTGGGATGTCGAGGTCATCGGTCTTGCGCTTGTAGGCATCGGCATGCACAGTCAGCACCCCATTACCTGCATCCATGACAATGGCACCATTCTTCTGGTTTTCAGCACCGCCAAAACGCACTTCGCTGCGGCCAGTCACCCCATCTATCGCTTCCTTGGGAATACGATGATCTATGGCATTCACCACGCCACCCACAGCGCTGCCGCCATAAAGCAGGGCCGCCGGGCCACGCACCACATCAATTTGCTCAATCACCAGCGGGTCCAAGGCCACGGCATGGTCAAAACTCAAGCTGGAGGCATCCAGTATGCCCACACCGTTTTGCATCATGCGCACGCGCTCACCATCCATGCCGCGGATAATGGGACGTGAGGCATTGGGGCCGAAGTAGGTGGAAGAAACACCGGGAATGGATTTGAGGGTTTCGCCCAGCGTGCTTTCACGCTGCAAGCTAAGCTCGCGGCCAGCCAAGGTGGAGACAGGCACCACCATATCGTCGGAAGCCACGCCCAATGGGTTGGCGGTGACCGAGATGGTGGGTAGTTCTATAGCCTCTGCCCAAGACAATGTGGGGATGAGGCTGCTGCCAAACGCCAGTGAAATGGCAGTTAAAGCGTGGCGGCGGATCCAGCGTGGGGAGTGGGTACTCATACAAATTTCTCGCATTCAGGTCGATATTGTGGCGTTTAGCCTGAGCCTTAGCGGGCACAGGCATGGCAACGCATGCACGGCGGGCGCGGGGAGTAGCTTTGCTCAAATCTGCTAGATCAAAGCGCACCCTGCGCGGGCCGGAATTCAGTGCTGAATGTGAGTGGGAGGTGCGCGGGCGCTGTAGGCGTTACGCACAAGCTGAGAGTGATCCAGCGTGGGGCTGGCAACAGGCTTGAGCGAGAGGGAGTGGGTGGCGGGCAGGATATAGCTACTGCCGGAGATGAGATTATCCAGGCTGGCCAGTGACAGACATTGGTCACAAACGCCGCTGTGCGGTGCTTGGTCTTGCTGGCTGTAATCCTGTAAATGCGAAATTTCATGCGCAAGCACGCTCTGTTGCCCCAGAAGAAGCAACAGTGTGAGTAGATAACCAAGAAATAGCTTGCGCAACATGGTTGCAATCTTAGCAGGCTGCCATGGAAAAGAAAAACGGCCAGTACTAAAAAAGTACTAGCCGTTGATGATTTTAAAGACAACAGGGGCGGAATGTTGGCGCCCACAAAGTCAGGATTAGCCCTGGAAATTAGCCGCTACGAAATCCCAGTTGATGATGTTCCAGAACTCTTCAGCATACTTGGGACGCGCATTGCGGTAATCCACATAGTAAGCGTGTTCCCATACGTCTATGGTCAACAGTGGTGTCTGACCCTTGGTCAGAGGTGTCTCGGCATTGCTGGTGCTTTCCAGAGTCAGGCTGCCATCGGCGTTCTTCACCAGCCAGGCCCAGCCTGCACCAAAAGTGGTGATGGCTTTTTGCGTGAACTGTTTCTTGAATTCTTCAAAACTGCCAAAGGTCTTGTTGATGGCCGCTGCCAGCTCGCCAGTAGGTTCGCCACCGCCGTTGGGTTTGAAGCAATTCCAGTAGAAAGTGTGGTTCCACACCTGAGCTGCATTGTTGAAAATGCCGCCTGAGGATTTGCGTACGATTTCTTCCAGGCTGGCGTTTTCAAACTCGGTACCTACGATGAGGTTGTTGAGGTTGGTGACGTAAGCCTGGTGATGCTTGCCATAGTGAAAATCTATGGTTTCAGCAGAGATAACTGGAGCCAGAGCGTCCTTGGCATAGGGAAGGGGAGGCAGTTGATGCGCCATGCTTATTCCTTTTTTGATGTTAGAGATGGAAATCGGCAGGCATTTTGCCATAAAGAAAACAAAGCTTAGGTAGCGAGAATCATTAGCACATCGGGCTCAATACCGAGTTGAGATTTACCAAGATGGGCTTAAGCAAGGCCATGGATGCACATAGGCGAGTGGCAATACGTAGTCTAAAGTCACATCATAATGAAATGCTCGTTAATTCGAGCATAAAACACTTAATGCTCGAATTGGCGATCAATTTATCATTGACAAACAGAGTTGACTTGCCTAAGTTAATGCTTATAAAACAGGATGATCCAATATGCGCATACAACAATCTGCAAGCATCAAACCCGAACTGGCAGAGGAAGGCAAACAACTGGGCGATATCATTGCACGCCTGCGTATTGCGCGCGGCGTCAAGCAGACTGAGGCCGCACTGCGGGCCAATATTTCCCGCAATACGGCCTATCGCCTGGAAAAGGGTGACCCGGCAGTCGCTATCGGCCAGATTTTGCGCTATATCGATGCCATTGCGCCTGGGATTACCTTGATGCAACTGGTGGCAGAAAATGACCCAGCGCTCACCGCCCTGAAAATGAAAGAGCAACGCCAACGAGTGCGTGGCCTGTCTACTGAACAACTGCGTGAGGTGGACTTCTGATGGCTGAGCGTAAGCTCTTCCTATTTGCGCATTTGGATGGGGATTGGGCGCCCTGTGGACTGCTTGAACTGGTTGAGAGCCCGGCGCTTGCAGCCTCATCCTTTATTTACGGTACGCGCTATCTGGAGCGCAAAAACGCCATAGAAATAGACCCGCTTAGCCTGAGCCTGCAAGACAAGAATATCGTGCGGGGCAAGCAACTTTTCCCCCTGAATGCCTTGCCGTACTTTGGCGGAATACGCGATGCCGCGCCCGATTCCTGGGGGCGGCGCGTGATCGAGGCCAAGCTCAAGGTGCCTGCTAACACCCTGCCTGAATCGGAATATCTGCTGCATGCTGGGAGTGAGCGCATAGGGGCTTTGGATGTACGCAGTGATATCAATGACGCACCGCGCCCAGGCGTCACAGGCTTGCATACGCTGGCGCACCTCATGGAGGCCGCTGATCGCATCGCCGAGGGGCAGCCTGTGCCCGCGCATCTGGAAATGATTTTTCTCGACGGCACTGCCTTGGGTGGTGCGCGTCCCAAGGCCACGGTCCGCGATGAGCAAGGTGTACTCTGGCTTGCCAAGTTTGATACTAGGCAAGATCCGTATTGTTTTCCGGCCATAGAGGCTGCCACGCTGCGGCTGGCGCGTGAGTGCGGCATGACGGTGCCAGAAGTGCGCACGATTAATATCGGTCAGCGCAAAGTCATGCTTATACGCCGTTTTGATCGCTATTTTGCACCACCTGGCATTGAGACCTTCCCCTCAAATCTGGGCACGCCTGGGGCGGGAGTTGTAGAAAAGCGTTTGCCCTTTTGCAGCGGACTCACTCTGGTGGGTTGTCATGAGACTGAATCACCCACCAAAGCATACGTTGACCTCGCCGATGCCATAGGCCGCTATTGTCAGCCGCAACGCATCATGAGCGACAAGGCAGAACTGTTTGCGCGCATGGTGTACAACATCCTGGTCAGCAATGACGACGATCATCTGCGTAACCACGGATTTATCCATGATCCCGTGCTCAGGGGCTGGCAGCTCTCGCCACTTTACGACGTGATGCCACGTCCTGGCATTACTCAAGAGCGGCTGTTACACCTGGGAGTGGGCGCAAGTGGCAGGTTGGCGACCTTGGATAATGCCTTATCCAGTTGCGGCAGATTTGGGCTTACCGAAGACGCGGCATTGAGCATCATGGCGCGGGTATGGCAAAAGGTACGCGAGTGGCGTGTTTACTTTGAAGACTATGGTGTAGAAAAAAGTGATATCCACAAGCTACAAACGGCGTTTCGCCATATTGATGACGTCGCATCTGCACAGCTCAGAAAACGACTCTGATCACCATCAATAGCGCGGCCGCCGCAAGGGCGGGCTTATGCGTACGGTATTTAAATTCGGAATCTAAGCAAGACGCTCTAATGCTCGGGCAGGGCGTAGGGGCTGGGGTCGGTCCAAGGTTGATCTCCGCAGATCAATGCTGCTATCAATCTGGCGCTGCCTGGGCCCATGGTCAGGCCGTAGCGGAAATGCCCGGTGTTGAGGAATAGATTGCCCACGCTGGGGTGGGCGCCAATCACGGGCAGGTTTTCCGGGGTGCCCGGACGCAGGCCGCTCCAGTGCTTGATGATGGGCAGGCCGCTGAGTTCTGGCAGTATGGCTTCGGCTTTCTGACGGATTTCGGCCAGTACTTCCGGTGTGGTTGAAGGGTCAAATCCAACGTCTTCCAACGTGCTGCCTGCAAGCAGATAGCCATCGCGGCGCGGTACCAGGTAGAAGCCTTCACGGTAAATCACGGTGTTGAGGTTTTTCACGGGTTTGTACAGCACAATCTGGCCGCGCATAGGCTTGATTTGCAGTTGGCTGGCTACGCCCTTGAGCAGCTCAAAGCTCCAGGCTCCTGAAGTCACCACAAACTGATCGCCACGAATCCATTCACCATCCTGGGTTTGCCAGGCAGTCAGCTGGTCTGTGCCTGCAGGCAGGGGTAGCAATTGGGTATGTTCGAGCAGGCGCACTTGTTTCTGCTCCAGCCAGGCACGCAGGGCATGCATAAGGCAGGGCGGGCGTACCTGGTTCACCTCGGGTAGCCACAGGGCTTCATCACCATGAGGGGATTGCACGCCATAGTCGGCGGCGCTGACCGCACGCGCTGTTACCTGATAGCGTTCGCACCAGTCCAGGGCTTGGGTGCGGTCAAATGTTGGCAACAGCAAAAAGCCGGAATTGAGCATTTGTGGGTCTATGCCGGTGTCACGCAATAGCTGCGCGCATATTTCGCCGTAATGCTGGGCACCATAGTGAGTCAGGATATTGACCTGGTCGGAGTACATCCAGGGTAGCAAGGGGAACATAATGCCTGCCCCGGCCCAGGAAGATTCGCCCGAGGTCTGACTGGCAATCTGGTTGCGCTCAACGATGGTCACGCGGCAACCGCGTTGTACCAATTCCATGGCGGTCAGGCAGCCGACTATGCCGCCACCCACAATCACAACATGGCGGCTCATGGCTGATAAGTCCTGTGACAGTAGGGTGGGGATAAGGTGAGGACAAACAGAGTCATTAGGCAAAAATTATGCCGACTTTACCGGCATATCCTTTATTCAGGGCAGATTCCCTTTTATACTTGCCACTTATGGCAATTTCCAATTTAACGTCAGGCACTGGCAATACAGGCAGCAGCGGCATCAGCAACATCCTCTGGAGCTGGCGCGCGAGGTTCTGAGCATAGAAGCACGGGAAGTGCTCGCACTGGCGCAACGTCTGGACGATAACTTCGTCAAGGCAGTCGAGCTCATTTTACAGTGCCGGGGACGAGTTGTCGTGACCGGGATGGGCAAGTCCGGCCATATAGGCAACAAGATTGCCGCCACCTTGGCCAGTACGGGTACTCCCGCTTTCTTTATGCATCCAGGTGAAGCCAGCCATGGCGACCTGGGCATGATCACCAAGGATGACGTGGTGATCGCGATTTCCAATTCCGGCGAAGTGGATGAGTTGCTGGCGATATTGCCCCCGCTCAAGCGCATAGGCGCACCGCTGATCAGCATGTCGGGCAATCCCAATTCCACCTTGTCCAGAGCCGCAGCGATTTTTCTTGATTCCCATGTATCGCAGGAAGCCTGTCCCCTGGGACTGGCGCCCACTGCCAGCACCACGGCAGCCCTGGCCCTGGGCGATGCACTGGCAGTGACCTTGCTGGATCAGCGCGGTTTTTCACGTGAGGATTACGCGCTTTCGCACCCGGGTGGCTCATTGGGTAGGCGTTTGCTATTGCATGTGCGCGATGTGATGCGCAGTGGCACAGCCATCCCCACTACCGCGGCGAGTGACAGCATCAAGGATGGTTTGCTGGAAATGTCACGCAAGGGTCTGGGCATGACGGCGGTGCTGGATGCCCAAGGCCTGGCGGTAGGTATTTTCACCGATGGTGATTTGCGCCGTGCTTTTGAGGCGGGCATTGATATTCATGGCACGACCATGGGCGAAGTCATGCACACACGTCCGCATACCATACAGCCGGATCAGCTCGCAGTGGATGCCGTGGCACGTATGGAACAATTTTCGATAACTAGCCTGCTGGTGGTAGACCAGCAAGGCAATCTGGTGGGTGCACTCAATATGCACGACCTACTTATGGCAAAGGTGGTTTAGCAGTGAATTCAGAAGTGATCTCTATAGAAGAGCGCGCCAAGCGCATCAAGATAGCCGTGTTCGACGTTGATGGTGTGCTCACCAATGGTGGCTTGATGCTGGGCGATGATGGGCTGGAGTACAAGATATTCCACTCGCAGGATGGCCTGGGCATGAAGATGCTGAAGAACACCGGGCTGCGTATGGCTTATATCACTGGCCGCACCTCCAAGCTGGTGCTCAAGCGTGCGGAAAATACTGGCGTCGATATCATCTATCAAGGCATAGATGACAAGCTCGAAGCCTTGATGGATCTGGTGGAAAAGCAGGGTGTCAGCCTGGATGAGTGCCTGTTCATGGGCGATGATGTTATTGATATTCCGCCTATGCGCCGCGCGGGTCTGGCGATTACCGTGCCGCATGCCATGCCACTGGTGAAAGAATATGCCCACTACACCACAGAGCGTCAGGCCGGGTTTGGCGCGGTGCGCGAAGTCTGTGAACTGCTCATGAAAGCTCAGGGCACCTTTGACGGCCAAATGGCCCAATACCTGAAGTAAGCTGACGCCAGCCTATGCAAGGACGTTCCAACACCATCCTCTTTCCCTTGGCAGTGCTGGGCCTTTTGGCCTTGCTAACGCTATGGATAGACCGCACCGTGCAGCCACCCGAGCCGCGCGTGGATGGTAACACCCGCCACGATCCAGATTACGTGCTCAACAATTTCGTCACTACCAAGACCGATACCGCAGGCAACATCAGCCATGTGCTCAAGGCCACCGAGATGCGGCACTACCCGGATGACGACAGCACAGAGCTGGAAAACCCGCACTTCACCCAGTATGGAGTGGGCAAGCCCAGCACCATGATAGAGGGCAAGCGCGGTAGCGTCTCCAGCAATGGTGAGATCGTCAAGTTCTACGATGATGTGCGCGTGGTGCGCCAAGCCACAGCTGACCGTGAAGAGATGACCTTGACCACGGATTATCTCGAGGTAGAGCCCAAACGTGAGGTGGCGAAGACCAATCGCCCGGTCGTGATTACTCAAGGGCCTAAGACCGTGGTGCGCGCAGTGGGCATGGTCTACGACAAAAAGAGCCAGACCATACAGCTCAATAAGCGTGTGCGCACGCATTACGAAAAACCTGCGGTACGTAAAAGCAGTAAGCCCAGTAAAACCAAGGCCAGTACGGGTGCTAGCGTGAAGCCTGTGCCTAAATCATCAGCCAAACCAGCGGCAAAAAGCACAGATAAAACGCCTGCACGCCAGCCTGTAAACAGCACTAAACAAAGCAAGTCCAGTGCCAGTAAAAATGCTAAGCTGCCAACTCAAACTAAATAAAATGACATCCTTCAGCGGAGAACATATGCGCACCCTGCGTAGCCACTTATCTTTAGGCATGCTGCTTGGCATGCTGTCCGGCCTGATGCCTGGCTTGGTCCATGCAGAAAAGGCCGATAGGGAAAAGCCCATAGAACTGGAAGCCGACTCGGTACAGGTCAATGACGCCAAAAAAACCAGCACCTACGTTGGCAACGTGATCCTCACCCAGGGTACGCTGATCATCAAGGGCGATAAGCTGGTGGTACGTGAGGACAAGGAAGGCTTTCAGCACAGTACTTCTTACGGCAACCCCACCACCTTCAAGCAGAAGCGTGATGGCAAGAACGAATACATGGAAGGCAGTGGCCAACGCATAGAGTATGATGGACGCATGGACAAGGTGCAGTTGTTCACTAAAGCCTGGGTCAAGCGCGGCGAGGATATCGTGCATGGTGATTACATCATGTACGATGCCAATGCGGAATACGCGGAAGTCATCAGTGGCGGCTCACAGTCTGCCACGCCAGCCACACCGAACGGTCGTGTACGCGCGGTGATTCAACCTAAAAAGAAACCAGCCACCGAGGGTGCCCCGGCAGCCGATACTCCTTGAGCTTAAGCGGATTTAGATAGTAGTGACCATGAGCGAATTGAAAGTAGAAGGTTTGCGCAAGAAGTACAAGTCTCGCACCGTGGTGCAGGACATCTCCTTGCAACTGAACAGCGGTGAGGTCGTGGGCCTGCTCGGCCCTAACGGTGCGGGCAAGACCACCAGCTTTTACATGATGGTGGGCCTGGTGCCACTGGATGATGGCCGTATTCTTCTGGATGGCAAGGACCTGAGTCGCATGCCTATCCACCAGCGCGCGCGCATGGGCTTGGCTTATTTGCCGCAGGAGCCCTCCATCTTCCGCAAGATGACGGTGACTGAAAATATTCAGGCCATCCTCGAATTACAGGATATGACTGCCGAACAGCAGAAGGAACAGCTTGAATCCCTGCTGCATGAACTCCATATCACTCATATACGCAACAGCATGGCGGTGAGTCTTTCAGGTGGTGAGCGCAGGCGTGTGGAGATTGCCCGCTGCCTGGCCACCAATCCCAGCTTTATTCTGTTGGATGAGCCTTTTGCCGGTATTGACCCGATTGCGGTGCTGGATATTCAGAAGATTATCCGCTTTTTGGTAGGGCGCAACATAGGCGTACTGATCACTGATCATAATGTGCGTGAGACGCTAGGTATCTGTGACCGCGCTTATATCGTCAACGAGGGCAGGGTATTTGCCGCGGGCAAACCCAGCGAGATCATCCACAACGATAGCGTGAGAGAAGTGTATTTGGGCAAGGACTTCCGCCTGTAAGCCGGGCGCATAAGAAACATGAAACAAAGTCTACAGCTAAAATTTTCGCAAAACCTGGCATTGACGCCGCAGTTGCAGCAGTCGATCAAACTGCTGCAGTTGTCATCACAAGAGCTCAACCAGGAGCTGGAATCCCTCCTGCAAGCCAATCCGCTGCTGGAACGTGTGGATGGGCCGGATGGTGTGCCTGATGTACAGGAAAGCTATACCCCGGTAGAAAGCAGTGTGCCAGCGAGCGAGGCACCTGCCTCCAGCAATGAAGAGCTGCCCAGAGTAGACGAGTTTGGCGGAGGTGATGATTATTTCGAGTCTTTCCAGGGTAGTGGCCGTTGGGAAGAAGGTGGTGGCAACAGCGATGATGACAATGATTTCAGCTTCCAGGAAGCCGTCAACCTCACCTTGCGTGAGCATCTGCTAAGCCAGATCAAGCTGCTGCCGCTGTCAGAACGTGACCAGACTCTGGCCATGGTGCTGGTGGATGCCATCAACGATGATGGCTATCTGGATCAACCGCTGGAAGAATTGGCAGAACTGCTGCCGGAAGAGCTGGAAATTGATTTGCTGGAGCTGGAAACCGCGCTCAAGCATATCCAGAACCTAGACCCACCCGGCATAGGTGCACGTAGCCTGGCAGAGTGCCTGGCGCTACAACTGCGCGCCCTGCCTGCTGATACTGATTATGTGGATTTGGCCGTGAAAGTGGCCGAGCATCATTTGCCCTTATTGGCCACGCGTGACTACACGCGGCTACGCAAGCTGCTGGCTTGTGATGACGATGTACTGAAATCAGTGCAGCAACTGGTGGTGCAACTGAACCCACGCCCAGGTGCAGAGTTTAGCCACATTACTTCCGATCATTACATCCAGCATGAAATCGTGGTCAAGAAAATCAAGGGCATCTGGATTGCCAGCCTGAATGATGAAGTGGTGCCCAAGCTGCGCATCAACCAACTTTATGCGGGGATTTTGAAACGTAACCGCGATAGTTCGAGTCAGTACTTGATGAGCCAGATGCAAGAAGCCAAATGGATGATCAAGAATATCCAGCAACGCTTCTCGACCATATTGCGTGTGTCGCAGGCGATTGTTGACCGCCAGCGCAATTTCTTTGAGCACGGTGAAGTGGCGATGCGGCCGCTGGTGTTGCGTGAAATTGCCGATGAGCTTGGTTTGCATGAATCCACGGTTTCACGCGTCACCACGCGCAAGTACATGCTCACCCCCAGAGGTGTATACGAACTCAAGTATTTCTTCGGCAGCCATGTGGCCACAGAGTCAGGCGGCGCATGCTCGGCCACTGCAATTCGTGCGCTGATCAAGCAAATGGTAGGCGAGGAAAACCCGAAAAAACCGCTGTCGGATAACCAGATTACCGACATTCTCGGCAAGCAAGGCATAGTTGTTGCAAGACGAACCATAGCGAAATACCGCGAGTCTCTACAGATACCCGCGGCCAACCAGCGCAAGTCGCTTTGATTTGCGCGTTTTTTCAGTAAGGAGAGCGTTATGAATTTGCATCTGACCGGACATCACCTTGAGCTTACCCCTGCATTGCGCGAATACGTGCAGTCCAAGCTAACGCGACTGAGCAACCATTTTGACCATGTAATTGACGTCAAAGTGACCTTCAGCGTGGAGAAACTGGTGCAAAAGGTCGAAGCCACGCTGCACGTGCCTGGTAATGACTTGCATGCCGAGTGCAGCGCAGAAAATATGTACAGCGCAATTGACTCCCTAACTGACAAGCTGGATAGGCAAGTGGTCAAGCACAAAGAAAAAATCGGTAATCACAATCAGGCCTCGGGCGGCCTGAAACACCAAGCTGTAGAATAATCACGGCATGCTGCCGAAGAGTGCAAGGCTCATGAATTTGCCCTGTCATGGGGCGTGGGCCTGGTACTCTTCGCAGTACTCACTTTGATAGACAAGTTGTAAGGCATGATCAACGCCATGGCTGAAATCAGTGTTACCCAGTTGTACAAGGACACCCGCCGCAAACTCAAATTGAAGTGGGTGGCTGGACTGGCTGGAGGTGATAATCCTCTCACCAGCGAAACCGTGACCAAACCCTCCCTGGCCTTGATCGGTCATTTGAATTTTGTGCATCCCAACCGCGTACAGGTGCTGGGATGTGCCGAGATGGACTATCTGCGCAGCCTGAAAAACCGCGAGATGCAACAGGCCATCAAAAATCTTTTCTCTGCAGACCTCGCTGCCATCATCGTTGCCAATGGTGAATTGGCCCCCGACGAACTGGTGCTGGCGGCTGATGATTACAGCACCCCTTTATTTACTTCTCCCTTGCGTAGCCCCGGCCTGATGGATGTGCTCAGCCACTATCTGGCGCAGGCGGTGGCCGTGTCAGAAAGCCTGCATGGCGTGTTTCTGGAAGTGCAGGGTTTTGGCGTCATGATACGCGGCAACCCGGCCATAGGTAAAAGCGAGCTGGCGCTGGAGCTGATCTCGCGCGGTCACCGCCTGGTGGCCGATGATATTGTCGATTTTTACCGCATTGCGCCGGATAGGCTGGAAGGGCGCTGCCCACCGCTATTGCAGGATTTCCTTGAAGTGCGTGGCCTGGGTGTGCTGAATATACGCGCGTTGTTTGGTGACAATGCCGTCAAGCCGACCAAACCGCTGGACTTCATCGTTCAACTGGAAATGGCCGATACCATGGTGCCGCTGGATAGGCTCAAGATCAAATCCCATGACGAGAAAATACTCGACGTCAAAGTGCCCAAAGTGGTGATCCCAGTGGCTGCGGGTCGCAATATTGCGGTGCTGGTCGAAGTGGCAGTGCGCAATCATATGCTGTTGCTGCGTGGCATCAACGGCACCAAGCAGTTCATGCAGCGCCAGCAGCGCGAAATGGCGCGTACCGCCAAAAAACTCAAGCTGGTGGAGTAAGCATGCAGCTTGTCATTGTCACGGGCCTGTCGGGATCGGGTAAAAGCATAGTACTCAAGATGCTGGAGGACAGTGGCTATTACTGTATCGATAATTTGCCCGCCACCCTGCTGCCGCAAATCTCAGAACACCTGAGCCAGGGTCACCACGACCAGGTAGCCATCAGCATAGACACCCGCAGCGCCTCGCTGCAAGCCTTGCCGCAGAATTTACGTCAGCTCAAGGACAGCGGCATGGAAGTGCAGGTCTTGTTCCTGGAAGCCAATGTCGAGACTCTGGTTAAACGTTATAGCGAAACCCGGCGCCGTCATCCGCTCAGCAATGAAACCAATACCCTGGCCGAGAGCATCAGTCATGAGCGCCACCTACTGGAGCCGCTGGTCGATCTGGGCTTGCGCATAGATACCAGCAACCTCAGTGCCAATACCTTGCGTAACTGGGTCAAGGAATTCGTCATCCGCAAGAGCAACGGCCTGACGCTGTTGTTCTCTTCGTTTGGCTTCAAACATGGCATTCCGCTGGATGCAGATTATGTGTTTGATGTGCGTTGCCTGCCCAATCCCTACTACGACAAAGAATTACGGCCTTATACCGGCCAGGATCAGGTGATCTGTGATTTTCTCGAGCAACAAGCCAGCGTGCAACTGATGTTTGATGATATCAGCGGCTTTGTCGAGCGTTGGCTGCCCAGCTTTGTTGCCGATAACCGCAGCTATCTGACCGTGGCTTTGGGTTGCACTGGCGGGCAACACCGCTCGGTGTATCTTGTTGAGCGCTTGGGCAAATATTTCCGCGAGCGCGAGGGCAAGGTCATGATACGACACCGCGAGCTGGAAAAAGCTTAGCTAGACCAGGCTGCAGGTCGGTGACTAAATCTGTTACTAAATCGGTGACTCGATCGCAGCCAGTCATTCAAGACAGGATAGACAGTATGATAGGAATACTCATCATTGCTCATGGCACCCTGGGCGAAAGCCTGATTCACTGTGCAAGCCATGTGATGGGCGCGCGGCCGCAATTGCTGCGCCAGTTGGGTGTAGGTACGCATGATGACCCCTCTAGCCTGCTGCCGCAGGCACAGCAAATGATACGCGAGCTGGATGAGGGCCAGGGTGTGCTGATACTTTCCGATATTTATGGAGCCACGCCTTGTAACCTGGTCAGCCGCTTGCTGATTCCAGGTCATGTGGAGGGGGTGGCCGGGGTTAATCTGCCCATGCTGGTAAGGGCGCTGACCTATAGAAATGCCAATATCATGACCCTGGTCGACAAGGCCATCAGTGGAGGGCGTGACGGGGTAGTACATTTTTCCAAGGACGCATGTAAGCATCATGATTAAACAAGAAATAGAAATCATCAACAAACTGGGTTTGCATGCCCGCGCATCGACCAAGCTGACGCAGACTGCCAGCCAGCATCAGTGCGAAATCTGGATAGAGCGCAACGGCAGACGCGTCAATGCCAAAAGCATTATGGGCGTCATGATGCTGGCCGCCAGCAAGGGCAGCAAAATCATATTGGAGACCAATGGCAGTGATGAACAGGCTGCCATGGAGGCCTTGGTCAATCTGATCAATGGTCGTTTTGGCGAGCCTGAATAAGGTTTATCCCTCAATCCCCCCAGGATAGCGATCAGAAAGAAGCAACCATGGCGCAAAGCAGCAAGGTGAGTTTCTCCATGCACGGTGTGGGTGTGTCTAGTGGCATCGCCATAGGCAATGCCCACCTGGTATCCAATGCCCTGCTCGAGGTGGTGCACTACCATATCCCCAAGAAATCGCTGGTGGCGGAGCTGCTGCGTTTTGAGAATGCGGTTGAGCGCGTGCGGCAGGATCTGGAAGAAATACGCAATCAGCTGCCCAGCAATGCGCCCGCCGAACTTAGCGCCTTTATCAACACCCATTTGATGATACTGGCCGACAAACACCTGTCGGAAGAACCCAAGGCCATCATAGAGCAGGATTTGTGCAACGCCGAATGGGCATTGAAACAGCGCATGAATGAGCTGGTGGCGCAGTTTGAACTGATAGAAGACGAGTACCTGCGCGAGCGCAAGCAGGATGTGGTGCAGGTTGTCGAGCGTGTCATCAAAGTCTTGCTGGGTCACCCTAGCGAAGTGGCCATACGCCCGGACGAAAGTGCGCTGATTCTGGTAGCGCATGATATTTCGCCTGCGGATGCTATCCAGTTCAAGCATCACCAGTTTGCAGCTTTTATTACCGATGTAGGTGGGGTGACCTCGCATACCGCGATTCTGGCGCGTAGCCTGAGTATTCCCTCCATCGTTGCCTTGCACCGCGCGCGTGACCTGATACGCGATGGCGAGCTGATTATTGTTGATGGCAATGACGGTGTGGTGATCGTCAACCCGGACAAGGACACCCTGGCGGAATATCGCTTGCGCCAGGAGCAATGGGAGTTAGAGCAGCAAAAACTCAAGCGCCTCAAGCAGACCCGTGCGGTCACTTTGGATGGGGTGGAAGTCGAACTGCATGCCAATATTGAAGTGCCTTCCGATGTAAGCAAGGCCAAGGCGGTAGGGGCAACCGGGATTGGCTTGTACCGCACCGAGTTTCTGTTCATGAACCGCCGCGATATGCCCAATGAAGAAGAGCAGTTTGCGGCTTATCGTACCGTGGCTGAACTGATGAAGGGCCAGCCAGTGACCATACGCACGCTGGACCTGGGGGCGGACAAGCAGATGAACCCAGATGCCGCGCGTAGCTGCACCAACCCGGCGCTGGGGCTACGCGCCATACGCCTGTGCCTGTCTGAGCCGCATATCTTCCATACCCAGTTACGCGCCATTCTGCGTGCTTCGCACTACGGCAAGATCAAGATTTTGATTCCTATGCTGTCCACCTTGTCTGAGCTACGCCAGACCATCGTGCTGCTGGAGCGTGCCAAGGCCAGCCTGCGCGCAGAACAGCTGCCGTTTGACGAAGAGATCAAGCTGGGCGGCATGATAGAAATCCCTGCGGCTGCCATCAATGCTGAGGCCTTTGCGCGTGAGCTGGATTTCCTTTCCATAGGCACCAACGACCTGATTCAGTACTCGCTGGCGATAGATCGCACCGATGATTCGGTTTCGCATCTCTATAGCCCCTCACACCCTGCCGTGCTCAAGCTGATTGAAATGACCATACGCGCAGGTAACAAACAGGGCATCCCGGTATCAGTGTGTGGCGAAATGGCGGGCGATCTGCACTTTACGCGCCTGCTGATGGGCTTTGGCTTGCGCCAGTTCTCCATGCACCCTTCGCACATACTCAGTATCAAGCGCCAGGTATTGCAGACCGAGTTGCAGGCGGTGGCACCCTTGGTGCGCAAGATCATGGGGCTCTACGATATAGAGAAGATTGAGCCTGTCTTGGTTAAGCTCAATCATTAACCCAGGCAAGACGAGTCCGCTGATAGCGCTGGGTCGTTTCAATGCAGCCCTGCCTGTCAGTGTTTGCCGGGATGTCGCAACACTTAACTGCTTGGCCTTTAGGAGAAACCTAATATGAGTGACCTCGTCCCCGTTGTCAGTGCAGATGACAAGAATATCGCCGTACTAACCCATCTGGGCGGCACCTTGTTCAGCTTTGTACCTGCCTTGCTTGTCTGGCTGTGGAAGAAGAATGACAACGCCTTTATCGCCGAGCAGGCGCGGGAAGCGTTGAATTTCCAGATTACCCTCTTGATAGGCTATGCCATCAGCTCCATATTGACTGTGATACTAGTGGGATTTGTGATGGGAACTGTGCTGTGGTTGGGCAATCTCATACTCTGCATATTGGCGGCCCTTGCGGCCAGCCAGGGCGAATCCTACCGCTACCCATGGACTTTGCGCTTAATCAGTTAAGCTTTTATCAGTCTCATGGCATAAAAGCCGCCATGAACACGTCACAACAAAGGATTTCAATTGAGCAACACTGCATCCAACCCCTTACTGCATTTTTCCGGCCTGCCGCAGTTTGATCAAGTGCGCGCCGAGCATGTGACCCCTGCTGTCGATCACCTGCTGGCTCAGGGCAAGCAATTGATAGAAGCCCTGGTAGCCGACACAGCGGCCCCCACCTGGGAAAACTTTGCGCGTCCGCTGGAAGATTTTGAGGAGCAGATGTCACGCTCCTGGTCACAGGTGGGCCACCTCAATGCCGTGATCAACAGCCCGGAGTTGCGTGAGGCCTACAACGAAAACCTGCCCAAGCTGACGGCTTTTTATGCCGATCTTTCACAGGATGAACGCCTGTATGCCAAGTTCCGCGCTCTGCGTGGCAGTGCGGCGTACGAGCAGCTCAATACTGCACAGCGCAAGATTCTGGACAATGAACTGCGGGATTTCCGCTTAGGCGGTGCAGAACTGCCTGAAGACAAAAAAGCCCGCTTCAAGGCCATACAGGAAGAGCTTTCCACCCTGGCAGCCAAGTTTGAAGAAAACCTGCTGGATACCACCAATGATTACGCACTGATCATAGAAGATCAGGCCAAGCTGGCGGGTATCCCCGAAGATGCATTGCAGGCTGCCGCCGAAGCTGCCCAGGCCGATGGCAAGACTGGCTGGAAATTCAGCCTGCAATTCCCCTCTTATATGCCTGTGCTGCAATATGGTGAAAACCGTGAATTGCGCGAGACTTTATACCGTGCCTATGCCACGCGTGCTTCCGAGTTTGGCAAGCCGGAATGGGATAACACTACCCTGATACGCGATATCCTTAATCTGCGCCATGAGGCGGCAGTGCTGCTGGGTTACAGCAACTATGCTGAAACTTCGCTGGCGACCAAGATGGCCGAGACCCCAGCCCAGGTGGAAGACTTCCTCAATAAACTCGGTGCGCGCGCACGACCTTTCGCCGAGCGCGATATGGAAGAACTGCGCCAATATGCTGCTGAGAAGCTGGGGCTGACTGAGCTATTGGCCTGGGATATTGCCTATGCCTCGGAAAAATTGCGCGAAGACAAATACGCGTTTTCCGATCAAGAAGTGAAGCAGTACTTCCCCGAGCAGCAAGTACTGCAAGGCTTGTTCAAGGTCACCGAAACCATCTTTGGCCTGCAGGTACGCAAGGTGGAGGCACCGATTTGGCACAAGGATGTTAGCTTCTATGAAATAACCGACCAGGCGGGCAAGCCTGTAGGCCAGTTCTATCTTGATCTCTATGCGCGCAACAACAAGCGCGGGGGTGCCTGGATGGATGAGGCAATTACACGCAGACGCAAGCCGCAGGGCATAGAAACCCCAGTGGCTTTCCTCACCTGCAACTTCTCTGCGCCAGTGGGCGGCAAGCCTGCTTTGTTCACGCATGATGAAGTCATCACCATGTTCCATGAGTTTGGCCACGGTCTGCACCATATGCTGACCCAGGTGGAAGATTACGGCGTCTCTGGCATCAAGGGTGTGGAGTGGGATGCGGTGGAACTGCCCAGCCAGTTTATGGAAAACTTCTGCTGGGAATGGGAAGTGCTGCGCCATATGACACGCCATGTTGACACTGGCGAGCATCTGCCACGGGCATTGTTCGACAAGATGGTGGCGGCCAAGAACTTCCAGGCTGGCATGCAGACCGTGCGCCAGATTGAGTTCTCGCTGTTTGATATGCGCTTGCACGCCAACTTTGAGCATTACGAAGCCGATACTGCGCTCAAGCTGATAGAATCTGTGCGTGATGAAGTGGCGGTGCTGCGTCCTCCGGCATGGAACCGTTTCCCCAACAACTTCTCGCATATCTTCGCGGGTGGTTATGCCGCGGGTTATTACAGCTACAAATGGGCAGAAGTACTCTCTGCCGATGCCTACAGCATGTTTGAGGAAAGCGGCGTATTGTCGGCCGAGGCGGGCAAACGCTTCTGGAATGAGATTCTGGCGCAGGGCGGCTCACGTCCTGCCTTGGAATCCTTTATCGCCTTCCGTGGCCGCGAGCCCAGCATAGATGCTTTGCTGCGCCATAACGGTATGACTGCCTAGGACATGACGATCCAGACTAGGGGCGTTTAGGGTCGTGTGGCCATAAGCGCCTAGGATCAAGCTCTGCTAGCAAGCGGCCAGTGTTTAACCTACACTGGCCGCTTGTTTTTTGTCCGTCACTAGCTAAGAAACTTCCATGGCACTTAAATCCACCGTCTACAAAGCCAATCTGCAGATTGCAGATATGGAACGGCATTACTATCAAGATCACGCCTTGACCCTGGCGCGTCACCCTTCAGAAACCGATGAGCGCATGATGGTGCGCCTGCTGGCCTTTGCCCTGCAGGCTCATGAGCGCCTGGCATTTGGCCAGGGCTTGAGCGCAGATGACGAGGCCGATATCTGGCGTACGGATCTGACAGGCAGGATAGAACAATGGATAGATGTAGGCCTGCCGGACGAGCGCTTGCTGCGCAAGGCCAGCAGCCGCGCTGATGAAGTGCTGCTGTATGCCTATGGCGGACGTACGGCAGAGATGTGGTTTGAGCAGAACCGTAAGGAGTTGGCGCGGCTGAAAAATCTGGCAATTTATAATCTGGCGCCGGAAAGCACTCAGGCGCTGGCAGCACTGGCGCAACGTACCATGGATCTGCAATGCACCATACAGGATGGTCAGGTCTGGCTCAGCAATGCTGATGGTAGTGTAGAAGTCAGCTTGGAACGTTGGCAGTAAGCTGAGCTGGGTAAATGGCGGTATTCACGGCTGGGCAAAGTTGCGCTATTCAATGCTGTGCAAAGTTGCACTTTTTAATGTTGGGCAAAATTGCCCATTGGCGCATCGGCTAGCAGTTTAGACAGATCGCGGCTTTTCAGGCCCAGCGCATAGCCCAGTACGCCGCTGCCTATGACCACATCCTCGTAATCGTAGACACTGCTGTCCACCAGCACTCTCAACTCCTCGGGCAGGGCAATCGGGGCCACGGCACCCACCACATAGCCTGTCGCCGCCTGCACTTCATCATATTCGGCCATACGCAGCTTGCGTTCTTCCAGCTGCTCACGCAGGCTGGCCCAGTCGGCGCGGCCACCGCCTGCCACTGCCAGCAGCACAAATTGCTCAGAGCCAGTACGGAACACTATGCTTCTGACCACAGACTTGGGTTTCAAGCCTTGCTCATGCAGCAATTCTTCCAGTTGCCGCACGGGTTTCTTGTCCTCACTCAGTGGAATCTCAATGATGCGGTAAGCGATGTGATGCTGATCCAGCAAGGCGGTAACGGGAGACTGTAAGTCCATGCGAGTGTCCTTGTTTCGATAAACCTATGATGTGCCTGCCAGGCAGTTTTCATTAATATGCACAATGATGGCATTGGAGACAATTACTATGTGGGATGAACGTTACAGCACTGAGGATTATGCCTACGGCAAAACCGCCAACACCTTTTTGCAGCAATATGCGCAACATCTGGGATCAGGGGTTACTAAAGGCAAGGTGCTGAGCCTGGCAGAAGGCGAGGGACGCAATGCCGTGTTCCTTGCGCAGCAGGGCTATGAAGTCACGGCGGTAGATGGTTCGCTGGTGGGTTTACAAAAAGCGCAGCGTCTGGCCGCAGAGCAGGGCGTGAGCATTGCCTGCATACATGCTGATCTCAATGAGTTTGATCCTGGTGAGGCGCAATGGGATGCCATCATCAGCATCTTCTGCCCCATGCCGCCTGCCTTGCGCCATTGGTTGTTTCCGCGCATCATACGCGGCCTCAAGCCCGGCGGCGCTTTCCTGCTGGAAGCCTATACACCGCAGCAACTAGCCTTTGGCACTGGCGGCGGCAATGATGCAGCCTCCATGCTCAGTCGAGAAATTCTCAGTACTGCCTTGGCCGGGTTTACCTTCCAGCATCTGGCAGAGCTGGAACGGGATGTGGTTGAAGGCCAGTACCACACCGGACGGGCGTCTGTGGTGCAGGTGCTAGCGCGTAAACCTGGCAGCGAGAGGGCCTGAATATCAATACCACAGCGGCTATCTGGATAATCCATTAATGAGTTCACCACCTGTCATAGAGGAAAAACTGCGCATGCATGCCCGTAATCGCCATCGCGCTGGCTATGACTTTGCCAGCCTAGTGACGGCACACCCTGGCTGAAAAAATATGTGCGGCTTAATCCGCTAGGGGTCAGCACCATCGATTTTGCCAATCCTGCGGCGGTCAAGGCGCTCAACCAGGCTTTGCTCATGTCTTGCTATGGCGTGGTGCACTGGGATATCCCGGCAGAATTTCTCTGTCCGCCCATCCCTGGCCGTGTCGATTATCTGCATTACCTCGCTGATCTGCTTGCTACATCGGCCCATGAAAAACAGCCTGAGGTGCGGGTGCTGGATATAGGCACCGGGGCCAATCTGGTCTACCCCTTGCTGGGGCAATATGAGTACGGCTGGCAATTTGTGGGCGTGGATACCAACCCTGCGGCGCTGGCGAATGCACAGCGCATCATAGAGGCCAATCCTGGCCTTGAGCAGCGTATCAGCTTGCGCCAGCAGCGAGATGCGCACGCCATTTTTGATGGCATTATCAAAGCGGGTGATCAATTCAGCTTCAGCATGTGCAACCCACCATTCCATGCCTCCTTGCAAGAAGCGCAAGCAGGGGCCAGACGCAAATGGTCAGGGCTGGCGCGCAGCGCTGGCCAGCAATCTCAGTCCAGAAATCATGCGCAGGCCAAGCACCATCAGCAGCCCAGATTGAATTTTGGTGGCCAGGCAGCAGAGTTATATTGTGACGGCGGTGAGGTGGGCTTTATTACACGCATGGTGGCAGAAAGTGCACGCTACCCCAGCCAGTGCCTGTGGTTTACTACCTTGGTCTCCAAAGCCGAGAGCCTGTCAGCGGTCAAGCGTGCGCTGAAGCAAGTGCCAGTGCAGAGTGTGGAAGTGATAGAGATGGCCCAAGGACAGAAGCAAAGCCGTATTTTGGCCTGGAGTTTTGTAGAGAAAGCCGGACGCAGAGCAAAATAAACCTGGTCTGGCTTGCTGGTCTGGTTTGATCTTGCAGCCATGCGGCGCATGCAGGGCGGGACTCAATGGTAAACTTGCAGCTATCTTCTTTGAACCACCCCGAATCCATCCCTGATGAAAATTGCTACCTGGAACGTCAATTCCCTCAACGTCAGATTGCCCCATGTACTGGACTGGCTAGCTGCCGAGCAAGTCGATGTGCTTTGCCTGCAAGAGACCAAACAGGAAGACAGCAAGTTTCCCTATGCGGCGCTGAAAGAAGCAGGCTACAACGCCATTCACAGCGGGCAAAAAACCTATAACGGCGTCGCCATTATCAGCCGCATGCTCTGGAAGATGTCAGCATGGGAATTCCTGGCCTGAACGATGAGCAGAAGCGTGTGATTGTCGCCACGGTGCAGGGTATCAGGATAGTCTGCGCTTACATTCCCAACGGCCAGAGCCTGGATTCGGACAAATATCAATACAAGCTGGGCTGGCTGGAAGCCCTGCATCGCTATCTGCAGGAAGAGTTGCAGCGTCATCCCAACCTGGCCTTGCTGGGTGATTACAATATCGCCCCTGCCGATGAAGATGTGCATGACCCTGCGGCCTGGGTTGGGCAGGTGCTGGTGAGTGAGCCTGAGCGTGAGGCCTTCCGGGGCTTGGTGGGTCTGGGCCTGCATGACAGCTTCCGGCTGTTTGAGCAAGAGCCAGGTAGCTTCAGCTGGTGGGATTACCGCATGGCTGGTTTCCGTCGCAATCTGGGCCTGCGCATAGACCACATCCTCGTCAGCCAGCCCTTGCTGGCACATTGCCTGCGTTGCTGGATAGACAAGGCACCACGCAAGCTGGAGCGCCCTTCAGACCATACACCTGTGGTGCTGGAGTTGAGCGCTTTACCCTAAACCAAATCCAAGCGCATTAATGGCTCTGATTCCAAAGCCATTCAGCACAAGAGGATGCTTTTTATCGGCATTAATGCTTGGCCGTGCCATGAATGCGGCCGCTGCCACCGGATTGGTACAAAGTGCCTTGCGGATGTTGCGGGGCACGGCCTTGTTGCTGGGCTTGTACCAGGCGATGGGACAATTTATCGGCGAGGGCGGGCATCAGTCGACTCAGCGAAATATTCAGGGTGGCCATCACGCCTACGCGTATATCGCGCCCGCCTTGCTGGGCTGCTTCCAGTATGGCTTCTGCCACTTGCTGCGGATCTATCTTGGGGTCGGGCAAACGTGGTTCACGCGATAGATAATTCTTGGCGTGCTCACTGTAAGGCGTGTTCACAGCGGTGGGTTGTATCAAAACGATAGAAACCTTGCTGCTATCCATCTGCTCGGTTTCTACGCGCAGATTATCGGTAAAACCTTTGACCGCATGTTTGGAGGCAGAGTACATGCCCTGCAAAGGCAACACGCTTTCCGAAGCCTCTGAGCCTATGTTGATCAATACGCCACCACTGGCACGCAGATGCGGCAAAGCCGCCAGCGAGCCATGCACCAGGCCCCAGAAGTTGATATCAAACAGCCTGCGGCTATCGGCTTCCAGCACATCATCCAGACGCCCATAGATACTGACACCAGCATCATTGACCCAGGTGTCTATACGACCATGGCGCGCAATGACTTCCTGCACCACCTTATCTACATCTGCGCGTTCGGCCACATCGGCAGCGACAAAACTGGCTGAACCACCACTGGCATTGATCTCGCTGCTCAATTGCTCCAGCAGTTCGCCGCTGCGCGCCACCATGACGACTTCAGCGCCCAGTGCTGAAGCCAGAATGGCAGTGCATAGCCCGATGCCGCTGGAGGCGCCAGTGATGACCATGACTTGTTCATTCAGGGGTTTATGTTGGGACATGAGCTTGCTCCTGAGAATTAGCTTGTCTCTATCCTATTCCCTCAGACTTGAAATACCATCGGAACAGCTCGCAAATCCCTGTAGGATAGCCCTTCAGGCGCTGTTGTCAGCTGGATGTCAACTTGCGGCGCTGTGAGGCGTTAACACTTTTATATCCCCTAAACGCTATCCGACAAGGAGTGCAGGCATGAGCGACGATCTGGTCAATACCGGCCCGCTGTTTGATCTGCAGGCACAAACCTTGTTTGTCTACGTCAAGATTCCCATCACCCGCCATAGTCTTGTCGACCCATTTCATCAGCGTGAATATGAACTGGCCAGCCGCTTACAGGATGCGGCGGCGGGCAACGTCATAGGCTGGGGGCAATCGGTAAGCGATGCCGCTGAAGATGGTGAGCAACATCCTCTGCACCAGCGTATAGACATCACCACGCAAAACTTGGCGCATACACGCCAGCAACTGCGAAAAATCCTGATAGACCTTGCAGTGCCTGCAGGCACGGAAATTCACTATACGCAGGCAGGTCAGGCCTATGTGGATATCTATTTGCCACATGCCAATAAACAGACGGGGTGGCAGTTGGGCGTAGGAGATAGCTGACTTGTCCATATTGGCTGAATTCACGCACAATAGTGCGCTGCCATTTCGAAAGCCCGTATGCACGATTTCGCCCTGATTGCCTTGCATCTCGCCAGCGCCTTGCTGGCGGGGGGCGTCATTGGGCTGGAGCGCAGTTTTCATGGCCGTCCGGCCGGCTTCCGCACCCATAGTCTAGTTTGTCTGGCATCCAGCCTGCTCATGCTGCTCACCTTGTTCCAGTGGGATTTACTGCCTGATGTGCCGCGGGAAAGCATCAATGCCGACCCCACGCGTATGGCGCAAGGCATCATGACCGGCATAGGTTTCCTGGGCGCTGGGGTGATCTTCAAGGAAGGTTACACCGTACGCGGGCTGACTACGGCAGCCTCAATCTGGATCACGGCTGCCATAGGCATCATGCTGGGCATGGGTTTCTTCTTCCCTGCCGTTTTGACCACCTTGTTGACGCTGGGCGTGCTATCACTATTCCGCTGGATAGAGGTGCGCCTGCCCTCGCACTACTATGCGCATTATCTCGTGTGTTTTGATCGCCATGATTATATGGACGAGCCCGAGCTGCGGCGCTTTATAGACAAGCAGGGCTTTACCATAGCCAATATGAGTTATGCCCTGAATCATGATGGCACCACCATGGAGTACAGCATGATACTGCGCAGCTCCAGCCAGGCGCATATGGCTACCCTGGCCAAGGCCATGCTCAATATGGACATGGTGAAGTCTTTCCGCCTGGCACCTACGCGCGATTGATGCCAGGTACAGCGTCATGCCTAGGCATAAAGTTATGCACTCACTGAATGCTAGCTGAGCGGATTTTCATGGCAAACTCTGCCTATGGAACATAAACACTCTCCCCTCAGCCCGGCCTGGATAGCCCGCAGGCGCTATGAAGCCGGATACACCGGAAAAACCTTTAACTCAGATAGTCTGGATAGCGAATATCAGCGTGACCGCGCACGTATTATTCACTCGGCGTCTTTTCGCCGCCTGCAATCCAAAACCCAGATTTTCAGCATAGGGGACAGCGATTTTTATCGCACCCGCCTCACGCATTCGCTGGAGGTCGCGCAGATAGGCTCGGGTATATGCGAGCGCTTGCGCCAAACCTATGCGCAACAATCAGAGATTCAGGCGTGGATTCCATCCATGGGCCTGATCGAAGCCATTTGCTTGGGCCATGATCTTGGGCATCCGCCTTTTGGTCATGGCGGTGAAGTAGCACTGAATTCTGTCATGCATGCCCACGGTGGCTTTGAGGGCAATGGCCAGACCCTGCGCATAATCAGCAGGCTGGGGGAATACTCTCCCGAGCATGGGCTGGATCTCAGCAGACGCACCATGTTGGGCCTGCTGAAATATCCGGTGTTGCATCATGAAGTGGCTAATTATCCGCAAGCACCAGCACAGCAGAGTTCAAATATTGATCATGCCCAGCCACCCAAATGCCTGCATGATGATGAGGCCGATGTGCTGGAATGGATATTGGCAGCCTTCTCGCCGCAGGACAGTCTGCATTTCCGCCAGCAGCAAGCGCGTGTTGGCAAGCATGGCAAAGCGCTGCATCAAGGCTTTGATACCTCCATCATGGAGCTGGCAGATGATATCGCCTATGGCGTGCATGATCTGGAAGATGCGCTGGCGATGGAACTGGTCAGTGCGCGGCAATGGCAGGAACTGGTGCTGCAGCCCGCGCAGGCACTGAGCACCTGCCCGCTGATGCAGGAGACGGATTTTTACCAACAGAAACTCTTCTCGGGCAGTGACCGTGAGCGTAAACATGCCATCAGTCGCCTGGTGAATTACTTTATTGCCAATATCCGCGTCACGCAGCAAGCCGGATTTGACAGCCCAGCTTTGCAGCTACAAGCCGAGATGGAACAAGAAGCCCACGATTTGCTGCTGATTCTGAAGAAATTCGTCATGGATGTGGTCATACGCAGGCCGCAGATTCAGGCTTTGGAGTTCAAGGGCCAGCAGATGATCATGCGCTTGTTTACTACCTTGCTAGAAAACGCCGAGCGTTTGCTACCTAGCGCCAATCTGGCGCAGTTGCAGCAGAGCGGTAATGCAGAGCGGGTGATCTGCGATTACATAGCCAGCATGACGGATATCCACGCTACGCGGCTTTATCACCGCTTATTCAGCCCAGACATAGGCTCGGTATTTGATAAATAAATAAGTTGTTCAAATGTACATTATTTTAGCTAAACCTCGCCATGAGCAGTTTGCCCGCCAGCGCCGATAACTCCATTAGCGTTGCAGCACTGTTGACGCTATCCGGTGGCTTTCTCGATGCCTTTACCTATGTTGGCCATGGACATGTGTTTGCCAATGCCATGACCGGCAATATTGTGCTGATGGGAGTAGCGCTTGCAGGCCAGGACTGGGCGCAGGCGTTACGCCACCTGCCGCCCTTGCTCGCATTTGTGGTGGGGGTGTTTCTGGCTAATTGCCTGCGCTTGCCCAGAGTGAGAAAAGCCCTGGCCAGCCCGGCACTGGTGTGTCTGGGGCTGGAGATCGTGATACTGGGCATAGGCAGCCAATTGCCTGTAGATTTCCCCGATGCCTGGCTGGTGCCTTGTATTGCGCTGGTGGCGGCGATGCAAAACTCCAGCTTCACACATATAGGCAGTACGCCCTATAACTCTGTGATGACCACAGGCAATCTGCGCCGCAGCATAGAGGGCTTATTCAGAGGGGCAGTGAGCAGGCATGATGGTGGGGCCTGGCGCGAGGCGCGCCTGTTTGGGCTGGTGTGTTTATGTTTCTTGCTAGGCGCAATTGCTGGCGGCGTATGCACCCTGGCCTGGCATAACCTCGCCTTGCTGGCGCCCATGCTGATGCTGATATTGGCCTTTATCATCTGCTTGCTGGATGCCAGACAAGCGGCATTGAATTAGCTCAGTATTTGCCAGCTTATTTGCGTTGGATGCCTATTTGGGTTTAACACCTAGCTGCTTGAGCTTGCGGTAGAGGTGGGTGCGTTCCAGCTGCACGTTCTCAGCCACTTTGCTCATATTGCCGCCAGCCTTGACGATATGGTGCTCGAAATACAAGCGTTCAAATTCATCGCGCGCTTCACGCAGCGGCTGTTCCAGATTAAAGGCCAGCGAAACGGTCAAAGGGCTGCCCGGCCCGGGTTTGGCTTGATGCATCTGGGAAAACTGTCCCACCACGCGATTAACATCAGCCAGGGTGATTTTCTCGCCTAGAGAAGTCTGCACCAGATTGCGGATTACGCTATCCAGCTGCGCCAGGTTGCCGGGCCAATCCGCATTGCGCAATGCATTGAGGGCGGCGATATCAAACTCTCTATACGCGGCTTCACCAGTTTCTACCATCAAGGTCACCATGGAGCGGGCCAAGTCGGGGATATCCTCGCGGTGATCTTCCAGCGCGGGTACGCCCACGGTGGTGACCGACAACGCCTGCAATAAGCCTGCGTCAAATGTATTTTCAGCTACCAGCTGCGGCAGCGCACGTGATGTGCCACAGACTACACGTACATCGTATTTATCTGCCTTGCCCAGCAACAGCAGCAGGCCTTTTTGCTCGGTTTTGTTGAGCTCCGCCACTTCGGGAATGAAAATCAAGCCATCACTGCTTTGTTCTAGCAGTTCCAGTGGTGCTGTGGCCAGCCGTTCGGTCTCGGTCAATTCCAGCCAGGGGCTGCCGGGCTGTTGCAGGAAGCGGGCGCACAGCTCCAGGCCGCTACCCTTGGCCCCAATCAGCAACAGGCTGCTTTTCAATGCCGCCACTTGCTCCAGACGCTGGCGCAATTCGCTAATGACGGCACTTTTACCCAGATTGACCAGGTTCATGTCCGAGCGCGGTTGTTGCTCGCTGTGCTTGAGTGCAGCGTTGACGGTCTTGAGCAGTTTCTGCAGCGCGATGGGTTTCTCGAGGAAATCGAACGCGCCTATGCGCGTGGCTTCCACCGCGGTGTCTATGGTGCCGTGACCGGACATCATGACTACAGGCATGGTCAACAAGCCGCCATTGCCCCATTCCTTGAGCAGGGTGATGCCATCACAGTCCGGCATCCAGATATCAAGCAATACTAGGTCTGGCCTGGCCTGTTGGCGCCAGGTACGAGCTTCGGCGGCGTTTTCTGCCAGCCTGACCTGATAACCCTCGTCCTGCAGGATGTCTCTCAATAACTCGCGGATGCCGATTTCATCATCCACGACTAGCACTTGCCTGGCTGTCATTGCTTGCGCTCCGCTATAGGTATGGTGACAGTGACAATTGCACCGCCATGTTCTAGGTTTTCCACCTTGATCGTGCCTTTGTGTTCTTCAATGATTTTCTTGACGATGGCAAGCCCCAAGCCGGTGCCATGACGTTTGGTGGTCATATAGGGTTCAAAGGCGTGGGAGAGGATTTCGAGCGGGAAGCCTGCGCCATTATCACGCACACAGAGCTTGACCCTGTCTTCGGCCACACTACAGCCTATGGTGATGGCGGGCTGGGGATGGTTTTCCAACGCATCCTGAGCGTTCTGCAACAGGTTATGCAATACCTGGCGCAACATGCTGGCATCACCCTGTACCTTGGGCAGGTCGGCAGGAATATCCAGCTCGATATGAGCGCTGGCGGCTTCATACAAGCCCAATACATCATGTATCAGCTGCTCAAGATCTACGCTGTCGGGGTTGATGGCAGGCAGGCGCGCATATTCGCTGAACTCATTCACCATGCTTTTCATGGCATTGACCTGGCTGACAATGGTGGCGGTGGCGCGCGACAGCATTTCAGCATCCTGGGCATCGAGCTTGGCGCCCAGCTTGTGTTCCAATCGCTCTGCCGAGAGCTGGATAGGCGTCAGCGGGTTCTTGATCTCATGCGCCAAACGCCGCGCCACTTCTGCCCAGGCGGCATCGCGCTGGGCCTGGGCCATTTGGGTAATGTCATCAAACACCACCACAAAACCGCCATCCGGGCCGCTGGGCAGGCGCGTGCCGCGCACCAGCAACACTTGCTTGCCCTGAGTGGTGCTGACTTCCATCTGCTCCTGCCATTCGCTGGCGGAGTCTGCCTTGAAATAGACTTGAATACGGTTAACGAAACTGGCCAGTGTGGCCTGTTGCTTGGCCAGCAGCTCCAGCGGCTGATTCAGCGCCTCGTCATTAAGTGGCACGCTGAGGATATGCGAGGCGGCATAGTTGAAGGTACGTAACTGGCCATTTTCGCCCAGCACCAGCACACCCGAGGACAAGTGGGCGAGTATGGTTTCCAGGTATCCGCGCGCGGCTTCCAGGCGCACCCGGTTGCGATCAGCAGCCTGGGTAGCGTCATCCAGCTGGCGCGTCATGCTGTTGAAAGATTGCACCAGAATGCCAAGTTCGTCCTTGCCGTGGGCGGGCAATATAGTGCCGTAATCACCACGCGCAATGGCGCGCGTGCCCTCGGCCAAAATACCTAGCGGTGCGGATAGCCTGCGGCTAAGCACAAAGGCAATGGCAATGGAGGAGAGCATGGCCAGCATCAGCACCAGGGTCAGCGTCAGCGCAAACACCTCTTTCAGTGATTCGCGACTGATGGAAAGCTCCTGATAATCCTCATAGACATCCTGCACGGCTTCAGCCGTGTCTGACAGTGTTTTTGGCACGGGCTGCAGCAGTTGCAATACGCGGGTTTCCCCCGCCATATCATTCATGCTCACAGGGGCCAGTACGCGCAGATAAAGACCTTTGCCCAATATGGCTCAATCACGCCATAAACATGCTGACGCCCCTGGCGTAGTTGCGGCACGCTGGGCAGCTCAGGCAGGAAGCTGGAAGGGTCACCACTGGAAAACGCTAGGATGCGGCCCTGCAAGGTGAGCAATACCGCATCACGTACGCCACTTTTCTCGCGCAGGTCATTCAGCACACTCAGGTGCAGGTTGCCAGGCTGGAAGGCCAGGGATAAAGCCATGCTCTCGGCCTTGTCTTCCATATCTGACAGCATGATATCCAGCGCACTCTGACCAAGGCGCAAGCCACCTTCAAGCGCAGCCTCTACTTTGACGTTGAACCAGGATTCGATGGAGCGGGTAAGGAAATTCACCGAGACCGCATAGACTAGCACACCGGGGATAATGGCCATCAAGCAAAGCCGCCGAGCAGGCGCAAGGTCAGGCGGCTGCCCATAATGCTATTGCGCAACTGACGGTAAAGCCGCCACAGCTGTATGCCTATGATGACAATCAAGGCCAGCGCCAACACGATATTCAGCACCAGCAGCAGCGAATAATTACTGCTGGCCGCTGCCGTGCGCGTGCTGGCGTGCGACAGCAGATACAACAGGACTGCACCCAGAGCCGCACTGATGAAGACGATGTATTTCATGATGACTTAATTGGCTAAAGGCGGCGTCCAGCGCAGGCGCTCGGAGACCATATTCCAATCCTCGGAGTTCAGGGTGTCGACCTGTAATGCCTTGGGTAGCTTGGATTGATCCAGGCGCATGCGTAATGCAGCCTGGTAATTTTCACCTTTTTTCAACAGGTCGGCTTCCAGCACGTGCCAGTTCTTGATGTGCGAAAGTTCTTCCTTGGCTTCCTGCAGGCTGGTAAACGATAGCTGATGGCCATCGCGGTTGAGTAGGTATTGACGGGAAAGTGCGTGATAACTGAGGGCAACTTTGCTGGTCAGGCTGACAATTTCGTCGTCAAACCAATAGCGTTTGAGTGCCACCAGCTGAAATTCCACCAGAAAGTTGAGTGGCATGCCCTTGTTAACGGCTTCTTCCACCGCGGGGCTGAGTATCAGGTCAAAATCGGCATCCAGCAGGTAGATGCCTTCGCCATGCACCAGTTCAGCGGATTTGATCTCCAGGCTGCTTGGCGCCGCCAGCAGGGTGCTGGGCATCAAATTGCCGCAAATCAGGGCAAGCAACAGTAAAAGCCACAGCCTAAACTTTCTGCAGTAAAGCGTAAAAGAAGCCGTCATGGTCCTTACCGGGGAGTAGTTGTCCTTGATTCAACTGCAGGGTGGCATGCGCTAAAGGTAGCTGGCGTGCGTCCGCTTGTTGCTGCAGGAATTGATCAATTTGTTGCTGATTTTCTTCGTGAAAAACCGAACATGTCACGTAGAGCAATTTACCACCCTTTGCCAACAGTCGCCACAAGCCTTGCAAGATCACGGCTTGTTGGCTGGCAAAGGCGGCAATATCCTCAGGTCTGCGTAGCCATTTGATATCGACATGACGCCTGACGATGCCAGATGCGGTGCAGGGCACATCAGCCAGAATGCGGTCATAGTTAATTTCATTCCACCAGCTTTGCGGGTCTGCAGCGTCACCTTCTAACAAGGTAGCTTGCAGTTGCAGACGCTCCAGGTTCTGGCTGACGCGGTCCAGGCGCAGGCCGTCGTGGTCCACTGCCGTCATAGACACATCGGCAAGCTCAAGCACATGCCCGGTTTTGCCACCAGGCGCGCAACAGGCATCCAGTACTTGCATGCCATCGGCCACATCCAGCTCAAACGCGGCAAATTGCGCGCCCCAATCCTGTACCGAGGCATGGCCTTGTTCAAAACCCGGCAGACGGCTGACGCCGCAGGGGCGCTCCAGCATGACAGCCTGTTTATCCAGGGCATGCGCTTCCAGCCCTGCCTCTTGCAGCGCAGCAATGTAGTTAGCGCTGTCGCCATGACGGCGATTGATGCGCAGCGTCATGGGTGGGTGCTGGTTGCCTGCTTCCAGCATGGCTTGCCAGGCATCAGGGTACTGTTGCTTAAGCTTGTCTATCCACCATTGCGGATAGGAGTAGCGCGCGTATTCATGTTGATCGGCTTTTTGCTCCAGGCTCTCGCGCTGGCGCAGAAAATTGCGCAATACGGCGTTGACCAGACCCTTGGCCCAGCTATTTTTGGAACGAGATGCCGCTAATACGGCCTGGTTGACCACGGTGTGCGAAGCGGCCTGGTCATAGCAAAGCTGATAAAGACCCACTAGCAGTAAATGGTGAATGGAAGCATCGGTGAGCGGTTTTTGCAGCAATTGCTGTAGCAAAGTCTCCAGCCGCGCGTAGTAACGCAAAGTGCCATAGGCAAAATCCTGGCTGGCAGCACGCTGTTGTTGCGTGATCTTGCTGTTCTTGCGATACAGCTCTTCCAGTACTACCGATAGATTGCGACCATCCAGAACCTGGCCTACCGCCTGTGCTGCTAGTTGTTGTGCGACTTGCATCCTTAAACAGCCATCGCCATGAGGCGGGAAATACGTTCCTCAGTATTGGGATGGGTGCTGAACAAGCCTTTAATGCCTTCGCCAGACAGGGGGTTGATAATCATCATTTGTGCCGTTTCTGGATGTTGTTCTGCGGTTTGCAGAGGAATCTGGTGCGCATAGTTGTGGATCTTCTTTAAGGCAGCCGCCAAGGCGGTCGGGTCACCGGATATTTCGGCACCACCACGGTCAGCTTCAAACTCGCGCGCTCTGGAAATCGCCATCTGAATCAGCATGGCAGCAATCGGGGCAACTATCATGATCAGGATAGCCACCGCAGGATGCACGCCACGCTCTCTGTCGTGCGAGAACAGCATGCCAAACTGGGCGATGGAGGAAATAGCCCCGGCGATGGTCGCGGAAATGGTGGAGATCAGGGTATCCCTGTGCTTGACGTGCGCAAGCTCGTGCGCCATCACGCCACGCAGCTCACGTTGGGTGAGGATGCGCATGATGCCAGTAGTGGCTGCCACGGCGGCATGTTCGGGATCACGCCCGGTCGCAAAGGCATTGGGCTGGTCTTCATCAATGATATAGACCTTGGGCATGGGCAATTGCGCGTTCTGCGCCAGTTCCTTGACCATGTTGTAAAACTCGGGTGCAGTGCTGGCATCCACCTCGCGGGCGTTGTACATCTTCAGCACGGCCTTGTCAGAGAACCAATAGGCGTACACATTCATGGCAGCAGCCAGCAGCAAGGCGATCATCATGCCGCCTGCGCCGCCCAGTGCAGCACCTACCGAACCAAACAGCACCACTATCCCCGCCATGAGGATAGTATCTTGAGCCAATTACCTACCATGTTTCACTCCGATCAAAGCATTGTTCAGGGGAGGGCAAGAGCGCCGTTATCCCGATTTCAAGAACGGCACAGGCCGTTTGCAATCCCTACTTAGATGGCGCTAAAGTCAAAAAATTCAAGCAGATTGCCTGCATGCGCTTGAGGTTTTGGCCAGATGCCTGCGCATGCCAGACATCCTGTCTGCATGCCTGCGGTTTAATACTCAAAGACTACCGAATTTTTCGCCTATATTGAGCGCATGTCCGGCGAGAAAGTCCCTGGCTTTGAGGCGTTTGCCTCCTGGCATTTGCAGCTCCAGAATGCGCAGCAAACCGTTGCCGCAACCCACCACAATGCCATCATCCACGGCCACCACTTCCCCCGCATTAGCCTGACCGGGTAGAGCCTGTGCCAGCCATACCCGGCAGGTTTCGCCATGAAGCTGGGTTTGCGCTACCGGGAATGGGTTGAAGGCGCGCACCTGACGCGAAAGGTTTTCCGCGCTGTCATGCCAATTGATGGCTGCTTCTGCTTTTTGCAGTTTTTCGGCATAAGTCACCAATGACTCATCTTGTGGCTCGGCATCAAGCCTACCCTCTGCCTCAAGCTTATTCAGACTTTGCAGCATCAGGCGTGCGCCAATGTCAGCCAGGCCGTCGTGCAGGGTTTGCGCAGTATCTTGCTCAGTGATGGGCAGGCTGCCCTTGATGATCATGGCACCTGCATCCAGCGCAGGCACTACTTCCATGATGGTGACACCAGTCTCGGCATCACCTGCCAGCAGCGAGCGCTGGATAGGGGCTGCGCCACGCCAGCGTGGCAGCAGGGAAGCATGCACATTGAAACAACCATGGCGTGGCATATTGAGCACGCTGGTGGGAATGATGAGGCCGTAGGCTGCGACCACCATGCATCGGCCTCTTCCGCCGCAATGCGCGCCTGGGCTTCAGCATCTTTCAGGGTTTCAGGCTGAAACACGGCAATGCCATGTTCCAGTGCCAAGGTTTTCACCGGGCTGGGTTTGAGCTTCATGCCCCGGCCAGCCGGGCGGTCTGGTTGCGTCAGCACCAGGCTGACTTCATGTTGAGAGGCGATCAGCGCCGCAAGCGCAGGCACCGCGAAATCCGGGGTTCCGGCATAGATGATTTTCATGGCAAGCCCTAAGCGCGTTCGCGCTGGCGTTTTTTCAGTTTGTTCTTGATGCGGGATTGCTTGAGGCCGGAGAGATATTCGACAAACACCTTGCCCAGGAGGTGATCAATTTCGTGCTGTATGCAGACTGCCAGCAGGCCATCTGCTTCCAGGGTGAATTTTTCGCCACGTTCGTTCAGCGCTTCCACCGTGATTGATTCGGCACGGGTGACCACATCATAAATACCGGGCACCGACAGGCAGCCTTCTTCATAGTCCTGAGTACCGCACTTGCTGAGTATCTTCGGGTTGATGAATACCTGTAGCTGGCTCTTGTCCTCGGACAGGTCCATAACGATGACTTGTTTGTGTACATCAACCTGGGTGGCGGCCAGACCTATGCCTGGCGCATCGTACATGGTCTCGGCCATGTCGCGCACCAGCCGTCTGATCTCGTCATTGACCTCAGTCACTTCAGCAGCGACTTTGTAGAGGCGTGGGTCGGTAGGTAAGGATGTCTAAAATTGCCATAACGCTTGATTGTTTAATAGATAGAATGCAGAATCCAGTGCAAGTTACAGAATATTAATATTAATCTGCGCCAGCAGGCATAAGGTTATGCATTATGTATAGACGCATTATAACGCTGCTCCTGCTTTGTTGCCTGATTTTGCCTGCCCAGGCAGATGAGGTGAAGTTGCAGCCCAATTACCCTGAGCGCTATGTGGTCGTGAAGGGCGATACTTTATGGGGAATCGCAGGCCGATTCTTGAAAGACCCCTGGCAATGGCCACAGGTCTGGAAAATGAATCAGGACCAGATCAAGAATCCACACTGGATTTACCCAGGGGATGTGGTGGTGCTGGACAACAGCAGCGGATCACCCGAACTGCGCTTGCTCAAGCAGACTGTGGCTAATCCTACGGTCACCGTGCAGCCTGATATTCGCACCGAGAAACTCAATGCTGAAGCGATTCCGACCATCGCTCCCAATATCATTGCGCCTTTCCTCAGTCAGCCACTGATCATAGAGAGCACAGCGCTGAAGCAAGCGCCTACCGTGATTTCAGGTACAGAAAATCGCGTGATACTGAGTCCGGGTTCGCGTGTCTATGTCGATAAAATCCCAGAAGGCGAGGCGACCTTATGGAATATCTACAGACCGGGTAAAACCTACGTTGACCCTGAAACCAAGGCCATACTCGGCACCGAGGCCATTTACCTTGGCGATGCGCGCATCACCAAATATGGCGAGCCAGCCAGTGGTGAGATAGTCAGAGCAAGGAAGAAATCTTTGCCAATGACAAGCTGGTGGCAGCCCCAGAAACCCTGCAAACCAACTTTATCCCACGCGCGCCTGGCGGTGAGATTAAAGGCAGAATCTTATCTATTTATGGCGGGCTGGCAGAAGCGGGCAGTAATACCATCATCGCTATCAGTGGCGGTGAAGCCGCTGGCCTGGAGCAAGGCCATGTGCTGGCGATCAACCGCAATGGCCGTGTGATCAAGAACCCCAAGTACGATAAGAATGACAAGGAAAAATCCAAGGAGCCGGAAAACATCAAGCTGCCGAATGAGCGTATTGGTTTAGCCATGGTGTTCCGTACCTTTGACAAGATTTCCTATGCCCTCATCATGCAGGCCACAGAGCCAGTCAATGTGCTGGATATTGTGGAATCGCCATAAGTAGTACTCATGCAACGGAAGCCGGACTCTGGGTAAACCTGAGTCTGGTGCCCGGTCTAGGCCCGCAAGCCATGTGCCAGCTTCTGGCGGCATTGGGCTCTCCTGAACAAATCTATGCCACCTCCAGGCAACGGCTGCGCGATTACCTGCCAGAAGCTGTTGCCAATGCTATCGCCGCTGGCCCCAATGCCGATATTACAGACCAGATACAAAGCTGGCTGCAGCAAGAGGGTAATGCACTGGTGACGCTGGCAGATGCTGCTTATCCTCGCTTACTACTCGATATCTCCAATCCTCCGCCCTTGCTCTATGCCAAAGGTGAGTTGTCATTACTCAATGCGCCATCCCTGGCGATAGTGGGTAGCCGCAGTGCCAGTGCGCAAGGTGAAAAAAATGCAGAACAGTTTGCTGGTGCTTTGAGCCAGAGCGGTTTTTGCATCGTCAGTGGCATGGCGCTAGGTATAGATGCGGCCGCGCATAGAGGGGCTTTGCAGGCAGGGGGCAGCACGATAGCCGTGGTGGGCACGGGTCTTGATATCGTCTATCCCGCTCGCAACCGACAATTGGCGCACCAGATTGCCAGTCAGGGCCTGATCATTTCCGAGTTTGCCCTGGGTACGCCGTCAATAGCGAAGAATTTCCCCAGACGCAATCGCATCATCAGTGGCCTCAGCCAAGGTTGCCTGGTGTAGAGGCTAATTTGCAAAGTGGCTCCTTGATTACGGCACGTCTGGCTTTGGAGCAAGGGCGTGAAGTGTTTGCAATTCCCGGCTCTATCCATTCACCACAGGCCAAGGGCTGTCATCAATTGATCAAGCAAGGAGCCAAGCTGGTAGATGACATGGGGGATATTCTTGCCGAGCTGGGCGGTATGCATGGGCATAAGTCAGGCGCAAGCAAGGCCAGGCGGGTGCAGCAAGCAACCGCAGAGTCAGATTCGCCGCTGCTGAAAGCACTGGGCTTTGAGCCGATTTCTTTGGACACTTTAGTGGAGCAAAGCGGCTTGACGGTTGAAGACCTTTCGGCCATGCTGTTGGTGCTGGAGTTGGAAGGTCAAGTAACCTCTCTACCGGGAGGGCGTTTCCAGCGCATCGCCTAACTCTGTGAATGATGAACGAGACATGATGGCGATTCTTGCAAGTTGAACTGCCTAGTATGAGTTGATTGTGATCAGAGTCACCCGGGTCATTTTGATTGGGGAATGTATGTTCGAAGTCCTGGTGTACATGTTTGAAAATTACTTTGAAGCAGATATCCATCCCGACCACGATACACTTTCAAAAGAACTATTTGCCGCTGGATTTGACCAGGATGACATTAATGGCGCGTTTGATTGGTATAACGCACTGGAAGCCATGTCCGAAGTCAGTGAATCCCAGCTCAGCCCGCTGAGCCTGAGAATTTACAGCGATATCGAAACCAAAAAACTCAGTAGTGAAAGCCTGAGCTTCATGATGTTCCTGGAGCAAGCGGGTATTTTGACGCCTGGCCAGCGCGAATTGGTGATCGACAGGGCGCTTGCCCTGCCGCAAGCCGAGATCGGGCTGGAGGAAACCCGCTGGATAGTGCTGATGGCCTTATGGAACCAGGACAAGGCCAGTGATTATCTCTTTGTTGAAGACGCCATGTTCAACGACAATCGCTCCACGCTTCACTAGTTTTTGGCACTAGACTTTTGGCAATAGGCTTTTGCTCTAAAAGGCCTGACAATTAGCGTAAAAAAACCAGGGGCCAAGCCCCTGGTTTGTATCATTGCCTCACCTGCTTTAGTTACGCGCTATTCACAGATGAAATAATGCAGTGTTACTTGCCCGTGCGCTTTTCAACGCCCAGGCGGTCAAGAATGTTGCTAATGGTACCTGCCTGATTCAAGGTGTAGAAATGCAGGCCGGGCACACCGCCAGCAATCAGTTGTTCGCACAAATCCTGCACCACATCACTGCCAAAATCACGCAACGACGCCAGGTCATCACCAAAATCCTGCAATCTCAAGCGTAACCAGCGCGGGATTTCTGCCCCGCATACACTGGAGAACCGCGCCAGTTGGGTGAAATTGTAGATAGCATGACGCCGGGTACGATGGGAATATCTATGCCCAGGCTGTTGGCCTGATCCACAAACTGGAAATAGGCATCCGCATTGTAGAAATATTGCGTGATGGCGGCATTGGCACCAGCCGCCACCTTGTGCTTGAAGTATTGCAGATCAGCATTGGGTGAGCGGGATTCCGGATGAAATTCCGGATAGGCGGCTACTTCAATCTGGAAGTGATCACCAGTTTCTTCGCGGATAAAAGCTACCAGCTCGCTGGCGTAACGGAAATCCCCGGTACTGACTTCGCCAGAGGGAATATCACCGCGCAAAGCCACCAGACGCTTGATGCCATGGGCCTGGTAATCTTGCAGCAATTGACGGATTTCAGCCTTGCTGGCGGAAATGCAGGATAAATGCGGTGCACCTTCAGCCCCGGCTTGCTGAATATCCAGCACGGTTTCCAGCGTGCGGTCACGCGTAGAGCCACCTGCGCCAAAGGTCACGGAAAAGAACTTGGCTGGTAGGCGGAAAACTGCTCGCGTGCCTGGCGTAACTTGGCCATGCCCTCCGGGGTTTTCGGCGGGAAAAATTCAAAACTGATATCAGGTAAAGAGCTCATATTGTTCTGTCTATAACGATGGCGAGATTAATCCTTGTCACCCAGCACCAGGGCAATCAGCATCCAGGAAATCAGGCTGTAGAGTATGGCACCTATGATGCCAGCCAGCAGGCTTTGTACCTCGAAGCCATTGAGCAGGTGGCCGACAAAGAAGAACAGCAGACCATTGATCACCAGCAGGAACAGCCCCAGGGTCACTACTGTGACTGGTAAGGTCAGAATCACCAGAATAGGGCGTATCAGCAGATTGACCAGGCCGATCACAGCGGCAGCGATCAATGCCCCGCCTATGCCGGACACATGAATTGACGGCACGATATAGGCCACAGCCAACAATGCCAGGGCATTGAGTAACCAGACGATCAAGAGTTTCATGATGTTGCTCCAGTCATGCGCCCGGCATGCCGGGCGCGTTACGGGGTTTAGTTGTGAGTGCCTAGTAATGGTACTAGTAACGGTAATGATCAGCCTTGTAAGGGCCAGCCTTAGAGACACCGATATAGGCAGCCTGTTGATCTGTCAGTTCGGTCAGCACGGCATTGAGCTTCTTCAGCTGCAAACGTGCGACTTTTTCATCCAGATGCTTGGGCAGAGTGTAAACGCCGACTGGGTACTGGTCAGCACGGGTGTACAGCTCGATCTGGGCGATAGTCTGGTTAGCAAAGGATGAAGACATCACATAGCTTGGGTGACCAGTGCCGCAGCCGAGATTCACCAAGCGACCCTTGGCCAGCAAGATGATGCGCTTGCCATCAGGGAAGATGACGTGGTCGACCTGGGGCTTGATTTCTTCCCACTGGCACTTGGCTTCCAGTGAGGCGACATCGATTTCGTTATCAAAGTGACCGATATTGCAGACGATGGATTGATCCTTCATCTTGGCCATGTGGTCGTAAGTGATGACGTGGAAATTGCCAGTGGTGGTGACAAAGATGTCAGCATGCTCAGCCGCATATTCCATGGTCACAACACGATAACCTTCCATCGCGGCTTGCAGCGCGCAGATTGGGTCAATTTCTGTTACCCAAACCTGGGCAGAAAGTGCGCGCAGCGCCTGGGCAGAGCCCTTGCCCACGTCACCATAACCACAGACTACGGCAACCTTGCCCGCGATCATGACATCGGTGGCACGCTTGATGCCATCAACCAGGGATTCACGGCAGCCATACAAATTGTCGAACTTGGACTTGGTGACGGAATCGTTGACGTTGATCGCGGGGAATTTCAAATCGCCGCGCTCATGCATTTGATAGAGGCGATGTACGCCAGTGGTGGTTTCTTCGGTAACGCCCTGGATTTTCTCCAGACGTACGGAGTACCAGGTCGGGTCTTGAGCAATCTTGGCCTTGATTGCAGCGAAGAGTATGGTTTCTTCTTCAGAGCTGGGGCTGGACAGCACGGCCAGATCTTTTTCTGCCTTGGCACCGAGATGCAGCAGCAGCGTGGCATCACCACCATCATCCAGAATCATGTTGGAGTAACCGCCATCGGCCCATTCGAAAATGCGGTGGGTGTAGTCCCAGTACTCGGTCAGGGTTTCGCCCTTGACCGCAAATACTGGCACGCCAGACTCGGCAATCGCGGCTGCGGCATGGTCTTGGGTGGAAAAGATATTGCAGGAAGCCCAGCGCACTTCGGCACCCAGATCCACTAGGGTCTCAATCAGCACGGCGGTTTGAATGGTCATGTGCAGGCTGCCAGTGATGCGCGCGCCACGCAGCGGCTTGGTGGTGGCGTACTCTTCACGTATGGCCATCAGGCCTGGCATTTCGGTTTCTGCAATTTTGATTTCCTTGCGGCCCCACTCGGCCAGGGAAATATCGGCAATGATGTAATCTTGAGCCACGGTATTCATCCTTCTCAGCGTTTGGCGACATGGTAGCGATAAGTTACCGACAATGTCGCGATGGAATGTGTGGCCAGCAGGGAAGGGAGGCTTGGAAGTGCAAGGTTTCACCATCATCCCGTGACTGGCACGTATCAATCTGGTGAACGCCGTTCACGCGCTTGAGTGCGCGTCAACCGAGCCTGGGGAGGGTGTCCATCCTTGCAACGTTCCTCGGTAGAGCGGGCATTATAGTGGGTTTGATCAGGTTTGTAACCGTCTGCTGAATGCTTGCTGCAGACTGAGATAGCGGCTGCTATCAGCAACCCTTAAGGGAACAAAGTGCCATCAGCCAGAGGTGATTGAAATCGGGGAAATTCCAGTCATCAGGATTTTCTATGGCTACTATCTTGTCGGTGCTGCCTTGCTGGGAGAGGTCTATGATTTCGGGCAGCAGGCGAGCGCTGGATTTTATGGAGTAGAACACCTTGACCTTGGGCTTGAGCAGCGAGCTTGGGTTTTTGTCCACCACCACTGCCAGTCTGTTCGATTCCAGCCTGACCAAGGAGCCTATGGGGTAAATGCCCAGACTCTTGACGAAGGCCTGGAACAGCGTGCCATCCAAATGATCACTGGTCCATTCCGCCATCTTGCGCAAGGCATCGGCAGGGTGCCAGCCATTGCGATAAACGCGGTCTGAGGTGATGGCATCATAGACATCGCAAATCGCCCCCATGCGTGCATGCAGGCTGATTTCATCCTTGTTCAGGCCGTGCGGGTAACCAGTGCCATCAATTTTCTCGTGATGATGCAGGCAGACGTCCAGCACGATGGGGTGTATATCCGGCGAATTCACCAGCAAGGCATGGCCCACTTCGGGATGGCGCTTGATATCCTCGTATTCCTGATCACTCAGCTTGCCAGCCTTGTTGATCACCGACATGGGGATATCCATCTTGCCTATGTCATGCAACAGGCCTGCCAGCCCACACTGGCGCACCTCTTCTTCATCCATGCCTAGCTGCATTGCTAGGGCAACCATCAAGCCGCATACCGCTACCGAATGCATATAGGTGTAGTCGTCACGGTTTTTCAGGCGTGCCAGGCTGATCAGCGCACCAGGGTTGCGTGTGACAGATGAGGAAATTTCATTGACCAGATTCATGGCCTTGTTGCCATCCAGGGCTTTGCCCAGTCTGGCTTCATGGAACATGTGTTCCACTTCGCGCTTGGCCTTGGAACAAATGCGTGCTGCCTGTTCCAGTTCTTCGGAAATTTCTACCTTGCGCGGTGCCCTGGGAGCAGGTGGTGTGGGCGGAGGAGGCGCAGGCCGCGCTTCCCGTGCTACATCAAAGCCCTTTTTGGTATCAATCGTAACTTCGGTGACTCCGCTACTGAGCAGGTCATCGATTTCTGACTGTACGGTGATGCGGAAAGCGCTACGCCAGAATGGATGGTTGATCCAGGTAACGTCCAGCTTGTGGAGGAACATGCCAATGCGAAGTTGGCTGACGGGGATTTTCTTCAGCATTGGCTATGTTCGCATGAGGGTGACTAAATTCCAGCCGCGGCGCGTAATTGCGCCACCTTGTCCGTGGATTCCCAACTGAACTCCGGTTCATCGCGGCCAAAGTGACCATAGGCCGCAGTTTTGGAGTAGATCGGGCGCAACAGATCCAGCATCTTGACGATACCCTTGGGGCGCAGGTCGAAATGATCCAGCACCAGCTGGGTCAACACTTCATTAGGCACCTTGCCTGTGCCGTAGGTCTCAACCATGACGCTGGTAGCTGGGCCACACCAATCGCATAGGAAACCTGCACCAGGCAGCGTGAAGCCAGGCCAGCGGCAACGATATTCTTGGCCACGTAACGGCCAGCGTAAGCGGCTGATCTATCTACCTTGGAAGGGTCTTTACCCGAGAAAGCGCCACCACCGTGTGGCGCAGCACCACCGTAGGTGTCGACGATGATCTTACGGCCAGTCAGGCCGCAATCGCCTTGGGGGCCACCGATAACAAAACGGCCGGTAGGGTTGACCAGGAACTTGATTTCACCCTTGACCAACTCTTGCGGCAGGGTGGGCTTGATGATTTCTTCAATCACCGCTTCACGCACCTGTTCCAGTGTTTGCTCAGGGGCATGCTGGGTGGAAACCAATACGGTATCGATCTTGTAAGGCTTGCCGTCCTTGTACTGAACGGTGACCTGGCTCTTGGCATCTGGGCGCAACCATGGCAGGCGGCCATCCTTGCGCAGTTGCGATTGACGCTCCATCACACGATGTGAAAGCCAGATTGGCAGAGGCATCAGTTGCGCGGTTTCATCGCAGGCATAGCCAAACATCAGGCCCTGGTCGCCAGCGCCTTGATCCAGCGGGTCGTCATTGGCGTTATCCACGCCCTGGGCGATATCAGGAGATTGCTTGTCATAAGCCACCAGTACCGCACAACTTTTGTAATCTATGCCGTAATCGGCATTGTCGTAGCCTATGCGCTTGATGGTGTCGCGCGCGACCTTGATATAGTCAACATTTGCCGTGGTGGTGATTTCACCAGCCAGTACCACCAGACCAGTGTTGGTCAGGGTTTCTGCCGCAACACGGGCAGTGGGGTCTTGTTCCAGAATCGCATCCAGAATGCTGTCGGAAACCTGGTCCGCAACCTTGTCGGGATGGCCTTCCGAAACGGATTCTGAAGTAAAGAGATATTCGCTCATTGGTTCCTGCCAGAGTAAATTTGCAAAAGATTGCTAGAATAGCAAAGTCATAGTGTTTCAAAAAGAAATTCATGCTCAAAGCATTGCTGCGACTTCTTGCCCGGCTACCGCTGCCACTGATCAACCTGATTGGGGTGCTCACTGGCTGGGGGCTTTATTTGTTCTCTAAGAAAATAATACGGCGCACGCGCAAGAATCTTGATATCGCCGCCATTACCCATAGCAAAAAAGACTATCTGCGCTTGCTCAGGCAAAGCGTGATAGAAACTGGCAAGGGTTTGGTTGAAACCTTTGCGATTTGGTTCCGTCCGCAGCAGCGTGTGTTGCGCTGGGTACGCGCCTGCCATGGCTGGGAACATGTGGAAGCCGCGCTGGCCAATCAGCAGGGCATTGTGTTCCTGACGCCACATCTGGGTTGTTATGAAATCACCGCCCTCTATTATGCTGCCCGGCACCCGATTACCGTGTTGTATAGACCAGCTCGGCAACAATGGCTGGCACCTTTGATCGATGAAGGGCGTAACCGCAGCCTGATCAAACAAGCGCCTACCAATTTGCGCGGTGTGCGCAGCTTGCTCAAGGCACTCAAGCAGGGTGAGGCTGTCGGCATATTGCCGGACCAGGTGCCTGAGTTTGGTGAAGGTGCCTGGGTGGATTTCTTTGGCACCCCGGCTTACACCATGACGCTGGTAGGCAAGCTGGTAGAGAGTTCCGGTGCCAAGGTCTTGCTTGCCTATGGTGAGCGCCTGTCCTGGGGGCGTGGCTATGTGATTCATATCCGTCCGCTGGAAGCTGAAGCTACCGCCGCCAATATCAATCTGGGCATTGAGGGTCTGGTGCGTGAGCGACCGCAGCAATATCTGTGGAGCTATCGCCGTTTCAAGCAACCTAAACCACACGGCAAGACCCAGCCCGCTGATCAAGCTCCTTAGAAAAAACCGGATTGGTCTACTATGTCTCTGGTAGTATCAATGAGCCATAGGCATGACTCACTGGCGAGGCTCAGTGAGCCGCATCCCGATTGTATTATCAACACTCAAGCATGGCCGTCATGAAACTCAAGTTCACCAAAATGCAGGGCATAGGCAATGACTTTATCGTCATTGATGGTTACACCACGCCCGTCACCCTGGATAGCGCCACCATAGCCAGAATGGCAGACCGCCATTTTGGCGTAGGCTTTGATCAGCTATTGCTGGTGGAAAGGCCTACCGTGGGCGATGCTGATTTCCGCTACCGCATTTTCAATGCCGATGGCGGCGAGGTCGAGCAATGCGGCAATGGCGCGCGCTGCTTTGTGCGTTTTGTTCACGATCAAGGCCTGACCCAGCAAAGCGAGATTCGTGTAGAAACGGCCAGAGGCATTATTTTCCCCAAGCTGGAGGCCAATGGTCTGGTGACCGTCAATATGGGTGAGCCGCGCGTGCAGCCTGCGGAAATCCCCTTTGTGGCGGAGGATGAGTCGCTGACTTATACCTTGGCGCTAGTGGGCGAAACCATCACAATCTCCGTGGTTTCCATGGGTAATCCTCATGCCGTCACTGTTGTGGACGATGTAGACACTGCGCCCGTCGCCACCCAGGGCCCACAGATTGAAAGCCATGCGCGCTTCCCGCAACGCGTCAATGCGGGCTTTATGCAAATTGTGAACCCCAGCCATATACGCTTGCGCGTCTTTGAACGGGGCAGTGGTGAAACTTTGGCTTGTGGCACCGGGGCTTGTGCGGCCGTGGTCAGCGGTATTCGGCTAGGCCTGTTGCAATCGCCAGTCCAGGTCAGCACCCGTGGTGGTGAATTGAATATCGCCTGGGCAGGGCCTGGGCAGCCAGTCTTGATGACTGGGCCGGCAGAAACCGTATTTGAAGGCAGTATCGACATTTAACAGGCAAGGCATATGGCCAACGCCTAGAAGGAATCAGTATGGACCCACAAGATCACAACATTGAAGAGCAGGCGAGCGAATATCAGGTGACCAGTTACCTGCGCGCCCATCCGCAGTTCTTCGAGCATCACACCACCTTGCTGACTGAGCTTTACCTGCCCAGCCCGCACGGCCATGGCACAGTATCGCTGGCCGAGCGCCAGCAACTGGCACAACGTGACCGCATCCGTGTCATGGACGTCAAACTGAGCCAACTTATCAAGCATGGCGAAGAAAACGATGCTATCAGCGACAAGGTGCATAGGTTGACCCTGGGCCTGCTGGCGAGCGAAGAACTGGAGCTGATGCTGAGCTTGCTGGAACATTCCCTGCGAGAAGATTTTCAGGTGCCGCAAGTGGCCTTGCGGCTGTGGGCCACCCCCAAGGCGGCAGAAAATGCGGCTTTGCCTGCCTTTGCAGCAGTAGAACCAGAAGCACAAGCCTGGGCTGCCAGCCTGGCAGTACCTTATTGTGGCAGTAGCCCGGGCTTTGCCGCTGCCAGCTGGTTTGATGAGCAGGCAGCACCAGCCTCGTATGCCATCATGCCGCTACGGAGCGAGCAGGTGTTTGGCCTGTTGGTATTGGCGAGTGATGATGCCCAGCGCTTCTACCCGGAGATGGGCACGCTCTACCTCAAGCGCATTGCGGAATTGCTCAGTGCTGCTTTGCTCAGGCATATCAGCTAGGCTGGTGGCAAGCTAAAACTCGGCACTCACAATCCAGGCGCATCATGGATCAATTGCAGGCCTATCTGGACTACCTTCAGTTTGAGCGCGGCTTAAGCCCGCTCACCGTCAAGCACTATAGGCGTGATCTGGATCTGCTGCTCAGCCTCAAGGCCGAGCTGAAATTTGAAATAGATCTGCCTGCCTTGCAAACCACGCATATACGTCGCTGCATTGCCACCCTGCACAGCCGGGGCTTGGGCGGCAAGTCTATTGCCAGGCATCTTTCAGGCTGGCGCGGTTACTTCGAATATCTGGTCAAGCGCATGGTGCTGTCAGCAACCCCTGCCATGATATGCGTGCCCCCAAAGCGCCCAAGACCTTGCCCAAGGCGCTGCCTGTGGATCAAGCAGTGAAGCTGGTAGCGCTGGAAGGTGATGATGACTTGACCTTGCGTGACCGGGCCATCCTTGAATTGTTTTATTCATCTGGTTTACGTCTCTCCGAACTGACGGGTATGAATCTGCCCGATCTGGATTTGCGTGCAGGCACAGTGTTGGTGACGGGCAAGGGTAATAAGTCCAGGATTGTGCCTGTGGGCAGCCATGCCATCAGCGCACTACAGTCCTGGTTACAGGTGCGCCAGCCTGCCAGTGCGGAAGAGGCTGCGGTGTTTTTGAACCAATCCGGCCAGCGTATCAGTGGCCGTGCCATTCAGTATCGCATCAAACAGTGGGCTATCAAGCAGGGCATAGGCAGCAATGTGCACCCACATATGCTGCGCCACAGCTTTGCCAGCCATGTATTGCAATCCAGCGGTGACTTGCGTGCAGTGCAGGAAATGCTGGGGCATGCCAATATCAGCACCACCCAGGTTTATACGCATCTAGACTTTCAGCATCTGGCCAAGGTGTATGATGCGGCGCATCCACGCGCTAGAAAGAAATAAGGCGCTAGAAAGAAATAAGGCGCTAGAAAAAATAAGGCGCTAGAAAGAAATAAGCAGGTACAACAATGCAGCTGAGCACAGCTGCAAGCCTTAAGCCTCTGCCTGCCAGTGTCCGGATTTCCCGCCCAGTTTTTCCAGTAGTTTGATCTCGCTGATCACCATGCCTCTGTCCATGGCCTTGCACATATCGTAAATCGTCAGCAAGGCCACACTGGCTGCGGTCAGGGCTTCCATCTCCACCCCGGTGCGGCCGACAGTCTCAGCGCTGACCTGGCAATGCACGGTATTAAGCGCCTGGTCTATAGTGAACTCTACCCCGACCTTGGTCAGGGGGATGGGGTGGCAAAGTGGAATCAGGTCGGCAGTGCGCTTGGCTCCCTGGATGGCGGCTATTCTTGCAATGCCGAGTACATCCCCCTTTTTGGCATTGCCTGCCGTAATCACGGCCAGGGTTTCGGCCTGCATGCGTATGCTGCCATGCGCAATGGCGAGACGCTTGGTTTCGGCCTTATCGGCCACATCGACCATATGGGCCTGTCCTTGCGCATCAAAATGGGTGAGCTTGCTCATGGGATGTCCTGACGAATTGGCGCTGTAGCGCTAGTGAACTTGGAAAGCGAGCTTGCTATCATAGCAACGATGAGAACGCTTTACCCAATTGTATTGCTGACGGCCATGGCTGCTGTAGCTGTTCCGGTGGCGCTGGCCGATGGCTTGCCTGAGCTGGGGGATTACTCCGCCACGGTGATGTCTCCTCTCGATGAGCAGCGCATTGCCGATGAGATCATGCGTGATGTCTATGCCAGCAGCCAGGTGCTGGAAGACCCTGAAATCAACGACTATATCGACGACTTAGGCCACAGGCTGGCCGCCAATAGCCCGGATAAATACCAGCGTTTCAATTTCTTTGTGGTCAAGGACAACAGCATCAACGCCTTTGCCATGCCTGGAGGCGTCATAGGGGTACATACCGGGCTGTTGATTGCCGCCAATAATGAATCGGAAGTGGCGGGGGTGCTGGGGCATGAAATCGGCCATGTGGTGCAACACCATTTGGCGCGCATGCTGGCCAAGCAAAAAAATGATTCTGTGATCAGCATGGCAACCATGGCATTGGCCTTGCTCGCGGCGCGCAGCAACCCACAGCTAACAGGTGGCGCATTAACTGCTGCGACTGCCAACTCCATACAGAAGCAGATTGATTACACACGCGAGCATGAGCGTGAGGCCGACCGGGTAGGCCTGCAGATTATGGAAAGCGCGGGTTTTGATGCGCGTGCCATGCCCAGCTTTTTTGAGACCTTGCAAAAAGGCACGCGCTTTTCTGAAGGCAGCGCTCCGGCATTCTTGCGTACTCACCCTTTGACCAGTGAGCGTATTGCCGATGTGCGTAATCGCGTGGAGCAAGGCGGCAGCTATAAGGTGGCGCAGGAAAGCCCTGGCTTCCAGTTCGTCAAGGCTAAGCTGCTCTCAGGAATAGGCACGGCGGATAGCGCCATCAATACCTTCCGCTATAACTTGCAGGAAAAAAGCTATGCCAGCGAGCCCGCTCAGCATTACGGCATTGCCTTGGCCATGCTGCGCAAGAATGACCTGGCAGGGGCCAAGCAGGAGCTGGACTGGCTGCGCAAGAATACGTCCGCAAATGCCATGATAGAGACCCTGGCCACCAATATCATTGTCGCCGGGCGCGATACGCGTTTGATCGAGCAGCAATACCAGGATGCCCTGGCAAAATACCCCGATCACCGCGCTTGATCTACGGCTATGCCGAGCATCTGCTGGCAACGCGGCAGCTGGAGCGTCTGCTGCCCATGCTGACTGACAAGCAGGTGCAATTCCCCGATGACCCTTATTTCTATGAGTTGCAATCCCGTGCTTACACCATGCAGGGCAAAAATCTATTGCGGCATCAGGCCCAGGGTGAGGCCTATGTGCGGCGTTACAACCTTAGGGGCGCGGTGGAACAAATGGATTTGGCTAGCAAGGCCAGCGATGGCGATTTTTATCAACATTCCATCGTCGAAGCCAGGCTGGGGCAGTTGCGCTTGCAGCTAGATGATAAAAAGCGCGATTAAGATGGCAACCTCCAATCTCAGACGTCGCTTCATCGCTGCCTTGCTGGCAAGCTTTATTGTGCCGCTCAAGGCCTGGGCCGCGCGCTGGAACCAGCAGGCGTTTGAAGCGCCCGATGTTGCGGCGGCCAAACAGGCGCTGGCTATGCACGATGTCTATAAAGATCAGGATCACGGCCATGCGCAGATTGAAATCGTCGCGCCGGAATTTGCCGAGAATGGCGCGGTGGTGCAGGTGGAGATCATGAGCCGCATTGCCAATACCACGGCGATTGCCCTGTTTGCGCCCAAGAACCCGGTGCCGCTAATCGCCAATTTCAGCTTTGCCAATGGCGGTAAGCCCTTCCTCATTACCCGGGTAAAACTGGCCGAAAGCCAGACTCTGGAAGTGGTGGTGCAGGCCGATGGCAAATACTATCAGGCCGAACGCTATATTGCCGTCTCTGAAGGAGGTTGCGGCTGATGGCTGAGCCTGTGGAACACAAAATGAAAATGCGCGCCCGGCTACAGCAGGGCGTGGCGGAAGTGCGGCTATTGATCAGCCACCCCATGGAAACCGGACGCCGCAAGAACGAAGCGGGTGAAGTGGTTGCCGCGCATTTTATTCAATGGCTGCAAGCCAGGCATGGCGACAAGGTGGTGCTAGAAGCCCAATGGGGCACGGGCATCGCCAAGGACCCCTATCTGATTTTCTATGTGGCTAATGCTGCGCCGGGCGACATCATCAAGGTGGAGTGGCAGGACAACAAAGGTGGCAGCGGCCAGCACAGCCTGACGCTTAGCTAGGCCCTGCTAGCTTGGCCTAGCCGTCAAGAACTTACAGACGCTGCAAATAGGTCAGCAAATGCTTGGGGTTGGTAAAAGTCAGGTCATAAATGCTGGTAAAGCCCTGGGCATGTTCATCGCTGATGTCAGCCACGCAAAGCAGAAACTGGGCTTTTTGCAGACCCAGGCTTTTCTTCAGTAATCGGTATTTCTCAATCTGGGAATGGTACTCGCCCGTCTTGCATTCTATGCAGATCGGGGTTTTATCATCCAGCAGCAGAAATACATCCAGCTCGTGTACCTCGGCATTCGGCAGTGTGATCTTGAGATTGCGCGCGCAGGAAAACGGCAGCTGCCGTTGGCTGGCAAAGCTCAAGGCCTGCATCAGTGCATACCACTCCAGCCAGATGCCACTGAAAAACTGTCTGATGGGCGGCGATGGCTGCAGAATCAGGCGCAAGGTCTTCTCGCTCTTTTGCTGTACCAGGCGGCTGATAAAGGCAAACTCATGCAGTTGGCGGCAGAACTGCGTTACCCGGTGCAATTCATCCGCATTGCGGTTGGCCAGATGAATGGTGGTGCCTATATAGTTTTCACGATAGGCATGGCAGATCTGCTGGATGATAGGGCGTAGCGTGGCGTAATCCGTGGCGATGGCATGGGCTATTTCATCAAAGAAACCAGTGGTATCCACAGCATTGGGGTTGAGTTCAACCTTGATGCGCTTGTGCTCAAACCAACGCAGCAGCGCTTGAGCCTGGCTTGCTTCGCTCAGTGCCGCAGTGTTGGAAAAATCGCGGGGTTCATTCGTGGGTAATGGTTCGCTGCGCGTCGGGCTTGCAGCTTTCTGCGCGTCTTGTTTTTGCTCATTTTGCAGGCGCTGGTAAGAGCGGTGCAGGGCGAAATATTTCTCCAGCAGCTGGTTCACAAAAAACGTGCTGTCCCAGATTTTATTTACATGCTGGCATTGGGGACAGGGCATGTCCTCTCCCACTCGCTGGGCGTCAAGTTCTGTGACGAAATTGCATTGCTTGCAGCGATAAATGGCCATGCACAGGCTCCAGGTTAATGCGGGATATGCTGTAGCAGTTGCTTGAGTAAAGGCAGGGTGACTGCACGCTTGTCGGTGAGTGACCACTCGTCCAGAGCGTCAATGGTGGCAATAAGGCTGGGCATATCGCGGCGCAAGTGGCGTAAACAGTAATCCAGCACTTCGTCAGGCAGGCGCATGCCTTTGGCTTCGGCATGATTGCGCAACGCCTGGGCTTTTTCTTCATCGCTCAAGGGGTGCAACTGGTAGCTCAAACCCCAGGCCAGACGTGTTGCCAGATCATCACGCAGCCCCATCTGACCAGGGGCTGCAATCCCGCTCACCAACATGCGGCCGCCAGATTCACGTAACTGGTTATAGAGATCAAACAGGGCAATCTGCTCGTCGTCCCCCAGCAGGTGTACATCGTCCACGCAAATCATATTGAGTTGCTGGCTGCTGGCCAGCGCATTGCAGGCGCTGATCAAATGGCTTTTGCCACAGCCGTCGGCACCCCAAAGATAGATGAAGCGCGCATCATCCTGCTCAAGCACAGTGCGCTGTAACTGGAACAAGGCTTCGGCGTTGCGGCCAACGACAAAATTATCAAGGCTGGGCGCGGCTGGGGGCTGGATGTCGAGAAGTAATTGTTTCAATGCGGTTCAGTTCTTGTATACAAATCATGCGCTACGCTTTATTCAGCTTGCGTGCTGCAGTTTTATTGGTTTAAGTGCCTTGCCCACTCTTAAACTGCGGGCTGCAAACGATATCTATAGCGAAGAAGACATGTTTTTGTTGCGGCACCAGAGTGTTTTCTCGGGCCATGCCACGTCCATAGCTATCGTTTGAGGGCTATTTATCAGGTAAAATTATGCCCTAATTGTCTAATTTATCTTGTGGAAAGCGAGAACTCAACTTGAATTCTGAAAAAACCTCGATTAGCTATCGCGATGCCGGTGTGGATATTGAGGCCGGGGACGCCCTGGTTGAGAGAATCAAGCCATTCGCCAAGCGCACCATGCGCCCTGAAGTGCTGGGCGGTATTGGTGGTTTCGGTTCCTTGTTCGAGGTGCCGAAGAAATTCAAGAACCCTGTGCTGGTTTCCGGTACCGATGGCGTAGGTACCAAGCTCAAGCTGGCTTTCCAGCTCGACAAGCATGACACCGTAGGTATAGACCTGGTGGCCATGAGTGTTAACGATATCCTGGTGCAAGGCGCTGAGCCCCTGTTCTTCCTCGATTACTTTGCCTGTGGCAAGCTGGAAGTAGGCGTAGCCGCCCAGGTGATCCAGGGCATAGCGGCTGGCTGTGAGCTGTCAGGCTGTGCGCTGGTGGGCGGTGAAACCGCTGAAATGCCTGGTATGTATCCGGCGGGTGAGTATGACCTGGCAGGTTTTGTCGTCGGTGCTGCAGACAAGGAAGCGCTGATAGACGGCTCCACCATTGCCGAGGGCGATGTGGTGCTGGGCCTGGCTTCCAGTGGCGCGCATTCCAATGGCTATTCGCTGATTCGCAAGCTGATTGATTTGTCCGGCATAGACCTGGACAGTGATTTCTACGGTAAACCTTTCCGTGATGTGATCATGGCGCCTACACGCATTTACGTGAAACCTTTGCTCAAGCTGCTGCAACGCGTCAAGGTCAAGGGCATGGCGCATATCACTGGCGGCGGTATTACCGAGAACGTGCCACGCGTATTGCCTGAAGGCCTGACTGCGGAAGTGCGCCAGGGCAGCTGGCAAATGCCACCGCTGTTCTCCTGGTTGCAAGAGCAAGGCAATATCACCGATCAGGAAATGTACAAGACCTTCAATTGCGGCATAGGCATGGTGGTGATCGTGGCGGCGGCAGATGCCGCAGCAGCACTTGCCCTGCTGGAAGCAGAAGGTGAGCAGGTTTGGCAGATTGGTAGCATACGTCGCCAGGCTGCAGGTGAAGCGCCCACTATCGTTGCTTGATCAGGCATAGCCTGATGGGGAGTTGTCTATCAGGGCTGGCTTAGAACTTAAATCAGCCGCAGTTGCCAATGGGATGAGGTGCTAGCACTTCTCAAGTTTGCATCATTTTTTGCAAATACTGTGCTGATCCGAGGCGGTGTTTGAGCTTAGCCCAACATCGCTCGCAACCCATTCCAGGAGGCTTAATGTCCAATATCCGTACCCCTGCCTTGGCGCTTGCCCTGCTGTTAAGCAGTGGTTTGGCGCTGGCAGCGCCCAAGCAGGTCAAACTCACCTATGAGGCAACCCGTAACGGGCAAGCCTTTGCCAATGTCACCGAGACCTATCAGCAAGAAGGTAATCGTTACCGCATAGAAAGCGTCACCAAAGGGGTGGGCGTTTACGCCCTGTTTGGTGAGCGACGTTTGACCAGTGAAGGTGAAGTGACAGCGCAAGGCCTCAAGCCAGAGCACTTTGAACTGCATCAGGGCGATAACGAAAAGCGCTCGCTGTATACCGATTTTGACTGGAAAGCCAGTCAACTCACCATGAAGGTCAAAGGCAAACCGAATAGTGTTGCACTGGAACCCGGCACCCAGGATCTGAGCAGCTTTATCTACCAGTTCATGTTTACGCCGCCCAGTGGTGAGGAGTTGAACCTGCCTGTTACCACTGGCAAAAAGCTGCGTAATTATCACTACAAGATCACCGCCAAAGCCGAACAGCTGGAAACTCCCGCGGGCAAATTCAAGGTGATGCATCTGGAAGATGCAGACAAAGACGCTGCTGAAGACGGCAAGGAGTTCTGGCTGGGTGTTGATCAGCATTATCTGCCAGTGAAATTGATGATGCTGGATGACAAGGGCTACAAGATTGAACAGGTGCTGACTAGCATCAATGTGGAGTAGTGTGACCAGCAAGTGGCAGCGACTGTCTGCCAAAGGGAAATTGGCGCCTTATGGTTTGGGCCTGGCGGTGCTGCTTTCCCTGTTGTTACATGGCTTGATGCTGGGCGGGGAGTATTGGTCACTGCCCGATCTGGTGACGCAGCATGAGGAACAGCATTTGCAAGTGGTGAGTTTGCAGGCCAATAAGCCATTGTTGGCTGACGCACAATTGCCCAAACCAAAAGTTAGCGCTAAACCAAAAATAAAGCCTAAAGCGAAACCCCAGGCAGAATCATTGCCTCAAGCAGAACCCTCGGCAGAAGCAAATGCAGAGACTGCGGCAGATGCTGCCCCAAATGCAATACTGCCAGAGAACGCTGCAGCAGAGCAGACTGAGGGAGATAGTCCAGCCACGGCTGAAGCCTTGCAGCAAAATGCGGCCAGTGCAGATGAGCAGGTGCAGGAAGAACAGCGCACATTACCTCACTTCAGCTATGTGGATACCGAATTCAAGGTGCTGCGCGGTGCCAACGGCAGCAAGATAGGCGTCAGCCATATACGTTATCGTGCTTTGCCAGACGGGCGTTATGAACTGACGAGTACTACCGAGGCGCAAGGGCTGGCGGCCTTGGTGGTCTCCGGCAAATTATTGCAGCAAAGCACAGGCAGTATCACAGAGCAGGGCTTGCGCCCGGATTATTTCAGCTATCAATACGGCAGTAGCGAGAGCAAGAAGCAACAATCGCGTTTTGACTGGGCACAACATACCCTCAGTCTGGAAACCGCCAAGGGCATACAAACCGTGCCGCTACCCGATGGCACCCAGGATTTGCTCAGTGTGATGTATCAATTTGTCTTTGTGCCGCCGCTGGAGCAAATGAGCCTGAGCGTGAGTAATGGCCGCAAGCTAACCGCCTTCAACTATGAGTTTGAGGGCGAAGAAATATTGAATACCGAGTTTGGTGTGGTGAATACCCTGCACATTGCCAAGGTTAACCAGACAGGCAGTGAAAAAACCGAATTATGGCTGGCGGTGGATTATCTCTACCTGCCAGTTAAAATGCGTAAGACTGAAGAGGATGGCAGCGTGATTGAACAAATGGCCGTCCGGATTTCCACCGATTTATTGAAATGAGCGTATGAACCAAAATTTGTTAAGACTCGCCGGCGTGGTCCTGGCTGATGTATTGAGCGGCTCAGGCCCGGCGGATGCCAAGCTGGGCAGCTTTTTCCGCCAGAACCGCGAACTGGGCACCAAGGAGCGTGCCTGGATAGCCGAATCCGTCTATGGCGTGCTGCGACGTAAATCCTTTTTGGCAGCGATGGCTGGCAATGAAGACCCGCGCCGTTTGCTGGTGGCCTGGTTGGTCAAGATACAAGGTGGCAGCTTGCGCGAGCTGGAAAACATGCTCAACAAGCAGCAGACAGAATGGGCGCAGGAGATCAAAGCTAAATCCACTGATGGCTTAAGCGCCGCCGAGCAGGCTGATCTACCCGAGTGGCTATGGCAACGTCTGGAAGCGCAATATGGCAATGAGCAGGCACTTGCGATTGCGCGCAGCATGCACAAGCCCGCCAGTTTGGATTTGCGCGTTAATCTGGTCAAAGCCAATCGCGATGAGGTGATGGCGCGCTTTGACACTGAAAAAGCCGGTGCCGAACTGACGCCTTACTCACCTACTGGCATACGCATGCCACAACGCATGTCCATCAGCCGTCATCCACTATTCATGGATGGCAAAATTGAAGTGCAGGACGAAGGTAGCCAATTGCTGGCCTTGCTGGTGGCACCACGCCGTGGCGAAATGATTGCCGATTTCTGTGCTGGCGCGGGCGGTAAATCCCTGGCGCTGGGCGCGCTGATGCGTAACAGCGGCCGTCTGTATGCGTTTGATGTCTCGGAAAAGCGCTTGTACAACCTGGGCCAGCGCCTCAAGCGTTCTGGCCTCTCCAATCTGTATAGCCAGGTAATCAGCAGCGAAAATGACCCCAAGCTCAAGCGCCTGAATGGCAAGTTCAACCGTGTGCTGGTAGATGCGCCTTGTAGTGGCCTGGGGACCTTGCGCCGCAATCCCGACCTTAAGTGGAAGCAGACCCCCAAGGATGTAGAAGAACTCACTGCCAAGCAGGCATCGATACTCGCGCGTGCCGCCAAGCTGGTGAAAGCGGGTGGCCGTTTGATCTACGCTACCTGCAGCCTGCTGGCCGAAGAAAACGAGCAATTGGCCGAAGCTTTCCTCGCTGCACATCCGCAGTTCCAGTTGGTCAACGCTGCCGATGTGCTAGCGCAACAACAGGTCAAGCTGGATACCGGGGCTTATCTCAAGCTGTTACCCCATCAGCATGAAACCGATGGCTTCTTTGCTGCGGTGTTTGAGCTGAAAGCGGCTTCTGCCGCCAAGAATGCTGATCAATCTGCTGAAATTGCAACCAGCAACGTTGTCGTTGAGGAAGTGGCAGAGCTGCATTGGTTGAGGCTGAGGTAGCTGAAGCAGAAGTAGCGGCAAGCAAAGCCAGTAAAGCGAAAGTGACCAAGCCTAAGGTCGCTAAAGCCAAAGTCAGCAAGCCCAGTGCCAAGACGGCCAAGGCCAGTGAGTGTGAAGTGACTGATGCTGAAGTGGCTGAGTCCGCAGTTACTGAGTCCGCAGTTACTGAGTCCAAAGTGACTGGGACTAAAGCGAGCAAGGTCAAGGCTAGTAAAACTGAAGTCAGCGAAGTTGAAAGTAGCGAAGCTGAAGGTAGCGAAGCTGAAATTAGTCAAACAGTAGCGAGCAAGCCTGCAGCCAAGAGCACTAAGCCCAGAGCAAGCAAGTCTGCCGCGACAAAAGCCTCAGCTACTAAGCCTAAAACTACCAAACCCAAGGTCGCCAAGGACCCTGTCTAGGAATCGTCCATGAAATTGCCCAGCCTCAACACGCAAATCCTCATTGGTGCCTTTATTGGCGTGTTGCTGGGTTTACTCATGGGCAGTCTGGCACCAGATTCACCCGGCCGTGAGGCAGGCATGTATGCGAGCAACTTGGCCGGAGGTCTGTTTATAGGCTTGCTCAAGATGGTGCTGGTGCCTTTGCTGTTTACCTCCATCGTGGTTGGTGTGGCCAATTTGCAGGCGCATAAACAGATGCATCGCGTCTGGGTATCAACCCTGGTGTTCTTCAGCATTTCCATGGCTATCGCCGTGTTGCTGGCGCTGGTCGCCACCAATATCTTCCAGCCTGGTGCGGGCATGCATCTGGATATGTTTGCCCATGCCTTGCAGGACTTCCATGCGGAAAAACTCACGGTGGGTGAGTTCTTCACTCATTTTCTGCTGGGCCTGTTCCAAAACCCGTTTAGCTCGCTGGCGCAGGGCAATGTGCTGGCAGTGGTGATCTTTGCCTTGATTGTCGGGATTGCCATCGTGGTGGGTGGCGAGCGTTATCAGAATTTCCTCAAACTCATGCAAGAGGCGTTTGACCTCATCATGATGATAGTCGGCTGGGTGATGCGCTTGGCACCCTTGGGCATCATGGCGCTGCTGGCTAAATTGGTGGCGGCTCAAGAGGTGGGCTTGCTGGCCAGCATGGCGGAGTTCATGGTGCTGGTGGTGGGCATTACCCTGGTGCATGGGGTCATCATCTTGCCCGGCATGCTTTATATCGTGACGCGCATGTCACCCTGGCGTTTCTGGCAAGGTGCCAGAGATGCGCTGGTGACCGCCTTTGCCACCAGCTCAAGCTCGGCCACCCTGCCTGTGACCCTGCGCTGCACTGAGCAGCAACTGCATGTGAGGCGCGAGATTGCAGGTTTTGTGGTTCCGCTCGGTGCCACCATTAATATGGATGGCACTGCGCTTTACGAAGCCTCGGCCGCGCTCTTTATCGCCAACCTGGTGGGGGTGGAACTTAACCTGGTGCAGCAGCTCATAGTGTTTTTCATGGCCATGCTGGCTTCAGTGGGGGCGCCCGGTATCCCCAGCGCGGGCATGGTGACCATGGTGATGGTATTGCAATCGGTGGGATTACCCGCGGAAGCGATTGCCATACTGCTGCCTATAGATCGCTTGCTAGACACCATACGTACCGCCGTCAACGTGCAGGGCGACATGATAGGTAGCCTGATAGTGCAGGAAATTGTCACGAGTTCTGAAGCCAAACCTGTTTCAGGTTGATGATTTTGTATAGAATTACCGCCTGCTGTCATCCGAGCATGATGACAATGCGTTAATAGCAGCATGGAGAGGCACTGGATTAATCCTCGGTTTTAATTGATAATCTTTCGCAATTGGAATTGATGACCTATCCAAAGTTTGCTGCAGCAACAGTAAGCGCCCATCCAGGCTCTTGGTTTCAAGCAAGCGTTTTAGCTAAATGTAGTAAGGCAGTATGAAAAGAGCAGTTCTATAACACAGGCAATCTTGCCTATATTTAGATGAGGGAAGTAAATATGAAATCCAGCAAAATCGTCGCTATCTTGTTAGCTTCACTGTTCTCCGGTTCCGTACTGGCAGCAGGCTGCTCCGTGGATGTTGAAGCCAACGATGCCATGCAATACAACACCAAGAACATTGATGTAGAAAAGAGCTGTAAAGAGTTCACAGTGAACCTGAAGCACACTGGTTCCCTGCCTAAGAACGTGATGGGCCACAACCTGGTGATCACCAAGACTGCAGACTTCAAGGCTGTTATGAACGACGGCGTTGCTGCTGGTGAAGCTGGTAACTTCGTTAAGGCTGGTGATGCACGCGTTGTTGCTCACACCAAGCTGGTTGGCGGTGGTGAAAAGGACAGCGTCAAGGTTGACGTTAGCAAGCTGGCTGCTGGTGAGAAGTACACATTCTTCTGCTCCTTCCCTGGCCACGCTACTATGATGCGCGGTACAGTTACTGTTAAGTAAACTGTAAGCCTATAAGTCATTAGGCAGCATCTGCCTTGGTACAGACCAAGGTAAAGCAAAAAAGGGCAGCTTAAGCTGCCCTTTTGTTTTGTGCCCGCTACCCATTCAGCTAGCGGGATTTACTCGTACTAGAAGTCGAACTGCGCACGTGCAGTCAAAGCACGTTCGTCATCTGCCGTGGCCGTGGCATTGTTATTGGACTTGGTATAGCGCGCCACACCGCCTGTGAACTTGGTATCTACATAGTCCAGCACCAGACGGGTGTTAGGGTTCAATATCCATTGCACGCCTGCGGTCCAGGCGTGAGCGCCAGTGGCTGTGCCTGCGGCGACATTACCTGAACCTACTGGGCCAGAACCCGCGGCGAAATCGCTGCCATCAAAGTCTGAGTAGCGCAGGCTCAGTAACACAGCACCCGTGCCTGTGCCATTGCCTATATCGAAGTTCTTCTTCGGGTTGATACGGCCAAACAAGCCCAAGCTGCCATAGCTGTCGGCAAAGTGTTCGCCAGTCACCAGCCAGCTGGCGGCGGCGTACCAGGCCTTGATATCCTTGTCGAAATTCTGATGCAGACTGGTCTTGCCTTCATAGTTGTGCTTCATCCACTCAGCTTGCAGCTTGAACGGACCTTGCGCCACGGCCATTTCCAGACCATAGCGGGTACGGGTCAGGTCATCGCTGTTGTCATGCGTGAAAGCGGTGGGGGTGAAGAAGGCCACACCTCTGGCTTCGGTACGTGCAGTAGGGGCCACTACCTGATTGGGTGACAGTTCGCCACGAGAGAAACCAGCACCCAAGTGATAAACCGCATCCTTGTTGCCGAGGAACTGGGCAAAGTTGACGCTGGCGCGACCTATGATGTCCAGACCATCCACCTGATTGTCGGTGTTGTTGATATTCTTGCCACGGCCAGTGGAAGTAGCCAGACCGTAGAACACACCCTTGGTCGGGTTGCCAAACAGCATAGCCCCGCGTTCCTTGCCTGGGGTCAGCACGTCCAGTAGTCCACGCTCTTGGAATTCGGTAAAGATATCGCTGGTGTCCTGCTCCATACCAAACGGCATCTTGAACTGACCAAAGCGCAAGCGGGCTTGATCCCACCAGTTGATGCCGAAGTAGGCTTCATCCAGATGACTACCATTGGCGACATTGGCAAAGTCAGCGGTGATATTGAAGTCGTAGTATTTGTAGTAGCGGCCTTGCATGGTCATGAAAGCACGGCGGATATCGAAGGTATCCGCGCTTTCAGCCGCGTTCTTGTCGAAGTAACGGTAATCCGCCTGGATACGGCCATTGAAGCCCAGGGATTGTGACTTGTCTGCGGTTTCCAGGCGTATGCCATCCTTGAATACCGGGCGGATATCAGCCTTGTGGCTTTCCTCATCCGCCACTTTCTCGCTTTTGCGCCTATCGCTAATCTTGCTGACTTCTTCCTTGGTCAATACGCCCTTGTTCATGAGCATTTCCAGAATGTCTTCGGTAGAGTCGGCATGGGCGGGCAAGCTCGCCAGCAACAAGCTACCTAGGGCAAGAGGAAACAGACTTCTGAGCTTCATTGTGACTTTCTCCAGTATTAAATAAAACGGCAACCAGACGTGTTGCAATGAGGCGGGATTATTGGCGGGGAATATGACAGTTCCGTGTCAAAAACGGGCACTTAGACCAGAAATGGCCTACTTTTACAACGATTTACAAAACACGAAAATTCAAATATAACAACAAGTTGCGTAATGTTAAGACCTGCGCTGCTCAGCTAGACCCTGCTAAGAGCCTGTGAGATGGACTAAGAGTTGGATGGGGATTTGCGCAGAATTGCGACAGAGGGGCTTGCCAGTGCAATACTGGCAAGCGGGGTATAGATGTAATGCAATCGAGCAATGCCTGGGCACTGGCGGGCACTCAGGCATTAGGCTGCGGCAGCCTGTGTTTTGCGTAGTCTGGCGTTCATGACCAGGGAATAAGCCGCTGGCACCACCACCAAGGTGAGCAAGGTGGAAGAAATCATGCCGCCTATCACCGCAATGGAGAGTGGGCCATTGGTTTCTGCGCCTGCGCCCAAACCCAATGCCGCAGGTAGCAGGGCCAGAATAATGGTGAGCGAGGTCATCAGTACCGGGCGCAAGCGTATGGGGCAGGCTTCGCTTAATGCCTGGTCTACGCTTTTGCCTTCTTCCCTTAACTGGTTGGTCAGGTCTATCAGCAGAATAGAGTTCTTCGCCACCAAGCCTATCAACAGCACCAGCCCTATCATGGAGAAGATATTCAGCGAGTTACCCGTCAACCATAGCGCAAATACGCCGCCTATGATGGCCAGCGGCTGCGCCAGCATGATAATCAAGGGCTGCAGGAAGGAATTAAACTGGCTGGCCAGCACCATATACAGCAACAGCAGAGCCAGGCTGAACGCAAACATCATGTTTTTGCTGGTCTTTTGTAATTCCTCGGCTTGGCCTATCAAATTCAGCCTGTAGCCAGGCGGCAGGATTTCCTGCGCACTATCGCGTACCAGCTGAATGGCATCACCCAATGGCATCGAGGGGTTGGAATACAGGCTGGCAGCATATTGCAGGTCAAAGCGGCCTATCAGCGCAGCCCCTAGTGTCTGCTTGAAGCTGGCAACGCTATCCAGGCGTACCAGCTCACCCGAGTTGCTGCGCAGATAGATTTTCTTCAGGTCATCAGGGGTGGATAAACTGCCTTCCTTGGCCTTGAGGCGAATATCGTAGCGCTGACCGTCACCAGGCTCGTCATTGAAGCTGGCGACATCAATACCCCCGGTATAGAGATTAAGTGCGGTGGCCAAATCGGTGGCGGATAGCCCCAGGCTGGCGGCTCGCACGCGGTCTATCTGCATGGTGAGCTGTGGCAAATCAAGGTCAAGATCCAGATCGACCTTGCCCATGCCTGGGGTATCACCCAGCATGCGCTGCATGGTTTTACCCAGTTGCGCGACTTGTTCCAGGTTGGGGCCAGTGATGTTGAGTTGCAGCTTTTCCGAGCGCTGGCCACCCACAATAGCCACTGGCACCGGGAAAGCCCGTACGCCGGGAATCTGATCCAGCTCCACGCGCATGGCCTTGATCAAATCTTGCTGGCTCATGCTGCGGTCGCGCCTTTCCTTGAGCCTGATGCTGACCGTACCTTGTTGACTTGGCCCTGCGCGCCTACGCCTATAGTGCTGAAGTAGCTGGCAATCTGCGCGTCATAACGGGAGACTACACCTTCAAGCAAAGTCAGGCGGCTATTGGTGTATTCAATGCTGGAGCCCAGTGGCGTACGGAAGGAAATCATAAAGCGGCCTTCGTCCGAATCTTGGATGAACTCCTTGTTGACCTTGCCAAAGAAGAAGCCGCTGCCCAGGATGACCAGCAAGGTCAGCAGCATAATGAGCCAGCGGTGCTTGAGGGTCCAGCGCAGACTACGGGCATAGCTGCGGTCCATGGCGTGATAAACCTTGTCCAGCCAGCGATAGAAACGGCCGCTGGGCTCATGCGCAGACAGGTAGCGCGAGCAGAGCATAGGCGTCAGCGTCAGCGACACCAGCAGTGATACCAGCACCCCAAAGGTCACCACCACCGCGAAGGACTTGAAGAACTTGCCTATCATGCCGTCCATAAAGATCACGGGCGCGAAGATACACACCAGTGAGAAAGTGGCCGCCACCACGGCAAACGCTACCTCGCGGCTGCCGGAAATAGCCGCCATTCTGGCGAGTACGGCAGGGGCTTCCTGGCTGTTGCGGCTACGCAGGGTCAAGTGCCTGTGAATATTTTCCAGCACCACAATGGCGTCATCGACCACCACGCCTATTAGCAGCAGCAAGGCCAACAGCGTCATGGTATTGAAGGTGAAGCCGGAGAAATACATGACGGCAACGGCCCCCAATAGCGAGACCGGGATGGCGGTGGCAATAATCAGGGTGGAGCGCAGCGAGCGCAGGAACAACCAGACGATAAACGCGGCCAGCAGCGTGCCTTCTACCAGGTGATCCTGCAGCGCGCGCACGATATCATTGATGAACAGCGCATCATTGGTGGAGATATCCAGCGTCATGCCAGGCGGCAGATTGGGCCGTATGTCCTTATCCAGCTTACGCTGCACGGCATTAATAATGGAGACGGTATTGGCGTTGGCTACCTTGACGATACCCAGGCCCACCGCGGGGTTGCCACCAAAGCGCGCCAGTTGACGGTAGTCCGCCACATCATCTTGCAGCTCGGCAATATCCTTGAGCTTGATGGCGGCACCATCACGGTAGCTCACCACCATTTCCGCGAGATCTCGCAGGGTGTGGAATTCCAAGTCCAGTTTCATGAGGTACTCGGAACTCTGCCCCACCAAAAAGCCCCCTGGCAGTTGCACATGCTCACGGCCAAAAGCGGCAATCAGGTCTGTGGCCGTCAGGTTGTAGGCGGCCATGCGCTCAGGCAATACATGTACGCGTATGGTGCGGTCACGGCGGCCGCCCAGGCGGACTTCGCCTATGCCATCTATGGTTTCCAGCTGCTTCTTCAGCACATTGAAACCATAGAGGTTAATCTGTTGTGTGGTGCGGTCGCCGCGTAGCGCCAGCCACATAATAGGTTGGGCATTGGTCTCGACCTTTTGCACCTGGGGTGGGTCGGTATCGTCGGGCAGGCGGCGCAATACCTGATTTACCTTGGATTGCACCTCGTTATAGGCAACGTCGATATTCTTTTCCAAGCCAAAGGTGATGGTGATGACCGAGACGCCGGGTGATGAGCCGGATTGAATGTGTTCTATGCCCGGCGTGGTGTTGACCGAAGACTCGATGACGCTGGTAATGCTGGCATCGACAATGTCAGGATTGGCACCCTTGAGCGTGGTGGTGATTGAGATAATGGGGAATTCGATATAAGGCAGTCTATCCACGCCTATGCGCTGATAACTGATAATTCCCAGCAGCACCAACAGGCCAGAGACCATCCAGGCCAGCACATGCCGCTTAATTGATATTTCCGGCAAACTCATGGCTGTGCCTTGTGCTCAGGCTTGGTCTGGGCTTTGATTTCAGACTTGATTTGAACCTGGGCCTGATCGGTGAGGAAAGCGGCACCATCCACAGCGATGGTTTCCCCGGCTTGCAAACCTTCAAGAATCTGAATGCGGCCATCCTGGTAAATGCCAGTTTTGACGATGCGTTGCTGCGCTACATCATCTTTAATCACATACACCACCTGCCCAGCCGGACGTAACACCACGCTGAGCTCAGGCACGACTATGGCGTCCTGATATTCGCCCAGAATGATATTGCCAGTGACACTGGCACCCGACTGCCAGCCGGCTGATCGATGATATCGACCAGCACATCAATGGCGCGATTGGTGCTCACTATTACCGGCTTGAACTCCCGCAGCACACCTTCAGCTTCTTGATCCGAAGTAGGGGTAGTCAGGCGCACCTTGAGACCTGGGCGCAGTTTGCCACCCAAATTCTCGGGGTAAGGCAGGTGCGCACGCAGCTTTTGGTTGCTGATGATCTGCAGGATGGGGTCACCTACCTTGACGTAATCGCCGGGGGAGACAATTTGCTTTTCCACCTTGCCATCGATAGGTGAGAGCAATCGAGTCTTGCCACCATTATGGGTAATGGTTTCCAGACGTGAGCGTGCCCCTTCTAACTGGCGCTTGAAAGCAATCTTCTGGGTTTCCAGCTCGTCCAGTGCAAACTGCGAGATAAAGTTTTTCTCTACCAGCTTTGCATTGCGTTCCACATTGCGCTGCTGGTTAAGCAGCAGGGCTTCCAGCCTGGCGACTTCGCTCTCGGCTTCACGTTGCTGCAGGGTGTAATCTTGCGGGTCTAGTAGGGCGATGACTTCGCCTTTTTTTACCACCTGCCCAGGACTGGCCAGAATACGCACTACACGGGCAGGCACTTCGGCTGCCACTGTGGGGTCCATAATGCCTTCCAGCGTGCCTATGGCCTGCTCGCGAATTTCCAGGCGCGTGGTTTCTGCCTGGGTGACGCTGACCAATGGGGGCGTGGGTTTCTTATTGTTGTCTTCGGGTTTGCTGCAAGCACTGACGCTCAGTGCCAGCAAGGCCGAGAGCGCACTGGCCCATAAACGATAGCCTGGCATTTAAGTTTTACTTCCTGAATTCAAGTTGCGCATTACCGGGAGTAAGCCACGGTACGCCGCATATAATTAATCGTGCTACTAGCGGAGATTGCGAGAAGCCAAAAGTCTATACTGAATTCAGATTGATTTGCATCATTGTTGCTTAAATTGCGCCAGTATTTTCCAATCAAAGTAGGGGCCAGGGTCGGTCTTGCGCGTGGGCGCGATATCAGAATGACCGACAATGTCACGTATTGGGTAATGATGTTGCAGTAGTGCAATCAGGCGGCATAAGCGCTGGTATTGGGCGGCGGTGAAAGCTTCATCATCACAACCTTCCAACTCAATGCCTATGGAAAAGTCATTGCAGCGTTCTTTACCCCGCCACTGCGATAGCCCGGCATGCCAGGCACGCGCCTCGCAAGAGACGTATTGCTGCAGCTCACCTTCTCTGCGAATGACGAAATGCGCTGAGACCTTGAGCGTGTGTATGCTGGCGTAATAAGGGTGATCGCCCGCTTGCAGTTGATTGGTAAATAACTCGCGGATACCGTTACCACCATATTCTCCAGGTGGCAGGCTGATATTGTGGATGACCAGCAATTCGGTAGGCATGCCCTCGGGCCTGACATCCCGATTGGGGGAGGGAATAAACTCCGCCTCGGCGACGATGCCGCCAGGCAGCATGGTTAAGCTTGTATCCGCGCCTGTATCACTAGAGGCGGGGGTATGTGAGGCGGAATCTGATACAGGCGGGGTGGTCATCAAGCCCTTAACTTGGTCAGGCCTAGTCATTATCCTTGCTGAGTCCGAGCTTGCTCAGGCGATAACGAAAAGTGCGGAAGCTGACGCCAAGTAATTTGGCGGCCGCAGTCTTGTTGTGGTGAGTTTTTTCCAGCGCATTGAGTATGGCTTGTTTTTCCAGTTGCTCAAGATAGTCCGGCAAGGCCATGCCTTCGTCAACCTGAGATGATTGAGTGCGCTGGCTTCCATCGCACTGCCATCCACGGGGGTAATGATATTTTCCTGCTCCAGCAGCAGGTCATCTGGGGTAATCACATGGCCATCACTCAGGGCCAGGGCTCGCTCCAGCACATTCTCCAGCTCACGCACATTACCGGGGAAGCTATGGCGCGCCAGTATCTGATTAGCCTCGGCGCTCAATTCTGGTACTGGGCGGCCTTCTTCTCTACATTGCTTTTGCAACAAGGCATGCACCAGCAAGGGGATATCGGCTGGCATTTCGCGCAGCGCAGGCATTTTCAGTTCAATTACGTTGAGGCGGTAATAAAGATCCTGGCGGAATTCGCCACGCTCCATCATCACGGCCAGATTCTTATGGGTGGCGCTGATGATGCGTACATCTACGCTTTCTTCTACGGTGCTGCCCACCATGCGGACTTTTTTCTCTTGTATGGCACGCAGCAGTTTGACCTGCATGGCTAAAGGCAGGTCGGCTACTTCGTCCAGGAACAAGGTGCCGCCTTTAGCGGCGTGGAACATGCCATCCTTATCTTGGGTGGCGCCCGTGAACGCGCCTTTTTTATGACCAAAGAATTCACTTTCCATGAGGTTTTCTGGAATTGCCCCACAGTTGACGGCAATAAAGGGGCCATCATGGCGTGAACTGTTCTGGTGAATCATGCGCGCGGCCAGCTCCTTGCCGCTGCCTGACTCGCCACTGATGTATACAGGTGCCTGACTGCGCGCCAGCTTCTCCACCATGCTGCGCACCTGCTTGATGGGAGTGCTGTTACCTATCATGTGATGGCCTGCAGCGGAGCTGCTGCTTTCTGCCGGGCTGGAGAGTTTGAGGGCCGACTGCACCAATGGTCGCAGTTGCTTGAGCGAGATGGGCTTGGTGAGGTAATCAAAGGCCCCAGCTTTGAGTGCTGAGACTGCATTCTCTGCGCTGCCATAGGCCGTGATCACCGCCACTGGCAGACCGGGGTAATGCTGGGAAATATGTTTGACCAAATCCAGGCCTATGCCATCTGGCAGGCGCATATCGGTGAGGCAGAGCGAATATTGGCCCTGTTCCAGCAAATGCTGTGCTTCTGCCAGAGTGCTGGCGCTATCGGCGCGGATATCCATGCGCTCCAGGGTCAGCACCAGCAATTCGCGGATATCGGTCTCGTCGTCTACGACCAGGCAGGCAGGGGGCGTGCTCATGCAGCTTCAGTTTTCTTGATGTGGATAAGGAAAATGCAACCCGATTCAGTGGTGACATGTTCTATGGTTGAGCCATTAGCTTCGCATAGTTCGCGGGCGATATAAAGCCCAAGTCCTGTGCCTGTGCTTTCAGTGGTAAAAAACGGCTCAAACAGATGCGGCATGGCATCAAGTGGAATGCCATTACCATCGTCGCGAATCTCTATCAGCCACTGCCGCGCTTCTTCCTTCAGTGACAGGGTCAGGCTGGCATCCTGCTGGCGGCTGTGACGCCAGCCATTGCGACATAAATTCCACAACACTTGATGCAAATGCCTATGGTCGAAAAGAATGGTGGGTTCTAGGTCGCTGGTATCCAGCACAAAGGACTGTGGCGGAATTTTCTCCACCTGGTAAAACTGGTCATGAAATTCACGCAGAAACTCGGCCAGGCGGATCTCCTGCTGCTTGGTGCGGTCACGACGGTTAAGCTCCAGCACATCTTTGATCATCTGCTCCATGCGCTGCACATTGTCGCTGATGATCTGCAGCATGCGCTGGCTGGCAGGGTCATGGGATTCATCTTCTTGCAGCAACTGCGTGGCATGGCTGATAGCACTGAGCGGATTGCGGATTTCGTGGGCGATATTGGCAGTCAAACGGCCCAGGGCGGCAAGCTTGAGCTGCTGTGCTTGCGTCTGAACTTGGCTCCAATCCTCAATAAACACCACGCTGCCTTGCTGATAATCTTCACCGACTGGGCGCAGCTTGATACGCAGTTCGCGCTTGTCCAGCCGTAATTTAAGCGCACTGCGGCGTTTTCCACTTCCGCGTTCGCGTTGCTGCCACTGCTGTAGCATTTGCTCCAGTTCGGGGGCATATTCCGCCAGGGGCTGGTTATGGCGCGGCTCTTTAATGGCACCGAGCAAATGGTCAGCTTGCTGGTTGCGATGGCGCAACCTGAGTTCGCTATCCACCACCAGCACGCCATCTTCCATTTCGTCGGTGATGAGTTGATTGATTTGGGCGAGATTCTCCAAATCCACACCGCGTTGCGACGCCAGCAGCGCATGCTGGGTAGCGCGCTTGCCCAGGCTGTGCGCCAGCCAGGCGGTAGCAAAGCAACTGATGCTCAGCATCACCGCATGGGAGTAATCACCATAGTCTTCCGACCAATAGAGCAATTGATGCGTTTGTTCCAGCAGCAAGCCTATGCTGGCAATCGCAGCATAGAACAGCGCCAGCCTGCCCTGGCTGATCAGGCTGGCTGCGGTAATGGTGACAATCAGCAACAGGCCCAGGCCATTTTTGATGCCCCCGCTGGCATACATCAACAGCAAAATAAAGCCAATATCGGCCAGGGTTTGTAGGGGTAACTGTATGCTGAAGCTGGGTTTGCGCAGCAGGTTGAGCACCAGCGCACCCAGGCCAAAAACAAAGTAGGCCAGGGCTAGGCCAAGATATAAGCTATTGTTGTAATTGAGCCAGACACGGTTGTCCTCAAGCAGGACATAGGAGAGCAGAAAAATAATCGCCAGCAACAGGCGATAGCAGGAAAAAAGCGCCATCGGGCGCCAATAAGGCCCTCCTGACAGCGTAGCCTGGTCTTGACTCATGGCTGGTATTGCCGGGCGTGATCCTGGCTGCAGAAATGCAGTTGGCCCTGCTTGATACTTTCATTACTGGGCAAATGTACCTGGCAGTAGGCACATTGCACCATCAGGCTGTTGTCGTTGGTCCCGCTCTGGGATTTACTTTGAGCGGGTGGCTGCTGATTCATATTATTGCGATAGCGCTTGAGCAGGGAGTAAAGCAACCAGAATGCGATGGCGAGCAACAGAATTTTGAACATGATGGCTGCAGTAATGGTGAGTTGTATTGGCTGGAATTGTAGCCAAAAGCGCGCGCAGTCACAAAAAACAAACCTGTTATACTCGCAAAAAGCATGAGACCTAACAGTGGCAAAGCACTTAATGCCCGCTGTACCGTCCAACCCACATCATGGCAAGTACACAAGAACTCTCACAATTCCTGGCGCAAGTTGAGCGTCGTGCCTTCAAGCAGACGGCCTATGCCGTGCGTGATGATCATGCTGCCATGGATATCGTTCAGGATGCCATGCTCAAGCTGGCCGAGAAATATGCGAGCAGGCCGGTGGAAGAATACCCCATGCTATTCCAGCGCATACTGCAAAACACCATGAAGGATTACTGGCGCAGGCAGAAGATACGCGGCGTGTGGACCACGCTGCTCTCTTCACTGGGCGTCAGTAACGACAGCGATGAAGAGCATGATCCGCTGGAATCCATGGTGGCAGAAAACGACAGCGACGAGCCTGAAGTCCAGTACGAGCGCCAGCAAACCATCACCATCATAGAAGACGCAATAAAAAATCTACCAACGCGTCAACGAGAAGCATTTATTATGCGTTATTGGGAAGAGATGGATGTTGCCGAAACAGCGGCCGTCATGGGTTGCTCCGAGGGCAGCGTCAAGACGCATTGTTCGCGTGCAGTTCATGCTTTAGCCATTGCACTCGAAAAATATGGATTCAGTAAACAAGTGCTCGAGAAAGCGGGGGGCGGGCAATGACACACGAACAGCAATTTGCACAAGAAGTCGTCCAGTACCTGGATGCAAGCACACAGCAGTTAACGCCTGAAACGGCGTCGGGTTTACAACAGGCAAGACAGCGCGCTCTTGCCGCGCATGGACAACATGTTCAAGCTGGGCCAGGCGTACTCGCCCTGTTAGCAAACCGATTTTTGCCTTATCAACGTGGCCTGTCATTGGCTGCGCTGGCAGGCGCGGTATTTTTCACCTTCATTTTGACCCAGGAATTGACCGGACATGGCAACACTGAACGTGGTGATGCCTTCCTGCTGGCGTCTGAACTCCCCCCCGAGGCATATCTTGATAGAGGTTTTTATTCATGGCTAGAACAGCGCTAGGGGCTAGAGCTGCTCTATTGATCAGGCCAGCATTAGCGACTGTGGTTTTATTGTTTGCCAGCACTGTGCTGGCCGAGACTGAAGCGAAAGAACCCGGTTGGGCGCAATTGACGGATAGCCAGCGCAAGGTGTTGGCCCCATTGGCTGGTGAGTGGGATATCCTGCGCCCTTGGCAGCGGGAAAAAATGCTGGATATCGCCAGGGACTATCCCAAGATGTCAGCAGATCAGCAAAAGCGGGTGCAGAAGCGTTTGACGCACTGGAGCCGCATGACACCTTATGAGCGTGAGAACGCGCGTAAGAAATATCAGGAATATCAAAACCTCCCTGCTGAGAAAAAGGCAGAGATACGCAAGAAGTGGCTGGAGTATCAGAAATTGCCAGAAGCCAAGCGCGAAGCGCTACGGCGTGAAAACCCGGATATTGATCCCGGTCTTGATGATGATCTAGATTGAGTTGCGCAGCATTGAGTTAAACAAAACCTAACTCAACAGCATGGCGCTGAATACACAGCCTAAGCCCCCAGCTTAGGCTGTTTTATTTTCAGCCTGCGCTATCTGCGCTCTACCCAATAAAGCATGAATATGCCTGCCGCCATGAATAGCAAGGTCGGCACCACTGCGCTGAACAGCGGCGACCAGTCGTTGAGCAGGCCCAAGTGCACAAACACCCGGTTTAATACCTGGTAAACAATCCCGAGCATGATGCCAGCAAAAATCTTGGTGCTGGCGGTACCTGAGCGTTGTTGCAGGAAACCGAAAGGCAAGGCCAAAATCACCATCACCAGGCAAGCCAGCGGATAAATCATCTTCGACCACAAGGCTATCTGGTGACGCGAAGTCTTCTGCTTGTTGCTGCTCAGGTGGTTGATATAGAAATACAGGTTCCAGGCTGACATTTTCTCGGGAACCACCAATAACACGTTGAGCAACTCCGGGCGTATTAGTGATTGCCAGGTGGCTTCTTCCAGGAAGCTGGTGCGTATATTCTGTTCAGTGAAATGCGTTTGCGTGACTTTGTTCAAACTCCAGTTTTTGCCATCAAAGCGGCCATCTTTGGCGTTACTGATGGTGCGCAGGCGGAATTCATTGTCGAATTCATAAATATGGATATTCATCAGGCCAGTGTCAGGCAGTACATCCTGCACATTGACGAAGCTATTGCCATCCTTGACCCAAAGTCCAGAGCGGAAATCCTGTGCCACTACTGAATCTGTGGCCTGAATGCGGATGCGCTGTGCGGCTTTCTCGCTCAAGGGCGCAATTAACTCGCCCACCAAAAAGGTCAGCACGGCAAAGATCAGGCCGACACGCAGCAAGGCGAAAGTAATCTTGCGTATGGAGATGCCACTCACCCGCAGAATGATCAGCTCGGAATAACGTGAGAACTGACCCAGGGCATACATAGTGCCTACCAGCACCGCCACTGGGACAACTTCGTAGACATGGCCGGGCGCACTCAGCAAGACATATAGTAATACCTTGTTGATGCCATAGCTGCCCTTGCCCAGGCTTTCCAGCTCCTGGATCAGGTCAAAGAAGGAGAACATGGCCAGCAGCGCCAGCATGATCAACATGATGCTGGAGATGATTTCCTGGGAAAGATAGCGATTGAGTAGTTTCATGACTCTACTTGCGCCATAAACGTGGCAGGAATGGCAGCTGGAACAGGCGGCGGTAGAACATCCAGAAGGTGAGTATCAGGAAGAAGGCGTGCACTGGCCATAAGCCACCATAGGGGAGATTTTGCCCTGTGCCAGCCAGGCTTGCATGATGCTGAGCAGATTGTTGTAAACAATATAGATCAGCAAGGCCAGCATGAGGTTGGCTGAGCGGCCCGAGCGCGGGTCAACAAAACTTAAGGGTATTGCCAGCAGAATCAGCACAAACGCCGAGATCGGGATGGCGAGACGCCATTGCAGCTCGGCATTGTTGTCCGGGCTATTTTCCTTGAGCAATTCCATACTGGCTTTGGACTGGGTATTGGGTGGTTGCTGTTGCTGTACTTCTGCGGGTTCTATGCGGATGGCATAGCGCTCAAACTCAGTGATGGAGTATTCCGCAGTATTGGGCGTGCCTTCGTAGCGGCGCCCATTGAGCATGATCAGGAAGTTATCCTTGTTCTCTGCAGTTTCGCGGTGGCCGCGTGCCGCGACAATAATGCCCAGCTTCTGGTGCTGCATGGACTGAACAAAGATATTTTTGACGATATTGCCCAGCTCATCAAAGCTTTCGACAAAAAATACTCTATCAGCCTGGCGCGACTCCTTGAATACACCAGGGGTTATCGAGGCCAATTCATCGCGGCTTTTCAACTGATCACGGAACTCGGCACCTTTGTTGGTGGCCCAGGGCGTGACAAACAGACTGAGAAAAGAAATCACCACAATAATAGGAATGCCGAAAGTCAGCACCGGACGTATCCAGCTGGACAGACCCTGGCCGGAGCTGAACCACACCACCATTTCGCTATCTCTATGCCAGCGGGACAAGGTCAACAATACCGCTAGGAATAGCGTCAGTGACAGCATCATGGGCAGGAATTTCAGCATGCTGAAGCCGAGCAGGGTGTTGATGGCGTCACTGGCCAGGCTACCCTTGGCTGCGATGCCAATGTAATAGGCCACGCGCTGGGCGATGACAATGCCAAACAGCACCAAAAAACCACCAATGGCAGTGCTGACTAGCTCTTGCAGTAATGAGCGTTTGAAGAGCATGTTAAAAACGGGTAGCCGGGGTTCAAATCCGCAATTGAGGTTGATTTAGCGTGAAAACGCGGGATAATCCAAGAAGCTTATATCTTAAGGATCGAGGAATGGAATTTAGCATAAAAAGCGGTAATCCGGAAAAGCTGCGCAAAGATTGCATCGTGCTGGGCGTGTTTGAGTCACGCAAACTCTCGGCCGCCGCCGCCCTGGTTGACCAGGCCGCCAATGGCCATATCAGCACCGTGCTGCGCACGGGTGATATTGATGGCAAGCCGGGTTCCAGCCTGCTGCTGCACCATGTTCCTGGTATTGCTGCAACGCGTGTGCTGCTGGTGGGCCTGGGCAAGGAGCGCGACCTTAATGAACGCGCTTACCGCCAAGCCGCCCGTGCTTCCATCCGCGCCCTCGCAGGCTTGAATGCCGCAGAGGTTGTGACTTACCTTGCCGAAGTGGCCGTGCAGCAGCACGACCTGGCCTGGCGCGTAGCGCAATTGGTGGAAGTGGCGCAAGACAGTACTTACCGCTTTGATAAATTCAAGACCAAGGCTGGCGATAGCAAAAAGGGTATCGCCAAACTGCAGGTGCAGGTGACAGAGCGCGCTGATGTGGCTGCGGCTGAAGCTGGCCTCAAGCAAGGGCTGGCGCTGGCTTCTGGCGTCAGCTTTGCCAAAGATTTAGGCAACCTGGCACCGAATTACTGCACCCCTACCTATTTGGCAGAGCAGGCCTTGGCTCTGGTTAAGAGCCACGGCTTAACCGTGGAGGTGCTGGAGCAGGCCGAACTTGAAAAGCTGGGCATGGGTTCATTCCTGGCCGTGAGCAAGGGTAGTGTGCAGCCACCCAAACTGATTGTGCTACAGCACAAAAAAGGCAAAAAGAGCCAGAAGCCCGTGGTGCTGGTGGGCAAGGGCATTACCTTTGATACTGGCGGCATCTCGCTCAAGCCCGGTGCTGATATGGACGAGATGAAATACGATATGTGTGGGGCCGCCAGCGTGCTGGGAACCTTCAAGACTATCGCTGAACTAGGCTTGCCACTTAACGTGGTAGGCATTATTCCCACCTGCGAAAACATGCCTGATGGCAATGCCACACGTCCTGGCGATGTGCTGACCAGCATGTCTGGTCAGACTATAGAAGTGCTGAATACCGATGCCGAAGGCCGCTTGATTCTGTGCGATGCGCTGACTTATGCAGAAAGATTTGAACCGCAAGCAGTGGTGGATATCGCTACCCTCACTGGCGCATGTGTGATTGCGCTGGGGCATCACGCCAGTGGCTTGTTCAGCAACCAGGACAATCTGGCGCAGGAACTGCTGCAAGCGGGGAATGCCTCGCAAGATAGGGCCTGGCATATGCCGCTGTGGGATGATTACCAAAGCCAGTTGGACAGCAACTTTGCCGATATGGGCAATATTGGTGGCCGTGCAGGTGGCAGCATCACCGCGGCTTGCTTCCTCTCGCGCTTCACCAAGAAATACGACTGGGCGCATTTGGATGTCGCAGGTACTGCCTGGAAGTCAGGCAAGGACAAAGGCGCTACCGGGCGTCCGGTGCCGCTGCTGACCGAGTTTCTCAAACAGCGTGCGGCAAAGTCCGGGAAATAAGCCAGCATGACCCGGGTAGACTTCTTCTTTAATGTCGAAGACAAGGCCATGCATGTGGCCGATCTCAGCAGCCGCGCCGTCGGGCGCGGCCGACGCCTGATGCTGTACACAGCCAGCCAGCAGGCTGCTGAACAGCTAGGCAAGCTACTGTGGAGTCAGCCACCTACCGGATTTCTGCCGCATTGCCATGCCACCCATGCGCGTGCGGCTGAAACTCCTGTCATCATAGACTGGCGTAGCGAGCATTTGCCCCATGACGATATCCTCATCAACCTGCACGATCAGCATCCGCCATTTTTCAGCCGCTTCCGCAGGTTGATTGAAGTGGTGGGCCTGGATGAAGCGGATAAAGCAGCGGCACGTGCGCGCTTCCGTTTTTACAGAGATAGAGGTTATGAGATCAAGACCTTTGATGCCAACGGCAGCAGCCTGGCATAAAGCGCGACTGATCAAGCGTGAAAGAAAAAGGATGGCCGCATGAGTGAACAAAACGAATTGGCTTGGTATTGAGCCGCATCCAGGCCTTGAGCAATGCCAAGGCCCATGCAGCAGCGCCTGCCAGCGTGGTTGATGACGGCATACCCGTGCTGACGGATGTGTATCAGGGTCAGGATGCGTTTGCGGCGGTGGAGCTGGAGCAATTGTTTGCATCCAGTGACTTAGCAGCAGTCTTGCTGCCAATAACGAGAAGCCAGCGCAACAGGGCTGGGCTGGTGCAGCGGCCATGCATGCCGCGCCTGAAGTTGAACAGCAGTCAGATTTCCCGGCAGAGCCTGAGAGTGAACACAGCCTTGCACCATTGCTAGCTGATTCCAGCATCCGCTTTCTGCCTGTGGACGATGGAAATCCCACACCGGAAAATCTGGAAGCTCCGGCGCGCGAAGATCTGGTGGCAGCAGTGCTGGCCGATATACAGCCTGTCATGTCGGATGTGATCCGTCAGGCCTTGCTGCGAGAGGTGCAAGTGCTAGGCCCCAGGCTGAGTGCCGAACTGGAAGCGGCCCTCAGTGAAAGCGTGCGCCTCAGGGTGCAGGATGCCTTGAAGGATGAGGAGCCAGGCAAGGACTAGGTTCTGTCACCTGCTTGGTGGCGCGAGAGTTTAGGCCTCGCCCAGCAAAGCCTGATATTGCGCGGCGCTTAACAAACCGCTGCTATTGCTGGCGGGGATAAAAGAGAAAATCCAAGCCTGATAAGGATCATCGTTGATCTGCTCTGGCGTACCTTGCAGGGATTCGTTGATTTCCAACACCGTGCCATCCAGAGGCGCATGCAAGTCTGAGCCAGTCTTGACCGATTCCACCAGGCCGCAAGGCTGACCAGCGCTTAGACTACTGCCGGGCTTGGGCGCTTCAACATAAACAATATCCCCCAGCAGATCTTGTGCATAATCCGTGATTCCGGCCAGCCAATGGCCATCTTCATGTTGGCGCACCCAGAGATGCTCAGCCGTGTATTGCAGGTGCTCAGGAATTTTCATGACATAACTCTATGGGTTTATGATGCAGGGTATTTTCGCACAAACTAGACTAGGCCAAACTTACCTGAAGATCACCTAGAAGATTTTTTGTCACTCGATATCAAGAAACAGTATAAAGTTTCGTTGCTATCTTAATGACAATTCAAAGTTTTTTGATTAATATTCAGTCGGGACAGATGCACGAGGGGCGGGGCCATGATACGTAAATTCACATTATTTCTGACGGTGCTGGCATTGTGTATGCCACCTGTGCTGGTGCACGCCGCCGAGAAAAAGCCGCAAAAAACCGCCTCCAGCAAAACCAAAGCCAGCAAAAAAGTCGTCGCCAAGAAAAAAACCAAGACCACGGTCGCCAAAAAGAACGAAGCCAGCGGCCGTATCATCAGCACCATACGTTCCAATAGCAAAGTCACCAAAAGCGCCAGCCCAGGTGTATTTAAGGACGAAGTAGGCAACTTGCAACTCGCCTCCACCAAGGCGCTGATCGTCAATCAGGAAACTGGTGAAGTTCTGTTCGCCAAAAGTACCGATCTCGCTACCCCTATCGCCTCAGTGACCAAGCTGATGACCGCCATGGTCATGCTGGACGCCAAGCTGGATATGGATGAAAAGCTGATGATCACGCGTGAAGATGTGGATACCCTCAAAGGCACCAGCTCACGCATGACCCTGGGCACCAGCCTCAGCCGTGCTGAACTGCTGCAATTGGCACTCATGGCTTCAGAAAACCGCGCCGCCTCTGCGCTGGGCCGCAATTATCCAGGTGGTTTGCCAGCCTTTGTCGCGGCAATGAACGTGAAGGCCATGCAGCTAGGCATGCTGCATACCCGTTTTGCCGACCCCACAGGCCTTAACAGCGCCAATGTTTCCACCGCAGAAGACCTGGTGAAAATGGTACGCGCCGCCTACCAATACCACGAGATTCGTCATGTTTCGACCTCGGCTGCCTACTCAGTGCCTGTGCACGGCATGCGTGCACCGCTCAACTACGTCAACAGCAATGTGCTGGTGCGCAACAGTGACTGGGTGATAGGGCTTTCCAAGACTGGCTATATCAATGAAGCTGGGCGTTGCCTGGTAATGCAGGCTGAGATTGCCGGGCAGCCCTTGATTATTGTGTTGCTGGATTCCTTCAGCAAGAACTCACGCATAGGCGATGCTCAGAAAATTCGCAAATGGATAGAGAGTAGCAATAGCCTGCGCCATATGAGTTGATGTTAAGAGGGTGTTTTGCCCTCACTGATAACCCATTCCAAGCCCGATAGCCTATATCGGGCTTTTTTATTGCCTGTATTTCCTATCGCAGCTAGTCACGTCATTGCTCAGTTTTCCCAGCATCAACAATGAAGTGCCCACCTTACTTCTCCCCGGTCACATCTCCCAACTGCGCTACTTGAGCTTGCCTGGGTGTTGCATATTTCATATCTCGCCCTTATCCAGATGACTTCTTCAAACGCGGAGCAATAAAAACACTCATTTGACAAATTTACATTTAATAATTGGCAAATATATTTGTATAATGAGTGAAAACAACCGCCTTTATTTGGCTAAGTGATTGTATATGCTCAAATATATATGTAATTATTGTTTAAATTGTCAAATAGAACTAGGTTTTTATAAACGCTGCACTAGTTCAATCCCATGTTTGAAAAATTTAAGCTGCCTACTGGCTGGTGTGTTCATCACTCAATCGGCCATCAATGTTTCTGCAGAGGAATTTTCACCAGCAGAACGTGAATTTCAGAATAAGCAGCGCCAGCAATCCCAGGAGATGCAGAACCTGGAAATACTCAAGCAATTACAAGAGCAAGAAAAAACCTCCAAACCTATTCCGCCTAAAGTGATACCCCCTGCAAGCCAGGGTGGCAAAGCCATGTTGATCAAACAGATCACCCTGGATGTAGGTAATGTCGATGTTGCTCAGCCCGAGGAAATTATCAAGCGTTATCAAGGTCGAGCGTTGAGCAACACTGATTTAGTGGCGTTGTTGCGTGAAATCAATGACTACTACGCAGCCCAAGGCTATGTCACCTCGATGGCGACTATACCCGCACAGGATTTGAGTACAGGCACTCTGATAATCCGCATGCTTTGGGGAAAGTTATCGGGCTTTCTTATCAATGGCCAGCCGCCGCAAGGGTGGTATGAACATGCGATGCTGGTAGGCGCCATGCCTGGCATTGAAGGCAGCATCTTCAATATTCATATCAGCGACCAAATAGTAGAAAACCTGAATACGGCAGGAAAGTCAGTCCAGGTTGAGGTGGTGCCAGCGCAAGAGCAAGGCTATTCCTATCTCAATCTCAAAGTTGTGCGGCGCTTGCCTGTGTCGGGTTCACTTTCGATAGACAACTCCGGCAGTGAGCGTGCCGATGGCAATACGCGAGCTTCAGCACAAGTGACTATCAGTGATGTTACTGGGGGTGAACGATAGTCTCAATCTTAATACCAGCAAGCGCTTTTTCAATCGACGCACAGATGATACCTGCAGCACAACAAGGTGATAGTAATGCAGCTTCACCAAGTGGTCTCCCCGATGCACCTCCACCGATACCAGTAAGGACACCTGCGCCGCTACAAGCGGACAGTAATACAGGCTCAGTAGGTGGTCTCCCCGATGTACCTCCGCCAGTACCATTCAGGAAGCCATTGCCGCAACAAAGTGGCAGTAATGCAGCCTTGCCAGAGGGTGGCTCGGATATACCTCCCCCGCTACCATCAAGAAGGCCAGCACCGCAGCAGGCCGATAGTCATCCTGACCCAACAGGAGATAGGGCTGGTAATCTCAATCCGGAGACAAATGAGGCTGCCATCATTAACCGAGGGAATGACCCTGATGCCGAGGCACAAAAACAACGGGCTGAACGGCTGAAAGAGAATTATGGCGTAGCTGAGCAGTATTTACCTGGGCCCGCTGGGTTGACCGATGCAGAAACCATGGGCGTGGGTTTATATACCAATGGTGTATATATTCCATTAAACAAAGCGTTGCGGTCTGGAGAAACCTTGGTTGGTGGGTTGGCGGATATTGACCAAGCAATGCAAGATGCCTTGCCTAGGCTTAGCGATGGGAGAGTGATAAAAACTTTCCGCGGGGGTAGATTGCCACCAGGGCTAGAGGGCACAGAAGGGTCAGTATTCAAGGATGAGGCTTATTTATCAACATCAAGAGACTATAAGGCTTCTAAGGATTTTGCGGGTAAAAGCTATTCCAAGGAGTACATCATCTTCGGTAAGTCTGGTGCTGATGTATCCAATATATCGATTGAAAGCAACGAACGCGAAGTCTTGTACAACAGAGGAACCGAGTTTGACATATTGCTAACTGCGCCAGATAACAAACGGATAGTGATGGAAGAAAAAAATCTGCCGTGGGGTACTGGTCACAAGGATAAGCAGGATCTGGCTGGCATTCCAGCGCCAGATAAACCACAAGATAGCAATGCACCAATCTCCGGAAAGCCCAAAGCTAAAGAGTTCGAAGATATATTCATTCCTAAGTCAGTGATCCCTGAACCTGAAGATATCTCTTTGGAAAAGAGCGACCAGAGGCAGTCAGAGCCTCAGAACGTAGAGCCGCCAAAGCCGAAACAAGCAAATAGCCAGAAAAAAGATGGTGAAGATGCGGCACCGCCCATAAAGATTGACGCACCTGAAACTTCCTCGCAGGAACTCAATAATTTCACTGAGCCACCGCAAAGTATCACTGACAAGCTTGGCTCTCTGGCAAGTCCGATTAGTCCGATAGTAGGCGAGGGTAAAGATAGTAAAGAGCCAGGTGGAGAAAATCGGCAATTAGTACCTCCACCACCGCTTCCATTGACCGCTGATTATCTATCACAATTTGATAGTCCACCATCGTCTCCAGATGAATCAGCCAGGCTCAAATTTGTATGCACTCCAAAGGTGGTAGAGAGTACCCATCATGAGGAGGAGAATAAAATTCTTCCTCGATTTGATATTGATAATGAAATCAAAAATCAACTGGGAGATGAAATAGGGAGAGGTGCGTATGGTGTGGTTTATCAGGATAAGACTGATCCTGATTTTGTCATTAAGAAATTCATAGGTAAAGACCCCTCAGTTGATTATATTGCTCAAGATGAAGCTGAGCGATTTGCAAAATATTATGGGGATGATTCAGTAGAAATCATCAAGACAAAAGATGCGGTTTACTTGAAGATGTACAAAGTTCCTGGTCTGCCAATGAGAGCTATAAAATCTTATCCAGAGGGAGCTTCCGATGCATTCCATCGCATGATGATGAAAATGGAAAATGCCAATATTCCGCATGTTGATTTGCATGCAGGAAACTTTATGTTTTCTGAGCAGCTAGGTGAGTTTTTCCCGATAGATCTTGGTAAGGCTGGTTACACTGATTCTGAGATTGCTCAGTTGCCAACATTCAAATCAACAGCAAATAACTATGATCATTTGGTGGATAGGATTAGTGGGCAACGAGTTGGGATGAGTGACTGGGAAGTGCTGGATTTGGTATACAGTTTAGCTGGTTCGACAGAGGCCCAGGCCTTAACCCCTGTTGAGATTTATGTATTAGGAAAATTATTCCCTCCACGCAATCAAAATGAAGCATATGACGGAGATTTTTTGAATAATGTGATAGTTGAGGGGAAGGATGCGGATGAGTTTTATAATCGCGTGATTCCTAATTTTGATGTTGAATCTCTAACGCTTAAGGACTTAGATAGTCTGGCTAAACAATGGCATGAACATTACAACTTCAAGCACCCTGGGGAGATACAGTTCAACCCAGACCCTTCGCAGTAAAATATGGGGGGTATGCTGATATTTACGTCTGTTATTGCAAGTCAATAATGTCTGAATAGTGGATATCAGCGCAAAATAAAACGCCCGATGGTTTGCATCGGGCGTTTTGAAGGCTGGTAACACTGAGCCGAATTATTCTGCGGCAGCTTTCTTGCTTGTGCTGGTCTTGGCGCTGGCGGTTTTTTTTGTCGTAGCCGCTGCAGGCTTTTTAGTCGTAGCTGCCTTTTTCGCTGCAGGCTTAGCTGCCGCAGCCTTCTTGGCAGCTGGTTTCTTTGCCGCTGTCTTCTTGCTAGGCGCTTCCTTGGCCGCCTTGGCGGTCAGCAGTTCCAGCGCCTGTTCCAGCGTTAAGCTTTCTGGCTCCTGACTCTTGGATAGGGTAGCCCTTAGCTTGCCATGCTGCACATAGGGGCCGTAACGGCCCGAATAAATGGCGATGTTGCCTGTGCCATCCGGGTGTGCACCCAGTTCGCGTATAGGCGCAGGGCCAGAATGGGCTTGAGCCAATAGTTCTACCGCGCGTGCCTGATCTATATCAAACACGCTGTCGCTACGCGGAATGGACTTGAACTTGCCATCGTGGTTGACGTAAGGACCAAAGCGCCCGAGGTTGGCGACAATCTTCTTGCCAGTTTCTGGGTGCAGACCCAGGTCACGGGGTAGCGCAATCAGTTTAAGCGCGGTTTCCATATCCAGGCTGGAAAGTGGAATTTCCTTGGGAATGCTCACGCGTTTGGGCTTTTTCTTGCTGTCGGCTTCCGGCAGACCTATCTGCAGATAAGGGCCGTAGGGACCATTTAACAGCAGGATATCCTTGCCGCTTTCCGGCTCCTGACCCACTACGGTAGGTTCGTTGCTATTGGTGCTGGTGCTCGGGTTGCGGATGTAATCGCACTCCGGGTAGCCAGAGCAGCCGATAAACATGCCAAAGCGGCCTAACCTGGATTGCAGCGGCTTGCCACACTTGGGGCAGTTTTCATCCAGCATTTCCACGCCTGGGCGTTCTACATTGCTCTTTTCCAGAATCTGGGTGTTAAAGCCTTGCCAGAATTCATTGAGTACGGGAATCCACTCGCGCTCGCCTTCGGCAATATCATCCAGCTCGTTTTCCAGATTGGCAGTAAAGCCGTAATCCACATAGCGCGTAAAGTGCTCGGTGAGGAATTTGTTTACCACGCGGCCTACATCGGTAGGCGTGAAGCGCTTTTTGTCCAGCAAGACATATTCTCTGTCCTGCAGGGTGGAGATGATGCTGGCATAAGTGGAGGGACGGCCTATGCCAAACTCTTCCAGCGCCTTGACCAGGCTGGCTTCGGAGTAGCGTGGTGGTGGTTCGGTAAAGTGTTGGTCGCCGAATATCTTTTGCACCGCCAGCACTTCGCCAGTTTCTAAGACTGGGAGTTTGCTGTCGCCTTCTTCTTCCTCGTCATCCACCCCTTCACGGTAGACGGCGATAAAGCCTGGGAAAACCAGGGTTTGGCCAGTGGCGCGGAACAAGTTGGATTCATTGCCTATGGCCAGATCAACGCTGACAGCATCAAACTTGGCCTGGGTCATTTGGCAAGCCAGAGCACGTTTCCAGATCATCTCATACAGATTGAACTGCTCAGGCGTGAGGAAAGCGCGCATGCTGGCCGGAGTGCGGGAGATATCCGTAGGACGTATGGCCTCGTGCGCCTCTTGCGCGTTCTTGGCCTTGGTCTTGTACATGATGGGCGACTTGGGCAGGTAGTCGGCGCTGAAATTCTTTTTGATGTAATCACGAATCTGCATCACGGCTTCAGCAGCCAGGCTGAAGCTGTCAGTACGCATATAGGTGATGAGACCTGCGGTGCCGCTACCGATATCAATACCTTCATACAACTGCTGCGCCACACGCATGGTGCGGCTGGTGGTAAATCCCAGCTTGCGCACGGCCTCTTGTTGCAGGGTAGAGGTAGTGAAGGGTGCGGCAGGGCTGCGGCTACGTTGTTTCTTTTCTACACGGGTGACCGTGGTTTTGCCTGCACTGGCCAAGAGCAGCTTGCCAACAATTTCCTGCTGCTGATCATGGTTGGTGACGGTGAATTGTTCTACCTTCTGACCATCGAGTTGTACCAGCTTGGCGTCGAAAGCATGTTGATGCTTGAGCGATTCTAGATGGATGGTCCAGTATTCCTGGCTCTTGAAAGCTTCAATTTCCAGCTCGCGCTCGACGATCAAACGCAAGGCTGGACTTTGCACACGCCCGGCAGATAGGCCGCGGCGTATCTTCTTCCACAGCAGGGGAGAGAGGTTGAAACCCACAAGGTAATCCAGCGCGCGTCTGGCCTGCTGGGCGTTGACCAGCGGCATGAGAATATCGCGCGGTTGGTCTATGGCGTTCTGCACCGCGTTCTTGGTGATTTCATGAAACACCACGCGCTTGAGTAATTTGTCTTTGAGCAGTTTCTTGCTCTTGAGTATCTCGCGATATGCCAGGAGATGGCCTCACCTTCGCGGTCCGGATCGGTTGCGAGGTAGATGGCGTCTGCATTCTTCACTGCCTTGGCGATAGCATCGACATGTCTGGAGTTGCGGTCTATGACCTCATACTTCATGGCGAAGTCCTGCTCGGGATCGACCGCGCCAGTCTTGGGCACGAGGTCGCGCACATGGCCATAGGAGGCAAGCACCTCAAAATCCTTGCCCAAATACTTCTTCAGGGTTTGGGCCTTGGAGGGTGACTCGACGATTAGCAGTTTGGACATGGGCACACAGTTTGTGGGATGCAGAGCGGCAGATGATAAGAGGTATTTGGCTCACGCACAAGAAAGCGCTGTAAATTTAGGCGCTTGCCACTTGGGCTGAGCTATTGATTCTGCCTGGGGCTCTCGTGCTGTCAGCGCGATGCTTATTCACTGACAGCAGAGTGCACGTTATGCCGTATTGCGGCGGAACTCTATGCGTGTTCCCTCGCTTGTCGCCAGCGTAAGCGCAGGGTTGTTCTCTTTATCTATATCACCAAACAGTGGGTCTTCATCTTCTACCCGGGTCTGCGACATATTCTTGAAGTCATAGAGATCAGTATCGGCGAGGTGCGAGGGTTCTACATTGCCTATGGCACGGAAGATATTGTTGATACGGCCCGGTTGATCACGCTCCCAGGCTTGCAGCATGTCTTTGACCTTTTGGCGTTGCAGGTTTTCCTGAGAGCCGCACAGGTCGCACGGGATGATGGGGAATTCCATGCTGCGGGCATAACTGGCAATGTCGCGTTCAGCACAGTAAGCCAGTGGGCGTATCACCTGGAACTCGCCCTTGTTGGTGGCTAGCTTGGGCGGCATGGCTTTCATCTTGGCACCAAAGAACATATTCAGGAACAGGGTCTCGACTATGTCGTCTCTGTGGTGACCCAAGGCAATCTTGTTGGCACCCAGTTCCTGTGCCGTGCGGTAGATAATGCCACGGCGCAGGCGTGAGCATAGTGAGCAGGTGGTCTTGCCCTCAGGGATTTTCTCTTTGACGATGGAATAGGTGTCGGCCTCGACAATGCGATGCTCCACGCCTAGTTGTTCAAGATAGGCGGGCAAGATATGCGCGGGGAAGCCAGGCTGCTTCTGATCCAGATTCATCGCGATCAGCTTGAAGTTGATAGGCGCGCGTTCTTGCAAGGCCAGCAGAATCATCAGCATGGTGTAGGAATCCTTGCCGCCGCTCATGCAGACCAGCACGGTGTCACCTTCTTCTATCATGTTGAAATCGCCTATGGCCTTGCCTGTGGCGCTGATCAGGCTGTTGCGTAGCTTGAGGAAGCTATTGGAGGCATTGTCGGGGTAATGTTTAATCATCGTGTACAAAACTTATAGATTGAGCGAGCGGCCGCCATCGACGGCCATGACGTGCCCGGTAATAAAAGGAGCGTCCTGCAACAAAAAGCGCACGGCCTTGGCAACATCGTCACCCTCACCTATGCGCTTGAGCAGGGTTTGCGAGATCACGCGCTGGCGGTAGACCTCGTCAAATTGGGGGTTATCTTCAGGCCACAGCACAGGGCCAGGTGCCACAGCATTAACACGCACTTCTGGGGCCAGTTCATGCGCCAGGGATTTGGTAAGGGTGACCAGGCCTGCTTTGCCCACGCTATAGACGATATAGCCTTTCTTCGGGCGCTCCACGTGCATATCAGTGATGTTGATAATGCTGCCCTGGGTCTTTTTCAATTCTGGTGCGGCGGCTTGCGATAAGAATAAAGGCGCCTTCAGGTTGGGGCCTATCAAATCTTCCCACTGGTGCTCGGTAATGGCACCAAGTTCGCTGGGGTAATAGCTGGAGGCATTGTTGATCAGCGCATCCAGGCGACCAAAATGCTGTACGGTTTCCTGTACTAGGGTAGGAAGCACGCTGAGCTTGAGCAAATCACCCTGAATTATTGCCACGGAATTGGGGCGCTTGAGGTTGAGCTCGGATTGCAGGGCACGGGCTTCACGGTTAGAACTGCGGTAGTGGATCATCAACTTGGCACCCCCTGCATGCAGCAGGCGGCAGATGGCGGCACCCACGCGCTTGGCACCACCAGTGATCAGTATGACTTTGTTTTCCAGGGAGGAATCCACGATTGTTCCAGATTGCTTTCAGGCTTGCGAGTAACTAGCGATTATAATCTAAATACTATGAACATCTCTGCATTGCCTGTGCCCGATGCCGCGGCACTGAACCATCAAGAACGCGTACTGGCCCATCTGCATAGCCAAATTGAAGCGTCTGGCGGCTGGATAAGTTTTGCTTGTTATATGGAACTGGTGCTGTATGCGCCAGGCCTGGGCTATTACAGCGCCGGAGCAGAGAAGTTTGGCGCAGCGGGGGACTTTGTCACTGCTCCGGAAATGACCCCGGTATTTGGCCAAACCCTGGCTAGACAGATCATGCAGATATTGCAGCAAAGCGGTGGCAATGTGCTGGAGCTGGGGGCAGGGCGTGGCCGACTGGCAGCGGCAGTGCTGCAAGAGATGCAGCGCGCAGAGGCCTTGCCAGCGCAATATCTCATTTTGGAAGTAAGCGCTGACCTTAGGCAGGTGCAGCAGCAACATCTGCAAGCGGTATTGCCCGCAGAGTTGTTGCAGCGGGTTTGCTGGCTAGAGCAGCTACCCGAGAGTCATACCGGGGTAGTGCTGGCCAATGAAGTGCTGGATGCGATTCCTGTGCATGTGCTGCGCAAGCAGAATGGTGAGCTGTGGGAACTGGGCGTGGTTTGGGATGCGCAGCAAGGGTTGCAGTGGCAGGCCAGGCCGCTGGCAGTTGATGTCCAAAGTGATGCTGAGTTGATCAAAACGCTAACAGCCTTGGCGTTGCCAGATGACTACCAGACCGAAATCAATCTTGCCAGTCAGGCTTTGATCGCCAGCGTGGCCAATTGCTTGCAACAAGGGGCGTTGCTGCTGATTGATTATGGTTTTTCCCGCGCCGAGTATTACCACCCTCAGCGTAGTCAGGGCACCTTGATGTGCCATTACCGCCATCATGCCCATGGCGATGCGCTGTTATATCCCGGCTTGCAGGATATTACCGCCCATGTTGATTTCACAGCGATTGCCCAGTCTGGATTAGCCCATGGCCTGCAAGTGTTGGGTTATGCAGGTCAGGCGCAATTTCTTATCAACTGCGGCATCACAGACCTGATGCTGCGGGTTTCGCCACACGATGTGACTGAATATGCGCCCATGGCCAGCCAGGTGCAAAAACTGCTGTCACCTGCTGAAATGGGTGAGTTATTCAAGGTTCTGGCCTTGGGGCGCGGTGTGAGTGGTCTCATGGGCTTTGTTCGCGGTGACCGCTCGCATAGCCTATAATCGCGGTTTTTTAGTGGTTGAGTCGAGCATGGATCAGGAAAGCAAGATTCCGGAAAACACAGACAGCGAGAACCTCTCGCCGGAAGAGCTAGCCAAGCGCCCCATACGCAGTTTCGTCTTGCGCCAGGGACGCCTGACCCATGGTCAGGAGCGCGCGCTACAGGAGCTAATGCCGGAGTTTGGCCTGCCCTATGCGGCGCAAACCCTGGATTTGACCCAGGTGTTTGGCCGAGAGCAAAGCCTGAAAATACTGGAGATAGGTTTTGGCATGGGCGAGAGCACTGCGCGCATTGCCCAAGCTCATCCTGAGCAGGATTATCTGGGGGTGGAAGTGCATACGCCCGGCGTAGGCAGTCTACTCAAGCAGATAGGCGAGCTGGAACTCAAAAACCTGCGCATCATCCAGCATGATGCGGTTGAGGTGTTAAAGCATATGCTGGCGGATGCCAGTCTGGATGGGGTGCATATTTTCTTCCCCGATCCCTGGCACAAAAAGCGCCATCACAAGCGCCGCTTGATACAGGCGGAATTTGTGCGATTGCTCTGCAGCAAGCTCAAGCCGGGTGCTTATTTGCATGTGGCCACGGATTGGCAGGAATACGCCGAGTGGGTGCTGGAAATATTGCAGCAAGAGCCGCAGTTGCAAAACACCGCGGCCGATTATGCCCCCAAGCCGGATTACCGACCATTGACCAAGTTCGAGAACCGCGGCATCAAGCTAGGCCACGGTGTCTGGGACATCATCTTCCGCCGCAAATAACCATTTGCCAATCACGCTTTCCGCTTCCTCCACGCCTTGCTTCTTGAGGCTGGAGAAAAGCTGAACGCTGGTATTGCCCCAATGCGTTTCCAGTTCCTTCTTCACATCGCGTAACACCTGAGTGCCAGCCTGACGTGACAATTTGTCTGACTTGGTCAGCAACACATGGATGGGCTTGCCACTCGGGCTGTACCAATCCAGCATCTGTCTATCCAGCGGCGTCAATGGATGGCGACTATCCATCACCAATACTAAACCGCCTATGCTGGGCCTGTGGCTCAGATAGTTAGCCAGCGTCAGCTGCCAATGCTTGCGCAAGGCTTCAGGCACTTTGGCATAGCCATAGCCAGGCAAGTCGACGAGGAATCTGTCATTGCCCAGGGTGAAAAAGTTGATTAACTGTGTACGGCCAGGTTGCTTACTGACAAAGGCCAGGCGATTGTGGTTGGCCAGGGTGTTGAGCGCGCTGGACTTGCCCGCGTTTGATCGGCCAGCAAAGGCAACCTCTATGCCTGCTGGTGGGGGTAAATCACTCAGCTTGTGGGCAGAGATATGAAAAGTGGCATTCTGAAACAAAGGCATGGGCAAATACGACCATAATCGGAAAAGGGAAAAATATTAGCACGAAGTAGGGTTTTATATAAAATGCGCCCTGGGTAATTAGTAGCATGCATGTACTTAGGAGTTGCGATGGCTTTGCGTAAACTAGCGGTTCTGGCGATGGGCGCCCTGATGACGATGGCGGTGGCTTCTGTTCACGCCGAAGACGGGGACGAAGACAATGTTGCCAGCAAGGTGCCTGCGCAGGCGCAAATTTGTGCGGGTTGCCACGGTCCAGATGGTAACAGCTTGGTCCCTATGTTCCCCAAAATTGCAGGCCAGCACCCAGAATACCTGGAAAAACAGCTTAAGAACATTAAATCTAATGTGCGCTTAAGCCCGGTGATGATGGCAATCGTTGCTCCCCTGAGTGACGAAGACATGGCGCTGTTGGGAACCTATTTCTCCCAGCAACCTGCAAAACCAGGTACTCCTGGTACTAGCGGCCCTGGTTCTGTTGGCGAGAAGATTTATCACGGTGGCATCCCAGGTGCGGGTGTGCCTGCCTGTGCTTCCTGCCATGGTGCACAAGGTGCAGGTATAGCGCCTGGCTTCCCACGCTTGGCTGGTCAGCATGCCAATTACACAAGCACTCAGGTCAAGGCCTTCCGTGATGGTCAGCGCAAGAACGACGCTGCCAAGATGATGCGCATGGTCTCTGCCAAGATGACCGATGAAGATATCGCCGCCGTGGCTGATTATATTCAGGGCCTGAAATAAGCCGCTATAGACTGCGGTCTCCTAATAAATAAGGCAGGCCTGACAACCAATTGGCAAGATGGCGCGTTAAGGGTGGCAATAGCCGCCCTTATTCATTTCTAAGGCCGCGCTTGCAACCAGGGTTGCAACCAAACAGTGACTTCATTGTCCTATCTCAAATTTTTCGAATGGCTTGAGTTTTGAAATCCCCAACATCCAGCAGTCAAAGACTCTATGAGTTACTGAGTTCCATGCGGTTTGCGGTCAGCGTGCTGGTCATATTGGGTATTGCTTCCATCATAGGCACGGTACTCAAGCAGAACGAGCCTTACACCAATTACATCGTGCAGTTTGGCCAGTTCTGGTTTGATTTCTTCAAGCTGCTGGGCATGTACGATGTCTATCACACGGGCTGGTTCCTGGTGATTCTGGTGTTTCTGGTGCTTTCCACCTCGCTATGTATCTACCGTAACACCCCCTTGATGCTGCGCGAACTGCGCGCCTACCGCGAGCATGCCAAGGAAAGCTCGCTGCGTAGTTTCAGCCATCAGCACGAATATCACACGCCATACTCCACCGAAGAAACCACAGGCAGGTTAGGTCAATTCCTCAATGCCCACGGCTGGCGTTACAAGGTGGTAGAGCAGGAGAACGGCGACAGCTTGTTTGCCGCCAAGGCTGGGAGTTATCAGCGCCTGGGTTATATCCTCACCCACGCTGCCATTGTCATTATCTGTATCGGCGGCTTGATGGATGGCAACCTGGTGTTCAAGGCGCAGGAAATGCTGGGTTATAAGAAAATTGAAACCCGCGATGTTGCCGAAAAAGCCGTGCCTCCGGAAAGCCGCATGTCTCCTGCCAATCTTTCCTTCCGCGCCAATATGACACTGCCGGAAGGTGCGGGTGCCAATGCCGCCTTTATGCGTGTGCGCGATGGGTATTTGGTGCAAGACTTGCCTTTTAGCATCGTGCTCAAGCAGTTCCGTATTCAACACTACGAGACCGGGCAGCCCAAGTCCTTCGAGAGTGACATCATGATCATAGATCCTGAGCTTGATGAGCCGGTCACGGCCACCATCAAGGTCAACCATCCTTTGATCTACAAGGGCGTGGCGATCTATCAGTCTGATTTCGGCGATGGCGGTTCCAAGCTGAACTTCAAGGTGTGGAATCTGCGCGGCGAGCATGCGACCTCCATCCCGTTTGAGGCACGGTGTTCAATCATTACACCGTGAGCGGCGGCAATAGCCCACTCAGTGTGGAGTTGGCGGATTTCCGCATGTTTAACATCTTGAACTTGTCTGTGGATGGCAAGGGCAAGCCGCGCAATGTAGGCCCCAACGTTACCTTCAAGGTGCGCGATGCCGAAGGCCAGGCCCGCGAATACGTCAACTATATGAATCCGCTGCTGCTGGATGGGCGCCGTTATTACCTTTCAGGCGTGCGTGCCATGCAGCAGGATACCTATCGCTATCTGCGCATTCCTGCGGATGAAGACGACAGCATAGACGGTTATATGAACTTCCGCGCCGTGATGTCTGACCAATCCCTATACCCAGAAATCGTGCGCCGCGTCAGCAAGCTGGCCTTGTCCGGCCATGGCGATATGGCGGCCGATACACGCGAGAAATTTGAAGCCAGTGTGCTGCAACTATTGCAGGCTTTCAATCAGGGTGGCTTTGGCCGTGTAGCCGAGATGATAGATCAGGCCGTGCCCGAGGCGCAGCGTGCCGGGGCTGCCCAGGCTTATCTTAAAGTCGTCACCACTGCAGCGTTTGAGGCTTATGCCATCAGCCGTGAACGTGCTGGTTTGCCGCCTGCCCAGGCGGGTGATGAGGTGCAGCCTTTTGTTGAAGACAGCTTGCATGCCATGAGCGATAGCTTCTACTACGGCGCACCTTTATATATGCAGCTCAGTGGTTTTGAGCACAGGCAATCCAGCGGATTGCAGCTGACCAGGTCTCCAGGCAAGACGCTGGTGTATTCTGGCTCGGTGCTGCTGGTGCTGGGTATTTTTGCCATGATTTATATTCGTGAGCGCAGGATATGGCTGCTGGTCAAACCAGAGAGCCACCGTGTGCTGTTTGCCATGTCGGCCAATCGCAGAAACCGCGATTTCGAGGTCGAGTTTGTTAAAGTGCGGGAAAAACTGGCGCGGCTGCTGGAAAATCAGCATGTGGCCTAAAGCCTGAATAGGAGTTGATGATGAAAACTGCTTATGCGATGGAGATGCCGGAGCCGCTGTTTAAGCGTCTGGGGTTGTTAGATTGGGCTTATGCAGCCTTGCTGTTAGTAGGTGCCTTGTTCGCCTTCCAGCAATATGGCGGTTTTATGGATGCCTACGAGGTTGGCTTTTTGTTTGGCGCTGTTGGGCTATTCAGCTGGCTGGGCTGGCAGTGGAAGCCCATGCGTGTGCTCTTGCTGGTGATTGCCGTCACCAGCCTGTTTGCCATTCAGCTTTACCAGGGGCAGCAAGCACGCACCAATGAAGTGTTCCTGTTGAAATTCCTCTTGGCCAGCCAGTCTGCCGTGATGTGGATGAACGTGCTGTTTGTGCTGGCCATGCTGGCCTATTGGCTGGGCTTGCTGGCACGTGCGCCGTTTGCTTCCAAGGTAGGCTCCGCCTTGGTCTGGTCTGCCGTGGCCATGGGCTTTGTCGGCTTGCTGGTTCGCTGGTATGAGTCTTACCTGATTGCACCGGATGTGGGGCATATCCCCATCAGCAATCTGTATGAAGTATTCATTCTGTTCTGTCTGATCACGGCGCTGGCTTATTTGTATTACGAAGCGCGCTACGCCACACGCCAGTTGGGTGGCTTTGTGCTGGTGGTGATTAATGCCGCGGTGGGCTTTATCCTTTGGTATACCTTTGATCGCCAGGCGTATGAAATTCAACCGCTGGTGCCTGCGCTGCAGTCTTACTGGATGAAAATCCATGTGCCTGCTAACTTCATAGGCTATGGCACCTTCTCGCTGGCCGCCATGGTGGGCGCAGCTTACTTGCTGGTAGACAAAGGCATTCTAGCTAGCCGCCTGCCCGGCCTAGAAGTGCTGGATGACTTGATGTACAAGTCCATCTCGGTAGGTTTTGCCTTCTTCACTATCGCTACCATTTTAGGGGCGATGTGGGCAGCTGAGGCCTGGGGCGGTTACTGGTCATGGGACCCCAAGGAAACCTGGGCGCTGATTGTGTGGTTGAACTATGCTGCCTGGCTGCACTTGCGCTTGGTTAAGGGGCTGCGTGGGCCTGTGCTGGCCTGGTGGGCCTTGATCGGTTTGCTGGTGACGACCTTTGCCTTCTTGGGCGTCAATATGTTCCTGTCCGGTTTGCATTCTTACGGCGAACTCTAAAGCGATAGAGCCAGAGGCGATACTCTGGCTCTAGAGCCTGACTCCTGACTATCAGTTTAGCTTAGGCAGGTTTGCTGGCTAGCCTGAATCGCACTTCACCCACGCGGTTTTCCTGTAGGCCCAAGAGATAACCCGCTTGCTGCGCTTGGCGTCCGGCTTGATATAAGCCTATGCCCAAGCCGCCTTCTGAACGTATGCGTTTGCGGAACAGACTTTGCGCAACTTCTTCGGGCATAGGGTTGCCGCTGTCGCTGACCTCAATAAATACTTCGCTATCAATATTCAGTTGCGCCTGAATAATCAGGCCAGATTCATGCTGGGCCTTGGCCAGGGCGTTTTGCAGCAGGTTATCCACCACGCTATCCCATACCTCGCTATCAATACGCTGATTGCTCTCATGCTGACAATGTTCGCTGAATTGCACACGGGTGCCGGTATAACGCTGTTGCAGGTTATCCCACCATTCCAGCACAGGTAGCATGCGGCTATTCTCGTTGCGTGGTGCGCCCAGCTTGTCCAACGTTAGCGCTAGGCGCTGATTAAGCAGGGGCAGTTGACGGCGTATCAAGGCCACCAGGCGCTCATTGTCAGCTTCGCCGCTTTGCTCAGCTGCCAAACACAGGGCGCTCATGGATTGCACAATATTCTTCATATCATGCGTCAGCCTGGCACCCGTTTCATAGATCGCCTGCATATAGGTGTTTTGCAGCAGCGCCTCTTCACGGCGCTTGGCCTCGTGGAACTCACCGAGAATCTGTGTCAGTAGTTTTAAATGGATGGTGAGCGCGGGTGTCAGCGGCCAGCGGCTATATAGCGTGAGTTGAAAATCGTGAAACTCCAGATCGGCGTGGTAGGGCGCTTGGTTGCCAAACTCACCATCATCTTCATCCGTCTGCCATTTGCCACCTGCCACCCAGGGCAAGGTTTCCACCTCACTCATGGCTGCCAGCATAAACTCCTTGGCGCTGGTCTCGCGCTCGGCCAGTTCGGCAATATTCTGTATCCAGCGCTCAAACGGCAGGCCCACACTGAGTAGATAGCGCGACAACATCTGGCCTATGCCGCTAAAGCCAGCGCGTGGGTTCCATAACCAGCTTGCCAGCAGCAGGCTGGCCGCCAGGCCGAACACTACCCACACCACAACCTCGGCATAATCTGCCTCGCTATTCCGCGCAATGGTGAAAATGCTGAGGATTAACGTGACTGAAAGCAGGAACAGCAGCAGGGTATAAAAGAAATCCAGGATGGGCGCGTGCTGATGGGTTTCTTTCTGTACGCGCTGGAACAGAATCATCAGCGGCAAGATGGGTAGCAGATAATGCATCAGGAATTCTGATACCGCTAATGCCGAAGTGGCATCCAGCAAGTTGGGGATGACCCACAGCAATAGCACTGACAATAGATAAGTGGCGGCCAGCAAATTGCTCATGCGCGAGGCGCGCGCGGTGGAGGAGAAAATACGCCCACCGAGCAAGCCAAACAAGGCAGAGAGCCAGATGGCGATCATCCACCAACTCACCAGCCAGGCTAATAGTGCGCCGCCAGCGACAAACAATACAATGGCGCGGGGAGAAAGCTTTTCTTGCGTCTGCCAGATGGGTTGCCAGATCAGAAACAAGCCATAGTGGCAGAGCAGCAAACCCTTTTGCAGCGGGTCATCAAAGCCCCAGAGCAGCACGCCGTGAAAGCTTAAGAGCATCAGTCCTAACATCCATTGATGCAGGTTGGAGGCGCTGGGTTTGTAAGGCGAAAGGTGCTTGCTCAGGCTGGCCATGTAGATTCTATTATTCGGCGGAATGTGTCGTAATTCTGTCAATGTCGATGAAATCTCAACACTTAATGCTGAGCTCGGCTAGTCGGGAAAAATTCACCAAACCTGGATAAACCCACGCCAGTATTGGTTTCGCGCCTATGCGGCCACCAATGGCATCTGGCATGAGAGTTGCATATCTTGTACCAACTACAATTTGTGAAGTGGCGACTAGCGCTGCTTTGCGCAAGGATAGCATATGAAAAAATCTTCCGGCTTTACGCTGATCGAACTAGCCATCGTGCTGGTGATCATCGGCCTGTTGTTGGGCGGCGTACTCAAGGGCCAGGAGTTGATCAACAGTGCCAAGGTCAAGAATCTGGCGGCTGACTTCAAGAATGTGCAGGTATATGTTTATGCTTATCAGGACAAATATCGTGCTTTGCCAGGAGATGATGGTGCGGCTGATACCCACCTAGGCTTGGCAGCGGAGGTAGTTAGACCAGGAAATAGCAATGGTGTGATTAACGGAGCATGGAACTCGACTGAGCTTAATGCAGAGTCGGTTCGATTTTGGCAGCACGTAAGATTGGCTGGATTTGCACCAGGCCAAACTGTGGCCGCGGCAGCTGCTGACCTGTATCAAATGAATAGTGAGGGTGGCCGTATAGGTATTCAGAGTGTCAGTGGTGATGCTGGAATACCTTCTGCTCCGACTGCGATGACCAGCGGGAACGTCATATGCTCAGGAGCTATACAAGGTAAATTTGCTAAGCAAATTGATCTTACTCTGGATGATGGTGATACTGCGACAGGCTCTGTACGTGCCTATGCCACCGGTGTCGCTAATTGGGCGCCTCTTACTGGGGCTGGCGCTATTGCTGATGCGCAGCAATATAACGTTTGCATGTCTTTCTAAGCAGTCCGGTACTTAGAAAAAAGCCCGCCTTTGCGGGCTTTTACTTTTTCTGGTTATGCCTGCGGCGGCTTTTGCTTTAAAATAGTCTGCTGACCAGAAAGTGGTAACTATGACCGACAACATCGTCGAAATCGACAATCTATCCTTTGGCTACAAGAATCGTTTGCTACACAAGGGCATCAATATGGTGTTCCCGCGCGGTAAAGTGGTAGCCATTATGGGTGGTAGTGGTAGTGGCAAGACTACCTTGTTGCGCCTGATAGGCGGGCAAATCAAGCCGCGCGGCGGTGAGGTGCGTGTTGCTGGCAAGGTAGTGCACCAGCAGGATAGAAAAGGCTTGCAAGCCTTGCGCCGCAAGATGGGTATGCTGTTCCAGCAAGGCGCTTTGTTCACCGACCTTTCGGTGTATGAAAACGTGGCCTTCCCCATGCGTGAACATACGGACCTGCCTGAAGCCATGATACGTGATCTGGTGATGATGAAGCTGAATGCCGTGGGCTTGCGCGGCGCGCGTGATCTCAAGGCCACTGAGCTTTCCGGCGGCATGGCGCGGCGTGTGGCCTTGGCACGTGCTGTGGCGCTGGACCCTTCCATCATTATGTATGACGAGCCTTTGCGGGTTTGGACCCTATCTCCATGGCGGTGATCTGTAATTTGATCCGCAATCTTAATGATGCCTTGGGCGCTACTTCCATCATCGTCACCCATGATGTGCAGGAAGTATTTGCCTTTGCCGATTATGTTTATTTTGTCGCCGATGGCGTGGTAGCGGCTGAAGGCTCCCCTGAAGATTTGCGCAAATCTGACCTGCCGTTTGTGCACCAGTTTGTGCATGGCGAGGTGGATGGCCCAGTGCCATTCCACTACGCAGCACCAGATTACAAGCAGGATATTTTGAGGAGTAGCCATGTTTAGTGCATTGGCGAATATGCTGCGTGGCATAGGCCACCGCATCGTCGATAGGTTGTGGCGCTTTGGTTCCGGCCTGCGTTTCTTCTTTTATGTTCTGATTTACTCCGGCGAGAGCTTCCGTAGGTTGCATCTGACCATACGCGAGATTTATTTCACTGGCGTGATGTCTCTGATCATCATCCTGGTTTCAGCTTTCTTTGTTGGCATGGTGCTGGCCTTGCAGGGCTATAACACTTTGCAGCGCTATGGCTCCTCAGAGGCCATAGGCGTGCTGGTAGCCTTGTCGCTGGTGCGCGAGTTGGGCCCGGTGGTGACAGCGTTGCTGTTTGCAGGCCGTGCGGGTACTGCAATTACTGCGGAAATTGGCTTGATGAAAGCCACCGAGCAATTGTCGGCGATGGAGATGATGGCGGTGAGCCCAGTGGCGCGTGTGGTTGCACCACGTTTCTGGGCTGGCGTGTTCTCTATGCCTTTGCTGGCAGCGCTGTTCTCTATGGTTGGCGTGCTGGGTGGCTACCTGGTAGCTGTGCCCGTCATAGGCGTAGATTCGGGCGCGTTCTGGTCGCAGATGCAGGCCAGCGTGGATTTCCGTGAAGATATTATTAATGGTGTCATCAAGAGCGTGGTGTTCGGCGTTGCTTGTACCTTGATTGCACTGTTTGAAGGTTTTGATGCACCGCCCACCGCAGAAGGGGTGAGTCGAGCCACCACACGCACAGTGGTGAACTCCTCACTGGCGGTATTGGGTCTGGATTTTGTAATGACTTCGTTCATGATTGTTGCGTAAGCGCAACACACTGGAGAAAAGATGGAACGCACAACGATAGATCTTTGGGTAGGTATTTTTGCTGCAGCGGGTGCAGCGGCCTTGTTTGGCCTGGCCCTAAAGGTAGGTAATTTCAACAGCGCCACCTTGGGTGAAACCTACAGTGTGACTGGCGCTTTCGAGAATATAGGCAGCCTCAAGCCACGTGCCCCGGTCAAGAGTGCGGGCGTGGTGGTAGGCCGAGTAGATAATATTCGCTTCGATCCTGAGACCTATGAAGCGCTGGTGACAGTGAAGGTTGATAAGCGCTATCCTTTCCCCAAGGATACGTTTGCCAATATTTACACTGCAGGTTTGCTCGGTGAGCAGTACATCGGCCTTGAGGCTGGTGGCGATGACAAAATGCTGCAGGATGGTGACAAATTCAGCAAGACACAAGATGCCGTGGTACTGGAAAAGATGATTAGCCAGTTCCTCTATAGCAAGGCATCAGAATCCAACGAAGACAAAGAGGCGAAATGAACATGAATAATGTAAAGAGCTGGATTGCAGCGCTGGCATTGCTTGCGACTAGCAGTGTTGCACTGGCAGAAGTTGGCCCGGATGCTTTGGTGAAAAGTACTGCCGAAGATGTATTGGCCGTGGTGAAGAAGGATAAGGATATCCAGGCTGGTAACCAGAACAAGATTTTTGCTTTGGCTGAAGAGAAAATCCTGCCTAATTTCAACTTCGAGCGCGTTTCCCGCTTGGTATTGGGCAAAGCATGGAACAAGGCCAGCACAGAGCAAAAGCAGGCTTTCCAGCAAGAGTTCCGTAGCCTGCTGCTGCGTACTTACGCAACTGCGCTCTCCAAGTATCGCAATCAAACCATTGAGTACAAGCCTTTCCGTGCGCAAGACGGTGAAACTGACGTTAAGGTCAAGACCCAGATTCTGCAACCAGGTGGTCAGCCCATCCCTGTGGATTACAGCCTGGAAAAGAACGGTGATAGCTGGAAGGTCTATGACATTACAATTGAAGGTGTCAGCCTGGTAACCAACTACCGTGGTCAGTTTAGCAATGAAATTCGCCAGGGTGGCCTCGATGGTTTGATTCAGAAGCTTGCTGCCAAGAATCAGGAAAATGCAAAGTAAGCAGGTATCGCTTTGGCTCAAATACAACAACAAGGTCACCGCTGGATAATTGGCGGTGATATCACGATCAATCAGGTAGAGCAGTTACTGGCAGAGAGCCGTAAGCTCAGCATGCCAGGTACGCTGGAGCTAGACCTTAGCCAGGTGGCAGAGGTGGATTCAGTGGCGCTCAGCCTGATTTTCGAATGGCTGCGCCTGGCGCAAGCCAACAAGGTTAATCTCACCGTGACAGGCCTGCCTGATAACCTGGTGAGTCTGGCCACTCTTTACGGCGTTCTGGAACTGCTTCCTCAGTCCAGTCATTGAGTTTTGGGGCATGCGCCCCATCTTTGATGCATGATTCCCGCAATTAACATACAGCAGCTACACAAGCATTTTGGCGATCTCCATGCGCTGAAAGGGGTAGATCTGTCTATAGAGCAGGGTGAGTTCTTTGCCTTGCTAGGCCCCAATGGCGCGGGAAAATCCACCTTGATCAACCTGCTGGCAGGCTTGCTGCGACCCAGCAGCGGTAGTCTGCAAGTCATGGGCCATGATGTGCATGCGGCTTATGCCGCGGCGCGTTTGGCGCTGGGGGTAGTGCCGCAAGAATTGGTGTTTGATCCTTTCTTTAATGTGCGGGAAATGCTGCGTTTTCAGGCAGGCTATTTTGGCCGTGGCCGTGAAAATGATGCCTGGGTGGATGAAATCATTGAATCCCTGGGCCTGGCCGACAAAGCGCATACCAATATGCGCAGGCTTTCCGGTGGCATGAAGCGTCGCGCCTTGATTGCGCAGGCCTTGGCGCACAAGCCGCCTGTGATCGTTCTGGATGAGCCTACTGCTGGCGTGGATGTGGAGTTGCGCCAGACCATGTGGGAGTTTATTCGCCGCCTGAACCGTGAAGGCCATACCATTATTCTCACCACGCATTATCTGGAAGAAGCCGAAGCGCTCTGTAGCCGCATCGCCATGATGAAGCATGGCGAAATTGTGGCGCTGGATAGCACGCGTAATCTCTTGAATCGGCTGCCAGGCAAGCGTCTCAAGCTGAGCTTGTCTGCACCTTTGCCAGAAGGCTTGCGTGCCTTGGTGCGCAGCGAGCAGGGTAGGGACTATATCCTGGCGATTGCCGATACCACGCAGCTGGAACTTATTCTGTCTGAACTGCGTGTGGCGGGCGTGAGCATTGAGGATATGCAGTTGATAGAGGCAGATCTTGAAGATGTCTTTGTGGAGTTGTTGAGCTGATGAAAACCTCACTCAGTACTTCAAGCAATGCTCGCAGCAATCTCTTGGGCACCTGGACCTTGTTCAAGAAAGAGCTGCTGCGCTTCTGGCGTGTAAGCTTCCAGACCGTGGCTGCACCCATCATGACGGCGCTGCTCTACCTGCTGATTTTCTCCCATGTGCTGGAAGACAAGGTACAGGTTTATCCTGGCGTCGGTTATACCGCTTTCCTGATTCCCGGCCTGATCATGATGTCGCTCTTGCAGAATGCTTTTGCCAATAGCTCATCCAGCCTGATTCAGTCCAAGGTCATGGGCAATATCATCTTTGTGATGCTGGCACCCATTTCTTATCTGGGTTTTTACCTGGCATTCCTTGCCGCTTCGATTATTCGTGGCCTGGTCGTAGGCCTGGGGATTTTCCTGGTGGCGCTATTGTTTATTGATTTACCGCTGGCGCATCCGGGCTGGATTTTAAGCTTTGCCCTGCTGGGCAGTGGTTTGCTTGGCACCTTTGGCATTATTGCCGGCATTTGGGCAGAGAAGTTCGACCAAATGGCGGCATTCCAGAATTTTGTCATCATGCCGCTGTCATTTTTGTCCGGCGTGTTTTACTCGATACATTCACTGCCACCATTCTGGCAACAGGTATCGCATCTCAACCCCTTCTTTTACATGATAGATGGTTTCCGCTACGGCTTTTTCGGTGTTGGAGATATTTCTCCATTTATCAGCTTGGGCGTTGTTGCAGGTAGCTTTTTTGCCCTATCATTGCTGACTTTACGGATGCTGAAATCCGGCTATAAATTACGAGGCTGAACCGTGCTTAGCGCAGAAGAATTAAAGACTTATATAACTCAAGGCCTGGCCTGTGATCATGTGCAGGTATTGGGTGACGACGGCCAGCATTTCGAGGCGGTGATTGTTAGCACCCACTTCGTAGGCAAGAACATGGTGCAGCAGCATCAATTGGTATATCAGGCACTGGGAGACCGCATGCGTGAAGAAATCCACGCGCTCTCCATGCGCACCTTTACACCCGACGCGTGGGCCAAGCTTAGCTCCGGCTTGTAGTCACGCTACAACATCCACTGGACTACACCTCTGGATGACTTCTCAAGATTAAATTGGCAGATTAAAAGGATTAAATACTATGGATACCCAAGAACAGATCAAGAACCAGGTGACCAGCAACCCCGTGGTGCTCTATATGAAGGGCAGCCCCAAGTTCCCACAATGTGGTTTCTCTGGCCTGGCTGTGCAGATTCTGCAGGCCAGCGGCCTTAAGGATTTTGTAGCGGTGGACGTGCTGGCTGACCCGGCGATTCGTGAAGGCATCAAGGTATACGCTAACTGGCCTACCATTCCCCAGCTGTACATCAATGGTGAGTTCGTTGGTGGCGCGGACATCATGCGTGATCTGTACCAACAAGGTGAATTGCAGAAGCTGTTGCAGCAAGCTCAAGGCTAATCGTGGATAAACTTGTTATCCAGGGTGGTGTGCCACTCAACGGTGAAGTGCGTATCTCAGGCGCAAAAAATGCGGCCTTGCCTATACTCTGTGCAGGCTTGCTGACGGCAGAGCCATTGGCGCTGGGCAACGTGCCCGATTTGCACGATGTGGCCACCATGCTCAAGCTGCTGGCGCATATGGGGATCAAGATTGAGCGTCATGCGGCAGGTGAGCTCACGCTGGGCGCGGATGATATCCATACCTGTGAAGCGCCTTATGACATGGTGAAAACCATGCGTGCATCCATCCTGGTATTAGGCCCCTTGCTGGCACGCTTTGGTCATGCGCGCGTGTCCCTGCCTGGCGGCTGTGCCATAGGCTCGCGCCCGGTAGATTTGCATATCAAGGGCTTGCAGGCCATGGGTGCGGAAATCCGCATAGAGCATGGCTATATTGAAGCCAAGGCCAGCAAGCTCAAGGGCGCGCGTATCTTTATGGACTTGGTGACCGTCACCGGTACCGAAAACCTTATGATGGCTGCAGCGCTGGCCGATGGGGTGACCGTGTTGGAGAATGCCGCTAAGGAACCTGAAGTCGTTGATCTGGCCGAGTGCCTGATCAAGATGGGCGCCAAGATAGAAGGCGTGGGTACCGATGTGATTACGGTCACTGGCGTGCCGCACTTGCATGCTGCCCAGCATGATGTGGTCTGTGACCGCATAGAGGCAGGTACTTACCTGGTGGCTGCGGCCATGACAGGTGGCAAGGTTAAGCTGAACAACGCACGTGCTGAACTGCTGGATGCGGTGATAGATAAACTGCGTGAAAGCGGTGCCAAGATAGAGCACGACAAGACCATCATTACCGTGGAAAGCCGTGGTGTGTTGCAAGGGCCGGGTGCCTTGAAGTCCGTGAGCATACGTACTGCGCCACACCCTGCATTCCCTACCGATATGCAAGCGCAGTTTATGGCGCTGAACACCGTGGCTGATGCCGTGGCGACTGTGACGGAAACCATCTTCGAAAACCGCTTTATGCATGTGCAGGAAATGCAGCGCCTAGGTGCCAACATTGAGGTGGAAGGCAATACCGCGATCGTGCGTGGCCGCGAGTTTCTTGAAGGCGCTACCGTGATGGCGACTGATTTGCGCGCCTCCGCGAGTTTAGTTCTGGCGGCCTTGGTTGCCAGAGGTGAAACCGTGATAGAGCGCATCTACCATCTGGATAGAGGCTACGAGCATATCGAAGACAAGCTGGGTAAGCTGGGCGCCAAGGTTCAAAGAATTAAATAAAAGCTTCAGAGTTAAATTACGTACGGCGCTTCAGAGCAAGCCAGAATTAATACCAAGCCTTAAGCAGTACAACCAGGAAAGTTTGCAATGATTACTATCGCCCTCTCCAAGGGTAGGATTTTCGAAGAGACCGTGCCTTTGCTGGCGGCGGCAGGCATTACTGCGCTTGAAGATCCTGAAGCCTCGCGCAAGTTGATCTTGCCTACCAATAGAGCGGATGTGCGCCTGATCATCGTGCGTGCAACCGATGTGCCTACCTATGTGCAATATGGCGCGGCCGATCTCGGTATCGCCGGCAAGGATGTGCTGGATGAGCATGGTGGCGAGGGCTTGTATCAACCGCTGGATCTGCAGATTGCGCGTTGCCGCATGATGGTGGCCGTGCGTGAAGACTTTGATTACTTCGGCTCTATACGTCGCGGTGCTCGCCTCAAGGTGGTGACCAAGTACGTCAAAACCGCGCGTGAGCATTTTGCCGCCAAGGGCATGCATGTGGATCTGATCAAGCTCTACGGTTCCATGGAGCTGGGGCCGCTGGTAGGTTTGGCTGACGCGATTGTGGACTTGGTGAGTACAGGCGGCACTTTGCGTGCCAACAACCTCAAGGCTGTGGAAGAGATCACCGATATCAGCTCACGTCTGGTCGTCAACCAAGCCTCACTCAAACTCAAGCGTGATGATTTGCAGCCCATCATGGATGCCTTTGCCCAGGCCGTGGCTGCAGCACAATAATCTAGGTTGAACTCATGAACATCAGACGTTTTTCAAGCAATGACGCTAGTTTCGATCAAGACCTCAAGGCCTTGCTGGCCTTCGAGACGGCACAGGACGACCAGATAGATACCGTGGTGGCCGATATTCTGCGCAATGTCAAAACCCGTGGCGATGCTGCCGTGCTGGAATACACCCAGCGCTTTGACCGCTTGCAGGCTGATAGCATGGCCACGCTGGAAATTGGTCAGGCCGAATTGCAAGCCGCATTGGACAGCCTGCCCGCTGAGCAGCGCGATGCGCTGCAGCAAGCCGCCCAACGTGTGCGTGACTATCACCAGAAGCAATTGATGACTTCTTGGACCTATACCGAGGCCGATGGCACTTTGCTCGGCCAGCAAGTGACTGCCCTGGATCGCGTAGGCTTGTATGTGCCTGGTGGCAAGGCTGCTTACCCTTCTTCGGTGCTGATGAATGCGATTCCTGCCAAGGTGGCAGGGGTGGCTGAACTGATCATGGTGGTGCCTACGCCGGGTGGTGAGAAAAACCCATTGGTGTTGGCGGCTGCCGCTGTATGTGGCGTTGACCGCGTATTCTGCATAGGCGGTGCGCAGGCAGTGGGTGCGCTGGCTTATGGCACTGAGACTGTGCCGCAGGTTGATAAAATCGTAGGTCCAGGTAATGCCTATGTTGCCGCCGCCAAGCGCCGCGTATTTGGCGTGGTGGGCATTGATATGGTGGCCGGCCCTTCGGAGATTCTGGTGATTTGCGATGGCAAGACCAACCCGGACTGGGTAGCGATGGACTTGTTCTCCCAGGCTGAGCATGACGAATTGGCACAGGCCATTCTGCTGTCGCCGGATGCGGCCTTCCTTGATCAAGTTCAGGCCAGCATAGAGCGCCTGGTTGAGGAAATGCCACGCAAAGAGATTATCCGCACCTCGCTGCAGAATCGCGGGGCTTTGATTCAGGTTAAAGATCTGGAGCAAGCGGCAGAGATCGCCAATTATATTGCGCCAGAGCACTTGGAACTGTCCGTGGACGATCCTTTGGCGTTCAGCAAAAAGATACGCCACGCTGGCGCTATCTTTATGGGGCGCGATACCTGCGAGGCCCTGGGCGATTACTGTGCTGGCCCTAACCATGTGCTGCCTACCTCGCGTACTGCGCGCTTCTCTTCACCACTAGGTGTTTATGATTTCCAGAAGCGTTCCAGCTTGATCATGGTATCCAGCGAAGGGGCGCAGAAGATGGGGCGTATTGCCGCTACCCTGGCCTATGGCGAAGGCTTGCAAGCCCACGCCCGTTCCGCTGAATATCGCTTGAAAGGCTGATCTTGAGCAAGTTCTGGAGCAGCATCGTGCATGAGCTCACCCCGTATATCCCGGGTGAGCAGCCCAAGATCAGCAATCTGATCAAGCTCAACACCAATGAAAATCCCTACGGCCCCAGCCCCAAGGTCTTGGCAGCCTTGCAAGCCGAGGTGGCCGATAGTCTGCGCCTGTATCCAGACCCGGCTTCGGATAGGGTACGTGAGGCGGTAGCCAATTTCTATGATGTGGCTAGCAATCAGGTGTTTGTTGGCAACGGTTCGGACGAAGTGCTGGCGCATGTCTTTAATGCCTTACTCAAGCATGAAGCGCCCATCTTGTTCCCGGATATTACCTATAGCTTCTACCCAGTCTACTGCGGTCTGTATGGCATAGCCTATGAAACAGTCCCGCTGGGCCCTGAATTCGAAATTCAGGTTGAGGACTATATGCGGCCCAATGGCGGCATTATCTTCCCCAACCCCAATGCACCCACTGGCAGATTGCTAGCCCTGGCGGATATCGAGCGTTTGCTCAAGGCTAATCAAGAGTCTGTCATCGTGGTGGATGAGGCTTATATCGATTTTGGTGGCGAATCGGCTGCCAGCCTGGTGCAGCATTATCCCAACTTGCTGGTAACACATACCTTGTCCAAAGCCAGGTCACTGGCTGGGCTGCGTGTGGGTTTTGCCATAGGCCAAGCGCCTTTGATTGAAGCGCTGAATCGCGTAAAAGATAGTTTCAATTCCTACCCACTGGATAGATTTGCCATCAGTGGTGCGGTCGCGGCACTGGAAGATAAGGCTTATTTCGAGGAAACCCGCCACAAAGTCATGGCGACGCGGGAAAGTCTGGTAGCAGAAATGCAGGCCTTAGGCTTTACAGTGCTACCATCAGCCGCCAACTTTATATTTGCGCGTCATGCAGAGCGTAGTGGCGCAGAATTGGCGGCTTTATTGCGTGAACGCAATATTATTGTGCGTCATTTCAGCAAACCAGCGCGTATTAGTGAGTTTTTACGCATCACTATAGGCACCAATGATCAGTCTTCAGCCCTGATTCAGGCTTTGAGAGAGATTTTAAACGACTAAAAAGTGATGCTTTTGGCTGCCTACGGCATTGATTTTCCATTAAATTAAGAGAATGCTGCGTCTGCGCTTCCCTTAAGGCTTGGAAAAAATGTATTATAGCGCGGTCAGTACATCATAATTCTGTAATTAAGCGGAGGAAGCATCGTGGCAAAACCATTAGTTCAAATGGCATTAGATTCACTCGATTTCGATCAAACAGTAGCGCTTGCTACGACTGTTGCACCACACGTTGATATTCTTGAGATTGGTACACCCTGCATCAAGTACAACGGCATCAAGCTGCTGGAAACTCTGCGCGCAAAGTTCCCTAACAACAAAATCCTGGTTGACTTGAAGACCATGGATGCTGGTTTCTACGAAGCTGAGCCTTTCTACAAGGCTGGCGCTGACATCGTTACCGTTCTGGGTACTGCCGATATCGGTACTATCAAGGGCGTAATTGATGTTGCTAACAAGTACGGCAAGAAGGCTCAAGTTGACTTGATCAACGTAGCTGACAAGGCAAAGCGTACACAAGAAGTTGCCAAGCTGGGCGCGCACATCATTGGCGTGCACACTGGTCTGGATCAACAAGCTGCAGGTCAGACTCCATTTGCTGACTTGGGCCTGGTATCCGGTCTGAACCTGGGCGTAGACATCTCCGTTGCTGGCGGTGTTAAGGCTACAACAGCTAAGCAAGTAGTAGATGCAGGCGCAACCATCGTGGTTGCTGGTGCTGCTATCTACGGTGCTGCTGATCCTGCAGCTGCTGCTGCTGAAATCAGCAATGCTGCCAAGGGTTCCCAAAGCAGTGGTGGTGTGTTCGGTTGGTTGAAGAAGTTGTTCAGCTAAGTGATTTGTTGCGGCACTGTATAGCAGTGCCAGCAAACCCCATTTAAACCGCTGCAAGACCGACTAACAAGGCTTGCAGCGGTTTTTGATTTTTTAAGACGATACAAAGATAGCCATGCGTAACGCAGAAGTTAGTCGCAATACCCTAGAAACCAAGATTGCCGTTGCCATTAATCTCGATGGCACAGGTGTAGCCAAGCTGGAAAGCGGTGTCGGTTTCTTTGATCACATGCTGGATCAGATTGCCCGTCATGGCATGATGGATCTCTCTGTTGCCTGCCAAGGTGACCTGCATATCGACGCCCACCACACAGTGGAAGATGTCGGTATTGCTCTGGGTCAGGCATTCCATAAACCTTGGGCGACAAAAAAGGCATACGCCGCTATGCCCATGCTTATGTACCGCTGGATGAAGCCTTATCACGCGTAGTGCTGGATATTTCCGGACGTCCGGGGCTGGAATTCAATGTTGAATTCACCCGTGCGCGCATAGGCGAGTTTGATGTGGACCTGGTGCGCGAATTCTTCCAGGGCTTCGTCAACCATGCTGGTGTTACCCTGCACATAGACAACCTGCGCGGCAAGAATGCCCATCACCAGGCCGAGACCATATTCAAGGCTTTTGGCAGAGCATTGCGTGCAGCGGTTGAACTCGACCCCCGTATGGTGGGTATAATGCCTTCTACCAAAGGCAGTTTATAGACATTTCTGTTTCACCTACCATCACATGACACACATAGCCGTTGTAGATTATGGCATGGGCAATCTCAAGTCCGTGTCCAAGGCGCTGGAGCATGTTGCTCCCAACCAGCAAGTGGTCGTCACTAGTGACCCCGCCCAGATCGCTGCGGCGAGTCGCGTCGTGTTTCCCGGTCAGGGCGCCATGCCAGACTGCATGCGCGAGCTTGATGCGCGTGGTCTGCGCGAGGCGGTCAAAACCGCGGCAGCCGAAAAACCTTTTCTTGGCATTTGCATAGGCTTGCAGATGCTGTTTGAGCATAGCGAAGAAGGTAATGCTGCTGGCCTGGGCATATTGCCGGGCCAGGTACGGCGCTTCAATGCGGCCGACATGCATGACGCTGAAGGCGCCAAGCTCAAAGTGCCGCATATGGGCTGGAACCAGGTGTATCAAAAGCAGGCTCACCCTTTGTGGCAAGGCATAGAAGACGGTGACCGTTTCTACTATGTGCACAGCTATTATGTAGCCCCTGAAGATGCATCGCTGGCGGCAGGTTGGAGCGAATATCCCAAACAATTCACCAGTGCAATTGCGCGTGGCAATCTGTTTGCCGTGCAATTCCACCCAGAAAAGAGCCATAACGCCGGGCTCAAACTTTTGTCCAATTTCGTCCAGTGGGACGGTACTGTTTAAACCTTAATTCATATCATCATGCTGATTATTCCTGCTATCGACCTGAAAGACGGTCACTGTGTTCGTTTGAAACAAGGCCTGATGGAGGATGCTACGGTATTCTCCGAAGATCCAGGTGCCATGGCCAGACATTGGGTAGACCAAGGCGGCAAGCGCTTGCATCTGGTCGATCTGAATGGTGCTTTCGCTGGCAAGCCTGTCAATGACGCAGCCATCAAGGCCATCGTCAGTGCTGTGGGCACCGACATCCCCATCCAGTTGGGAGGTGGCATACGCGATCTGGAAACCATAGAGCGCTATCTGGACAATGGCATCAGCTATGTCATCGTTGGTACCGCGGCGGTCAAGAATCCTGGCTTCCTGCATGAGGCGTGCTATGCCTTCCCTGGTCAGATCATGGTCGGTCTCGATGCCAAGGATGGCAAAGTGGCCGTAGATGGTTGGTCGAAATTGACAGGCCATGACGTGATAGACCTGGCAAAGAAATTTGAAGATTACGGCGTGGAAGCCATTGTCTATACCGACATAGGCCGTGACGGCATGCTGACCGGGGTCAATATTGAGGCGACTGTTGCCTTGGCCCAGGCTTTGACCATTCCGGTTATCGCCAGTGGTGGCGTCACCAATCTGGATGATGTGCGTAAGCTGGTAGAAGTCGAAAGCGAAGGCGTGATTGGCGCCATTACTGGCCGTGCAATTTACGAAGGCACACTGAACTTCACACAGGCCCAAGCCCTGGCGGATGAGTTGAGTCAGGCATGAGCTTAGCCAAGCGTATCATTCCCTGCCTGGATGTCACCAATGGCCGCGTGGTCAAGGGAGTGAACTTCCTTGAGTTGCGTGATGCTGGCGACCCAGTAGAGATTGCGCGCCGCTATGACGAGCAAGGTGCCGACGAGCTGACTTTTCTGGATATTACAGCCAGCTCCGATAATCGCGGCTTGATTCTGGGCATCATAGAACAAGTCGCATCCCAGGTATTTATCCCGCTGACTGTAGGCGGGGGCGTGCGCGCGGTGGACGATGTACGCCGCCTGCTCAATGCTGGGGCGGACAAAGTCAGCATCAACACCGCAGCGGTGACCAACCCGCAACTGGTGGCCGATGCCGCCGGGCGTTTTGGCTCGCAGTGCATAGTAGTAGCGATAGATGCCAAGCAGGTAGGCGATCACTGGGAAATCTTTACCCATGGCGGCCGCAACGCCACAGGCCTGGATGCCGTGGAGTGGGCGCGCAAAATGGTGGAGCTGGGCGCAGGTGAACTGCTGGTGACCAGCATGGATAGAGACGGCACCAAGACTGGTTTTAATTTACCGCTTAATCGTGCCATCAGCGAAGCTGTAGATGTGCCCATCATCGCTTCTGGCGGTGTGGGTAATTTGGTGCACCTGGTAGAAGGCGTAAGAGAAGGTGGTGCGGATGCAGTATTGGCTGCAAGCATCTTTCACTATGGCGAATACACCGTGCGTGAAGCCAAGGAATATATGCGTGAGCAAGGCATAGAGGTGAGATTGTGAGTGAGGCTATAAGCTGGCTTGAAAAAGTAAGCTGGACCGAAGATGGCTTGGTGCCTGTGATTGCACAGGAAGTCGGCAGCCTGAAGATACTCATGTTTGCCTGGATGAACCGTGAAGCCTTGCAACTGACTGCCGAAACTGGCCAGGCCGTATATTGGTCGCGCTCGCGTAATCGACTCTGGCACAAGGGTGAAGAATCGGGCCATGTGCAGAAGGTGCATGAAATCCGCCTGGATTGCGATGAAGACGTGGTGCTGATCACGGTTGAGCAGGTTGGTGGTATTGCTTGTCATACTGGCAGACACAACTGCTTCTTCCAGAAGCTGGAAAACAATGACTGGGTGATAGATCAGCCTGTCATCAAGAACCCCGAGGATATCTACCACCATGAGTGATGTGCTCAACCGCCTGGCAGAACTGCTGGAACAGCGTAAACAGGCAGACCCACAAACGTCGTATGTGGCCAAGCTTTACGCCAAGGGTACGGACAGCATACTGAAGAAAATAGGCGAAGAAGCAGCAGAAACCATTATTGCCGCCAAGGATGGTGATGCCGACAAAATTATCTACGAGACCGCTGATCTGTGGTTTCATTGCCTGGTGATGCTGTCGCACGCTGGCCTTAAGCCAGAGCAAGTGCTGCAAGAACTGGCAAGACGCGAAGGCTTGTCTGGCTTAGAGGAAAAAGCGGCACGCAAGGACTAATGTATACGCATGTCAGACGCTGCGGCATTACTACCGCACCACTGTCCCGCACAATGATATTAAGGATGGTTTCATGAGCACAGACTGCATATTCTGCAAGATCGCCAGCAACGATATCCCGGCGAAGAAATTCTATGAAGATGAAGAAGTCATGGTGTTTCATGACATCAGGCCGATAGCGCCTGTGCACTTTTTGATTGTGCCCAAAGAGCATGTGGTCAGCCTTGCAGAGTGTGACACTAAGCACCAGGCCTTGCTGGGCAAGATGCTGTTGTTAGCGCCCAAGCTTGCTAGCGAGCAGGGGCTTAAAGGATTTCGCACCATGATCAACACGGGTGCTGAAGGTGGGCAAGAAGTTTTTCATCTACACGTACATGTCTTTGGCGGTGGCGACACCCTGCCTAAAGTTTAGTGAGGAGAGCGGGTTATGGGTTCATTTAGTATTTGGCATTGGCTGATTGTGCTGGCCATCGTTGTGGTGGTGTTTGGTACCAAGAAATTGCGCAATATTGGCAGTGATGTTGGTGGCGCAGTCAAGGGCTTCAAGGATGCCGTCAATGAAGGCAAATCCACACCAGCGCTGGAAGAAGAAGCGCAAGGCCGGACTGTGGAAAACGAAGTAAGACAGAAAGAAAAGCAGTAAGCACCCGGACTTTACTCAGTGTTTGATATCGCCTTTTCAGAACTGGTGGTGATTGGTGTCGTGGCGCTGATCGTCATCGGGCCAGAAAAACTGCCCAAGGTAGCGCGTACCGTGGGTTTATTGCTGGGGCGTGTGCAACGCTATATTAATGGCGTTAAATCAGATATCAGCCGCGAGCTGCGCTTTGAAGAGTTGCAGCGCTTGCAGCAGGAAGTGCAACAAGGCATACGTCAGGCCGAATCCACCATACACCAGACTGGTCACGATCTCGAACATGAGATGCAGCAACTGGCCAGTGTTGCGCCTAGTCCTGAACCATTAGAGCCTGCGCTGCCAGAGTCTCCAAAGTTGGAGCCTGCAGAATTTAAGCCTACACAGTCCGAGGCTATAAATTCAGAGGGTATCAATCCTGAGCCAGTAAAGTCAGCATTGCCACAGCCTGCGTCAGCTGAGCCAGCAGTAGCAGTCCCTCAGCAATCGACATTGGATTTGTCTTTTGATGCAAGCAAGGCGACAGACCATGAAGAAGTTCAGGCCGATACGCCCAAAGCTCAAGCTATCTCAGCACTAGATGACCACGCTAGGGCAGCGATCCCCAGCAAGCAGGAAAAGCCAGATTGACCACTACTGACTCCTTTGTCTCGCACCTGATAGAGCTGCGTGACCGTTTGCTGCGCATCATCATCGGCTTGGTGCTGGTGATGCTGGCCTTGTTCCCGTTTGCCAATGACATTTACCATTTCCTCGCGCTGCCATTGCTGAAAAGCCTGCCAGCAGGTGGGCAGATGATCGCGACCGATGTCACTACGCCGTTCTTTGTGCCGATGAAGGTGGTATTGCTTACTGCGTTCATGATCTCTTTGCCGCATACGCTATACCAGGTGTGGGCCTTTGTGGCTCCTGGTCTTTATCAGCATGAACGCAAACTGATTAGCCCGCTGGTATTTGCCAGCACCTTGCTGTTTCTTTGCGGCATGGCGTTTGCGTATTTTCTTGTATTTCCGGTGGTGTTCGGCTTTATCAGCCATACCGCGCCTGAAGGCGTGGCGGTGATGACGGACATAGGAAAATACCTGGATTTCGCCATGACCTTATTCATCGCCTTCGGTCTCGCATTTGAAGTGCCAGTGGCAGTGGTGTTATTGGTAACAGCGGGGGTGGTGAGTGTTGCTGCGCTACGCGAGGCGAGGTCTTATGTGATTGTGGGTGCTTTTATTCTGGGGGCGATATTTACTCCGCCAGATGTCATCTCGCAAATCATGCTGGCCGTGCCATTGTGGCTGCTGTATGAGGCTGGCATCTTGGTGGCCAGTATGATGCAGCGCAAGGTCAAGCAGCTGAATTAATCCCGCTGCTGAACTAGTTCGGTACAGTTATTCAGCGCAGTTATTAACGCGCAGCTAGCCCTTATTCGTCATTGCGAGCCAGCTGCGGCTTGGGGCGTTTGCCTATCATGATGGCAATATTCAGCTCAGCCTGATTACGTGACAACTTCACGATGACCTTCTTTTCCGGCTTGAGGCCAGAAATCACATTGAGCATGGTGGAGCTATCCACGACTTCTCTACCGTCAATTTCCAGCAGGATATCCCCGGGACGCAGACCTGCCTTGTCTGCCGGGCCACCGCGCACTACGCCAGCAATCAGGGAGCCACGCACTTGCTTGAGGCGGAAAGATTCTGCTAACTCAGGCGTAATGTCCTGTGCTTCTATACCTATCCAGCCACGTATTACGCTGCCCTGGCGAATAATCTGCTCCATTACTTGCTTGACCAGGCTTACGGGTATGGCAAAGCCTATGCCCATGGAGCCGCCGCTGCGGGAATAGATGGCACTATTGATGCCAACCAGGTTGCCTTCGCTATCGATCAGTGCCCCGCCGGAATTGCCGGGGTTAATAGGTGCATCGGTCTGGATAAAGTTTTCAAAGGTATTAATGCCCAGGTGATTACGGCCCAAGGCGCTGATAATACCTTGGGTCACGGTCTGGCCTACGCCGAATGGGTTGCCTATCGCCAGCACTACATCGCCTACACTGAGGTTTTCTTGATGGGCAAAAGTGATGGCGGGCAGATTGCGCACATTGACCTTGAGTACCGCGAGATCAGTTTCCGGGTCAGTGCCGACTACACGGGCAGGGAAGGTGCGGCCGTCGGGTAGTGCAACTTCAATTTCATCGGCGGCCTCAATCACATGGTGATTGGTGAGTATCAGGCCCTGGCTGTTGACGATTACGCCTGAGCCCAGGCTATTTTCACGCTGGCTCTGCTGATCTTCCTGTTGTTCACCAAAAAAATGCCGGAACAGCGGGTCATCCATAAAAGGATTTTCACTCGACTGCGCAGCCTTCTTGGAGGTGAAGATATTCACCACGCTGGGCATGGCGGTTTTGGCCGCCACACGGTATGAGCCAATTTGTGCACTAGCCTCGGTATTGACTGGTGCCTCTTTGATGGCGGCAGCTTTGTCTGCACGTGGCAGAATCTGGGGGTAAAACAGTTGCACAACGAAAAGGGCTGCAAGACTGATGGTGACGGTCTGTGCAAAAATAAGCCAGAGTTTGCGCATGTTGTAAGAGTGTGTGCGTCGTTTAAATGTGGGTGTGGTCTGACAGTATTGCGGAGGCAAAAATGCAATTGAAACAAGTGGTGGATTATACCGGACAATTCCTGGAGGTAGAGCGCTTCCGTGATTATTGCCCTAACGGTTTGCAAGTGCAGGGCAGGGCGGAAATACAGAAGATAGTGACCGGAGTGACCGCCAGCCTGGCACTGCTGGAGCAGGCGCGGGATGCAGGGGCTGATGCCATTTTCGTACATCACGGCTATTTCTGGCGCAATGAGCCAGCAGAAGTGGTGGGCATCAAGCATGCGAGACTGAAATTTCTATTGCAGCAAGATATCAGCCTGCTGGCCTATCACTTGCCATTGGATGCGCATAAAAGCCTGGGCAACAATGCCATGCTGGCCAAGCTGTTGGATATTAATGTGGATGGCTGGGTGGGTGAGCAGGGGCTGATTGCGCATGGTCATTTGGCACAGGCAGCTAGCCTGGGCCAGTTTGCGGCAACAGTAGGCAGGTGCTGGGTAGAACAGCACAGGTATTCGGTGAGGGGCAAAAGCCAGTGCAGCGTATCGCCTGGTGCAGCGGCGGCGCTCAAGGATATTTTGAGCAGGCAATAGCGCTGGGTGTGGATGTATATATCAGTGGCGAGGTGTCGGAACAGGTGTTTCACCTGGCAAGGGAGTCAGGGGTGGCCTACATTGCTGCTGGGCATCATGCCACTGAGCGCTTTGGCATTGAGGCCCTAGGCCAGCATCTGGCGCTGGAATTTGGCTTGCAGCATGAGTTTATCAATATAGAAAATCCTATATAACACCCTGTTTTAATTGACTAAAATAAGGTATTTGTTTCATTTTGAAAATGAATTCTGTAGAATAGCCGCTTTTCGCGCGCATGGTCAGTAAGTGCTCAGCTTGATTTGAGGCATGCGCGGCCTGGCGGTTTTTGATGAGATTGGAATGACATTATGATGACCTTGTATTCGGGCACTACCTGCCCATATAGCCACCGTTGCCGTATCGTGCTGTTTGAAAAGGGTATGGATTTTCAGGTGATCGATGTGGATTTGGCCAACAAGCCTGAAGATCTAGCTGTCATCAATCCGCACAACACGGTACCTGTGCTGGTTGAACGTGATCTGGTGCTGGAACAGGCCAACATCATCAATGAATATATTGATGAGCGTTTCCCACATCCGCAGCTGATGCCAGCTGACCCTGTGATGCGTGCCCGTGCCCGTCTGTTCCTTTACAACTTTGAAGATCAGTTGTTCAGACATATAGGTGATATTGAATCGGGTAATGCCAAGGCTGCAGACAAGGCCCGTGCCACCATACGCGATAACCTGACTCAGATCGTGCCGCTGTTTAGTCGTCAGCAATACATTCTGGGTGATGAGTTCTCCATGCTGGATGTGGCGATTGCCCCACTGTTGTGGCGTTTGGGTCATTACGGTATTGAATTGCCCAAGCAAGCTGCCCCATTGCTGAAGTATGCTGAGCGTATCTTCTCGCGTCCTGCTTATATTGAGGCGATGACTCCATCCGAAAAAGCAATGCGTAAATAGGCGATTAATATGAGCGAATTGACCTCTACCAAGCCGTATATGGTGCGTGCCATTCATGAGTGGTGTACCGACAATGGGTTGACTCCACACCTGTTGGTGGAGGTTAATGCGCAGACGCGTGTGCCTATGGCATACGTGAAAGATGGGCAAATTGTATTAAATATTAATTATAGTGCGACAAAAGGTTTGCAAATCGGAACAGATGCTGTTACATTCTCAGCCCGTTTCAATGGTGCACCGAATGAGCTGTATGTGCCTATGAGTGCGGTTCGTGGCATATTTGCCCGAGAGAATAGCCAAGGCATGTTTTTCCAGGATGAGCCGGTTGATCCGGACCCTGATGGAAACATGGCAGGGGTTGGGTTGGATGCAGGGAGTCCAGCCGAGCCGCCAGTAGTTAAGAAGCCATCCTTAAAGGTGGTGAAATAGCAGGTTTGTGTTGTGCCGGATTAGCTCAGTTGGTAGAGCAGCGCACTTGTAATGCGAAGGTCGTCAGTTCGATTCCGACATCCGGCACCATTTCTTCTGTTAATGCGTTGACACTTCGTCTGAATGTACGCATAATCCCGGGTTCTGCGATGGAGGGGTGGCCGAGTGGTTAAAGGCGACGGACTGTAAATCCGTTCTCTCAGAGTACGAAGGTTCGAATCCTTCCCCCTCCACCAGCATAAAATTTGGAGCCAGGCTGATAAAAATTCTGGTGAGGTCTGCGGGTGTAGCTCAGTTGGTAGAGCACTTGCCTTCCAAGCAAGATGTCGCGAGTTCGAACCTCGTCGCCCGCTCCAAAACTCAGAAAAGAATTTAAGAAAAATGCCCATGTGGCTCAGTGGTAGAGCACTCCCTTGGTAAGGGAGAGGTCGCGGGTCCGATTCCCGCCATGGGCACCATTTGGTGCTTGGGTCAAACGCACACATTAACTTGATAAGTCGGTTAAAGGAAAACGGAAATGGCAAAAGGTAAATTTGAGCGGACGAAACCGCACGTTAACGTAGGTACAATTGGCCACGTTGACCATGGTAAGACCACATTGACAGCTGCGATCACCACCGTACTGACCAAGAAGTTTGGTGGCGAAGCGAAAGACTACTCGCAGATTGATAAT
>NZ_BAMT01000005.1 GCF_000617925.1 Methylobacillus glycogenes JCM 2850
CTCTCACAAAAACATATATTTAGTTAAATCTCAAATTTGATTGAAAAAAACCTGTTCAATACCGTTTTGAGTTGCAAAATATAAGTAAATGATTTTGCGAGATGATTTTTAACTGCCTGATTTAAATAAGATGAGAGTCTCAAGGTGAGTTGCAAACGACATTTTTTGTCGACGGCAGATATTTCCCCGTCGTTGACTCGCCATAAACATACTACATGGGGAGATCCGGGCCAGGTGATTGAAGGGTCTTTCGCGTAATAAGAAACTGTTGATGGCGCAGTGGGTAATGGAAGCCAGAAGTTAAGTTTAATCGCTACTTGCTTAAAGAAATCTGACCCAGCAATTAATTAAAGGGGCACCGCAGTGCCCCTTTTGTGCCACAAACCTAAGCTTTAGAACAACCAGGTCAGGTTGAAGTTAGCCGCATGGATCCTAGTGTTGTCACCATTCTGTCCACGGTAGTTGATACCAGCACTGAGGGTGGGGGAGAGCTGGCTATAAACCCCGATGTCATATACCGCTGCCTGGCGTGCAATCGGATTGCCACGGACATCAAAGCTATTCCCACCAGCGAGCCTGGCTTCACTCCTGGGTGTCACGTCACCTTCAGCGTGCCTGTAACCAATAGAGCCCTGCAGTCTCAATGGCAAGGTGGTGCTGGTGGTCAATGGTTGATCCAAGCGAACACCGATAGTACCCAGGGTGACATTGGACTGCTCACGGCTGACGCGAAGTGCTGCATCATCGCCACGCTCATTGAAACCCTCGCGCGCCAGGTGCACCTGGGCTACATTCAGGAAGGGCTCAATGCTGCCATCTCCACTCTTGATGCGGTAACCCACATCAGCAAAGGCTTGCAGGCTGTGTGTGTCATAGTCAGCCTTGTCCCGGCCAGTGAAAGTGCCAAAGCCCAGATTACGACTGGTGTCCAAACGATGGTAGGCATACCCGGCGCCCAGTTTTAACTGCAGCTTGTCATAGGCACGACCAGCATAGGCGCCCAGGTGGACAGTTTTGATATCCGCGCGGCTGCGCTGGGTGTTGAAATTGGTGTCCCCATACCCCCCGAATACACCGATTGTCCAATTGCCATCGCCAATGGTGCGATCCGACCCCACCAGCCCACCATTCATATGGCGGGAAGTGGAATCCGTGTTGCTATTGCGATCGGTATAGCCATGGATAGAGCTGCCCTTGAACCATACTGCATTGCCATCCGGTTGATACAAGCGCTGGGTCACAGCAGAACGTACAAAATCCGTGTCATCCACCAGCGCGCCCTGGGCAGAGGCATGCACTTCACCAGAAAGCTGACCAAAGGCCGAGCGTGCTGTATCGCCATCCAGGCTGGTGACTGCTGTTGCCAGGGTGCCAGCACCAACACTCATGAGAGCCAAAGCCGCGTTCCGCTGGTTGTAAGTGCGGGCGACATCGACAAAATCGACACCGTTGCTGCTTAGGGTCAGCTGTATCTGGTTACCAGTATTGGTGAGTTGGGTATTCAGGAAAGCCAGGTTGGAATTGATGGTGTCAAAGTTTCCGATGATGCCACCTGAAGCAGTGATTAATGAATATGTGGTGCTGGGGCCGTATGTGCCAGCAGCGCCATCAATGTTCAGCGTGCTGCCAGTGTTAATAGTGACAGAGCCAGCCACATTGACATGATCTGAGGCACCCGTGGCATCAAGCTCGACGTTGAATTGGGACCCAGTATTAAAATCTAAGGGACCAATAATAGCCAGGTTGCCAATTGAGTTGCCAGGAGCCAATGTACCGCCAGCATTGATAGTTGCACCCCCTACAACACCTGTGCCGCCCAAAGTGGCCCCATTATTCACCCTTACCTCAGATGCGACAAAGCCAGAGGATGCAATCGACAGCTTGCCCTGATTAACTTCCATGGGGCTGGTGAAGGAGTTGCTACCTGAAAGAACCAACTCTCCCAATCCAGTTTTTACTAAAGGTGTGAAGCCACTGATGCCGCCACTTATCTCAAGGCGCGTGTTTGCAGCCGGGCTAAAAGTGTTCAAGCTTCCATAGGATTCAATACTGTTGCTGATTGTCCTATTGCCACTATTGGAAATTGTAGCGGTTACCAATTCCAAAATCCCGGAGCCAAGTGCATTGTCGTGGCCAATCACTAGTTCCGCCCCTCTTACTGACGTAAGGCCGGAGTATCCAGTGTTATCCCCGGATATAGTCGTCCGTTGAGCGTTATTCAGTATTAGCTGACCACTGCCAATTATTTCGCCTGTAAACGAAGAGTTGCCAATAACCTCCAGGCGCGACGCCCCAAGGTTTACAGTGCCCAAGGCATTGATATTACGGATTTCCTGATTAAATCCATTCAAATTCATTGTAACGCCAGAATGAATCGTGACATTGCTTGCATTCACCAGAGAATTTGTCTGGCCAAATATCAAATTACCATCGATGATTTCAACAGGTCCTGTGATTCCAGAGCCATTAATAATAGTCAGGTTGGTTCCAGGGGCGCCATAGAAATTGAAGAGCCCGCCAACGGATACTTGGGTCAAAACCGAGTCAACAACCCCCAAGAGGATCAAATTGCCCCCGGTAATCACGCTACCCGGACCATTGATGGATCCTACTGTAATTGATGCCGCTGAAATCATGTCGTTATTGAGTGTTGCGTCGTCAGTGGAGTTAGGCGGATTCATTCCAAACCAGTTGGCACCGTCATACCATTCTCCATGAGCCACTGTGGATACATTAGCGGCCTGCGACAAAACAGGAAAACACGCGCATACCAACATAGGTATGCATTTCTTGATCAGTGTTGCTTTCATTTATCTCCCTTTAAAGCATCAAACCCAAAATTCCTGTAGGGGCACCATTTCGGCCAGTCTTGTAATTCTTGCTGGGCTAAAAAATCTTTTACCCCAGCAAACACGCCACTGTCAAAAGATTGTCGACAAAAGACAATAGAGTTCGACAAAATACATGGGGCTGATTATGGTTGAGGCGAATAGTGAGTTTTGGGATGTTGCGATTTTGCTAATGCTGATTGTGTCGTTTGGATTTATCTTCTACCTGTTTACGCGACGCTGAGACCTATTTAAGCGCCTTGGGCTCTTGCCAACTGAAATCAGGCTGCACAACGTAGAGGTGTTTTATACCAATTGATTAGGGCGTCTCTATGCTGGCAGATCTGGCAAATGAAATTCAGCCATCGGCGACAAGGGATGATTTCATCTCTCTATGGGGGCAATGGGTTACCAGTTGAAACGGCAGGCCTGATTTAAGATTTCCTGTCGGAAATGGAAGCCGCAATTCAATTTAGATTTGGCGATTGCGCCGCCTAGCTCTAAAGCTCGAGCTTGGAATCTCAAATTGAGTTGCAAACGACATTTTTCTCGATTTTGTGTGTCAAAGCGCATTTTAGGCTGATGTTGGATGATTTAAGCTTTGTGCCTACATGCCGATATCAAATGTCACAACTCGCCCTATAGGATGATGCATGCTTTCCATACTTGTTTATAGAAGTCGCTTGAGTAGGCCTTTAGCCCAAGACGAGCTTTCAAACTTGGTCGATAAGGCAGCAAAGCGTAACCAGGAAAATGGAGTCTCTGGCATTCTACTTTTTGATGGTGAGCACTTCTTTCAATATATTGAAGGCCCTGATAAAGCGCTCAAGGCCACCTATGAGCATATCCGCTCTGATCCGCTGCATCATCATGTGGTGACCTTGCTTTCAGACTATGCCCCCTCAGCGCGGTTCAGCAATTGGGCCATGCAGCTGATCGATGCGCGAGATCACAGCAGCAGTATTGTCGAGCCTATCTCTGCGGGTCTTACCACGCCACTTCCTAGCCATGACCGTGCATTAAAGCTCATTAAGGCCTTTGCCTCTGGCCGCTGGAAAGATCACACCACAGACTTTGTTACTCAAAACTGGCAGTTTGAAACACGCGCTTCGGGCTTTGAAACCTTGGCCGAGCCTATCAACTCGATACTGCCTTGCCAATTCGCGCTGCAACCCATTGTTGACCCACTCCGCTACACCATCTCATCTGTTGAGGCATTGATACGCAGTGCTACAGGTGGGCCGCCTTATACGTGTTTTGAAAACCTGCCTGCGGCAGAACATCACCTGTTTGATCTGGAATCAAAACGCAATGCATTGGAATTGGCATCCAGGCTGAATATCGGCGACTGCAAGCTATCCATCAACCTGTTGCCAATGTCACTGGTCAGTATCCCCAACGCAGTTGATCAACTTCTGGCCAATATTGAAAAGTTTGGTCTTACGCCGCAACAGGTGATTGTAGAGGTGACCGAGGAAGAAGCCATTTCACACTTTGATCATTTTGAATTGGCGCTGAAGAAATTGCGCTCAGTAGGCATTAGCGTGGCCATTGATGATTTTGGAGCAGGTTTTGCTGGCCTGTCTTTACTTGCAAAATTCCAGCCTGAAAAATTAAAAATTGACCGCTTGCTGGTGACGGATATCCATCAGGATGGGCCTAAACAAGCGATTGTTAAAGCCATAGTCGAGTGCTGCAAATCTTTAGGCATTACGACCATCGCCGAAGGGATTGAAACGCCTGAAGAATGGTTGTGGTTACAGGCTGCTGGGGTAGAGCTGTTCCAGGGATTTTTGTTTGCTAAGCCCTTGATTAACGGAATTCCAGCTGTCTCATGGCCCATTCTTACAAAATGATTGCTGGGGCAGACATAGTGCTTAACGCTTAGGCTTGATGGTTAAAAGCATAGATAAACCTGAAATAAACAAGCCCGCGTGTGCGGGCTTGTTTAATACTTGGGGTTGAGCTTAATGCTGTGTGTCACTATCAAGCAGGCTTGCAAGTTTAGCGGGGTCAATTTCGCCACCCTTGCTGGTTAGCGCTTGCAGCATGGCACCTTTTTTATCAGTAAGCTCTTGGCCCATCGCTTTTAAATCCAGCTTTTTGGCTTCTCGCACCTTGGGAAACATTTCGGTCTCTTCTTCTTCCACATGGTGCTCAATGTATTCGCTAAGCACCTTCACCTTGGCATCGTACATAGGGTCAGAAGGGTCGCCTGATTGAATTTGGGTGATCAGGTCTTTGGCGCTTGCATGCTCAACGTCTGCCTCATTCAGCAAATCATCATCTTCAATGGCTTCTCGGGCAGCAGGGTAGAAAATTTCTTCTTCTATCTTGGTGTGCACCGTTAGCTCTGCACAGATGCGGTTTGCTACGGCTGTCTTACCTGCAATGTCTTCTTTATTAGCCAGGCGCTCATATTCTTTGAATAGTTTTTTTACTTCGGCATGATCATTCTTAAGTACAACAATCGCATCATGCTTGGTGGGCGTTGTGCTAGCTGGGGCGTTCGAGGTTTTCATGATGAGTCTCCGTTGGTAGGTGATGCATCATGCTTCTCCGCACAGCAATTCAATAGTCATTATCTGCTGATTTCATTGTCGGACAATGCTGCCATGGTCTTGATATAAAAAGATTAAATGGAAATGATATGCAGCTGCAATTTAGGAGCAATGCCTTAACTCATCTCCGATTAGCCCGCTATGAAAACTAGAATAATTTAAGAGCATGTTTGCTGAGACGTTGCTTGGAGGAGAGATATTCTTGCCAAGGGTCAATTTTCAGGTTGCGCATGCGGTTCTGGATATTGGCAATGTTGAAACTGTCTGCCTGGATTTGGCTACCCACCTCATCCCATGCCAGTGGGGTCGCCACTGGGGCGCCAGGCTTCGCACGCGTGGAATAAGGCAGCACCGCTGTCGCCCCTTCGCCATTGCGCAAATAGTCGATAAAGATACGACCTTTCCGCCGCTGTTTTGACATATTCGCAGTGAAGCGTTCAGGGGCTATATTCTCCAGATGACGTGCAATGCCCTGACTGAAACTTTTGATGACGGGCCATTCATGCTCGGGCCGTATGGGCACCTCCACATGCAAGCCCTTGCCACCCGTGGTTTTAACAAAACTCTGCAAATCCAGTTCATCAAACAAGCCGCGTAATAGCAAGGCTGTTTCAGTGACCTCATCCCAGGGGACTTCAGGCGCGGGGTCCAGGTCGAAAATCATGCGATCAGCCAAAGCTGTTTTGGGATAGCGCGCACCCCATCCATGCAACTCCAGCACCCCCAGCTGTACCAGTTCAATGATGGCCTGCACATTGTTGGCCACGAAATATTCGGGGTTTTTTCCAGCTTCCATGCCGCTTATGAGCTGAACTACTTTGATATGCTCCAGCTTGGCATGCGTGACATGTTTCTGGAAGAAACAATGATGGTGGTAGCCTTCTGGGCAACGCACGATGGAAAGCGGGCGATTCATCAGATAAGGCAGAATATGATCCGCAAGGGCTTCGTAATGGCGGGCCAGATCAAGTTTGGTGTAAGCGCCAGCAGGGAAGAGTATTTTCTCTGGGTGGCTTAGTTTGATGCCTGCTACCTGGCTGGGCCTGCTGCTTGCTGCAACAGCACTGCCTGCAGTGTTGAGGGAAAGTTGATCGGTATCCAGCGGAGTTTCCCTGCTAATGCTGCGCGGGGGTTTGTCGTTACGTAGCCCAACAAAACTGGCGTGCCGCACCATGCCTGAGGTGGTCCAGTTGGCAAACTTTACCTCGGCCGTCAGCGTGGGTTTCAGCCAGTGCACTCCCTTGGCTTCTACCCCTGTGGGCGGCTCGCTAAATGCGGGTTTTTTGGTTTCCAGTTGCTCAAAGTAAGCGGCAATCTGTTTCAGGCTATCCTGATTAAAGCCTGTGCCCACACGTCCTGCGTACTGCAATTGACCAGCCTCATTGTAGGTGCCCAATAACAGCGCACCAAAAGCCTCGCGGCTGCCGCTGGGCTCGGTATAACCCCCAATCACAAACTCCTGGCGCTTGCCGCATTTGACCTTGAGCCAGTCCTGGCTGCGTTTCTGCAGATAAGGGCTGTGAGCGTGCTTGACCACAATGCCTTCCATGCCATGCATGCAGGCATGCTTGAACACTTCTGGCGCATGTCCTTGCAGGTGATCACTGAAGAATAAGGGGCCAGACTGTCCATCCGTCTGTGACAGGCTGGAGAGCAGAACCTGTAACAATGCCTTGCGTTGTTGCAGCGCCACTGGCTGAAGATCATGTCCATCTAGATATAAGAGATCGAAGATGAAATAGCCCAGCTGCACGTCATTGCCCAAGCGCATGGCATTTTGCAGTGCCTGAAAACTGATATTGCCATCTTCATCAAACGCCACCACTTCGCCATCCAGCCAGGCTTGTTTCACTGGCAAATGCTTGAGCGCAGAGACCAGTGCAGGCCATTTGGCAGACCAGTCCAGGCCATTGCGACTCAGCATGGTGACCTTGCCATGCTCAAGGCGGGTCAGGGCACGGTAGCCATCGTATTTAATCTCAGAAAGCCACTCATCCCCCTCAGGCGCCTGCGTGACCAGGGTGGCGAGTTGCGGCTCTAGGCGTGTGGGCATGTTGCTAGAGCGTGGGGCCAGGCTTGCCACATCAATATCCTGATCGCTCAGCCCGGCTGCCTTTGGCGCTTTAGGTTTTGCACCTCGTGTTGCACCAAGTGTTGCAGTAGCTTTTGCACCCTGATTTTTTGCTATCCCGGGCCGAGCTGTTTGCTTGCTGGCCGCCTTGACCGACTCAGGTGCAGTCTCTGTAATCTGTGCTGCCTGGCCTTTGAGGGCTTGCTCATCCTGCTCCTTGATCAGCAGCCAGTTGGGTTGTTTGTCCTCGTCCCTGGTTTTCATACGCACCAGTGCCCATTTGCCGTGCAGTTTCTGGCCATGCAGATAAAACTTGAGTGCGCCCTGGCGGTAGCCTTGCATGGGGTCACCTATGGCTTCCCAAGTACCCTCATCCCAAAGCATGACATGGCCTGCGCCGTATTGGCCCTGGGGAATGTCACCCTCGAACTGCCCATACTCCAGAGGGTGATCTTCAACCTCAACCGCGAGGCGCTTGTCTGCAGGGTCCAGGCTAGGCCCCTTGGGCACGGCCCAGCTTTTCAAAGTGCCGTCCAGCTCCAGCCTGAAGTCATAATGCAAGCGCCTCGCATCATGGCGCTGGATATAAAAAGCGAGGGTATTGGCTTCACCAGCATGTGCTACAGGTTTCGCCACCTTGCCGCGCGGTTCGCGCGTGAGCTTGAAATCGCGTTTATCCCAATATCGCTGCAGGCCCATATGATGTCCTTTCCACGATTATTTGCTTTCAGGCCGTACGCTTGCGGTTACTTTTGCCCGAGCTTGCCTGGCGGCGCTTGTCGCCTATGCTGGCCTTGAGCAATTGCATCAGGTCCACCACATTGTTGGTTTTTGTCGGTGCCTGTTCTGCTTCAGGTTCGCTTATTTCGTGGGTCTGCTTGGCTTTGATCTTCTTGCGTACCAGGGCCATCAAGTCTGCCTTGAAACTGTCGGTGTATTGACTTGGGTCCCAGCTCTCGCTCATATCCTCCACCAGTGAAAGCGCCATCTGGACTTCTTTCTCCGTTACCTGGCCTGCCTTGCCCGTGCGCGGCTGGGGCACGGCAGGCAATGCACGGATTTCCTCCTGATACCGCAAGAGGTTGAGCAGAATTCCATCGCCCTCGGGAAGCAGCGCAGCGAGGTGTTGCTTGGTGCGTATCACGATCTGACCTATCCCGGCCTTGCCGGATTTCTCCAGGGTTTGGCGCAGCAGGGCAAACACGCGCTCGCCTCCCTTGCTGGGAATCAGGTAGTAAGGCTGATCGAAATACTTGATGGGAATGTCAGTGAGTTCAACAAAAGCCAGGATATCGATGGTTTGCGTGCTTTCGACATTGGCCTGGCGGATGTCTGCATCGCTCAGCACCACGTAGCGTTCTTTTTCGTAGGCGTAGCCCTTCACAATATCCTGCTGGTTGACTTCCTTGCCTGTTACTTTGTTATAGCGCTTGTAACCCACGGGGGCAAAATCCCGCTTGTCGAGTAAATCCAGATCCAGGGCAGAGGGCGCGCTGGCAGTATGCAATTCAACCGGGATATGGACGAGGCCAAAGCTGATGGCACCTTTCCAGAGTGAGCGTGGCATAGTCACTGATCCAGTAAGCACTTGAAGTGTTTATATTGAGTAATGCGAGCCTAGTGATTCCATACGCTTATTTCTGAATTCGCTGTAGGAATTAAAGCCAGGGCTGCAAGCAGGAAATCCCCCACAGCCAGCAGCGCATCAATTGGGCATCTGTAGGCCTGAGCCCTAGGGGCAGCTAGTGCCAAGCCGTGTAAACTGAGCACCTCGCACCTCACGCAAAGGCCAGGGGCATGAAGCTAATAAACACTTTGGGTTGCTTGTTGTTACTGGGGTTTTCTAGTTTGAGCTGGGGGCATAGCAAGCTGACCCAGGCGCAACCTGCCAATGGCAGTACGCTGGCGCAGGTTCCCCCGGTTATTGTGCTCAACTTCAACAAGCCTATAGAAAACAAGTTTCATCAGGCTGAGCTACAGCAAGGGCAGCAGTGGCTGAAGCTCAAAACCGAGGCCAGTGAAAAAACACTGCAGATATGGCTGGAAGGGGTGAGGCCCTATGCAGCTAAAGACAAGGCTGCGAATAGCCATACCCCGGCAACAATGCGTATACGCTGGCGCGTTATTTCCCGAGACGGACATAGCCAGAGTGGGCAGTTGCAATACCAACTCCAACCCTAGCGCATGCTGAACGTGCTTGAACATCCACATCTTTTCGATGGCGGGCTGGCCAGAGCCATGGCTTATCTGGCCCTGGCGCTGATTTTGGGCCAGCTCTACTGGCGGCAGCGATTGCAGCAAGGCCCGGCATGGGGCTGGCTGGTGTGGTTTTTAGGCACCACAGGCATGTTGTTGGCATTGAATAGCATCTGGCTATCAGTGTCGACGGCAAACGGCGGCCAGGCTTCTGATAGCAGTATGCTCGACATGTTATCCACGCAATTTACGCGTGCCTGGCTTATGTATTGGCTGGGCTTGTGCCTGTCTTTATGGCTGCTCAGACGAATACCTTGGCTTAGTTTGCTATCTGCCATTGCCATGCTACTGGCCCTGGGCTTGAGTGCCCATGCGGGTGAGGCTGGCGCTTTGCATCTAGTGTTTTGGCTGGATGTGCTGCACATGGGGCTGGCGCTCTTGTGGCTGGGCAGTTTGAGTTTGATGTTGCTCAGCAGGTTGAGCAGCCCAGACGCAGAAATCACGCACCCTATCTCTGCCAGAACTGCTGCTCACTCGCCAGAGCGCGCGCCTATAGGCTTGGATGATCTCAAGCGCTTTTCAATGCTGGCCTTGCCGCTGTTCATCACTATCTTGCTCAGCGGTCTAGCGAGATTAGGCTTGGGCTGGGAAGAAAACGTAGGTTTTGCCTTCACCTACGCCATGATGCTGTTGTTTAAACTAAGTGCCGTGCTGGGGGTGATGTTGTGCGCCTGGCATTTAAGAAAACTGCTCAGGCACAGGCCATTTTCTGGCAAGCAATTTGATAACGGCTTGAGTGCAGAATATTTTCTTGCCCTGTTGCTATTGCTGTTTACCAGCCTGCTGACCCAGTTATCTCCCGGATAAGCGCTAATCTTTGCTTCCGGATAAGACCTAGTCTTTGACTCAAGCAATGACAGTGGCTTCCACCTGCACGGCCTCGCCTCCGTGGCTGGTTAACACCTGACTCACTTTCTCTGCTTCTTCCTGCGGTTGCATATACACCAGCAAAAGCATGGCATCCTCTCTTTCCAGGCTGCGCAGCATGAGCTGGTTGGTTTTACTTTCCTTCAGTGCCCCATACACTGCGCCTATCACGGCACCAAGCACAATGCCGATGTCCGGACCCAGTAGCTGAACCAGCGCAGCCTGGCTGGAAACCTCAAAACCCTGCAACAACACAATGGCCAGCGTTGCCACTGAGCTGAGCAACAAGCCAGCCAGTGCGCCCTTGCCGGTCCAGGCAAACCAGGCATCGCGGTTTTTACCTGGCTTGAGTTGCGGGTACTTGGCGGCAGCTGGCTCGGAAATGGCAAGATCAATCAGATCTCGTGGTATACCCAGGCGCAAGCAGGCAGACAGGGCATGGTCGACCTGATTGGGCACGGTAAAAAATGCCGATACGGTAAATGAGGGCTGGGTTTTTCTTGGGGCTCTCATGATCAGCTTGCCGCCTCAAGATCCTGCGCGGTAAATGGCGTGGTTCGGTCTTTGGTTTCTTCACGGATTTTCTTGACCAGGGCAGCATCTACCTTGTCTGCCTTGTTATCTCCCATACCACTGCGCACATGGCTGGCAACGCCAGCGATTTCCTCATCACTCAACTGCTCAGCCCAAGGCGGCATGACACCATTGAAAGTGTTGCCTGCCACCTTGATTTCACCCTGCAGGCCATGCAGCAGGATACGCACCAGCACTTCAGGCTTGCCCAGCACATATTCCGACCCGACCAGCGGCGGGAAAGCGCCTGGAATACCCATGCCATTGGCCTGGTGGCAACTGACGCAGCGGCTGGTGTAGATAGCTGCGCCATCAACGTGCGGGGCGGCGGGTGCTGCTCCTGGCGCACCTGCATCGGCTACTTGCCCTGTCTTGCCTCCCGCGTTTAGAAAGCCAATATGTGCCGCTGTGTCCAGGCTACCCATATGCCGTCCCAGATAGAAAGCGCCAATCACCAGGGACGCCACCACCAGCAGATAAAACCAGAGCGGCCCATGTACCATTTCTTCAAAAGGCTCTGTGGTTTCCTGCATGGCTTGTTCGTGTAGCGCCAGAGTGGAGGCTTCATTTTTCTCGGCTTCTAGGTGCTGGGCTTGAGCTTTAGCATGATCAGTCATTTGCAATTTCCTTGGTCAGATCGTTGCCAGGGGCAGGATAGGCATGTTTAAGGCTTAACAAATACGCCACGATAGCCTCGGCATCCTTGCTCACCACCACTACACCCTCGCGGGGGGCATAAGCGGGTGGCAGATTAAGGGTTTTCTCGTTTGGCCCCGCCTTGGCTTTGTGCTCAAACAGAAAAGGAAAGGCAGGCATGATGGACCAGGGTACCAGCGCACGTGGCTGGTAGAGGTGCACAAGTTGCCAGTTTTGATCCGGCAAGCGGCTGCCAACATTGAACAAGTCAGGGCCGGTACGCATGGTACCCAGCAAGTGGGGAGCATCGTTGACGTAATCTGCAGGTACGGAAGGACGATTGCCTAGGCCTTTGCTGACATCAGCCGTGAAATTGCTGTCACGCACTTGCTGGGTGTGGCAGTAGATGCAGCCATTGCTGATGTAGATTTGCCTGCCCCTGGCTTCTAGTGCGCTCAGCGGTTTGAGCTGCTCGGGTGCCTTGATATCCGCCAACATGGTTCTGGGCATAATCACCAGCACAATCAAGGCAAACATCACCGTCGCGAGCGCACCCATAATCAGCACCAGCAAGCGTGTCATGATGCGCTGCCTTTCTTGACCAGCACTGGCTTGAGTTCAAAGAATGGTGGGTGCTGTGCATGGCCCTGACGGCTGGAGTAAGCCAGGCGCCAGCAGTGATAAACAAATATCAGATGTCCTGCTGAAATGATCACGGCAGACACGCTGCGTAATAGCAGCCAGGGCTTGGTCTGGGCCACGGAGATTTCAAACGCCTCTCCCGGATTCATCAAGCTCAAGCCCTGTAGTACACCCCCTATGCCAAGCGCAAGCACATACAGCACCATGCCGCCACCTGCCAGCAGAATATGCGCGCGTATCAACCTGGGGCTTGGCCATTCCCGCCCGAGCACGCGAGGCAGGATGTAATACATGCCGCCAAATAGCGAAAGCGTGACAAACATGTACAACCCCAAATGCGAATGGGCGATGGTCCAATGCGTGAAATGAGTAATGCGGTTAACACTGGCGAGCGCGGTGAGTATGCCCTGCAGCGATACCGCGGTATAAGACATGGCGGCAATCACTGCCAGCGTAAGCGCGGGGGAGTAGCGCATTGCGCCAAAACGGCCAACCACGGTCATATGTTGATTGATACCGACAGCAACCACCGGAATGATCATCATGATGCTGGCAGTAATCGAGGTTGCAATCATCCATGAAGGTAGCGGGCCGCCTATCAGATGATGCATGCCATTGAGCGCATAGAACAAGGCCAGCCCCCAGAAGCCTACTAGGGACAGCCAATAGGAATAAATTGGCCGCCCAATGATCTTAGGTAGCAGGTAGTAAATCAGTCCGAGATTCACAGTGGTTAGCCAGAGGCCGAGTGCATTGTGGGCGTAGAACCAGTTGACGGCGGCTGATTCAACCCCTTTGAAAATGGGCAGGTTGCCTGCGATAAAAATAATCGCAAACCAAGGGTAGGAGGCGGCGATGTACCAGACGGAAACATAAAGATGTTGCACCTGACGTGCGCCTAGTGTTTTCCAGATGGAAGCCCCAACCAAAGAGGCGCCCAACACCAGCAGCGGGTCTGCCCAGTATCTATCAAGCTCCAGCCATTCCAGACCATCACTGACCCCTGCCAGCAGTAAAACCAAGCCTATGCCTAGGCCTAGCGTCCATACCAGAATGCCGCTCACTGCCGCAAATTGCCAACGCAAGGTGGTGCGACACAGGCGTGGCATCAGCCACAGCGATACCGCAAACATGGCAGTAGAGGCCCAACCATAGACCATGACGTTGAGGTGCGCTGGTCTCAAACGACCAAACGTGAGGTAAGCCTGTTCTGTGAGTAAGTCTGGTCTGTCGAACTTGAAGCTACTGAGATCTCCCAACACCGTGCCCACCAGTAGCCAAACCAAGGCAAGGAAAAAAGCCAATAACACTGGTTTACGGCTGGAGTCGTCATAGGCCCGTACTTCTTCTGGCCGGATTCTAACCTCGCTATGGTGCAGCGTGCTGGCCTGCTGGGTTTCGCTTTGCCCTTGCTTGTTGGTGGCGGATGGCAGTGGACTGCTCATAACCAACGCTCCCACTCTGTAGTGGGATTACTCAGCAAGGGACCATGATGATCCAGGCGGGATTGCATCTGAGATTGACTTTCCCAGGGACGGTGATAGCGCAATTCATTTTCTTCAAAGATGGAGCGGGAAGCTTCATCAACATGGTCAAAATAGCCATGCCTCACCCCTATCAGCAGGAAAATCAGCGGAGGTAGTCCTATGATCAGACTCAAGGCAATGATGGCAATTGAATCGGCAAACATGTCTCACCTCTGGGTAATGAAGCTAAAACAATGTTGATGTAAGGGCTTATTAGAAGATTGCCGCCCATGCTAACCAGAGGAAACTCAAAGCCGAGTAAGCTCAAGCCTGAAAGTGGAGTAAGAGGAGTTTACGGTTTGAAATTGCCTGACTGCACTTGCCTGACTGCACTTACCCATACTGCCTATGAATTGAACAATGGACCTCATCCGCTGCCTAGGCTTTGAAAAGCTCTATGAGTGAAAATCTACAAGCAGATGATTTTTAGAGATTATTTTTAAATATATGCTTTATGTGGGGTGGAAGCTTGAATGACATTGCAAACGGTATTTTCTGGTTGAAGCCTTTTGACGTCGCTATCCTTGCACTGTTTTATCCCCGCTGCTGCTCACCACCGCTGCCAACTCTTCAGCCAAAATCGCTAATGCCCTGGCTTCCAGTTTAAGTATCTTTTGCGTGAGTTGCGGCTTATCCAGCGGTAAAAAAGACGCCCCGCCCAAATCGCTGAGCACCACTTTTTCAGCGCCCCACAAAATGTTATGCGCGTATAAATCGCCATGCATGAGGCCATGGGCATGCAGGTGTTCTGCGGCTTGCGTGACGCCTTGTAAAATCAATTGCGCTTGTTGTGGCGTGAGTCTGCAATCCTCTGCATACACATCGCGCGAGCAGCTTTGATAGCTGGGTGGGCTTGCCAGTACTTTCAAATCGGCATCCAGCAGGGGCATGACCAAGCCTGCAACGCCTTGCGGGTGATTGTGTATCACACCTTTGACGCCGACTAAATTCGGATGCTCATCCACCAGTATATTGGCGTGCATTTCGCAGCGTGGCAGGCCATCGCTGGTGAGGCCACTCTTGAACAGTTTTACTGCCACAAGCTGCTGTGCGTTTTCTTGTTGCATCAGGGCCTGGTAAGTAACACCAGAGGCACCTTCCCCAAGTACGTGCTGCAGGGTGAGGCTTTGCCAATCGATGGGGTGGATATGGAGTTGGCTGATGAGCGCTTGCTCGATGGCGTTACAGAATGGGTTGCCAGCGTAGGCCAGCCAGGTGAGTTTGGGTAGGTCGAATAAAAAATCCGGCAAGCTCTCAAACTGGTTGGCAGATATCCGCAATAACTCCAGGGCGTGGCAATTGGCCATGCTGGCTGGCAAGCTGCTGAGCTGGTTACCCGCCAGCATGAGTTTTTGCAGCTTGCTGCACTCGCCCAGGGCATTGGGCACGGCAGCTAGTGCATTATCGGTGACGATAAACCAGCGTAAGGTGCGAGTGGGGATGGCCTGTTCTGGAATATGCTTGATCTGGTTGGCTTTGAAACCAATCATGCTTAAGCTTTCGCATTGCCCAAGCACTTCTGGCAGGTGCGTAAACTGGTTGTTTGAGCAAAACAGAATGCGCAGTTTTTTCAGGCGATGTAAATCACTGGGCAAGTCAGTCAGCGCATTGCCGGACAAGTCCAGAATTTCCAGACTATCGGCTAATTCGAAAATTTGCGGCGGAAACTGCGTTAACTGATTGCTTAATTTGAGGTGTTTGGCCCCTTGAAGCTTGCCTGCCTTGAGTTGGGCAAGCGTGTCATCTGGCGCTGGGCTGAGGGTCATAACAATCAATGCGTTTTGTGGATGCGCTATGTTACTGCAATCCGTTTGATACTCTGCAGATTCTCACTCCAAGCTGTGACCAGCGGCAGAATGTGACCTATGACTTTTGGGCCAGCATGTTCTGCCATGCCATGTTCTACTAAGTCATGTTCTGCTAAATATGGGGTGGTGCAAGAAAGCAGCCACCCCGAGTAGGCATGAAAAACCCTGCGCTTACATACTGCCCAAATCCTCTATCGCGTCTATCACCATGCCGGTTCCAACCGCAATCATGAGAATATCCGCTGCCACACGTACATATTTATAACCACGTGGTGGTGGATCCAGGCGCGCAATGATGACTGGCGGCAAATCGTAATAAACCACATCCCGTGGCAAGGGGTAGCCTTTGCGCCATTTTTTTGCCTGGCCAGGAGGTAGGCAGCCGTTGTTTTTCTTTGCCAGTCCCGGTGGGCAATGCCCGGCTTGATACTGATGGTGATAGTAATCCTGGATTACCACGCGTTGGTTGCTGGAGAAATGGAAGTCGATATGAATGTCGCCACCGTCATTTCTGCCACCATGCTCATGGCCTGAATGCCGCTCGTGCTTATCCTGTTGCTTGTGTTTTTTTGCCTGTCCTGGAGGGCCGCCATTGCCTTTGCCTTGTGGAGGGTCGCCCAGCACCGCACTGCTAAATATCAGTGACATGCACAAGGCGGTCAGGCATTTAAAAATGATGTTAGTGAATGAGTTCATGCTGCTCTCCATAATTTATAGGTATCTTGTTTTGGGCATATAGTGCGCATCAATGTTGAGACTGAGTTTTATTTGTTTTTTTATCTACCAAACAATGACTTGCATTAGTACTAACGGCTCATTGTAGCCAATTTTTGAAAAGCATAATCTGCTTAAATAACAAGAAAAAAACATAACTCTTACTATGGAGAGTCCATCATGATCAAGAAAACAGCGATAGCCATGGCGCTACTTGCCGCCGTGGCTGGCAGCGCTTCAGCGCATGCCACAAGCAATGACAATTACGGTACTTTGTTGTCAGGTAGCTTCACCCCTAGTGCCAATTTCGCCACCTTGAGTTACAGCAATACTGGCAATGTGTATTACTTCACCCTGACAGCCAATGACCTCAACAGCCTGTTCACCAATAAAGCCTTTATAGGTGCCATTGCCGTAGACAGCCCAGCCTCAGTGACAATATCCAATGTCTCAGGCGGCGCTCCGGTCAGCTTCAATCCTGGTGGTGGTCCCGGTGGTGATTTTGATTATCGCTTTGTGCTTTTCCAGGGCCAAAATCGCTTGACCGCGGGTGAGAGTGTCAGCTGGACCGCAACCTTCAACAGCGCACCCTCAATTAGCTCTACCTCTTTTGCCTTGCACGTGCAGGGTTTGACGGATGCTCAGGGTGGTAGCGCATGGTACACGGTAAGCGCAGTGCCTGAGGCGGACACCTACGCCTTGCTTGGCCTAGGCCTGGGTGTTGTAGCATGGGCTTCTCGCCGCAAGACATTCAATTAATTCATACCAAGCCTCTGCGGAGGCTTTTTTAATACCTGGCTGGATGATGCAGGCTAATCAATCTAGTCTGAGCTATGTGATTCAGAACTGTGATTCAGAACTGTGATCTAGCCCCGTGAGTTACCCCTGTGATTTACATGGTCACAAAAAACTGCCCATTCTTTAACCTTGCCTGCTGCGATATCTTCGAGTCCCTTACTGGCATCATCCATCAGCAGCAGGTGGATGCGTTCACGCTCAAGCTGGTGATAGTAGTCTAGACGTTGGGCGCTGATGAGGGCTACATAGCGCTCACCATTGTTAGTAATGATGATCTCGGCGCAGCTTGCACCTGGTCGGCTAGCTCAGACAAGCTCGCCCTGGCTTGTGATAAGGAAATCACATCTTTAGTAGATATGGCCATGGTGGAATCCAATAAGCTGTGTACAAATTATTTTACTGAATCCGCACTGATATGAAAGATTTAAGCGTGGTAAACCCTAGACAAGATTTTTCCAACAAAATCTGCCCCATTGCAAACTAAACTAGCCCTTGTGCACTCAAGGCTATGATGGTGTTGCATACACTGCATGCCCAGCCAAGTTTTAACAGAATGGAACTCAAACAGAACGGAAACCCATGCGCTTAAAGCGAGCTAGCTTTTTCAAAGGCATTTTCATGATAGTGATGGTAGTGATTCTCGGGGTGGTTGCCTTTTTGCAGCACCCTTTGTTTGGGCAAGTGCCCAAGGGTGAGCAACTGCAGCAGATCAAGCACTCCGCGCATTTCTCCAATGGCGTGTTCCAAAACCAGATTCCCTCGCCCATGCGGACTCAGGACCAATCCGAGCTATCACTCTGGATGGAAAACCTGTTTGGCAAAAAAGGCCAGGTGCGCCCGCCGCAGGCTGTGCCTTCCATCAAAACCGATTTGAAAGCAATGGATGTGAATGTCGACACTGCCGTGTGGATGGGGCATTCGTCATGGTATTTGCAGTTGGCGGGTAAACGCATACTGGTAGACCCGGTATTCAGCACCCATGCTGCCCCCGTGCCCTTTGTGGTGAAGGCATTTAAGGGTAGCAATCTGTACAGTGCGGAAGATATGCCGCCCATAGATGTGATGTTGATCAGCCATGATCATTACGACCATCTGGATTACGCCACGGCCAAGGCGCTGAAGGACAAGGTAGCGCAGGTGATTACTGGCCTGGGCGTAGGCGCGCATTTGCAGCGCTGGGGTTATGACATGGATAAGGTGCATGAGCAGGATTGGTATAACGAAGTGGAGCTGGGCAATGGCCTCAAGCTGGTGGCGGCCCCGGCACGGCATTTTTCCGGGCGCACGCTTAAGCGTAATCAATCGCTATGGCTGGGCTTTGCCTTGCTCAGCCCTGGCCGCCGGGTGTTTCTCAGTGGCGATTCCGGCTATGGGCCGCATTTCGCCGAGTTTGGCGAGAAATACGGGCCGTTTGACTGGATATCCCTGGATACAGGCCAATATGACGTACGCTGGGCCAATGTGCATATGAACCCGGAGCAGGCCGCGCAGGCGGCAAGCGATTTGCGCACCCAGTATTTCACGCCAGGCATATAGGACGGTTTTCGATTTCGCGCCATGATTGGGACGACCCTTTTAAACGTATTAGCCAGGCCAGCGTCAACCGTGACTATGTATTGATTACCCCGCTCATAGGTCAGGCCATTATGTTGGATAAGCCTGAGGAAAGTAGCAGTGCCTGGTGGGAAGCGCTGCATTAAGTCCCGTGTCGAAACATCTCCCAGCCCAAAGTATTAACTCGCAAATGTGGAATGACCTGAAATGAATAATGTTGAATTAGTGATTTTTGATTGTGATGGTGTGCTGGTCGATAGTGAGCGGGTCAGCAATACGGTGTTTCTGCAAATGCTGGCTGAGCTGGGTATTCATATGAGTGAAGACCAGCTGATTCAGGACTATGTCGGCATGACCATGAAAGCCTGTTTACAGCTGATGACGCAGCGCTATGGCATAGACTTTCCCGATAGCTTCAAGCAGGAGCTGGATACGCGCATGGTAGCGGTGTATCAGCAGAAGCTGACCGCCATGCCCGGCGTGCGTGGGGTGATAGAAAACCTTGATCTTCCCTTTTGCCTGGCCTCTAACAGCACGCCGGACAAAATTGCTTTTATGCTCAAGCTGGTGGGGCTGTATGACTTTTTTCAGGGGCGTATTTATTCCGGCACTCAGGTGGCCAATCCCAAGCCTGCGCCGGATGTCTATCTGCTGGCGGCCAGCGCCAGTGGTGTAGCGCCTGCGCATTGCCTGGTGATTGAAGATACGCCCACTGGCATACGTGCGGCCAAGAGTGCAGGCATGAGGGTGCTGGGTTATGCCGGGTTATTTGCCGCCAGCCAGTTGCGGGCCGCCGGGGCAGATGCGGTGTTTGATGATATGCATGCGCTGCATCAGCACGCGGGATTTGCGACTTTGCTTGCAGGCATGCCGTTGACCTCTGCCTAAACCTGGTCATCACTCCATGGCGGGTTTGTGAGTCGGAGATTACAAGCTATCACAGCACCTGCTTAATGCACCGTGTTAGCTTGATGCATCGTGTAAGCCAACCTCAGGCCGCTTTTGCCAGCGGTGCTGGCCTTGCCTCGCGGATTGGCAGATTGGCCAAGGCAGCAATCAAGGCCAGCACAATATCGGCAAGCCACATCCATTGATAACTTCCGCTGGCATCCAGCGTGATGCCGCCCAGCCAGGCACCAAAGAAGCCGCCTATCTGATGGCTGAGCAGGGTAAAGCCAAACAGCGTGGCCAGATAACGCGGGCCAAACAGCTTGCCAACCAAGCCAGCGGTGGGTGGTACGGTGGCTAGCCAGGTCACGCCCAGCACGGCTGCAAAGATGTAAAAGTTAAGCTCGGTCTTGGGTGCCAGCAGATAAATCGCGATAGCCACGGCGCGCGAGGCATACATCCAGAACAAAATCATTTTCATGCGCTGGGTTTTGCCCAGCTGCCCCGCGGCGATGCTGCCGAATACATTGGCGATGCCTATGATGGCGAGTGAGGTAGCTCCCACCGCAGCCGACATGCCGCATAAAACTACTTCACCCGGCAAATGCGTCACCAAAAAAGCCACATGAAAGCCGCAAGTGAAAAAACCCAGATTAAGGCAGAGATAACTGCGGTCACTGCAGGCTTGCCCTAGCTGTTGCCGCAGGCTAGGAAGTTTGGCTGTCGTTGATGTCTGCACTGGTGGATTAGCTGCTGCATTAGCTAATGCCTGATTGGCTGCCGCACTGCTGCTCACAGTGCCAGCCTGCTTGCCAGCTTTGTCACGCAAGGGCAGGGCAAAGCCTATCGCCATCAGCGAGGTCAGTGCCAGCAAATACAGCGCATTCACCCAGTTGAACGCATGAATCAAGGCCTGGGTCAGCGGCGCAAAAATAAACTGCCCCAGTGAGCCGCCCGCATTGATAAACCCGGCCGCCGATGAGCGTTGTTCATTGCTCATTCTCTGTGCCACCGTGCCTATGAGGATGGAAAGGCTGCCCGCCCCCGAGCCTGCTGCCACCATGATGCCTATGGCGATGATCAAGCCCATTTCAGAGTGCATGAAGGGAGTGAGGGCCAAGCCTGCCGCCAGCAACAGCGTGCCCAGAATAATGACCTTGAAGCACCGATACGGTCAGCCAGCATGCCAAACAAAGGCTGGGCCAAGCCCCAGCTGAACTGGCCTATGGCCATGGCCAGACTGATGCTGACTATGCCCAGGCCAGTGGAGGTGTTAAGCGGCGAAACAAACAGGCCCATGGATTGGCGTATACCCATGGTGATGGCCAGCGTGGCTGCGGCTGGCAGCACCAGCATCCAGAACATGGCTTGCAACATCAGGCCTGTAGATATTCGCTGGTACCCATCACCGTGGCATAAGCAAATGCCAGCGCCGCCATCATGGCAGTTTGCACCTGGCTGGCTGGTGTGGTCTGACCCTTGAACTCAAGGTCACGCGTGGCACAGGCATCATGCAATACCGTCACCTTGTAACCGAGATCTGCCGCCGCGCGCACAGTGGCATCAATGCACATATGACTCATGGCCCCAATCACGGTGATATCGGTAATGCCCTGGGCCTCCAGTTCTGCTTGCAGGTCGGTGTGCAGAAAGGCATTGGGGTGATGCTTGAGAATATTGCTTTCACCCGCCCTGGGCGCGACTGCTGAAATAATCTGTGCGCCAGTACTGCCGGGCGCAAAAAAGGGCGCGTCGGATTGGGTGAACTCATGGCGGATATGAAACACGGGAATATGCTTGAAGCGAGCATCAGCAAGGGTGGAAGCTGCATTGGCAACCACCTGCTCTATACCCACCAGTGGAAATTTTCCGCTGGATAAATAGTCATGCTGTAAATCTACAATCACCAACGCGCGTTTGCTCATGGCATTGCCTTTCATCTCGAAACATATCGTCGATTAGCATGGCTTGCCTCGCGGGCAGAAGAGGTGGCAATAGTATTTCCCCTTCCAACTTAGCGCCCTGAGAGGCAAGGTCAGCATGTTGTCAGCAGCTTGCACTAGGCAGCGATTGTGCGGAATCCCGCAGCAACTTGCAAACACTGCTTGTCGCTGCAAGATTGGCACAGGGAATGGGGAGCAATTGAAGGTAGCGGCTTGGCTTCAGCAGGTGGGAAATAAAGTCATGCTTTTAATGCCTGAGTTGCGGCTTGAGCGCCGGGGTGAGCAGCAGCATCAGGCTAGCCACCAACACCAGCAGCCAGTTACCCGCCTGGAAGCTAGCAGTCAGGTCACGCAAATAGCCTAGCGCCAGTGGGCCTGCGGCAGCAATCAGATAACCCACAGTCAGCACAAAGGCATTCCAGGCATTGGCTTCATCCACGCTATGGGTGTTATCCAGCGGCAAGGTCATGCCCAGCGTGAAAGCACCGCCCAGGCCAAACGCGCAGAGGGCAATGCTGAAGAAAGGCGCCCAGTTTGGTGCCAGTGCAATCAGGCTTAAGCCCAGCAAGGCAATGGCAGCACAGCCTGCCAACAGGCCACGTCTATCCAGCGAGGTGCTGATGGCACCCAGAATGGGGTTGGCAATCATGAATACCAGCGTGAAGGTGGCGAGGATATAGCCTGCGGTGGCGGTGGATAAGCCATATTCGCTATACATGGGCGCAGTCCAGGACAGCACAGCGTAAAACAGAAAATTATCTGCCGCAAAAAACAGGGCAACCAGCCAGGCCGTGCGGTTGCGCCAGGGCAGGCGGGCGGCTTGGGCGGGGGCGGGTGCCAGCTTGCGTTCTCGCAATGCCAGCCACCACCAGGCCAGCAAACCCAAACCAGCCAATACACTCCATATGCCCAGCCCCAGCCGCCAGCCGTGCTCTGAGACGCTGGCAACAGGCCCGGAAATGGCGGCAGAAACCGTGCTGCCAAAGGAAAGCGCTGTGGCATAAATACCCATGACCAGGGCGGCCTTGCTGGGGAAATTGCCCTTGATATAACCTGCGATCAAGGCACCAGCAATGGCAATGCCCGCGCCCACACCCACTGTGGTCAAAAGCAGCACTTCCACATTGTGAGAAAAAGCACGCGCTGTCATCGCCAGACACAGCAGCGCCAACGCAAACAGCAGCACCGGGTTACGCCCATAACGCCTGGCCAGCCAGGGCGTGGGCAGCGCCAGCAGCCCCATCAAGACATCAGGGATGGTGGTGAGCAATGCAGCCGTGCTGTGGCTGAGCTGGAAATCATCAATGATGAAGGTCAGCAATGGACCCACAGCGACGATGCCGGGTCTTAAGGCAATTGCGACCAGAACAATGGCCACAATGGCATATAGCCCAGCGACACGCGAGCTGGTGCTGGCTGAGTAAGAGTGCTGCATAAAGACTCACAATAATCAGGTAATGAGGTGCAGACTAGTCTTTAGCTGGTGGAAAACCTATAAGTGAAATTGCGTAGTGAGATGTCATGAATATCCCTGAACTCCAAGCTGGGTGTGGTTTTCCGGGCGGCTGGGAGTATAATATTTTCAAGGCTTTAGCATGGAAATGGTGACAAGAAATGACTTTGACTAATGTTCAAAAGGACAATAATGCCGTGAATTCAGTCCCTAAAGATTTTCTGCTGGGAGATATCCGTATCAGGCGTCTGGGTTATGGCGCCATGCGCATCACAGGCCCTGGCAACTGGGGTGAGCCAGACAATCAGGAAGAATGCCTGAAAGTGTTGCGCCGCTTGCCGGAGCTGGGCGTGAATTTTATTGATACCGCAGACAGTTATGGCCCCAATATCAGTGAAGAGTTGATACGCGAGGCTTTGTATCCCTATAGAGACATCGTGGTGGCCACCAAGGCCGGGCAATTGCGGCATGGGCCTAACCGCTGGGTACTGCATGGGCACCCGGATTATCTGCGCCAGGCCTTGTTGCTGAGCATGCGCCGCCTGCAATTAGGGCAAATCCCCCTCTGGCAGTTGCACCGCATAGACCCCAACATCCCCAAAGAAGTCCAGTTTGCCGCCATTGCCCAGTTCCAGCGCGAAGGGCTGGTCAAGCATATAGGCCTAAGCGAAGTGAAGATTGAGGACATAGTCTTGGCCAGCCAGTTCTTCAAGGTGGCTACCGTGCAGAATCAATACAATATGGGCAATCGCCAGCATGAAGCCGAGTTGGATTACTGCACTCAGCATGGCATAGGTTTTATTCCCTGGTATCCCCTGGCCAAAAGCACATTGACTGGGCATATTCCGGTGCTGGAAACCATTGCCGCCAAATATGCAGCCACGCCCAACCAGATTGCACTTGCCTGGTTGCTCAAGCGTAGCCCGGTAATATTGCCTATCCCCGGCACCAGCAAGCTCAGCCATCTGGAAGAAAACCTCAAGGCCGATCAAATAATTCTGAGTGACGAAGATTTTGCGACCTTGAGCCAGGCCCAGCACTAATGCTGAATAGTGCAAAACCCAGCAGACATAAGCGTTTTGCCTGCTGGGTTTTAGCCAAAAATCAGTGCCCAGGCTTACGCTCTGGTCAACACAGCCTGATCAAACGCTGCTAGATCAACATCCCGCCCGAAACCTCTATACGTTGCGCATTGACCCAGCGATTGCTGTCAGACAGCAGCGCAGCAATCATGGGGCCTATGTCATCAGGTACACCCACGCGCCCCAGTGCCGTTTGTGAGGCCACATAGCGGTTGACGTCCTGATTATCACGCACCAGCCACCGCCAAAATCGGTTTCTATGGCCCCAGGCGCTACGGTGTTGACCGTGATATTGCGTGCGCCCAGCTCCTTGGCCATAAAGCGGGTTAATACTTCGATGCCGCCTTTCATCGCCGCATAGGCGCTGTAGCCGGGCAGGGCAAAGCGTGCCAGGCCGCTGGAAAGGTTGATGATGCGGCCGCCATTGTTGAGCACAGGCAGTAATTGCTGGCTGAGGAAGAACACCGATTTGAGGTGAATATTCACCATTTGGTCAAACTGCGCTTCGGTGGTGTCGGTAAAAGCAGCATGTATGCCCGTGCCTGCGTTGTTGACCAGATAATCCAGATGCTCGGTCTGCCAATGCTGGCTGAGTTGCTCGCGTAATACCTGCACAAAAGCCGGGAAGGTGGAGGCTTGGGCGACATCCAGCGGCAGGGCCACGGCTTTACGTCCTAAAGCCTGAATTTCCGCCACAACCTGCTCTGCGGCTGCCTGCTGGCTGAGATAGGTAATCACTACATCTATGCCCTGTGCCGCCAGGGCCAGCGCTGTGCTCTTGCCCAAACCACGGCTGCCCCCGGTCACCAAACCAATTTTCTGTGTCATGTCATGCTCCTTGTCTTGAGTTGAGTATTGAGTGCTCACTGCTGATGAAGCATCTTATTGTTTTTATATTTGTTGATAAATTGGCATAAATTGATTTAACTGTTCATTATTAGTGAACGGTAAAATGCGTGAATTACTTGCCAACGCAATAGAACAAGGCCGTCCGCCATGGAAAACCTGGATATCATCAAACGCTTTTTACGTGTGGCAGAGCTGGGCAGTTTTACCCGTGCGGCCGATGCCATGGGTCTGCCCAAGGCCAGCATTTCCACCGCTGTGCAGCAACTGGAAAATCGCCTCGGCACGCAGTTATTGCACCGCACCACACGTAAGGTGCAATTGACGCCAGATGGTCAGCTGTTTTACGACCGCAGCAAGGATATCCTTGCAGAAATGGATGAGCTGACCAGCCTGTTTCAGGGCGATGACGCCAGCATCAGTGGCTTGATACGCGTGGATATGTCTTACCCCATGGCGCGCAATATCGTCATCCCGCGCCTGCCGGAATTCTTGCAGCGTTACCCGCATATACAAATCGAGCTCAGCAGTACCGACCGCCGTGTGGATATGGTGGCAGAAGGATATGACTGTGTGGTGCGTACTGGCAATCTGGGCGATTCCGGCCTGGTCGTCAGGCCATTGGGGGAGCTGGAGCAAGCCAATTTTGTCAGCCCAGCCTATATCGCCGCGCATGGTGAACCCAAAAGCCTGGGCGATCTGAAACGCCATTTGCTGATTCATTACAACGTCAGCTCAGGCACACGCTTTGATGCCTTTGAGTACTGGGACGGTCAGCAATGCCAGCGCATCGCCATGCCTTTCCGCATTGCGGTGAATAACACCGATGCTTACCGCACTGCCTGTGTGGCGGGGCTGGGCATTATGCAGGCCCCTTATCTGGGCGCACGTAGTCTGGTGTATGAGGGCAGGCTGGTGGAGGTGATGCCGCAATATCGTGCGCCGCCGATTGCGGTTTCCATGCTCTATCCGCATAGGCGCAATTTATCCAAGCGAGTACGCATTTTTATGGACTGGCTGGCTGAGCTGATACGCGCGCAGATGGCAGCCTAGGTTTTGGCAGTCTTACATTTGGCAGCCAGAGTTTTGCTGTGAGTCTACATGCTGGCAGTGCAGCGTGCTAAGCCAAGCCAGGGGCGGCATAGCAGCAAAGCGCTGCTGGCAGTAGCCGCATTGGCTGGCTGGAAATGCACACGGTGATAGATAAGTTGCTGGGGGAAAACCTGATTTAAGCCTTATAATCTAGCACTTGTTCAGGGTAGGAGTAGTGGCAGATGTCGGACGATTTCGCGGAAATGGCGATCCAGCAGCTTCATTTGAGTTACAGCGGTCATCAGGACCGGATGTTGCTGAAAGTGAGCCTGGCAGATGAGGGTGAGTTAAACGCCTGGTTGACGCGACGTATCGTCAAGATTTTGTGGAGTTTGTTGCAAGAAAACGAGCTCTCGCCCGCGCATGAAAGCATGTCCATGCCCATGGACGAATTTTTTGAGCAGTTCAATCACGAAGCTGGCCCCCTGCTGGAAGGTATAGATTTTTCCGGTCAGGAAGCATGATGCCGCCCATGCTGGAAGCCGAGCAGCAGGAGCCGCCAGTGCTGATCACCGATTGCAAGCTGGTGCAGGTCGATCATCTGGAATCCATGCTGGAGCTATATAGCCAGGCGGGTGAGGCTTACAGCATAGCGCTGACTGCCGAGCTTAATCACGCCCTCAGCAGCATGTTGCAACTGGCAACACAGGAAGCCGCCTGGGACCTCGGATTCACCACAGACCGTATTGTGCTGGCTGACGAGGCAGCGCAATTCGTTCTGCACTAAACCTTCTGCCAAGTAGTTCATGACCTCCAGCAACCAATCCCTGCTGCAGCGCAGCCTTGCCAGTGTCTGGCATCCCTGCACCCAGATGAAGCAACACGAGTCCCTGCCGCTGGTGCCTATACGCCGCGGCAGCGGTGTCTGGCTGGAGGATATGGATGGCAAGCGCTATCTCGATGGCGTCAGCTCCTGGTGGGTGAATCTGTTTGGCCATAATCACCCGCAGATCAAAGCGGCGATACGCGCGCAGCTTGATGAGCTGGAGCATGTCATCCTCGCAGGCTTTACCCATGAGCCTGTGGTGCAGTTATCTGAGCGCTTGTCAGCACTCACTGGCTTGGGCCATAGTTTTTACGCCTCGGATGGCGCTTCAGCCACCGAAATTGCGCTGAAGATGAGTTTTCATTATTGGCGCAATCGCGGTCAAACCAGCAAAACCCGTTTTCTTTCCCTGCAGAATGGCTATCACGGTGAAACCCTGGGCGCACTATCCGTCACCGATGTCAGCCTGTTCAAGGATACCTACGCGCCGCTACTGCGCGCAGGCGCTACCTTGCCCAGCCCGGATTGGCGGCTGGCAGAACCCGGTGAAACTGCCGAGCAATACGCGCTGCGCTGCGCGGATGCCGCAGCAGACTATCTGGCGCAGCACCACGCTGAAACTGCGGCGATTATCGTTGAGCCACTGATTCAATGTGCCACTGGCATGGCCATGTATCACCCTGTGTATCTGCAACGCTTGCGTGCGCTGTGCGATCAATACCAGCTGCATTTGATTGCCGATGAAATTGCCGTGGGTTTTGGCCGTACTGGCACCATGTTTGCAGTAGAGCAGGCGGGCATACATCCGGATTTCATCTGCCTGTCCAAGGGCATTACCGGGGGGTATCTGCCGCTTTCCGTGGTGCAAACCACGGATGATATCTATGCCGCCTTCTATGACGACAAAGTGGCGCGCGGTTTTCTGCATTCGCATAGCTACACGGGTAACGCCTTGTCATGCAGCGCAGCCCTCGCCACGCTGGATATCTTTGACCAGCAGGATGTGCTGGCGCAAAACCGCCGCAAGGCAGATTACCTGAACCAATCTCTGGCCGCCTTGCCTGATTGGCAGGCATTGCCGCTAAAAAACCTACGCAATACCGGCATGATCTGGGCCTTTGAGGTGGAAACCACACACAGCGATTTCCAGCAGCGCTTCTATCAGGCAGCCCTGCAAGCGGGCTTGCTGCTGCGCCCGGTGGGTAATACCGTATATTTCATGCCGCCCTATGTCATCACCGAGAGCGAGATAGACTGGATGTTGCAGCAAACCCTGAGCAGCTTGAAAGCAAGTTTATGATCAGACGCACTGCGCAGGCACTCTGCCAGTTGGCATTACTTGCAAGCATGAGCATGACTGCCCCAGCCTGGGCGCAGTTGCCAGCCCCCGTGGATGAGTTGCTGAAAAAGGCGGGCATCCCGGCAGAAAGTGTGGCGGTGTTTGTGCAGCGCGTTGATCAGGAGCAACCCCTGGTCAATCATCAGGCGAAAAGCCCATGAACACGGCTTCTACCATGAAGTTGCTCACCACTTATGCTGGGCTGGAGTTGCTGGGCCCGGCCTACCGCTGGCGCACCGAGCTTTATGCCGATGGCAAGGTGGAGCAGGGCGTATTGCAGGGGGATTTGGTGATACGCGGCCGTGGCGACCCTTACCTGCTGTCTGCGGATATGCGGCAGATGCTGGAAGACTTGCGCCTGGCTGGGGTGGAAGTAATTCGTGGCGATATCGTCATTGATACCGACTATTTTGCCGACAAATATTACGATGCCGCTGTTTTTGACGACAAACCGCATTCGCCCTACAACGCTGCCCCCAATGCCTTTGCCGTCAATATCAAATCCACCTCATTCCATTTTCTTGAGAACAAGGGCAAGCTGAGCATAGAGGCTGACCCTGATCTTGAAGAAATTCACATCAAGAACGAGGTCAAGCTGGTGAAGGGCGAGTGCGGCGACTGGAGAAACCGTTTGCGTTTCACAGTAGAGCCTATGCTGGAGCCGCACGCCAACCAGGTGACCGTGACCTTTATGGGCGAGTATGCCGCCAGTTGTCAGGACAAAACCCTGGAGCTAAGCGTGCTGGATGACGGGCCTTATGCCTACAACCTGTTGCGCAATCACTGGCAATCACTAGGTGGCAAGCTCCATGGTGCTTGGCGTTACGGCAAGGTTCCGCCAGGTGCAGAGCCGCTAGTGAGCCATGACTCACCGCCGCTGTCCGAGATTATCCGCACCATCAACAAATACAGTAACAACCTCATGGTGCGGCAGTTGTTCATGACCATAGGCGCAGAACGCGCTGCCAGCCCGGTGATGGAAGCAGACAGCATTCATGTGATACAGGCCTGGCTTGCCAGCAAAGGCCTGCGCTTCCCTGAGTTGATTCTGGAGAACGGTTCCGGCTTGTCACGCAACGAGCGCATTTCCGCCCAGCATATGGCCGCTTTTCTGCTGGCGGCCTACGCCAGCCCGGTGATGCCAGAATATCTCTCTGCACTGCCCATACCCTCGGTTGATGGCACCATGGCCAACCGCCTGCGCAACAGCCCCTCGCGCGGCAGCGCCCACCTCAAGACTGGCACCATTACCGGGGTCAGTGCGCTGGCGGGTTATGTGCATGATCACAAGGGCAGGCGCTGGGTCACCGTCATCATGGTCAATGATCCCAAGTCCAGTGCCTCACGCACTGCGCAGGACGCGTTGATAGACTGGGTGTATCAGCAGCCCTGATCTGGCTAGGCTGCCGTGATCAAGCTAGGCGGTCTCAGTGCCGCCAGGGCCACTATTTCGCGTATGATAGACGCCTCGCGCAGCGTGAGTCCAGGCGCGTTTAGGCTGGTGGTGCTTGTTACCAGTCAGTACAACAAGCACCCCCTAAATTGCGCTCAGTGTGAACGCTGCTGTGTTTAACCAGCTATCGGAGTTTTTCGATGAAATCAATTGCCATGCTGGCGAGTGCTGTGCTGCTAGCCATGCTTGCTGTAAGCGGCTGTTCCGCCGATACCAATAGTGAGAAGGAAAAAACCGTTATGAGTACCAACATTACAGAATTGCAAAAGATAGACACCCAGGTGGGCGAAGGCCGCGAAGCGGAAGCCGGCCTTAATGTCACCGTGCATTACACAGGCTGGCTCTACGACCCCAGCAAGCCTGACAACAAAGGCACCAAGTTCGACAGCTCGCTCGACAGGCGTGAGCCTTTTGTCTTCTACCTTGGCGGCGGCCAGGTTATCCGTGGTTGGGATGAAGGCTTTGCTGGCATGAAGGTAGGCGGCAAGCGCACCCTGGTGATTCCACCAGAATACGGCTATGGCGCGCGTGGCGCTGGTGGCGTGATTCCACCTAATGCCACTTTGGTGTTTGACGTAGAGTTGCTGGGCATCAAGTAAGCCCACTGGAAATGGCATCGGCAACCGCCGATGCCGTCTTTGCAGGTGTGATAGCACCTGGTGCAATGGAAAGCCAAGTATGAAAGCTAGGATCAAATGGATTGAAAATGTCTGCTTCATGGGCGAGTCCGAAACCGGACATGCCGTGGTGCTGGACGGAGCGCCTGATGCAGGCGGCCGCAACTTGGGCATGCGCCCCATGGAAATGCTGCTGATAGGCATGGGCGCTTGTACCTCGTTTGACGTGGTCACCATCCTGAAAAAGGCACGCCAGCCTGTGACCGACTGCGTGGCCGAAATCAACGCCGATAGAGCCGACGAAATCCCCAAGGTATTTACCAAGATTCATGTGCACTTCGTGGTCACGGGCAAGGGCTTGAATCCCACCCAGGTTGAACGCGCGGTGAAACTCTCGGCGGAAAAATATTGCTCTGCCTCCATCATGCTGGGCAAGGCTGCCGAGGTGACGCACGGTTTTGAAATTCGGGAATCCGAGATTTGAGCTCAGCACGCAAACCAGTGGTGAGTCGGCCGCAAGGCATGCAGGGCCTGCGCCATGTGGCGCTGTTTGTGCAGGATATCGAAGCCTGTCTGCATTTCTATGTTGATATCCTAGGCATGCAGGTTGAATGGCAGCCCGATGCGGATAACTACTACCTGACCTCGGGCAATGACAACCTCGCGCTGCATCGCAGCAATGAGGAAATGCCAGGCAAGCAAAGGCTGGATCACATAGGCTTTATCATCAGCCAGATTGAGCTGGTGGATGAATGGCACGCCCACTTTGTGGCACATGGTGTGAAGATACTCATGCCACCCAAAACCCACAGGGATGGTGCACGCAGCTTCTACTGCGCTGATCCGGCTGGCACTCATGTGCAGATCATCTATCACCCACCCATCTCTGGGCGCCTTGTAGTCTCAGCATTAGCCACAAAAAAGCCCCGCATCGCGGGGCTTTTTCTTGTGCAGCACTACTTCAAGCTGGATTAATAATTCCAGGTCAATGTGGCGCTGGCGTTGGTGGGTGCTGAGTAGTAGCTCTGGCCCCACATCAGACTATTGAGGTATTTCTCATTCGTCAGGTTGTAGACGTTAACCGCCGCAGACCAATGCTCGTCAAACTTGTAGTTAGCCATGAGGTTGATCAGGGCATAACTATCCTGCTTGATGCGATCACCTGTGTAATACAAATAGTGGGTGGAGTCCTGCCAGTTCAATGAGGCGCCAAGCTTGAGCTTTTCTATGCCTGGGACTTCATAAGTCGCGCTCAGCTTGAACAAGTGCCTTGGGGTATAGGGCTTAACGTTTGCATCCTGATCACCCTTCACACTCATGAGCCTGGTGTAACCACCGTTCACCTTCAGGCGTTCAGTGACTTCACCAGACAAGTCAAATTCATAACCCTTGGTGGTGGCATCTATGCCTTCAGAAACCGCCAGTGCGCCTATGTATTGCCCGGTCCCCTGTGCCAGGTTTTCCTGCACAGACTTGAACAAGGCAAAGGAGGCGTTCAGGTTTTGCAGCACTTCGGTCTTGAAGCCCACTTCATAGTTCTTGCCTTGCAAGGGTGCCAGTGTGGTCAGGTTTTTCCCTACCGCAGTCTGTGGGTTGTAGATACCAGTATAGCTGGCATACAACGTGTGCTGATCGGTCAGGTTGTAGACCGCACCCAGGTAAGGCGTCACCTTGTCATGCGCTTGGGCAGAGTTGTCCACATCGTAGTACACGCCCTGATATTTATAGTTCAGCATGCTGGCACCCACGGTCAATTTGAGTTGATCGGTGATGTTCAGCTTGGCTGCGGCGTAATTGTTCAGGCGACGTTGGGATCTGGAGCCATAGTTGTTCCAGCCCGACCAATTGGGTTCTGGCAATGTAGCGATGCTATTGAAGCTGGGCAGGGCAACACCAGCAGCCGTGAAGGTGCCGCTAGCGCCACCGTAAGCGCGTGACCAGGTAGTACCCAGCACCAGCTCATGCTCACGACCACCCAGGGTGAAGGGGCCGGAGGCGTAGGCGTCGCCTATGTATTCCTTGAAGGTGTCGTGATAATTACCATCGTAATAGCTCAAGCCTGTGCCTGTCGCACGGTCTTCAAACCCTGTGACGTAGAACAAATTGGATTGGCCGACTTCTTTTTTACGTGAAAACTGCGTCTTGATCTTCCAGCCATTATCGAAAAAGTGTGTCAGCTCGACAAAGCTGGTGTTGTTGAGCGTGTTCCAGTAAGTCCAGTCTGGCGATGGTGAAGTTGAGCGGCCGTAGTGACGTGTAGAGCCATCAGCATAGATCAATGGCAGAGCGCCCCAGGTTGGGCTGTTGGTATTGTTCTGCTGGTAGGTGTGACCCAAGGCCAGCTTGGTATTTTCTGTGAGGTCGGCCTCGATAATGCCGTAAGCGAGTGTGCGTTCCTGGCTGTAGTTATCCAGATAGGAATTACGGTTCTGGTTGGATAGCACCAGACGTCCACGCACATTGCCAGCTTCATTCAGTGGGCCGGAAATATCCGCATCCACCCGGCGCTTGTCCCAGGAGCCTACAGTCAAATCGACCTGAGCCTGGAATTCCTTGCTTGGGCGCTTGCGCACGAAGTTGATGGTGGCTGATGGGTTACCAGTGGAGGTCAGCAGACCGTTAGCCCCACGCAATACCTCAATGCGGTCATAGATCACGGTATCCATATCACCGATCAGCAAGCCAGTCTGGAAAGGCACGCCTATACCGTCAATCTGGAAGTTGGTGACATCAGAACCACGCGCGGTGTAGTAGGTACCGTCGGTCTCGGAACGCTCTACGCGAATACCAGTGGCCATATCCAGCGCGTCATTGACCGAAGTCAGCTTGAAATCATCAAGCTGGCTACGTGTCAGCACCGAGATGGATTGTGGGGTCTCTTTTAAAGAGGTGTTGAGCCTGGTAGCACTCGCGCTAGTTTTGGTGGTGTAAGACTTGGTGGTTTCGGATGGCTTGGCATCGTTGCCACTCTCTGCCTTGACCTGGATTTCCGGCAAGCTATCCTCTGCCAACACAACTTGCGAGCCTGTCAGGCACAGCAATGCCAATGCTCCGGCGCGGAGCTTGAAACTATCATGCATATATTCATTTCCCTGATGAATTGAAAAGCGGGACGAATGATAGTGATTATTGTTAAGGAAATGGCGATGTGAGGATGAAAATAACAATAATTTACATTTGCTATTTTGGGCAAAATTTACACTGTGATAAAAATCAAGGGATTAGAGCAGAAGAGGCTGTTGCTGATACGCAACAGTTTCATTTTTTTCAGCAAGGGTTTTTAGGCTAAACCCTTGCTGAAATTGAGGTTTATTGAATACGCAGGCTGAGGGGGCTGTTGTGCTTGATGATGGCAAACAGGCGGTCAATATTGGGATGTTTGCCTGGGTTGGCTTCTGCATCCGCGGTGTGCTCGGCATAAATCTTCAGGCCATCTTCTGCTGCGGCTACGCTGATGCTGCCATATTGCTGGTGTAGATGATGGTAAACCTGCACCGAGCCCTTGCTGCCGGGGATGTTTTCAATCACGCCAACCAACTGGGCTTGGGCGTCCAGCAGTTCGATTTTCTGGATATGTTCACTGGATGGCAATTGCGCCAGGTTTTCACTGAATGTGCTCATTATTTAAGACTCATGGTTATTGGGGTTTGGTGGTGCGCAGCTTGTCCAGATTGCGCTTGATGGCGGCGGAGGTGGCGGCCAAAGGCTGCACAACGCTGGCTTTGCTCAGCGGACAGTCCTGCTGGGTCAGCAGCTTGCGCAAGCCTTTATCAAATTGAATGATGAAGCGGTCTACTAGCATGATTGAGTATCCTGAAATACATCACCCGCCAGATGGCGGGTGATGGAGGTATGACATGGTGGGAATTTTACACCACAGGCAAGCTTACTTGCGCTGCAGGATCTGGATACCCTTGAGCAGGTTCAGCGCCTGATTGAACTGGTAGTCAGACTTGGAACCAGGTTCAATTGGGGCATTAGCACCAGCCTTGTCTTTTTCCTTGTCCTTGTCGCCCTTTTGATCCTTGGCTGGCTCAGTCGCTGGGGTTTCCTGCTTGTCTTTCTCTTCAGGGGCAGGTTGTACCACAGGAGCTTCTTCACCATCCTTGGGGTTGCTCAGGTGACGGCTAAGGTCGGCTTCACGCAGCATGGCAGCATGCTCACCAGTATTCACAGTAGCTTCTTCCACCAGAATGTCAGGCACTATGCCCTTGGCCTGGATAGAGCGGCCCTTGGGTGTGAAGTAGCGTGCAGTGGTCAGCTTGATGGCCGAGCCATTGTTCATAGGCAAGATGGTTTGAACCGAGCCTTTACCAAAGCTCTGTGTACCCATGATGACTGCACGTTTGTGATCCTGCAGGGCACCCGCGACAATTTCCGAGGCGGAAGCGGAGCCACCATTGACCAACACCACCAGTGGCAGGGTCTTGAGGTCAGCAGGCAGATCACGCAGGTAATCGGCACGTGCGCCACCGCGTACATAGTTTTCCGGATTGGCAGTCAGGCGCATCTTGGCTTCTTCACCACGGCCTTCGGTGTACACCACCAACTCGCCCTTGGGCAGGAAGGCAGCAGCTACGCCAACACCCGCATTGAGCAGACCACCAGGGTTGTTGCGCAAATCCAGAATCAGGCCCTTGAAGGCTTCCTTGTTCTGTTCACGCAGCGTCTTCAAGGCCTTGGCCAGGTCTTCACCAGTGTGTTCCTGGAACTGGGTCACACGGATATAAGCATAACCAGGGTCTGCCAGCTTGAACTTGACGCTCTGGGTCTTGATGATGGCGCGGGTCAGTACAAAGGTCAGCGGCTTGGCTTCACCCTTGCGCAGCACCAGCAGCGTAATCTTGGTATCGGGCTTGCCACGCATGCGCTTGACCGCATCATTGAGGCTCAGGCCTTTGACTGGCGTATCGTCCAGCTTCATGATCAAGTCGCCGCTCTTAAGGCCAGCCTTGTAAGCAGGCGTATCTTCAATCGGTGCCACGACCTTGACGAAGCCGTCTTCCATACCCACTTCAATGCCCAAGCCACCGAACTCACCTTGAGTACCTGCTTGCAGGTCCTTAAAGGCATCGGCATCTAGGTAAGCGGAGTGGGGGTCTAAACCTGACAACATGCCATTGATGGCTTCTGTCAGGAGTTTCTTGTCTTCAACTGGTTCTACATAATCGCTTTTGATCTTGCCGAATACTTCAGCAAAGGTCCGCAGGTCATCCAGCGGCAGTTGCGGCTTGGTTTCCTTTTCTGCGATGGCGGAATAGCTCAGGCTGAGCATGACGCCAAGCAAGGGGCCAGCCACAATCAAGCCGATTTTTTTAAGTTTGCGCATGTAAAACTAATCCTTAATGGAAAAACCGCGATGTTTGAACACGATGTTTGAACACTATGATTCTTGAACGCCAGCCAGTGTTTTTGAATACCAGCTAGTGAACGTTCATTGAGTAGTACTTTGTTATGCCATGGAATCAAACGGCGATTTATTCTCCGCTATTTATTCAGGCATTGCAAAGCGTTGCAGAGTATCGCACAGTCATTTTTTTCTTTTCAATCTCTTAACTACGATTTTTTACACATTTACACAGGAATCAAGTGTCATGAGCGAGCGTTTATTACCCGAAATCGAAATTGAATACTGCACACAGTGCCGCTGGTTGCTGCGCGCAGCCTGGATGGCGCAAGAGCTGCTGACAACTTTCGACTCAGACATTGGCCGGGTGAGCCTGGTTCCGGGCACTGGCGGTATTTTTGAAGTCAGGCTCAACAAAACCCTACTTTACTCGCGCAAGGAGCAAGGGCGCTTTCCGGAGTCCAAGGAGTTGAAGCAATTGATACGCGATGTCATAGATCCTGAGCGTGACCTGGGCCATAGCGACAGGGCAAGTGATTGAAATGCTGGCTAAAACGCTAGCAAAATAATTCCTGACTAAAATAGTTGGAAATAATGCTTTAAATGTGAATTGTTCTCATTTATGATGAAGTCTTACAGGGAATGTATGGAGGACTCATCAATGAATGCGTTTAATCGTTCTGAAATTGGCGCTTTGATGCAGGGGCGTGAAGTTGAGCCTGCATTGCTGATGCCGACGGAGCTGTTGGACGTCATCATGGAGCGGCGTTTTGGTAGCAGCTATCACCCCATTGTCGATGTGCAGTCGGGTGAGCTGCTGGGGTATCAGGCCAGTGCAAATTTCTGGACCCGTGACTATAGACCGCTGCCTATGGACGGCATGCAGGAAAGCCTGCGTAGCAACCCCTTGTTGCAGTTTCATCTGGAATTGCAGGTCAAGCAGCAGCAGATATCACGCTTTCCAGGCAGCGGCTGGCTGATGCTGGATCTTGATCTGGATAGTTTTTTTGCGGGCGGCGAAGATGAGCGTAATCCGTTTCTGCATATGTTCCGAGAGCACGCCTGGTCTGAGCGTGAGCTGATGATCAATATCGTGGAGCAACCCGGCCATGCAGATGCTTACCGCTCGCAGCAGATGATTGCGCTATTGCAGCAAAGCGGCACCGCGGTTGCGCTGGAGGATATAGGCATACGCTGGGGCATGTTTTCACTCTCCGCATTTATGGATGCCAGCGTGATCAAATTCAGCAGCCTGTCACTGCGTAGCCTGGATATGAAAGCCGCGCAGGCCACGGTGGAATGGCTGGTCAGCGCCGCGCGCAAGCTGGGCGTGCAAACCATTATGAGCAATGTTGATAGCTGCGCCGCCTTGGATTGGGCCAGACGCATGGGCATCGATTGCGTACAAGGCAGCTTGTTTGCCAAGCAAAAATTGCAGGCGCGCTAACGCGGCATCGCTGCCGCTGACTGCAGAATTCCTGCAAGCGGTCACCCCAGAACCCTGGCATTGCAGTACGCAGAAAAGCAGTTGTGCTGATTTTGGAAATAAATAATAATCATTATTATTGTTATTGATAAGCATTTTCCATGCGACGCGATCATTCCTCAAACGTCAGGCAATTTGGCATCAAGCTAGAACAGGGCGCAGCTGCGCCGCAGAGCATGGTGCACGCCTGGGAAAAAGCCATGCAGCAGGGCAATGAGGCATTTGCCCAGAATGAAGATCAGCGCGCATTGCAGCAATATCAAACTGCCCTAAAGCAGGCCCAGTCTTTATTGCGTGAATGTATACAGAATAACCAGTCGCTGATGGCGATTGATACGGCTTTTGCCGCCTATGTTGTCTCGCACCACAATCTTGCCAGCGTCTACGCGCGCAAGGGTGACCTCAACACCGCAGCGCTGCGTTTGTGCGAAGTGCATCGCTGTCTGTCCTGTATCTGCAAAGATGCCAGCCTGGCCGCGCCATTGCGCGAGGCGGCGCAACGTCATGGTCGCCGCACCTATAGCGAATTACTGAACTTTAGCCATCTATACAGTCAACATCCTTTAGTAGCCAAAACCTTGCGCCATTGCGGACAGTTTTGCATGGAGCAAGGGCGGTCACTGCATTAAATCCCCACTAGGTTCGAGATTTTCTCAGGAAAAAAGCATAAGATCGTTTATGCTGTTTTACAGTATTGTCGTCGTCCGATTTCTCTCAAAAATTCTAAGGAGTAAACAATGGCTTATACGCTACCCCCCCTTGATTATGCATACACTGCGCTAGAGCCGCATATCGACGCGCAAACCATGGAAATTCACCACACCAAACATCACCAAACCTATATCAACAACGTCAATGCCGCTCTGGAAGGCACCAGCTTTGCCAATGAGCCAGTTGAAGCCTTGTTGCAGAAGCTGGACAGCCTGCCAGAAAATCTGCGCGGCCCAGTGCGTAACAATGGTGGCGGCCATGCCAACCACAGCCTGTTCTGGAAAGTGCTGACACCTAATGGTGGTGGCGAGCCCAAGGGTGCGCTGGCTGATGCCATCAAGTCCGACATCGGTGGTCTTGATACCTTCAAGGAAGCCTTCACCAAGGCTGCATTGACCCGCTTTGGTAGCGGTTGGGCCTGGTTGTCTGTGACGCCAGAAAAGAAATTGGTGGTAGAAAGCACCGGTAACCAGGACAGCCCACTGTCCACTGGTAACACGCCTATCCTGGGCCTGGATGTCTGGGAGCATGCCTACTACCTCAAGTATCAAAACCGTAGACCTGAATACATTGGTGCTTTCTTCAATGTGGTGAACTGGGATGAAGTTTCCCGCCGCTATCAGGAAGCCCTGGCTTAAGCCACGCAGATTAGCCCATGAACTTCCCCTTCATCATTGCCAATAGTCGCCAGCGTGCCTGGCTGTGGGTCATTGCAGTCAGCGTACTGTTGCTGGGAGTTGGCATGGTGGAGTTATTGGGAGATTGGGCGCGCAATGCCTGGCACACTCCCCAGGTGCGTGATGCATTCTGGGGTGGCTCGGCCGCAGCGTTTGCCACGGCAGCCGGGACATTGCCCATGCTGTTCTGGAAGCAATTGCCAGAACGCATCATGGATACCCTGTTTGGCTTTGGCGCTGGCGTCATGCTGGCAGCCAGTGCTTTTTCATTGGTGGTGCCTGGGGTGGAAGCAGCCCAGGCCCAGGGGGCGAGCGCCTGGGGCGCAGTCCATTGTTGGTATCAGTATTATTATTGGGGCAGCGCTGCTGCTAAGCCTGGAGCGCTGGGTGCCCCACGAACACTTTATCAAGGGCGTGGAAGGGCAAAGCACACAAGCCTTGAAGCGCACCTGGTTGTTTGTCTTTGCCATTGCCTTGCACAATGTGCCTGAGGGCCTGGCGATAGGCGTGGGTTATGCCGGGGGCGATGTGGTGCGCGGTAGTGCGCTGGCTACCGGGATTGCCATTCAGGATATTCCTGAAGGTTTTGTGGTGGCCATGGCGCTGGCCGTGGTGGGCTATTCGCGCAAGACGGCGATCATCATAGGCATGGCAAGTGGCTTGGTGGAGCCCGTAGGGGCATTGCTGGGTGCTGCTATTGTCAGTTCATCGGCAGCGCTGCTGCCGTGGGGTTTGGGCTTTGCTGCGGGTGCCATGCTGTTTGTGGTCAGCCACGAAATCATTCCCGAGTCTCACCGCAAGGGGCATGAGGTGTTTGCCACCAGTGGCTTGATTATCGGTTTTGTGGTGATGATGATGCTGGATACTGCCCTGGCTGATGCCAGTTCTGAAAAGTCTAGTGATAAAACCGCTGTCTAGTTACCAGACCGCTGTGTTGCGCACAGCTTTGAGTTACTTGCCGAGATTTTTGCTGCTGGAAGCGTCTACCGTGTCGCTATCTATGCGTCTGGCTCCGTTGAAACGCTTGGCCCAGTAGCTATCTTTCATATTCACTACCTGTATGCCACCGCCAGAACTGGGCGCGTGAATGAACTTATTATCCCCAAGATAAATCCCAACATGGGAAAACGCGGTTTTCAGTGTGTTGAAGAACACCAGATCACCGGGTTGCAGTTGTTCAGTGGAAACAGGTTCGCCCAGCTTGCTGATGGCTTTTGCGCCATGTGGCAGCGTCATGCTGGCAGATTGCTCAAATACATAGCGCACAAATCCGCTGCAATCAAAGCCTGTTTCTGGGGATTTTCCACCGTAGGAATAGCGTATGCCTGTCAGGCTGAGCGCATTGATGAGCACTTCCTGGGCGACGTCAGACCAGCCGCTCTTGGGGGCTTCTGCAGTGTTCTGCGGAGCTGTGCTTTGTGCTTGGCTTTGCCAGATATAGGCGGACTCAGCGGCAAAAAGCGGCTGAGAGCAAAGCAATAAAGCAGAGGTGATCAGTAGAGGAAAACGCGTCATCGACGTCATTCTAAAAGGGATTTTTTGTGCTTGTAAACAAAAAAATTGACTTTACTTGTCAATAATCTGGCCACATTTGCCTGCTCAAAACCAGTAACAGTGCCTGTTCTGGAAGCCAGGAAAGCATGGTGTAGAATAGCCCGGTCTATGCAGGAATAAGGGCATTAATGATGAATGAAAGCACTTTTCCGCTGATTCATAAAATCAGAAATACCGTTGAAGATGCCAAGCGCCGGGAGTTATTACACCACCTGAGTCCGCAAGAGATGGAACAGACCCTGGCTGAGTATGCGCGACATTTTCGACTGAGCTCCGGCGAGCGCGCCCGATTGCTGGCCGAGTCCATGCGTCTGCGCTTGCAGGACAAAGGGGGACGGATCAAGCGTGCGGGCAAACGCGCAGTGAAGCAGGTAGGCGCCCGCGTAGCGCATGCCGCGAGTGACAGGCTGATGAGCCTGGCGCAACGTATAGAACGCCGCGCCTTCCGCCTGGATCAGGAAGAATAAGCACAAACAACGATGGGTTAAGAAGACTGGGTCAAGAAAACTATGCTGCGTGAAACGATTTCTGTCATGCGTGACTTCAGGCGTTTGCGGGCCATTGCCCGCACCCTGATGCATTATGGTTGGGGCGATATTGCCGAGCGTCTGGGCAAACGCAGTTGGTTACGCCGTGCGGGCAATGCGCTCAGAACTGAAGCCTCGCGTGAAATCATGCAGTTGCCTTCCGAAGTGCGGGCACGCCTGGCCTTGCAGGAGTTGGGACCTACTTTCGTCAAAATGGGGCAGGTGCTGGCCACGCGGCCTGATATCTTCCCGCCTAACTGGATTGAAGAGTTATCCAAGCTGCAGGATCAAGTGCCGCCTGTGCCTTTCGAGGAAATGCTGCCTGGCCTGGAAGCGGCGCTGGGTAAATCTCCGTTTGAGGTATTCCGCGATTTTGATACCACCCCGGTGGCAGGCGCTTCCATTGCCCAGGTCTACCAAGCTAAATTACAGGATGGCACGCCCGTCATCCTCAAGCTGCGCCGTCCCGGCATACGCGAGAACATTGATGCAGACCTGCGCTTGCTGGCGCATATCGCCCGCCTGATAGAGGCCGAGATTGAAGAAGCCAAGCGCTTCAACCCCACCGAGATTGTTGACCAGTTTTCCAAATCGCTGAAACGCGAGCTGGATCTGGCGCTGGAAGGCCGCAATACCGAGCGTTTTGCGCGCAACTTCCTCAACGATAAAACCACCAGCTTTGCGCGTATCTACTGGGATTACACCAGTGAGAGCGTATTGGTGATGGAAAAGATAGACGGCATCCCTGGCAACAGCCTGCAGGAAGCCAGGCTGGCGGGCATGGATTTGCCCTTGCTGGCGGCCAGAGGTGCCGATGCGGTCATGAAGATGGTGTTGATCGATGGCTTCTTCCATGCCGATCCGCACCCAGGCAATATTTTCTATCTGGCCGATAACAAGATTGCCGTGATCGATTGCGGCATGGTGGGGCGCATCAGTGTTGACCGCCGTAATGAGATTGCCGATATGCTGGCAGCGCTGGTTTCACGCGATATTGACACCCTGCGCGATATCCTGATTGCCTGGGCAGGCAATGTGGTGGTGGATGAAGCCAAGCTGGGTGCCGATGTGGATGAATTTATCTGCACCTATGACAATGCACCGCTCAAGCACATCAGCTTTGGCGTGCTGCTTAACGACCTCACCACCATCATGCGTGAGAACCAATTGTCGGTGCCGCCTGATCTCACCATGCTGTTCAAGGCCTTGATCACGCTGGAAGGCCTGGGGCGTCAACTCGATCCTGATTTCCAGATCGTCAGCCACCTCACCCCCTTTGTTAAAAAAATCATCATAGAGCGCTACATGCCGCGCACGCTGTGGCGCAAGGGCAGCCGAGGCTTTGGCAAGGCGGTCAGCGCCATGGGTGATCTGCCTGGCGATGTCTCGCAGGTATTGAAGGAGGCCGGACGCGGCAGGCTCAAGCTCAATCTTGATCTCAAACGCCTGGACCATTTCGGCCATCAGCTGGATCACAGCACCAACCGCCTGACTATGGCCTTGATCACTGCCTCATTGATCATAGGTTCCTCCATCGTCATGACCGTGCGTGGTGGGCCAGAGTTATTTGGCTTGCCTGCTTTTGGTTTCCTCGGTTTCTTCCTGGCTTTTATCATCGGCATCATGCTGATGGTGTCCATCTGGCGTTCAGGCAAGGACTAAGCACACGCAGCTGTCTGCCATGCTCTAAGGCAGAGCCTGCTGTCTAGCGCCATGCGCCATTATGGTGCGTCAATTTCTCTGGATTTTTCCATGCTGTTGAATTTAAGGGGGTTTTTGCCTGGCATGACCCTTGCGACACTACAAGCATGGAAACCAAGCCCAACACCGCTTTTGATGAAATGCATCTGCCCGATGCGGCAGTGCGCGCTATCTACGCCCAATATGCCCAGTGGCTGCAGGATGTGCCTTTGCATCAGCTTGAAAGCAAGCGCCAAGAGGCCGAGCTGTTGTTCCGCCGCGTGGGCATCACTTTCAATGTTTATGGCGAGGATGCAGGTTCCGAGCGCCTGATTCCCTTCGATGTGATTCCGCGTCTGCTCTCGGCAGCCGAATGGACACGGCTGTCTGATGGTGCCATTCAGCGCGTCAAGGCGCTCAATATGTTTCTGCATGATATCTATCATGAGCAAAACATCATCAAGCGGGCATAGTGCCTGCCAGCATCTTGGCCAATAGCCAGTATCGCCCTGAAATGTTCGGCGTCGATGTGCCCAAGGGTATATACGCCCATATCGCTGGCATAGACCTGGTGCGCACAGGGGAAAATGACTTCTACGTGCTGGAAGATAATCTGCGCACGCCATCCGGAGTTTCCTACATGCTGGAAAACCGCAAGATGATGATGCGCTTGTTCCCTGAGTTGTTCCGCAGCCATGCCATTGCGCCTGTGGAGCATTATCCCCAAGTCTTGCTCAATAACCTGCGCTCCGTGGCACAAAACGGCGTGCAGGAACCCACGGTGGTATTGCTGACACCTGGGGCTTATAACAGTGCCTATTTCGAGCATGCTTTTATCGCCCAGCAGATGGGCATAGAGCTGGTCGAGGGGCAGGATTTGTTTGTGCGCAATAACGCGGTCTATATGCGCACCACTGAAGGCCCTAAGCGTGTTGATGTGATTTACCGCCGCATTGATGACGATTTCATTGATCCGCTGAGCTTCAGGCCCGATAGCATGCTCGGTGTTCCCGGGCTGCTGTCGGTGTACCGCAATGGGGGCGTCACGCTAGCCAATGCCGTAGGCACAGGCGTGCTGATGACAAGGATACTTACATCTACGTGCCGCAGATGATCCGCTTCTATCTGGGCGAAGAACCCATACTCTCCAATGTACCCACCTATCAGCTGAGCAAGGAAGAAGATCTCAAGTATGTCCTCGCTAACCTCGCTGAACTGGTGGTGAAAGAAGTGCAGGGCTCGGGTGGCTACGGCATGCTGGTGGGCCCTGCGGCCAGCCGTGCCGAGCTGGAAGAATTCCGCGCTCGCATTCTGGCCAATCCGGCCAACTATATCGCCCAGCCCACGCTGGCCTTATCCACCTGCCCGACGCTGGTGGAAAAAGGCGTGGCCCCGCGGCATGTGGATTTAAGGCCGTTTGTGCTCTCTGGCAAGAGTGTCAGCCTGGTGCCGGGGGCGTTGTGCCGGGTGGCCTTGCGTGAAGGTTCGCTGGTGGTGAATTCTTCCCAGGGCGGTGGCACCAAGGACACCTGGATTCTGAAAGATTGATGCCATGCTGAGCCGAACCGCAGATCATTTGTACTGGATGGCGCGCTATATAGAGCGCGCTGAGAACATGGCACGGGTGCTGGATGTGACTTACAACATGTCGCTGGTGCCCAATGCCGCCCAATCTGAAGCTCAACTGTGGGCACCTGCCTTGCAGATTGCGGGTGGGGTGGAAGATTATCAACGCGAATATGGCGAAGTCACCGCCGCAGGAGTGGTGCGCTATCTGGCCATGGATACGCATAACCCCTCCAGCATCTATAACGCTTTGCGCAGCGCGCGTGAGAATGCCAGGGCAGTGCGCGTGACGCTGTCGGCGGAAACCTGGGAAAACATCAATGCACTGTGGCTGGAATTCAGCCAGTTTGTCGGCATGGACTTGATGAAAAAAGGCCTGGGTGAATTCTGCGATTGGGTCAAATCGCGCTCACATCTATTCCGTGGTGTCAGCTTTGGCACCATGCTGCGCGACGATGCCTTCCGCTTTCTGCGTCTGGGCACCTTTATAGAGCGCGCTGATAATACGGCGCGATTGCTGGATGTGAAATACCACCTATTGCTACCGCGCGATGCCGAGATAGGCGGGGCAGTGGATTACTACGAATGGAGCGCGGTATTACGCGCAGTGTCGGCGTTTCAGGCTTATCAAAAAGTCTTCAACGACGCGATAGAACCCTGGCGTGTGGCCGAGCTGCTGGTGCTGCGTGAAGATATGCCGCGCTCGCTGCATGCCTGCTTCTCCGAGATCACGCCCATACTCGATCAGCTGAGTAGCCGCCATAGCAGCGAATGCCGCAGGCTGGCAGGTGAGCTGCATTCCCGGCTGCGCTATGGCCGTATGGACGATATTTTCCAGGAAGGTTTGCATGAATTCCTCGCGGACTTCATAGACTCCAACAACAAGCTGGGTGCGGAAATTCAACGTGCTTTCCTTAACGCCCCCATTCACCTCAATGCCACCATCTAAGGGAATATCCTTCTAGAGAATTTGCCAGGAGAGCCACCATGCAGTTGAGCATTAATCACCGCACGCATTATCTCTATACCGACGTTGTGAATTACACCATACAACAGCTGCGCCTGACGCCGCAGGATGGCTTTGGTCAGCGCGTCAAGCGTTGGGAAATCCGCGTCAACGGCCATTTGCAGCGCCATGACGATGCTCATGGCAATGCCGCGCATATTCTGGTGCTGGATACCCCACATGAAGAAATCAACATCATAGCCACTGGCGAGGTGGAAACCGGGCTGGATACCCCACCCTTGGATGACACGCTGCCGCGCGGTATTTACCTACGCGCTACCGACCTCACCTATGTAGATGCAGGCCTGCGTCAGTTTGCCGAGCAGTTCCGCCGCGAAACCATAGATGAGGACAGCCTGGAAGCCCTGATGTTTGGCATTGTGGATCGTGTACCTTATCTCAAGGGCGTGACCGCCGTGAATACCAACGCCGCGGAAGCGTTCCAGGCGGGCAAGGGCGTGTGCCAGGATCATGCGCATATCTTTATCGCCTGCTGCCGCCAGCTAGGCGTACCTGCGCGTTATGTCAGCGGATATCTTTTTACCAACGATGGCAGCCTGCTGGAAAGCCATGCCTGGGCCGATGCCTGGCTGCCAGAGGTGGGCTGGGCCAGTTTTGATGTTTCCAATCGCTGCCGCACCAATGGCGTACACGTGCGGTTGGCCACCGGGCTGGATTACCGTGATGCCTGCCCAGTGAGCGGCATGCGTGTGGGCGGTGGCCTGGAAACCATGAGCGTGGGGGTGCATGTGGATCAGTTGCACAGCCGACAGTCCCAATCCAGTCAGGCGCAGCAGTAGCCAGCGCGCTGATTTCTGCACTGAAAAGCCCACACGCCCATGGCCGCGCTGGTCATGGGCTTAAGTCATGGCTTAATATTGAAGTGCTTTCACAGCTAGCCAGCGTTATTTACTTAATGACAGCCTGCCCAATAACGCCCTGGCGAATCACCTGATGCAATCAATCGTCAGCATTGCTGACCCAGCAGGGAGCGTACATGGATTCACTGCATTTTGCCCGACATGGCGACAAGGAAAATTCGGCATTTTTTGAGGAGTATCTGCTCAAGCTGCTGGAGGAGCGCGATGCCTTGGGGCTGACCGCTATGGTGCATGAGATTGATGCGCTGATGATCACGGTAGACCCCGGCCACTCGATCAAATACGTCGGTGAGCTATGTTTCATGACCTCGTATCATTATCTGGTAACGCTGGAGAGTGAATCGCACTGGACGCATGTGCTGCGCATAGACCTGGATTCTCCCGATATCCTGGTGCGCGAGGTCAAAGACCCCAACCTGCGCGGCATCTTCCGCAGTCTGAATGAAATTTACCCGGTGGGCGCGCGCAAGCCCAATAGCCGTTACATGGGCGAGATCATCCGTGTAGATAATCTGCACGATGTAGTGAAGTTGCAGCAGGAGCGCGAGTTCCGCTTTTTCAATCAGGACGAGATCCGCAAGCTGGAACTGCCGGGCAATCTGGCGGTGAGCAAGCCCTCACCTTACACGCATAATATTGTTGCTTATCTGGAGCGCGCACCTGACGAAACCCGCGTCTATGCGCTGGGGGTGAGCAAGATAGATAGTGCCGTACAGCAGGTCTATGAGGCGGCCAAGCAATTGCAGGAACGCTTGCGGATTACTGATCTGCTGTTACCCATAGACCATCTGGCGACTCGGGTCTATAGCCAGAATCGCGAGGTGGCGATACTGGAGTATCTGTCCTGGTCCAGCTATTACTTCTGGGGCGCTTACAACATCAAGGATCAAAACTCCTCCACCAATGTCACCAAAAGCGCCCATGGCCTGCCGGAATACAAAAGCCCGGCCAAGGTATTCACCGCCAATAACACACCGTACTTCGTCAATCATCTAGAGCATCTGCCTTCGCCCACCGAGACCTTTGTGCGCAACTATGGCCCGCGCTTGCATCACATTGCGGTAGCGGTGCGGGATGGCGAGCGTGATGGGCTGGAAAATATAGAATTTGCAGTGAATGCGATAGCCTCGGAAGGCCAGGGCTTCTTGCTGGATGTAGTGGGCTCGCGCGAGGAGGGTTTGAAGCAGATATTCTCTAATGCTTCAGAGCATTCCTCGCTGATCATAGAATACGTACAGCGCTTTGGCGATTTCCAGGGCTTCTTCACCCGCGACAATGTGGCTTTTCTGACTGAAGCTGCGGGACGAGAAGAAGGGGTTAAAGCTAAGTAGTCTAATAGCTTGGCGCTAAAACCCTTATTCGTCCTTGATGCCCAGCTTGCGGGCGACTGAGAGTGTCAGCAGCGAGGCCAGGAACAACACGCCCAGGGTCATAAAGCTTTTATGGATAAAGTCGGAATCCTTGACCCAATCCCAGATCATGGCCACGCCCAGCAGCAGGCTGGCCAGGATACAGAATATGCAGATGGTGAAACAGATAGTGCGTATGGCGCGCATGCAGCATTCCTTTCAATGGGTGGCCCAGCAGCGCTTGGGCTGCTTGATCGCATAATTTGATGCTTAGCATGATAGCGCAAGCAGTGACTTGTTGTAGAGCCAGACCGCCAAGGTCGTGATCTAAGGCCTACGCACTATCTGCACTATCTGCACTATCATATTGATGCGCTTGGGCAATCTGGCTACAGCCCTTGCATGATTGTGGTATATTGCGCATCCTTTTATGGGAGTTGCTTAGTTTTTTGAAGGCAACTCATTTCCGTCCATGACCTGTACCGTTTGCCCATGACCATTAGCCGCCGTCATCTTGAATTGCTCGCTCCAGCCCGTAATGCTGATTACGGCATTGCCGCCATCAATCACGGGGCAGATGCCGTCTACATTGGTGGCCCGGCATTCGGTGCGCGCGCCAAGGCGGAAAACTCGCTGGAAGATATCGCTCGCCTGGTCAATCACGCGCACAAATTCCACTCTGAAGTATTTGTCGCCTTCAACACCATTTTCCACGACAACGAGCTGGAAGCCGCGCGGCAGATGGTGTGGCAGCTGTATGACACAGGCGTTGATGCCCTGATTGTGCAGGATATGGGACTGTTGCAGATGGATTTGCCGCCCATACAACTGCATGCCAGCACCCAGACCGATATCCGCAGCGTCGATAAAGCGGTGTTTCTCGACCAGGTTGGTTTTACCCAGATTGTGCTGGCGCGGGAAATGGACCTCAAGACCATACAGCAGGTGGCGGCGGCCACCAGTTGTAATCTGGAATTCTTTATTCATGGCGCACTGTGCGTGGCCTTTAGCGGCCAGTGCTATATCAGCCATGCCCATACTGGCCGCAGCGCCAACCGTGGTGAATGCTCGCAGGAATGCCGTTTGCCTTATACGCTGGAAGATAGCCAGGGCCGCATTCTTGCCAAGGACAAGCATTTGCTCTCCATGCGCGATAACGACCAGAGCGCCAACCTGAGAGCGCTGGCTGAGGCGGGCGTGAGCGCCTTCAAGATAGAAGGCCGCTACAAGGATATCGCCTACGTCAAAAACGCCACCGCCTACTACAGGCAGTTGCTGGACGAGATACTGGAAGACAGCCCACAATATCAGCGTGCTTCTTCTGGCCGTGCCATCTTCAGCTTTGTGCCGCAGCCGGAAAAAACCTTTAACCGCAGTACCACGGAATACTTCCTGCATGGCCGCGGCGAAGAAGTAGGCGCCTTTGATACGCCCAAGTTTGCGGGTGAGGAAATGGGCAAGGTCACCAAGGTGGGGGCTGACTACTTCGAGGTAGATACCACACTAGAGCTACACAATGGCGATGGCGTCTGCTTCTTTGATGTGCACAAGGAATTGACGGGCATGCGCATTAACACCGTGCAGGGCAAGCGCTTATACCCCAATGAAATGCCCGCAGATATGCGCCGCAATATGACGGTATACCGTAACCGCGATCACGCTTTCCTGCGCCTGCTGGAGAAAGATTCTGCCCAGCGCCGTATCGATGTCAGCCTGCATTTGCAAGAGACCAGTGAGGGTTTTGCCCTCAGCATGCAGGATGAAGATGGCTATATGGCGTATGTGCAATGCAGCGTGGAAAAGCGTCCGGCGGAGCAGGCAGAAAAAACCATGGCCAGCCTGCGTGAGCATCTGGGCAAGCTGGGCAATACCGAGTTTGCCGCGCGCGATATTCAGCTGGATCTCAGTCAGCCCTGGTTTATTCCGGCTTCTACCATCAATCAGCTACGTCGTGAGGCGGTGAGCCAGTTACAGGCTACGCGTCTTCTAGGCTATCAGCGTCCGCAGCCGGGCAAGGCGGTAGAGCCACCCGCCAAGTATCCGCAAGATACCTTGAGCTATCTGTCCAATGTCTATAACAAGCAGGCACGCGAGTTCTACGAAAAACATGGCGTCAGTGCAGTGGCGGCGGCATATGAAGCGAATGAAGAACTGGATGAAGTGCCAGTGATGATTACCAAGCACTGCTTGCGCTACAGCTTTGCCATGTGCCCCAAGGAGGCCAAGGGCGTGATAGGCGTGCAGGGCACGATTACTGCCGAGCCTATGACCTTGATCAGCGGCAAGGACAGAATCAGCCTCAAGTTCGACTGCAAACGCTGCGAAATGCATGTGATGGGCAAGGTGCGTAAACACGTCACCCAGATGCCGCCACCGCAGCCTATTCAATTCTTTGCCAAACGCCCGGGCTAGGTTTAAAACCTTGCCTTTTCAGGCCTAGCGTTTTAAGGCCTAGCGTTTTAAGGCTTTAGTTCTCAGGCTTTAGTTTTCAAGATGAAGTTCTGCGGCTTTTTTACCCGGCCAATTAGCCAACACCATATTCACTAGCGCTTCCAGCGCCTCACGGCTGGCACCGCTGGCTGCCTGTATGCTCATGCCTTGATGCAGGGTGGCCACATACTTGGCGAGATCAGCAGCCTGGGTCCCTGCAGTCAATTCCCCCTCAGCCTGTGCGCGTTCAAAGCGTTGCAGCAGCGCCGCTTCAAACTGCTTTCTACGTGCGATCAACACCTGCTGGACTGGCGCAGCTTCCTTGCCACAACTGAGTGAGCCCAGATTGACCATACAGCCTGCGGGCTTGTCCTCTTGCGTCAAGAAGCGCGCGCTATTCAACAATAACTGCTGTACAACTTCATAGGCAGTGGGCGCTTGCAGCGCGGCAGAAATAAAGCTGATTGAGCCTTTGAGGTAGTGCTCCAGCGCCAGCTTGAACAGATTCTCCTTGCTGCCAAACGCGGCATACAGGCTGGGCTTGTTGATATTCATGGCCTCGGTCAGCTCGGCCATGGAGGTGCCTTCATAACCTTGAGCCCAGAATAATTCCATGGCGGTCTCTAGCGCGATTTGCGCATCGAACTGGCTGGGACGGCCACGACTTCTGCGGGTTTCTTCCATCATGTACTCCATGATTACTGAGGGTTGATACGAATATTATACCATTCGGTAAAAATATATTGACAGCACTAAATCAGTGGCTTTAATATTTAATTACCAATCGGTACATAAATTAACAGGAGATCAGCATGAGTCAATTTCAAGGCACAGTCGCTTTCATCACTGGCGGTAATCGCGGCATAGGTTTGGAGACCGCCAGAGAGCTAGGGCAACGTGGTATCAAGGTAGTGATAGGGGTGCGCGATCTGCCCAGGGGCGAGGCTGCCGTGGCTGAACTCAAGCGCCAGAATATAGAAGCCGAGGCCATACACTATGATGCCAGCCAGGCTGACAGCATTGCTGGCGTGGTGACGCATCTGCAAAAGCACTATGGCAAGCTGGATATCCTGGTCAACAATGCAGGTGTGCTGCGTGAAACCCTGATAGGCGGCAACCAGAGCAGCAGCGTCAGTCCTGCCGTACTGCGCGATACCTTCGAGATCAATTTCTTTGCGGTGATAGAGCTGACCCAGGCCTTGCTGCCCTTGATCCGCCAGTCTCCGGCTGGGCGTATCGTCAACCTCTCCAGCATCCTCGCTTCTCTCACCTTGCATAGCCAGGAAGACTCACCGATTGCCCAGGCCAAGAGTGTGGCTTACAACGCCTCCAAGACTGCCCTCAATGCCTATACCGTGCACTTGGCAGATGAACTCAAGGGCAGCGGCATCAAGGTCAACGCCGCGCATCCGGGTTGGGTCAAGACGGATCTGGGCGGAGAAAATGCCCCCATGGAAGTGGAAGGTAGCGGTAAAACCAGCGTGCAACTCGCCACCCTGGATGCCAATGGTGCCACTGGCGGCTTCTTCCACGATGGTCAGGCCTTGCCCTGGTAAGTCTTGCAACGCTTGCTACCTATCACTACCCATAGCCCTATGCCATGACCAGAAAAATACCTGCGCGTTACCGCAAACTGCTGTTTGCCGTGTTGATGTCCCTGACCACCTCGATGCTGGTATCGGCGGTGATTCTCTGGCGGCATGGGGTGACGGCGCAGGCATTTCCTGGCTTGTGGTGGCAGGCATTTACCACGGCCTGGCCTGTGGTGTTGATTGCCATACTGCTGATTGCGCCGCGCCTGGATAGGCTGCTTAATCAGCTGGTAGAGTCTGCTTGATGCTCATCTGCTTGAGCCTGCTGACGATAAGCGCGGGGTGAACTGCCAAAGGCCAGGTGAAAGCGGCGGCTGAAGTGCGCCAGATCATTAAAGCCCCAGTGCATGGCGATGGTGGAAATACTTTGCCCGCGCAGTGCTTGGCTGGCTAAATCCTGGCGGCATTTTTCCAGGCGACGCTGCCAAACATAACGCATCATGGCGCTACCTTCTTCCGCAAACAATGCATTGAGGTAGCGGCTGCTATAGCCTGTGCCCGCGGCGATCAAACTACTGTCTAGCTGGGTTTGGTGCAAATGCTGCTCAATAAACTGCTTGGCCATATACAGCGAGAGCGAGCGGCAACGCCCTATCACGGCGTCCTCAGGTTTGATGCTATTGAGTGCGGCGCTGATCAAATTCAGCGCCTGAGGTGCCAGCGCGGCAAAATCTGCCTGCTGCAAGCTACTTACATGGCGTGCCGCCGATTGCAGAAAACTCGAGCTGATAGCCCCCATGCCGTGCTGATGACTGATGGCACGTGCGGTGCAATGTTCCACCCCGGCCAGGGATTGGCGTAACAAGGTGCGCGGGATGGAAATGATCAGCTTGGAAAACGGCCCTGGGCACTGAATGCGGTGCGGGCGTGTAGCGTCATAAAGCGCGATATCGCCAGCTTGCAAAAATGTTTCCCGCCCTTGCTGCTCCAGCAAATATTGACCCGAAAGTAATACCACAGCGAAATAGGCATCCTGGCTGATCTTGTCGCATTCGCCCGCCTGGCGCTGTATCTGTATGCCGTTGGAGCTGATGATGGACAGCTGCAATGACTGCCAGGGATAGATACGCATTTCATTGAACAAGGGCAGCTTGCCGCTGGGGCTGACACTGACATGGGTATAAGACTCGGCGATAGCCTGCTGCAGCCAGGCACGGCGCTGGCTGGGCGGATGTTGGGCTGTGCTGAGTAATAGGCTGGGGGTGGCGCTGTCCATGGTGTAAACCTTTGGTGTAGACCTTTCAATGCCTGGGCTAATGCCTTGCATGAGCTGACAGCCATGTTAGCTAAAGGCAGTCCCGGGGTAAATTCGCAAACCACCGTTATAGACAAGTTTTACTGCTTTTCCAGACAAGTCGTCGCTGCACTAGCTGAGCATAATGGCGGCACACTTAGCATGGGAGCAATAACATGTCAGATACCAGCTTGGCCGGGCATGGTTCAGCCTCTGCAGCAGCGGCTGCCACATCGCATCACTCAACAGCGCAACATTCAACACTGCCGCATTCAACACTGCGTCCAGTGCAAACCCCGGGGGCAGAGCAGCACAATATTGTCATGCTGCGCGGGGCTTGTATGTGGATCATCATGGCCTTGATTCTGGCCTGGTGCATGGTAGGCCTCAACTTCGGTGTGCAATTGCCGGGTTTGCCCAGCCTGGCAGAGATTTTCCCCGGCAAACAGACGCGCATACTACAGGCGCATATCGATTTTCTCTTGATGTCGGCGCTGATACTGGGCTTTTACGCCGCACGCGTGGCCTTGCCTTGGCATGTGCGCTGGGCCATGGTGGTAGGGGCTTTCACCAATTCCAGCCTGTTTCTGCTGATGGCTATCTTCCCGGCGCTGGATAGCGCGGCACCACCGGTAGGCTTCTGGCCGCAGTTGTTTCAGTACTACCTGTTTGCCAGCCTGATCACCACCAGTTATGGCTTTGGCAAGGCTTCAGTGCTGATACTCAAACGCTGCGCCAGGCCAGTGTAAGCGGGTGCATGGCTAGCCTGGCTGCACCAGATTCTGCGGCTGACCACGCCGCCAGGCGGCAACATTCAGCAGCGTGGTGCTGGCAATCCCAGCCAGGGCCTCGCGCGTCAAAAATGCCTGATGCGCGGTGATGATGACATTGGGGAAGGTCAACAGTCTGGCCAATACATCATCCTGCAGCGGATAGTCGGAAAGATCAGAGAAGAACAAGTCTGCTTCTTCTTCATAGACATCCAGCCCCAAGTGGCCCAGATGGCCAGTTTTTAATGCCTCAATCACGGCGGGCGTGTCGACCAGGGCGCCGCGGCTGGTATTGATCAGCATGCTGCCTTTTTGCATCAGGGCCAGGGTCTGGGGGTTAATCAAATGATGCGTGGCCGGGCTTAGCGGACAGTGCAGGCTGACGATATGTGCTTGCGGAAACAACTGTTCCAGTGGCAGATACTCGGCCCCCAGTGCTATTACCTCAGGATTGGGGTAAGGGTCATAAGCCAGCAGCCTGCAACCAAAGCCCGCCATGATGCGGGCGAAAGCCGCGCCTATTTGCCCGGTGCCTATAATGCCCACCGTCTTGTTCACCAGATCAAAGCCAGTCAGCCCGCGCAGGCTGAAATCGCCTTCGCGGGTGCGGTTATAAGCTCGGTTGAGGTGACGGTTGAGCGCCAATATCAGTGCGATGGTGTGCTCGGCAATCGCGTGGGGCGAGTATGAGGGCACGTGCACCACGGCCAGCGCCAGGCGCTTGGCGGCTTCAAGATCAATATGGTTATAGCCTGCCGAGCGCAGTGCAATCAAACGTGTGCCGCCTGCGGCCAGCTTTTCCAGTACAGCTGCGGAAAGATCATCATTGATGAACGCACACACCACCTCGGCCCCTGCGGCGAGCACGGCGGTATCCACAGTCAGTTTGGGTTGCTGGAACACCAGCTCGCAGTCACTCAATGCGGGCTGCGAGAGAAAACTTTCACGGTCGTAGGCCTGGGTGCTGAAAAAAACGATTTGCATCAGTGCTCCTGAATGGGGGGATCAAGATAGCCAGCCACTGCAGGTATAAGCGCTAACAGGGCTGTAGACATGGACTATTAGAGCATCATTCAAGGGCAAGATGCTAGCCATGACATGATGCCAGTAAGACGCGCTAGGCTTGGGGATGTGAGTCTAAGAGGGTAAATCAAATAAATCCCTCCCAAAAGGGAGGGGAGTGTCAGGGAAATGTGCGGCGAATCAATTCGCTCGTATCGTTGTTGCTAAAAGGCGATTTTGCTGCTTCTACTAGTAATGACACGTGAGAAATAAAAAAGGACACCTCTAGGCTGAGGATTTTCGATAAGGCCATGTTAATAAAGTGCTTTTAATAATGACTTTAATTAGGTAAATTGCGCAGCCGCAGAACTAGTACTGGCGTCATCGAATTTACATAAATTTGTCACAATTATTGCCTACCATCATCACCTTGCCGCATTAGGCTTGCCTGATCTTGCACCCGCGTTAATCTAATAAGTTGCTGTAGAAATTAGCTGTACTAGTAATGAACTGTACTGGCAATGAACTGCATCTACCCGTCCTCCCTTGAGTCACGCAACACAACACCACCATGCAACTGAACAACTTATCTATTTCTACCCGTCTGGTCGGCCTCAGTGCCATCCTGTTGCTGGGTTCACTCATTCTAGGCCTGGTGGCCTGGAACTCGCTGAGCAGAACCAATGATTTATTGCAGCTCAGTCTGAGTCAGGCTGCTGCGGCTGAAGATGCGGTCAATACCGCGCGCAAGGCGCAGGTCACCTTCAAGATCCAGATTCAGGAATGGAAAAATATCCTGGTGCGCGGCCATGATGCCCAGGCTTTCAACAAATACAGAGATGCCTTCGCCAAAACCGGGCAGGAAACCCAGGATGAACTGGGCAGGCTGCAACAGCTTTTCAGCCAGCTAGGTCTGGACACGCCCAAGGTACAAGAAGCGCGGCAGGCCTTGAAGCAATTGCAAAGCAGCTATCTGCAGGCACTCAATGCCTATGACCAGCAGCGCCTGGACAGTACCCAAACCGTGGATGGCCTGGTCAAGGGCATGGATAGAGCACCCACGCAGCAGATAGATGAAATTGTGGCTTATGTAGGTGAGCACTCGGCGCGTATACGTGCAGAAAATCAGGCGGCTGCGCAGCAGCAGTACAGCCTGGCCTTGACCATCATGTTGCTGGCTTTGCTGGTGCTGATGGCCTTTGGTGCCAGCCTGACCTATTGGATTATCAGTGGAGTAACTCAACCCTTGCACAGCGCAATTGAAATTGCCAAGACTGTCGCCAGTGGCGATCTGACAGCGCAGATTGTGGTGCAATCCAGTGATGAAACCGGGCAGTTGCTGCAAGCACTCAAGGAAATGAACAATAGGCTGACCACCATCGTCAGCAAGGTGAGGCTGGGTACAGACACCATCGCTACAGGCTCCAGCGAAATTGCCAGCGGCAATCTCGACCTGTCGTCACGCACGGAAGAGCAAGCCAGTGCGCTGGAAGAAACCGCTTCTTCCATGGAGCAGATTACTTCCGCCGTAAAGCAGAATGCCGACAATGCCCGTCACGCCAATACTCTGGTGTCATCCTCGGCCGAAATTGCCGTGCGCGGCGGCAAGGTGGTGGCTCAGGTAGTGGCCACCATGGCGTCTATCAATGAAGCTTCACGTCGGGTGGAAGACATTATCTCGGTCATAGACGGCATTGCCTTCCAGACCAATATTCTGGCGCTGAATGCGGCGGTAGAAGCGGCGCGTGCGGGTGAGCATGGGCGAGGCTTTGCCGTGGTGGCTTCTGAAGTGCGCGGCCTGGCGCAGCGCTCGGCGGTGGCCGCCAAGGAAATCAAGGAATTGATCGCCAACTCAGTGGCACGCGTGGATACAGGCGAAAAGCTGGTGGAAGAAGCCGGGGCCACCATGCAGGAGATTGTGGATAGCGTAAAACGCGTCACTGGCATCATGAGCGAAATCAGCAATGCCAGCCAGGAGCAAAGCAGCGGCATAGATCAGGTCAATATTGCCATCACGCAGATGGATGAGGTGACGCAGCAGAATGCAGCCCTGGTAGAACAGGCCGCCGCTGCCGCCGCTTCATTGCAGGATCAGGCAGATCAACTGGCGCAGACCGTGGCCTGGTTCAAGGTGCCCAACTGATGTAGCAGCGCTGCAACTAGGCTTGCTGGTTAAATAAAAATGGGCGCTACAGCGCCCATTTTTTATTAGCTGATGCTAGCTTGCGCTTAAGGCGCAGGGTTCATATAGCGCAAATGTATTGCTTCTATCTCTTGCAGAATTTCGGCAGACAAAGGCTTTTGCCAGGCCTGAATATTCTCTTGCAACTGCAACATGCTGGTGGCCCCAATAATCGTGCTGGTAACAAACCAGCGGTGGTAAACAAAGGATAGCGCCAGCTGCGCCGGGCTCATGCCATGCTTGTGTGCCAAGGCAGCGTAAGCGGCAGTGGCAGGCTGCACATTGGGCTTGGTGTAGCGCTGGGCATAACCGGGGAAGAGATTGACCCGGCCCTGGGCTTGCGGGTCGCAATATATTTGCCACTCAGATGACCAAAGGCCATGGGCGAGTATGCTGTCAGGCTCACCTGCTCACGGTAGATCAACTCGGTCATGCCAAACTCGAAACCACGGTTAAGCAGGCTATAGCTGTTCTGGATGGAGGCGATACGCGGCAGGTCATATTCCTTGGCCACGCGCAGGAACTCCATGACACCCCACGGTTGTTCATTTGAAACACCAACGTAGCGTACCTTGCCTTCCTGCACCAGTTCCGCCAGCACTTCCAGTTGGGTTTGTATGCTCACCCATTGCTTTTCCTTGCTCGGGTCGAACTGGTACTGGCCAAAGATAGGCACATTTCTTTCTGGCCAATGAATTTGGTAGAGATCGAGGTAATCGGTCTGCAAGCGCTTCAGCGAGCCTTCAATTGCGCTGCGTACATTGTCTCTATCGACGGCGGTAGGCCCACCACGTATCCATTCCAGCTTGCGGTTACCGCCGGAAACCTTGCTCGCCAGTATCACCTTGTCGCGCGGCTGGCGCTTGAGCCAGGTGCCTATGATGCTTTCGGTACGGGTGAAGGTATCGGCCTTGGGCGGCACCGGATACATTTCGGCGGTATCAATGAAATTAATGCCCTGAGCCAGGGCGTAGTCCAGTTGTTCATGACCTTGTGCTTCGGTGTTCTGGTCGCCAAAAGTCATGGTGCCCAGGCAGATGGCGGAAACCTTGAGGTCGGATTGACCGAGATTGCGATATTCCATGGCGCGTGTTCTTCAAGACAAAAGAACAAGTGTACTGCAAGCCGATGGCTTTCGTATTGTCGAGCTGAGTGCTGCTAGGTATGATGAAAGCCATTATTCAACTTGTCTTCAACTCGCAGATACCCGCATGACTTACTGTGTTGCCTTACTGTTAGACCAGGGCCTGGTGCTGGCCTCGGATACCCGCACCAATGCAGGTGTAGATCATGTGGCAGTTTTCCCCAAGATGAATGTGTTTGAAGTCAGGGGCGAGCGCGTGATTACGCTGATGAGTGCAGGCAATCTTGCCATCACTCAGGCAGTGATCAACCGCCTGCGCGATGCCATCAAGCGTGATGACGGTGAGCACCTGCACAATGTGGCCAATCTGTTTGATGCCGCCAGATTGATAGGCGAGCAACTGCGTGTGGTCTACGAGCTGGATAACGAGCACCTGAAAAACCACAACACCGAATTCAATGCCAGCATTCTGGTGGGCGGCCAGATCAAGGGTGAAGCGCCGCGTTTGTTTTCCATCTATGCCGCAGGCAACTTTATTGAAGCCAGCCAGGAAACGCCGTATTTCCAGATTGGTGAAACCAAGTACGGCAAACCCATCATAGACCGCGTAGTCAGCCACGATAGCGACATTATGGAAGTGGTGAAGTGTGTGCTGATTTCATTTGATTCCACCATACGCAGCAATATCTCGGTGGCACCGCCCATTGATATTCTTATCTACCGCAGTGATAGCCTGCATGCCGATTGCAAGCAGCGCATCACCGAGCATGACGCCTATTACGCCAGCATACGTCAGGCTGGTCAGACGGTTTGCGCCAGGTATTTGCCGGCCTGCCTAACCCAGATTGGTGTTGATCTTTAGCCTTAAGCGCTTTTCCAGGCGTCATGGCTACCCTGCTGCAGCAGGGCAATAAAACGGCTGGCCCCTAGCCCCAGCGGGCGTTCCCGGCTCCACACCATATCTACCCACAGCCTTAACTGGTTGCTCATATTTTCCAGGCTTAACACATGTAGCGCGCCGCTTTTGACCAGCGGCGTCACCAGGCCTTGCGGCAGGAAGGCCCAACCCAAGCCGGCTTGCACCAGCGCCAAACTGGCGAGGTGGCTATCGGTACGCCATATCTGCCTAGCTATGCGCAAACGCGGGTCATGATGCTCATCCCCACGGCTGGCAATGACGATTTGCCTGCTGTTCAGAAGGTCACTATCTCTGAGTAATTGCGTGGATTGCTGCAAGGGGTGCCCGGGGGCAACCACCGCCAGCAGGATTTCGCTGCTGAGCTCCTGAAAGGCCTCGCGCTCATCGGCAGCCGGGCGTTCAAACACCAGCGCCAGTTGCACACAGCCTTCATGCAGCATGCGCAGTGCATCGGCTTGAGGTGCAGATAATACTTCCACCTCCAGCGCAGGAAACTCAGAGGCGAGCTTGGCCAAAGGCTGGTTCCAGGGACCATAAAGCAGCTCAGGCGCGATGGCGATGCTGAGTCGCTGCTCCAGGCCCTGATGCAAGCTTAAAGCATGGGCCTGCAATTGCCGCATCTGGCTGGCGACTTGCCGGGCTTGCGGCTCCAAAGCACGTGCCGCCTCGGTGGGGCGTGGTTCACGTCCGCTGCGGTCAAACAATACCAAGTCCAGCTCAGCCTCAAGCTGGGCAATGGTCATGCTCACTGCCGAAGGCACTTTACCAAGCTGGCGCGCAGCGGCAGAGAAAGAGCCATGATCGAGCACGGCCAGTAAGACTTTGAGGTTGTCGCTACTAAATGCCATCGGTAAGTTTTGAATATCATCTGTCAAAAATATTGATAGATACTAACTTTTTATATCAGGATATGCCAAATAAAATGCCTACCATTGACTAAGTTGGGAGAGCATCATGCAAGGCATCAAGCGCAAGCTGGTTTATGTCAGTTTCTATGAAATGTTTGCCATGTTATTCACCAGCATAGGGCTGGCCTTGTTTTCAGGCCAATCCCTGGCGCATGCGGGGGTGGCTGGCGTGGCTTCCTCGCTGGTGGCCCTGGTGTGGAACCTCATTTACAACACCATGTTTGAAGCCTGGGAAGCCAAACAAGCCGAGGCGGGACGTAGTATCAAGCGCCGCATTGCCCATGCGCTGGGTTTTGAACTGGGGCTGGTGATCACGCTGGTGCCTTGTTTGCCTGGTGGCTGCAAGTGAGCTGGTGGCAGGCGCTGGTGATGGATGCCGGGCTGATTGTGTTTTTCCTGATCTATACCTATTTATTCAATTTGGTCTTTGACCATCTATTCGGCTTGCCAGCCTCGGCGCAGCCGCGTAAGCCAGCACTTGCTCACTAAGCCAACTATGGGATGTAGCCCATGGCTTAGTGCATGAACGCAGCGGGGAAACTGCGGGCAACTCCAGTATAATGGCGGGGTATTTTCCTCCCGATTTGAAAGCCCCCGCTTGAGCGACCTCAGTAGCGATCTGCAGCACGTGTTTTCCGCGCAAGGCCCCCTGGCTGAAACCATCCCTGGTTATCGCTCGCGGGTGCAGCAGCAGGAAATGGCCCTGGCCATTGCTGAAGCCATCAAGGGCAATCGCCAGTTGGTGGCCGAGGCGGGCACAGGCACAGGCAAGACCTTTGCCTATCTGGTGCCCGCTTTGCTCTCTGGCGGCAAGGTGATTATTTCCACTGGCACCAAAACCCTGCAGGATCAGCTTTATAACCGCGATTTGCCCGCAGTGCGCGATGCACTCAAGGTGCCTGTGACCGTGGCCATGCTCAAGGGCAGATCCAACTATGTCTGCCACTTCCATTTGCAGCGTGCCATGAGCGAGGGCAAGTTTTTCTCGCGCGAAGATGCCACTTATGTGCACAAAATCCAGGCCTTTGCCGAAAACAGCGCCACCGGAGACAAGAGCGAGCTGACCGCCGTGCCGGAAAGCGCCACCATTTGGCCCGCCGTGACCTCAACGCGCGATAACTGCATGGGTCAGGAATGCGCACATTACAAAGAGTGCTTTGTGATGGAGGCGCGCAAACGCGCACTGGCCGCCGATGTGGTGGTGGTTAACCATCATTTGTTCTTTGCCGATGTCATGCTGCGCGATGAGGGTGTGGCCGAATTATTGCCCTCGGCCAATACCGTGATTTTTGACGAGGCCCATCAGTTGCCTGCAGTGGCAGGGGCTTTCTTTGGTGAAGGCTATTCCACCACCCAGTTGATGGAGCTGGCGCGCGATGCGCACACCGAATACATCACCAGCATCAAGGACTGCACCGCCTTGCCCGAGGCCACGGCTGCGCTGGAAAAAGCCGTGCGCGATTTCCGCCTGATTTTTGCCTATGAAGGCGCACGCCTGCCAGTACAAAAGGCCTTGGCCTTGCGCAATTTCGAGAGCGCTTATGTCTTGATGCAGGAAAAACTCGCCGCCCTGGATGCCATACTGGAAACCCAGGCCGCGCGTGAGCCTGCGGTGGAAAACTGCTGGCAGCGTGCCCAAGCCCTTAAAGTCATGCTGCAACGCTGGCTATCGGCCGAAGACCCCAACCTGGTGCGTTGGTAGAAGTGTTTACGCAGTCAGTTCAGCTGCATGCCACGCCATTGTCGGTGGCCGCTGGCTTCAGCAAGCAGCTTAACGCCCAGCCACGCGCTTGGGTGTTTACCTCGGCCACGCTGGCGGTTAAGAGTGATTTCAGCCATTACCTGACGCAAATGGGCCTAGAGCAAGCCAGCACAGGTTACTGGAACAGCCCCTTCGATTATGGCAGTCAGGGTTTGTTCTATGTGCCGCAAGGCATGCCTGAGCCCAATAGCGCAGGCTATGCCGCCGCAGTGGCTGCGATGGCCTTGCCTGTGATCAAGGCCAGTCGGGGCCGGGCTTTTGTGCTCTGCACCAGCCTGCGCGCCATGCGCGAACTGCATGCCCTGCTTAAGGACGCCATGGAAACCGAAGGCCTGGATTATCCCATTCTGCTGCAAGGCGATACCGCGCGTAGCGAGTTGTTGGATCGCTTCCGCCGCCTGGGCAATGCCGTGCTGGTAGGCTCGCAGAGTTTCTGGGAAGGCGTGGATGTGCGTGGCGAAGCCTTGTCTGCGGTCATCATAGACAAGCTGCCGTTTGCGCCGCCGGATGACCCGGTACTGGCCGCGCGCATAGATAAAATGAATGCCGAAGCAAGAACGCCTTTATGGAATACCAGCTGCCTTATGCCGTGATTACCCTCAAGCAGGGCGCAGGGCGCTTGATCCGTGATGAGGCTGACAGAGGCGTGCTGATGATTTGTGACCCGCGCCTGATCAGCAAGCCTTATGGCCGCCGCATCTGGCAGAGCCTGCCCCCCATGCGCCGGACGCGTGAGGTGGCAGATGTAGTAGAATTCTTTGCACCCCCACAGTCTGACCCAGCATGAAAATCCTCGCCCTAGATACCTCCACCGAATACCTCTCGCTTGCGCTGGCACTAGATGGCCAGTTCTATGGCCGTGAACTGCTGGCGGGGCAAACCCATTCCCAGCGCATACTGCCTTTGTTGCGTGAATTGCTCGATGAAGCGGATATTGAACTGATGGATCTGGACGGCATTGCCTTTGGTGCCGGGCCAGGCTCGTTCACTGGTTTGCGCATAGGCTGTGGCGTGGCCCAGGGCCTAGCATTTGGTGCAAACTTACCTGTGGTGGGTGTCAGCACCTTGCTGGCGCTGGCCGAAGATGCAGGCGATGCCCAGCAAGTGATTGCCTGTCTGGATGCGCGTATGGGCGAGGTGTATCACGCGGCCTATCGTCGGCAGGCAGGCGGCTGGCAAGAGGTGCTGGCCCCTGGCCTGTATGCGCCAGAATCTGTACCTATAGTGCCGCAACAGGATGGACTAGCGGCTGACTGGGTAGGCATAGGCAGTGGCTGGAAAACCTATGCTGATAGCTTGCAACAACAGTATGCAGCGCATGTGCAGCAGATATTGCCGGATGCCTACCCGCGCGCTGCCGCCATCGCCAAGCTGGCGCTGCCAAGGTTTGCTGCGGGTGAGGCACGTCCGGCAGCAGAGGCAGCGCCCGTGTATATCCGTAACAAGGTGGCCATGACCACCAGTGAACGGCAAAAAGGTCAGGCCGCATGAGTAGCGCAAACAGGTTGGCAACATCCTCACTTTCAGCGCAACTGCATCCTGCGCAGGCCAGGCCCATGCAGATGGAAGACTTGCCTGCGATTGCCCGTATAGAGCCCACTATCTTTCCCTATCCCTGGACCCTGGGTAATTTCCGCGACTCACTGAATTCTGGCTATAGCTGCTGGGTATTTGAACAAAATAGCCAGATCATGGGCTATGCCGTGCTAATGATGGTGCTGGATGAAGCGCACTTGCTCAATATCAGCGTGGCCTTGCCCTGGCAGGGCAAAGGCTATGGCCGTGCCTTGCTGCAACATATGATGGAGATTGGCCGCAGGCATGGCGGTGCCAATATGTTTCTGGAAGTGCGACCATCCAACACCGCCGCGATTGCGCTTTACGAAAGCCAGGCTTTAATGAAATGGCCATACGCCGTGGCTACTATCCTGCCGCCAATGGCCGTGAAGACGCCGTATTGATGGGAGCAGCCTTATGAGTGCCTTGCCGGAAGACAAGCGCCGCGAAGACATTCTGCGCGAACTGGAGCTACTGCCAGTATGGCGCCAGCGTGATGTTGCCACTGTGCTACAGGTGGCGGCTGCTGAGAAAACCATAGCCGTCGCGCCCAGCAGTGCTGGCGCAGTTCTGCCGCACAGTGAGCCGAAGAGTGAGCCTGCATTCAATACAACCGATACCCACGCAGCCGCAACCGAACAGGGCAGCGCGCCTGCGGCTTTGGTCATAGCCAGTGCTGAGGAAGCAGCGCCTCTGCTTGTATCTGCTGAAGATTCGTCCGCAGAGGCCTTATTTGCAGAAGCTAGGCCTGCAGAAGCTAGGCCTGCAGAAACTTCCCTGCAAGTTGCCGAGCCGCATGTCCCAACACCCACTGCCGCAGTGGTCGCTATAGCTGATGATGACCAGATTGAAGTCAGCCCAGGCGCAACAGCGCCCGCTGTCGTTACCCCGCAAGCCCAGGCTGACTACGCAGGCGATGAGCATGCGGCCGAGCGCGAATATTACGCCGCCAGCCCTACGGCCTGGATGGAATATGCCGAAAGTGTGGAGCCAGACTGGTATAGCCAGGAAGAGCTGGCTGCGGCGACGCCAGACAGACGTGCCGAGATCATGGGCATGAGCTGGCAGGCCTTGCAGCAAAATGTGGCAGGCTGCCAAGCTTGCCAACTGCACAGCACCCGCACGCAAACCGTATTTGGCGTGGGCGATCCGCAGGCCGAGTGGCTGTTGGTTGGTGAAGCGCCAGGCGCTGAAGAAGACAGGCGCGGTGAGCCTTTTGTCGGCCAGGCTGGCAAGCTGCTGGATAATATGTTGGCGGCGATACAACTCAAGCGCGGCGAAAATGTCTATATCGCCAATGTGCTGAAATGCCGCCCGCCTGCCAACCGTGATCCGCAGGGTGAGGAAGTCCAGCAATGTGACCCTTACCTCAAACGGCAGGTGGAATTGATCAAGCCCAAACTGATAGTGGCACTGGGCAAGTTTGCGGCGCAATCGCTATTGCAGAGTGAGGGCAGCATTGCCAGCTTGCGCGGTGGTTTGCATGATTTTCATGGGGTGCCAGTGATCGTTACCTATCACCCGGCCTATCTACTGCGCAACCTGCCGGATAAAGCCCGCGCCTGGGAAGATTTATGCTTTGCGCGTGACACCATGCGCGGCTTGCAATCGCAGCAGGCAGCCCCATCTTCGCTCTAGATTTGTCAGTAGTGCTAGGTTTTAGTCTAGCTGTGCTTAAATCAGCCGCAGCTAGATATGAATATATCAATCAATATATTAATCAATACTTGTTCATCAATTTGGAGACAATGAAATGCAAAAAATCTGGTTAAAGCTGGCGGCAGTGATGCTGGCATTGAGCTTGAGTGGCTGTGGCTATAACACCTTCCAGGCGCTGGATGAGCAGGTCAATGCCGATTGGTCTGAAGTGCTGAACCAATATCAGCGTCGTGCCGATCTGGTGCCTAATCTGGTCAATACCGTCAAGGGTTATGCCTCGCATGAGAAAGAAGTGCTGACACAAGTGGCCGATGCACGCTCCAAGGTGGGCAGCATTCAAGCCACCCCAGAACTGATCAACGATGAGCAGGCGTTTGCACGCTTCCAGGCTGCGCAAGGTCAAATGACCTCGGCTTTGTCACGCTTGATGGCCGTGGCAGAAAACTATCCGCAGCTCAAGGCAGATGCCAACTTCCGCGATCTGCAAGCACAGCTGGAAGGTACGGAAAACCGCGTGACCGTGGCGCGTAACCGCTATATCAAATCGGTACAGGCTTATAACACCACCATACGCCAGTTCCCCAACAACATGACCGCGAAGATGTTTGACTACAAGGCCAAGCCTAACTTCTCGGTCGAGAACGAGCGCGAAATCTCCAAGGCACCTGCTGTTAGCTTCGATAAGTAAGCCGCATGCCTAGTGTTAGCCTCAGCGCGCTTACTCGCTGGCCCTTGAGCGGGCTAGCCACCATGCTTGACCCTAGGCTAGACCTGAGGCGCATCGTCTTTAGTCTGTTGCTGCTGTGCAGTCTGGCGCTTAGCCTGCTGCTGCCTGCCATGGTGCAGGCTGAAGATGAGGTGGCGGTGCCCAAGCTGACCGCCCGCGTCACAGACCTGACGGGCAGCCTGAGCCAGCAGGATCAAGCCGCACTGGAAAGTCATCTGGCCCAGCTGGAGCAACAGAAGGGCAGCCAGATAGCAATTTTGCTGGTGCCCACCACACAACCAGAAACCGTGGAGCAATATGCGCTGCGCGTGGCGGAAGCGTGGAAGCTGGGGCGCGGCAAGGTTGATGATGGCGTGCTGATTCTACTGGCCAAGAATGATCGCAAGATGCGCATAGAAGTAGGCTATGGCCTGGAAGGTGCCATTCCTGATGTGGTTGCCAAGCGCATCATTGCCGAAGTCATGGCCCCGGCCTTCCGCAAGGGTGATTTCGCTGGTGGCCTGGCCGCAGCGGTCGATACCCTGGCGCGGCTGGTGGATGGCGAGCAATTGCCACCCCCGCCTGCGCGGCAGAACAAACCTCAGGACGAAGGCAGCCTGGGCGAAATGCTGCCCTTGTTGCTGTTTGGTGGCTTGATCGTCGGCGGCGTGCTCAGGTCTATCTTCGGTAGCTTCCTCGGTGGCTCTATCAATGGTGGCCTCATCGGTCTGGCGGTATTTCTGCTGGGTGGCGGCTTGCTGTTTGCGCTGGTGCTGGGCGTCATGGCCTTTATCTTCACCATGAGCGGCGGTTTTGGCCTGCCCATGGGCATAGGCGGTGGAGGGTTTGGCGGCGGTAGTGGCGGCGGCGGATTCTCGGGTGGTGGTGGCTCTTTTGGTGGCGGCGGCGCTTCCGGTGATTGGTAAAGAGAGGCGACGGGTAAGGATATGAAGAAACGCAATACGTTGATGCGCCTGTTCAGCCATCTGTTCAGCACGCCCTGGCATGTGCGGCGGCATTTCACCAAAACCGCGCTGCACAATATAGAGCAGGCGATTGCCGCCAGCGAGCGCCAACACAATGGCGAGATACGCTTTGTGGTGGAAGGTGATTTACATCCGCTGGCTATTTTGCGCGGCGTCACGCCCAGGCAGCGGGCCATCAGCCTGTTTTCGCAACTGGGCATCTGGGATACCGAGCAAAACAACGGTGTGCTGATTTACCTCTTGCTGGCAGATCATGATGTTGAAATTCTCGCGGATCGCGGTATCAACCGCCATCTGGGTCAGCATGGTTGGGAAAGCATCTGCAAGGCCATGGAAGCGGAGTTCCGCCAGGGCCGCTTCGAGCAAGGTGTGATCCATGGCATTAATGAGATCGGTCACTCGCTAGCGCAGTATTTCCCCGCAACCGCAGACGATACCAACGAGCTAAGCAACAAGCCCATCGTGCTTTAAAGGGTAAAGTTGATGAAACTATGGCCTGCTCGCGACGTGATCGCGGCAGGCCATAGTTTTTAGAGCGGTAGCTTAGGTTGGCAAAGCTGGATGCTGAGTTTAGGTGTAGTTCAGGACTTCGCCGCGCAAGGTGTAACTTGCCACCCGACAGGCTTCCACAATCGGGCGCCAGGCGCGACCATAAATTTCGCTACAGGGCACATGGTCGATATTGTGTTTCATCTCGGCAGGCTCGGGTGCCAACAGGGTATTGGCAGCTTCCAATTGAGAGAAGATAATCATGACTTGTTCTACTGCCGTGATCGTGCCCAGGTTATGGATGGGAATTGCATGCAATGCCATTTCCAGCCGTCCCAGCTTGTTGCGGTTGAACTCGCGCATCTGCCGGGTTTCATTCTTGTAAGGATTGCTGCGCAACTGTTCAATATTGTGCAGGGTCAAAAAGATGTCATACGCCAGTTTGTGCGTCACCGACATCAAGCGCTTGGAGTAACCACGCTGCTCCATGCTGCGACGGCGGGTATCAACATAGTTCTGCCAGGCAGAAATACCGATGGCAGCAAAAATGGCAACGATGGAGCCTATGGCCTGAACCCAGGCGGCCCAGTCTGAAGTAGTATGTTCTGTCATGTGCTAGCGTTAAAATTGAAGCGGTTGAATAAACTCATGCGGCATAAGGGTATAACAGTTTGCTGTGGTTGTGGGATTTGTGGGCCAAATCGAAAGTACTGCTGACCAAATCAAGCAACCGCATGTTAAGGATGATGACAAGGTGATCGCGGCTTAAGTGTGATCACCCTGTCGCTAAAGCGGGCCGGGCCAAAAGCCTAGCCTTCTTGGCGTAGCCAGGCCAGTGTTCATTGTGCTGGCTTACGCGTTTTTGTAGATGGATACCATCCAGAGAAAGGCACTAATCATGAAAGCCTTGTTTAGAGGTAATGTCATTCGTGGCATGCGTCTGGTCGGCGTGTATGAAGACCAGGATCAAGCAGCCATCGATCACTATATGAACCAGCTGGACGATCCGCTGGCCAACAATCAGGACAGGCTGTTCCATCAGTTTGTCGACCTGACCCCCTCCTCGCATGCGGCGCAATATGGCGAAATTCCACCCGCATCACGCACCATACTAGTGTCGGGTAGCCTGACCCGTGGTGTCATCGCCCGTGGCCCCTTCCCAGCGCGTTCAATTGCGCTGGGCTATGCCGTCAATCTGAGCTTTGGCCAAAGCACCAATTACTACGTGATTGATCTTGAGCCGGAATATGCCGAATTGCGCGATAGCCTTTACGGCCTAGTGGAAACGGCGGCGGTCGCCTAGCCACAGGCTGGGCATGACGCGATGCACGTTTCCCTATAAAATCCGCAGCTTCCGAGATTTTAAAGACTATCCCCATGCGTGCATCACAGTTTTTTATTGCCACCCAAAAAGAAGCGCCCCAGGAAGCGGAGCTGATCAGTCATAAGCTCATGCTGCGTGCCGGCCTGATCAAGCGCCTGGGCTCCGGCCTTTATAGCTGGATGCCGCTGGGGCTGCGCGTGCTGCGCAAGGTTGAGGCCGTGGTGCGTGAAGAAATGAACAATGCCGGGGCGCTGGAATTGCTGATGCCTGCGGTGCAGCCCAAGGAATTGTGGGAAGAAACCGGGCGCTGGGCAGTATTTGGCCCGCAAATGCTCAAGATCCGCGACCGCCATGAACGTGACTTCTGTTTTGGCCCTACCCATGAGGAAGTTATTACCGATCTGGCACGCCGCGAGATTCGCTCCTACAAGCAGTTGCCACTGAATTTCTACCAAATTCAAACCAAATTCCGCGATGAAATACGCCCACGTTTTGGCGTGATGCGCGCGCGTGAATTCATGATGAAGGATGCTTACTCCTTCCATACCAGCCTGGAATCTCTGGAGCAAACCTACCAGACCATGTACCAGGCCTATAGCAATGTCTTCAACCGCCTGGGCCTGAAATTCCGCGCCGTACGTGCCGATACTGGTGCCATAGGTGGCGATGGCTCGCATGAGTTCCATGTGCTGGCCGACTCCGGTGAAGATGCCCTGGCTTATAGCGAAGATTCTGACTTTGCCGCCAACGTTGAATTGGCCGAGGCCGTGGCACCTGCAGGTAGCCGTGCTGCCGCCAGTGAAGCGCTGCGCGAGGTGGATACGCCCAAGCAGACCAGCTGCGAAGCCGTGGCTGAACTGCTGGGCATACCGCTGAGCAAGACCGTGAAATCGATTGCGCTGATTGCAACGGATGAAGCAGGTCAGACCAGCTTCTACCTGTTGCTGCTGCGTGGCGACCACAACCTGAACGAAATCAAGGCTGCCAAGGTGGCAGGCCTGAGCAATTTCCGCTTTGCCACAGAAGAAGAAATCCGTGATCACCTCAATTGCCCACCAGGCTTTATTGGCCCGGTCGGTGTTTCCGAGCGCGTGCATCTGGTAGCAGATCGCAGCGTGGCGGCATTGCACGACTTTGTCTGTGGCGCTAACAAGCCCAAGTTCCACCTGGCGGGTGTGAACTTTGGCCGTGACCTGCCCGAGCCTTTGGTGGCGGATATCCGCAATGTGGTAGAGGGCGACCCTAGCCCGGATGGCAAGGGCAGCATCAGCCTGTGCCGTGGTATCGAAGTGGGTCATATCTTCCAGCTGCGCACCAAGTATGCGGCGGCTATGGATGCGAGCTATCTGGATGAAAACGGCCAGAAGCAAATCATGGAAATGGGCTGCTACGGCATAGGTGTATCGCGCATTATCGGCGCTGCGATTGAGCAAGGCCATGATGAGCGCGGCATTATCTTCCCCACCGCCATGGCACCGTTCAGCGTGGCGATTGCCCCCATAGGCTATGACAAGAGCGAGGCGGTGCAAGAGGCCGCGCACGCGCTTTACGCCGAATTGCAGGCTGCGGGTGTGGATGTACTGCTGGATGACAGAGGTGAGCGCCCAGGCGTGATGTTTGCCGATATGGAACTGATAGGCATCCCACACCGTATTGTGATTGGCGATAGAGGCCTGAAAGAGGGTCAGGTGGAATACCAGGCGCGTACGGACAGTGCCGCCCGCAACCTGGCGATTGCTGACGTGGTAGGCGTGATTCAGCAGGCGCTCTGATGCGCAGCCTGACGCTGTTACTGAGAGGGTGGCTAGCGCTGGCAGGTATTGCCCTGGCAGTGCTGAGCATCAATGGCACTGCCCTCGCAGGCGGGCAACGCGAGGAACCGCTCTCCAACAGCGTCAAAGCGCTAATGCAGCGCTCCATCAGCGATAGCGCAGCACCACGGCTGGTGTTTGCCAGTGCCGAGGAAGGTACGCTGTGGATGACAGCCATGTCACAGCGCCTGAAGTCGCGCATGCCGGATGACAGAATGCGTGAAGATTTTTTGCGTACCGTCAATTACGAGGCTGCGCGTGCGGGGCTGGACCCGCAACTGGTGCTGGCCTTGATTCAGGTAGAGAGCGCCTTCAAGAAATACGCGGTGTCTTCAGTGGGTGCACGCGGCTTTATGCAGGTCATGCCGTTCTGGGTCAAAAGCATAGGCAACAGCGAGCACAATCTGTTTCATATGCGCCTCAATCTGCGTTATGGCTGCACTATCCTGCGGCATTATCTGGATATAGAAAGTGGCGATCTCTACCGTGCCCTGGGGCGTTATAACGGCAGCCTGGGCCAGCCGCAATATCCCAATCTGGTGGTCAATGCCTGGAAGAAAAACTGGACCTACCAAATGCCTTTACGTCCTGTCAGTGCCAGCCAATAGCCTTGCTGTTTGAGGCGGCATACCCCTACATATCTAGCCTCTTGCCCTCATGGCTCAAAATAAACTGATTCAAACTCAAAAGACCCAAGCGCCTCAAGTGCCCCCAGCGACTCATAGCAGCAAGCTGGTGGTTTATATTTCCGGCCATGGTTATGGCCATGTGGCACAGGTAGCCCCAGTGCTCAATCAGCTGGGCCAGCGTTATCCGCAATTGCAGTTGCTCATCTGCAGCGCCGTCAACGAGACCTTTCTGCGCTCACGTATTCATGTGGCCTTCAGCTACCAGCCACGCAGTGCCGATTTCGGCATGTTGATGCAATCGGCGTTCAAGGTCGATGTCGCCGCCAGTGTGGCTGCCTATATAGCATTCCACAGTGACTGGCAGCAAAAACTGGACAGCGAGATTGCCTGGCTGCGTGAGCAGCAAGCCACGGCTGTATTCTGCAATGTTGCCTATCTGCCCCTGGCGGCGGCCCAGCAGTTGGGCTTGCCCGCCCTGGCGCTGTGCTCACTGAACTGGGCAGATATTCTTGAGTATTACGCCCCGGCCCATCCTGCGCTGCTGGCGGCACAGCAACAGATACGCGCAGCTTATGCCAGCAGCCTGTTCTTGCGCCCCAGCCCATCCATGCCCATGCCCTGGCTGCATAGTGTAGAGATAGGGCCGCTGGCGGACCCGCTGCCCTCTGCGCGCCAGACCTTATTGCAAAGCCTGGGGCTAAATGCAGATAGCCGCCTGGTGCTGGTGGGCATGGGCGGTATAGAGACCCAGGTTTCCGTGCAGGCCTTCCCGCGGATAGCTGGCGTGCATTGGTTGTTGCCACGGGAGTGGCTGCCTGTTGAACACGCTGATAAACCTGAAAGTCTTAAAAGCTCTGAAAATCTGCGCGATGACTTCCATGCGCAGCAGGATATCCCCCTGGGTTTTTCCAGCCTGATTGCCAGCGTTGATCTGGTATTGACCAAGCCCGGCTATGGCACTTTCGTGGAGGCCGCCTGCCATGGCTTGCCTGTGCTGTATGTGCCGCGCGATGGCTGGCCGGAGCAGGATGATCTGATTGCCTGGCTGCAAGCGCATGGGCAATGCCTGCCTGTCACCGAGGATGCCTTGCGTGACGGCGAGTTTGCCGATCCATTGCAGCAGCTACTGGCCTTGCCCAAATCCGCCCCTGTGCAGCCCGTGGGCAATCAGCAGGCGGCTAGCTTGCTTGCCCGGCATCTAGCATTTAATTGAGCCTTTAAACCAAAAAAACCTGGCTTTATGCGTGGCATAAGGCCAGGTTTTAAGTGAGTCTGCTGGTATCTACAAGACTAAATAAATTGCGAGAACAGCCAGTAGATAGAGCCAGAAAGCAGCATGGCCATAGGCAGGGTCAGCACCCAGGCCATCAGCAGATTGCGTATGGTGGCCATCTGTAGGCCAGAGCGATTGGCCGCCATGGTGCCAGCCACACCTGAGGACAAGACCTGGGTGGTGGAGACTGGCAGACCGTACATATCGGCAGCGCCTATGGTCAGCATGGCCACAGTCTCGGCAGAGGCACCCTGGGCGTAGGTGAGGTGGGTTTTGCCTATGCGCTCACCCACGGTCACCACAATACGTTTCCAGCCCACCATGGTGCCCAGGCCCAGCGCAATTGCCACGGCCACCTTGACCCATAGCGGAATGAATTTGGTGGCCTTGTCGATTTCCTTCTTGAAGGCCATCAGATTGTCTTTGGTATCCCCCTGCAATGGCACCAGCGCAGGGTTTTTATCCAGCACGCGTATGGTTTCAGATGTCAGGTACATATCGTTACGCACGTTGGCCACCGCGTCAGCAGGCACCAGGGACAGGCTGCCATAGCCACGCACCTGCTGGCCTATGCTCCAGTCACCGCGGCCAGCGCAGGGAGCAGTTCAGGCGTCACTTGCTTGGTGCGGACAAAGGCGGAGAGGGTATCCAGTGGTTTCTCTGGCGCAGCGCCAGGGGCAATCTTGATCAGCGATTGCTGCGTTACCTGGGCTACGGCGGCAAACTGCACGGCTTGATCCGCAGGCATGGCGCGATTGAGCGCATACGCCATAGGCACCGTGCCCACCAGAATCAGCATGATCAAACCCATGCCTTTTTGCCCGTCATTAGAGCCATGGGCAAAGGAAACGCCAGTACAGGTCAGTATCAGCAGGCCGCGTATCCAGGCTGGTGGTGGCTTGTTGCCCTTGGGTTCACGGAACAGCTCACGGTTTTTGATGACGGCGCGCAGGGTCAGCAACACCAGTGCAGCAGCAACAAAACCTATCATGGGGGAGAGCAGCAGCGAGTAACCTACCTTGCTGGCTTGCGCCCAATCCACCCCGCTGGTGCCGTCACGGCCATGCATCAGTGCATTGGCAACGCCTACACCTATGATGGAGCCGATTAAAGTATGCGAGGAAGAGGCAGGCAGGCCGAGGAACCAGGTGCCCAGATTCCAGAGTATGGCGGCGATCAAAAGCGAGAACACCATGCAAAGCCCGCAGCGGAGCCGACTTGCAGTATCAATTCGACCGGGAGCAGGGAAATAATGCCAAACGCTACCGCGCCGCTGGAAGCCATGACGCCGAGGAAGTTGAAGAAACCAGACCAGACCACAGCGACGTTAGCGGGCAGTGAGTGGGTGTAGATAACGGTGGCCACCGCATTGGCGGTGTCGTGGAAGCCGTTGACGAATTCAAAGCCCAGGGCAATCAGCAAGGCCACGCCCAGCAGCAGGAAAGGCAACCAGGTGCTGGTGGCAGTGCCAGTGCTGACCACATCATGATTGAGATTGGTGATGGTGAAAATCACACCCGCCAGCATCAAACCAAAGAACAGTATCTTGGTGAATATGCCGGGCTTGCTGTGCAATTCCGGACGGCTGGCTGACTTGTTTGCGTCGAGGACGCTGCTTGAATTGTTCATCTGCTCATGGCTTTAGGCGGGTCTAGCCCGCATTTTGCTGGCGCATTATGACATATTCATGACAATTACTAGTCAAAATTAACTGCTTGATTGGTGTTGACATTTCCTAGGTTGCAAACCTAGCCAGCCCATCCTCAAGTCACCTATCAAGGCGCGGATGACGCCTGCCGCTCCAGCAACATGGCATCGCCATAGCTGAAGAAGCGATAGCGCTCACTCACTGCATGCGCGTAGGCAGCACGGATATGGTCATAGCCAGCAAACGCCGACACCAGCATCAGCAGGGTGCTCTTGGGCAGGTGGAAATTGGTCAGCAGGCGTTCAACCACCTGGAAGCGATAACCCGGAGTAATAAAGATATCGGTATCGCCTTGTCCGGCCACAATGCTGCCGCTGCGGGCCGCACTCTCCAGTGCACGCAGCGCCGTGGTGCCCACCGCTGTCACCTTGCCGCCACTGGCGCGGGTCTGGCTGATCAGTTGCACAGTCGATTCAGGCACGGAATACAACTCGCTATGCATTTTGTGTTCATGGATATCATCCACGCGCACGGGCTGGAAAGTGCCTGCGCCTACATGCAGGGTGACATAGGCAATATTGATGCCTTGCGCCTGCAGCAGATCGAGCATGGCCTGATCGAAATGCAGGCCTGCCGTGGGCGCAGCCACAGCGCCAGGTTCACGCGCATAGACGGTTTGATAGCGTTCGTCGTCGGCTTCGCCCGCGTCATGCGTAATATAAGGTGGCAGCGGCAGCGCGCCATATTGCTCCAGCAAGTCCAGCAAGGGGGTCTCACCCAGGAAGCGCAGGTGGAACAAATCATCATCACGCCCCAGCACTTCGGCTTCAATCTCGCCTGCCAGTTGGATGCGGCTACCCGGCTTGGGTGAGCGCGATGAGCGCACATGGGCCAAGGCTTCAAACGGATTGAGAATGCGCTCAACCAGCACTTCCACCTTGCCGCCGCTGGCTTTTTCACCGTGCAGCCTGGCCTTGATCACGCGCGTATCGTTGAAGATCAGCAGGTCACCCGGCTGTAGCCAGGAGGGCAGGTCGGTGAACTGCTGATCGGTCAAATTACCCGTGTTGCCATCCAGATGAAGCAGGCGGCTATCGCGGCGCTGTTTGGCGGGAAATTGGGCGATTAGCTCGTCCGGTAAGAAAAAATCAAAATCTATGGTGCGCATCGTCATAAGGATTGCTATAATGCGCGACTTGTTGCCGAGGTGGCGGAATTGGTAGACGCAGCGGACTCAAAATCCGCCGCCGCAAGGTTTGGGGGTTCGATTCCCCCCCTCGGCACCAACAACAAGTTTTCAGCACTATTCAGCAGTCCTGTTTTTCCTCAGTAAAATTTCAAAAGTACTACCTTGTTTCCAGGCGTTACTAGCTGGTGGCCTTGAGTCACAGCCTGCACGGCCTGCATGCACTGGCTAGATCATTCCAGCCTGTCTGCCTTATTACCGCCTTTTACCCTGGGCAGGGCTTGGCACGTCTGCGTTGCAGAACGACGCCGGATTATACCTAAGTTGTCACCACTCCTTATAGTGGGCTTTCTATAAGGCAAAACAGTGCAGATCGTGCGGCTGCGTTATAAATCGTGCGGCTGCGTTATAATGAGTGTCGTTCTCATTTTGTTGCGTCATTTCGCCTTCTGCTTATGCAATCAGTGCAATCTTCCTCTGGCGCACGTTCCTTCTGGCTAAAACATCTTTATCGCTGGCACTGGATCAGTTCTGCCATCTGCCTGATCGGCATGCTGCTGTTTGCCGCTACCGGCATCACCCTCAACAATGCCGAGAAAATTGAATCCAATGCCGTCATCAGCAAGAAGCAAGGTCAAGTGCCCAAGCCCTTGTTGCCGCGCCTGCAGGCCGAGTACGCCGATGATGCACCACTACCCAGTGTCATCGCCGATTGGCTGGCGGGCAGCCTGGGCATAGAAACCGCAGGCCGCAAGGCGGAGTGGTCTGAGGATGAAGTCTATGTTTCCCTACCACGCCCTGGCGGTGACGCCTGGGTGGTGATAGATCGCGAAAGCGGCAGCCTCAATTACGAACTCACCGAACGCGGCTGGGTGTCTTATTTCAATGACCTGCACAAAGGCCGCAATACTGGCCTGGCCTGGAGCTGGTTTCTTGATATTTTTTCCATCACAGCGCTGATTTTTGCCATTACTGGCCTCTGCCTTTTGCATATGCACGCAGGGAATCGGCCATTGACCTGGCCGTTGGTGGCCTTAGGCATGGTGATGCCGTTGATACTGGTCATTCTGTTTATTCATTAGGTTATTTATTCATTTATTAATACTGAGTCTTGCTTGAGGAGATTTGCATGCGTTACGCCTTTATCCCGGCCTTAATTGCGGCCTTGTTTGCCAGTAACAGCCAGGCGGCTGGCCTGGATGTCAAAGTCAGCGTGCCACGTATCAATGCCGCTGAATATCACCGCCCATATGTGGCGGTATGGGTAGAAACCCCTAATCAGGATATCGCTACCACCTTGTCGGTCTGGTATTCCAAGGACAAAGCCGAAGGCAAGGGCACCAAGTGGCTCAAGGATTTGCGTCAATGGTGGCGCAAGGGCGGACGCGATCTGGATATGCCGCTGGATGGTGTTTCCGGGGCTACCAAGCCTGTAGGCGAGCACACGCTGTCCTATACCGAAGGCAAGGCACCGCTCAATAAACTGGCGGCAGGTGAATACAACCTGGTGGTAGAAGCCGCGCGTGAAAAAGGCGATAGAGAGCTGGTGCGCATCCCCTTTAGCTGGCCTGCCAAAAAGGCCGAAACCCTGAAAGCCAGTGGTGAATCCGAACTCGGTGCCGTCAGCCTGGAACTCAAACCCTGATCTTGCAATCAATGATTGCAATCTATGAAAGCTCAGTCCATGAACACAATTAAGTCTACTGTGAAATTTTCTCTATCCCTGATGGCGGCCGCGGCAGTGCTCAGCAGCAGCCTGGCGCAAGCGCACGGCTACTGGTTGTTGCCTTCCAGCACCGTATTGTCGGCGCCGCAGTTTGTCACCTTTGACGCTGCGGTTTCCAATGACCCTTTCCATTTCAATCACCGCCCCCTGGCCGTGGATGAAGTGCAGGTCACAGCACCCGATGGCAGCAATCAACGCCTGCAAAACGTCAGCAAGGGCGAGCTGCGAACCACCTTTGATGTGAATTTTGAGCAAAAAGGCACTTACCGCATCAGCAACTACCGTGAAGGCGTGCGCGCTTCCTGGAAGGAAGACGGCCAACCCAAGCGCTTCATGGGCAAGATAGAAGAATTCAAGCAGCGCGTGCCTGCCAATGCGCAAGAGCTAAAGGTCTCAGAGATTGCCAATCGACTGGAAACCTTTGTCACAGTGGGTTCGCCCAGCCCGCTCAAGACCAACGGTCATGGTCTGGAAATCGTTTCTTCTGTACACCCGAATGACTTAGTGGCTGGTGAACCCTTGACCCTGCAATTCCTCGTCGATGGCAAGCCCACCGCCGGGGTTGAGGTGGAAGTGATTCGTGGCCAGACCCGCTACCGCAACCAGAAGGGCGAGCAAAAGCTTAAAACCGATGCCGATGGCAAAGTGAAGATAGAACTGCCAGAAGCGGGCATGTACTGGCTGGATGCAGACTTTGTTGATCACAAGGTTAAAACCAAGGAAGCCAGCGAGCGCAGCCTGGCCTATGTGCTCACCCTGGAAGTATTGCCTCAGTAACTATGCGCCAGGTACTCATCCCCCATCAGTTGCATGATTTGCCGCGCGACTTGCCGCAGGGTGACATCATCACCCTGAACGGCCTGAGCATGGGCACCAGTTGGTCTGTGCGCTATGTGGCGCAGCCTACGCTGGGTCACGATCAAACTGCCGTGCAAGCGGCGATTGAAGCGGCGCTGGCACAGGTGGTGCAGCAGATGAGTACCTGGTTGCTGGATTCTGACATCAGCCAGTTCAACCAATTGCCTGCGGGCCGGGACATCATCATTCCGCGCGATTTTGCCACCGTGCTGGAAAAAGCCTTGCAAGTGGCAGTGCAGAGCGATGGTTGCTTTGATCCCACTATAGGTGCGCTGGTCGATCTATGGGGTTTCGGCCCCGCCGAGGCGATTCATGCGCCCCCATCTCCAGCGGCGATCAACGCCGCTTTGCTGCAAAGCGGCTGGCGCAAGCTAGGTTGGGACAGTGCCAACCGCCGCTTGACCCAGCCTGGCGGCCTCAAGCTGGATTTTTCCGGCATTGCCAAGGGCTTTGGTGTAGACCAGGTGGCAGCCAGCCTGCAGCAACTAGGTTTGGCGCATTATCTGGTGGAAGTGGGTGGCGAGTTTTATGGCCAGGACGTCAAGCCTGATGGTCAACCCTGGTGGGTGGCGCTGGAGCGTAGCGATGATGCCGGGACCTTGGATGAATATGTCGTGGCCATACATGGCCTGGCCTTGGCCACCTCAGGCGATTACCGCCGTTATTTTGAATATGAGGGCAGGCGCTATGCCCACACGCTGGACCCTGCCACGGGCTGGCCACTGTTGCATGCACCAAGCTCGGTGAGTGTATTGGCGGCCAGCTGCATGCAGCTGATGCGCTGGCGACAGCCTTGACCGTGATGGGTAGCGAGCGCGGCCTGGCCTATGCCCAAACCCATGATATCGCCGTGCTGTTTACCACGGCTCATGAATCAGGCCTGCGCCAGCAGGCATCTCCCGCGCTACAGGCTTTGCTGCAATGAAGCAGGCTGGCGCGATATGGGCTTGGTCTTTCATGGCCAGCCTGATATTCAGCTTGCCTGCCCAGGCGGCCATCGAAAATTCGTCCATGGAAAATCCGGCCTTTAATCGTGGCATGCTGGCCTTGGCGATTGCCTTGGCTTATATCATTTTCACGGTATGGATTTTCAAGCGCCACCGTCGTCGCATGGCTTTACCTGCTAGCTTGCAAGCCAAGGCAGGCAGCAGAGAGACGGCTAGTAGTGAAACGGCACTGCCATCGAGTAAACCCGCCAAACCCGAGCCTAGCATGCTGGTGGCTTATGCCAGCCAGAGCGGCCATGCCCGCGAGCTTGCCATCAAGACAGCGCTTTCCTTGCAGGAATCCGGCATACACACACGCTGTTTCTCGCTGGATGAAGTTGATAGCGACTTATTGCAGCGCATACCGCGCGCCCTGTTTGTGGTCAGCACCACAGGCGAAGGCGATGCGCCAGATAACGCCAGGGGCTTTGTACAGCGGTATATGCACCCAAGTCAGGGCCAGGCACTCAATCTGACCAAGCTGCAATACGGCATTCTGGGGTTGGGCGATAGTAGCTATCAATATTTCTGTGGCTTTGCTCATGAGCTGGATGGCTGGCTGCAGCATGTGCATGCACTGCCCTTGTTTGACCTGGTACAAGTCGATGGTGATGACCCCGGCGCACTGCGTCATTGGCAATATCAGCTAGGCTTGTTGGCGGACAATGCGGAGATGGCTGACTGGCAAGCGCCGCAATACGATAGCTGGCGCCTGGTGATGCGCCAGCAGCTTAATTCGGGCAGTGAGGCAGGTGCGGTCTACCATCTGGGCCTTAAGCTGAGCAGAGCGGCACCCGCTGGCAAGCGGGGGATATTGCCGAGATAGGCCCAAGAAACTCAGCAGCCTCTGTCACTGCCTTATTGGATGCCTTGGGTTTAACCCAGCAGCAGGCCGAGCATCTTGAAGATGCGGTGGATGTGCACACGCTGGCGCAGTCACTCAGTGAACGCCTGCTGCCGCATGATGCCCATGAACTGGCGCAACTGCAGGGCATGTCACCGCAGACCTTGCTGCAAACTCTCAAGCCTCTGCCACACCGTGAATACTCCATCGCCTCTTTGCCCGGAGATGGCCAACTGGAGTTGGTCATCCGCCAAACCCATTACCCCGATGGCAGGCCAGGGCTGGGTTCGGGCTGGCTGACCCAGTTTGTGGGATTGGGCGAGAAAGTCGCGCTGCGCATACGCGAGAATCCCAGCTTCCACCCGCCAGCAGCAGATCAGCCCATGATTTTGATTGGCAATGGCACCGGTATTGCCGGATTGCGCGCGCATCTTAAAGTCAGGGCAGCCAATAGCTCCGCTCCCAGCTGGCTGCTGTTTGGCGAGCGCCAACAGACTTGTGACTACTACTTCCAGACTGAGATCAAGGCTTGGCTAAAGAGCGGGGTGTTGCAGCGCGTGGATGCGGTGTTCTCGCGTGATCAGGCAGAGAAAGCCTATGTGCAACATGTGCTGGCGCAGCAGGCCGAATTACTGCGCGAGTGGGTCAAGCTAGGCGCGGTGATCTATGTCTGCGGCAGTGCCAGTGGCATGGCTCCGGCGGTGCATAGTGTTTTGTTGCATGCGCTGGGAGAACCGCTGCTGACGGAAATGGCATTGCACGGACGCTATAGGCGTGATGTTTACTGAAATGCCAGAACGCGCGATATAAGCGCGCAATGCTCTGCTGACTTTCTGTTGGCGCAGCCGATGGCAATAAATCACCGTCATCTGTCCAAAAGCCATGCTCAGCCTGGAGCATGGGCTACTGCTATCTATCAAGTATGCGAGCATGCACTGGTGGATTTTGAGCAGAAATACCTATCTACCAATCACCCAAGCTTATTTGTATTAACCCTCACAGTGATGGCTCATAGTGAGTGTGTACGTATTATCCATACGAATGTACGTTATAAACATACAATTTCGTGCTGGCTGGATTTATCCGAAGGTGAAATTCAAGCATTGCAACAGCAGCTTGCAAACCTGTTAGAAGAAGTTGAGTACAACTATAAAGCCTTGATCAAGCGTAAACCACATTTGAATGTGGCCTCGCATAGAGGCTGCTGCCAGTGAGTATCTATATTCAGGCTACTGAATTTTCTCAATTCAGGTCTGCGGTTCCGCACTCAAAGCTGGTGCGCGTTGCACCATTTAGCAATTCCCTTAACATTTTCTTCGCCGCTTGCCACTCAGGCTTGCCACTCTGCCGAGCCTGCAACTCCCCTCAGCGATTAATCTCGCGCTCAAATCAATCTCAAGCTCTCATCACCCTAAGCTCATCCATAAGCTCATGCGTAAGAAATATGCACTAATTTGGTGCCAGGCCTGATATTGGTGCATTAAATAACTTGTTGTTGTCGCTGATCTCAAACATGTTTTTACTAAGATGCTGAAATATATGATTAAAACACCCTGGCACGAGAGTTGCTGAGTCAGCAGTGTTCCAAAGAAACATTGTATGAACCAGCTTGCTGGTGTTTATCAACAAACTTTGATGCAAGGAGCATGTATGAAATTCATATCCGCTATCATCAAGCCGTTCAAGCTTGACGAGGTGCGGGAAGCTCTTTCCGCTATTGGCGTCCAGGGGATCACAGTCACTGAGGTGAAAGGATTCGGGCGGCAAAAGGGGCATACCGAGCTATACCGTGGTGCTGAATACGTGGTGGATTTTCTTCCCAAGGTGAAACTGGAAGTTGCCATTGAAGACGGCTTGCTGGATCAGGTGATTGACGCGATTGAGCAGTCCGCAAGCACCGGCAAGATCGGGGATGGCAAGATTTTTGTGTTTAATCTTGAACAGGCTTATCGCATACGCACCGGTGAAACCGGCGCAGATGCGCTTTGAGGGGGCAAGCCATGAAGCGACTTTTATCAATATCCACCTTGCTGGGCCTGTTGGGCAGCAGCTTGTACGCAATTCCCAGCCTGGCAGAAGAAGCGGCCGCAGCCGCCGCTGAAGCGCCAGCAGTTCTCAACAGTGGTGACACTGCCTGGATGATCGTAGCCACCGTGCTCGTCATCATCATGGCTGTGCCTGGTCTGGCCATTTTCTACGGCGGCCTGGCGCGTGCCAAAAACATGTTGTCCGTTCTCATGCAGGTGATGGTGACGTTTTCCCTGCTGTCTGTACTGTGGGCGGTGTTTGGTTACAGCCTGGTGTTTACCGATGGCAATGCAGTGATCGGTGGTCTCAGCAAGGCCTTCCTCAATGGCATTACGCCGGATAGCCTGCAAGGCACTATTCCCGAGCTGTTGTTCGTCACCTTCCAGATGACATTTGCGGCCATTACTCCGGCGCTGATCGTCGGTGGTTTTGCCGAGCGCATCAAGTTCTCTGCCGTGCTGTTGTTCATGGCTTTGTGGATGACCTTCTCTTATGTGCCTATGGCGCATATGGTCTGGGGCGGCGGCTGGATTGGTGAGCTGGGTGCAGCGGACTTTGCTGGCGGTACTGTGGTGCATATCAACGCTGGTGTTGCGGCGCTGGTGGGTGCTCTGGTGCTGGGCAAGCGTATTGGTTTCGGCAAGGAAGCCATGCCGCCGCATAGCCTGGTGATGACCATGATAGGTGGCTCACTGCTGTGGGCAGGTTGGTTCGGTTTCAACGTCGGTAGCGAACTGGCTGCTGATGGTGTTGCTGGCCTGGCTGTGGTGAACACACAACTGGCAACTGCTGCTGCGGTTATCGGCTGGACCTTCGCTGAGTGGCTGATCAAGGGCAAGCCTTCCATGTTGGGCGCAGTGTCTGGCGCAATTGCAGGTCTGGTAGCGATTACGCCTGCCTGTGGTTTCGTTGGCCCTATGGGTGCCATCATCCTCGGCTTCATCGCCAGCTTTGTCAGCCTCTGGGCCGTGACCAAGCTCAAGAACGCCCTGGGTTATGACGACACCATGGATGTGTTCGGCATCCACGGTATCGCCGGTATCATCGGTGCGATTGGCACTGGTGTGTTCATGGCACCTTCCCTCGGTGGCGTAGGCTACGACGAAGGCGTGACAATGGGCCATCAGGTCTATGTGCAAACCGTGTCTGTAGGCTTCACCCTGATCTACGTCGCAGTTGTGAGCTACATCCTCTACAAGATCGTGGATCTGGTAATCGGTCTGCGTGTGACAGAAGATGACGAGCGCGAAGGTCTGGATACCGCTTCCCACGGTGAGCGTGCATACCACTCCTAAGCAATACACTTTAGTCAGGAGACACTAGTCTCCAGCAACGAAAGCCCGGCATTGCCGGGCTTTTGTAATTATAGCGTGGTTAACTTTAAAGTTTGAGGCCGCTGATCAAGTGTTGCGCCCCCGCCAGGCTCAGGTGATTGTCATCGAAATACAGTGACTTTCCATCCATGACGGCAGGGCAGTAGCCATTGGCGCAGAGTATGTCGGCTGTTTTTAGCGGATGTATCGCTGGCCCAGACAAACTATCCAGCTTGGCAAGAATATAGGCATGGCGGGATTGGTAGAGCGCCAGCGTAGAGACTTGCTCTAAAGGCACAGTATCAGTCTGCTGCAACACGGAAAACGGCGTTACCAGCTTGCTGATATCGGCAGGCAGTTCTGGGATGGGGTAAAGCAGATGCACCTGTTTGCCTGCGGCTAGCAGGCGTTCGATGATGGTGTGCAGGCTTTGCCAGTACAGCTCGCGCAAGGCCAGTGCCGATTGGCCGCCATAAGCCGGACTAAACTTGTTGGCCGGGCTGATATCGCTGGGCTGTTGACTGCCTGCTTCCATCTCGCCAAACAAAAAGCGCGTATAGCTAAAGCCCAGCAGCACATGCTGGATTTCTGCATGTTTTTCCAGATATTGCAGTGATTCACGTATCCAGGCGCTACAGCCTGGCTGCCTAGCCTCAAACAGTAGCGCAGGCGGGCAGCCGCTAAAGCTCAGATGCAGCAAGCCTGGCTTGGTATTGACGTCCTTGGTGATGTCCTTGTCCTTGCTTTGCGCCTGCAAACGTTGCGCCAGCGCATAAGCCAGCTCTACCGTGTGGCTATCACCAAAGCTGGCCCAGTGCACGTCCTGGCCAAAGTAAGTACAAGCCTGGGCAGGTTTGAGGTAATCCGTGCCACTGGTATGGCACTGCTCGCGCTTGGGGCTGGGGGCTATGCTGGTCATCAGCTCGGCCTGGGCAAAGCGCTGCGGCTGGCCGTTAAGCCCCAGCACCCCTATGCCTATGATGGCTGCCAACGCAATGGCGGAAAGCTGGAAGATACGGCGTCTGTCATAGCGTTTGCGGTCACGGAAAGGCTGTTCCACCCAGCGATAACTCAGCACCGCCAGCAATACCGCCAGGAGGATGGCGAGTGCAAACAGCAAGGGGTGAGGCGCGTGTACATGCTTGAGGCGCAAAAAGGCAAACAAGCTGGTGCCAGAGATATAGCGAATAGGAAATCAAGCCTATGCCCACCATGGTGCGGCTGGCCAGCAGCTTGCCCACAGCATAATGACTATCGGCAAAGGCGATGATCAGGCAAGCGCCCAGTACCGGAATCAAGGCATACAGGCCGGGGAAGGGCGTGCTGTGATCCAGCCCGAAAATCGAAGCCACAATCAGCAGCATGCCCAAGAGCGCCAGCCAGGGGCGTAGCTTGGCTGGCAACTGCCATTGTTCAGGCCTGGCCAGCGCCAGCATGGCACCTGCCAGCAACTCCCAGGCACGGCTGAAAATCAGATAGAAATTGGCATCAATCTGCTGCATGCCTAATAGCAGTTCTGAACCCAGCAGGGAGATAACCATTAAACCCAGCATCAGCCAAGCTAGGCCACGCCGCCGCAAGAACCAGCACCAGGCCAATAAAAGGGGAAACAGCAGATAAAACTGTTCTTCTACCGCCAGACTCCAGGTGTGCAGCAGAGGTTTTTCATCAGAGGCGGTGGAGAAATAGCCGCTGCTCCAGTAGAAAAATACATTGGAGCAAAAGCTGGCAACGGAAATCAGGCTGCGCGCGTAATCCTGCAACAAGGCGGGTGGCATGAGCATAAACGCAGCAATGCTGGTCACCAGCAACACCACGCTCAAGGCAGGCAAGATACGGCGCGCGCGTCTTTCATAAAAACGCGAGATGGAAAATTTTCCCGCCTCCAGTTCAGCGAGCAGGATGGAGGTAATCAGATAGCCACTGATGACAAAGAAGATATCAACGCCTATATAGCCGCCGGAAAAACCAGCCCAGCCCGCATGAAAAAATATCACGGCCAGCACGGCGACCGCACGCAAGCATCTATCTCGCGTCTGTATTGCACGCTTTCCCCTTATGCACCTAATGATGTGCTGGTGTGACAGTGACTAGAGAGTGAAATTCAAGCGGGTGAGATTTAGGCGGATGTGTGGAAGCGAGGCATAGAGTCCTGCTTATTGCTGAGACCTGCGGTCAGAGCATGAGCTGGCGGGCCTGTAGGCGCGTGCTGCGCCAGCCCAGATGGTCGTAATAGGCCAGGGCGGGTGGGTTATCCATATCCACCAGCAATTGCGCGCGCGTGGCCCCCTTGAGCCTTGCCCAATCCAGTATGGCCGTTAACAGCTGGCGGCCTACACCCTGCTGCGCCAGGCCTGCTCTACTACCATGTCTTCTATCCAGCCGAGGGGCTGCCCTGGGCCGTGGAAATCACCAGTTGAGCGCTGACCATGGCAATCACTTCACCACTATCTTCACCACTCGCATTTTGTGCAATCAGTATGGTGCCGCGCTCGGGGTGTTGCAGCAGTTGCGTAAGGCCTGCCACCTGCCTGGCATTATCCGGCGTGAAGTCCTGCTCTATGCTGAATAACTGATGCAATAAAGCACTCAGGGCGGGGATATCACTGTTTAGGGCCGCACGGATCAGCAGCGATGGTTCTTCGTGATGTTCACTCATGATCATGCAGTTCCTCATCATTGTCGTAATGAATAATGGAGAGAAAGCGTATGGGCAGTTTGGCGTGAACTTCGGGTCTATGTGGAATTTCGCCCCTGAAAGTCAGCGCATCACCGGGGCGCAGAGTGTAAACCTCCTCGCCTACGCGGTAGCCCAGTTCGCCTTCCAGCATGTAAAGAAACTCGGTGCCTGCATGCTCAAAGGAGGGAAACTCTTCTTCCGGGTCTTCCAGGGTGATGAGGAAAGGCTCAAACAGCTTCTTGGGGCCTTGATCATAGGCCAGCAAGTGATAGGTATGGCCGTTACGCGTGCCGCGACGCACCACTTCCATGCCCTGGCCGCTCTTGACCAGTTGGGCGCCGCCTGTGGGCAGGTTATAGCCCTGGAACAGGCGCGAGATGGTCACGCCCAGGCTGTTGGCCAATTGCTCCAGGGTATCCAGACTGGTCGATACCAGATTGTTTTCTATCTTGCTCAGCATGCCGCGGCTGATATTGGCGCGCTCAGCTACTTCGGCAATGGTGAGGCCATGCTGCTGGCGAATATCCTTGATGACATTGCCAGATGCTTGCCCAGCGGCTTGCTATCGGATTCTGCAGGTAAGGCGGAACTGAGTTTTTTATCGTGATCAACCATCTTGTTTAACCGTTATGTTCAAGCATCGTGAGCGGTGTGGATGCGGTTTATAGAGCTGAGGGCAGTGTAATAGAGGATGCCTGCTTAGCCTATGCAAAAGATTACTCAGAAGAAAATTTTTTAATAAGAATTGACGGGTTACTTCAGGCAGAGTTTAATACAAAAAAGTTTCATATAAGTAAAAAAAGTTAATTATTGTGGTGTGTCGCTAGTCCGCTGGCTAAGTATGTTCCAGTTACTCGCCACCATGCGGTATTTGGTAGGAGGAGGCCGTGCAATGGGTTTCGGTGTTAGCGCAGCAGATGCGCGACATGGAGACCTGTTTGCAATTCCTTGCGTGCAAACGCGTTGGTCACCCTTTGACTGAGAAGCCTGCTATCTATGAAATCTGGCAAAACCGTTGTTGTATTCCAATTCACCGCCTCAGAAGGCCCGGGCTACCTGGCAGATTTTCTCTCGCGGCAACACATTCATTTGCATGTCATCAGGGTTGATTTAGGCGATCCATTACCCGTCAGCCTTGATGAATACAGCGGGCTGGCGATGATGGGCGGGCCTATGAGCGTCAATGACAGCCTGCCCTGGATCACGCCCTTGCTGGAGCTGGTGCGCGAGGCCGTACATAACCAGATTCCCGTGATTGGACATTGCCTGGGCGGGCAGTTGCTGGCCAAGGCTTTGGTGGGGTGGTCAGCGATAACCCAATGGCGGAGATAGGCTGGATACCTGCCAGCCACCTCGACACCCCACAAGCCAGGGAGTGGTTGGGGCCGCAAGTGGATCTCACCCTGTTTCAATGGCATTACCAGACATTTTCCATCCCGCAGGGTGGGCAACGCATTCTGGGCAGCCAATACTGTGACAACCAGGCCTATGTGGTCGACAAGCTGCACATAGGTTTTCAATGCCATATCGAAATGCAGGCCGAGATGGTCAGGGAGTGGTGCAATCTCTCACCCGAGGAGCTGAGGCCTGAGGGGCAAATGCTTGCTGCGCAGGCAGGCATACAGTCGGCTGCCGAGATACTGGCGGATCTGGATCAGCAGGTACAAAAACTCAATCTCTTGGCTGAACATGTTTATACGCGCTGGAGCCAAGGTTTGAAATAGTTGCCTTGATGTTATCAGTTCGCAGTTAATTGAAATGCCTAGCCCACTACCCCTTTGGAAGTACCCCTTCGAGAGAATGTTAAGCCAGCGGCAATTTCACTATCGTTGAGCTTGAAAATACCACTCTAAGGACTGCGGCATGGCAAGGAATTCAATACTTAATGAGCGTCACCGTGCGCTAGGCTCCAAACTCGATGGCGATACCTGGAACGATATGCCCATCCCCTGGAGCTACCATAGTGATGTGCATGATGAAGTAGTGGCGGTGCGCTCCAAGGCCGGGCTTTATGATGTCTCCGCGCTCAATATCATCAATGTCAGTGGGCTGGATGCCGAGCAGGTGATCGATCAGCTGGTGGCGCGTGACATCAGCAAGCTATTGCCCGGCCATGCCTTGCTGGCGGCCGAGCTGAATGAGCAAGGTGCGATTTGTGATGACATTATGGTGATACGCGATAGCGCCACCGAATTCCGCCTTTCGCACGGCAGCGGTGCTACGCCGCAAAATCTTGCCAAGCTGGCACAAGGCCGCAATGTGCTAGTGAGCGCTGACCTTGATGCGCATATCCTCTCCCTGCAAGGGCCGAAATCGCTGGAAATTCTCAATGCCTTGCTGGATTTTGATCTGTCTACCCTGGGCTATTTCCAGCATAAAGCCACCACCTTGCTGGGCAAGCAGGTGTATATCGCCAGGGGGGGTTATTCCGGCGAGCTGGGGTATGAGGTCTATTGCGGTGCTGCTGATGCGGTGTATTTATGGGATGAAATTCTTAAGGCAGGCGCACCACAAGGCGTGATTGCCGCGTCCTGGAATTCCCTGGAATTGACCCGTATAGAAGCCGCGCTGCTGTTCTTCCCGTTTGAGATGATAGAAGGCGATACCACCCCCTGGGAGGTCAATATGGGCTGGGGTGTGGATACAGACAAGGCAGGGGATTACACGGGCAAGGCCGCCGTGCTGGCGCTCAAGGACAAGGCACGCTTCCGTCAGATTGGGCTGATCTGTCGCAGCACTGAGGCGGTGCAGGCCGGGGCTGCCATTCTGCATGAAGGTCAGCAAGTCGGGGTGGTCACCAGTGCTTCCTATAGCCGTTACCTCATGCAATCGCTGGCGCTGGCGCATATCAGCGCTGAGTTTGCCAGCAATGGCACGGCGGTCGAGGTGCGTAGCGAGGCTGGCAGTTGCCAGGCTTATGTCGCGCCCACGCCATTCTATGATCCATTGCGTTTGCGCACTCACCCCCGCAGTCAGGCTTGAGCCATGCAAGCGGGATACTGGATACGCAGCAAGCCAATTTACGGCGGTTTGCAATGGCAACACAAGGCACAAGCCCATGTGATCATCGCCAGCGGCGAGGGTGGCCGCGCCGTGTTGCGCTTGTTACAGCAGCAGTTGCCACCGCAGGCGATCAAGGTCTTGTATCTGCCTGAGGCGCAGGCTGATCACAGCCATGCACTACGCCATATGCTGCAGGATGTGCTGGGCTTGGACCTCGCCTCGGCCTTGAGCCGCCATGACACCGCTGCCGCGCTCTGGCTGGCGCTGGATGAAGTGTTGACGGCCAGCCGCATGGGCACACGCATTTATGCCGCTGGCGATGAAGCCTTTCTCTGGCAAGTAGCGGCGCAGGCTGCACTGCATGGCGTACTCAATGCCGACATCATGCGCGAGCAGGCTGCCAGCCTAGCGCGCGCAGTCTACTGCGTGCACTGCAAAACCATCAGCCATCACGTCAACACCAATATTGCCACCTGCAGTGGCTGCCAACGCCAATTGCTGGTGCGCGACCATTTTTCGCGCAGATTGGGTGCGTATATGGGGCTGATGATAGATGCAGAAGAGCCAGGCAACGTGCCGGACATACTGGAGATTTATCCATGAGTGAGGTTTATCCATGAGTGCTTTGGCCAACAAGCTAATGATCACGGAGCCTGATATTCAGACGCCTGCCAATACCTCAGACCAGCGTAGCCAGAATGCTGGCCTAAAAGTGATCGTACAAACCATACGTGAAGTCGCAGAGGGCATACGCGAATTCACCCTGGTGTCTGCCGATGGTAGCGCCTTGCCCGCTTTTTCCGGCGGCAGCCATATCGTGGTCAGCATGCCCAGTGGCACGCGTATCTACCGCAATGCCTATTCCCTACTCAGCCCGCCACAGCAACGCGATCACTACCGCATAGCCGTGCGCCTGCAGGAAAACTCGCGTGGTGGATCACGCTTTATGCACCAAGAGGTCAAAGTGGGCATGGCGCTAGAAGTGGCCTGGCCGCTCAATCTGTTTGCATTGTCACGTTTGGCGCGCAAACAGGTGCTGGTGGCGGGTGGCATAGGTATCACGCCGTTTATGTCACAAGTGCAGGAGTTGCTGCGGCAAGCCCAGGCTAGTCAATCGGCGGTGTTACAAACGGCGGGGTCAAAAATTACACCGCCAGATTTTGAATTGCATTATGCCTATCGCTCGCAAGATCACGCCGCCTATGTGCCTGAGCTGCAAGCGCTGCTGGGTGACAGACTCAAGTGCTACGACCAAAGCCAGGGTGTCACTCTGGATATCCGTCAATTACTCGCAGAGCAACCCTTGGGTACGCATGTATATACCTGCGGGCCTGAAGGCATGGTGCAAGCTCTGCTGCAATCTGCGGATGAGCTGGGCTGGCCGCCAGCGCATGTGCATCACGAGGAGTTTTTGGCACCGCCTGTGGGCAGTCCCTTCACCATCAAACTGGCTAGCTCGCAGCAGGAAGTGCAAGTAGGGGCCGATCAAAGCATGCTGGAAGCGCTGGAGCAGGCAGGCGTAGACGCGCCTTATCTGTGTCGAGGCGGTGCCTGCGGGCGCTGCGAGCTGGAAGTGCTGTCTACCGATGGCACGCTGGAGCATCACGATCATTACCTTTCCGCCGAGGAAAAACGCGCCGGGCGCAAGATCATGCCCTGTGTCTCACGTGCACGTTGTGACGTGATAGAACTGAATTTCTGAGCTAAATCTCTGAGCTAAATTTCTGGGGTAAACCATGAACAAACTGGATCATATACAAGCCGAAACCGCAGCTTTCCACCATGCGCCATTCAATGAGGAAACCTTCAGAGGTGACTACAGCTTTCATAACTCTGCCAAGGGCATCAAGCGTTTTCCCTACCCCTTCGAGCAGGATCACTATATGTACTCGGTCAATATCGAGCCGCATCAGCCCGGTAAGCCAGGGGCCATTACCGAGCATGCCTTTGATATAGACGAACACTATGTGGCTGAATGCGAAGACAAGCGCATGACACTGGAGCAGGATGCAGGCCGTTATGCGGCACTGCCGCATATGATGGATGCGCAGTGGGATTTTCTGGAATTAACCATGGAAAGCCTGGCGCGGGATTACCCGCAATATTTCAGCCTGCTCAAGGACGGCGAGCGCTGGACCTGGCATAACAGCGTGCTGGGCATCAGCGACAGCTTTATCTTTGGTGACGCGAGCACGCTGCCCATGGAGCCGTTTGAATACATGGGCAGGCAGACCCAGGGTGATTTTGTGCTGCTGGATCAGCGCGAAGGCACTTTGTTTGCCGATGCAGGCTTTATTACCAGTCAGGCAGATTGGTCACTGGCCTTTGATATCGGCATGTCCTGGCATGAATGGCATGGCCCGGTACCGCAGGTAGACAAAATGGGCATTATGGATAGAGCCTTGAAATTCCTCATGAGCTTGCAACAAGGCAAACCAGTGCGGCGTTTGAACTGGACCATGACCGTCAACCCGCGCCTGGATACCTCCCCCGAGCATTACCCAGAATGGGGGCCGGACAGACTCACCGTGACCGCAGAAAATGCCGGGCAGAAAGCGCATTTGCGTGTGGAACTGCAAGCCATGTTCCGCTTGCCGCGCAGCAACGCCATTTTGTTCAGCATACGTTGCTATCTCCTGAGTCTGGAAGACATGGCAACACAGCCCAAGTGGATCAAGCGCTTTCACCGTGTGATCCGTGACCTGCACCCGGATTTGCTGGAATACAAGGGCATCAAGGTCTATCACGAACCCTTGCTACAATGGCTGGCCCCGCATGATGATGGCGCAGTGCTGAGCGAGGGTGCCCAGCTGGACTAGCTTCAGCCCTGGCTGAAATGCTGCTGCAACTGGGCAAGCAGGGGCGCACCCTGGCCCTCTTCCTTGCCGAGTATGGCAATAAAGCCTTCAACCGCCAGCAGCTCGCCTGTGCTGGCGTAAATGCCATTGCCATGCTCCCACACCCATTGATAATCGCCGTTGCGGGTATACAGGCGGTAGATCACCTGCAGCGCTTGCTGTTGTACCAGCTTGTCATAGGCACTGTCCCATACTGCACTGTCTTCCGGGTGCAGCAGCTTGCGGAAGCTGAGTGAGGGGTTGGCAATCAGTTCATGCGCACCATAACCCGTGAGCATGACGCAGCCATCGCTGACAAACTCGAAGTTAAAGCCATGATCAGCCTTGCGTCTGTAAATCATGCAGGGCACATGGTTAAGCAAACTGCTCATCGAGTGACGGTTGCTTCTGAGGCTGGCCTCTACCTGTCTGGCTTCATTGATATCGGTAATGGTGCCCACCACGCTGGCGCCTTCACTGGCAGTACTGGAAGCGCTGCGCGCGCGCAGTTCCACCCAGCTAGGTTCGCCATTGCGTTTGATCAGGCGTATCTGCTCGTTGCAGCGCAGGCGCTTGCCTCGGGCGATGGAATCCAGCCTGGCAATCGCCAGGGGCTGATCTTCGGGGTGTATAAAGTCTATGAGTGATTTGCCCAGTGATTCCTCGGCCGGGTATTCGAGCAATTGCTCCCAGCCGGGGTTGAGAAAGCTGAGCTTGTTGCCACGCTGCAACTGGAACACCACTTCTTCCAGGCGGTTGATCAGCAGGTGGTAATTGAATTGCTCGTCAAAACCCACGCCTGTGGCCGGGCTGCCGGAAATCAGCGAGAATTGCAGCAGCAAACTGCCATGCGGGCTACCGGGCCGCATAGGGGAGAGTGAGAGCTTACTTGGCAAGATGGTGCCGTCCAGGCAGAGTAGGCGTAATGTACTTTCTTCCTTGACCGGGGCATCCACATGCGCCAACAAGGCAGCGAGCAGGGCGTGGTCACCTGGGTAAATGACATTGGTTAAGGGCATGCCGACAATCTGATCTGACATGCCACTCATGCCTAACTCATTGAGAAACGCCTGGTTGGCAAAGATGACGGTATGGCCTTCTACCACGCAGCGGGCGAAGTCAGGCGCGAGGAAACTTCGCGCTCCCAATGCGGGTGATGTAAACGTGCCTGCATACGATTAAGGCCCTGGCGCTTGAGCACAGGGGACATGATTAATAGCAGCATCAGGGTGATGAGCACGCTGCCCGCGATGAGCATGCCAGTAAGGTGGGTAGCAAAAGGCGCGCTGGGCGACCACCAACTGTTGAATACCAGCAGGAACACGATGCTCAGGATCAAGGTGCTGAATAAATATAAGCTCATGGCAATCTTCAAGGCGGTTGTGGCAGGTAATGGTGCAAGGGGTACTAGTGTTAGCTAATTTACAACAGACATGCAATTAAACACGTTCAAGCAAAGACTGCTAGCGCGATGCCAGGGCTTGCTTGCGCGCTTGCTACGCCATGCGCTCTATCTGCGGCTCAGCATGCTGCTGGCTTGCGCCTCGATTCTTGGCGTGTTGATGCAAGTCAGTACTTTCTTTCTTTTAGATTACATACCCGCCAGCCAGACCGCAATCCAGCAAGTGGCGGAGCGCAAGCTGGAATGGCGTCTGGCCTTGAGCAACAGCAGCCAGCCACTGCCCAGCGTTTCCTGGCAGATTGAACATCAGTCTGGCCGCTTGGCGTCTCTGTTGAGCCGCTTGCAGCAAAGCGAGGCTGAGTATCGCTTGCAGCCCAGCGCTGCGCTGGCAGGGCCACTGATCAAACAACATGACGAACTACTCAATGCGCTCAGACACGACGTGGAAGAAAAGCAGACGGTGCTGGCCATGCTGCAATTCATGGGTTTGCTGCTCTTGCTCTGTTGTCTGCTCTCAGCAGCCCTGCTGGCCAAACATTTGCTGGTAGATAGGGTGGCGGCGCTGGTGGCCATGCTGCCTAGAGAGCAGCAGGCGGAGAGCGACGAATTTTCCCAGCTGGAAAGCGTGGTGCATGAGTTCTCGGCGCAGATGCAGGGCTTCCGTGCCGAAACCGAGTGGTTTAATCGCACGCGCAGTGAATTGCTGCGCAGGTTGTTGCGCGCGCGCGGCTTTGTTCACGGCCTGGTGCTGTCCTTGCAGGATGGTGCACTGAATCAATCTGCGCTCAATGAATCTGCCTTGAGAACCATGCTTTATTCCATGGAGAGCAGCCTGGATTTGCGCAATGTCGGGCTGCAATTGATGCTGAAAACCGGAGATGGTCAGGGCGAGCGCCTGCTTTACTCACAATATGCACCCACGCCGCTGCCCGAGCAGGTGCAACGCGACCTTGGCAGCCAGCGCTCGGCCAAATTTACGCTGGAAAGTGGCAATGAATGCATAGTGGCGAGCTTTGCCGGGCCAAATGAACACTTTGGCCTGTTGATGCTGGAGGCCAAGCCCGAGCAGGAGTTTTACGAATCCGACATTACGCTGGCAGAAATTACCGCGCAGTTACTGTCACTGGTGCTGGGTGCGCAAAGCCGTGAGGAGCAGGCCAGACGCCTGGCCTTGTTTGAGGAGCGCGCTGCGATTGCGCGTGAGCTGCATGATTCGCTGGCGCAATCGCTCTCCTATATGAAAATCCAGATTGCCAGGCTGCAAACCCACAAGGACTTGCAGCATAGCGACAGCCACGAAATCACCAGTGAGCTACGCGAAGGCCTGGATAATGCCTACCGTGAATTGCGCGAGCTGCTATCTACCTTCCGCATGCATATGGATGTGCGTGGGCTGGGCTTTGCCATTCAGGCGGCGATTGATGAATTTGCCCACAGATCACCGGTAGCGATTACCCTGGATAACCGTTTGGTCAATTGCAGACTGACCGTGAATGAGGAATTCCATATCCTGCATGTGATACGCGAGGCCTTGTCGAATATCATCCGTCACGCCGGGGCGCAAAATGTGGTGGTGGCACTGGCCTATAGCCCAGGCAGCACGGTGGTAGTGACCATAGATGACGATGGCATAGGCTTGCCGGAAATCCGCAGTGAAGAACCCGGCCATTACGGCCAAAGCATTATGCGCGACCGTGCCTATACCCTGGGCGGCGATATCACCATCACCGCCAGACGTCAGGGTGGCACCCGGGTCAGGCTGATTTTTATGCCTAAACTGAATCAGTAAAGTGCTTGCGACCAAGCAAGTTACCAGCAACACACAAGTCATACGCAAGCCATATTGGGGAAAATAATTGGACAAGCCATACAAGGTATTCCTGATCGACGATCACGCGCTGTTCCGTAAGGGCGTCGCGCAGATGATCAGCACCGATGTGATGTTTGAAGTGGTCGGCGAGGCTTCATCCGGGCTGGAAGGGCTGCAACTGGCCCCCGCACTGGCACCGGATATCGTCTTGATAGACCTCAACATGAAAGAGCTTGATGGCCTGGAAACCTTGCGCCGCTTCAAGGCGGGCGACCTGCAGGCAAGGTTTGTGGTACTGACCGTCTCTGATGCCGAGGATGACCTGCTGGAAGCCTTGCGCGCAGGCGCAGATGGTTATCTGCTCAAGGATATGGAGCCTGAGGAACTGGCGGCCAGCCTGAAGAAGATCATGAGCGGCATGACGGTGATACAGGACAGGCTGACCGAAGTGCTGAAACAGGCCTTGCAGGAGTTGGGCAACAAGCCTTTGCAACTGGCGCCAGAACAAGTGGCCTTGACCGAGCGTGAGCAGGAGATTCTGCAATGCCTGGCCGATGGCCTCAGCAACAAGGCCATTGCGCGCAGGCTGGGTATCTCCGATACCACGGTTAAGGTGCACGTCAAACATGTGCTCAGCAAGCTACGTTTGACCAGCCGTCTGGAAGCTGCGGTGTGGGCGCATAAACAGAAATAGTCATGACTGGAAGAACATCATCAGCCAGCGCGAAAAACCTTGCGCAAATTAGTGCGCAAAACTAGTGCATAAGTAAGCACCAACCTCGTGCCATAAGTGCGGTATTGGTGCTTCTGCTAGTGCACTACCTCCTTGGGAGTAATCCGTCTTAGGAATTGTCCCTGCCAGCCCATCCGTTATCCAATGGTGTCCTGAGCGAGATGCAATCCGCAGCTTGCCATCCATGATCAGGAGCCTGTCAATTGAGTACTTCACCCACTCTAGATGTCACGGCACCCGCTTTATCTCCAATGGAACAACCCAAACCCGGCAGCCTGCATCGCAAGATAGGCTGGCAGGGAGCATTCTGGGTCGCCAGCGGAGTACCAGCGCTGGTGCTGTTTTCCATAGGCGCCATCGCCTCTACCGTCGGTAAACCCGCCTGGCTGGCCTGGATGCTGTCTATCTGCTTTGGCTTTATCCAGGCTTTCACCTATGCCGAGATTGCCGGCATGTTCCCGCACAAATCCGGCGGGGCTTCAGTCTACGGCGCTATCGCCTGGGTACGTTACAGCAAGTTTGTGGCACCCATTTCGGTGTGGTGTAACTGGCTGGCGTGGACGCCAGTGCTGGCCATAGGCTCGGGGCTGGCGGCAGGGTATATCCTGCTCGCGGCTTTCCCCGCCGATGCGGTGATCAATACCTGGCAGGTCACGCTGATGGATCTGGGCTTTATCAAGTCTGGCCTTAGCCTGCGTATCAATGCCACCTTTATTCTGGGCGCAGCTTGCTGCTGGCGGTGTTTGGCATACAGCACGGCGGCATTTTGCGCTCTTCACGCGTGACCATGATTCTGGGGCTGGCGGCGCTGATTCCCTTGATGCTGATAGGCCTGGTGCCGCTGCTGACCGGGGATGTTTCGGCTGCCAATTTCCTGCCCATCGCGCCTTTGGCTTATGACGAGGCAGGTAATGTGGTGAATGGCCTGTGGGATATAGAAGGCTGGAAACTCATGGCGGGCGGTATGTTTATCGCTGCCTGGTCTACCTATGCCTTTGAGACTTCCGTCTGTTACACGCGTGAGTTCCGTAACCCCAAGACTGATACCTTCAAGGCGATTTTCTATTCTGGCCTGCTGTGCCTGGCAGTGTTCACGCTGGTGCCTATCGCTTTCCAGGCCGATCTGGGTCTGGGCCATCTGGTCACGCCAGCCGTGCTGGATGCGGCGGGCAATGAAATCAGCCCGGCGGTGTATGACGGCATGTTGGCCCCGGATATCTACAGCGGCATGGGCGTGGCGGGTGCTTTGTCTGCGATGCTGGGCGGTAGTCAGCAGGTGGCCAATGTCATCGTCATCATGCTGGTGCTGGCCTTGCTCTTATCCATCATGACTTCCATGGCAGGCTCCTCACGTACCTTGTACCAGGGCGCGGTGGATGGCTGGTTGCCCAAGTACCTGTCACAGGCCAATGAGCACGGCGCCCCCACACGGGCGATGTGGACAGACCTGTGCTTCAATCTGGTGCTGCTCTTGATGTCGGATTACGTCTTTGTACTGGCGGTATCCAATGTCTGCTACATCATCTTCAATTTCCTCAACCTCAACGCAGGCTGGATACATAGGCTGGACAGGCCCAACTGGGAGCGCCCCTATAAGGCACCCGTGATTCTGCTGGGCCTGGGCACTGTGCTGAGCTTCGTCAACGTAGCATTGATGGGGCTGGGGGCCAATATCTGGGGAGAGGGCACCCTGTGGTCTGGTGTGGTGTGCGCGTCATTGATTGTGCCTGTGTTCTTCTACCGCCACTTTGTGCAGGACAAAGGCGTGTTCCCCAAGTCCATGGTCGAGGATATGCATATGGGCAATGAAGTGGGCGTGAAGAAACGCGCCGGGATATTGCCCTTTGTCGCCATCGCCGTGGCGGTATTGATCGTGATCCTGATGCAGCAGTTGTAATGCCTGCGCCCAGGCCTGGTCTGGGCCAGCGCATGCTCTGCGGCATCAGCTTGCAAAGCCCATGAAGTGACATAACACAAAGCCCCAGCCATGGGGCTTTGTGCTTTTAGGCTGGCCTGTGCGCGAAAGAACAGGCAGTAAGCGCGGGTAGTAAGCGCAATTGGCATAACCCCTGCTTAATTTCTAGGCAAAAACCTAGTGATCAGAGCAGAAATTGCCTGCGAATTTTAGGTATTGAAAGGCCTTTTCGTTGGCTTCTACTCCCTAGGGAGTATTGACCTGGCGCTCATCTTTGGATCATGTTTCTTGGCAGGAAAAAAAGTTTCATTTTGTCATTGACACTGCATTTGCCCCTGAGGTTAAATACACCTAACGAGTTTCTCAGCAAGAAAAAAAGTTTCTTGTAAAAATTTAACGGTGTAGGTCACGGCCCGCCACGGAGTTATTAGATGCCCTTAAGATTGCTCAAATATGCCCTGAGTAAGGAATACCCCGGAAAGCGTTTTTTCCAGGCGCATGAAACCCCCAAGAAATCCTACGATGTGGTGATCATAGGTGGTGGTGGCCATGGTCTGGCTGCGGCCTACTATCTGGCCAAGGAACATGGCATCACCAATGTGGCAGTGCTGGAAAAAGGCTATATAGGCGGTGGCAATACAGGCCGTAACACCACCATCGTGCGCTCCAACTACCTCACGCCTGAAGGTGTGAAGTTCTACGATGCCAGCGTCAAGATTTACGAAGGTCTGTCTGAAGAGCTGGATCTCAATCTGTTCTACTCCACACGCGGTCACTACACCCTGGCGCATACCGAATCTGCCATGCGCACCATGCGCTGGCGCGCTGAGGTCAACAAGCATGTGGGGGTTGAGAGCTATGTGGTCGGCCCGGATGAGATTGCCAAAGCCTGTCCGCAGCTGGATATGAGCTGTAGCGGCCAGGCCCCTATCCTGGGTGCCTTGTTCCATGCACCGGGTTCGGTGGCGCGTCATGATGGCGTGGCCTGGGGTTATGCCCGAGGCGCCGATAGCCTGGGTGTGGAGATTTTCCAGAACACCGAAGTGCTGGGCATAGATGTGCAGGGCGGCAAGGTGGCGGGGGTCAAGACCAACAAGGGTTATATCGCCACCACCAAGGTGCTGTCTGCCGTGGCAGGTTTCACACCCCGCATCTGCGAGATGGTGGGTCTGGAAACGCCTATCGTGATTCATCCGCTGCAAGCCTGTGTCACCGAACCGATGAAGCCTTGGCTGGATACGATTCTGGTGTCAGGCAGCCTGCATGTATATGTCAGTCAGTCCTCACGTGGCGAGCTGGTGATGGGGTCTTCGCTAGACCCTTACGAAGTGCATTCCACACGTTCCACCCTGGATTTCGTTGAGGGGCTTACCTCGCACATGCTAGACATGTTCCCCTTCCTTTCCAATATCAAGGTGGTGCGCCAATGGGCAGGCATGGCCGATATGACGCCAGACTTTGCGCCCGTGATGGGCAAGACCCCGGTGGAAGGTTTCTATCTGGATGCGGGCTGGGGTACCTGGGGCTTCAAGGCCACGCCTATCAGCGGCAAGACCATGGCTGAGACCATCGCCCGTGATCAGGCACCCGATCTGATTCATTCATTCCGCCTTTCCCGCTTTGAGGATTACGAACTCACCGGGGAAAAGGGCGCGGCTTCTGTAGGTCATTAGCTCTAGCCCGGCCAGTAAAGGATACACAGATGAAATTATTGACTTGTCCCGTGAACGGCACCCGCCCCCTGAGCGAGTTTGTCTTTGGTGGTGAGCTGCGCCAGCCGCCAGCAGCGGATTGCAGTGATCAGGTCTGGGCCCACTATGTGCACAACCGCAATGGTGCCCCAGGACTCAAGCAGGAATGGTGGTACCACGCGCCGAGTGGCACCTGGTTTATCGCCGAGCGCAATACCTTGACCGATCAGGTCATCCGTACATATTTGAAAGGCCAGGAGAGCCAAGCATGAGTGCGCGTTTAGCCAATAACAAGGGCGAGTGGATCAATCGCGCCGCCAGCGTCAAATTCAGTTATGAAGGCCGCGAGTTCAGCGGCTTTGAGGGTGATTCCATCAGCAGCGCACTCTGGGCCAGCGGTGAGCAGGTGCTGGGCCGCAGCTTCAAGTATCACCGCCCACGCGGCATCCTCAGCCTGGCCAATCATGACGTCAATGTCATGCTCACCGACGGCATGGATACCAATATGCGCGGTGACGTAGTGGCCGTAGCCGAAGGCATGGCGCTTAAAGCGGTCAACACCGATGGCGGCGTCAAGAAAGATAAAAGCCGCTTTATCGATTCCATTTCGCCACTGTTACCCGTGGGCTTTTACTACAAGGCTTTTCATACCCCCAAACGCTTTTTCCCGTTCTGGGAAAACATTATTCGCAAGGCGGCAGGCCTGGGTGTGGTCAACTTCAATTACCCACGCATTACCAAGCCCAAACTGCATGAGCACTGTGATGTGCTGGTGATAGGCGCAGGTGCCACGGGTTTATCTGCCGCACTGGAAGCTGGAGCCAGCGGCTTGCGCGTGATTATCGCCGATGAAAATGCGCAGGCGGGTGGCAGCCTGGGCTTTGACTGGGCTGGCGGACAGGAGTCCAGCACCTTGCGTGAGCAACTGCTGGCACGTTTAGCGCAATTGCCCAATGTCAGCCTGCGCCTGGGTGCTTATGCCGCAGGTTATTACCCTGACCACCTGATTCCCCTGGTCAGCAAGGCGGGCATGGTCAAGGTCAGGGCACGCTCTGTCATCATGGCCAGCGGCGCTTTCGAGCAGCCTCCGGTGTTCCGCAACAATGATATTCCTGGCGTGATGCTGGGCTCTGCCGCGCAACGTCTGATGCACCGCTACAGCGTGCTGCCTTTCAGCAATGGGGTGGTGTTTACCGCCAATGATTATGGCTACCGCGTGGCGCTGGATCTGCTGCAAGCTGGAGTCAAGGTGGCGGCACTGGTGGATTTACGTGAGCGTGCAGAAGAAAGTGCGCTGCCGGATCAATTGCTCAAGCGCGGCGTCAAGATTATCCCCGCCAGCTGTATTTATGAAGTGCAGGCCAATGCCGACAAATCTGGCGTCAAGTCCGTGACCATCGCCAGCTATGACAGCGCAAGCAACGAAGCCCAGCTGCACGACAAAATCACCCTGGCCTGCGATGGCGTAGCCATGTGCGCGGGTTGGGTGCCTACCGCCAACCTGCTTTACCAGGCAGGTACCCAGATGCGTTATGACTATGGCGTACACCAGTTTGTGCCACAGCGCTTGCCTGCAGGCATGTTTGCCGCTGGTCGGGTCAATGGGGTTTATGAGCTGAATGACAAAATGGCCGATGGCGTAAGAGCAGCAAGACTGGCTTTGCGTCACCTGGGCCAAGAGGTGGCAGAGCCAGCCACGGTTGCCCTCGCAGCCACTGCGCAAAGCCATGCTTACCCCATAGTGCCACACCCCAAGGGCAAGAACTTTGTGGATTTTGATGAGGATATCCAGGTCAAGGATTTCATCAATGCCGCCAAGGAAGGCTTTGACAACATCGAGTTGATGAAGCGCTTTACCACCGTGGGCATGGGCCCCAGCCAGGGCAAGCATTCCAATATGAATGCCATCCGCATTCTGGCACGTGTACGCGGTGTGCCTGTGGAACAGATAGGCACTACCACTTCACGTCCTTTCTTCCACCCCACACCGATAGGGCATCTGGCGGGCCGCGGTTTTCACCCGCACCGCCTCACGCCTTTGCATGATGCCAATCTGCAACTCGGGGCAGTGATGACTGATGTTGGGGCCTGGAAACGGGCTGCCTACTATCAGGTGCCTGGCTTGAACGTGGCGCAAACGGTATTGGCCGAGGTTGAAGCGGTGCGCAAGCAGGCGGGCATTATAGATAGCAGCTCTTTCGGCAAGATAGAAGTCCATGGCAATGAAGCGGCCTTGTTCCTGGAGCGATTCTTTACGGGGCGTTACGCCGATCAGGCCGTAGGTGAATCACGCTACACCTTGCTGCTGGATGAAGCAGGCGTGGTGGTGGATGACGGCCTGGCCCACAGGCTGGATGAAAAACTGTTCTATCTCAGCTCGGGGACTTCCAATGCCGCCGCGGTTTATCGCGAAATGCAGCGCTGGCAGCAAATCTGGCAACTGGATATTGGCCTGGTCAATGTGACTGGGGCCTATGCCGCTATCAATATTGCCGGGCCACTGGCACGGCAGATTCTTTCCGGCCTCATGCAAGGCTTGGATCAACTACAGCCTGGCAGCGCCTGTTTGAGTGAGATTGCAGGTGTGCCTGTGCGCTTGTTGCGCGTGGCTTTTGTCTCTGACTTCACCTACGAATTGCATATCCCCACCCCCCAGGCCAGCTTTGTCTGGCAGCGCGTAATGGCGGCAGGGCAGGGCCTGGGCCTCAAGCCTTTTGGTACCGATGCCCAGCGTTTGCTGCGCCTGGAAATGGGCCATGCCATGCCGGGTATAGATACCGATGGCCTGACCAATCCTTTTGAGATTGGTGCCGACCATGCCCTGGCGCTGGACAAGCCCGATTTCATAGGCAAGCGCAGCCTGCAGATTATTGCCAAGCGGCCACTGAAAAAAGCCTTGGTGGCCTTTGCCCTGGCGCCAGGTTATGCCGGGGAAATTCCCTTGGAGTGCAATCTGGTGATACGGGATGGTGACATTGATGGTCGCGTCACCAGCATTGCTTACTCAGACACGGTCAAGCGCGTCATCGGCTTTGCCTATGTCTCGCCACAGCAGCAGGCCCTGGGCACGGTATTCCAGATTCGCACCGATAGTGGCGCGCTGGTGGCGGCCACTGTGGTGGATAGCCATTTTCTTGAAGCGCAATAACTAGTGAACCGCGTAGCCAGCTTGAAAGAACAGAGCATGAAATTGAATAGCGAAATGCAGACAGAAAAACTCATGACACCCATCGCCCACGCCCTGCATGGTCAGGACCTGCTCTGGGATGACATCAACGGCATGCGCCAGGCAACGCGGTTTGCCACCGATGAAATTGAGTTGGCAAGAAAAGCAGTATTGGGCCTGGCCGATGCCAGTGCCCTGCGCAAATTTGGCGTCAAAGGTGCCAATGCCGCGCAATGGTTGCAGCAACAGGGACTGGTCATCCCCGAGGCTGCCAATCGCTGGGTAGTAAGCGCAGCAGGTTGCTTGATTCTCAGGCTGGGTAACACTGAGTTCCTGATTGAGGATGCAGCAGGCACAGCAACTGAGTCGGTATGTGAAAGGCTGAGTCTGGCCTTTAGCGCTCAGCCTGGCTTGTACCTGGTACCGCACGTGGAGGCCGCATTTGTTCTTAGCGGCACTGCGGTGGCGCAGTTGTTTTCAGAAGTTTGTTCCATAGATTTAACTCGCGTAGCCCTGGGAGGAAAAGACGTCGTTATGACGCAGTTCGCCGGGGTCAGCGTAGTCCTGATGCACCAGGACCTGGAGGAGGAGAGCCTTTTCAGGCTGTGGTGCGATAGTTCGTACGGTCCATATATGTGGGATGTGATTGCAGGCATCGCTCACGAGCACAGCGGCGGACCCGTCGGCATAGGTCGCTATTTCAGCGCCTATAAATGAATCATATCGGGAGAGTTATATGAAGATAGTTGATGGAAAATTCACTTATCAGGCCAGCACGCCGGCGCAGGAATTGGCCGATGCGAAGAAGTTTCTGGCAGATAACCAGGTGAAATATGTACTGGCCCAGTTCGTGGATATTCACGGCGTGGCCAAGGTTAAATCGGTGCCTGCAGCCCACCTAGAATCCATAGTCAAGGGTGGTGCAGGTTTTGCTGGTGGGGCGATCTGGGGCATGGGCATTTTGCCTAACGGCCCGGATTATATGGCCGTGGGCGATTTATCCACCCTGAGCCTGATTCCCTGGCAGCCCGGCTATGCGCGCATTATTTGTGATGGCCATGTCGAGAACAAGCCTTATGAATATGACTCACGCGTGATTCTGAAAAAACAGGTAGATCGCCTGGCCGCACGTGGCTGGACGCTTTACACCGGCTGGAGCCTGAATTCTCGCTGCTGAAGCGTGATGACAAGGGCGCACTGCAACCCTGTGATGAGCACGATACCTTGCAGAAGCCTGTTATGACTACAAGGGCATGACGCGGCAATCGGTATTCCTCGAGCGCCTGACCGAATCGCTGATTGCGGCTGGCCTGGATGTTTACCAAATCGATCACGAAGACGCCAACGGCCAGTTCGAGATCAATTACACCTACGCTGATTGCCTCAAGAGCGCGGATGATTACATCCTGTTCAAGATGGCGGCCAGCCATATTGCCAATGAACTGGGCATGACCTGCTCCTTTATGCCCAAGCCATTTGGCAATCGTCCAGGCAATGGCATGCATATGCATATGTCCATAGGCGATGGCGAGAAGAGCCTGTTCCATGATGATAGCGACACGACGGGTCACGGTCTGTCACCGCTGGCTTATCACTTCCTGGCGGGCATTCTGCATCACGCACCTGCGCTATGCGCGCTGGCAGCACCCACGGTCAATTCCTATAAGCGTCTGGTGGTGAGCCAGTCATTGACGGGTTCTACCTGGGCACCTGCCTATATTTCCTACGGCAATAACAACCGCTCGACCATGGTACGTATTCCTTATGGTCGTCTGGAACTGCGCCTGCCGGATGGCAGCTGCAACCCTTACCTGACCACGGCCGCGGTGATTGCTGCTGGCCTCGATGGTGTGGAGCGCAAGCTGGACCCAGGTGCAGGTCACGCCAGCAATCTGTTTGACCTCAGCCTGGCGGAGATGAAGGCACAGGGCATAGGCATTCTGCCGCAAAACCTCAACGAGTCTCTAGACAAGCTGGAAGCCAACCAGGTGTTGCGCGATGCGCTGGGCCATGCGCTGACCGATGAATTTATCAAGCTCAAACGTGCGGAATGGATCGATTACCAGCGCCATGTCTCGGACTGGGAAATCAATCGCTACGTCGAATTTTTCTAATATTTTTTAGCATTTTTAGCCACATCTTTAATTCAGGATTTTTGTAAGGAGAAACATCATGTGTGGAATCGTGGGATTGCTGGTGAAGAACCAGAACATGCGGGCCAATATCGGTGAACTGATGCTGCCCATGCTGATAGGCATGACAGAGCGCGGCCCGGATTCCGCTGGTTTGGCCATCTTCGGCGCCCCGGTGGATGCCAGTGCGCGCAAGTTCAGCCTCTATAGCGCCGATGCCTCGCTGGACTGGAACAAGCTGGGTAGCGAACTCAATGCCGCGCTCAAGACCAGCGCCAAGCTGGAAGTTAAGGTCAACCATGCGGTACTGACCACCAACGTCAGCCCAGACACCGTCAAGGCCTGGGTCAAACAGGCTTATCCGCAAGTGCACCTACTGGCAGTGGGCCAGTTGATGGATATCTACAAGGACACTGGCACCCCTGCACAAGTGGCCAGCCGCTATGACTTCTCCAAGCTCTCTGGCAGCCACTTGGTGGGTCATACCCGCATGGCAACCGAGTCCGCAATTACACCTTCGCACGCTCACCCTTTCACGGCGGGTGAAGACTGGTGCCTGGTACACAACGGCTCCCTTTCCAACGCGCACAGCATACGTCGCAAGTTGGAACATGAAGCATTTCCTTCGAGACCGATAACGATACCGAAGCTGCCTGCCGCTTCCTGCAATGGCGCATGCGTGAAGGTGACGATCTGCAAACCGCGCTGGAACATGGCTTTGACGAGTTGGATGGTTTCTACACCCTGCTGATGGGCACCAAGGACCAACTGGCGCTGGTGCGTGACCCCTTTGCCTGCAAGCCCGCCATCATTGCCGAACACGATGACTACGTGGCGATTGCCTCCGAGTTCCGCTCACTGGCGCACCTGCCTGATATCAAGAACGCCAAGGTCTTCGAGCCTGCACCTAAGGAGATGTACGTATGGAAACTGTAAAATTTGATCTGGAAAAGCACACCCTGCGTGAGGTTAACCAATACCTGCACAGTGACGCCAGCGTGCTGGACGGCAAAGCGGTGACCATAGATAACCCCAACGGCTCGCACAATATTGCCGTCGGCCTCAAGGCAGATGTCAATGTCACCATCCAGGGTCATGCGGGTTATTACGCCGCAGGCATGAACCAGCTGGCCAATGTGGTGATTGAGGGCAGCGCTGGCACTGGCGTGGCAGAAAACATGATGTCTGGCCGTGTGCACGTCAAGGGCTTTGCCTCCAACGCTGCGGGTGCTACCGCCAATGGCGGCCTGCTGATCATAGATGGTGACGCTGGCCTGCGCTGCGGCATCTCCATGAAGGGTGCCAATATCGTGGTTGGCGGCTCGGTAGGCAGCTTCTCCGCCTTTATGGCGCAAGCTGGCAACCTGGTGATTCTGGGTGATGCTGGCGAAGCACTGGGTGACTCCCTCTACGAAGCGCGCATTTTTGTGCGCGGCAATATCCAGAGCCTGGGTTCTGATTGCGAGGTCAAGCCCATGGATGACACCGCCAAGCAGATTCTGGTGGACCTGCTGGCTGAATCCGGCCATGGCGATGTAGACCCTGACAGCTTCACCTTGCTGGGCTCGGCCCGCAAGCTTTACAACTTCCACGTCGATAACGCAGGAGATTACTAATCATGAGCGACGCGCCAAAAATCCCGCATACCGAACCGCGCTTTTCCGCGACCTTCGACAAAAACACCATCTCGGAAATCCGCCGTGCTTCGGCAACTGGCATCTATGACATCCGTGGTGCTGGCACCAAGCGCAAGCTGCCGCATTTTGATGACCTGTTGTTCCTCGGGGCCTCCATCAGCCGTTACCCGCTGGAAGGCTACCGCGAAAAATGTGGCACCGATGTGATTCTGGGCAACCGCTTTGCCAAGAAGCCTATCCACCTGAAAACCCCAGTCACCATCGCAGGCATGAGCTTTGGTGCCTTGTCCGGCCCGGCCAAGGAAGCCCTGGGCCGTGGTGCCAGTGCCGTGGGCACCAGCACCACTACAGGTGATGGCGGCATGACACCGGAAGAGCGTGGTCAGTCCTCCATTCTGGTTTATCAATACCTGCCATCACGCTACGGCATGAACCCGGACGACCTGCGCAAGCTGACGCCATTGAAGTGGTTATCGGCCAGGGTGCCAAGCCAGGCGGCGGCGGCATGCTGCTGGGGCAGAAGATCAGTGACCGTGTAGCCAAGATGCGTTGCCTGCCTAAAGGTGTGGATCAACGTTCTGCCTGCCGTCACCCAGACTGGACTGGCCCGGATGATCTGGAAATCAAGATTGCCGAAATCCGCGAGATTACCGATTGGGAAAAACCTATCTACGTCAAAGTTGGCGCAACGCGTCCTTATTACGACGTAGCGCTGGCGGTGAAAGCGGGTGCGGATGTGGTGGTGCTGGATGGTATGCAAGGTGGCACCGCTGCAACGCAGGAAGTGTTTATTGAGCATGTAGGCATCCCCATCCTCGCGGCGATTCGCCCTGCGGTACAGGCCTTGCAGGACTTGGGCATGCACCGCAAGGTACAGCTGATTGTTTCTGGTGGCATCCGCAATGGCGCTGATGTTGCCAAGGCGCTGGCCCTGGGTGCAGATGCAGTGGCGATTGGTACTGCCGCGCTGATTGCCCTGGGTGACAATGACCCAGCGCTGGAAGAGGAATACAACAAGCTGGGCACCACCGCGGGTGCTTATGATGACTGGCATGAGGGTAAGGACCCTGCAGGTATTACCACGCAAGACCCTGAACTCATGAAGCGCGTAGACCCGGTCAAGGCGGGTCGTAGACTGGCGAATTACCTGTCGGTGATGACCATGGAAGCGCAAGTGATTGCCCGCGCCTGCGGTAAGTCACATTTGCATAACCTGGAGCCGGAAGACTTGGTGGCCCTGACCCTGGAAGCCTCCGCCATGGCCAAGGTGCCGCTGGCAGGCACGACTTGGATTCCTGGGCAAACCCAGTTCTAAATCCCGAGGCTAAATCTGTAGTAAGTAGCAGTATGAAGTACTGACGTAGGTCCCATCGCCGGGTAAGCACAGTGTGCCTACCCGGTTTTTTTATGGCCCACTGCGGTGCTGCTGAGTTAAGTGCTGAATACTACCTCCTTGGAAGTAGTACTTCTTGGGAATGGTCTGGTGAAATGGCTTTAGCGAAAATAAGCTGGCTTTTACGAGCGATGCCTGCTTCATATCCATGATTGGAGCATTCGGAAAGGAGGGAACACTGACCATGTCCCTCCTTTTTGTTTTTCTAGGATGGCTGATATGCTAAAGCCAATATCTAAAAGGGTTTAAGACTAAGTGAGTACTCCTTAGTTGCTACCCATTCCAGGGTATTCAAATACATATGCTGATTCTTTATTGTCGAGATTGAGTCATCAATCCCAACCCTGACAATACAAGGAATCAACATGCGTACTTCAACAAAAATCCTGCTCACCTGTGGCCTGCTAGGCTCACTTTCAGCCATGCATGCCATGGCTGAAGAAGCCCCTGCCACAGCGCAGGATATGCCAGCTTCACCCCATCACATCACCACCAACTTCGGCTTCTATAGTGATTACCTGTTCCGTGGCATTTCCTATGCGCGCGGTCGTGGGGCGATACAGGCGTTTATTGATTATTCGCATGAGAGCGGCTTGTTCCTGGGGTTGGGTGCCACCAATGTGCACAAGGACGCTATCTACGGGAACACCTTGGAGGTGGATATCTACGGGGGCTATAGCCATGCCTTGACTGAGGAGCTGGTGGGTACAGCTGGTTTCTTGCAGTTCTACTACCCAGACAATGAAAAAATCGCCGGACAATCGGCCAATGTCACCGAACTCAACCTGGCGCTGGATTACCGCCACTTTACCTTGAAGTATTCCTACTCACTGACAGACTGGTTTGGCGTGAATGGCAAATCCTATGGCAATACGCTGATAGGCAACCATATGACTGGAGACAGCGATTCCAAGGGCAGCAGCTATGTGGAATTGAACTACAACAATGCCTTGCCATGGTATGAGCTGAATGTGTCGCTACATGTGGGGCATCAGGCGGTGAAGAATTATTCGGTGGCAGATTACACCGATGTTTCTGTGGGAGTGAATCGGGATTTTGCGATTGCGGATAGCAAGGGCTGGAATGCAGGGGTGAGTTATGTGGTGACGGATGCCAATGATGATTGGTATGTGACGGCGAGTGGGTATAAGACTGGGGATAATAAATTCTTTGCTTATATCAAGCGGACGTTCTAGGAGCAGGGCTATTTTTTAAGGGGGGTTACCGCTACTTCTGCTGTTGCGAGAGGCTTTTCTTTGGTCGCTTGGTGGTCTTGACCAATAGTTGACGTAGCGAGAAGCCCAGCCCCCATGCACTAAGCAGAAATGTATTACCCCTGTCCGCGGGAGCAAGCAAAAGAAGTGACCGCAACAACCTCCGTGGCAGCAGCTTGTCCAGCTCCCCTAAAACCGCCCTACTCGATGTGATCGTAAAACTGCGAGGTATCAAACTGCATCAAGGCAGGGTGCTCATGCGCCCCGCTGATATGCGCCAAACGGCTAGGCTGAGGTAAGGTCAATTGCTCGGAAATATTAAGATTAGGGTAAACGCCTTGGATCGCCGGGTGTATCTCAGCCGCCACAATGATATCGGCATACATCACCAATGCACCGCCCCACGCGCGTATCAACCCCCGCTGGCTCACCGGCACTTCTCGTACGCTAGAGGTCTTGATCTGCGCATCCAGCCAGGCATAGGCAATTCTGATGCAGTCATTATTTTGATGTACAGGCACAAAGCCTGCGTAATTAGCGCTGGCCTTGGCTAGCGCAATAATGTCGTCCGATAACATGGTTTTTCTTTTTTCTTGCTTACCCTGATTCTGTCACAGTTCTCAGCCGTGCTACAAAACAAATGACGCTAAAGAGCTTATTTATGGTTATAAGCATAATGCCTGTCAAGACCGCTTTGAATTGATAAAGGCGGATAAAGTAAAAGATAGAGCAAGAGTGTCGAGTCAACTGAAAAGCCCTATTTAACAGATAGTTGCAAGCAGGCGGCAAGCCGCTGATAATACTTAATGAGACGCTCTATCAGTTGTTTTATTATTTGCTTTCATGGTCTGGCTTAAGTCTTCACTCATCAAACGCTTTCAAAATCAGGGATTCGTCACTATGCATTCATTTGCTGCTACTCCGCCTTTCAGCCTTAAGGCGCTAATACACTGTCTGGTGATGGCAGGTGTGTCCAGCACCCTCTCGCTGGCGCAGGCGCAAGAAGAGGCCGCTGCAACCTTGCCTACGGTCACGGTGGTAGGTTCTGCCGATAAGTCCGGAGATAACTTCAAGTCTTCGGCGCAGTCTGTCTCTATCATTACCGAGCAGGACATCAAAGACAGAGGCCCTATCCGCAGGCTGGATGATTTGCTGTTTTATGAAGCCGGGGTGCTGGGTCAGCAATATGGCTCAGATAATAAATCCACCTGGCTGCGTATCCGTGGTTTTAATACCAATGTCACGCTGGATGGCACGGCGGTTTCTAACAATAGTTTCTTCGTGCTGGAGCAGGAGTCTTACGGCCTGGAGAAAGTTGAAGTGCTGAAAGGCGCAAACTCGTTCAATTATGGGTCTACAGACGCAGGGGGTACGGTTAACCTGGTATCCAAGCGCCCTAAGAAAACCGCAGAAGGTGAGTTGAATGTCAGTGTTGGTAATTTCAGCCGCCGCAGTGTCAGCGGCGACTATAGCGGCCTGATCCATGAAGATTTGCGCTATCGTCTGGTGGGGCTTTACTCCAAGGGTAATTTCCCGCAAGACCACACAGGCATGGAGCAATATTATTTTGCGCCCAGCATCACCTGGGATATTTCTGACCGTACTAACCTCACCGTGCTGGCCAGTGTGCTGAAAAGGCAGGGCTTGCCGACCACTGGTTTTATGCCTGCCTATGGCTCCTTGATCAATACACCGTTTGGCAAGATAGGTTACGACACTTACCTGGGTGAGCCTGGCCGCGATTATTTGCAGCGCCGCCAGTATTCACTGGGTTATGAATTCAGCCACGATTTTGGTGACCAGCTCAAGTTCACGCAGAATTATCGCTACGGCAAGATAGATCACAACTTCCTCACCACCTTTGCCTACGGCATGGTGACAGGCAGCGATAGGCTGGGGGCGCGAGGCTATTCCTTTATGGATGGCGATTCTTCCGTGCATAGCGTGGATAACCGCTTGAGCAAGACTTTTACCTTTGGGGATTTCGAGAACACGCTGTTGGTAGGCTATGACTACAAGCGTAATCGCGCAGATGCACAGCACCGGGCTTTTGGTTTCCCGGTGGCGGATATAGATATTTTCAATCCAGAGTACGACGGTAATTTTGACGTCACTGGCGTGCCCTATGTCATCAGGCTCAAGCAGCATGGGCTGTATGCCTTGAACAAGCTGAACTGGAATGATTTGGTGTTGTTTAACCTGGGCTTGCGCCGGGATAACTTTGACAGTGCTGCCAATGTGAATGGCACCATTTCTGATGACAAGGGTGACAAGAACACGCACAACGCCAGCCTGATGTTCAACCTGCCCCTTGGCTTCTCGCCTTATGTCAGCCATTCCACCTCATTTAATCCGCAGGTTGGAGCGGATAATCGAGGCCGCGCCTACGTGCCCTTGAGTGGCAAACAGCTGGAAGTGGGCCTTAAGTACAACCCTGATTGGCTCAAGGGCAGCAGCTTCAACCTGGCCTTGTTCGACCTTAAGGAAAACAATGCACTGGTGCCTGATGCCTCGTTTGTGCAAACCCAGGTGGGGGAGCGTAGAAATCGCGGTATTGAGTTGCAGTCTGATGTCCGCATCAATGACAACTTGTCTGCACGGCTGAGCCTGACGCGCAATCATGCAACCCAGGACTACACTACCGAACGTTCTGGCCGCGCCTTGTTGATTCCGGATCATCAAGCCGCCGTAAAGCTTAATTACAGACACACCCAAGGCGCGCTGAATGGCCTGCGCTTGAGTTTGGGCGTGCGTTACAACGGCAGTACCGAGGACAAGGCCAATAACAGCGGTTACACCGTGCCTTCCTATACGCTGGTGGATGCAATGGCGATTTACCCTTTGTCTGAGCATTGGAGCCTGCAAGTTAATGCGACCAACTTGCTCAACAAGGAATATCTCAGTGTCTGTGAAAGCGCTTGTTTCTACGGCACGTCACGAACTGTGGATGCCCAGCTGAGCTATTACTGGTAAACCCTGCCTCATCGCAAGGGTGAGGCTTCACCCTTGCATCATGCTTATGGTGGTCTATTCGAGAATGAGCTTGGGATAGACCGCCATCATCTTTTTGTTTTTATCCCAGGCAACACCGCTTCAGAAGTTTGCGTCAGAAGTCCGGGTGAGAAGTTTATAGACAAGCCATCATGAATAGTTCACGGATGCGCTTGAACCATCTGTAAATCAATCAGCTCTACTTGCTGTATCAACCAGCGAGGCAGAGTGGGGCAATGACAGGTCGAGTAGTAGCCAAGAGCAAACATGGCAAAAAATACGTATTGGAATGCGACAAACGCTTTGTGGGGTTCAAAATTTCAGACTCCCATCAATTGGGTGTGCACGACGAAGTGATGGGCAGCATGGTGCATCTGGGTGAAGAAATTCTGGAAGACCACATGGGGCAACGTTTCAAGGCGCAGATTAGCCTGGTTACCAAGAATGATGTTGAAGCCATGCGCTGGATGGCGATGACTTGATTGCATAATTTATCTATCTTAATAGATAAATTACCGAATTTGATTTCCATGATTTGATTATTGTAATATATAAATTATGGAAAGCATTATTGAGGTATATCAAGATCGCGCATGGATTGCCGCTGCTGAAATAAGGCAGGTGGCAGGTCATCGCGCATGCTTTGATTACCTGCCTATTTATCAATTTTCCGATAAGCCTATTCCGGTTTCTTTTGCCCTGCCTGTTCACGGTGCAAGGTTTGGGATTGGTGAGGATGGGGTGCCAATTTGCCCGGCTTTTATCTTTGATCTAGTGCCTCAAGGTCTGGGGCGAAAATATTTGCTGCAAGAGTTGGCCAGGGCGGATGGCGATGATATGGATATCCCGCTGGCACAAATCGGGGCATTCAACCCGATTGGCAATCTACGGCTGAATACCGCCGTTGAGTATTTCCACCGCTGGCGTGAACGGCATGTGGATGCGCAAGTGGCAGGGTTTACTCAAGCGCAGATTGTCAGCCGACATGAGCCTTTTGTTAATCACATATGGTTGCATGCCATGCTGACTGCAGGCACGACAGGCGTGCAAGGCGCCGCGCCCAAATTTCTGCTCACACAAAACAAGGAAGGTCTCTGGTTTGCCGACGCTGCCCTAGATGATGCCCAGGCTTATAAACACTGGCTGGTGAAATTGCCCAGAGGCAAAACACAGGCGGATCTTGATGTGCTCAGGATTGAAGCCATTTACTTTGCTATAGCCAAGGCGTGCGGATTGCGCACATATGGCGAGTGCTACACCACTAACAATATGCTCTTTATTGAGCGCTTTGATCGCAGGGTCAATGCTGAGAAAGCTGAAGTTATCCGGCTGCATCAGGAGAGTTTATTGTCGGTCGCTGGAATTTCTGGGTTCCCTAGTGGCGTGTCGCTATTCACGCTGGCGAATGCGATTGCTCAACATGCAAGTCATCCAGCAACCGAGCTTGTGGAATTCATTAAACGCGAATTGATGAACCGGGCAATGGGCAATACGGATAATCATGGCCGTAACACTGCGATGCAACGCTTGCCTGATGGCACTATTCAGCTCACTCCCCTCTATGATTTTGCCCCCATGTTTATGGACCCGGAAATCATTGCCAGAAGCTGTCGCTGGGTAAAAGACGGGCGCGAGTTTAATCAGCTCAAGGGCATTGTTGAGCATATCGATACCACGGATGACATTAAACAGCGTGTTTTAGCGGATATGGCTGATTTTGCTGGCGTACTTGCGGGGCTGCCCGCAGTGATGAAGCAGCACGCCCTGGATGAGGCGGTAATTGAGCGGCTGCGTTACAACATCGAAGCTGCAAAGGAGATGTGTAGTGGATAAGCGCATTAAAAAAATAGACCATGATCTTGAACGCCTGGCCCGCGATCAATTTTACGAGGCGGTACAGCGGGGCGAATTATCTTTTGCTGAAGGCGTGAAACAGATTCGCAAACTGAGCAAACTGACGCAACCAGAGTTTGCCAAGCATAGAGGTATTTCATTGGGGGCGTTGCGCCAAATCGAGTCAGCTACAGGTAACCCCCAGGTTGAAACACTGAATAAAATTGCAGAGGTGTTTGGCTTGGAAGTGGGGTTTGTGATGAAGCGCAAGCGTTAAACAACCGTGCTGGGTGTGCGCTATAACGGCAGCACTGAGGATATAGCTCACACAGTGGTTACACGTGCCTGCCTATAGGCTGGTTGAAGCGATGGAGATATATACCCTATGCTTAGATATTTGCAGTTCATTCTGTTGCTATGTCCATTGCTTGCTTGGGGCAATGAAAAGGTTGATCTAGTGCTTGTCATCAAGCATGAAAACAAGCTGCAATTACGGGCAGGGGATAAGCTCATACAAGAATTTCATGTGGTTTTCGGCAAGCACGCTATAGGTCACAAGCGTCAGGAAGGGGATAAGAAAACACCTGAGGGGCGGTATGTTTTGGATTACAAAAAAGCCGATAGCGCTTTTTACAAGGCCATTCATATTTCTTATCCCAATGCCGAGGATAGATCTCAAGCTAAAGCGCAGGGCGTTAATCCCGGTGGGCAAGTGATGATACATGGTCAAAAGAATGGCTGGGGCTGGCTCAGTTTTATCAATCAGCAATTTAACTGGACCAATGGCTGTATTGCGCTGAGTAATGCGGATATGCAGCAAGTCTGGGATAAAGTTGCGCCGGGCACTGTGATTGAAATTAAACCTTAATCCTCGCCCATTTGGACAAGTCGCTTAAGCCTTTATTGGCTGTGAGCTGCTTTGGATTTGATTGCCGCCTTACGTTGAATCTCGGCCTTTTTCCTGAATGCCCAAGGCGCTTGGGGCCATTTATCAGCCCACAATCCTATCTTCAGCTTTCTGGCCAGTTTTTCTGTATGCACATATAGCGAGCGGTCTTCAGCCTCTTGCAGCTTTTGATGGTGTTGATACGACCAGGCCATCCCATGCTGCAACTGCAAGTAGCTAACATCCTGGCCTTTGAAGATCACTTTGCCTATCAGCCGCTTTTGTTTATCCCGCTCCGTGAAAGCCACCACCACGGTCTCGCCAGCGATCAACTCGGCCAGCATCGCCTGCGATTCAGGGCCATAAGGCTGCCTATTTTCAGGTGCATCTATCCCCAGTAGCTTGACCTTGTGTTGATGGGGTTCATCCAGCACGATAATGGTGTCACCATCCACAACCTCTATGACCTTGCCAGAGAAAGACTCCGCCATTACATCCAGTGGCAGAGAAAGCAACAGCACAACACTTGTGAGCGCGAGCAGTGCTTGCAAGCTTGCAGGGCGGCGGATATGGCGCATGCAAAATCCCAGTCAGTGGCCTAGTCGAGTATCAATTATGCATTAGGCATCTTCAATGCCCAACTGAGCCGCATTAGGGCTGGTCAGCTTTCAGCCCAGATGAGCGGTAAAATTAAATCAATGGCTAGTCTTCAAAACACTACTGGCTTAGGCTCAGTTCATATCCCTTATATTTACGGAATTGAGTGCGCGAGCAGCCTCTTTAGCAATTACACACATTGCAATCACTCTCTGGAGTTTTGTTCATGCATAGCCCCCAAGCTGATTTAACGCTGAAACATAAAGCCATGGTGTATGTCACCTGGGGAGAAAAGTTTCTGGTGTTTACCCAGCCGCAGTTTCCCGAGCTGGTATTCAGGTAGTTGCAGGCACCGTGGCGCAGGGAGAAACACCCGAACAAGCCGCCATTAGAGAATTGCATGAAGAAGCGGGAATAAGCGCTTTTAAAAACATCAGCCTGTTGGGCAGTTACCAATATTCCATGCTGCGCTATGGCAAGGCTGAGGTACATCAACGCCATGTGTTTCATGTGCAGATCAATGCGCAAGAAGTGATGCCCGCTAATTGGTTGCACGAAGAACACCATGCGGATACTGGTGAGGCTGCAATCCTGTTTTCATTTTTCTGGATGGAACTGCACCAAGCACAGGGTAGGCTGATTGCCGGGCATGATGACTTTTTGCCCATCCTGATGCACGGGTATGAGAAAAACAGCCGCTAGCCCAGGCACAAGCTCCACATTGGGTGCCGATAATTTTGTTTAGTTTGATTGCTGTAGTTTGAGGTTAAGCTCATCTGCATCAAGCGTTGCTTTAATGCTTTAGAGAGCCACAAAGCGTTTCAAGCAGCGCGCTAAACTGTAATTGCGCCTATCCAGCTCATCCATAATTGGTAAAATCCGTGAAATAAAGTGAAGTAGTCGCAACAATAAAAATATCAGGGAGTTGATGTAATGATTAAGCGTTTACGATTGGCGATACGTGCAGACCTGGAGTCGCCCACACCTGAACGTCGTTTTGGCAAGGGCTGGCTTAGTGGGGTAGGGGCATTGGTTTTGGGCCTTGCAGTCCTTTCGTTCATGTTGGGTAAGACATTCCCCGCCGCATTCTCACTTGAGCCATTGCGGGTCATCTATCAAAGCCCTTGGTTTAATCCTGTGTTGCAAGCCATGATGTTGCTGGGCTTTGTGCTTGCATGCCTGAACATGATGTTGCGGCAAAATAAAATCCTGGGCTGGAGTGCCTTGGTGGCCATTTTCACAGCCTCCATCCTCGGTGAAAGCCAGCTTTACCAAGCCAGCCAATCTCAAGCCTTATTGGGTCTGGATTGGTTTGCCCTCAATCTACTCATGACGGGCTTGCTGTTTATCCCGCTGGAAAAATTATTTGGCCGCTTGCGTGAGCAGGCGCTGTTCAGGCCAGAGTGGCGTGACGATCTGCTGTATTTCTTGGTCAGCAGCCTGTTTGTACAAAGCCTGAGTTATCTGTCTTTATTGCCATCGTACACACTGCTGGCGCATACCCAGGATTGGCATGGTCTGCGTCAAGCAGTAGCCAGCCAGCCGTTATGGCTGCAGTTTATTGAAATCATGGTGCTGACTGACTTTGTTCAATACTGGTTTCACCGCGCCTTCCACCAAATCCCTGCCCTCTGGCGCTTCCATGCCATACATCACTCCGCGCAACACATGGACTGGTTAGCTGGCTCACGTATGCATTTGATAGAAGTGATCGCGCTACGTGGATTAACCATCATCCCATGTACCTCCTGGGCTTTGCGGAAACGGCAATGCACGCTTATATCCTGATGGTTTACCTCTACGCTACCTTTGTTCATGCCAACGTGCGCTTTAACGTCGAGTTCTTGAAGCCGATTATCGTGACGCCACGCTTCCATCATTGGCATCACGGCATTGAAAAAGAAGCGATAGATGTGAATTTCGCCATCCACTTCCCCTGGCTGGATAAATTGTTTGGCACTTACTACATGCCGCCTAAGCAATGGCCCAGCGGATATGGAATTGGCGGACATCCCGTACCCCAAGGGTATTGGAAGCAAATCTTCTATCCGTTTGGAAAGTAGCAGCCTGCGCCCGATAAACTAAGAGCAGCTCTCATTGGAGAGCTGCTCTTATATTTTTGTGCTGCAATTCTGTCAAAAACTCCATGCCAATTAGAGGCGATGCTAAAGGAAATTGGCAGGCATAGCTGTTATTAAGCTAAGGCAATAATTAAAAACAGAACATTCATAAGGGAGGGTATGGAAGAGGTTCGTTATGGTAAGTATGTGAGTATATTCACGGTGACTTTTATTGCCATGATAGTAGTGGCAGTCTCAATATTTTCCTTTATTGATTACGATCCTGGGGCCAGTGCTGGAATTGTCGAGGTGTTAGTTTCTGCGGTAGTCACTGTGGTCTGCATTTGCTCGTGCCCAACATCGCCTCCCAAGCAAAGAGGAAAGGCAAAAACTTGTCTGGCTTTCGTTCTATGCCAGCCTATTGGTCGTTCTAATCCCTATTGCTGGCTTTCTGGCATGTCTGGGTTTTACTTATTGCTTAGCCGACCTATTGCAAGGTCTTGACGAGTTTCTGCCAAAACTCCCTGCTCTCGTCTGGCTTTTGATTGCAATAGCGACAATCGTTTTATCCTATCTAACGGTACATTGGGGATATTGGATTGCAGCAACAAGGATGGGGAAAAGCTTTCTAAAATAACTAAGACCTAAATTCCATAGCGTAAGTAACAGGCCGATGAGGGGCGTGGGTATGAAGGTGGGCTAAAAACTTCATACTCGGCGCTGAAAGTTATCCTTGGATGTCACATGGGGTATGTCCAGAGAAGTCACCAAGTAAACTTATTTAACACCTAGCGGCACAGGACTGCGGATTAATTTAAGACAGGTGTGCCCAGGAGGGTGAAGCTGGGCAATGGAAAGAGACTGTCATGATGCTATATGAAACATTGGGTCAGTGATAATTCAGTCAAGAGGTTAAGGAGGGGGTGTGGTTAATGGATAAAGCTGCATTATATAAAGCAATCAATGATGCACAGTTTTCTGTAGAAGAGTTCGAAGCCCCACCACGAGTTTTTGGCAGTTGGCATGTAGTTTTCAATCGAGGAAATCAAAAATTCCGCATTGTATACGATGGAAGAGATAGCTTTCTAAGTCTTGAACGTAATAGAACATTGAACGATTGGGAAGACAATACTTACGTTGTATCGACAACGATGAGTAGTGAACAGAAAATAATGCAAATCAATTCTTGGCTGCTTAATATTGCAAAAAAATTTGATTAAACATATCTGTTTTTAAGTAAGCCTGATAATGACGGATTTTAATTAAAAGGCTGCTAAGCTGGTGTTTCGATAAGAAGAGAGATATTGGTGAGGAGACTTCGTTGAAAAATTCAGGGTATGAGGAAAGTTTATTAGGTATTTTTCTGGTTCCATTTATATTCATATTTTGGGGTGTATCTCATTACCATAATCCCCCTTATGTGGCTTCTTACAATGATAGGATATGGATAGAAAATTCTTTTTCAATGCTGCAAAAAAGTTTGAGTGAATGTAGCAATTGGGAAAGATCAGCTAATGTATCGAGGCAAAGCATGGCAATAAGCTATGCTGTTCCTTGGTGCGGAAGCCGCGAGATTTTAAGACAGACCCTTTTTGATAATGGTTGGGTTGTGAATGCGGCGAGGAATAGTGATGCGCCTTTTTGCAAAGATAATTACTTGGCGGCAATCGAGTATGAAAGAAATCAATACTTTATTACCATAATGACTAAGTCTTATCGCAAAGATTTATGCGTTGCAAGCGTAAGCTAATTGATTTTAGTGCGATGACAGTGAAAATAATATTTTAAAAGAATCGTTAATAATTAAAACTCAAGAGGAGAAGTGACTTCTCAAACAGAGCGTTAGAGTGGAAATGGTGCGCCCGAGAAGGTGAAGCTGGGTAATGGGAAAATTGTTTTCAGTGTTAGGATTTGGGTGGTGAGCTTTAAATGACTAAGGGTTAAGAATGTGGTTATACCATTCTATTTTAGTTGCATGCTTTACAAGGTGAATCCATGGGGCGCGAACAAATCTTCATAACTTTTGAAAGTTTAATCATCGATGAGTTTGAGTATTCAAGCTCCGGTGACATCACAATTCCTGGTGGTCTCAAGCTTGCGACTTTGATTGCCAAAGTGTTCGAAAATCTCGGGTTTGATACATCACTGCCAATTCAGTATCAGTATTATGGCTGGGAGGTCATAGCAAAAAATTCAGGGATAAAATGCTGGTTTTTACTTCAATATCCTGGACCTTGGTTGCTAATTGTAGAAAATAGAACTGGATTTTTCTCAGGGATTAATGCGAAAAGCTTTTCATTTAAAGGCATAGTGGAAAATCTAAAGAATAATCTTATGTTGGATACAAGATTTTCTAACGTTAAGGTTTTTACAAAGGCGGAGTACGAGTCTTTAACATCAAAGAATTCTGCCTTGCTTTCATGAAAGTCTGTATTTGATTTATTAAAGGTTTTCAAAAAGCTGAGCTTTTCATTTGAGGCCGTAGTCTTTGCCGTGTAGAACGAGGCTTGGTAAGTATCCAGAAAAGCAGGCAAGTGACCTTTGGCCTCGGAATCAAAAAGTTATAAATGTAGTTGTTGAGTGAAGTAACTCAGATGATTGCCTTGGCATACTGCCATCAGCAGGCTGAACGCTTTGTCGTTGGGTTGGATGAGATATTGCAAAAAAGAGCGCAGCAGCAGCCTGCGCGAGTGGCGCTAGGTTAGGAGTTTGTAAGCGTTCGACGTGTGCGGCTTTCACCTGTAGACCAAATCAAAACCAAGCACTTGGATGCCTTTGCTAAGACCTTAAATGCCAAGTTGCTTGCCAAAGACTCTGGGTGTGCAAAGCGCTATTTGTACTTGCCAGGGGATGAGATGGTGGTGATATCTAGAATAGCGATGACGACGTATAGTCATGAGGCACTAGCTCAATTAGCTTCAAGTCGAAGCCGCCAGTCTAATCAAGTGCCCACTTTTGTATCTGGTTGGTGCGCCCGACAGGAGTCGAACCTGTGACCTTTGGCTTCGGAAACCAACACTCTATCCAACTGAGCTACGGGCGCATGCGAGGCAAGGCGCGAATTATAGCAAATGCTGGCCTTGCTGTCCCGCTTAGTAACCTTTTCCCAGTTGCGGGTTATTGAGTATAATTGACGGCATTTTCCCCTGTATCAAGGACATGGCTGGCATGAGCGCGCACGAGTTAGATTTCCCCAAGACCACTAAAAAAGAATTCATTCTTGCTGCCCTCGGTGGCTTGTTTGCGCCTGTGCTGGTGCTGTTTTTGGTGGCACGTCTGTTTTTTGGTATTCAGGCCAGCCATATTGATGATCCTGAAGTGCAAGCTCCCGCCGCTGCAGCAGCAGCGCAACCAGCGGCTGATGATGCGGAAGAAGCTGAGCCTGCTGAAGCCGAGGCACCTGCTGCCGATGCGGAAAAGAGCGAATAAGCTTTTAGCTTAATTCGCTGGTCTGAATTCGCTAATCTGATTCTTTTTTTACAACCCTGATATGTCCACGTACGCCATAGGTGATGTTCAGGGTTGTTTTCAATCCTTCCTCTCTCTGCTGGATGTAATCCAGTTTGATCCCGCAAAAGACAAGCTCTGGTTGGTGGGTGATCTCATCAATCGCGGCAATGGTTCACTAGAAACCTTGCGCTGGGCCAAGGCGCATGAAGATAGCCTGATTCTGGTGCTGGGTAATCATGATCTGCATGCCCTGGCGGTGGCCGAAGGCTATGTGCGTGCCCATCGCAGTGATACTTTGCAAGCCATTTTTGAGGCGCCAGACCGTGATGAGTTGCTGACCTGGCTGCGCTTCCGCCCCATGATTCATCAAGAGGGTGAATATGTGATGGTGCATGCGGGGCTGTTGCCACAATGGACGGCGGCGCAGGCGGTGTCATTGGCGCGTGAGGTGGAGTTGGCTTTGCGTGGTGCAGACTACCGAGATTTTCTGCAACAGATGTATGGCAATTACCCGGTGCAGTGGCAGGATGATCTTGAAGGCATGGATAGGCTGCGCATGATAACCAACGCCATGACGCGCTTACGTGTTTGCAGCCCTTCGGGCGCGATGGACTTCCACTTCAAGGGGGAGTTGGCCGATGTGCCTGCGGGATGCGTGCCCTGGTTTGATGTGCCGGGCCGTGCTTCTGCCGATGCTACGGTGATTTTTGGCCACTGGTCTGCCTTGGGCTTGCAGCAGCGCGATAATCTCTATGCACTGGATACTGGTTGCCTCTGGGGCGGCAAGCTCACCGCGCTGCGGCTGGAAGATGGTGCGACTTTCCAGGTGGGTTGTGATCCTGCGGATGGCGCGCGGCAGGTCAAGTAAATGCTGCGGTTATTGCAAGGCTGCTGACATTTCCCACTGAGCTAGCGCTCTACCTGCACTGTTAATGCCAAGGGCTGCATCTGCCACGATCTGGATGCAATGCTCCAGGTCATGTCCCGCCTAGTTACTTAATCTAAATTCAGCCTGCAGTATTAATCCAAGTTCAGTCTGGCCGCGATGGATTGGCGTGCCATCAAGCACAAGCCACGTCTTTCATGTCCACTGCTGGCAATCGGCGGAGCAAAATCCAGTTCTATCACCGGACTGTGTTGTGCCAGCACCATGCGCAGCGATTGCCAGAGCGTGGTATCAGCATGGTAGGCCATGGCGATATTCACGCTGCCATCTTCATTGGGGTAACGGATGGCAAATGGACGTATGCTGGTGTTGCTGTCAATGACTGCTTGCATCAGGCCGCCTTTGAAAGGACGTAATTCAGTGCCGTCCGTGGTTGTGCCTTCCGGGAAGTAGCACAAGGTATCTCCGGCTTTAAGGCTTGCTACGGCGGTAGCACCATGCGCCCGGTATCACGGGTTTTTTCACGCTCTATAAACAAGGTGTTGGCCTGGGCCACCAGCCAGCCTATGACTGGCCAGCCACGAATGTCGGCTTTGGCGATAAAGCGCACGGTACGCAGGCTGTTGAGCGCGTGGATGTCCAGCCAGGAGATATGATTGGCCACAAACATGGTGCCTTGAGTCCCATCGTCAGGCACATGGCCTTTGGCAATGACCCTGATGTTGAGTATGCCAAGAAACTGCCTGCTCCAGCGCCTGATGATGAGGTCACGCCTGCTGGCACTGACGCGTGGCAGTATGGTGGCCGCAACCACCAATCCATAGAGTGTATGCAGGGCCAAACGCGTCAGACGATAGAGTTGCGCGGGGAGTGCGGTTTTCTTATTTTGCAAGCAGGGGTTGGCGGGCAGCCTATTTGAAAAAGTGAGCTGCATAGCGTTTGTTGAGTCGGGCTAATGGTAGCATGACCAGGATATCGGCCGTATTGAAATCAGGGTCCCAGGCGGGTGCGCCGCAAATATAGGCACCCAGGCGCAAATAGCCTTTGATCAATGGCGGGCAAGTCACTTCTTGGTCGTGACGCAGGGCTTCCAGCGGCAAGGGGCAATTGGGGAACACACGGTATTCAGCAGGCGACAGGTGCTCTTTCTGCAACTGGTGATACAGGCTTGCTGCCATATGACCGCCATCGGCCATGCCTATGCTGCCGCAACCTATCATGTATTCGTATCTGTGTACTTTCATGTAGTTGGCGAGACCTGCCCACAACAAAGTAATGGTGCCGCCCATGCGGTAATCCTTGTGCACGCAGGCACGGCCCACTTCTACCATGCTGGGTGCCAGGTGACGTAAACGCGTGAGGTCAAATTCAGCGGCGGAATAATAACCGCCTGCTTCATTGGCCATGGCGGGGCTTAATATGCGGTAAGTGCCTACCACTTCCCCCGTGTCTTGATTGCGCACCAGCAAGTGGTCGCAAAATGCATCAAAGCCATCTTGATCCAGGCCATTCGCACCAGCCAGATTGGCACCCATTTCTTCTGCAAATACTTTGTAACGCAGGCGCTGCGCTTCTGCAATTTCAGAGGCGTTGCGGGCCAGGCTGACGTAAAGTTGGCTCGCTCCGGGTTTGTTGCCTAGGGGTAACTGCCGATCAAGCATGAGGCTTTCCTGACTGCTGTTGAAATTAGCAGCACTGTAAAAGTCTCAAATGACTGAAAAGTTAAGGAAAGTTTAAGCTTTTATGAAAACGCCGGGCAAAAGCCCGGCGTCATTGGATTTTGCAGCGTTAGATTAACGCTGTGATACTGCGAGAAGATACGTAGAGTGAGTAAGCCGTTTAGTGGGTAACGCGAGTAGTCCCACCGCTTTCAACCAGACGTACCTTGTCGCCAGGGCTGAAGGCTACGTCGGCTTCCTGCACGATGGCCAACATAGTGCCATTTTCCAGTTTTACCGTGATTTCCAGACCATCTTTGCGGGTAACGCCTTCTTCAGCCGCTGCACCTGCCAGGCCACCCACCAGTGCGCCCAGCACTGTCGCAATCGCCTGGCCTTTGCCGCCACCAACCGAGCTACCCGCAATGCCGCCCACTACCGCACCTGCGCCACCACCGATGGGGGTTTTTGTGCCTTCAAGTTTGACGTTGCGCACGCTTTCCACCACGCCCAGGCGCACCGTCTGGGTTTTGCGCGCTTCGTCGCGGCTGTAAACATCCCCGGAATTGGAACTCATGCAGCCGCTCAGAACCAGCAGGATACCTGCCGCAGCAATCAGTGAGGTAGTACGCATATCATGCTCCTTAAGCGTTAGTTTCTTCTACGTGTTGTGCCAGGGTTTCGTTCACCAGCACCTGGCTGTAAGCAAGCTGGATTTGATCGCGGGTAGGCTTGTGGTTCTGTGCCCCGCGGCTTTCTATTTTCAGTGCGCCCATGACTGAGGCCAGACGGCCACACACTGGCCAGTCCCAGCCCTGAACAATGCCATAAAGCAGACCAGCGCGGTAGGCATCGCCACAGCCAGTCGGGTCAACTACCTGCAATGCCGCCATAGGGGGAATCTCAAAGACCTGGTCATCAGCATAAATAGTAGAGCCTTCAGCGCCCTTGGTAATAATCAGTGCCTTGACCTTGCTGGCAATCTCTTCAATGCTGAGACCGGTTTTTTCCTGCATAAGTTGCGCTTCGTAATCATTGGCGGCCACATAGGTGGCAAGCTCAATGAAATGCAGCAGTTCTTCGCCGCTGAACATGGGTAAGCCCTGGCCAGGGTCAAACATAAAGGGAATGCCTTGCTCATGACATTCTCTGGCGTGCTGGAACATGCCATCACGACCATCGGGGGCGATAATCGCCAGGCTGATGTCATTGGCATCCAACACACTATTCTGATGGCATTCCTGCATGGCACCCGGATGGAAGGCGGTGATCTGGTTATCTTCCTGATCAGTGGTGATAAAGGCTTGTGCAGTAAAGCTGCCGGGAATTTGCTTGATGTGTGTGGTATCCAGCTGGTTTTGCTGCAGCCAGATGCTGTACGGCGCGAAATCCTCACCTACGGTAGCCATAATGACCGGGTCACCAGCCAGCAGTTTGAGGTTGTAGGCGATATTGCCTGCAGTGCCGCCGAATTCACGACGCATTTCCGGCACGAAGAAGCAAAGATTCAGCATGTGGATCTTGTCTGGCAGGATATGATTTTTGAATTGGTCGCCAAACACCATGATGGTATCGAATGCCATGGAGCCACAAATGAGTATGCGCATGTGTCTATCTATAATCTAAAGAGTAAAGCCGCATTATCTCGGGCGCGGGGTGGGACTGCAAGCATGAAAAAAGCCCGCAATACTTTGCGGGCTTGATCTTGGGTACTTTTGAGTTCAGCGTTTAGGCGGCGGCCTGGGTTTCTAGGGAGTTCTCAATCAGAATTTTGGCGGCCTTCTTGGCATATTTCACCGCGCCAGAACCACGCTTGATTTGCTCGGCTTGGATAGCGCCCTCAATCAAGATAGATAACTGCAGCGCCAGGCTATCTGGATCGCGCGCGCCAGCATCGGCGGCCAGTTCTACCAAAAACTGACGGAACTGACGTGACTGCTCGGCAGAGAGGCGGTGCACCGGATTTTCTTCATTGGGAAACTCCGCAGAAGCTTTAAGAAAAGCCATGCCACGGAAATCAGGGGCGGTGACCCACTCCTCGATAAAATCAAACAGCTTCTGCAGGCGTTCAGAAGGCTTCTTGGTGTTCTTGTTGAGGTTGTTGCTCAACCAAGTGGTGAAATCGGCATGACCCTTTTGCAATACTTCCAGAATCAGGTCTTCTTTGCTGCGGAAATATTTGTACAAGGTCATCTTGGTGGTGCCAGCCACCGCCACAATTGTGTCTACACCTGTCGAATTGATGCCTCGCGTCTGAAACAAGTCAGAGGCAACATGCAGTATTTTTTCCCGTAACACGGACATAATCTGTTTCCTTGTGGGTGCACACTGTGAGTGTGGCGGATATATACAATTTAGTATATACGTATTGCTAGCGTTGCTGTTGAATATCAAGTCTTGATTGCAATTTATTCAACTCACGCCCGAGTATAAGTCCTGCCTCCAGTTCATGCTTGTCTTAAGTGTAAACAAGTTGTTACGAAAGTATAAAAAAGTGTAAACATGGCCATGATCAGCCAGTGGGAAAACTTAATGGTGCTGTTTACTGGAAGGTATGGTTAAGACTATTTTTTTCACTTTTTTACTAGGCGAACTTGTGTCGCAGCGCAGGAGTTTAACTAGTAGCAAGTGATGAAATGGCGTTGTAGCCTGAGATTGGCCGGTATGGGTGTGGTGATGTGGATGTCGGTGGGATAGGGGTAATTGAGTTTTTAATAGCCGCAGCCAGGCCAAAAAATAACCTTAGGCCAAATCAAATCGCTGGCTCAAGACCTTTTGCTAGCTCAATATTGCTGGCTAACTCAAGATCGCTGAATAGGTTTATTTGCGGTGACGCCCGGGAGAATAAGCTGGGCCTTGATATAAGCCTGTTCAGGCTCTGAAAGCATGGTCAGCGGTTTGTATTCGCAACTGACTCTTTGCATGAGTTTGCTCGCCAGGCGCATTTCCGCATCCTGATTGGAGGGGGCGCCTGCAACCACTTGGCGCAAGTACACCTCGCGCTCAGATTCATCCAGCATCAGCGCCTGTGGGAAGTGGCAATTGGCTTGGCGCATTTGATTCAGAGTGTGATGCAAGCTGGTTAATAGTTTGGGGCTGGCGGCAGGCTCCTGCGCAACGGTATTCCACAGTTGATGGCTGGCGGGAGTTTTGTGCACTGGCGGCAGATCGCGCATGATGTACCAACCCAAAAATATCGCCATACCAATCAGGCTCACAAAGCTGGCGCTCATGCTGAAATCGCCAAATTTGCGCCAGCTGCCATCGCATTGCGCATGTATCAATGCGTCTGAGGCAATGCGTGCATTGTGCAGCGCGTGGCAGCCTGGCTGTTTCAGTTCCTGCTGCAATGCATTGCCAAACATAATCAGAATTTGTTGCGCCAGTACTTCTGGAATTTGTGCGCCACTGCGTTTGGCAAGCTTGGTCAGGTGACGCATCAGGGCGGGAGTTTGCTGCGTAAGTTCTGTCGCGGTGGCGCTGGAAAGCTGGTCAATATGCTGGCTAAGGTCAAACATGCCAAGCAAGCGCGATGCGGGTTTGCCTCTGCTCTTGCGCAGAAGTTGCATCAATAATGACTGGTTACGCTTGAACATGGCATGCCCCTTCAGAACGGTTTGACCACTACCAGAATCACCACCCCTGCCAACAGCAGCACAGGGAATTCATTGAGCCAGCGATAGAACACATGGCCGTGACGGTTGCGATCATGCTTGAAATCAAACAGCAGTTTGCCGCAATACAGATGGTAGGCAATCAGAATGGCAACCAGCGTTAGCTTGGCATGCAGCCAGCCGCCGGAAATACCATAACCCTGCCATAGCCACATGCCGAAGACGATAGTCAGCACCGCACCTGGGGTCATGATGCCGAAGAATAACTTACGCTCCATGATCTTGAAGCGCGCACTGCCTGTGCTGTCTTCTGTCTGGGCGTGATAGACAAACAAGCGCGGCAAGTAAAACAAGCCCGCAAACCAAGTCACCATAAAGATGATATGCCATGCCTTAATCCACAACATCAGCCTGCTACTCCCAGCTCGCGGTTAAGTAATTGCCTGAGTGCAGCAAAATCCAGCACGCCTATGAGCTTTTGCGTAATCCTGCCCTGCTTATCAATGATGAAGGAGGTTGGGGTCACACGCACATCGCTGAATTTTTCGGCTGCCTCGCCCTGACTGTCATGGGCCACCGGGAAGGGCAGGGCGTTGTTCTGACTGTAAGTGATGATCTGTTGCAGCTTGTCGTAGGGCATGGCTACGGCAACGACTTCAAAGCCTTTGTCCTTATATTGCTGGTAAGTATTGATCAGCTCGGGCATTTCCTCAATGCAGCCTGGGCAATCTGTGGCCCAGAAATTGACCAGCACCATTTTGCCTTGCAGCGATGACAAGGGAATGGTTTTGCCTTGCAGGGTCACAAAGTTGATATTGGGTGCTTGCGGCTTTTGGGTCAGGGAAAAACCCAGAAAGGCGATCAGGCCGATGACGACGATGGGGATGAGGATTTTGCGCAATTTCTGGAGCATGGTGACAACCAATTCATTACCTGGATGATGCTTGAATGCCATTGTGGTGTTTTTTATGTCACTTGTCATCTGAAATGCATGGCGCAGAATCTTTCTTCCGGAACAATTCTCATTTGCGAAACCCGCGCCAGTACTGCATTTGCGCTTAATCGACAGGGTATCTCCATGATATAATTGTGCCTTTAGCCGCCATTAAAAAGCATGACTGCCCGCTTACGCGAAATCCCATATAACTACACCTCCTTTTCTGACCGGGAAATTGTCATTCGTTTTCTCGGGGAGGAAGTCTGGAATGTCTTGAATGACCTGCGCGCAGAGCGCCGCACCGGACGCTCAGCCGTATGCTGTTTGAAGTGCTGGGGGATTTGTGGGTGGTATCGCGCAATCCTTACCTGCAGGACGATCTGCTGGGTAATAAAAAGCGCCGCCAGGCATTGATTGAAGCACTCAATCACCGCATCAAGGCCATTGACGAGCGCAGCGCTGGCAATCCCAAGGTGCTTAAGCTGGTAGTGGCCGCGCGCAAGGCGGTGGAACAGTTCTCCCAGGATTTCCGCGAAACTGAAAAGCTGCGCAAGCTTTCTCAGGCCAAGCTCGCTAAATACACACATAAAGACAACATCCGTTTTGACGGCTTGTCTCGTGTTTCGCACGTCACTGACGCCACCGATTGGCGCGTTGAATATCCATTTGTTGTGCTGACCCCAGACACCGAGCAGGAAATCGCTGCCCTGGTGCGCGTCTGCATAGAGCTGGGCCTGACCATCATCCCGCGCGGAGGCGGTACGGGTTATACCGGTGGTGCGGTGCCACTGACCAAGCTGTCTGCGGTGATCAATACCGAAAAGCTGGATCAGTATTCTGAAGTCAATTATGTGGCCTTGCCCGGCGTGGCTGAGAAAGTGCCTGTGATTCATTGTGGCGCAGGCGTGGTGACGCGCCGCGTGATGGAAGCGGCCAGCAATGCCGGACTTGAATTCGCCGTTGACCCCACCTCGGCCGATGCCTCTTGCATAGGCGGCAATGTCGCCATGAATGCGGGTGGCAAGAAGGCCGTGCTCTGGGGCACGGCACTGGATAACCTGGCCTCGTGGCGCATGGTCACCCCGGATGCGCAATGGTTGTATGTGGAGCGTCTGGAGCACAATCAGGGCAAGATTCACGATATTGCCATGGCGCGCTTCCGCATCAGCCGCTTTGAGGAGGATGGCAAAACGCCTATAGGCCAGCCTGAAGTGCTGGAAATACCCGGCCCTAGCTTCCGTACCGTGGGTCTGGGCAAAGATGTTACCGACAAATTCCTCTCCGGTCTGCCCGGCATTCAGAAAGAAGGCTGCGATGGCTTGATCACCTCGGCCACTTTCATTCTGCACCGCATGCCCAAGCATGCGCGTACCGTGTGCCTGGAATTCTTCGGCCATGTGGCTTTGGCCGTGCCCTCGATTGTTGAGGTCAAGGATTACCTGGACGCACACCCCAACACCATATTGGCGGGTCTGGAGCACTTGGACGAGCGCTACCTGCGCGCCGTAGGCTATGCCACCAAGGCCAATCGCAGCGAGCGCCCGAAGATGGTGCTGATTGCCGATATTGCCAGCGATGACGAAATTGGCGTGGGCGAGGCCGCTTCACAAGTGGTACGCCTGGCCAATGCGCGTGGCGGCGAAGGGTTTATTGCGGTCTCTAGCGATGCGCGCAAGAAATTCTGGCTGGATAGAGCGCGTACTGCAGCGATTGCCAAACATACCAATGCCTTCAAGATCAACGAAGATGTGGTGATTCCATTGCCACGTCTGGGCGATTATTCCGATGGCATTGAGCGCATTAATATTGAGCTTTCCATACGCAACAAGCTAAAGCTGCTGGATGAGCTTGAAGGCTTTATGCAGGGCGATCTGCCGCTGTATGAAGACGACGAAACCCAGGCTGACCAAGAGATGCTGGTGCAAAAGCGCCAGATGGCCTTGCAATTGTTCTCGGCTACACGCCAGCACTGGCGCAATGTGCTGGACAACCTGGATGGCGCAATCTCCCTGCTGGGGGCAGATTTCAGTGACCTTGCCGTGGAAAACATCTTCCGCGCAGTGCAAGAGCACCAAGTGCGTATTTCCTGGAAGCAGGACATCAAGAAAGAGCTGCATCGCATCTTTATCGGCCGTGAGTACAGACGCATTCTGGAACGCTGCGACGAAATTCATAAGCAGGTATTGAAGGGCCGTGTGTTTGTAGCGCTACATATGCATGCGGGTGATGGCAATGTGCACACTAACATCCCGGTCAATTCCGATGACTATGAAATGATGCATACCGCCCATGAAGCTGTAGCACGCATCATGAAGCTGGCTACAGGCTTAGGCGGGGTTATCTCGGGTGAGCACGGCATAGGCATCACCAAGATGGAGTTCCTCGACGAGAAAACCGTCTCTACCTTTGCCGCCTACAAGGCCAAGGTAGATCCCGAAGGCCGCTTCAACAAGGGCAAGCTGATGGCGGGTTCCGGCCTGCATTCGGCTTACACGCCTTCGTTTGGCCTGCTGGAGCAAGAGTCCATCATCATGGAGCAATCCGCCATAGGCGAGATTGCCGATTCCATCAGCGATTGTCTGCGTTGTGGCAAGTGCAAACCGGTATGCACCACGCATGTACCACGCGCCAATCTCTTGTACAGCCCACGCAACAAGATTCTGGGCACCTCATTATTGATTGAGGCTTTCCTCTACGAAGAGCAGACGCGGCGCGGCATTTCGCTCAAGCATTTTGATGAGTTCAATGATGTGGCCGACCATTGCACCGTGTGCCACAGATGCGAAAAGCCCTGCCCGGTAGATATCGATTTTGGTGATGTTTCGATTGCCATGCGCAACTTCCTGCGCGAGCAGGGGCGCAAGCATTTCAACCCTGGCACTGCCGCTGCCATGACCTTCCTTAATATCAAGGACCCCGCTACCATACGCGCCATGCGTACGGCCATGGTGGGCATAGGTTATAAAGCGCAGCGCCTGGGGCATAGTGTGTTCAAGAAGCTGGGCCTATTGGGCAGCAGCAAGAAGCATCCACCGCAGACTTTGGGCAAGCCAGAGATCAAGGCGCAAGTGATTCACTTCTTGAACCGCCCCATGCCCAAGGCCATGCCGACCAAGACCTCGCGTGCGCTGCTGGGGATTGAAGACGACACCATAGTGCCGGTTATCCGCAACCCGCAGAAAGCCAGCGAGGATGCCGAGGCGGTGTTCTACTTCCCTGGCTGCGGCTCTGAGCGTTTGTTCTCCACCGTGGGCTTGGCCACTCAGGCCATGCTGTATGAGGCTGGTGCCATTACTGTGCTGCCGCCTGGCTATCTGTGCTGCGGTTATCCGCAAACCTCCAGTGGCAATCATGACAAGGGCCAGCAGATCACAGCTGATAATCGTGTGCAGTTCCACCGCGTGGCTAATACGCTGAACTACCTTGATATCAAAACCGTGATTGTCTCTTGCGGCACCTGCATGGATCAGCTACAGAAGTATGAGTTTGAGCGTATCTTCCCCGGCGCACGCCTGCTGGATATCCATGAATATCTGATGGAGAAGAACTTCAAGATCGAAGGCATCACGGGTACGCGTTATATGTATCACGACCCCTGCCACTCGCCGATGAAGACGTATGCGCCAATGAAAGTCACCCAGGCGCTGGTGGGCGAGAATGACGTGGCACTCAATGATAGATGCTGCGGCGAGTCCGGCACCTTTGCTGTGGCACGTCCTGATATCGCCACCCAAGTCAAAATGCGCAAGCAGGAAGAACTGGAAAAAGGCATCAGCAAGCTGGGCCTGACACCTGGCAAGCCTGAGCAGGATGTGAAAATCCTGACTTCTTGCCCATCTTGCCTGCAGGGCTTGTCACGCTATGGTGAAGATACTGGCATAGAGGCCGATTACATCGTCGTGGAAATGGCCAAGCATGTGCTGGGTGAGAACTGGATGCAGGATTACGTGCAAAAAGCCAACAACGGCGGCATAGAGAAAGTATTGCTGTAATTCTCCCTGCTTTATAAGCCACTTAAAAGCCAGCACTCGCTGGCTTTTTTATTCCGCCAGGCGCTAGGCTAATTCCTCAAGGCTTTGACCCATGATCCGGGGTAAAGGGCTTTATTTTCGGCATGTAGATGTAGTCATTGCAATTTAATTGTCAATTAAATCTTATTATTTTACTATTTGGTGCGTTGTGGCCGGTGCTGAACTCGCGCGACACATGACGCAGTATCCAAATGAATAATTGGCAAGGAGCATCTCGCAATGAAACATCTCATCTATCTATTGCTGGTTCGAGACGTATTAAATCTGGCTGCGCTCAGCTTATTGGCTTGGATACGCCACAGTCTGTTGGCCTTGCTCGCCAGAGTCGCCATTGCGATGGTGTTCTTGCAATCTGGCCGTAGCAAAGTTGATGGTTGGTTGACGCTCAAAGACAGCACTTACAGCTTATTGCGTGAGCAATTGGCGCTGTTGCCGCCAGAGCTGGTTGCACCAGTGATTGTCTACACCGAGCATCTGTTTGCAGCCTTGCTGCTAGTGGGGTTTCTTACCCGATTTTCCGCCATTGCATTGCTGGCATTGACGCTGATGACTCAAGTGCTGCTAATGCCAGCAGCCTGGCTGAGCCATTTAACCTGGGCGGCATTGCTGTTATTCATCATAGGCAGAGGCGCTGGCCGTATTTCGCTGGATCATGCGCTAGGTTTGCATTAAGGCTAGTGTCTGAACTTGAGCGTTTCAGCACAAGGCCGCCAACAGCTTCTCGCCCTATAATGCAGGCATTGAAACCGAAGAGCCTGTCATGCTGGTCCTGAAGACATTTATCCTGTTTGTAATTACCGCCCTGGCTGAGATAGTGGGCTGTTATCTGCCTTATCTCTGGCTGAAGAAAAATGCCCCGATCTGGGTATTGCTGCCTGCGGCCTTGAGCCTGGCGCTGTTTGCCTGGCTATTGAGCTTGCACCCCAATGCAGCTGGCCGCGTCTATGCGGCCTATGGCGGGGTTTATATCTTTGTGGCACTGGGCTGGTTATGGCTGGTGGATGGCATCAGGCCCAGTACCTGGGATGTGGTGGGGGTGATGGTGGCGCTGCTGGGTATGGCCATCATTATGTTTGCGCCACGTTGAGCTGCTAATGCTCTAGAGCTGGAAATAGGGGCTGCACATCTACAGGTTAAAGTGGGTTGAAGCTACATATAGCTTGCCCAGTTAGCCAATACACAAGCCCATGCATCAAGAGTAAAGTGTAGGCGAGTACATTCCACCGGGGGTGCACATGCTGACATTTGCTCGAATATGCTATCTGCACGGTTTGCTGTGCTTCTGCCTGTGCATTCCCGAAGCTGCTGCCGTCATGCAAGGGCAGTTTCTGGAAAACGCCCCTGTGGTGCAGCTGGTTTTTGAGCACAGGGATTGGCATGAGTTTCGCCAGGAATGGCGGGTAAGCCATAGCGAGTGCAGCGCGGTGATAGTGGGCAACAAACCACTCACCTTGCTAACCGCAGCCCATTGCCTGCGCGATGTAGGTAAGGATGCCGCCAGTGGTTTACCCAGCGTCAAGATCGCGCAGACGGCCCAGCAACATCTGCTGCAAGCCAAATTGCAATATGCAGTGTTCCCAGAATTCGACAAAGTGCGTGGCAACCTGATTGATGATCTTGCGGTGCTGGTATTTGACCTGCAGCTAGGGGATGATCAGGCCTTGGCCCCAGTGCTGCTGGATACTCCATCAGACAATATCACCATCTGCGGTTATGGTTATGGCTCCGCAGACTCCCTACCTCACACCCTACGCTGCGGCCAGCGCCATCTCTATGGCGGCGCTGAAAACTTCAATCGCTTTTTGCCTGTGGATTACGAGTCTCAGGACCCCTTGTTCTATGCTCGCTACCGCACGCAGTTTGAGAGCAAAACGAGCGCTGTCTCATCGCTGGAGGCCTTATGGGCGCTGAATCGGCTGGATGATGTTGGCGAATATGATGTGCACTTGCCCATGCCGACCTTGGGTGATTCAGGCGGGCCGTGGCTGCATGCGCTGCAGGATGGACATTATGCTGTGATTGGCGTGACCAGCTTTGTCGAGAGTTTTTATGGCAGCTCGCCGCAATGGGCGTTTTTTCGCCAAAGCAGTGCGCCCTTGCAGGATTTTGTCTATGCCGCCTATGGTATTCGGCTGGATAGCATGCGGGCGCGTAAGCTCTTCAATGCCGCACGCATGAAGGGGGCGGATATACGTGTGGTGCGGCAGAGCTGGCTGAAGCGAGAGGGGGCTTTCTGACTCAGGCGCTGACGGGGGCTGCCTGAACTGCCTTGTGTACCAGGCGGCTTTGCGGCAATACGATGCTGAAAGTACTGCCTTTGCCAGCCTCGGATTCAATCTCGATATGGCCTTGATGCCGCGTCAGTATGTGCTTGACGATGGAAAGACCCAGGCCAGTGCCGCCTGTTTCGCGCGAGCGGCTGCGATCCACGCGGTAAAAACGTTCGGTCAGGCGGTCTATATGCTGTTGTTCTATGCCTATGCCAGTGTCATGCACACTGAAAACCACTTCCTTGCCGCGCTGGAATAGCTTGAGATTGATCTTGCCACCCTGCGGTGTATAGCGCACGGCATTGCTCACCAGATTGCCCATGGCGCTATGCAGCTCCTCATGCGCGCCCTTGATAAACAGGCCTGGTTCTATAGGCTCCAGAGTGATCTCGTGCTTATCCTTGCTCAGGCTTACGCCCTCATGCAGCAGCATATTGAGCAAGGCTTGCAGGTCTATCTCGGTTTCCTGCGGTGCTTCCGGGCTGTTTTCCAGCTGCGAAAGTGTGAGCAAGTCCTCAATCAGGCGGCGCATGCGGCTAGTTTGCTCCTGCATCATGGCGAAATAGGCACGGGTGCTATCGGGTACCGCGCCATCCATATCGGTCAGGGTCTCAATAAAACCACCGACCACAGTCAACGGCGTGCGTAATTCATGCGAGACATTGGCAATAAAATCGCGGCGCATGGTTTCCAGCTTTTCTAGTTGGCTGACGTCGCGCGAGATGAGTAACTTTTGATTGGCGCCAAACGGCACCAGCTGGATTTCTAAGGTTGCGCCAGTCGTGCGCCAGGATTTGAGTTTGATAGGCTCGGCATAATCCTGCCTGTGCAAATACTGGATAAAGTCTATGGGACGTACCAGATAGCTGATCGGCTGCCCGGCATCCTGGCGCATGGAAAGGCCTAATTGCTGTTCAGCCGTCGGGTTGCACCATTCAATCTGGTCACTGCCGTTAAGCAGCACCACACCATCGGGCAAGGCACTGGCAGCATGGCGGAATCGATCAAGCGCGGAGCTGATTTGCGCCTGGCTGCGGCTATGTCTGCGCTTCTCGTAATAAATCGCGGCAAATACATCTTCCCAAATGCCGCTGCCCACTGGCATGGCATTGAGCTCAGGCTTTTTAAACCATTGCAGCAGCTGATGCAGCCAGTACAGATGGCTGGCGAGGTAAGTCAGCAGAATGGCACTGAGCACCCAGAGGGCGGTAATGGCATCCTTGGCCACCCAGGTAATGAGGCACACCAGGGTAGTAGCCAGCGCAAGCCACAAGGCTTTCCATCGAATATCTTGCACAGATTCAATCTTGTCTAGGACAGGTCGCCATTATGAGCTACTGGGCGGAGAAACGGTAGCCAACGCCACGCACGGTCTGGATAAATTCCTCATGACCAGACTCGGAAAGCGCCCTACGCAAGCGACGGATATGCACGTCCACGGTTCTATCTTCCACAAACACGCGATCACCCCATACTTTATCCAGCACCTGGGTGCGGGAATGCACACGCTCGGGATTGGACATGAGGTAGTGCAACAGGCGGAATTCGGTAGGGCCAAGTTCCAGAGTCTTGCCATTGCCTGATACGCGGTGGGTCATGGGGTCCAGACGCAAACCGCCTGCCTCAATCGGATCATCCGTCATTTGTGGCGCGCGGCGACGCAACACAGCTTGATGCGCGCATTCAATTCACGGGGGCTGAAAGGCTTGGTGACATAGTCATCCGCACCTACTTCCAGACCGCGTACCTTGTCCGCTTCTTCACTGCGGGCGGTCAGCATGATGATGGGGATGGTCTTGGTCAATTCGTCACCCTTGAGTTTGCGGGCAAACTCAATACCGCTCATGCCAGGCAACATCCAGTCCAGCAAAATCAGGTCGGGCAGGGTTTCGCGAATCAGCATTTGTGCCTGCTCCACGCTCAGGGCGCGAATGGGGTTGTGACCAGCCTGGGTCAGGTTGAGAGCAAGCAATTCCTGGATGGCTGGTTCGTCTTCTACAACCAGTATGTTAGCTGGCATTTGGTATTTCCTCGCTGTTTGAATGTCGAGCAATATATGACGCTAATATGACAGATTGATGAACTAGATTAAATAGGTTAAGGCATTGCACATTCGGCCAATTTATATGATGATTTGTAACAAAATGTTTCATCGGCTCTGCGCTTGCGTGGTGGCAAGCTCACAGGCTGGGCTGATGACAAGAAATCACATCAAAAATTAAATCCTCAGGAGAGTATGAATGGCTGGATTCTTTTCCCGGGAACGCATCACTGCGGGCCCAGGGTATAACCGTTGGTTAGTACCGCCCGCAGCGCTGGCAGTGCATCTTTCCATAGGCATGGCCTATGGTTTCAGTGTGTTCTGGCTGCCGTTATCCAAAGCACTAGGCATTAATGAGCCTTTGGCCTGTGCGGATGACGTGGGCTTCTGGATGCGCGCCTTTACTACCACCTGTGATTGGAAGGTCAGCGATCTGGGCTGGATGTACACCTTGTTCTTCGTGTTTCTGGGTTCTTCCGCGGCAGTGTTTGGCCATTGGCTGGAACATGCCGGGCCGCGCAAGGCGGGGGCTGTGGCCGCGTGCTGCTGGGGTGGTGGTCTGATGATTTCCGCCATAGGCGTTTATACCCACCAGCTATGGTTGATGTGGCTGGGTTCTGGCGTCATTGGCGGCATAGGTTTGGGTTTGGGCTATATTTCCCCGGTATCCACCCTGATCAAGTGGTTCCCGGATAAGCGTGGCATGGCCACTGGCATGGCCATCATGGGTTTTGGTGGTGGTGCCATGATAGGCGCACCGCTGGCCAATAGCCTGATGGGCTACTTTGCCACCGAAACCTCGGTAGGCGTATGGCAGACGTTTGCCACCATGGGCGTACTGTATTTTGTGGCTATGATGATAGGTTCTCTGGGTTATCGCGTGCCTGCGCATGGCTGGAAACCCGAGGGCTGGCACCCACCTGCCAAGACCACCAAGGCCATGATTACCCCACATCATGTGCATGTGAACCAGGCGCATAAAACGCCGCAGTTCTGGCTGCTGTGGAGTGTGCTCTGCCTTAATGTCAGCGCGGGTATAGGCGTGATCGGCATGGCCTCACCCATGTTGCAGGAGGTATTTGGTGGTTTGCTGATTGATGTGCCGCTCAAGCTCAGTGAGTTGAGTGGCGATCAAAAGCTGCAAGTGGCCGCCATAGGCGCGGGCTTCGCTGGTCTTTTGTCGTTCTTCAATATCCTTGGGCGCATAGGCTGGGCTTCATGCTCGGATTTCCTGGGCCGCAAGCGCACCTACATCATCTTTTTTGCCCTGGGCTTTGTGCTGTATGTGCTGTCTCCCTGGGCCGGTGATATTGGCAGTGTGGCGCTGTTTGCTGGCTTGTTCTGCATCATACTCACCATGTATGGCGGTGGCTTCTCTACCATTCCCGCCTACCTCGCGGATATCTTCGGCACTCAGCACGTAGGTGCTATTCATGGCCGCTTGCTCACCGCCTGGGCCACTGCCGGGGTGTTGGGGCCAGTGATCGTCAATTATCTGCGCGATTACCAATTGGCTCAGGGCGTCCCTGCTGATCATGCCTACAACATGATCATGTATGTGCTGGCTGCATTGTTACTGGTGGGTTTGATCTGCAATCTGCTGGTGCGCCCAGTGGCCCAGAAGCATTACATGACCGCGACCGAGCTGGAAGCCGAGAAGAAAATTTCGCATGAGCAATCAAAAGCTGCGGTGAAAACCGCAGTGCATAGCAGCAGCAAGGTATTGACGGCAGTAGTCTGGGTGGCTGTAGGTATCCCGATTGCCTATGGTATCTGGAACACCTTGCAGAAAGCCGTTATCCTCTTCCACTAAATTAATCATTGGTGGAGATGGAATGGCTGAGCTGTGTCGTTGTGGATGGGCCAGGGGTGAGTTGGATATTGCCTATCATGACAGCGAGTGGGGCGTGCCCCTTCATGACGACCAGCGGCTATTCGAGTTTCTGATTCTTGAAGGTGCGCAGGCGGGCTTGAGCTGGAGTACCGTGCTGAAAAAGCGTGCGCACTATCGCCAGGTGTTCGATCAGTTCGAGATTGCCAAGGTGGCGGCATATGATGAAGCCAAAAGCCAGGCCTTGCTGGCCGATCCAGGCATCATACGCAACCGCCTCAAGGTGGCTTCAAGTATCATCAATGCCAGGGCCGCGCTGGAAGTGCAGGCGCGCTATGGCAGCCTGAATCAATTTCTCTGGCAATTTGTTGATGGTCAGCCGCAACAGAATCACTGGGCCAGCTTGGCCCAGGTTCCTGCCAAAACCCCGGTCTCAGACCAAATGTCTAAAGTCTTGAGCAAGCATGGCTTCAAATTTGTCGGTTCTACCATCTGTTATGCCTTGATGCAGGCAACTGGCATGGTCAACGATCATGTGCAGGATTGCTTTCGCCATGATGAGGTGCGTGCTCTCGCTTAGGCTGCATGCTCTGGTGAGCTAACGTGCTAAAATAGCGACATTTCTTCTAGGCATAAACCCTGGACTTTCCATAGCGCAGTCAAGCTGCGAACTTTAAATAGCGCAGGATATTGCGCTTAGCACGGACATCATCATGAAAAAACTGGCAGTAGATTTAAACGGCAAAGATTTGCGCATAGGCATTGTGCTCTCACGTTTCAACAGCAATATAGGCGAAGGCTTGCTGCAAGCTTGTGTGGCGCAATTGCACAAGCTGGGCGTGGCAGATGACGACATTACCCTGGCCACAGTACCAGGCGCGCTGGAAACCCCAGCGATTTTGCTGCAAATGGCCGATAGCGAGCAATTTGATGGTCTGGTTGCCCTGGGTGCAATCATCCGTGGCGAAACCTACCATTTTGAAGTGGTTTCCAATGAATCTGCGCGTGGTATTTCCGATGTGCAATTGAGCACAGGCATCCCCGTGGCCAATGCCATTCTCACCACAGAGAACGATGAACAGGCTGAAGCCCGTATCGCGGTCAAGGGCGCAGAGGCAGCAGACGTAGTGGTTGAGATGATCAACCTGCTGAAGCAGCTATGAGCGACCAGGATAAGCAGGGCGAAGCCCAGGCCAGGCCCAAGCCAGTTAAAGCTGCACGTAGCCGCCGCAAATCCCGTGAGCTGGTGCTGAAAGGCATTTATCTAGGCCTGATGAACCAGAAAGAGCTGCGCGTGATCATGCGTGAGCTTGCCGACGATCCGGATTTTGATAAGGCCGATGATGAGTATTTCCGCCAGTTGCTGGAAGGCGTTGCTGGCAGCATGGATGAGCTCGATGCGCGCCTCGCCGGGGCGCTGGATAGACAGGTATCTGAACTCAGCCCGATTGAACATGCCATTCTGTGTATCTCGGCTTATGAGTTGATCCACGACATCAGCATTCCTTACCGCGTGGCTATCAATGAAGCGTGGAACTTGCCAAATTGTATGGTGGCACCGATGGCCATAAATACGTCAATGGCGTACTGGATAAAATTGCCGCCGAAGCGCGCCCAGATGAATTCCAGCGCGGCAGGAAATGAATCAGGCCGACAGTAATAAGGCAGGCAGTAGCAAGGCAGTCGGACACAATATTGACTAGCTAAAAAAATAGCCAACCCCAGGGTTGGCTATTTTTTTGCTTGCAGATTGAATGCTGCAAGGCTGCAGCGTTGTTAAACTTGTAATCTGCTGCTGGCTTTGTAAAGATGGCAAGCATGAGTTTAAAACAAGCATAAGCCCCACTAGTGTTGACATAACACCTGTCCAATAAGGATGGGATGGGGTAGGGAGAGGTAGATGGCAAAGCTGATACTGACGCTGGGAGGTGATTTCCTGGCGGAGTTTCCACTGGATAAAGAACGCCTGGTAATAGGGCGGCGGCCTAGTTGCGATATACGCCTGGAGAATCTGGCTATCAGTGGTGAACATGCTGATGTGATTGTGCGCGATGGCGAGGTTTATCTGGAAGATAACCAGAGTACCAACGGTACGCGCGTCAACGGTGAGGTGGTGACACGCCACAAGCTGGTGGATGGTGACATTATAGGTTTGGGCAGGCATCAACTGGAATTCCGTGAAGAAAACCTGGCCAATGAACGCGGTTTCGAAAAAACTATCATGGTCATGCCCAATGCCTTTGTGACCGGCATGCCTGACCGAGGCCATAAGCGCAATGCTGTGCCTAGCCCTGAAGTGGAAACCCAGCTTGCCAGGGGGCGCATCAAGGTATTAAGCGGCAGCAGCAGTGGGCGTGAGCTGGTGCTGCAAAAGACGCTGACCACATTAGGCAAGACGGGTGTGCAGGTGGCGGTGATCACCAAACGGCCGCATGGTTATTTTCTTGCCCATGTTGAAGGCGATGGACGGCCCTTGGTCAATGGCACTGCCATAGGGGTGCAGGCGCAAAAGCTGGCGGATGGAGATGAAGTGGAGTTGGCAGGCGTACGCATGCAGTTCAGCCTGGAGGCTGCAGCAGAGGTTTAGCTTCAATGATTGGAATTGAAGGTTTGGACTTATGACAGGGGATTGAAGCCTGAGAGTTTTAAGTAAAAGACTTGAAGCAGGAGATTTAAAGCAAGACCTTTGAAGTTCAGTAGCGCATATTTTCATTCATCGTGTTGGTTGAAGGGCGAGCAATGACGGTAGCGGATGTCACAGACAATGACTTGGTTCAACAACTCGAAGACCTCAATGCCATAGGCATCGCCTTGTCAGCAGAGCACGATAGCCAGCGGCTGCTGGAAATGATCGTGATCAGTGCCAAGACCCTTACCCATGCCGATGCAGGGACGCTATATAGCGTTACCGACGATGGCAGGCTCAAGTTTGAGATCATGCGTACCGACTCCCTGAATATTGCCATGGGCGGCACTACGGGTCAGGCAATTCCCTTTGAGTCTTTGCCCTTGCACCTGCCAGACGGCAAGCCCAACCGCAATATGGTGGCCGCCTACGCCGTGCTGGAAGACGCCACCGTCAATATCGCCGATGCCTATCAAGCGCAAGGCTTTGATTTTTCCGGCACCCGCCAGTTTGATGCACGTACCGGATACCGTTCCACATCCTTCCTCACTGTGCCCATGAAAAATCATGAGGGGCAGATCATAGGCGTATTGCAGCTGATCAACGCCATGGATGAGCATACAGGCAAGATTGTGCCTTTCTCCGAGGCCAATACCCGGTTGGTGGAGTCCTTGGCCTCGCAGGCGGCGGTGGCGCTGACCAATCATCAATTGATAGATGGCCTCAAGAATCTGTTTGAGGCATTTATCTGTTTGATTGCAGATGCCATTGATGCCAAGTCGCCATATATCGGTGGTCACTGCCGACGCGTGCCGGAATTGACCATGATGTTGGCAACCGCGGTCAATCGTGTGCAACATGGCCCTTTGCAGTCTTTCCAGATGAATGCGAGCGAGATGGATGAGCTGCGCATCGCCGCCTGGTTGCATGATTGCGGCAAGATCACCACGCCCGAATCATTGATGGACAAGGCCACCAAGCTGTCAGTGATTTATGACCGCATTGCGCTGATAGCCCAGCGCTTTGCCTTGCTGAAGAAGCAAGGGGAATGCCGCATGCTGCGGCAACAGTTGCAACTGCTACAGGCTGGCAAATCGGCAGAAGCCACGGCCTTACAGTTGGCGCATGAACAATGGGTGAAGATCTTGGATGAAGACTTTGCCTTTCTGCAAGAGGTCAACAAGGGCTGCGAGCTGATGCCAGCGGAGGATCAGGCCAGAGTACGGCAGATTGCCAATCATGTATTGGAGGATGCGCAAGGGCAGCCCATCCCCTTCCTGACCGAGGATGAGGTGTATAACCTGCTCATAGAATCCGGCACCTTGAACGCAGAAGAGCGCCAAGTGATTAACCATCACATTGTCATGACCATCGATATGCTGGAAGCGCTGCCTTACCCCAAGGGTTTGCAGCGCGTGCCTGAATACGCAGGTAGTCATCATGAGCGTATGGATGGCAAGGGTTATCCGCGAGGATTGACGCGTGAGCAGATTTCCATCCCGGCACGTTTGATGTGCATCGCCGACATTTTTGAGGCACTGACTTCGGGCGATAGGCCGTATAAAAAAGCGAAAACCCTATCCGAGTCTCTGGAGATTCTCGGGCAGATGAAGCTGGATCAGCATATAGACCCTGATCTCTTTGATATCTTTATTCGCGAGAAAGTCTATCTGGAATATGCGCAACGCTACTTGTTGCCAGATCAGATGGATCAGGTGGATGAGGCTAAAATACCCGGCTATGTGCCAAGCTGAGGCAGCGCAATATTGCTGAGCCCTTGCGCGTCCATGCGCAGGCAGCTGCCTTGTTCATACCAGTCACCCAATACCCAGCGTACGCTGTCATGGCTATCCACCTGTAGCTGATGACTATCTGGCCTATGGGTGTGGCCGTGTATGAGTATCTCTGGGTAGTCATAATCGCGCAGCAACTGTGCCACCGCCTCAGCATTTACATCCATGATGGTCTGCTGTTTGGTGGATTTTTCTTGCTCGCTACGCTGCCGCAAAGCTTCAATTTGCGCCTTGCGCACGCTTAAATCCTGCTGCAGAAACTGCTGTTGCCAGGCGCTAGAACGTACTTGCTGGCGGAAGGCTGATAGGCAACATCGTCGGTGCAAAGTACATCGCCATGGCTGAGCAGCACGCGGCGGCCGTATAGCGTGAGCAGGGTGGGGTCTGGCAGCAATTGCAGGCCCGCGGCAGCGGCAAAATCTTCCCCTATGAGAAAATCGCGATTGCCGTGCATGAAATAGATGCGCGTAGCTTGCGCGGCAAGTTGGCGCAGGGCTTTAATAATGGTGGCGTGCTGAGCTAAATCATCATCGCCCGCCCAATATTCGAAGAAGTCACCCAGAATATAGAGCGCTTCGGCCTGGGGCGCGATGGTGTGTAGGAAAGCCAGGAACTGGCTGGTAATGGCGGGGCGGCTACTGCAAAGATGCAGGTCAGAAATGAACAGGCTGTGCGCCGGGGATTTCTGACCTGCGGACTCCATCAACGCTTAGACGATTTCAGCGCGTTCGATGATGACAGGCTCGTTTGGCACATCTTGGTGACCATTCTTGCTGCCAGTCTTGACCTTGCGGATCTGGTCTACAACTTCAGTACCTGCAGTCACTTTGCCAAATACAGCATAGCCCCAACCTTGTGAGGTAGGTGCGGTGAAGTTGAGAAAATCATTGTCAGCAACGTTGATAAAGAACTGGCTGCTGGCAGAATCAGGCGCTGGGGTACGCGCCATGGCTAGCGTGTAAGTCTTGTTTTGCAGGCCGTTGTTAGCTTCGTTCTTGATGGCTGCATTGGTGGGCTTTTGCTGCATATCTGCAGTGAAGCCGCCGCCTTGAATCATGAAACCATCAATCACGCGGTGGAAAATGGTGTTGTCGTAAAAACCGTCTTTAACATACTGCTCAAAGTTAGCCGCAGTGATAGGGGCTTTTTCAGCGTCCAGTTCAATGGTGATTTCGCCGAAATTGGTATGAAGTTTGATCATTTCTTTCCTTTGCTTTTTGGTGTGTCTTCAGTCTGTGCGAGCTTGTTGCTCTTTTTATAATCCAGGCGCTCGGCGATATTCAGCGGCTGGTCTAGCAAGGCCACTTGCTCAATCACCACTGGCTCAATCGGCACGTTAAGGTGAGCGCCTACTACCTTGGTAGGGCTTTTGCCTATGCGCTCAACTACGTCAATACCCTTGATCACCTTGCCGAATACACAGTAGCCAATATAGGCAGCCTCAGGCTTGTGGAAGTTGAGGAATTTGTTATCGGCCAGATTGATAAAGAACTGTGAAGTGGCCGAGTTGGGGGCAAAAGCGCGTGCATGGCAATAGAGCCATACTCGTTCTTCAGGCCGTTGTTGGATTCATTTTCGATAGGCGAGAATGTGGATTTTTCACGCATATCCGCAGTCAGGCCACCGCCTTGCACCATGAATCTATCTACAGTGCGATGGAAGGTGGTGCCGGTGTAATAGTCGCTGGTCACATACTGAATGAAGTTGGCGACGGTTTTGGGGGCTTTGTCCGGGTACAGCTCGATAATAATGTTGCCGTGGTTGGTGCGAATTTCCAACTGTGGCGGGTTGAGGTCTGCGGCCTGGCTGATCGGGCTGGAAAGCATAGCGAGCAGCAACAGGGGTAGGCTAAGGGCGCGTAGCATGGTGCGCATTGAGAGGATCCTCCAAAAAGACGGTTTAGGCGGGACCTTCGTACATGATTTTCCAGCGTCGATTGTCCCAAACCCAGTACTGCTGTTTTTTCATGCGACTTGCAAGCACGTCACTTTTGTAATCCTGGTCGAAGCTGACCTGCACCATGGGCGCAGGGCTACTAGGATAACGGAACATGCTGATATTGGATAGGCTGATTTTCACATTTGGCTTGCTTGCCTGTATGCGGCGCTTGTCCTGACTCCATCGAGACAAGTCACTATCAGTACTGAAAAAGTCGTCGGCATAATGCGCCAGATAATGCTCGGTATCCTGCTTTTCCCAATCCTGGCGCCATTGCTCAAGCGCTGCTTGCAATGCCTGATTGCGCTGCTGGGCTTCCTTGGTCGTGATCCAGGTCAGGTTGTTACTGATAATAAAGGGGGTAGTGCCGCCTTGTAATACCCCGGCCAAAGACTTGAGGTCAGGGTTGGCGATCACCACACAACCATCGCTGGCCTTGGGTGGGCGGCTGTACATATCGCTGGGGGTGCCGTGTAGCCAAATACCATGGCCCTTCTTGCCTTGTTTTCTATCCAGGGCATTCGGGTAGCTCAAGGGGTAGGCGGCCTCGCCATAGAAATCCGGCAGCTTGCGCTCCAGCTTCTGCCCGGCCACATACACGCCTAAGGGTGTGCGTTTGTCACCTTCAGAAAACTTGTCGCTGCCGTTCTTGCCCATGGTGATGTAATAGTCCACCAGATAATGTGGCAGGTTGTCGCGATTTTGGTAAACGTACAGTCTGGATTTGGCGGTATCTACCACCACGGCGTAACGCTGGTCTGGCGCCATGCGCCACAGCACGTCAGGGATACGGTCTTCGTGCAATTGCTCCAGGTGGCGCTCTATTCTTACCCTGGCTTCATCCTGAAAATCAGCGCGCGCGGCACGGCTTTTATCGTCCTGAATCGGTGATTGCTGGGCAAATGCCATCAATAAATCACCCCGCACCAGATGCGCCAGGCGGAAATTAGGTACGGCGGCCAGTAATTGATCTATGGTGTTGAGCGCATCACGCAATTTGCCATCATTGATTTCGAGCAAGCCTTGCACCAGCAGGCGTTCTGCCTGATTGGCGCTAAAAGCGGGCAGGCTGGCCGACATAATGCCGGGTTTCTCGGCGGTGGCGTTCCAGGGTAGCAGACAGCTGCATAGCAGGGCTGTAGCTAGAAATTTGAAAACAGGTTTGCGCATGCGGTGTAGCGGATAGTTCTAACTGGTAATTTCAACGATTAATGCTAGCGGTTAGCTAATTCTTGCTGGATCAACCAGCGGCCCTGATGCTGCACCATGATCAATTGCTTGCTGGTACGTTGCGACATGCTGCCTGCATGGTAAAACTGCGTGAAGCGTACTTTGGCTTGGTGCTCGTTCTCAAGCTGCACCTGCACGTTGCTCAGGGTCACTTCTATGCGCGCAGGCTTGCTCACGCGATCACGCCTGGTGCTTTCCCAGTTGCTGCGGCTTTCGCCACCCGGTGTCTTGAACTCCTTGGCATAGCAGGCCAGGTATTGTTCCACATTCTGGCTAGCCCAGGCTTGTGACCAGTGGCTGACGGCATCGCGTACAGCTTGTTCGCTGGCAGAAGGCGCAGCGTTAGCGACAGCGGTTTCGCTTACCTTGGGCTTGGCTGTGTCCTTGGCAATATCTTTGCTAGCAGGCGTTGCCTCTGCCAGCTTGGCATTCGCAGTTTCTGCTGGTTTGGCTTCGCTGGGTTTACTTAAGTCCGCGCTCTTGCTGGCTTCTTGTGGTTTGTTGTTTTCTACAGGCTTGCTGGCAGGGCGTGTTTCCACCTTGCTGGCTGCTGGGGCTGCGGGTGTAGTGCTAGCCGCCAGCGTGGGCGGATTGTTCAGTGCCTGGCCAGGAGCAGGCAGTAAATCCTTGATCAACGCCAGCTTGCTTTTGGCGCGGGCATTGCTGTTATCCAACTGCAAAGCCCGGCCATAGGCTTCAGAGGCCATACGGGCGTAGATATCACCCAGGTTTTCATGGGCGGTGGCATAGCTGGGGTGGGTACGTATAGCAGCTTCAAGTGCGCTTTTGGCCTTGTCGTAATTGCCTTGATAAGCGTACAGCACGGCCAGATTATTGTAGGGGGCGGGCAGGTGAGGGTATTTTTCCGTGAGGTCGGTAAAGACCTTGATCGCCTCATCGCGTTTTTCGGTTTCAGCTAGCAACACACCCTTGAGGAACAGGGCTTTGGCATCCTTGGGCTGGGTTTGCAGATAGCTGTTCAGGCGTTCTAGCGCCTGTGTGGTTTTGCCTTGATCAGCCAGTAAGTTGATGTCATCGAGTTCCGCAGCCTGACTAAGTCCCGCAAGCAGCAAGAAAACCAGCGCCACAATATGGGGAAGCATGGCGTAAATAGGGGCTGTGTTATAATTCGGTCGCAATTTTTCAGTCGTCCATTCTGTGCATATTGCTGTTATTCAGCGAGAGAATTATATTCAAATTTGCTTATTTGGTGTTGCGGATTGCATGTCGCCATATTAATTGACAATAAATGTGTGCAATTTCATTGCCAGCAAGCGTCTTTAATCTGATTTGGCCCTGCAATCCTGCATTTACGGCTGGAAAATTTCATTTCTTTCATTTATAACCGATCATGCTGAAAATCTACAACTCTATTGCGCGCGAAAAGCAGCAATTTACCCCTATCGTCGCTGGCAAGGTCAGCATGTATGTGTGTGGCATGACGGTATATGACTATTGCCATCTCGGACATGCACGCGTCATGGTGGTCTTCGACATGGTCAATCGCTGGTTGCGCCAGAGTGGTTATGCAGTCACCTATGTACGCAACATCACCGATATTGATGACAAGATTATAGCTCGCGCCAATGAAAACGGCGAAACCATCACGGCCCTGACCAATAGGTTTATCACCGCCATGGACGAGGATTCCGCGCGTTTAGGTGTGATGCGTCCCGATATTGAGCCGCGTGCAACCGACTATATCGCCGAGATGATCAATATGATCACCGCCCTGATCAACAATCAGCATGCTTATGCGGCTGATAATGGCGATGTGTACTACTCAGTTTCCAGCTTTGCCAGCTACGGCAAACTCTCAGGTAAATCACTGGAAGATCTGCGCGCGGGTGAGCGTGTGGATATAGACCAACATAAGCGCGACCCCTTGGATTTTGTGCTGTGGAAATCAGCCAAGCCTAATGAACCCAGCTGGGATTCTCCCTGGGGCCCAGGCCGTCCAGGCTGGCATATCGAATGCTCCGCCATGGGTGAGAAGCAGCTGGGCAAGCATTTTGATATTCATGGCGGCGGTCAGGACTTGCAATTCCCGCATCATGAGAACGAGATTGCCCAAAGTGAAGGTGCGCATGGCTGCACCTTTGTGAATTACTGGATGCACAATGGCTTTATCCGTGTGGATGATGAAAAAATGTCCAAGTCCCTGGGCAACTTCTTCACTATCCGTCAGGTATTAGAGCAATATGATGCGGAAGTGGTGCGCTTCTTTATCCTGCGTGCGCAATATCGCAGCCCGCTGAATTATTCCGATCATCACCTTAATGATGCCAAGCAGGCCTTGACCCGTTTATACACCGCTTTGCGTGGTGTGGAAGCAGAGGCAGTTGAACTGGATTGGCAGCAAGCGCATGCTGCGCGTTTCCAGCAGGCCATGAATGATGACTTCAACACACCTGAAGCCTGTGCCGTGTTGTTTGAACTGGCAACAGAGGTCAATCGTAGCGGTTCAGCACAGCTGGCGGGCTTACTCAAGACCTTGGCTGGCATGCTGGGCTTGTTGCAACGCGATGCCGAAGAATTCCTGCAAGGCAAGGACGATGGCGGTAGTGAAGGCTTGTCCGCAGAAGATATCCGCAGCCTGATAGACCAGCGCTTGGCGGCCAAGCAAGCCAAGAATTATGCCGAAGCAGATCGTCTGCGGGCGCTGTTAACAGCACAAGACATCATTCTGGAAGACACCCCCGCAGGCACTACCTGGCGCCGCGGATGACAGCCGTAAGCCGCTTGCAAGAGAGTGTAAAGCTGTTTCTCAGCGTTAAGGTTTGTGGTTATAATCGCCGCATGTCTTTTGCGAAGCGCTTATTTGCGCTACTCAGCGTCATCGTGTGTTTGTGTTTGTTTGCGCAGCAAGCCGAGCAAGCCTATGCCATGGAATTCGACGCCCCCGAGTTTTCCCATGTCCAGCACCTGGAGATGGATAATGATAGAGATGCTTGCGAGCCCATCTTGGCCTTGCACATGCCCTTGATCAAACCCGATTTCTTCTTCGATATCAAAGTCGCCCTCCTGGCCGATTCCTATCGCCAACCTGATATTTCCCTCCTGCACCGTCCTCCAATAGCCTGATTGCGCCCGCAATCCGTCCTGGAGGCTGTCAGCTGTGGAAACCATGGCGCACTCCAGGCAATGCGACTGCCAGTGCTATACCCCGCCAGTTATCTGGCTTGGCCCGTCACTTGCTATGGCTATCTTGGCGACTCGATCTAGTTACTTGATCTTAGTGACTTGATCTTTAAGTCTGACACCTGATAGCAACGCTAGCCTGACCACTGCATGGCATGTACATGCCAAGTGCTTGCTGGCGGCAATATGCGGCAGTCTTTAGCGTCCTGGCTGCTACGCTTGTGACGCAGTTCATCAACCAGTTTTTGCAACTCGTGTTTGATAGTGAAATGAATATATACAGAGAATCAGGAATGCGCCTTTATAGTGCGTTGCTGGCGCGACAGTCAGGATTGCGTGCCAATTTTGTGCGCAGCTTGCCGCTCATGCTGGCTTGCTGCTTTATCCAGCCGGCACTGGCCGCTTACACCTTGCCAGATGTCATCGATACTGCATTGCAGAACAACCCGGTAGTTGGCATTGCCAATGCGCAAAAAGAGGCGGCTGAAGCCGCCGTCACCACCGCGGGCACTTATGCCAACCCCCAGGTTGAGGCCGTGATGGGCCCCAGCCGATATCGCACCCCAGGTGGGCAGGGCGGTGACCGCAACTGGAACGTCGGTCTATCGCAGCCACTGGATTTCCCCGGTGTGCGTAATGCCAAGATTGCGGTAGCGGAATTCGGCAGCAAATCCGCCGAGGCTGGTGCCGAGTTGATGCGCATAGAACTGCGCTTCCGCGTCAAATATGCGTTTTATGATGTGTTGCAGCGCCAGTCGGTACTCAAGCTGGTGGAAGGTGATCGTAATTTGCTGCAGCAAATCCGTGAGCGCGTAAAACTGCGCGTGGAAGTCGGCGAGTCCCCCAAGTATGAATTGATCAAGGCAGATACCGAGGCCCTGGCCGCTGAGCGCGATTATCAGGCAGCGCTGGTGCGTATCACCGAAGGCAAGGCATATTTGCGTGGCCTGCTGGGCTCCAGCGTGCCAGTGGAATATGACATAGAAGGGCAATTGCCCATGGGTTATAGCTTGCCTACCCTGGACAGCCTGCGTGATCAGGTCACGCAAAGTCCACAGCTATCGCAAGTGCGTGCCAATACCGAGACCGCAGATGCCAAGCTCAAGCTTGAGCAGCGCTTGCGCAACCCTGGCGTTACCCTCAAGGCCAGTGTGGAGCAAGACCCGGATTTGACACAGATGCGTTTTGGCTTGGCCATCCCCCTGCCATTGTGGGATCAGCGCCAGGGGCCTATCGCTGCTGCGGCTGCCGATGTGCGCCAAAGCCAGGCGATTTTGAGTGACCGTGAACTGGGTTTGCGCCGGGATATGGAAGCCGCCTATCAGCGTTACACCATTGCCCAACAGCAATTGGCTGCATTCGAGAACGGCCTGCTGAGCCAGGCTGAATCTGTACTCAAGGTGGCCGAAGCCGCCTACCGCTTTGGCGAACGCGGCATTCTGGAATACATGGATGCCCAGCGTACTTTCCGGGCTGTGCGCAAGGATTATCTTGCCGCCCGATTCGATTATGTCAGCAGCATGCTGGAAATTGAGCGTCTGCTCGGTACCGAACTTTTGGAGGTTAAGCCGTAATGTTTCTGAATTCCCTGAACACCCTTTCCCCTGCAGCCAGATCTATGCGTATCGTATTGCCTGGCCTGCTGCTGGCCCTGTTGCTGAGCGCATGTAAACCAGCACAAGAAGAAAATGCGGCTGCTGAAAAAGAGCCGCAAGACCCCAATGTGGTTGAGCTGACCCCTGTGCTGCAAAACCAGGTCAAGATAGCGGCCGTAGGTGAAGCCGAGATACGCGATATCTTGCGTGTGCCGGGCAGCATACAAGTGGATGAGCAGCGCGTAGCGCGTATAGGCGCTTCAGTCACTGGCCGTATCACCGATATCAACGTCATTCTTGGTCAAGACGTCAAGCAAGGTCAGGTGCTGGCCACGCTTAATAGCACCGAGCTGGCGCAAAACCAATTGCTCTATATCAAGGCCTCTCAGCAAATTGCCTTGCAGACCAAGGCTGTGGAACGTGCCCGCCAGTTGTTTGAGGCTGATGTGATAGGCGCAGCCGAGCTGCAACGACGCGAAGCCGAGCTTAGCGCTGCCAAGGCTGATCTCTACACCGCCAAGGAGCAATTGCATGTGCTGGGCATGTCGGATAAATCCATCGCCCAGATCGCCAATTCCGGCCAGATGCGTTCTTACAGCAATGTAGATGCTCGCTTGGCAGGCACCGTGATCAGCCGCAAGGTCAATCTCGGTCAGGTGGTGCAGCCTGCTGAAGAATTGTTTATCGTCGCTGATCTTTCCCGCGTCTGGGCTGTGGCCGAAGTGCCTGAACAACAAGCTGAGCTGGTGCAGGAGGGTGAGGATGTGGATATTGAGATTCCCGCCCTGGGCAACCGTAAATTCACGGGCAAGCTGATCTTTGTGGCGGATGTGGTGAATCCGCTGACGCGCACTGTGACTGTGCGCACTGATCTAGATAACAGCGATGAAGCCATCAAGCCCGATATGCTGGTTTCCATGCTGGTGCAATCCAAGGCCGTGAAGCAAGTGGCCGTGCCTCTGCGCGCCGTGGTGCGTGAGAACGACAAAGACCACGTCTTTGTCGAGATTGCCCCCAACAAATTCCGTATGCGTGAAGTCGAGCTGGGTAGCAAGTACCAGGAAATGGTATCCGTGACCGAAGGGCTGGAGCAGGGTGAGAAAGTCATCGCTGAAGGCGCCTTCCACGTGAACAATGAGCGCAAGCGCAAGGAACTGGAATAAGCATGATTGAATCCCTGATTAGAGCTGCCCTCAAGCAGCGCCTGATAGTGGTAGTGCTGGCGCTGGCCTTGATGGGGGCGGGGGTATTTGCCCTCAAGAAGCTATCGGTGGATGCTTTCCCCGATGTCACCAATGTACAGGTCTTGATCGCCACCCAGGCGACAGGCCGCTCGCCTGAAGAAGTTGAGCGGTTTATTGCCGTGCCGCTGGAAATTGCCATGACAGGCTTGCCTGGTCTGGAAGAAATGCGCTCGCTCAACCGCAATGGCTTATCGCTGATCACCCTGGTGTTTACCGATAAAACCGATGTCTATTTTGCGCGCCAGTTGGTGATGGAGCGTCTGATGGAAGTCATGGAGCGCATGCCGGAAGGCGTGACGCCCATCCTCGGCCCCGTGGCTACTGGCTTGGGTGAGGTTTACCAATTCACGCTGGAAAAACCTAGCGATGGCGAAAAAGAGTTATCGCGTGAAGAGCTGACCGAGCGCCGTTCGGTGCAGGATTGGCTGGTACGTCCGCTGTTGCGTGGCATTCCCGGTATTGCCGAAATCAACTCCCAGGGTGGCTACGTCAAGCAATACCAGGCCTTGGTCAACCCTGACCGCATGAGCCATTACGGCCTCAAGCTGCACGATATCTATATGGCACTGGCACGTAATAATGCCAATAGTGGGGGTGGCGTGCTGCCGCACTATGCCGAGCAATATCTGATTCGTGGCGTGGGCTTGATTCAGGATCTGGATGACATCCGCAATATCGTGCTCAAGGAGCAAAGCGGGGTGCCCGTGTATATGCGCGATGTGGCCGAGGTGCAACTAGGCCATGAAGTGCGCGTGGGTGCCGTGGTCAAGAACGGTTATACCGAATCCGTGGGCGGCATCGTCATCATGATGCGTGGCGGTAACGCCAAGGAAGTGGTGAGCCGGGTCAAGGCCAGGGTCAAGGAAATCAACGAGCAAGGCATGCTGCCCGGTGGTTTGCAGATTGTGCCCTACTATGACCGTAGTGAGCTGGTGGATGCGGCGCTGCATACCGTCACCAAGGTGCTGATCGAGGGCATTATTCTCGTCGTCATTATCCTGTTCCTGTTCCTGGGGGATGTGCGCTCTAGCCTGATTGTGGTTTCAACCTTAATCCTCACACCCTTGATCACCTTTATGGCGATGAACTACTACGGCATCTCGGCCAACCTGATGTCGCTGGGTGGCTTGGCGATTGCGATAGGCCTGATGGTCGATGGCTCTGTGGTGGTGGTGGAGAATGCCTTCCACCATCTGGGCCATAGACCAGGCGAAAGCAAGATACGCGTGGTGCTGGAGGCCGCAGCCGAAGTGGGTACGCCTGTGCTGTTTGGTGTAGGTGTGATCATCCTGGTGTTCCTGCCATTGATGACGCTGCAAGGCATGGAAGGCAAGATGTTTGCACCGCTGGCTATGACCATCGCCATTGCACTGTTTATCTCGCTGGTGATCTCGCTGACATTGTCACCTGTGCTGTGCTCCTACATCCTCAAGGGTGGCAGTGGCGAAGATACGCGCTTTATCCAGGCCATCAAGCGTCCTTATCTGCGCATGCTGGACTGGGCATTGAATCATGACAAAACCACGATTCTTGCCGCGACTGCAGTGTTTATAGGCACTATCCTGCTGGTGCCTTCCTTGGTACTTCCTTTATTCCAGAAATGAAGGAAGGCTCCATCGTGCCGGGTATCAACCGTGTGCCCAACATCTCGCTCGAGGAATCGATCAAGATGGAAAACGACGCCATGCGCATGATCATGAAAGAAGTGCCTGGCGTGAAATCGGCGGTTTCCGGCGTAGGGCGTGGCGAAAGCCCGGCCGACCCGCAGGCGCAGAATGAATCTACCCCTATCATCAGCCTCAAGCCGCGCGATGAGTGGCCAGAAGGCTGGACCCAGGACGATATCGCAGAAAAAATGCGTGTGGTGCTGGAGCAGTCATTGCCTGGGGTGCAAATCGTCATGGCGCAGCCTATCTCTGACCGTGTGGATGAGTTGTTGACTGGCGTGCGTGCTGACGTGGCGGTGAAGATCTTCGGTGAAGATATGGGCCTGCTCAAGGCCAAGGCCGATGAAATTTCGCGTATCGCCGGTGGCGTGCCAGGGGCGACTGAAATCAAGGTGGAGAAGGTCTCGGGCCAGCAATACCTCAATATCACCGTCGACAGACACGCGATTGCGCGTCACGGCATCAATGCCGCCGATGTACATGACGTGATTGAAACGGCGATAGGCGGCAAGATTGCCACCGAAATCTACGAAGGCCAGCGTCGCTTCAGTGCAGCGGTACGTTACCCTGAGAACTTCCGCGGCAATATTGACGCTATCAGCAATATTCTGATTACTTCGCCTAATGGTTCCAGAGTGGCATTGCGTGATTTGGCAACCATAGAAGTGAAGGATGGCCCGGCGCAGATCAGCCGTGAGCTGGCCAAACGCCGTGTGGTGGTCGGCATCAACGTCAAGGATAGAGACTTGGGTGGCTTTGTGGCCGAATTGCAGCAGGTCTTGGGCAAGCAGCTCAAGCTGCCTGAAGGCTATTACCTGGAGTTCGGTGGCCAGTTCCAGAACATGGAGCGTGCCATGGGCCACTTGATGGTGATTATTCCAGTTACGGTGGGGGCGATCTTCTTCCTGCTGTTCCTGCTGTTTAACTCGGTACGTTATGCCACCATGATTATCATGGTGCTGCCATTCGCCTCCATAGGCGGGATTATTGCCCTGTTCCTCACTGGGGAATATCTCTCAGTGCCAGCCTCGGTGGGCTTTATTGCCCTGTGGGGGATAGCGGTACTGAATGGCGTGGTGCTGGTATCGTATATCCGCAGCCTGCGCGATGAAGGCATGAGCCAGCAGGATGCCATCATCAAGGGTTGTACTCAGCGTTTCCGTCCCGTCATGATGACGGCCACTGTGGCCATGCTGGCGCTGGTGCCCTTCCTGTTTGCCACTGGCCCAGGTTCGGAAATTCAGCGCCCACTGGCTATCGTGGTGATTGGCGGCCTGATTACCTCCACCTTGCTGACGTTGGTGGTGGTGCCTACCCTGTATCGCAAATTTGAAGAAAAACGTATTGAGGCCTGATAAAGGGACTGAACATGAAAGAAATCAAAGCCGTTATACCCCCGCAGCGTTTGCCCAAAATTCGTTCTGCACTGCGTAATATCAAGGGCTTCCCGGGCATGACAGTGAGCAAGGTGGATGGCTGCGGCCACCACGTGGCGCGCCCTACCCAGGGCATACGCGAAGAGCTCACTGATTACAGCCCCAAGGTACGGGTTGAAATGGTCTGCCCGGATGAACTGGTGGAAGGCGTGTTGCAGGTGCTGGTTGAAGTAGGCCACACCGGACAAGTGGGCGATGGCATTGTCTGGGTTACCTCGGTAGAGCGCATGGTCAGGCTCTCAGAGCAGGTAATTGTGATCGAGTGCTGATGTCTTAAGCAAGCAAGCACTACCCGCAAAAAGGCTCCTCAGGGAGTCTTTTTGCTGCCTGCGAGGAATAGCAAGGATAGTGGCAGTGATGGTTATTTTGTATACCGTTGTGTATATTATTGTCATGAAAAAACTACAAGTTTGTGTCATGCATAGGGGTGGCCCCAGCGCCAGTTGTGGCGCTAAAGGTAGCCAGGAGATTTTGCATCATCTGCGCGCGGAAGTAGAACGATTGGAATTGCCATGTGAAGTTGAATCAATCAATTGCCTGCTTTATTGCCAGCAGGGGCCCAATGTGCGCCTGCTGCCTGACGGCAAAATCTGGCACAAGGTGGACGCTCAGCTTTGCGCGCAAATCGTGCAAAAGTTAAAGGATGATTCCGATTGTTGATGCTATATACAAGTCGGTATATTATGTCCGTGCCGATACAGGCGTGACGATAATATATGGAGGATGGTATGGAGATACTATTAGCAGCAGCGGGCGGCATGATCATTGCAGTACTGAGCATGGCGTGGCTAGGCACCTTTGCCCGCTGGTTTGTAGTGGCGGGGGTGGATGGTGGTTTGGTAAAGGATTACGGCGTGCTGATCAAGGCGCATATCGATTTTGTCTTGATGTCACTCTACTGTCTGGGGATTTACGCCGCTGCCAAATCGGCAGGGGTGGAGATTCCGGTAACTGCCTGTTGGCTGATCGCCATAGGCGGCTTTACTAACCCAGGCGTGTTTGTGATTGCGGCTTTCAAGCCGGATTTCTGGCAGGTGATGTGGGTCAAGGTGTATACCGCCCTGAGTTTTATTGTGACCACCGCCGGCTTTGTCTGGGCCGCCAGCGTGTTTGTGCGGCATGCCATTGCGGCATGATGTGCCCGCCTGAGCAGGATAAGGTTCTGCATGTACATCTGAGATAGCCCGAGCATAGGCCCGCTTTTCCGGTAAAATCTGGCCTATGCTCTATTCCATCGCCAAACCCTGGCTGTTCAAGCTCAATGCTGAACGTGCCCACGATTTCACTCTCAAAAACCTCAAGCGCCTAGAGCGCTCAGGCCTGCTCAATCTCTACCCACGACCACCCAAATGCCAGCCGCGCAAGGTCATGGGCCTGGAGTTTCCCAATCCGGTTGGATTGGCCGCTGGCCTGGATAAAAATGGGGCTTATATTGATGCCTTGTCCATGCTGGGTTTTGGTTTTATCGAGATAGGCACCATCACCCCGCGTGCCCAGCCGGGTAATCCCAAACCGCGCATGTTCCGTCTGCCAGAGGCTGAAGGCATCATCAACCGCTTTGGCTTTAACAACCTCGGGGTTGATGCGCTGTTGCGCAATGTCGCCGCTGCCAAGTATCAGGGCATATTGGGTATCAATATAGGCAAAAATTTTGATACCCCCAATGAACGGGCCGTGGATGATTATCTGCACTGCCTGCGCAAGGTGTACGCCCACGCCAGCTATGTGACGGTGAATATCTCCTCACCCAACACCAAAAACCTGCGTGCGTTGCAGGAAAAAGATGCCTTGGCCGAACTGTTGCGTACGCTCAAAGCCGAGCAGCAAGTGCTGGCCGATCAGCATGGCCGTTACGTGCCCATTGCGCTGAAGATTGCCCCTGACCTGGATGCGGCGCAGATTGCCGATATCGCCAGCCTGTTGATGGAATACCGCTTTGATGGCGTGATTGCCACCAACACCACCCTGGCACGGGATTTGGTGCAGGGCTTGCCCCATGCTGAAGAAGCAGGTGGCTTATCCGGTGCGCCAGTGCGTGATCGCTCTACAGCCGTCATCAAGGCCTTGTCTGAGCATTTGCAAGGCGCTTTGCCCATCATAGGCGTGGGTGGCATTCTGGGGGCAGATGATGCCGCTGCCAAAATCGCCGCAGGTGCCAGCCTGGTGCAGATCTATAGCGGCCTGGTGTATCGCGGGCCAGTGCTGGTCAGCGAGGTCTGTCACAAGCTGGGCTAAACGCTTTGAGCGCCTTGCCCATCCTTTATTCCTACAGGCGTTGCCCGTATGCCATGCGCGCGCGTATGGCCCTGCATGTCGCAGGCATTGCCGTGGATACCCGCGAGATATCGCTCAAGGCCAAGCCCGCGCATATGTTGCAGGTCTCGCCCAAGGGCACGGTGCCTGTGCTGGTGCTGCCTAATGGCGCGGTGCTAGAGCAAAGCCTGGACATCATGCACTGGGCCTTGGCGCAGCATGACCCTGAAGGCTGGGCTGCTGACGCCCAGCTCAGCACAGCGGCGGCAGATTTGGTGGCGCGTAACGATGGCGAATTCAAGCGTGCGCTCGATCAATACAAATACGCCATTCGATTCCCTGAGCAGCCGCCCGAAGTATATCGGCAAGCGGGTGAGCAGTTCTTGCAGACGCTGGAGCAAGCCCTGCAAGACCATGATTATCTGCTGTCAGATCAGGTCAGCTATGCCGATGTCGCCATCTTTCCGTTTATCCGCCAATTCTCCATGGTAGACGCTGCCTGGTTTGCTCAGGCGGCGTATCCCAAGCTCAAAGCCTGGCTGCAAGGCTGGTTGGACAGCGCTTGCTTTGCCGCCATCATGCAGAAGTATCCGCTGTGCGTGGATTGAAAGGTTGGATTGAACAACTGGACTGAACAGCTGGAATAATCGACTAGCCTGATCGGCTGAGCTGTTTAAAACTGGTTTGCACCCAATAAAAAACGCCGCATAAGCGGCGTTTTTGTAGGACTCAGTTAGAACATCAGCCTGCGAGATCAGCTTCCAGTGCAGGTTTGTCTTGTGCCTTGTCTTTGCTCAAGCTATCAAAACTCAGCTTGATCTTGTCTTCCTCATCTATATCCACTTGCACGTGACCACCATTGGCCAGCTTGCCAAACAGCAGCTCATCAGCCAATGCACGGCGTATGGTGTCCTGAATCAGGCGTGACATAGGGCGTGCGCCCATGAGTGGGTCAAAGCCCTTCTTGCCCAGGTAAGCCTTGAGCGCATCGCTGAAGGTGGCTTCCACCTTCTTCTCATGCAATTGGTCTTCAAGCTGCATGAGGAACTTGTCCACCACGCGCATGATGATCTCTTGCGACAAGGGTGCGAACGACACGGTAGCATCCAGACGGTTACGGAACTCTGGGCTGAACAGGCGCTTGATATCCGCCATTTCATCACCGGAGTTACTGTTGAGCGTAAAGCCTATGGTGCTCTTGCTGATGGCTTCAGCGCCTGCGTTGGTGGTCATGATAATGGTGACATTGCGGAAGTCCGCCTTGCGCCCGTTGTTATCGGTCAGCGTGCCATGATCCATCACCTGCAACAGGATATTGAAGATATCCGGATGCGCCTTCTCAATTTCATCCAGCAGCAATACGCAATACGGTGTCTTGGTAATGGCTTCAGTCAGCAGGCCACCCTGTTCAAAGCCTACATAGCCTGGAGGCGCGCCTATCAGGCGTGAAACCGCATGACGCTCCATATATTCAGACATATCAAAGCGAATCAACTCCACACCCAAGGTGTAAGCCAGCTGGCGTGCCACTTCAGTCTTACCCACACCCGTAGGGCCAGAGAACAGGAAGGAGCCTATAGGCTTGTTGGTGCTGCCCAGGCCGCTACGTGCCATCTTGATGGCGCCAGCGAGTACATCAATGGCTTTATCCTGACCAAACACCGTGGCCTTGAGGTCTCTATCCAGCGTCTTGAGCGCATTGCGGTCATCGCTGGAAATATTCTTGGGCGGAATGCGCGCCACCTTGGCGATGATGTCTTCAATTTCCTTGATGCCTATCACCTTCTTCTGCTTGGATTTAGGCAGAATGCGCTGGGCGGCACCCGCTTCATCAATCACATCAATCGCCTTGTCTGGCAGATGCCTGTCATTGATATAACGGGCAGACAATTCCGCCGCAGTGTTCAAGGCAGAGGCGGTGTACTTAACGCTATGATGCTTTTCAAAGCGTGATTTGAGGCCTTTGAGTATCTCCACGGTTTCAGGAATGCTAGGCTCAACCACATCCACCTTCTGGAAGCGGCGGGAAAGCGCATGGTCTTTCTCGAAAATGCCACGGAATTCCTGATAAGTGGTTGCCCCTATGCATTTGAGCGAGCCATTGGAAAGCGCAGGCTTGAGCAGGTTAGAAGCATCCAACGTACCGCCGCTGGCCGCACCTGCGCCTATCAGCGTGTGAATTTCATCGATGAACAAGATGGAATCTGGCTGCTCGGCCAGCTTCTTCATCACGGCTTTGAGGCGTTGCTCAAAATCGCCACGATACTTGGTGCCTGCGAGCAAAGCGCCCATATCCAGTGAGTAAATCACGGCATTTTCGAGCACTTCCGGCACGTTGCCCTCAACAATGCGGCGTGCCAGGCCTTCGGCTATCGCGGTCTTGCCTACGCCAGCCTCGCCCACCAACAGTGGATTGTTCTTACGGCGACGGCATAGGGTCTGTACCACGCGCTCCAGTTCCTGCGCACGGCCAATCAGCGGGTCTATCTTGCCCGCCAGCACTTGCTGGTTCAGGTTCTGGGTATAGCTTTCCAGCGCGCTGGCAGGGGAGGCCTCGGTTTCGGCTTCCTGCTCGGTTTCATTGCGCTTGGCCGTACCATCTGCCACCTTGGCTACGCCATGGGAAATGAAATTCACCACATCCAGGCGCGTAATGCCTTGCTGATGCAAGAAGAACACTGCGTGGGAATCTTTCTCGCCATAAATGGCAACCAGCACATTGGCACCAGTGACTTCTTTCTTGCCCGAAGACTGCACATGCAGGATGGCGCGTTGAATCACGCGCTGGAAACCCAGAGTAGGCTGGGTGTCCACTTCCTCACTGCCTTCTACGGTAGGGGTGTGCTCTTCAATATAGCCATTGAGCTCGCCGCGCAGATTATCAAGATTGGCCCCGCATGAGCGTAAGACATCCGCCGCTGTCGGGTTATCAATCATGGCCAGCAGCAAATGCTCCACGGTGATGAGTTCGTGACGCTTTTGCCTGGCATCCATGAATGCCATATGTAGGGACACTTCGAGTTCTTGCGCGATCATTTAAGCTTCCTCAGCTTTCTTCAGGCTTCTTCCATCGTGCATTGCAGCGGGTGCTGATGCTCATGGGCGTAACTAATGACTTGATTTACTTTGGTTTCTGCAATGCCGTGAGGGTAAACCCCACAGACGCCTGCGCCCTCGGTATGTACTTGGAGCATGATTTGCGTTGCTTGTTCACGATTTTTCTGGAAAAAGCGCTGCATCACATCAACGACAAACTCCATTGGTGTGTAGTCATCATTCAAAAGAATGACTTTATACATCGAGGGAGGCTTGGTTCCTGCGTTGCCTGTTTTCTCGACAGTGCTGTCCTGGTGTTTAATGCTAGCCATACGTGCAATCTATTTTGAGCCGAATGCAGAAATTTTCAAGTCTGAAGTGATTGTGGTTATTACTGCATTCGGTACTTCACATTGAATCTCATCAGATTTTCATCTAAAAACAAGCAAGTTTTTTGCCTGCTTTAATCATATTACGGATGAATTCTGACGGTTTTTACAGCGCGGTCCTGTGTTTTTACGATTTCAAGTTTGAAATCGCCGATTTTCAAACCTATGCCGGGGTCGGGAATATCCTCAAAATGTTCGACGATTAAACCGTTGAGTGTGCGAGGCCCATCCACAGGCAGGGAAATGCCCAATTTCTTGTTGATATCACGCAGGCTATTGCTGGCATCGACCAGCCAGCTGCCTTTTTCTTCGCGCTTATAGGCCTGATCTTCGGGCTGCGTTTCCTTGGCAAAGTCACCGATGATGGCCTTGATTATATCTTCCAGCGTGACCAGGCCCTTGAGTTCGCCATATTCATCGACCACCAGGGCAATGCCTTGCTGGCACTGCTGAAACTCCTGCATTTGCGTATAAAGCGGCGTGCCGGAGGGTATGAAATAGGGTGGTTCTATATGCTGTATCAGCAAACGCTGGCTCAAGGGTTCATGGCGCAAGGCGCTGATCACCTTGCGCATGTGCAGCATGCCGATAATTTCTTCATTCGGGCCTTTGCGCACAGGCAGGCGTGAATGCTGACTGGTGGTGATCTGCTGCAGAATGTCTTCCAGCTCTGCCTCAAAATCAACAATTTCCAGCTGGGTGTGCACCGTCATGATGTCATCCACCGTGGTCTGCTCCAGATCCAGCAGATTGAGTAACACCTCTCTATGCTTGGTCGGAATCGGGCTGGTGGTTTCGCTGAAGATGCTGCGCAGCTCTTCTATGCTGGTGGTATGGCTGCCTTCGGTAAAGCTCACCTTCATGCCCAAGAGCTTGAGTAGGCTGTTGGCACACAGATTGGCCAGCCAGATCAAGGGATATCCCAGTTTCACCATGGGCAGCAGCACATAGCTGGAAGCCAGCGCCAGTGGCTCTGCGTGACGTGCGGCAATGGCCTTGGGCGTAATCTCGCTGAAAATCAGAATGGCAAAGGTAATGATCAGCGTGGCGACAGGCATCAATAACTCACCCAGCTGGAAATACTTGATGCTGATAAAGGCAGCCAGCGTGGCGGCTGCGGCATTGGCCAGAGTGTTGCCCAGCAGAATGGCCCCGAGAAACTGCTCACGCTCATTGAGCAGGCGTGTGGCGAGCTTGGCGCTACGCAGACCTTCTTTGGCGAGGATTTGTAGCCGGTGCCTGTTGAGCATCAACAGGCTGGTTTCGGCCATGGAGAAAAACGCGGAAGCAAAAAGCAGCAGGGCTAGGGTGCCCAGCTGCCAAAGTAAGGGGATGTCCAACGGTTATTTTCGGGGAAGAAGATGCCGTTAGTTTCGGGGCGAGGCCCGCCTTTGTCAAGGCGCAGCCTCGATTCGGTCAAGGCAGTGCGTCGACTTCTGTCTTCTTTTCCTGCTGCCGCCACCAATCAGGTTTTCGCGCGATACGCCCAGATACATGGCAATCGGGCTGGCCACCAGTACCGAAGAGTAAATACCGAACAAAATACCAATCGTTAGTGCCAGCGCAAAGTTGTGCAGCACTTCGCCGCCAAACACCAGCATGGAAAGCACCATCAGCTCGGTAGAGAAGTGAGTGATGATGGTACGTGACATGGTGCGGGTAATCGCATTGTTGATCACCTCAGGCACGCTGGCCTTGCGCATCTTGCGGAAGTTTTCACGCACACGGTCAAACACCACCACAGACTCGTTCACCGAGTAACCCAGCACCGCCAGCACCGCGGCCAGCACCGTGAGGTTGAACTCCCACTGGAAGAAGGCAAAGAAACCCAGAATGATGATGACGTCGTGCATATTGGCAATCACCGCTGCCACAGCAAAGCGCCATTCAAAGCGGATAGCCAGGTAAGCCATGATGCCCAGACAGACAAACAGCATCGCCAAGGCACCTTTGTCATACAACTCCTGACCTACCTGCGGGCCAACAAACTCCACGCGGTGCAGCTTGACCGCAGGGTCAGTGGCCGACAAAGCCTTGAGTACATTTTCCGAGAGTTGGGCGGTGGAAAGGCCGGGCTTGATCGGCAAGCGAATCAGCACGTCCTGGCTGGTGCCAAAGTTTTGTACCGTGGCATCCTTGAGGCCGATTTCATCAACAGACTTACGGATGCTATCCAGATTGGCGGCCTGCGGATAGCTGACCTCCATCATGGTGCCGCCAGTGAAATCCACGCCCAGGTGCAGGCCTTTGCTATAGAGGAAGAATACCGATAGCAGGAAGGTCACGAGCGAAATCGTGGTCGTCAGACGACCATAGCTCATGAACGGTATATCTTTTTTTATCTTGAAGAATTCCATGTTGGGTGTGCTCTAGTATTTATTCCGGTTGATCGTGATTAGCCTATGGACAGCTTGCTGATCTTGCGGCGGTAGCCGTAAATCAGATTGACCACGGAACGTGAAACCACGACGGCGGTGAACATCGAAGTCAGGATGCCCAGTACGTGTACCACGGCAAAGCCCTTGACCGGGCCAGTGCCCAGCGCAAACAGGGCAATACCGGCGATCATGGTGGTGACGTTGGCGTCCAGAATCGTATCGAAGGCGCGGTCGTAACCGGCATGAATCGATGCCTGCGGCGTATTGCCATTGCGCAATTCTTCACGGATACGCTCATTGATTAGCACGTTGGCATCAATCGCCATACCCAGGGTCAGCGCAACCGCGGCAATGCCTGGCAGGGTCAGCGTGGCCTGCAACAGCGAGAGCAGGGCTACCAGCAGCAACAGGTTGATACCCAGTGACAGCACAGACACGCTACCAAACAGCATGTAGTAAATGATCATGAAGATGGAGATGGCGACAAAGCCCCACATGGTGGAGTGCATACCACGCTCGATATTGGCTTCACCCATGCTTGGGCCTACGGTACGTTCTTCAATAATTTCCATAGGCGCTGCCAGTGCACCAGAGCGCAACAGCAGTGAGATGTCGGTAGCTTCACGAGTGTTGGCCATGCCGGAAATCTGCACGCGACCACCGCCAATTTCTTCGCGGATCACAGGGGCGGTGACCACTTCGGCCTGACCTTTTTCAATCAGCAGAATCGCCATGCGCTTGCCTACGTTTTCACGAGTGGCCTGCTTGAAGATACGTGCACCACGGTTGTCCAGATTAACGTGCACCACGGCACCGCCACTCTGATTGTCCATGCCTGGGCCTGCGTCAGTGATGTAATCACCTGTCAGCACCACGTTTTTCTTCACCAGCATGGGGATGCCATTACGGTCGGTGAAGAAGTCCGTACCGAAAGGCACTTGGCCCTTGGCGGCGTTTTCCAGGTTAACCGCATTGCTCTTGTCTTCATCCACCATGCGGATTTCCAGCGTGGCGGTACGGCCGAGAATTTCCTTGGCCTTGGCGGTGTCTTGCACGCCTGGCAGTTGCACTACCACGCGGTCCAGACCTTGTTGCTGAATCACAGGTTCAGCCACGCCAAGTTCGTTAATACGGTTATGCAGGGTTTGGATATTTTGCTTGAGCGCAAAGTCCTGAATACGCTTCTTGGCCACTTCGCTCAAGACGGCGGAAAGTACTTTCTCATCGCCACGGTCTTGCGCCTTGAAAGTCAGGTCAGTGTATTCACGCTCCAGGGCTTTCTGCGCTTTTTGCAGGCTTTCGCTGTCCTTGAAGCGGATATTGACGGTCTGACCATCACGCGACACGCCCAGATAATTCAGACGGCCAGTGCGCAAGGCGCTGCGGAAATCGCCGACATAACGTTCAGCGGCTTGGTCCAGCGCCGCTTTCATGTCCACTTGCAGCAGGAAGTGCACACCACCACGCAAATCCAGACCCAGATACATAGGGCGTGCGCCTATGCTGCGCAGCCATTCAGGCGAGCGCGAGAGCAGGTTGAGCGCAATGACGTAATCCTTACCTAAACGGCTTTGCAGCACGTCCTTGGCCTTGAGCTGGGTATCGGTATTGGCAAACCTGGCCTTGACGCCAGTGGCGTCAAGGAACAAGGCTTCAACCGGAATGTTTTCCTGCTTCAGGATGCTTTCCGTACTGGCTAGCAATGCCTGGTCGACCTTGAGGTTGGCCTTGGTCGTCGTGATCTGCACGGCAGGGGATTCGCCAAACAGATTGGGCGCCGCATACAGCAGGCCCAGCACGACAATCGTCAGTACCAGGAGGTATTTCCATATGGGATAGCGGTTCATGAAGCAGCTCGCATTTCAGTCATTCGGTTGAGGGGCCGCAGCCCCGGTTAGCAGGTTGAGATTAAAGCGTCTGGCGAATTACAGCGCCTTGATAGTGCCCTTGGGCAGCAGGGTAGACACAGTGTGCTTTTGCACGGTGATGACGGTATCAGGCGCAATTTCCAGGCTGACATAACCATCGGCCACCTTGGTGATGCGGCCAACAATACCAGCGCTGGTGGTGACTTCATCACCCTTTTGCAGCGCTTCAATCAGCTTGCGTTGTTCCTTGGCTTGCTTCATTTGTGGGCGAATCAGCATGAACCAGAACAGCACAAAGATCACAATCAGGGGCAAAAACTGGCCCAGCGTGGTCATGGCGTCAGCGGCTGGAGCTGCATCGGCAGCAAATGCGGAAGGAATTAACACGGGACAACCTTTCTTTCAATAATGGTCAAACGCCAGAAGGGCAAAATATTAGCCCAAAATTCTAACATAGTGTGATTTGCAACAAGGCTTAGACGGTTTGCTTTGTGATAAGACTCAGGCCTTAAGCCTCAAGCAGAACATTCTTTCTTTCTTCGTGGAAAGCAGTGACAAAACTGTCAAAACGGCCTTCTTCAATCGCGAGACGCATCCCCGCCATCAGCTCCTGATAGTAATGCAGGTTGTGCAGGGTATTGAGGCGCGCGCCCAGCATTTCGCCAGTGCGGTGCAGATGGTGCAGATAAGCGCGGCTGAAATGACGGCAGGTATAACAGGTGCAAGCCTCATCCAGCGGGCGCGTATCCTGACGGTGACGCGCATTCTTCAGCTTGATATCGCCATTGCGCGTGAACAGCCAGCCATTGCGCGCATTACGCGTAGGCATCACACAGTCAAACATATCCACCCCGCGTGAAACCGCCGCCACCAGATCTTCCGGTGTGCCTACACCCATGAGGTAACGAGGCTTGTTTTCAGGCATCTTGGGCGCGGTATGCGCCAGAATGCGCAGCATATCCTCCTTGGGTTCACCCACGGAGAGGCCACCAATGGCATAGCCATCAAAACCAATATCAGTGAGGCCTGCCAGCGATTCATCGCGCAGATCTTCATACATGCCGCCCTGGATAATGCCAAATAGCGCATTGGGGTTGCCCTCATGCGCGGCCTTGCTGCGGCCAGCCCAGCGCAGGCTCAGGCGCATGGAATCGCGCGCTTCTATATGTGTGGCAGGGTAGGGCGTGCACTCGTCAAAAATCATGACGATATCGGAATTGAGCACCTTTTGAATGCGCATGGATTCTTCAGGCGTGAGGAAACAGCTATCGCCATTGATAGGAGAGCGGAAACGCACGCCTTCCTCGGTAATCTTGCGTAGCGCACCCAGGCTCCACACCTGAAAACCGCCAGAGTCTGTCAGTATTGGGCCATCCCAGCCCATGAAATCATGCAGGCCGCCGTGGGCAGCAATCACATCCAGCCCTGGGCGCAGCCAGAGGTGGAAAGTATTGCCCAGCAGAATATGTGCGCCTATGTCACGTACCTCAACCGGGGATAGTGACTTGACGGAACCATAAGTGCCTACAGGCATGAAAGCGGGAGTTTGAACATCGCCGTGGGCGAGGTGAACAGTACCGCGGCGCGCGGCACCATCTTGCTTAATAAGAGTAAATTCCATGATTTTGAACCAAATTTCAAGCCGCGATACTATCATGAACTGATGTAGGGCTTGCATGAGCTGATGTATGGTTTGCTGAAATGAATGGCAGTCAAGCCTGCAAAATGCACGCAAAACCCACGCAAAATCCATGGATGATGTCATGCCCGGCAAACTCCCACGTAAAGCCACTGTCTGCTTTGATATACTGTCCGCACTTTGAAGCAGACCTTCTGACTCACCCCCTCACCTCAAGGAAACCAGCTATGGCAGAAATTCCCAACCGCCCGCGTCGTCATGGTTCGTTCATAGAGCCTGGCCTGCGCGAGCGCAGCATCTATTTGCTCCCCAACCTGTTCACGACTGCGGCGCTGTTTGCTGGTTTCTACGCCATTGTGCAGGCCATGAGCGGCAAGTTTGAGCATTCAGCCGTGGCCATATTTATTGCCATGGTCATGGATGGTCTGGATGGCCGTGTGGCGCGCATGACCAACACCCAAAGCGCGTTTGGTGCCGAATATGACAGCCTCTCTGACATGGTGTCGTTTGGCGTGGCCCCGGCACTGGTGATGTATGTCTGGGCGCTGAAGCCTCTGGGCAAGCTGGGGTGGATAGCAGCTTTTATCTATTGTGCAGGTGCAGCTTTACGCCTGGCACGCTTCAACACCAAGCTGGACGACAGCGACAAACGCTACTTCCAAGGCTTGCCCAGCCCGGCCGCCGCGGCCTTGCTGGCAGGGCTGGTGTGGGTGGCTTATGAAAACCAGGTCAGTGGCACCGAAGTGTTCTTTGGCTGGATGAAAATGCAGTGGGTGGCCTGGACCATCACCCTGTTTGCCGGGCTGTCCATGGTGAGTGACCTGCGCTACTACAGCGGCAAGGACATCAACCTGCGTCGCAGCGTGCCCTTTGTAGTGATACTGCTGGTGGTGCTGGCCTTTGTGCTGATCTCCTACAGCCCGCCAGAAGTGCTGTTTGCGGTGTTCCTGATTTATGGCATCTCGGGCTATGTGCTGTGGCTGTGGCTGTGGAGCAAGCGCAAGCCTGCTGCGCGTATTGAGCCTAGGCCAGCGCAGCATGTTGAATCTAAGATTGAATCTCATCAGGACAACAACCCTGGCCTGTAAGGGCTGCTAGCTAAGACGGGCAGCAGATCTGTAAAACAACAGGGCCATGCATTGCATGGCCCTGTTTTGTTTTAGGTTGACCTTGAAGCTTGTGACGAACGCTAGCTAGTGCCCAGCAGCCTGGGGCGCAGGTTGCAATTGCTGTAGCACGGGCCGTATCTTGGCACCGACAAAAATCTGCGGGTTGGAAAAACCATCCTGCTTTTCGCCCTCAATCTCGCGCTGGCGTATGACGGGCAGGGCCTGCTTGAAAGCCTGCTCAAACGAGTAAGTCTCGCGCAAGGCCTCATCAAACACCGCACGGCCAAAGAAAGTCAGCTCAGAGCCACTGCCGCAACCATAAGAAGTATGGCTGGCATCGGCGGCGGTCATGATCAGCGTGTAATCATTCATCAACGGTGCTATCCAGCTACCCGCATAACAGGCCGAAACCACAATCACACGGTTGCGTATGCCCGCCTTGTCCAGCCAAAGATTAAGCGTCTGCGGGGTCAACGGGTCCATCTCCAGCGGCCATAACTTGGCGGCCAGCTCGCCATTTTTTCCACCGTGCGAGGTCAGGTAAATCAGCAGCACATCATGCTCGGTGTCCATCACATCGCCTGCTTGCTTGATGGCGCGTTCCAGGTTTTCCAGGCTGGCCCAGGGCAGGGTTTCCAGCGTGGTGGGGCTGTTGACCAGCTCCTGCGTATGGCCTGCCGCATCAAAGCGCTCTTCTATCACCGCGTTAACCATGCTGCTTTCACGCAGAAACACACCTTCTTCATAAGGTGCGTAGCTGATGCTGAACAAATCGGTAACGCCCGGGCGTTCTGGCTTCAATGCCAACCGCTGGCGGCTGGCCAGCGTGAGCTGGGTTTCCAGACTGGATGGAGTCAGCTGCAAAAGATCAGCCTCACTATCCACTTCCTCCTGCTGCGGCAGCCAGTACATAGGCGCTTCGGCCACATGCACCGTCAGCGGCACGGCAAACGCCACCAGGCCCGCCAGCAAAATCAACTTGCCCTGGTTGCGCGTGGTGCGTACTACCAGCAGCCAATAGGCAATAGCGCCCCAGATGGACATGCCTATATAAAGTATCCAGTGCCAAATGCTGCCATCCAGCGCTTGCGGCTGAATCAGCGCCAGGTAAAGCACCGTGCTCAGGGCTTCCAGCGCCAGGGTTTGCGTCAGCCCCAGCGCAAACAGCGCCGCCACCTGCACCTTGAAGCCGCGCTTTTGCGCCTGATCACTGAGAAACCAGATCAGCCATAACTGCAGAATGACAATAGACCAGCCCCAAAGAAAAGCCTTGGGGTAAAACTCGGCGGCCCCACTGATGACCAAGCGCCCCATCAAAATAGAGGCCGCAGTACCAATCAGCAGTATCAGCAGCAATTGCAGGGGCGTGATGCGCAAATCGTGCGCTGCAACCCGCAGGAAAAAAGCGCTTTGCAGGCCGCGCAAAAAGAAGGTGCGCAAGGCGGTGACGGGGGGGCGCATAGGGTGGTTCACCTTGGGTTGAGTTGGGGTTTGATGTTTTCTAGCATCCTGCCCGAAATTGCGGTGCCAGCCAAGAACTGTGATAGCCCTGGCCACGGTTGCAGCATTGCCAGCCGTGTCTGTGCTAGTGCGCTGGCTTGCCTAGAATAGGTAAAAGAATTATATTCAAGCAGCTATGAAATCCCACAATACCAATATTGCCTTGCCCGGCATGCGGCTAGCCGCGCTACGCCCACCTTACCCACGGTAGATACTCATCAGAGCTTAAACCCGGGGCATATCACCGGGCCAGCGTGCAGCAAGCCACCCCGGCCTCAGCCAGCAGAGCAAACTGGCACCAAACCCAGAATCAAGTAATCCACTAAAACCGAACCCAGTTGGAAATCAGGTCATGACAAACAATCAACTCATCATTTTTGATACCACCTTGCGAGATGGCGAGCAAAGCCCAGGCGCGGCCATGACCAAGGACGAAAAGCTGAGAATCGCACGCCAGCTGGAAAAGCTAGGCGTGAATGTGATTGAAGCCGGGTTTGCTGCGGCCAGCCCTGGCGATTTCGATGCCATACGCGGCATTGCCGAAGTGATTACCGAATCTACCGTCTGTTCATTGGCGCGCGCCAATGAAAACGATATCCGCCGCGCGGGTGAGGCCATCAGCCCGGCGAAAAAGCGCCGTATTCATACCTTTATTGCTACCAGCCCCATCCACATGCAAAACAAGCTGCGCATGACGCCAGAGCAAGTGCTGGAGCGTGCAGTGCAGGCGGTGAAATGGGCGCTGGAATATACCGATGACGTGGAATTTTCCGCTGAAGATGCCGTGCGCTCGGAGATGGATTTTCTGGTGCAAGTGTTTGACGCCGTGATTGCCGCAGGTGCCAAGACTATTAACGTGCCCGATACCGTGGGCTATTCCGTGCCACAACAGTGGGGCGAGCGCATGCAGCAACTGATCTCACGCGTGAAAGATGCCGATAAAGTGGTGTGGTCTACCCACTGCCATAACGATCTGGGCATGGCCGTGGCCAACTCGCTTTCTGCCGTGCTGGGCGGCGCGCGTCAGGTAGAATGCACCATCAACGGCCTGGGTGAGCGCGCAGGCAACGCCAGCCTGGAAGAAATTGTCATGGCGGTCAAAACCCGCCGCGATATCTTCCAGCTGGAAACCACCATTGATGCCAGCCAGATCGTCAGCACCTCCAAGCTGGTTTCCAGCATCACGGGTTACCCGGTGCAGCCCAACAAGGCCATAGTCGGGGCCAATGCCTTTGCGCATGAATCTGGCATACACCAGGATGGCGTGCTCAAGCACCGCGAAACCTATGAAATCATGCGCGCAGAAGATGTGGGCTGGGGTGCCAACAAACTCACCCTGGGCAAGCTTTCAGGCCGCAACGCCTTCCGCAGCCGCCTGACCGAGCTGGGCATTACCCTGGATGGTGAAGATGCACTCAATGCTGCCTTTGCCCGCTTCAAGGAACTGGCCGATAAAAAATCAGAAATCTTTGATGAAGACATCCAGGCCTTGCTCAACGACAACGTAGTGAGCGAAGAATGCTTCAAGCTGGCTTACCTGCATGTGGCCTCGCAAACTGGCGAAACCCCGCATGCCAAGGTCACCGTCAGCGAGCGTGGCGTGGAGCGCAGCGCCGAGGCTGATGGTGGTGGCCCGGTAGATGCCGCCTTCAAGGCCATAGAGCAAATAGTGGCGAGCGGTGCGGAGCTGTTGCTGTATTCCGTCAACAACATCACCAGCGGCACCGATGCCCAGGGTGAGGTGACCGTGCGTTTGTCCAAGGGCGGACGTATCGTCAACGGCCAGGGTGCGGATACCGATATTGTCATTGCCTCGGCCAAGGCCTACCTCAATGGCCTCAACAAACTGCACGTCAATGCCGAGCGTGCGCACCCACAGGTTTGATCCCTTAAACCTGAATTAATCTCCAGTAAGCCAGTCTAGGTTAAAAGCCGGACAAGTTTTAATCCCTTCTCCGCTCAGGCGGAGAGGGGCTTTATTTTTTTGCAGAGTAATTTGTTGCCGAGTAATTTTTTTGCCAAGTAATTTGTTGCTTAGTGCAGGCATTCGCCGCACGGGCTGATTTCATCACCACATCCAGTGGTTATCACAATAAGGAGTGATTGCTATGTTGCAGGGGGCTATCCAGGTTACCAGTTTTGATATGAACAGGTTGTTTGCCATGATTGAGCAACTGCGCCGCAATGGCTTTGCCGAGCAAGGCAACCTGACGCGGCTGGAAGACGAGCTGGCGCGTTGCGAAGAAGTAGAGCCGCAAGCAGTGGCCGCCGATGTGGTCACCATGAACTCCCGCGTGTTGCTGAGCGATCAAGCCAGCGGCCAAACGCTGGAATGCACCCTGGTTTTCCCCAGTGATGCCGATGCCTCGGCCAACCGCATTTCTGTGGTGGCACCGCTGGGCACCGCCATTTTGGGTTACCGCGTGGGCGATACCATAGACTGGGCCATGCCCGGCGGCGTGCGTCAGCTCAAGATACTGGAAATTCATTACCAGCCTGAAGCGGCTGGCGATTTTCATCTTTAATCCTCATCTTTAATCCCTCATCTCTAGTTCACCATGCTAACCCTGCCTGTTTCAGCTGATTTACAGGCATGAGGTCAATAAAAAAGCGCCGTCAGGCGCTTTTTTTATGTTCAAGCGAATGAAAGAGCGTGTTGAATTTTAGTGCTTGGTTTTGAGGTAACGTTGATCACTAAACGTCAGCAGCCACTGCGGGCGAAAAGCCGTCATCAGCGTGACCGCCATGCCTGTGAGCAACGCCTCAGACCAGGCAATCAGAATGAAGTAAGGTAAATAATTGCTGAACAAATAATCACCCGGGTAAGCCTGCATGCCGCTCAAGGCCAGCACCGCTGTGAGGCCGCACAGGCTGATGGTGAGGCCAGCGCATAAAAAACCGCAGCCAAAGATATAAATAATCAAATGATTGGGCAGCTTGCTATCTACCAAGCGGAACAAGTTATAACTGAACAACACCGGAATGGCTGCCATCAGCAAGAAATTGGTGCCCAGCGCCAGCCAGCCCGCCATGCCAAACGCCGTTACGGCCACGATTACTAAGGCCAAGGCCACCAGGGCCAACTGCCAGCGGAACATCAGGCACAACACCGTAGCGCCCAACAGGTGAATGTTGAGGCCGGGCCGTATGCCCGCCTTAACACTCCAAATCACCATCAACGCCACTATGCTGCCCAGAAACACATGCTGCAGATTAGGCGCAGCCAAATGCCGCCAGGGTGCCTTGAGCACGGCATAAGCCAGCAACGCCAGTGCCAGGGCATTATTGGCCCATTGCCAGCCTAGTGGAATCAGATGGTCAGGCAGATTCATGACATGATCACCCTATTACGGACGGTGCCAAGCATGGGCACTCTATAACGGACGGTGCCATACATGGCTGGGCCAAGCCCTTGCAGGCCATGACTTTTAGGTTCGCGCGCAGTGCGTTCATAAGCTAAACTCTAGCAATTTTTGCCGTGGATGGAGAAACATTTTGCAGCTCGCATTATTCGATCTAGATAACACCTTGCTGGCCGGAGATAGCGATTTTCAGTGGGGCCAATACCTGATACAGCATGGCCTGCTGGATAAAGAAGAGCACACCGCCATCAACCTCGGGTTTTATGAAGATTACAAGGCTGGCCGTCTGGATATCCATGCCTTTCTTGATTTCCAGCTTAAGCCACTCAGCGAGCACAAGCGTAGCGAGCTGGATGCCCTGCACGCCAACTACATGGCAGAAAAAATCCGCCCCATGATCACGCCACAGGCCCGCGCCCTGGTAGAAAAACACCGCCAAAACGGTGATTTGCTCATGATCATCACCGCCACCAATAGCTTTGTGACCGGGCCAATAGCCCAGGAGTTCGGCATAGATAACCTCATAGGCACCACGCCTGAGGAAATTAACGGTGAATTTACTGGCAAAGTAGTAGGCACCCCCAGTTTTCAGGCAGGCAAAATCACGCGTCTGAATGAATGGCTGGCAGCCCGTGGCCAAACGCTGAAAAGCTTTGAAACCACCTGGTTCTACAGCGATTCACACAACGACCTGCCACTAATGAAACTGGTAGATAAACCCGTTGCGGTAGACCCAGACCCCACCCTGCTGGCCTATGCGCAAGAGGCGGGCTGGCCAGTGATTAGCCTGCGCTAATTAGCACTAGCATTGTCTTGGTAAGCGGAGCGAGTTGGCAGCCGCCTGCCAAGGCAGGCGGCTAGTGATGTGAAAATACAAGAAAAAGCAGAAATAAAGCAGTAAAACCAGAAAGCCCTGAGGCTCAATCAGGCGCGGTGTAGCAGCACTTCCAGCACAAACTTGCTGCCAGCATAGGCCAGCAACAGCACCACAAACCCAGTCAAGGTCCAGCGTATGGCGGTGCGGCCGCGCCAGCCGTAGCGGTAACGCCCCCACAGCAGCCCGGCAAAAATCAGCCAAGAAAGAATAGTGAACACATTCTTGTGCGTCAGGCGCAAAGGGTGGTGGAACAACAGCTCAGAGAACATCATGCCGCTCAGCAGCGTCAGCGTCAGCAGCGCAAAACCAATGGTGATAATGCGGAACAGCAGCGTTTCCATCGTCATCAGCGGCGGAAAGTCTGGCAGCTTGAGCCAGCTGGATTTCTGGTGCAACTTGCGCTCTGCCGCCATCATCAGCAGCGCATGCAGCGCGGCAAAAGTGAGCAAGCTGTAAGCCAGCATGGCAATCACCATATGCGCCACAAACAAAGGCTGGTCAGCATAAGGAATCACATGCGCCTCAGGCTGCCAGCCCTGTAGCAGCACAAAAAACGCAGCAGGCGGCAGCACAAAGGCCTGCAGGCTGTGCAGGTGATGCTTGAGATTGGTAAGCCAGTAAATCAGCACCGTGAGCCAGAGAATGGTAGAAAGCGCGTTGGCAAAGCTGAGATTAAGCCCCTGCGCAAATAGCGCGCAGTACAGCAGCACCGCATGCAATGCCAGGCCCAGCGCAATCAAATGGCTTTGCCAGCGCTGCACATGGGTGTGCCAGGGTGGTGAGGCTGGGGCATTCAGGGTTTTGCCGCCTGCAGTTCTGGCGCTGCGCCAGTAATTAAGGGCCACAAGCAGGTAAATCAGGGCAATGATGAAGGGCAGAAACGCAATCATACGGGATGACTTGGTGAGGATTGGGTTAGAATTCAGATATTCACAACACTATAACATGCAGCCGCTGGAGTCATCCCTTATATCAGCGGCGGTATCACTGGCCCAACCATCATGTTCGAAAATCTCAGTAGCCGATTACAGCAAGTCGTTAAAACCCTGCGCGGTCATGCCCGCCTCACCGAAGAAAACATCAGTGACGCCATGCGTGAAGTACGCATGGCCTTGCTGGAGGCCGATGTGGCCTTGCCCGTGGTCAAGGAATTCATCAACCAGGTGAAAGAACGTGCCCAGGGCCGTGAGGTGCTGCAAAGCCTGACCCCAGGCCAGGCCGTCATACAAGTGGTGCATGAAGAACTCACCCGCCTGATGGGTGAGCAAAACAGCGGCTTGAATTTGGCCACCAACCCACCCGCCATTGTGTTGATGGCTGGTTTGCAGGGCTCTGGTAAAACCACCACCTCTGCCAAACTGGCAAGGGTGCTCAAGGCCGATAAAAAGAAAGTGCTGCTGGCCAGCGCCGACGTTTACCGCCCCGCGGCGATAGAACAGCTGAAAACCCTGGCCAAAAGCCTGGAAGTAGACTGTTTTGATTCCAACGCCACACAAAAGCCAGCAGACATTGCCGCCCAGGCGCTGGATTTTGCCAAACGCCATTACTACGATGTACTGATATTTGATACCGCAGGCCGCCTGGGCATTGATGAAGCCATGATGGCCGAAATCAAGCAACTGCACACCTTGCTCAACCCCATTGAAACCCTGTTTGTGGTGGACGCCATGCAAGGCCAGGACGCGGTCAATACCGCCCGTGCCTTTGGCGAGACCTTACCCCTCACAGGCGTGGTGCTGACCAAGCTGGATGGTGATGCCCGTGGCGGTGCCGCACTCTCTGTGCGCCATGTCACTGGCAAGCCCATCAAGTTTATTGGTGTGAGCGAAAAGGTGGATGGTATTGAACTGTTCCACCCCGAGCGCATGGCCTCACGCGTGCTGGGCATGGGCGATGTACTCTCGCTGATTGAACAGGCGCAAAAGAATGTAGATCTGGACGAAGCCAAAAAACTGGCCGACAAGGTTAAATCTGGCAAAGGCTTTGACCTGGATGATTTCAAGGCGCAAATGCTGCAAATGCGCAAAATGGGCGGCATGGGTGCGCTCATGGACAAAATGCCCGCGCAGATTGCAGGCATGGCGGGGCAGGTGAATAGCGAGCAGGGTGATAAAGCCCTGCGCCGCATTGAAGGCATTATCAACTCCATGACCCCGCTAGAGCGCCGCAAGCCAGAACTGATTAAAGCCACACGCAAGCGCCGCATTGCCGCAGGCGCAGGCGTGCAGGTGCAAGAAGTTAACCGCCTGCTCAATCAGTTTGAAGAAGTGCAGAAAATGATGAAAATGTTCTCTAAGGGCGGCATGGGCAAAATCATGCGCGCCATGCAAGGCCGCTTCCCTGGCATGCCAAGGTAATAAGGGGTTTAGCCAGGGGTTGTGGTGCGGCTAGCAGCTGAGTTGAAGTAATGACTAGGCTTATGAATCAAGCGCTAGCCAATAAAACGCAATCCGCCATTGACGCCCAGCGCGGTTTTCTTCATAATTGCGCGCTTTCCGAGACAAGCCTCTTGTCTCCGGGCTGTTAGCTCAGTTGGTAGAGCAGCGGACTTTTAATCCGTTTGTCACAGGTTCGAATCCCGTACAGCCCACCAAAATTCAAAGGGTTACGCAGAAATGCGTAACCCTTTTTTCGTTTTTGGTAAACAAAGAACTCCTCATGCGTGCGCTAAGTTGTATACAAGGAATTCTATTTACAAATTTCTAAACCTAACGACACATTAGATTAATTCTTGCCTTGCCAAATTCCTTTGGCAACTGACAGTTAGTTAATAACCCTAAAATTAAAATTGACATTGATCGGCAGTATCGATTATATTTTTATCACTTTAGGGGGATTGACATGATAAAAAGCAAAAAATACCTGCTGCCATTCGCTGCAGTAGCTAGTGCATTTGTTACCGATAATGTTTCAGCAACACCTATCAGCACACCAACTCAAGACTCCGATAAGATACTTGATATCAGTAACCATCAATTAAGTAATGAGGTTACAGTTGGGCATGAAAATCTGTTTACATTCATTCTAGAACGTAATGAAGCGGGTATTTTAATGGCCGCACATAGATCCCACAGTTCCCATAGCTCGCACTCGTCCCACAGATCTCATTATTCTAGTCGTTGATGAGTAGCTCTAAAAAGGTGCTCTCATTTGATGAGCGCATCTACCACGTTGAGGCTATTCAAAAAGCAGCATATCGATATATAAATATCTTTTGTATAGATTTGTCTTACTCAGGGCAATCTATAGAATGCATAATTACGTTCGATAAAGCCGTCACAAATGATGGTGCTGAATACTATACAAGCGAATTCAAAAAAGAAATATTAGATCAACAGCTTCGTAAAATTATAAAAGAAGAAACTGAGCCAGTAAGGAATCTAATTTTAGGAATAGCATTTTCTAACACTGATTTGCATACAAATGAGTAAGTTTTTACCTATTGAGTCTTACTCAGAAAAAAAAGAATATAAGCTTCTTCCATTTAATTTTGAACGCCTGAGTGATGATAGGTATTTTATTACCAATCTAGTTGGTGAGTATTTGGTCGTCAATTCATCAGACATCAATAATTTGATCAATAAATCGATTGATGTCACAACTCCATTATTTTCTGATTTACGCGCCAAGCATTTTGTAAGATATGCTGGGGAGCAATCTGCATTGCAGTTGTTAGGTTTGAAGGTTAGAACAAAACATTCACGCTTAGCAGATTTTACTAGTCTTCATATCTTTGTTGTTACTTTAAGGTGTGATCATAGCTGCCCATATTGCCAAGTTTCTCGAAGAAGTGAGGATACGAGTGCATTTGATATGACTCGAGAAATGGCGGATAAGTCTTTAGATATAGTTTTTCGATCTCCTTCGCCGACAATTAAAATTGAATTTCAAGGTGGCGAACCATTACTTAATTTTGATTTAATAAAATACATTGTAGTTGAAGCTAATAAAAGAAATCTCATTTCTAAACGACATTTGGGATTTGTTATTGCAACTACATTGTCAATGCTCAGTGATGAGCATCTTGAATTCTGTAAAGACAACAACATCTCATTGTCATCTTCTTTAGATGGGCCGGAAAGCTTACATAATTCCAATCGCCCTAGGCCAGGTAAAGATAGTCATCAAAGGTTTGTAAGTGGACTTAATGCCGCCAGAAATATTCTTGGACATGATCAAGTCTCTGCATTGATGACAACGACGGATAAAAGTCTGCCGAAAGTTCGAGATATCATTGATGAATACCTAAGGCTTGGGTTTGGTGAAATATTTCTACGCCATTTATCACCATACGGATTTGCAATTAAAACAAAAAAATACTTGGCGTATAACACAGATAAGTGGTTGGATTTTTACAAAGAAGGTCTTGATTACATTATTGAAATTAATAAAGCTGGTGTTAATTTCGTCGAGCAAGCAACAGCAACTATAGTCGCGAAAATGTTGACCTCAAATGATCCTATGTATGTTGACATGATGAGCTGCAGGGGTGGGTATTGCTGCTATTGTTTATAACTATGATGGAGCAGTATATGCTTCTGATGAAAGTCGAATGCTTGCGGAGATGGGGGATAACACATTTCAACTAGGACATGTTTTAAAAAATTCGTATGAAGAAATAATGCTTTCTGAAACATTATTGGAAGCATTGGAGGATACTTATACTCAAAGTGTTCCTATGTGTTCAAGCTGTGCTTTTGAAACATATTGCGGATCTGATCCTGTATACCATCATGCAATACACAAAGATAAAGTAGGTAGAAAGCCAGATTCCGAGTTTTGTAAAAGAAATATGGCGATATTCAAACATCTGATTGATTTGATGGAGTCTGATTCTGATACAAAGAATATTTTTCTTAAGTGGGCAAACAGATGCTGAAATTAGGTGGCCGGATTATTGAAATAAAGAGTTTGGAAGAAAAACCTTCGGTCTTGTATAAAATCAGTACTAATCCATTGCTTCCTACAATTTTGGCTTCTTCGAGAGCCTTTTTAGTAAGTTCTAATAATATTCCGGACGGGTACGCTCACTATCTTTTCCAAGATGGATTCCATCAGTTTTATAACGCATTGTCGAGAGAAACAAGCTACACATTACTGCCTCCGGAATATCATTATTTATCCCATGATGATGTCATTAGTGTCAGCAATAAAAATCTTCGTGTGTTGTATAGAAAAGCCTCACTCCAAAATAGCATCCTCGTAACTGAACAATGTAATCACTATTGCCTTATGTGTTCTCAGCCACCAAAAAACACTGATGACTCATGGATGCTAGAGGAAATTAAACACTTGATACCTTTGATTCATCAAGACACTAAGGAAATTGGTTTTACTGGTGGTGAGCCGACTTTATATAAAGAGAGGTTTCTTGATATATTAAAATTAACCAAAAATCATTTGCCTAATACAGCTATTCATATCCTATCAAATGGTCGGAGTTTTAAAGATATAGAATTTGCTAAAAAATATTCAGAAATTGATCACCCCGATATGATGGTTGGGATACCAATCTATTCTGATGATCCAACCATACATGATTACATTGTGCAATCCCCAGGGGCATTTGAAGATACGCTCATGGGCGTTCTCAATCTAAAAAGGCTGAATCAAAAGGTTGAAATTCGAGTTGTCCTTCATAAGCAATCCCTACCAAGACTTGTTCAGCTGGCTGAGTTCATTGGTAGAAACCTGTTATTTGTAGATCATGTAGCTTTAATGGGTCTCGAAATGATGGGTTTCACGCGCGCGAACCTTGACTCTTTGTGGATAGATCCATTCGAGTACAAGGATGTTTTAAGTGAAGCGACACAAATTTTGGCAACCTACGGTATCAATGTATCAATTTATAATCATCAGTTGTGTTTAGTTAATAATGACGTAATGCCTTATTACAGAAAATCGATAAGTGATTGGAAGAATGAGTATGCGGACGAGTGTGATGGATGCTCCAAGTTAAGTGAATGTGGTGGATTTTTTTCATCAGGAATTAAATATGGGTATAGTAAAAACCTAAAAAGATTTAATTGATATAGATGAGTCGATTCCCATAAAAAACCAAAGTTATTTTTATAAATATTTTTTTGGATAGTATCAATCAAGAAACTTGTCCTTCGGTTATCTAACCAGACATGCTTCTAATAACCGTTCCTCAATTATTTCTAGTAGCACTTTCTGTGCACAGAGTAAATTTTCAAGCAGCACTGGTTCGAGGCCTGCATATTCATGCTCAGTGAATTTCGCTGAATGCATTTCCGAGATGCTGCGCTCTATGAGGTGCGCGATGCCGATAGCACCATAGGTTGCAGTGAGGGCTTGAGTAGCTTTGTGTGAGGTAGGGCGTTGGCCGTATTCGGCATCTACCCAGAATTCGCCATTAAGCGGGTTGGTTTGCTGTGTCGTCATGGTGACCTCCTATGGTTTGGAGAAAACCACACGAGGATATGCGGGGTGGCGGGCGCACTCTCGGAACCATGGGAACCGCGTCTGGACTTCCCTTGCGGTATTTTATATCCAGTCTCAACCCCGCCATAAACTAACAAAGCACTAAAGCTGCGACTGACGGGGACGACAGGCCGCTATGGTATTTAAGAGACCACCAGAATATTCGCTGCTATAAACCAGTGTCAACCTCAGTTTTAATGCTCAAATCAGAATAGGGAAAAACCAAGAAATATTCAACGATGACATGTAATTATTTAGTTGAAATGGAATTTGGCGAGGGAACAACAAAAAAGCGGCAAGCCGGCTTTTTTGTATGGAGATGAGCAATAACTAGATTCGACCTGTTAGCAGCAGCACCAACAGAATAATCACAATCAGGCCCAAACCGCCGCTAGGGCCATAACCCCAGTTACGGCTGTAACCCCAGCTGGGGAATGCGCCTATCAACAGCAGAATCAAGATCACTAAAAGTATGGTAGATACTGACATAACGCCCCTCCTAATTTGTTGATGTAAGTTTTTTAGGGCGGCCGGGGCCGCTTTTTGCTGGTTGGGCTTTTGCCATCCCCAGCGCGTATCTTTTACGGCACCCAGTGTGGGGGATATCTCTGCCGTTGCTTATCCGCGCTGTACTGAAAGGCTTGTCAGTGCTGTCTTACAATTTTGCTTTTGTTTACAGGGGCATGCCTAAAGCCTGCTTTCTCGCTCATGCCTGGCGGCCCTCATTTGCGCTACCATCTTGGCGCTTGGGGTTTGATCTCTGCGCGGTATCTTTAAACTAATCACCGTAGAGCATCATGCGCTTTTCATGATTTGCGCTTTATCATCTGGCTTGCACATTTTTGCCTGCACGCTTTTAAAGAACCCTTAGCCATGCCCCTGCTACCCCCAACCTCAGGATGCTTTTTGCCATGACCGCTTTAACCCCACACCACCCGCATGACCATGCCCGCACCCGTTGGCTGGTGCTTTTTTTACTGTGCCTGGGTGAGCTGATGATAGTGCTGGATACCACCATTGTGAATGTGGCGCTGCCTTCCATACGGCTGATTTGGCGTTTACCGAAACCAGCCTGGTGTGGGTGGTGAATGCCTATATGCTCACTTTTGGCGGCTTTTTGCTGCTGGGTGGCAGGCTGGGTGATTTTTTTGGTCACAGGCGTTTGTTTTTGCTGGGCATTGCGGTGTTTACGCTGGCATCGCTGGCTTGTGGCATTGCCAGCACACAGGGGCAGTTGATTGCGGCGCGGGCGGTGCAGGGCCTGGGCGGGGCGGTGGTGTCTGCGGTGGCATTGTCTTTAATCATGAATTTGTTTACCGAGCAGGCTGAGCGGCCAAGGCCATGGGGGTGTATGGCTTTGTCTGTGCTGGCGGTGGCAGCCTGGGGGTGTTGCTGGGCGGGGTGCTCACCAGCAGCATGAGCTGGCATTGGATTTTTTTGGTGAATTTGCCCATGGGCGTGCTGGTGTATGCCTTGTGCCTGCGCCTGCTGCCCGCGCACAGCACTGAGCTGCTGCGGCAAAAGCTGGATATTGGCGGCGCCATCACCATCACCGCCTCTATGATGTTGGCGGTTTACGCCATTGTGAATGGCAATGAGCTGGGCTGGCTTTCGGCACAGGTGCTGGGGCTGTTTGCGCTGGCGGCGCTGTTGTTTGTGGCCTTTATAGTGCTGCAATTGCGCGTGAGTGTGCCGCTAGTGCCGCTCAGCTTGTTCCGCAACCGTAATGTGTCTGTGGCCAATGTGGTGGGGGTGTTGTGGGCGGCGGCTTTGTTTGCCTGGTTCTTTATGTCTGCGCTCTACATGCAGTTTGTGCTGGGTTACGACGCCATGCAGGTGGGGCTGGCGTTTTTGCCTGCCAATATTGTCATGGCGCTGTTTTCACTGGGGCTTTCTGCACGGCTGGTGATGCGCGTGGGCATACGCACCTCGCTCACTTTAGGGCTGGTGTGCGCGGCGCTGGGGCTGGCCTGGTTTGCGCGCGTGCCGCTGCATGGTGAGTTTTGGCTAGATATATTCCCGGCCATGATGTTGCTGGGCCTGGGTGGCGGTATTGCCTTTAACCCGCTGCTGCTGGCAGCCATGAATGATGTAGCGCCGGAAGATTCTGGCCTGGCCTCTGGCGTGGTCAACACCGCCTTTATGATGGGCGGGGCGGTGGGGCTGGCGGTGCTGGCCAGTTTGGCCGCGCATGTGAGCCAGTTGTGGCTGGCGCAGGGGGCCACGGTGCCGTTTGCCTTGTTGCAGGGATATCAGCTGGTCTTCTTGCTGGGTGCTGCGGCCGCAGGCATTTCTGCCGGGCTGGCCTTGCTGCTGATGCATGAGCCGCCAGCGGTGCAGGGGCAGGTGGCTGGGCATTAAGGTGCGGGCAGTGTTGCTTGAGTGAGCAAATCTCTTGGGCTGCTAAGTGTGAATTGCGCCTGTAGCGCGTGCTGAGTTTTTCTTTGGTGACAAGAGCTTAATGGCAGTTTTTGCCCTGTGCTTGCTGGCAAAATATGCGCCAGTTTTGTTCATGACTTGCCATCTCAACCCACGCTTTCAGGTGCCGCTCATATGTTCATTGCCCATGCTCCCTCTGGTTATCTACTGGCCCAGGCCATTATCAAAAAATGCCCCAATATAGGCGTATCAACCAAGGCCATTTTGTGGGTGGGCATCATAGGCGCGATATTTCCCGATATCGACATGCTGTATTTCTACCTCATAGATCACAGGCAGCACCACCATCACACCTACCTCACGCATTGGCCCATTAGCTGGCTGGTGCTGCTGGTACTGGCCCTGCTGTTATCGCGCTGGGCCGCGAGCAAAAACCTTGCAAAATTGCTGGGCATTTTTGCCGTGGCCGGGTTTCTGCACCTCATGCTAGATACCCTGGTAGGCGATGTCTGGTGGTTTGCCCCCTGGGTAGATCAGTCATACCGTTTGTTTACGGTAGAGGCCCTGTACAAGCCCTGGTGGCTGAGCTTTTTTCTGCATTGGTCGTTTGGCGTAGAGCTGCTGATTTGCCTGGCTGCGGCATATGTTTATCTTCAAAACCGCATGCGAGATTTTGATCTTGAGCAGGGTGGTGGGCGTTGAAGCTAGCTGCAAATTAATCACGCTCACTTAAGCTTTATACAGGCCAGGCCATGTTTATTGCCCATATTCCATCTGCTTATCTACTGGCAAAAGCCATTACCGCGCAATGCAAGCAATTCGGCCTTTCGGCGCGGGATATTATTGTGGTGGCGGTAATAGGCACGATATTTCCTGATATCGATTTGCTGTATTTTTATTTCGTTGATGACAGGCAGCATCATCACCATAGCTACCCCACGCACTGGCCTCTCACTTGGCTGGCGCTGCTGATACTTGCCACCCTGTTATGCCGCCAGGCCTCTGCCAAAAAGTCCGCTGCCATACTCGGCATTTTTGGCATGGCCGCGCTGCTGCATCTGTTGCTGGATAGTGTGGTCGGGGATGTCTGGTGGCTGGCCCCCTGGGTAGATCAATCATTCAGCCTGTTTACGCTAGAAGCCATTTACCAGCCTGGTGGCTGAATTTCCTGCTGCATTGGTCGTTTGCCGTGGAGCTGCTGATTTGCCTGGCGGCGGCTTGTGTGTTTATTCAACAGCGCCGCAAGAGATTACAGCGCCATCAGCGGCTTCATCGTTGAGCAGCAAGATGTGGCTATTCCTGCATATCCCGGTGTGGTTGATATCTCTAGCCGCATGAAGCTGCTTAAAAACCCATCATGTTTATCCCCCATGCGCCATCAGGTTATCTGTTAGCCAAAGCCATTATCCGGCCAGCCTGCTCATCCGCTTTTGCCAAGGCCATTATCTTGGTGGGGGTGGTGGGCGCGGTGATTCCAGATATTGATATGGTTTATTTTTATCTGTTTGATCACAGGCTGCACCATCACAAATATTTCACGCATTGGCCTATCACCTGGCTGGCGCTGCTGCTGATGGCCACTGTGTTACTGCGTTGGGCGGCCACTAAAAAGGCCGCCTTTTTGCTGGCGGTGTTTGCGCTGGGTGGCATGCTGCATATGTTGCTGGATAGTGTTGTGGGCGATATCTGGTGGCAGGCTCCCTGGCTTAAGCAGCCGCTCAAGTTGTTCACCATAGAGGCGGTTTACCAGCCTGGTGGCTGAATTTCATTTTGCATTGGTCGTTTGCCGTGGAATTGCTGATTTGTCTGGCGGCGGTTTATGTGTTTTTCAAAACGCCAGCCCAATCAGATAATGCCTGACCGCATCAGACGTTAAATCGCGCAGCCAGAAACCACCTTGCCTAGCCCAGCCTATATCTCCAGCCGCATGCCTATTTCGATATTGCGCCCCATCTCCGGGGTGTAATAGCGTAAAAACGAGGTGCTATTGCGGATTTCGGCATTGCCTATATTGCGCATGTTCACGAACACTTCGCCTTTTACATGTGCCTGGCAAAAGGCCGCCGCAGGTAAATATCCAGTTTGTTATAGCTGGCGGTGCCGGGTTCTAGCTCTGTGCCTGTGGGTTGAATAATGCTGCCCGTGCGTTGTTGGGCGCGGCCGTGGGTGAGGCGTAGCTCGCCTTGCCACTCTGCCACGCTGGCTTGCACGGCCACGCCGTAGCGGCCTGGGGCCAGTCTGGTACATGGTAGCCATCGTCCAGCTTGCCTTGCACCATATCGGCAAATACGCTGGTGTGTAGTTGCTTCACGCCTGTGATTTTCCAGGGTCTGCCCAGTTCAAATTCATAGCCATGAAAGCGGGCGTCTTGCTGCGCATATTGCATCTGACTCAGGCAGTCTGCCGGGTTGGTGCAGGTGCCGGGCAGTTGCGGCCTGAAGTAGGGGCCTGTGTATACGGTGCCTACGTTTTGCTGATAGATATAATCCCTGGCCTGATATTGGTAAAGGTTGAGCTTGAGGCTGGCCTGGCCTAGCGTCTGCTGCCATTGCAGGTCCCAGCCGTTAAGGGTTTCGGTCTCCAGATTACGGTTGCCTATGTCGTAGGTGCGCGTGGCCAGGTGCGGGCCAAAGGCTGCCACTTCCTGAATATCTGGCGCGCGGCGTGCTACCCAGCGGTTAAGGGTGAGGCTGCCGCTTTGGTAGCTTCTTTTTAGCGCCAGTGAAAAGCTCTCGGGCGCATATTGGCTGCGGCTGGCGGCTATGGTGCGTGAAAGCGTGGGGGTAAACCATATGCGCTGGGCGGCGGCCTCCAGCTCGCTTTTTTCCTTGCGCCAGCCAAACTCCAGTTGCCAGGGTTTGAGGTCCAAAGTTTCTACCAGATAAACCCCGCGGGTGCGGATGTGCGATTGCGGCACAAAGGCTTCGCTGCCCAGTGCAGAGAAATCACGGCGGATATCATGCAGGCCCACACTGCCGCTTAAGCGTGAGCCAGGTGGTGCTTGAGTTCCAGCCTTGATTCCACGGCGTCGTTGTTAAAGCGCGTCTGGGGCTGGCCGTTGCTGAGTTCATCATGCTGGTAGCGCGATTTGCCCACGCGCAGGCTTAAAGATTCCAGCCAGGTGTTTTCTATAAACCATTCGCCCTTGAGATCCAGCCTTTCTTGCTGCATGTCTATGCGCACTGCCTCGGGCGTATCTAGCACCGCGCCGCCGTGGCTGTGCGCAGGCCCTAGGGGTATGCCGTAGTTGCTGGCATAGCGGCTGAGTGAAACGCCAATATAGCCTTGCTCGCCAAACAGGCTGGCACCTACGCTGCCGCCATGGCTGCGCGCGCTGGTGTTGCCGGTGTAACCCCGCGTGTTGCTGGGCGAGGGCGCGTAAAACAGGCGCGTGATGGCGGCCTGGTCTATGGCGGCACCCGGCACTTCAATGTCATTGCTGTTTCTGCCATGCAGGTTGGCATGCAGCGCCAGTTGGCGAAAGCTGGTGTTGAGTTCACTCACCACGGTGTCTTCATCGTGGTTGCTGCCGTGGCGCACTTGCGTATTCAGGCTGCTGCGCGTGGGTATACGCTCGGGAATGCGGCCATCAATAACTTCCACCGCGCCGCCTATGGCCCCGCCGCCATTGCGTATGGTGGCCGGGCCGCGCAATACGCGTATTTCCTTGGCCAGCAGGGCTTCTACCGTGGTGCCATGGTCAGGGCTCATGGCAGAAACATCATGGCTGCCCACGCCATTGATCATGACGCGGGTACGTGGCCCCTGCTGGCCGCGTATCACGGGCAGGCCCACATTGGGGCCAAAGCTGGCATTGGCCACGCCCAGCTCATCTTGCAAGGTTGCCCCCAGCGTGCTGCTGCCGCGCTGTTGCAGCGCTGTGCCCTTGAGGCTGGATTGCGGGCTTATTTCTTGCGCTGTGGGTTCACGCGTTGCGTTGACTTCTATGGCCTCTAGCTGCATGGGCTCTGCCTGTGCGGCAGGTTTGGTTGCGGCAGAAGTTTTAGGTGTAGGCATTTCAGGTGTAGGTGTTGCAGGCGTGTTTGGGCTGGCAGCAGGTATTGCAGAGGCAGTGGCCGCCGCGGCTTGCGCTGGCTGCGTAATGCCTTGCGCTAGGTGTTGCAGGGCTGGTGTGCCAGCGCCTGTGTGTTTTTCCTCCAGCTCGCTGGCCCAGCTTAAGCCAGAGGGTAAAACGCCCAGTGCAAGCAGGCAGGTGGCCAGGGTGAATCTGCCGGGGGGGTAAACGCTAGGCGCACAAAAGCGCTGGCATTGAGCGCGGTGAAATGGAAGGCGAGAGGAATGAGGCGGCGGATTCACTGGGTAAGGTTTTCAATGCGGTGTGGAGAAAATTTGGTGACAAGTTGCGTGTTGATAGGCTGATGACGCCTATGGTAATGCAACTATATTTCACTATGCAACACTATTGCATGTAGCAACTGAATTGCATTAGCATAAAAGAAGGGCGGGGTATTGGACCCCGGTAATCCCCTAATCTTTCTATTTATAAGGGAGTTTCAAATGCGTCAATTCATGATGCCACTGGCAATGGTGGCAAGTTTGTTCAGCGTGTCCGCTTTGTTTAGTGCATCCGCTTACGCGGAAGATCATCTGCATTCAGGTGATATCGAGATTGAAGTTGAAAACGGCAAGCTGGGCACCCATGGTGCAGGCCATGATCAGGTGGGTTCTGGCTATGCGATTTTTGAGGCGGATTTCCGTGACCTCGCCAAGGGGCCGTATGCCACCAATGCGCCGGGCTTTGACAGCCATAGCGATGTGTTTGCCCAGGGCGACATTATTGGTTACCAGGCCATAGGCAGCCTGTGGGCCTGGGATGGTGCCAGCTGGAGCAACAGCCACAATGCCACCATCACCCTGGGCGGCAATCTGGGTGAGAGCACACGCTGGAACGCAGCGGGTGTGTCGGGTGACAGCATAGGCACACTGGGCCAGGCGGGCAGCAGCGGCAATATTCACGAGCACCTGACTTTCACCGTATCCACTACCAACGGTCTGCCTAGCGAGGGTGCTTATTACATCACGCTGCAACTGATTTCCGGCGAGCTTAACAGCAGCTTTGACGGCATTGTGGCCAATGACAAGTACGCCAGCTCTGACCCCTTCTACCTGATTTTCAACAATGGCTTGAGCTCAGGTCAGTTCCACGCCGCTGTGCACGGTTTGGCAGATGTGGCCCCGGTGCCTGAGCCTAGCAGCTATGCCTTGCTGCTGGCTGGCTTGGGTTTGATGGGCTGGCAGTTGCGCCGTCGTGCTTAACAGCGCGCTCAATGCCTAGCTTGATCTAGCTATGGCGTCCTCAGGCCGGAGTTTTGGCGGGGGGCGCCAGCCAAGGAGAATGCAATGAAGAAGATATTGCTGGCGGCATTGTTGTCAGGCTTTAGCTGCCTGGCGCATGCCGTGCATTACGATGTGATGCTGGGTACCAGCCAGGGCGCTGTGCAGGCAGTCAGATCACGGTGGATTTTTACGGTGATTTTGATCTGGCGGGCAAGTTGCCGATTGATAGCGCCAGTGGTCACAAGCTGTTCCCGGGTTATTTTGATGATCTTGAAGGTGGGCCACGGGCAACTGATGACCCAGCTTTCAGGCCTTTGCCGGAACCTTTAAATATGGCGAGGAGGTGCATTTCCGTGCGCTGGGGCAGTTGAATTACTGGAGCCCGGAAAGCCAGAGCTGGGGTGTGGCGGGCAACAATGCCAATATCACCCTTTATGGCGGCATTCCGGTAGATGCCTGGCTGAATTACATGCTTAACCCTGGCAATGCCACGTATGCCGCGCAATACCAGTATTACGCCAATGGCACGGTGTTTGGCGGCAATGGGGTGAGCGGGCCAGTCACCGCGCTGATTGATGGCGCTGGCAGCAATGGCAGTTTCCATTCACATCTGGACTGGAAAGTGTCTGACGCGGCGGCGGCAGGTGTTTACATGCTGACCTTGCAGGTGTGGTCACCCACGCTGGAGAATGGGGTGCAGAAGTATCTTGATTCTGACCCTTTCCATGTGGTGTTCAAAACCGCAGGCATCAGCCAGGCGCAGTTTGATCAGGCTTTTGATCAGCGCATTGCGGTGGCCGTGCCTGAGCCTGAAAGCTATGCCTTGCTGTTATTGGGTTTGGCGGTGGTGGGCTTGAGTGCACGCAGGCGTAAAGCGTTAATTTAAATTGTTGTAATCTGGCTCAGGGCGCACTGCAGGTAGTGCGTTTCTGGGCCATAACTTTGTAGTTTGGCGGCTAGATCTTGAGACGTGTTCTCTGGATCACACATGGGTACTGGCTTAAAGCCCTGTGCCTGCCAAAAGCTCAGACTTTGGTTAACTGCCACCAGGCTGATGTTATCCAGGCCATGGGCATGCGCCAGCTGTGCCAGGGTGGGCAATATACGCGGCGTGGCCTGCTGGCCGCGTGCCTGCGGTAGCAGGGCAATATCATGCAGGTAGTAGGTGCTGGCATTTTCAGTCCCTGCCTTTATGCTTGTCACTGTGGCCATGCGCGGCAAGGCGTGCAGCAGGCTATCCAGCGCGGGTGGCTGCATTTTATGCCAGGGATGGCTGATTAAATAACCCACCAATTGCCCGGCCTGTTGCCAAACCCAGCAACCTTTTGGGTAAAGCCGCAAGCGTTCTGCAAATACCTGGGGTTGTTCAGGGTAAGCCGGGTGCACCTGGGCGGCAATGCTATAAACCTGTGGCAAATCTGCCACCTGCATGGCACGCCAGTGGGGGTGATCTGCAAGGTGAGGTTCAGACATGGCTTCAAGCATGGCTTAGTGTTGAGCTAATGAGGGCATGCTGCGCATTGGTGGCAGGCTCAATGATTGAGGTTATTTGGCTTGCGATTGAGTTTTAGCAGCCATTTTGCCATCACGCAGCGTGGCCCTGGCAGGCCACGGCTGCATGAGGCTACACGCTTTATTCGCTTTGCTCTTGCTGCTTGCGGCGCAGGCGTACGCTTTCGGCCAGCACGGTCAATAGCGCTACCGATTCTTCCCAGCCAGGCAGCCATCGGTGATGGATTGGCCATAGGTCAGTGTGCAGCCTGGGGTCAGGTCTTGCTTGCCTTCAACCAGGTGCGATTCAATCATCACACCGACTATGCGGTCGTCACCACTGGCAATCTGCTCGGCCACATCGCCCACAACTTCAAGCTGGCGCTTGAACTGCTTGAGGCTGTTGGCGTGTGAGCAATCAATCATGATTTTGGCAGCCAGGCCAGCATTGGCCAGCTCACGTGCAGCGGCATCCACATTGGGCGCATCGTAATTAGGCGTTTTGCCACCGCGCAGGATGACATGGCAATCCTCGTTACCGCTGGTGGAGATAATCGCCGAGCGGCCTTCCTTGGTCACAGAAAGGAAGTGGTGCGGGCTGGCGGCAGCCTTGATGGCATCCACGGCAATGCGGATATTGCCATCGGTGCCGTTTTTGAAGCCAACCGGGCACGATAAACCTGAAGCCAGTTCACGGTGAATTTGCGATTCTGTTGTGCGTGCGCCTATGGCACCCCAGCTCACGAGGTCAGCAGTATATTGCGGCGTGATGGTATCGAGGAACTCGGTGCCCGCAGGCAGGCCCAGCTCATTCACCGCCAGCAAAAAACGGCGTGCCAGTTGCAGGCCGTCATTAATCTGGAAGCTGCCATCAAGATAGGGGTCATTGATCAGCCCTTTCCAGCCTACGGTGGTGCGGGGCTTCTCGAAATACACGCGCATAACGATCACCAGCTCATTGGCAAAGGCGGCACGCTGTTGCAGCAAACGCTGCGCGTACTCCAGCCCGGCATCGTAATCGTGGATGGAACAGGGGCCTATGATGACCAGCAACCTGTCATCTGCGCTATGCAGGATTTTATGAATGGCACTGCGCGTGGCCACGATATTGTCTGTCGCGGCAGCACTGGCGGGCAGTTCTTCAAGTAGCTCGGACGGTAATCTGAGTTCCTTGATTTCCTTGATGCGAACATCGTCAGTCGCAATTTTCTGGTATGGACTCATTCTTCTCTCGCCGCCGCTCAGTGGGTAACCGAGCCTGGCACGGCTGCTTGGTTAAAAGTGGATGATTAAAAAAGTTGATTATTATAGCTTTATGGCGGGCATCATGCCCACTGTTTGCACCGCAGAAGTGCATGCTGCCGCGCAGATATCTCAACAGCATGACAGCGCAAGGCTCAATCTGCTGGGGAATAAAGCCAAGGTGATATCTACAATATGCTGACCTGATGGCTGAATTCAATAGCGCTCATGCCATGTCTGGCCATGCCGGGCCATGACATTCTGGCCCTGCCTTTGACGTTTAACACTCAAGGTTTGATGCGGCACACCAAAGCCTGCAAGCCAGGTTTGGCACCATCCACCGCGTCAAACACCTTGCCATCGGCCGCGTGCTGCTCAGTGCCAGGGGGGCAGGGGAACAAGCCAGGGGCGGAGTCTTCAGTGCTGACATAGCTGGCAATGCGGCCATCAGCATCATGGCTGGCGATTAGTTTATAGAAAATGCGCTGATTGCCTTCCTCGGCAATTTCAGAGGCGGTCCAGCATACCTGGCCATAGAAATAGGCTGTTATCTTGTCCTGCTTGTAATCGCCAAAGCGCACACCGCCTACGATATCGCCTTGCGGATTGAAGTTGCCATAGTCCTTGCATACAGCCCAGGCTGGCAGGGCTTGTAGCAAAAGCAGGGTACAGGCAAGGCAGGCAATACGGATGTTCATGCAGATTTTCCTTCTGTCATTTCAAAAAAATTCAGCTCAGCTATTTGCCAAAACTCAAGTCAGATAAACCCCAAAACTCAAGTCAGGCTGTTCAGGGGCTGAGTTTGCGGCAGCGCTAAAACGCGGGCTTATTCTCTCACAAGTCGCTTTCAACACTGCTTGCGGGAACCAAGCGCGCCTCCTGCAACTCTGTCTCTTGAGGTTTGCGTAGATCAGGGTTGAATAATAGAATAAATGCCAAGCCTGCAAGTGAGGCGTGCATTCTAAGCAGTACATTCAATCAGCTTTCCAGCCATGCCTGGCCAGGAAAGCATTCAATTCGGGGGGAGCTTGCAATAGTTTGCAACGCTGAGTTTGCCAGCGGGTTTGGCAATTATGGCGTGTGCGCTGTTGTGAACAGGCTGGTTTTCAGCCCCCGGCAGTCGGTATCAGTAAATCATGTGTAATGTCAGTCATGGTATTTCCACCATGCATCATGCCCAAGCTAACGCCCAGGCAGACTACGGTCTGCAGGCAGAAAGGAAGCGAGTTTTGAATAACAAGTCATATATAAAAATGGCGATGACAGGTTTGTTGTTGACCAGTGGCGGCATTGCCGCCATGAGCGCAATGGCCGATGAAATTCGCATGAAAAATGGTGATGTGCTGACTGGTAAGGTCATCAAGAAATTCACCGATAAAGTGGTGTTCAACACCAAGTACGCGGGAGATCTGCAAATCTCCTGGACTGAAGTTGAAGCGATCAAGACCGATGAGCCACTGACCGTGACGCTGACTGACCGCAGCAATATCAAGACGCCGCTGGAAAGTTTTGATTCCGGCAAGGCCACCATCAAGGTAGTGCCGCTGGATGAAGATGGTGACGACAAGAACAAGCAATATGAAGAGCGCGAAATTGCCTTGTCTGACCTTAAGTATATCAATCCCACCCCTGAATTATCCGGGGTAGGCGTCAACTGGACAGGCCGTATCAATCTGGGTGGCTCCATCACTCAGGGTAATACCGATACCACCACCTTGCGTCTGGATGGTGAATCGATAGCACGTACGCTCAATCATCGTTTGACCGTGGCGGCGGTGGTCAACCGCGCCACCAATAATGGTGAAAACACCCAGTTCAACAACCGCTCCTCGGTCAAGCTGGACCGCTTTATCAATAACAAGTGGTATGTCTACGCCAACAACACGCTGGAAAACGACAAGTTCCGCGATATCAAGCTGCGTACCACTACCGGTATTGGTAGCGGTTATCAGGTGTATGAACAGCCTGAGATCAACCTTTTCATCGAAGGCGGTTTGAACTACGTCACCGTGAATTACTACGATGAAGAAAACGAGAAATACCCGGGTGCACGTTGGGCGCTCAAGTATGACCAGCGCATTTTTGGTGGCAGCACGCAGTTTTTCCACGAGCATGAGGCCTTGCTAGGCCTGGATAATCTGGATAACACCCTGGTGTTCACCAAGACTGGCTTGCGCTTCCCTATCATCAACAACTTCAACGCCACCGTGCAGTACAACCTGGATTGGGCGCGCACGCCTGCGGATGATAGAAAGCGCGCAGATAGTGCTTTGATCTTCAGCCTGGGTTATGTCTGGCAGTAGTGAGTGTGGGGCATAAGCAATATTTCAAGCAGCTAGCTAGCTGCGAGAATATTCCCGTCACATGGCAATGACATTGTAGCTAGCGCAACGGCAGTGGCAGTTGGTAGTCACTGCCGTTTTCATTCATCAACTGCGGTCACTCAAGGCAAATTAAGCCTGGGATTGCCTCTATTTCCGCTTTATGGATATTTGGTGACAAGCATAGAATAGGCCAAGTGGACTATTGTCCGATAAAAACCTGTATTATTTTTATCACTTTTTCTTGATTTCTTCCATAATGCATTCAGTGGCTTGATGACTTGAACCTGCTTTTATGGCGCTGTCTTTTTTCAGGCGCTGATGGGTATGCAGGGTGTGGTGTGAATAAACGTTGGCGTGGCTTTAAATCTACATAATTCATTTATAAGTGCCATGTTTGCTAATAAAACCAATCCATTGGGAATCTCAGGGGAGTTCTGGCGGCGCTATTCGCCCCTGCTGATTGCATCATGATAGGCATTTTTCTGCTTGGGGTGACCGGCTATGTCGGTTTTGTCGAGCAGCAGGTGCGTATCAAGGAAGAACGCACCTATGTAGCCACGGTGGCCGCAGGCATGCGCGCGCGCCTTGAGGGCGAGCTCAACAGCTCGGTACATCTGGGCCTGGGGCTGGCTACCTATGTGGTGGCCAATCCAAAATTCAACGCTGATAATTTCAATCTGCTGGTGGCTACCCTGGTGCACTATGGCCGCCATCTGCGCACCATCACCATGGCACCAGATAACGTCGTGCGTTATGTCTACCCACTGGCGGGTAACGAAAACCTGCTGGGCTTGCGCTATCAAGACCAAGAGCTGGGTAGTGTCAGTGATATGCAGCAATCGCGCCACCCAGAGTTGGTGGGGCCTATAGATTTGGTGCAGGGCGGGCGTGGGCTGGTGCATAGATTGCCAGTTTTTGTGCCCAACCCGGCAGGTGGTGAGTCTTACTGGGGCGCGGCTTCGGTAGTGCTTGATCTTGATTCCCTGCTCAAGGCCGCAGGGTTCCGCGCGGACGATAGCAATATCAGCTACGCGCTACGCCGCTTTGATCAGCAGGGTAATACCGAAATGATCGTCGCAAGCAGGATGTATTTGACCGCTCGCCGATTTTGCTCGATATCAGCCTGGGTGAGCATACCAACTGGCAGTTGGCCTGCATGCCTACGGCTGGCTGGGGCCAGTTGAGCCAGCCCGTCAATTGGGTGTTGATGATAGGCGGCATTCTGGCCTTGATACTTTCTACGCTGGCTTATGTCTGGCTGCGCAGTATTCAGCAGCTACGCCAGCGCGATGCGGAATCGCGCCTGGCACGCAGCGTGTTTAATTCTTCCAATGAAGGCATGCTGATTACCAGCCCGCGTGATGATGTCATAGGCATGAACCCGGCGGTGACGGCAATCACTGGCTACACCGCAGCAGAGCTGCTGGGCATGCCTTTGAGCTTTCTTACCGCCGAGAATATAACCCCCGAAGATCAGCGCAAAGTGCATGCGGCCGTGAGCCAGCATGGGGTTTGGCAAGGCGAGATTCACGCGCGGCACAAGGGCGGCCATGTATTCCCGGTGGCCTTGACGGTGACAGCGGTGCTAGACCAAAGCGGCAAGCCCAGCAGCTTTATCAATACCTTTAGCGATATCAGCGAGCGTAAGTCTAACGAGGCGCGGATTCAGGACCTTGCGCTGCGCGATACCCTGACTGGCCTGCCTAATCGCATGGATCTCTACAATAGGCTGGAGGCGCTGCTGAAGCAGGGGCAAAGCCTGGCGGTGATGATTCTGGATCTGGATAACTTCAAGATCATCAACGATACCCTGGGCCATGCGGTGGGCGATCAATTGCTGGTGGAGGTGGGCAAGCGCCTGATGACGGCAATTAATCCACGTGACATTGTCTCGCGCCTGGGTGGCGATGAGTTTGTGGTGGTGCTGGTGAACGAGCACGCCTCGCAGGTGGCAGGCAGCCTGGCAGAAAGCATTTTGCTCAAGCTGGCGCGGCCTTACCTGATTGAAGGCTATGAGCTGCATTCATCTTCCAGCATAGGCATAGGCATTTACCCTGTGGATGGCAACGATGCCAGCAGCCTGCTGAAAAATGTGGATACCGCCATGTACGAGGCTAAATCGCATGGCAAGAACAACTACAAGTTCTTTACCGAAAAAATGCGTGAGCAAATCAGCGAGCGCCTGCGCCTGGAAAACCACTTACGCCAGGCATTGTTCCGTCAGGAGTTTGAGCTGCACTACCAGCCGCAGGTGCATATTGCCAGCGGCCAGATCACGGGCGTAGAAGCGCTGATACGCTGGAATCATCCGCAATGGGGCATGGTGCAGCCGGATAAATTCATCCGCATTGCCGAAGATAGCAACCTGATTGTGCCGCTAGGCGAGTGGGTGTTGCAGGAAGCCTGCAGACAAATCAGCAAGTGGCGCGGCGAGGGTTTGGATGAACTATGCATGTCAGTGAATATCTCGGCGCGGCAGTTGCAGTCACGACATTTGTTCAGCCTGATTGATCACCTGGTGGCCACCCATGACATCAAGCCCGGCACGCTGGAGCTGGAAATCACGGAAAGCGTGGCCATGGATGACCCAGAGAAGACCATCTCACGCATGAAAAAGCTCAGGGCCAAGGGCGTGGCGCTGGCGATTGATGACTTTGGTACGGGTTATTCCTCACTGAGTTACCTCAAGCTTTTACCCCTGACCCGCCTCAAGATAGACCGCTCCTTCGTCAAGGATATAGAAACCGACCCCAACGATGCCGCTATCTGTACCGCCACCATAGCCCTGGCGCAGATTCTCGACCTGGGGCTGGTGGCCGAGGGGGTGGAAACCGAGGCGCAACTGAATTACCTACGTGAGCAGGGCTGCGATACCGCCCAGGGCTATTACTTCAGCAAGCCGCTGCCAGCACAGCAACTGTTTGAGTTTATCCAACGCTTCCAGCAAGGACAGGTCACCACTCCATGAGCATGATCGCTGCCATTACCCAATTCCTGCGCGGACCTGGCCTGGTCTTGCTGGCCTTGCTCTGGGCCGGGCATGCCCTGGCGGCAGGTGAGTTTGACGATAAGCTCTTCCCCCATGCCAGCGAAAAAGTGGAAAGTGCGGAAAGCAACAGCCTGCCCACCTTGCGGCTGGATGGGCACAAGCAAAAAATCAGCACCGCCGAAAAACTCTGGGTGCTGGAAGATCGTGGCCATACCCTCACACTCAGCAGCCTGCCATCACTGCAAACGCCAGGTGCCTGGCAGCCGCTGAAACATAGCAGTGGCAGCACCAATCTGGGCTATTCCCACTCCAGTTACTGGTTTGTGCTGCCAGTGGAGGTGAGTCAGGATGCCCCTGAGAAATGGCTGCTGGAAGTAGCATTTGGCTCGCTGGATTTGGTGGAAGTCTTCAGCCCCGATGAAACAGGCCACTACCAGAAGCAGGTGGCGGGAGACCGTTACCCATTCGCGCAGCGGCCCTATCCGCACAGGCATATGGTGTTCCCGTTATCGTTGACGCCAGGCAAGCATACGCTTTACCTCAAGGTCAGGTCGGAAGGCACGCTGACCATGCCCATCAACCTGTGGGCGGTTGAAGCCCTGCACGCGCATGACCAGCAGGCTTATTCACTGCTAAGCCTGTATTACGGCGCTTTGCTGGCCTTGTTCTTCTACAACTTCCTGATTTACCTCTCCACGCGCGAAACCGTGTTTTTATTCTACGTGGCGTTTGTTGGCAGCATGATCATTGCCCAGGCCTCACTCAATGGCATAGGCAATCAGTTTCTCTGGCCAGACTGGCCTGCCTGGGGCAATCTGGCTTTACCTTGCGGCATGGCGGCCACTGGCTTGTTTGGGGCCTTGTTCAGCCGCCAATTCCTTAACACCCGCAGCAACTTCCCGCGGCTGGATAAAGGCATATTGGCCTTTGCTGTCTGGTTTGGCTTGGTGTTTCTCTCGCCGCTGGTGTTTTCTTATCAGGTGGCTGCCATTACCGTCTCGGTGTCTGGCGTGGTGTTCTCGCTCTATGTCACTCTGGTGGCGGTCAGCTCCTACCTGCGTCGCAACCCAGGTGCCTTCTATTTTCTGCTGGCCTGGGGCGCGGTGTTGGCCGGGGTGCTGGTGCTGGGCCTGCGCAATCTGGGCTGGCTTGCCACCAATCCGCTCACCATTTATTCCATGCAAATAGGCTCGGCCATTGAAATGCTGATGCTGTCATTTGCACTGGCAGACCGCATCACCATCATGCGCAAGGAAAAAGAACAGGCGCAGCGTGACACCCTCAATGCCAAACAAGAGTTGGTGGATACCCTGATCAAATCCGAGCAGGAGCTGGAAGAACGCGTGGCCTTGCGCACCAAGGAGATAGAGGCGGTGAATACTCAGCTACGCCACAAGGAGCGCGAGCTGCGTTATATGGCCTTGCACGATTCACTCACGGGCTTGGCCAACCGCACCCTGATGAATGACAGCCTCAAACGCGCCATCGCGCGTGCCGATCGTGATCTCTCCGTGGTGGCGGTGCTGCTGATAGATCTGGATGGCTTCAAGGAGGTCAACGACTCTTACGGCCATGCAGCGGGTGACCTGGTGCTGCAAGTAGTGGCCGCACGCTTGCGCAAGATCACGCGTATCAGCGATGTTACCGCGCGTCTGGGTGGCGATGAATTTGTGGTGGTGCTGGAAGATATTCACGGCATAGAAGATGCCGTGCGCATTGCCGAAAAACTGGTGAAAGAGTTATCACGCCCGGTAGAAGGTGGCCTGCATGTCTCGGCCAGCGTGGGCATTGCACTCACAGGCTCTGAGCCTGTCACCGCCGATGCCTTGCTGAAAAAGGCGGACAAGGCCATGTATGAAGCCAAAATAGCGGGCAGCAATCGCTGGCATGTGGCCCCGCGGCAATAGCATATAATTGCGCGACAGGTCATTGTCGCGCTCTAGCAACTTTTTATTCATGGCTCTGTCTGTTTAAAGGGAATTCTGCTGCAGAAATTCCACTTTCGAACCCAATATCAATAAGGCAGCGTCAATGACTGTACCGAAAAGGCTCAAACAACTTCTCTGGGTATTGCTGGCAATTCTGGTGGCCAGCTTGTTATTTCTGGCAGGCGCTTATCAATACCACATGCAATGGTGGCCCTATGGCCAGGGCTATTTTGCCAAGGTGGATGTGGATGAAATGGTGCCAGAACCACGTCAGGTCAAAATCAGCTCCATCTTTGGTACGCAAGATGTTGAAGTGCGTGATTTACCGTTCAGCGATCAATACCCCACCGGGCCTTTTGAGATATTAGGTAACAAGCGTTTTCTCTTTATCACCAAGTGTGGTGATGTCTACTTCACCCGTATCAACGAAAACAGCGATTTCGAGATCACCAAACAGGCTGAGCCGCTGAGCAAGCCCAATGCCGAAGAACGTGAAGAAAAGCTGGATGACGACCATGATGGCCTGGTCTACTGTAAAGAACTGGCCGGGGTCAAAGACTCTCTGCTATTAGGTAATACCCTTTATGTGGCTTACACCACCTGGGATGCCGAAGCCAATGGCGCCAGGCTGGCGGTATCTGCCTTTGAGCTGGATCAGGAAAACAGCGAGCTTAGCTTCCGCCGTGATATCTACCTTAGCCATCCCGCAGTAAAAGAACCTTTCCTCGGCCACCAGGTAGGCGGCAAACTGGTGTTTGGGGCCGATGACAGCACCATGTTCCTCAGCATAGGCGACTTCTCCAAACCCGATGGCGTGCAAGACCCCAGCACCTCGCTGGGCAAAATGATCAAAATCAACCTCAAGGACTTCAGCGCCCAGGTATACGCCTCTGGCCTGCGCTCACCTTCAGGTGGCCTGTATTTCGACCGCGAGACCAACGAGCTATGGGAAACCGAGCACGGCCCCAAAGGCGGCGATGAAATCAACCTGATCAAGCAGGGCAAAAACTATGGCTGGCCCGTGGTCAGCTACGGCACCCTGTATGAGCGTGAAGGCATGGGTAATTACTACGGCAATCACTACAACTCGCATGAGAATTTTGAGAAACCAGCATTTGTGTTTATACCTTCGGTAGGCGTAGGCGCGATTGCCAAATACCCCAAGACGGGCAAAAACGAATATTGGGAAAATGGCTTCTTTGTCTCTGGCATGGCGTCTAATAGCCTGCTGTATATGCGTAAGGAGGGGGAGCGTTTGGTTTATGCAGAACCTGTGTTGAGTGAATACCGCATACGGGCGCTGAAGATAGACAAGAATGGGCGCTTCTTTATGAAAACGGATAATGATCAGTTCTTGTGGACGGAATAAAAAGCCGGGGATATTCATCTCAGCGCAATAAAGAACCCGCGGTTACGCGGGTTTTTATTGGCATGAAACATAGGCATTGACGCTTGCTGCTGGTGGCGAGAGGCTAGTGGTATGGTAAGCGGAGCTAGGGCAGAGGCCCTTTAAGCCAGGAACTTCAACCCAGGAACTTCAACCTCCCATGCCCCGCTGATGCGGGGTTTGGTGTTTTTGGTGGGGTGAGATTAGGCCTCCCGGAACTGCTTCTGTAGCGGGAGCTGGGCTTCCCGCTACGCCTGTGATTGCGGGAGTTTGCG
>NZ_BAMT01000004.1 GCF_000617925.1 Methylobacillus glycogenes JCM 2850
TTTTACGTCCCTGTGTTGCCTTGGCAGTCTCAGGTCGAGCTGCGCAGGCCGAGGATTTTCTACAACCCGGTACGCGCCAGCAACTGGCCGCCTATGCCTTATACGGCACCTCCACCATGCTGGTGTTTACCTTGGGCTTTGGCGTATATGGCTTTACCTTAAACCCCGAAAGTGGCGAGTTTTTGCTCACGCACGCCAATATGCGTATTGCCGCAGATACCAGTGAGTTTGCCATCAATATGTCCAACCAGCGTTACTGGCAGCCGCCAGTGCAGCGCTATATCAAGGATTGTCTGGCTGGTAGCACTGGGCCGCGCGGCAAGGATTTCAATATGCGTTGGGTGGCGACCATGGTGGCCGAGGTGCATAGATTGCTGGTGCGCGGCGGGGTGTTTCTCTACTCTGGATAGCCGCAGTGTGGGCAAGGGCGGGCGCTTACGCTTGCTATATGAGGGCAATCCCATGTCCTGGCTGGTGGAGCAGGCGGGCGGGCAGGGTAGCACTGGGCACAGGCGTATTCTGGAAGTAGAGCCGACCAGCCTGCATCAGCGCGTTGCCGTGGTGCTGGGAGCCAGCAGCGAAGTTGGGCTGGTGCGGGAGTATTACTCGTTTACCGACCCAACAGCCTAGACAAGACTAAGATGCGCGAGCATGCACCGCGCAATCTGCTACTAGCTTGCAGGCTGAATTTACTCATCATCTGCTTCATTGCTATTGCTTGCCTCATCAGCTTTTGCCGCTTGGCTGGCGCGCTTATACAGCGCCAGCACCTGCTCGCGGCGCGTGGCGTGGTCCACCACAGGCAGCGGGTAGTTGCTACCTATGCCTAGTGCTTGCTGACGTTGCTCAGACATTTTCCAGGGCGCATGGATTTCCTTGTTGTCGCATTGCGACAACTCAGGCACATATTTGCGGATGAATTTGCCTTCGGGGTCGAATTTTTCTGATTGCGTGACCGGGTTGAAAATGCGGAACCAGGGTTGGGCATCACAGCCTGTGGAGGCTGCCCATTGCCAGCCGCCGTTGTTGGCAGAGAAATCAAAATCTATCAGGTGCTGAGCAAAGTAAGCCTCGCCCCAGCGCCAATCTATCAATAAATCCTTCACCAAAAAGCTGGCTGCCACCATGCGCAGGCGGTTGTGCATATAGCCAGTCTGGTTGATTTGACGCATGGCCGCATCTACCAGCGGGAAGCCGGTCTTGCCCTCGCACCAGGCCTGAAAGAGTTTTTTGTCATTGGGAAAAGCCAGGTGATCAAACTCAGGCTTGAAGCTGTGACCCGCGGCAACTTCAGGGTGGTGATGCAATATCTGGAAATAGAAATCGCGCCAGAACAGCTCATTGAGCCAGGTCTCGGCACCTTGGCCACCCATTTGCCAACCGTTCTGGCGAGATGGCGTATGGATACCGTACCAAAGCGCAGATGCACCGAAAGATAAGACGGGCCTTTGCGCCCAGGGAAATCCCTGGCTTGGCGATATTGCGGCATGCGCTCTACAAAATCTTCAAACAAGGCGCTGCCACCGCTCATGCCGGTAGGCAGCTTGAGCGCTGCCAAATTGCTGCGCTCAAAGCCTAAGTCCTCAAGCTCGGGCATGGGCTCGGGGTCGCGCTCTGCCAGATTGCGGAAATAGCGATCTACCGGGTAAGGTTTGAGATAAAAATCGTTGAGTGTTCTCAGGCAGGCATTCTTGTATGGTGTAAACACGCTGAATGCGCTGTTGGATTTGGTGAGGATTTCATCGCACTCGAAGATCACCTGATCCTTGAAGCTGAGGAAATCAATATCATGTTCAGCCAGGGCTTGGCTGACGGCTGCATCACGCTGATTGGCGGCTGCCTCATAATCGCGGTTGCAGTAAACCGTGTTGACTTCAAGCTCCCTAGCCAGCGCTGGCACTAGTTTGCTGGCTTGGCCGTGCCTGACCAGCAAATCGCCACCACGGCATTGCAGCTCGGCCTTGAGCTCGCGCACGCTTTCCCAGATAAACTCCACCCGCCTGTCCTGACGTTGGGTCAAGGCATCCAGAATGTCGCTATCGAAGACGAAGACGCAATAAACCTCTTCGTTTTGCTTGAGCGCATGATAAAGCGCTGCGTGATCAAAATCGCGCAGATCGCGGCGGAACCAAACCAGGGCTTTGTTCATGAGTGAGCGCGATTACTCGCGGTGATACGGATGATTATTGATGACACTGAGCGCGCGATAGAGTTGCTCACTCAGCATCACGCGCACCATGCCGTGCGGCATGGTCAGGCGTGACAAGCTCCACAGCCAGTCGGCTTTTTGCTTGATGCTTTCGTGCAGGCCATCGGCCCCGCCTATCACCAGGCAGACATCGCGGCCCTGACCCATCCACAGACGCATGCGCTCTGAGAGTTGCAAGGTGGTGACTTCCTGGCCGCGCTCATCCAGCGCAATCAAGAAATCCCGGCCAGCCAGCTCCAGTATGCGTTTGGCCTCAGCCTCTTGCACAACTTCTGAGTTTTTGCCCGAGGCGCGTTTGTCAGGCTTGATTTCGACGATGTCCACGCTCATTTCGCGTGGCATGCGCTTGGTGTATTCGTGACAGGCAGCTTGCACCCAATCCGGCATTTTGTGGCCGACGGAAAGGATGCGCAGCTTCAAAGCGATGAGTCTTTCTAGCCCTTGGCGGCGGATGCGCTACGGCGGTTTTCAGCCTCGCCCCAGAGTTGCTCCAGGTTGTAGTAGGCGCGGGTGGCAGGCACCATGATGTGGACGACGATATCACCCAGATCGACCAATACCCACTCGCCTTCTTTCTCGCCTTCGGTGCCTTGCAGAACCGCGCCTTTTTCACGCAGTTTTTCACGCACGTTATCGGCCACCGCCTTGGATTGGCGCGTGGAGTTGGCGCTGGCGACTATCATATAGCTGGTCATGGACGTGAGCTTGCGCACGTCCATCACGGTGATGTCAAAAGCTTTGATATCTTCCAGCGCGTCTATGACCGCCAGTTTCATTTGTTCTAGATCTAGCATTAGGCCGCTTGTACAGGAATTTGCTGGCGTTGATCCTTGATGCGGTTTTGCGCATCAACGTACACCAGCTGGGGTTTAAATTGAGCCAGTTCGGCTTCGGAGTAATTGGCATAGCTGGCAATGATCAAAAGATCGCCAGGGCTGGCCTTGCGTGCCGCAGCGCCGTTAACCGAAATGGTGCCCGAGTTGCGTTGAGCGCGAATGGCGTACGTAGTGAAACGTTCACCGTTATTCACGTTGTAGATGTCAATCTGCTGATATTCTTTGATGTCCGCTGCCTCAAGCAGGTTCTCATCAATGGCACAGGAGCCTCGTAGTCCAGCTCCGAATGCGTGACGCGCACCCGATGCAGCTTGGATTTGAGCATGGTTCTTTGCATGGCCAACCAATGTGGAAAAAATAAGACCCGCCATTATAGTGGAAACAACACGCTGAATAAATGAAGATTTATTGCTGAGGAGGATTTGAAAATGCAGAGGGAGGAAAGAAGCTGGATGATTGCCTGGGCCGCAGGGCAGGGGGCAGGCCTGTGGCTATTGCATGAGTGGTTGCTGAGTTTGAGCAAGCAGGGTGAGTATTTCTGGTTGATCTGGCCTTTGTATATGGCCGTGCTGCTGCTACCGCTAAGTATGATGCTGCTATCTGCCTATAGGCAGCAAAAGCGCTTATGGCCTATGGTCACAGCGTATGTCGTGCTGATTGCGGGGCTTGCTTCCTACCTCGGGTATCAAGCCTGGACGCCTGCTCTTGATACTTTTCAGTATGCACAGTCAGGCGTGTGTCTCGCGTTGGTGGGCTTTGGTAGTTGGTTTGTCTTGCTGCCGTTTGCTGAGCATAGGTTGCTGCGCCAGCGCTGGGCGGATGATTACGCATTATTGTTTGCCGCGGCATGGCGCAACAGCATCAAGCTGGCGCTGGCTGGCGGCTTTACCGGACTGCTTTGGCTATTGTTATTGCTGTTTGCCAACTTGCTCAAAGTGCTGGGAGTTACTTACCTCCTGGATTTATTGGGCAAACCCATCTTTTTCTATCCGGTGACCGCAGTCACGTTTGGCATAGGCCTTTCGCTGTATGCCGCCAAGGAAGAAGTGCTGGTAGGGTTTTACAGGGCGGGGCTAAATATTGCTGGCTGGTTACTGCCTGTGGTGAGCCTGATCCTGTTAGCTTTTCTGCTGGTATTGCCAGTGCAAGGCTTGGATAAATTATGGGACACAGGCTATGCCAGCAGCCTGATGCTATCACTGCTTGGGCTCACGGTTTTTCTATTCAATGCCGCTTGGCAGGATGCTTCCGGTCAGCAACGCTTCCCGCCCTGGTTGCTGCGCTTTATCGGATTGGGTCTGTTGACCATGCCTGTCTATATAGGGCTTTGCGTCTATGCATTGGGGCTGCGGGTTGCGCAATATGGCTGGACTACAGAGCGAGTGTTTGCAGCTCTCGTGATCCTGGTCATGGCGATGTATGCCCTGGGCTATGCTGCTGTGGTGCTGCGGCGTGAAAAGCTATGGATGAATTCGGTAAGCAAGGTCAATATCGCCACGGCTTTGCTGACAGTGCTGCTGGGCATACTCACGTGTAGCCCACTGCTTGACCCTACAAGAATTGCCGTACATAGCCAGCTTGCCCGCTTGTTGCAGCAAAAGGTCAAGGTGCGTGATTTTGATTTTGAGTATTTGCGCTTTCAGGCCGGCCGCTACGGCGATGCGGCACTGACTAGGTTGGAACAGGAGCAAACGCATCCTGATGCCGTCGAGTTAAGACGTAAAGCCAAGCTGGCGCATGCGCTGACACAGCGCCAATATAAGCCCGAGGCAGTGAAGCTAGGGGCTGAGGAGTTGCGCCAGTTGTTCAAGATTTATCCTCAGCAGGCGCAATTGCCGCAGGCATTTGTTGATGCCTTGAGCATATCTTTGGAAGACAACAAGGTATTTTTGGGATGTGAGAAAAAGCGGCCATGTGCTGTGTTGCTGCTGGACCTGAACGCTGACGGCGTAGAGGAACTGGTGTTGCTCGATGGCTTCCGCAGCATGGTCTATGGTCTTGAGGGGGGCAATGGAAAAAAGTGGGTACGTTGCTCGGTGAAACCTACAAGCTCAATGAAAAGTCAGTTGAGGATGCACTGACAACCGGCAATTTTTCCAGTAAACCTACTCACTGGCAGGATTTACAGATAGGCGATATGCAATTCAAGGTGCAGGAGGAGTGAGGGGCCTGAGCCCCCATCTACTGGTGCGCATTGATATGTTGCGGCAATAAAAAAACAGGCGCCCTTGGGCGCCCGTTTTTATCAGTGGCACTTTACATTACCACTGATACTTCACAGTGGCATAAATCGAGCGTCTGTCGCCATAGTAGCAACCCGCATTCGAGATGCAGGTGGCGACATATTTCTTGTCTGCCAGGTTGGCGGCATTCACTTGCAGGCTGAAACCCTTGAGGCTGGGGTTGGCCTTGGCCAGGTTGTAATGCAATGCTGCATCCAGCAGGGTGACATCATCATTTCTGAAGGCATTGAGATTTTCGCCATAGGATGAGCCAAGGTAGCGCACGCCTAACCCTATGCCCAGGCCATCCAGCAGCCCTGCGCTGGAAACATGGTGCAGCCAGGTGGAAGCCTGGTGTCGTGGAACAAAAGCCAGCTGGTTGCCAAGCTGCGCCGCGATGCCAGTCTTGGTGATTTCACTATCGGTATAGGCATAGGAGGCCAGGGCTTCAAAGCCATAACCCAGCTTGGCCTTGCCTTCCAGTTCTGCCCCTTTGACTTCCACTTCCCCGGTCTGTACGCGGCTGCCATTCGGCGCTGTGGTGATGACATTGCGCTGGGCAAGGTGGTAAACCGAGAAGCCCAGTGATGCGTCCATGCCTAGGGCTGGTACTTTACCCCGGCTTCGCTTTGCCTGCCCTTGGTGGCATCAAATGGGCTGCCAGTGCCATCAACGCCCGTGCTGGGCTGGAAGGAGCTGGCAAAGGCGATATATGGCGTTAATTGTTGGGCAAAGGTGTAGCTTAGGCCGATATTGCCAGTGAGGGCATCGTCAGCGTTGGTGATGCGGCGTGTTGCCCCGGTGCTGGCGGTAAGGGTTTCATTGGTTTTGCTGGCCTGGTCATGACGTGCGCCCAGTTGCAGGGTCCAGTTATCCCACTTGATCTGGTCTTGCGCATAAAAACCTAGTTGTCGTTGGCTGGAGTCTATCTTGGTGCCCAGGGGTGGTTCTACCAGCGTTGTCAGGAATGGGTTGGAGGCAAAGGCGTTGTAGTTGTAGAGATTGATGTAATTGAGGTTGGATTCACGATAGGTAGCCGACTCATGGGTGTAATCCACACCCAGCAGGATGCGGTGTTGCAGCGGCCCGGTGCTGAACTGGCCTTCAACCTGGTTATCAATCGTGAACATATTGGAGTCTTCCGGGAAGGCCCAGGCGTAGCGCACCAGGTTGGTGGGCAGGCAGGCATCCGTAGCCAGGCAAGCCCCCTGCACGCGGCGCGAATCTGCATCAACTCTGCCGTATCTCAGGTTCTGGCGGAATGTCCATTGCTCATTGAAGGCATGGCTGAACATATAGCCCGCAAACCATTGCTCGTTGACGTAGCGATCATAGTGTTTTTCACCAATAAAGGTATCGGTGGGCAAGCGGCCCAGGTTGCCATAGGAATAGAGCGTACCCTTGGCAGGCAGGGCAGTGGCCGCGCCACCACGGGAATCGATTTTTTGGTAGTGCGCCAGCAGGGTCAGGCTGGTGTTGTTGTCGGGCTTGAAGGTCAGGCTAGGAGAAATCACGACCTTGTCATCTTCCACATAGCGGGTTTGCGTATCGGCTTCACGTGCCAGAGCCACCAGGCGGTAAAGCACACGGCCTTCATCATCCACTGGCCCGGAGATATCAAATGCACCCTGCTTGCGGCCATGGCTACCAGTCTGTAATTGCACTTCCCCGCGCTTGTGGTCGGTAGGCAGTTTGCTGCTCAGCGCCAGCATGCCGCCAGGGGAGGATTGACCATAGAGGCTGGAGGCTGGGCCTTTAAGTATTTCCACGCGTTCCAGCAGGTAAGGGTCTATCTTGGCTTGTGAGTAGCCATTGGCCCCAAACGGCAAGCGCAAGCCATCGAGGTAACGGGTAGGAGGGCTGAAGCCGCGCACTGTCATCCAGTCATAGCGCGAGTCAGTATTGGCGTATTGCAGCACTACGCCTGGGGTATAGCGCAGGGCTTCGGTGATGGTTTGCACACCTAGATCGTCCATCTGGGCGCGGGTGACCACATTAATGCTGCGCGGAGTTTCTAGCAGGATGGTGCTGGATTTGGTGCCAGTAAAGCTGCGCTTGGCGCTGTAGCTATTCCTGCCATCAAAGGCCAGGTTTTGCTCGCGGGTATCCAGCTTGCCTAATACATGGACTTCTTCCAGTACATTATTTTGGCTTGAGGCTTGCGCGCGCAGGGTGAAGGTATTGTCCCCCTGAGAAGTTACTTCCAGGCCTGAGCCTTGCAGCAGTTTTTGCAGGGCTTCGCGCGCCGAGTATTCGCCTTTGAGTGCGGGCGCATGCTTACCCGTGGTGAGGCTGCTGGCAAAAATGATCTGCACCCCGGTTTGCTGGGCCAGATGGTTGATGGATTTATCCAGGGCCTCTGCTGGTAAGTCCAGCTTGACCTTGGGATCGGCAGCATAAGCCGTAAAGGCCAGCAGCATGGAGAGGGTAATAGCGCCTAGCTTGAAAGGCCGTTTGCGCGGTGATGGTGAGTGCATGAATGTTCCCTGATAACGATGAATTGAAAGAGCTTCAGGGAGTAAGCCGTTTGGACTGGTGTTTACCCCAACCTGGGAATGAGAATTTTTTTCATGTGCTATCTGGAGCTGATCAGCAGGCTGCCATCTGGCTGTGGTTCCAGGCGTACCGGGAGGATGTCGGGAAGTAATTGCAGCAGCTTGTCAGTATTGTCTATGGCAAACGTGCCGGATAGTTTGAGTTGTGCCGTTTTGCCTTGCAGTTGGATAGGCGCAGTGCGATAACGCTGGATTTCGGCAATCACCTGCTGCAGCGGGGTTTGTGCGAATACCAGCTTGCCATTCATCCAGCTCATGCTGATGCTGGGGTCTATAGCTACTGGTGCGTGCATATGCCCATCGCCGTCTATCTTCACCTGCTGGCTTGCCGTCAGGGTGGTGCCATTCAAGCCATCTGCAGCTTTGCTGGTGACACGCACAGTGCCCTCTGCCACGCTGACAGTGACTTGTTTATGTGCTTGTTGGTCTTCATGGTAGACCTCGAAGCGGGTGCCTAACACTCGGGTTTCGCTATTGGCAGCGATCACCAAAAATGGCCGGAAATTGGCCTTGGCCACATGGAACATGGCCTGGCCCTGTGGCAGGTTCACGCGGCGTGAACGTAGATGCCAGCTCACTTCGAGACGGGTATTGGTGTTAAGCGTGAGCTCGCTGCCATCGGCTAGCTGTATAAACTGGCGCTGGCCTATCGCGGTAGCGTATTGCTCGCTGCGGTAGGCTGGGTCTAGCCAGACCAGCCCCGCCGCCAGCAGCGCCAGCACCAGGGTGATGCTGGCAGGGGTTTTCTTTTTGCGCGGTGGCTGCACCTGCGGCAATGGAAACAGTTCTTTCAGGGTTTCCCGGTGCTGCGCAATAACGGCTTCCGTGTCATGGGAAGGTGGCGGAGTATGCGGCTGTGGCGATTTCATCATGCTGGGTATTCTGCTTAATCCGGGCTTATTCCCGGCCAAGAAACTGCCTGCATGCGGCAAGCCCCAGGCGAGTGTGGCGCTCGACCATTTTGACGGATATCCCCAGTTGCTGGGCCACATCAGCCTGCGACATGTCGTGAATCTTGTGCATGATGAATACCTGCTTGCAGCGTAAGGGCAGGCGGTCTACGGCCTGGGAAAGTTGGGCAATTTCACGCTGGGCTTGCAGTGCGCGCGCTGGGTCTGTGATTTCCGCCACCGTTTCTGGCAGCTCGGCCATGGATTCCATCAGCCGATTGCGCACCGCCTCTGCCCTACACTCGTTGACCGCCATATTGTGTGAAACACGTTTTAGGAAAGCTATAGGCTGCCTGGCTTCTGGCAAGCTGGGTTTTTCCATCAGGTGTACACACATATCGTGCACGATTTCGCGCGCAAAACCTTTATCGCCAAAGCGGCGGCGGATGTAATCCACCAGCTCGTCGTAATGACGCGTCAGCGAGGTGATGAGGTTGGTGGCGGGAGAGTTGTGCAGCACGCGGAATACTTGGGCCGTGAAACTTGGATGCCGCCATTATAAATGGTAATGCTTCTTAATTGTGAGTGGCGACGGTCATCACCTGCGGGCAAGCATGATCCTGAATGATTTCCATGGAAGGATGTGGGAAAGGCCCGGTCTGCTGGCTGGCCAGCAAGGCAAAATCACCGCCCGGCAAAGTGGCCAGCCCCAAGCCAAACGATGCTATCTGCTGTTGCGCCGGGCCCTGGGCCAATTCCCTGAATGGATTATCGTGCTGCAACTCATGCAGGCTGATACGTTTGGCCCAGACCACTTGCTGCTGCAAGGCATTGCGCAGAGGTCGCCATTGCGGCGTCAGTATAGGGGCCAGGCCATCCAGTTCGGTGCGTATCTCCGGCTTGAGGCAGGAGATATGGATATGCAGCTGGTTTTGCGTGCGCGCGCGCTGGGCATTGATGGTGAGGCTGACTATGTCATCAGGCACGGGCTTGCCAGCCTTACGTGACATCCAGATTCTTTCTTGCCAGGCGTGTGCCAATAAGGCTTGCCCGGTGTGGGTTTGCAGCACCGGGGATTCAATGCCGCTGATTTTGCTGGTGGGAATCAGCAGGTATTGCAAAGGGCCGTTTCTGTCCTTGTAGATGGCATAAGCCTGGGCTATGTCCACCTTGGCGCAAGGGGCGGGTGATTGCTGCTGTTCCTGATGCGGCAGGCACTGGCCATCGACAATTTGCAGCAAGGCATCTGGATTGTAGCTGGCACCGGATTTGGCAAAGCAAGCGGCAATGGTCAGGCTGAGCAGGATGACCAGGGTATACGGTAGCAGGCGATGGAATGCGGTCATGGCAAGGTGCTTTAGGCGATGGGCTTAAAACAAGAAACATCTAATGCGCTGACTATATGATCACAGCATGACGCTGACGTGACAGTACTATCATGCCATATCCCTTTGGCGGATGAATAGGCAAGGCCTCAGGCTTAGGCACGCCTGTGGCGATTCCCTACGCGACAAGTCTTAGCGCTGGAATTCGATATTGTCTATAAGGCGGGTCTGGCCCTGTCTCGCCGCACCTAGCACCACCAGGGCCTCGTCATCCACAGTAGCGGGCAATAGCGTGTCAGCCGACCGTATGCTGATGTAATCCACTATCCAGCCTAGTTGCGTTAAATACTGGCTGGTTTGTGCCTCAATCGCGGCATAGTCATGGTTACCCTTGCGCACGTTATCCACCACCAGTTGCAAGGTGCGCGAGAGGCGTGGGGCCTCGAGTTTCTGTGCTGGGTTGAGGTAACCGTTGCGCGAGCTGAGTGCCAGGCCGCTGGCCTCGCGCTGGGTTTCACCGGCAATGATATCTATGGGTAGATTGAACTGCCGCACCAGCTCGCGAATGATAAATAGTTGCTGGTAATCCTTGCGGCCAAACACGGCGATCTGCGGCTGCACAATATTGAATAGTTTCATCACTACCGTCGCCACGCCGTCAAAGTGCCCAGGCCGTGCCGCGCCACAGAGTTCATTGGCAATCGATGGTGGGGTGATGCGCATGGTCTGCGTGGCCGGATACATTTCTGCCGGGCTGGGGGTGAACACCACATCGGCTCCCGCCTCGGCCAGCAGCGCACAGTCTGCCTGCAGCGTACGCGGATAATTATCCAGGTCTTCGTTGGCACCAAACTGCAAAGGGTTGACGAAGATGCTCACCACCACACACTGCGCACGTTCACGCGCCAGCTTGACCAGATGCAGGTGCCCGGCATGCAGATTGCCCATGGTGGGTACAAAGGCAATGCTGCCCTCAGCACTCAAGCGCTGACGCAGGCTGGCGATATCGGCAATGATTTCAAGTGGCTTGCTGGAGGTGCTGTGAGCTGTCATGGCTGTTGAATACCTGAAAGTGACGGGTGCTGCTGAAGTAGGTGAGGCTTAAGTGTAGAGCGCCTGAAACCAGCTAGCGCTAATCGAAACTATGTTCGGCGGCGGGGAAGCTGCCATCCTTAACGGCAGCTACATAGCTCACCAATGCGGCTTCTATGCTGCTGGCACCCTGCATGAAGTTGCGCACAAAGCGTGGCGATTTTCCTGCGTATATGCCCAGCATATCCTGTAACACCAGCACCTGGCCGTCACAGTCTTTGCCCGCGCCTATGCCTATGACCGGAATCTGGATGGCCTGACTCACTTCAGCGGCCAAGCGCGTGGGTACCATTTCCAGCACCAGCATGCTGGCACCTGCCTGGGCGAGTTGTACCGCGTCATCTAGTAATTGTGCCGCAGCGGCTTGATCGCGGCCTTGTACGCGATAACCGCCCAATTGGTGAACCGCTTGCGGCGTCAGCCCCAAGTGACCACACACCGGAATGCCGCGTTGCACCAGGAAGCGCACGGTATCCAGCATGATGCTACCGCCCTCAACCTTGACCATTTGTGCGCCTGCCGCCATCAACGTGGCGGCATTGTCGAATGCCTGCTCGGGGTTGCGCTGATAGCTGCCGAAAGGCATGTCGGTGACGATAAATGCGTTGCGGGCGGTGCTGGCAACACAACGCGTGTGGTATTGCATATCCTGCAAGGACACGGGCAAGGTGCTGCTATGGCCCTGTATGGTCATGCCCAGTGAATCACCAACCAGCAAGACTTCAACCCCGGCCTTGTCACTAAGGGCGGCAAAGCTGGCATCGTAGCTGGTCAGCACGGCGATTTTCTCGCCTTGTGCCTTCATCTGCTGTAGGGCTAGCAGGTTCATGGCTTACTCCAGATTGGGATTGAAAAACTCGCGGCGGCTGCGGATTTGCATAATGCGCTCCAGCAGCATTTCCATGGCACCATCTTTTTCGGTGATGTCGAGTTTTTCATTGTTGACGATAAGTACGGGCGCCCCGTCATATTGATGGAAGAATTGACTATAGGTTTCGGCCAGCCGCGCCAGATATTCACGCGGAATTTCCTGTTCATAGCGGATATTGCGCTGATTCACGCGCTCATGCAGGGTTTCCACTGGCGATTGCAGATAGATCACCAGGTCTGGTGTGGGCACCTGCACCTGTACATGCTTGTACATCTGGCGGTAAAGCGCATATTCCTCATCATTGAGGTTCATTTGCGCAAATAGCTGGTCTTTTTCCAGGAAGAAATCGGCAATCGTCGCCTGGTTGAACATGTCGCGCTGGGCCAGGTCACGGATATGCTCTACGCGCTGGAACAAAAAGAACATCTGCGTAGGCAGGGCATAGCGTGGCGCATCCTGGTAAAACTTGGGCAGGAAAGGATTGGCCCCGGCGTTTTCCAGCAAGAGATTGACCGGGAACATATCGGCGAGCTTGCGCGCCAGCGTGGTTTTGCCACTGCCTATCGGCCCCTCGACCACGATGTAGTGAAAGCGGTCAAAAATACTCATAGCGCATTTTCCTCCAGCTTTTCCACGCCTTGATCGGCACATTGCACAGCCAGTGTGCTGACCTTGCCATGTGCGGCTAGCGCCAGTTCCGGGGCAATTTCCGCCAGCGGCAGCAGCACAAAGCCGCGCTCATGCATGCGCGGGTGCGGCACGGTGAGTTCTGGGCTGCTGATGCTGACTTGATCGTAAAGCAGCACATCCAAGTCAAGCACACGTGGCGCATTGGGGAAAGGCCGTTCGCGGCCGTGTTGATTCTCCAGCGCCAGAATCGCATGCAGCAATGCCAGTGGGCTCAGGCTGGTTTCAAGCTCGGCCACGGCATTGATAAAGTCGGGCTGATTGTCATAACCCACAGGCGCGGTGCGATAGAGCGAAGAATGGCTGAGCAAGCGCGTATCCGTCAGCGTATCCAGTTCACGCAAAGCCAGCCTGACTTCATCTGCAGGTTGGCGGCCAGGGTTGCTGAGGTTGCTGCCTAGGGCAATAAAGGCGCGTGCCATTTATTCTCCTGCCGCCGATTTCTTCGGGCCGCGACGGCGTCTACGCTTTTTCGGCGCGGTCTCGGGCAGCAGCATGGTCTGACGTTGCTCGCCATCGGCGTTGGCAAAATCTGTCCACCACTGACCCAATTCAGCTGGCAATTCACCAGATTCGCAGCGCAGCAGCAGGAAGTCATAAGCCGCACGATAACGTGGGTTTTCCAAAAGACTGTAAGGCCGCTTGCCCGCACGTTGCTCAAAGCGAGGCTGCAAGCCCCAGATCTCGCGCATGGTGGCGCTGAAGCGCTTGTGTATGGCCATCTTTTCCGCCTGGATGTCGCAGACTTCGTCCATGGCCATATGCAAGGCTGGAATTGGCTTGTTACCTTGCTGCTCGAATTTCTTCCAGGCCAGCAGCACTTCGTGCCAGAGCAGGGTGGCAAACAGGAAGCTGGGCGAGACTGGCTTGCCTGACAATACGCGCTCATCGGTATTTTTCAGCGCCAGCTTCACAAAGCGCTCGCCTATGGGTTGTTCCAGCACCACATCCAGCAAGGGCAGCAAGCCATGATGCAGGCCATGCTGACGCAGGGCATTGGCGCTTTCTATGGCATGACCAGACAAGAACAGCTTGAGCATTTCGTCAAACAGGCGTGAGGGTGGCACATCATGCAGCAGGTCGGCCAGTTCAGAGATAGGCTGCTCAGTCGCCTTGTCGATCTTGAGGCCTAGCTTGGCAGAAAGCCTGACCGCGCGCAGCATGCGCACCGGGTCTTCACGGTAACGCGTGACCGGGTCACCTATCATGCGCAATATGCCTGCCTGGATATCGGGAACACCTTGATGGAAATCCAGTACTTCTTCCGAGGCTGGGTCGTAATAAAGCGCGTTGGCCGTGAAGTCGCGACGTACCGCATCTTCTTCCTGACTGCCAAACACATTGTCGCGCAGGATACGGCCAGTGTCGGCGACCTTGGCATCACCCTGCTCATTGAGGTGACTGCCACGGAAGGTCGAGACTTCAATCACTTCATCACCAAACATCACATGCACCAAACGGAAACGTCGGCCTATGATGCGTGAGCGGCGAAATACCTTGTTCACCTGCTCAGGCGTGGCATTGGTAGCCACATCGAAATCCTTGGGGCGCTGTTTCAGTAACAAGTCACGAACGGCACCACCGACGACAAACGCCTCAAACCCAGCTTTTTGCAAGCCTTCGGTGGTTTTGATGGCTGCATTGCTAAGCAGCTTGCGGTCTATGCGATGTACGCGGGCAGAAATGCGCTCAACCTTGCCTGCTGGCGTTGCGGGAGCGGATTTGTTGGATGTTGCGGGCTTGAAAACGCGCTGCAGCAGTTTTTTGATCATTATGCGGCTTAGCCTGGGGTTTCTGATGCGCTAAAGTGCATGATTATAGCGTAAGCATTGCCTATGCATCAGCGCTAGATAGCTGGGGAATTCAAAAGCTTGTAAGGAACAAGCGCATGCGCTAGGGATGGCGTGCGGAATAGCACTCCACAATCAGCAGACCAGTTAGCAAGGCAATCACAAACAGAATAGCGGGCCAGCCTGCGCTGAGCAGGGTTGCCAGGGCTGGGCCGGGGCAGTAACCCGCCAAACCCCAGCCTATGCCAAACAGTACAGCGCCTACAATGAGTTTGCGGTCAGCCACAGGCCGCTGTGGCAGGGTGATGGGCTTGCCCAGCAAACTGGTGTGCTTGGGCTGGCGTTTAGCCCAGTGAAATGCCGGAAAAGCGACGCTGATTGCACCCACCATCACCAGGGCAAGGGAAGGGTCCCAGGCACCAGCCAGGTCGAGAAAAGCCAACACTTTGGCAGGGTTGCCCATGCCTGAGAGTATGAGTCCGGCACCGAACAGCAAGCCACTGATCAATGCACTCAGTAATGACATGGTAGCTTCTTGCTAGATAGTGGCTGGGGTGGGGAGAGGGTAAGCATCTCAGCGCAAGCGTGCATGATTAATGCCATCCATGACGTAGCAGAAACACGGTGACAAAACCTGCTGCCATAAACAGTACAGTTGCCAGAAGTGAACGCGGGGAGAGTCTTGCCAGGCCACAAACGCCATGGCCGCTGGTACAGCCCTGTGCCAAGCGCGTACCTATGCCGACCAGCAAGCCAGCCAACAGGATTTGCCAGGGATTATGAATGGCATGCGTGGCCGGGAGTGTGCCCAGCCATGACCAGAGCACGGGCGAAATGATCAGGCCCAGCAGAAATGCCAGCCGCCAGCCTGATCTCGGTTGCACCAGCCAGCCGGACAAGATGCCGCTGATACCCGCAATGCGCCCATTGAACATAATTAGCATGGCGGCGGCCAAGCCTATCAACATGCCGCCAGCAAGGCGCTCCAGGGAGTGAAGCTAGCCCAGTCCAGCGTCATGACGCGCTATACCCTAGCTGGCTTTGCTGTTGAGGAAGACCTGCACAGTGCGCGGTTTGAGATAGACATGGCTGCCTTGGCTCAACTCCAGCTCACGGAAACGTTCGCGCGTGATTTCTGCCTCGATGACGTCACTTTCGTTGACGGGCTGCAACTCCAGCCTGACCAGTGGGCCAGCGGCGTGAATGTAGCTGACAACGGCATGCAGCGTGGCCTGGCCGTTTTGCTGGGTAAATACGTCAATATCATGCGGACGTACATAAGCCAGCGCATCACTGTTCTGCACGCTATGGTGATCATTCAGGCTGAAAGCCAGATCGCCGATATGGGCCTGACCTTCGTTTACGCGGCTATGGAACTGGTTCACATTGCCGAGGAATTTGTAGACAAAGGGCGAGGCCGGGTTGTCATAGACTTCCTGTGGCGAGCCTATCTGTTCAATACGGCCTTGGTTCATCACCACGATACGGTCAGCCACTTCCAGCGCTTCTTCCTGATCGTGCGTCACAAACACGCTGGTGATGTGCAATTCGTCATGCAGGCGGCGCAACCAGCGGCGCAGGTCTTTACGTACTTTGGCATCCAGGGCACCAAACGGCTCATCCAGCAGCAGAACCTTGGGCTCTACCGCCAAAGCACGTGCTAGCGCGATACGTTGGCGCTGACCACCGGAGAGTTGCGGCGGGTATCTATCTGCCAGCCAGTCCAGTTGTACCAGCTCCAATAGTTGATGCACGCGTCTATGAATTTCGGCTTCGGTGGGGCGGGTTTTCTTCGGGCGCACACGCAGGCCGAAAGCCACGTTCTCAAATACCGTCATATGGCGGAACAGCGCATAGTGCTGGAAGACGAAACCGACCTGGCGCTCACGCACATCGCGCTCGGTGGCTTCCTGACCATGGAAGTGGATGCTGCCATTATCTGGCGATTCCAGCCCGGCAATGATGCGCAGCAGGGTAGTTTTGCCGCAACCGGAGGGGCCGAGCAGGGCCACGAGTTCGCCACTGGGGACATCGAGGCTGACGTTGTTGAGGGCGGTGAAGCTGCCAAACTCTTTTTTGATGTTACGGATTGCTATGCTCATGATGTCATCCTTGTGACCGTAGTGCGGGTAAATACTGCCTTATTCATCCGATGCCTTCTCGCTGGCCTTGGCGCTGCGGCCGCTCTGCCATTCGATATAGGACTTGAGGCCCAGTGTAATCAGGGCGAGGAATGCCAATAGTGAAGCCACCGCAAAAGCGGCTGCGTAGTTGTATTCGTTATACAGAATTTCCACATGCAAGGGCATGGTGTTGGTCAGGCCGCGGATATGGCCGGATACTACCGATACCGCACCAAATTCACCCATGGCGCGCGCATTGGTAAGGATCACGCCATAGAGCAGCCCCCACTTGATATTCGGCAGGGTGATATGCCAGAGAATCTGCCAGCCGGAGGCGCCCAGCACCAGGCCAGCTTCTTCTTCTTCCTTGCCCTGTGCCTGCATCAGCGGAATCAGCTCGCGGGCAATAAAGGGGAAGGTAACGAAGATAGTAGCCAATACTATGCCCGGAATCGCAAAGATGACTTTGAGATCATGGTCTATCAGCCATTCACCAAACCAGCCCTGCAAGCCGAAGATCAGCACATAAATCAAACCTGCAATCACGGGTGAAACCGCAAATGGCAGATCGATCAGGGTGATCAGTATGCTTTTGCCCTTGAACTCGAATTTGGCAATTGCCCAGGCAGCCGCCACACCGAATACCAGATTCAATGGCAGCGAAATAGCCGCAGCAATCAAGGTCAGCTTGATGGCGGATAAGGCATCAGGTTCTACCAGTGCGGCAATATAGGTCTCAAAACCCTTGCGCAGGGCTTCGGTGAATACAGCAGCCAGTGGAATGAACAGGAACAGGCTCAAAAACAGCAGCGCGTGATAATCAGCGTCCAGCGTACCCAGGCAGGCTCTGAGGTGGCGCGATTATGCGCGACCTTGGCTTGGTACTTGGCGAGTTGTGAAACAGTGGATGACATGTGTTTTCCCTCTATTTTCTAGCGCGAAACGCTGTTACGGCGGCTGCTCCACCATTGCAGGCCGTTGATGCTCAGCAGCAGGAGGAAGGAAATGACCAGCATGACCACAGCGACGGCAGTAGCCCCTGTGTAGTCATATTGTTCTAGCTTGGTGATGATGATGAGCGGCGTGATTTCAGACACCATGGGCATATTGCCGGCAATGAAAATCACTGAGCCGTACTCACCAATCGCTCGCGCAAACGCCAGGGCAAAGCCAGTCAGCAGCGCTGGCCAGAGCGCGGGCAGAATCACGCGGCGGAAGGTTTGCCAGCGATTGGCACCCAGGCTGGCAGCGGCTTCTTCGGTTTCAGCTTCCAGGTCTTCCAGCACGGGTTGGACGGTACGTACAACAAAAGGCAGCCCAATAAAGGTGAGCGCCACCACTACACCCAGGGGTGTAAAGGCGACCTTGATGCCGTTGGGTTCCAGTATGCTGCCCAGCCAGCCATTGGCGGAGTAAACCGCAGTCAAGGCAATACCCGCCACCGCTGTAGGCAAGGCGAAGGGTAGGTCAACCAGGGCATCTACCAGCTTTTTGCCGGGGAAGGTGTAGCGTGTCAGCACCCAGGCGGTTAATAAACCAAAGAAGGCATTAATCACAGCAGCAAGGAAAGCCGCGCCAAAGGTGAGCTTATACGAGGCAATCACGCGTGGCGTGGTGACTACGTGCCAGAATTCGGCCAGGGTAAACTCAGTTGTTTTGATAAAAGCGGCAGCGAGTGGAATCAATACAATCAGGCTAAGGTAAAGCAGGGTATAGCCCAGGGATAGATTGAAACCGGGAAGTACATTCTTTTGTTTATGGGAGGCCATATCGTTCAATCAGTCCAGTGGAGGCTTGCTCAAGCAGGCGAGAATGTAGCAGAAGCGCCATGCGGGGAAAAATAATATGTTTCTATATCATTATAGCCGCGTGTTATTTCCTGTGATGTTTATGCGGTTTGCACAGCAGATGCTGACTCAGGCTGCAGCGCGCTTGTTGAGCTTGAGTGTGGGCTTGAGGGCCTCGGTTGGTTGCAGCTCATGCGCGGTGACTGGCTGGCCAAGGAAATAACCCTGCAATAGCGTGCTGCCAGAAGCGATGGCGATTTCCAGGCCAGTTTGTGACTCAATGCCAGTAATCACAGGTTGCGCACCTATATCACGCACCAGTTGAATCAGGCCTGGCAGTATCTTGCGTACCCGTGGGCTGCGTTCTGCTTCCTTGATCAGGCTGGTATCGAACTTGACGAACTCCGGCGATAGTTTCCACAAGCGTTCAAGATGCGAGTGCTTGTTGCCAAAGTTATCAATAGCAATGCGGTAGCCGCGCTCGTTGTAATTTTCTATGGCATCGGCCAGCTGGTTTTCGTGCTCGACCACGCTTTCCTGAATCTCAATCACCACACGGTCTGTGGGTACTGAGTTGGAATGCAGGATGCGCTCGAATACCTTGCCGTGGGCGTTGACGCTAATCAGCAGGCTGGGGTGCACATTGAGGAACAGCAGGCCTTTTTCAGCATAAATCTGGCGGAAATTCAGTACGTGCAGTGTACGTGCTACGCGATCAAATTTGACCAACTTGCCAATTTGCGCGGCAAAGCTGAAGGCAAACTCCGGGCTGATGGTCTGCTGCCCGCCCAGGGATGGACGCAGAAAAGCTTCATGCCCAATCAGATCGCCCGCCTCGCTGTCATATAGCGGCTGGAAAGCACTATTGAGCTGCAAACCCAGAAACGTGCTGTTGAACTCCCCGCTGGCCTGTTCTTCCAGACCATATTCATCGAGGTCAAGATACAGTGACTCACGTAACTGACTCTTGAGTTGATCTATAGAGGGGGAATTGCTTTTGCTGTTTGCTTGGCTGTGTTTACTCATGCTGCATCCTTATGTGTCAGCCAGGGCTTAACTGGCTCACATGGCTTTGCTATCTGACCTGGGGGGGGCTTGGTCTGGTCTAGCTATGTCTTAATTGGTGTAAATCTGGTCGAATACGCCACCATCAGCAAAATGCGTTTTCTGCGCCTTTTGCCAGCCACCGAACAATTCATCGACAGTGAATAGCTCTATGTTCTTGAAATCGGCTTTATGGGCTGCCAGCACAGCGCTGGAGCGTGGGCGCAAATAGTGACGTGCGGCAATTTCCTGGCCTTCTTCCGAGTAATGGAATTCAAGATAGGCTTGAGCCACGGCGCGTGATTTGCGCTTATCTACGACTTTGTCTACCAGAGCGATAGGGTTCTCGGCCAGTATGCTGGCTGAAGGGTAAACCACATCAAATTGGTCATTGCCCAGTTCCTTCTTGATGAGGAAGACTTCATTCTCAAAAGTCAGCAGCACATCACCTATGCCACGTTGGACAAAAGTGGTGGTAGCACCGCGGCCACCAGTGTCTAGTACTGGCACATTCTTGAATAGCTTGGCCACGAAATTGCGCGCCTTGGTTTCATCGCCGCCTTTTTTGATCACGGCACCCCAGGCAGCCAGATAGCTGTAACGACCATTACCAGAAGTCTTGGGGTTAGGGATCACCACGCCTACACCTGGCTTGACCAGATCATCCCAGTCCTTGATCTGCTTGGGGTTGCCCTTGCGCACCAGAAACACGGTGGTGGATGTAGTGGGTGAGCTGGCATTGGGCAGGCGTTTTTGCCAATCGGCGGGAATCAGCTTGCCGCGCTCAAACAGAATGTCGATGTCATTGCTTTGATTCATGGAAATGATATCGGCCTGCAAGCCATCGGCCACTGCACGTGCCTGCTTGCTGGAACCGCCATGGGATTGGTTGATGGTGACGGCTTCCCCGGTTTTTTGCTTCCAGAACTTGCTGAAAGCCGGATTGAAATCCTTATAGAACTCACGCGTGACATCGTAAGAGACGTTGAGCAAAGTAGTGTCGGCATGGGCCAGGCCAGCGAAAGTCAGCAGACTGATCGCCAGTATTTTTCTTATTGACATAAAGACCTCAAGAGTTGGGGCGGAGCGGAATAGCTCGCACTATAAGTAAGATTAAAAATAATGTAAAAGAATATAGTTGAATATGATTAAGCAAAAAAGTTATTAAAATTACTGTGCTCTATATATTTTTTTGGAATAACCATATAAGGCAATTGAATATGTGTTAGGCTACGATTATTGCCCAGTTTGCATTACCATGCATAAGGCATTACTTAACTGATTCAAGATTCAATGTAGCCACCGTCACCTTGTCCTGCATTGAATTGCAACACACCGAATATAGTATTAAATCCAGCACCGTATAACAGCCCAAGCCTATCTGCCAGACCACCACCAGTGGATGATGATGACGCAGGGTAAGCATTGCCTGAATCCTATCCTTAATTTTGCCTGGCAAAGGGATAAGTTGCATGCCTAGTTTGCAAGATCAAACGCTAGATATTTTTGCTGACCGGACCACCGGAAGCCAGCCATCTTGAGAGATGGCTGGCTTTTTTGTTTTTTGCCGCACGCTTTGCAGTGCGTTTAGAGAATCAGTACCAGTGTTTTTGTATGCTTTTTGAAATCTTAGCCCTGCTGGAATGTTTAGATGATAGATGAAACACAAACCACGCAAGCCACAGATGCACCAGAGCCGACAGAGCCTGTAGATCAGGCAGATGCCCTGGGAATCAGTCAGGTGGTCAGTGCCTTGCGCGATGTACGCCTGGCTTCGCTGGAACACCGTAATCGCCGTAACCGCCCCCCCAAATTGCCTGCGCGCAAGGCCTTGGCAGACGTGGTGGAAGGGCTGGGAGCAGCCTTATTCCCCAATCGCCTCGGCCTGCCCGATTTGCGTGAAGAAGGCATAGATTATTTTGTTGGCCATACCCTGGATGTGGCTTTGCGTGAGCTGGTGGCGCAAGTGCGTCTGGAGCTGGATTTTGCCGCCGACAAGGTAGATGCCGCGGTACAGCCTCGGAGTCGGGCGCTCAGCCTGGTGCGTGACTTTGCCGCGCGCTTGCCGCAGGTGCGTTTGTTGCTGGATAGCGATATCCGCGCCGCTTTCGAGGGCGACCCCGCCGCGCGTAGCGTAGACGAAGTGCTGGTGTGCTACCCCGGTATCAACGCCATCATTCATTATCGGATTGCGCATGTGCTGCATCAGTTGGGCGTACCGCTGGTGGCACGCATCATCACCGAGATTGCCCACTCAGCCACAGGCATAGATATACACCGGGTGCCAGCATAGATGAGGGTTTCTTTATTGATCATGGCACTGGCGTGGTCATCGGGGAAACCTGCGTTATAGGCAAGCATGTGCGGCTTTATCAGGCAGTGACGCTGGGGGCCAAGCGCTTCCCAGTTGAAGCCGATGGCAGTCTGGTGAAGGGCCATGCCCGCCACCCTGTAGTGGAAGATGATGTGGTGATTTACGCAGGGGCCACTATTTTGGGGCGCATCACCATAGGGCACGGTTCTGTCATAGGTGGCAATGTCTGGCTGACGTATACCGTGCCGCCAAACAGCAATATCACGCAGGCGCAAATGCGCGAAGCCGCGCCTGCTGCAACACGTAGTTCGCAATAGCTTGAGGCAGCCACAGAGAGCCCAAGTGCATTTCAGCAATAAGGCTTGCTTGCAGGCCGCTGTGTAACCATTGATTTTTTAAGGAGAGCATCACATGTCGGATATTCATCAAGGCCATACCGCGCTGGGAGACGTGGCAGCACGTACGCTGGCGAATGCTACTAAAACCGTGCCCATGCTGGGTGCCATCACGCCGCGCTGGCTGGTGCACCTCTTGCAATGGGTGCCCGTAGAAGCCGGTATTTACCGTGTTAACAAGGTCAAGGATAACCACCAGGTTGAGGTGGATTGCTCCGCCAAGGATGAGCGCGAGTTGCCTGCGACCTTTGTTGATTACGAAGAGTGGGGCCGTGAGTATGTACTGAATGCCGTCAACACAGTGGTGGATGTACACACCCGTATTTCTGATCTTTACAGCAGCCCACACAACCAGATCCGCGAACAACTGCGCCTGACCATAGAAACCGTCAAGGAACGCCAGGAAAGCGAACTGATCAATAACAAGGAATACGGCCTGCTGCACAATGTGGCCGATAGCCAAAAGGTGAAGTCGCGCACTGGCTCGCCAACCCCTGACGATTTTGATGAGCTGATTTCACGTGTATGGAAAGAGCCTGCTTTCTTCCTGGCTCACCCGCAAGCGATTGCCGCGTTTGGCCGCGAGTGCACACGCCGTGGTGTACCACCGCCTACCGTCAGCCTGTTTGGTTCCCAGTTCATCACTTGGCGCGGTATTCCTTTGATTCCTTGCGACAAGCTGCGTGTGACCAAGGGCAAGACCAATATCCTCTTGTTGCGCACAGGTGAAAGCCGTCAAGGCGTGGTAGGTTTGTATCAGCCTAACCTGCCAGGTCAACAAAGCATGGGTCTTTCCGTCAGGTTCATGGGCATCAACCACAAGGCGATCGCTTCTTACCTGGTTTCCCTGTATTGCTCGCTGGCGGTGTTGACCGAAGATGCGATTGCCGTGTTGGAGAATGTAGACGTAGGCAACTACTATGACTACAAGTAACTTCAACGACTTATCTTCGTTCGAGCCCGAGGCCATTTTGGCCGCAGCGCCCGGCGATCACCCACGCATGGCCGCTGCCGTGGCCGTGGGGCGCGAGGCGCAGCATTCCGGCCACCTGGATATCGATGAATTGACGCGCATTGCCAATGAACTCTACTCCCAGGGTTTTCCCGGGCGTGAGTCTTTTCCATCCACGGCTTCGCTGACCGATTCGGCTGCGCCTTATGGCGCGGGTAGCCCCAGCATAGGTGCGCAAGTGCCACAGGCGCCTTCTGCGGTTTCGGCTGTGCCTACAGGCTTGCCTGCTGTTGGCAATGTGGTGCCGGGGGCTGAAACACTGCCATTCGCGACCCCCAGCTTAGGTGTATCACCTTCGGACTTGCCGGATGCCTTTAGCCAGGAGCGTGTGGAAGCGGTTGGCCCTGTGCCTGGTGCTGGTAGCGTACCTAGCAATAATCCGCTGGATATCAGCACCTTGCTCGGCAATATGGAGATTCCTTACGCGGTAGACTTGCAGGACTTGCTGATTTCACCAGCTAGCTGGGTGCAGGCAATGGGGCTAGCCCAGTCGCTACCCCGCATTCTGCAGGTTCACACGCTAATCCGGCTGCTAAACCTGCAGCTAAATCTGGCTCTTATTACTTCCTGAGTGATGTGGCCGGAGTGCCTGCGGTGGCAACATCTGCGCATCCGCCGTTTGATGCCAACCTGGTACGCAAGGATTTCCCCATCTTGCGCGAGCTGGTGAATGGCAGGCCATTAATCTGGCTGGATAATGCGGCCACTACGCAGAAGCCGCAGGTGGTGATCGACAGGCTGAGCTATTTCTACCAGCACGAAAACTCCAATATCCACCGCGCTGCGCATGAACTGGCAGCACGCGCGACCGATGCCTACGAAGGCGCACGTGAAACCGTAAGGCGTTTTATCAATGCGCCTTCGGTCAATAACATCGTCTTTGTACGCGGCACGACAGAAGCGATCAATCTGGTGGCCAAAACCTGGGGGCGCAAGCATCTGGGTGAGGGCGATGAGATTATCGTCACCAATCTTGAGCATCACGCCAATATCGTTCCCTGGCAGCAGCTATGCCAGGAAACTGGGGCCAAGCTCAAGGTGGTGCCGGTGGATGACAGCGGTCAGGTATTGCTGGATGAATACCAGAAGTTGCTGACCTCGCGTACCAAGCTGGTGTCTTTCACTCAGGTGTCGAATGCCCTGGGCACTGTGACGCCTGCGCGTGAAATGATTGCCATGGCACACGCTGCTGGCGCCAAGGTATTGCTGGATGGCGCGCAATCGGTATCGCATATGCGGACTGACGTGCAGCAACTGGATTGCGATTTCCTGGTGTTCTCAGGCCACAAGATCTTTGGCCCCACAGGCATAGGCGCTTTATATGGCAAGCCTGAGGTGCTGGATGATATGCCTGCCTGGCAAGGTGGCGGCAATATGATTCAGGATGTGACTTTTGAAAAGACGGTCTATCACGGTGCCCCTGCCAAGTTTGAGGCAGGTACTGGCAATATTGCCGATGCTGTTGGCATGGGTGCCGCACTGGAGTATGTGGAGCGTCTGGGCATAGAAAACATCGCGCGCTACGAGCATGAGTTGCTGGAATATGCCACCGCTGCCTTGAACAAAGTGCCAGGTATACGTTTGATAGGCACCGCGCAAAACAAGGCCAGTGTCTTGTCCTTCAACCTGCACGGTTACAAGAGCGAGGAAGTGGGTGCGGCCTTGAATCAGGAAGGCATAGCCGTTCGTTCTGGTCACCATTGCGCCCAGCCTATCTTGCGCAGATTCGGCGTGGAAACCACGGTGCGACCATCACTGGCGTTCTACAACACCTATGGTGAAATCGACATCCTGCAATCGGCCTTGCTGCGACTGGCTTCTGCCAAGCGGTAATCAAGCGGTAGTAAATCTGTATCTGCCCGGCGCTAGCCGGGCAATAACAAGCGAGCAATAAAAAAGCCAGGGTTTAACCCTGGCTTTTTCATTATGCAAAACTAAACTTTAGGCTGAAAGGTTTTAAACCTTGGCCAAAGAAACTTCAGTAGCCTTGATCAAGGCCAGCACTTCAGTGCCTACCTGCAGATTGAGTTCGTTGACAGAACGTGTGGTCACCACTGAGGTGACGATGCCGACGGGCGTTTCCACATCGACTTCAGAGACGACCGGACCAACGACGATTTCTTTGATCCTGCCGCGAAATTGGTTACGTACATTGATTGCATGTATTGCCATGGTAAAACTCCTTTGACTAACTTCTGACTTTCCTGCGTTTGAGCGAGATGCTGCTAACTGCGATGGGAGACCCTAATTCAATGACTTGCCTGGCTTGCGGCCTTGCCACTGTAGGGAAAACTCGGGGGCTGTACATTCTGCCTCCAGCACATAGTCCGGGTTTATCTGTTGCAAGCGGGTACGCAATGCAGCCGGGCCATTGGGTGTGTAGACGATGCGCAGGCCACGCTTGGCAGCGTTCTGCTTGATCTTGTGGGTGAAGGTATGGCTGATCCAGTCGGTGATCAGCACAATCAGGTCTGTATCATGCGGAATGACTTTTTTGCCATCGCCGACCTTGCGGCCAGACCAGTGATTGATATGCGTAATGCCGAAATTGGATAATTCCTGCTTGATGCCATCAATCTGGTCACCACCTACAATTAACGCAGTACTCATGATGAGAGTCTCCTTTTTATCGGCGGTGCCAGGTTTTGCCTGACACCGCCTGCTAATCAAGAAAGTGCTTGAAGCTTATTGCTGGTAAATCTTAAGGCTTACTGTTGGTAAATCTGATCAAAAGTCCCGCCATCAGCAAAGTGGGTCTTTTGAGCCTTTTGCCAACCACCAAATGCGCCATCTATGGTCACCAGGTTCAGCTTGGGGAAGGTTTTTTCGTACTTCTTGGCCACAGATTCCAGACGTGGGCGGTAGTAGTTCTTGGCGGCGATTTCCTGGCCTTCTTCGCTGTAAAGGTGCTCAAGATAAGCTTCAGCACCTTGCGAGTGCCGCGCTTGTCTATCACCTTATCCACGACAGAAACCGAAGGCTCAGCCAAGATAGAGAGTGAAGGGGCAACGATCTCAAACTTGTCTGGGCCGAGTTCCTTTTGTGCCAGAAAAGCTTCGTTTTCCCAGGCCAGCAGTACATCACCAATGCCACGTTCTACAAATGTAGTGGTCGCACCACGCGCGCCGGAATCCAGCACCGGGACGTTTTTCAGAATCTTGCTGAGGAAGTCACGGGTCTTGGCTTCATCGTTGTTGAAGTGCTTGAGGCCATAAGCCCATGCAGCCAGGTAATTCCAGCGTGCACCGCCAGAAGTTTTGGGGTTGGGGGTCACAACCTTGATGCCAGGCTTGGCCAAGTCATCCCAGTCCTTGATGTTCTTGGGGTTGCCCTTGCGCACCAAGAACACGATGGTGGAGGTGTAAGGGGAGCTGTTGTCAGGCAGGCGGCTGATCCACTTAGGGTCTATCAGCTTGCCTTTTTCGTACAGTGCATCCACGTCATAAGCCAGTGCTAGCGTGACTACGTCGGCCTGTAAGCCGTCAATCACGGAGCGTGCCTGTTTGCCGGAACCGCCGTGCGAAGCTTGATGGTGACCTTGTCACCAGTCTTGGCTTGCCAGTATTTGGCGAATGCAGCGTTGTATTCTTGATAAAGCTCGCGTGTAGGGTCGTAAGACACGTTGAGCAAGGTAATGTCTGCAGCCAATGCAGACCATGGGCTAGCCAGGGCGGCGATGGTGATCAGGCCGGAAAGGCTGGGTAACAGGCGGTTCATGAAAATCCTTTGTCTCGTTTAATAGTTTTAGTTTTTTGCTTTAGTTATTTGCGGCACTGCTTAGTGGTGCTTTGAGCTTCTGCGGCTCCTGATTGAATCGCACCTTTTCTCTACGCTCTATCTGCGTTACCCGGCCGTCATGGACTGTGATCTCGATAGAGCCAAAGCGCAGCAGGTCGATGGAGCGGAGGATTTCTTCCACCACTTCGTTGCTGGCGCGGCGAGTAGATTCTTGTGACATGTTGTTGTCCTTGGCGGCGTTCAATGGGATGACTGGCACTGTAGCAAGAAGCTTAAATAGTTAAAAATAATTTGTTTTTATATTTTTAGCTTGAATTGGAATATTGAATTGCTAGAGATTAACCTCAGCAATAAAAGTTGATCTAGCTGGATAAATAGGCAAAAAAAAGGAATGCCTGAGGCATTCCCGAGAATGGAGGTATACAGAACTAGAGTACGGGGTTTAGAACGCGCTGACGGTCAACTCTACGTAGAAGAAGTTGGAAGTGTCTTTGCGATTACGCGTTGCAGCGGCATTCTGAACAAAATCACCGCCCTTGAAGTAGGCGTAACCCACGTTGGCCGAGACTTTGTCTACGACTGGGAAGCGTACACGCAGATCCCATTCTTCACCCAGATCGCGACCGCTTCTGCCAGTAGTGTCTTGCAGGTTGTTACCCGCACCCCAACGGTCAGTGGCGCTATCCAGTTTGTACCAGCTGTAACCGGTATCGATATTGACACCAGTGAAGGGGCTGAACTCTGCACGGATCTTTGTAGCGTTAATGTTTTCCATCTGGATGTAATCATTGCTGGACCAAGGGCGGGCAAAGCCGAACAGACGGTCAAAGCGCTCAGTGGTACCAGTGGTGCCTTGCTTGTTACCGCTGGCTACTCCGTAGTTGGCGCTGAAACGGGGCTTCCAGGCATGTTCAGCGGTGTAGCCAACTTCTGCAACGTAGGAATACGCACGTTGATCGCGTGTGCCGTCTTCACCCCACTGGCGGTAGTAGCTGGCGTCATAATCGAAGCCAGTCTTACCTACCACGCCATAGCCACGCAGGCCTGCTGTGTGAATTTCGCGATCTATGCGTTGTGCTGCGGTTGCTGGTACCCCGTTGGCGGTGTATTTGACTTCATCACCATCCTGCTTGAGGTAGAAGTAGGATGGGGACAGCGTGATGACGTCAGACCACTTGCGCCAATCAAACACCGCACCGTAGAACCATTGCGCCTTGTCGCGCTGGTTAAGCTCTTCGGTAAAGCGCACGATGGGTTGTAGCGCCAACAGATCCAGTTCCCAGTCATTGCGGTGCTGACCGATGGTGGCACGGAAGCCCTGGAAAGTATTGGTGGTGTTACGCCATTCGTTACGTGCAATCAGACGTCTATCCAACTGCTCGAAAGCCATACGACCCGCTTTGATGCTGACAGGGCGTTCTGCACCCAGGTCATCTTTGGGTAGGAAGTCCTTGAAGTAAAGTTCTGCATAAGCCTGGATAGGTTCAGCCAAGTCTACATCGCGGTTATCTCGGGCAAAATTACTGTGATTGCGGCGAGCATCTTCAGCTTCCAAGGTGAAACGCAGAGGGTCAAATTTGTTGCGCACGGCAACATAAATACGTGAACGCAGCAGGAATGGCTCGTCGGTGACATTAACGCCACGGCGGAAATCGTTTTCACGGTTTTCATAACGGAAGCGGTAGTCAGCACCGACGTCCAGCCAGTCTATATCGGTATAGTCCTTGAGCCAGGTCTTGTTGATGGGCTTGACGAACTTTGGGGGTTCGCTTTCACGTGTCGTTCCGTAGGCACGCGGGGCAACCCAATAACCTACTTCTGCTTTCTTGGCTGCAGCCGCCTCAGCTTTGAGTTCGGCCTTGCGCGCCTTGATTCGTTCCTGTTGATCGAGCTCCTCGGCGCTGAGTGTGCTAGAGGATGCGCTGGCTTCTTCAGCTGAGTAGCCGTAACTGCTGCTAAGTGCCAAGCCGCTGGCGATAAGTAGCTGGATGATTCCAGTTTTTTTGAACAAGATAGTTCTCCCTGTATGTATGGCCGCCACCCAGCTGACTGGTAGACAAGCCATGTATTGTCTCGTGAAAAATTTGAACCGCTGGTAATTCAGTAGGTGTTCATGCCAGGCCGGGCGCAACAGCGCTGCTTGGGCTGTTGCTCGGCCAGGGGAATGAGGCAGGACGCATTCATGGTGATGATACCCAGCGTTGAAATTAAGCTTGTTATCGGCATGAGGGCGTGCTTTTTAATGGCGTCCTGTGAAAGATGCTCGCACTGTAACAATGAATGTAAATAATTAAAAATATTTTATTATTCTATTGATATATTCTGCTTGTATATAAGCTGTTGTCTGTTGCTGTGGCATCAGCGCTGGTGCTGCCACAACACATCGGGCAGGCCTGCTTCATAGTTGATGAGTCTGGCCAGTACAAATAGCAGGTCGGATAAACGGTTGATATAAGGCAAGGCGCTTGGGCTGATGGCCTGCTCACTCTGCAGGCTGATCAATATACGCTCGCAGCGGCGGCAAACGGTGCGTGCCAAATGACATGTGGCCGCACCACGCAGCCGCCTGGCAAGATAAATTCCTTCAACGGTGCCAAATTGGCGTTGAAAGAATCCAGCGCTTGTTCAAGCTCCGCAATTCTATGCTGGCCCAGTAATACATGGCCTGGGATGGAGAGTTCACCCCCCAGGTCGAATAAATCATGCTGTATGCGGACTAAGGTGTCATTGATGCTAGGGCTGAGCGCTTCTGTCAGCAATAGGCCAATCACCGCATTCAGTTCATCAATATTGCCCATGGCTTCCACGCGTAGATCATTCTTGCTGACCCGACTGCCATCGCCCAGCCCAGTGCTGCCATCATCGCCAGTGCGCGTGTAGATTTTGCTCAAGCGATTTGCCATGTTCAATTCCTCATTTTTCCATCAGTCACAAGCAGTGCTGTAAAGGGCGTTATTGTAAACCCATCTGCAAACTGGCTAGCAGGCATAAGCTTGGGTAAACTGCTGTGGTTCCCAATGTCACGCAGCCCACTTCCTCATCATGCAGCCAGTCGCTAACGCTTCAAGCCCGATCGGTATCTTTGATTCCGGCATCGGCGGTCTTTCCGTGCTGCGGCATATACGTGAACATTTGCCCCACGAGGATTTGCTTTATTTTGCCGATTCGCAGCATGCACCTTATGGTGGCCAATCAGCCGAATTCATTATTCAGCGCTCACGCGTGCTGACGGAGTTTTTGCTGGCGCATGGGGCTAAGGCTATCGTCGTGGCCTGCAACACTGCCACTGCGGCTGCGATTCAAACCCTGCGCCAGGAATACACCTTGCCGATTATAGGCATGGAGCCTGCGGTCAAGCCTGCTGCGGCTGCGACCAAGACGGGTGTCATCGGGGTGCTGGCCACTACGGGCACCTTGAAAAGTGCCCAGTTTGCCGCCTTGCTGGCCAATTATGGTCAGCATATCCAGGTGGTTACCCAGGCCTGTGTGGGGCTGGTTGAGTGTGTGGAACGTGGCGAACTGGATGCTGCCAGTACACGTGCTTTGGTAGCGCAATATGTCACACCCTTGCTAGAGGCAGGTGCCGATACTCTGGTGCTGGGTTGTACTCATTATCCTTTTGTCCGGCCCTTGATTGCCGAGATCGCGGGGCCGCAAGTCACCTTGATTGATACCGGGGCGGCAGTGGCCAGACATTTGCAACACAGGCTGGAGGAATCAAGTTTGATTTCACCTTTGCAAGCTGCGGGTAAGCTGCAAGGTTGGCGCGATGATCAGGCCTTGGATATCGAGGCCATACTGGCAAGTATGCGCTGAGCGGCGCTTGGTCTTTGATATACGCAGGCCTAAGCTCACGATGTGACGGAGCGCTGAGAATGGAAATATAAAAGCCGGATAAATCCGGCTTTTATATTTTAGGTTTTGATGCGCTAGTGGTGACTGACCACTTCGCCTGCCTTGAGCTTGTATTTAGTACCGCAATAAGGGCACATGGCAGCGCCACTGGCGGCGATATCAAGAAATACCCGCGGGTGAGAACACCATAGGGCACTTCCTTGGTCGGGCAATGCAGCGGTAAATCCGCAGCACTGATTTCAATTTCCTTGATATCGTCAGCCATTACAAGCTCTCGTCAGAATTAAACCAGGGTTAGCCAGCCAATATGCTCAGGTGAGCGGCCATGTACTACGTCGAAGTACTTGGATTGCAGCTTCTCAGTGATAGGGCACGGGTGCCTGCACCAATCGCGCGGTTGTCGAGTTCGCGGATAGGCGTTACTTCAGCGGCAGTGCCAGTGAAGAAAGCTTCATCTGCGGAATAGACTTCATCGCGAGTGATACGCTTTTCAATGATTTGATAGCCAAACTCGGTAGCTAGCTGAACAACTGTGTCGCGCGTGATGCCTTCCAGTGCACTGGTGAGGTCAGGCGTGTAGATCTTGTTGTTGCGAATGATGAAAATGTTTTCACCTGAACCTTCGGCAACAAAGCCATCAACGTCCAGCAACAAGGCTTCATCATAGCCATCGGCTGCCGCTTCCTGGTGAGCCAGGATGGAGTTCATATAGTTACCGTTGGCCTTGGCCTTACACATATGAATGTTCACATGATGGCGGGCGAAGGAAGAAGTCTTGACGCGAATGCCGTGCTTGATGGCATCGTCACCCATGTAAGCGCCCCATTTCCAGGCAGCAACGATAACGTGGGTAGACAGCGTCTTGGCAGAAATACCCATGGCTTCTGCACCATAGAACGCCATTGGGCGCATATAGCCAGATTCCAGCTTGTTCTCGCGGAATGCGGCAATTTGCGCTTCTAGCAGTGTGGCCTTGTCGAAAGGCATCTTCATCCCCAGGATGTGAGCCGAGCGGAACAGGCGGTCAGTGTGGTCCTGCAGGCGGAAAATGGCCGTACCCTTGTCAGTCTTGTAAGCGCGCACACCTTCAAATACGCCCATGCCGTAGTGCAAGGTGTGGGTGAGTACATGGGTTGTGGCATCGCGCCAAGGTACCATTTTACCGTCATACCAAATCAGACCATCGCGGTCAGCCATCGACATCTTGCTTCTCCATTACTTAGTGCGGTCAAAACTCTTATTGTAAGCGCAAGGCCTTGTATTGGATAGCAGCATCAAGAAAAATTCATTAGCAAGCGCGCTAGTGTTGGCTTTGATCGATGGGCTGCCTCCCCGGTTTTAAGCTATAAAAATGGTCGGATTGATGTCTTGTTATATTAGTTGACTAAATTAATAAGCTATTAACCACTTTTAAATTATGGGTAATGGGGGTAGAATCAAACCCATAGGATTTTTGTGGGTAATTCTGGAGAGTGCAATAAAATGAAAATCAAGCAAACAATGATGTTGGTCTGTGCATTAATGGTGCCTGCGGCAGCAATGGCTGAGGCTGGTGATTGGGTGGTGCGGGCGCGTGCGGTTAACGTCAGCCCAAATGAAGATAGCCGTTTGGGTGATTACACCAATTCTCTGCTCGGTGCTGGCGCTGGCTCCAAGCTGGAAGTAAGCGATAAGGTGATTCCCGAGTTGGATATTTCCTACTATGTCACCAAAAACATCGCGCTGGAACTGGTGTTGGCGCTAGGTACGCGGCATAACGTGGGTATCAAGGGAGCTAACGGTGTCGCTAGCGAAGGGCTGGGTTCAGTCAATCTGCTGCCACCTACGCTGACTGCGCAGTGGCATTTCCGTCCTGACCAAACCTTTGATCCTTATGTAGGCGCTGGTGTGAATTACACCCGTTTCATGGATAACGGTCTGCATTCCGATCAGTTGGATCAGGATATCCGTGTTGAGCGCAATAGCTGGGGCCCTGCTTTGCAGGCTGGTTTTGACTACAACCTGGCTGATGGCTGGCTGATCAATGCTGATATTAAATATTTGTGGATAGATACCGACGTCAAATTGAAGAATGGCCCCAAGATCGACAGTCTGGATATCAACCCCTGGGTTGTAGGCTTTGGTTTTGGTAAGCGTTTTTAATTGAGTGCAACTCTGCCCTTGATTGGAGTAAATGCTCGCCTAGCTGATAATGTTCAATCAGGTTGGCACAACAAATCGAGGGTAGGGTGCTAAAACAATTTTGCATGGGTTTAAGTTTGCTGTTGCTGGGCTGTGGCCCGGCGCCGCAGACAGATTTCTTGGTGGGTACGGATGTCACGGGTTCCAGCATCAATGGGCAATTTACGCTCACTGATCACATGGGGCGACTTAGGCATCTCGATGATTTTAAGGGTAAGTTGGTCGCGGTTTTCTTTGGCTATACGCGTTGCCCGGATGTGTGCCCCACGACAATGATGTCTCTGGCGAGTGCAATGAAACTGCTTGGGGATAAGTCCAGGGATGTGCAAGTACTGTTCATTACCGTAGACCCGGAGCGTGACACTCAGGAAATCCTGGCGCAGTATGTGCCGTCGTTTCATCCTGACTTTTTAGGACTTGTCGGTACGCCAGCGCAGCTGAAAGAGGCGGCAAGAAATTACCGAGCGGTCTATCGCAAGCAAGCGACAGAAGATGGTGACTCCTATACCATGGATCATAGTGCTGGCGTATATGTGTTTGACCGGGAAGGAAAAATTCGCGCGTTTTTACGGCATGATCAAACGCCAGCGGAATTAGCACATGATATTACCCACTTTTATTAGGGTTTTTCTTGTCCAAGCGATTGGATAGAGCATATAATTTTGGGATTTTTTCAAGTATAGATTTTGTGTGAGGAGATAGTAATGGCAACGGCAAGCGTCGCGACTGCTGGTGTTGGTACTAGCGAACAATATAATTACGATATTATTCGCAAGTTCGCCATCATGACCTTGGTCTGGGGGGCGATTGGTATGTTCGTCGGTGTGTATATCGCCTCCGAACTGGCATTCCCCTTCCTGAATTTTGATAGTGCCTACATCACGTTTGGCCGTTTGCGCCCGGTGCATACCAGTGGCGTGATCTTTGGCTTTGGTGGTAGCGCCTTGTTTGCTACCTCTTACTATGTGGTGCAACGTACCTGTCAGGCCCGCCTCTTTGGTGGCGAGCGTCTGGCGAACTTCACCTTCTGGGGCTGGCAAACGGCTGTAGCGCTCTCAGCATTGGGTTATATGTTTGGTTACACCCAGGCACGTGAGTACGCAGAAATGGTTTGGCCAGTTGACTTGCTGATCCTGGTGGTTTGGGTGAGCTATCTGGCCATTTATGTCGGCACCCTGATGAAGCGCAAACAACCACATATCTATGTGGCCAACTGGTTCTACCTCGCCTTCATTCTGGCTACAGCCCTGCTGCACATCTTCAATAACCTGCAAGTGCCTATCAAGCTGTTCTCCTTAGAGTCCTACAGCCTGTTCTCTGGCACTCAAGATGCCATGACACAGTGGTGGTATGGTCACAATGCGGTGGGTTTCTTCCTGACTGCGGCCTTCCTCGGCATGATGTACTACTTTGTGCCCAAACAAGCTGGTCGTCCGGTTTACTCCTATCGTCTGTCCATTCTGCACTTCTGGGCCATTATCTTCCTATACATGTGGGCGGGTGCGCACCACTTGCACTGGACTGCGCTGCCTGACTGGACTGGCACATTGGCTGCCACCTTCTCCATCATGTTGTTGCTGCCATCTTGGGGCGGCATGATCAACGGCATCATGACCTTGTCCGGTGCCTGGGATAAGCTGCGTACTGACCCTGTGATCCGCTTCCTGATTGTGGCCTTGTCCTTCTACGGCATGTCCACCTTTGAAGGCCCGATGATGTCGCTCAAGGATGTGAATGCCTTGTCGCATTACACTGACTGGACCGTAGGTCACGTGCACTCCGGTGCGCTGGGCTGGGTTGCATGATTACCTTCGGCAGTATGTATCACCTGGTGCCACGTATCTGGAACACCCAGATGTTCAGCCTGCGCTTGATCAATGTGCACTTCTGGCTGGCAACGATAGGCGTGTTGCTCTACATCACCGCCATGTGGATCTCCGGCATCATGCAAGGCCTGATGTGGCGTGCTTTCGATGACTTCGGTAACTTGCAGTATTCCTTTGTCGAGTCTGTTGCGGCAGCACAACCGTTCTATGTCATGCGTGCAGTCGGTGGGGCTTTCTTCCTCACTGGCATGCTGATCATGTGCTACAACATGTTCAAAACCATACGCCAGGGTAGCACTGCTCCCCACGCTGACCTGAACATCGCTGCAGCCTGATGCGGTTGAGTTAAAGACAAGTTACTGGAGTTATTCATGAAGCATGACAAAATTGAGCGCAACCTAGGCATCTTGCTGGTGTTCACCATGCTCGCCATCAGTGCGGGTGGCATGGTGGAAATCATCCCACTGTTCTTCATCAAGGAAACGGTGGAAAAGGTTGAGGGCGTGCGCCCCTACACACCGTTAGAACAACGTGGCCGTGATATTTACACCCGTGAGGTTGCTACCTCTGCCATTCGCAGATGATACGTCCCTTCCGCGATGAAGCCCTGCGTTACGGCCACTACTCGCTCGCAGCAGAGTCCAAGTACGATCACCCCTTCCAATGGGGTTCCAAGCGTACTGGTCCTGATTTGGCGCGTGTGGGTGGCAAGTATTCCAACGATTGGCATACCCAGCACTTGATTGCACCGCGCTCCCTGGTGCCGCAATCGGTAATGCCTAATTACCCATGGTTGGCAACTACCAAGCTGGATACCTCGGATATTGAATTGCGCCTCAAGGCATTGCGCACTACAGGCGTGCCTTACTCCAACAGCAAGGCGGAGTACGAGCGCAACGTGAAAGACTTTGGTGCTGATGTAGCCAAGAGCCTGCACATTCCAGATGCAGAGAAGAACCTGATCGCTCAGGCTCAGCTTGGTAACTATGATACCGATCCAAGCAATATCACTGAGTTGGATGCCTTGATTGCCTACCTGCAGGTGCTAGGCACCATGTTGATTTCAAAAAGTATGACGACGATTATTTCGTCAAATTCCGTTAAGGAGAAAAGATGATGGAATGGATGCTTTGGTTTACGCGATTTGAGAATACCAAGCCTTTGTCGTTGGCAATTTTCTTCATCGTGTTCTGCGGCATCTTGTTCTATGTCTTCGGAAGCAAGCAACGCGGCGAAAGGCTGGAAAGCCATAAGAACATTCCGCTGCAAGATGACGAAATTTAGTTAGGAAAACAGTATGAGTCAGGATAAGGCTACGACAAACCCAAAGACCACTGGTCATAGCTGGGACGGTATCGAGGAATACACCAACCCCTTGCCCGCTTGGTGGATCTGGGGTTTCTACATCACTTTCATCTTTACCGTGGTTTACTGGCTGCTCTATCCAGCTTGGCCTATAGGCAACCAGTTCACCAAGGGTATTCCCGGTTTGCACACCATTACCTACAAAGCGGTGACGGCAGACGGCAAGGAAGTGGAAAAAACCACGCACTGGAATATGCGTTCCAAGTTCATGCATGAAATGAACGAAATGCAGACCAGCCAGAAGCAATGGTTTGACAAGGTGGCCTCCATGTCCTTCGAGGATGTGGCCAAGGATGCTGAGCTGATGCAGTTCGTCAACTCTGCTGGCAAGACCTTGTTCTCCGATAACTGCGCACCCTGCCATCAGGCAGGTGGTCAGGGCAAGATTGGTTTTGCACCTAATCTGACCGATGACCATTGGCAGTTTGGTGGCACTTATGATGAAATCAACCAGACCATTGTTCATGGCCGCCGTGGTTTCATGCCAGCGTTCAAGGAGGTACTGAACGAGCAGCAGATTACGCAGTTGGGTCACTTTGTACTGAGCTTGTCGGGTGAGCCGCACGATGCTGCCCAAGCTACTGCGGGTGCTCAGCTGTTCAAGAGCGAAGACGCGGGTTGCTACTACTGCCATGGCGCAGAAGCCAAGGGTAATACACAGATGGTTCTGCTAACTTGACCGACAAGATCTGGCTATGGGCAGATGTAGGCGGCAAGTCTGGCCAAGAAGCCAAGCTGGCGGAAGTGAAGCGCGTGATTACTGCAGGTTTGGACAGAGGCGTGATGCCAACCTGGGGTGGCCGTCTCAAGCCAGAACAAATCAAGCTGTTGACGGTCTATGTACATGACAGCCTGGGTGGCGGTAGATAAGCTGACTCAGCGTTAAATCAAGGCATGCAAGCAGTGCCTGTCTAATCGATGCCTGAACCAGGGCTCACGCAGCAATGCGTGGGCCCTGATGTTCTGAAACGTCGATCTTATTCTTTACGGGGGTAATGACTAAGTCGTATGGATGCCAGCAGCTCGGTCAACAGTGTCAAGAAATCACCGTTACTCAACCGGCAAATCCCCATTGTCACTCGTTCTGTAAAAGGCAAGTTCCGCACTTTCAAGACGGCAGTCATGGTGATTGCCTATTCTGTATATTTCCTATTGCCGTGGATGCCATGGGAGAGGAGCACAGGCGCTAGTCAGGCCTTGCTGTTCGATCTCGATGCACGTCGCTTCTTTATCTTCGATCTAGTCGTTTATCCCCAGGATATCTTCTGGCTGGCCATGCTGCTGTTTATTGCAGCGGCGTTGCTATTCTTCACCACTGGCCTCATAGGCCGTGCCTGGTGTGGCTATTTCTGTTTCCAGACGCTGTGGACTGATCTCTTTATCATGATAGAGCGCATGATCCAGGGTGAGCGACCCGCGCGTTTACGCTTGATGAAACAGCCATGGAATGCAGAAAAAATCCTCAAAATGGGCGCGTCTCATGGCTTGATGGTATTGGTCTCGTTCTGGACTGGGGTCACTTTTGCCTGCTATTTCACCTATGCGCCAGATTTTATTCCCAGGTTATTCAACGGCAGTGCTGCTGAGGCGGGCTATATCACGGTAGTGGTGCTGACCATTACGACCTACGTGGCGGCAGGTTTGTCGCGTGAGCATATCTGTACACTGGCGTGCCCTTATGCGCGGTTCCAGAGCGTGATGTACGAAGCCGATACCCTGGCAGTGGCTTACGATGCGAAGCGCGGCGAAGGCAGTGCCGGGCGCAAGGCTCCGGCCAAGGGGCTGAAGACTAGGGAAGAACGCCAGGCCAGTGGTCATGGCGATTGTATAGACTGTGGTTTCTGTGTGCAGGTTTGCCCCACTGGTATCGATATACGCGATGGTCTGCAGTATCAATGCATTTCCTGCGGCTTATGCATAGATGCTTGCAACACCATTATGGATTCGGTGGGGTCACCGCGTGGATTGATACGCTATGACTCCGAGCAGAACCTGGCCAGCAGCGCACCGCATGCACCCCGCATGGAATGGAAGCGGCCAAAGGTGTTGGGTTATGCGGCGGCGCTGGTGATTGCTACTGGCATTCTGTTCTATAACATAGGCTCGCGCCATGCCACCGAAGCCAGCGTGCAGCAGGTGAGGCAGCCTTTGTTTGTCATGCTGTCCGATGGCAGCGTGCGCAATCGCTACCAGGTCAACATTATCAACAAGACCGAACATGAACAGCGCTACGAGCTAAGGGTGCAAGGCATACCACCAAACGCGCTTGATATCGGCCATATTCCGCAAATACGCGTGCGTGCGGGTAAGACCCTGAGCCTCAATGCCAAGGTGGACTTAAGCGCTGAGCAGGCGCGTAATACCAAGGAGTTTTCCTTCATCATTATCCCCACACAGGCAGAAGCCGAGCCTGTGGTAGTGAAAACCAATTTCTATAGCCACTAATCATATTTACAAGACCATAGTTACTAAATAATGCTGAGCCTGATTCCTTTATTGTCGATAGCCGAGACCCTGTTTGGTGGGCTGGTGTTTGCGATTGCCCTCTATTTTTTGTTGCGGGCGCTACGTCTTGCCAATTTCTGGGCGGCAGTGCTCAGTGGTGCCATTCCTTTTGTCATGTATATCGTCTATAGCACTCAGCACTGGGGTGGGGGTGATGTGTTGGCAATTCATTTTGCGGTATTCCTTGCCAACGCTGGCTTGTTGGGGGTGTTCGGTGGCATGCGGCAGAAGCAGCAGACCTTGCACTGGGCACCAAAAATCATCATCGGTTTCTTTATTTTTCTGGTGATCTCCAATGCCATCCTGCTTTCCATTGCCGGGCGTGGCTTGCCTCAAAGCTTGACCTCGGTATTCTTGCCCAGCCCAGAAAATCAGCGTGTGCATACTGGCTTCCCCGGTGTCATGCCGCATGACCGCAATAAAAGTTACCAACCCCACTTGCAGCAGTTGGAGCAACAACAGGCGCTGGGTTGGCAACTCAAGCTTGCCGATATTGAAAGCCTGGCCCCCGACCAGCCAAAAAAGGTCAGCGTGGAATTGAAAGATGAAAACGGCCAGCCTATCAGCCAGGCTGAACTGACGCTGAATTTCTGGCGCATGGCCAATAGTCGTGATGACCAAAGCTATGTCATGCGTGAGCAGTCACCAGGGCATTATGTCGCTGAGGTGACCCTGCCGGATTCTGGGCGCTGGGTCGCAGAAATGCTGGTCAAGCTCGGCGATCAACGTTTCCGTAAGCAACAGTCGCTGTTTATCGGCGAGGAATAGACGGCTGCCGTGCAGCTAGCCTGTTATCACTGTGGCTTGCCTGTCCCTGAGGCAAGCGATTTCCATGTCAGCATATTCGGTGAGCGCCGTAGTATGTGTTGCCCCGGCTGTCAGGCCGTGGCTGAGTCCATAGTCGCCAATGGGCTAGATGCCTATTACCAGCATCGCACCGAGATGCCCAACACCGCAGAGCAACTGGTGCCCGATGAACTGCGCCAGCTTGAGCTTTACGATCACCCCGAAGTGCAAAAAAGCTTTGTGCATGATGAAGCGGGCGAACAACTCGAAGCCAGTTTAATTCTGGAAGGCATTACCTGCGCTGCCTGTATATGGCTTAACGAGCGACACTTGCAACAGCTGCCGGGAGTGATCTCCGTCAGCATCAACTATGCCTCCCACCGCGCCCGTATCCGTTGGGACAATCAACGTCTGCGCTTAAGTCAGATCCTCGCCGAGATCCGCAAACTGGGCTATCACGCCCATCCTTTCAACGCTCAGCAACAAGAGGCAGTTAGAGAGCGTCAGCGCCGTCTGGATTTCCGCCGTCTGGCGATTGCCGGGCTTTGCGCTGCGCAGGTCATGATGGTGGCCGTGGCCTTTTATGCGGGGCCTGCACAGGGCTTGGAGCCAGCCACCGAGCATTTGCTGCGCTGGTTTAGCCTAGTCATGACCGTGCCCGCCATGACGTATGCCGCCTGGCCGTTTTATCAGGCCGCCTGGCGTAGCTTGGTGAACCGACGCATAGGCATGGATGTGCCTATCAGCCTGGGCTTGTTGACCGGATTTGCGGGCAGCATCTGGGTAACGCTGCAAGGGCAGGGCACGGTGTATTACGACACCCTGACCATGTTGCTCTTTTTCCTGCTGGCAACACGTTATTTGGAGCGCAATGCACGCGAGAAATCGGTTGAAGCCGCAGAAAATCTGCATCGATTGATTCCGGCCATGGCTACCCGGCTGGATGCACAACAACAAGCCGAGCTGGTGGCACTGCATGATTTACGCCTTGGCGACATTCTGCAGATCAAGCCGGGTGAAACCATTGCTGGAGATGGGCTGGTGATTGATGGCGCCAGTCAGGTGGACGAGTCCTTGCTGACTGGCGAAGGCAAGCCCGTGCCTAAAGCGGTAGGTTCTGAGGTGTATGCGGGCAGTATCAACCATGAAAGCCCGTTACGTGTTCAGGTAACGGGCTTGGGTGAGCAGACAGTGATCGCAGGTATCGCGAGGCTGCTCGACAAAGCACAAGCTGAAAAGCCCAGGTTGGCACGGGTGGCAGACCAGGTTGCCATGGTGTTTACCTCGGTGCTATTGCTGGCGGTGATTGTGATTGGTGTGGTGTGGTGGTGGATAGAGCCTGCACGCAGTTTCGAAATTATCTTGGCTGTGCTGGTAGTGAGCTGCCCTTGTGCCTTGTCTTTGGCAGCGCCCGCTGCTTTCGCTGCGGCAGGCTCACATCTAGTGGGGCGTGGTGTGCTGGTGACTCGTGGACATGCGCTGGAATCCCTGGCCAAGGTCAATCATGTGGTCTTTGACAAAACCGGAACGCTGACATTGGGGCGTCCGCTAATCACACAGGTTTTCACCTGGCATGATTTAAAGCAAGAGCAGGCTTTACAGCTTGCGGCCAGCCTAGAGCAAGCCTCAGAACATCCCTTGGCGCGCAGCTTTATTGAACGCGTGCCAACTGGGGCCTTACTCCAAGTGCAAGCCGCGCAAAACTTCCCCGGTAAAGGCATGAGTGGAGAGTTGGCTTATGTGGGCCGGAATCAACGTCTCTTTATAGGTAATTCCGCGCTCAACCCTGCACTAGACTACCCAGCCCTGCCTACCCTAGCACCAGGGGCCAGCCTGGCCTGGCTCAGCAATGAGCAGCAAGTGCTGGCAGCGTTTGTGCTGGAAGATAGCGCACGCCCCGAGGTGCCAGCCTTGATGCAACAGTTGAGTGACTTAGGTATCTCGGTGTCCATCCTCAGTGGTGACACCAGCTCCAGTGTGGCTCACTTCGCTAGCCAGGCTGGCATCACTCAGTGGCAGGCGGCGATGACACCTGAAGGCAAGCTCGCCGCCGTGCGCGATTTGCAGCAACAAGGCAAGGTGGTTGCCATGGTAGGCGATGGCATCAATGATGCCCCGGTGCTGGCGGGTGCCCAGGTATCGTTTGCGATGGGTAACGGTACGCAAATGGCCAGGGCATCCGGTGATATTGTCCTCCTGGGTGAACATTTGCTGGAAATTGCCCATGCCATCCGCACCGGGCGCTTTACGGTCAGCGTGGTCAGGCAGAACTTCACCTGGGCGCTGGTCTATAATGCCGTGGCCCTGCCTTTTGCTGCCGCAGGCTTGATTGCTCCCTGGATGGCGGCCATAGGCATGTCGGTAAGCTCACTGATCGTCATCATCAACGCTTTACGCCTGCGCTAATCAGCTATTACTGGTGTTTTGCCACACAGCGGCTTGGCCTATGCTGCGGAATTCATGATTAAGGTAATTAACATCAATGCATACAAAAGGATGTAGCCATGGCAGTTGCCGATGCAGCCTTGGCTAAAATAGACAAGGCGCTGGTCTGGGCTGGTTTCAAGCAACTGATACCAATTTCAGTATTTGTCGCTATCTTTGGCGCAGCATTTGGCTTGGCCGCCAGTCAGGCTGGCTTGAGCGAACTCACCATACTCGCCATGAGCATGCTGGTGTTTGCTGGTGCCTCACAGTTTGCGGCGCTAGATCTCTGGGGCACCCACATTCCGCTGCTGACTATGATGTTGACCGTATTTGCGATCAATGCCCGCCATCTGTTGATGGGGGCTAGCTTATACCCATGGCTCAGTCATTTACCGCCAGCAAAGCGCTATGGATTGATGGGAGTCACTTCAGATGCCAATTGGGCCATGTCCTTGCAGGCTTTCAATCACGGACGTCCCGGCTTTGGCATATTGCTGGGCGGAGGGGCCACCCTGTGGTTGTTCTGGGTGTCCGGCACCTGTTTTGGGCTGGCATTGGGCAGCGTGATGGCAGACCCTAAAAGCATAGGCCTGGATATGGTCATGGGTTGCTTTCTGCTGGCCATGGTGGTGGATGTTGAGAAAAACTGGCGCGTGCTGGCGATCTGGACCGTGGCGGCGCTAGCCTCCCTGCTTAGCTACTGGTATCTGCCGGAAAACAGCCATGTGGTAGTAGGCGCCTTGGCAGGCGGTTTGTTGGGTATGATTTGGGAAGAGCCAGCAGATGAACATTGAAACCACAGCATGGGGCGCGATTTTTGTAGTGATCGTGATGGCCTTGGTGACGCTGGCTACCCGTCTGGGTGGCGTGTTTATCATGTCGCTGGTACCTATCAATGAACGTGTCAGACGTTTTATCCGCGCCATGTCCGGATCCGTGCTGGTGGCCTTGCTTGCTCCTATTGCACTGAATGGCGATATCGCTGCACGAATGGCCTTGCTGACAACAGCGCTCATGATGCTCTGGCTGAAGAAACCCTTGCCTGCCATCGCAGCTGGCATACTAGTGGCAGCTCTGATCAGACAAGTTTGAACCTATATTAGAAGTACTCTAGCTTTACAGCTTGTTAAAAATAGCCTTATCTAGTGATCAGCCTGGGGTTTTGTGGTTCAGGCAAAATCCCATCATGAGCACTTCTCAAGCAGTGCCTGTAAAGCAATGCATCTAGTGACGTAGCTTAATATTTTTAGCAATATTTCTCGTGCATCATTCCTGATACATACGACTATTTGGAGAAATAAAATGCAAGATTTGTTAGGTAAAAAAGCTTTGGTAACAGGGGGATCCAGAGGAATAGGCGCGGCCATTGCCATATTGCTTGCGAAACGTGGCGCGGATGTTGCCATCACCTATGAAAAATCTGCGGATAAAGCCAATAGCGTGGTGCAGGGCATACAAGCCCTAGGCCGCAAAGGTCTGGCAGTTCAGGCCGACAGTAAAGATGCCAACTCAATTACCCAGGCTGTCGAAAATACCGTGGCTCAGCTCGGTGGTATAGACATACTGGTGAACAATGCTGGGATCAATGCCGGAGGCTCACTCCCTGAAATGAGTATTGAAGAAATTGACGCTGTGATCGCCGTCAACATCCGCGGCGTAGTGCTATTCACGCGAGCTACCATTACGCACTTGCAGGCTGGCGGAAGAATTATCTCAATAGGCTCATGCCTGGCGGAGCGGGTGGCTTTTGAAGGTGCAACGGTATACTCCATGACCAAATCCGCTTTACTTGCATTCACGCGGGGATTAGCCAGAGACCTGGGTGGCAAAGGCATTACCGTCAACAATGTACATCCAGGCCCCACAGATACCGATATGAACCCTGCGGATGGTGACCATGCTGATGGTTTAAGGGCATTGGGCGCATTGGGACAATACGCTACGGTAGACGATATTGCTGAGAGTGTGGCCTTCCTCGCCAGCCCCGCTGCCAAACAGATTACTGGTAGCAATATAGTGGTTGATGGTGGGACTAATGCCTAAGGCAGCGCCTATGGCTGCATTTGATTTGCGTTCAACTCTGTCTTGAATCTGCATTTGAGCACAGCTTGCCTCCATGCTTGGCACAAGGGGAGTGAGCTAAATATTTAAAAGAGGCTGTTGTTTTAAAAATCTAACAGAATGTTTTTAATAATAAAACCCGCTACGGCGGGTTTTATTATGTCCGTATTTTGGGGGCATCTTATACACATGCCGCTAAATATTGTTTGAGATTTAGCGGTTAAATGAAGGACTAGAATTTAGTCTGAGAAAGAATGATTCTTGTTGGTATTTTTCTTTATAAAATCATTTAAAATCAATAATTTATATAACATTTTCCTATCTATTGGTCATGACTTTGGGTATCATGCCTGCATCGTATAAAAAACCCGTGGAGGCGCTATGAAAGGCGATAAGAAAATCATTGATACCCTGAATGAGCTACTGGCTGGTGAGTTAACCGCTGTAGATCAATATTTAATCCACGGCGAAATGTATGCCGATTTTGGTCTGAATTTATTGGCAGAAAAGAGTCTGCATGAGTCTGATCACGAGCGTCAGCATGCGCGCGCGATTATTCAGCGCATCTTGTTCCTCGAAGGCAAACCCAATCTGGAAAAGCGTAATCCACTGACCGTGGGTAGTAACGTGGTTGAGATGCTCAAGTCTGATCTGGCGCTGGAATACCAAGTAGTGGGTGACCTCAAGGCGGCCATGGCCAAATGCGAGAAAGCGGGCGATTACGTCACTCGCGATATGTTGTTGGTACAACTGGATGATACCGAGATGGATCATGCTTACTGGATTGAGCAACAATTGCGCCTGATAGGCTTGGTGGGTCTGGAGAATTACCTGCAAAGTCAGATCAAATCTGGCGCGGCAGCATAAGGAGTAAATCATGAAAGGCGACAAGCAAATTATCGACATTCTCAACAAGGTGTTGAAGAATGAATTGACCTCGATCAACCAGTATTTTCTCCATGCGCGCATGTTCCGCAATTGGGGCCTGGAAAAACTCAACGACTACCAATACAAGCAGTCCATACGCGTCATGAAGGAAGCTGATGAGCTGATAGAGCGCATCTTGTTTCTCGATGGCCTGCCCAATCTGCAGAATCTGGGCAAGTTGCTGATAGGCGAGAATGTGGTTGAGTGCCTACAGGGCGACCTTAAGTATGAGCGGGAAATCCACAGGCCCTTGCTGATTGAGGCCGTGGCCCTGTGCGAGAAATTACAAGATTACGTCAGCCGGGATCTGGTACAGGAACTGCTGGAAAAAAGTGAAGCTGCGATTGATTGGCTGGAAACCCAGCAAACCTTGATTGCGGACGTGACCCTACCGAATTACCTGCAAGCGCATATGGAAGCGGCAGACTAAACTGCTTTTTCAGTCTACTGCTTCTATGCAAGCCCCTAACCGCAGCCAGTCTGCGGTTTTTTTTGGCCTGCTGTTGCGTGGAGTTAAGAGTGAGGTTGTCTATAGCTGGGTGTGGGGATTTTAAGAATAAGGCAGGAATTTTTCTTGACAAGTATTTGAGTTAAAAACGATAATAGTTATCGTTTGTTTTATATATCAAACGTTACATCAACCTAATCCCGGCCATTTGCTGGGCTGATATGAGAAAGTTGCTGGTAAGCCTGATATGTACGTCTGTGTTTGTCGCGCGGTAACCGATCGCCAAATTTTGCAGGCCGCGCGAGCTGGAGCCAAAAATCTCAAGGATTTGCGCCGCGAGTTGGGTGTGGCCGCAGAATGCGGTCAATGTGCCAGCTGTGCTCGCCAGTGCCTGCGTGAAGCACACGCCGAACCCAACGCTAATGGCCTGATGCCCATCAGTTTTGCCTGAAATCAGATGGCGTCAGTTCATTTAACTGACGCCTCCCAGCCCTGAGTATTCTGCTCAGGGCACTCCACCAACATTTACAGTAAATGATCCAGCAGGTCTGGGCCAAACACCTCACGCTGTATACGTTCCGCCGCGACACCAGCCTCAAGTAGTTGCTGCCTTTGCGCCTGCATGAAGCCCAGCGGGCCACACAGGTAGATGTCCGCGTGCAATAGTGCCTCAGCCATAGTGTGCACACATCCATTCTGCCTTGGTAAACGCCACCTATGCTGCCATGTGCACCTTCCAGGCTTTCGTAGAACAATGCAATTTCCAATGCAGACATGCGGTTGCGCGCTTCTTGCAGATCCAGGCTATGCGCTTGCCAGGCTGGGCTACGGGCAGCATGCGCAAAGTAGACTTGGCGTTGTGGTGCCAGATCGCGTACCGAGTTCAGCATTGACAACATAGGCGTGATACCTACCCCGGCGGATAACAGCACCAAAGGACGCTCGCTGACCACAGGCGTGAGCATGAAATCGCCAAAAGCTGGCGTGGCTTGAATGCTGGCACTCACTTCCACTTCATCATGCAGCCAGTTGGAAACCTGGCCCTGGAGTTGGTCCTGTGCCTGTTCACGTTTGACCGAGATTCTCCACCAGGGAGCCGCTTGCGAATCCGAGAGACTGTACTGGCGCAACTGGCGGCGCTGACCACCATCAAACTGCATTTCTACGCTGATATATTGGCCGGGCTGAAAATCGCCTGGGCGCTGACCATCTTCAGTTTGCAGGTAAAACGAGGCGATATGCTCGGACTCAAAGACTTTGCGCACCACTTTGAGTGTTTTCAATGCTCCTGGGGTAGTTGCAGTGGCGGCATACAGTTTCTTTTCTTCTTCTATCAACAGGTTGGCCAGCAGCCAATAGCTTCGCCCCAGGCGCTGAGCAAATCATCGCTGGCAGCATCACCAAGCACTTGTTTGATGGCACCCAGCAGATGCTCGGCGACAATAGGATAGTGCGCAGCAGTCAGTCCAACCGCCGCGTGCTTATGCACAATGCGCGTCACGACGGGCGCCAGCGCTGCCGGATTAGCAATATTGGCGGCGTAGGCAAACAAGGCCGAAGCCAGAGACTGCTGCTGCACGCCGCTCGCTTGATTACCCATATTGAACAGGTTCTTCAGCTCGGGGTGGGCACCCAGCATATTGGCGTAGAACACTTTAGTGATATCCAGGCTGTGTTCACGCAAGACGGGAACACTGGCATCAATATAGGGACGAGCGCTGGCAGAAAGCATGATGACTCCTTATGTTGTATATAAAATGAAACAATAGCGGCGAGATGTAATCTTGGACATAAACAATGCTGAAATTATTTAGTGGCTGATGCTCAGGTGTTGTTGTTGCAGCTGCAGGATGACTTGGGCAGTACGTGCCTGGGTCACATCGGCGAGGGTGTATTGGTCCATATGCTCGTAAAACGCATTCAAACCAAAATCCAGTGCGCTTTTCAGGCCGCACATGCCAGCGAGAGGGCAGGGCGGCTCCTGGCAATTCACTAGCGATTCACTACCTTCCAGGGTGCGGATAACATGACCCAGGCGCAAGCTGGCTGGGTCTGTGCCCAAGCGCAAGCCGCCACTTGGGCCGCGTGTGGTTTGTATCCAACTGGTTTTGTTGAGGAAGGTGACGACCTTGATCAGGTGATTGCGCGGAATATTGAATTGCGTCGCAATTTCGCTGATGGTGATCAGCGACTCTCTATCGTGCTGCGACACATACATCAGTACGCGTAAACCCAGATCGGTGAATTTAGTCAGTTGCATGCAGGGCAGTATATTATTGTTGCATCATAAAAACAACAATAGAGATTGCTGACTGAGCTTGATTAACCTAATTGATACAGCAAGGCAGAGCATTGCTTGAGAGCAAGCTCTGCCTGACGGTATTCAGGATAGATACTCGCCACCACTGCCCAGAAACGTGCGGAATGATTCATCTCGCGTAGATGAGCAAGCTCGTGGGCAATGACGTAGTTGATAATGCTGGGTTTGGCTTGGATCAAACGCCAATTCAAGCGAATTTCGCGTCTGGAATTGCAACTGCCCCAGCGTGTGCGGGCATTGGAAAGCGCGAGCGGCGGCAGGGGCTCGCCGAGCTTGGTTGCCAGCAATTGCAGCCTGCGGGCAAAGTCTTCCATGGCCTGTTTGTGATACCACTGCACAACCCGGCGCGCGATGCTGACGTGGTCATTAATATTGGTGGTGGTCAGGCTCAATATGCCTTGTTCCAGACGCGGGCGGCTATTACGCGCAGCGGGGATAATTTCCAGCGTAATCGGCTCTCCCAGCCAAAGCAGGCTGGCGCCATCTACCCATTGCATGGCGGGCAGGGCAGATGCCTGCCTAGCCTTGAGCTTGGTGCTGATCCAGCGTGCCTTGGTCAGCAGCAGACCCTCAAGATCAGTCTGCTTAAGTCGCAGTGGCGCATGCACCACCAGGCTTCCGCAGTAATCTTCATGCCTATGGTTTTGCGTTGCCTACGTTCCAGCAGGTAGGCAATGCGTTCACCGTTGGGCAGGGCTAACACATGCTGGTTCATATCAACTTCACAGCTGAGGCAGCCGTAGCATTTCCTGCTCAATCCAGGCTTCTACCTGCTGGTTGAGGGCATCAGGTTTGAGCTTGGTGGTATCTATAGGCTGACCTATGCTGAGGGTGATGGTGCCAGGGCGTTTGAGGAATGAATTCTTGCCCCAGTACTCACCGCATTGTGTGCAATAGGCACCGCCAAGGATTTGGTATGCGTGGCCAGCCAGGCACCACCTATATGATATTTGCCGCGGCTGCCTGGGGCGATGCGTGTACCCTCGGGAAAGATCACGACAAAGAAGCCTTGCTGTAGGCGTTCCTTACCCTTGCTCACCAATTGCTTCAGCGCCTCGCGCCCAGCGGCCCTGTTAATGGCAATTGGCGAAGCCAGCGCCAACCCCCAGCCAAAGAAGGGAATCCAGAGCAATTCACGCTTTAACACCCATACCTGCGGCGGAAAAATCTGCTGCAGGGCCAGGGTTTCCCAGGCGGATTGATGCTTGCACAAGAGAATGCTGGGCTGTTGCGGAATATTCTCGCGGCCTATGACGCGATAACTCAGGCCACAGCTGACACGCAGCCACCACAGCATGCTGCGCGCCCATCCGGTAATCAGAATATAGCGCAGACGGCGCGGCAGAATAATGGTGGGAAGGATGGCGGTGGTAAACACAATAGTGAATAGCCACATGCCTATCGTATAAATAAGGGAACGGATAACAATCATGGTTTTAGTATTAAATTAAGCCAACTCGCTGATGATGCGCTGGGCGGCTTCTTCCAGATCGGTGCAGACCCAGGTATTTTCAGGCAGATTGCCTGCGGCCAGAGTTTTATCGCCTTTTCCGGTCAACACTAGTATGGGTTGCGCACCGAAAGCCGCGCTGGCCTGTAGGTCCCGCAGTGAGTCGCCTACACTGGGCACGCCATGCAAATCCACGCCAAAGCGCTTGCTGATTTCCTCTATCATGCCGGACTTAGGCTTGCGGCAATTGCAATTGGAATCAGCCGCATGCGGGCAATAAAACAGCGCATCTATACGCCCACCCAGCTGCCCCAGTGCCTTGTGCATTTTTTCATGAATGGCATTGAGGGTAGCCATATCAAATAGCCCGCGCCCTATGCCGGACTGATTGGTTGCCAACGCAATGCGGAAGCCACTCTGGTTGAGCAAGGCAATGGCTTCCAGGCTGCCAGGGATAGGCTTCCATTCATCCGGGCTTTTGATGAACTGTGCGCTGTCATAGTTAATGACGCCGTCACGGTCGAGAATCACAAGTTTCATAGGGGTGCCCATGGTGCAGGTTAAGCCGCCAGCCTGGACAAATCGGCGACGCGGTTCATGGCATGGTGCAGCTTGGCGAGCAAGGCCAAACGATTGGCCTTGAGTGCTGCATCATCGGCATTCACCATGACGTGATCAAAGAAAGCATCAACCGGAGTTCTAAGTGCTGCCAGTGCCTTGAGTGACTGCGTATAGTCGTTGGCAATGAAACTACGCTCGGCTTCCGGCCCTACCTGATCCAGGGCTTGCGCCAATGCCTGCTCGGCCGCTTCGTGCAACAAGGCTGTGTTGATAGTGCTGCTGACTGTCTCCTCAGATTTCTTGAGGATATTGCCTACACGCTTGTTGGCCGCAGCCAGGCTGGCCGCTTCAGGCAGCGAGGCAAACGCACGTACCGCTTCCAGACGCTTGGGGATATCGGCCAGTTGCTGGGGCTTGAGTGCCAGTACCGCGTCAATTTCCTGCGCGCTATAACCTTGCTCCTTGAGGTTGCCCGCCAGGCGGTCAAAGATGAACTCCTGCAGTGACTGCAACACTGCGGCTTCATCTGCCACCTGATTAAATGCCGACAGCGCTTGTTGCAGCAACTGATCCAGTGGCGTGTTGATGCCAGATTCGGTCAAAAGGCGCAGTATGCCTATGGCATGGCGGCGCAGGGCGAAGGGGTCTTTTTCGCCTGTAGGTTTCTCACCTATGCTGAACAGGCCGACCAGCGTCTCCAGTTTATCTGCCAGCGCCACCACACTACCAACCTGATTACGTGGCAGGCTATCGCCAGCAAAGCGTGGCTTGTAATGGTCTTCAATCGCAAAGGCAATCTCGTCACCCAGACCTTCGTGCTGAGCATAATAGCGGCCCATAATGCCTTGCAGCTCCGGGAATTCACCGACCATGTCAGTAACCAGATCGGCCTTGGCCAATGCTGCTGCCTGCGCGGCCTGCTCAAGCAAGGAAGCTTGATTCAGGGATGCCGCAATCAGTTGGGCAATCTTGACCACACGGCCTATACGCTCGCCCTGCGAGCCCAGCTTGTTGTGGTACACCACTTTATCCAGCCCGGGGATGCGTGAGGCCAGGGTTTTCTTTCTATCCTGCTCAAAGAAGAACTTGGCATCCGCCAGGCGTGGGCGCACCACACGCTCATTACCGCCAATGACCGCGCTGGGGTCTTGCGGGCTGATATTGGAGACAATCAGGAATTTGTTGGTGAGCTTATCCTGTGCATCCAGCAGCGGGAAGTATTTCTGATTGGCCTTCATGGTCAAAATCAGGCATTCCTGCGGCACCGCCAAAAATTCTTGTTCAAATTGGCCCAACAGCACATTGGGACGTTCGACCAAGGCAGTGACTTCATCCAGCAAGGCATCATCGTCAATCGGCTTCAGGCCCTGTTTGGCTGCCGCAGCTGCAAGCTGGCGTGCAATTTCGGCGCGGCGTTCTGCAAAGCCTGGCAGCACTGCGCCTTCTGTACGCAATTGCTCAGCATAGCTGTCAGCATCACGTAGGGTAATCGGGTCATGCTTGGCCTCGAATCGATGGCCGTGGGTGGTATTGCCAGCCTTAAGTCCCAGGGTGGCTACCGGAATGATGTGATTGCCATGCAAAGCCACTAGGCCATGCGCGGGGCGCACAAAGTTGACGCTGCTCCAGCCATCCTGCAACTGATAGGTCATGACCTTGGGGATAGGCAGGCGGGCAAGGGCTTCATCCAGCGCTTTTTGCAGGCCATCAACCAGGCTGGCACCCGGCAAGGTTTGATCCAGGAACAGAATCTCGGCCTTGCATCATGCTCACGCTTGAGCTGGCTCACTGCCGCGGCATCGGCACCCAAAGCGCTGAGTTTTTTGAGTAGCGCTGGCGTGGCTTGACCTTGGGCATCCAGGCCCACGCTGGCGGGCATCAGCTTTTGTGCCACGGCTTTATCTGCGGCTTTCTCGGCTACAGCGTGATATGCACGGCCAGACGGCGCGGCGAGGCAAAGGCGGTGGTGGCGGAGTCAGCTGCCAGCAGGCCTTGTGCGGCCAGGCTTTCTGCCAAGGTATTGGCAAAGGACTCACCCAGCTTGTTCAGGGCTTTTGGCGGCAGTTCTTCTACAAATAATTCGACTAATAAGTTACTCATGCTGCTGCTTTCTTTGCCAGTTCTGCCAATACTTCATCTGCAGGCCTTGGGCGCCATAGGGAAACCAAGACGTGCGCGGCTGTCCAGATAACTCGCCGCCACGGCGCGGGCCAAGTTACGGATGCGGCCAATATAGGCCGCGCGCTCGGTCACCGAAATTGCACCACGCGCATCCAGCAGGTTGAAGGTATGGGCTGCCTTGAGCACTTGTTCATAGGCGGGCAGGGCCAGTTTGTGCTCTATCAGTTCCTGCGCCTTTTTCTCGTGGGCGCTGAACGCGGTAAAGAGAAAATCGGCATCGCTATGCTCGAAGTTGTAGGTGGATTGCTCAACCTCGTTTTGATGGAATACATCGCCATAGCTGAGGTCAGGCGCGCCATTGATGCCGCGCGAATACACCAGGTCGTAGACGTTTTCCACGCCTTGCAGATACATGGCCAGACGTTCCAGGCCATAGGTGATTTCGCCAGTGATAGGTTTGCAATTGATGCCGCCCACCTGCTGGAAATAGGTGAACTGTGTCACTTCCATGCCGTTGAGCCAGACTTCCCAACCTAAACCCCAGGCACCCAGGGTGGGGTTTTCCCAGTCGTCTTCAACAAAGCGGATGTCGTTTTGCTTGAGGTCAAAGCCCAGCGCTTCCAGCGAGCCCAGATATAGCTCCAGAATATTGTCTGGCGCAGGCTTGAGCACCACCTGGAACTGGTAATAGTGTTGCAGGCGATTGGGGTTTTCGCCATAGCGGCCATCCTTGGGGCGGCGGCTGGGCTGCACATAGGCGGCCTTCCAGGGCTCAGGGCCTAATGCACGCAGGAAAGTGGCGGTGTGCGAAGTGCCAGCGCCAACTTCCATATCGTAGGGTTGCAGCAGGGCGCAGCCCTGCTTATCCCAATATTGCTGCAAGGTCAGAATGATCTGTTGAAAAGTCAGCATGGTGTTCTTAACTAAAGTTTAGAGATTGTGGCTAATGGGTTGATGAGGCCGTCGCATCGTGTGTTTTGCGCAGGCACAAAAGGGCTTGATTTTACTTCTTTTTGCCACCCCATAAAAGGCTGGATTATTACACTGCCCCGCGTTACTTGAATCGACCGCGCGCCCACAAAATCAGCAAGCTGCCAAACAGCAAGAGCAACACTGGCCAATTGCCCCAGCGTACATAAGGCGTGGTGCCCGTATAGCCCTGGGCCTGGCCCTCCAGTGACATGGTGGTGAAATGCGGTGCATGGGCTTGCAGGCTGCCATCCGGGTTGATGATGGCGGTGGCGCCAGTATTGGTGGCACGCAACATCATGCGTGCGGTTTCCAATGCGCGCGCTTGGGCAATCTGCAAGTGCTGGTATGCAGCCAACGAATCGCCATACCAGGCGTCATTGCTGGTATTGATCAGCAAACTGGCCTCGGGTAATTGCTTGATGATTTCCGCGCCAAATACATCTTCGTAGCAGATATTCAGCGCTACAGCTAGCTTGGAAAGCTGCATGGGACGTTGCTGGAAGCCACCGCGCGCCAGGTCGGTCAGTGGAATCTGCAACCAGTTTTCGTACACCCAACCGAAAACGCCTTTAAGGGGAATGAATTCGCCAAACGGCACCAGATGGGTTTTGCGGTAAGACTGCGCTGGGGCGGTGCCCAGGCTTAGCATGCTGTTGTAGTACAAACCGTTTTCCGACTCTACGGTGCCTATCAATATGTTACCGCCATTATTGCGCGCATGGCCGCTCAGTTGCGCCAGATAGTCCTGGGGAATCTGCGTGGAAAGCAAAGGGAAAGCGGTTTCCGGCAAAATAATCAGCTGTGCCCGGCTTTGCAATGTCATATCCAGATACAGCTGCAGGGTTTGACGCAGAGTGTCATTTTCCCATTTCAAATCCTGGGTGATATTGCCTTGCAACAAGGATACCGAGATAGGCTCACCTATGGGCGTGCTCCACTGCGGCAGCTTGAGCAGGCCGCCACTCAGGCCCAGCATCAGCAGTAACAGCACATTGCGCCGCCAGGACGCAGCCAGGCGCCAGTGCAAGGCAATCGCTGCGATCAGGCTGGCGCTGAGAATAGTGGCCAGCGATACGCCGTGTATGCCCAGAACCGGCGCAAAGCCAGCCAAGGGGCTGGCAGGCACCTGGGAATAGCCCACAAGCAACCAGGGAAAGCCCGTGAATATCCACTCGCGCACCCATTCACCCAGCACCCAGAGTACGGGTATTGTCATCCACAGATGCCCCAGCCTGCGTGCGCCCCAGCCTGTCATCGCTGGGAAAGAGGCCATGAATAGGCTCAGACAGAAGGTGGCAAAAATGGCCCCGGCCGCTGGCATGCCACCAAAGTCATGCAGACTGATATAAATCCAGTAGATACCCGTGCCAAACATGCCCAGGCCAAAACTCAGTCCCAGCCAGAGTGCCTGCTTGGCTGAGCTGGCTTGATGCCATTGGTACACCAACACCGCTAAACCCAGAATAGTGGCCGGGTAGAGGTAGAAAGGGGCATAGCCCAATATAGTGGCGGCACCAGCCAGCAGGCTCAGCAAATAAGACAGGGGTAACTTCTTGAGTAACTGGGACACCTTGGGTAAGCCTTAAAGAGGGGTTTCAGGGCAGGGTTGTATATGTTCTATGCTAGGGTTTGGGCCTTTCTAACGCTAAGCACAAGTCATGGTTTGCTATGCTTAGATAGACGGCAGTTCGAACTTTATTGCATTATAACGGCTCAAGCTTCAATCCGGCATGCAGCTGCATGCGCCAGCCAATCCACAATTCTTAGAAGGAGAAAAAATGTTAAAGGAATTCAAGGCATTTGCCATGCGCGGCAATGTAGTCGATATGGCGGTCGGTATCATCATAGGCGCTGCCTTCGGTGCCATCGTCAAATCCCTGGTGGATGACGTCATCATGCCACCCATAGGCTTGTTGCTGGGCAATGTGGATTTCAGCAATCTATTCCTGGTGCTCAAGGATGGCGCTGAAGTAGCTCCGCCTTACGCCACTATTGCGGCCGCCCATGCAGCGGGGGCTGTGACCCTGAACTATGGCGTGTTTATCAATGCAGTGGTGAGCTTTACCATAGTAGCGTTTGCGGTGTTCTTGCTGATACGTGCCATCAACAAGCTCAAGACCGAAGAGCCAGCCAAGCCAGCGGCCACTCCGGAAGATATTGTGCTGCTGCGTGAAATTCGCGATTCCCTAAAAAAATAGTCTGTTGCTGCTAAGCAGTGAGCAATAAAAAAGCGATGCATGCATCGCTTTTTTTGCGCCTGTATGGCAGGAAGCAGGGAGTTATAGATCTGGCTTGACCTGTATGCGCTGAGCGTCAGGGTCTGTGCCATCATGATTCATGAAGACCACCATCACCACATTGTCGCCGACAAAATCCAGTTCAGTAGTTTGGTAGAACGCGCCTTCAAGGTCGGTGTTGATGTAGTGGTATTGCCAGACCGAGGCCATCAATTCATCTGTGCCCGCGCGGTGGTAGTCATTCTTGCTGGCTGGCTCACCAAACTGCGCCACTATCGCATCCTTATCGTATTGATGGATTTTCTGGATGAAATCCGTTTCTGCGGTGGGGATGGTAGATTTGGCAGGGTCTGCCGCAGACGCAGCAGGCGCTGGTTCGTCCTGCGCCAAGGCTTGGCTGGCAGGGCTGGCAATTAAGCACAACAACAGGGATAGCCACAGCGTACGCATGAGAAATCTCCCATCAAGCAGGTTGAGTAGTTTTGAGCTTGAATTCTTGCCTAAAGTTCCAGTGATGACAATGACTTATGCGTTTATTGCTGTGCGCCTTATTCCGCGCCGTTTTCTAGTTGGGGCGGGATGATTTCTACCAATAGTGAATAAACACGGCGGCTATCTGCACGCAAGACGGTGACATTGAGATTGTCGAATGTAACTTCCTCACCGCGCTTGGGCATATGCTGGAACTGGCTGACGACCAGACCACCTATGGTGGAAAATTCTTCGTCGCTAAGCTGGGTGCCCAGCACTTCATTAAAGTCGCTGATCTCGGTCAGCGCTTTGACGCGATACCGGCCATGCGCGTCCTGGATGATATTGTCTTCGTTCTCGTCCTCGTCAAACTCATCCTCAATATCGCCGACAATTTGCTCCAGCACGTCTTCAATCGTCACCATGCCCGCTACGCCACCGTATTCATCGACGACAATGGCGATATGGTTGCGGTTGCTGCGGAACTCCTTGAGCAGCACATTCAAGCGCTTGGATTCAGGGATAAACAAGGCAGGGCGCAGCATTTCGCGCACATCAAATTCCGGGCTGCTGTAAAAGCGCAGCAAGTCCTTGGCCAGCAGAATACCAATGACGTCATCCTTGTTTTCGCCTATGACCGGGAAGCGCGAGTGCGCGGCTTCAATGACAAAGGGAATGAATTTTTCTGGGGGGTCGGTGATGTCGATGACATCCATTTGCGAGCGCGGGATCATGATGTCACGCACCTGCATTTCGGAGACCTGCAACACGCCTTCTATCATGGCCAGCGCATCGGCATCCAGCAGGCTGTTCTCGTAGGCGGTGTGCAGTTGCTCTATGAGTTGTTCACGATCTTCAGGCTCGCGCAGCAGAAAATTGGTCAGGCGTTCCAGCCAGTGGGGTTTGTCGTTGGCGCTGCGTTTTTCCGGTTCAGCCATGGTAATGGTTTAGAGCTTCCGTTTTTCTGATAAATAGGGGTCAGCAAACCCGAGCTTGATCATGATCGCGGATTCCAGCGATTCCATGAGCTCGGCCTGCGCCTCCTCGATGTGATCATAACCGTGCATATGCAGTATGCCATGCACGGTGAGGTGCGCATAATGCGCTTCCAGCGTAATGCCCTGTTCCTGCGCTTCCCGGGCGACTACGGGCGCACACAGGATAATGTCGCCTATCAGCCAGGGTTCTTCGGTCAAGGGGAAGGTCAATACATTCGTAGCATAATCCTTGCCACGATAGTCGCGATTAAGCTCACGGCCTTCTTCTTCATCCACGATGCGCAGTGTAGCCTCGGTATCTACACGCAAGGTTGCACGCGCCCATTTGCGAAACTGTTGCTCGCTGGGCAATCCGCTGCTTTCTGTTGCTAGCTGCACACTCATCGCCAGCTTGGGCATTACTTGTTTCCTGTGTCTGTGGTGGATGCAGACTGACGTTCGCTATCGTAGCGCTCATAGGCATTGATGATTTTCTGCACCAATGGGTGGCGTACCACGTCATCGGAAAGGAATTGGGTAAAGGCAATACCGCGCACATCCTTAAGCACTTTTTGCGCCTCAACCAAACCGCTTTTCTGGCCGCGGGCCAAATCTATCTGTGTGACATCCCCGGTAATCACAGCCTTGGTACCAAAACCTATGCGGGTCAGGAACATCTTCATCTGCTCGGGCGTTGTGTTCTGCGCTTCATCCAGAATGATAAAGCTCTGGTTGAGCGTACGGCCACGCATATAGGCCAGTGGTGCCACTTCAATCGCGCCGCGTTCAAACATCTTGTTCACCGAGTCATAGCCTGCCAAGTCGTACAAGGCATCATAAAGTGGGCGTAAATAAGGATCTACCTTTTGTGACAAGTCTCCAGGTAAAAAGCCCAGGCGCTCGCCTGCTTCAACTGCGGGACGCACCAGCACAATGCGTTTGACGCGGTCACGCGTCATCGCATCAATGGCGCTGGCCACCGCCAGATAGGTTTTGCCAGTTCCGGCTGGGCCTATGCCAAAGGTGATGTCGTAATCCTGAATTTGCTGCAGATAGCTCACCTGACGCGGTGTACGGCCATGCAGATCCTGACGGCGGGTCATCAGTGTGGGCATGGCAGTGCTGACTTGCTCTGGTGCCAGTCGATCCAGTTCTACCAGGCCTAGCTGTATTTCTTCCAGACTCACTGGCTTGCTGGCGCGGGAGTAATAATTCTCTACTAATTGTGCCGCCAGCCTGGTGTTGGTTTGTTCCCCGGCAATACGGAAATGTGCACCGCGGCGGGAAATGGTCACCTCCAGGGCATCCTCGATTTGCTTGAGGTTTTCATCCAGCGCACCGCACAAATTGGCGAGTCGCAGATTGTCTTCAGGGTTTAGGGTGAACTCCAAGGCAAATCCTAATTGAGTGAGTCAGTGCAGGCGCAAGCTGCGCCTGATGAGATGGGGCTATGAGGGAAATGCTGGTGCAATCTGACCTGCTGCTGACGGCCCAAACTATCGGTCAAGCCAGTGACTGGCGTATTCATGCTGCTGGTGGAGTGCGCGGAGATGAATAAAAATGCGCGGCTTGAGTGGGGGGTCGACGTTGCAGGCTGCAAAATAGCGTAGAAAAAACAGTATGGTAAGGACGCATTCTAGCTTAGCTGCTGCAGAATGCCAATCGCGGGGTAAAATGTCGCGCATGGAAACCTTGCCTATTTTTCTCAAACTCCGCCAACGTCTTGCAGTGGTCATAGGCGGCGGCGAAGTCGCCAGCCGCAAGGTCAAACTCTTGCACAAGGCCGGGGCGCGTATTTGCGTGGTCGCACCCGAGCTGCATGCCGAGCTTGAAGACATGTTGTCATTGGCGCACATCAGCCATGTGGCGGCGGTATTTTCACCCCAGCATCTGACAGGGGCGGTAGTCGTCATCGCCGCTACTGATAATGAGGACGTCAACCGTGAAGTATCGCTGGCGGCCCAGGCGGCCAATATCCCGGTCAATGTGGTGGATGCGCCCGAGTTATGTACCTTTATCGTGCCTTCGATTGTCGATAGATCGCCCTTGCTGGTGGCTGTTTCCAGCGGTGGTGCCGCGCCTGTCCTGGCGCGCATGCTGCGTACGCGCATAGAAACCATGATCTGCCAGCTATGGCCGCTTGGCGGCACTGGCGGGCGAGTTCCGTGATGTAGTCAAGCAACGCTTCAGCAACGGCCAGCAGCGGCGCATCTTCTGGGAAGATGTGTTTCAAGGCCCCATAGGAGAGCTGATGCTCTCCGGCCAGGAAACCCAAGCCAGAGAGGCACTGCAAGCTGCAACCATGGGCAGCGGCGAATTGCATTTTGGCGAAGTCTATTTAGTGGGAGGCGGCCCGGGTGACCCAGACCTGCTCACCTTCCGCGCGCTGCGTCTGATGCAGCAGGCCGATGTCTGCGTTTACGACAAGCTGGTGAGCAAGGAAGTGATGGAACTGGTCAGGCGCGATGCTGAATTGATTTATGTCGGCAAATCACGCGATCAACACACTTTGCCGCAGGAAGATATCAACCAGTTGTTAGTACGCCTGGCCAAGGAAGGCAAGCGTGTACTAAGGCTCAAGGGTGGTGACCCGTTTATCTTTGGCCGTGGCGGAGAAGAGATTGAAACCCTCATGGAACACCAGGTACCTTTCCAGGTGGTGCCAGGAATTACCGCTGCCAATGGTGTATCGAGTTATGCCGGGATTCCACTAACGCATAGAGACTATGCACAATCTTGCCTCTTCACCACCGGGCATCTCAAGGATGGCAGTGTGGATCTTGATTGGCCAGCTTTGGTGAGAACAGGCCAGACAGTGGTGATCTATATGGGGCTGGTGGGCTTGCCGGAAATCTGCAAGCAGTTGATTGCGCATGGCGCAGCGCCTGAGCTACCGATTGCCATAGTGCAGCAGGGCACCACCCAGCGTCAGCGCGTGGTGGCGGGCACCTTAGCCAGCCTGCCGGGGCAAGTGGAGGGCGCAGGCTTGCGTGCGCCTTGCCTGATTATTGTCGGGGAGGTTGTGCGTTTACGCGAAAAGCTTGCTTGGTTTGCACCGTCACCTGCGGCTGAATAGGTAGCGTCAGTCTGGCTTCCAAACCGCCCTGCGGCCGATTGAGCAGGGTGAGTTGTCCGCGGTGCAGTTTGGCAATGCGGTCCGCAATTGCCAGGCCCAAGCCACTACCACTCATATTGCCACGTGCAGTATCTAAACGCTCAAATGGCCGCAGCAGACGTTCCATTTGCGAGGCAGGGATGCCGGGGCCGTTGTCCAGCACGCTGAGTATGATATTGCCTGCCGTGATACGCGTTGCCAATGTCACCTCGCCGCCGCCATAGGCAAAGGCGTTATCCACCAGATTGCCCAGCAGACGCTGCATGGCCAGTGGCCTGAGCGGGATTAAGTGCGTAGGGGCCAATGACATGGCAATCTTGCGACCTGCACGTATATGCCTGTCGGCAATCGAAGTCAGCAAGGCATTGAGGTCCATCATCTGCGTCGGTTCACCTTCAATACCGCGCACAAAATCGAGGAACTGATGGATGATGTTATCCATATCGCCTATATCTTGAATCATCCCGGTCTTGAGGCTGGCGCAGGATTCATCCGGCAGCATTTCTACCGATAAGCGCAAGCGCGCCAGAGGTGTACGCAAATCATGCGAAATACCAGCCAATAACAGCGTACGTTCATTATCCAGCCTGACCAGGGCCTCGGTCATTTCATTAAAGGTGCGGCTGACTTCACGCAGCTCATGCGCGCCTTCTTCAGGCAAAGGTGGGGGATATTCACCGCTACTCAAGCGGCCAGCGGCCTTGACCAGCAAGCGTAGCGGATGGTGAATGTTAGAGGCAATCAAGTAGGCACCCAGCAGTGACAGCATAATCACCAAAGCCCCCCAGCCCAGCCATTGCCAGGGGAAGGGGCGGTTAACCTGTATGCGTGGAATCACCACCCAATAATCATCCTGCCCGAGGTTGAAGCTCACCCACAGCCCAGGGATACCGAAATGATTCATGGCCACCAGGGTGTCCTTGCCTAGCCGCTCGCGTATCTTTTGCGCAATCAGGTGTATCAGATGGTCATTCGGCAGCGGCTCGATTTCTTCCAGCATATCGGCAGCATAAATGCGCACGCCTTCACGGCCTGAGAGTTCGGACAGCAGCGCCAGACGGCGGTTTTCATGGGCGGCAAGCAGGGAGGCCCGCGTGTAGTTGACTACCGTGATGGCCTGCAGGGCTGCGGCCATGGCGCGCGGCTCGCTTTCAAAGTAATCGAACAGCTTGAGTGCGGCAAACTGCCCTGCGGCCAGCAACAGGGCAATCAGCAGCATGACGCGGGCCAGCAGGGTACGGGGTAGCAGATTCACGTTTTAGCGACGAGTGAAGAGCATGGGGTGATGAGCATGAGTAAAGGGCGAAAACGTTGTGCTGGCAATCAGTCGCCTAGCTCTTCTGACTTTCACCATCCGGCACAAATACATAGCCAAAGCCCCACATGGTCTGCAGGTAGCGTGGATGTGCAGGATCGGGTTCTATCAATCGGCGCAGGCGTGACACCTGCACATCAATACTACGGTCAAACACATCAAGCTCACGACCGCGCGCCAGTTGCATCAGGCGATCACGTGAAAGCGGCTGACGTGGGTGGTCAACAAATACCTTAAGCAAGGCAAACTCGCCACTGGTAATGGTGACAGGCTCGCCATTCTTGGTAAGCGTGCGGGTTGATGGGTCAAAAATGAAATCACCAAAGCTGATATGGTCGGCCTCGGCTACTGGGGTGCCAGGGGGCAAGCGCCCATGTCTGCGCATGACGGCATTGATGCGGGCAAGTAATTCGCGTGGATTGAAGGGCTTGGGCAGGTAATCATCGGCGCCCATTTCCAGACCTATGATGCGGTCTATCTCATCGCCGCGGGCTGTGAGCATGACGACAGGGATTGTGCTGCCATTGGCGCGCAGGCGTCTACAGATGGCCAGGCCATCCTCACCCGGCAGCATGAGGTCGAGTACCAACAAGTCGACATGTTCATGCGCCAGCACCTGATCCATTTCCGCAGCGTCAGAAACCGTTTTTACGGTAAAACCCTGCTCGCCAAGATAACGTTGCAACAACTCGCGCATGCGCAGGTCGTCGTCCACCATTAATATTTTTTTCGCGGGTGTCTGCATATATGTATTTTCTGCGGAAATGGGGTTATCTGAAAAGGATTATTTAGTAATACTTATCTGCTGTATGCATGCTCAAGCGCTGCTTTGCTGCATATCTGCATGTTATTGGTATGATCCGGCTAAATTCAAGTCACCATTATTGTTACAAATTTTTACATCGAGTCGTCATTATGAAACATTCAGTTTACATCAATGGGTGATCATGACGCCTCATTCGGGTGCATCCCCATCAATAGCGTGCGTGTGATATTCAAAATTCAGAATGTTCAAACCGTGCTAAACCGATGAGCTTTATAAATTTTAACGTGTATGGTCCTGTGCTGCTTGAGTGCGCCAGGTGTTGAGGTTTAGGCAAGCATAAAAGGCAGGCGACTCACATGATCTGTAAGTGTATGGTTTAGCTGTATGTTGATACTGACCAGTGACTTTCTACTACATCAAAAGCAGCTTTGCTTGATGGCTGTCGCATTACTTGCCGTTGCAGGGCATGCCTGGGCTGCAGGTTCACGCGATGCTGCTGAAGTGCTCATTAGTGATGCCGATATTCAGGAAGTGCCAACGGCACACATACACCAGACCCTGGATAGCAAGATCAGTCTGGAAGATCGTATGCGTTTGCGTCGTGATCTGGACGAGTATTCCCGTAGTGTGGACGCTGCCCATGCGCAGATTGAAGAGCGCCGCCGTATTATGCGTCAACGGATTCTTGAGCGTTTTCAGAGTTCGGACAAAGACAACAATGGTGTGATCTCACGTGAAGAAGCGTCTGAGACCTTGCCGCAAGTTGCGCGTCATTTCATGCAGTTTGATTTGAATGGCGACGGTGTCATTACCATGAACGAGCTGGAAACCGTGCAGGCACGTATTGCTGAGCGTCAGCATAAAGCCATAGAGAAAAAAGAATTACAGGATATTGCCGAGCCAGCAACGGCAAGGGTTAAAGAAGTGACTGCAGTAAACGTGAAACGCGCACTGTAGGCGGTAAGTACTAGCGAATTCCAATAATAAACTTCCTTGTGTATGACTTTGAAGCACTGCCTTGCCGGGACAGTGCTTTTATTTTGTCTTTTTTTAGCGACAAATTTAGCTGATTTTTAGCACCTGAGAATTTTATATTATTGATATTAAATAAGTTTTTATGTTGGCCTGCAATTTGCTCATCAATAAGTACACAGGCCCAGGTGCCTGAAACTTGTGAGGATAAAGTGATGAATAAGACCATCATGAGTGCAATGATCATTGTCATGCTGACCGGCTGCTCCGGTTTGTCGACCAAACAGAAAAATGCCGCCACTGGCGCTGCCATAGGCGGTGTTGCTGGGGCTGTACTGACCGGGGGTAGCTCTTTCGGAACCGTGGGTGGTGCTGCCATAGGCGGTGTGATCGGCCACGGGGTGGATTCTGCCGGAAAGCGCAAATAAGTCAGGTCTGGCTGATGATTCAGCAGGCTTAAGCAACAATTACTAGGCTGTCGTGTTATAGCGACAGTTGGCAGCTCCACTGCCCAGTCTCCGCTTCACCACTATTTTGCTGTTGCCAACCTTGAGTTGCGATGGCGAGTAGTGGTGTTTTTTTTGCCTGCTGCATCAGCACCTTTTGTTGTGCCTGGGCTGGGAGGGTGCAGGCTAAAGCCATTCATAGTCATGTCAAAACCTAGTATGCTGAGCCTGCAGCGCAAGCAGGTGGCCGTGCTGCTGAAGATGGGCGAGTTAATCATAGGCAAGTTAATCATGGGCAAGATATAAGGGGAGCAAGGCATTGACTGAGGCAGGGCAGCATGAAATCACCATAAGTCTGAGTGACGGCGTGCGCGAAGTGGCGCAACCCGAATGGGATGCCCTCAGTGATGGTTCGCCGCAACTAAGCCACGCATTTCTCAGCGCCCTGGAACGTAGCGGCTCGGTGGGTGAGGGTACTGGCTGGGAGCCTATGCCTTTGCTGGTCAGGCGCGCTGGTCAGTTAATCGGTGCGGTGCCGCTTTATCTCAAGCATCATTCCTATGGCGAGTATGTATTTGATTGGTCCTGGGCCGAGGCCTATGCCCAGCAGAAAATGGCGTATTACCCCAAACTCATCGCCGCCATTCCATTTACGCCTTTAACCGGGGCGCGGTTGCTCTCGCCAGATCCGCTAATACGCCAGACCATGGCGCATGCCTTGCTCGAGTGTATGGCGCAATTGGAATTGTCCTCGGTGCATGTGTTGTTTCCGGATGACAGCAGTGCGGAGAGCCTGGAACAACTGGGCTGGGCCAAGCGGCAGGGTATGCAATTTCGCTGGCACAACCCCGGCTTTGCCAGTTTTCATGACTTTCTTATGTCCTTGTCTCATGACAAGCGCAAGAAAATCAAGCAGGAACGGCGCAAGGTGCAAGAGGCCGGGGTCAGCTGCAGGCGCTTGTGTGCCACAGAAATTACCGAGCGCGATTGGGACTTTTTTTATAAGTGTTATATCAACACTTATCTGGAGCACCGCTCTACACCCTACCTCACCAAAGCCTTCTTTGAAGAAATCAGCCTCACCCTGGGCGAGCATATTTTAATGGTGATAGCCGAGCGTGATGGCAGGCGTATAGGCGCAGCCTTAATCTGTTTGATGGGCAGAGCTTGTATGGTCGCTACTGGGGCGCATTAAGCTATGTGCCCAATTTGCACTTTGAGTTGTGCTATTACCAGGCGCAGGAGTTTTGTATAGAGCGCGGCATCACTTATTTTGAAGGTGGCGCTCAGGGAGAGCACAAGCTGGCCCGTGGTTTCAGTGCCAGACCAACTTGTTCATTCCATACCTTGGCCCATGCCGATTTTGATGCGGCTGTCCGGCGCTTTTTGGCACGCGAGGAGTTAGGGATGCAGCAATATCAGCATGAGCTGGACGAGCGCGCGCCATTTCGCAAGCTGGATATTTGATCGCTGGGCCATGCTGCATAAACCTATTCAGCATGGCTGGCGACTCGACCTCAGGGTTTGGATGTTATTGCCTAGGTGTTATTGCTTGGATGTTATTGCTTAGCTAAAGCCTACCACTCAACGCCAGCACGCACCCAGTTGGCCATGCCTTTGGCAATTTCACGCTCGCCCATGATGGTGTAGGAAGCACCATGCTTTTCCAGGTGCGCTATCTGCGCGTCGGAATGCGCTCTGGCGACAATTTCAATCTGCGGATTGATCTTGCGGGCATATTCTATGATGTGTCCGGCTTCCAAGGCGTCAGGGATGGCCACCAGCAGCCAGCGTGCGGATTTGAGGTTGGCGGCCTCCATCATGCCTGGGGCGGCGGCATTGCCGCATAAGGCAGGCGTGCCTTGTTCACGCAAGGCCTGCACCACTTCAGGCTGATCTTCCAGCACGATAAAGTTGATCCTGCTGCACCAGCGAAGCGCCAACCAGACGGCCCACACGGCCATAACCCACCAGCACGGCATGGGCATGCAGATAAGGATAGGAAATGGTGCGCGTGCCACTCTCACCCTTGAGCGGACGTTTTTCCTCACGCTGCAATAACCAGGGCTTGAGCTTGTCGAGGCCAACAAACAATAAGGGATTGATCAGGATGGAAAGAATAGCGCCGCTGAGAATGAGATCGCGGCCAGTATCAGACAACAGCCCCAGTGAAATACCCAGCGTGGCGAGAATAAAGGAGAACTCGCCTATCTGTGCCAGGCTGGCTGAGATGGTGAGGGCAGTGCCCAGCGGGTGGCGGAAGGCGAGCACAATGGCAAATGCCGCCAGCGATTTACCAATCACGATAATGAACAAGGTGGCGAGAATCAGCCAGGGCTCACGAATCAGGATGGACGGATCAAACAGCATGCCCACCGAAACAAAAAACAGCACTGCAAACGCATCACGCAGGGGCAAGGATTCTTCGGCAGCGCGGTGACTGAGTTCTGACTCGCTGAGTATCATGCCGGCAAAGAATGCCCCCAACGCAAACGACACACCAAAGATATAAGTGGCACCCAAGGCAAAGCCAAGCGCAATCGCCAGCACCGCCAGGCGGAATAACTCACGTGAACCAGTGGCGGCAGTGCGCGCCAGCAACCAGGGAATCACGCGTCGGCCAACGATGAGCATCACGGCAACAAAAGCCACCACCTTGCCTATGGTCAAGGCTAGCGTGCTGAAAAGCTCGCTGCCATCTAGATCATTACCCTGACCTCCCAGCATGCCACTCAAGGCTGGCACCATCACCAGCGTCAGCACCATGGCTATATCCTCAACAATCAGCCAGCCTATGGCAATCTGGCCGCGCTTGGTTTCCAGTATGCGTCTTTCCTGCAAGGCGGTGAGCAAAACCACGGTACTGGCCGTGGATAAGGCCAGGCCGAAAATAAGGCCTTCGCCCAAGGGCCAGCCTATGGCCAATGCCAGGGTCAGGCCCAGCAGTGTGGCAATGGCAATTTGTACGATAGCACCGGGGATGGCAATGGATTTGACCGAGAGCAGATCACGCAGGGAAAAATGCAGCCCCACGCCAAACATCAGCAGAATCACGCCAATTTCTGCCAGCTCCTGGGCTAAGTGCGCATCAGCAACAAACCCTGGGGTGTAAGGGCCAACCACCACCCCGGCAATCAAATAGCCTACCAGCGGTGGCATGCGCAGGCGGTTGGCGAGCATGCCAAAAACAAAGGCAAGCACTAGACCTCCAACGATGGTGGCGATTAGGGGGGTATGCTCCATCCGGGGGTGACACCTTTCAACGTGCTTGAGATGAGAAACGCGCGCGGACGGGCATAGGGGTCTACGCCATGCCGTCGTCCACAGGCCGTGTGAAATTAACCCAAGAATGTGTAGATTTGCAACTTTTTAAATGAAATTTCGCCATTAACTGGCGATAAATCACAGCGTTTATGCGGGTTAATGCCAGGTGCAAGTTTCATTAAGTGCTTGCACCAGCTGGGCTTATTTTGTGTCGAGGGCAAACAAAGCGGTTGCAATATCTGACAGAAAATTAGGACTAGGCTAGCTCATGCCTGTGGCCAGCACTGCTTACACTGATGGCATCAGTCTTGAACCCGCAAAGCGAGCGCTGGGCGCAAAGCAAATGGTGAGTGAGAGGCTTGTTACCTATGCATCAGATCATTGTAGACCGATTGGAGTCCATCATGCCCACCATAGAGAAGACCATCGATGTCAACGTCCCTGTCAATATTGCCTATAACCAGTGGACGCAATTTGAGACTTTCCCCAATTTCATGCACAGCGTCATCAACGTCAGACAACTCGATGACACGCATATCTGGTGGCTGGCCCAACTGGGTGGCCTCGCAGGTGAGTGTGAAGTTGAAATCATAGATCAGGTGCCCGATGACCATATTGCTTGGCGTAGTGTTTCTGGCATCAGTAATGCAGGGGTAGTGTCATTTCAGCATGTAGAACAACATGCCACCCGCGTGCATATTGAGATTGAGTTTGGCAGCGGCGAGATGCCAGAGCGCGTGACCAGCATCATAGAGCGCAAACTGGGTGAAGATTTGCAACGCTATCGTGAACTGCTGGAATCGCGCAAAGCCCCTGCTGGCGGCTGGCGTGGACATGTATCAAACAAGACTGAAAGCGCCGTGCGCCATTAATTTATGTATAGCGTTTGTACAAATACTGAGGTGAAGTATGGGATTGTTTCAAATCAATGTACGTGAAAAAGCCGCAGCGGATGAAGCGGCGCCACTGTGGAGCAGTCAGATCAATGCAGCGGATGTGGAAGAAGCCTATCGCCTAGGCAAGGCGCAGTTTGAGGCAGAACGGCCAGATTTGAGCTCTGCCGCTGTCAGCATTGAGGCGCTGGCAGGGTATGTAGAAAAGTAGTGAGTTGAGTCAAGCTGTTGCAGTAAAACCTATCGCTTGCTAGTGAAAACTGACTGGCAAATCTCAATGACAATCACAGAGGAGTTGGCATGGATAGCCTAGTTACCAAGCTTAAAACCCCTTCACCCCATCACAAGGTCACCTTGCAGGCACAGGCTTCACCTTGTTGCCCACGGATGACAGCGAAGGCGCGCTGGAAGATTTTCAGGTGGTGGCAGAAGAGGCATTGCATTATGCGGGCAATGCCTACAAAGTCATGGGCACGCCAGCCCAGGCGCAACGTTCAGGTTACTGCAGTATTGAGTTCAAGCAGATGAGAGCGGATTGAAGCACCGCAGTGAATACTTAATCGTTGCAAAGCGCCAGCCACTTCTCAATATAACTGTTGAGGTAGTCGTCACCACCCTCAATGCTACTGCCTATCAAGCCTTGTCGTAGAAGCTTGTCACGCTGTTGAATAATCGAGGAGCGCAAAGCACTTTTGTCAGGGTGGGAATCCACCACTGCTTTCATCAAGAGTCTATACTCCAGACTTTCCAGCGTGCGTTGATTCAATTGCAAAGAGAGCGCATTCACTTGTGCCTGTAGCAGTGGAATTCTTTCCATAGTCTGTTTATTTTCCTAGCTAAGCTTCCCCGAATCTTTTAGTTTGCTGCTGTTTATATTGCCTTCGTCTTTTAACTCGTAGCAGCATTTAGCTTTTTAACATATTCCCTAGCGCTCGGTAGTGACATTTCACATAGGGATAATAATTATTTCCTGCTACAAAAAGCCACCTACTCTAAGCTGGCCCCAAACATAGCTGGAGCACAGATTCAATAGCGTGATATAGATTGTAGATTTAGGGGTTTTGACGATATTTGAGGATGAATTCGTTTTCCATGAATTCGCAGGCCTCGGCCACAAACTTCAGCTCAGTGGGGGACAAGGGCGAATTCTGGTGACGCTTCCAGCAATCCTTGATAGCGGAGCGGTCTGCCTTTTGTTCTGCACTATTGGCGATAGGGCTGGGTGCCAACGCGTAGTAGAGCAAGGCCAGTGCAATTAAAGCAGCAATGCCCAACCACATCCATACTTGGCTGCTCCAGCGCTTTGCATGGCTTGAATTCATGGGATCTCCTATTGTCTTTATTATTGGCAAGGTTGCCGATTCGCTTGATATTATGCATTGATTATCGTCAGGCTGAATTGTTCAATTTTTCCTGATGTCATAGGGCTAGCCCTTGACGTTTGCAAGCGGGATGATGGCGGTGTTGATGCCTGTGTGCTGAGCATAGGGTTTAAGCACTTGTTTTAAATACCACCGTGTTCACTGGACTCGACCAATACCAACAATAGGAGAAGTTATGAAATCACAATGGGCATTGCCCCTGCTGTTCACAAGTATGTTTTTAAGCAACCTGGCCCTGGCCGATATTGCCGTGCCAGTTCGATTGGTGGATGAGTCCGGCGTAGGTGAATCCCTGGGCCAGGTATTGGTGACCGAAAGCAAGTTTGGCGTAGTGTTTACCCCTGCGCTGAAAGGCTTGACCCCAGGTCTGCATGGTTTCCACCTGCATCAAAACCCCAGCTGCGATACCAATGAAAAAGATGGCAAGAAAGTGGCCGCAGGCGGTGCGGGCGGCCATCTGGACCCCGCCAATGCCAACAAGCATGGCACACCCTGGGGGATGGTCACCTGGGTGACCTGCCACCGCTATTTGTCGATGAAAGCGGCGCTGCCAACCAGCCCGTACTGGCGCCACGCCTCAAGCTCAAGGACGTGAATGGCCATGCTTGATCATTCATGCGGGTGGGGATAATCATTCAGATCATCCAGAAAAGCTGGGCGGTGGGGCAGGGCGAGTCGCCTGCGGGGTCATTAAGTAAGCGGCTACCGATCAGGCTGCGCGGGGCGCGAGCTAGTTGTTTCTGCGCCCGTATGCTCACTCAGTTCCGCATCGAGAATCTGCAGGCTGCGTTGTAATTGCTCCTGCAGATAGCGCGCCTGCGAGCGGCTGAGTACATAAGTGCGGCCTTGCTGCGCGACTGGAGTGGCCCTCGCAGCTTGACGCTTATTAGCAGTTTGCTTGCTGTTCACGGTTTGAGACTGTGATTGCGACAGTGATGGCGTCAGAGGTGCTAGAAAATCCGGCCGCAGCACTATCATACGATGCTCGGGTAATGGGCCTATGGTGATGTCAGTCACAGGATATAGAGGCAATATCAGTTTGGGTTCTGTCATGCGTCATCTCTTTCTCTTGTTGATGGCGATGGCATCAGAGGGAAAACATCTCGCGCTTGGCATGCTGCACCCTCTTGACCAAAGCCAGACTGAATGTTGACCCTGGGTTAAGCTAAAAATTCCGCAGGCTGGTCCTGCATGGCAAGAGTAGGAGAGGCCGTATGGAGCGTGTAACTTGGTAGTTGTTGCCGTAAGGAGACTGTGCTTGCGGCCCTCTTTGCTGCAATGCAAACACTGGGTGTTACTGCTACCTTTGCTATTGTCCATGGTCGGCTGTGCGCTACCACAAGTCCGGCTGCAAGATAAACCACCTTCACAGGCGCTCACGCCTGATGCCTCGGTAGATACCATGCTGGGGCAGACCATGTCACCCCTGCTGCGCAGCCATGCGGATCAATCGGGCATTATGCCTTGGTGGATGCCTATAGCGCATTTGCTGCACGTATTCTGCTGGCCAACTCCGCGCAGAAAACCCTGGATGTGCAGTATTACATCTGGCGTAACGACAATACTGGCATTCTATTGCTGCACGCACTGCATCAAGCCGCCGAGCGTGGTGTCCGCGTGCGTTTGTTGATTGATGACAACGGCATCAATAGCAGTATGGATGCCAGGCTGGCGGCGCTGGATAGTCATCCTCAAATTGAAGTGCGGCTATTTAATCCCTTCCCCTTCCGTACCTTTAAGCGCCTAGGTTATCTGACGGATTTTTTCCGCCTCAATCGGCGCATGCATAACAAGTCTTACACCGCAGACAATCAGGTCACCATCATAGGTGGGCGCAATGTCGGTGATGAGTATTTTGGTGCCAGTGAAGGTGTGCTGTTTGCTGATCTGGATGTAATGGCCATAGGCAGGTGGTCAATGACACCTCCAAAGATTTTGATCGCTATTGGGCCAGCGCCTCGGCCTATCCGGCCAGTGTTTTGTTGCCAGCCCCGGTAGCTGGCGAATTGGAGGCGCTGACGGCAGCGGCAGCACGCGCTGAGCAAACCGTGACCGGGGAAGGCTATCTCAAGGCGCTCAGCGAAAGCCAGTTTATTCGCGATTTTCTTGATGGGCGCCAGGATTTCGATTGGGCCAAGGTGGAGTTGCTCAGTGATAGTCCGGCCAAGATTCTTGGAGATGTACCCAAGGATGAGCTGATGATAGTCGACCTCGCACGCATACTACGCAGCCCGCGCCAGAGTGTTGATCTGGTCTCGCCTTATTTTGTGCCCACCCAGGTCGGCGTGGATGGCTTTTCTGCCATGGCTAAACGTGGCGTACAAGTACGCATACTGACCAATGCGCTTGAGTCTACCGATGTGGCTGCGGTGCATGCAGGTTATGCCAAGTGGCGTGTGCCGCTGTTGCAAGCCGGCATTCAGCTCTACGAAATGCGTGCTCAAGGCAGTTCCGCAAGCATGGCCAATTATCTGGGGCCGTTTGGTAGCTCAGGCTCCAGCCTGCATGCCAAGACATTCACCATAGATGGCGAGCGCGTATTTATAGGCTCATTCAATTTTGACCCACGCTCGGCCAGGCTCAATACCGAGCTGGGTTTTGTCATCGAAAGCCCGCGTCTGGCTAAAAAAGTGCAAGAGATTTTTGCGACCAGCGTGCCGCAAGGTGCTTATCAGGTGAGGCTAGATGCCCATGAAAAGTTGTATTGGCAGTCTTTTGAGCATGGCGTAGAGCAGCGCTATGACGTGGACCCTGGCACCACTTGGCTGCAACGTTTCACAGTGAAAATGCTGTCTATATTGCCTATAGATTGGCTGCTGTAATTCCCGCATATTGCCCGAGAGCCAGCAGGCGCTGAACGTAAAGAAGCGCGGCATAAGCAGTCTTGCACTACTGACTGCTCATGCCAGCGTTTAATATTAAGAGAGGTTCAGCTATCGCAGCTAATGATCAAGACCAAATCACGCTGCTTACCTATATAACTGTCCAGCAAGCAAAACCCTGACCTCACAACGCAAAATATTTTAAATTTTTTTCAGTGCCTGTTTACGCTGCGGGTTTGCTGCCTATTCATGGCTGAGCAGAGTCTTAATCAGTAGAGGTGGAACGCTTGGCCAAACAAGTCTTGATAGCAGTGCGTATGCATTGTCTAAGCGGTAGCCAAGTTTGCGAGGAATGCTGAGCGGCAGGAAGAGTTGCATAGTGAATGCGTGATGGCTTGCCGCCAATCGGGCATCACCATGAGGGTGAATACGCAGAACCAGATGCAGCTAAAGCCGGGGTAAATCTGGGGTAAAGCCAGTAAAACTAGCGGCAGAACGACAAGCCATATCGAACAACCAAGCTTGCATCGTTCTACCGCACACTAGGCAGAATTTGCTCTGACTAGATTAAACAGCGTCTTTCTTGATCAAGGTCAAGCCAGTGCGCTTGGCCTTCAACAACAATTCAAATAATTCCACCGGAGTTGTCTTGTTAATCTTCACTGCCGCATCAAAAGCTGCAATCACTTCCGGCACGCCTTCACTCTTGCGGGTCAGTTGCTGGGAGGGTTGTTCCAGTTGTTGCAATTGTTGAGTCAATGCATCGATTTTTTGCTGAAGTTTCTCTCTTTTGGTGGTAGTGGTAGCCATTAAAATGGTGTCCTTATAGTAGTAAAGTGAAAAAAATATTAGTGCGCATCAGCACTAAATCAAGCAGAAAATTTAGCGGTAAAACGTATTTATATCTGCTTAAGTTGGTGATTATAGGTAAATAAAATAAAAAATAAAGAAAAAAATACCAAGGGCGATTTATAAAAGCGCCTTTGGTAATTTCAAAGATTTGTGAATTAGCTTTTTATTCTAAGCGGCAGCAGGGTGTTTTATTTAAGCAAGTAATATCCTGCAAACAATAAAGCCAAACCGACTATGATGCTGAGTGAGATATAACTGAGCGCAATAACCCATTCTCCCTGCTTAACTAACATCATGGTTTCTAAACCGAATGCCGAAAATGTTGTAAATCCACCCAGCAATCCGGTAAACAAAAATAATCGCCATTCAGTGCTAAAACTGCCACTTCTCTCGCTAATCCTGCCAGCGCTCCAATTACCAGGCAGCCCAGAATATTGACAGTGAAAGTACCCAAGGGAAATTTGAGCTGTGCTGCCTGCTGCAAAATTAATCCGGATAATTTGTATCTGGCCAGGGAGCCTAATGCACCCCCCAAGGCAACTAAGCAAATGTGTTGCATAGGTTTTTCTCAATACGATAGTGAGCAAGAGAGTATCACAAGCAGCTGCAAAAGCTGCTGACCGATAATCATGAAAGTGCAAAATTAACCCTGATGGAGTATGGGTTAAGGCAATTGTTAATTTGAGTTAAGAAGTGCTGAATGTGAAAAAATTGAAATATTCCGCGCAATAGATCGCAGAAATAATTAATGCTTTCCTACGCGCATTTCAGCCTATGGGGGATAGTGTAGAGGTGCTGAATTTTCCATGATGATGCATCTCATGATTGAATCACATGACTGAATCAAAACATGGCTACCTTAGACGATTTTAAGACCGCATCACCTTTGCACCAAGTTGAGGCATTGGAGGCGGGTGCCGGGTTTAGCATCCTGCCTATTGATACCTCTGCAACTGCGCTGGAAAAATTTCAGAAAATTGTCGTAGCGGCCATTGGAATGGTGGGCAATGAGTATGCAGTGGAGTCTGTTCCGGCGGAAAATGGCTGGATAGAAAAAGTGACTTTTCGTCTGATTACTTATTGAATCTCTGAGTTCACACCTGCCTGGTCTTAGTTTGAAAACCTAAAATCACTAAGATATAGCAGCCGCTTGCAAGTCTAGACCAAAATATTCTGCAATTCACCCTATGGCAAACATACTTTGAATAACCTTAATTATTGCGAGCATCTAAACGGTAATAGTTATCAATAAAGGTGACCATTTCTAGCAAATACGCCTGCCAGTGCTCAGCATGCCTGTGAGAAAAGTGAGGGTGTTCTCTGTTTATTTTTTCAGTGCTTGCTGGGCAGCGAGCGCGCCATTATTGATGGCAATTTCAATGTCAGCCGTATCTATAATGAACGCATCCGTATCCTGCTGGTCGGCCTGATCTAGGATATCCATTACAATAGGCCGAATGTAATCCTCATACTGCTCAAACACTTCCAGCTTGGCCAGATCTTCATGGACGTCTTGCCCTATCTGGCGAGCGCAAGCGGCGAGCGCGCCTTCGGTCAAGGCAAAGTCATAATGCTTACCTGCAGAGCGTACCTTGAAGTGTACTTCTGGCCCCACAATCACCACATTGAAAATTTGAGTGTCCATGATGGCCTCCTGCCACGATAAACGTCTAGCAAAAATACCTGCGTGCCCAAATGTAGCAAGGACTCAGGCCCAGAGTGATAGGCGCGCGCTGATTGCATTGTAGGAGTCTGCAACAGGCATAGAGGTGAAATGGTGGTGTACAGGCTGACGCATTAAAAAATGAGGTAAGAAGGGGGCGAGTTTGGTGCTGCAAGCATTAGTATCAAGAAAAATAAACTCAACGGTTGTTGATATAAAATATCTTAATGATAGATATCAACCTGTTGACCACCTTCATTGAAATTACCCGCACAGGGAGTTTCATCAATGCTGCCAAGAAGCTGCATCTTACTCAGACGGCCATTACTGTCAGGGTGAAAAACCTGGAGCAGGCACTAGGGTGCCAGTTGTTTATCCGCAATAAGACTGGTGCCAGGCTGACCGAACATGGCACGCGCTTTGTCAGCTATGCCAGCCAGATTATCCAGACCTGGGAGTCTGCCCGCCGCATGTTGCCTTTTCCCGAAGGTAGTAACGCCATCTTGAGCATAGGCGGGGAAATGAGCTTGTGGAATCCCTTGTTGCTGTCATGGGTGTCAGGCCTCAAACAAAGCTTTCCCCAGCTTTATGTGCGCAGTCAGGTGGGCGAACCTGCCACCTTGCACGCACAAATGGTGGCGGGTGATTTGAACGCTGCGCTGGTACATGAGCCAGATTACTGGCCAGGCATGCAGGTGATGCAGATACTCGAAGAAAAGCTCATCTGTGTACGCTCATGCCACAAACCCGGCCCTTATATCTTTATTGATTGGGGCGAAAGTTTCCGTAACCAGCATGATCTGGCCTTGTCCGGGCACTTCAAGGCCGGCATGGCCGTCAATCTTGGCCCATTGGCCCTGCTGCATATTCTGGAGTATGGCGGCAGTGGTTACTTCCGTACCCGCGTGGTGCAGAAGTTTCTGGATGAAGGTGTGCTGGAGCGAGTGCCTGAAGTGCCGGAGTTTTCCCACCCCATTTATCTCGTTTATCCCCGCGATGGAGCTAGTCCCGAGCTGGAGCAATATATAGAGGTCTTGCAGCGCGTAGCTCAGGCGCCTTCCAATTGGTCGCAGCATAACGAGTTTGTGCATCCGGATGCAGGGCGGGAATATCTGCAATAAAACGTCTGGACAATGCCCAGCTCAGTAGGCCAAGTCCTTGCGGTAGCAGGCCCACAATCAAGCCATAAATTTAATATGATTGATATTGAATTGATTGGCGGTTAAGTTTCATTATTCAGCATGAAGTTTATTTTCCATAATAGGTTTACGCCTTAGCTTTATGGAAATTCTATGCAATGCCTGACCTTTAGTGCCAAATCACAGCTACGTTCTGCGCAAATATTTAATCTGGGTGCGGTGTTGGCGACGCTATGCATGCCTTTGTTTCCGATTTTCTTTGTCTGGATAGGCGTTTCCATTTTTGTATATTCTGCCAATATCCAGCATCCCAATCCCAAAGTCAGGCGCTATACCCAATATGCGGGCTATCGCTTTTATGGAGTTTCGGGTTGCCTGCTCGCCAGCATGATATTTTCCGGGGTTTTGCTTTCATGGGTAGGCGGAGGATTTTCACTCTTGCTGCTGTTATGGCTGGTGGCCTCCAGCGTAGTAGTGCCCGCTGGTATCTGGGCCATTATGAAAGCCAGACGTGAACACTGGCAGGAAATGCAGGCAGAAGTGCCCGATACAGCGAATGCCGCGTGAGCATGGCGGTAAGAAACTGGGTTTGTGCCATTTTTACTTGCTGAATATTGAGTAAAACCAGGCTAGAGATTACTGCTACAGGCTAGATGAGCAGACAGTACTAGGCCATATACGGCCCGGTGATTCTTGCGGCTGTCACTTGCAACTTTTAAAGTGCATAGGCTATCTTTCTCACATTGAATAGCAATTTGGGCTGTGCATGCACAGCCCTTTTTTTCGCTCAAATGACGGCACTCGAATTATGGATATTGGGTGACGGATTAAATCTAACTGACTTTCAATACCACCCTGAACCTGGCCTTGCCACTCATCATGTGGTCATAAGCGGCCTGGGCCTGCTCCAGCGGATAAATCTCGTTCTGCGACTGGATATCAAAAAGCTGGCTGAAAGCCAGAGTATCTTCAGAGTCCGCAGCCACACCGGAATACCAACCCTTGACCGCAGCGCGCTTGCCTAGCAGGTCCAGCGTATCTACCTCAAAAGCGCCGACGGCACCTATCACCATCATGGTGCCATTGACCCCCAGGCCTTTGACAATGGCTTTCATGGCTGCGGCATTGGTCACCGTGGCAATGATGGCGCGCGCACCGCCCAGGTCCTGCAAGGCCTGCGCCACGTCACCAGCATCACTATCAATGTAATCATCCGCACCCAGCGAGCGTGCCAGCGCTTCTTTCTCGCGGCCGCGATTGACCGCCACGGTTCTATACCCCATGCGATGGGCAAATTGAATGCCTAGATGGCCCAAACCACCCACGCCATGAATCACGACCAAATCTCCAGGTTGGGCACCGGAGTTGCGCAGGGCGTTGAAGGTGGTGATGCCCGCGCAAAGCAGCGGGGCCGATTCCACCGCATCCAGATCACTGGGCACATGGGCTACCGCGCTTGCTGCCGCCAGCATGTGCGAGGCATAACCGCCATCACGGGTGCCGCCGGTTACGCCGCCCTGGCTGCAGGCAAAGGGCGCATTGCGACGACAGTGCTGGCAATGACCACAGGCACCACCAAACCAGCCCACGCCTGCCCGGTCTCCCACTTTCCAGCCGCCTACTCCTGCCCCTACTGCCTCTACCGAGCCTATGACCTCATGACCGGGGATGCGCGGATATTGCAAACCCGGCCAATGGCCTTCAACAATCAAGGCATCACTGTGGCAGACGCCACAGGCATGCACCTTGATCAAGAGTTCACCCGCGCCGGGTTGGGGGATAGGGCGCTCTACGCGCTGGAATTTGCCACCTGCCGCTGGTACAGCCATTGCTATCATTGCCATGAGATGCTCTCCATTGTGCTCGTTGGGGGATATGCCAGGGCATAAAGTGCGGGCCCTGCGTTCAGCCATCATACTTAAAAAATGCCAGCCACCAACCACTGCTATCATGCGGCTTGCAGGTTGAGGCGTGGAAAGGCCTAGCCAAACAGTAAAGCATGACATGAATCAAAAAACGGAGCGCTAGCAGGCATGCGGTATCAAGGCAAAATCAAGCAGTGGGACGATGAAAAAGGCTATGGTTTTATTCTGCCCAACGATGGCAGTCGGCAGGTTTTTCTGCATATCAAGTCATTTACGCGCAGACATGCGCCCACACGTAAGGGCGCGGGCAATCAACGCAGGCTCATACCCGGAGACTTGGTGACCTATGTGCTGGGCAAGGACGCCCAAGGCCGTCCATTTGCCAATGAGGTGCGGCTGGTGGGAGAGGAAGTGCGTGCTGAAAATGGTTCCGGCTGGGCGCTGACTGGCACCTTGTTGCTGGCATTTGGTTTATTCCTGGCTTACGTCAGCTTCAGCGGAGCCTTGTCTACCTTGATGGTGAAGTATTATCTGGCGGCCAGTCTGCTGACCTTTGTTGTCTATGCGCTGGACAAATCCGCTGCCAAACGCGCGGCATGGCGCACACAGGAAAGCACCTTGCACTTGCTGGCGCTGGCGGGTGGTTGGCCTGGTGCCTTGATGGCCCAGCAATTACTAAGGCACAAGTCGAGCAAACCTTCATTTCGCCGGGTGTTCTGGCTAACGCTATGCATCAATCTGGCAATACTGTCCTGGCTGATCATGACGCCAGGACAGTGAATGCCACAAGACCGCTGAATGCCAAAACAATGAGTCCAGCCTCAGCTATTCACCAGCTTGCCGCCATTGACGTGCATGATCTGGCCAGTGATGTAGGAGCCATCATTACTGGCCAACAACACATAGAGCGGGGCCACCTCGCTGGGTTGGCCAGGGCGGGAGAGCAGGGTGTCATCGCCAAACTTGGCCACTTTTTCCGGACTAAAGCTTGCCGGGATCAATGGCGTCCAGATGGGGCCAGGGGCCACGGCATTCACGGTAATGCCGCGCTCTGCCAGCTCAATTGCCAGTGAGCGGGTATAAGCCACGATAGCGCCTTTGGTGGCGGAATAATCAATCAGCGCGGCATTACCCTTGAACGCTGTTACCGAGGCGGTGTTGATGATGCGCGCCTCCGCCTTTAAATGGGGCAAGGCCGCCTGGGTCAGATAGAACATCGAAAAGATATTGGTCCTGAAAGTATGCTCCAGCTGTTCAGGCGAAATGTCTTCTACGCTGCCCTGGGGATATTGTTGTGCGGCGTTGTTGATCAAAATATCCAACTGGCCGAAATGCTGCACCGTCTGTGCTACCAAGCTACGGCAGAACGCCGGGTCGGATACATCGCCCTGTACCGCCAGCCCTTCATGCCCTTGCTCGGCTATCAAGGCCAGGGTTTTGTCTGCATCTTCCTGCTCTTCATCGGCAAGAAAATTGATCACCACTTTGGCACCTTCAGCCGCGAAGTGGATAGCCACCGCCCGGCCTATGCCACTATCACCGCCCGTAATAATGGCGACCTTGCCCTTGAGCTTGTGACTGCCTTGGTAAGCCGGGTCCAGATACTGCGGCCTGGGCTCCATCTCGCTTTCACGTCCGGGTTGTAGGCGCTGATGCTGGGCGGGCTGATTGATATCACGGTGATCTTGATCATGCTGGTTTTGATCATAAGCGTCTTGCTGGCTTACTTGGTCCAAATTCATGATGGGCTCCTTGTGGTTCAGGCAATTGAAATGAGGGGGAATGTCCAGCTGCGAGTAAATCTGCAATAACACTGGCAGTCATGGTGCTGGACTTATGATGTGGTAATGACGCGGGGCCAAGCATCCCCCGCCGTCCTATATGGGTGTGAGAATGTCTAACAAACAGTGTGAAAATCAGGGTTTTGTGATGTGTAACAGCAGCTTATGTCATTTCACGTAGTGGCATGACGAGCGTGGGAATATGCTCAAGCCAGACATGACCTAAATAAGACTTTAGGCCATGCATATAGCCATCAAGCTCAGTGAAAGGCGCGCAGATGAAACCCAAGCTAGATATCTGCATCATGCTTTCGATTGCATTCATGTTTGTGCTGATGCTGGGGCTCAGCCATTGGCTACTGGGGCGCTGGGAGTTTTTTTAGTAATGTCTGATTGGTAATGTCAGAGTGGACGCGCTATAGCTGGAAATTACAGTCAGCGTCTAATGTTCTGCCAGCATTCATCCCATAGCCCCCTAGCTCATATCAACGCTCATCATCCCGCAGCACAAATCCCTCAGGCGCAGGCGCAACACGGCTATCGCTATCATCTTCATCAATGATTTCCGGTTGCACATCCGGCTCGTCAGGCTCGGTAGGTTGATAAGGCTCTTCAGGGTCAGGTTGTATGGGCTTGCCACCCGCATTGGTCTGGGTGTGGTGCTGGGTCAAATGCGTTTCCAGCTTGTGTTTGGCTTGTTCCAGCTGGCCGATTTCTTCAGCATGCTGCAATTTGTTGCCGGGTGTGCCCTCAGGGTGCAGACGCTTCTCCTGCGCGGTTTGTGCGCTAGCTTGATTTGCCATGACATGCTCCATTTCTGATTGGCCAGGCATTAATAGGCTTGCCTAGGGAATACCCATGCTAGTTCTGGCAGGCTAGCCACAGCATAGGCTGGTGGCTGATAACACTGTCAGAATCGCTATGCAGTACCATGCTAGCGCCTAGAGTCTTGCCCGGCAGCGCTGGCTGAGAAATGGTCATTCATTTCTGCGGTTTAGCTTACTGGCGCCAATGCCAGGGCGGCGACTGGCATGCTGGTAAAGATTTCCTCCAACTTGATCATGCCCGAGTAAATATGACGTTGCCCGCCAGAGAACAAGTCCAGTGCCTCGCCATTAAACTGGCTGGGCAGGTGCAAGAGCGTGTGCTGACATTGTGTGGTAGAGAGTTTGAGCTGGTGGCTATCCGCAAGCAGGCTCAGGCTGAACCTAGGCACGGCCACAATCAGCACATGGCCCTGATATTCACGCATAAAGGCAAAAATTTGCGCTGCCTTGGGGCCGCTGAGTGTGAGCGGCTGGTAGTTGCCTTCACTGAACAAAGCCGGGTGGCGCTGTCTGTGCCCCAGTAGCGCATGAATCAGGTGCTGCTTGATGGCACCATTGCGCCAGTCACTCAGCTTGTCATCAATGCTGATGCCCTGTACACCTAGATGCCCCTGTAGCAATTGCTCACGCAAGGCATAGTCCACGGGGCGGCGGTTGTCGGGGTCTACCAGGCTGAAATCCCATAACTCGCTGCCCTGGTAAAGATCGGGAATGCCTGGGGTGCTCAGCCTCAGTGTGGCCTGTGCCAGGCTGTTGACTGCGCCAGCGGCGGCAATGTCCTGCACAAAGGCAAATACCGATTGCAGGAATTCCTGGCTGAGCTCAGGGTCTAGCGCGCTATGCAGCAAGCGGCTGCATGCGTGCTCGTAATCAAGATTGGCCTGCATCCAGCCTGAGAGGCGCTTGGCCTCGCGCACACTCTTGATCAACCATTGATCCAGCCTTTCGGCATAGGCTTTGAGGCCGGGCTTGTCATCGGGTGCCAAATCCAGCGGCCAGGCACCTACCAGCGTCTGGTAGAGCATGATTTCGTGCGAAGGCCGTGGCGCACTGTAAATCACATTCTGGTTTTCTTCGGGATGGATATTGATATGAAAGCGCGCATTCATGAGCTGCCATTGCGCCACCAGGCTGGCCCAGCGTTCAGCACACTGGCTGAGCGTGGCAATGCGGGCACGGGTATCTTCGCCACGTTTGTGATCGTGGGTGGCGGTGGCCAGCAGGTTGTGCGGATAATCCTTAAGCCGCTGGCTGCAAGCAGCATGAAAGGCTTCGGGGCTGAGGCTGAATTCGTCAGGGTCGCTGCCCACCTCATTGCGCGAGAGCAAACGGCCAAAGCGGTAAAAGGCCGTATCTTCCATGGACTTGGCGCATAGCGGTGGCATCAGTTGCTGAAAGCGCGTCATGGCACGTTGCGATAGATCGGCCAGCTCACTATCCGGGTCCTGCTTGACCAGATCGGCACTGAGCCAGCCCAGCAGAATATTGACCAAGGGCTTGTCTACCTGGCCCAGGGTACGCACCGCGCTGGCGGCCACTTGTGCGAATAGTTTGCGGTCTGTCGGGTCTGGCCCGCTTTTGCCTATGTAACTGCGGTACACCGGGAAATGCACCAGAATTTCGGTCAACACCCGCTTGATTGCCGCCAGTGAGAAATCGCGCGACATCAACTGCGCACGCGCGATGCGGTGCAAGGCAGCAGCGGTGCTGTTGAATTCGCCAACCAGATTTTCTGCCAGCAATTGGTAGCGCGCGCTGCGCACATGGCGCGCCAGGTCATACTGATCCTGCGTTGCGCTCTGCCAGAAATTGCTCAAAGGTACGGCACCACGTGGGTCGTGCAGCAAGGCACTGACCTGATCCATGAATTCATAGCCTGTAGTGCCATCCAGATTCCAGCGCTTGCGCAGGGTTTCCCCGGCGGCAAGAATCTTTTCAGCAATGATGTAGGGTTGCTGCTGTAGCTGCTTGGGCCTGTGTTTGAGCAGGGATTTAAGCCTGGCCCTGAGCTTGAGGCAATATTCCTGCGGGTGGGCCAGGCCATCAATATGGTCCAGGCGCACGCCATCAATAATGCCTTGTGAGTAAAGCTGGAACAGCTTGGCATGGGTAGCCTCAAACACCTCATTCAGTTCTACGCGTACGCCAGCCAGCTCGCTGACTTCAAAAAAGCGCCGCCAGTTGATTTCATCGGCCGCATTGCGCCACCAGGTCAGGCGGTAGTTCTGCCGTTCCAGCAATTCATGTAGCTGGGCGTGATCAGCGCTGAGCTGCTGCATGGCAGCGCGCAGGGCTTGCAAGCCGGATTCCTGCTCGCTAAACAGCTTGAGCGCCGCCTGCACTTTGTCCGCACCTGCGGCAATTTCATCAAAGGGGGCCTGATAATCCAGGCGGCCAAACTGTTCAGCCAGCTTGGCCAGCGCCGCATTCTTGCTGCTGGCAAGAATGGTGGCATAGTCCTTGAGCGCGATGGGGAACAGAGTGTCGAAATAACGCGCCACGATCTGGCCGTCTACATAATCCAGGCTCAGCTGACCATTGTTGAGCACTTCGCCATAGGGTTCGCCCAGAAAAGGGGCGAGCAATTTGTTATGTAGCTGTGGGTCTGGCGAATCCCAATCTATATCAAACCAGAAGGCATACGGACTTTGCCTGCCCCATTGCAGCATATGCTGCCACCAGGGGTTTTCCGAGCCACCCACCCCCATATGGTTGGGCACAATATCCACAATTAGGCCCATCTCATGCGCGCGCAATACCTTGACCAGGCTGCGCAAGGCGGCTTCGCCACCCAGCTCGGCATTGACCTGGGTTGGGTCCACCACATCATAGCCATGGGTAGAACTCTGGCGCGCGGCAAAGATGGGGGATACGTAGTAATGGCTGATGCCCAGGCTGGCAAAGTAGGGCACATATTGCTCGGCATGGGCAAAAGTGAAGTCTGCATGCAGTTGCAGGCGCACAGTGGCACGGATATGGGTTTTGCGCATGTGCGTCCTCAAACAGACTTATCAAAAATGGCGATAAAGCTGGTGGCGGGCAACTGACCTTGTTGCAAGCCCGCAGCGGCATCGGCGTAATCAAGAATAATGGTGGATTCACCCGGGCTGAGAGTGGCCCAGTCCATCTCTACTGCCTGCTGCCCGAGGTTAACCGCAATGGCAAGCTGACGCTGGCTGGTGAGCTGCCAGCGGGCATAGACGGCACTGGGGCCCATGGCCTCGGCGTGCACGGCCTTGCAATGCTCCAGCACTGGCAGCAAAAACTGGTGGCGTAGTTGCAGCAAGTGCTGATACCACTGCCGCCACTGACTATGCGCAGCATTGTTGCTTGCGGGTTCCAGCGGCGCAGATTCCTGATAGGTTTTCCAGGCATTGGGGTCAGGAATTTGTTCTACCAGGGTGGGGTCGCTGAATTTGCTGAAGCCGGAAAACTCCCTGCGCCTGCCTTCACATACGGCTTTGGCCAATTCCGGGTCGGTATGGCTGGTGAAGTAATAAAACGGGTTCTCGGCACCATATTCTTCCCCCATAAACAGCATGGGGATTGCAGGGCTGAGCAGGAGCAAGGCGCTGGCAGCGTGCAGGGCGCGCTCATCGGCGAGGTCAATCAGGCGCTCGCCAAAAGGTCGGTTGCCAATCTGGTCATGGTTCTGCATGAAGTTGACAAAGGCGGTGGGCGGCAAGCTGGCGCTGGCTTCTCCTCGTGGCGTACCGCCCCGGTGCGGCGAAGGCTCGCCTGATAGATAAAGCCTTCGCGCAGACAGCGTGCCAGTCGGGCGGAGGCTTGCTCGGCATAATCGGAATAATAGCCTTCGGTTTCACCAGTCAGCAGCACATGCAGCACATGGTGGCTATCGTCATTCCACTGCGCAACAAAACCGCTTTGCAGCAGATTGACCGCATTGTCATCATTCTCAGCCACCAGATGCACATGACGCAGCCCGGCAAAGGTCTGGTTCACGCTGCTGGCTATTTCTTCCAGTAGTGATTTATCCCAAATCGCATGGCAGGCGTCAAAGCGTAAACCGTCAAAGCGGAATTCCTGTAGCCAGTAAAGCGCGTTAGAGATAAAGAAGGCGCGGACTTCAGGCAGGGCATAGTTGATGGCCTTGCCCCAGGGCGTATGCCTGTCATCGCAAAAGAACTGCGGCGCATAGTGGTAGAGATAATTGCCATCCGGGCCAAAGTGGTTGTACACCACATCAAGAAACACACTGATACCCAGGCTGTGCGCCTCATCAATCAGCGCCTTGAGCTCATCTGGGCTGCCATAGCTGGATTGCGGCGCAAATTGCAGCACACCGTCGTAACCCCAGTTGCGATCACCGGGAAAGCTTGCCAGAGGCATCAGCTCTATGGCGGTAATCCCCAGCGCCGCCAGGGCAGGCAGATGTTGCTGCACGCCGCGATAGCCCCCCAACAGGCCCACATGCAGTTCGTAGAGTATGGTTTCGTGCCAGGGTTTACCCTGCCAGTCCTCGGTTTTCCAGGCATAACTCAAGGGGTTGTGCACCACACTTTCCCCATGTACATCCAGAGTTTGTGAGCGGGCATAGGGGTCTGGTACCAATAATTCCTCACCATCACGGTTGCGGATGCGGTAACGGTAGCGAGTGCCTGCTAGCCCAGCAACGCGGCAACGGAAATAGCCTGTGCTGCCTTCTGCCTGCAAGGCATGCTCCTGGGGCGGGCTATCCTCGTTTTCACGCAGCACCACGCTCACGCTCTCGGCATGCGGTGCCCAGATGCGGAATTCCACTAGGTCATTTGCCAGCAGCGTGCCCCCGGCAGGTAGCGCATGCAAGGCATGCGTGGGCTGTTGATCAGCATGGGGTTTGGTGCTGGGCATCATGTGGTAGCTTCCTTGTGGAGTAATTGCAGCAGGCCGTGCAGAGGCACATCCAGCCAGCTAGGGCGTTGTCTGGCTTCATGGGCAATTTCGCGCAGCGCGGTTTCCAGCATGTGCAGGCGTAGCAGGCAATGCTCTTCGGCTGGGGCCAGGCCGCGCTGCTGGTGATAACTGCTGAGCAGGGTTTGGATGGAGTGCTGTTCATAGGCACGCAGCAGTTTGCTGCGGCGTTTGGCACCATCACTGGCGGGTTTGGCCTTGTCGGTTTTTTCCATATGCGCGGCAGCATAGGCAAAAGAGCGCAGCAGGCTGGCGACATCGCGCAGGGGATGGTCCTTGGCCAGTCGTTGCGTCAGGCTGCTGGCCGGGTCGCCCTCGAAGTTGATAAACATCACATCGCCAGAAATCACCAATACCTGAGCCAGATGCAAGTGGCCATGGATGCGAGTGCGTACTTCGCCTTGGGTTTTTTCCGCCAGATCATCCACCAGGGCTTGCAGCTCATCACCTCTGGCCAATACCTGTTGTATCAACTTGGCATAAGGACTGTCATGCCAGCGTGGCTCTGCCAGCAGGCGCAAAATCTGCTGCAGGTGCGCCGTGATGCGTTGCTGCCAGGCTTGGGCATCCTGCGCGGTAATGGTTTCAGGGGCAAAACAGGCATGAGGGGCTGTATCTGTGTCTGCTGTTTTCTTGGCCAGGGCCTCATGCAAATCCGCCAAACGTTTGCCCAGCATGCGCGCAAACAGATCCAACTCCTTCATGGGGCTGGTATCGGCCAGCGCATGAGAATCCGGGCTTTCGCTATGCAGTACATCCTTGTCCAGCACCTCGTTGGCCTCACTATGCTTGAGCAGGCGTTCCAGTCTATCCAGCGACCATTGCCAGCCATCGCCCTGATGGTGGACAAATTCATAGGCCAGCAGCCAGGGGGTGCTGCTGCCATCAGCACGCTCTATGCTGGCTGAACCTATCAGCGCCGGGGTATGGCGGAAGTCCGCTTGCTGGAGGTGATGGGCCATGTCCAGGGCCGGATGCGGCGCTGGTGTCATCTCGCGTAATAACTTAATGGCCGCTACATCGTGAATGACGATGGTGCTATTGCCCTGCGCGTGGGCGGGGCGGCTGATTTCAGTCTCGCGCGGCAGGCTGGGCTGCCAGTAATGCGCCTGGGCATGAGCCTGGGCATGTTCTTGGACATGTTTTGCAAAGCGTATATCACCCTCTGCTGTTGGCAAACGGCTTTCACTCTGTAGATGGTGCAGCAGCGTCAAGGCAAAGCTATCAAGGGCGGCGGCGTCACTCAGCATGCTAATGACCGGGCCTTGGCGCACGCGGGTCAGGGTTGATGTGGGGGTGGCGTTGAGTATGGGCCGCACGCTGGCGCTATTGCTGTCTGCAATTTTTGCCAGCGGCAGAAAATAGGCTTGCTCGCCTGCACTGCTGACCTCTGCCAGCAGGAAAGCATCGCTCTCCTGATCTGCAGATGCATGGCCAGGTAACTGACCGATTAAGGACAGACTGAGCTTGGCATCCTCGCTATGTCTATACCAGGCCTGGTCGGCAAGGTAAGCCGGCAAAATGCTTTGCTCGAGAATATGCCTGGGCTCATCGCGGAAAATATCCTTGGGGCCATCCGCCAGCACCAGGGTGTAGTACTCCGGCTTATGCTCCTGACGCCCCTCGGGTGGCGCTGCCAGTTGTTCGGCTGGGGTCAGGCGGAACCAGAAGAAATCAAATGGCGCCAGGGTCAGCACATAAGGCTGCGCTGTGATGCAGGGGAAGATAGAGCCATTGATCATCTCTACCGGATACAAGCCGGAAAACTCACTCAAATCCAGCGTCACCGCCTGGGCGGCACTGGACATATTGGCGACGCAGAGTATGACCTGGCTGTGTTGCGTATGCTGGTTCTCGCCATTGTGCAACTCTGTATGCGTCAGCTCGGCCTGAGCCTCGTTGTCGCCTGTCGTGCTCACCTCAGGTGCGCTGGGTGAATAGGTACGCAGGTAGCAGAGTATTTTGCGGTTATCGGGGTAGAGCAGTTTGAGCGGGCCACGGCCAAAGGCCTGGTACTGCTTGCGTATGGCCAGCATGCGCTTCATCCAGTTGAGCAGGGAGTGCGGGTCTGCCTGCTGCGCCTCAACATTGATGGATTGGTAACCATACTGGTTATCCATAATGCAGGGCAGCACCAGCCTGGCCGGGTCTACGCGTGAGAAGCCGCCATTGCGGTCTGGAGTCCATTGCATGGGCGTACGTACGCCGTCTCTGTCACCCAGGTGTATGTTGTCGCCCATGCCTATCTCATCACCGTAGTAGATCACTGGGGTGCCGGGCATGGAGAGTAGCAAGCTATTGAGTAATTGCAGACGGCGGCGGTCACGCTTGAGCAGCGGTGCCAAACGGCGGCGTATGCCAACGTTGAGCCTGGCCCGGCGCTCACCTGCATAGAAGTTATACATATAGGCGCGTTCTTCTTCCGTCACCATTTCCAGCGTCAGCTCATCGTGGTTGCGCAAAAACACCGCCCATTGGCATTCTGGTGGAATTTCCGGGGTCTGACGCAAAATGTCGGTAATCGGAAAGCGGTCTTCCTGCGCCAAGGCCAGATACATGCGTGGCATCAGCGGAAAATGGAAAGCCATCTGGCATTCGTCGGAATCACCAAAATAAGCTTGTACGTCCTCGGGCCACATATTGGCTTCAGCCAGCAGCATGCGGTCCGGGTAATTTTTATCCACCTCGGCGCGGATTTTCTTGAGGATGGCGTGGGTTTCCGGCAGGTTTTCGTTGGAGGTGCCTTCACGCTCTATCAGATAGGGCACCGCATCCAGGCGCAGGCCATCCACCCCCATATCCAGCCAGAAACGCATGATGCGAATAATGGTGCGCAGCACGGCGGGGTTATCAAAATTGAGGTCGGGCTGGTGCGAGAAAAAGCGGTGCCAGTAATAGGCATTGGCGACCGGGTCCCAGGTCCAGTTGGATTTTTCGGTATCGGTGAAAATGATGCGGGTCTGGCTATAAGCGGTATCGGTGTCAGACCAGACGTAAAAATCACGTGCGGCAGAGCCTGGCTTGGCATTGCGGGCACGCTGAAACCAGGGGTGCTGATCCGAGGTGTGATTGATCACCAGCTCGGTGATCACGCGCAAGCGGCGCTTGTGCGCTTCATGAATAAAGCGTTTTACGTCGGCCACCGTGCCATAGTCGGTATGCACGCCACGATATTCGGCAATGTCATAGCCATCATCGCGCCGTGGTGAGGGATAGAAGGGCAATAGCCAGATGGTGTTGACGCCGAGTTCGGCAATGTAATCCAGCTTGCTGATCAGGCCAGCGAAATCACCTATGCCATCGTTATCGGCATCAAGAAAGGATTTCACGTGCACCTGATAGATAACCGCGTCCTTGTACCAAAGAGGGTCATCCGTGAAACGTCGGCCAGGGTGGGCTTGGGATTGCACTGGCTTCTTGCGGCTATGGCGGTCTTCGCTGTTCACCAGTTTGCTCCTTCTGGGGGTGGATACGGGGCCGTCGGTACATGCAGAGAAATCTATTTTTTATTAATGCACTCTTTGATTAATGCCTTCAGTCCTAGCTTTCGTTAGTCATCACCATGCTGCGAGTGCAATGACAGCTTCATCTTATGGATGAGCACTAGCATCAGCCGATCAGCCTGCCACTGATTTCACTGTAGGAATGGGTTGACACAATGACTGTTTGTTGTTTTTAAACAATTGCTTGAGTTGGATGGCTGAGATTGGGCCCAGGAAACCTATTGCGGCTGAGGATTCTTAATCAGTACGTAATGCAACCGTAGGCAAGCCTTGTTTACTTAATCAGGCGGTTTTAGCCAGGAGGTCGAGATGCACAAGATCATCGTCATACTGATAGGTTTGATACTGGGTTTGCCAGGGGTGGTCACCATGCAGCAGGCAGCGGCAGAGCCGGTACAAATGGAAAAGCCAGCACCAGGGAAGAAGTCAGCACCAGTTAATAATGTTGTCCCGCCCTGTGATAGCTCGGCAAAAACCAGCAAGCCGGACTGCAATACCGATGCCGATAGCTTGAAGCAACCGCCTGCAATGCCGGGCGAGCGTGACAGCGTGATTGTGCCGCCGGAAGTGCCTGCAGAAGGATTGCCACACCAGCAAAACGAGAAGATGCCCGATATTGATCAGCGTCAGACACCACAACGACATTGATGATCTATGAGTCACATGCCACCTTGACCTGATGAGGCAGGGTTGCAGACTGATCAAGCCAGGGCAGTAAAAAGTTAATACCAGGGAGAAAGCCATAGCACGCATGCCATCAGGGAAACTGTCCCGTCGGGCACTCCAGAAGTGACCGATAGCGCCACAGCACTCACCAGCAGACCCTTGTTCCGCGAGGGGCATAATTGTTGGCGCACTTGCCATGCCAGTTATCTGGCTCCGGTGATTGATTGCGCCAACTATTACCGTGCCTTGCATGAAGCCATTTGCCAGGCCAAGCACAGTATTTTTCTGCTTGGTTGGGATATCGATAGCCGCATAGAGTTGCTGCGGGGCAAGGATGTGCGCGAAGGCTGTCCGCTGACGCTGTTTGAATTGCTGCACTGGAAAACCGAGCAGGTGCCGGAGATTCAGATTTATTTGAATCGCTGGAATTACTCGGTGTTTATGGCGGCAGAGCGCGAGAGCTTTTCTGAGGCCAAATGGAAGCTCAGCGGTTCTGACAATCTGCATTTCATCTTCGACAATGCCTTGCCGCTGGGTGCCAGCCATCATCAGAAGATTGTCATTATTGATGATGAAATTGCCTTTTGCGGCGGCATGGATGTCGCCATTGCCCGCTGGGATGACCGTGCTCACCATGCCACCAACCCCGAGCGCGAAGACCCGGATGGCAGCATCAAGCTCGGCCTCAATCACCACTTTGACCCATATCACGATGTACAGATGCTGGTGGCGGGTGAAGCTGCGCGTGAACTGGCGCGGCTGGCGCGTTACCGCTGGCACTTCGGCGGTGGCGAACGTGCCATACCATTGAGCAAGGACATCACTCCCGGTCAGCCTCTCTCTTGGCCGGGCAGCATCAAGCCTGTGATGCGTAATGTCTGCCTGGCGATTGCGCTGACCTTGCCACGCTTTCAACGCCAGCCATTGCTTAGGCAGATTGAAAAACTCTACCTGGAGATGATTGCCGAGGCCGAGCAGTTTATCTATATCGAAAACCAGTTCTTTACCTGGCAGCCTCTGGCCCATGCACTATGCGCTCGCATGCGGCAAAAGCCTGGCCTGCGCGCGCTGTTGCTAGCGCCTTATGATGGCCAGGGCTTTATGGAAAAGAAATCCATGTATCACGGCCGCGTGCAATTCATGGATGTCATACGTGCCCAAGGCATGGAAAACCGCGTGTTGCTGACTTGTCCGGTGAGTTGCGAAGGCGATGAGAAAGTCACCGTACGCATTCATTCCAAGCTCATGGTGGTGGATGACCGATATTTACGCATAGGCTCCAGCAATCTCAATTACCGCTCCATGTCGCTGGATAGCGAATGCGACTTGGTGATCTATGGCGACAGCACTCATGAACGCAGCCAGATTGCCGCCATGCGCGATGATTTGATTCGTGAGCATACGGGTTTTGAAATTGCCGATATTGAACGCATTATCCAACGCGGCGAGCCTGTGCAGCAGTTTCTGCAACAGTTGCCGCATAGCCGCCAGCATTTGCAGCGCATTGATGATGAGCGCTACCGCCACCAATCCCTGACGCGGTTTGCCAAGCGCTTTGCTGATTCGGGCAAACCCTTGTTGCCTTATTTCATGACCAGCCGCCGTAGCTGGCATTTCAAACGTATGCGCATTTCCTGGAAACTGATTCTGCTGGTGGTGGCCGTTGTGGCGCTGGCCCTGGCCTGGAAAGTGACACCACTGGCGGAGTATGCCTCGCCAGAGAAAGTCGTGCCCATACTGGAGCAGGTGCGTAACACCTCGTGGGCCTTGCCTGCGGGCATATTGGCTTATGTGCTGGGCACGCTGTTGTTCTTCCCGCATATGGTGATGACAGGAACGGTGGTGATTGTGTTTGCACCACTGGAAGCCTTTGCTGTGGCCATGCTGGGCTCCCTCATCAGTTGCAGCATAGGCTGGGCCGCAGGCCTGGGGCTGGGCGAGCGCACCTTGCGCTCGCTGTTGGGACGCTATGCGAGCAAGATTTCTGGCTATGCACGCCAGGGCGGCGTGATGGGCTTGACGCTATTGCGCCTGCTGCCGATTGCACCTTTTACCGTGGTCAACCTGGCACTGGGCATGATGCGTGTGAAGTTCTGGCACCTGCTGGTGGCGACCTTGCTGGGCTTGTTACCCGGCACGCTGGTATCGGTTTATATAGGCAAATCTGCCGTTGATCTGTTCAAGCATCCTGAACCCGGCAATCTGATGATGGTGGGCTTGGGCTTGCTGCTTTGGCTAGGCGTGGTGGCACTGACGCATTTTATTTCACGTTACTGGCAGCAGCGTCACGGCAAGGCAGGGAGGTGATGCCTTGTTCCAAGATGAAGGTGCCAGGATGAAGGCGCTAGCGTGAGGCTTTAAGCCTGCAACCCGCAATGAATATCAAAAAAAGGAATCAGGCATGCAGAGAGTAAGGCTGCTGAGTTTCAATATCCATGGGGGGCGCAGCCTGGATGGTCAACGTGACCTCAATCGCATCCGGTTGATGATGCAGAAGCTGGATATTGATATCGGTGTATTTCAGGAGGTGGAAACCCGCACTTCTCGTGGTGGCTCGCTGAGTGACCTGACATTCCTTGCCGAGCTGGAGCGGCCTTACCATTTGGCATGCCCCAGCATGCTGGAGGGCATGAATACTGCTCAGGACGGGCCTGCACAAGCTAACGCAAATGAAAGCCCAGGCATTGCGGCAGGCTGTGGCTGGTATGGCAACCTGATTGTGAGCCGTTACCCCATCGTGCGTGGCCTGATTCACAATCTGGAAACCCGCCCCTCACTAGAGCCACGCATGGCCGCCGATGCCTTGATTGCCACCCCTTGGGGCCGCTTGCGCGTGATCGGGACGCATCTTTCGCTTTCCATTTTTGAGCGTTATTCCGAGGCGCGCAATTTACTGCGGCTGATGCAGGCGGTGGAAGATTCAGAGCCCAATCCTATTCTTTTGATGGGCGATATCAATGAATGGCAATACCCCTCGCGCCTGATCCGCTATATGGATGCGCATTTCAAACAATTGCGCTGCAAGCCCACGTTTCCCTCGTTTTTTCCGCTGCTCAAGCTCGATAGAGTCTGGTGTGACGCACCGGGCCTGCAAGTGCGTGCCCATACGCTGGATGGCAAGGAAATCCGCCATATTTCCGATCATCTGCCTATTGTGATTGAAGTCGAATTCCCGCACACCGCCTTGCACACAGAAACGGATAACCCCTTATGATTTTGACGCTGGATAGCCTGCAATGGCCTGCCATGGTGGTGACGATACTTGCGGCTGGGCTGGTGGGTTCGCCCGTCAAGGCCAGGCGCAACTGGGGGTTTTGGCTGTTTTTGCTCAGTAATCTGCTGTGGGTGGTGTGGGGCTGGGTGGCGGGGGCTTATGCCTTGATCGTGTTGCAGTTTGGCCTGGCGATCATGAATATATTAGGGGTACGCAAAAGTGCAGACGCAGATCAATCACAGGAGCAAAGCCCGTCAGCGCACAAGAAATAAATCAAGCAAGCAGACCAGCCCTGGATAATCAGTCGTCAGGTCTGCTTGGCAGTTGTGAAGTTAATTGCGGGCAAATTAATTGAGCATTTCTGCCTTGAACATGCGGGTGGCTGCCAGCCCGGCAGGGGTGTCGTGCAGAGAGGGTGCCATCCAGGCTGAGAGCAGGCGCATCAGGCTGGGCTTGTCCCGCACGGCATCGACTTGTTGCTGGAACAGGCGTAATTCCTGCGAGTTTGAGTGTTCTACCCGGGTTTTTTCCTGGCCTTTAGGGGTAGGTAATGGAATCACATTCGGGCTGTCGTGACCGGGATGGTTGGCTGCCGTAGGCGCGCTCGCCAGTTTGGCGGCCTCGCGTTGCTGAACGCGCCAAGAAGGGCCTAGGCGTTCACGTTTGGGCAGGCTTTCCAGCGCATCACCCGCTATCCAGTCAAACAGCACTTGTTTTTCATAGGCGGAAAATACGCCAAACATCTGGCCTTGCTCACCATCTATCAGCTTCCAGAAGCGCGATTCGCTGGGGGGCTGGTGGCGCATAATCCATTTGCCGTCCTGCAAGGCTTGTAACAAGCCAGGGATTTGTTGTGGGTCCGCTAGCCATTCATGCAGACCACGGCCGCCTATGCGGCAATGATGGTTATGCATGAACTGGCCTAAAGTGGCCTTGTCACGCATAATTTGTATGACTTCTTCTTCCAGATTGAAAGCATTGATGATGTCCAGCGTGCCCAGGCCGCAATTGCTCAGCCTGGCACCATGGATCATACGGCGCTGTACTTCCTGCGGGCTGCCATAGCGCGGCAACAATTGTGACACTGCTTCTGCCGCCTTGACGGCATGGCCAGAGAGCGCGTTATCTATGGTGATATGCAGGGTGAAGTAATAAGGGTCTATATTGAGTTCATCCAGCTCAGCGGCAGTAATCAATAAATGCAGCGGCAATTGCTCATAGGCCAGGTTGAATCCCACTACCTCGGGTAAGTATTCCTCGGCAACACTGGCCAGCGCCAGTTGTATCGCACCTTGGGTAAAGTACTCGGCAGGCAGCTCTGTCCATTGCTCGGCCCCATGCGTACGCAATAGTTTGCGATACAGCGCGACATGGTTTTGTGCTTCAACGCCATCGCCGAGTTCTTCCAGATAAATATCAATCAAAGCGGCATAGGCCGGGTCGTTCCAATAGGGCAACAAGCCGTAAAGCCAGGAGCCATCGACCATTTTGGTAGGGGCCACATGCTTGATGAAGTAAAGCGCATGCGCCTTGCTGCTGAAGTAGCGCCTGGGGGCACCCTGCTGGCGCTCCTGCAAATAGGCCTGATATTGCAAACCCGCCTCACGGCTGCTTTCCACTATCCAGGCTTGCAGTGTGGCAGGGTCACTTGGGATTGGTGGCGCAGTCTCACGGCACTGTAGCAACTGTTGTTGCAGCAATTCGCGCGCATGCTGGCGGCTATGCTCAGCACCCAGATTGCGTAACAACTCAAAATACAAATCGCGGTGATGTTTGCCAGTGGCTGGTTTCAGCTTGATGGATGCGCCTAGCATTTGGGTCTGCATGGACAGTGTTTCCTCGAATGGCATGATATTGATCAACAGCGGCAATTAAGCTCTAGCTATCTGGGTTACTTGTTTCATATGTGGATCATTGTCATGGTGGGCAGGCAGCGCGGTTATCAGGTGCTGGATTAAACTAATGTCAGACTGGGACGACATTCAAAACCAGCGGGCTCTGTTAGGCTGTGCGGGATTTCAACTTCCAGACATCTACCTCATGAGCTCCAGTGAAATTTCATCAAGCACGGCTGACGGCCTGCTAGCCTTGCTACAAGGCTTGAAACAGGCGCAATACCACTTCATCACTGTCACCCCCAGCACCCACGCCAGCATCAATCAGCGGCCAGCAAGTGCTTGGGCGCACAACTTAAGAGATGCTCTGGGGTGGAGCCGCCCATTTACTGCCGCCACATTGCCAGAGCCATGGTTCAATTTGTTGCAAGAGGCCGGTGCCTTGCAAGCGCAAGTGACTGAAGGCCAAGTGGCTCAAGAACAGGACGAGCCAGAGCAGAAAGACCTACAGCAGAAAGATTCAGAGCAGCAAACGCTGCCTCAGCGAGTATCAAACCCTCTTGAATCCCAAGCGCAAACCTGGCGCAGTTTGTGGCGGGTATCTAGTCTGGGCGATGTCTTGCTGCTGCATTCTGCCTTTCCCACCTTGGCAGCGGATGCCATCTTTTTTGGCCCAGATACGTATCGCTTTGCCCGTGCCATTACGCAGTATCTGGACACTCACCCAAGCAAGGTCACAAAAGCCGTCGATATAGGCACAGGCAGTGGCGCTGCGGCCATTTTGCTGGCCTTGCGTTACCCGCAAGCTAGCGTGAGCGGGGTGGATATCAACCCACGCGCGCTCAGTGTGGCCGCCATCAATGGGCGCGCCAGCGGGGCTGATAATCTGCAGTGGCAACAAAGTAATCTGCTGCAGGATGTGGCAGGCAATTTTGATTTGATTGTCGCCAATCCGCCTTATCTGGTGGACGATGCCGCGCGTACTTACCGCCATGGTGGTGGCTTGCTGGGCGCGGAACTGTCGCTGAAGATTGTGGAGGCAGCCTTGCCGAGGCTGGAGACCGGGGGTGTACTGCTGCTTTACACCGGGGTCGCTATCGTCGAGGGGGTGGATGTGTTTTTACAGGCATTGCAAGCCATGCTGGCACCACAGGCAGCGGCTTTCAGTGTTGAATATGAGGAAATAGATCCGGATATCTTTGCCGAGGAATTACAGCGCCCAGCCTATGTCGAGGCAGAGCGTATAGCTGCGGTTTTGCTCAGCGTGCGCAGGCTTTGAATTAAAGGCCCAAATCAGACAAACCAGGGTGTTCATCCGGGCGTCTGCCTTGTGGCCAGTGAAACTTGCGCTCAGCCTCTGTAATAGGCAGGTCATTGATGGAGGCATGCCTGGCTTGCATCAAGCCTTGGGCAGAAAACTCCCAGTTTTCATTGCCATAAGAACGGAACCACTGACCAGAATCATCATGCCACTCATAGGCAAAGCGCACGGCAATGCGGTTTTCGCTAAAAGCCCATAACTCCTTGATCAAACGGTAATCTAGTTCACGCCGCCATTTGCGTTCAAGAAACGCCACAATCTGCTCCCGACCTGAAATGAACTCGGCGCGGTTACGCCATAGGCTATCTGGGGTATAAGCCAGCGCCACCCGCTGGGCATCACGGCTATTCCAGCCATCTTCGGCCAAGCGTACTTTTTGTTTGGCAGTATCTGCTGTGAAAGGCGGTAAGGGTGGGCGCGCTTCGGTGTTGGTTGTCATTGACGTTCCTTTAATGGTAATCAAGCGTGGATCAGGGTTTAGGAATCTTTAAACATCATCATAAAGATGAAAAATGCGCCTAGCAGCGGGATGATGATGGCCAGAGTAAACAAGGCAAATTTAATGGTATACAGCCCCAGTGTTTGTTTGAAACTGAGTTTTTGGCCTTGCTGATTGCGCAGCAAGATTTGGTAACCCAGCGCGGGAATAATCAGATAGAGCAGGTAGTAGGGAGAAAGACTTACTTTTTTCTGTGCTGACACTGTAAAAATAGAGTCTGGGAGTAGCAGACTCAGCATTGTCGTCAACAAGACACTCCAGAGTAGAGCGAGAAGCAGGGTTTTATTGTTCTGCTTGACCTTCAGGTAGATTTGGCTGGCTTTGTTCAGGGTGTAGTAATCCAGCCAGAGCAGCATAAGAAAAACCGTTACGCCTATCACAATCATCAAATGCGACATCTTAATTGTCTCCCATCACAAGCTCAGATGCATCTCATGTAGGCCAGCACTCATACGCATATAGGACTAAGCAGGATAGTGCATGGTCTCGGCGCTGCTTAAGATTTAATCATTAGATTTAATCATTAAACCGCCTAGCTGAGCAATTAGCAGAAAATAAGGAGCGCAATCATGGGTATGCCAGCCAATCGTATTGAGACATTTACCGATGTGCATGAGCGTGATGGCTCAGGTATTGAGGTGTTCGAGAATCATGAACTTGTGATTGAGATTTTTCGGGATGACAGCGCGCACAGCCAAATGGTGACTTTGCCCAAGGGCCAGGTGTCATTGGAAATGCTGGAGGCGGCCATTCAGGCTTTCCGAGCGCGGGGCTTGCATGAGTTTCTGGATTTGCGTCCGGCACTTAAGGCTGCTCACCAGATGGCAGGACATGTTCATTAAATTCCACTCATTTATGAGTGGTTTTTTTTGGGCTTAAAGCGCTGTTTGATGCGGTGCAGTAGTGAACAGGCGGTCATCATAACGATTACCGCCTGGCTGCATTAGCTTAATTGATCCAGCAATGCGTATTTCTCTCTGTCAATTTCCCCGCGGTGCGTATGCCCATGCGGCGTAATACGGGCAAGGGCGGGCACCAGCCTTGTATGCCATGTTGCAGCAAAAACCCCAATACCCCGGCAGAAAGCCATAACCACTTCTTGTTGACCAATGCGCCCAGCGCCACCCCAGTCAAGGCCAGGGTGGAGGCATTCACCTCCAAGACCCGTTCAATATCCCATTCGGCATCCAGGGCTTGAACTCTGTTTTTAATAGCTTCTTCACCTAATGCTGAGTATTGCGCAATGTTGCGCTCGGTTTTACGGTCTATCTCGGCATTGATTTCATCGCTTGTTGAGCGCCGCACTCTGTCCAGCTGATCATTTATTTCCAGGTCTACATGGCTCATGATGCTTTTCCTTGTTAGGTGCACCTCTTAATGACCACGCTAATGTATTAAAATTCAATGACATGACGTAGGCGAAAAGAAGTTGGATTTATTGAGAAAAGCTAATGGAAACAATAGGATGTTGCGGTAGGCTATGCGCGGATTAATGCTGGCAGCGACATGAATTTGCAGATATTTTGATATTATCTAAATAAAAAAAATACTTATATGGATTAAGCGTGTACTATAAGCGCTCGTTTTAATGAATTTATTGGAATTAACAGATGGCAACAGGTACAGTTAAGTGGTTCAACGACAGCAAGGGTTTCGGCTTCATCACTCCTGATGATGGCGGTTCCGACCTCTTCGCACACTTCTCGGCAATTCAAAACACAGGCGGTTACAAGAGCCTGGCAGAAAATCAGCGCGTTAGCTTTGACGTGACTGAAGGCCCTAAGGGCAAGCAGGCTAGCAACATCAAGCCTGAGTAATACCGAGATCAAACAAAAAACCCGGGCTAGCCCGGGTTTTTTGTTGTCTGTATCTGCTGAAAATCTCCCAACAGCATCACCATGCCAGCGCTATAGCGCTTGTATGCCTACCTGTCGAAATACTCAATGATCTTGCTCATGTCCCTGTAAGCCCGATGGAGTCTTGAGCCCAGCTGTATGGGCCGATCATTTTTATCGTAATTTCAAAAAACCATATATAAATTAGATATTTGCTTATGCATTTGTACGGCGGGATATTAGTCTGAACGGACTATATTTGGATATAATAAAAAGGCGTAAATTGAGCTTGCTTTCAATTTTGCAGTTTGGCAAATATGAGCAAAGCTCAGGCTGTCAGCCTGGGGTTCCCGGGAGAAATATAATGAAATTGCGCAACCTTGTATTCGCATTAGGTCTTGGCTTCGCCAGCACTCAGGCATTTGCTTTTGGTTCCATTCTTGTTTCTGAACCTGGCGCGGATGGCTTTAGCATCAATACTCTGGCTTTCAATGGCTCTAGCTATGATGTCACCAAGCTCACTTTCGATTTTTCAACCAGCAGCACTACTGATGGCAGCCACCTGGTGATTGATGGCTCACCATTCAGCATCAACGCGCCAAGTGGTGGTACTGCCACTTTCTTTGGTAGTGGCGCGCACTTTGGCTTTACGTTTACCAGTTTCAACACTTTCGATGTCTTCAGCTTCTCTTGGGATCCAGATTCCGCCATCAATTCAGGGTATGGCGCAACCAGCCTGGATTTTGTTGGCGCTAAAGTCACCGCAGAAACCTCTAATGGTCTGGTCTATTTCGGTACCTTTACCCAGGTGGGCTTCACCCCTGATGTAACCGCAGTATTGGTGCCAGTGCCTGAGCCTTCCAGCTATGCCATGCTGGGTTTGGGCTTGGCCATGCTAGGCTTTACCGCCAAGCGTAGAAATTCGGTTTAATCACGCGAGTGCGTGACAACATGGCAAAACAGGGGCTTTAAGCCCCTGTTTTTGTTTGCTGAGTAATCTTTAGCTCAAGATTGGATACGCTTTACTTAAGGGTATATATGTTGCCCCTGGTTCTCGTTCCAGTCTCTGACAAAGCGCTGTGAGTCTTCATCAGACCTAGACCTTACGCCAATCAGAATGCCGCCACTGTTCACCCCAGCTTCGTATTCCTTCAGGCGGTCTTCAGGAATTGCCCAACCTACCAAGGCGCCTACCAGCCCAGCGGAAACCCCACCCGCGCCAGCACCCGCTACAGCGGCGGCCAATGGGCCAGCGACGACTAAACCTAAGCCAGGCAGGGTCAATACAGTGCCAGTGGCTACGATTGCGGCGGCAATGGCGCCGACGGATGCACCCAAAGCACCGCCTATGGCAGCGCCTTGTGCAGATTTATTACCCACCTCGGTGACCAAGGTGGCATCTTTGCCGTAATAGCGCTCACGGGTTTCTTCAGACATCACCACATCAATTTCTTCTGCCCTGTATCCCGCATCAAGCGCTCTGGTGTATGCGCGCTCTGCGCTGTCTCTATCGTTGAACAAGCCGGTAACGGTTCTAGTCATGATGATCTCCTGAATATGTTGTTTGAATAATTGCGCACAGCTACTATGCGCGCCAAACAGGAGTTGGGCTGTCCGTTAGCCGCCTGATTTACAGTAGGAAACCAAGAGCCTGGACGTAGGAATCAATGTGCCCTTGTGGCCCTGGAGCTGGCCCAGGACTGATAGACGGGCGGTGCTGTTTACTCGCGTTTCAGCAATATGGTGACCAGCAGTGTGGAGTCAGCCAGGGCGATGACGGTATGCGGCTCATCGACTGAGAGATAGACCAGTTGCTGAGCTTGCAGGACTTGCGCCCGCCCTTGCACTCGCAGCTCGACTTTCCCCTCCAGACACTGAATGGTGACGGCCCCTGCCGCCGTGTACTCAGGTGTGGTTTTGCCCGCTTTGAGCACAAAGCGGAATACCTCAATATGACTTTCCCGTATCAGGGTGGCCGAGGTGGCATTGGCAAAATCACTGCCAAACGGGCGTATATCTATGATTTCGCTGGGTGCAAAGTGCTGGATACTCATGGTTGCTATCTCCTCAGGCAGGTGAATCTCAAGCCTTGCGCGCTACAGCAAGGCCACGATACAGGCTTAGCGTTATCTGGCTGGCAATGGATAAGGCACCGACGATAAAGACCACATCGCCCAAGGTTCTGACCCAGCGTAGCGTTTGTAGCAAGGGCTGCTGCATAAATGCCTCGCTACGCGCATACCATAAGCCTTCGTTGAAGCTGGCCTGGAATTGCAACACGCCTATAGGCAGCAGGCTGGAAAAGATCATCATCAGCAAACCGATATTGAGTGCCCAGAACCCGGTTTTCATGAGTTTGTCATTGAATATGGTTTGTGGGTGAATATATCGTAGTACCAGCAAGCAAAAGCCTAGCGCCAAAAAGCCATAGACACCGAATAGCGCCGCATGGGCATGCACAGCTGTAGTGTTGAGACCTTGAATGTAATACAGAGAAATAGGTGGGTTGATCAGGAAGCCGAACACCCCAGCCCCCAGCATGTTCCAGAACGCCACTGCCGCAAAGCAGCACAAAGGCCAGCGCAAATTATTGAGCCAGGGGGCGCGAGTATGCAAATGCCAGTTGTGCCAGGCTTCATGGCCCAATACCAGCAATGGCACTACTTCCAGTGCGCTGAAGCTTGCGCCTATGGCCATGACAGGCGTAGTGGTGCCAGCGAAATACAGGTGATGGAAGGTGCCGGGTATGCCGCCCACCATGAACAATGAAGCCGAGGCCAGGCTGGCCGTGGTGGCCATGGTGCGTGACACCAGCCCCAGGGACATGAAGATAAAGGCCAGCGCAGCGGTGGCAAACACCTCAAAAATGCCCTCCACCCATAGATGCACCACCCACCAACGCCAGTATTCCATCACCGAAAGATTGCTGTGCTCGCCATAAAACAAGCCGCTGCCATAGAACAGGCCTATGGCAATCACCGAGGCGGTAAGCAAGGCCAGCAGGTTTTTGTCACCATCATGGGCTTTCAGTGCTGGCAACATGCAGCGCAGCATCAGCGCCAGCCAGACCAGCAAGCCTACAAACAGGGCAATCTGCCAGAAACGGCCCAGGTCTATATATTCATAGCCCTGGTGACCAAACCAGAAATTGAAATGGATAGGTAAGAACTGCGCAATAGCGGAATACTGGCCGAGGAAAGAGCCAGCGACCACAACCAGCAAGGCCACAAACAGGATATTGACGCCCAGTTTCTGGTAAGCCGGATCTTTGCCGCCGTTGATCAATGGCGCTAAAAACAGACCCGCCGCGAGAAAGCCAGTGGCAATCCAAAACAGGGCGCTTTGAATATGCCAGGTGCGGGTGAGCGAATAAGGGAACCAGCGTGACACATCTATGCCGTAGAACTCCTGGCCTTCCACGGTGTAATGGGCGGTAAAACCACCTATCATGACCTGAAACACCAGCAAGGCCGCGACGATGAATAAATACTTGCCCAAGGCCTGCTGTGAGGGGGTGAGCTTGAAGCTGGTGATGGGGTCTAGCTTGCCCGCCACAGGCGCAACATCATCCTCCTTGCGCAATATAGACCAACCCAGTACCAAAAATCCCACCCCTGCCAGCAACAGCACCACGCTGCCCATGGACCAGAGAATGTTCTCACTGCTAGGTTGATTGCCAATCAAAGGTTCATGCGGCCAATTATTGGTATAAGTGACTTTGCTGTCCGGACGCTCCGTGGCAGCGGCCCAAGCTGTCCAGAAAAAGAATTGTGAGAGTTTTTGCCTGGCTTCTGCATCGGGCAGGGTGTTTTCTTTCATCGCAAAGGCGATGCGGGTTTGCTTGAGTGATGCAGCATCGGAAAACAGGGCTTCGTAATAAGCCGCGGTTTGTTGTAGCGCCAGGGCGCGTCTGGGCGTGAGGGTCAGACTGCCATCGTCACTCAAGCTATTGCCGCGATATTCCTGTTTGAGTAATTCACGCAGGCCAGCTTGCTGCACAGCATCCAGCTCACGGTAAGGCGCCTGAAAAGTTTCTCTGGCGGCAATGTCTAGCCAGGCGACCAATTCCCTGTGCAGCCAGTCTGCACTCCAGTCTGGTGCTTGATAAGCGCCATGGCCCCAGATAGAGCCTAATTGCATACCGCCTATGGATTGCCAATGTGATTGGCCTTGCAGAATGTCGGCCTTAGTGAACACCAGGCTGTGATTCTGACTGGCAACACGCTCGGGGATGGGCGGCGCCAGGCGATAAATTTCACTGCCGTAATAACCCAGAATACTGAAGGTAAAGATCAGCACTGCGATGAGGATGAACCAAAGCTTTTTATAGGCTCCCATGAGTTTCTCCTTGTTATTATTCAGATGAATAACGCCGCAATCGTGAGAATACCTTACCACAATCAAAACAGGGTTAATGCTGCGCAACAATAATGACTTGTAGTTATTTGATGAGGAATTTAGTCAGTCACAGGCTGGTGCGGTTGAGCAGGGGGCGAAATAGGGGGCTAATCAGGCATTTTTTTTCCAGCCCTGCCCCTGCCATAACAGCTCGGCAAATTCCGCGGCAGGCAATGGTTGCGAGAACAAATAGCCTTGGCCTTCACCGCAACCAATCTTGAACAAAGCCTGTTGTTGGGCCTCAGTTTCTATGCCTTCGGCGATGGTCTCGAGCGCGTAGGCATTGGCCATATCAATTACCGCCGTGACCACGGCTCTGTCTTGCTGTGACTCCAGCATGCCCTGGACAAAGGAGCGGTCTATCTTGATGCGGCTTATGGGGAATTGCTTCAACAAACTTAGAGAGGCGTAACCCGTGCCAAAATCATCAAAGGCCACGCCCACCCCCAACTCGCGCACACGGCGTAGGGAATCAAGTACCAGCTCGTTATGCTCCAGCACAATGTTTTCAGTGATTTCCAGCTCCAGCGCAGAGGGTGGTAGCCCGTGCCGTTCCAGGGCCGCCATCACATGACTGGCAAGGTCATCCACGCGGAATTGCGCGCCAAACAGATTGACGCCCATTCTGAAATCACCAAACCCAGCCCTTCGCCATTGCGCGGCCTGGGCGCAGGCTTCATCTAGAATCCAGTAACCTACGGTGGCGGCCAGCGGCCCATTTTCCAGCGCGGGCAGGAAGGCCGCAGGGGAGAGTAAACCCCGCTTGGGATGACGCCAGCGCAGCAGCGCCTCCGCCCCCACCAAAGCGCCATCAGCCAGGCGAGTCTGCGATTGGTAGTACAGCACCAACTCACCTTGATGCACAGCGCGGTGTAACTCCAAACCATATAGATGACGTGCCACCGCCTCCATGCGCAGCGCTTTCTCGAACAAATACGCTTGCGCCCCCCCAAGCCGCTTGGCATGGAATAGCGCCAGGTCTGCATCGCCAATCAACTCCAGGGCCTCCATCGCGTCTAGTGGCGACATGGCAACCCCACAACTGGCACTAATACGGATTTCGTGATGATTGATGATAATGGGCCTGGCCAGGCTGTCGATGAGCAGCTGTGCCATAGAGGCGGCTTGCACAGGTTTATCAACCAGTGGCATCAATAGCGCAAACTCATCACCACCAATGCGCGCTACCAAGCCCGAGATACCTATGCCATTGGCCAGCCTTTGCGCCACCTGGCAGAGAATATGGTCGCCTACCAGATGTCCCAAAGAGTCATTTACATCCTTGAAGCCATCAAGATCGAGCATAAAGACCGCGATTTTCTCTTTGTCGAGAATCGCCTGCTCCACTTCACGATAGAAGCGTCCGCGGTTGGCAAGCCCAGTGAGAATATCGGTAGTGGCCAGCCTATGTAATTCAGCTTCTTCACGTTTTTTGGCGGTGATGTCATGCAAATGGGCATTGAAAACCAGCTGGCCATGCTCTTGCCAGCAGAAGAGTGAAAGCCCCAGCTCAAACTCGCTGCCATCCTTGCGCAAACCATGCACGCTATCTGGCATGGCAATGCCATCGAAAGTGCCATTGGCTATGGCTTGCGACAATAGTTGGTGGAAAAGCGCGTGCTCTCGTGCAGGGATTAACTGATCTATAGACAAACCCTCGCCCTCTGCCAAGTCATAGCCATGCAAAGTGGCTGCTGCCTGATTCCAGGTCACGATACGGCGGTGCGTATCAAACCACACTACGGCAGTGGGTGAGTTGCGCGCAAACTCTTCAAAAGGACGGCGTGACTGTTCGGTAGAAATTTCCATGCGGCGCAATTCAAGGCGGTCAACAGCCATTTTGGCCAACTCGCTCAAGCGCTCGCAATCTTCCTTGGAGAACTCTCTAGGCTTGGCATCAATCACACATAGTGCCCCCAAGGCATGACCATCCGGGGAAAGCAGGGGAATGCCAGCATAAAAACGTAAATTGACCGGACCGACCACCAGGGGGTTATCGTGAAAGCGTTCGTCCAGTTGAGAATCAGGCACCACCATGACATTGTGTTGATTGATGGCATGGGCGCAAAACGATACATCCCGCCCCATATCCACCTTGCCTACACCCACGCTGGCAGCAAAAAATACATGGTCACTGCCTATCATATTGATCGCCGCTACTGGCATGTTGAACATGCGGGCCGCGATTTGCACCACAGGGTCTAGTGCAGGTAAAGGCTGTTCCGGCCCTAATCCATAAGCCGCCAGAGCCTGTAAACGTTGCTCTTCATCTAATGGGATCGCTGGGCATTTCATCAGAGCATCCTATAAGAAAGTAAATATAGAACAATGACGTGCTGTGAATCTCACCATGTTAGCAGGACACGATTGTTTTCACTTCATGCGTCAATATTAAGACTTGTTATTACTTGGGCCGAGCTGGAAACGGGCAAGGCTGTCACAGGGGAATATTAATATGATAAAAATGAAAATGCTACTGATGCATTTGATTTTGCTGAGTTACTAGCTGAATCAGTATGGAATCACCCACGGAATAACACCCAAGTCCTCACACATGCTCTGGGTTGGGCATGAACTGTCTAGATTGCATGAATTGTCTTGATTAGAAGTCGAGCTGAAATCAGTGGTACAGCGATTTGAAATGGAGGAAATTCAGGCAATAAAAAACCCGCCGTAAAGCGGGTTTTTATGCTCCAGGATATCCTGGGGCAGGTATTTGGTGGTGATGGGGGGACTTGAACCCTCGACCCCAGGATTATGAATCCTGTGCTCTAACCAGCTGAGCTACATCACCAGGCCATTGGATTTGACCAAGCCCGCTATTCTATTTTTTTGTATCGCGGCTGTCAAAGAGGAAATGGGGTTTTGGCAAGATTCTTTATCAATGAGTATGAATTGCTCATGCGTAGCAGCGATTCAACTCATCAAAATGGCTGCAAATAGCCAGCAGACTGGTTTTGAGTGATTGCCTGAATATAAAGGGAAAAATTCATACTTTCATCTGTAATTCTATGCTGATATGATAAAAATGAAATCTATTGGACCGTTTGTTTTGCGCCGTGCTGTTTGTCCTACGTGAAATTGGGCATCCGTCTGATGGCCCATTTTCTGCTAAAGCGCAAAATGCCTTCATCAATGCATGTCATTTGAATATACGGGGGAATGGATCATGGAAGAGTTTGCGCTAGGCCGGGGTTTTGAGGTCGGAACATTGTCTAATCTGGTGTTCGGGCGAGAGATACCAAAACTTGTGCTTAAGCGTAACAAACCTGTTCTTGAAGTTGCTGAATCCCCCGCTCTTGTTCGACCTTCCAATGTGCGTCAGCTTTATCACACGCTGTCTCGTCAGCAGGCTGATGCTCAAGCATGCAAGGCTGCGCGTGAGTTTTTGGATGCGAGTTTGCTTGAAGCTGCGCGTCTGCCAGAGGGCTTGCCAGCAGAATTAAATGAGTTGCAGCGTGTGCTGGAAAAGCGCGCGGCGACTTTGAGTCGCGACTACCGGGCTTATCTCAAGGATAGGCATAAAGGTCAGCCTAGGCGTTATTTCAATCATCAATCCCATGCCCTACATTTTCTGCAAGCGATTGCGCCTACGCGCATGGTGGAAGGTGCCTGGTTATATGGTTTTTTACGTTTCTGGCGCGATGCGCAATATGCGCCGCTGTGCAAAATTTACCTCAAGAGTCTGGGCGAAGGCCGTGAACAGTGCAATCAGGTCAGGCTTTATCAGCACATGCTGGACAGCAATGGTTGTCAGCAGTGGCAGCAGATGGATGAGCAGTACTATGTACAAGGCTTGATACGCCTGGCTTTGGGACACCATGTAGAAGAATATCTGCCAGAAATCATAGGTTTCAATCTGGGCTACGAGCAAGTATCCCTGCCCATGCTGATTGCAGCCTATGAGTTGAGTGAGCTGGATGTGCAGCCTCACTATTTCACCCTGCATGCCACTGAGGATGATGCATGCATTGCCAGTGCCATCAGGTTATTGCAACCACTGTTGCAAAATGCGGCCTCTGAGGAGGAGCGCCTGGCCTTGATGCAGCGTGTTAATAATGGTTACAAGCTTAATCAGCTAGGCATGAATATCGATGATATTGTGGCCAGTTTTGATTTGCAGCAGGCGTTTTTAGCCGTCATGCAGCCACGCGCTGCTTTCATTGAGCGCGTCTACCGCATTGATTGCATGGAGCGCGGAATACGCGGGCGCTGGCCAGATAGCTTGCCGCTGGTTTCCCTGATGCAGCATTTATGCAATGAAGGCTGGATGCAAGGTGAAACCCTGGCTCAAACCCGCTTGTGGCAGACCATGGAGCGTGGCGGTATTTTGCCCAATGCTATGAGGCCCAGGTGTTGAATGATTGGTTTGGCAAGGCTGAGGAATATTGCAAGCGCTTGGCTTACGTGGATACACAGCATTTGACTAGTGTTGAGGAGCGTATGCCCGAGGTAGTACATGCTGAGCAACCAAGTCTGGATAGTGTCAGCACCGCCAGCAGCCAGGATGAGGTAATGGCGTGTGTGATCAGCCTGATGTCACCCCAGATGCATCACACACAGGAAGGGCTTAAGGCTGCCCGAGTGTATAAGTCCATACTGGAAAAAGGCAGCGAATTATATTCGCAGCACTATGCCTTTTTCTTGATGCGCCAAGCTGAATAGTCAGTCTTTGCTCGCATGAAAAATGACTGAAATAAAATAGGCAATCATCTGATGCCAAAGACTAAGCCAAGCAAGCATTTGCTTGGCTTTTTTATTGACAGTTTTCATTGATAAAAACGCTTATAGCGCGGCGCATATTGATCACGCACTAGTCATCGCCGGATGAGAGAAAAGTGTATGACAGAGAGTGTTATAACCATGAATGTAGTGCAGCAAGCATGGTGGTGAAACAACAAAAAAGCCAAGCAATGCTTGGCTTTGTTCACATCAGGCGGATAGTGTTGCCTTAAGTTGCGCGTCTGCCACCTTTGCGGCCAGCAGCCTGAGCTTCCTTGGATGTAAATTGATGGGCTGTGCCCTTGGCATGGGCAGCTTGTCCACCTTTACGGCCAGCCAGGCGTGCAGAGTTGGAATCAAACTCGTGAGCTGTACCCTTGGCGTGAGCGGCTTTACCACCCATGCTGGCAATTTCACGCTGCTTTTGTGGACTCATTGCCGCGAAACCACGCGGCGCTGGTGTTTGCTGTTGAACCATCATGAACCTCCATAACGAAGTTTAAGAATTGGTAGGGTTTAGCTACCTGTCTTTCCGATCGTGAAGGAAAGTAAGTTCATTATTGAAGAGCACGGCGTTAGATTTAATAAGCCTATGTCTTATAAGCGTGTCAGAAAATAAAACCTGAAAAGCAGTGAATGCTTGTTTTATTAGGTCAAAAAAATCACGGTCAAAAGTATCACCATTGCCAAATAATAGCCCCAGGCTGGCTAATCAAATGTATAGAAAAAAAGTTTGTATTATTCAAACAAATGATTACTCACCAGCATCGGTTTTAAGCGCAGCCCGCAGATTGCGTCCATAGTCCAGCTTGGCTTCCATAGGGCTGAGATGTTTGAGCGCAAAAGATTTAAGGTCGGCATCATCTGCGCGTGCCGCCACTTTTTCAAATAGCTTGACCACGGTCTCCTGATTTTTCACCGCAATCGCCTTGGCATAGCCTGATCAAACTCCACACCATCCTTGGCGGAGAGTAATCTGAATTTTGCCTGCTGTATCAATGAGGGCTGGTCTGGCAATTCTGCACGCTTGGCTTGCGCCAGTTGCTTGAGTTGATCGCTTACCAGCATATGCTCACGAATAACCTCACGCGCCAACTGGCGTACATCCTGACTGCTGGATTTCACCACTGCCAACTCGCTGGCTTCTATCTGTACCAGGCTGGCTTGGGCGATATCCTTGAGATAACCACGGTCACGTGAGGAAAGGTCTTCAGCCGCCATGGCAGAATTGAGCAGCATGGGCACGCTGAATAACAGCAAAGCCAAGGCTGCGGGCCATTGGTGGTTTATCCAATGTTTGAAAGTAGGTTGGCGCATGAGGCTACTCCGCTATTGATTGCGTCTGCAATAACTTGCGTCCGCTATAGGTTGCGAGCTAAGAGATGTTGTATGCATCATCGGACAGAGTGACTGACGCGTAAATCAGACTAGGCTGATTCCCTTGTAGGAGTAATGGCGACAGCATGGCAATAAGCCATGCTCTAGCTTGAAACTGATTCTGGGCTAAGCAAAGGTAAAGAGAACTTGCGATGGCGGCCAGGCTGCTGCTGAATCTTAGTGCGGGCTAGCCATTATCAAGAAGGAGTAGCAATGCAATCCATCATTCAAACCTTAACCCAAGCAGCATTTCACACCAGGCTGGAGCACCCTGAGATTCATGCATTGCAGCAACTATTGGCAGAGTTATTATTGGATTTAAAGGCTAGGCATTATCACTTCACTGCAATCTCAAGCGCCAGCCATGGTGTAGTAAACCAACGAGTCGATAACAAACTGGCTTTTGATCTGCCTGGAGTATTTGGCTGGGGGCGGCAATTTGCACCGCCACTGTTGGCAGAACCCTGGTTTTCACGCTTGAGAGAGACCGCCATCATTGTCCCTGATGGCGATTACTGGCGCAGCAGGGTGGCTGTGGCCAGCATGGATGGCTGCCTGTTACTGCATAGCGCACATGCTGCCGAAGATGACTATGCCGTGCACCTGGGGCCAGATGACTATCGTTTTTATAATTGGATAGATCATTATCTCACCCTGCATAAACCAGCCGTGCGCCGCGCAGTGAATGTGGGCTGTGGCGCTGGAGGGCTGGCCATGGTGCTGGCCACCCGCTTGCCCCAGGCCGTAGTCACGGGCGTGGACAGCAACCCCCTGGCACTGTTTCTGGCCAGCGCCAGTGCGCTTGGTAATGGTAAGCCGCAGCTGCAATGGCAGCAGGGCGCATCCCTGTCATCCTTGCCTGGTGAATTTGACCTGATCGTGGCCAATCTGGCTAAGCTCAAACAACCATATCCTGACCAAAGCATTTTGCCCCTGGCTGAGGCAGACGCAAAGTCTCACCCAGATACCCCGTCTGTGGCCACTGCTGCCAGTGGCGATGAAATGACACGGATATTGGCTAGCGTAGAAGAGGCTATCGCCCGGTTGGCAGTGCGTGGCACATTGCTGCTTTATGCCTGCGTGGCAATCAAGCATGGCCGTGATGCCTTGCGACTAGGAGTGGAAACCCTGCTAGAGGGTAGCTCGCTGGTTTATGAATATGAAGAGCTGGACCCTGATATTGAAAGTGATTTATTGGGTGCTGAGAATTTTCAGCAAGTAGATCGTATTGCTGCGGTGGTGCTGGCACTACACAAGCCCTTGCGATAAGTGCTCTCCTACAAGCGCTGGCGACATGGGCCTACAGCTTATGGTTGGGATGGGGTTTATATTGCGCAAGTCTTCCACGTAGTGCTTAAACTCAGGTGAAAGCAGCACATAACGCATAACGCCGTAGTGATGTTTTAACGCCAGTTGTGGAGACCAGCAACTATCTAACCTGAAAATAAACTCTGTGAATAAGGTGCCAGCGCCATGGAGATATTGAGCCTGAGTGTTCCCCCAGGGGAAATCTTTATACGCGGGAGCCTAGTGTTCTGGTTCCTGTTCCTGATTTTTCGCTTTGTGCTGCGTCGCGATGTGGGCAGCTTGGGCATAGGCGATTTTCTGTTTGTGGTCATAGTGGCGGATGCCTCGCAAAACGCCATGACGGGAGATGCCAAGACCGTGCTGGATGGCGCCTTGCTGATCAGTACTTTGTTGTTCTGGAACCTAGTGCTGGATTATCTTGGCTATCGCTTCCCGCTGGTGCGCCGTTTTACCGAATCCAGCAGCATGATGCTGGTACTCAACGGAGAAATTCAGTGGCGTAACCTCAGGCGGGAATGGATTACGCATGAAGAGCTGATGGCCAAACTGCGCGAGGAAGGGCTGGAAAGCCTGACTGAGGTCAAGGAAATGCGCCTGGAAACCGATGGCCTGATCAGCGTGATCAAGCGCCCCGAGCGGCGCTGATGATGGCAGGGCTTTGTAGGATACGCTGCCTTAAGCAAAGGAGGTAAGACTATGCAACGTCAAGAAGATGCACGCGAGTTGGATCTTGGTCATTTTGCACTGGCTCTGCAACAAGCTGGTTTGGAGCCACTGGATGCGCATGAGGAGCAAGTCGTTGAAGCTTTTCTGGCACGCAATTGGCAAGTGGCCGAGATTGTTGAAGAAATCCGCAAGCGCAGGGAGTTGGGGGCTGCGCCCGACCTTTAGGGCTAAATTGCAAGGCTAGGTTGCAAGGCTAAATTTCAGCCGCAAGCGCGCCTTGCTTGAAGTTTAGATTGATCACCCGTTGTATCACATTTTGTGATCCAGCATTGGCGTGTGAGCAGCGCAGCAGCTCAGCCATGCCATTCTTACTAGATTTACTTCTGATGCTCTGTTAATGCAAGAGCCAATGAAACACTTGTTTCATAAGTACAACTTTCATATTTGCAACTCTCAAAAAAAGTATGCAAAATGAGGTCAAGTCTTTGCTTGGTGGGCAATGCAGGCTGATTGTTAGGAGCGAGCTAGGGAGAGAGGCTGCTTAGTGCCAGGTTTCTATCATATTCATCCTTGATGGGAATACGCGTTAGCTTTGAAGAATATCAATAAAATCACGCTACTTTGGCTCTCAGGGATGGGTGTATTCCTGTTCTTGTGCATTCTGCGCACGGATCATAACGTGCAGCTGCTGATTTCCATTTTCTCGCTGTTGCTACTGGCCTTGGTCTACACCTATTCGCGCTTTCCTCATCCGGAAGATCAGCGCGAGATCATCCGCCTGTTGATGATCTATATCTGTTTGTTCCTGCTCATGCGCTATATGTACTGGCGCGCCACCGAAACCCTGCCCACGCAGTGGGGGGTGATTTCCATGGTTGCCGGACTGTTGTTATTTGTGGCTGAGGCCTACAGCCTGATCAATACTTTATTCGGTTATTTCATCAATAGCCGCCCCTTCCGGCGCAAGGCATTACCCATGCCTGAAGATGTTTCTGTATTGCCCGATGTAGATATTTACATCCCCACCTATAACGAAGCGCCTTCTATCCTGCGCGCCACTGTCATTGCTGCTACGCAGATGGATTATCCGGCAGAAAAACTACATGTCTATATTCTGGATGATGGTGGCACCGAGCAGAAATGCAACGATAAAGTGGCAAGCAAGGCGGCCGAGGCGCGCGCCCGCGCGGCAGAGCTTAAGGAAATTGCCAGCGAATTTGGTGCCCAATACATTACCCGTGCGCGCAACCTGCATGCCAAGGCAGGCAATATCAACAGCGCCTTGCAGCATACCAATGGTGACTTATTGGTGATTCTGGATTGCGACCATATCCCGACGCGGGATTTTGTGGAAAAAACCGTGGGCTTCTTCCTGGCCGACCCCAAATTATTCCTGGTGCAAACCCCGCATAATTTTGTCAGCCCCGACCCCATAGAAAAAAACCTCAATACCTACGAAGCCTCCCCGGCAGAGAACGAACTGTTCTACGACGTCATGCAGCCTGGGCTGGATTTCTGGGGCACTTCCTTCTTCTGCGGCTCTGCTGCGGTATTGCGTCGCTCGGTGATTAATGAGTTGGGTGGTATTTCTGGTCAGACCATTACCGAAGATGCCGAAACCACCATAGATGCTCTCAGCCTGGGCTACAAAACCGCTTACCTTAATCGGCCCATGGTGTCTGGCCTGCAACCTGAAACCTATGCAGGTTTTATTTTGCAGCGGGTACGCTGGGGCCAGGGCATGTTCCAGATTTTTCTGTTGAAAAATCCCTGGCGTCAGCCTGGCCTCAAGATAGAACACAGGTTGCTCTATACCAATTTCACCTTCTTCTGGGGTTTTGCCAGCTCACGTTTCATCATGTTGCTGGCGCCGCCGTTGTTTTTGGTATTCCACATCAATTTGTGCGATGCCACCGCCATTGAGCTGATCAGTTATGCCGGCCCGGCACTGATCGCCTCGCTGATTTCAACACAGTATTTCTATGGCCGGGTGCGCTGGCCGTTTATGTCCCAGCTTTATGAAATCATCCAGTCCGTGTATATCTCCCGTGGCATCTGGGAGGTCATGAAGAATCCACGCTCGCCTTCGTTCCAGGTCACGCCCAAAGGTGAAGTGCTGGATAGAAACTTTATTTCCGGTCTGGCCAAGCCCTTCTATTTCATCCTGGCCCTCAATGTCACGGCGCTGGTCTGCGGCACCATACGCTACCATCAGGAATCCTGGGGCGAGGGCGGTATTGCCTTTGTCATGTTCTGGGCCATCCTGGACTTTATTTTCCTCATGGGCGCGCTGGGCATCATGCACGAGAAGCGCCAGCTGCGTAGCGAGCCACGGGTGCCACATCAGGAAAATCTATTTGTGCATGATAGTGAAGGCAATCGTATCCCCGCTTACACAATCAACGCCTCGGCCTCAGGCATGGGGCTGAAGATCGATAGAGCGGGGCATCCGCATGTGCAGCTCAACCTTAATGATGTAGTGACGCTGGAGTTTCCCCAACGTGGGGTAAGCCTGCAGGCCAGGGTGTTATCGGTGTTTGCGGTCTCCAGCCTCAGTATGGGCATGGGTTTGAGTTATCAGCTTGCCAGCAGCGAGGATGAGCGTGCGGCGATTGATATTGCTTTTGGCTCCAGCGAGCAACTGATACGCAACAACCGCAACCGTCACCAGGGCCGCAGCATTCCCAAAGCTTTCCTTTACCTGCTGAAATTCGGCTTTGTACATGGGGTTGCACATTTGAGTGCGCTGGTGCGCGAATTGATTTCCAAACAGAAACAACAAACAAAAAACTGAAACACCGAGGAGTGACTATGCCAAGCATGCCTGCCATGACTAAATACCTCGCCCTGCTGGGGCTGACGCTGCAACTGGCCGCTACCGCCATTCCTGGGCACGCGGAAGAAGCTGCACTGGAGACCAGCTTGGCAGAAGCCGCTTCCAGCCCTGCTAGTGCTCAGGCTGGTGCAAAGGAATTCAATTTCTCATTGGCCAAGCTGATTGGCAGTGGCCGCATCAGCACCCTTAAAGGTGAGAGTGGCCAACTGGGTTTCTCCTTGCCAGTGCCGCCTACCTGGCAGGCCAAAGACGTAGAGCTACGCTTGCGCGGCACGGTGTCCAGCAGCTTGATTGCGGGCTCGCAGTTGGTGGTTTACCTGAATGGCGAGGCCATACAGCAATATCCGCTGCAGCAGGAGGGCAATCGCTATGACTTTACGCTCAAGGTGCCTGTGGAAAAGCTCAAAAGTGGTTTCAACGATTTCCAGTTGCAGGCCAATCAGCATTACACCGAGGCCTGCGAGTTTCCACATGCACCTCAGCTCTGGACCCAGGTCAATCTTGAGCAATCAGGCTTCAAGATCAACGCCACGCCTAAGCCAGTGGTCAGCAGCTTAAGCCGTCTCAGTGAAATCTTCAGCAAGGCCAACTGGCACGACAGGCCTGCAGTCTCCATCATGACCGCAGCCAAGCCTACCCCGGATGAAGTGGCTGCCATGGGCTTGTTGGCGCAAGGCGTCGCGGGCTTCTACGATTTTGTCCCCGTGCGTATCAGTCATGATGTCTACCCGCTTGAGGCACATAACCTGCTCGGCCAATTCCCTGCCGATAGCCGCACTGCGGTGGTGATGGGCAGTTTTGCCAACCTTGGCTCTTATCTGCAAGGCCTCAATATTGGCAAACAAGATAAGCCCGTGATCGCGGTGCGTGCCATGCCGGGTGACCCGACCCGGCAATTGGTCATTTTGGCCGCCAATAACGGCAAGGACCTGAAAAAACTCGCCACGGCCTTTGCCTTGCGCGGCCTGCCTTGGCCTGACCATGCCTGGACCAGCATAGACAAGCTCAAAATGCCACCCGCACGCTCGCTGGAAAAACGCTTTGACCTACCATTGGCTTCCAGCGGTGCCTTCCCCTTGCGCGCGCTGGGCTACAAAACCACGACTTACAGCGGGCAGGATAATGATGGCCCAGTATTGCGGGTCTGGAACAATAGCTGGCAAGGCCGCATGCAGGTGCGTGTACACTTGACCTATGCCAGTGGCATGTCACCCCAATCCTCGCTCAACATCATCAGCAATGGCGTGATGCAAGGCGCGATTCCGCTGAATAACCCGCGTGGCGGCATCTATGAGAACTATGCGGTCACCATCTGCTGGGTCGCTCAATCCAGGCTGGAATACCTTGCAATTCAAACCCGTGCTGGTGCCTGTGAGCAATGGCGGCAAGTGCCAGCTAGCTATGATGGCAACCTGGCGCTGACCGTGTATGAAGACACTACCTTGCAGAAGTTTGGTGGCGATGAATTGCGCGAGCCAGACCTGGCACTGCTTTCCGGTACAGGCAGTATTTATACCGAAGGCCCGCTGGGCAAGGGTATTGCCATTCAGATGACAGACGATAATTCAGACACCCTGAGCTCTGGCCTGACCCTGGTGGCCAAGCTGACCCAGGTGTTCCGCCGTCCGCTGATGAATGTGTGGTTTGGTGTAGGCCCAGCGCCTGAAATGAAGCACCAGTATTGGATAGGCTCTTACAAGCAATTGCCACGCGATGTGGCTAGCCTGGTGGTGACCGATTTCCCCTCGCGCATTGCGGTGGAAGTGCCGATTATCCAATCTGCCACGGTGGAAGTGCGTGAAGGCAATGAATGGCTGCGCTCCACCCTGGAAAACATGGGCATACGCAATACGCCACCTGCCAAGTACACCAGCGCCGAGATTGCGCTGTCTGGCCAGTTCAACAAATATAGTTTTGCCGCAACCAAGGAGATTGATGGCAATGTCGTGACAGTGCTCTCGGCCAATTCTCCTGCCATTCTCAAGCAAGGGGTGGCAACCTTGATAGGTTATGGGCAGTGGGCACAGCTCAAGGGCAGGCTGGCGTTTTGGGAGCCAGGCACCGAGAAACTCAGCTCGGTATCGTATGACGATACGCCATTCTCGGCTTATGGCCTGCGCGGCGGCCTGGGCATATGGGTGTCGCAATACCCATGGCTGGCCTTATTCTCGCTGTTGCTGATCATAGGCTTTATTATCTTCGTGACACGCAGGCACTTGCGGCTTATAAAGTACGCAATCATGCGGGTCATCAAGAATAGACCAAGTGATTGAACATCAATATTTAGGGACGCGGATTTGACGCTCATTATGAAACACACCTCATCGCTAATGACCATGGCCGTATTGTTCGGCCTGTCCCTCAACGCCAGCGCCAAGGATGACGATCCGTTGTTTATCGGCGGTTTTCAGCGCGCTGACCATAACTCCTACACTTTTGCCGGGGTGATCACGCCTATATTGGGCGGCAAGCTGGGAGAGGGCTGGTTTAACCGTACCATCGCCAGCTGGCTGACTTATGAATACGACGCCAGCTATAACGGCCAGCCCACCACGCTCAAGGCCAAGGCACCCGGCATAGAAACTGGCTTTGGTTATGCCTGGCAGGGTAAATCTTATGGCATCAATCTCTCAGCCTCGGTCGGCTACCGTGATTTCCGCCTCAGTCCCAACATCCCGGATGAGGAGCCAGAGGGCAAGGTGCTGGTGTTCTCACCGCAGTTGCAAGCGCGTTATGACATTACCGAGCATATCGAGACTGACCTGATTGCTAGCCATGCTTTCGCCAAGAAAAATGCCGAAACCAGTTTTGGCCGTTTACGCCTGGGATATAAACCGCGCTGGGACTGGAAATTTGGCCTGGAGGGCGTGTATCAGGAGGGTGAGAACTTCCGCGTTAAGCAGAATGGCCTCTATCTGGTGCACTACCTCAGTAGCGGTTGGGGGGTAGAAGTCAGTGGCGGCAAGGCAGAGTCACGGGATAACTCCAGCTCGGCCTATTTTGGCTTGGGCATATCCAAACAGTTTTAAGACCTATATTTTAAGATCTCTGTTTTAAGATCTGTATCATGTGAGGGCATGAGTTGGTCTAGCCAATTCATGCCCTTATGCATCAGCGGCAGCCGCGCGACCAGACCGTTTCCAGGCTGCCATCCGCCTTGAAGCATAGCGTTGCTCCAGCCAGCCTTGTCCAAACAAGCCCAGCACCTGGTCGTAATAGCGCGGCGGGTCACCCAGCAAATCCTTGAAATAGCCTGCCTGCAGCCCGGCTTGTAGCCTTTGATTTTGTGCTTGTAACGCAGCCGTCTGTTTTAACGCCTGCAAATAAGGCAATACCGCAGCAGAAAACCCCACTGGGCCAGCCCCCTCGCTAGCGCCCGTCAAGGTGTTGACCTGCATGGGGGGGTGGCCTAGCGCCTTGATGGCCTGGGCCATGCCCTTGAGCCTGCCCAGCAATTTGGCTTTGGCAGGGTCTTTGTCGTGCAGCATGCCTGCCCAGAGGTAGACGCGGATGGCATCATAACTGCCCAAGGGGCCTTTCACCTTGTCCACACCCCAACCATCAGGCTTGTGATAAGCCACCCAGTCTGCTACCAGCCCCTGCGGTGTCACCTCGTTCAACATCTTTAAACTATGCTCACGTATGCTGGCCCAGGGGCCGGCACTATCCTGAGTGGCGAAATAACGCAATTGCTGCATGGGCAGATAGCTGGGATTAAAGCGCCACATCTCGGCTTCATTAAACCCCTCGGCCCCGGGAGAGAGCATGACCCCGGCATCGGGCAGGTAAGTCAGCTCATGTTGCTTGATATTCTGTAATACCGCCTGGCCCAGCTTGGTGTATTCAGGGGCTTGCCAGAGCTTGCCTGCCTGAAGCAGGGTATAGGCCAGCCACATATCGGCGTCACTGGCGGGGTTGCTGTCCAGCACTCCCCAGTCACTGCCCTGGCGTTGCCCCCACTTCCAGGCAGGCAAAAAGCGCGTGAGGTCATTTTGCGCCATTTCACGCTGCATCCAGTTCAGTATCAGGTCAAAACGGCTGCGGTCATTGGCCACCAGAGTAAAGAACAGGGTATAGGCCTGGCCCTCGGAATAGGAGGGCTCGGCATATTCCCCATGGTCAATGACGCGGCCATCTCCCTGCACAAAGTGCGACCAGTATGCCTGCCAGAGCGGCCAGGGCTTGCAGCTTGCGGTTTCGGCGTGCGCGTTGGGTGTGAATGGCATGATGATGAGGCTGAGCAGAAATAGGCAGGCAAAAGCGCGATGTTTGGCCTGGCAATGTTGAAGCGAAATCCAGGCGCTACATGCCGCAAAAATGCGGCACATGATGGAGCTTAGCCGGGGGGGCGTTAAAACCATGCGATGATCCTGTGCTGGCTGGGGATGCAGACATTATGCCCAGGCGGATTCAATCAAGACAAGGCTTAAAAAAAGCGCGGATTGTTGCGACAGAAAAGCAGGAAATAAACCAACACTACAGTGGCTTATGGCGGGCAGTGAGTGGAAAACTGAATATAATTGACAATTATTATAGTTAAATAATGGGTGTATAGTTAAAGAGGTAATTATCCCCACACCACTTTAAGGAGCCTAAAAATGAACAATGCGTTAGAGAAAGATACCAGCCAATATGTCACGACGGTGGGCCTGACTGGTGCCGAGATTTTCAAAGTGTTTGGCCCACTTCCACATCTTGATGGATTAAGCTTTGATGGCGTTGCTTACACAGAGGCGCTCGCTGCAAATGTGTTTTTGTACTTCAGAAGCGGTTATGGTGATTTTTTCCCCACACCAGGCATAGTGCCCGGGCACTTTGTGTGGGTAGGCAAGGAGTTTGAAAGTGAAAGCGGGAACATTCTTGAATCTGATGACGACCTGATCTGGATCAATTTTCAATCCCAGGCGCAAGGGGCGGGCAAGTAAAACCTAGCGGACTCATACGCCTAGCCAGTGCCTCTCATGGCGCCAGCTAGGCGTAGATTAATGCCAGTGCAGTTATTAGACGTTGAAACGGAAGTGCATGACATCGCCGTCCTGCACGATGTATTCCTTGCCTTCCAGGCGCATTTTGCCTGCTTCCTGCGAGCCTTTTTCACCTTTGTATTGAACGTAGTCATTGTAGGCAATGACTTCTGCACGGATAAAGCCGCGTTCAAAATCGGTATGAATCACACCCGCAGCTTGAGGAGCGGTAGAGCCCTTGCGTACGGTCCAGGCACGGACTTCCTTCACGCCTGCGGTGAAGTAGGTTTGCAGGCCCAGCAGGTCGTAGGCGGCACGGATCACACGATCTAGACCCGGTTCTTCCTGACCTAGCTCGGCAAGGAACATGGCCTTGTCTTCGTCATCAAGGTCAGCAATTTCGCTTTCAATCTTGGCGCAGATGGAGACTACAGGTGCGTTTTCCTTCTGGCCCAGCGCTACCACTTTGTCCAGCAGCGGATTATTTTCAAAGCCGCCTTCATCAACGTTGGCGAGGTACATCACTGGCTTGACGGTAATCAGGCACAAAGGCTTGATGATCTTGAGCTGATCTTCGTCCAGGCCCAGGGTGCGCACGGCATTGCTTGATCAAGATGCTTCTGCACTTTTTCCAGCACGCTGCACAGAGCAATGGCTTCCTTGTCACCGGACTTGGCCTTTTTCTGCTCGCGTTGCAGGGTTTTTTCTACCGTTTCCATGTCGGCCAGGGCCAGCTCGGTATTGATGGTGGCAACGTCGTCCAGAGGGTCAACCTTGCCAGCCACGTGAATGACATTGCCATCATCAAAGCAGCGCACCACATGAGCAATGGCATCGGTTTCACGAATGTTGGCGAGGAATTTGTTGCCCAGGCCTTCGCCCTTGGACGCACCTGCCACCAGGCCTGCAATGTCAACAAACTCAACAATGGCAGGCTGTACCTTTTGCGGGTTGACGATGCTGATCAGGGGCTTGAGGCGCGGATCAGGCACTTCAACAATGCCGACGTTGGGTTCTATGGTACAGAAGGGGTAATTGGCCGCTTCAATACCTGCGCGGGTGATTGCATTGAAGAGGGTGGATTTTCCTACATTCGGTAGGCCAACGATGCCGCATTTCATGATGATGTGCCTGTATCTTGGTTAATAGGGGGCGCTTGAGACTATGCCTAAGTCGATTTGGTGTGCAGCTTGAGCATGGCGGCTGAAAACTCGCCTTGCAACAGTTGCGGTAATACCAGGGTGCTGGCATCCATGGCGCTTTCTATCTGCTGCATTTCCTCGCGCATGGGCGCATGCAGCACATAGTTGACCACTTCGCTGCGCTCGCCAGGATGGCCAATTCCCAGACGCAAACGCCAGAAATTATTGCTGCCAAGCTGGGCGGCAATATCCTTGAGGCCATTATGACCACCATGGCCGCCACCTTGCTTGAGGCGGGCAGTGCCGGGTGGCAGGTCGAGCTCGTCATGAATGACGAGTACAGCCTCGGGGGCTATTTTGTAAAAACGCGCCAGTGCGGCTACAGCACGGCCACTGGCATTCATGAAGGTTGTTGGCTTGAGTAGCCAGGTGTCGGCCTGACCATTGAGACGACCACTATGGCCAAAAAACTTGGCTTCCAGACTGGTTTTGCTGGAGGTCTGCGCGCAGATCTGGTCTATCCACCAGAAGCCTGCATTGTGGCGCGTGTCTTCATATTGAGCGCCGGGATTGCCCAGGCCTACAAAGAGCCGGATACCGTTCATGAATCAGCAATTCTATAAATGATTACGCGCGCCATGGTTGCCCAAGGCGCGCGTTGATTCGCTAAAGACCGAGATTACTCGGCAGCAGCTTCACCTTCATCAGCGTCAGCATCTGCTGCACCGCCACGTGGCTTGGCAATGGAAGCAACCGCTGCATCATTGTCATGAGCCAGTTGTACGAATTCAACACCCTTAGGCAGCTTGATTTCGGACAGGTGTACAGAGTGACCAGCTTCCAGCTTGGCCAGGTCAACTTCGATGAACTCTGGCAGATCCTTAGGCAGGCAGCTGACATCAGCTTCAGTCAGGATGTGGCTGATGATACCGCCACCCAGCTTGACGCCAGGCGCTACATCTTCATTGATGAAGTGCAGAGGCACCTTAACGTGAATCTTCTCGCTCGCGCTAACGCGTTGGAAGTCGATGTGTTGAATGGTGTTACGTACTGGGTGCAGTTGGTAGTCACGCAGCAGAACTTGTTCTTTCTTGCCTTCCAGATCCAGTGTCAGGATAGAAGCGTGGAAAGCTTCGTGACGGAACTCAAGGAACAGTTCTTTATGGTTGAACTCCAGGCTTACCGCGCCCTTGTCACCACCGTATACAACACCAGGAACATTACCAGCGCGACGGAGACGGCGGCTCGCACCCGTACCTTGACCTTCGCGTGTGGTTGCTTTAATCACAATTGCCATTTTACTACTCCTAAAAAAGGCCTCACGGCCCTAGCATTAAAAAGACCTCACGGTCTTCGTGCCTGTTATCCGCGACCAGATAACAGAAAAGGCGCTGACAGTGCCAGCGCCGTTGTCATTCACTAATCTACGAAAAGCGAACTGACAGAATCTTCATTGCTGATGCGGCGTATGGTTTCCGCAAACAGGCCAGCTGCGCTGACTACGCGTATCTTGGCCGATTGCTGCGCATTCGGGCGCAGCGGAATGGTGTTGGAAACCACCAGTTCATCCAGCTCGGAGTTGGTGATGCGCGATACGGCTTCACCGGACAATACTGGGTGAGTGGCATAAGCCACAACCTTCTTCGCGCCTTGTTGCTTGAGCGCAATTGCCGCTTCGCACAAGGTGTTGGCGGTATCCACCATATCGTCCATCAGCACACAGGTACGGCCTGCCACATCACCAATGATGTTCATGACCTTGGCCACATTGGGCTTGGGCCTGCGCTTGTCTATGATGGCCAGATCAACGTTGAGGTGCTTGGCTGCGGCACGGGCACGTACCACGCCGCCTACGTCTGGCGAAACCACCACCATGTCTTCGTGCTTCTGATCCAAAAGATCAGCCAGCAGGATAGGGGTGGCATAGATGTTATCTACAGGAATATCAAAGAAACCCTGGATTTGATCGGAGTGCAAATCCATGGTCAGCAGGCGGTTAACGCCAACGCTGGTCAGCATATTGGCAATGACCTTGGCGGTGATCGCCACACGGGCAGAGCGTGGACGCCTGTCCTGACGTGCATAACCGAAATAGGGGATGGCAGCGGTGATACGGCCAGCAGAGGAGCGGCGCAATGCATCGACCATGACCATGACTTCCATCAGGTTGTCATTGGTGGGCATGCAGGTGGATTGCAGGATGAAGACATCCTTGCCACGTACATTGTCGAGCAACTCAATCATCACTTCGCCGTCGCTGAAACGATCGACGGTGGCACGACCAAGTTCAATGCCCAGGTGACCTACTACTTCTTCGGCAAGCGCACGGTTGGCGTTGCCGGTAAATACCATCATGTCGCCCCTGGCCACAGTTGGGATCCCTTATATCAATTAATTACGATGTCAGTTAACCGAATGATCAGTACATCCAGTCAATCGCGTACAAAAAACAAAAGCGTGTAATTTTTTAAGTTACACGCTTTTATTCTGGCTGGGGAAGAAGGATTCGAACCTTCGCATGCCGGAATCAAAATCCGGTGCCTTAACCAGCTTGGCGACTCCCCATTTGATCGTATTGTTCAGTCTGAGTAGTGATGCAAGGGGTGCAGTTCCAGACCTTGTGCACAGAACCCTGACACTTCACAACCTGCGGCTTGTTGTAGCTCGCGTGTTGCATTCAGTCTGGCAAGAACTGCTTCTGCTTGCTCACGATGTTCAAACGCTGCAAAAACCGAAGAACCAGAACCACTCATGCGCGCTGCGGAGAACTGTGACAACCACTTAATGCAGTTGGCTACTTCCGGGTACTGCTGGCTTACTACGGCTTCGAGATCGTTGTGAACGTTGTCTCTCAGAAAGGCCGCTATTGTCGTGGGATTCGTGTCCCTTGTCAATTGCTTGGATGCAAAAATTTCTGCGGTTGAGATGTGCACCTGGGGGGTGATGACCACATAGTAGGCATTATTTAATTGAATTGATTGTAATTTCTCGCCTATGCCTTCCACCCAGGCATTTTCGCCAAAAATAAAAAAAGGTACGTCAGCCCCCAGTTTTAGCCCCAGTGAGAGCAATTCTTCGCGCTTCAGGTTGATTTGCCAAAGCCGATTCAGGGCTAATAAAACAGTGGCAGCGTCTGAACTACCGCCGCCCAAACCTCCACCCATGGGGGTGCGCTTGGTCACATGGATATCGGCACCGTGCTGACTGCCTGTATGTTCTTGCAGCAAGCGTGCCGCGCGTATGCACAAATCCTGCTCTGCTGGTACGCCAGGCAAGTCTATGCTGCGGGTGATCTGGGCATCATCGCGCACTCTGATATGCACGGTATCGCCGTGATCCAGCAGGCGGAATACGCTTTGCAGCAGATGATAGCCATCATCACGTCTGCCAGTGATATGCAGAAACAGATTGATCTTGGCTGGCGCTGGGAAGGACTGGAAGTCTGGCATGAGGGGGATTTCTGAACGGGTTTATTGCCACTGCCATTGCTGCACAATCAATTTAAGCGTGAGCTTGGCATTGCGCAGAGTAATGCGGGTGGGCAGGGATTTAACGGCAGTCGTCGGTTTGTCTGCCACTGCGGAGGATGCAGGCACAGGCGTATACAGGCTGTATTCGATATCCCAGCCATCTTGTTTAAGTCGGGTCAGCTGGCCTAAGTGATCCCAGCTACTTTCGCTGCTGACACCTGGCCCTGGCCTGCCCAGCACCCAGTCTGATAGGCCGCGCATGGGTAAACGCCAGCCCAGGTTTTGTTCGGTCAGGGTTTCCGCATCTGCGGCCTGATATTGCTTGTTGTCGCTGGTCAGCAGCGTCACCCCGGCATCATTGCGTTTGATCGAGGCTACCTGGCTGCCCAGTGGTGAAAATAGGGCGATGCTGTCCTGCTGTTGCTCGTGTTGCCAATGGGTAGAGCCGGAAAACCCCTTGTAATCGCTCTGCACGCCTATGCGGCCGTGCAGCTCAAAATTTTGAATCTCAGCCAGGCTGGCCAAGTGTTGCTGGTGAATTTCCGCAGTGCTGGGCGCACTGGCTGGTGGCAGGCTGGCGCAACCAGCCTGCACAAAAGTGGCTGCCAGCAGCAGCCAGCGTGCTACAGCCTGCATTAACGCTTGAATTTCCGGTTGGTGCTGATCAGCACTTCATTGTCAGGGAAAGCAGCCAATGCGGTTTCCCAGGTTTGCACGGCCTCACCACGCTTGCCCTGTTTCCAGAGTACTTCACCTAGGTGGGCGGCAATTTCCGGGTCAGGCTGCTGGTTGTAGGCACGACGCAAATATTCGGCCGCCTTATCCAGCTTGCCCAGGCGGTAGTAAACCCAGCCCAGACTATCAAGAATGTAGTGATCGTCAGCTGAGGGAGTTGGCCTTTTCAATCAGGGTCTTGGCTTCTTCCAGCCTGAGGTTGCGGTCTGCCAGTGAGTAACCGAGGGCATTGTAGGCTTGTGAAAAATCAGGCTGTATCTTGATCAGCTTGCGCAGTTCGCGTTCCATCACATCCAGCTTGTTGACGCGTTCTGCCGCCATGGCGTAGTCATAAACCAGCTCAGGTGTATTGGGCAGATTGTTGATCGCTTGCTCCAGGCGTGCATAAGCTTCCTGATAGCGCTTGGCTTGGGTCAATACATTGGCTTGGGAATGTACGACTGTGGCACGCTGGGCATCTGTCAGCCCGGAAAGGTTTTCCAGCGACTGAATCGCGGCATCTATACCTTCGCGGCGGGCGATGATATTGGCAGCACCCAACTGCGCGTCAACATAACGCACTTCCCCCGCTGGCAACTGGCTATACCACTGCAGGGCTTCGGTGTCGTTCTGCTTCTTTTCGGCAATCTGGCCCAGATAGATGTAAATCTGGTCTTTATCCTTGAAGCCCTTGGCCAGGGCGTCCTTGAGGTATTGCTCCGCATCCGGCAATTCACCTGCTTGCAAGGAAAGCAGGCCGACCACTACCAGAATTTCCGGATTGCCATTCGAGGCCTTGATCAGCTGGATAAATTCCTGCTTGGCTTCGTCAAACTTTTTCTGTCCGGCGAGTATGCGCGCCAGTGCCAGCCTGACTTCATTGGCATCAGCATGTTGCTTGAGGAAGTCGCGGTAGAAGCTCACGGCCTGGTCTGGGGATTTACCCAGCAATACCTGGCCTTGCATCAGTGCGGCCATTTCCCAGCCTGGGCGTAATTTGGTGGCTTGATCCAGTTCGGCAAGTGCGAGTTCAGGATTGCCTGCATTCCAGGCTGCATGCGCAATCGCAAAATGCGCTTCTGGCAATTCGGGGTAATCCTTGGCCAGGTCTTGTACCAATGAAAGTACCGCTGCCTTGTTCTGCTGGCGCTGCAATAAGTTGTTGAGGAACATAAAGCCGCTGGCGCGGCCTTCCTCGTTGGTCAGCAGTTGGCGCAAATGCGGCTTGGCTTCATTCAGCTGCCCGTGGTAATCAACATCTGCGTCAGGGCTTGATGCGCCTCGGCAGACTGTGGGTCCAGTTGCGACCAGAGGTTGGCGGCATCCAGTGCAGTGCGGCCATCATTGCCCATCACCGCAGTTTTGGCGGCGCGCTCAGCCAGGCGTGAATCCTGGCTGGTTTTGGCAAGGTCTAGGAATAAGGAACTGGCAAGATCAAACTGGCCGCGCTGGCCCGCTATCTCACCTATCAGGTATTTGTAGACGAATTCGCCGCTGAGGGAAGCTGGCGCAGGTGTATTTTCACTTTTGGCTGCGGCATATGCGGCAGACCCCATGCCTAGCGTCATTATCGCGCAGGTGATGGCGATGTTCATTGTTTTGCGGATAGGCATTTTTAAGACATTCTCTTGCTAGGTGGTTAATGAAATACTGGGGCTTGCTACACAAGGTTTCAATGGCTGAAGCTCGGCTTTTGCAAGCTTTTTCACATCATCTACTTATACTCTAAGCTTAGTCCGTGACACTGTTGGCAAGTTCATCCATAATACAAGTCGGTATTGTGACTCGTGGTAAATGCCAGTGGCGCCTGTATTCTGACGCCGTTTGCTTGAAAAGCCCCAGAGAAACCCCTAGAGAAACTTACAGTTCGACTATAGCCGTTTTAAATGCGATATATCAATACTATCTCCCGCGTTTTTTCTTGCGTCTTATCCCTTTTGGTCTAGCTCGCTAAGGTGACAAACTTGACATGCGTTTGGTGTTTTCTTAACTTAGCAGGCTTTAAAACTTTGCTTGGCTATTTGGATATTTCAATTTGCCCTGCAATGTTGCCCACTGGAAATTAAATAGCTGGACTGAACTCCTTCACCTTAACCCCTGATATAGATACACACCTCCCTATATATGACGACTATTACCGTAGAGGCATCAGAGTTAACCCGCAAGTATGGTGGTCGAGCAGCGGTCAACGATGTCAGTTTTACCTTGAACAAGGGCGAAGTGCTCGGGTTTTTAGGCCCTAACGGTGCGGGTAAATCCACCACCATGAAAATGCTGACAGGCAACCTGGCCCCCAGCAACGGTTCGGTAAAGATTTGCGGCATCGATATGATGGAGCACCCCAAGGATGCCAAGGCCTTGATCGGTTATCTGCCTGAGCAGCCGCCTTTGTATCGCGAACTCACAGTAGACGAATTCCTCACCATTGCAGCGCGCCTGCACCGCGTCAGCCGCCAGCACATCAAAAAGGCTGTGGATATCGCCAAGCAGCGCTGTGGCCTGACGGAAATGGGTAAACGCCTGATAGAAAACCTTTCCAAGGGTTATCAGCAGCGCGTTGGCATTGCCCAGGCCATCATTCACAACCCCATGGTGGTGATTCTCGATGAACCTACCGTAGGTCTGGACCCGATCCAGATTCGTGATATCCGCGCACTGATCAAGGAATTGGGCGGTGAGCATAGCGTCATTCTCTCCACGCATATATTGCCGGAAGTGGAAATGGTCTGTGATAGGGTACAAATCATCCACAAGGGCAGCCTGGTGTTCAATGGTGATATTGACGTGCTGAAGCAGCAACGTCATGGCAACCGCCTGCTGCTGGGCCTGCATCATGCACCTGCACATGAGACATTGCTGGCTATCCCGGGCGTGGAGCGTATAGAAGCCGTGGATGGCAAGTTGCTGCGCATACACCATACGCCAGGGGCTGCTCCGGCCGAGGCTTTGGTGCAGGCTGCAGTGAATCAGAACTGGGGGCTGTTCCAGATCAACCCCGACCAGACGTCGCTGGAGGAAGTCTTTGTCCAGCTCACATTCCAGGAACCTGCTGCTGCCTGATAGGCGACAGTATTGCGCTAGGTACTCCCCATGATTGTTAATATCGCCAGAAAAGAATTGAAGGGCTTGTTCTCCTCGCCCATGGGCTGGGTTGTGTTGGCCCTGCTGCAATTCGTCTTTGCTACTTTCTTTGTAATGGGTGTGGATCAGTATTTTCTGACCATGTCCGGCTCTATGCGCCCTGATCAACGCATAGGCGTAACCGAGTTTGTCGGTGGCAATGTCTTCGGCATTGCGCCCTTCATCATGCTGTTTGCGGTGCCATTGCTCTCCATGCGCCTGATCAGTGAAGAGCGTAGGCAGCAGACCCTGCCTTTCCTGTTTAGTGCGCCTTTGTCGCTGACAGAGATTGTGCTGGGCAAGTTCTTGGGCTTGCTGGCTTTCCTCAGCATCTCGGTCGCCTTTATTGGTGCCATGGTGTTGTCACTCAATCTCTGGGCAGATATCGATATCGGCTTTGCCTTGTCCAACCTGTTGGGCTTGTGGCTGCTGCTGGCCAGTTACTGTGCCTTGGGGACTTATGTCTCCAGCACCACGCAACAGCCTGTGGTGGCGGCCATCATCACCTTTGTGGTGTTGCTGGCCTTGCAACTGATTGAGTACTTCCTCGCGGGTGACCCCAGCAATACCGTGGCCAAGTTATCCCTGATGCGGCATATGGAGCCTTTCTCACGCGGCCTGCTGGATACGCGTGACCTGGCTTACTTCCTGCTGTTCATCATTACTTTCCTTACCCTGACCATCCGTAGGCTGGATGCAGATCGCTTGCGTGGCTGAGTTAGAGACGCTATGAAAACCAATCGTAAATTACGTTTCCAGCTGTTCGTACAAAACAGCTTCTTTGTGGTCTTGTTCCTGGTGCTGGTGTTCCTGTTGGGCTTTTTGTCCTATCAGTACCATGCCAGCCGTGATGTTACCCAGGGTGGGCGCAATACCTTGACCGAGGGCAGTGCCAATGTCCTCAAGCAAATGCAAGGGCCTATCAATATCACCGCCTATGTGGTCAAGGACAATGACACGCGCAAGTACATCAACAAGTTTGTTGAGCGTTATCAGCGCGTCAAGCCTGACATTAGCTTGAGCTTTGTCAGCCCGACCGAAGAACCCAAGGCCACGCAGGAAGCCGGGGTCAAGGCCGAGATTGAGCTGGTGGTCGAGTACAACAAGCGCTCTGAGCACATTATTCCGCCACAGGCTTTCATTGAGCAGGATATGACCAATCTCTTGGTGCGTTTGTCGCGCACCAACCAGAACGCCATCATGTTCCTTGATGGTCACGGTGAGCGCAGCCTGATAGGCATCAAGAATCACGATATCGGCGATTTCGGCAAGCACCTGGAAAACAAGGGCTTCAAGCTGGCTAATCCTGATTTGCTGATTGCACAGGCCGTGCCCAACAATGGCGCCATGCTGGTGATTGCCAGCCCACAGGTTGATGTGACCGAAGTGGAAGTCAAAAAGATACGTGACTACCTAGATGCGGGTGGCAACCTGCTGTGGCTGATTGATGATGAAACCAATCTGCATGGTCTGCAGCCGATTGCCGAATATCTGGGCATACAATTAACACCAGGCATGGTGGTGGACTTGTCCGCCAAGCGCTACGGTGCTGATGCCAAGGTGGCGTTTGCCAACCAGTATGGCGAGCATGCCATCACCAAGAATTTCATGTTGCGCACCTTGTTCCCCGAGGCACGCATGGTGCATGCCGAAGGCTCTTATGACAATGGCTGGAAGGTTTCCAACCTGGTAGAAGTGGCACCCAACGGCTGGCTGGAAACTGGCAAGGTTGATGACAATGTCAGCTTTGATAACAAGAAAGACTTGCCTGGTCCTATCAATATCGCCGTTGCGCTGGATCGCAAATATGGCGACAAGGGTCAGCGCGTAGTGGTCGTCGGTAACGGCAACTTCCTTTCCAATACCTTCCTCAACAATGGCGGCAACCTCGATCTGGGCGTGAATATCGTTAACTGGCTGGCAGGCGATGACAAACTCATCACCATACAGCCCAAGCCGCTCAAGGACGTCAATATCCAGATTCCAGGCCAGGGTTGGGCTAGCCTGCTGGCGCAATTTGTCTTCCTCGGCTTTAGCCGTGTGTTGCCGGTAGCGTTGATCGTGATTGGTATGGTGATCTGGTGGAGGCGTCGCAAGGCATGAAGTCCAGATGGCTAGTTAACCTGTTATTGCTGCTGATTGTTGCAGGGATTGTCAGCTTTATTTATCTCAGGCCGCCAGAGCAGGATGATTCTCGCCCTGTGCATGAAATCTCCACGCTCAAGCTGGCTGAGTTCAAGCACCTCAGCATAGAGTTTCCTGCCAAGGCGCCTGTAGTGTTTGAGAAGCGCGATGATTTCTGGTATTTGGTGCAGCCCTATGCGGCGCGTGCGGATCAGATGACGGTGCAGCGCATCGTCTCCATCGTCGCTGCCAAGACCATGGATAAATTCCCTGCCGATGATGCGCGTTTTGGCATTGATAACCCCAGGCTCAAGCTCAGGCTCAATGATGAGGTATTCACCTTTGGTATTTACAACCCAGTGACCTCTGAGCAATACGTAGCTTATAAGGACAGCGTCTACCTGCTGCCCGGCACCTATTCTGAGACTGCCGGCTACGCAGATTGTTGAATTGCTGGATAAAAACCCGCTCAAGCCTATTGAGCAGTCGCAGATTGCTGGTTTTGATTTCTCGCGTCTGGAACAGTGGGAAGAGGTACGTTTGCAGGTCAGCCAGAATGAGAAGCAGCAGTGGCAGGTTTCTGTGGCCAATGCCAAGCCCAATCAGGCTGAGTTCAATGAATGGTTTGATACCTATTGGACCAAGATACGCGCAGCCTCGGTCGAGCCTTATACGCCTGATCGCAAGGCCAGCTACCCATCATTCACGGTCAAGCTCAAGGATGGCAAGCAAGTGGTGTTTGACAAGCTGCAAGAATCGCCAGACATGATCCTGGGACGCCCGGATGAGGGCATGCAGTATCACTTCCCTTCCGATGTGGGCTTCACCATGCTGAATCCGCCCATAGGGTTGAGCAAGTAAACGTCAGGCCCAGAGCCATGACGCCAGCTTATGCTTAAACTCCATGCCTGAATTACCAGAAGTAGAGGTGACCCGGCGCGGCCTTATGCCGCTGCTGGGTGCCGAAGTCTCAGAGGTCATCATCCGCCAGCCAGCCTTGCGCTGGCCTATTCCCGCGCAATTACCCGGTCTGTTGCAAGGCCAGCGCCTGCTTGGCTTAAGCCGCCGTGGCAAATACATTGTTGCTGACTTTGAGCCTGGCAGCCTGATTCTGCATCTGGGCATGTCAGGCAGGCTTTGCCTGCTGGAGCGTGACCAGCCTGCGGAAAAGCACGATCACTTCGACCTGCATTTCAAGGATGGCCGTGTGATGCGCCTACGTGACCCGCGGCGCTTTGGTGCCGTGCTCTGGGCGGGGCAACAGCCAGAGCAGCATGTGTTGCTCAAGGTGCTGGGGCCAGAGCCACTGGATGATAGTTTCACGGGCGAAATGCTGTATCAGGCCATACGCACGCGTAGTTCCCCCATCAAAACCGTGATCATGGATAGTCACCTAGTGGTGGGCGTTGGCAATATTTACGCCAGTGAATCCTTGTTCCGTGCCGCCATACACCCGCAAACCCCGGCCCGTAGCTTGAGCCTGGCGCAATGCCAGCGTTTGGTGGCGGAAATCAAGGCTACCTTGCAAGCCGCATTGCAGGCAGGGGGCAGCAGTCTGCGCGATTTCTTTGGTGCTGATGGCAATCCTGGTTATTTTCAACAGACCTATTTTGTTTATGGCCGTGATGGTGAAGCCTGCAGGCAATGCGGCAGCGCCATCCTCAATCTGCGCCTGGGCCAGCGTTCTACTTTCTATTGTCCTTTCTGCCAGCCAGCTAACTAAACTTTCTCAGCTGGTCGGGGCGGGAAAAATTCCCTATTGGCGCTTCAATACTGCCTTTATGCTGTATGCAGCCCCTGTGCCTGCTTTATGACAATCTTGGTGAGCAGAGCCCCGGGGAATATTTACCAGATAGTCCAGTTTTAGGCATAAGCCGCTGTAAATACCTGTTCGTATCCAGGCTGATTTCACGCCATGTCTCCAATTTCAACTGTTGCTAGGCAAGCAGGCATGCGCCCCCTCACAAAACCACACCCATTTCAGGGTTGCAGAAATCAATAGTCCTAGGCATACTGATCATATACAGACCTGTATATGATTTATGTCGGTCTATCCCACTAATATTCGTCTACAAAATTTAGGAAAAGCTATGGCAAGTGCAGCTAACGATGGTCAACTGGCCGATTGGAGAAGCCGGGCGCTCAAGCTCGAGCAAGAAGTCAAAAGCGTGATCGTCGGCCAGGATGCCGCCATACGCCTGATTAATATTGCGATTTTTGCCCGAGGCCATGTCATGCTCGAGGGCGGGGTAGGTGTGGGCAAGACCACGCTGTTGCAATCGGTGGCACGCGGCATAGGCGGTGCCTATGAGCGTATCGAGGGTACGGTGGACCTGATGCCTAATGATCTGGTTTACCACACCTTCCTTGGCCCGGATGGCCGCCCGCAGATTGATGAAGGCCCTTTGCTGCGCGCGGGGGAAAACCTTTCGGTATTCTTCTTCAACGAAATCAACCGTGCCAGGCCACAAGTGCATGCGCTCATGCTGCGCGTGATGGCGGAGCGCAATCTGCATGCCTTCAAGCGTGAATATCGCTTGCCGCATATGATTGTTTTTGCTGACCGCAATCAGGTGGAGAAAAACGAGACTTTTGAAATTCCTTCAGCAGCGCGTGACCGCTTCATGATGGAAATCCCCATCAATATCCCTGAAGACAAAGCCCTGCGTAAATCGCTGGTGTTTGACACCCGCTTCCAGCATGCCGAAAAACTCACGCATACCGTGGAATCCGGCCTGCTGCCGTTTGATCAGCTCAATGATTTCTCCGACCTGATACAGCAACACGTGCAGTCCTCGACCGCGATTGAGGATTACGTCATCGAGCTATGGTCTGCCACGCAAAAGCCACAAGATTTTGGCATCACGCTGGAAGGCGTGGATATGCAACGCCTGATCATGGCCGGGGCCAGCCCACGCGGCATGGGCATGCTGCTCAAGGCAGCGCGGGTGCATGCCTGGCTGATGGAGCGTGATTTTGTTTATCCCGAGGATATACACGCGGTGTTCCATGAAGTTATTGCCCACCGTCTGGTGTTCAACTCCATGTATGAAAGCCGCCGCACGCTGCTGGCGCGCGAGTTGACCGCCAAGATTCTACAGACTGTGGCTGTGCCTGCTTAAGTCATGATTCCTGACTACATCAAGCCGTTTGCCTACCAGATACCCTGGAAGTCCTCCAGTGTGCACTCGGGGGATCACCTGGGCATACAACGCGGTCTGGGCTTTGAGTACAAGGGCAACACCTCGCTGGTGGATTACCCCGACCTGCGGCGCATGGATTTGCGCCAGACCCTGCGCGATCCTTACGAGCAGGTGCAGGTGCGCTTGTTCAATCATGACTCCATCACCGGTCTATGCCTTGTGTGATCTCTCCAGCTCCATGCAATATCGCGGCGCGCGCCGCAAAATGGAACTGGTGCAGGAAGTGGCTGCCTCGGTGGCGTACTCCGTCTCTGGCGAGAATGATGTGTTTGGCCTGATAGGCTATGACCAGCATGTGCTGGATGATTTTGTGCTGCCCTTGAGCTATCAGGTGCATGAGGCGCTGGAACGCATTAGCGCTTTTACCGATATAGAAACTTTAGGCCGTGGCTCCAATGGCGTGCTTGAAGCGGCACCTTACTTGAGTCAAAACCGTGGCCTGGTGTTCTGGATCTCGGATTTTCACCAGCCATTCGATACCATCATTCAGGCCATGAATATGTTTTCCCAGCATCAGGTAGTGCCTATCGTGCTGTGGGAGGAAGAAGAATATCGCCGTCTGCCGCGCTTTGGTCTGGGCACCATGCTGGACCCGGAAACTGGCCATGACCGTACCATCTTCTTCCGTGATTCTATACGTGAGAAATTCATCGCCGCCTTTGAACAGCGCAGGCTGGCGCTGGAAGACCTGTTTCTGGCTTTTGATAGTCCGCCACACTTTATCAGCGGCAGCTTTGATGCCGAAGCCATGACCCATTACTTTGAAAAATACATGACAGCATGAAAAAAGCCCTGATCGTAAGTCTATGCCTGTGGGCCAGTACGCTGGCAAATGCGGCACCCGCCACTCTGGTTTCATTGCAGAATCCCCGTGCCAGTACTGGCATAGAGATAGGCGATGTCTTGCAGCGCTCCCTGGTGATTGAATCCGAGACCCCCTATGAATTGCCGGGTTCTGCCCTGCCTATCAAGGGCGCGCGTATCGATGGGGTGGAGCTGGTGAATATTGCCGTCAAGGGTGATAAGCACGGCAAGGGCCATAGGTATGAGATTACTCTGACCTATCAGGTATTTCAGGGCGGGGCTAAGCCACTGGTGATGCGCTTGCCGCAAACCACACTGGCCCTGACTGGCGGTAGTGAAGCTGCCAATATCACCGTGCCAGCCTGGCATTTCTGGTATTCGCCGCTGGTGGTGGGGGATATCCATACCGCGCGCAGTAATTTGCAACCACAGATCAAGCCTGCGCTTTTGCCAGAAGCCACCAGCAGTGCGCGGCTAAGCGTTGCGGTGGCAGTGCTGGTATTGGGGCTGATAGGCCTGCTCTATATCAATGCCGAGCGGCGTTGGCTACCCTGGATGGGGGGGCATTTTGCCCAGGCTTACCGTCAGTTGCGCAAGGCCAAGACGCAAGGCCAGGCGCTTAATATTGTGCATCAGGCGTTTAACCGTGTTTATGGTCAAACCTTGTTCAGACCGCAGTTAGCCGAGTTTTTGGCTGCGCATCCACAATATCAAAGCCATGCAGCCGCAATAGAGGCTTTCTTTGCGCGTTCGGAATCACTGTTATTCACGCGGGAGCAAAGTGATCTGCCTGCGCTGATCAAGGATTTGCAGCAATTGAGCCGCCAACTGCGTGATGCGGAACGGAGAGTAGCATGAGTTTGAGTGCCCCCTGGGCCTTGTTGCTCTTGCCCTTGGCGCTATTGCCTTTCTGGCTCAGAAGCCTGCAGGGCCAGCGCTACTCCTGGCTGGAGATGGTGCCTGCTGACCCATTCTCGGACAATATCGTGCTGGCACTGAAGGTTGTCACCTCACTGATTCTGCTTAGCATCATCCTGGCCTTATCTGGCCCGCAAGGCAGCGACAAAGTGGTGCAACGCGTAGGCAAGGGTGCGCAGACGGTGATGGTGATAGATCGCAGCGTCAGTATGGATCACCCTTTTGCGGGTGAAGCTACCAGTGGCCGTGCAGGTGAAATCAAGTCGGGTGCTGCGCGGCGTTTGATCACGCATTTTATCGATTCACGCCCGGACGACATGATGGGGGTGGTGGCGTTTACCAACTCTGCCCTTTACGGGGTGAAAATCACCGCCAATCGCGATGCCATTCATGCAGCCATCAACGCCGCCACCAGCGCTGGCATCAACCAGACCAATATAGGCGCGGGGATTACCCAGGCAGCCACCTTGTTTGACAGCATACAGAGCTCAGGCTCACGCGCCATTATTTTGCTCTCGGATGGCGCAGGCAAGCTGAGCCCGCGCGTCATGAACCGTATACGCGATGAACTGAAGAAAAAAGATATCAAACTGTACTGGATAGTGTTGCGCGAGCCAGATGATGTCAGCATCTTCGGTAAGCGCGTATTCGAGCCTGGCCGTGGCCCGGCTGCCATCCAGCTGGATCAGTTCTTCAAATCGCTGAAGATCACCTACAAGGCGTATGAAGCGGATAATCCGACCGCCTTGCAGAACGCCATTCAGGATATCGACAGTCGTGAAAAAAACGTTATTCAGTACGCCGTCACCGTACCTGGCCACGACTATGCGCGTGACCTTATCATCGTGGCCCTGGTGTTGAGCCTGGGCATGCTAGTTATCAAAAATTTCAGGGTAAATACATGGGAATCCGCATAAAAGGCTACAACCTGCTGTTTGGCCTGCTCGCCATCGCTGGTGCCATAGGCACGGCTTATGAGGGCTATCAGTGGCTACAGCAACGCAATATCAATAGCCAAATCCAGGCTGGGCAGTTGGTGAACAATGAAGCATATCCGTTTGAGAGCAAGTTCATGGCCGCCTACAAGCTGGGTGAAGCCGGAGATCACAAACATGCGCTGCAAAGCTATACCCAATTGCTGGAAACCTTGCCCACGCCTGAGCAGCAGGCCAGGGTGCAGTACAACATAGGCAACAACCTCATGCAGTCTGCCATGAAGCGCAGGCTTAACGATGACGGCAGCCTCAAGGATGAAGCCAAGTACGATTTGTCACAGGCACGTATTGCCTATGAACAAGCGCTGCGTCTCAAGCCTGAAGCGCGTCAGGCCAAGTTCAATCTTAGCCTGATGCTGCAATTGCTGCCGCAAGGCCTGGAGGGTGGCAAGAAAGAACAAGAAGGCATGGAGCTGAGCAATATTCCAGTAGGTTTGCCATGAAAAGTAGTGCTGTGAAAAATCTGGCCAAGAACTGGCCGCAAACATTGCGCCGTAGCTGGCGCTGGCTCAAGGATCACTATGAATCCTGGCTATATCTTGCCGTTGTGATTTTACTGCTGCTGGCCATATTCAAGCCGCAGGTGCAGCTCAAGCAAAGCGTACATAACTACCTGCTGCTGGCCGATGTATCACAAAGCATGAACGCCGAGGATGTCAGTCTGGGCGGCAAGCAGGTCAGCCGCCTGGCCTATACGCGCCACCTGATGCGCAGGCTGGTGGAAACCGCACCCTGCGGCACCTATTTTAGCCTGGGGGTATTTGCCGCCGAGGATGTAGGCCTGCTGTTTATGCCGCTGGAAACCTGCGCCAATTACGATGTGATCGTCGATGCGATAGACCATCTGGAGTGGCGTATGTCCTGGCGCGGCAACAGCCGCATCAGCTTTGGCGTCAAGGGCGCTGCCAAAGCCTTTGATTCACTCAATGCCCCGGCGCGGCTGCTGTTCTTTACCGACGGTGATGAAGCACCCAAGGTGAATGCCATCAACAAGCTCAATCTGGATGATGTACAGATAGGCGAGAACATTATCTTTGTTGGTGTGGGTGGCAAGGAAGATGTGCCTATCCCGCGTTATAACTCCAGTAATCAATGGATAGGCTATTGGTCATCCGACGCCAAGGAAAACTCGGCGGGGGCGGTGGGGATTACCTATAACGACACCAGCAAGGATGACCCTGACCCGGTGGTGGCCTCGGCGGAATATGACCGCTATCTGTCCAAGCTGGAAGAGGATTATCTGAAAGAGCTGGCGGGTGAGGTCAAGGCGCAATATGTGTTTGGTGAGGATAAGCCGGGTTTCTATCAGTATGTGCAAAAGCAGAAACCTGTGGCGAGTTTTGTGACCGCTTATTCGCTACGCTGGTTGTATTTGTTGCTGGCCTTGGGGTTGATATTGGCGGCTTATTGGCCTTATTTGCAGCAGCGCAGGCTGGCACGGCGGGGGGCATAAGGCCTAAGCCGCCCGACAAGGCGAAGCAAGCACTCTCGCCAGCGGCAGCAGGGGCCAAGACCACCAAACCTCCCACTAGCGGCAGCAGGCGTCAAGGGCTTTGCTCTACTCAGGTGCTGTGAAGAAAGACTGGCTCAGCTTCCTGGCCAGTGTTTCTTGAGCGTTTAGTCAGGTGCTGATTAATCATGATGATGCGCATGATGGTGCGGGGCAGGGCTATGTGATGCATGGCTATGCAAATAACCTGGCCGCTCTGGCCTGGCATTGGAAATCATCTGTGGCAGCAAAGACCCCACCACCATCCCCAACACGCTGACCGCCAAGCCCACCAACTGCGCAGGTACCAGGCTGGCTTCACCCACTAGAACTTCCACCAGTACCCATGAGCTGATGCCGCCGACCAAGGCGGCAATCGCCCCCTGATTGGTTGCGCGCTTCCAGAACACGCCAAAGAACAAGGGCACAAACGCACCTGCCAGTGTGACTTTGTAGGCAGACTCCACCATGCCGAAAATGGACATCTCGGAATTAAGGGCGTAAGTCAGCACGCAAGCCGAGAAGCCCACCAGACACAAGCGCATGACTTTGAGGAAACCTCTGTCATCCAGATGTGGCAGGTAGCCGCGCACGATATTCTCGGCAAAGGAAATGGAAGGCGCGAGCAAGGTAGCGGATGAGCAGCTCATGATGGCAGACAGCACCGCGCCAAAGAAGATGACCTGTGCCAGCAAAGGCATATGTTGCAGCACCAGGGTGGGTAGCACGCGCTGTGAATCCTGGTCTATCAGATTGTTGAAGAAAGCCGGGTCTATCAGCGTGGCGGAATAGGCAATGAACATGGGCACAAAGGTAAAGCAGAAGTAGACCGAGGCACCCAGCACCGAGCCCCAGATGGCAATCTTGGCGCTTTTGGCCGAGGTGATGCGCTGGAACACGTCCTGTTGTGGGATAGAGCCCAGCATCATGGTCATCCACGCGCCTATAAAGGTCAGCCACAGCCAGGGGTCAGCAGGCGGGAAGAAATCCAGTTTTCCAGCCAGGCGGGCATGCTCAATCACCGGGGCCACGCCGCCTGTCATGCCTGAGACCAAATAGCCTATATAGAGCATGCCGCTGATGATGACGCCCATCTGCACAAAGTCGAGTATGGCCACAGACAACATGCCGCCAAAGGTGGTGTACGTGAGCACGATGGCTGTGCCCAAGATCATGCCAGCCTCTTCGCTGACTGCACCGTTGGTGATGATATGGAAAATCAGGCCCAGGGCCTTGATCTGCGCCGCAACCCAACCCAGGTAGGACACCACGATGGCGATGGTTGTTAGCACTTCTACCGTGCGGTTATAGCGCATGCGGTAGAAATCGCCCAGGGTGATGATATTGAGCTTGTAAAGCTGGGTGGCAAAGAAGAAACCCGCAATCACCAGACACATGCTGGAGCCAAACGGGTCAGCCACCACCCCGGTCAGGCCATCTTTGACAAATGTTGCCGAGACGCCAAATACCGCCTCTGCACCAAACCAGGTGGCAAACACCGTGGCCATGACCACAGGTAGGGGCAAATGTCGGCCTGCAACGGCGTAATCCTTGGTGGTTTTGACCCGGGTGGCGGCCAACAGGCCTATGCTGATGGAAATCAGGACATAAAGAATGACAAACCAGATCAGCACTACGCCAGCCCTTTGCTAGAGATTCAGCTCGATGACACGAAACTTAAAATATGAAAGAAAGTGGCTCCGGAGCACTGGCAGGCAACTAGGCAACAGCACAGTGCGGGAGCAGGGCGATTTTAGCAAAAACTCACGCCCTGCAAAGACTTAGGCCCAAGAAATTGAAGGCTTTATATCAATAGCGCTGTGCTTGGGCTTGAAATGCAGCCCTTGAATGATCAGGCACTGAGTTGAAACAGGATCAGCGCGGCTTGCATAGACACCAGCAAGACCAGCGCAAAAGCGATGAGTCGCAGCCAGCGTCCCTGGCGCTGATGCTCCAGTCGCAGCTGTTCCAGCTCGGCACGATTAGGATTGCTCAGGCCTTGCTCCAGTTGCTGGTGAATCAGGCGCGGCATCTGCGGCAGTATCTTGCTCCAGTAGGGCAGCTCCTGCTTGAGGTTGTCCAGCGCGCTACGCCAGCCTACTTGTTCCGACATCCAGCGTTCCAGATAGGGCCTCGCGGTTTTCCATAAGTCCAGGTTGGGGTCCAGGTCACGGCCCAGGCCTTCAACGTTGAGCAATGTCTTTTGCAGCATGGCAAGCTGCGGCTGGATTTCCACGCCAAAGCGGCGCGAGGTCTGGAACAGGCGCAGCAGCACCTTGCCGAAGGAGATTTCTTTCAATGGTTTATCAAAGATAGGCTCACATACTGCGCGTATGGCCGTCTCGAATTCATCTATGGGCGTGTCTTTGGGTGCCCAGCCAGACTCAATATGCGCACGCGCCACTTCGCGATAATCACGCCTGAAGAACGCCAGGAAGTTGCGCGCCAGGTATTGCTTGTCTTCATCGGTAAGGCTGCCCATGATGCCGAAATCCAGCGCAATATAGCGGCCATCATCGGCCACCTGCACATTGCCCGGGTGCATATCGGCATGGAAGAAGCCATCCCTGAACACCTGGGTAAAGAAGATTTCCACGCCATCGCGCGATAGCTTGGGGATATCCACGCCTATGGAGCGTAAATACGCCACCTGGCTCACTGGTGTGCCATTCATGCGCTCCATCACCATGACTTGCTCATGGCACCAGTCCCAATGCACTTCCGGCACGATAAGCAGGCGTTTATCAGCAAAGTTGCGGCCCAGCAGGCTGCAGTTGGCGGCTTCCAGCATCAAATCCAGCTCGCTATGGATATGGCGGGAGAATTCCGCCACTACTTCGCGTGGCTTCAGACGTTTGCCATCCGAGGACAGGGTATGCAGCAACCAGGCCGCACCATCCAGCAGCTTGAGGTCTTTTTCTATCACCTTGCTGATACCAGGGCGCAATATCTTCACCGCCACCGGGGTGCCGCCAGGCAGGTGAGCAAAATGCACCTGAGCGACGGAAGCGCTGGCGATGGGTTCTACATCAAATTGTTCAAAGACCTCCAGTACAGGCTTGCCGTAAGCCTGAACCAGAATGGCTTCTACATCCGCATAGGGGAAGGCCGGAACTCTATCCTGCAGTTTGGCCAGCTCATCAGCCAGATCCAGCGGTATCAGATCGCGGCGCGTGGATAGCATTTGGCCAAACTTGACGAAGATAGGTCCCAGGGATTCCAGCGCCAGGCGCAGGCGCTCACCTCTGGGACTATTCTTGTTGCGCCAGAACAGCAGCAAGTTAACCGGGCCTTGCAGCGGGCGCAGGCGGGTGTGGCCGAGCACAAACTCATCCAAGCCAAAGCGCAGGGTCACGAAGATGATGTTGAGCAGGCGCAGCAGTTGCATGAGAGACTTTCGTTGCCTTTTTATTCGGTAGGGGAAGTGTGAGTGTCAGGTGTCTGGGATGACGACGGTTCTGAGTGCGCCCGCAGTCTGGCGATACGTTTTTGCAGGCGTTCGGCGTCTTCGCGCAGGGTGTCTACATCGCGCACAAACTGTTCTACATGACGCTTCTTGGCAATCAATGGCTGCTCTTCCTGCCAGTATTCGCTGAACATGCCCGCGATGCTAAGGCCTTTGCGGCGAATCTGACTCAAGCATTGCGGCCAAACTTGCTGATCTCATGCGCGGGCACATCGCCGATCACGCGGCTGAGATCTTCCTCATATTCCCAGGACACACCTTGCAAAACACTAGCCAGAACGCTGGCAAACTCGGTATCACCAGTGATGACGGCTGCAGTGCCTGCACCTTCATCGCCCGCCAGTATGCGTAAGGCCACGGGTACAGGGATGTTGATACTGGCATCTACCTCTGCGCTTTCGCCCGCCAAGGCCAAACCGCCATCTTCCAGCACAACCAGTGTGGCACTGAAGGGCGGCATGATCAGGCGGGCCTGTTTGCCACCATAGGGTTGCAACAGCTCTGCGGCCCAGCTGTTTTGTGCCAGCAAATGTTGAATAAGGCGGGTGAGTAAGGGTTTGAGCATGAAAGCTATGGTTTCTAAACTATGATTTCTAAAACTATGGTTTCTTGGCTGGGCTGGTGTAGATGCATTCGTGGTGTGGCAGCGTTATTCATCAGCGCTGTTGGCCTAGGTTTTCCAACCTTTGTGCAGGGCAACCACGCCAGCCGCCAGGTTGTAGTAATCCACCTTGCCCAGGCCTGCATCCAGCATCATTTGCTTGAGGGTTTCCTGATCGGGGTGCATGCGTATGGACTCTGCAAGGTAGCGATAGCTATCAGCATCATTGGCCAGCAGCTTGCCCATCAGTGGCAACAGCTTGAAGGAATAAGCATCGTACAACGGTGCCAAGGGCTTCCACACCTGAGAGAACTCAAGCACCAACAGGCGGCCGCCGGGTTTAAGCACGCGCTGCATATCAGCCAGCGCTCTGTCCTTGTGCGTCATATTGCGCAGACCAAAAGCCACAATCACACAGTCAAAATACTGGTCTGGGAAAGGCAGTTTTTCCGCATCGCATTGCAGGGCAGGCACGGCCTTGCCATCGTCTATCATGCGGTCACGGCCAACCGCCAGCATGGAAGCATTGATGTCGGTGAGTATGACCTGGCCACTGGGGCCTACCTTGTTGGCAAACAGACGCGAGAGATCGCCGCTGCCGCCAGCCACATCCAGTACTTTATCGCCCGGGCGCACGCCACTGACTTCAACGGTAAAGCGCTTCCAGGCGCGGTGCATGCCTGCGGACATGACATCGTTCATGAGGTCGTACTTGCGGGCCACGGAGTGGAAGACCTCGCCTACCTTGCGCGCCTTGTCCTGCTCGTCAACGGTGTCAAAACCAAAGTGGGTTTTAGCGTTATCGCTCATATATGCTGCCTTTTCTAGTTGCCTGGCTCGCGGCTGGCGCCAGCTTCAGCCAGCTTGTCCAGGTATTTTTGCCAGAGGGCATCGTGTTCAACCAGTAGCTGGTAGAGATAATCCCAGGAGTAAAGCCCGGTGTCGTGACCATCATCAAAACTGAGTTTGACGGCGTAATGTCCCACAGGCGCTATGGCAGTGATATTGACCTGTTGCTTGCCCGTCTGTAGCACCGGATTGCCATGGCCCTGCACTTCGGCAGAAGGCGAGTGTACGCGCAAAAACTCACAGCTCAACTCGCCGTGCTGACCATCATCAAAAGTCAGTTCCAGCTTGCGTGAAGCCTGGTGCAATAGAATTTCGGTGGGGCGTGGGGTGTGCAGGGTCAAGCCGCTCATGTGCAAAATGCCGGAATTTGCTCAAAGCGCGATGATAGCAGAATGTATCAACAGGCTTCAAAATAGCGTCACGCAGGGCTGGTATAACAGAGACATCTAATTAGTGACATGTGTTAATAATTCCCAATAGTGCTGATTCTTTTGCGTATTTACACAAGCATGCTAGAGTGCCAGTAATACACTGCATGCTAGTACACATCGTGCTAGTTTCGCGCTCACAACAAAAGCATCGGGGGGTGCTATGGCAGATAACAAGCTTGAACGTCATTTCCAGTTCTACACGCAATGGCGCACCGCTTGGTGGATAGCATCAGTGACTATCGTAACTGGTTAAATGAGCAGGAGCTCAATGACGCTCAGATGGATTTGCGCTTGTTGCAATTGCTTGATCGCCTGCGCGAGGACAAGCTCAATGTGGCTTTCGTCGCCGAGTTCTCCCGTGGCAAATCCGAGCTGATCAACGCCATATTCTTTGCTGGCTATGGTCAACGCCTGCTCCCTTCCAGCGCTGGCCGCACTACCATGTGCCCAACCGAGCTGCTGTACGATGCTTCCAAGCCTACCTCCCTGCAGCTTTTGCCCGTAGAGACGCGTGCCTCCGACGCCACTACTACCGAATACAAGCGCTACCCTGAAGAGTGGACGGTAATGCCGTTTGATGTTGAGGATAGCGAGCGCATGTCCGCCATCTTCAAGGAAGTCAGCCGTACCAAGCGTGTCCCGGTGGAAGAAGCCGAGCGCTATGGCCTGTTTGATTTCAACAATGCGGATGATGCCTTGAGCGTCAATAGCGATGGCACAGTGGATATTCCTTGCTGGCGCTATGCCGTGATCAATTTCCCGCATCCTTTGCTGGAACAAGGCCTGGTGATTCTGGATACCCCCGGCCTCAATGCCATAGGCACTGAGCCTGAACTTACCCTCAACATGCTGCCCAATGCGCATGCGGTATTGTTCATCTTGGCCGCCGATACTGGCGTCACCAAGTCCGAAATTGACGTCTGGCGTCGCTATATCAGCGGCACCCGCTGGAAGCAAAAGGGCCGCCTGGCGGTGCTGAACAAAATAGATGGTCTCTGGGATGAGTTGCGCGATGAAGTCGAGGTGCAAAGCGAGATCGACAAGCAGATTCGCTCCAGCGCCGAACTGCTGGGCCTTGAGCAAAGCCAGATATTCCCCATCTCCGCGCAGAAAGGCCTGCTGGCCAAGGTAAGCCATGATGAAGACCTGCTGCAACGTAGCGGCATGCCAGCCCTGGAATTGGCCTTGTCGCAAGAGTTGATTCCAGCTAAGCGCGAGATCATACGCGACAACACCTCCAGCGAGATTGAAGACCTGGTCGCGCAATCCAACCTGATTCTTGAAGCGCGCCTCAACAGCCTCAACGAGCAACTCGAAGAGTTGCGCGGCCTGCGCGGCAAGAATGAGGACGTGATCGAGCACATGATGAACAAGGTCAAGGTCGACAAGGAAATCTTCGAGAAAGGCCTGCAACGCTTCCAGGCGCTGCGCAGCGTGTTCTCGCAGCAAACCAATAAATTGTTTACCTTGCTGGGGATGGAAGCACTCAAGGTGCACGTCACCAACACCCGCAACACCATGATCAGCGCCAACTTCACCAAGAGCATACGTTCTGCCATGGATGGCTTCTTTGCTGAACTGCGTGACCGTCTGTTGCAGTCAGACACGCAAATAGAAGAAATCAAGCGCATGATGGACGCCATGTACGACAAGTTTGCGCAAGAGCATGGCCTGCGCAAGGCCGAGCCACCCAGCTTCTCTACCCTGCGTTACCAAAAAGAACTGGCCAAGCTGGAGCGTGCTATAGAGAGCAATTCAACACTGCGCTCAACATGATTACGAACGAAAAGATGACATTGACGACTAAGTTCTTTGAGACCTTGGCAAGTCGGGTTATCCACGTGTTTGAAGTGACCAACCACGATGTGGAAAATTGGCTCAAGGCAGTGATTGCGCCTATGGAATCCCAGGTGCGTGAGCATCAGTTACAACTACGCAGGCGCTTGGAAAGTATCAAGCGTATCTACAAGGCCACTGATACCCTGGAAGACCGGATTGGTGAGCTTGAAAACATAGAGAAGGGCATATTGGCGCAAATGGCTGAACTTAAAGTGTTGCGCCAGCATATGCATAATGCCCTGACTTTTGAGGCAATAGAGGAAGAAGCGGCTGCATGAACCTTTCCGGCTTACTGTTACAGCTTGGCCTGACCTTTGTCTTCATCGGCTTTGCCGCCGTGGGCATACTCTGGGCCATCAAAAGCGGGCAGTATGACGACCTGGAAGGGCCAGCGCAGCGCATCCTCATGGATGACGATGACCCCATGATTCCATTTAACCACTTGAAGCGTGGGGCTAATCAGCATAAAATTGGCAAATAGATATTCGTTGTTAACTTGATCACTTGCAGGGAAACCAAATGGGCGCTACCAACCAAACTGACGATGGCTTCAAGTCTTATTTCACTTTTTCCAATCTGCCACTGACCATTACCATAGGTCTGATTACCATGTCCTGGTTGAGTGCGTTGTCAGTCATCATCTTCGGTTAATCGAAAAAATCACAGGCTAGGTACTTAATCCTGACCGCAATAAAAAAGGCTGCAATTGCAGCCTTTTTGTTTTATGTCGCTAGCCTAAAGCATTAAGCGCTGAGGAAACCCTTCATCTGCTTCATCGCCTTTTGCTCAATCTGGCGGATACGTTCAGCAGAAACGCCAAACTCGGCAGCCAACTCATGCAAGGTTGAGCTGCTGTCTTCCTGCAACCAGCGCGCTTCAACAATACGGCGGCTACGCTCATCTAGGTTGGCCAGTGCAGTTGCCAGACCTGTGGTCTGCAAATGCGCGGCCTCTTGCTCTGCCAAAGTATCTGAAGGCTCACCATGCGGGTCTTGCAGATAAGAGATGGGGCTGAACACATCTTCATTATCATCATCTGCATTACCTTCAAGCGAGATCTCGTGGCCGGACATGCGCGATTCCATCTCCAGCACTTCTTCCGGCTTGACGTTGAGCTCACGGGCAATATGCGCCACTTCATCTGACTGCAAGCTGGCGGACTGGCCGCTTTTCATGCTGCGCAGATTAAAGAACAACTTGCGCTGTGCCTTGGTTGTGGCCACCTTGACCAAGCGCCAGTTACGCACAATATATTCGTGAATCTCGGCCTTGATCCAGTGCATGGCAAACGATACCAGGCGTACACCACGCTCAGGGTCGAAACGGCGCACCGCTTTCATGAGACCGATATTGCCTTCCTGAATCAGATCAGCCTGAGGCAGACCATAGCCAGAGTAACCACGCGCAATGCTGGCCACCAGGCGCAGGTGTGAAACCACCAGGGAACGAGCAGCGTCTACATCATTGTCCCGGTTGAGGCGGGTAGCAAGCTGATGCTCTTCCTCTGCGCTGAGCACAGGGAAAGTCTTGATGGTACGCATGTACAGATCAAGGCTGTCGTAAGCGGAAACTGTAGGTAATGTCATGGTGTTGCTCATGTTGAAACCTCCCTCATGAAACGATTCTAGCACTCCCGGTTTGAGAGTGCTAGTGGGAAAAAGTTTCGTGATAATTGATCTGAAACAGGAATACACAATGCCAGAAATGACTAGTCTGGTTATCAGTGTACAAGGTCTGGCTAACGGGGATAGGGCATCAATACTGTGATAGCGGAGGCCAGAGCGCAGCGATATAGCAAGAATTAAAGACTAGGCCCGAGTAAGTTGATGGAACTGATCTTCTCAAAGTCCAGAGGTTTAACCAGATGTTCGTCAAAGCCAGCAGCCAGCGCCTGCGCTTTGTCTTCGCTAGTGCCGTAGCCTGTCAGGGCAATCAGGATAGGCTGGAAATCTGCGGCTAGCAGCCTGATGGCTTTTGCCACTTCATAGCCGCTTTGATCCGGCAGGCCGATATCAAGGAAAATCACTTGTGGCCTGATGTCATTGATCAGTTGCAGGCCATGTCTGCCAGTGTGCGCAATCTGCACCGCGTGGCCGTTGAGTTGTAGGATGGCTGCCAGGGTTTCGGCAGCGTCTACATTGTCGTCGACGATGATAATGCTGCTGCTGGTACCAGCCTGGGTAGCCGAGGTTTCCAAAGGCGCTGATGCCAGGTTAGGGTGTGCATTTTCTATCGGTAACTGCAGGGTGAAAGTACTGCCCATGCCTATGCCAGCGCTTTCCACTCCCACTGTGCCGCCATGCATTTCGCTCAAGGTCTTGACCAAGGATAAGCCTATGCCCAGGCCATCTTTCACTTTGTCATTGCTATGGTGCGCCTGGGTAAACAGCTCAAAGATGCGGTCACGGTTATCGGCCGCGATGCCTATGCCGTTGTCTTGGATGGTGATGGTAACGCTGTGTTGCGTGGTCTGTGCCGATAGTTGCACCAGGCCACCAGGCTGGGTGAATTTGGCGGCGTTGTTGAGCAGGTTGGTGACGATTTGTGCCAGCCTGACCGGGTCACCTTCTATCCACACAGGCGCTTCGGGCAGGCTCACCCGCAATTCATGCTGGCGCGTCTTGTACAGTTCTGCACTGGTCTCAATGGCGGTATGAATAAAATGTTGCAAAGGCACATGTTCAATTTTTAGCTCTATCTTGCCGTGTGAAATACGCGAAACGTCCAGTAAATCATCCACCAGCCTGATCATGTGATCAGTCTGGCGCAAAATAATCTGCCTGGCTTTTTCCTGCACCGGAGATTGGCTAGTATCCAACATGCCCAGCAGTTCGTTGGCGTGGCGTATAGGCCCTAGCGGATTGCGCAATTCATGGGCCAGGGTGGCAAGAAACTCATCCTTGCGGCGGTTGCTGTCACGCAAGGCACGCTCTGCGCGGCTTAGCCGCAGCAGGGCGCGCACATTGGCAATTAGCTCTTCTGGCTCTATGGGTTCAAACAGATAATTGTCTGCGCCCCATTCCAGCGCCTGTATTTTGTCCTCAGATTTAAGGAAAGAGGCGGAGGTTTGCAGAATCAGTATGGTTCTGGTGCTGTCTTCCGATTTCAGCCTGCGGCTGACTTCAAAGCCATTGATGTCGGGCAGGCGGGTATCCAGCAATATCAGGTCAGGATTATGCGCATTGGCCATGGCAATGGCATCCGTGCCATTCGAGGCCTCAATCACTCGAAAGCCGGATTTGCCGAGGATGCGCGATTTGGCGTAACGCGCCCCCTCATTGTCATCAACATTGAGGATCAGGTAGTCAGCATGCTGTTGATTGAACATAGTGAGGGCTCTTCAAGGTCATTTAAGGGTTAGCTGGTGACCGTGCGCAAGGTCAACAGCAATTCATCCTGAATCAGCGGCTTGATGTAATAGGCATCCGCTCCCAGGGCCAGTCCTTTGCGTCTATCCTCAACCTCGGTAGCCACGATAATCGGCACATGCTGGCGCAAGGCGTCGTTCTTGATATGGCTTAACCATTGCCAGGAAGTTTCCCCCTTGAGAAAGATATCCAGAATCACCGCCACAGGCTCAATTTCTGGCCACAGCAGGTCGGCCTCGCGCAGGTTACGCGCCTGCACGGCGTGAAATTCTGATTCCTCAAGAAATTTCTGGTAAATCACCACTTGCGCCGGGTTGTCTTCTACCACCAGCACAGCTTTTTTATTGGCTTGCAACACGGGGATTTCAGCTTGCTGTTGCGCAAGATGACGATTGATGGGCAACTCCAGATAGAAAGTGGAGCCAAGCCCAGGCGTGCTTTCCACATAAACGCGCCCGCCCAGCAAGGTAGCCAGCTTGCGGCACAGCGGTAAGCCCAGGCCTGTGCCTTTGACGCCGCGCTGCAATGGGTTTTCTACCTGGCTGAATTCTTCAAAGATGGTATCGAAATGTGCTGCGTCTATGCCTATGCCAGAGTCACTCACCGCGAACAATAGCTTATTTTCTGCCTGCTGTTGCGCCGAGACGGTGATGCTGCCTTGTTCGGTGAACTTGAGCGCATTAGAGATGAAATTGCGCAATATTTGCGACACTTTGGCTTCATCCGACACCATAGACAAGCTGGGGGTTTGCTCATTGAACACCAGGCTGAGCTTGTTGTATACCAACAAGGGCTTAAGCATGCCGCGCAAGGCACTGAAGGTATCGCTGACATTGAACTCATCTATGTGCAGCTCTACCTTGCCAGCCTCAATCTTGGCGATATCCAGCAAGTCATTCACCAGCTCGCTCAGCGCACTGGCACCACTCTGGATGTAACCCACCTGTTTCATCTGCTCGTCATTCAACTCACCATCCACTTTGTCTAGCAATAGCTTGGAGAGGGCGCGTATGGAGTTGAGCGGAGTGCGGAACTCATGGCTCATATTGGAGAGAAAGCGCGATTTCATTTCATCGGCACGGCGCAGATGATCCGCCTGCTCTTCAAGCTCGGCATACAAGGCCACTACGCCGCGATTGGTGTCTTCCAGCTCGCGCGTCAGCTGGGTCAGTTCATCCTGCCGCGCCTTGAGTTCAGCCAGTGCGGTGAGCAGTTCACGGTTCTGTTGCTCAAGCTCGGCCAGCGAAAGATCGGCACGCAGCATGGATAAACCGGAGGTGAGCTTGCCCAGCTCCAGCTTGGTCAAAATGGCAACATCGCCTGGCAACAGCTTGGCCAGGGTGATCACCGTGCCTTGTGCGCTGGTGGCGATATCAAACCTGTCCATCAGTCTGCGCGCGCCAATAATGCCCAGGCCCATGCCCGAGGGCGAGTGATAATTGCCCGACAGCACATCCTGAATGTGCGGGATGCCGGGGCCGTTATCGCTGATGGTGACAACAAATAACTGCGGTGCGGTCTCACCTTCTATGGAAAATTCAACCGTGCCGCCACCCGCATAATTGAACAGATTACGCGCCAGCTCAGAAACCGCGGTCGAAACCCGGGTTTGATCCTGCATGGAAAAACCAATCAGGTTGGCGATCTCACGCGTGCGTTGCCGTGCCACCACCACATCCAGCTCACTTTTAACGCTGACATTGAGTATGCGCATGCTCATACGCGCTCCCGCTGATCCTTCACAACCACCACAGTGCCATCATCGCGGCCCCGGCAAAAATCGCGGAACAGCACGGCGGCAATCAGGCTAGGGTGGCTGTGCTTAAGCCCAGGGTACTGCTCCAAGTCCCAATGCGTGGTAATGCCATCCGAGTGCAGAATCAGGGTGGAATCCGGCTGCCAGGCAGCAGGGTATTCCCTAACGCGTGGCAGATTGCTGCCCACAATGCCATTGCTGGAAATCAGGTGCTGGCGTTTATCGTGGTGGTAAAAACTGGCGGCAATATTGCCCACGCCCGCAAAGCGGATCTCGTCGGTGTCGGTGTTGATCTGTGCAATGGCCACGGCGGCACCTCGGCTGCCTCTTAGCGCATCATGGCAATGCTGCATCATGCGGGCGGGCAGGGCTTGCGGATAATGATTCAGGGCATTAGTGGCCAAGTTGGAAGCAATGGCAGCTTCTGGCCCATGGCCCAAGCCATCGGCCAGCAGAATATTCAACAATTGCTCATCCTGACCATTGGCCCAGCCATCGCCGCAGACATCCTCGGAAGGCAGCGGAATACACATGGCGCCGACCTGCCAATCTGTGGATTCCAGAGTGGTGACATCATCCCAGACCAGCGCCATCAACACACAGCCTTTACCCGGCGCGGTATAAATTTCCAGCTCGCTGGACAAGCGCTGTATGGTGCCCAAACCTACGCCATAAGTACCTGTGGAGGAGCGGCCATCTTGCATGTTGTGTGGCAAATCCACCATGCCTGGCCCCTTGTCCACCGCCAGCATTTCTATGCCTTTGCGTGACCCCCGGCTGACCATGCGCAGGTAAATCGTGCCTTGCTGCGCATGTTTGCTGATATTGGTGGCCGCCTCAGTAATCACCAGCGCCAGCTCACCTGCGCGTAGCTCAGAAAAGCCCTGTGATTGCGCCATCAGATTGCCAGCGCGCCTGACCACGCCGATTTCGCTAAGACCGCCTATGCTGAATATAGATTGTGGACCCAGGCTATTCACAGCATTTTCCATTTGCGTATCGTGACAGTGGTGCCCTGGCCTGGGGCGGTATCAATCTCGAACTCATCCGCCAGGCGTTTGGAGCCACTTAGCCCCAGCCCCAAGCCACCCCCGCTGGTATAACCATCGGTGAGCGCCAGCTCCAGGTCTTCTATGCCCGGGCCCTGGTCAATAAAGCGCAGTTCCACGCCTATCTTGATGCCGTTGCTGATACGTAGAATTTCGCCATCGCCACCACCGCCATAGCGCAAGGTATTACGCGCCAGTTCGCTGGCTGCGGTGATGATCTTGGTCTGGTCAACCAGACCAAAGCCCATGGCCGTCATTTCTTCGCGCACCAGCTTGCGCATTTTCACCACATCTTCATCGGTCTTAAGTGGGGCATGCTTGGTATCCTGCACTTCAAAACTCATGGCGAAAGCCTCCTATCAAGGCTGTCATCATTGATCCGAATGCTGTTCCAGCATCTGAATGCCACGCTCGACATTGAGGGCGGTAATCACACCATCAAGTGCCAGCCCCAGCTCAACCAGCGTGATGGCCACCGCTGGCTGCATGCCTACCACCACCGTCTTGGCGTCAAGAATCCTGGCCATGGAGGCAGTATTGCTGATCATGCGGCCGATAAAGGAATCGACAATATCAAGCGCCGAGATATCAATCAGCACGCCCTTGGCCTTGTCCTTGACGATGCGGGAGGTGAGGTCGTCTTGCAGGGTCATCGCCAGGCGGTCATGCATATCCACCTGTATGGTTACCAGCAGCAGTTTGCCCATGCGCAGAATGGGGATGCGTTCCATAATTTAGCTCCAGAAAGCGGTTGTACTTGAGTGCGGCTTACTTGCTGCTGAGCGTTGCACCCGTGCGCTTGAGGGCGATATTGAACGCATCGGCCAAAGTGGCCTTGGTAATCACATCTTCAAGGTTCACGCCGAGGTGGACAATGGTCTGGGCAATCTGTGGACGTATACCGCTGATAATGCAATCAGCGCCCATCAGGCGCGCCGCCGCAATCGCCTTCAGCAGATGCTGGGCTACCAGGGTATCCACGGTAGGTACGCCAGTAATATCAATAATCGCAATCAGCGCGCCGGTTTCAACAATCTTCTGCAACAGGCTTTCCATCACCACCTGGGTGCGGGCGCTGTCCAGCGTGCCTATCAGTGGCAGGGCCAGAATGTTTTCCCAGAGTTGCACCACGGGGTAGATAGCTCAAGCAGTTCCTGCTGTTGACGCTGGATAATGCTTTCGCGGGTTTTCTGATACGCCTCAACGGTGTAAAGGCCTAGTTTGTCAAACAATATGCTGGCGGCAGTGGTTTCGTGCACCAGAGCCAAGGGGTCATTCGAAATGGAGGTTTGCAGATAGGAGAACAAAGGCTCCTTCAATGAAAAGATGAACAGCGCAGTATCAATAGGCGAGATACCCTGGCTGGCACGGCTTTTGGAAATCTCGGAGAGTAACTGCTTGATTTCATCCCAGGCGGGCTTGTTGATATCGAGATCGCCACTGGCGAGCGCCTTGGGTAACAGATTGAGAAACAGGGAGGCCTGCTGGCGGATTTCCGCTTCAGAGCCCTTGTCTCGCCTGGTTTGCAAACTGGCCAGTGTGCTTAGCCAGCCTTCCAGCAAGGCTGCCTGGTTGGTGACCACTGCAGTAGTCAAATGGCTTTTGGTCTCTGTACTCATCACGCATTCCTCAAAAAAGGGTTGATTCACCCGCAAGCAATTGAGATCAAGAATTGCTGCAGCTTATGTCTTAACAAATTTTGTCTTAACAAATTTGCCTTACTACATTGCATTGCTACAACAGGGCTCAGCCTTACCGGAGCAAGGCAGGGCGGACGAAAACGATGGTTCTAAACTTAAGAAAGAGGCAATTAACAGCGCTTTCAGCGCAATTATGATTTGACAATTCCGAGGCTTGCTTTAAGGTTCCGCATGAGCCCCCTAGCGGCGACATGATAGCAGTGTATATAAGATTGGTTTGTAGGGGTTTGTCTGATATTGACAGGGCGTAAAAATTTACTTCAATGTCAGGAAAATTCCGATATTGCCAATCGCGGGATCAAGATATGATTAGTCATGTATATGTCAAATGAACCATATCTGAAGCACTCAGTCATTGCAAACGTAAGCTATAGTGAGCTATAGATTTTTAACGATTTATAAAAAACGTTTTATAGATCGCAATATATGATGAATTTTGCCCATATGCTCGCCATTAAGATTAGCCACTCATTGATTCGCCACTAACAGTTGATAGCGATTGAATACACACCCACAAGCACTTGACCACGCCAGTCAAACCGAGATCAATGCCGCAGCCATTTTGTCCTGCGAGCAAGAGCCTATCCGCATTCCTGGCAGCATACAGCCACACGGATTTTTCTTAGGTATTGAACATGGGGATAATCTGGCCCAGCAGCCTGTGATTCAGGTCAGCAATAACCTGCCCTTGCATACTGGTATCAGTGTAGACCAAGCCTTGCATCACCCCTTGGCTAATGTCATAGGCCTAGAAAATGCGCAGCAGTTGCTGAATAGCCTGGCGGCGCAAAGCTTTCAGTTTTACCCCTTGTACCTGGGCACGGTGGCGCTGGAAAACGGCGGTTTTTATGATGTGCTGACCCATCCGCAGGATGGGATGACCGTATTTGAATTCGAGCAGACCTCGCGTCAGGCGCATGCGGATTTCCGCCATCTCTATCCCTTGGTGGGCAACTTTCTCAATAGCCTGAGCAGTGTTTCCAGCATTGAAGAAATGAGCCAGATAGCGGTCAGGGAATTCAAGCGCCTCACCAGCTATGGCCGTATTTTGCTGTATCGATTTGATGGGGCAGGGCATGGTGAAGTGCTGGCCGAAGCCGTGGATGAGGGCTATCACGCTTATCTCAACCAGCGCTTTCCGGCTTCGGATATTCCTCGCCAGGCGCGCGATTTATATGTCATCAATCGCATGCGGCTGATTGCGGATGCCAACTACACACCCGTTGCCCTGGTGCCTGCCCACCACCCTTTGACGGGGCAAGCCAATGACCTGACGCATGCGGTATTGCGCAGCGTTTCGCCAGTGCATGTGCAGTATATGAAAAACATGGGCACTTTAAGCTCCATGTCGGTTTCCATTGTCATCAAGGGCAAGCTGTGGGGGCTGATTTCTTGCCACCATGCCGAAGCCAAGCCTGTGTCTTTTGAAACCCGGGCGGCGTGTGAGCAACTGGGGCAAATCCTCGCCTTACATATTGCCTCCAAGGAAGAAAGTGATGAGGCCAGTGAGCGGCTGGAATTGCGCCGTATGCTGGTGGAAATGCTAGGGCCCTTGGGCAAGGGCATGGATTTTGTCGGCAATATCAGTGGCATTGCCCCTTTGCTGATGCGTTTTGCCAAGGCTGGTGGTGTGGCCTTGATGTTTGGCGATGAGGTGAAGGCTTTTGGCAATACCCCTACGCCAGAAGAATTGCAGTCTTTGGTGGCGTGGCTGGGCACACAGTCTCAAGGCATATTCCATACCGACAGCTTGCCACGTCTTTATCCGGCTGCCGCAGCTTATCAGGCCAGTGCCAGCGGCATACTTGCCCTGCCTATTTCCAGCCTGCACAGACATTATCTAATCTGGTTCCGCCCCGAGGTAATTCAGACCATAGACTGGGCGGGCCACCCTTATCATAAGCAAGCGCAAGCACCACAGCAGGATAATCTCAGCCCGCGCATGAGCTTCTCGCTCTGGCGCGAAACCGTCTCTGGCAAATCCCGCCCTTGGAACAGCAGTGAGGTGGGTATAGCGGCAGAATTCCACACCGCCTTGCTCAGCCTGGTGCTGGAACGTGCCGAGCAAATGGCAGAGCTGGCCGAGGAGCTGGGGCGCGCCAACAAAGAGCTGGAAGCGTTTTCTTATTCCGTATCCCACGATTTACGCGCGCCCATGCGGCATATTGTCGGTTTTGCCGATCTGCTGCTGGAATATCAGGGGGATGTGTTGAATGAGCGCAGCCAGCGCTTTATCCATAACATCAAGGATTCCGCGCGTTTTTCCAGTCGCCTGGTGGATGGCCTGCTGAGTTTTTCGCAAATGGGGCGGGCTGCGCTACATATAGCCGATGTGGATATGAATGAATTGGTTAGATCATCGCTAGCCAAACTGCTGGAAGATCAGCAAGGGCGTGAAGTGGAGTGTGATGTTGCTGAACTGCCAGTGATACAGGCCGATGGCAATTTCCTGCAACTGGCTTTGTTCAACCTGCTTTCCAATGCGCTAAAATATACGCGCACACGCAGCCCTGCCAAAATCAGCATCAGTGTTGAAGCACAGGATGACAACTGGATATTCCATATTGCTGATAATGGTGTGGGCTTCCCCATGGAATTTGTTCACAAGCTGTTTGGCGTATTCCAGCGCTTGCACCGTATGGAAGAGTTCGAGGGTACAGGCATAGGCCTGGCCAACGTCAAGCGCATTATTGAGCGCCATGGTGGCAGTGTCTGGGCAGAGGGCAGCCCGGATCAAGGGGCCACTTTCTCCTTTTCACTGCCCAAACAGATACCACAAGCAAACTAATAAAAGCGCATAGAAAGCAAGATCGTCATGTTGAAACCCATTCTTCTGGTAGAAGACAACCCCAAAGACCTTGAGCTGGCCTTGATAGCGCTGGAAAAAAGCCAGTTGGCCAATGAAGTTATCGTGGTGCGGGATGGGGCAGAGGCCCTGGATTACCTCAATGCCGAAGGGCAATTCGCCAACCGCCAGACTGGCAACCCGGCCGTGGTGCTGCTGGATTTGAAATTACCCAAGATAGATGGTCTGGAAGTGCTCAAATACATCCGCAGTGCCGATGCATTGAAGAGCATTCCGGTGGTGATGTTGACCTCATCCAGAGAAGAGCAGGATTTGCTGCGTAGCTACTCGCTGGGAGTCAATGCCTATGTGGTAAAACCAGTGGAATTCCGCGAATTTGTGCAAGCCATTGCCGACCTCGGCATCTTCTGGGCGGTACTCAATGAGCCACCTCCAGGCTCTACGCGTTACGTACGTCGCCCCTGATCAGATATATCCCCGGAGATATCCCCGGAAATTCCTTCGGTTATTTCCTGGGATATCTCCTTATCCAGCACTTCCCTGACTTTCAGTGACAGCGTTTCCGCACTGTAAGGCTTGGTGAGCAGGTCGGTGCCCACCATCAGCTTGCCGTCACGCGTAATCTTGCCCTCGGTATAGCCCGAGGCAAACAGAATGCCGATATTGGGCAACAGCTTGCGCGCGGCGATAGCCAACTCGTCGCTGCGCATGGGCCCAGGCATCACCACATCGGAAAACAACAGGTCTACCTTGGCGCCTTGCTGCAAGATATTGTAAGCGGCCTGCGCATGTTCAGCCTGCAGGGTTTTGTAACCCAGGGCGCGCAAAATCTCCACCGTGGTGCTCAATACATCAGGCTCATCTTCCACCACCAGCACGGTTTCGCTGCCCTGTACCATGGGGGTTTGCTGTGCATGGCTGCTGTCACGCTGGCTATTTTCCACCTGAGTGCGCAGCAAATAAGTGGTGACCGTTGTGCCTGATCCCACCTCACTCTTAAGTTCAATATGCCCATTGCTCTGTTTGACAAAGCCATAGGCCATGGATAAACCCAGGCCAGTGCCTTGCCCGGTGGCCTTGGTGGTGAAGAAAGGCTCAAAGGCTCGACTCATGACATCTTCAGCCATGCCCTTGCCATTATCACTGACCGAGATGCGCACATAGTCATGATCGGGGCTTAATTCATGCACATCGCTCAGCAGCTTGCCGCTGATGCAGGCCACATCAATCACAATCCTGCCGTTGTCACCCATGGCATCTCTGGCGTTGATGGCTAGATTCAGCATCATGTTTTCAAGTTGATTGGGGTCCACAAATACATGACAGCTTTGGTCGCGGACATGGACCTCTAATGAAGTGGAGCCTCCCAGCGCACGGCGCAGCATATCCTGCATGCCATGCACCAGTTCACCCACATGCAATTGCTTGGGTTGCAATGGCTGGCGTCTGGCAAAGGCCAGCAATTGCGAAGCCAGCTTGGCGCCACGTTCCACCCCACTGAAGGCCTTGGCTACACGCTGTTGCATGACATCATCGCCAGAGGCCGCAAAGCGAATCAAATGCAGATTGCCGCTGATGACCTGCAACACATTGTTAAAATCGTGGGCCACCCCTCCGGTTAATTGGCCTATGGCTTCCATCTTCTGGGCCTGATGCAAGGCCTCCTGGCTTTGCTGTAATTGCTCAGTTTTGGCGAGTAAAGCCTGCTGGCTGCTTTGCAAGGAGATAAAGGCAGCATCACGCTGTTGTTGCGCGAGATAAGCTGGGTGTGATAACGAATGCGCGCAATCAATTCAAGCTTGCTTGGCCACTTGATCAGGTAATCATCACAGCCCATGGCAAAGCCGCGCGCCTTGCGCTCGGGCTGGTCTTCGGTGGACAGCAGCACCATGGGCAGCTTGGGAAATTCGCTGGAATCACGAAATTGCTTGATCACGGTATAGCCGTCGATCAAGGGCATGGACAAATCAACCAGCACAATGGTAGGGGCAAAAGCCAGCGCCGTGCTCAAGGCCGCACGTGCATCCCAGACATGCTGAAAACTGATGTCAGGCTGATCTTCCAGCATGTGCTGTATCATTTCAGCGGCAATTTCCTGATCATCGATCAGCAGCACCCTGGGTAGGGTGTCTTGGTGAGAGTCTATGTGCATATTGGACTTTTTATTATGTGCGCTGCTTGATGCCACGCTAAGTGGGCCTCTGCCCAGTGGGCTATCTAACCAGAGTGGTGATTAATAATGGAGAGCAGAGGGGCAGTACTTTACCAAACTTGTTGTACCAAAACTGTTCGAGTAAAGCTGTTGAAGCAACGCCATTCCTGCGCTCAAGCTGAGTAACCGAATTCGCAAGTAAGCAGGCATGGTTGTTCAGAAATAGTAATTAAGCATAGTTCTGAAGCTTATCTCTTAAGCTCAGCTTCACTGCCTGACCGATTCGGGATGCACCAAACCCATCCATTGCAAACTTACAGCAAGTGGCTGGTTGGCCACCGTGATTTCTACATCAATAAACTGATTGCCAAACTGCACCAAGCGGGCCGCCCCCAGGCTGTGAAACTCGCCCTTGACCTGGTCACCACGCCTCAGGTCCAGCGCCACTGCTGGTAAAACAAAAAGTCGTAGCGTCTTCGGCCTCGGCCATGAACCGCATTGATGCCGCATCGACAGCAATAATTAAAGCCCGCACGTTTCCCCCCGACATGAGTCAGGCGATATCACTCAAGGCATAGATCCCAGTCATATCGCCTATGCAATACCCTTATATGCAAGACCACCTAAGCCAACACAAAATCCTGGGGGGGGAGGATGAACGTTGTGAATGCTTGATCTAAAGTAACATCATCTAGAGAAATCTAGGCAGCACCGTACCCAAAGCCACCATCATTGTCATCCCCAGTATCGCCAAACCCAGGGCAACCCAGGCTTCAAGTTCAGGTCTCATTATGACTCCCGTACGTTTATGGTGGTGTTTAGTCGCTAAGCATTCCGCCTGCATCGTAGGGGCAGTTTCAAGATTGCGCTATCGGGTGCTGTCTGACATTGTCCTATAGGCTGTGCCATGGGGGAGAGGCAAGCTAAGGGATAACGCCAGCGCTGCCGTGGGTATGCGCCTGTGCGTATGGCATTTTCCAGCCCCTGCCTATATCAGTATTGTGCTGATATGCCAGCACTATAACTTGTAATTGTCTAGGCAATATAGCGCTCAATAGCCACTGTTTATCTCTAAGGTATCAGATCCGAAATTCCCAGATAAGCCCTGCTTGATGTAGCTTGAATCACTAGCAAGATTATGAAGAAGTATTGGGGCCTGATGCTCTTTCACCACTGTTGCATTAGCAACAGCATATGCAATTTATCCAGTGTGTAATCTGTGCGGTTTATGGCAGCTTGAAGCAGCCGATTTGTTTTGAAGATTTTATCATTTTAGCTGATCACTACGGCTGAGCTTGCGTGATATTATGCGCGACGCAGTATCTTCATTTCTTTCAATTAATCTCATATAAAAATCATGAATAATAAATTCCAATATTTTCAATTTATCAAACTGACGATTGCGAGCATTTTTCTTCTCATGCTGACGGGCTGCGCCACCATGTATGTCGATGGCACCACTAAGGAAATCAAGGCTTCTGAATACAAGGTGCAGCAGGAAAAGCAAGCGGTCATGCTGGTGTTTGAGTTTCAGACCAAGGGGGTTGCCAACGCACAGGCAACGAAGTATCTGAAAGACAAAATCGTCGATCAGGTTAAGAACAGCGGTATCTTCAGCGAGGTGTCCTTGAATCCGGTGGCGGGTAACCGCGTGCTCAGCATTACGCTGAATAATGTGCCGCTTAGCGATGACGCGTTTTCCAAGGGCTTTGTCACCGGACTGACATTTGGCCTGGCTGGCTCTAGCGTTTCAGATGGTTATGTCTGCACGGCACGCTATCTTGGCGGCGACCAGCAGCAGCTATAGTCACCCAGGCGCGGCATGCCATCCACACAACGCTGGGTGCGAAGGGATCGCCTGATAATGCGACCAAAACCGCCAATGCAGAAGAAGCTGTGACCCTGATGACGCGCCAGATTGTCAGCCATGTGCTGTTCGATATGACACAGGACGCAGGCTTCAAGTAAAAGAATTCAAATCAACGCAGGGTCAGTTTATTTATTAGGGGAGTGATATGTTGTCTAGAGGTATCAAATCGGGTTTGATCATGTTGCTGGGCTTGGCGATCACGGGCTGCATTTCCATGAAAATGCCAGAACCTACCGCCACCATGAGCAATCTGGAGAAAATCAGAGGGGCCAATGTAGTCCCAGCAAAAACCGGGAGTTTCAAACTTGCCGCAGGCAAAACTCCTAGCCTGGATAAAAGCGTCAGTGGTTTGCGAGGCTCATCTGTCAGCCCACATAGCGGTAGCTTTGCAGAGCAATTACGCGCCCAGCTTGAGGCCGAATTAAAAGCGGCAGGTTTATATGATGCACAATCCAATGCCACTATCAGCGGGGAGTTGATTGATAGCCAGGTAGACGCTGCGATAGGGACGGGTACAGCCAAATTATCTGCACGTTTTATTGTCGATCAAGCTGATACTCGCATCTATGACAAGGTGCTGACTGCGGATGCCAGCTGGCCTTCCTCTTTTGTCGGCGCAATCGCCATTCCAGAAGCGATCAATCAATACACCGCGCTGTATCAAACCTTGATAGGCAGATTGTTTGAGGATCAGGATTTCCGTCAGGCATTGCGTAAAAAATAGGTGTGATGCAGTAAAAATAAAGCCCGCTACCTTTATGGTGCGGGCTTTTTTTATTTCTGCATCATAGTCCTGAATAACACTGAGTTGAGCAGCTAGAAAAGTCAGTTCGCTAGCAAAGTTTTAGCCTATTTCAGGCCAGATTAAACCTTACGATGTTTTCCATTCCCCACCCAGCACCTTGAACAGATTGATGCGATTGCTTAAGCCAGTTGCTTGAGCTGTACCAGGTTTTGCTCGGCATCAAACAAGCCACGTTGTGCATCCAGTAATTCAAGATAATTTGCCACACCACGGTCATAACGGCGGGTAGCCAGGCGCACGCGCTCGCGTTCTACCTCGGTGACTTTGGCTTGTGCGCTGATCTGGGCATCAATCTGCTGCTTGGCTACCAGCACGTCATTCACTTCACTGAAGGCGGTCTGTATGGCTTTTTCGTACTCTGCCACGCTGATCTCCTGACGCACCTTGACCAAGTCCAGGCTGGCCTTGTTGCGACCATAGTTGAAGATGGGAATGGAGAGCTGCGGGTTGAAGCTCCAGGCGCGGTCACTGCTGCCGCCAAACAGCTTGAAGAAGTGCTCATTGACCAGGCCGATATTGGTGGTGAGCGCAATACGCGGGAAAAACGCAGCGCGCGCTGCGCCTATATTGGCATTGGCGGCTTGTAGCCTGTGTTCTGCTGCGCGTATATCCGGTCTGCGCTCCAGCAGTTCTGAAGGCAAACCTATAGGCAGTGCGGTGAACTGCAGCGTATCCAGTGCTGTGCTGTTGGCGCTGAGCTTGAAATCCTGCTGGCCTATCAGCAATAACAGGGTGTTGATGGCCTGCGCTTGTTCGCGGCGCAGCGCTGCCAGGCTGGCACGTGTGGTTTCCAGTTGCAGCTCGGCGCTCTTGAGATCCACGGCGTTATCTATACCCGCTGTCAGGCGGCGTTGCGTACGTGCCACGCTGATCTCACGTGAGGCCAGGGTTTCCACGGCAATCACATGGCGCTCGGCCAGGGCTCTTACATTTAGGTAGGCCACGGCCACTTCGGTGATGAGGCTGGTACGTGCAGTTTGCCTGGCCTGCTCGGTAGCAAAGTATTCTTGTAATGCCGCGGTGGACAGGCTTTTAACCCGACCAAAGAAATCTAGCTCAAAATCGCTGACGCCCAAGCCCACGCGGTAAAGATCGGCATCAAACGTCTGGCCCTGGGCAAAGATGGTACGGCTGCGCTCGTAGCTGCCCGTGGCGTTGACCGTGGGCAGGCGGTCGGCACGTTGTATGCCGTACTGCGCCCTGGCTTCTTCAATGCGTAGCGCGGTGATGCGGTAGTCACGATTGTTTTCCAGCGCAATCAGTATCAGTTGTTGCAGCTCAGGCTCGGTGAAAAACTGTTCCCAGCTGCTGGGAGCGGGCTTGCTAATGCTGTCATCACTGAGCGCAGTGGCGGCATAGTTTGCCGGAATAGGCGCAGCAGGGCGCTGATAATCCGGGTTGAGCGAGCAGCTTGCCAGCGTGGCGGCGATCAAGAGGCCGCTGATGCGCTTGGCTTGAAGGAGATTGCGTTGCGGAAGTTGAGGTTGCAGCAGCTTGGTCATGAGGTCAGTCATTTGCTTGGCCGAAAAATTAGCAGGTTTCACAGGGCTTCCTCCTGCTGGTGGCTAGGCCGTTTGATCCAGCGCCCTACGGTGACAAAGAACAAGGGCACCAGGAAAATGGCCAGCATGGTGGCGGTGATAATGCCGCCCAGCACGCCAGTGCCGATGGCGATTTGCGCACCCGAGGCCGCGCCATTGGCCAGCGCCAGCGGCAACACGCCTACACCAAATGCCAGCGAGGTCATGATGATGGGGCGCAGGCGCATGCGCGCCGCCTCCAGTGTGGCCTCCAGAATATCCTTGCCTTCGTCATACAAATCCTTGGCAAACTCGACGATCAGAATGGCATTCTTGGCGGATAAGCCTATGGTGGCAATCAGACCCACCTTGAAGTAAATATCATTGGGCAGATCACGCAAGAACACGCCGAGCAAAGCCCCCAATACCCCCAGTGGCACCACCAGAATCACCGAGAACGGAATCAGCCAGCTTTCATACAGCGCGGCCAGCGCCAGGAATACCACCAGTATGGATAGCCCAAACAGAATGCCCGCCTGCGAGCCGGAGATGCGCTCTTCATAGGATTGGCCAGACCAGTCATGGCCTATGCCTTCGCCCAGGCTATCGGCAATGCGTTCAATCTCGGCCATGGCCTCGCCGCTACTGAAGCCAGCCCCGGCATTGCCATTGATGGTGAATGAGGGGAAGCCATTAAAGCGTGTGAGCTGGGGCTGACCCATGGTCCATTCCATATGCACAAACGAGGCCAGCGGCACCAAGTTGCCAGAGCTGCTGCGTACGCGCAGCTTGCGCACATCTTCCAGCGCCAGCCTGTCTTTGCCATCGGCCTGAATAATGACACGGCGAATCTGACTGCCATGCATAAAGTCACCGACATATTCCGAGCCAAACATGGTGGCCAGCGTGGCATTGATTTCGTCCATGCTTACCCCCAGGGCCTCGGCCTTGCGCCTATCTACCTCTAGGCTGATGATGGGGGCTTCGGGCAGGCCAGCAAACATCAGGTTGCTGAGTTTGGCGCTTTGATAGCCTTCGGCCATGAGTTTTTCACGCGCTGCCGCCAGTTTCTCAATCCCCACACTGCCTCTGTCTTGCAGGCGCATATCAAAACCGTTGGAGGAACCCAGCTCAGGCAGGGCCGGGGTGTTGATGGCAAATACCGTCAGATTGTCGCGCCCGGCAAAGCGGCCATTGATACGCGCCAAAATGGATTGCACATCCTGGCCAGCCTCACGGCGCTCACTCCAGTCCTTGAGCGTGGCGAAGATCATGCCGCTGCTTGATGAGCTGCCATAGAAGCTAAAACCGCCGACATCGTAGGCATACTTCACTGGCTCTTCTTCACGCAGATAGGTGCTGACTTCATCAATGGCTTTCATGGTTTCACTCATGGTGGCGCCTTGCGGCAGCATCACCATCACCATGAAATCACCCTGATCTTCATCCGGCAGGAAGGCAGTAGGCAGGCGCACAAACATCACGGCCACCGCAGCCACAATCACGCCATAAACCAGCAACCATCGCAGCGGACGCTTGAGTATCTTGCCCACGCGGCCCTGATAACGATTGCTTAGCGACACAAACTTGCGGTTGAACCAGCCAAAGAAACCGCGTTTTTCATGATGGTCAGGGTCGGGCTGCTTGAGCAGAGTGGCGCAGAGCGCCGGGGTGAGCGACAGCGCAAGGAATGCCGAGAAACCTATGGAAACCGCAAGCGAAAGCGCAAACTGGCGATAGATATTGCCCACCGCGCCACTGAAGAAGGCCATGGGCAGGAACACCGAAGTCAGCACCACGGTAATGCCTATGATGGCGCCACTGATCTGCTGCATGGCCTTGATGGTGGCTTTCAGCGGCGACAGGCCTTCTTCTATCATGATGCGTTCTACGTTTTCCACCACCACAATGGCATCATCAACGACGATACCAATGGCCAGCACCATGCCGAACATGGTCAGCACATTGATGGAGAAGCCCAAGGCATACATCACGGCAAAAGTGCCGAGCAGGGCAATGGGCACCACGATAGTGGGAATCAGCGTGGCACGGAAATTCTGCATAAACAGATACATAACCAGAAACACCAGCAGCACCGCCTCAAACAGGGTATGCACGACTTTCTCTATGGAAATCTGCACAAAGGCCGAGGTGTCATAGGGAATCTGGTAACTGACGCCCGCCGGGAAATACTTGCTGAGCTCATCCATTCTGGCGGTAATGCGCTTGACGGTGGCCACGGCATTGGAGCCTGGGGCCATCTTTACTGCCAGGCCAGCGGCATTGTTGCCATTGACGCGCGACATGACGCTGTAATCACTGCCGCCAAATTCAACACGGGCAACATCCTTGAGCAGAATGGCCGAGCCATCAGCCTTGGTGCGCAGGGGAATCCGCTCAAAATCCTCGGGCGTGGTCAGCGAGGCATCCGCCATGATGTTGGCGCTGATGGGCGCTTGTTCCGGCACACCGAGATTACCCAGCTGGCCCACGGTGACCCGGGCGTTGTGGCTGCGGATGGCTGTGGTGATATCGCCCGCGGAAAGATTGAGCGAAGTCAGCTTGGCCGGGTCTGGCCAGATACGCATGGCGTATTCCGGGCTGAAAGATTGCACCTTGCCCACGCCCTCCACTCGGCGTAACGCTTGCAGCACATTGGCCGAGGCAATCTCGCCCAGCTCAATTTCGGTGAGGCGGTTATTGTCCGAGGTGATGGAAACCACCAACTGGATAGAGTCTGCCGATTTCTCAATGGCAATACCGTTGCGGCGTACCACTTCCGGCAGACGTGCCTCTACAGTTTTCAGGCGGTTTTGCACCTCAACGGCAGCCAGGTCAGGGTTGGTGCCTTGCTTGAAAGTCAGGCTGAGCGAGGCCATGCCAGGGCTGCTGCTGGCCGAGGTATACATCAGCCTGGGCGCACCGTTCATTTCGCGTTCTATCACCGCAGTGACGGTTTCTTCCACCACACGGGCAGAGGCACCGGGGTAGCTGGCGCTGACGTTGACTACGGGCGGAGCGATGTCAGGGTATTGGGCCACTGGCAGGCCGCGAATCGCGATAATACCTGCCAGAATGATCAGCAGTGATATGACCCAGGCAAATACCGGGCGGTGTATGAAAAAACGGGCCATGTCAGGCAGTCCTGAATAAGTTCTAAAGATCTAAAGGTGGGCTAGCGCTTTAAATTGCTAGCGTCGTTGCGCTGCTTAGTGGCTAGCAGCTTGGCCAGCATCAGCGTCTTCAGCCGCGGCTTTGCCTGCGGTTTGCGGCTTGAGCGGCTTGACCGGGGTGCCTGGCGCCAACATGCCGGGGTTGCTGATAATCACGCGCTCACCACCCTTGAGGCCAGCGGTGACTATCCACTGCTTGCCTTGCAGGTTATCGGCTTGCACTTCTACCGCTTCTACCTTGTTGTCCTGATTGATCACCATGACGCTGGCACCGCCAGCCGTACGGATCAAGGCATCACGCGGCACCAGCACCGTATGTTGATTCACCGCCTGCTCCAGACGTATCTGCACATAAGCCCCAGGCAACAACTCATGGCCGGGGTTGGCAAACAGGGCGCGCATGGCCACGGTGTCGGTATTGCTGTCCACCGCCATATCCGAGAAGAACAATTTGCCGGATTGGCTGTATTCGCTGCCGTCAGGGAACACTAGGCGTACCTGCATGCTGTCCTTGGCCTTACCCTGCACCGCACCATTCTTGATGGCGCGCTGCAAGGCCATGACTTCAGAGGCTGGTTGTGAGAAATTGACGTAGATGGGGTCTATCTGCTCTACGGTGGTCAAGGGGGTGGGCGCATCCTGGCCTACCAGCGCACCTTCAGTCACCAGCGCACGACGCGCCCGGCCGTTGATAGGGGAGGTCACGCGGGAATAACCTAGGTCAAGCTTGGCCTTCTCCAGCTGGGCGCGTGCGGTCAGCACCTGGGCTTTGGCCTGCAATTCCTCAGAGACGGCGGCCTTGTAGTCGCGGTCACTGATGGAGTGATCTGTTGCCAGATCCTTATAGCGCTCCAGCTTGTCCTGGGCATTGGCATGGTTGGCTTCTGCACTGGCCAGCTCACCTGCGGCCTGGTCGCGCGCGGCGTTCAATAATTCGGGGTTGATCAGAAATAGCGGCGTACCTTTGCTCACTTCCTGGCCCTCCTGATACAAACGCTCGGTTACCACACCCGCCACGCGGGCGCGCACCTCAGCCTGGCGGTAAGCCTCCAGCCTGCCAGGCAACACCACAGTATTGGCAACAGGCGTGACTTCAGTGGTGATGAAGTTGACTTCAGGCGTTGCTGCGGTCTGTTGTTGCGCTTCTTCCTGGCTACAGCCGCCTAGCAAAAAGGCCAGCGGCAAAAGCAGTGCCGTCAGCGAGGAGGAAACGTTTTTTACGGTGTGTATGCGTTGCTGGTACATATTGTCTAGCCTGGGTGCAGGTTGAAACGGAAAACCTGGAGGTTGAGCGGGGGTTAAAACAGTGGGTTTTAGCCATCATGCAGGTTTTTGCCATCATGTTTATGCATAAAACCTGCTTGTATTAACCAAGCCTTGTCAATGTAGCATGCGCTGATGTTATTAATCAATCTAGTTTGATTAAATAAATGTGATTATAATCCCCCTACTTACATCTCAACTTTTACTTGGATTAGGCAGGCATAGTGGCCAGAAAAACCAAAGAAGACGCACAACTCACCAAGGACGCCATTCTGGATGCGGCCGTGGATGTGATTTTCAAAAAAGGCCTGAGTTACGTCACCATGGCCGATATTGCCGATGCAGCCAATGTCTCGCGTGGCGCTGTCTACGGCCATTACAAAGGTAAGGTAGAAGTTGCCCTGGCCATGTGCCAACGCGCAGTAGAGCAGGTAGAACAACTGGATAAACGTGCTGAGGAAACCTGCCTGCAATATTTGTATAGGCTGGGGCTGCACCAGTTACGCCTATCGGTCGAGCCTAGTGATATCCAACGCGTTCTGTTTATTCTCTATACCAAGATAGATGATGAAGCCTCCCTGATGGCGCTGCGCCGGGAGTGGGAGCTGGCCTACCGGGATCAGGTTCACCACTGGCTGCTGCAAGCAGTCAAACATGGAGAGCTACCGCACGATCTCAATCACGAGCTTGCCGCCACTTATTTGCAGGCCTTGTTGGATGGCATTTTCTGCATGGTGTATTGGTATAGCCATGGCGATGGCAAGCAATGGGCACAAGGGGAGCTATTGTTCCAAGTGGGTTTTGAAACCTTGCAGCATTCCCCCAAATTCAGGCGGCAGGCAAGCTAGGTTGCTGATTCCGCATTAGAACTGATAGGCATTGCATAGTATTTATTGCGTAGTATTTCAACCTTGATGACAAGGCAGAGGGTGTTCAAGGCATATTTTTGCTCTGGATGGCGGTGGTCGTCATCTAGCTCAGCGCTAAAGGCGAAACATTCCTTCAACATCAAGATTTTCAGGTCATCATGATTTTTCTCAATATTTTCCTCGTGGCATTTCTCGCATTTGCCCTCAGCATGGTGTGCGGCGGTGGCGCGGGCCTGTTACTGATCCCTTTGCTGGGTTATGCCTTGCCCGCGGCGCAGGTTCCGGCGGCATTGTCCATAGGCACTTCGGTCAGTTCGCTGACCAAACTTATATTGTTTTTCCAGCAAATTCATTGGGGCCTGGTGCGCCTGTTTTTGCCTGCGGCCATTCCTGGGGTGTTTCTTGGTGCCTGGTTGTTAAGTTATCTGGACCCGGTCTATATCGAGTTGGCCATGGGCATGTTTCTGGTTTCCAATCTGCCCTATCTGTTTGCCAAAGAAGCCAAAGCCAGTGATAAACCTGCTTATTCGGCCTGGTTTTTACGCTGTATGGGCTTGCTGGCAGGGTTTATTTCCGCGCTCACTGGTGCGGTAGGTGTGCTGTTCAATCGGGTTTATCTGCGCTATGGGCTGACTAAAGAACAGATTGTCGCCACCAGGGCTGCCAACGAAATTGTGCTGCATTTGCTCAAGCTGGTGCTCTATGTCTGGTTTGGGCTGTTCACGCTCAAGGCATTGGGCGTGGGTGTGCTGGTGGCGCTGGCGGCTGTGCTTTCCACCTATGTGATGAAATATCTGCTGCCGCATATTCCGGTGCGGATTTTCAGCAAGGTGGGCTATGTGGCCATGGTGTTTTCCGGGGTGATTTTGTTCAATAGCGCCATTACCCGCGTGCAGGAAGCGCATAACCCGGATTTTGATGTCACCCGTGTGGCACGCGGCTACGATGCCACCTTCAACTGGGATGATCTGCTCTACACCATAGAATTCAAATACGGAGAGGGTTTTGAATTTGAGAAAATCATCCCGTTCAGCGCATTGGATCAGGCACGTCAGCGCTATGTGCTGGCGCAAGATCAAGGCTCAAGCAAGATCGTGATTGAGAAGGTCTATGCCCTGAGCAAGATATCCTATGAGGCTTATTATTACGATGAAAGCCAGCAGCTGATCAAGAAAATCAAGTTTGATTAATTCAAAATCAAGTTTGATTAATCCAAAAGCAGGATCGATTAATCGGCATATTTCCTCAGGAATCAAAGCGACAGCTTGTAATCAGGAGTAGAATCCTGCTTTTTTCAACATCACGCATACCAGCATGGGCTTCGAACAACTCGCAGAACTCAAAAAGCAATTGGCCGCCAAGGCCAGGGCAGAGCAACCTTCTACGGAAACCAACTCTCAGCCTGAAGCCAGGCAGAAACCTGCTGGCGAGCCAGGGCGTAGAGGGCAGAGGCCCCAGGCTTCTGGTGACCGGGCTGGCAAGGGCAGGCCTGGGCGTGAGCATGCTGGGCGTAACAGAGCTGATCATCAACGCGAGCGCGGCCTTTCCCCGGCTGATGGTGCTGGCGCACGCGCCAGGCCAGCACGTAAGCCAGCCGAGCCTGTAGATCCGGTGGTATTGAGCATAGGCCGATTGCAAAAACATTTCCCCAGCACTTTCCCCAAAAATCCTGCGCCCAAATTGCCACTGAAGATAGGCATACATCAGGACTTGCTCGCCAAGGCCAAGGATATCGGCCTGGAAGAAGCGGCGATTACGGAGGCTGTCAAAACCTGGTGCCGTGGTACGCGTTACTGGGCTGCCATTGTCGAAGACGCACCGCGTATAGACCTTGAAGGTCAGCCCGCAGGGTCGGTATCGGCTAGAGATGCCGCGCTGGCACGCTCACTGGAAAACCGTCGCAAGGCGCGTCAGGCCAAACCCAAGGCTGCAGATGCTGGCGCGGTGGCAGCAGAGCAGAAAGTGACTGCCCAGGAAGTTACAGAGCAAGCTACAGAGCAAGTGCCAGCCGCTGTGGAGGCTGGCATCAATGATGCGAGCACAGCACCAGCGCCTGACGCTGAGTAAACCACCCACATCGGCCTGCCTATTCTGGCAGGCCTATCATTTCTAAGCCCCGGTCTTGTAGTCCATACGCTAGCTTAAGGGGCTGTCTTGCCTAAATTCTGCTTGGCTTACATATAGGCCATAGCATCACTCTCGCCTTTTGATACGCTCCCGGTTACAACCAGATTCAAACGCTACTTCAGCCAAATTGCTGGCCTGCTGCGGGTTTTTAGCCACATAGACGTTAGGCTAGGGCAGGATATTACGGCTTAGTCCGCTGTGACACAGAATTGTCATGATAGTGACATGTCGTTGGGATAATTTCCCAGCATCCCTCTAATCTGCTTGCTGCCGTTTAGAGTTCGTCTTATCAAGGGAGGCTACTGTGAAAATCAAATCCATCAAACCGGAATACCTAGAAAAGGCCCAAGCGCTTACCATCAAAAAATCCGAGCGCCTGATGTCGCGTATGAGTTTCAAATTGCAGACGCAGCTGGTCAAGGATGGCTGGACTGCGCTGCAAATCATGGCGGTGCAGTTGGAGATAGAAGATGAACAGTTACACGAGTGGCGTGAGCGTATTGCTCAGGTTCGGCTGCGTGATCAGCAGCACTTGCTGGCTTCCAGCACCGTGGTTTCCGCTGCTGTCAATTGATTTGGGCTGCTGCTAAGTTGTTGATCAAGAAACATATAGACATTAATTCCGCCGGGTCTGGCGACATTAATGCAAAAATGTCGGGGTTTTGAGACGGTTTAATTGTCATTAAAAACAGTGGCTTACAAAATCTCATTTGAGACTCAATTGCAAGCGCGTCTCAAATTAGAGACAGTATGATAAATGACGTAGTATTGGTGTTTTGTCATTAATTGCTTTAAAACAATGACTTGTATGAGTTGGCACGGTTGCTGCATTACTACTAGCGAAGTACAGCCTATCGCTAGGCTAACAGAGCCCGAGTCATCCCCCCCCTGACAACGGCTCAAACCCCTTACGCCGGGCTTTATGCCCGGCGTTTCTCTTTTCTGCGCCTGATTTCTAGCGTCAGCAATATCAAACCGCCAGCACTATCAATCCAATAGCACCGTCACTCCAAAAGCACCGTCAATCAATGCCTCAGGGCCTGGGCAACGATACCCAGCTTTGTACTGAGGGGCGTAGCCATTGTTGGCTAGCGTAATGCGCCAGCCGTTCAGGCACAGCATCACCGCTTTTTACGAGTCGGTTCAACATCAGCGCTAATTCGGTATCGGCAATCGACCATGTGCCAAACAAATGTTCAGCCCCCTCGGGTAGCAGGGTTTCCGCAACGACAAACAATTTATGCGCGGCTTTTAAGGCATCCTCACTCAAGGCTGGGGATTGGCTGTGAGAAACACATGCTCGGTTGAGCGCTCTTGCCGTACTGGCACCAGGTCGGTACGCAGCCAGGCCTGAATCTGCCTGGCGCGCGCACGCGCTTGAGGCTCGGTGGGGTATAGCGCCACACCGGGAAAGCTTTCGTCCAGATATTCGGTAATGGCGGATGACTCTGACAAGGCAAAGCCATCATGTACCAAGGTGGGCACCTTGCGGGTCAAGGAGAGCGCGGCGTAATCCTGCTCGTGCTGCTGCTTGGCCTTGAGGTTGATGGTGAGTAATTCATGAGGCAGTTTTTTTTCTTGCAAGGCCACATAGGCAAACATGGCAAACGGGCTGAGGTAATTGGCGTCTACATAGAGTTTTAATGAGGAGGACATGATGGGCTGGGCGGGTGGTGGAATGGAGATGGCAGTCTCGCTTAAGGCCAGCTTTGACGTCAAGTGCATGCAGATGGCTGCACGGCCAGTGATGCCTAACTATTTTGCAATGCCTAAGTAACCTGCAATCGCAAGTAGTCTGCAATCGTAAGTAAACCCCGCAATAAAAGTATGCAAGGGCTTGCAGAGGGCAGGGCTAGATGATGCATGGCGATACCAGCTTGAGAATTTAAATCCTATATTTTACAAGGTGTTAAATGATGTAAAGCCGTCGGAAGTTTGGCAATGTTGTGATGGTATATGACTTGCCATAGTCAAGGCATCTTCAATCTTGATGGTGTCTCATGACCACACATATATCTGCTTCAACTGGTGCTGCAATCGCTTCCCGCCGTTTCCGGCTGCCGCTTGCCGTGGTACTGCTCATCTCTGCCATGCTGGCCTGGTTGGCCTTGCGCCTGGGTTTGTGGCTCAGCTTGGGGAGTGAGCGGCCTGATGGCATGGGGCTTATACATCCGCTGATACTGGGCACCTGGTTTGATGCCTGGACCATGAGCTATCTTCTGGCTCCCTTATTGCTGGTGAGTGCCGTGCTACCCAACCGCCTGCGCTTATCGCGTGTTGGCGATTGGGGGCGTCAGGGTCTGCTTTGGCTGGCTTTGGCCATACTGTTGTTTGGCATCGTCGCCGAAGTGATTTTCTGGCAAGAGTTCACCACGCGCTTCAATTTTATTGCCGTGGATTACCTGATCTATACCCATGAGGTGTTAGGCAATATCTGGGAGTCATACCCGATTCCGGCCATTCTGCTGGCGATTGCCCTGAGTGCCAGTTTGGTAACACTGCTGATCACGCGCTTGGTCAGCCTGCGAGTGCAGGCCCATCGCTGGCAGCACAGAGCCGCGCTGGTGGCGCTAGCACTGGCATTGCCATTGGCTGCCACAGGCTTTGCCAATCTCGATCAGGCTAGCAACCCAGATCATTATGCAGAGGAGTTGGCCGGGAATGGCTTGTTCTCCCTGGCTGCCGCCATGCGCCGTAACGAACTGGACTATCAAAAGTTTTATGCCACTGCCCCAGCCAATGTCTCAGCGCGCCTATTGGCGCAGGCGGGCGTGGACTGGCGTGTGAAAAACACCCCTAATCACTTGCGCAAGGTAAGCCAGGCACCAGTCCAAAACAACTATCAGCCAGAAATCAGCCTGCCGCCTGAGTTTATACGCAGGCCAAAAAACATTGTGCTGATTACCGTAGAAAGCTTGTCCGCTGAATATCTTGACAGCTTTGATGGCAAGCAGGGCGGGCTGACGCCACAGCTGGATAAGCTGGCAGCACAAGGGCTCAAGTTCAGCAATATCTACGCAACAGGCACGCGCACGGTACGTGGCCTGGAAGCGCTGTCGCTGGGCACACCGCCTATCCCCGGTCAGGCCATCGTGCATAGACCGGGCAATGATCATCTGGCAACGCTGGGTGAGCAAATGCGTAGTCAGGGTGTTACGCCGTATTTTATCTACGGCGGCTATGGCTACTTTGACAATATGAACAACTATTTCCGCGGTAATGATTACCGCGTGATAGATCGCACTGATTTCCCGGCACAAAGCATTGCCGCCGAGAACATCTGGGGCGTGGCAGATGAAAGCCTGTTTGCCAATACCTTGCAGACCCTGGATAAGGCGCATGCGCAAGGCCAGCCTTTTATGGCACAAATCATGACTACCAGCAATCACAGACCATATACCTTCCCGGCAGCGGGTGGCAGGCAAGCAAGGTTCACGTAGCGCTGCAGTGAGTTACACCGATTACGCCATAGGTGATTTCATCCGCCAGGCGCAAAGCAAGCCCTGGTTTAACGACACCTTGTTTGTGATAGTGGCAGACCATTGCGCCTCGGTAGCAGGCAAAACCAGCTTGCCAGTGGCTAAATACCGCATTCCCCTGATTTTCTATGCGCCGCATCTACTCAAGCCTGGCGTGGTGAGCCGCATGGCTAGCCAGATTGATATAGCCCCCACGTTGATGCAAGTGATGGGCATGCCACAAACTGGTTTCTTTGGTGCCTCCATGCTGGCGGCTCAGCAGGGTGAGCCACGGGCTTTCATCAGCAATTATCAGGATTTGGGCTATTACAAACACGATCAGCTCATTGTGCTTTCACCGCGCCGCACAGTCACCGCCTATGCCATAGACCCGCATACCTTTGAGGCTAGCCCCATCGCCGTCAATCCTGAGCTGGCCAGGGAAGCTATCGTCTATTACCAGACGGCGTCTACAGCGTTCAAATCCGGCATGTTGCGTTTCCCCCAGCCACCTGCGTTTTTGGCCCAGGGAGCAGCGCATGGACAAAGCTAGACCGCAGTTGACGATGGATAAGGCCGTACCGTGGCGTCTGATATCAGCTGGCTTGTTGATCAGTGGCATGCTGATTCTGGCGCTGGAGCATTACACCTCAGTTGACCTCAGGCTGGAAGACTGGTTTTTTGATAACACCCTGCACGATTTTCCCTGGCGTAATCGCTGGTTTGCCACTGACTTTGCCCATGGCAGTGTTAAAAACCTGCTGACCTATGGCGGTGGGGCCGTGTTGACCTTGGTATTGCTGGACTTGGTCTACAAACAGAAATGGCTAAGCGATTTCTGGCGCTATCGTTTGCAAATTATCGCCTGGGCTTCGGTGTTGGTGCCTAGTGTTATCCGCGGCATTAAGCGGCTTTCACCCTTGAATTGCCCCTGGAGTGTAGATCGCTATGGCGGTGACGCACCCTATATGAAGTTGTTTGCGCATGTGCCAGATGGCTGGCAGGCCGGGCATTGTTTTCCTGCAGGCCATGCCAGCACCGGGCTGTGGTTGGTGGCTTTGGCGGTCATTTTTTTACCCGCACATCCGCGTAAAGCGTTTTGGGCAGGGCTGGGTGGTTTGGGAGTAGGTCTGGCTTTGGGGTGGATACAGCAAATGCGCGGGGCACATTTTCTCAGCCATACCCTGGTGTCGGCGTGGCTAAGCTGTTTTATCTTTTTTTTGCTGATGTATTGGTATCAAAACAAATTGCGCAGCAATTAGAAAGGACTGAAATTTATTCCAAGCAGTTGTAATGAATTTTATTGCAGGAAAATGTTCGGTTTTCTAGAAAAATAACGTCAAATTTGACTATAAAATTTTTAAGTTTTATTCTGCATACCAACAATTATTCCGCGATGTATCACCACAAAATCCGCCAAAAAATTATTTATCTTCCCCCGCATTAGTGATCGTTGTATTCCGCATCTGTATTGAATTTAAGCGCTATCTTGTTTCAAGTTCATAAGGATTTGCTTGTAAATTTGATGACAAGTTCTAGTGAGAATTTGCATGGAGGTTTCATAAGGGAGTAAACAGGTTTTTCAGTGTATTGCATATTTATAAGCAAATGATAAAGTGTTGCTTTTTGCCGTTCCGGATGTCGGTTATTTTTACTTAATTGACTGAAAGTAAATGAGGTTTTTCCCTCATCAAGGCCAATCATATCAAGTGATTAATGAGCAATCTGCCTGGAGAAATAAATATGCAATCATATGACAACGATCAACACCCTCAGCAGTTAAATGACGCCTTGACCGAACCCTCATCAGTACAGGCTCCGCAAGCCCCAAGCTCCAAACAAGATGCCTCGCCCCCGCTCAAGCAAGATAAAACTCAGCTCAAACTCAAGAGAAAGAAAAACCTGCATGAAGCAGAAAAACACAAGCTGCTAGACGCTGCTGATACAAGCGTAACGCCAGCAGCGCAAGAGGATGAGCCCGCCGATATACAGGATCAGCAGTCTGCTGGCAGACTCAACGCTACTCACGATAGTCGTAGGTTCGCAAAGCCTAACGAGGGGGCTGAGGAAGGGCCAGGCCTTGCCCAAGACAACACTGCAGAGCTTACAGAACCTGGCAGAGTTCAACTGGCCGCCAATACCTTGAGGACTCAAAAGACGGCTACAGAAGTGAGCGCCCCGCTGGTGATGTATGACCCGAGTAGCGAGGTCGCTGCTCTGGACGAGGGTGCTGAAAGCTTAGAGCAAAGCGCTAGTGTAGAAAAAAACGGCGGGGGCGAACCAAACTGGGCTTTAGCAGGCCTCGCGCTACTGGGGTTTGGCATTGCTCATGGTGGGGGTGGTGGCGGACATCATGCGGATAAGCAAGCAACCGCACCCATCATTACCCAGACCACCATCAATGGTGTGGTCATGGCTGGCTTGGTGTTGCCTGGTGCTGGCCTCAGTGTCAAAGCTTATTCGCTTGACGGCAAAGAGTTAGGTAGTAGTGCAGTGAATGACAAGGGTGAGTACAGCATTGTCATGTCAGGGGAGTATAACGGTACAGTCAAGCTGGTGCTGGTTGATGGCAACGGCAATGCCAATGACTATTGGAATGAGGCCTCAGGCCCCAAAGATGTAGGAGAGCTGAGCGCAATTGCCAATATCAAGGCTGGTCATGGCAACTCCATCATGATGACCTCCTTGACCAATATGGCCGCTGAAAAGCTGGCTGGGCAGACACCGAGCGCGAGTCAGGTGAATGCTGTCAACCAGGCTGTGGCCAAGCTGTTTGGTCTTGATGATATTTTGGTCACCGCGCCAGTTCCTGTGGTGACCAATACCGGGGCAGACAACCTGAGTCATGCAAACGACTAAATGGAGTGACAAGTAAACTGGGTAACGCCACAGTGACTGGCACGAACTGGATGTTCAAACCGGGTAAGGCCGTGGAAGGTGCTCATCAACTCACTGCGGTAGTAGAAAACCTTGCGACGGGTTTACAAGGCAGCCCCAGCTCGGTGTACAACTTCAACATCTACACTGCGCTGCCAGTCACCATCATGGACGATGTTGGTAGCAGTCAGACCGCGCTGGTCAACAATGCGATTACCGACGATGCAACGCCCACCTTGAGTGGTAGCTTGATTACGGGTTTGCTCAGCAGTGAAGAACTCGCAATTTATGACACCGTAAATGGCGTCACCAGCAAGCTGGGCACAGCCATCATCAACGGCCTGACTTGGAGCTACACGCCTGAGGTGGCGCTGGCGGATGGCAGCCATGTTCTGATGGCCGCTATACAAGCACGCGGCAGCAGTGATGTCGCCAAAACCCATATAGCGAGTAGCAGCACTACCATTGTTGTGGATACCAATCCGGGAGTACCAAGCCAGGCGGTAAATATCAGCACACTAGAAATGGGAGCAAAAGCGCGTTACATCATGCTGCGCTTCTCTCCTAAAGCCCGGTCAGAATCTTTAATAGCGCGGATTTACCTACGCCTATGGGGCCTATGATGCCTATGCGCTCGCCGGGCATGATGCGCAGGCGTTCGATACTGAGCGGCTGTTTGCGATCCTTGAAGCTATATTGCATGTCGCGCAATTCCCATTCACCGCGCAAGGTTTCCACACGCAGGGTCTGCGATTGACCAGCGCTGTCTTTCTGCAGTGCCAGTACGCCATCCAGCGCTTTGGCGGCAATCTTGACCTGTGCTGCCTGCACCATGAGCATAGGGACTGAAGTAATAGGGGTGAGAATGCGTCCTGCCAGAATGGAGGCAGCAATAATGCTACCGCTGGTGAGTTCACGCTGGGTTACCGCGATATATGCGCCTACCGATACCACACCTACATAGGCTAGTTGTTGGGCAAACTGCACAAAATAGGAGGTGGATTCCGAGATTTCACGCGACTTGAGGTCTGAGTGCAACACGGCTTCTGACAGCTCGCGCCAGCGGCGGCGGCAGTTGGCCATGAGGTCGTTGGCCTTGATCCATTCCATGGACTTGATGCTTTCCACCAAGAAGCCATATTTACGGTTGCTGGAGGCAAACTGTTTGCTGGCATGCTGACGCACACGCAAATGCTGGATGATGCCAAACGGTAGCAAAATACCCAGTAATATCAATGGCACTAGCGTGACTTCTGGCCCGCCCAGTGCATACAGTCCAAACAGGAACAGGATGGCATAAGGCGCATCCACCACGCCAAACGACATCAGGGCAACCAAAAAGCCACGTATGGTTTCGTAACTTTGTAATTGCGAGGCAAACGAGGCGGCTTGCAGAGGGATTTGATCCATGCGCGTGCGAATCAGCGCATCGTAAACGGTGACCGAAAGGTTGCGGTCTATGCGTTGCACAATGTAGTGCGAGATAGTGCTACGCAATTTTTGCAGGAATAGTTGCAAACCGCTGGCAATAGCCACCCCCACGGTCAGTACAATCAGCGTTTCTGTGCCCTGGCGCGGCAATACGCGGTCATATACCTGCATGCTGTAAAGCGCCGTAGCAAAGGCAATCAGGTTGATCAGCAGGCCTGCAAGGGCAAAGAAGATCCAGGCTGGGGTTTGCCTGAATGTTTCGCGCCTTAAAATCTGCAGAATTTTCTTGGGCTGGGCTGGGCCGGCTGCTTGTGTTGTTGTGCTCATGATCCTGGCTTCCTTAGTTGGTCAGTTGCAGTTCGCCGCGATAAATCTTCACAGCGCGGTCGGCGGCATTAATGTTGGCTTGCAGGTTGGCTTGGCTTAACTCAGTGCCACTCAGGTCACGAGCAGCATTGAGCAGGTCTATCCAGGTACGCTGGCCCACGGCAAATTGCCTGCCGTAGGAGTTGAGCACCTCGCGATTGCTATTAACACTGGCGGCAATGCTCTCAAATTGGGCAAAGCCTTGATCCAGATCAATTTTCTGCGCAGTCACGGCATTGTTGATATCCTGCCGGGCTGCATCTACAGCCGCCTGCCGCCCGGCAATGCGCTGAGCTACGCTTTCATACTGGTAATAACTGCTGAGGCCTGCACCTGGCGTGTATTGCATGTTCAACATCAGGCGCTGCTCGTTTGGACGATTGAAGCCATTGATATCTACGCCATTGGCATATCTATCCATCTGCAGGTTAAGGTTAACGTTGGGAAGCATATTGGCGCGTGCGCGCGCTGCATCCACTTCAGCCTGTTCCACCTCAGCCTGGGTACGTTTGAGCAGGGGTGAAAAATACAGACTTTGCGCGATGGTGGTGCTCAGGTTCTGGTTGTCCTGGCTTGGCAAGTCAGGGATGCGCAGTGATTGGCTATTCAACATCAGCCCGGTGACCTGGGATAGTTGCGATAAGGTGGTATTGCGTCTGGCTTCGGTAGCCTTGAGGTCAGACTCGGTTTGGGAGATGCGGCTTTCAACAAAGGTGATGTCCGCCTGGCTGGAACGTCCCCCTTCAAATCGACGCAATATCATGGCGTGATATTCTTCATACCTATCCAGCGTGTTTTGAAATACCGTGATTTGCAGCGCAGCGGCTAAGTAGTTGCGCCAGAGGTTGACCAAAGACAATGCCACGCTTTGACGGGTTTCATCGATTGCCAAAGTAGCAATGGATTCTCTCACCTGCGCCTGATTGACCCCGGTGCTGAGTTTGCCGAAGGTATACAGCGGCTGGGTCAAACCAGCACTTAACACTTGACGTCCATGCTCGCCGATATTGACGCTGACATTGGGGGTTGGGTAATACGCCTGCTTGGCGACGGTGATGTCGGTTTTAGCCACCATCTGGTCAAACATGCTGCGCCTGATCAAGGGGTGGTGCGCATAAGCCGCCTGCAATAACTGTTCAAAGCTTAAAGGGCCGCTGTGGTCTGCCGGAAGTAGGCCTATGGGCTGTTCAATAATGGGTTGTGATGCGGCCAGCGGGATGAGCTGGGCTTCCTCTTGCGATTGGAAATATTTATCCAGCACTAGTTTTTGCGCTTTGGCTGGCGCTTGCCCGTTGGGTGAGAGACTGCCAAACCGGGCTGCTTGATCGGCATCTGCTTGTGCCAAGCCCGGGAACATGCAAATAAGCAATAAAATATAAGCGGCTTTCATGCGACTCACCTTTTAGGCAAATTTAAAGTAAATTAATTATGCAATTTACTTTAAATGAATCAATACATGACATTAATTTAACTTATAAATTTTTAGTTAATATTTCGCCTGTATTGCCCGTGCCTATTGTATTTCATTGATTAATATCAATTTTTGAAAGGTGAGCGTATTTACATTAATTTTGTAAAAAGCATCTGTTTTGAGTTGTATAAGCAAAATTGACGGGCAGGAGCCATCCATACGCAAGCTTGCTCGCTTGAATCATGCTGCAAGCGTGGCTATAAACGCTGTTGGTTTGAAACCGCGCTTATTTGGCTTTAGGCAGCCCAGACCACTCAGTGGTGTAGCTCGGGCTGAGAAATGCACGGCGCATGCCCCAATCATCCCCTAAGGCTTCTGCCGCAAGCTTGATGGTGCCGCGCTTATAGCGTTGATTAATACTGTCTAGGGTAGCCATCAGACGCTGGGATTTAGGCGTGGGCGCGCTAAAGCCAAACAAATCCTGCTGCTGGCCTGCGCTTGAAACCAATTCACTCAGCATGACGCCCGCCTTGAGATAATAGATTCCAGGCCTATAAATGCGCCGCAACACCCAGAGGGCAGCTTGGGTTAGTTGTATGCTGCAATTGGTGGGAGAGGGCAGCGCGAGAAACTGCCCAGCGTGGAAAAACGCTGCCTGATCGTGCAGACCATTATTGATAGAAACATAAAGGGCACTGGTATATAAACCCTTGGCCCGCATGCGCAAGGCGGCATTACTGGCATGAAAGCTCACGGCGGCACTGAGCTCTTGCAGATCGGTCAGCCGCTTGGCGAAAGAGCGTGAAGAAATAATCTGCTTGGCATCGGGCAAATCTTCGCCCACGCTGTGCCAGGCTTCACCATTCAACTCCCTGACCGTGCGCTCAAGAATCACACCAAATTCGTCGCGCACACGCTTGGGGTCGGCCTGCTTGAGACGCCAGGCATTATGCACGCCTAGCTTATTAAGCTTGCGCTCCAGCCGTGACCCCACACCCCAGACGCAGGAAACCGGCAGGTTTTCCAGCAGTTGCTGCTGCTGTTTCATGGGCATGCTGCTGAGATCACAGACCCCATCAAAGCCCTCTACGCGCTTGGCAATATGGTTGGCGAGTTTAGCCAGTGTTTTGCTATGACCTATGCCTACCCCTATGCCCAGGCCTGTCCATTGCTGTACGGTATTCTTGATGCTGGTACCCAGGGCGAATAAATCACCCTGCATACCAGTCAGATCAAGAAACGATTCATCAATCGAATACACCTCCACCACAGGCGAAAATTGCCGCAAGGTTGCGATAAAGCGATTGCTCATATCGGCATACAACGCATAATTGCTTGAAAACGCCGTTACGCCATGCTTGCGAGCCTCACGCTCCACCTCAAACCATGGACGGCACATCCATAAAGCCAGTTTTTGCTTGGCTTCCTTGTTTTGCGCAATCACGCAGCCGTCATTGTTTGAAAGCACCACCACGGGCTTGCCGCGCAAATCTGGCCTGAACACCTGCTCACAACTGGCGTAGAAGGAGTTGGCATCGCATAAGGCATAGGTGGTGGGGCTAGGCATAAAATTGGACATAGGGCGGTGCTAGAGGCTGTTTTATGACGAAGAGCGATGACTCAGGTCAGGCTTGATGGGGAAATTATACTGTACATTCGTACAGTTTCTGCGATGTTGTGATGGTGGGCTAGGCGTGTGAAGCCACATGTAGTCGATAAGATGCGACTTAGGGTGTTGATGCAAATGCTTAGAATTAACTACGTAATGCCATGGCGCGCAGCAGTGCGTCGATTTGCCCGAAGGCATCCTGCTGCCACTGTTCTGGCGTTCTATCACCGAGTGCATCTGTGTTTTCAACAAAGCGTCTTACACAGGTAGGGCCATGTCCTTCGAAAGCGTCAAACTTGTCGGCGATATGCTGAAAGCCGAGTACTCCACTTTTATGTTCCAGTAGTGGGCGGCATTGCTGTGCCAGCGCTTCAATACCCCCTGGATAGTGACGCACACAGTAGTAGATATCGTAGGCATCTTTTTGCTTGTAGCGCCCCGCGAGCGCATGCCCCTTCATTGCTAGCAAGGCGGGGATAGAGCACACAGCAATTTCTACGCGGTTTGTTCCGCCTTCAGGCATCTGTCCTGCTACTGCCACGAGTTGATAGAAGCGTATCGCCAGATCGGCACCATCCGCGTGTTGTACAGCGAAGTCACTGATCAGAGGTGGGAGGTTTTTGACGACTTTAGTGTCGCGCGGCATCAAAAAATCGACTACGACATCAATCGTTTCTCCTCCATCTCTGGCGGGAACTTGGCGCACGAGTTGAAAGCGCCTCAGGCTTTCCCGTTGGGCATAGCCATGGCCTAGCAGCGCACCGATTAAAGTGGCATATTCGCCCTCGCCAAGTGCTGCCGCATCCAGGCCAACATCCACATCTAGAGTGCCAATATGCGGCATGTCTTCGTTGGCCAATAGCAGCCAGGGAACTGCGCCGCCGATGATGGCGAACTTACCCTTGAAACTTCCTAGAATCTGGCCCATCTCAATGAGCACAGACTTTACGGCAGCGGTCGTGCGGTCATCGTACTCGGCTGCAGACTGCGGTTCTTGTGGCTGTGTCATTTTGGCCATGACAATAACGTTTTGCGCAAATGGTCTGCGGCTTCGGCGCCACGCTCCCCGGCAATTGATAGGTCTAGGTAGGTTTGCACCGGGCTTGTACAGACCATGCCTGGCGCTGGTTCTACGCTGTCGGCAAGCAGTCCCGAATCTTTTAGTACCGTAACGACTACGTTTTCACCCTTAGGGCTGTCAGTGAGCTTCAGCGCTGCCTGGAGCTTGTGCAGACCTTCATTGTCTGCGAAGAAGTAGTGTGTGCCTGTGCGTGCATAAGGCGCAAGCCACTGCGCCGCTGAGAAGGAAGCGAAGGCTGCGCGCCCGGCACTGGGGTTGGTGCTGAGCGCTTGGTGAGCCGCGTCTTCAAGTGCACTGCCATGCAATGAGGTATAGAAGCGCAGCCGCTCACCTAATGGCGCGGTGTAGCTTTGTTGCCATGCATCTAGCAGGGCGTCGGGCTCCGAGAGAATCAAGCCATTATCAGCGCTGTGTGCCCATTCTCTATCGATCAAGCCTGTGCGCACATTGCTGACGTGCCCCAGGCTTACCCCAGAGATTGCCGACAATTCAGTCACTCGCCAGGCCCGGTCAGGCTCGCGTAGCATAGCGCGCAGCACTTGCGCAGATTTTGGTCTGAAAAGGGATTTGAGTGCACGTTGTTCGGCCACAGGCTTTTCTGCCACGATGCGCTCTATGAACACACTGCCGAAGACAATATGAGCATTGCCTTCTAAGTCGAGATAACCGACGCCTTTCTCATCGCACAATTGCCTCACCGCAGGAGAGAGGTAAGGGGCGATGAAAACGGGCGTTGCCTGAGGTGCGTGATGCCTAACATAATCCCGCAACTCCAGTAGCGCCGATCTCGCGTATCGAGGTTGCCCGTTTGACTTGTACGCACATATAAGCTGATGCTCCCTACCATCTACCAGTAGCCTGACGATCAAGTCCGGCTCCCAATCGCCTGACACGCCTACTGCATCAATACCTTGCACCTCAAGGATGGGAATCTTCTCCAGCAGTTGCCATAAGGCCTCACCTGCTAGAGTGTCTGCTTCTTTCATAAAACTCTCTGTTTTCAGCATGTGTTGAAAATATCATATTTATTGAAATTCAACATTATTTTCACTTTATTTAACTGTTTCAGCAAATGCTGAAACTGTCATATTAAATGAAATTAATTGATTTTTAGCCAGTGTTGACCTATCAATATGTATGCCTAGTAGCTGAAATAATCTATGCGTATGTATAGTTTTGCGGCTTTGTACAGCGTGGTATTATCAGTTTGCCTAAGCCCAGCGGAATCCAGTGATGTCGCGTCTCAAGCTTATATTGCAATCCCTACTAGCCTATGTGGATGGTACTTTCCTAGCCTTGGGCGTGCTACCCATCGTCATCATGGTGCTCATACTGCTGACTTTTTGATCAGATGAGCGCAATTCAAGCCAGCTTTTAAAACGTGCAGACAATAAAAAAGGAGCCTGTCAGGCTCCTTTTGGGTATTTCGGCTAATAAATTAGCGATTGCAAACGTACATTGTTACTTCAAAACCAAAACGCATTTCAGTCACTTCTGGCTTGGTCCACATGATAGTTTCCTTTTTGATGACGTTGTTGACGCTTCCCATAGTACGCATTCGTTTAAGCCTGCACATGCGCACGATCACCAAAGCAGGCTAAGTAAAATCATGAGGGCGGAGAGGACTTATGCTCACTCAACCTTCTCTCAACAGTACGATAGGTTCATGGCTGGTACCAGCCTGGAAGGTCAGCATGACATCTGCAGGCAATTTGGCATGCAGAAGGGCAAACGCGATGAGCGGCTCTGCCAGTGCATAGTGCTCGCTAAAGATGTTGTGCTTTTGCTCTGGAAACTCGGTGATATTACCTAGCGTCACTTGCCTATGCCCATGGCTATCAATGGAAAGCTCAAGAAAATAACGCGCAATGTCGCGAGTCCCATGTGTTTGATGCGCGGCCCGCTCGGCCAAGTGTCTTAACACCAGCTCATCCGTCACGGTATCTTCTTCACTACCTTCATAAAATTTGACCGAGCGTACCTTGCCCGCACCGACTGTAGGGTTGGTCATAAACATGCGGAACGCACTACAGAAGCATTTGTAATGCCTGTTGTTCATGCCCAACTTCCTGGGTGGCTTGTTTAACGGTATCTGCATCGTTGGATTGCAGCAGCTCAAACCAATGGATCACTTGATGGTTCATAGGATGCTCCTATGTTGTTGGGGGGTATTGGCTGATTGAAAAGGGAAAGTGACCGCGTCAGTTTGTGAAAAGTGACACGTCACTCTACGATCAGTAAATACATGATTCTAAGTAGGCCCAGGCTGAAACTTGCAGGATGATGACGGCCAGCAATATCCATATCTCATAACCAGGCTTAATCCCCATCTGCAACATCCTCCTTCCACAGGCTGTGATCTTGCAGAAAATGATCTAATAGTCTTGGTATGAGGGCTATCCCGAATCGGCTGAATTGTGTGCCAGAGAATCTTCCACAAGCAGGACGATTAAGATGCTCTGGGGAGAGGAGAGCTGAGGGCGATCAATCAGCAGTGCAAGCTGTGCACAGCAAGAAGGAATAGAACAAGAAGAAATAGAAAAGGGAGCCGATGAGGGCTCCCTTTGGGTATTTCAGTTACGTTATTCAGTGAGTTCGATTAACGATTGCAAACGTACATCGTTACTTCGAAACCAAAACGCATTTCAGTTACTTCTGGCTTGGTCCACATGATAGTTTCCTTTTTGATGACGTTGTTGACGCTTCCCATATTACGCATTCACTAAAGCTTGCACATGCGCACGATCACCAAAGCGGGCTAAGTAAAATCATGAGGGATAGCATCCCTTGGCTGCCTTATACGGGTTTGTGGATGACATAAGTCACCACGCCGAATACCACTAGGTTTTCTTCTTCTTGCAGGGTAATGGGCGCATGGGCTGGGTTTTCCGACAGCAGGCGTAGTAAGGCACCCCGACGCTGCAAGCGCTTGACCATCCACTCGCCTTCAACATCGACAATGACAATATCGCCATTGCCCGGCGTAAGCGCGCGATTGACCACCAGCAGGCTGCCAGGAAAGATGCCTGCGCCTATCATGGAATCACCCTCGGTTTCAAAAAAGAAGGTAGCGGGTGGGTTGGGGATTAACCAGTGGTTTAAATCCAAGGTGCCTTGCTCATAATCCTGTGCTGGGCTGGGGAAGTGAGTGCGGCCTGCTCTAACCTTGAGCGCGATGGGCAAGGGCAGCGACGAGAGATTCAAGGCGATATTACCTAATTGACGACATGTACTCATAAAACAATTTTACTGTACGAACGTTCAGTTGTGGTACGTTATTTCACGTTGTTAATATCCTTCTGCGCGAGATATTTTTAGTGACAAGAAATGGTTTGTCGCTGAGCTAATAACAATAATAGGGAGATTGAAATGCGAATCCTGCGTAAGCCATTTGCCTGTGCAGCGGCCAATGCCAAAGGGCACGGCGAGTGAATCGATGGCTGGATTTCCTCATGCTGATCTGCATGTTGGCGGCCATTCTGATCGTATGTCAGATTGCCTTGCCTGCGGTCTATGGCTTGAGCTGGTATTAAGCCAGCACTGATACCGCCAGCACTTTATCTGGTGATCAAGCTGGCTTTTATTGCGGATGCCGCAGGGGATTCAATAAAGGTTTGAGTCCATTGTGGTCAAGCTCCTGCATCAGCGCCAGCAAGCGGCCTATCTCACCGGGCGGAAAGCCATTGCGGGCAAACCAGTTGAGATAATGTCCGGGCAGGTCAGCAATCAACCTGCCCTGATATTTGCCAAAGGGCATGGTGCGTGTCACCAGCAATTCCAGATCAGCGGTCTGCATGATGTTCTCTACTATCTTCCACCGTGTTCAGCCTGAGATTCAATCATCTGCCAGGCTGGCCATCAGCTTGATGGCATTGGCAATGTTGGTCGCTGCTATTTTGGTTGTGCAGCAAATGCCTTGTTGCGCGGCATGGGCACGTACCAAACTTAGAATTTCCTGCAATGTAGTGTCTGCCTGGCGGGTTAGGGTGTGGGCAGGCTGCAAGGCATAGCTCGCACCTGCGCTATCAATCAACCTGACGGCGCTGCGACCTTGCCATGCCGCTAAGGCCTCTTGGTCAGCCAAATACTCCAGCTCGTCAGCACCCGGGTACTGAATAATGGCAGGCCAATGAATGGTGGATGTGCTCATGCGCGTTGATGAATTTTGCTAAAGCCTAGGCTGAGTTAAGTGAAGAGTAGCAGCGTCTGCAGGGATAAGTGGCTGGCCTTGCGTCCTGACTGCCGTTACTATAACGCCTCTTTCCCGGTGAGGCTGTCTGCCGGATGTTCTGAATTGTAAAACGCCCGAGGGCGAATCTGAAAGCATAGTGATGAGCAAGATTATTGTAGAAAGCAATCCCGCCAAGTCCCGCCTGGATACCCTGGGCGTGAGCAAGTGGCCAACCTGGTCCAAGGAAGTCTCAACTTTCCCCTGGGTGTTTCCTGAGCAGGAAATTGCCTACATTCTAGAAGGCGAAGTGGTGATCAAGCCTAATGATGGCAGCCCTGCAGTGACCTTCCGCAAGGGTGATCTGGTGACTTTCCCTGCTGGCCTGCGTTGCACCTGGGAAGTAAAGCAACCTTTGCACAAGCATTACCAGCTGGATGGCAGCCTGGTCGGTCGTATCTTCCGCCGCATCAAGTTGTTCTTCACCAAATAAAACTGGTTTTGACCTAAACAACACCTCATGCATTTCTTGCATGGGGTTTTTTATCGCTGAAAACCTGAGATATTCAATACCGCTCTGGATGTGCTGGGCTGGGTGCAATACTGATCATGCGCTGACTTTACTCATGACGCGGGCATAATGCCTGGGGTCAAAACCGGCCGCCAAAGGCAGCAGAATCAGCATAATCCCGGCTAGTGCACACCAGGTGGCAGTGAAGCTATGCAGATAATCACGTAGCAATCCAGCAAGCATGGGGCTGGTGCCCGCCACCAGATAACCCATGCCTTGTACCCAGGCCGTCAGCATGCCTGCCGCACGTGGCTGCTCCAGATGATCCATGCATACAATCATGGAGAGTGGAAACAGCGCACCCACGCCACAACCCGCAATCACCACGCCGGCCCACGCCAGCCAGTGTTCTCCCAAGGCCAGGCATAGCAAGCCTATGATGGCAAGCAGGATGGCGGTTATCAAACATGGCCGTCTATCCAGCGCACGCGCGGCCAGTTGTGAAAACACCAGGCCAGAGACCACTTCTGTAGCACTCAACAGCGATAAAGCCAGGCCCGCCTGGGTTGGGCTATAGCCCAAATCGAGAAAATGCGGTGGTAGCCATGCCAGCATGCATGTGAAACCTGATGTACCCAGACCAAAAAACGCCGCCAGCCGCCAGGCGCGCGGCAGTTTATGTACTTTTAACGCTGGCTTTGCTTGCGGCGCGGCCATACTGCCGGGGCCGGAAAGCGGCTGCCGCGGCACCAGGCGTAAAAACAGCCACAAAGTCGGCAGAGCCAGCAGGCCCCAGCTCGCCAAAGCCCAGCCCAGGGTGCTGTGATGCAAAATCTGCGGAGCGATGGCCGCAGACAGGGCGGCCCCGCCCATAATGGCGGAAATATAAATGCCCATATAAGAGGCTGTGTGGCTGGGCCAGTGCTGTTTGATGATGCTGGGCATAAAGGCTTGCACCAGGGCGATGCCCAGGCCTGCCAGCAGGGCTGAGGCAATCATGAGCAGGGGTGCCTGGCTGTAAAAGCGCCACAGTGTGCCTATGGCAATCAGTAACAAAGCCGATGTCAGCAATGCTCGGGGGCTGTAGTGCCGCAGCAGCCAGTGGCTGCACAACGCACCTGCTCCCATCATGAGAATAGGCAAGCCATTGAGCAGAGATATCCAGCTGTAATTGAGTTGCCAAAGGTTGAGCAATACATCGGTCAACGGCCCTATGGTGGCCATAACGGGCCGCAGGTTAAGCCCCACCAGAATCAGCAGTAACAGGGTGAGCATGCGCTTCATATATTTACTTCCTTTGGTGCAGGCTCAGCATCTGGCTGTGCATCAAGATGCAGCAGCAATTGCCTCAGGTCTTGGTTCAGGGCATCACGCTGGGCTGCGGGTGGCAAGGTGAGGGCCAGTTGTTGCAGATACATTTCCAGCAGCGGTTCAAATAGCTGGCGCCCCTCATTGCTGATGATCACTTCCATGCTGCGCTTGTCTGCCGGGTTGGCCAGTCTTTGTATCAGGCCTTTTTGTGACAAGGTATCCAGACGGTTGCTCATGGCGCCAGAGGTAATCAGCAGGCGTTGATACAAGGTGGTGGGGGAGAGTTTGCCGCCGTTACGGTAAAGCGTGGCCAGCACATCAAACTCACCCTGATTAAGCCCTGCACGCTCTATCACCGGCATGATGCGTTTCATCAGCAAGGTGGTAATGCGTAGCAATCGGGTGACCAAGGCCATATCAGCAAAATCCCGACCCGGCAGAGTGGTGTGCCAACTGGCAAGCAAGTGGTCTATATGGTCTGGCACATGTTCTGCTGCTTGGTCTGCGGCGGCAACTGGATTGTCGGGTGTAAGCGCGGGAGTGGCATCTATGGGCATAATTGTCTTAACGTTAAGTTAATTTAACTTGATGTTAAGATAAATCTCCATCTGCGGCAAGCTCGGGATAACTCAAGCCACCTAAATTCCAGCAAATTTAGTTCTAGCAAACTTAGTTATAAAGCTCCAGCCAAGCTCAGGCTTATCAGTCATTTCCTACAACAGCTTCAGGCCCATCCTACTGCTAAGCCCTGGGTTTTGCCCCATTATGGCTGCCGTTATGCAACAGGCAATAAACCAAAAAGGATAATCATGGAACTGTTCAAGGTATGTGTGGCGTTTGATGACGGCGGGGATGTCTGGCTAGGCGATGCTTTTGAAGAAGCCGATGATATCTGTCTGGCATTGGATTGGATGAGCGCCCCTTGCAGTTCAGACGCTGCTTTTGCCACCAAGCCAGAAGCTTCAAGGCCAGCGCGCATAGCTTAAATAGCAAAACCAGATGTCCAGGCCGGGTGGTACGCCTACCCAAGTCCAGGTTGGAAGCCACCATCGATTCCCTGCACTATGAATACCTGCTGCCAAAATCTCTACCTGCCAGCCTGCGCACTGCGCGTCACCCGGCAGAAGTGCCAGAGGGCTATAAGGTGGAATTTCTAGCGGAAAACCCCTGCCTGAAGCGTGGGGTCAGTATGCAAAGAATTGCCGCGTAACTGCGAGCATGTATTAAGGGCAAGTTGCCCTATCTTATGGCCTAGTACTGCTTGCATCTGATGTGTGTAGCCCCTAGATGCTGCCGGACTCCAGTCTACAACACGGCTGCAACGCTAGAGAAAATCAGCGTGCAATCAAATTCGCTGGAAACACGCAGCGCACACACAAGCCGCCATCGGCGCAATTGCTCAGAATAATATTGCCCTGATGATGTTCAATTGCCCGCTTGGCAATGGCCAAGCCCAAGCCATAACCCATGTTGGCAGGCTTGCTGGCATCAGCCACGCGATAGAAGGGCTGGAACACCTTGCCCAATTCGTTTTCTGGCAAGCCTGGGCCATGGTCCCTGACTTCCACCACTACTTCCTGCGCTTCACTACGCTGTATGGAAACTTCTACCGTCTGCCCCTCGTTGTTGTACTTGAGAGCGTTACGGATAATGTTTTCAAACGCGCGGCGTAACAATTCATCATGCCCGGTCAGCAGGGTTTCCTGGCTCGCCTGGAAGCTGATGCTGCTGCCCACGGCCTGGGCTTCAAAATTGGCATCCTGCACAATGCCAGCCAGCAAATCATTGAGGTTGATCTTGTCATTGCCCTGGCTGCTGATGCCGGATTCCAGCCTGGATAGCGTCAACATCTGACCTAGCAATTCATCCAGGCGCTCGGTTTCGCGCTCAATGCGAGCCAGGGCTAAGTCTAGCTTGTCTGGCTGCTGCTGCGCCAGGCCAACCGCCAGGCGCATACGCGCCACAGGTGAGCGCAACTCGTGCGATACGTCATGCAGCAACAGGCGTTGCGCATCCAGCAGGGTTTGCAGCCGCGTTGCCATATAGTCGAAATCCTGGCCTAGCTCGGTCAGCTCATCATTGCGGTTAGAAAGCTCGGGGCTGACACGGGTATTCAATTGGCCTTCAGCCAATTTGCGGCTGGCCTTGCGCAGCAGTTTGATTGGGCGGCTGAGATATACCGCAAAGCCTGCACTGAACAGCAGGCTGGCCAGTAGCGCGATAAAGATTTGCAATTCCAGGCTGTAACGCAAAGGGCCAGCGCTATTGGCACTGGCGGCGGGAATAAACAGAATATAGTCATTGCCCTTGGCGGTACGCACTTTGCGCACGCTGCTGGGCGCAGGGTCGGTGGCGAGCGCGTCTATGGCCTTACGCAGGGTATCGGCCTGAACTTCACGGCCCAGAATATCCTGATCATGCTGGTTGATGACCAGCACAGTGGGGGATTTATGTCCAGGCCAGTTATCGAACAAGGCCTTGGCGCCTTCTTCATCACCATATTGCAAGGCATTGGCGGTAATACCCACCACAAAATCCGCGCGGCGGTCACGCAAAAAGCCTTCTTCAGAAGTGGGGGTGTGCTCGTTGAGATAGATGGCACCACCAACCCCGGCGACTGACACCAGCAGGGTCAGGGAAAAGCCGAGGAAAATCTTCCAGAATAATCTACCCATAGTGTGATCGTGTGCGCTTGTTTAATTGCAATCAATAGGAGGCTGCCTGGCTTGCACGCAGGCTAGCCAGCAATGAACTGATAACCCACACCACGCACGGTCTGGATAGGGGATCGGCCATCTTCCAGCAGGCCCAGCTTTTGCCGCAGGTTGCTGACGTGTACGTCTATGCTGCGGTCATAGCGGCTTTCCGGTCTGCCCAGCGCCTGGGTGAATAAATCAGCCTTGCTCACTACGCGCCCGGCATGGCGCGCCAATACTTCCAGCAGAGCATATTCGCTGGTGGTGATGTCCAAAGCCTCACCCTTCCATTCAATAATGCGCTCAGAAGGTAGATGGCAATCTTGCCGACGCGGGTGATATTGCTGCTGTGCTGGCTTTGCTGCACTTCATCGCGGATCACCACACGGCGCTGAATGGCGCGCAGGCGTGCCACCAGTTCACGCGGGTTGAAGGGCTTGGAAAGGTAATCGTCAGCGCCCAGCTCCAGGCCCACGATGCGGTCTATCTCGTCTCCCTTGGCGGTCAGCATGATGACGGGGATTTGGCTGCTGGCGCGGATCAAACGCAAGGTGTCAAAGCCATTGAAGCGCGGCATCATGACATCCAGCACCACCAGATCAAACTCGCCGGACAATGCCAGGCTGGCGCCTTCTTCCCCATCGTGGGTAATGGTCAGGGTGAAATCCTCTGCGCCCAGATACTCTTCCATCATCTGGCACAGTTCGACATCGTCATCAATCAGCAATACGCGCAGCACGGTTTATCTTCCTCTCACAATTTCTCAGGCGCTCAGAATTTCTGAAGGCTCTGACCATTTCTCAGACTGCATTTTGCCGTAGCGACAGGCCGCAAAATGAGCATCTTACAAAGTTTTACTGACAATTACACCGCCTAAACCAAAGGCAACAAACATTTAGCACGCATTGCGCTCATAGTAGTCAGGCAGCGCAATCATGCGTTTTGTCATTCGAGTTACTCAAGCAAGGAGCATTATGATGATCATGTCACGTAAATTCTGGATTTCTTCCGCCATCTTCGCATCTTCCCTGTTGGCATTGAACATTGCCGCCAGCCACGCCGAATCCGGCGACAAGCATGGTGACAAAAAATGCGATCAGGACAAAAAGCACGGTTCTTTCGAGGGCCGCCATAGTTTTTCTGATGAAAAATTTTTGCAGCACAAGCTGGGCAAGCTTAACCTGAGCACTGAGCAGCAGGCACAAGTGAAGCAGATTGTGGAGAAGCAAAAGCCAGCGTTTGCTGACAAGCGCCAGGCTATTCACGATTCCTACAAGGCTCTGGCCAGCGCTTCCAGCAGCGATCAGTATGACGAAAAGAATGTGCAGCAACTGGCGGCAGCCCAGGCCAAGATTCAGGCTGATTTGATTGTGCTGCGCTCCAACACCTGGCATGAGGTTTATCAGGTGCTGACCCCAGAGCAAAAGCAGAAGTTATCCGAGTTTCAGTCCAAGGTCAGGGCCAGGCACGCTGAAAAAGCCTGATCCAATTCCAGAATAACGCACTTGATTTGAAGCAAACCGGGGATGCATGCCCCGGTTTTTTATTGCCCGGCGCCTACAGGGCTAAAGTTAGTGCGCTAAAGTTAGAGCGCTAAAGGTTTTGCTTGAGTAACTAGTGCACGTGTTCGCGTATGGCATTCAGCACCAAAGGCTGCAAGCCACTATCGGGGTGCTCATTGATATGCTGAATAATCTGCGCGCGCATCTGAGGTGCCCAGAAGCGGGTGAGGTGGCTGGCGATATCCTGCTTGGCCTGTTCCACATCGGGGTAGGAGCGGAAAAAATCGCCTATCTGGTTTGCCATTTTTACCAGGTGTTGTATATCCATGCTCATGCCAGTTCCTTGCTTTCAGTCAGGTGTTGCAATCGTTCCGGGCAGCTATAAACCACATGTTGTTCCTTGCGTGCAAAGCCAACCAGGGTGAGGCCGCAACCCTGGGCCATGCGTATCGCCAGGCCAGTGGGGGCAGATATCGCTACCAGCATGGCAATATTGGCGCTGGCCGCTTTTTGTACCATTTCATAACTGGCACGGCTGGAGGTCAGCAAAAAGCCCTCGCGCGATAAACCTTGCTTGGCCATCGCCCCCAGCAGCTTATCCAGGGCGTTGTGCCTGCCCACATCTTCACGCACCAGCAGAATTTCACCTTCTGGGCTGACCCAGGCCGAGGCATGGGTGGCACCTGTGCGGCCTTGTAGTTGTTGATGGGCGTGCAGATTGCGTTGCGCCAGATAAATAGCCTCGGCAGCAAACACCATGTCAGGCGCGTCTATCGCTTGTGGCATGCGTATGGCTTGATCCAGGCTTTCTGAGCCGCACAACCCGCAGCCAGTGCGGCCCGTCATGCTGCGGCGGCGCTGCTTGAGGTTCTGAAACTGCTCAGTGGCAATCTCCATCTGCAGTTCAATCCCATTGACGCGCTCAACGATATCAATGCCATAAAGATCAGAAGCGCTAGACAATATGCCCTCGCACAAAGAGAAACCCAGCGCAAAATCCTCAAGGTCATCCGGCGTCGCCAGCATCACGGCATGGGAGATGCCGTTGTAAATCATGGCGATAGGCACTTCCTCGGCGACGTTGTCCTCGCGCTCGCTCAAGCGCCCATGCTCGTATTTGAATACGGTGACGGTGCTGTCGGTAAGCGCGGACTCTATCAAGAAATTGGCTGGCTTCATCATGCTTTCATAGGTTTACGTACATAAGTTTTCATACATTAAGTTTTCATAGCCGGGCATATAGTCAGGCTTATTCGATATGGCTTTCGTCCTGCTGCTGCGCCAGGGCAATCTGATCCTGGCTGAATTCCTGGTACTGACGCTGCCATTCGGAAAGCTGGGAAACCCGGCTGACCTCGACGGCGGTGACCTTGAATTCTGGGCAGTTGGTGGCCCAATCCGAATTGTCGGTGGTAATCACATTGGCACCGGATTCAGGATGGTGGAAGGTGGTATAGATCACGCCGGGTTGTACCCGTTCGGTGATATTGGCGCGCAGCACAGTATTGCCTGCGCGGCTGGTGATGCCTACCCAATCGCCATCCTTGATGCCTCTGTCTTCGGCATCCTGCGGGTGAATTTCCACCTTGTCTTCGGGGTGCCAGGCCACATTGTCGGTACGCCTGGTTTGCGCGCCCACATTGTATTGCGAGAGTATACGCCCGGTGGTCAGTATGAGCGGGTACTTGGCGTTGACTTTTTCCGAGGTGGGCACGTATTCGGTAATCATGAATCTGCCCTTGCCACGCACAAATTCATCAATGTGCATGATAGGGGTGCCTTCGGGATGCGCTTCGTTGCATGGCCATTGTATGCTGCCCAGTTCTTCCAGTTTTTGGTAGCTGACACCATGGAAGGTGGGGGTGAGTCTGGCAATTTCATCCATGATCTCGGAGGCATGCTGATAAGGCATGGGGTAGCCCAAGGCTTCGGATAGCATGGCGGTGATCTGCCAGTCTTCATAGCCATTCTTGGGCGTCATTACACGGCGCACCGGGGAAATACGGCGCTCGGCATTGGTAAAGGTGCCGCTCTTTTCCAGGAAGGAGCAACCGGGCAGGAACACATGCGCATACATCGCGGTTTCGTTGAGGAATAGATCCTGCACGATCACGCACTCCATGGACGCCAGCGCATGGGTCACATGCTGGGTGTTGGGGTCGGACTGGGCAATGTCTTCACCTTCGCAATACAGCGCCTTGAAGCTACCATCAATCGCAAAGTCCAGCATATTGGGGATGCGCAGGCCTGGCTCGTTATCCAGCGGTCTGCCCCAGGCATTTTCCAGCAGGGCGCGGGTGGCATTGTCGGAAACGTGGCGATAGCAGGGAACTCATGCGGGAAGGAACCCATATCGCAAGAGCCCTGCACATTGTTCTGCCCACGCAGCGGGTTAACCCCCACGCCTTCGCGGCCAATATTGCCTGTGGCCATCGCCAGATTGGCAATGCCCATGACCATGGTAGAACCCTGGCTATGTTCGGTGACGCCCAGGCCATAGTAAATCGCCGCATTGCCACCAGTGGCAAACAGCCGTGCTGCTGCGCGTAGATCGCTGGCTGGCACGCCTATTGCGGCTTCCATGGCTTCAGGGGAGTTTTCCGGCTGGGCGACAAACTCGCTCCAATACTGGAAGGAATCCCACTCACAACGCGCTTTAACAAAGGCTTCATCTACCAGCCCCTCAGTTACCACCACATGCGCCATGGCGGTAATCAAAGCCACATTGGTGCCTGGCTTGAGCTTGAGGTGATAATCCGCCTGCACGTGTGGGCCAGAAACCAGGTCTATCGCGCGCGGGTCGGCAATAATCAGCTTGGCGCCCTGACGCAGCCTGCGCTTCATTTGTGAGCCAAACACCGGGTGACCATCGGTAGGGTTGGCCCCTATGACCATAATGACGTCAGACTGCATCACCGAATCAAAGGTCTGCGTGCCAGCCGATTCACCGAGGGTCTGCTTGAGGCCATAGCCAGTAGGGGAGTGGCAGACGCGGGCGCAAGTATCTACATTGTTGTTGCCAAAGGCTGCGCGTACCAGCTTCTGCACCAGATAGGTTTCTTCATTGGTGCAGCGTGAAGAAGTAATAGCCCCTATGGCATTGCGGCCATGCTTGGACTGTATGCGTTGCAGCTCACTGGCAGCATAAGAGATGGCTTCTTCCCACGAGACTTCCTGCCAGGCATCGTGAATGCTCTTGCGTATCATGGGCTTGGTAATGCGGTCGCGGTGGGTGGCATAACCCCAGGCAAAACGTCCCTTGACGCAGGAGTGCCCGTGATTGGCTCCGCCATTCTTATCCGGCACCATGCGCACCACTTGCTCACCCTTCATCTCGGCGCGGAAGGAGCAGCCTACCCCACAATAAGCGCAGGTGGTGATCACACTATGCTCGGGCTGGCCGCTTTCTATCACGGTTTTTTCCATCAATGTCGCTGTTGGGCAGGCGGCGACACAAGCACCGCAAGACACACATTCGGAATCAAGGAAGTTATCGAAATTACCCGCAGCGACCTTGGAATCAAAGCCACGGCCTTGAATGGTCAAGGCAAATGTACCCTGGGTTTCTTCGCAGGCACGTACACAGCGTGAGCAGACGATGCACTTGGAGGCATCAAACTGGAAATAGGGGTTGGAATTGTCTTTCTCGGCAGAGAGGTGGTTGCTGCCTTCATAGCCGTAACGCACTTCTCGTAGGCCCACCGCCCCTGCCATATCCTGCAGTTCACAATCGCCATTGGCAGAGCAGGTCAGGCAGTCCAGCGGGTGATCGGAGATATATAGCTCCATGACGCCACGGCGTATATCCGCCAGCTTTGGCGTTTGCGTGTGCACTTTGAGGCCTTCATCCACTGGGGTAGTGCAGGAGGCCGGGTAACCGCGCCTGCCGTCTATTTCCACCAGGCACAAACGGCAGGAGCCAAATGGCTCCAGGCTGTCAGTGGCACAGAGCTTAGGAATGCTGATGCCCGCCTGCATGGCGGCATGCATGATTGAAGTGCCCTTGGCAACGGTGATGCTGTGACCGTCAATATCCAGCGTGACTTGCTGCTCAGTGTTGCGGCTCGCTGGGGTGCCGTAGTCTGTTTGCTTGTCCATCACTTTCTCCTCTGGTTCTCACTGAAGCCAGCCCTGTTTTTTTATTAGTCAGGTGCATGGCGTTTTACTCACTTCATGCGGCGCGTTCCTTCTTGTTAACGCCAGCTTCACTCAGGCCAAAATCCTGCGGAAAATGATTGAGCGCGCTTAGTACCGGGTAGGGTGTCATGCCGCCCAAGGCGCACAATGAGCCATTGAGCATGGTGTCGCTAAGGTCGCGTAGCAGGGCAATGTTTTGCACGTGATCAGTGCCTGCCATAACTTTGTCCATGACCTCTACACCTCGGGTAGAACCTATGCGGCATGGGGTACATTTGCCGCAGGATTCCACCGCGCAGAACTCCAGCGCATAACGCGCCATGTGCGCCATATCCACTGTGTCATCAAAGGCGACAATGCCGCCATGACCCAGCACCGCCCACAGCTTGCTAAAGGCTTCATAGTCCAGCGGCGTATCAAATTGAGATTCCGGCAGATAAGCCCCCAATGGGCCGCCTACCTGCACTGCCTTGATCGGTCTACCACTGGCGGAGCCACCACCGTAGTCGTAAAGCAACTCGCGCAGGGTCACCCCAAAGGCTTTTTCCACCAGGCCCGCATGTTTGAGATTGCCCGCCAATTGAATAGGCAAGGTGCCACGTGAGCGGCCCATGCCGTAATCGCGGTAATACTCACTGCCTTTGTCCATGATGATGGGCACAGTGGCCAGCGAGATCACGTTATTGATCACCGTGGGCTTGCCAAACAGGCCGGAGATTGCAGGCAGTGGCGGCTTGAAGCGCACCAGGCCACGCTTGCCTTCCAGACTTTCCAGCAGCGCGGTTTCTTCACCGCAGACATAAGCCCCGGCGGCGCGGCGTACTTCCAGATAAAAGTCATGCGTGCTACCCAGAATGCTGCGCCCCAGGTAGCCAGCGGCATAGGCTTCCTTGATGGCCAGATTGAGCGCGGCGATAGAGTGTGGATATTCCGAGCGCACATAGATATAGCCTTGCGTGGCACCCACCGCAATGCCCGCAATGGTCATGCCCTCAATCAGCACAAAGGGGTCACCCTCCATAATCATGCGGTCAGAATAAGTGCCGGAATCGCCTTCATCGGCATTGCAGACTATGTATTTCTGCTCGGCTTGCGCCACCATGACCGTCTTCCACTTAATACCAGTGGGGAAAGCCGCGCCGCCACGTCCGCGCAGGCCAGAATCAGTCACTTGCGCCACTATCGCTTCCGGGCTTTGGACCAGCGTATTACGCAAACCACGGTAACCCTCATGCGCCAGATAATCGTCAAGGCAGACCGGGTCGGTAATGCCCACCCGGGCAAAAGTCAGCCGCTCCTGACGCTTGAGCCAGGGCAGTTCATCGGTAAGACCTAAAGAGAGCGCATGCTGCCCACCTTCAGTAAAACCAGCGTCAAACAATGAAGCAACATCTTCAGGCTGGACCGGGCCATAGGCCACGCGGCCCTGAACTGTTAACACCTCTACCATAGGCTCCAGCCAGAACATGCCACGGGAGCCGTTGCGCACCAGCTTAATGGAAATTTGACGTTGATCTGCCTCTTGCTGAATAGCGGCGGCAACCTGATTGGCGCCCAGTGATAAGGCGCTGGAATCGCGGGGAACATAAATCGTGATCATGCCGCTACCTCCCTGGCCTTGGCCAGCAACTGCGAAAGTTGCTGCGGCGTAACGCGGCCATATACCTGATCATCCAGCATGATGGCGGGGGAACAGGCACAATTGCCCAGACAGTAAACTGCTTCCAGCGTGACAGCGTTGTCAGGGCTGGTCTGGTGATAGTCTATGCCCAAGCTAGATTTGGCATGGGCTTCGAGCTGGGTGCTGCCCATGGCCTGGCAAGATTCTGCCCGGCAGATTTGCAGAATATGCCGACCCGGTGCATGGGTGCGGAAATGGTGATAAAAACTGACTACCCCGTGTACTTCCGCCACGGAGAGATTGAGCGCCTTGGCGATATCGCCGTAGCAATCTTCTGGGATATAGCCTAAATCGTCCTGAATCGCGTGCAACAATGGCAGCAAGGCACCCGCCATATGTTGATGTGTATCGATGTGCGATTTGATGCGTGCCAACTGGTCATGCATAACCTTCTCCTCGAATCCATATCTCAATATAGACACTGCTTTTTATTCTGACTTCTATAGCCACTATATACTGGAGTGTACAGTTGGGTATAGCAAAAATAAGAACAAAATGCCCGAGGATGGGAAGTGGTAAGCCACGGTTTGGAAAAGATAAATCATGAAATGATTTTCATTATCTTTCCAGCCTGCTTATTCAGTACATGCTATACCTGATAGTGAATAAGACAGCAGATTCAAGCTAGGGTTTGGCTCAGACGCGACCATGGGCTTTACTGCGCGGGTTTAATCACCTGAGTATCGGCAGCCTGAATCACCTTGCCGTGCAAATTGCTGCATTGCAGGGCAGCAAGCGCTTGGCCGCTGGCAGTTTCCAGCAAAACGGAGCGCGCTTCATGTGGCTCAAACAAATATTGTTCTCCCCATTGTCGCAAGGCCACAATCAGCACAAACAAGTCTTCACCTTTGCGTGTCAGCCTGTATTCCTGATAACTGCTGCCATCGGCAGCGTCTTGTAGTTGCAAAATCTCAGCATCCAGCAGCTTACGCAGGCGGTCAGACAATATATTGCGCGCTATGCCCAGGCTGCGCTGAAAATCGCCAAACCTGCGCACGCCATCAAACGCATCACGCACAATCAGCAAACACCAGCGGTCACCCAGGATATCGGTGGCCCGTGCCACCGGGCAGGTTGAGGCAACAGAGTTCATGGCAGGTGGGAGTGGGTGATAAGAGGTGGTTGCATTTTAAAACTGGATTCATTATGCTGCAACTGGTTTCAATTTAAAACCAGTCTCGGAGCAAGCATGGATGTTTTACCCACTCAACACGTTAATGCGAGCCAGCCTTGTGTAAAGCAGGCGGTATCGCTTGAAAGCCACTGCCCAAAATCCGTATTGGGCAAACCCTTATCATCCAATCAGGTGAGCTTGCTGGCGCTTGGCAGTGGCATGAGTGTGGCCAATATCTATTTTGCCCAGCCGCTGCTGCATGAATTCAGTGCCGCCTTTGCAGTGACATCAGCCCAGGTTGGCCAACTTATCAGCATGGCCCAGTTGGGCAGCGTATTGGCGCTAGTCTTTCTGCTGCCGCTGGGCGATCGTATGGACAGGCGCTGTTTGCTCTTGATACAAGCCCTGGCATTGGTGGTCATGCTGGTGCTGCTGGGGCTTGCCCCAAGCCTGGGCTGGGCGTATGCCGCGATGTTGGGGGTGGGCTTGCTGGCCACCGCCATGACCCAGGGCTGATCGCTTATGCGGCCAGTGTTGCCCAGCCTGCTGAGCAAGGCAGGTGCTGGCCAAGGTGCAGGCGGGGGTGTTTCTTGGCTTGTTGCTGGCGCGCGTGGTTGCGGGCGGTGTGAGTGATATAGCAGGCTGGCGCATGGTGTATTTAAGCTCGGCGGCTTGCATGTTGCTGCTGGCTTGTCTGCTCTGGCGCAGCTTGGCTAGGGGCAATGGTTCTCCGGCAGTCACTATTTCTCCTGCGGTCAATATCTCTCAGGTGACAGGCAGTTACCCACGTTTTATTGGCAGCATGCTGGCCTTGTTGTGGCGGCATAGGCTGCTGCAAGTGCGCGGCATGCTGGCACTGCTGATGTTTGCCGTGTTCAATATTTTCTGGAGCGCTCTGAGCCTGGCCTTGAGTGCACCGCCTTATGCCTATAGCAACACTGCCATAGGTGCGCTGGGGCTGGTGGGCGCCATAGGGGCGCTGGGTGCCACGCAGGCTGGGCGCTGGCTGGATAAAGGTGCCCATCGGCAAGTCACCTTGATCGCCTTGCTGCTGCTGGCCATTGCCTGGTGGCCTTTGGCTTTCATGAGCTGGTCTTTAGCTGCCTTGATGTTAGGGATTATTTTGCTGGACATGGGCGGGCAAGCCTTGCATGTCAGTAATCAAAGCCTGCTATTGCGCAGCAATGCTGAGCAACAGCATGGCAGCATGATAGGCATGTATATGCTGTTTTATGCCTTAGGGAGTGCGCTGGGCGCTGCGGCGGGGACAGCGGTATTTGCCCATGATGGCTGGCAGGGTGTATGCCTGCTGGGATTTAGCCTGAGTGCGCTAGCTTTGGTGTTTTGGCTGGCAACACGGCGTGCGCTCAATTAGCAGTGCTGGTGATCGCCAGCACTGCTAACAAGTTGGGGAGTTGCCAGGCTAAAGATCAAACACCTTGCCCGGGTTCATGATGCCATTCGGGTCAAACACCTTCTTCAACTCGCGCATATATTGAATTTCCACCGTGTCGCGCGTGTAGTGCAAATAATCCTTCTTGGTCATGCCCACACCGTGCTCGGCAGAAATCGAGCCATTGTATTTTTGCACCGTTTCAAACACGAACTGGTTCACCACCTTGCACTTCTCAAAGAACTCATCCTTGCTCAAATCCGCAGGCTTGAGAATATTGAGATGCAGATTGCCATCGCCGATATGCCCAAACCAGCACACCTCAAAATCTGGGTAATTGGCGGCGACAATGGCGTCAATCTCGGCAATAAAGGCGGGCACATGCGTAATCAGCACCGAGATATCGTTTTTATAAGGTGTGAACGGCGCAATGGTTTCAGAAATGCCTTCACGCAAATGCCACAGCGCCTCTGCCTGCGCCTGCGATTGGCTCATCACGCCATCCAGGATCCAGCCTTGCTCCATGCAATGCTCAAAAATCTGCATGGCATCATCCACCACGGCTTCAAAGCGGCCTTCAAATTCCAGCAACACGTAAAGTGGCGATTCTGTATCAAAAGGTCGGCTGGCATGGCCATGCGCCAGCACTTTTTCCAGGGCAATCTGATTGAAAAACTCAAAGGCGGTGAGGTCTATGCGTTGCTGGAAGGCATGCAAAATAGGCATGACGGCAGCAAAGTCTGGCACGCTCAATACCAGCACTTTCAAATCCTGCGGTTGGCGGGTGAGCTTGATTTCGGCCTCGGTGACTATGCCCAGTGTGCCCTCAGAACCTATGAACAACTGATGTAAGGCATAGCCAGTAGCGTTCTTGATCATGCCTTTGTTCAGGTGCAGCACATCACCCTTGCCAGTCACCACGGTCAGCCCCAGCACCCATTCACGTGTCATGCCGTAGTGAATGACCTTGATGCCGCCAGCGTTGGTGCCGATATTGCCACCCATCTGGCTAGAGCCAGCTGCGGCAAAATCCACCGGGTAATACAAACCCTGCTGCTCTGCGTATTGCTGCAACTGCTCGGTTACCACACCCGCTTGTATATGCACCAGGCGGTCAGCATGCAAAAACGACAACACCTTGTTCATGCGGTCCAGGCTGATGACAATCTCGCCGTTGGCAGCCACTGCACCTGCAGAGAGGCCAGTGCGGCCGCCGCTTGGTGTGACGGCAACTTGATGCTCATTCGCCAGCTTGACGATGGCCTGCACTTCTTCAGTGCTGGCGGGGAACACAATCGCCGAAGGGCGCGGCTCATAATGCTTGGTCCAGTCCACACCCCAGGTCTTGAGGCTGTCATCGTCCGTCTTGACGCGCTGCTCACCAACAATGGTGCTCAACTGTTCAAGCAGGGCAGGGGAAAGGCGGCTAGGTGCATTCATCAAACGGTTACCTGTATTTATAAACGGTTGTCAGCAGAGCGGGTGTGTAGGTCTATCAACCATAGCTCTGCAATTTTAAGAGTGTTTGGCGGCTTAAACGCACCACCATGAACCTGTATGCATTTAAGTTAAGAAAAGTGCAGGAACAGCCAGCTATTCTAGCAGTTTTTAATTGCAATTGATTCCTGATCAATCTTGGCGCGCCAGCACGGCAAAATAGCGCTTTACACCCCGGTATCCCTTATTTCATAGGGGTTTAATAAGTTTGCTGGTGTGCTAGGATGACTGATTTTTTGGCCTGACTTCGGAGCTGTAATGACCCAACAACTTTCCTTGCCGAAAGACAAGATACGCTTCCTCCTGCTTGAAGGTGTGCACCAAAATGCCGTTGATGTACTCAAGGCTGCTGGTTACACCCAGATTGATTACCGTAAGACCGCGCTAGAAGGTGAAGCGCTGATTGATGCCATCAAGGATGTACATTTTCTTGGCATCCGTTCCCGCACTCAGGTTACCAATGAAGTGCTGGAAGCTGCCAACAAACTCATCGCCATCGGCTGCTTCTGCATAGGCACCAATCAGGTGGATCTTGATAGTGCATTGTTGCGCGGTATTCCTGTCTTTAACGCGCCATACTCCAACACCCGCTCCGTGGCTGAGCTGGTGCTGGCACAAACCATACTGCTGCTGCGTGGCATCCCTGAGAAAAACGCCCTGGTACACCGTGGCGGCTGGACCAAATCGGCAGAAGGCTCATTTGAAGCGCGTGGCAAAACCCTGGGCATTGTCGGCTATGGCTCCATAGGCTCCCAACTCTCGGTGCTGGCAGAAAGCTGGGCATGAAAGTCATCTACTTTGACGTCATCGCCAAACTGCCGCTAGGCAATGCACGCCAGGTGGCCAGCATGGACGAACTGCTGTCGCAGGCTGATGTAGTCTCGCTGCACGTGCCTGAGCTGCCTTCCACCATGAACATGATGCGTGCTGCAGAGTTTGCCAAAATGAAGCGTGGCGGCATCTTCATCAATGCCGCACGTGGCACTTGTGTTGATATCGATGCGCTGGCAGCAGCCATTGAATCCAAGCACCTGAGCGGTGCGGCGATAGACGTGTTCCCGGTTGAGCCCAAGGGTAATGATGAAGAATTCCTCTCCGCGTTGCGTCCGTTTGATAACGTCATCCTCACCCCGCACATTGGCGGCTCTACTCAAGAAGCCCAAGCCAATATCGGTATAGAGGTAGGCGAGAAATTTGTGCGTTACTCTGATGCAGGTTCTACCGTTACCGCGGTCAACTTCCCCGAAGTATCGATTCCACAACAGCCCGGCACCCACCGCCTGCTGCACATCCACCGCAACGTGCCTGGTGTGCTGTCCGCGGTTAACAGCCTGTTTGCGCGCAACAACATCAACATTGCGGCGCAAAGCATGCTCACCAAGGGCGATATCGGTTACATGATCATGGATGTGGAAGCCTCGGCTTCTGATGCCGCGATTGATGCCTTGCAAACCGTAGAGGGCACCTTGCGTACCCGCGTGCTGTACTAGACTTACACCGCGTTCAACACAGCAAAAGCACACCTGCAGGTGTGCTTTTTTTTTGGCCAGGATTGTGCCATTGTCAGTTTTTGTCATGGCTAGACTGCCACCGCCACCGTGTTCCAGGCTGGCAGTTTCTCTTGGCAAAACCTTCTGCCACATCAAGTCCAAACCCCGGACATCCAGCAGATTTCCATTCAAAACAAGTCATTATTATTAGCAAATTAAAAGCAAATATATTTGTCAATAATCTCTTTTAAAAAGTAAAATTCTTCCAGTAAGCCATCGGTGATTAACCCTCTCAAGCCCGCCAGAACGCCCTCACAAGCTGGCGGGTTAGTTATGTGGCACCACTGAAGATGCAATTCAAATTGGCCCTGACAACCCAGGGTCAACCGACTGGGAGAACGCCACATGAAACGCCTCAACATCGCCCGCAAGTTTTATCCACGCCTGCGCTACCCGCCTCCCGCTGCATACCTATCCGTTGCATCACCCTTTCCGAGCGCAGGTTATGGATAGAGGTGAACGACACCACTTTGGTCAAATCTATGGCAGTAAACGCCAATTCCAGCGCTGCTTGCGCGCCTTCGGTGGCGTAGCCTTTGCCCCAATGAGCACTTGCCAGGCGCCAGCCTATTTCCACACAAGGCGCAAAGGGTAGCGTTGCGCTTGGGATATGCAGCCCTATCATGCCGATAAACTCGCGATTTTCCAGGGTTTCTGCCGCCCATAATCCCCAGCCTCGTTCAATGATCAAGGCCTGGCAGCGTTGCGCCATGGCATCGCTTTGTTCTCGGCTAAGTGGTGCAGGGAAGTAGCGTGTTACTTCAGGGTCTGCATTGAGGGCAGCAAAGGGGGCGAGGTCGGTGGGTAGCCATGGCCGTAATTGCAGACGAGCTGTCTGAATAAGGCGGGGAGAGGGGAAGGTTTTCAGTTTGTCACTCACTTGGGTGGATGAGATGTTTTCAAGCATTAGGGGCTGCTTATGCTGGATGTTAATGCCAGTGCATCATAGCAAGAGTCCAGGATGACTATAGCCAAATCCTGCCATCAGGTGAATTTGGTATTGCGCTTAAGTGATGCCGACTAAAACAAGCGCTTATGCGCTTGCTTGAGCAAGTAGGGAGGGTATCGTAGATCTAGCTCTTAGTGCTGGCTGGGGAGTGCTAATGCGGTAAGGAGGCAGGCAGCACCAGCAGATGGTGCTGCAGGGCGTAGAAGATGAAATCGGCATTGCTCTTGAAGTTAAGCTTTTTCAGCACGCGGCTGCGAAACACGCTGACCGCACCTGTGGTGACATTTAACTCTCGTGCCACGGTAGAGATAGGTTTACGCTGGATAAACTTGAGGAACACCTGAAACTCACGGTTAGATAGGCGCTCATGCGGCAAAGGTTGCTCATGGGCCTTGATCACGGCTTGTAATTTAGCCGGAATCACATAACGCCCGGCACTGATTTCCTCTATGGCATTGAGTAAATCATCAACACTGGCATGCCTATCCAGGCAGCCCTTGCAACCGATGCGTATAAAGTTGGCAAGGAATTCATCTTCTTCGTTATTACTTAGTATCAAAACTGGCACACGTGGGGCTATGCCGCGCAGTTGGGCCAACAGTTCCAGGCCATCTGTCTTGGGCAGTGAAACGCTGATAATCATGAGGTTAATCTGGCGCTTGGCAAGCAGTGGCTTGATTTTGCTTTCATCTAGTGTCGGTAGTACGTGACTGATCTTGAAACGTGGTTGTTGATCCACCAGATGTTTCAGGGAGTAGTTCACTAGGTTATCTTCACTGATCAAGGCAATTTTTATCATGGCGGGGGGCGGATGAGGTGATGGTTAATGCTAACCCTCTAAGTCAACTAGTAATGTAAGACTACAATGTTTTTCGCTGTAAGAAATAATTACTCTCGCCCATCAACCCCCGCCTACACCTTTAATCTAGCTTTTGTCACCTCTCTCAGATGGTAGGAACGATCCTACAGTGATTGCAGCGCTTTGCTGATGTAGGCGTTAAAGACCATGCACTAATCTTCTCCCAAGCCCGAAAGGCCTAACTTCTGCACCATTTAAAAAATACATATAAGGAGAGATAGTCATGGCGACATTACATAACACCGCAGTTGAGCGGGACGGAGCCTGGTTGGTTGCGCCCATTTCCTGGCGTGCCATTTTGGCAGGTTTGGCAGTGGCAATTGCCCTGCAATTGGTGCTAAGCCTTTTGGGCGCGGGCATCGGTTTTAGTTTTGTTGAACCCTTGGAAGGCGCTACACCATCAGCTCAGGCTTTTGGTATAGGTGCTTCTCTATGGTGGTTGGTTTCCTGGGTGCTGTCACTCAGCGCTGGTGCGATTGTGGCCGTGCTGTCATCCGATGAAATTACACGCTGCCGCGGTGCCTTGCTGGGCATTGTGATTTGGGCGCTGGCGACAATTGCGGGTGCTTGCGTGTTCACCAATGCGGCTGGCGGTGCCTTGAAGGCTACTGCGGGTGCTGTTGGCGTGGCAGGCAGTGGTGCTGCAGCGGGCGGTGCCTTGCTGGCTAAGCATGGTGGCCCTGACCTTGGTCTGGATGGTGTGCGTGCAGAAGCCGAAGACTTTTTGCGCAATGCCAAATCCAGCGTAGATAAAGAAGTGACTGAAAACCACCCTGGCCATGGTGCACGCGGTGCTTACTGGCATGCATTGACCCGCTACCTGAACAATACGGACGAAGCCAGCAAGGCAGTTGACCGTGATCGTGTGGTATCGGTATTAGCAGATGCTTCGGGTGTTTCCAAGGAAGAAGCCGAGGCTGAAGTTGCCAAGCTTGAGGCCGCATATGCCCAAGGCAAGGAAAAGGCCAAGCAGGCTGCCGATGCAGCTGCAGAAGCCACTGCCAAGTTCTCACTGTGGGCTACCCTGGGCTTCTTGCTGAGCCTGATAGCCGCTGTGGTAGCTGGTAGTGCCACCGCTCGCAGTGTGGCTAGAACTGCGGTTAAGAATACTTACTAAGTATCCATAATTCACTTTGTATTCAAGAATCGACCTCTAGAAAAGGAGAACCGTTATGCCTTATATCATTGCGTGGTTACTGGGTGTTCCAGTCACATTGCTGGTGCTGATCTGGCTGATTTTCTAAGCTACTGATGCAGTACCGGGCATGTTCTGATGCCCAACTCTCAAAAAACCCCAGGCTTGAGCCTGGGGTTTTTTTATAACGTAAGTTAAGCCTGTTGGCCACGAGTCCATCGTTGAGCCATAGCTGCGTCATAGCTGCCATGGGAGCGGCTGGCTGCGTGTTGTTTGCTTGTTTGCAAGAAGCTTAAGAGTAAGCGGACTATCAGGTGACTCCACAGTGCTAGATCTGGTTTTTAAGCATGGGGGTGCGATAGGCGTGTGTCGGCATTTTCTGACACAAAGTCAGTCAGCTGTCCTATGGGATGGCGGGGAACCTCTGGCTATGATGACTGCACTGGGTTTGATGATGCGCTTTAGGCAAGACTTGGCGCACGAAGTTTCAAGTGATGTCATTGAAATCATCAGCCTGACCAGGACATTGCTTCACTCAAGACATTGCTGCACTAGCGTGTCAAACCGGATGGCCCTGTGCAAGATTGCTTGCATCAGGCCTTGTAAATAAGGAGACGAGGATGAATACAAAATCCCGCATGATGATCATAGCCTTGCTGCTGACAGGGGTTGCTTACAACTCGGCGGGAGCTGCCGAACTCTGTCAGGGTGAGTTAAAGCACGCTGTGCCCGTGAATGCGGCCAACGGCAGCATGGTCAGCATCAGCCTTGAACAAGGTCAGCGTCTGGGCCTGGGAGCACAAAAGTTAGCAGGCAAGCAGCTTGAAGCCAAGCAGCGCAAGAGCGCAGAGCGCTATCAAAAGCCAATTCTGATAGACAAGGGTGCTTGCCACTATAAGTTGGGCAGCTTTAAACAAACATCCATCAAGATGTAACGATCCCCCCTCCCAGGCTTGTCTGCTCGCAAGGTAGACAGGCCTGGTTCTCTCATTCGGCGTGGATGATTTAATCCGCGCCCATGCAGTCAGTCATATCGCAAATTGCCTTGTTTTTGCATCACCTAAATAAAACCTAAATAAAACCTAAATAAAAAGGAAAAGCCATGAAAATCGCCAAATCCAAACTGTTTGCTGCTGTGGCGGCCGTGATTCTGCTTTGGGTGGTATTCACCCAGGTGCGCATGCTGGACGGCAAAGCGCTGGATACTGCCAAGGCAACCGCACTGAAATCTATCCCCAACCCTGAGACATGCCAAGGCACACAA
>NZ_BAMT01000003.1 GCF_000617925.1 Methylobacillus glycogenes JCM 2850
GCTAGGCGCCCCACATAACGGCCCAGACACTAGCGACAACATCATTTGCCTTTGCCCGAATCATCATGTGATGTTTGATTTAGGTCTATTTGCCATCAATGATGACCTAAGTTTATTGGGTGTTGATGGAAAGCTCAAAACCCATGTTAAACATCCTGTATCAGTTGACCATATCCGTTATCACCGCGAGCATTTTTACCGAAATTTGGATGTTTAAAAGTACTCACCGAAAACAAATGTCTGCAAAATAAAACGCGGACAATCCATATGGTGTTGCTCTTACGCGTTTTGTGTGGTGATTTTAAGAAAGTTAGAAAAACAAAGTCGAGTCAAGCGCCGTCTAAGTAGAGAGGTTGTTGATTGTATGGCAGAAGAGTTGCTGTATATAAGGGCACGGCAGGGGAGGTTAGGGCGTGGTTGATGGCAATTAGTGCTCATCTATGTGAAGTCAGGATAATTCTAGGGGCTACTATCAGACTAGTAGAAATGACAAAGGGTTACGTGAATTACGTAACCCTTTGTTTTGTCTGGTGGGGCATGTAGGGGTCGAACCTACGACAAACGGATTAAGAGTCCGCTGCTCTACCAACTGAGCTAATGCCCCCAATCGAGAGGCGCAATTATGCTGAGATTGGCCCCCAGTGTCAACTTGAAACTGTAAAATATATCGAGTAAGTTAACTTTTTTTCAAAATCCTCCCCCGAAAGAGCACATGTCTATACAAACAATTTCCACAAAGCCCTTTCAGGACCAGAAGCCTGGCACTTCTGGGCTACGCAAACGCGTGACTGTTTTTCAGGCCGCACATTATCTCGAAAACTTTGTACAAAGCATTTTTGATGCGATTGCCGCACCTGCTGGTGCCACGCTGGTAGTGGGTGGCGATGGCCGCTATTACAACCGTGAGGCAATTCAAGTCATTCTCAAAATGGCAGCCGCCAACGGCTTTGGCAAGGTGCTAGTGGGTCAGGACGGTATTCTCTCCACACCTGCCGCCTCTTGTGTGATTCGCAAGTACCAAACCTATGGCGGCATTATTCTTTCTGCCAGCCACAACCCAGGTGGGCCAGAGGGTGATTTTGGCATCAAGTACAACACCGCCAATGGTGGCCCGGCACCGGAGAAGGTGACCGAGGGTATTTTTGCGCGCAGCAAGAGTATTAGTGCATACAAGATTGTGGATGCCGCGGATGTAGCGCTGGATGTGCTGGGTACAACAGAACTGGCGGGCATGCAGGTGCAGGTGATAGATGCGGTGGCGGATTACGCCGAGCTGATGGAAAGCCTGTTTGATTTTGCTGCTATACGCCAATTGCTGGCATCGGGCTTCCGCATACGTTTTGATGCTATGCATGCAGTGACTGGCCCTTATGCGCGTGCCATTCTGGTGGATAAGCTGGGGGCAGAGGCGGATGCGGTGTTGAACGCCACACCGCTGCCAGATTTTGGTGGTGGTCACCCCGACCCTAACCTGACTTATGCGCATGATCTGGTGGAGATTATGTATGGCGCAGATGCGCCTGACTTTGGTGCGGCTTCTGATGGTGATGGTGACCGCAATATGATTCTGGGTCAGCGTTTCTTTGTCACGCCTTCTGACAGCCTGGCCTTGATGGCAGCCAATGCGCGCCTGGTGCCCGCTTATGCCAAGGGCATTGCGGGCGTGGCGCGCTCCATGCCTACCAGCGCTGCTGTAGATAGGGTAGCGGAAGAGTTGGATATACCCTGCTACGAAACACCCACGGGCTGGAAGTTCTTTGGCAATCTGATGGATGCAGGCAAGGTAACGCTGTGCGGCGAGGAAAGCTTTGGCACAGGCTCTGACCATGTGCGCGAGAAAGACGGGCTGTGGGCGGTACTGTTCTGGCTCAATATTCTGGCCATCAAGCGCCAGCCTGTGGAAACGCTGGTCAAGCGCCACTGGGCGCAGTTTGGCCGCAATGTTTATTCACGTCATGATTATGAAGAATTGCCTAGCGATGTCGCCAATGCGCTGATCACGCATGTGCGTGACAGTTTCACTACGCTGGTGGGCCAGCGCTTTGGCAATTACGAGGTGAAAACCTGTGATGATTTCAGCTATACCGACCCGGTGGATGGTAGCGTTAGCCACAAGCAGGGCGTGCGCATTCTGTTTGTAGATGGCTCACGCATTGTGTTCCGCCTCTCGGGCACGGGTACTGAGGGTGCTACCCTGCGTATTTACCTGGAAGCCTATGAAACCGATAGAACCAAGCATGATCTGGATGCCCAGGATGCGCTGGCGGAGATGATTACTATCGCCGACCAGATTACCGGGCTGAAGCAACGCACTGGGCGCGAACAGCCGACTGTGATTACCTAAGCCGTTTGTAATAACGCTGCCCGGCTTGAGTCGGGGCAAAAAATGGCCGCTGACATCTTGCTGATGCAGCGGCCTGTTTTATTGCCTTAAAGTGCTAGGCTGAGTGTTTACAGCCTCATTCTTCCAGCTGGGTAATTGTCATTTTGCCCTGAAACAGCCGCACATCCATGCGTCCGAGGAAAGACATGCCCAGCAACACATCGCCATCCAGCCCAGGCGCGATCACGGCAGAAACATTGCGCGCCTTGACGCCGCCAATTTGCACGGTGTCCAGACGCGTCATATAGGCACAGTATTGCCATTGGCGGTAGAGGTGCGTATGGCCTGCTGGCTCTTGATCTGCAACTGGTCGGCCACACGCTGTGAAATAGCCACGCCTGTGGCACCCGTATCTACCAGCACATCGACCTTGATGCCATTGATCAAGGCCTCGGCACGATAATGCCCGTCACGACCGCGTTGCAGGGTCACGTTATGGTCGTTGCCCAGCACCGCAATCTTGTTAGGGTTGAGGGCGCTATCTGCGAGTACATAGAGTCCGCTGGCCAGTGCCAGCCAGACAATCACCCACACCAGTTTGCTGACGTTCATATTGCCTTGAGCATCAGAAGGGCAACTTGGCCTCTGGTGCTGCAGCCAGAATAACCTCGCGGAAGCTGTTCTGTATGCGCTTGAGCGCTTCTACATTGTCCGCCTCAAAGCGCAGCACAATCACCGGGGTGGTGTTGGATGGGCGCATCAAACCAAAGCCATCGGCGTATTCCACACGCAAACCGTCTATGGTCAGCACATCGTCAGCATCATCAAACTTGGCGGTGGCTTGCAGCTGGCTGATCAGCGCATGCGGCTCGCCTTCCTTCATATTGATGTGCTGCTCAGGCGTGCTGACGCTGTCTGGCAGGGCATTCAATACCTCGGAGGGGTTGTCGAATTGGCTGAGGATTTCCAGCAGGCGTGCACCTGCATACAAGCCATCATCAAAGCCATACCAGCGCTCCTTAAAGAACACATGGCCGGACATTTCGCCCGCCAGCGCGGCGCCAGTTTCCTTCATCTTAGCCTTGACCAGAGAGTGACCCGTTTTCCACATCAGCGGATTGCCGCCGCGTTGCTTGATCCAGGGCGCGAGATTACGTGTGGATTTCACATCGTAGATGATGGTGGCACCCGCATTGCGCTTCAGCACATCTTCGGCAAACAGCAGCAGCTGGCGGTCAGGGTAAATAATGCTGCCATCCTTGGTCACCACACCCAGGCGGTCACCGTCACCGTCAAAGGCAAAGCCCAACTCGGAGTTGCCATCTATCAGGTTGGCAATCAGGTCGGTGAGGTTTTCCGGCACGGAAGGGTCTGGGTGATGGTTTGGGAAGTTGCCATCCACCTCGCAGAACAATTCTTCCACCTCGCAGCCCAGGGCGCGATATAGCGTGCCAGCAAACGCACCAGGCACACCATTGCCGCAATCCACGGTCAGCTTGAGTGGGCGCTTGAGCTTGATATCAGAGGCAATGCGCTCAATGTAGGCGGGGGCAATGTCAAAGCTGCTTTCCTGGCCCTGGCCGTGCACAAAGTCATTATTGTCTATGCGCGCGCGCAGACGCTGTATGGTGTCGCCAGACAGGGTTTCGCCCGCTACCACCATTTTTAGGCCGTTGTAATCAGGCGGATTGTGGCTGCCAGTGACCATTACGCCTGAACCCGTTTCCAGATGGTAGGCGGCGAAGTACACCATGGGGGTAGCCACCAGGCCCAGGTTGATCACATCAATACCGCTCTTCATGATGCCACGTGCCAGCGCTGCGGCCAGCTCAGGGCCAGAAAGGCGGCCATCATAGCCTACGCAGATGCTGCGCTGCTGCTTCTCTACCGCTTCAGAACCTATGGCCTGACCAATGGCCTCAACGATTTCAGGCGTTAATGTCTTGCCTACGATGCCGCGTATATCGTAAGCCTTGAAGATTTCTTTCGGCGCAATCATGAGAGTCCTTATCTAGAGTTTTTAGTAATGTGTGTGCTTCTTGCGCTGTGCGCTTATTCTGCTTCTTCTATCCAGGCCAGTTGTATGGCCTCGAGGATGCGCTCACCGCACTTGTTTGGGTCATCGTTAAAGCCATCCAGCGCAAGTATCCAGGCCATCAGGTCGGTAAAGCGTACGGTTTTGGGATCCACGTCTGGATATTGATCGTAGAGCTCCTCGGCTATGCGTTGACTGTCAGTCCATTTCATGGGATTTCCTTATTGCAGGCTCAGCCTGACGTTTTAACTGATTTTTGAGAAACTTTAAAGATGCTTGGCACGGACATACTGATCCGGCCAGGGTAAATCGACATGTAATTCCTTGGCGGCACGCATGGGCCAGTGTGGATCACTCAGCAATACGCGTGCCAGCAGAATCACATCGGCCTGACCCGTAGCAAGAATATGCTCGGCTTGCAGAGCTGAGGTAATAATGCCCACCGCACCGCTGGCAATGCCCGCTTCCTTACGTATCCGCTCGGCAAATACGGTCTGGTAACCCGGCCCGGCGGGAATTTTGGCGTCCAGCACCAGGCCACCGCTGGAGCAATCGATCAGGTCTATGCCTAGGTCTTTAAGCCAGCGTGAGAGCTGTATGGATTGTTCTATATCCCAGCCGCCTTCTACCCAGTCTGTGGCCGAGATGCGCACCAGCATGGGCTTGTCCGCTGGCCAAAGCGCGCGCAGATCGCGCGCAATTTCCAGCACCAGACGACAACGGTTTTCCAGGCTGCCGCCATATTCATCTGTACGCTGGTTGGAGAGTGGCGAAAGAAACTCATGCAAGAGGTAGCCATGGGCACAATGCAGTTCCAGCACCTCAAAGCCTATGGCCAGCGCGCGCTCGGCGGCAGCATGGAACTGCGCGCTGATTTCCTTGATACCGTCTTTATCCAGGGCAATAGGCACCGCGTGCTGCGGGGTAACAGGGATGGCCGAAGGCGCTACCGTCTGCCAGCCGCCTTGATCTGCACTGAGAAAATGGCTATCGCGCCAGGGCACATCGCAAGATGCCTTGCGTCCGGCATGGCCTATCTGTATTGCTGGAGTGGCACCCTGGCTACGGATAAAGTCCACCACGGGTTTGAGCGCCTCAGCATGTTGGGGCGACCACAAGCCCAGGCACTTTGGCGTAATCCTGCCTTCAGGCGAAACTGCGGTCGCTTCCACCATCACTAGCCCCGCACCACCCACGGCCAGGCCGCCTAGATGCACCAAGTGCCAGTGGTTGGCCAGGCCATTTTCGGCAGAGTACTGGCACATAGGTGCAACGAAAATCCGGTTTTTGATCTCGGTGCCGCGCAGGCATATGGGGGTGAACAACTGGGCCATGATGTTGATTCCTGGTTTCCTGGGGGGTAGTAGCTAAGCCTAAGCGTTAAAGCGGTTTAATCATGCCTTATTCACTGAAAATAGGGATGTCGGCAATGCGCGGCTGCCAGAGAGCGGGTCCGGATTCATGTACTGAATGACCCTGGCTATCCACGGCCACCGTCACTGGCATATCTTCCACGGTGAATTCATAAATCGCCTCCATCCCCAGTTCGGGGAAAGCCACCACGCGTGAGGCTTTGATCGCCTGCGAGATCAAATAAGCCGCACCGCCTATCGCAATCAGATATACCGATTTGTGTTCGCGGATTGCTGCCACCGTGGCCTCGCCGCGTTCGGCCTTGCCTATCATGCCCAGCAGCCCGGTCTTGGTCAGCATGGTGTCGGTAAACCTGTCCATGCGCGTGGCTGTAGTCGGGCCGGCCGGGCCTATGATTTCATCGCCCACCGGGTCTACCGGGCCTACGTAGTAAATAAAGCGGTTGGTGAAATCCAAGCCTTCTGGCATGGGTTCGCCGCGTGCAATCAAATCGATAATGCGCTTGTGCGCGGCATCGCGCCCGGTGAGCAGCTTGCCGGAAAGCAAGAGCTTTTCACCGGGCTGGAAGCTGGTAATGTCTTCACGGCTGAGCGTATCAAGGTTCACCCTGCGCATAGGCGTGCTGGCGTCCAGCACTATCTCAGGCCAGTCTTGCAGACGCGGCACGGGCAATTGGGCAGGGCCGCTGCCATCCAGCGTAAAGTGCACATGGCGTGTGGCAGCGCAATTGGGGATGATGGCGACTGGCAGCGAGGTGGCATGAGTGGGCGCTTCCAGAATCTTCACATCCAGCACCGTGGTCAGGCCACCCAGGCCTTGCGCGCCTATACCCAGGCGGTTCACTTTCTCGTAAATTTCCAGCCGCAGTTCCTCGGCGCGGCTTTGCGCACCCCTGGCCTTAAGTAGCTGAATATCAATAGGCGCAAACAAGGACTGCTTGGCCAGCAGCATGGCTTTTTCTGCCGTGCCGCCTATTCCTATGCCCAGCACACCGGGCGGGCACCAGCCAGCGCCCATTTCCGGCACGGTTTGCAGCACCCAATCCACTATGCTGTCTGAGGGCTCTAGCATGGCCAGTTTGGATTTGTTTTCTGAGCCACCCCCCTTGGCGGCGATATGAATTTCCACCGTGTTGCCGGGCACTATTTCCACATGCACTACAGAAGGCGTGTTGTCGCGCGTATTGAGGCGCTTGCCTGCGGGGTCACTCACTATAGAAGCACGCAGGCGGTTGCTGCTGTCGGTGTAAGCGCGGCGCACGCCTTCATCCACCATGGCTTGCAGGCTCAAATCCGCCTGCCACTGCACGTCCATACCTACGGAGATAAAGGCCACCACAATCCCTGTGTCCTGGCACAAAGGGCGTTGGCCCTGAGCGCAAAGGAAAGAATTGATCAGAATTTGGCCTATGGCATCACGCGCAGCAGGGGAGGGTTCGCGCTGCCAGGCTTGGTGCATGGCCGCAAGAAAATCGGGCGAGTGATAGCAGGCAATGTATTGCAATGCCTGGTGAATACTGGAGATGAAATCTTCCTGGCGGATGCGGGCCATGCTGAGCAGTGCGGTAATTGATTAGGGGATAATTATACCCCGCGCCGCCAGGCCTGACGGTAGGGATGACAGAGGAAAACAGCGCAAAAGCGGAAAAGACCGCCAGCCACCATCATTCCAGCGGCGGTGGCAGGCGGGAGAGAGTCTGCTACAAGAGATGGTAACCATCTCAATATAAACCCTGAGCAACTGTCATGCCAATTGGTTACTTGTTTTAAATTCAATGGCTTATTTTTAGGTGTGTATCGCGGCCTGGCTGCAAGTGACCACTTTGGTGGTTGTACCTTTGGCTGCTGGTTGTGGCATGAATCATTTTCATGGGCGTTGAAACTGTTTCAAAGCTGAGGCGGGCTGAACATGTTAAAATCCTGCCCATTCATCATCATTCCGAGATATCGAACATGTTTAGCACGGCCAAAAACCTCAGTGTTGTTGATCCAGATTTGTGGAAGTACGTAGAAGCAGAGCGCAATCGCCAGGATGAGCACATCGAGCTGATCGCCTCTGAAAACTACACCAGCCCTGCGGTCATGCAGGCGCAAGGTTCGCAACTGACCAACAAATATGCCGAGGGTTATCCTGGCAAGCGCTTCTACGGTGGCTGTGAGTTTGTTGACGAAATCGAGCAACTGGCGATAGATCGTCTCAAAAAGCTGTTCGGTGCCGAGTATGCCAACGTGCAGCCGCACTCCGGCTCCCAGGCCAATCAGGCCGTGTATTTCTCCATCCTCAAGCCTGGTGACACCGTCATGGGCATGAACCTCGGTCATGGTGGTCACTTGACCCATGGCTCGCCTGCCAACCTATCGGGCAAGCTGTTCAACATTGTGGCTTACGGCCTCAATGACAAAGAAGAAATTGATTACGACGAAATGGAACGTATCGCCGTCGAAACCAAGCCCAAACTGCTGATTGGTGGTGCTTCTGCCTATGCGCTGCGCTTTGACTGGGCACGTATGGCCGAGATCGCCAAAAAGGTAGGCGCGTATTTCATGGTAGACATGGCGCACTACGCTGGCCTGATTGCCGCAGGTGTATACCCCAACCCAGTGCCGCATGCTGACTTTGTGACCTCTACCACCCACAAGACCCTACGTGGCCCACGTGGTGGTTTGATCATGGCCAAGGCCGAGTTTGAGAAATCCCTCAACTCCAGCGTCTTCCCCAGCTTGCAGGGCGGCCCGCTTATGCACGTGATCGCAGGTAAGGCCGTAGCCTTCCTCGAAGCAGCCCAGCCTGAGTTCAAGGCGTATCAGGAGCAAGTGCTGAAGAACGCGGACACCATGGCCAAGACTTTGGCCGCACGTGGTCTGCGCATTATTTCCGGTGGCACCCAGTCACACGTGTTCCTGGTCGATCTGCGTCCCAAGGGCCTGACTGGCAAGGCGGCAGATGCTTACCTGGGCCAGGCGCACATTACCGTCAACAAGAACGCCATCCCTAACGACCCGGAAAGCCCATTTGTGACTTCCGGTATCCGCATAGGCTCACCTGCAATCACCACCCGTGGTTTCAAGGAAGCCGAAGCGGTAGAAGTAGCCAACCTGATTGCCGATATCCTCGACAATCCGACTGATGAGTCCGTGATTGCGGCGACCAAGGCCAAGGTGCATGCCCTGACCTCGCGCTTCCCGGTCTACGGCGCTTAATTGCTGCCAGCAGGCGCACCTGTCACCATGTGCGCCTGCTCAACTTGATCCCCAGTTAATCAGCAGGCCAAAGTCAGAACCAGACCATGAAGTGTCCATTCTGTGGTGCAGACGATACGCAGGTAATTGATTCTCGCGTTAACGAGGAAGGCAATTCCATACGCCGTAGACGCCGCTGCTCGGCCTGCGACAAGCGTTTTACCACCTACGAAACCGCAGAATTGCATTTGCCACAAGTGGTCAAGCAAAACGGCAATCGTGAGGAATTCAATCGCGACAAACTGCTGCTTTCCTTTACCCGTGCGCTGCACAAGCGCCCGGTGCCTACCGAATATGTAGACCGTGCCCTGGAGCACATCGTGCAAAAGCTGCTAGCCAAGGGCGAGCGCGAAATTATTGCGCGCGATCTCGGTGAGATAGTGATGCAGGAGCTCAAGGCCATAGACAAGGTGGCTTATATACGCTTTGCCTCGGTTTACCGTAGCTTCCAGGATGTCACCGATTTCAGTGACGTTATCCGCGATCTGGATTAAAACAGGCCAGCCTGTACCGCGTTACGGTTTTATCACTCTCTAGATTTTGACATTCCCCTTAGCAGCCTTCTGGCTGCTCACAAGTTCTGTGCGCCAGCGCTGCAAGCCGCGCCTGGCTTGTGTCAGGGCTATCCCCGCCTTATCATGCAGCCATCATGAATCAAACTCCCGACTTTAGCGGCGATGATCATCGCTATATGACCCTGGCCCTGCGCGAGGCTGCGCGTGGGCTATATGGCACCACGCCCAACCCCAGGGTAGGCTGCGTCATTGTCAAACAAGGCCGCATCATAGGCCATGGTGCCCATCTCAAAGCGGGCGAACCGCATGCCGAGGTGCATGCACTGCGCATGGCAGGCAGCGAGGCGCAAGGCGCAACCGCCTACGTCACGCTGGAACCTTGCAGCCATTTTGGCCGTACACCGCCTTGTGCCGATGCCCTGGTGCAGGCTGGCGTCAAACGCGTGGTGGCTGCCATGCAAGACCCTAACCCCCTGGTGGCAGGCAATGGCCTCAAACGCCTGGCTGAGCATGGCATAGCGGTGGCGCATGGCTTGTTGCAAGCCCAGGCTGAAGCGCTCAACCCTGGGTTTATCGCACGCATGACACTGGGCAGGCCCTGGCTGCGCAGCAAGGTGGCTTGTAGCCTAGATGGCAAGACCGGACTGTTGAACGGCCAGAGTCAATGGATCACTGGCCCGGAGGCCAGGCAACACATACAGCAGTGGCGCGCGCAATCCTGCGTCATGCTCACTGGCGTAGGCACAGTGCTGGCCGATAACCCTCAACTTACCGTGCGTGATGCAGCCCTGCTGCAAGCGCGCCATGGCGTGCAACCCTGGCGGGTGATTGTGGATAGTGCGCTGCGTACACCGCCAGACGCCCAAATCCTGCACGGGGGACGAGTGCTGATTGCCCATGCCCGTGAAGATGAGCTGCGGCAACAGCGCTTGCAGCAGGCAGGTGCAGAATTGATTTATTTGCCAGCCGCCCAGGGCAGTCCCCATCATCACAGCGTCGATCTGCCAGGCTTGATGCAAGCCCTGGCGCAGCGCCAGCATAACGAAATCATGGTAGAGGCAGGGGCCATACTCAATGGCAGCCTGTTGGCTGCAGGGCTGATAGACGAACTCTTGCTGTACCAAGCTCCGCTATTGTTGGGAGGGCAGGCCAGGGATATGTTTGCCATGCCCGCGCTCACCAGCATGCAAGACAAGCTGCAACTGGAAATACTCGACAGGCGCCAAGTCGGTGTTGACCAGTTCCTGCGTGCGCGGCCCTTATTAGCCACAACTGCTGATTGATAGCCTGCTAGCTCTATACTCATCGATACCTCTATGCTGATCGATACCCATTGCCATCTGGATGCCTCTGAATTTGACGCTGATCGTGCTGATGTGGCGCAATCTGCCTGGGATGCAGGCGTACGCGCCATTGTCGTGCCTGGCGTCATGCGCGCCAATTTCACCGATGTGCTGGCGCTGAGCCAGCAGCATGCACACTGCGCCATGGCCTTGGGCATACACCCCTTATTCGTGGATCAATCGCAGCCTGAGGATATCCAGCATTTGGCACAATGGCTGCGCGCTAATGCCGAGGGGAAACTTCCCCCTGGCATTCAGGATGAAAGTGCTGTGGGTAAAACACCGCGCATTGTTGCCGTAGGTGAGATCGGTCTGGATTTTTTTGTTGAAGGCTATGATCAGGCCAAGCAGGAGTTTTATTTCATAGAACAACTCAAGCTGGCGCGGGAGTTTGACCTGCCCGTGTTATTGCATGTGCGACGTTCTGTGGATCAGGTAATCAAGCAGGTCAGGCGCTTTGGCGTCAAAGGCATTGCCCATGCCTACAATGGCAGCCTGCAGCAGGCAGAGGCCTTGATTAAGCTGGGTTTCAAGCTGGGTTTTGGTGGTGCTATGACCTGGGAGCGCGCCCTCAAGCTACGTAGCCTGGCGCGGGAACTGCCGTTGGAGGCCATTGTGCTGGAGACCGATGCGCCGGATATTCCACCTCAATGGCTGGGGCATCATGGCCGCAACAGTCCAGATCAACTGCCCAAAATCGCTGAGGTTCTGGCTGAGTTACGTGGCGTAGAAACCGCTGAAATCGCCTGTGCCACTAGCAAGAATGCCCTTGACATCCTGCCTTTTTTATCTGAGTTATACACACCAGCTAATGTGTCACATTAAGTTGTGTTAAAAAACGTCAACAATCCAATGACATATAGTAAGTCATTGATTTTAAATAAATAAAAAACAGGTTAAATATTGGGCGTTTGTAAAAAAACCTTACAAAATGGGAAGTTACATTTTTAAGTCACAGCTATCCACACTTTTATCCACAGATTTTGTGGATAGCTCTACAGCCACCCGGGAACTCCTGAGCTTGTCAAGCTGTCATGTGGCGATTTATTGATTGACGGCTGCGCTGTTATCGGTTTCTGGCAGATAGGCAAACATCCATTCACCGTAATATTTCTTCTTGGCAAAGTCTTCATAGGGCGGGGCAAAGTTGCTGGTCTTGAACGGCGCCTGGTCCGAGAGGCTGTAAACCCCCATGATGCCGCCACTGGGCGCTTCCAGTATGCCCCAGCCCTCACGCCCGGTGACCGGGTCTATATACAGCTTGCGCAGATAGCGCTGTGGCACAGGAAAGCGCTCATCCTTGAGCAAGGCCTGTAGCGTGGGCGGAAACTGTTTCACCATGCCTGGAGATTGATTGTAGTAATTGCCTATGGCGCGGCGTATGGTGTCGCCGACCTTGAGCAACTCCTGCTCGCGCTCACGCTGGCGCGCATCACTCCAGCGATTGCCCGCTTCAGCCAGGCCAAAGCCCACCAGCATGATGACCAGCAGCGCACCTATCAGGCTCATGCCACCTTGCTGGCTGCCTCTGGCAGATAGATTGATCAAGCCTGATTGCATATGTCTGCCGCCATCATCATGACCCTACCATTCGGAGAAAAAGCTGCCGTCAGCCGCCATGTCTTCCGAGCCACTGCGTATGTCGTAAACCGTGCCTTTGGCATTGGGGTCGGGCGGCGGCAATAGCAGCCAGGTGTCCTGACGCTCGGTGATGGGGTCTTCCGGCACCTGACGCAGATAACGCGCTTGCACCAGGTCTTCCAGCGCATCCGGATAGCGGCCTCTGTCGCTATAAAACTTGTCTATGGCATCGCGCATCACAATCAGGTCATGTTTGAGCGATTGTTCGCGCGCGCGGTCTATGCTGGAGAAATAGCGCGGCGTCACCAGGCTCAGCAGCGTGGCAATAATTGCCAGCACCACCAATACCTCAATCAGCGTGAAGCCCTTGGTTGTTAGCTTGTGGTCTAGACTAGTTTTCATCGTCTTCACCATTCACGATAGGGCTGCTGGTTAAGCCCGCTCTCGCCAGAGCGTGAGTAAACGTCATACACATCATCGCCCTCGGCGGGTTCTTCAAACGAGCTGGCATAGCTGCGCTTGCCCCAGCTGGCCTCGTTGGAAAGCTCGGGGTCATCGGCAAAAGGGTCGCGCGGAATGCTGCGTAAAAAATAGATTTTGGCCTTGGTCTGCGAGCGCGGGTTTTCCACCCCCTTGACCAGAATCTGCAGATTGGGCGGATAACCCGATTGCCCCGGGCTTTTCTTGATCAGGCCGTCATCCACCGCTTTCTTGTAGGCATCAATCGCATCGCGCAATTGCCAGAGATTGCGCTTCAGCTCCTGCTCCTTGTTGCGTTTGGCCTGGATTTGCATCACGGGCGCGGCCGAGCTCAAAATTAAGGCCAGCAGCACCAGCGTGACCATCAACTCAATCAAGGTAAAGCCATGGCTCAGGCGCAGAGCTTTCATCGTGGGCTATCCGGGCTGGCAATTTCATCCACCGGGCGCATCACAGAACCGGCAAAAGCACGGTCAGCATCGGCACGCTCAGCCTGAATTTCCTGAGGGCTTCTGGCTGGTGGCGCAACTTGCGCCACGCTGCTCGCAGGCTCACTGCTGCGGCCGCTGCGAGTATTGCTGCTACGGTCTATGCCCGCAGAAAACGTGGTGTAGATGGCATCGGCAGGCGTGAGGTTGTTGATGATATGCGGCGTGATCAGGAGGGCGATTTCCTTCTTGCTTTTATCATTGTTGCGGTCCTTGAACAGCTTGCCAACCAGCGGCAGCTTGGAAAGCCCAGGTACGCCATTGCTGACCTTCTGCTCATCCTCGCGCAGCAGCCCGGCAAGTATCTGCGTCTCGCCGTTCTTCAGCCGCAGTATGGTGTTGGCGTTGCGCGTGCCTATGGTGTAAGTCACCGTGCCCGAGCTGGAGGTCAACCTATCAGTCTGGTTGCTGACCTCCAGACCGACCTTGATCGAGACTTCATCCCTGAGCAGTATGGTAGGTTCCACATCCAGCTTGATGCCGACTTCAATATAGTTAACCGTCTGCGAGACAAAACCCGTGGAGTTGGCCACACTGGTCAGCACCGGGATGCGGTCACCCACATGGATCTTGGCTTTCTCGCGGTTTTTGACGCGGATATGCGGGTTGGCGAGCAGATTGGTATCGGTATCCTGCTGCAATAGGTTCAGCGCCAGCACCGGGTCGCTGATGCTGAACACGCCCAGGTTGGAATTGAAGTTCTTCAGCTCATTCACCGTCAGCTTGCCCGGCGACAGCGTAGTCGTGCCATTGACCGTATCACGCCCTTGCACGCCCAGGCTCACCGAGGTGGGGTAGCGTATGCCTATGTTCTCCAGACTACGGCGGTTGATCTCCAGCACCTCCACCTGTAACACTACCTCGGGTTCTGCCATGTCCTGCGACACAATCAGCTTTTCGGCCGTGCGTATGGCCTCGGCGCTATCGCGCATCACCAGGGTGTTGAGCTTCTCGTCTATATAAATGTCCTTGGTCTTGACCACGGTCTTGATCATGGCCATCAGCTTCTTGGCATCACCATTGGCCAGATAAAAGCTGCGCACAAAGGTTTCCTGATATTCCTGGCTGCGGCTCAGGGGGTAAATCAGCAAAGTATTGTCATTGAGGATTTTCTTGCCCAACTGGTTACTGGCCAGAATCACATCGATGGCTTCATTGATAGGCGTATTGCGCAGAAAAACACTGGTGCGTTGCTCGTTGCGCAATTCCTGGTCATAAGTGAAATTGATGCCTGCGGCCTGGGCAATAAACTCAAATACCGATTTCAGCGCCACATCCTTGAACTCAATTGAAATCGGCCGCTTGAAGGCGGCGCGTAACTGCGGCGGATTGCTGACCTTGTCCAGACGCTGACGCTCAATCTGCTCAAACAGCGCGCGTGCGCTGCTGTTGCTGGCATCTTCTGCCAGCACCGCACGCGCCAGGTTTTGCGCACCTTCGCTGTCGTTGTGCTCATACAACTCCTGTGCGCGCTGCATGCTGGCCTGGTGGCTGCTCTCCACGCGCATCTGCTGTATGTCATTGAGTGCGCGCTGATTTTGTCCATCCAGCTCCAGCACTCGCCTGTAGGCCGCGTCAGCCTCGCCCCAGCGCTTGAGTTGCTTGAGCTGGTCAGCTTCCCGCAGTGCGCTTGCCAGATGCACATCCTGCTGCTGCTTGAGCAAGGCGCGGTATTCCGGATTGGCCGGGTAGGCTTGCACCAGTGACTCTAGCGCAGCCATGCCTTGCGCATATTGACCGTCTGCAAGCAGCTGCCGCGCTTGCTGAAACTGCTGGCTGGATTCAGCCTCGCGTGCCTGTTGCGCGGCGCAGGCCGTCATCAGCAGAGTCAGCAGCAATGGCAGGCTGGCCTGGCGCATGGGATTCATCTTCAATTCTGTTCTCCTATCATCAAGGGCACATCCATCTGCATGGCCTGGTAGCGCATGACCATGGTGGTGGGGGATATGCTTTTCACCTGCCAGCCTGCACTACATCGCCACGCTTGACGCTGTAGTTCTGTTCGCCAGCAGAAATAAACACGGTGTACTGGCCGTTATCCATGAGCTTGCCGGCATAGCTGAAAGGCAGGGGCGGGATTTCCATTACCTGCTGGGCCGCTTGCAAGGGCGCGGCTTCTGCCGCAGCCAGTGGCTTGTTGCCCTGGAAGGGATCATGCAGTTGATTGCTCGCGTCATTCGCCTCAACACCTTCCCAGCGCGGCCGCTGCAACTGGCGGGTATCCAGCGGGTTGTCTGCGGCGCTATGGTGGTCGGGCAGGGTCAGTGCAGCCAGCTGTATGCGCTGCTGTGCGGGGGCATTGGCTAGGGTGCTATCTGGGGTACTGGCAGCCGGACGCGCAACAGCCGCATCATTGCCTACCGCCGCCACGGCGATGTCCTGATCTTCATCCTCAGTCAGCGCAGTCCAGATCGTGGCCAGCACGCTCAGCGCCAGCACCGACCAGAGCACAAGCTGGCGCGAATTAAAGCCAGATTTCATAGCCTCTCGGCCTTGGCGCTAGTTTGCGAGGTTGGTTGCGAGGTTGGTTGCGCGCCAGTTTGCAAGTTATTGTTCAAGCCTGCTTTCTGGCCAGAGTCCAGGTACAGCGTCAGCCTGAGTTTTGCTTCAACTTCTGCCTGGGCCTGGCCTGGGCCTGCATTGACCTCATCTTCCAAGCGCTTGAAATTGATCTCGTTGAGCGCCAGCGCTGGCGTGCTGTTGAGGGCGGCCGCCATAAAACGGCGTATGTCGCGGTAACTGCCACGCAAGGGAATATTGAGCTGGTAGCGCGAGAAATGCGCAGCCGTCTCACGTTGCAGGCTGTAATCGACTTTTTCCGGTGCCAGCCCATGGTGTTCGGCCAGTTGCAGTAGCTGGCTCAGCAAGGCGTTGGCCTCCTGCTCTGCGGGTAGAAATTGGTAAAAGGTATTAAGCGAGGCCTGCGGTGAGCGGTCTATCCACTGGCCCTGGTGCTGGGGCATGGCCTTGTGCATGGCGGCCACATCACGTTGCAACTGCTGCAATGCCATGGAGCGCGGCCAGGCCAGGCCCAGCGCCAGCAACAAGCTCAGCAGCAGCAGCGCCAGCCCGGCATTGCCCGCCCAGCCCAGATGCCAGCGCAATACCCAGGCCAGACGGCTGACATGGTGTTTGGCCTGTGGTTTTGCCTGTTGTCCTGCTTGAGGTTTGACGTTATCGCGCATAGGAGCTTCATCCGGATTCAGCGTTGTACCCATACAGCCTCCACGATGAAACGTACTGGAGTTTCCTGCCCGGTATGCAGTTCATGCGATACCAGCAGCACGTCGTTGAAAATAGGCTGTTCTGCCAATTGGTGCACATAGGTAAACATATTGACCACCTCGCCAGTATCGGCGCTGATGCGCAGCTTGCGCTGGCGTGGGTTGGGTTCGATGGAGGCCAGGCGTACATCTGGCACGCGCAGGCTTTCCAGCGCCTGGAACAGCTGGGGCCAGGGCAGGGCCAGCTCGTGCATGGCACTTTGCACTGCGCTGATTTCTGCCTGCTTGGCCTGGCTGTCCTTGCTACTGGATTTATTGGCAGATTTGCCAGCAAACTCAGTGCTGCGGGCCTGGCCTGCGGGCGCGCGCATCTGGCTGAGGTCAGTCTCCAGGCGCTGACGTTGCTGTGCCAGCTTTTGCAGGGTCAAGCCCAGGCCAAGTGCGGCGCAGATGCCCAGCACCAGCAAGCTATAGCTGAGCACAGGGGTAGCGGGGCTGGAGGGGGCGTGGTTCAGGGTCAGAGCGCGTAGCATCAATGCCACTCCTTTTTATGCATAGCCGGGTTGTTGATGGTGGGGGTTGCTGCCAAAGGTTCAGCCAGGGGGGGCGTATTGTTGAGAGGGTTGTGCTGGATGTTGTAAATATCACGTCCGGCCAGTTGCAGTGCCGGGCGGGTTTCAGCCGCATAAAACACCACTGGCCAGGCGCTGGTGTCCAGCCCGGCCAGCACGGATTCACGCTCCAGCAAGGCCAGCAACTGGTTGTCGATATCAGCTTCGGCGGCATAGCTCTGCAGGCTTAGCCATTCGCCCTGTTCAATCAGCGCAATAATCAGCTTGCCATCTTCCAGCATCACCATAATCAATGACTCCAGCGCCAGTGCTTTCAGCCCGGGTATGCGCTTGAGCTGACGCCGCATGGAGTTCACGGCCAGCATCAGGTGCGGGTGGATATGGCGCACTGGCATATTGGCCTGCTCAAAGGTCAGCCGCAGTGATTGCAGCAGGCGTTCATCAATGGCGCTGGCGAGGGTGGGCTTGCCGTGGCGCGGGGTGTCAAAGCGCAGGTCCCAGTGGCGCGCAAAATCACCATAGGCCTGGGTAAAGCAGTGGCGCACAAAGCCGCCTTGCTCATCCCGGCTGCTGATGCCCTCATTCCAGGGGATGATGGCGTAATGCGCAAAATGATTGGAGATCACCACCTCAGGGCGGCAGCCTTGCCACTGCGGCTGTTGCAGCAACTGGCTGAGGCTGGCGACAGCGGGCTGCCAGAATTCGCCATAGGCGGCAGCCTGACCCGGCTGCGGCAATAGCGGGTATTCCTCCATCAGTAGCGGGCTAGTGCGTATGCCGCGCTTGAACTTGAGCAGGCTGAGCTTGTGTGGTTGCAAAAAGATGCGTAGTTCATCGCGGCCCACTGGTAACCAGGGCAAGCCGGGCAACCAGGGCGGCAAGCCGGGACTGAACCGTTCAAACAAGCGAGGTAACACGATTGATCTCCTGTAGAGTGGTTTCGCCGCGTTTCACCATGGCCAGCGCAGCCTCGCGCATGGTGCGGGTGCCATTGGCGCGGGCGGCTTCCTTGACTTTGCGCACTGGCTCCCGGGTAATAATCAGTTCACGAATCAGGTCGTTGAACACTAATAACTCGGCAATTGCTTTGCGGCTTTATAGCCAGTGCCATGGCACTGACCACAGCCCTGGCCGCGGCGGAAACGGTATTCATGGGCGCTTTCCGCGCTAATGCCGGATTTGTGCAGCAGGGCAGGCTCGGCTGATCGTCAATCGCGCAGTGCGGGCACAGGGTGCGCACCAGACGCTGCGCCATGATGCCGTTGATGGCCGAAACAAAGCTGTAAGGGTCTACATTCATATTGGTGAAGCGGCCTATGACGTCGAATACATTGTTGGCATGCACAGTCGTCAGCACCAAATGCCCAGTCAGCGCCGATTGCACGGCAATCTGTGCGGTTTCAGCATCGCGGATTTCGCCCACCATGATCTTGTCCGGGTCATGGCGCAAAATGGAGCGCAGGCCGCGCGCAAAGGTCAGGCCTTTTTTCTCGTTAACCGGAATCTGCAACACTCCAGGCAGCTGGTATTCCACCGGGTCTTCTATGGTGACAATCTTGTCCTGGCCGTTATTGATCTCAGAAATAATGCCGTAGAGCGTGGTGGTCTTGCCTGAACCAGTCGGCCCGGTTACCAGCAACATGCCGTAAGGCTCCTCGGCCAGCAGGCGGAAGCGTTCCATGATCTCTGGCTCAAAACCCATCACATCCAGGCTCAGGCCCTGCGCCTGATCAGATAAAGCCTTGCGGTCTAGGATACGCAGCACGGCATCCTCGCCATAAACGCTGGGCATGATGGAAACGCGCAGATCAATCTCGCGCCCCAGCGCCATGACCTTGAAGCGACCATCCTGCGGAATGCGGCGCTCGGCAATATCCAGCTCAGACATGACTTTTATACGAGAGATGGCTTGTTCTGCCTGCGCCACGCCACTGATGCCACCAACATGGCTGAGCACGCCATCTATGCGGTATTTGATATTGAGGCCCTGGGCATCGGATTCCATATGGATATCACTGGCCCCAGCTTGAGTGCGTCATACAGCGTGGAGCGCACCAGCCGCACCACAGGCGAAGTGTCCTCGGCAATTGAGCGCAGCGAGATATCCTCTATGCCGCTGCTGGCACCTTGCTCGCTGCCATCCCCGGCTTCCAGACCATCCATGGCACGCATGCCCTGCTCAAAGCGGGTGAGGAAGGCGGCAATATCCTTGCGATGCGCCAGCCCCCAAATGGGTAATGCAGATTGAGCCTGCAAGCCAGCCTGCTGCAAACGCTGTTGCATGCGGCTCACCAGCGCAGTGTCAAACGGGTTGGCCAGCACCACATAAGTCTGCCCTTGGTCATTGAGCAAGATGATGCACTCCTGCTTGCTGGCTTCGGCAAACGGTAACAGCTTGAAATCCGGCTGCATTTCATACAGCGTCAGGATATTGAACACCGGGTAACGCAGCAGTGCGCCCAGCGCCGTGCTAAAGCTTTCTGCCTCCAGGCCGGAAAGGTTTTCCAGCACATCCAGCAGATGTTGCTGACCTTGCTGCGCCAATTGGCGTGCCTGCTGCACCTGCGCTAGAGAAAGAGTAGGGTTAGGGGTAAGCGTGGGCGCCTGTCCAAGGCCGGGTGCTTGATCAAGCATGGGATCTACCGATTGCCCCACCAATTGCCCTACCACTTGATCCACCGCCTGATTCATTGCAGGCTCCCGGCCAGGTCAAAAATAGGCATATACATCAGCACCACCACAATGCCTATGATCAGGCCTATCACCACCATCAATAGCGGTTCCAGCAGGCGCGTGAACCAGTCCACGGCCCTGGCAATTTCCTCGTCATAAAAACTGCCTATGCGTTCCATCATTTCGCCCATACGCCCGGTGCGCTCGCCCACGCGCAGCATGCGCAGGGCGATGGAGGTGGTCATGCCATGCGTTTCCATGGCGCTGGACAAAGGCTTGCCCTCACGGATGTCATGCTCGGCCAGCCCCAGACTGTGACGCAGCGCAGGCTGCAACAGCGAGCTGACCATCTGCATGCCAGTCACCAGCGGTATGCCACCCTGCAACAGCATGCCCAGCGTGCGGTAAAAACGCGCCAATTGATAAATACGCATGGTCTCGCCCAGGGCGGGAATTTTCCACAATTGGCGCAGCAGTAAACGCCGCACGGCGGGGCGGCTGAGCACTACGCCCAGGGTCACCGCTACTACAAGCGATACCATCAGTGCAGCCTGGCCATGGTCATGCAGCAAGCGTCCCCAGGCCAGCAGCATTTGCGACATCCAGGGCAGGTCATCGCCCGCACTCTCGTAAATCACACTGAAGCGCGGCACCACATAACCCAGCAGAAACAGCATCACCAGCCCGCCCACGGCAATCAGCAGCACGGGGTAGATAGAGGCAGTGACGATCTTTTTCTTCACCGTATCCAGCTGGCCCTGATAAGTCACATGCCGCCCCAGTGCCTGCACCATGTCACCAGTACGCTCGCTGCTACGAATCAACGCGACGTACAAGGGAGGGAATGCCGCAGGAAAGCGTTCCAGCGCGCTGGATAAAGGCAAGCCTTCATAAAGCAGGGCCATGATCTGGTTCAACAGCGTGCGTGATTCGGCATGGGCTTCTTTCTCGGCCAGCGCTTCTATGGCCTCAACCAGGCTCAAGCCTGAATCCAGCAGCGCGACCAGCTCTTGGCTGAACAACATCAGGTTGAAGCGTGATTTGCGTAAGCCGCCCGCCATGGCCGACACCCCGCCCAGGCTGCGCGTGGCCAAAACGCTGTAACCCTGGGCTTCGGCCTGTAGCTGGGCCTGCAAGCCATCGCCTGCCTCCAGCGTCAATGAGCCGACCTCGTTACCCCTGGCTACTTTTAACTCAAATTTCATGCGCTACCCCTGTCCATCCTTGCTCTACCGGTTTTGCTTGGCGACCACTGCAGCAGCGCTATTGCCAGCTGACAATATCGGCGGCATCGTCCTGGCCGCCAGCCTGACCGTCCTTGCCAAACGACCACAGGTCGTAATCGCCATGTTCGCCCGGCGAGCGGTATTGGTAAGGCTTGCCCCAGGGGTCTACGGGCAGCGCTTTTTGCAGATAAGGGCCGTGCCAGCGTGATTCGTCAGCCGGGGCCACATTGAGCGAGGTCAGGCCCTGCTCGCTGCTGGGGTAACGCCCGGTATCCAGACGGTATTGATCCAGCGCCTTGCCCAGCGCCTCTACCTGCGCCTTGGCAGTCTTGCTTTCGGATTTGCCTATCTGGGCAAAATACTTGGGGCCTACATAACCCGCGAGCAGGCCGATAATGACCATGACCACCAATAACTCCAGCAGGGTGAAGCCAGTCTGGCGCAGAGCTTGGAAACTAGTTTGGGCACTAGTTTGGTCACTTGCTTGCTCAGTAGCCTGCTTGGAGCTTGAGCCATGATGGCGGTGAGTAAAATAGGGCATATGGCCTCCGTCTAACATGGTTGGAAAAAACATAATCTGTGCTGCGTGACTCATGGTTGTGCGGCAATCTTGGTTTTAGGCGCACTGACTTCTTTAGCCGCGCTGATTTCTTTAAGTCCACTGGCCTCTGGCGGCGCAAAGCCGGGCAGGCTGAGTTCAATCAAGGGTGCTCTATCAGCCTGACGCAGGCGGATCAGGTCAGGCAGGGTTTGTGGCTTACCCGCCGCGCAAGCGGTTTTGATATACAACATGGGTGAGACCGGGTGCTTGGGCAGGCCGATCTCGGTAGTGAAGTTGACCCAGTTGCTATCCAGTGCGGCAAGCTGCTCTGTATTGATGGCTGGTGTGGCCTGTGCGGCCAGCGGCGGCAGTCTCAAGCTATTGCCAGCCTGATAGCTCACAGCGCTGAAACTACGCCCCACGCGATAGACTGGCCTGGCCTTGCTGGCATGCTGGGCGTACGCCACTTCCAGCAGCTTGCCGTCAGCAGCGTCATGGCCAAAACCGCCATGGGCCACATCACTGATGCGGAAATACTGCTTGCCCGGGGTCTGGCTGTCGTAATCGGCATCGGCGCTGGAAAGCGTAATCACACGGCTGCCAAACAGGCATTGCCCTTGCTCATCATTGCGCCAGACCAGTTCACTCACGGTGGCGATTTTTTTATCCTGAAAGCCAGTGTGGGCGTTGTTCATGATGGCCTGGCGCATGGCATGAGCCAGCAGTTCATAGCCGGGCAGCGGGGCTTGCAATTCGCTGCCTACGAAAATGGCGCAGGTGTTGGCGGCATCCGCACTGGCAGGCACGGGAATGGATGTTGTACTGAGTTTTGCGCTGGATTTTTCACTATATTTGGCACTGAACTTTGCACTATATTTTCCAGTGTCATTGCACAAGGTATAGGCGCTGCGGCTGCCATCTTCCAGGCTAAAGCCTTGCAGCGGCAAAGCCACAAATCCGGTGGCGGCGGCAGTGGGCAGCCATATAGTAGTCAGCGCCAGCGTATAAACGAGAGCCAGCGCAGAGACCTGCTTGCAGGTGTTGCGACCTTGGGTGCCATGAGCCTGACGGGTGAGCGGCATCATGCTAGTTCACCGCAAAATACTGGTTAATCTTCACCAGCATGGCTTCGTTAAGCGCACCAGACAGTTGGCGCAGGTTGATGATGTCGTTAACCAGTATGTAGTGCACACGGCTTAGCTCTAGCTTGCTGTTGTAGAGCTTTTGCTGGGCGTTGAGTACTTCAATATTGGTGCGCGTGCCAGCCTGAAAGCCTTTTTGTGTGCCTTCCAGCGCAATCTCGCTGGCCTTGACCGCCTGACGGTAAGCGGCCAGCGCCAGCCAGCCACTGCGTATGCTGTTGAGGGTCTTGCGGGTGTTGGCTTCTACATCACGCGTGCGCAGGTTAAGCATTTCCTGCGCGGCTTCCAGGCGGCTGGCAGCCTGGCGCACGCTGGCGCTGGTGTAACCACCAGTAAACAAGGGCATATTGAGTTGCAGCGCCACGGTGGTGGTGTCAAAGCGCGAGCCCAGGGTGTTATTGCTGTCGTTCTCGCTATAAGAGCGCACACCTACCAGATCCAGCGTCGGGTAATGCCCGGCCCTTTTCTTTTCCACTTCCTGCCGCGCCACTTCCAGCGTCATGCGGGCGGCCTCAATCTCGGGGTTGTGGCCCAGGGCTTCATCCAGCCAAAACTGAGTACGCTCTGCATCTGGCAAATCCAGTTGTATATGTTCAATATCCAGCGGTGCCAGGGCTTGCACTTCTATGCCGCTGATGGTGCTGAGATTTTGCTTGTGCACGGCCAGCATATTGTCGCTGGCAATTAGCTCGGCCTCGGCCAGCCCCAATGCGGCATCGGCTTCATTCACCTCGGTGATGGTGCCCTCGCCATGGTCATAGCGTCTTTGCGCCTGCTCACGCTGCTGGCGCGTGGCGCTGATCTTGCCCTGCAGCATCTGTACTTTTTCCTGCGCGTACAAGGCCTCGAAATAGGCCGAGGATAAACGCGTGATCAGGGTGGAGTTTTCCTTCAGCAGCAAGGCTTCCTTGCTTTTGACGCCCGCTTCTGCGCCGCGCCAGGTGGCCAGGCTTTCCTGATTGAACAGGGTTTGGCGCAGGCTGAGCGAGTAGTTCTGGATATCGTAATTAAGCCGCGATTCCAGCGCGCCTAATGCGGTTTGCGTGGTTCTGTCGGTGACACCATGACCACGGCTGGCACCTAGCTGCACGCGCGGCAGAAACAGCGCACGGCTTTTGTTGATTTCTTCGCGCTCGGCCTCGGTAGTGGCTTCGGCAGCGCGGTACTGCGCGTCATATTGCACGGCTTTCTGGTACAGGCTGAGCAGGCTTTCGGCAGCCTGGGCCGGGCTGGTGCAGCCTAAAGTCAGGCTCAGCATGAGTGCGGGGAGGGGGGCAAAGCGCAACAAGCTTATTCCTCCTTCATGGATGCGGCGATGCGCTTGACCAGCGGATGCAGCAGATAGGTCAGCAAGGTACGCTCCCCGGTGCGTATCACAATCTGCACTGGCATGCCGGGTTGCAGGCGGCGTTGACCCAGGGTCTGCATGCCTTGCTCAGTGATGTTGATGCGCGCCAGATAATAGCTATAGGGCGATTGATTGCCGCTGCCGGGTTCCAGCAGCAGGTCGGTGGAGACGGTCTTGACCTTGCCTTCCAGCAGCAGTTGCGGTGTGTTGGAGAAGCTGGAGAAGCGCACATCGGCATCCTGACCGACATGGATTTTGTCTATCAGGTGCGGTGGAATCTTGGCATCGAGAATCAGCGGTTCATCAGCAGGCACAATGTCCATGATCTTTTGCCCAGGCTGAATCACCGCGCCCAGGGTATGCACTTGCAAGCCTACTACCTGACCGCTGACCGGGGCAGTGACGGTGACGCGCTGCCACTCATCTTTGAGCGGCTTGTATTTCTCGGCATCGGCCTGCACTGCCAGCCTGACCTGGGCCAGTTCGGTTTCAACCTCTTTATGCTCGGCCTGCTGCCGCGCGGTGATGCGCTGCTTGAGTTCGAGTATGGCTTTCTGGCTGCGCAGCAGGCTGGAATCGTTGCTGGCGAGCTGGCCGTAAGCCTGGGCCAGTTTTTGCTCCAGCTCATTCTGCTGGTTGCGTGGTGCATAGCCCTCGCTCACCAGTTGGCGTATGCCGCCTAGCTGTTGCTGCAAGAGTGCAATTTGCGATTGATAGCTCTGCCTTACGCCTTCATAGCCTTCAATCTGCACCACCTGACCTTGTATCGATTCCTGCAAGGCTGCGATATCGGCGGTCAAGGCTTGCAAACGCGCGCGCAGCAATTGCGATTGATTGAGCATCAGCTGCGCCACATAGGGGTCACTGGACTGCTGCAACAGGTCTGCGTGATAGCTCACCTGGCTCAAGCCCTGGTTCTCAGCCACCAAGCGGCTTTCCTGCGCGCGCAGGCCGAGGTAGCGCTGGCGCACTTCGTCAAACCTGGCTTTGCTGGCGGTATCGTCCAGGGTAAACAGCACATCGCCAGCCTGCACGCTCTGGCCTTCATGCACCTTGAGCTCCTTGATAATGCCGCCTGTGAGGTGTTGCACGGTTTTGTGATTACCTTCTACCGTCACCAGGCATCGGTGGGCACCCCTTCATCCAGCGGCGCCAGCGCGGCCCATAGCAAAAAGCCGCCCAGGCCCAGCAGCAACAGCAGCAGGCCGTTGCGCGCTGCGCGCTTATCATTGCGGGCGCTTTCTCCGGGGTGCAGCGGGATAACCTTGGCGTCAGCAGTAGCTGCCGCCGACTTGGCCTCAGCAGCGGCTGAAGTGTGTGGGGGGACGTGTGGCAAAGTGTTTTCAGATACAGACATGCAGTGACTCCTCAGGCAACTTTGCTGACGGCTTGTTGCCGGGCTTGATCCAGGGTGGCCAGCACTTGGTCTCTGGGGCCATACAGGCGCATGGCGCCTTGCTCCAGCACCAGTAACTGGTCGGTGATACGCAGGCTGTGCTGGCGGTGCGAGACCATGACAATGGTCTTGCCCTGGTTCTTCAGCAGCAGCAGGGCGGCAAGCAGGCTGCTTCGCCATGCTCGTCGAGATGGGCATTGGGTTCATCCAGCACAATGATGGCGGGCTGTTGATAGAGGGCGCGTGCCAACCCAAGCAATTGGCGCTGGCCGCCGGAAAGCACCTTGCTCTCGGCATTCAGCGGTGTGTCATAACCCTGCGGCAAGCGCAGTATGGCCTCGTGTATGCCTGCGGCCTGCGCCGCCTGCAAAATAGCCTCTGGGTCTGGGGTCTGGAAGCGCGCGATATTGCCGGCAATGCTGCCATCCAGCAGCGCAACCTCTTGCGGTAGATAGCCTATGGCCTGGGCATAAAGCCCCGCGGGTAATTGCGCGCGGGAAAGGCCATCCACCAGGATATCTCCCTGCTGCCAGGGGCAGGTGTTGACCAGGCAGCGCAGCAGCGTGGTTTTGCCCGAGCCGGAAGCGCCGAGTATGCCCAGAATTTCGCCGGGGCGGATTTCCAGCGTGATATTGCGCAGCAAGGCCTGGCCAGCAGGGGTGGTGACTTCAAGGCCGCGCAGGCTTAAATGACCAGTCAGGTTTAGGGTAGTGCTCTGACTTAAGGCGCTACTCTGACTTAAGGCATTGATGTTGCTCTCTTGAGCAACGGTTGGCGCTTGCAGGGCTGCGGGGGCGTCAGCCAGCAGCACGTCCAGATTGGCAGCGCAGGCCCGGGCCTGCATAAAGGGCTTCCAGGTGCTGACAATAACGTCAAAAGGTTGCAGCGCACGGGCAATCAGCACATTGGAGGCAATCATGGCGCCTATGGAAATATCGCCGCGCACCGCCAGCCAGGCGGCGATGCCCAGCATGCCCGACTGCATGCTGTAACGCGCAAACTTGTTGAGCAACTGATTGCGCTGCTGTATCTGCTGTGCTGTGGCATCGTGCTGGTTCCAGCCGCTTTGCAGTTGCTGCCAGCGCTGTTTCAGGCTGGGCAACATGCCCAGCACATGCAGGGTGGAGAGGTTGCGTAGTTTACTTTCCAGAAACTGCGCCACTTGCAGGCGTGCAGCGCTGCTGTCGGCCAGCGGCTGCTCGCTGCTGCGCTGGTTCCACACTGCCAGCGCAAATTGCAGCAGGCACAGGCCTATGGCCAGCCAGCCCAAAATTGGACTCAAGACAAACAGCACTGCGATATAAAGCAGGGTCCAGGGCAGGTCAAAAAAGGCAAACATGCCGCTGCCAGTGACAAACTGGCGTAGCAGGGTTAAATCCTGCAGTGCCTGCTGGCTGGCGCCGGATGCCCCCTGTGACGATAGCCCCAGAGCAAAGAGCCTGGTGGTGAGCAGGGTATCCAGGCGCGTGCCTGCCTTGATGGCCACGCGCGAGCGCAGCCAGTCTGCCAGCGCCATCACGCCAAACAGCATCAGCGTAATCAGGGTCACGGCCAGCAAGGTCATCTCACTGCGGCTTTGTATGATGCGGTCGTACAGTTGCAGCAGATACAAAGTGGGGGCCAGCATCAGCAGATTGGTCAGCATGCTGTAGATGCTATCGCCCCCAGTTCAGACTTGAATTGCGCCAGATAAGCGCGCAGGCGGCCAGGGGGAGAGGCAGCAGCAAGCGGAGCGGATGTGGTGGCTGCCAGCGCTGCGCTGCCCATGTTTATCGATGCATCTTTGGCAGCAGCGCGGCTAGGCTCCACAGCGCTGGCAGCAGGGGGCACATAACTCAGGCCATGCGGTTTCATGCGGCTCTCCCTGGGGCTTGTGCGGAGGTTTGTTGCAAGGAGGCCAGCACCTCTTGTGGCTTGCCATAGCGCAGCATTTGCCCGCGCACCAGCAGCAGCATGCTATCTGCCACCTGCATGACGTTTTGCAGATGGCTGACGATGACCACCGTGGTCTTGCGTGATTTCAGGGTGAGCACGGCTTGCAGCAGCACTTGCTCGCTGGCTTCATCGAGATTGGCATTGGGTTCATCCAGCACCACAATGGCTGGCTCGCCATAAAACGCCCGTGCCAAGCCTATGAGTTGACGACGGCCACCAGGCAGGCGCAAGCCTGCGCTGCCTATGCGCGTGTTGAGTCCATCGGGCAGGCTGTCCAGCCAGGGCTGCATTTGCAGCAGGTGTATGACGTTGGCCAGCTTGCTGGCATCCAGGTCGCCAAAGCGGCAGATATTGTCGGCTATGCTGCCATCCAGCAGTTCTATCTCTTGCGGCAGATAACCCAGGGAAGGGCCAAGCTCGGCCTTGTCCCAGCGATAGGCATCCACGCCATCAAACCTTACCTTGCCCGTGCTGGTGGGCAGCAGGCCAACCAGCAAACGGGTGAGTGTGGTTTTGCCTGATGCCGAAGGCCCGGTGACCAGCAGCACCTCGCCCGGCGTCAGCTGGAAATTCAGATTGCGTAGCAGGGGTTCGCGCGGGTTGTCTGTCAGCGCATAGCTGAGGTTTTCTACCGTGATGGCACCAGTGGCGCGCGGCAGGGCCATGGCGGAGGCGGGCAGCGGGTGCTGCGCCAGCAGTTCATCCAGCCTGGCATAAGCCTGCCAGGCCAGTGCCAGCGTACGCCACTGACCCAGCACTTGGCTGAATGGTGCCAGCACACGGGCAGCCAATATCGAGGCCACTATCATCATGGCCGCGCCATTGGCGAGTGATTGGTTGATCAAGAGATAGCAAGCTAGACCCAGCACCAGCGAAGCCTGAGAAACCTGCAACATCTTGGCATAGGCAGCGTACTTGCCCGCGATGTCTGAGGCTTGCGCCTGCTGCGCGAGAAACGCCTGTTGCTGCTGTTGCCAGCGTTGCTCCAGCCGGGTTTGCATGCCCATGGCGCTGACCACTTCGGCATGTTGCTGGATATTGCCGTAGGCCTGCTGCGCGGCAAGCGCAAACTGATTGGCCTCTTGCAGCAGGGGCTGCACGCGCCACTGGTTGAGCACGGTAATTACGGTTTGTATCACCAGACCCAGCAGCGCCAGATAACCCAGACTGCTGTGTATCATGAAAATTGCCGTGAGAAAGATGGCAACAAAGGGGATATCAATCAGCCCGAGCAGCAGGTGACACCAGCAGCTCGCGCAGATTGCGGTAATCGCTGAAGGCACGTTCAGCGGGGAAATTCTCCGCCCCCAGCTTGGCGCTGGCAGCAGCATGAAATAGGGCAGGTTCCAGCGCATGGTCTAGCTCTGTCGCGGCTTGCAGCATCAGCTGCCTGCGCACGCGTTCCAGGCTTTCCATGATGAAATAAATAAAAACCACCATCGTGGTGAGCATGAGCAAAGTGCCAAGATTGCGGCTGAAAATCACGCGATCATAGACTTCAAGCATGTACCACGATGGGGCCAACACCATGAGGTTGGTGAACAAGCCGAAGCACACCACCTTGCGGTAATGCGGCAGCGCCGCCAGCAAGGCTTGCTTCAGTACCACTGTATTATTTTTGTTTGCCACGTTAAGCAGAATTCCGGTTGATTTATGGGTTTTGCCGGGCAGGCGGTGCCAGCCCGGCAAACTCACTTAAACAATCACGAAATCAGAAGCTGTCAGTGTGGTCACACCTGTCAGTACTGCAATATCCACCGCAGCACCGGCACCGTTACCATCCGCGTCATACTTCAGCGTCTTGGTGGTGGTGTCGAAGATCAGGTAGTCATTGCTGTCACCCGCCACAGCACCTGCACCCACCTTGATGTTGGCATTGGTAATGCCGCCAGTCAGGGAGGCAAACTGGTCTGTGTGCAGCTCCAGCTTGTCAGTACCGCGCAGGAAGTCAGTGATGGTGTCTACACCAGTCAGGTTGAAGGCAGTGTTGACATAGGTTTGCTCTGTGTCAGCAGCGCCAGTCACCACTTGCGTCCACACCTTGCCGAAGACAAAGGTATCTGCACCACCGCCACCCGTGAGGGTGTCGTTGCCACCGTTACCAATAAAGCGGTCAGCCTGGCTGGTGCCGATGAAGGTTTGGTTGTTAGCGTTACCTTCAAAGGTCAGGCCGTTGGTGGTGAGGCCGGAAGCGTCAACGACTACGTTGTTGATGGTGCCGCCGTTATTGCCCAGGGTGTTGGACAGGTTAGCAACCGTGCCGTTGGCATTGAAGTAGTAGTGGTCGTTCAGCAACTGCAGGGCAGTGTTTTCAACGTTGAGGCGGCCAACTGTGCCACCCACTTGCACTACTTCCATGCTCTTGAAGTTATCGTTGTTGAGCACGATAGTGCCGTTGGCTTTGGTGTTAGCACCAATACCAGTGGTGATACGCAGGGTATCCACGCCATCGCCACCCACAATCACGTCATGCTTGGCACCAGTAGCAATCCACTCCTTCTGGCCATCATCAGCCTTGGAAGTTGTACCTTGCACACCGCTGCCGAAACCACCGATCAGGAAGATGTCATTGCCTTCACCACCGTCCAGGTAATCAGCACCGCCATGACCAACCAAGAGGTCATTGCCGCCGTTGCCGTAAACCACGTCATCACCCAGGCGGGCTGTGACGTAATCCACACCATCGCTACCGTGCACAATTTCGCGCGCGCCAGCAGTTTCATTGGCACCATCGATGCGGACATAACTACCTGCCTCGCCTTCGGTGGCGTCATAGATGATATCAACGTTGTGGAACAGTTCAGCGACGGAGTAGTCGTCTACTTCGAATACGGCAGACTGGTATTCGACTTCATCAGCACCAGCAACAGCAGGCTCGAATTCGGTTTCTTCAAATTCCAGCTTGATGGTGACAGACTCTGTCGGGCCGCCAGCCACACCGTAGATATGGGTGCCAGGGTTAAGGAAGCCCAGGCTGAGGGATTCGCCATTGGCTTCCAGCTGCTCGGCAGACAGGGTGATGTTGACACCGCTGGCGAGTTCTATGCGTTCTATGCCGCTGAACAGCAGGGACTCGGAGAAATCGCCAGATTTGGTGAATTCCAGTGTATCGACAGCATTGTAGCCAGCAATCGTTGTGGCATAGGTGCTGAGAGCGCTGGATCCTGGACGTGTTTGTAGATTCAGGCGAACGTCGGTTTCGATTTCTTCCGACATTTCTTGATCTTCGATTTCGACATACTCGCCAGTAACGGTATCGAAGACAACGAGTTCTTCCTCCTCCTCTCCACCTTCCTCTTCTTCTTCGCCTTCAAGCTCAGTGACATTGATATAGCGGGCAGCATCGCCTGAGTTATTCAAGCCTGATGCACCACCTTGAATATAGGTACGGGTTTCAAATTCTTCGCCGATACGGAAAGTATCGTTGCCGTTACCGCCAATCAAAATGTCATCTGAAGTTACCAAGTAAAGATTACCAGTGACGGTCTCGTTGCCTAAAGTGCTGCCTTGGCCTTCGATAATATCCGCGCCTGAGCCGCCACTGAGGATATCGTCGCCATCGCCACCATAGATGACATCATTGCCGCTTCCACCGAAAATCACATCATTGCCACCTTGGCCAAAAATAATGTCATCACCAGACCCACCAAAGACAGTGTCATTACCATCACCGACTTCGATAGCGTCGTTGCCACTACCACCAAAGATCAAGTTATTACCGGATTCAGTAAAGATAAAATCATCTCCACCACCTCCATAAATCGTATTGTTGCCACTGCCACCATAAATAAAATCGCTACCATTGCCACCTACTATGGTGTCATTACCAGCACCACCATCAATAAAATTACCGAGATCGTTACCAACAACAAAGTCACCGACGGAGGTCCCGGTATAAGATGTTTCTGTGGAGTTAAATATTTTTGTCGCCATTTCTCTATCCTTTACTCAAAGAAATAAAAGTGTCTTCAAAGCGAAATTCAAGTGAACTCCGCTTTGTAGAAGCAGGTACTTTTAGAATGGATCGGTATGTGCTGGGGCTACGCTTGCACCGGAAGGTGCGTAACCAGGTAAAGATATTTCAATGAAACTGTTTGGTGTTACCCCATCACCTGCCAACTCTTGGAAGGTTTGACGCAGGCGAATTGCATTCGGAGTTTGGGTATAAGGCGTTGCAGGGCAAGCATTGGTTTTAACGTAGTACATACCCGAGTTCGCTGTGCTGCTGCCATCATCATCCAAATTGTTGGCATCAGTGGTAAATGTCACCCAATTTGTATTGATATCAGCTCTTTGTTGAGCAGCAGAAGCTGTTCCTGGGAAAGAGTTCAAACCATTTATGGATGGGCTAGAACCCAGACCTGTCAAGGGTTGATCAGCATAGCCGCTTGCCCTGTGTTGTACTGCCGTGTATGCCAAACCAACGCGATATACAGGAGAAGCAATTGCTGGGATGGTGGAATAGGCTGCGGAAACGCTTAAGCCTGACCAACCACCACGCGCAACATCATTGACCTCAAAGTTCTGAGCACCTGTTGCACTATGATAATCAGTGCTGTTCAGGGATACCTTAACGCCATAAATGCACTCAGCATCATCGTCACTGCGCCATACATAATCCCGGACAGTACCAATGGTTTTGCTTCCACCTGTGTAGATGTTATTCACCGTGATATTGGAAGTGGTACCTGCGACTGGGTTGACCCGCGTCCCAGTATATCTTGTTGAATCACCGGGAGAGCGAAGTTCAGTTGTGGGGAAAACAGCGCAAGTATTGTTGGCTGTTGTTGTGGGATTTACCGGAGCGCCAGAACCAAAGTTACCTGTGGTGTTGCACAATGTATAGGCGCTGGTACCACCAGTCACCGGGAACCCCGTGCTAGGCAAAGCAACAAAACCTGTAGCCAATGCTTGGTATGAAGTCAGACCGAACACGCCCACCAATGCCAGTTTCAGCTTAATGTTTTTCATCAATTGCTCCATTCATATAGAATAAGCAGGCATTTGTGGCTGCCTGCAACACCAATTCACCTGAATCTATTCAAGTCTTTGAGAGGCCTTAACTTGATTCCGGTTGAATTTTTTCAGGGCAAGCCACAAATGCCCTGTTAGATAAAAGCTAAGCATTATTTATTTGGGTTAAATTCATAGCTAAGACTGATCCATGCGGCACGAGGCGCACCTGGTGCTAAAAAGTTTGTAGATAGCCAATCTGTAGAGTTATGGTTGTAGCCATCTGGTCCAATGGCACCATAGATAGAGGGTGAGAAGGGGTTTCTACCCAATCTTCCTGCAGAGAAATATTCTTTATCGAGAATGTTGTTAACGCGGAAACCCAGCGTCCACTCCGAGTTGAGTTTGTAACTTGTTTGCAGGTTTAGTAGTAAATAACCTGGTGTTGTCCCGGGATTGTTAGTGGTACGGCGCGGCACTTGAATGGCCGTACCATTTTGTCCTTCAATTATCGTGTCATAAATAACAACCCCTTTTCTATGTTCGTTATTTTCATTGCCACGAACATAAGCAAATGAATGACTAACAGCGGTCAATCCAATTTGCCACTTAGGTGTTACTTCATAAGTCAAGGTTGCGTTCAGGTTGTGCAGTGGTACGCCTGGCATTCTGTCGCCTGGTTTAACCTGAATTCGCCGACTGTAGTCCTGATTACCATAAAACTCTTCCGTAGCGCTGCTATTGTCATTGGCTGGCATATAGAAGCTATTCTGGAATGTTGCATCTGTGAGCGCGTAATTCATTCTTAAACGCCATTTATCAAAGGCCGCGACAATCCCCGCTTCAATCCCTTGTCTTCGAGTTTCACCTATCGTATCGAAGAAGTTACGATTGCCCGGATAACCTATCATGTAGATATCATCTTTGAGATTGGTGCGGTAAACGCCAAAGTTCCACTCTATATTTTCATTGATTCTTCCACGTAAACCCATATCCCAAGATTGAGCTTTGATCTGGGGTAAATAAGGATCACCAGAAAGAGTGGTTGGTAAGGAGCAAAATCGATTTTCAATTAGACTTTTTGGGCCAATGTAGGCACCTGTCACTGTGGAGTACATTGGTGTCTTGTCAAAGGCACAACCTAGCTCCACAACCGATGGGACTCGGGTTCCTTGAGACCAATTGCCATAAATATTTAGATTTTTTGTGGCTTGCCAGCTTGTACCCAGTGAAGGATTTAATGAGTAATAGTTGAATTTTTCTGTTTCAGGTTTGTTAAGTAGATTTGAGGAATTTGGAACTGTATAACCGGTAGGGCATTCTTCTCCAGGACGGCAAATATCGTAGTAATCAGGGAATGCTTCCAACTGTGCTAGATCCCACACTCTGGAGCCATAGGTTCTTGATGCAACCTTGTTTTTGCCGCGCGTATCGTTATAACGCAGTGCGCCTGTGAAATGCAATGTTTCGATAGGGCTCCAAGTCTCACTGATGTAAAGGCTTTTAGTAACTTGATGACCAGTAAAATCGTTGTTGTTAATGGATGTGCTTGCCGCGGCATATTGATCACGGATTTCATCAGGGGAAAGATAGGCACGGCGTTCTGCATCCATCATTCCAAGCATTTGACTACTGACATAATTAGCAGATGGGATATCCACAGAAGCACCCACCATGAATTTATGTTTTTCGAAATTCCAGTTGAATTGAATAGATGCGCCATCTGTTTCTTGATCTATTTGAGTTTCGGTTAAGATGGCAGTCGGAGTGCCTTCAACATAGCCAGTGCCAGTGCCGGTACTATTTTGGGCTGCACCATCTACGGTTAACCATCGGCCATCTGGACCAAGTACCTTTAAACCGTCATTGTTTATATCGCCCTGGCAAGTGTCTGCATTAGTGGGTGGTAGAATCAATAGAAGATGTTTCACACCCACACCGTCGCCAGGTGTTAGATCCCCGTACTCTGCTGTATCAGGTGTATAAAAATAAAAAGATTGGTCTGCAAATTCTAAAGTTTCGAATGCATTTTTATACTTCAAAGAACTCAATGATGATTCTGTTTCATAAAAATATTCTTGCATTCCACCCGAATATGAGGTGACCTCTCCTGGTAGTAGATTTTCACTTATGTTGGTACCAGGAACGAATATCTGAGACTGCTGGAAATTTTTACGATAATTGAAATTGTATTGCGCATATTTCAAAAAATTTCCCGCAAATTCTGGCAATTTTTGATTTAAATAGCTGGATGGTAGGGTGGCAAAAGCATCTTCAATCGTTCCAGAAAATGCAAAATTAAGCGCGTCACTATCACTCCAGTAGTCCCCGTTCTGGATAGGAATGAGGTAGTAATCCGGAAGCCCATACTCATTTGTGCTGGTAAATAGACACGTGTATTGCTCACCACTATTAAGATTACGCCTTACCTGCTGATTGCCATACTCAGTATATACATCAGCACCATTGGTTTTTCGCTTGCTGTTTCTGCGATAAGCTTGCGCTGTGATCGTGAAATTATCGTTGACGAAATAACTACCCGAAAGCTGAGCTTGCCAAAGTGTATTGTCTGTAGTATCGGGAGAGGTGAAGACACCATTCCGATTTTGGTTATACATTTCGCTGGGCAACATGCCATTGCCTGTTAAGTCATTCCAAACAGCAAGTGTGCTTAGATTGAGATCAAGCTTCTCACCGCGATAACTTGCTTTGCCGAAAACTTGATTGACTCTACTTGGTGAGTTTTCGCGCCAACCATCCTCTAGAAAAATATTGGCTGCTGCAAAACCTGCAATTGTTCCATTGTTCCAACCACCTGTTGCTTGCAGCTGCTTACGGCCAAATGAGCCAGTGAGTATCTCAGCATCCACACCTGGGTTACTGAAACCATCCTTGGTTTTCATCGACAATGCACCACCTAGGTACCCAAGCCGAAAATAGGATTAGAGCCTGGGAAAACATCAAAGCTCGATAATGCATTCAGCGGAATCATGTCCCAGTTCACCACATCGCCAAACGGTTCATTGACGCGTATACCATCAAAAAATACTGATAGACCTTGTGGTGTACCAATCTGTGGGCCTGCGGTAAAACCACGGTACTGCAAATCCATCTGGAATGGGTTGCCCTGATAGTCATTGACATTCACTGATTGCAGCTTGGAATTCATGAGATCGGTAATGCTCAGAGAATGTGCTTCCTTGATGTCTTTGGCTGTCAAGCTCTGCACATTGCCTGGAATTTCTTCCTTGGTAAGCCCCAAACCAGGCAATGGACCGATCTCATAAAAACGCTTGGAGCGCACTTCAATCGCATCCACCTTGAAATCAATCGCCTGCTTTTCCACTGCTGGTTGATCACTGCGCTGTCTTTATCAATACTCGATTCCAGCCCACTGCCAGCCAGCAGCATTTTCAGTGCTTCATCGGCTTTCATGCGGCCTTTTACTGCTGGTGCGGTTTTGCCAGTGGCGAGTTTGCTGTCAAAGGCCACGCTGATGCCTGTGGTGCGGGCCAGTTGCTTGAGCGAGGCATCCAGGGGTTGGCTGGGCAGGTCTATATTCACTGGTGTCAGGGTGCCGCTGCTGGTGTTGGCCGCAGGTAACTGGGTGTTGAGTTCGGCAGCTTCTAGCGAATAAGACGCTAGGCCGAGTACCGCTATTAACAGCAGGGCAACCGACGCAATCGTCATGCTGTACATGGTCTTGAATAAATCCAACTTACTTCTCCCTGGGTAAATCTTGCTTTCTTATACCCATATAACTTTTGGCAAACCAAAACCCTGACGTCTAAACGCAGATTTTTTTACAAAAAGTTACAATTATTTTTCATGGGTGAAGAAATGTTCATTAAATCAATGGGTTGTTGATTTTTAAGGAGTGAGATTTTTTTGCCTGGTAGAGCGCGGGGAAGGTGCAGGCAGCAGAGCAGCGTGAGAGAGCAGTGCTAGGGGATTTACTTCTTTTTACCAGTGGCCTGGCTGAGCAGAACAATATCTTGCCCGCTGCGTTTGACTTGCACCGGGGCAATGATGGGTAGTTCTTTGATAAAGCGTTCTACATTTTTTGCCTGAATCACGGCGGTGACGCTGGCATCTTGCGCCGTGACTACCTGGGCGCTGATAGGGGGCTGGCGATAGCGCGAGAGGGTTTCGGCAATTTCTTCCAGCCCGGCGCCATCAAAGGTGATGGTGCCATATTCAAAGCTGAAGGCATCGGCCGCGGCGCGTTTGACGCGGCTGGCCTGGCCGTGCTGGTTGATTTCTGCCACTTCGTTATTGCGCAGGGTTAATACCTGGTCTGCATGCTTGTTGGCGGCGGTAGGTGTGGGGTTGGCAGTCTCGGTGATGGTGGTGCCAGGCTGTTGCGGTTCTACCCGCACGGTGCCGTGATCCACGCTCACTCTGACCTTGCTCTTGAAGCGGTTGACCGCAAAGCGCGTGCCCAGCACCGTGACCTTGGCCAGGCCGCTATCCACAATAAAGGGCCGATCCGGGTTTTTGGTGACATCAAAGCTGACTTCACCACGGTTGAGTTTGACGATGCGTTGCTTGCGGTAATAGGTCACCTCAACATCGCTATTGGCGTTGACCATGATTTTGCTGCCATCTTCCAGTATCTGCGAGCGGATTTGGCCTATCTCGGCGCTGGCTACCAGGTGCATGGTAGGTTCGGCTTGCACGTGTTCATACCCCAGGTAGCCCAGTGTGCCGATTACAGCCACAAAGATGACGCTAATTGTGCGGTTGATGGTGCTGCGGATTTTCTGGCTGCGTTCGGTTTTCTCGATAAAGGTTTTTTGCTGCATGGCGCTTTCAAGATGCGCCAGCTGGGCGGGGGAATCGAGATCCTCCCAGAGTGAGCAGACTTCGTTATAGCTTGCTGGTGGGCCGGGTCTGACAGCAGCCAGTGTTCAAACGTGCTGCGTTGCGGATGCTCGATATCGGCATCCTGCATCAGCACAAACCAGCGGATGGCGGCTTGTCTGGCAGTACGTTTGAGGGTGAGGTTGCTCATGGGTGATGAAGTGTGGCAGGCGCTGGCCTCAGCAGTTTAAGCCAGCAGGTCCTTGGCTTCCAGCAGATCCAGCATCGCCCGCATGATGTGTTTTTGTACCATATTGAGGGAGATGCCGAGCTTATCGGCGATTTCCTGCTGCGACAAGCCTTCAATGCGGAACAGCCAGAAGGTTTCTTTGCAGCGAGGTGGCAGCAAGTCAATGATGTTCTGCAATATCGCCAGGCGCTGCTGGATATCCACCAAATGCTCAGCCGAGGGTACTAGCGGTTGATCGTAATCTGCCATCAGCTCGGACTCAGCATCTTCGCTGATCAAGGGCACAAAGCGCGCTTGCTCTTTATGTCCATCAATCAACAGGTTGCGCACTATGGTGTGCAGATAAGCCTGGGGTTGCAGCATGCGATTGGGGTTGCTCGAAATCGCAAAGCGTATCAAGGCATCATGCAGCACATCGTAAGCCGTGCGGCTATAGCCAGTGTGGCGATAGATGCTGGAAAGTAAATCTGCATAGGCCCATTTCAGGTCTACGCCGTGCCAGGTGGGGGAGAGGCTCATGCTGTTCTACCATCATAAGTGTTGTCACGGGAATGAGTAGCAATAAGCAGGCCATATTGTCAGACACTTGTCAGGGAGGACGATTTTGCGATTTATTCAACTTTTGCGGGAGGGTGACGGGAAGAAATCCCGACGCTAGCTGAACCATGTTGGTGGTTGTAAGTAACCAGCTGGTTGTTTACAACCACCAACTTTAAACCAGGCAATATTTTTATGTTGACAAACCCATATTGTGCACACGATCTAATGTAGTACATGAGCTTTTCACGGGAAATTCAAGTAATCCAAGGACATATGAATTTATCGTTTAAAATCAATTACATATTTTATGGTATAAAATTTGGGCAAATGGAAAAATCCCTTTGAATTACAATAGTTACATTTTCAAGTCACAGCTATCCACAAAATTATCCACAGATTTTGTGGATAGGAATTCCTCTTGTTTTCATCCTGAAATATGAATATAGGTCAACAACAATTTCGTACTATCTGGCCAGTTTTTGCCGCAGGCCAGGCTTTGCCTCACAAAGTGGCGGTGATAGACCAGACTTTGCTGCCGCACGACTTGCAGATTGCAGAGCTGGGCAATCTGCCGCAGATGATTCAGGCCATCAAGCAAATGCAAGTGCGTGGCGCGCCCTTGATAGGCGTGGCTGCGGCTTATGGCATGGCGCTCGCTACGCTCACAGATGTAAGCACAGCTGCCTTGCAGCAGGCGGCAGCGCAATTGCTCGCCAGCCGCCCGACAGCGGTTAACCTGCGCTGGGCAGTGGAGCGCATGCTTAAACATCTGCTGGCATTACCTGAGCCTGAACGTGCCCTTGCCGCCTGGCATGAGGCCGCGAAGATGGCGGATGAAGATGTGGCTATCAACCGGGCCATAGGCCAGCATGGGCTGGCGCTGTTGCAGGGCTTATGGCTGAAAAGCCGATAGCAGCCACTTTGCCAGAGGCAACAGCCAGTGAAGGCCAAGCCCAGGCCAGCCACAGGCTGAATATATTGACCCACTGCAATGCGGGCTGCTGGCCACGGTGGACTGGGGCACCGCGCTGGCGCCGATTTATCTGGCGCATGAGGCTGGCTTGCCGCTGCATGTGTGGGTGGATGAAACCCGGCCGCGCAACCAGGGTGCCAGCCTCACCGCCTGGGAGTTGGGCCAGCATGGGGTGCCGCATACCGTGATCTCTGATAATGCCGGGGGCCACCTTATGCAGCACGGGCTGGTGGATTGCGTGATTGTTGGCGCTGACCGCGTGACGCGCAGCGGTGATGTCTGCAACAAGATAGGCACTTATCTCAAGGCGCTGGCGGCTGTGGACAATCAACTGCCGTTTTATGTGGCCGTGCCCAGTCCCACCATAGATGGCCGCATTGCCGATGGTCTGCGTGAGATTCCCATAGAAGAGCGTGATGGTGATGAGGTGAGTTTTATCAGCGGGCTGGCTGCCGATGGCAGCAGGCAAACAGTGCGCCTGACGCCTCTCAATACGCCAGTGGCTAACCCGGCGTTTGATGTCACACCCGCGCGTCTGGTCACAGGCATCATTACCGAGCATGGCTGCTATCGTACGCAAGAACTTGCAGGGCTGGTTGCCAAGCTACATCTGGATGCAGCGGCGGAATAATGGCGGGCTTGGGTCTGGTTGTTTGATCCAGCAGCTGCTTTTGCCATGATCAACTTACATTCTGCTGAGTTTGGCTTTCAGGTAACTTTATTTATGGGCAACTTAAAGTAGCCATACAGGCTCTCAAGGCTTAATAAAGCTTATAAGCTAGCAAAGATTCAACCCCCGTTATGCATAACGCACCATGGAGCCGCCACTCATGAAACCTTTATATAGCCTGACGCAACTGCGCGAACTGGAGCAGCAATATGCCACCGCCGGGCTGATGGAAAAGGCCGGGCAGGCAGCGGCGCAGTTTGTGCGCAAGCTATTGCGCGGGCATGAATACGCGGTGCTGGTGCTGGCCGGGCCGGGCAATAATGGCGGTGATGCCTTTGTCGCTGCGCGGCATCTCAAGGCCAGCTGGCATCAGGTGACAGTGGTGTTTACCGGAGAGCGGGCCAAGCTGCCGCCAGATGCCGCTGCGGCATATGACGCCTGGGTGGATGCAGGCGGCGAGGTGCAAAGTGCCTTGCCCGAGCGCGGCAACTGGCAATTGGTGGTAGACGGCCTGTTTGGCATAGGGCTGTCACGACCATTGGATCAACGGCATCAGGACTTGATCCAACAGGTGAATCAACTGGCTTTGACCGTGCTGGCGCTCGATATCCCCAGTGGATTATGCATGCACAGCGGGCGGGTGCTGGGTGCGGCGATACGCGCGCGGCACACGCTGACTTTTCTTGCGCTCAAGCCCGGCTTGTACACGCTGGATGGCCCGGACCATGCCGGGGAAATTCATCTTGAGGCTTTGCAACTCAATCATTTGGGGGCTTATGCGGATGCGCAGGCTCAGGCTTTGGGTGTGGCAGCTTGTGCCTGTGAGCATCAGTCTTTGCCGCATGAAAACACACCCTTGCAGCATGAAAGCCAGGGTCAGCCTGCATCTGGGGCAGTGACGCCAGCGCAGATATCAGCGCAGATATCAGAGCACATACCCGAACCCCAGCAAGGCTGGCTGCTGGATGAGCCACCGATTTTGCCTCCCCCGCGCCGTCTGAACAGTCACAAAGGCAGCCATGGCAGCGTGGGGGTAATAGGCGGCGCCGAGCATATGGTGGGGGCGGCCTTGCTGGCAGGGCGCGCGGCTTTGCTCACTGGGGCCGGACGCATCTATATAGGTTTGCTGGCGCCAGACGCCCCCGCGCTGGATGCAGCCCAGCCCGAGCTGATGCTGCGCGCAGCAGATCAGGTAGCCGAATTTGCCACCGTGCTGGTGGTGGGGCCGGGCATGGGGTCTACCCCTGCCGCCAAGGCATTGCTGCAACAGGCCTTGATACTGGCACAGCCGCTGGTGCTGGATGCCGACGCGCTCAACCTGCTGGCGGCACATGCGGAGTTACAAACCTTGTTACGGCAGCGCGCACCTGGCAGCACGGTGATCACGCCGCATCCGGGTGAGGCGGCAACTCTGCTGGGTATCAGCACTATAGAGCTACAGGCTGACCGTATTGCCCATGCCCAACTGCTGGCGCAACGCTTCAATGTCACGGTGCTGCTCAAGGGCTGTGGCAGTGTGATGGCCATGAGCGATGGGCGCTGGTTTATCAACCGCAGTGGCAACCCCGGCCTGGCCAGTGCCGGGATGGGCGATACACTGTGCGGCATAGTGGCGGCGCTGGCGGCACAAGGCATGGCGCTGGAGCATGCCTTGCTGCTGGGGGTGTATCTGCATGGCGCGGCGGCAGATGCCCTGGTGGGGCAGGGCAAGGGGCCCATAGGCCTGACGGCGGGCGAGGTGGCGCATGCGGCGCGGGATGTGCTCAATGCCTGGACGGGCAAGCAGTCATGGGCAAGGCTACGGCATGATGGACGTTGAGGGGGCAGTTTGCTGGCGGGTTTTTTGGTTGGATGTGCAGCCTGCTGGCCGCCTCTGCTCAAGCATTAGTCCTCTGGGTTAAGAGTAGTAGCTTAGTGCTTGAATCCTAAACAAAGCACAGGCCAAAGTACTGGTGCAACCGGGCTGGCAGGCGAATTCTCATTTGTCGCCAATTGGCGTTTGCAGTAAAATCTAACCCCGTCCGCAATGTCCCAAAGTTTTTATTCCATGACCAAATTTGTATTCGTTACCGGCGGGGTTGTTTCCTCATTAGGTAAAGGCATTGCAGCTGCCAGCTTGGGCGCAATTCTAGAGTCACGTGGCATCAAGGTGACCATGCTCAAGCTTGATCCCTACATCAACGTAGACCCCGGGACCATGAGTCCCTTCCAGCACGGCGAGGTGTTTGTCACCGACGACGGCGCAGAAACCGACCTCGACCTCGGTCATTACGAACGTTTCATCAGCGCGCGCATGAGCAAGCGCAACAACTTCACCAGCGGCCAGATCTACGAAACCGTGATCAAGAAAGAACGTCGCGGTGAATACCTGGGCAAGACCGTACAGGTCATCCCGCATATCACTGACGAGATCAAGGCCCACGTCAAGCGCGGTGCCGAAGGCGCGGATGTTGCCATTGTTGAAGTTGGCGGTACGGTAGGCGATATTGAATCCCTGCCTTTCCTTGAAGCCATCCGTCAGATGGGCATAGAAGAAGGCCGCAACAACACCTGTTTCCTGCACTTGACGCTCTTGCCGTGGATACCCACCGCTGGCGAACTCAAGACCAAGCCTACCCAGCACTCGGTAAAAGAGCTGCGTGAAATCGGTATTCAGCCCGATATCCTGCTGTGCCGTGCTGACCGCGACATCCCTGAAGATGAACGCCGCAAGATTGCGCTGTTCACCAATGTGCCGCATGAAGCGGTAATTTCGGTGATAGACGCCGATACTATCTATAGCATCCCGCGCATGTTGCACGACCAGATGCTGGATGAAATCGTCTGTCACAAGCTCAACCTGCTGGCCCGTGCTGCCGATCTCTCCAGCTGGAACCACATTGTTCATGCGCTGAAGAACCCCAAGCACGAAGTCAATATTGCCTTTGTTGGCAAATATGTAGACCTCACTGAATCCTACAAGTCTCTGACTGAAGCCTTGATCCACGCGGGCATACACAATGAGTCCAAGGTCAAGATTCACTATATTGATTCTGAAGATGTTGAGAAAGATGGCACAGGCGCACTGGCCGCCATGGACGCCATTCTGGTACCTGGCGGTTTCGGCAAGCGTGGTACTGAGGGCAAGATTGCCGCGATTCAATATGCGCGTGAAAGCAAGACCCCTTACCTTGGCATCTGCCTGGGCATGCAACTGGCGGTGATTGAGTTTGCGCGCAATGTGGCCAAGCTGGATAACGCCAACAGCACCGAGTTTGACCCTAAAACCGCGCATCCGCTGGTGGGCCTGATCACCGAGTGGAAGAGCGCAGATGGCAAGGTGGAACAGCGCAATGAAGATTCCGACCTTGGCGGCACCATGCGCCTGGGCGCGCAGAAGTGTCCTATCCTGCCGGATACCAAGGCATTCTCCATTTACGGTGCCGAGGTGAACGAGCGTCATCGTCACCGTTACGAAGTCAATAACAACTATGTCAGCCAGTTGGAACAGGCTGGCCTGGTGGTGTCTGCACGTACGCCTACTGAGCAGCTGTGTGAAATGGTGGAGTTGCCTGCGGATGTACATCCCTGGTTCCTCGCCTGCCAGTTCCACCCTGAGTTCACTTCCAACCCGCGTACTGGCCATCCCTTGTTCAAGGCTTACATCAAGGCAGCCTTGGATCATCAGACAGCAAGCGATAACCAGACCGCTAGAAAGGCGTCGTAAACCATGCAACTCTGCGGTTTTGAGGTTGGCATAGACCAGCCGCTGTTTCTGATTGCAGGCCCCTGCGTGATCGAATCCAAGGAAATGGCCATAGACACTGCAGGCCAGCTCAAGGCGCTTGCGGATGAACTTGGCATCAACTTTATCTACAAGTCTTCCTACGACAAGGCCAATCGCAGCTCCAACAAGACCTTCCGTGGTTTTGGCATGGACGAAGGCCTGAAGATTCTCGACGAAGTACGCCGCCAGATAGGCGTGCCCATCCTCACCGATGTGCATACCGAAGAGCAGGTGCCGCATGTGGCGGCCGTGGTTGATGTGTTGCAGACCCCGGCTTTCCTCTGCCGCCAGACTGATTTCATCACTGCCTGTGCCAAATCGGGCAAGCCTGTCAATATCAAGAAGGGCCAGTTCCTGGCACCGGGCGATATGCGACAAGTGGTGCAAAAGGCCAAGGAAGCCAACGGCGGCGCGGACACCATCATGGTCTGTGAACGTGGTGCCTCTTTTGGCTATAACACCCTGGTTTCCGATATGCGTGGCCTGGCCATCATGCGCGAGACGCATTGCCCGGTGGTGTTTGACGCCACGCATTCAGTGCAGCAGCCTGGTGGTCAGGGTGACAAGAGCGGCGGTCAGCGTGAATTTGTGCCTGTGCTGGCACGTGCAGCCGTGGCTAGTGGTATTGCGGGCCTGTTTATGGAAACCCATCCCGACCCGGCGCTGGCCTTGTCTGATGGCCCCAATGCCTGGCCCTTGCCCAAGATGAAAGCGTTACTGGAAGTATTGGTCGATCTTGACCGCGTGGTTAAAAAAGCTGGGTTTATTGAACATACCCTTTAGTATTTTTTTAAACTGGCTTGTTAACTGAGCCCTTTAAGCTGGCGTGTTTATAGCGTCGGCCTGACAAATCAAATCAAAACTGAGGAAATAAAAGCATGAGCGCAATTGTCGATATCATTGCCCGCGAGATTATTGATTCACGCGGCAACCCTACCGTAGAAGCTGATGTTTTGCTGGAATCCGGCGTGATTGGCCGTGCTGCTGTCCCCTCCGGTGCCTCTACCGGTACCAAGGAAGCCGTGGAACTGCGTGACGGCGATGCCGCACGTTACCTGGGCAAGGGCGTGCTGCAAGCAGTTGAGAACGTCAATACGGAAATCACCGAAGCCATTATCGGCCTGGATGTTGAAGAGCAAAGCTTTATCGACAATACCCTGATTGAGCTTGATGGCACTGAAAACAAGAGCCGTCTGGGTGCCAATGCCATTCTGGCCGTCTCCATGGCGTGTGCGCGTGCTGCTGCTGAAGAATCCGGCCTGCCTTTGTACCGTTACCTCGGTGGCTCCGGTTTCATGCAACTGCCTACCCCCATGATGAACATCATCAACGGTGGCGCGCACGCTGAAAACAGCGTGGACATGCAAGAGTTCATGATTATCCCCGCTGGCCTGCCTACCTTCCGTGAAGCTGTGCGTGCTGGTGCTGAAGTGTTCCACGCGCTGAAGAAGATTTTGCACAAGCAAGGCCTAGCCACTACCGTAGGTGATGAAGGTGGTTTTGCGCCTGACCTGCCTTCCAACGAAGCCGCGATTCAATACATTCTGGAAGCGATTTCCGCTGCTGGCTATGAGCCAGGCCGTGACATTCTGCTGGGTCTGGATTGCGCCAGCTCCGAGTTCTACAAGGATGGTCTCTACCACCTGACTTCAGAAAACCGCAGCCTCAACTCTGCGCAGTTCACTGACTACCTGGCTGCCTGGGTAGACAAATACCCCATCATCAGCATTGAAGATGGCATGAGCGAGCATGACTGGGATGGCTGGAAGCTGCTGACCGACCGTCTGGGCCGTAACGTGCAGTTGGTCGGTGACGATTTGTTTGTGACCAATGCCAAGATTCTGCGTGAAGGCATCAAGAAGGGCGTGGGTAACTCCGTGCTGATCAAGGTTAACCAGATTGGTACCCTGACCGAGACTTTCACTACCATTGAAACTGCCAAGCGTGCGGGTTACACCGCCGTGATCTCGCACCGCTCCGGTGAAACCGAAGATACCACGATTGCTGATATCTCCGTCGCCACCAATGCTTTGCAGATCAAGACAGGTTCTTTGTCCCGTTCTGAGCGTATTGCCAAGTACAACCAGCTGTTGCGCATTGAAGAAGAGCTGGGCGATGCTACCAGCTACGCCGGTAAAGACGCTTTCTATAACCTGAAGTGAAATTCCTCACCCTTATCTTTGTTGCCGTGATTGCCTTGCTGCAGTATCCACTGTGGCTGGGCAAAGGTAGCTGGCTGAGGGTCTGGGATCTCAACCAGAAAATCGTTGCGGAGAAGGAGTCCAACAGCAAGCTCAAGCTGCGCAACGATACCCTGGATGCCGAAGTGCGTGACCTCAAGCAGGGGAATACCGCCATTGAAGAACGTGCCCGCAGTGAGCTAGGCATGGTGAAACAGGATGAAGTGTTTTACCAGGTCATAGATCAAGTTCCGTCTACGCCCAATCCCCAGCCTGTGGCGCCAGGAACCAATACCAAGCCTCATTAGTCTGCTTTGTACACTACAAGTGTTTAAACCATGAGCAGATATAGACTCATCTTCCTGATTATTGCGATTCTCAGCACCGGCTTTATAGCCACGTCGCTGGTGAGTTACCACGTCTCGCGTACCTCCATCCACAATGCCATTGTCGAGAGTTCGCTGCCGCTCAGTTCTGACAATATCTATTCTGAAATCCAGAAAGACCTGGTACGCCCCATCTTTGTCTCGTCCATGATGGCGTCCGACACTTTCCTGCGCGACTGGATGATAGATGGCGAAAATGACATCAACAAAATCAGCCGCTACCTGCAGGAAGTGCAAACGCATTACGGCGCTTTTGCCAGTTTTCTGGTGTCTGAGCACAGCCTGAATTACTACTATGGCCAAGGCCTGCTCAAGCAGGTGCGCCTGATGAAGAACGTGACACCTGGTATTACCGTGTGCGCGCCATGGCCCAGCCTTATGAGATCAATGTAGACCGTGACATGGCGCATGCCGATGCGCTCACTATCTTTATCAATTACCGCGTGCTGGATTATCAGGGTGAGTATCTGGGTGCTGTGGGCGTGGGTCTTACCGTGGATTCGGTACAGAAGCTCATCAGCCATTATCAGCGCCGCTTCAAGCGTGAAGTGGTGTTTGTTGATCACGATGGCCAGGTACAGCTTTCCAGCAGCAAGGCGCAGCCCGTGGGCAGCAATGTGCGGCAAACCCCGGGCCTGAATGGCATATTCGAGCAGATCAGGCAGGGCAAGCAGGACAAGGTGAGTTTTGAGTACCAGCTGGATGGGGCGCAGCAGCTGGTCAACACGCGCTATATTCCCGAGCTGAACTGGTATTTGATTGTGGGTCAGAGCGAGAGCGAGGCCACCAGTGATATCCGCCATGCGCTTTATCTCAACCTGCTGCTATGCCTGGTGGTCACCGCCGTGGTGGCGCTGCTGACGCATCTGGCCTTGCGCCGTTACCAGACCAGGCTGGAAACCATGGCGACTACCGACAGCCTCACCGGGCTGCCTAACCGTAGAGCATTTGATATCGTCATTGATGTATTCCTCAATGAAAACCGCCGCGCCAACAGCAGCATGGCGCTAATGGTGCTGGATATAGACCACTTCAAATCCATCAACGACAGGCTGGGGCATTTTGGTGGCGACCATGTGCTGGCGGTGACTGCGCGTATGCTGAAATCCTGCACGCGTGCTGCGGACTTTGTCTGCCGCTGGGGTGGCGAGGAGTTTCTCATCGTGATCAAGGATTGCGATGAACACAACGCCATGCAACTCGCGGAAAAGATACGCCACGCCATCGAGAACGAGCTTATTGCCTATAAGAGTGAGCAGATTGCCATTACCGCCAGCCTGGGGGTGGCGGTAGCGCGTCCCGGTGACAATATCCATATGGTGCTGGAGCGTGCCGATGTGGCCATGTATGCCGCCAAGGCCGCTGGGCGTAATCAGGTCCACTTTGGCCGCGTCTGATCGCTGTTAGCCTTTGTCGCTGCCAGGCCATTTTTCCTAGTCTTATCATCGCCTAGTCTTAGCATCGCCTAGCCTTAGCATCGCCTAGCCTAGCCATCGCCCAGCCGTACTAACTTGCAGCTAACGGCACACTTCACGCATCTTGACCAAATCATCCTGGTTGAGCGCACCCGCCTTGCGGAAGCAGATGTGCTTGCGCCTATCCACCGCCACGCTGTAAGGCAGCACGCCATGCAGATTGCCAGCCTTGCGCATCAGCCCGCTGACATTAAGGCCGGGGCGTAGCAGGGTCAGGGCATTTATGTCGCTCAAGGCCATATCACTCAAGGCATGACTTTCCAGAAAACGCTGCGCCGCAGCGGCACTGTCAGTATTGACCAGTAACACCTGCCAATCGGCATGCTGGCGCGCATAAGCGCCCAGCATGGGCAGCTCGGCAACACAGGTGGGCAATCCACCCCCCAGAAATTCACCAATGCCGGCCCCGCAAGCTCTGCGAGGCTGACAAAGCGCTGGCCATCCTGGCTGGGGAGTGTGAAGTTCCATGCGGCATCCTCAGCCAGCGCTGGCCGCAATAGTAGGCTGCTGACCGTGAATAGCAGTATAGTCAGCAGTGCATGCTGCCAGCGGGGTTTGAATTGGGATTTCTGACCCATGAAGCGCAGCATGCGGCAGAGCGGGCTAAAGGCTGAATTTAAGTCCGGCATAGAGATAGCGTCCGCGCCCCGGCCCCCAGAGTTGCGTGAAATCGATATTGCCTGCGCCATCTATCCACAAGAAGTTTTCTTTACTGACCTGGGTGTAATCGAACAGATTATCTGCGCCCGCATATAAGGCCACGGTTTTGTTGAGCTGGTATTCAGCGCGTACATCGGTGGTGGTGTAAGAAGGGCTACGGTCGAGTTTGCGGCTGCCATCGAAGTTATAGCGCGGGTTGTTGGCGTAATCGTAAAAGCGTTTCAGATCATGCGGGCCTGTCCAGTTCAGGCGCACATAAGCAGTCCAGGGGCCTTGCTCGTAATCCAGCGTGACAAAGGCGCGTGCATCCGGACGTGAGAACACCAGGGTGCCGGGGGCAAAATCATAGTGAAAGCGCTCGGCACCTACACTGAGCACGGTGCTGGGGCGTAGCTGATAGGAAAGGTTGATGTCCACACCTTGCACTACCACCTTGTCAGGAGAATTCTCAAACAGTGTCACCGTGCCTGGGCCGCCACTGGGGTCAAGCACCCCTGGCGTCATGATGGCCATATGGTGAATACGGTTGTAGTTGTACGAGCTGGTGACCGCCAGGCGTTCATCGGCATAACTCAGCGCATAGCTGAGATTGTCGGATTTCTCCGGTTTTGAGAGTAGACGCACGATACGGATGTCATCAAGAATGCCGTGATCCTGCTCAAAGAAGCTGGTGGGCGCACGGAAGCCCCGGCCCAGGCTCAAGCGGCTGCTGAGTTCATCGGTATGGTGATACAAGAGATTCAACCGTGGTGAGGTGATGCTGCCAAACACATTGTGCTGATCCTGACGCACGGAAGCATTGAGTTCCAGCTTGTCTTGCAACAGCGTTCTATAGGCCTGCAAGAACAGCCCGGGCGTGCGGTAGCGGTAATTATCCACGCCCTTGGTAAAGAGATCATTGGCGGCGGAATAGCCTTCGCTACGTAAATCTTCATAGCGGTAATTGAGGCCAGTGGTCAGCAACCAATCGGCGACTGGCCATTGATTAGAGGCCTCGAGATAGTATTGCTGCTGCTTGGCCTTGTAGGTGGTGATTTCGTAAAAGCTATCCTGCTTGTGCTGGGCTGCACCAAAGGCTAGCCGCAGCTTGCCTGGGCCTATGAGCTTTTCGCCCGAACCTACCCATTGCGCACGCTTGGTGAAGATAATCTCGGACAGTCCGGCGCGGCCTAGATTGTAAGGCATGAAATTGCCACCATCTGGTGCCAGCCAGCCGTTGCTGAACTGCGAGCCATGACGGCCCTGGCTGAAATCAAAAGGATTGCCGGACTGATCCGCCTTGATAGCGCTGTAATGCTTGCCGAGTGCACCGCCATTGCGCTGCTCATCCACCAGATCCAGACGGCTACGCACTTTAAAGCCGCCAATATCATCGACAAACGCGCCCAGGCCCAGCATCTTGCGCTCAAAGCCAGTGTATTCAGAGACGCCTTCACCGCTGTCATCCACGGTTTCATGACGGCTCTGGCTGAAGGTTGCGGTTAATGCGCCGCCTTGCATGGCCTGCGCCAGATAGCCTTCATAAAGCCTGGCGCCATAGCTGCCGCCCTGCACACGCAATCTGGCCATATCCTGCTGTGGCCGCTTGCTGACGATATTGACCGAGCCTGCCAGCGCCTCGGGCGCAATCAGGCTGGCACCCGCGCCCCCGCGCTACATCAATGCGCTCTATGCCCCAGACACTGACACTATCCAGGCCATAGGCGGAAGACACCGAGGAATAGATGGGGATGCCGTCTATCATCAGGGTGGTGTAACGCCCGGGCAGATTGTTGAGCAGCACATTGCGCACATTGCAGATGGAGCACTCCACCTGCACCGCGATGCCAGGCTGTTTTTCCAGCGCCTCGGTGAGATTGGTAGCGCCGGATTGTTCTATACGGCGCTCGGAAATGGATTCGGTTTTGACCAGCTCATCCCGCAAAGCGCCGGGGCGGGTAGCGCCCTGATTGCTGCGGCTCTTGATGGTGATTTCCTCAATCTGCAGCGGGGGTTCTTCGGCCGCCAGTGCAGTGCCCATGAAGAATAAACTTGGGTAGAGAGCGGCTAGCCAGGTGGCGGAATTAGAGCGGGTCTGGCTGGGGGGCATGATGGCTTCAGGGCTAGGCAATTGTAAAGAGTAATCATTAACAAGCGGGCTGGCAATGACTTATTCCTGATCTAGCTTGATGTGGCTGTCCAGGCTGATTGCCTTGCCCAGTCTCATCATGCAGTGCGCCCATCAAAACATGGTATTGCGATTCTGCGCTGCAGCAGGCACATCCTGTATCACATCCCAGTGCTCGACGATTTTGCCGCCCTTTACACGGAATATATCCACCACGGCCTGGCCTCTATCTTGCGCATGGCTTACCGAGTGCACATGCAGATACACCAGATCACCATCTGTGGCACTGCGGATGACATGGGCGCGTGACTGCGGATGTTCCTGAAAATACTGCGTGAAGAAATTCACAAATGGCGCTTTGCCATCAGGCACTTCCGGGTTGTGCTGTTTGTATTGCTCAGCAACTACCTGGGCGGCTTTGGCCACCTGGTGCTGATTAAAGAACTGATCGTAAAACTTCAGCACCAGGGCGCGGTTGGCTTCTTCCTTGGCCAGATCGCGCTTGGGGCTTTCAGCCAGGGCGGCTGTGCTGCAAGCCAGCACCATGCTAACCAGCAATGCCCAGATGTTGAGCCGGGGTAAAAGCCATATGCGCATGATTTATTTTTCCAGCGCGTATGGCATAGGCAGCAATTGCAGCGCCATACCTTGCCAGCTCAAAGCCCCAGCCTCCACGCTTTCCAGACGTAGTTCGGCGAGGATATCCTGGCCGCCATCGGGGTTGGCAGCACTGCGCACGACCTGGCCTGCAACATTGCCTGCGGCATCGACGATTTCAGAACCCGCAGCAATAGGCGCAAGCAGGGGTAGGTGCGCCAGGTGGGTACGGCGCTTGACCTTGCCCAGGTAATGGGTGCGGGCGACAATTTCCTGCCCGGTATAGCAACCCTTCTTGAAATTGATGCCGTTGAGCAAGTCTAAATTCACCATTTGTGGCACCCAGGTTTCCTGAGTGGCGCTGACAATTTCCGGAATCCCGGCATGAATCTCGCGATTATCCCAATCGGCCTGAGTAGCAGGTTTGAGCGTAGCGGCGAGCTTGTCCCATAGTGCAGGGGCTTCTGCCGCCGGATGATGATTTCGTAACGTGGCAGGCTGCCGGGCAGGCGGATCAAGGCCAGCCCATCCTGGGAAACCACGGCGTACTCGGTCTCAGGAATGCTGGTGAACTGCGCGCGCAGCGCGGCCTCAGCTTGCTGACCTGCCACGCCTAAACGCACCAGGGTTTCAGCGCTGTGCTCGGTAATCACCACTTTAGAGCGTAATACATACATGCGTAAACGCTTGGCAATGGCGGCTGTCAGCCCACCATCAAATTGCAGCCAGAGTTTGCCGTCATGGGCAAAAGCCAGAAACAGTGCCAGCAGGCGGCCCTTGGGCGAGCAGTAGCCGCTGTAGTGGCTGCTGCCATTCAGTAGTTTTACGTCGTTGGTCACCTGACCCTGCAGAAAAGTCTGGGCATCTTCACCCTCCAGGCTGAGCAGGCCATAATGCGAGAGATCAACCATTATGCTGTCGCCAGCCTCGGCCGTGGGCAGCGCCAGAGCGGCCTGCTCGGCATCGTCCGCCGTGCTGGTGGGCGTGCGGCTACTGAGGAATTCTTGCCATGCACTCATGCAGAACCTTTCTTAATCCTTGAATATTGCCTATGAATAAACCTGAGAACGCAGACAAGTCGTTAGCAGCGTCCAAAGCGCATTATAGCGTGAAGGTGGCGGCGAGGAGATGCACAGCCTGGATAGCCGCTGGATTCAAAAGCATAGCGCTGAAAGCAGCAGGGCAAACCCCGGTGCAAACTCACTTGCGGCCTAAACCCAGAGCGGTGAAACCCATTACGCTCAAGCTGGGCGCATCCAGGCATCTGGCTCTGCTCTTGCTCGTCATCATGCTGATGGCACTGGCTTCGGTGTTGACCCTGGCCTGGCTTATGCCCTGGCCCTGGTGGTGGCGCTTCTTTGCCGTCATGACGGCATGCCCGGTGTTGCTGGTGCTGGGCTGGCAGGCGCTGCTCAGGCATGCCTGGCGGCAGTCTGATGATGCGGTGCTGCTGTTGGCGCTGGATAGAGAGGGGGCTTATCATCTGACGCTGCGCGATGGCAGGCAGTTGGCTGTGCGCTTGCAGCATGACAGCGTGGTGTTTGCCAGCTTGAGCCTGCTGAATTTCCGCCTGGCGCAGGGCAAGGGCAAGATCACTTGCCTGATATTGCCGTCCGCCGTGGACGCCGATGCTTTCAGGCGTTTGCGCGTGTGGCTGCGTTGGGGGCCCTTGGAAAATGAGCAAGTATCGCTGACTGAGCTAACGTAAAATACCTGTGCACTATCTGATGCTGGAACAGCGTCTATCCCAATAGCTTTCAAACTGGTTTTTCTTGAACTCTTCCACCTCATAGGCGGACTCAGCAGGTTCTATCCACACGGCATCAAAGCGCTGCGCCTGCTTGTCAAAAATCTTGATAAAGCGCGTCCAGGGGGCGTCAAGGTCTTCTTGCAGTTCACCACAGAGATTCAGGCTGTCGTCAAACTCTGTCACGATCAAGCCTTGTAGCTTAAGGTTGGCGCGGCCTTGCAATACCTCTTGTTTGGCGGCTTGCTCGAATGCGGCTTTGTCGGCAAACGGGCTGGCCATCACCTGGGTCTGGAGCGTTAGCAGCAATGCGGATAAGGTGAATATAGACAACTTCATACAAACTCCCAACTGGTACAAGGTTGGGAATTGTAATGTATGTCAGCGTAACTGTTGGGCATTGCAGCCACGGCGAAAAATGCCAGGTCTGCTATGCCAGATCAAGATTTGGCGCTGGGGGGATGTGAGAGTCGATGCGAGAGTCGCTTGAGTAGTTTCTTCAAGCGTTGCGGCGCGTATGACGACAGCAGCAGTGCCCCGGCAATCAGCGCCAGTATCCAATCTACATGCATGGGTGAGAAATCCCGGCGGCTGGGTTTGAGCTTGCCCATCTCGCTACGCACATCTTCCAGGCTATCGCCATTGACGTAACGTGCGCCTATCTCCTGGCTGAGCTTGAGCATGTATTCCTCATCCATCGTGGATTGGTAGCGATCATTGGCCGAGGAGGCTGTGCGTTCATCACGCGCACCCAGATTCTGCTGCGAGATCTGCGCCACACCCGGCTGCATGACAAAGTTTTCTGCTGACCAATAGCCCAGCAGCTTGTTGTTTTCGTCAAACTTGGGGATAGGCTGTGGCTCCTTGCTGCCTATGCCGACCATGAGCCAATCGCCCGCGCCCTGGAAATTGGCCAGATCGCGGGTGTTAAAGGTATGCAGGCGCGGGGCTTCCTCACCATCGGTGAGGAATATGGCCTGGGTCTGCTCGGGCATGGTGCGCAGCAAGCGGCTTAATGAGTCTACGCCCTCACGCAGGCGGCTGTTGCCGGACCAGGCCTGACGCCATTCGGCACGCGCAATGGTATCTTGTATGGTCGCGTAATTAGCGCATACCTCGATAGGCGTATAGAGCGCAGCCACGCTGACACCGGAGAAAAACGCCAGGCTGACGCGGGTGCCGCATGGCATGCCAGCCACCAGGTCATGCGCCAGATGCTTGGCGTAATCCAACCGCGAGACTTCGTTACCGCGCCAGTGCATGCCCTTGGTGTTCATGCTCTGGCTGATATCCATGACCAGCATATAGCTGTAGATATTGCGCGGAATGGGCACGGTGGGCTTGAAGGCGGCCAGCAGCAATAACAGCAGCGCCACTAGTGGCAACAGTGTATCGCGGTGCAGATAGGGTTTTAAAAAGCGCAGCAATGGCATCATCAGCTCTTAAGGCAGACCAACCGGAATGTTGCCCATGATCAGGCCAGGCGAATCAGACTCACCTGAACCCGGTGTTGGCGTGGCGGGCAGCATGCTCAGCACACGGTCCAGATTATGGCGCGCATCCCAGAAGCTGTGATCCAGGCGCAAGGATTGCTCATAGGCGGTCTTGGCCTGGTTGAGCAGATATTCGGTTTCATCACGCACGGTGATATTGCTGCCATTGACGATGAGGCCGCGCAAAAAGAAGATATTGCCGGTGTTGAACTGCACGGCGGATTTCTGCGTGGCATTGCCTTGTTCCAGCAGTTGGCCAAATAAATGCGTGGCTTCCTGATAGCGGGCATTCTTGGCTTGCCAGTAGGCCACGGCAAACTTGGCCTCGAAACTATCCTTGTGTGTAGTCGGCGTTTTGGCCTCTTGGACAGCCTGATTGAATTCACGGATATCCTGAATTTGCTTTAGCTGCCAGGCGGCAATGCCTGCGGCCGCCAGCGCCAGGGTCAGCAGTCCCCAGGTCAGTTTCTTTGCACTCAGTGCCATGTTCTTACCTCTATGAATTTGGCTGCCAGCAGCCCGGCCAGCAATAGTGCTGCCAGCAGATAGCACAGCGGGGCGTAATCGCGGCCAGGAATTTCTTCCTGATAGCGTATGGGTTTCTTTTCCTTGCGGTTGATATCTTCAATCGCCGCTGCCAGGGATTTCGGGTCTTCTGCCTCGTAAGCCTGGTAGCCAGTGCGCAGGGTCTTGAAAAAGTCGTTGAGTTCCAGCGCCGGGGGCAGGGGTTTGTCCTCGGGCGGCACATAACTGGTGTCAAAGATACTGGTGGCACCGGGCTGGCGCAGCACAATCCAGTACAGCGTCACATTCATGCGCTCCAGCCAGTCGCGTATCTTTTGCTGGGTGTTGGCACCCATGCGGCCACCGCCATCAGACAGCAAAATCACCGCACGCGAGCCAGAATCCGGCGTTTTGTCGAACTGGGCAAGGCCAGTGGTGAGGCCGCTGCCTATATTGGTCTGGAACAGGGCAGTGCCGCCGGCAGCGCGTATGGCGGCCAGTATGGCTTCGCGGTTGTCGTTGAGTGGCATGGCATGCATGGCGGAGTTACTGAAGGTGACCATGCCGAACATATCGTTCTTGCGCTCTTTGACGAAGTGCGTGATCAGGCGCTCGGCAGCGGCAGCCTTGGATTCACCCGCAACGCCACTGGTCTCGGCACCGGAGAAAGGCTCATCCATGCTGGCGCTGCGGTCTATGATCAGCACCAGCTGTGCGCCCTGGCCAACGCGCTCTATGAATTGCGCATCGGTGGCTGGGCCTGCAGCACCAACCAGCATCAAGCCCAGCGCTAGCGCAGCCATGATCTTGAGCAGCAGGCCGAGTAAATCGGAGAGGCGGTCACGCGGCAGCAGGCCCAGCCAGGAATAGCTGCGGCTGTGCTGGCGCTCCAGCAACAGCGGCACCAGGCTTAGCGGCAGCAGCAATAGCAGCCAGGAGTGCGCGAAATTCACTTATTTAAGTCCTCGTTGCATTACTTTAGCCCTCGTTCTACGTCACGGCAGCGGCGGCTGAATTTGCGCAGCCAGACGTGTGCAGGTTCATTGAGGCTGCTGGGGGCTTTGGCATCGAAGAACACCGCGCGCGATAGCTGGAAGAACTGCTGAATCTCGGCCTGCATGACGCCAAATTGCGGCAGCTTGGCCAGCACTTCCTCGGCAGTGAACACGCTGTGGCCCGCATGCTGGTTGAAGGCTTGATGCAGGCTGCTCACGGCCAACTGCACGCCAGCCGCATCCTGCGGGGTTTTTCTCACTATGCGCATTGCCTTGGCAAATGGTCCGCCCATGCGCGGCAGCCAGCTACGATTGCCCAAGATATACAGCAGGCCCAGCAGGCTGAGGCCCAGCACCACCAGGGCAATACGCAGGGTGAGTTGCTGTCTCTTATCATCCAGCAGCAAGGGGCCACGGAACTGGCTCATGTCTTTTTCTATCCTCACTGAGCCATAGACAGCCAGTGGCGAGATACGGAAGTTCCAGCTTGGCAGGCGTACACGGTACAACTGGCCCTCGCCAGTGAACTTGACGAATTCCGGTGGTAACGCGGCAGGCTTGGCGACGATGCTGGAGGTGAAGACCTGATAGCTTAAGCGCAGGGTGTAGATGTTTTGGTCACCACTATGCTCGTGCTTGAGATCGCTGGCATAGATTTCTATGCCTTGTTCCTTGTTGCGGTAGCGTTTCTGGTTGCCGGGGATGGGGATAGAGGTGGGCAGCAGTTCATATTTGTCCGCGACCTTGAGTATGAGGGTACGCGTAAGCACATCGCCGACGTGGTAACCCACCTCACGCTCGGGGTTGATGGCAGTGATGTCTACCGGGAGCTCCTTGCTGCTGACCTGGCCGGTATCTTCAGCGGCAGCATGGGCGTAGCCGTGCATGAGCCAGAGTGGCAGAAGCAGGGCAATCAATCGCAGGTGTCTTGTCATGGTCATGCCGTTACAAACTGGTAGAAGTAGTCGGTCAGGGCATCGGCGTCGAAGCCCTGTTCTATAAAGAAGGGTGGTCTGTCATAGCGCATGAATAATGCGGTCAGGGCGGCATGACGCTCGGCAAAGGCATGTTGGATGCGCGCATGAGTGGATTTGCGCAGCAGCAGTGTGCGGCGTTCGCCGCTTTCGCTATCGGTGACGTGGGTGAGGCCGAATTCGGGAATTGCCTTGTACTCGGCAACATCCCACAGCACGATGGGTACCACATGGTGGCGCATCATGGAGCCCAGGGTTTCTTCAATCACATCCAGCGGCATATGGAAATCCGATACCAGCAGCACCAACGAACGCTCGCGTGGCAAATGCTTGGCCACTTCCAGCAGGCCTTCGCCGCCTACATGCGGCGGGCGGTAATTTTCCAGTTGCTCGGCCAGAGCGTAGGCGGCTTGTACCCGCACGCTGGGGCGTGTCAGCCATTCATCGCGCACTTGATTATCAAAGCCTATAAAACCAAACGGGTCGTTGATGCGTGAGGCGGATTGCGCGGTGGAGGCGGTGATTTCGGCGGCGATGCGCATTTTGTTGACATGGCCGCTAAAGCCCATGGAGCCTGAGAGATCGCAGGCAACAAACACTGGCGTGGCGCTACGCTGGTTGTAGATGCGCACATAGACTTGTTCCATGGGGTCGCGCAGGGTCAGGCGCAGATCTATGCGACGCGGGTCGGGGTAGGAGATCAGCGGCGCATGGCCCATGAAATCCATACCCAGGCCGCGTTGCGAACTGGCGTGGCGGCCTGGATGGCGGCCGCGTGAGCGCCAGCCGATCTGGTAGGTGTATTCCTTGGCGAGCTCGGGCACCATGGCATCAAGGCGCGCTGATGGCGTGTATGATCTGGCTCAACAGCTCGCGCGCAATTTCGGTACGGCGCATTTCGTAGATAGGGCTGAACACCAGACGATGCGCCACGGTTTCATGGAACACCGCGTGAATATCCTCGGGCACTACGGCTTCACGGTCATTGAGCCAGGCATTGACGCGTGCAGCGCGCATCATCATGGCGATACCGCGCGGGCTGGCGCCCGCTACCACCAGGCGCTTGCTGTCCACACCTTCAATCTTGACGCCATAATCGGCCGGGCTGCGGGTGGCCAGCCACAAATCCAGGGCATAGCGGCGCAGGGTGGGGCTAGCCTGTATGCTGGACTGAATCTCTGCCGCCACTTGATTGAGCTGGTCAAATTGCAGGATATCGGGTTTGACCTGGTTCACTAGGGCATCGACATCATGGTAACGGGTATCGAAAATCAGTGATTCCATAATGTCGAGATCGGCAGGCACCAAGATGGGGATTTCCATCATGAAGCGGTCACGTGCGGCAGAAGGTATCTCGAAGGTTTCTTCTTTTTCAACCTGGTTACGGTCGGCAAACACCAGCATATGCGGGAAAGTGTGCTCGCGATTGAAGGCAGACAAAGTGCGTTCTGCCATCACACGCAGCAGCAGTGAGTGAACCTGTGGCCGCGCACGGTTGATTTCGTTAAAGAAGAACACAGCGAGATCAGTGCCATGCGAGAGCAGGGGGCCGGGGCTGACGTGCGGCCTGCCGTCATCACCGAGATAAGTGTGATACACCAGATCGTTGGGCATCAAATCTATGGTGCCTTCAATACGCTGATAACCACCGCCTATGCCACGCGTGAAGGCGCGCAGCAAGGTGGTTTTGCCCACGCCTACATCGCCTTCGAGCAGCACATGGCCGCGCGCAAAGATGGAGGTGGTAATCAAACGCACTGCGTCAGCTTGACCGACGACGACTTGATTGACTTCAGATTGCAGGTGCAGGGCTTCTTTACGCCAGTCGGCCAGTTGACGGTCACTCATCTAGGATGTCCAGTACAGAGGATGGTTGCGGGGGTGCTTATCGTGAAGCGGAAAATTTCCCGTATGGTATGGGTTTTAATTCCTGGTGTAAACAGATCGGTATAGCTAGGCCGAAAATGGCGACAAGTGTCTGTTGCAAGCCTAGCCTAGCTGTCATGCTTGAGCGATATATTGTGTCTTATCTTAATACTTTCATCGTCTAGGGCTTTTGTTAAACTGCATTTCAGGCGAAAATACCGGGATTGAAAAGTACAGAATAACTAAATGCAAAAACAGAATAGTTTTACCTTTGAAGAATTGCTCAGCTGCGGCCGTGGCGAGATGTTTGGTGAAGGCAATGCGCAATTACCGCTGCCGCCGATGTTGATGTTTGACCGTATCGTCTCCATTACTGAAGATGGCGGTAAATATGGCAATGGTGAAATCATTGCCGAACTCGATGTGAAGCCTGATCTCTGGTTCTTCGGCTGTCACTTCGAGGGTGACCCGGTAATGCCGGGCTGCCTGGGTCTGGATGCCATGTGGCAACTGGTGGGCTTTTACCTGGGCTGGATGGGTGGCAAGGGCCGTGGCCGCGCCCTGGGTGCAGGCGAAGTGAAGTTTACCGGGCAGGTGTTGCCTACCGGAACCAAGATTACTTACCGTATAGACCTCAAGCGCGTCATCATGCGCAAGCTGGTCATGGGCATTGCTGATGCCCGCATGGAGATTGACGGTCGCGAGATTTACGCTGCGAACGATTTGCGCGTAGGCTTGTTTGTTCGTACCGACAATTTCTAAGCAAGCGTTTGTAGCCAAGTCCGCATGGGTGTTTTTTGCCCCGGACATCAATGAATCAATGTAGGAGAACACGCAATGCGTCGTGTCGTGGTCACCGGGATGGGCATTGTTTCCAGTCTCGGTAACAACAAGTCAGAAGTGCTAGATAGCCTGCGTGCAGGCAAGTCTGGCATTACCTTCAATCAGGAATACGCTGATCGCGGCCTGCGCTCGCATGTGGCAGGCTCGGTCAAGCTCGATGTGCAAGCACTGATAGACCGCAAACTCATGCGTTTCATGGCCAAAGGTCATGCCTACGCCTGGATTGCACTGCAGGAAGCGATTGCCGATGCCCAGTTGGGCGAAGACCTGGTTTCCAATGTGCGCACCGGCATTATCGTTGGTGGTGGTGGCCCCTCTACCGAGAGCATAGAAGAAAGCAATGCGGTGCTGGCCGAGAAGGGCATACGTCGTGTTGGCCCCTATATGGTGACCAAGGCCATGTGTAGCGGCATTGTCGCTACCCTGGCAACGGGCGCAAAAATCAAGGGCGTTAATTACAGCATCAGCTCTGCCTGTTCTACCAGTGCCCACTGTATAGGCGCAGGGGTAGAGCAGATTCAGCTCGGCAAGCAGGATATTGTCTTTGCTGGCGGCGGCGAGGAAGAGCACTGGTCACTGTCCTATCTGTTCGATGCCATGGGTGCCATGTCCAGCAAGTATAACGACACCCCAGAAAAAGCCTCACGTACCTACGATCAGGATAGAGACGGCTTTGTCATTTCTGGTGGCGGCGGCATTCTGGTGCTGGAAGAGTACGAGCACGCCAAGGCGCGTGGTGCCAAGATCTACGCCGAAGTCGTAGGCTATGGTGCCACTTCCGACGGTTACGACATGGTTGCCCCTAGTGGCGAAGGCGCAGTGCGCTGCATGGAACTGGCGCTGCAAGGCGTGGGTGACGTGGATTACATCAATACCCATGGCACCAGCACCCCGGTAGGTGATTCCAAGGAATTGGAAGCGATCCGTGAAGTATTTGCTGACGGCAAGCACGGCAAACTGCCTGCTATTGCCTCTACCAAATCCCTCTCTGGCCATGCGCTGGGTGCAGCAGGGGTGAACGAAGCTATCTACACCCTGCTGATGATGGAAGGTGATTTCATCGCCGCTTCAGCCAATATTGAGAACCTTGACCCGGCGGCGGAAGGCCTGCCCATCGTCCGGCAACGCATAGACAATGCCAATGTGCAAACCGCGCTGTCCAATAGCTTCGGCTTTGGCGGCACCAATGCCACACTGGTGTTCTCGCGCAAGAATCTCGCTTGAACCAAATGCGAGTGATACAAAAGGGGCCTCTGGCCCCTTTTTTGTCACTGCCTCTGTCCCCTTTTTATTCACTGGCATTGGCTGTTTTTTTTTGTCACTGGGATTTGAAAGAACTCAATTTTCTGCATGTGCTTAAGCTGCCTTATGGCAGGGAATGGCGCGCTTTGGGAGCGGCATGAAACTCTACGAAAAACTCGTGCATGATATCGCCACTGCCATACGTGCAGGCATACTGGCCCCCGGCGAAAAACTGCCCTCGGTACGTCAGGCCTGCCTCAATCACAAGCTCAGCCCTGCCACCATCTTCAAGGCCTATTACGAGCTGGAAAACCTGGGCCTGATCCGCGCCCAGCCCAAGTCTGGCTACTATGTCAGCCATCACGCCATCAAGACCATCCCTGCGCCCAGCAAGCCTGTTACCCAGCAGGAGAGCACAGCGGTCAACGTCAGCGATCTGGTGTTTTCCATCTTAAGCTCCATCAAAAATGCCGCGACCGTGCCGCTGGGCTCGGCCTTTCCCTGGCCAGCCCTGTTCCCCCTGGAGCGTTTGTCGCGCTCGCTGGCACGGGCGACCAAACATATGGGCGCGGCAGATATTGTCGAATCCCTGCCGCCTGGCAATCAGGATCTGCGCCGCCAGATTGCCAAACGCTACCTGATGCAAGGCATAGAAGCCGATGTAGACCGCATCGTCATCACCAACGGCGCTTTTGAAGCACTCAACCTCTGTCTGGAAGCAGTGACCAAGCCTGGAGACCTGGTGGCGATAGAATCGCCCGCCTTCTATGGCTGCCTGCAGGCCTTGGAAAGACTGCAACTCAAGGCTGTAGAAATCCCGGTGGACCCGGTATTGGGCATGGACCTCGAATACCTGGAACAAATGCTGGAAAAGTGCCCAATACGCGCTTGCTGGAGCATGACCAGCCTGCAGAACCCGCTAGGTGCCAGCATGCCGACAGAGCGCAAACGTGCGCTGGTGGAACTGGTGACGCGTTACCAGATACCGCTGATAGAGGATGACGTCTATGGCGAACTGCATTTCAGTGCGCAACAGCATCAGCCCGCCAAGGCCTTTGACCGTGAAGGCTATGTCATGCACTGCAGCTCGTTCTCCAAGACGCTGGCACCCGGCTACCGTGTAGGTTGGACCCTGCCGGGACGGTATGAGCAAGAAGTTGAGCGACTCAAGGTGATTACGTCCCTATCGACCAGTACCATCGCCCAGGCTGCCATCGCTGATTATCTCCAGCATGGTGGCTATGACAGGCATCTGCGCAAATTGCGCGCGCAATTTGAATTGCAGCAGCATCACTATTTACATCTGGTGGCTCAGCATTTCCCGGCGGACACCTGCGTTACCCGACCGCATGGCGGGTATTTCCTTTGGGTGGCCTTGCCAGAACATGTGGATGTGTTGCGCTTGTTCCGCGAGGCTTTGGCGCAAGGCGTCAGCATTGCGCCTGGGCCTATATTCTCGGTGCGGCATCAATATGCACATTGCATCAGGCTGAATTACAGTCAGCCTGTAGATGCGGATGTGGAGCAGGCTTTTCGGACTTTGGGGAGGTTTATTGCAGAGCAAGGCTAGGACTGGTGTGCAGGTTTAGTGTGTAGATACCGGAGACCTATGTCCCCGGTCTATAGAGGCGAAGCAAAAGAAATGGACTCTCCCGGCAAGGCGAAGCAAAATCTCTCGCTAACAGTATCAGCTGCCAAGACCACTGCAACCCAAAAACAAAAAACGCCCGATGAATCCATCAGGCGTCTCTACTGGCAAACCTCACCATGCTAATCAACTGATACAGCTATGGCTAGCCTTTATTTTGGGCTGTCTTCCTTGATCGTCACCGACTCAATAATAATATTCTGATAAGGCGCATCGCCGCCATCTGTGGGGGTCAACGCGATGCGTTGCACCACGTCCATACCCTTGATCACCCGTCCAAACACGGTATAACCCCAACCAGTCTCCGAACGCTCGCTGAAGTTCAGCGAGGCATTGTTGTTCACATTGATAAAGAACTGATCAGAAGCCGAGTGCGGATCACCAGTACGCGCCATGGCGATGGTGCCAGTGGCGTTGGTGAGGCCGTTGTCGGCTTCATTGCGGATGGGCGCATGGGTGGGCTTGAGTTCGTAATTGGTATCCATACCACCCCCCTGGATCATGAAGCCCGCTATCACGCGGTGGAAGATGGTGCCTGCGTAATGGCCTTCCTTGGCATAACGCACGAAATTGGCCACCGAGTTAGGGGCTTTTTCGCTGTTGAGGTCGACAATGATCAGGCCCTGATTGGTCTGTATCTCAGCCAAAGGTTGCGCCAGTGCGGGCAAGGGGCCGAGCAGGGCCAGTAACAACAATGGAAGGTGTAGGGACTTGGTCATGTTCTATCCTTAATGGCAGGTTGTTGCAGAGGGGGAGGCCGCGTGGGCTACTAATGGGGTAAACAACGCCACCAGTCCCTCCAGGTTGACATGGTTGAGTGCATAGCTAGCTTCGGCCTGCACCACAGGCTTGGCGTGATAGGCCACGCCGCAACCAGCGGCTGCCATCATGCGCAGGTCGTTGGCACCATCGCCTATGGCTACCACTTGGTCTTGTCGCAGGCCCAGCTCTTGGCGGAAGCGCTCCAGATAATCGGCCTTGGCTTGCGCATCGAGGATATTGCCCAGCAGGCGTCCGGTGAGCTTGCCATCAATAATTTCCAGCGTGTTGGCGCGCGCGACATCCAGGCCCAGCATGGCTTGTACGCGGTCGGCAAAGAAGTCAAAGCCGCCAGAAACCAGCATGGTTTTGATGTTGTGCTGCTTGCAGGCTTGTATCCAGGCTTGCGCGCCCGGGGTGAGTTGCAGGCGCTCATCAATGACACGTTGCAGTGCCGTGGCATCCAGCCCTTTTAGCAGGGCAACGCGCTGACGCAGGCTTTCGGCAAATTCAATTTCGCCGCGCATGGAGCTTTCGGTGATGGCGGCCACTTGCGGTTTCAAGCCCTGCATATCGGCAATTTCGTCTATGCACTCTATGGTGATCAGGGTGGAATCCATGTCCATGACGCCAGGCCCAGGTTGTTGAGGTTGTGCTTGTCGTCTACCAGGGCAATATCCAGGTTTTGCTCCAGGCAGAAGGCGCGCAGTTCTGGCGTGATTTCATGCTGGTTGGGCAGCATGTAGGCATGCTCGGCGGTCTGGATAAACTGCTGGTGCGGATTGGCACTGCTGAGTTGATGGATATGAGTCAGTTGCGGGTAGCTGATGGCAAGACCCTGGATGACGATACGCATAGGTGTGAGTCGCTGCAGAAGACGAAAAAAGTAAGCCGCCATTATACATAGCCAGCCCGGACTGGTCTGGTGCCGCAAAATATGCCTCAGGTTAATGACTGTGACTGAGCAGCCAGCACAGCCCAAGCTGGCGCAAGACGGGGTTTTGCGCGAAAATACAGCATTAGCCCATTACCAAAAGTAAAAACATGAATTTGCATGAGTATCAGGCCAAGGCCTTGCTGCAGCGTTATGGTCTGACCGTGCCGCGTAGCCAGGTGGCAGAGTCGCATTGGCGGCAGTGGATGCCGCGCGCGCCCTTGAGGGTGATGCCTGGGTAGTCAAGGCCCAGGTGCATGCGGGTGGCCGCGGCAAAGCTGGTGGCGTTAAGCTGGTACGCAGTCTGGATGAAGTCAAGGATGTAGCCGCCAACCTGCTGGGCAAATCCCTGGTGACTTACCAGAATGCTCCCGATGGTCAGCCTGTCAGCAAGGTGCTGGTTGAAGAAACCCTGCCGATTGCGCGTGAGCTTTATCTTTCCATGCTGGTAGACCGCTCTTTGGAGCGAGTCGTGCTGGTGGCCTCTGCCGCAGGTGGCATGGATATTGAAGAAATTGCCCAGCATCACCCTGAGCAGATTTTGCAGGAGGTCTGTGATCCGCTGAACGGTCTGGTGGACTACCAGGCGCGCAATATTGCCTTTGCGCTGGGGCTGGCTGGCGAGCAGATTGCTGCTTTCACCCGCATAGCCAAGGGGCTTTACCGCCTGTTCAAGGAAAACGATCTGGCATTGCTGGAAATCAATCCCTTGGTGATTACCGCTGACGGTGCACTGGTAGCGCTGGATTGCAAGATGAGCGTGGATGACAACGCCTTGTATCGCCGTCGTGAGCTGGCAGAGCAGCGTGACTGGAGCCAGGACGATGTCAAGGAAGCCGAGGCGCACAACGCCGGGCTTAACTATATTGCGCTTAACGGCAATATTGGCTGTATGGTCAATGGCGCTGGCCTGGCCATGGCAACCATGGACCTGATCAAGCTGCATGGCGGCGCGCCTGCCAATTTCTTGGATGTGGGTGGTGGTGCAACTGCGACCACCGTGGCGCGTGCCTTCAAGATCATTCTGGCCGATAGCAACGTCAAGGCGATTTTGGTGAATATCTTTGGCGGCATCATGCGCTGCGACATTATTGCCGAGGGCATTATCACTGCGGTGAAGGAAGTCGGTATTGAGATTCCGGTAGTCGTGCGCCTGGAAGGCACCAATGTCGAGCTGGGCCGCAAGATGCTTAGCGAAAGTGGTTTGTCGATTATTTCCGCCCTGGGCCTGACCGATGCCGCCCAGCAGGCAGTTGCAGCAGTGAAGGTGTAAAGATGGCGATACTGGTTAACAAGAATACCAAGGTGCTGTGCCAGGGCTTTACTGGCAAGCAGGGCACTTTCCACTCCGAACAGGCACTGGCCTACGGCACCAAGATGGTGGGCGGTGTGACACCGGGCAAGGGCGGTCAACGCCATCTGGATCTACCTGTGTTCAACACCATGCGCGAAGCCGTACGTGAGACCGGAGCCAATGCTTCCGTGATCTACGTGCCGCCCGCATTTGCTGCAGACTCCATCCTTGAAGCCAGCGATGCTGGCATAGAACTGGTGGTCTGTATTACCGAAGGCATTCCAGTGCTGGATATGCTGAACGTCAAGGCTGCACTCAAGGCCAATGGCACGCGCTTGGTTGGGCCAAACTGCCCAGGCGTGATTACGCCGGATGAGTGCAAGATAGGCATCATGCCAGGCAGTATTCATCTGCGCGGCAAGGTAGGCATAGTCTCACGCTCAGGCACACTGACCTATGAGGCCGTGCACCAGACCACAGCATTGGGCCTGGGCCAGTCTACTTGCGTGGGCATAGGTGGTGACCCTATCCGTGGCATGAATTTCATTGATTGCTAGAATTGTTTGAGGCAGATCCGGAAACCGAAGCCATCATTATGGTGGGTGAGATAGGCGGTAGTGACGAAGAAGCCGCGGCTGAATACATCAAGCAATACGTCAGCAAGCCTGTGGCAGGGTATATCGCGGGTCAAACTGCGCCTGCGGGCAAGCGCATGGGTCATGCGGGTGCCATTATCTCTGGCGGTAGCGGCAAGGCTGAAGACAAGATACGTGCGCTGGAACAGGCTGGCGTGATTGTAGCCAGCTCTCCGGCTGGCTTGGGCGAAGCGGTTCAGGCTGCGCTTGAAGCCAAGCGTTGAGACTCAGCGTAAAGTCCTAAGCGTAAAGTCTTAAGCGTAAAACCTCAGCATTATTTAAAAGATTAAGCTTTAAACACCAAGCAATCGCCATCTCAACCATTAGCGGGAATTGTATGTCGCGTCATCTCATAGCTGTGCTGTTTTGCTCTGCCCTGATTGCCACGCCCTTATCGGCACTGGCGGCACAGGAGCAAGTGCCCTATCTGCTGACGGTGGCATCCAAGGGTGATGTGGTCACGGTCAAATCCTTGCTCAACAGCGGCGTTAACCCCAACACCCGCGATGCCGATGGCATTACCGCCCTCATGTACGCTACGCGCAAGGATAAGGCTGATGTGGTTAAGGCATTGCTGGAAAAGGGCGCCGATGTAAATGCCAAGGACAATGGCGGCTGGACGGCGCTGATGTTTGCGGCAAAGAAGAATTTTGTTGCCAGCGCCAAGGTGTTGCTGGATCACGGTGCAGATGCCAAGGTCAGGATGAATCTGGCTGGAGCGCACTGGGCATGGCCGCTACTTCGGGTTATAGCGAAATGGTGGGGATGCTGGTGGGCCATGGTATAGACCCCAGCAGCAAGAGTGATGATGGCAAGAGCATTCTGATGTATGCCGCCAAGAATGGTGACACCGCCACCATTGCCACGCTGATTGAACAAGGCGCTGATGTTTCCGCACGTGACCGCTTTGGCCTTACGGCACTGATGTTTGCTGCGCGTGAGGGCAATGTTGATGCTGTGCGCCTGCTATTGGACAAGGGTGCCAAGCTGGATGATCAGGACAAGACCAAATGGACAGCACTTTCCTGGGCAGTGAAAAAATCGCAGACGGATGCTTCCAAGGTGCTGATTGAGCGTGGTGCAGATGTGAACCATGCCGATTCTGAAGGCACGCCCATGCTGCAATATGCGGTGAGTGACGGCAATGTGGAACTGGTCAAATTGCTGCTGGCCAGTGGCGCGGATGTGAAGAAGCGCGATCAGTACGGCCTTACTGCGCTGGTATATGCACTTAAGGGTAAAAAGCCGGAAATCGTGCAGATTATCAAGGATGCGGGTGGCAGCTATTAAGCTGGCTACCAGCTTGCTTTTCTTAATACAGCCTCGAATCTGCATCTTGATGAAAATCGCCGCATGAAAATTGCAATAGCCCAGATCAACGCCACCGTAGGTGACTTGGCCGCCAACAGCGCCAAGCTGCTGGCCTATGCCCAGCAGGCGCGGGCGGCAGGGGCCAGCGTGATGCTGAGTCCTGAGCTGGCTTTATCGGGATATTCGCCTGAGGATTTGCTGCTGCGCCATGATTTTAATGAGCGCTGCGACAAGACCTTGCATGCGCTGGCACAAAGCCTGCCGCATGACTTGTTGGTGGTGCTCGGTCATCCGCGCAAGCATCTGGGGCATAGATACAATGCTGCCTCGGTATTGCTGGGTGGCAGCATTGTGCATACCTATCACAAGCAATTGCTGCCCAATCATAGCGTGTTTGATGAAGTGCGCCATTTCAGCGAGGGCAGCAGTGCACTGGTGGTAGAGCATCAAGGCTGCAAGCTGGGCATTGTCATCTGTGCCGATGTCTGGGGCCCTGCGCCTGCACAGCAGGCACGTGACGCCGGGGCTGAACTGCTGCTGGTGTTGAATGCCTCGCCTTACCATCTCAACAAACAAGAAGAACGCCACAAGGTCGTGCGTGAGCGCATCAGCGAAACCGGGCTGGCAGTGATTTATGCCAACCTGGTGGGTGGGCAGGATGAACTGGTGTTTGATGGCGCATCGTTCGTGATGAATGACGAGGGGGCGCTGACCCAGCAATTACCCGCTTTTGAAGAAGCGCTGGGCATAGTGAATATCAGTGGCATACCCAACAAGGTAGCCCCTCAGTCCGCAGAGATTATTGGCTTTCCCAAGCTGGAAGCAGCGGTATACGCAGCGCTCAAGCTAGGCTTGCGCGATTACATAGAGAAAAATGGCTTCCCCGGTGTCTTGCTGGGTTTGTCTGGCGGCATAGATTCAGCACTGACACTGGCAATTGCCGTGGATGCGCTGGGCGCAGAGCGTGTTGAAACGGTGATGATGCCTTCGGAATTCACCGCCAGCATGAGTCTGGAAGATGCCCGCAGCATGGCAGCAGGGCTTAAGGTACGCTATCAGGAGCTGGCGATAGCGCCCGTGTTTGATAGCTTTAGCCACACGTTGTCTGACGCCTTTGCCGGGACAGACTTTGATACCACGGAAGAAAACCTGCAGGCGCGCATACGCGGCACCTTGCTGATGGCCTTATCCAACAAGTTTGGCAAGCTGGTCATTACCACGGGCAACAAGAGCGAAACTGCGGTAGGCTATTGCACTTTATACGGTGACATGGCCGGAGGCTTTGCGCTGCTCAAGGATGTTTCCAAGACACTGGTCTACCAACTGTCGCGCTATCGCAATACACTCTCGCCAGTGATCCCTGAGCGCATTATTTTGCGCCCACCCTCGGCTGAGTTGCGCCATGATCAGACAGACCAGGACAGCCTGCCGGATTACGCCGTGCTCGATGCCATACTTGAAGCCTATGTTGAACATGACATGAGCCGTAGCGAGATTATTAATCTGGGCTATAGAGAGCAGGACGTAGACAGGGTCACCAGCTTGATAGACCGCAATGAATATAAACGACGCCAGGCACCAGTTGGCGTCAGGATTACCGAGCGGGGGTTTGGCAAGGATAGACGCTACCCCCTGACCAATAAGTTTGTACCATGACAGCTGGTTGGGCCGTAAGGCACATTGCCAATGTGTGTAAGACGCTAAGTCAACAGGAGAAGGAAAACCATCATGAAAAAAATCGAAGCCGTTATCAAACCATTCAAGCTCGACGAAGTGCGTGAAGCACTGTCCGAGATTGGCGCCAACGGCCTCACCGTGACCGAGGTCAAGGGTTTCGGTCGCCAGAAAGGCCATACCGAACTTTATCGTGGTGCCGAATATGTGGTGGATTTTCTGCCCAAGATCAAGGTAGAGCTGGTGGTGACGGACGAGATGGTTGATGCAGCCGTTGAGGCCGTGATCAAGGCCGCCCGCACCGGCAAGATTGGTGATGGCAAGATATTCGTCAGCCCGGTAGAGCAGATCATCCGCATCCGCACCGGTGAGACCGACGACGCAGCTATCTGAGCTTAAGGCCAGCCATGCCAGTGGTCTGGAAAACCGTGTTGCTATTAGGCGTCTCCAACGTCTTCATGACGTTCGCCTGGTATGCGCACCTGAAAAACCTCAACGATAAACCCTGGTATCTCGCCGCCTTGCTGAGCTGGGGCGTGGCGCTGCTGGAGTATATGTTCCAGGTGCCCGCCAATCGCATAGGCTATACAGTGCTGTCGCTGGCCCAGCTCAAGATATTGCAGGAAGTCATCTCGCTCAGCGTGTTTCTGCCGTTCGCCATTTTCTATATGCAACAACCAGTCAAGCTTGATTTTCTTTGGGCTGGCCTGTGCCTGGTGGCCGCAGTGTATTTCATGTTCCGTGCCACTTGAAGCCGGACTCGCCAGCACTGGGCTAGCTGCCTGGTGTACGGCATCCTCTAACCAGACTACGCCATTCCCCCCATGGGCTATGCCTTGAAATGGAGTTAACAATGATCAAGATCAATCAAATGCTGCACACCGGAATTATTGTTGCCGACCTGCAGCGTTCACGCGATTTTTACGAAGGCCTACTGGGCCTGAGCCCCAGCGACAAGCGCCCGCCGCTGAGTTTTGAAGGCGTGTGGTATGACATAGGTATCAACCAGTTGCACCTGATGGTAGTGCCCAATCCCTATAGCGAGGTAGTACATCCCGCGCATGGTGGCCGTGATTATCACGTGGCGTTCTCGGTGGATGATGTATTGCCTATCACCGCCGCGCTGGATTCAGCCGGGGTGGAATACACCATGAGCATGTCTGGCCGTGCAGCCGTGTTCTGCCGTGACCCCGATGGTAATGCGCTGGAGTTTTCTGCGGTTAAGTAAGCGCTAAGCGCGCATTGGAGATTGCTCTCAAGATAATAAAAAAGCCTGGCATCGCCAGGCTTTTTTCATTGAGATGGCTGCTACTGCCAGCCTTGTGTAAGAGCTTAGTGCTTGCCCTGGCTACGGCTTGCCAGCATGCCCGCAATCACCAAGGCCAAGGCTATGCCTTGTGCCGCCAGGGTCTGTATGGTGGGGAAGATACCCAGCAGTGGCACGGTGATGAAGTTGATACGGTCTGCAGTGATCAAGCCTGCTTCTTGCAGTGCGGCAATGCCGTTACCAGCAAAGATCACGGCCAGCAAGGCCAGCAGGCCCGCAGTGGCAGCAAAGAACTTGCCCAGCGGCAGGCGTACGCTGTACTTGAGGATGACCCAGGTCAAAATCGCCAGTAATACCATGGCGGCGACAATACCACCGATGACCGCCCCCTGGCCTTCAGGCCCAGCCTGTGCCCAGAGTGCTTCATAGAACAGAATTACCTCAAACAACTCACGGTAGACCGCGAGGAAAGATACGCCAGCGATGGCCCACCAGGTGCGCTTGTCCAGCGCAGCGGTGACTTGGCTGCTGATGAATTGCTGCCAAGCATGCGCATGCGATTTGCTGTGCAGCCAGTAACCGACATAAAGCAGCATCACCGAGGCAATCAGCGCGGTAATACCCTCTGTCATTTCACGACCCGCTCCGGAAATAGTCAGCAGATAGCTGGCAACAAACCAGGTAATAGCGCCAAGTACCACGGCAATAATCCAGCCCAGGTGGAAGTAGGGCAGGGCGTCTCTGCGGCCAGTCTTGCGGATAAATGCGCTGAGTGCTGCCAGTACCAGAATGGCTTCCAGACCTTCACGCAGCAGGATAAGCAGCGAGCTGACAAATGCGGTAGCCCCACTGAGGCTGCCTGCCACCAGTTTTTCTGCGGCATCATCCAGCAGGGTATTGATCTTGGTGATACGGCTTTCTATCTGTTCGACGCTGGCACGTGATGCAATGGCGCTGCGCAAATCCATCATCTCGCGCTCAACTTCTATACGCAGGCCTTTATCCACATTGTTGAGGCCGTTTTCTATCAGCTCAAAGCCTTCAAGATAGGCGCTGATGGCATGCTGGCGTGCGCCAGCCACATCGCCAGCACGATAGGCTGCCAGCGTGGCTGCCAGCTTGCTGCGGGCGGTATCCAGTGGGTTGGCAGCCAGGGTTTGCAAGGCGGCGGGTTGTGACAGCAGATAGGCTTGCACATCATTCAGCTTGGCTTGTTCAGCTTCGGCAGGGGCGAGCATTACCAACTGCTTGAGCGTAGCCAAGGCTTCTTTGCCTTGGCCTTGCTGCCATTGCGTCTGACCATGTTGTTTCTGTTCAGCGCTCAAGCGCAGGCTGGCAACATAAAAAGCCAGGCTCCAACGGTCAACTTCCGGCAATTGAGAATAAGGCTGCATGGGCGTGCCATTCACGCCCAGCGTGATGGTGTTGTAGAGGCCATAGACGCTACGCATGCGCATGCGCTCTTGCTCATGGAAATTGCTAGGCTCAGGCTCTAAACCCTTGGCCAGTGGGCCATCTCCATGGCCAGTGCTGCATGGCAGGCCGCGCAGGTGCTGGCAAATAATTGGGCACCGCGATTGAGGTCTGGGGTTTCCTTGGGTGCTACCGTGAGTTTGTAAGCCTGGATCACCGCAAGACGCAGACTATTGGCTGCCGCAGAAACCTGGCTGCCCTCAGCCTTGGCAATGATCTGCTCGCGCAGGCTGGCGGCCTGCTGCAATAGCTGGCCTTGCTCTGGTGTTACGGGCAGTTCCTTGATCAGGCTGCCAGAGTGGGTGGCAAATTCCAGTTGCTCGGCATATTCCTCGGGGTTGAGCACTTCGCCATTTTGCACAAACTCTGGGTAATCAACGCTGACGTAGTCCAGCATATGCACAGCGGTTTGCGCTTTCTCCTCGTCGGTCACCGCGTAGGCTGCGCTGCTACCCAGCATCGCCAATAAGGCCAGGACGCTGCTCAGCAGGCTGATGCATGACTGAATACGCAAAGAGAGAGGTGAACGCGGCACTGCAATTGGCCGGGTCAGGCTGAAATTGATCATATTAGGTTTGAAACTCATCATTTAATGCGAATGGCTATTGTATCAATTTGCACCAAGCCAGTGCTGGCGCAATTGCTGCTGCTTGGCGCTGGCTGCTTGCTTGATGCTGAGCTTGCTGCCTTCCAGCGCATGATCTCGCACTTGCAGCGTGGTGCTGAGCAGTTCATCCCTGCGGAAGTAATGCAGCTTGATCTTGCCTGGCTGGCGCTTGAGGAGCTGCTTCAAGCTCTTGGCGCTGGCTTTGAGTTCATCATGGGCAATAATGACATCGCCCGCCGCCAGCCCGGCTTGTTCCGCCGCACTGCCACTAAATACGTGGCTGATGCGGGTATCATCTGCCGCCAGTTGCAGCCCGAGTTGCTGGCGTACCAGGTCGGCCTCGCCGGGCTTGGGTGTGCTGAGTTCAAGGCCAAATTTCGCCAGCAAGGTTTTCAGCGGTGGATCACCTACGCCTTGTACACAATCACGGAACAGGGTGGCCAGTTTTTGGCCGCAGACTTCGGCAATCAGTGCCTGCATGCTGTCTTCTTCTACCAGCAGGCCGGAATTGCTGTAGCGCTGCCACAGTGCGTGCATGACCATATCCAGCGATTTGCCCTTGAGCCTGAGGCTAAGATCCATCGCCAACGCCACCAGAGAGCCTTTGAGGTAGTAACTGATCTGGCTGTTGGGCGTGTTTTCGTCGGGTTTATACAGCTTGATCCAGGTATCAAAGCTGGAGTCTTCCAATGGCTGTATCTGGCGTCCAGGCGTGCGTAGATAACGCGTGATGTCTTTATCCAGTGCCGCCAGGTATTCCTGCTCGCTCATGAGGCCGCAACGCACCAGCGCCAGGGTGTCGTAGTAAGCGGTGAAACCCTCGAATACCCACAGCAGGCGCGTATAAGCCTCACGGCTTAAATCGGGCTGGCCAAATATCTTGGGGCGTATGCGCTTGACGTGCCAGGCATGGAAATACTCATGGCTGCATAAACCCAAGAAGTCCTGATAGTTGCTGGTGTCGTGCTGTTCGCCTTTGACAGGTAACCAACTGCGTGGGCAGATCAAGCTAGTGGAGTCGCAGTGTTCCAGCCCGCCGTATTGATTATCGGCTGCTGCATAAAGCAGAAAATCATAACGCTGAAATGGTGCCTCACCAAAGAAGCGGATGTGATGCTCACAAATGCGCTTGAGGTCGCGGCTGATGGTCTTGAGATCAGCACGGTGGCGACCAGACACAATCAACCTGTGCGGCACGCCCATGGCCTTGAATTCCGCAATCGCCAGCTCGCCTATCTCTACCGGGAAATCAATCAGGCTCAGATAATTCTCAGCGCTATAAAGTCCATATCCCTGCTTATCTACCTTGCGTGCAGGCAGGGTGGTGGCCACTTGCCAGTGGGCATAAGGTTTGCCCGGTTTGTGCAGGGTGACGCTGACGGGCTGTTCTTGCTGTCCCTCGACCTGCAAAAACAGGCTGCTGCCATTGAAATAGGCCCGCGTGTGATCAAGATAAGCAGTGCGTACCGACAAATCATAGGCATAAACCTGGTAACTGATGATCAGCGGCTGCTTGCTGTTTGCCCCGGCTAGCGCTTCCACTTGCCAGCGACTTTTGTCCAGCTTGCGTACTGCCAGCGCTTGGCCGCCCTGGCTGGCGCTGAGCTTGACGATATGCCGCGCAAAATCTCGCACCAGATAACTACCAGGCAGCCAGGCGGGCAGGGTGAGCTGCTGGCCTTGTGGGTCAGGGTCAGCGATATGGCAATCCACCGCAAACAAATGAGATTGCGGCGCATCCATGCGCACTTCGTAGTGTATGGCGTGTGGTTTCATGCGGCGATCAGGTCAGGTTAAAGGCTTATGTTAGCAGGCTGGGTAGGCTACAGCGGCTATACCCCAGCCGCTGTATGGTAAAAAACCTGCGATTAAGCAGGTTTTTATTGAAAAGCCTGGCATCAGACAGGCTTTTGATACGCTTAAAGCAGATTACTTGGCAGCTGGGGCAGCGGCTGGTGCAGCGGCGCCAGCTGGGCCTTCAATCTTGGCCTTGGCGCGCAGGTCTGTCAGCAGCTTTTCCAGGTTACGCTGTTGCAGTTGCTTTTGCAGGCCTTCCTTCACTTCATCGAATGCTGGTGGCTGAGTAGCGCGGGTATCTTCCAGCTTGATGACGTGCCAGCCAAACTGGGTTTGTACTGGAGTGTGGTGTACTTGCCTTTTTGCAGCTTGGCAACGGCTTCGCTGAAAGGCTTGACCATGCCAGCGGGGGCAAACCAGCCCAGATCACCGCCTTTTTCCTGAGAACCTGGGTCCTTGGATTTTTCCTTGGCCAGCTTGGCAAAATCGCCACCTTTGCCGAGTTGAGCAATGATGTCCTTGGCTTCAGCTTCTGTGCCTACCAGGATATGACGTGCGCTGTATTCCTTGTCACCCAGTTCTTGCTTGTACTTTTCGTAAGCCAGCTTAACGTCGGCATCGCTGACTGGGTGCTTCTTGACATAATCCTGCAGGAAGCTGTTAACCAGCAGCTCACGGCGGGCCAGTTCTTCCTTGGCTTGATAATCAGGCTGCTTGTCCAGGCCAGTGCGTTGCGCTTCTTGGTACACCAACTCGCTGCCAATCAGCTTGTTGATAATTACATTCTTGACGTTGTCATCAACGGTCTGGCCGCGTGCTGATGCTTCCTTGGCGATGAAGTCATACAGGGATTGCTTGATGGGCTTGCCGTTAACAGTGGCCAGATTGCCAGCGCTGCCAGCTGCAAATGCAGGTTGGATCAGGCCAAAAGCCAGGGTTGCGATCAATGCGCCAGTGGTGAGTTTCATGTTTGTTCCTTAATCGGATTTTTTAGGAAAAGGAGTACGAAGATTTTTATAGTAATTTAAAAGCAAATAAATAAGCAATAACGCTGTGTGTAATTATATTTGTGCCAGTTTTTCAAGCTGGGCTGAACCACTCATTCAGAATGCTACGGCATTTGTAGGTCATCTGGATATGTGTGCAGGCTATTATTCCTTATTATTGTGAAACTAATATTTGATGAAATCAGAACTAGTCTGGGGTTTCTTCACTAGTTTCGTCACTGCTGTAAGCCTGAATACTCAGTGCATGGATGCGTGTGGGTATCATGCCACTTAAGGCCGAGTAAATCTGCCTGTGCCGCATCACCTGGGATAATCCCTTAAATTGTGCGCTGATGATGGTCAGCTGAAAATGCCCACCACCAGTATTACCAGCATGTCCTTTATGTAGCGCGCTATCGTCACGAATCTCGATATGGCTTGGCTCCAGCACGGCAAGCTTGCTACGGATTTCTTCGATCAGCGTCATATTTGCAGCGCGTTAAACAGGCAGGGTTTTTCTAAAAGGTTTGACTGTGACAGTGGCATAAACGCCAGCGTTCACAAAAGGATCAAGATTCGCCCATTCCTGCGCGGATTCTAGGGAATCAAATTCAGCCACAATCAGGCTGCCACTAAAGCCAGCGGCCCCTGGGTCTACACTATCAATCGCCGGGAAGGGGCCAGCCAGCAACAAACGACCTTGCTGCTGCAAAGCTTGCAGGCGCTCAAGGTGAGGAGGCCTGGCTGCCAGGCGTTTTTCCAGGCTATTGGGGTGATCTTCGGCAATGATGGCATACCACATGCTAGGGGTTCCTCTAGGGGTAACTTGCTGTTGAATAACAGAAAATGGCTGGGTTGGGCGGTAACTGCCAGGGCTTTATTTGGGGTCTTGCGCGGTGATGTATTTGTTGAGCAGCAAGGTTTGGCCAATCACAAACACAAACATCAGGCCCATGGTGCCAAACAGTTTGAAATCAACCAGGTTTCTGTGGAGTAATTGAAGGCCACGTAGAGATTAAGGAAGCCCAGCAACAAGAAGAAGATGGCCCAAGCCAGATTGAGCCTGCCCCAGATAGGGTCAGGCATGGCTATCTGTTGTTGCATCAGGCTGCGGATCAGGTTGCGCTTGAACAGCAACTGGCTGCCTATCAGGGCCACGGTGAAAATCCAGTACAGCACGGTGGGTTTCCACTTGATGAAGTTTTCGTTATGCAGCCAGAGCGTGGCACCACCAAACACCACAATGATCACGCCGCTGATGATGAGGGTTACATCGATCTTGCCTGTGGTGACCTTGGCCCAGATGATCTGCGCGATGGTGGCCACCATGGCTGCGGCCGTGGCTTCATAAATGCCGAAAAACTTGTAAACGATAAAGAAAAGAATGACGGGGAATAAGTCGTAAAGAAACTTCATGCGCTTGTCCGAGGCAGATCCGCAGTGCGAACCCAGGTTAGGTTTTAGGTTAAGCGGTATTTTGCTATGATTCCGCAAGTCTAACAAGCCGTTATTACCCAGCCACTCCATGCCCGCCCTGATTGATCTGCACAGCCATTCCACCGTATCTGACGGCCTACTTGCGCCCGAGGCATTGGTAGCGCATGCGGCTGCTCAGGGTGTGAAGGTGCTGGCCCTGACCGATCATGATGATACCGCTGGCCTGGCGGTGGCAGCCAAAGTGGCCGCCGAGCACGACATGCAATTCATCAACGGCGTGGAAATCTCGGTCACCTGGCGCAGACGTACCATCCATGTGGTGGGGTTGCGTGTGGACCCTGACTACGAGCCTTTGCGTGCCGGGCTTGAAAAAATCCGTGCCGGACGTCATTTACGTGCAGTCGGCATGGCCGCAAGCCTGAGCAAATTTGGCATTGAGGGTAGTCTGGAAGGGGCTTATGCCCATGCCCAGCAGGGCATCATCAGCCGCGCGCATTTTGCACGTTACCTGATGGATAAAGGTTATGCCTCCAATATCAAGAGTATATTCAAGCGCTATCTGGTCAAAGGCAAGCCTGGCTATTTCGAGCATGAATGGGCCAGTCTGGAAGATGTCATAGGCTGGATCAAGGGCAGTGGCGGCGAAGCCGTGCTTGCACACCCGGGACGTTACGACTTTGGGCGCAGCAATATGCTGTTGCTGCTGGAAGAGTTTCGCAATCTTGGCGGGGCGGCAATTGAAGTGGTGACAGGCAGTCATACCGTAGATCAGTATCAGGAATACGCCAAGCTGGCGGCGATGTTTGGGCTCAAGTCTTCATTAGGTTCCGATTATCATGCGCTAGCCATGCGTATATCGAGATGGGACGTTTGCCCGAGTTGCCGCGTGGCTGTGTACCGCTATGGCAGGATTGGCCGGAAACACTAGGCTTGAATGCACAGGCAACAGCACTGGCTTCATGATTTAATATCTTGTCATAAATATTGCCATCGCCTGCGCTGGTTTTTTAGGCACTGGCTTTTCCATGCAAGCGCTGTCGATTCAGATATTTGCAGTTCTATCCATCGCTCATCACCAGAGGTCATCACAAGTTGGCGCAATATTTTGTAATTCATCCAGATAATCCCCAGTCCCGCCTCATAAATCAGGCGGTGGCTATCCTGCGTGACGGTGGCGTAATTGCCTATCCCACAGACTCCAGCTATGCGCTGGGCTGCATGCTGGGCAACAAAGAGGCGCAAGACCGCATACGCGCCATCCGTGGCGTGGATGACAGCCACCATTTCACCCTGGTCTGCCGCAATCTGGCCGAGCTGGCCACCTATGCCCAGGTGGATAACAGCCAGTTTCGTCTGCTCAAGGCCAATACCCCAGGGCAGTACACCTTTATTCTCAAGGCCACGCGTGAAGTGCCGCGTAGGCTGCAACACCCCAAGCGCAGCACTGTGGGGCTGCGTGTGCCGCAACATGCCGTGACTCTAGCCCTGCTTGAAGAGTTGAACGAGCCCATGCTCAGCATGACGCTGCAACTGCCTGGGCATGATGCTCCGCATAATGAAGGTTGGGAAATCCGCGATGAACTTGAGCACCAGCTGGATTTGGTGATTGATGCCGGAGCCTGTGCCATTGAAGCCACTACGGTGATAGACCTGACGGGTGAAAGCCCAGCCTTGATCCGGCTTGGCGGGGGAGACCCTGCACCCTTTGGGCTGGAGGCGTAATGGAGCTGTCGCTGGTACAACAGATTGCCATTTATGCCCTGCCTGTGATTTTTGCCATTACCGTGCACGAAGCAGCACATGGCTATGTGGCCAAGTATTTTGGCGATACCACCGCGGAAAGCCTGGGCAGAATTACGCTCAATCCGCTCAAGCATATTGACCCTATCGGTACTATCGCCCTCCCCATAGTGCTGCTAGCCGTGGGTAGCCCTTTTATGTTTGGCTGGGCTAAGCCCGTGCCGGTGGATTATTCGCGCCTGCAAAACCCCAAGCACAATATGCGCTGGGTGGCTGCGGCTGGCCCATTGTCCAACCTGCTGATGGCGGTGTTATGGGCTTTGGCCTATAAGTTGTCCATGAGCTTGCCCGCAACAGTGGGTGTGCCTTTGGGCTTGATGGGGCAGGCCGGGATTCTGATTAATATTGTGCTGATGGTGCTTAACCTGCTGCCATTACCACCGTTGGATGGCGGTCGTATTGCGGTAAGCCTGTTGCCTAACCAGATGGCGTACAAGTTTGCCCAGCTGGAACGCTATGGCTTCATTATTTTGCTGGTGTTGCTGTTCACTGGCATCTTATCCACCATCATGCTGCCTATTATCCAGCTGCTGCTGAGAGTGTTTGGTGGCATTTTTGGATAAGCCTGGCTATCTGCCACCTAGCGGGGCGCTGACATGAGCAGTCAGTTGCCGATTGATGTCCGTATCTATGGCGAACAGCTGGATACTATCCCGCAGGATTTATACATTCCGCCGGACGCGCTAGAGGTATATCTGGATGCCTTTGAAGGCCCGCTAGACCTGCTGCTCTACCTGATACGCAAGCACAACCTCGATATTCTTGATATCCCCATGGCAGAACTCACGCTGCAATATATGGGTTATGTTGAAAAAATGCGCGAAGACAGGCTGGAGCTGGCGGCCGACTATCTATTGATGTCGGCCATGCTGATCGAGATCAAGTCACGCATGCTGTTGCCCAAGCCTGAAGCCATGGCGCATGAAGAAGACCCACGCGCTGAACTGGTACGCCGCCTGATGGAATATGAAGCCATCAAACTGGCAGCAGAACGTCTGGACCAGCTGCCGCAGGCCGGGCAGGAAATTCAGGTGGCGCGGGCTTACTACGAACATGTGGCAGAAACCGTCTGGCCCGAGGTCAGCTTTGATGAGTTGATGTCAGCCTGGCAGGCGGTGCTGAAGCGCGCCAGTCATTTTCAGCATCACCGTGTGGGGCGTGCCGAGTTATCCGTGCGTGAGCACATGAGCCTGGTGCTGCGCAGGCTACAGCATGAAACCCTGCTGGAGTTCAGCCAGTTATTTGATGTGGTGAATGACGGCCTGCCCAAGCTGGTGGTGTATTTTCTGGCGATTCTGGAACTGGCACGCGAGGGCTTGTTGCGTATTACCCAGCAACAGCCTTTCAGCCCGATTTATTTGCAGGCGGCAGATGCGCCGCTGCTTAGCAGTCATTAGACCGGGCTGACCGCAAAAAACAAGCACTCATGAATATGAACGATACTTCCAACAACAAGGCCTCTGCTGATCAGGCCACGCCTGCCCCCGCCACTGCGGCTTGGGAGGTGCAGGGCATTGCCGAAATGAAGCAGGTGCTGGAAGCCGTGCTGCTGACAGCGGGCGAGCCACTATCGCTGGATAGTCTGCTACGGCCTTTTGCCGGGCGTATGGAGCGTGCCACCTTACGCATGTTGCTAGATGAACTCAGACAGGATTGGCAGGGCCGCAGCATGGAACTGGTCCAGGTGGCCAGTGGCTGGCGCTTCCAGGCCAGGCAGATTTGGCACCGTTTATCGCCAGGCTTAACCCTGAGCGCCCGGCACGGTATTCACGCGCGGCGCTGGAAATCCTGGCCATCATTGCCTACAGGCAGCCCGTTACGCGCGGGGATATTGAAGAAATCCGCGGGGTGGCGGTCAACCCCAATATCATGCGCCAATTCCTAGAGCGCAACTGGATAGATATTGTCGGTCAGCGCGATGTGCCTGGCCGTCCCTCGCTGTATGCCACTACTAAGACTTTTCTGGACGATCTGGGCCTGCGTGCCTTGTCTGAGCTGCCGCCCATCCAGCATTTTGTGCAGCAGGAAATTCCGCTGGATATCGAAATCTGAGCGGGAAATCTAAATGCATCAGGGCGTAAGGGGGGTTGCTGGCTTATAATAGCGGCAATATTCTCAAGCAGCTCTCGCTAGGTTACCTCCATGGCTCGTCCTTTCAAGCAACAACGCAACACCCGCAGTCCCCTTGCCAAACCGGTAGCGGTCGATCCCGAAGCCACGCCGCAACGGCTGCACAAACTGCTGGCGCTGGCTGGCCTGGGTTCGCGCCGTGACATGGAAACCCTGATTGCCAGTGGCCGCATCACCATCAATGGCAAGGTAGCTGAAGTTGGCGCTGGCGTGGTGGCGAGCGATGTAGTGCGTCTGGACAGCCGTCCGCTCAATCTGCCGTTTGAGGCTGAATTGCCGCAGGTGCTGCTTTATCACAAACCTGAAGGCGAGATTGTCAGCCAGGACGACCCGGAAAACCGCGCTCGGTATTCGACAAGCTGCCGCGCGTACGCGGTGGCAAATGGATAGCCATAGGCCGTCTGGATATGAATACCTCGGGTTTGCTGATTTTCACCACCTCGGGTGAATTGGCCAATCGCTTTATGCACCCGCGCTATGAAGTTGAGCGTGAGTATGCGGTGCGTATTTTCGGTGAATTGACCGAGGGCGAAATGGCGCAATTGACCTACGGCATAGAGCTGGACGATGGCCCGGCCAATTTTGACAGCATACGTGCCCAGGGCGGCGAGGGTGCCAACCACTGGTATGAAGTGGTGCTGCGCGAGGGCCGCAATCGTGAAGTGCGCCGCTTGTTTGAAGCTTTCCAGAAGCCAGTGAGCCGTTTGATACGCGTACGCTTTGGTGCCATCAACCTGCCACCACGCCTCAAGCGTGGCCAGATGATGCATCTGGATGCCAAGGAGGTATTGGGCTTGATGGAATGGGCAGAGCTAGAAGTGCCCAAAGGCCCACTGCCTCAACTTTCCCCGCGCGAGAAAGAAAAGTTTGGCAAGGTGTATACCCCTAAAGCCAGACGCTCACGCTTTGATGAACCCGGTGCGCCTGTGGAAAGCCGTGGCCCACGCCGCGTGACCAAGACGCGCGAGGAAGGCATCAGGCGCGAATATGATCAACAAGGCCGCAGGCCACGTCGTGACGAAGCCTCTGAGCAGGGTGAGCCCGCTCGTGAAGCTCGCGGCAGACGAGATAGTGCTGCTGCTCGTGGCGACAGCCGTACTGAGCGCGGTCGTGAACGCGTCAGCCGTGAATTTGAGCGCCCAGAAAGACCTGCTGCCTCTCCGCGTCGTGGTGCAGGTGGCAAACCTGTTGAAGGCATGACACGCAAGCCCGTCAAACGCCGTATCCGTCAGGACGCGGATGTAGCCGAGAGCAAGCCAGCTGCCAAGCGCACCCCTGCAAGCCGCGCAGGCTCAGCGCGCACTTCTGCCGCCAGAGCTCCACGCAGCGCACCACGAACTGCTGATGGAACTACCCCGGCTAAACGCCGCAAGCCGTAGGCGAGCAAGCTAATCGCTGGCAATAAGTGCTGGCAATGTCTAGTCTGCCAGCCATAAAACAAAAAACGCGTCATCTGCAAAATGACGCGTTTTGTTTTTGCATTTGTCATGCAGCACGCTGCATGACACTGGACAGGCTAAAACAGCATTAAATCTATGGCCAGCAGCAGTCCGGCCAAGGCCACTGCGATAGACAGCACGGTAGGCAACCAGGGCAGGGCCATGCGCGGCACATCAATTGGCGGCAGGCTGGCAATGTAGCGACGGTGATTGTATTGCGCGCAGAGTATGACCGCCACGCCACTCAACACCAGCAAAATCCCCAGCAAATCCGAAACCCAGCGGTGCGATAGCAAGTGATCTACCGCGCCCGGTGCCAGCAGCGTGAGGAAAAGGCCAAACCTGGCGACAACAAAGCCCAGTGCCATCAAGGTCAGGCCAGAGCGCAGCCAGGCCAGCAGGGTGCGCTCAGCGGCAAAGAATACCCTGGGGTCTGAAGTTGCTTGAGCTGACATGGTGTGATCTATTGCTGCACTGCCCCTCAGGGCAGTTGCTCCTTGGTCAGCAGGAAGACAAACTCATTACCGGAATCTACTTCCAGCCAGGTGAATGGCAGTTGCGGGTAGGCTTCGAGCAGCGCATCGCGGTTATGTCCAATTTCAACCACCAGTAGGCCATTGTCATTGAGGTGCTTCTTCGCCTCGCGCAGCAGGGTGGCGGTATGGTCCAGTCCGGCAGAGCCACTGCCCAGCGCAATCTGCGGCTCATTGCGGTATTCCTGTGGCAGCAAGGCCATGGAAGGCGCATCGACATAAGGCGGGTTGCTGATGATGAGGTCGTAACTGCGGCCCTCAAGATTGCTGAACATATCCGATTCTATAGGCGTCACCTGATCTTCCAGGCCGTAGTTGCGGATATTGATATTGGCTACCGCCAGCGCATCGGGCGAGATATCCACTACATCAATTGCCGCATTGGGGAAGGTATTTGCCAGCAACACGCCCAGACAGCCACTGCCAGTGCAGATATCAGCAGCGCTTTCTATCATCTCGGGGTATTCAATCCAGGGGCTGAGGCCGTCTTCCAGCAGTTCGGCAATGAAGGAGCGTGGCACGATGACGCGCTCATCGACGTAAAACTTATAACCCTTGAGCCAGGCTTCGTTGACCAAATAGGCAGTCGGTACGCGGTCAGTAATGCGGCGGCGGATTAATTCCTTGAGGCGGGTGCGTTCTGGTTCTAGCAGGCGCGCATCAAGAAAATTGTCCAGGGTGTCATGCGGTAAATGCAGCGCGGAGAGTACCAGCCATACGGCTTCGTCATAGGCGTTATCGGTGCCATGACCAAAAAAGATGCTGGATTCCTCAAAGCGGCTGACGGCAAATCTTAGCCAGTCACGCACGGTGTGAAGTTCTTGGGTAATGCCGGGAAATTTGATCATGTTAACAAGGCTTCCAGTGTGAGCTTGTAGGCGTGTTGCAGCGGCTCTATATCGGCCACGGCAACACACTCATTGATTTTATGGATGGTGGCGTTGAGCGGGCCGAATTCAACCACTTGTGCGGCGATGTCGGCAATAAAGCGGCCATCGGAAGTGCCACCGCTGGTGGATAGCTCAGGCTTGACGCCAAAGGCTTGCTCAATAGCGCCTGAGATGGCGCTGACCAGGCTGCCTTCCGGTGTGAGGAAAGGTTTGCCCGATAATTCCCAGGTCAGGTTGTAATCCAGGTCGTGGCTGTCCAAGATGGCATGCACGCGTTGTTGCAGGCTTTCGGCGGTGCTGGCGGTGGAAAAGCGGAAGTTGAACAGAATCTCCACTTCCCCCGGCACCACATTGGTGGCCCCTGTGCCGCCATTGATGTTGGAAATCTGCCAAGAGGTGGGCGGGAAGTAGTCATTACCCGCGTCCCAGACGGTATCCACCATGTCCTTGATCGCCGGGGCCACCATGTGGATAGGGTTTTTAACCAGTTGCGGGTAGGCAATGTGGCCTTGTATGCCTTTGACGATGAGCTTGCCAGACAGTGAGCCGCGTCTGCCATTCTTGATCATATCGCCTACTACTTTGCTGGAAGTAGGCTCGCCGACAATACAGTAATCAATGCGCTCATTGCGCGCCTTGAGCGCTTCTACCACCTTGACCGTGCCGTTGACCGCCACACCTTCTTCATCTGAGGTGATCAAGAGACCAATAGAACCGGGGTGATCTGGATGCTGGTCGACAAAAGCCTCAATCGCGGTAATAAACGCGGCGAGCGAGGTTTTCATATCGGCGGCACCGCGGGCATAGAGCATGCCATCCTTGATGGTAGGCTCAAACGGTGGTGTATGCCATTGCGCCAGCGGACCAGTTGGTACTACATCGGTATGGCCAGCAAACACCAGCAACGGGCCTGTGTCACCACGGCGCGCGTAGAAATTATCCACCTCGCCAAAACGCATGCGCTCTATCTTGAAACCCAGAGGCTCCAGGCGTGAAATCATGAGTTCTTGGCAGCCCGCATCTTCAGGCGTAACCGAGTTGCGCCCCAGCAAATCCAGCGCCAGGTCTAGCGTGGCACTCATGATAGAAACAGCTTGGCGTAAGCTGGCTCGGTGTAACCTACGGCAATGACTGCGCCATCCTTAACCAGAATGGGGCGCTTGATGACGGAAGTGTGGGATTGCATGAGTGTGCTGGCAGAAGCGGCATCAGTAACCGCGGCCTTGTCCTGCTCACTGAGGCCGCGCCAGGTCATGCCTGCGCGGTTTACTAGCTTTTCCCATTCTACTTGTTGTAGCCAAGTTTCAAGCGTGGCGGCACTGATGCCGGATTTCTTGAAATCATGAAAATCGTAGGCAATGCCTTGCTGTTCAAGCCAAACACGGGCTTTCTTCACCGTGCTGCAATTGGGAATACCGTATAGCGTCATAAACCATCATTTCGTTAAACAGTGAGATGGGCTATTTTACACCAGCGAGCTAGCTGTGCAGGACACTCAATGTGGCAGGTGCTTCATCCCATGCGGCCTGGCTGCTGGTAGTGCTGCCTTCTACATCACTTGGTGAGTTGGGAAATACTGGTTTCAGCAAAGGCTGCAATTGCGCCAATGGTGCTGGGTTGGCATAAATAAAGCCTTGCAGTTCATCACAATCCAGACTGCCCAGAATCTGGCGCTCTTCAGCCGTACTCACATGCTCGGCAATCACCTTGACACCATGCGCGTGGGCCAGTTCGATAATGGCACCCGCAATCGCCCGCGATTTGTGGTTGGCTGCCAGGTCAGCGGTAAACTGCTGATCGAGCTTGAGCTGGCGCAGGGGCAGGTTTTGCAGATAAGGCAGGAAAGAGTAACGGGTGCCAAAATTCTCCAGGCTGAGCCTGATGCCAGCGCCAGGCAGTTGTTTCACTAGTTCGGCATATTGCTCAGGCTGCTGCATAAAGGCAGATTCGGGCAGCTCCAGCAGCAGCGATTCCTTGGGTAAGTCATGGCTTTGCATCAGGCCAGCAATACGCTCTGCCAGGTCAGGCAGGCGCAATTGGGCGGCCATCAGCGGCAGGCACACTGGCAAAGTAATATGTTGGCTGCGCAACTGCTTGATAGCCACACAGGTTTCTTCCAGCAGCCAGTTGCTGATTTCTTGCATCAGCCCCAGGCTTTCTGCCATGGGGGCAAAAGTGGCAGAGGGTATCATGCCCTTGGTGGGGTGCTGCCAGCGTAATTGCACCTCTAAGCTGGTCATGGTCTGGTTGAAAATCGTGGCCCTGGGTTCGAAATACAACACCATCTCATTGCGTGCCAGGGCATTGTGCAAGTCTTGATGGGTTTCCAGCAGATCATAAGAGCTAGGCTCCAGCCTGGCATCAAACAGGCGATAGCCAGGGCCATCACCGGGTTTGATCCGGTTCATGGCTGCCTGGGCGTAGGTCAACAATCTGTCGGCATCGCCATGCACAGGGTAAAGCGCAATCCCGGCCCTGACAGTCAATTTGATATCGTGATGCTCAATGGCAATATTGCTGCGCAGGATATCAATAATGCGCTGCATCACGGGCATAATGTCCTGCTCATTCTTGATGTCCTCAAACAACACCAGAAACTCGTCATGATCCTGATAAGCCGCCATGTCACAGCCACGTATGGTCTGTTGCAGGCGCTTACCCGCCTTGCGCAGAATTTCTTCACGCACAGGCTCACCCAGCTTGATGCCAGCCCCTTCAGATTGTCCAGCTTGATCACGGCCACCGCCAAAGCATTACCCAGGCGGGTAGTGCGGCGTATGCCTATGCCCAGGTGACGCAGAAAATACTGACGGTTAGGCAATTGCGTTATCACATCCAGCATATTCATGCGGGTGAGGCGCTCTTGAGTATCTGCCAGCAGGCGGCTGGCAGGGTCGTCCTGCTGGGTATCCATAATTGCCAGAATGGAGGCAAACAAAATCAGCGCGCTAGAACCCAAGGCAATGATGATGGCAAACAGACTGGCAGGCAGTGCAGAAACCGTGGCGCACACCGCATAAGGGTGGAACTCGGCGGCCGCCATGCCCAAATAATGGGTACCGCAAATGCCAGCCGCCATCACACAGGCAGCAATCAAACGATTACGTAAGGTGTTTTGGCCAGGTTGATTGCTGGTTTTGAACAGCATGAACAAAGCAATCACCGCAGCGACGATGGAAACCAGAATGGACAGCAGCAGCAAAGGTTTGTCGTAAGTAATAGCAGGGAACATCTGCATGGCATGCATGCCTGTGTAATGCATGGCCGCCACCCCCAGCCCCATGATCACACCCGCCGCCATCAGACGCTGCACCTTAAGCCCAGGGCGGCTGGCAATATCCAGACCCAGCCAGGAAATACTCACCGCAATTAGCCACGACAGCACAGTATCGTCCAGCCCATAACCAGTAGGTGTAGGCAGCGAGAACGCCAGCATATTAATAAAGTGCATGGCCCAGATGCCTGAGCCCATGGAAATGGCGCCTAGCACCAACCACGCCTTGGCAATCATTGCCTTATTGCGCGAGACGCGGCCAACAAACACAAACGCCGCCAGCGATGAAATCAGCGCAATGAATATAGAGAGAAGCACCAGCCTGTAATCGTAACTGCCAACCATGATATTTCCTTGATTGCCCAGATGGGGGGTAACAGTACTAGCGCAACTTTTGTGCCCGGCTTGTCAGCAATCCATCATTAAAAATCATCAAATTCTGACGCGATGTTTAATTCATTTTAAACAGTGACTTGTAATGAATATGTGCAGCAAGTTGATAGGGGTGGCCCGAGGGAAAAATACCTTTTGGTTGGCAGGTTTTGTTGGGGCTTCGACGCCACTGTCGGGATTTTGACGTTTGAGGTTTATCTGCGGTTTGAAATGGGGAAGGCGGGAGAGCAGGCAATGGAGTGGCTAAAGGTAAATAAGCAATATAAGCAAATATATTGACAATTAATAGTAATGGGTGTTTGCTAGCGGTTATCCTCACGGATACGTGAGTGTATCTATCAGTAATAGACATTAACCACATTAGTGGCTGTATTGAGCAATAAAGGGGCTAACCGGAATGCAGCCCTGTCCAGAAGAAAATATCAAAACAAGCAAATAGATGAAGTAGATAAATAAAAATATATAAAAGATTTCTAAAATTAAATCGAAGCAATTTAAATGAATGGAATTAAGTTTCTTTTAGAAATGAGTATGGATTCGAAATATATGATTATATTGGGGTTGTCTAAAAATTCAAGTGCATGGCGTAGGATTATAGTAGGCCGTTAGCCGTTATCGACACTATTCGATAACGCCAATAAAGATCATAAGAAATGATATAAAAATAACTGCAATATTGTAGATGGGAGTGATTAATAATGACAGGTTTATTAATATTAATTATTCTAGTAATTTGGTTTTATTTGGTGTTATTTCTAGTAAAAAAAATCACATCCAAAATAAAAAATAATTTTGTAAAATTTATTGTAACGTTGGTTCTTGTAATGTTCATTTATCTATTGCCGTACCTAGATGAATTTATTGCAAGTTATCAATTTGAAAAAATATGTACGGAAAATTCTGTCCCATGGATAAGTGCGGAGGTAGAAGGAAAAACAATATATTTGCAAGATAATGATGTTGAGATGGTGAGTAATGCCTGGGTGAAAATTGTAAAACAACCTTGGAATTACGTGGATGTAAAAACAAAAGAAATTATTATAAGTTACAACGTTTATTCAGCAAGTGGGGGTGTGATTACAAAAACATTTCTTTCCTCTATCAGTAATGGTCCATTTATATTTTACGGTTTTTGCGGACCAGTTTTCCAGCCTGATTCGGATGATTATTTTAAACTATTAGGGGTTAATTATATACAGCGTTCTGATATAAAAAATTGGGAGATAAAGAATGATATAAATGAATAGTTTTTACATCAATTCTTTGCTTGAGGATTAGTCTTATGTGGATATTCTAGATTCTGCAATTCCTTCAGATCGTGTTGTCGATGAGTTAAGCAGTGCGGCGATTTTTCCTAAACACAATTCTCTAGGAATAACACCAGATACTACGCCACGCATTGATCATCCTGACACATTAGATGAGAAATTGTTATGAAATTTGTCATATGATTGGTTTTTTTGTTTCTTATTATTATAGGATTGTGGTTTTGTTTTGTTCGTTTTTTTGTAAATTTTTTGTTCAATAAAATTTCAAATAATTGGGTTAATTTAATTGTTAGATGGACTGCATTGTTGTTGATATTTACTTTGCCACTAATAGATGAGATTTTTGGAAAATGGCAGTTTGAGAAACTTTGTCATGAGCATTCAAGGATCTGGGTGGATCAAGAAACTGTCAGGGGGCGAACTGTCTATTTGGCAAATCCGGAACATGTAAAAATTGATGATAGCTGGGTGAATATCAACATGGCTATATGGCGATTTTTGGATGCAAAGACTAACGAGCAGATTGTAAGGTATGACTGATTATCAGCGGAAGGAGGTTGGATATCAAAAATATCTGGAGTTGGACCTTTGTATATAAGGCAAGTTGTGAGGCTGGAGAAAAGATTAACATTTCAGATTTTTTTGAGAAATTGGAAATTATTGAGATTGAGCGTAAAAATGTAGAAAATTATAATCAGAATTTCATGATTATGAATTCATATGACAATAATAAATAATGCATGTATTAATGCGCTATTGGCTGATGTCGTTTACGTCGATGGTCTTCAGTCAAAGATGAGCGGAGCGCAATTAATTCGATGTGTTATGTATTCGAATGAGTCTACCTCTATCTAAGTTCATTTCTGATGACTTTATTATTGTAGATTCCACTGGTGATACAGGTTTTAATGCAACAGTTTGGCGAGGCATGGTGTGGCCACCTTATGCAGACAACGTTTATGTTTCGATGCGAGCAACTCAGGGTGGGTTTGATCTTGCACAGGATTTTGAATTGACGGTGACAGGTGTCGCAAGTATTCAAATGGCTGATATGGTGAATTGGTGGTTAAGAATTACCACACCTGTTAATCAAAGTGCTCCGCAGATACAAGTCAATATATTTGATGAACTATTTCCTGACACAAGGATTTTTGTTTCATCACCTACTGTTATTGATGCGGGGATATTATCTGATTTTATTAATGCTAATTTTGGTAATAGCCACTGCCTTGGTGGTTAGGGCCGGAAGTTGCAGTCCATCAACTCTGGTTCAGGCAGCTAGGCATGGATCTAGAACTCAACATCAAAGGCAGTAGCGACATTGCCACCATCAGCAACTGGTTTGCTGGCAGCGAATTCCAGAGAGCGCTTCCAGTTATCTAGTGGCCAGGCCTTGATCAACTAGCAAGTAGATAGCCTGATTCAAGCCATGGCGGCTTTTGCCCCGCCTGCACCCGGACAGACTTCCTTTCCTGCTAACTACCACAATGCCTTGACCCCAGTAATTGCGGTGAGCTGGCAGTAAATTCATGCCAAATTTCCCTTACTAAAGCAGTAATAAAAAACCTCTGGCATCAACAGGCGTTTTTTTGTATTCCCATTACTGACCCTATCAGCTACTCAGCCTGAGTATTGTTGATACCGCACTTTTGTGCCGGGCTTATCAGCATACCCCGATTTAAAATTTACAAAATCAGACGTGATGTTTAATAAATTTTAAACAGTAACTTGTAATCAATTTATGTGGCAAGGTGAGAGGGGTGGCCATAATGAAAATTACCTTTTGGTAATCAGGTTTTATTGGGGCTTCGACGTCACTATCAGGATTTTGATGTTTGAGGTTTATCTGCGGTATGCAATGAGAAATGCGGGTGAGCAAAAAATGGAAAGCAGACGGATAATAAACAAAATAAGCAAATATATTGACAAATTATAGTAATTGGAGTTTGCTAGCGGTTATCCTCCGGTTACTTAAGTGTATCTATGAGTATTGGATATTAACCACATTAGTGGCTGTATTGAGTAATAAAAGAGTTAGCCGGAATACAGCCTTGTCCTGAAGAGAATATCAACACAAGAAAATAGATGAAGTTGAAAAACGTCAAAAGGACCATGTAAAAGTTTTTAATAATTAACTGGAAGATATTTAAATGAATGGATTTCAGCCTTTTATATCTATAGTTATTTTGTTTGGGATTGTTAATGCATTAGGTAGATATGTTGCAGTAAAGTGGTTTAAATCTTGGTATTGTAGATTATTAATTAGGGTAACAATAATTATTGTCTCATTCCCTTCTATTTTATTCATATCTATAAATTTATATTTTTATATAATTCAGCATTAATTCTGTGGGTTTATGTGTAAATATAAAATTAATAATCTGAAAAATTAGGATATATAAATGATTGGATTTGCAATTATATTCGTAATGATTGTTTGGTTTTTACTTGTTGAGTATTTATCACGTATTGTTGCAAGAAATCTAATTGAACATAGTTATAAAAGATTTATTTTTGTGATTTTATTGATTTGTATTATATACCCATTGCCGTTAGTTGATGAAATAGTAGCAAAATATCAATTTGAGCACTTATGTAATGATTATTCAAATATTAAAGTATCAAAAGAACTAAAAAAAGGAATAACTGTTTTTTTAGGTAAAGAATCCCCAGTTTATATAAATAATAAGTGGTTGATATGCAGATTTATCGTCACGTTTTCTATGATGTTGAAACAGGTAATTATGCTTTTGAATACGATACTTTGACCGCTTCTGGAGGAAAACTTTCAACTACATTAGAGTTTATTCAAGGATCGCCACCCATTTTGTTCAAAGGATCATGTGGTCCGAAATTTAGTCCTAAAGAATTTGTAAAGATGTTGTCTATTAATGTTATTGATAAATCTAAGTAATATTTTAGGGGTAATTCCATGAAAAATGCAATTAATAATGCTTACATAAATGCCTTATTGTCAGATGCTTCTTATGTGGATATTTGGGATGAAGAGCAATATCCTCAAGATTTATCTTTGGCATTATCCAAGCGGATGACACCTGTTTTAGCTAAATATATTGCTGATAACTTCTCTGTTATTTGTCAGGCAAGTGGCTATGGATCAAGTTTTCATGCAACTGTGTGGCTTGGAAAAGCGGATACTCCATATGAAAATCAAGTGTATGTGTCCATGCGAGGCACACTGGAAATTGGCGACTGGGTAGAGGATGGATATCTTTACTCTAAGGGTTTGCCTTACTCCCAATTGGTAGACATGGTGAACTGGTGGCTGCGAGAAACAACGCCAGCGGGTGAGACAGCCCAACAAATAAGATTGCCAGTATTGGGGCAGGCATGGGTTCCTGAAACGATAGTTTGGGCTACTGAGACTGCCAAGGCACAGGTAGGCTTAATGGGCTTGGAAACATTCATTCCGTTAATGGACACAGTCTAGGAGGATACCTAGCTTCCGCCTTTGTTAGGCTATTTGGTAATCAGCAAAATCCGATATCCTTGAATACATTTAATAGTGCAGGTTTCAGTAAAGATGATAAGTCCGATATTGAAGAGGCTTTTTCGATAATTTCTAAGCTTATTGGGACACAAAAAGGGCTTTCTAGTTTCGCGGATAAGGACAATTATAATAACTTTTATGCAGAAAATGGTATCAATTTTACTACCAATAATTGGGAGTTTATGGGGTTCGATCAACATGGTCATAGAGTTCCATTGTTTCAGGAAGCTTCTGACCCAATTAGTACTTTTGAAAATCATTCTATGTATAAAATTACGGATTACTTAGCGTTAGGGTCCATGTTGGAAAAACTTGATATAAATCTTGATTTTACAAAGTTGAATAGTTTGATAAAAACTGCTAGCAATAACATGGATAACTCGTACGAGACAGTACTTGATGTGCTCAGGGAAATTATATTAGGTAGCAGTGTTGTTTCTACGCCAAGTGGAAAAGATAACGATACTGTCAGGCTTGGGCCGTGGTGGTGCGGGTGGCTATGGCGGTGGTGGCTCTGGTTCAGGTAATTCCTTTGCCAGCATAGGCGGCGGTGCTGGCGGCACCGGTCAAGGGCCAGCTGCTACCCCAGGCCAGGGCGCAAGCTTGGGGCCTGAGGCGGCTGGCGGCAATGTGATATACAACAATGGCGTTAACAGAGGTGGAGCAGGCGCGGGTGTGGGTACTGCAGCTGACGGCGGAGCAGGCAAAAATGGCAATACAGATCAGATCACCGAAACCTTAGATAACTCTGTTTATGAGCGTGTGCTGGCCGACCTGAACAATCCAGATTCTGCCCTGCACAAGCAGAGCATGGGCACTGGCAATGATGTGCTCAATGGCGGCGCAGGCAATGACTGGATTATGGCGGGTGGGGGTAACGATACTCTGGATGGAGGCACAGGTAACGATACTTTGTATGGTGGCCTTGGCAATGACACCTATATCTTTGGTAATGGTGCTGGTGAGGATGTGATCCGTGATCAGGACGCCACTCCGGGCAATCAGGATCAAATGCTGATAGGGCCGGACGTTGCAGCCGATCAACTCTGGTTCAGACAGCTAGGCATGGATCTGGAACTCAGCATCATAGGCAGCAGCGACAAGGCTACCATCAGCAACTGGTTTGCTGGCAGCGAATTCCAGATAGAGCGCTTCCAGTTATCCAGCGGCCAGGCCTTGATCAACCAGCAAGTAGATAGCCTGATTCAAGCCATGGCGGCATTTGCCCCGCCTGCACCCGGCCAGACCTCCTTGCCTGCTGATTACCACAATGCCTTGACGCCAGTAATTGCGGCCAACTGGCAGTAAGCGCATGCCGAATTTGCCTTGCTAAAACGGCAATAAAAAACGCCCAGTGTTGAAACTGGGCGTTTTTATTTGAGGACTATTATTTGGGCACTATAAATATTTGAGCACTATAAAGCGTACCAGGTTAGCGCTTAGATACCACGCAGCAGTTCGTTGATACCAACCTTGCCCAGGGTCTTTTCGTCCACTTTCTTCACAATCACTGCGCAATACAGGCTGTAGCTACCATCCTTGGAAGGCAGGTTGCCGGAAACCACCACAGAACCGGAAGGCACGCGGCCATAGGTCACTTCGCCAGTTTCGCGGTCGTAGATCTTGGTGCTTTGGCCGATATACACACCCATGGAAATCACGCAGTTGTCTTCAACCACAACGCCTTCAACCACTTCAGAGCGTGCGCCTATGAAGCAATTGTCGCCAATGATGGTAGGGCCAGCCTGAACTGGTTCCAGCACGCCACCAATACCAACACCGCCAGACAAGTGAACGTTCTTGCCGATCTGGGCGCAGGAGCCTACGGTAGCCCAGGTATCTACCATGGTGCCTTCACCGACATAAGCGCCGATGTTGACGTAGGAAGGCATCAGCACGGCATTTTTGGCAATGAAAGAGCCGCGACGCACGATGGCGTTAGGTACTACGCGGAAACCGCCAGCCTTGAAATCAGCTTCAGTGTAGTTGGCAAACTTGGGAGGTACTTTGTCGAAATAACGGGTAACACCGTCATCCAGCAGCACATTGTCTTCCAGACGGAAGGACAGCAGCACTGCCTTCTTGATCCACTGATGAGTCACCCAGTTCTGGCCGTCGGTACGCTCGGCAACGCGCAGTTTGCCGCTGTCCAGATCAGCGATAACGCTGAATACTGCATCTTTGATTTCTGCGCTGGCAGTGGCTGGGGTAATCTCGGCGCGACGCTCAAACGCGTCTTCGATAATGGCTTGTAATTGACTCATGACAGTTCCCGGATGAATAGCAAAAAAGCGCTATTTTACCCGAAAGCACAGTAAAACACCCAGCCATGGCAGCATCTGCTTGTCACGGCTGGATTGGCGGATGATTAAGCCCCTGCTTGCCAGCTTATTTGCGCTTGAGCGTGGCTTCTTCGTAAAGCGGCATGACCTTGGGCACCAGGCGCTGGATATCGGCAATACGCGATGCATCAGAAGGGTGGGTGCTGAGGAACTCAGGTGGTTTTTCGCCGCCCAGTGCGCCCATTTTTTGCCATAGGGTAACGGCGGCATTAGGGTTGTAGCCTGCGCGTGCAGCGAGTTCTAGGCCTATTTCATCGGCTTCATGTTCTGCGGTACGGCTGTTAGGCAAGGTCAGCGCCACAGTGGCAACAGCCCCGCCCAGCGCCAGGGTCTTGACTGCATTGTCACCGCTCTTGGTTGATAACCCAACCAAAGCCGCAGCGCCCAGCAAGCCCATCTGCTGCACCTTGGCGCGTGACATCTGCTCACGTACATGCTCGCGCAGGGCGTGGGATATTTCATGGCCCATCACGGCAGCCAGTTCGTCATCCGTAGGTTTGATCTGGTCTATAAGCCCGGTATAGACCATGATCTTGCCGCCTGCCATGCAATAGGCGTTAACCTCTTTGCTCTCCTGCACATTGATCTGCCAATCCCACTTCAGCGCATCGGCGCGGAACACGCCCACCTGCGCAATCAGGCGCTGGCCTATGGCACGCACGCGCTGGGTTTCCTTGCTGTCGGTATTGAGCAGCTTCTTGGCTTGTGCATCCTTGATAGTCTGTTGATAGGCCAGGGTAGATTGTTCTTCGGCCTCTTTTTCTGACACCAGGCTCAGAAACTGCTGGCGTTCCACGCCAACATTGCCGCTCTTGGTGGTACTGCTGGTAGCGCAACCCGCCAACTGGCTGCAGGCCAGGATCACGGCGAGAATCATTGGTGCTTTCATGCTTCCTCCTGATAAAACTATATAGTTGAGACGTTGTTAGATGTTGAGTTTAAAGCGTTAATTGTGCGCCCAGCTCCACCACGCGGTTAGGTGGCAGCTTGAACTGATGGGTAATGCTGTCCGCATTGCGGAACATGCCAATAAAGAGTTTCTCGCGCCAATAGCCCAGCTTGCTGCTGCCATTGGCAAACAGCGTTTCCTTGCCGATAAAGAACGAGGTTTCCATAGTGTCTAGCTGCAAGCCCAACTCACTGGCAAGCTCCAGGTCACGCGGCAGGTCAGGGTCATCCTTGAAGCCATAGTTGACCGTTATGCGGTAGAAACCGTGACGCAAGTTTTCCAGCCCCAAACGGCTGCGCTGGTCTATATAAGGCACGTCAGCAATATGCACCGTGAGCAGCACATTGCGCTCATGCAGGATTTTATTATGCTTGAGGTTATGCAACATGGCATGCGGCACGCCATGGGGGTTGGGGGTGAGAAAAATGCCAGTACCTTCAACCCGAGTCGGCGGGTGGGCGCCTATGGCATCAATAAAAGGCTCCAGCAGCATGGCATCTTCTTTCAGCCTATTCAGCAACAGGGTGCGGCCGCTTTTCCAGGTTAGCATCAAAGTGAAAATCACCACACCTATCAAAATAGGCACCCAACCACCATCAGGAATTTTCAGGATATTGGCGCTGAAGAAGGCCAGGTCTATGGTCAAGAACAAGGCCACCAACGCCAGGGTGCGCGGCAAGCGCCAGTGCCAGATGGCGTGAAACACTATGCCTGCCAACAAGGTGGTAAACAGCATATTGCCCGTGACGGCAATGCCATAGGCCGCCGCCAGGTCACCCGAGGAGCCAAAGCCTATCACCAGCGCCATGACGGCCAGCATCAGGCTCCAGTTGATATAAGGCATATAAATCTGGCCTTTTTGCTGCTCAGAGGTATGCAGCACGCGCATGCGTGGCAAAAAGCCCAATTGCAGCGCCTGGGCGGAAATGGAGAATGCGCCGGAGATCACCGCCTGAGAAGCAATCACGGTGGCCAGGGTGGCTAAGCCTATCAAGGGGTAGAGCAACCATTCCGGTGCCATCAGGTAAAAGGGGTTTTTGATCGCCGCTGCATCATGCAGCACCAGCGCACCCTGACCAAAATAATTCAAAATCAGCGCTGGCAGCACAAAAGCAAACCAGGCCAGCTTGATGGGCTTGCGGCCAAAATGGCCCATATCGCATAGAGCGCTTCCACGCCCGTCACGGCCAACACCACAGAGCCTAAGGCAACAAAGGCAACCCAAGGTGAATTCAGAAAAAACTGCAGCGCATAGAAAGGGTTAAGCGCATATAGCACGCGCGGCTCATGCGCGATATTGATAACGCCCAGCACCGCCAGCGTGGCAAACCACACCAGCATTACCGGGCCAAACAGGGCACCTGCGACCGCCGTGCCCTTGCTCTGCATCCAAAACAGAATGAACAGCACAAACAAGGTGATGGGGACAATAAACTGATCCAGCGCCGGGGCCGCAACTTCTACCCCCTCAACCGCAGACAGTACTGAAATGGCCGGAGTAATCATGCCGTCGGCATAAAACATACAAGCACCTATGATGCCCGCTGCCATTACCAGGCGCTGATGCTTGCCCTTGAGGTTGCGCCCCGCCAGTGCCAGCAAGGCCATGATGCCGCCTTCGCCGTTGTTATCGGCGCGCATCACAAACATCGTGTATTTGAGCGAGACCACCATGATGAACGACCACAAAATCAGCGCCAGAATGCCAAACACATTGTCATGCGTCAGCGGTACCGGGTGCGGGCTGACCGCAAACACTTCTTTCATGGTGTAAAGCGGGCTGGTACCTATATCGCCAAACACTACGCCCAGGGCCGCGAGAGACAATAGTGGCAGGGAGGTTTTGGCAGAACTCGATGAAGACATCAATGCTGGCTCAGGGACAAATATGCGGCCATTTTACAAGTCTTAACTCTAGATTGACACTAGCCCTATGGCATCAAGCAGCAATCCAGCCTCTATTTGCGTTGTTTGCTGCGCAATGCCGCCGCATAAGCCAGCCTGGCCCAGTGCGTGGCCTCGTCAGCCTGTTCCAGCATGTCTGCCGGGGCCTGGTGAAAAGACATGGTGATTTCCTTGCCCTGGCGCTGGTAGCGGAAAGCCGGGAGTTGCATAGCCTCAAACTGCGGCCTGCTTTCATCGTCTGACTTGAGATAAAGCGTATCGTCAGCCACCAGGCCAAACATCAGGCCCTGATGGTAAATGCCGTAACCGCCAAACATCTTCTTGGCCTGTATCGGGCCAAAGTCATGCAATAACTCGTGTAGATATTCCACAAACTCATTCATGTTGGCGTGCTCCCGTATGCATCATCAGCCATTAGGCCAAAAACCTATGGCTGTAGCTTGCGAATCTCGCATCGGCGCTGCCCTTGCCCAGCGTCAGCCTGACCTGATCACCTGCTTGCAATTGCGTGCTGTCCTGTACCAGCTCACCATTGATTTTCTCTACCAGGGCATAGCCGCGTTGCAGCACCGCACGTGGGTTGAGATGAGCCAGACTTTGCTGCAAGCCTTGCCATTGTTGCTGTCTACGCTGCAACTGGCGCGCCATGGCATGTTGCAGACGCAGTTGTAACTGCTCAAGGTGATGCCGCCTGTGCGCAAGCTGTTGCATGGGGGAGAGCAGGCGGCGGTTGAGATAATCCAGTTGCTGTTGGCGTTGCTGTATACGGTTTTGCATCACGCGCTGCAGGCGCAGGCCGGATTGCTGCACGGAGCGCAGCAATGCCTGACGGTCAGGTGAAGTTAATTCTGCCGCCGCGGTGGGGGTTGCCGCTCTGTGATCGGCAACAAAATCAGCAATGGTGAAATCGGTCTCATGGCCGACAGCACTGATCACGGGCAAGCGGCAGGCATGAATCGCACGGGCTACCACTTCTTCATTGAACGGCCAGAGGTCTTCTATGCTGCCGCCGCCACGGCAGACAATCAGCACATCACATTCTGCTCGTTCATCGGCGCGGCGTATTGCCTGTGCAATCAATGGCGCAGCGGTTTTGCCTGTACCGGGGTGGGGTAGATGATCACTTTCACTGCAGCATACGTCTACGCAAGGTGGTCAGCACATCACGCAGTGCTGCGGCATCGGCAGAGGTCACCACACCTACAGTAGCGGGGTGGGCTGGAATGGCCAGCTTGTGCTCGCTGGCAAACAAACCCTCAGCCGCCAGCTTGGCCTTGAGTTGCTCATAGGCTTCAAACAAACTGCCCAGGCCAGCGCGTTGCAGAAACTCTATAGTGAGCTGGAAATCGCCCCTGGCTTCATACAGCGTCACTACTGCCCTGGCTTCTACCTTGTCACCTTCACGCGGTATCCAGTCCAGATAACTATTACGGCCGCGGAACATCACACAGCGTACCTGTGCGCCTTGATCCTTGAGCGAGAAATACCAGTGGCCGGAAGCCGCGCGCGTGAGGTTGGAAATTTCACCGCTGACCCAGAACAGGGGAAAGCTCTGTTCCAGAACTTCTCTGGCCATGCGGTTTAATTCACTGACGCTTAAGACGCGTTGAGGATCTGTCATGAGGCTAATGGGCTAATGGATTAATCGGTTGGATTAATGCTGTGTTGAAGGATATGAATGCTGTGTATGGCCGTGCTATGTATGTCGTGCTATGTATATACCTGCAATGGCACGGCTCATTATCACCAGCGCTTGTCGCTGTTGCAATTTGCAAGCACGCATAGTGCGAACAAGGCCGATCCGTTACAATTGCAGGGTTTCATTATAAGCGCTGGGACTTTATACATGTTCAACAAACTGTTTGGCGGCCGTCGTGGCTATCTACTTGGATTCATCATCAGTTTCGGTTTGGTGGGCGTGGCACTGATAGTCCAGCAACGTTATAACCTGGAACCCTGTCCGCTGTGTATTTCCCAGCGCATCATCTTTATGGCATTGGGCCTGTTGTTCCTGCTGGCCTTTTTGCATAACCCTGGTCACGCTGGCCGCAAAATTTATGCCTTGCTGCAAATAGTGGCCTCCGCCATAGGCATGGGCGTCGCCGCCCGCCATATCTGGATTCAGGCCAACCCCGACAAGGTAATGGCCGAGTGTGGCGCTGGCTTTGACTACATTATGGAGTCCTTCCCCCTGAAAAAGGCGCTGGATTTGATCTTCAAGGGCACAGGCGAGTGCTCGGCCATTGATTGGACTTTGCTCGGCCTGACGCTGCCGCAATTGTCCTTGATTGCCTTTGCAGGCCTGACCCTGCTGGCGCTGGTGATGCCTTTTCTGCGCAAAACCTGGGGCTAATAACAGACACTAGCCTGCTAGCCAGGCTATCCCTGCAAAGCTCATATTCCAGCAGCACGCAATGAGAACACGGCAAGACCGCAAGATAGAACACACAAGGTTATATGTACAAAACACTGGACGATTTCATAGGCAATACCCCGCTGGTCAAGCTGCAACGCCTGGCGGGCAAGACCAGCAACACCATATTGCTTAAGCTGGAAGGCAACAACTGCGGGCTCGGTCAAGGACAGGCCTGCACTTTCCATGATCAAGCGCGCTGAAGCGCGTGGCGATATCAAACCTGGCGATACCCTGATAGAAGCTACCTCCGGTAACACTGGCATTGCCCTGGCCATGGCCGCTGCCATGCGTGGCTACAAAATGGTGCTGGTGATGCCAGATAATCAGAGTGTCGAGCGCAGGCAAAGCATGAAGGCTTTTGGGGCCGAGCTGGTGTTGACGCCGCGTGATGGCAGCATGGAACTGGCGCGTGATGTTGCGCTGAAATTACAGGCTGAAGGCGAAGGCATAGTGCTTGATCAATTTGGCAATCAGGATAATCCGCTGGCGCACTATGAAGGCACAGGGCCTGAGATCTGGCGCGACACTGAAGGCAAGGTTACGCACTTTGTTTCCAGCATGGGCACCACGGGCACCATCATGGGTACTTCGCGTTATCTCAAGGAGCAAAACCCGGCAATCAAGGTCATAGGCGTGCAGCCGGAAGAAGGCGCGCAGATTCCTGGCATACGCAAGTGGCCAGAGGAATACCTGCCCAGCATCTATGACCCTAGCCGCGTGGACGAGCTGATTTACGTGAGCCAGAGCGACGCAGAGAAAACCACGCGCAAGCTCGCGGAAAAAGAAGGCATTTTTGCTGGCATATCCTCTGGCGGTGCTTTGTATGCTGCCTTGCAGTTATCCAAGCAGCTAGAAAATGCCGTGATTGTTACCATTGTCTGCGACCGTGGTGATCGCTATCTGTCTACCGGGGTGTTTCCTGCCTAGGGCAAGCGGCAACCTTCTTACACAACGGGCTGGCCTCTGCTGCCTGCCGGATTCACCTTGTTGTCTCGTCTCCTCTGCACTGGCATTTTCTGCCTGAGCTTTGCTCATCCCGCGCTGGCCCTTTCCAGCATCAGCATAGAAGCCGCCACGGTAGAAACTGCGGATACCCAGTTGCGCAATCTGCGCGCCGAAGTGAAATTGCCAGCAGCGGATTATTTACAGTTGCATCTGGCAGGCGAGATCAAGTCAGCGGCAGATTCATCCCAAGCTCCGGCCCCTGACCACGTCAAGTCTGAAGCAGGCCACAGCTGGCAAGCAGCCAGCCTGGATTGTGCAGCGCTAGTGCAAAAGAACTTGGCCGCAGGCCAGCAGGAATGGCAATGCGCCAAGGGGCTGTTAAACCTGCAAGGCGCCAAGCTGCCTTTCAGCCTGAGTTTGCAACAGCAAAATCCAGGGTATCAACTGGCGCTGCAATTACAAGGCGCCAGCTTTAGTGATGCTGCTGGCAGCCATGCTGCGGAAAACTTGCATTTGCAGGCCACACTCAACCTTAAGCCTGATGTTGCAGCGCCAGCCAAGGCTGCACCCGCTAAGTCTGCCCAGGCGCAAGCAAGGCCGGGCTGGCAATGGCAGCTTGGGCTGGATTGGCAGCAAGGTGAGTTGTATTGGCAACCCTGGTATATCGCCAGCGGCGGGCATACATTGCAGGCCAGCGGGCACTATGCGGGCGACACGCTCAGTGTGACTCAGGCCGCTCTGAATCTGGACAAGGTGGGCCAGGCCAGTGCCAGCGGCCTATGGCAGGGCGGCAAAATCCAGACCTTGCATGTGGATGCGCCGGATTTGGCGCTGGCGCCGCTGTATAGCTTGCTGTTGCAACCCATGCTGGCAGATAGCGCGCTCAATAAGCTGGAATTGGCAGGGCAGGCGGGTTTGAGCTTGCATATAGAACATGGGGAGCCAGTCTCGGCCTTGCTGAGCCTGAAACAAGTTGATATGGAAGATCAGCAGGGCCGCTTTGCGCTGTATAAGCTCAATGCCCACATTCCTTGGGAATACGATGCCGCCAGGCAAGTGCAGCTAAATTATGCGGGCGGGCATTTGCTGAAAATTCCGCTGGGTGAAACCAGCGTGCTGGCGGAGCTTAATCGTTACTCCTTAACCACGCCGCAACTCTATCTGCCCATACTGGATGGTGCACTAAGTCTCACCGATGTCTCTGCTACCCAGGCTGGCGGGCAATGGCACTGGCATTTGCGCGCCAATCTGGTGCCTATCTCCATGCCTGCGCTCAGTCATGCGCTGGGTTGGCCGCGCATGGAGGGTAAGGTGGCAGCGGCCATCCCCATGGTGACTTATAGCGCGGGCAATCTCACTACCAATGGTGATCTGCTGTTTCAGATGTTTAACGGCAATATTCTGGTCAAAGGCCTGCGCATGCAGACGCCACTGGGCAGTGCTGCGAGGCTGCAGGCTAATCTGGAAATGCAGCGCCTGGATTTAGGCGATCTCACGCGCACCTTCTCCTTCGGTGCCATAGAAGGCAAGCTCGATGGCGCAGTCAATCATCTGGAATTGTCCAACTGGCAGCCTGTGGCTTTTGATGCGGATTTCCACAGCAGCCCGGGTAAATACCGCAAGAAAATCTCCCAGCGCGCGGTGGAAAACATCAGTGCGCTCGGTGGGGCGGGGGCTGTGGCTGCCATACAGCGCAGCGTGCTGCGCTTCTTTGATGAGTTTAATTATGCCGATCTCGGCTGGCGTTGCCAGTTACGCAACGATATCTGCAGTATGAGCGGTGTGGAATATAGCGGGCCGGGTTATGTCATCGTCAAGGGCAGCGGTGTGCCTGCCATCACGGTAATGGGTTACAACCACAAGGTAGGCTGGAGTGACCTCATCACCAGACTCAAGCGCGTGACCGAGGGTAATAGCAGTCCAGTGATCAAATAGCTAGTCATCAGAGGCGGGCATCAGAGGGTTGGCGATCAAGTAAGCACATGTATCAACTAAGCTCGCAGCGGCCTTATCCTGGGTTACAATTTCGCTTGTGAACAAATGCAGGCCAGACGCGGCCTGAGAGGAAATATTCATGCTTAAGCAATTATTATCTGGCGCAGCTGTGCTGCTGGTGTTGGCCTTGCCAGCCTGCGTCACCATCAATATTTATTTCCCCGCTGCGGCGGCGGAAAAAGCGGCTGACCGTATCATTGACGATGTCTGGCAGCTCAAGGACAAGCCCGCACCCGCTAGCCAAGAGGAAAACAGCAAATGAAAGCAGGGATGAATATGACTTACCTCAGTTCCATTAAGCCCAGTCACATCAATACCAGAAAGTTTTTCGTCAATCTGGTGCTACTGAGCAGCCTGGTGCTGGCAACGGCTTTGCTGATGACACAAGCCCAGGCCGCCGCTGATCTGGAAATCAATACCCCAGCCATTTCTGGCATCAAAAACAGTATGCAGACTCGTCATGCGCAATTGTCAGGCTTTTATGCCAGCGGCGCGGTGGGCTTTACCCGCGATGGTCTGGTGGCTGTGCGTGATGCCAATGCCGTGCCACTGGCACAGCGCCAAGGCGTGAATGCCTTGGTGAGCGCCGAGAACAATGACCGCAATGCGCTTTATCGTGAGATTGCCACCGCCAATAGTCACCCAGAGTGGGAGGCAGAAGTGCGCAGCACCTTTGCACAGCGCTGGATACAAAAAGCGCAATCTGGCTGGTATTACCAGGATGGCAGTGGCTGGGTAAAGAAATAGCGCTTGAAATCACGATGACCCCCACCCTGATTTTTGATATTGAGACCGTGCCTGACACGGCCGGGCTACGTAAATTACTGAGCCTACCTGCCGACACTAGCGATGACGATGTGGCGCGAGTGGCTTTTCACCAGCGCCGTCAGCATAACGGCAGCGAGTTTTTGCCCTTGCACCAGCACCGCGTGGTGGCCATCTCCTGCGCGTTGCGCGAGGGCGATGGTTTCCGTGTCTGGACGCTGGGCAGTGTAGAGGCGGATGAGCGCGAGATTATTCAGCGTTTTTATGATGGTATAGAAAAATACACCCCCAATCTGGTGTCATGGAATGGCGGTGGTTTTGACCTGCCTGTGCTGCACTACCGGGGCCTGGTCCATGGCATAGTTGCACCGCGCTATTGGGACATGGGCGATGATGACCGTGAGTTCAAGTGGAACAATTACATCAGCCGTTACCATACGCGTCATCTAGATTTGATGGATTTGCTCGCCATGTTCAATGGCCGAGCCAATGCGCCGCTGGATGATCTGGCACAGTTATGTGGTTTCCCCGGCAAGCTGGGCATGGACGGCAGCAAGGTCTGGGATGCCTACAGCGAGGTGAATTGCAGGCGATACGTGATTATTGCGAAACCGATGTCGCCAATACCTATCTGGTGTTTTTACGCTTCCAACTGATGCGCGGCGTGCTGGATCAAAGCAGTTACGAACGTGAAATAGCACTGGTGCGCGACACCCTGAGCGGCTACTCTGGCCAGCATTGGCAGGAGTTCCTGCAGCAGTGGCAATCTAACGCTTGAGCGCCTGACACTTAAATTTATCTATCGCGGTATTAATTGATATTGCGCCTAACTCACCATGCTCTCCAGGTTTAAAGCCTAGTGAGTATATTGCGGCAGCACCTTTTGAAATCTGGCTTTAACTGAAATCTGCATGAATACTCCAATCGCACATATCGAATCCCTGGACTATGAAGGTCGCGGGGTGGCACGCGTTGATGGCAAGACCATCTTTATTGATGGTGGCTTGCCCGGTGAGCAGGTGACCTATCGCACCTTGCGCCGCAAGGCCAATTACGAGGTTGCCGAAGTCAGCAAAGTGCTCAAGCTTTCTAATTTACGCACCACACCTGAGTGCAAGCATTTCGGCGTCTGTGGTGGCTGCGCCATCCAGCATCTGGATGTCACAGGTCAGGTGGCCGCCAAGCAACGCATGCTGGAAGATAATTTCTGGCATATAGGTAAAACCCGTCCCGAGCGTATGCTGCCTGCCATCTATGGCCCATCGTGGGGCTATAGGCACAAAGCCAGATTGCGAGTGCGCTATGTGGCTAAGAAGGGTGGGGTGCTGGTGGGCTTTAACGAAAAAGCCACCAGCTTTGTTGCGGATATGGATAGCTGCAAGGTTTTGCCGCCGCATGTGTCGCAATTGATCCCGGCCATGAAAGAGCTGGTAGCAAGCTCAGCGTGCGCGAGTCACTGCCGCAAATTGAAGTGGCGGTGGGCGAACTTAGTACAGTGCTGGTGCTGCGCATACTGGCGCCACTGCAAGCCAGTGATACTGCGCCTATCAAGGCTTTCGCCGATACCCACGGTGTGGAGATCTGGACCCAGAGCAAAGGCCCGGATACCGTGCAACCTTTTTACCCGCCGCAAGGGCCGGGGCTGAGTTATTCCCTGCCAGAATTTGATCTGCGCTACCCCTTTAAACCCACCGAATTCACCCAGGTCAACCCGCATATCAATCGTGTGATGCTGCGGCGTGCCATGCAGTTGCTGCAACCGCAAGCCGGGGAGCGCATTGCTGATTTCTTCTGTGGCTTGGGCAATTTCACGCTGCCTATCGCACGTAGCGGGGCCAGCGTATTCGGTATGGAAGGTTCGGCAGCATTGGTGGCACGTGCTCACGAAAGTGCAGCCCTTAATGGCTTGCAAGGGCAGGTGGAATACCAAGAGGCCGATTTGTTCAAGATGACGCCAGAATTGCTGGCTTCATTGGGACACTTCGATAAATGGCTGGTAGATCCGCCACGTGATGGCGCGATGGAGTTGATAAAATCCCTGCCCGATGTCGCAGATGCAAATGCACCTAGCAAGCATGCACCACAGCGCATTGTCTATGTGTCCTGCAACCCGTCCACGCTGGCGCGCGACGCTGGCATTCTGGTCCATAGCAAGGGTTACCGCCTGCTGGCGAGCGGGGTCATCAATATGTTCCCGCATACCGCCCACGTTGAGTCCATTGCGCTGTTCGAGCGGGTGTGAGCCTGAGCCATTATGACCAGCCCTGACCACAACCTTGCCCATCCTGGTGACACGCATGACAGCAAAGCTTAGCCCGCCAGTCAGCATCATCCGGCATGGGGGCTATCAGCTGCTGAAACTAGCGGGCCTGGGCGTCTTGATGCTGCTGAGCGTGGTTTTGCTGGATGCCTGCAGCCGTGACCAGGGCAGGCAGGAAATCCGTAGCGTAGTCAGCCAGCTGCCGCAGACGCTGGACCCGCGCTATGCTACCGATGCTGCTTCTAGCCGCGTCAATCATCTGCTTTATCGTTCACTGGTTGATTTTGATGAACACTCCAGCCGCGCCCAGCGCTGGCCAACTGGCGCGTACTCTCGCCACGATTGTTCCGCTTTTCCCTGGGTAAGCAGGGGCGCCAGTTTCATGATGGCCGCTACCTGACGGCAGAAGATGTTGCGGCTACCTATCAGTCTTTGCAGGAACTGCCCGATTCGCCGCATTCGGCCGAGTTTGCCAATATCAGCAAAATAGAAGTGCGCGACGAGAACACCCTGGATTTCTTCCTGCGTGATGCCGATAGCAACTTTCCCTCGCGCCTGATTGTGGGCATCCTGCCCGCAGAATTGATTGCCAAGGGGCATGACTTCTCTCGTGAGCCTGTAGGCAGCGGCAGTTTTAAATTTGTCTCGTGGCAAAGAGCACTCAAGCTACAGCGTGTGGCCGATAAGCAGGATGTGGTGTTCGAGGAAATCCGTGACCCTACCGTACGGGTACTCAAGCTGGTGCGTGGTGAAACCGATATTTTGCAGGGTGAGCTGCCGCCAGAATTGGTGAGCTATCTGCAGAAACAACCTGGACTGACAGTGGAACAGTCACAGGGCAGCAATTTCGCCTATTTGGGCCTCAATATGCAGGACCCCCTGCTGCAAAAGCCAGAGGTGCGTCAGGCCTTGGCTTATGCCATAGATAGACGGGCGATTATCCAACATGCGCTGGTAGGCGGTAGCCGTCTGGCCGAAACCATACTGCCCCCTGAGCACTGGGCAGGCAATGCCAACTTGCAGCCGCATGAGTACGACCCGGCCAAGGCGCGCCAACTGCTGACCCAGGCGGGCATCAAACTGCCGCTCAAACTGGTTTACAAAAGCTCGACCACGGTGCAGTGGGTGCGACTGGCCACCATGATGCAGGCGCAGATGCGTGAAGCCGGGGTTGAACTGGAGATACGCAGCCTGGACTGGGGTACTTTCTTTGAAGATATCAAGCGCGGCAATTTCCAGCTTTACGGCATGATGTGGGTGGGGATCAAGACCCCGGAAATCTATCATCTGGCATTCCATTCCACATCTGTACCGCCCAAGGGCGCCAATCGTGGTCATTATGCAGATAGAAGTACCGACGACATGATAGCGGTGAGTGACTGGCAGCGTGTTGCTGCGCGCATACATGAACAACTGCCGTATCTGCCGCTCTGGTATGAAGGCCAGTTTGTCGCCATGCGCAAGGAATTGATGGGCTATACCTTACGCGCAGATGGCAGCTGGGATGGGCTGGAGCAAGTCAAACGTAAGCGCCTCAAATCGGTATTTCCAGGCCGTAGCAGCGTGGAGGGCAGTTAGATGCAGATTGTGATTTCACTGAGCCAGCAGTTGTTGCGCTTGCTGGCGGATGATGGGGCGCTGATCCGGCAATACCCGGTTTCAACTGCGCTCAAGGGCGTGGGTGAGCAAAAAAACAGTTATTGCACGCCACGCGGACGCCACCAGATACGCGCCAAGATAGGCGCTGGCGCTCCTCTAGGTACGGTGTTCAAGGGGCGCAGGCCTACAGGTGAAATCTGGAATGCGGAGTTGCACGCCGCCCAGCCTGGTCGCGACTGGATATTGACGCGCATACTCTGGTTGTCAGGCTGCGAGCCCGGTTTCAATCGCCTGGGTAATGTGGATAGCATGCAGCGCTATATCTATCTGCATGGCACGCCAGATAGCGAGCCCATGGGTGAGCCACATTCGCATGGCTGCATACGTTTGCGCAATGCGGATATCGCCGAGCTATTTGACTTGGTGCCCGTGCATACCACTGTGACTTTGCTGGAAGGTGACTTCGCTTGATCATAAAGCGGCTATTGGCAGTGCTGCCCGTGGTGTTTGGCGTGCTGCTGCTGACGTTTTTGCTGGTGCATCTGGTGCCTGGCGACCCTGTGGAAGTCATGCTGGGGGAATCTGCGCCCATGGCGGACCGCGCCCAACTAAGGGCAGAGCTGGGTCTGGATCAGCCGCTGCTGACGCAGTTTGCGCATTATCTACAGGCACTCAGTCATGGCGATCTGGGCCGCTCCATCCATAGCCATCAATCCATCACCGAGATGTTGCTCACGCGCCTGCCTGCCACGGTAGAACTGGCATTGCTGGCTTTATTGATAGCCATCAGCCTGGGCCTGCCGCTGGGCATACTCGCGGCACTCAAGCATCAACGCTGGCCAGACCAGGCCGCCACCTTATTGAGCCTGACCTTGGCTGCCATGCCTTCTTTCTGGCTGGGGCCTTTGCTGATGCTGTTGCTGGCGGTATGGCTGGGCTGGTTGCCCGTCAGCGGCATGAACGAGCCAGCCTCGATTATTCTGCCTGCGCTGACCCTGGGCTTTGGCCTGGCTGCCATACTCATGCGTATGACACGCGCCAGCATGCTGGAAATACTCAGTGAAGATTTTGTCCGCACGGCTCGTGCCAAAGGCATAAGTGAACGGCAAGTGGTGTTGCGTCATGCCTTGCGTGCCGCCTTGCTGCCCTTAGTCACCGTGCTGGGCCTGCAACTGGGCAGCTTGCTGGCCGGGGCAGTGATCACCGAGACCATCTTCGGCTGGGAGGGCGTGGGGCGCTTGCTGGTCGAATCCATAGAAAAGCGTGATTACCCGGTGACGCAGGCTTGCGTGCTGGTCATCGCTCTGGTCTATGTGCTGGTGAATCTGGCTACCGATCTGCTCTACGCCAGGTTAGACCCGCGCGTGAGGTTTGCCTCATGAAGCTGCTGCGCAATTTCACCAGCTATTGGCCACGCTGGGTGCTGGCGTTCTGGCTGGTGCTGGTCTGTCTATCAGTTTTGATAGATCTGGCACCTGATCGTATCTCGCTAGAGCATGTGCTTTTACCTCCGGGTAGCCTTGCCTGGCTGGGGGCCGATGACCTGGGCCGCAGCATCGCTGCACGCTTGGCGGCTGGCGCTGGTGTATCGTTGATGGTGGCGGTGCTGGTGACCGGGGTGACCCTGTTGACGGGCACAACTGTGGGCTTGCTGGCGGGTTATTACGGCGGCTGGATAGATAGGCTGCTGATGCAGGTGACGGATATCTTCCTGGCGTTTCCCGGCATACTGCTGGCAATTGCGTTTGCCGCCGTGCTAGGCCCAGGCTTGGGTAATCTGATGCTGGCTTTGTGCCTGACTTCCTGGGTAGGTTACGCCAGGCTGACGCGGGCTCAGGCCTTAAGTCTGCGTGAACGCCAGCATGTGCAGGCGGCCAAGTCCCTGGGTGCGCCTGCCTGGCGCATCATGCGCAAACATATGCTGCCGCTACTGGCAGCCCCGTTGGTGGTCGAGGCCACTTACAGCATTGCTGGTCTGGTGATTGCCGAAGCCAGCCTGTCCTTCCTGGGGCTGGGCATACAGGCTCCACATGCGTCCTGGGGCAGCATGCTTAGGGATGGGGTACGCTATTTGCTGGTGGCACCGCATTATGTGCTGGCGGTGGGCTTGAGTCTGATGTCTGTGGTGCTGGCCATCAATGTGCTGGGCGATCAATTGCGCGATGCCTGGGATATCCGTCGCGCTGGCAGTGATTAGTCAGTCATTTTTGATTGATTAATAAGACGGTTATTCAACTCAGGCGATTATAAAAGGGGAGCATATGCAGCGTCAGCCGAATACACAACGCCAATACCGTTACTATGATTTTGTCATGGTGGCGTTTGTGGTGGTGCTGGTCTGCTCCAACCTCATAGGCCCGGCCAAGATTTCACAATTTGATTTGCCCTTGATAGGCACGCTGACCTTTGGCGCAGGGGTATTGTTTTTCCCTATCTCCTACGTATTTGGTGATGTGCTGACTGAGGTTTACGGTTATGCGCGTTCACGCCGCGTGATCTGGACTGGCTTTGCCGCGCTGGCGTTTGCCTCGGCCATGGCCTGGGTGATTGTTGCCCTGCCACCTGCGCCATTCTGGGAAAACCAGCACGCCTATGAAATTGCCTTTGGCTCCGCCTGGCGTATCTCGCTCGCGGGTTTGCTGGCGTTTGCCTGCGGTGAGTTTGTTAATTCCGTGGTGCTGGCCAAAATGAAAGTCTGGACCCAGGGGCGCTGGCTCTGGACACGTACCATAGGCTCCACCATTGTGGGTGAGGGCGTGGATTCTCTGCTGTTTTACCCGCTGGCCTTTTATGGCACAGGCATCATCCTGATGACAAGTTGCCGCTGGTGATGCTGGCGCAGTTTCTCGCCAAAGTCGGGGTTGAGGTAGTATTAACGCCAGTCACTTATCGCGTGGTAGCCTGGCTCAAGCACGCCGAGCGCGAAGACTATTATGACCGTGACACCAATTTCAATCCCTTCCGCCTGCAATAAGGCCTTCACACTGGAAACCGTACTTTAGCCATGACACTAGGTCCCATTATGCTAGACGTGGTCGGCACCGAGCTTAGCGCTGCCGATATTCGCCGTATACAACATCCGCTGGTCGGTGGCGTCATTCTGTTTGCGCGCAATTTTGCCTCCCCAAGCCAGCTCAAGGCGCTGACCGAGAGCATACACGCGGTGCGCCAGCCACCGCTGTTGATTGCGGTTGACCATGAGGGGGGGCGGGTGCAGCGTTTTCGTGAAGGATTCACGCGCATTCCACCCATGCGCGAATTTGGCAAAATCTGGGATGAACATCCGCGCAAGGCCAGGCAGTTGGCAGAAGATGCTGGCTGGATCATCGCCTGTGAGCTGCGTGCCCATGGCATAGATTTCAGCTTTACCCCGGTGCTGGACATGGACTATGGCGAGAGCCAGGTCATAGGCGATAGAGCCTTCCACGGCAAGGCCCAGGCTATTAATGAACTGGCGTTCTCGCTATTGCAAGGCCTCAAGCGCGGGGGCATGGCAGCGGTGGGCAAGCATTTCCCCGGTCATGGTTATGTCGTGGCGGATTCCCATGTCGCCATTCCGGTGGATGAGCGCGAATTTGACCAGATTGCCCAGCATGACATGCAGACCTTCCGCCAACTGATAGACGATGGCATACAAGCCATCATGCCTGCGCATGTGATCTATCCCAAGGTAGACGACAAACCAGCGGGCTTCTCCGAGCGCTGGCTGCAGAAAGTGCTGCGCCAGCGTCTGGGCTTTAACGGCGTGATCTTCAGTGATGATCTTTCCATGGAAGGTGCAGGCGTGGCAGGGGATGTCACTCAGCGCGCATTGGCAGCGCTGAATGCTGGTTGCGATATGGCGCTGCTGTGCAACCAGCCAGAACAGGCCGATGAGTTACTGGCCAATCTCAAATGGGATGTACAGGCCCAGAGCCTGGCCAGATTGGCACGCATGCATGGTGGCCGTCATCCCTCGGATATGGTCGCTTTGCATGAAGACCCTGACTTTATGCGTGCGGTGCATCAGGTAGGCATGGTAGGCAAGGCTGATGGTGAACTTCCTTTTGTTTAGGCATTTAGGCTTTAGCCTGCGGGAATTGGCTAGGCTGAATGCTCAAACCCGGCAATATTGTTAACAGGGTGTTAACAATGCGCGAATAATCCATATAAATTAAGCGCCACGGTTGAAACTTTGCTGGTAATTGGCTAGTCTTACTGCCAGTCTTGGTTTAACCAGTGCTTGATTGATGGCTGCAATTGTTTTTAGCTTCATTGCTGATTAACCAGGCATCGCGTTTTTTATAGGGGAATACATATGCAAACGAATTACCAAGTCGCTAATACCCAGGCCTTGCCCGCAAGCGCCCACAAGGTATTGCGCAACACTTACATGATGCTGGGCCTGACCATGATCCCAACGGTGATTGGTGCATTCATCGGCATGACCATGAACTTCTCCTGGATGGCGGGTAGCCCCATCCTGTCCACACTGATCATGCTGGGCGTGATGTTTGGCCTGTTCTTCGCCATCTCCGCCAACCGCAACAACTCCTTCGGTGTGGTGCTGTTGCTGGCACTGACCTTCTTCCTGGGTGTGATGCTGGGCCCCATCCTGCAAGTAGCGCTCAATCTGCGTAACGGTGGTCAAATCGTCGGTCTGGCTGCAGGCGGCACTGGCTTGATCTTCCTGACACTGGCCGGTATTGGTGCCAGCACCAAGCGTGATTTCAGCTTCATGGGCAATTTCCTGCTGGTAGGCCTGGTGCTGCTGATCATTGCCTCCCTGGCAAATATGTTCTTCCAGGTGCCTGCTGCATCACTGGCGATCTCTGCCGTGGCTGTGTTGCTGTTTTCTGGTTTCATCCTGTTTGATGTTAACCGCATCGTACGTGGTGGCGAAACCAACTACGTGATGGCAACCCTGGCTTTGTACATGAACATCTACAACCTGTTTGTTAACTTGTTGCACTTGCTCATGGCGCTGATGGGTGAGCGTGATTAATTCTTAGCTACTGCAAAAAACCCGTCCTTGTGGCGGGTTTTTTGTTGGTATCATCCAGATGCTTTTCTTCTCTTGGTAATGTACTAATCCATGTCAGATATCACCGCCAGTTGGCCCTCGCTGGGTGCGGCCATTAAACAGCGTACGCCCGGTGTACCCATCACCAAATGCCTGATTGCGCTCAATCTGCTGGTGTTTGTGCTCATGTTGTTCAATGGCGCTGGCTTTTGGCATTCCCCCAATCAGGTACAACTTGCCTGGGGTGCCAATTTTGGCCCGGCGACTCAGGATGGCGAGTGGTGGCGTCTGGCCACGGCTTTGTTCCTGCATTTTGGTACAGTGCATCTGACACTGAACATGGTGGCGTTCTGGGATGGCGGTCAGCTGGTTGAGCGCATGTATGGGCATTGGCGTTATCTGCTGATCTATCTGGCCAGTGGCTTGGGCGGCAATCTGCTGTCATTGGTGTGGCAGGGGAATCAGGCTGTATCGGGCGGTGCTTCTGGGGCCATTTTCGGTATCTATGGTGCGCTGATTGTGTTTCTCTGGCATGAACGTGCCGATCTTGAAAACCGCGAGTTCCGCTGGTTATTTGGCGGTGCCTGCGTATTTGCGCTGGCCACTATTGCGCTAGGGTTCATGATCCCGGCCATAGACAATGCCGCGCATATAGGGGGTTTTGTCACGGGCATGCTGACGGGTGTGATCGGCATGCGCAGCCTGCGGGCTGAGCATAGCATCTCTAAAGTTGCCAGACTGGCCGGGGCTGGGCTACTGCTGGCAGCCATTGTGGTGATGCTGAACAACCTGCCTGTGCCGCGCTATCGCTGGGGCGATGAATTACTGCTGCAAAAACAGATTAATGCCTTTATGAGTGAAGATCAGGCCATCAACCGCTCCTGGCTCAAGATAATGCATGAAAGCAAGCAGGGCAATGTGACCTATCTGGAATTGGGTGAGCAGATCGAGAACGATATCTCTGAGCGCTATCAGGAAAGCTATGAGGCCCTGAAACAACTGCCTTACGACCCAGCCCTGCCTTCGGCCGCCAAGCTGGAAAGCATATTGCAATACACCAAGCAAAAGCGCGATGCCTCGCAGGCACTGGCCGATGAGGTCAAGCGTGGCAAAAACCTGCCATCGCGCCAGTAAATCTTCTGCCTAGTCGCGGGGGGCGCTGGCTCTGAGCTTTTCCAGCCCAATCACTGCCAGCGACAATAGCCAGAGCAAGCCCTTAAAGGTATTCATGACCGGAATCAGGCTCCAGAACACGCTACCGAGTATCTGCCTGCAGAGCATGGATTTGAAACAGGCGGTCTTGTAGATGGTAGACAGCAGGCATAAACCCAGCGAGAAAAAATACACCACCAGATAGGGCTCCCAGCTCATGGTGACTCCTCTTCAAGTTTGGCAGATTGGGACTTTGCGGCTTTGTGCAATTGCCTGCGATGCTGAAAAAATCGGCTCAAGGTGCTGCTGCAATCCTCTGCCAGCAAGCCGCTTTCAACACTGGTATGGTGGTTAAGCCTGGGCTCATCCATCAGATTGATGACACTGCCACAGGCCCCGGTTTTGTTATCGTGCGCGCCAAATACCAGCCTGGCTATACGCGCGTGCTGTATGGCTCCGGCACACATGGCGCAGGGTTCCAGCGTGACATACAGCGTACAGCCTACCAGGCGGTAATTACCCAGATTCCTGGCAGCATCCCGCATGGCGCGGATTTCGGCATGAGCGGTAGGGTCATGCCCGGCGATAGGCGCATTGCTGCCACGGCCTATGACCACGCCATCCTTGACGACAATAGCACCTACGGGCACTTCCCCAGCCAGCGCGGCTTCCTGCGCCAATCCCAGTGCCAGGCGCATGTAATCTTCATCATTCAAGGCTTGAGCTTTTCTATCCATAGGCGAAATTCTGCCACGGTTTGGGCTGATCTTGGCATGCCATAACGCAGCGCCAGGTAGAGCGAGGTAATCTCTTGCAGGGTTTGCGCATGTTGCGGCAATTGCTGGCTGGCGCGCTGGGCCAGAGCTGTGGGGCTTTCACTGGGGTGGCTATGGATACCCAGTTTAGCCAATCGACGTAAATAATCCTGATATAGACGTTGCAGCGGTGTGCTCTTGCCGCGGCTACGCCGGAATAGCAGCAGGCTAAGCAGGCCCAGTATGCTGAACAGGCCTATGAGCATGCTGCTGATCAGCCAGCTCCAGTCTACCTTCTTGCCAGTAAGGCGTGAGAACAGTTCAAGCTGGCGTTGCTGGTTATAGCCCAGTACCCATTGGTTCCAGCCGTTGTTGACTGCATCCCAGTTCTGGTAAAGCTTGTGCAATAGCGGAAATTCAGGCCTGGCCATCAGTGGCAGCACGGCTTCATCTGGCAGAGCGAAATTCAGGCCGCGTTCCACGCGAGTAGGCGAGACCGCCGCAGTGGGGTCTACTCTGACCCAGCCTTGATCCTGTAGCCAGACCTCGGCCCAGGCATGGGCGGAAGACTGCCGCACGATAAGGTAGCGCCCCACCGGGTTAATTTCGCCGCCTTGATAACCCAGCACCACGCGCGCCGGAATGCCAGCCGCGCGCATCAGAAAGACAAAGCTGCTGGCGTAATGCTCGCAAAAACCACGTTTGCTGTTGAATAAAAAGTCATCCAGCTATCGCTGCCCAATGGCGGTGGCGACAAGGTATAGATAAAACCTTGTTCATGCAGCATGTTCAAGGCGGTTTTGATCACAGCTTGTGGTGCTTGTCCTTGCCACTGCTGTGCCAAAGCTCGGCTGCGCGGATTGCCGCTGGCTGGCAGTTGCAAGGTCAGGGCACGCGTTTGTGGATTTAATTCCGCAGCTAGTCGGTATTGGGTTTGCGAAGTGGCGGCATAACGCATGCGCGTACGCACAGGTTTGTCCGCCAGCACCTGTCTAGATGGCGAGAATCTGGCATTGTCGGGCAGCGTCAGCGGCATATCCAGCATGAACAGCCAGCGGCGGTTGTGGGGCTCAAGCGTGACACTGTAATTCAATTGGCTGGCTTGCTCTGGCGTACGCTCGCTCAGTGCTTCTGGCTCAGTGGCAGGGGCTGCCTGCTGCCAACGCCTGCCATCAAACTGATTCAGCACCGGGCCGCGCCAGTAAAGCAAATGAGCGGCAGGGATGCCTTGCTCGAACTCGGCACGGAATGCCACGGCAGGCGAAAGGCTGAGTTCACTGATGCTGCCGGGCTCCATCTCATCGGATAAGCCACTCATGCTTTTGTAGGCATCCTGCGGTACACCCCACAAGGGCCCAGGAACGCGTGGGAAGAACAAGAACAGCAGCAGCATGATGGGCAGACCGTGCAATAACAGGGCTGTGGTTGTGCGCAGCCGCAGGGAAAGCGCCATGGTGCCCTGGGGGTAACTGCTGCCCACCAGGCTGGCAGTCAGCACAAATACTGGCACTAGCAGATAAAAGCCCAGCAGCAGGGACTGGCTGAATAAAAAGGTGGTGATGCTGAAAAAATAGCCCGCAAAGATCAGCACCACAAAATCGCGGCGGCTATTGGTTTCCATGAATTTGAGCGCAATCATGAGGGCGAGGAAGGCCACACTGGCATCACGGCCAAACAAAGTGCCATGTTGCAGATAGATAGAGCCTATGCCCAGCAGATTGAGACCCCAGAGCAACCAGACCTTGGGCATGGACCAGCCCTTGATGTTGAGCAGCAAACGCCAGCTGGCAAACAGCACAATCAAGCCTGTGACCCAGGGCGCAAAATAGCTGAAATGCATGGCCATGGTCAGCAACATGGCGCTCAACAGTATTACCAGCTCGCTCAGGCTGGGTGGGGGCAGTGCCTGGGCCTGTGCCAAAACTGTGCTGGAAGCTGCACCTATTTTTTTGTCTTGAGTGGCCATAGGCTGGGTTTACCTTTGCCCCAGCAATGCCAGCGCGCGCAAACAGGCATGGTAATGGACTTCACCATGCGCTGACTCCAGGGTGATGCCGGGCAATTGCAAGCCATAGCTGAGGGATTGCTCATGGGCGTCCATCACCCAGCGTGTTAGCTGACTGAGTCTATGCTCCAGGTTTTTGCCCGGAGTTTGCGCCAGGTCCAGCCAGCATTGCTCATGCGCAGCGGCATGAAAATCCCGGCTATATAAGCCTTGCTCGCGCGAGGAGGCTTTCCAGTCTATGCGTCGTGGCGAATCGCCTGCCTGGTAGGGTCTCAGGCCGGAAAAATCATCGTCACCACGGCGTAAAGTCTCACCTTCGCTGCCGCCGGGAATGGCTCCTTCAGGCAGGGGCAGGCCGGGCTCGGCGGGGGCGGGGTATATCAGGCAGCGCAGCGGGCTGGGAAAGCTGGTCCAGACCCGGTACAGTCCAGCCGGGAAGCTGGTGGAGAGTGCAATAGGCTCCACCTGCATCCAGCCCCGTTGCTTGCTGGCCAGGCTCAGCGTTAATGTAGCCGAGTGACCAGCGGCAATATCGGTATAAACCGCTGTTTCCAGCGCCAGGGCCGCGCCCACGGCATAGCGTGCACGTTGTCGCTTATCACTCAGCTCCAGTTGCAGCTGGATATGCTGCCCGGCAAACACAGGGGCTGGAGCTGAGGCATTGACTTGCAGCCAGGCCAGGTTGCGCCAGGTGTGCAGCATGCTGGACAAGGCCATGCCGACAATAACAAACGTCAGCAGAAAGCCCAGGTTGAGACTGTAGTTGATGGCGGCCAGCAACATGCATAACAACACGATGCCTAAACCCCAGCCAGCGCGACTGGGCAGTATGTAAATGCTGTGTGGCCCCAAAACAAGAGGTAGGGTAGGGGGAGGGCGCTGACGGCGCCAGCGTGCAGGGAGCTTAAGGGATGGCAACTGCATTCAGCAGGTATTGCGCACTATTGAGTATCTGTTTGCCAGCGCTGGCGGGAACAGCCTGTAATCTATGACCAACCACGCCAGGCAATACCGCCTGTATATCTTCAGGCGCAACGAAATCACGACCATGAATCAATGCCCAGGCCTGGGCGCATTGACGCAAACCCAGCCCTGCTCTAGGTGAAAGTCCAGCGACAAATTGCTTGCAGTCGCGGCTGTGCTGCAACAGCGCCTGCAAATAATCCAGCAAGGGGTCAGAGACATGAATAGCGTCAACGGCTTGCTGCAAAGCCAGCAGCCCCGCAGCATCTATGGCCGCCTCAGGCTTGTGTATGCCATGCCTGCCGCCATTGTTTTGCAGCAGGGCACGTTCAGAACGTGGGTCTGGATAACCCAGCTTGATGCACATCAAGAAGCGATCAAGCTGAGACTCTGGCAGTGCAAAAGTGCCAATATGGTGACCGGGGTTTTGCGTGGCAATCACAAAAAATGGCTTGGGCAGGGCGCGGGTTTCGCCTTCCAGCGTCACCTGACCTTCTTCCATGACTTCTAGCAAGGCGCTCTGGGTTTTGGGTGAGGCACGGTTGACCTCATCGGCCAGCAATACTTGGGTGAACACTGGCCCAGGGTGAAACTTGAAGCTGGCGTCATTGCGGTCATAAACCGAAATACCGAGAATATCGCCTGGCAACAAGTCACTGGTGAACTGTACGCGGTTGAATTCCAGGCCCAGTACTTGGGCCAAGGTGTAGGAGAGGGTAGTCTTGCCCATGCCGGGCAAGTCTTCTATCAGCAGATGCCCCCGTGCCAGCAGGGTTGCCAGCGCCAGTTTGATCTGGGTGTTTTTACCCAGTATGACCCGGCTGGTGTTAATGAGGATGTTGGCGATGACTGCGGGGGGGCTGCTGCTCATAAGATAAGAATCACTCTACACGTTGTTTCTGGCCCCAGCGTACCAGGACAAAAGTCAGACCCAGCATCAGCCCGGCACCTACCCAGAGCAGCACTTCCATCGGGTCTGGCACCACTTCTTGCACTGGCATGATGATGAGCTTGCGCAGCACCAGCACCATGGCCACCTCGATAAAGGTTTCCACCTCCAGCTTGGCCCCCATGAGGTAGCGTATCTCCGCCGAGATCAGGGCTGAGATGGACCAAAGCAGCATCAAAGTGCCCAAGGCATTGAGGAAGCCGTGTACCAGATTATTGGAAAAGACCGCGACCCTGACATCAAGGAAGAACAGCCAGGCGAACATCATGACCGAGACTGCCAGGGCCAGTCCTATCGTGATGTGGGCAAAACCGTTGAGCCAGAGCATGGCGCGTATGGTGTAACGGTTGATGACGTTGAATTCCCTGGGAAAATGGTTTTGTGCCATGAAACGCTGATGATCCTGTATCGTTGTTATTGTTGCCTATTGTTTATTGCCTGCCTGCGTAATGCTCCCCTTGCGGCTGGCGCCATATCTGGTGCGGCTGTCCACGACATAAGCACCAGATTGTCAGTGTACTCAAATTTTGCCAATGCCGATATCACACTGCGTGATGCCAGGGCTAGTGCTCTTGCTGGTTCAGGTTGGGCCGGGCAGAAAATCCTGCAGCGGTATCGCCATGAGTTCCTGCAGCAACCATTGCTGCGCCTTGCCGCCATTGCTGCGCCAGGCGGTATAGCCAACCACGTCGGTCTTGGGTTCGGCGACTTGCCTGATAAGCAGTTCACCGCGGGCAGCATGGTATTCAGCCAGTCCACGTGGCAGATAGCCCACACCCAGGCCCTTGATCTGCGCTAGCGCCTTGCTGGGGATATCCGGCACAGACAGGGTGTCCTGGCCGTCCAATATGCCCGAGGTCTTGGGTGGTAGACTGCGCGAGCTATCGGCAGCCGATACCGAACGGTGTTGCTGGATATCCTGATTGCTTAACGGTTCTGGCAACTGCGCCAGCGGGTGGTGCGGTGCCACCGCAAAGACAAATTCCACCGTGCCCATTAGCCGCGTAGTGTAGCCACCGCCAGGTGGGCCTTCACCCGGTGCGCCTATGGCAATGTCGGCTCTATTGCTGATCAGCGCATCCCAAGTGCCACCATAGACCTCGCGCAACAGGCGTAAGCGTGTGCCGAATCCTTGCGCATAAAAGCGCGTCATGATCTCGTACAAAGGTTCCAGCCTTAGCAAATCGCTGATGGCGATGCTGAGGTCGGTTTCAACCCCGGTAGCTACCCGCCGCACGCGGCATTCCAGTTCACCTGCTGCTTTCAGCAGGTGGCGTCCCTCACGCAGCAATTCATTGCCCGCATCGGTAAGCCTGGCCTTGTGGCCGCTGCGATCAAACAGCTTGATATCCAGGCTGTCTTCCAGCGTGCGTATGGTATAGGTAATGGCAGAAGGTACGCGATGCAGGCTTTCTGCCGCTGCGGAGAAACTGCCTTCGCGGTCTATGGCATCCAGCACTTCCAGTGCTTCTATAGAGAGCCTGATGCTCATGCACTCAACTCCCTGGCAGGCGTGTCATATTCGCGCACCCAGAACAAGGTAGCCCCTGCAATGGCGGCTGGCATCATGATCAAATTAAGCCCGGGCACCCACAGCGCGAGGTAAACGCTACCCCCGAAACCCAGGCTTTTCCAGCGTCGTGCCCGCAACCAGCTCAGCATGTCCTGCCAACCAAGTTTGTGATTGTCTGCCGGGTAGTCGAGATACTGCACACACATCATCCAGCTGCCCCAAAGCAGCCACAAAGGGCTGGCCAGCAGATTGACACCAGGAATCAAGGACAGCAGCAGCAAGCCAGTTGCGCGTGGCAGAAAATATATCAACTTGCGCAGTTCGCGCCCCAGGGTGCGCGGCACCAATGCCAGCAGCTCTGCCATGCTGAAAGCCGGGAAGTTATCTTGCCCGCGGATCAGTACTTCCACTTTTTCTGCCAGCAAGCCATTGAAGGGGGCCGCAATCAGGTTGGCAATCAGGGTAAAGCTGAAGAAGATCATGATCAGCAGCAACAGCACAAACAAAGGCCATAACACATAAGCCAGAAAATCCAGCCAGCTGGGCAGGGTGGCAAGCATGGCGTGCAGCCAGCCATCAAAACCTTGCACAGACCAATACAGCATCAGCCCGAACAACAGCAGGTTGATCAGCAGCGGCAGGATGACAAACAGGCGCAAACCTGGTGTCCAGATCAGGCTCAAGCCCTGCAGCAGATATTGCGGGCCAGCTAGTTGGCTAGTGGGTGTAGGCGAGGGGTTCATAATTTTTGAACAATATATACAAATTTCTTTGCTATTAATACCGCTGGCGTTTCTCTACCATGGGCTTCATTGATTCAGGCAGCAAGCAAATCGTAATTTTATACATTCAAGAATATTGAATATACCCAGCAACAGCATGCCCACAGCCCTGTTGCCACATAAGGAGCTTATGATGATCCAGCTAAGAAAGTCCCAGGAACGCGGTCACGCCAATCATGGTTGGCTGGATAGCTACCACTCCTTTTCCTTCTCCAGTTATCAAGACCCTGCGCATATGCAGTATTCGGTGTTGCGCGTGATCAATGAAGATGTAATTGCCCCTGCCATGGGTTTTGGCATGCATCCACATCGGGATATGGAAATCATTACCTATATGTCAAGGGCGAATTACGCCATGAGGATAGCCTGGGCAATGGCTCGGTGATCAAGGCGGGTGATGTGCAGCGCATGAGCGCGGGTACTGGCATAGTGCACAGTGAGTTCAATGCCTCTAAGACCACGGTGGCACATCTCTTGCAGATCTGGTTACTGCCAGAACGTGATGGGATAGAGCCAGGCTACGAGGAAAAGCATTTTGCAGCAGAGCACAAGCACAACCGCTGGTGTCTGATTGCCTCCAGAGACGGACGCGAAGGTTCGTTGCGTGTGCATCAGGACATTGCACTCTATGCAACAGTGCTGGCTGAAAATCAACAGCTGGAGTATGCAGCACAGCCAGGCCGCAGCCTCTATATTCAGATTGCCCGCGGCAGTGCAACACTGGGTGACAGCTTGCTGGAAGCCGGAGATGCCGCCAAGGTCGACGCGGCCAAGCTTGATGAGCACTTATCTATCGTTATTAGCGCTGGTGAGGAGGCCGAGATTTTACTGTTCGACTTGCCTGCGCATTCCACATTACCATCACATTAAAGGAAAGCATCATGAGCAAAATCGTTGTCGTGTATCACAGTGGTTATGGTCATACCGAAGTTCAGGCCAAGGCTGTAGCCAGAGGCGCGGCCAAGGTGGAGGGTAGCGAGGTCAAGCTGCTGAATGTTGAAGAGGCGCAACAGCAATGGGACACCCTCAACGCTGCCGACGCCATTATCTTCGGCAGCCCCACCTATATGGGCTCAGCCTCGGCGCAGTTCAAAGGCTTTATGGATGCAAGCTCCAGCATATGGTATCAGCGTGGCTGGAAAGACAAGGTAGCCGCTGGTTTCACCACCTCGGCCAGCCAAAGTGGTGACAAATTGAACACCCTGATTCAGCTCACTGTGTTTGCCGCACAGCATGGCATGATCTGGGTAGGCAATGATTTACTGCCGGGGAACAATAGCAGCACAGGTTCAGTCAATGACTTGAACCGCCTGGGTGGTTTCCTGGGGGCGCTGGCACAGGCCAATAGTGACCAGGGGCCGGATGTGGCGCCGTTGCAGAGTGATTTGCTGACGGCAGAGCACCTGGGTGAGCGGGTTGCGCTCATTACTAAAAAACTGCATGCCTAGCGCATGCTCGTAAGTTGCAAGCTTGATAAACCTAAAAACACAAAAGAGGATATGCAATGAAGAATTCAATCGCCAAACTCGGCCTGATCGCTGGACTTTTTAGCTTAAGCAGCCTGGCCATGGCCGAGGTAGACCATTACGAAATCGACAACAAGCATAGCTTTGCCAATTTCTCCATACGCCACGTCGTAGCCAAGACTTCTGGCACCTTTAGCGATGTGACGGGCAAGCTGTCTATTGATAAAGACAACCTTGCCAACTCCAGCGTTGATGCCAAGATTAATGTATTGAGCATTAATACCAGCAATGCCAAGCGCGACGAGCATATCAAGAAGGAAGAGTATCTCAATGCTGGCAAGTTCGGCGAGATTCACTTTGTCAGCACCAAGGTGGTGGGTACTACTGCTAGCCAGGGCAATGTAACTGGCAAGCTCACTATCAATGGCGTGACCAAGGAAGTGACCTTCCCATTTGCAGTACTTGGCTTCGGTAAAGATCCCTGGGGCGGCCTGCGCACTGGTATTGAAGCCAAGACCATCATCCGTGCCTCTGATTTCGGCTATACCTGGGCCGCCAAGGCTGGTGCGCCTGTAGGTGATGACATTGAAGTCACCTTGCTGATCGAAGGCGTCAAGAAGTAAGCAGCATTCATCCATCTGGAAATTGATTGCACAGCGTCCGCAATGGCCAAGCACTTGCGGACGCTGTGCAATTTTGCATGCCTTATCTGCATGCATTCATGCATAGGAGTCTTACCATGTCCCAGGATTTGTTCAGCCCCACCAAGCTAGGCAGCATCCAGCTTGCCAATCGTATTGTCATGGCCCCATTGACGCGTAACCGTGCGGGCCAGGGCAATGTGCCACAGCCTATTAATGCCGAGTACTATGCCCAGCGCGCCTCTGCTGGCCTCATCATCACTGAGGCCACGCCTATTTCTGCTACTGCGCATGGTTATCCTGCCACGCCAGGTATCCATGACGCGGCCCAGGTAGAAGGCTGGAAGCAGGTGACCGCTGCCGTGCATGCCAAGGGCGGCAAGATAGTGCTGCAACTCTGGCATGTTGGCCGTATCTCTCATCCCTCGTTGCAGCCTGGCAATGCCTTGCCAGTTGCACCTTCTGCCATCAAACCCGCAGGCCAGGCCTTTACCTATGAAGGTCTGCAGGATTTTGTTACACCGCGCGCGCTGGCAATAGAAGAATTGCCCGGCATCGTCGCTGACTATGCGCGTGCCACCCGCAATGCGCTGGACGCAGGTTTTGATGGCGTAGAAATCCACGCCGCCAATGGTTATTTGCTGGATCAGTTCCTGCGCGATGGCACCAACCAGCGTCAGGATGAATACGGTGGCAGTCTGGAAAATCGCACGCGCTTGTTGCTGGAGGTAACCAAGGCCGTAGTGGACGTGGCAGGAGCCGAGCGTGTGGGTGTGCGTATTTCGCCGCTCAACCCCTTCAATGACATCAGCGATTCCGCTCCGCAACGTCTGTTCAACCATGTGGCCAGCAGCCTGAGCCCATTTGGCCTGGCTTATTTGCATGTGGTCGAAGGTGGCATGGGCGGGGAGGCGACACCTGATTTTGATTTTGAGGACTTGCGTCGCCAATTCAAGGGCGGCTATATTGCCAACCTCGCTTATGACAAGGCGCGCGGCAATGCTGCCATTGCCTCCGGCCATGCCGATGCAATTGCCTATGGCGCTATTTACATCGCCAACCCTGACCTGGTGGAGCGCCTGCGCCAGGATGCGCCACTGAACACCCCTGACCAAGCCACTTTCTATGGTGGTGACGCCAAGGGTTATACCGATTACCCAACCTTGCAAGGATAAGAAAATGAAGAAACCCGCTACCACCCGCGTTGCGATTGATGAAACCATTGCGCAGCGCTGGAGTGGCCGTGCCTATGACGCTTCCAAGTCTGTGACAGCCGATCAGACCATCGCTTTGCTGGAAGCGGCCCGCTGGGCACCTTCCTGTTATGGCGACCAACCCTGGCGCTTTATTGTCTGGGATAGCAACAAGGACAAGGCCGCCTGGCAAAAGGCGTTTGATACCTTGGTTGAGTTCAACCAGGGCTGGGTCAAGAACGCACCGTTGCTGTTCCTGATCGCCGCTGATACCAAGTTCAACCACAATGGCAAACCCAACCGCTGGGCAGCCTATGACACTGGTGCTGCGGCCGAGAATATCTGCCTGCAAGCTACCGCTTTGGGCCTGATGGCGCACCAGATGGCAGGTTTTGATGCCGATAAGCTGCGTGCTGCTTTCGAGATTCCCGAGCAGATTGAGATCATTGCCATGATCTCAGTAGGCCATCCCGCCGACCCTGACACTCTGGATGCAGAAACCCGTGAACGCGAAACCGCAGCGCGTAGCCGCCGCGAACTGGGTGAACTGTTCTTTGATGGTGCCTGGGGCAAGCCTGTGGTTTAAGACCATCATTTAGCCTGTCGCTTACTCTCTGGTGCTATCTGTGCTGGAGAGTAAGTGGGTCACTGATTTGTCTATGATGCGCACCGCATAAACTCAGCCAGTAGGCCGCAATCAGGCTAGACAGGTCTGTTATAATGAAAAATTCCATCCATTAGCGGGAAGTCATCATGCCGGTCTTGCAGCTGAACAAAGCCAATTTCAAAAGCACCATAGAAAGCAATGATTTTGTCATTGTGGATTTCTGGGCACCCTGGTGTCAGCCCTGTGTGGCATTCACGCCTGTCTTTGAGGCCGCCTCTGAGCAAAATCCTGATATCGTCTTTGGCATGGTCAATACCGAAGAAGACCCGGAAATTGGCGAGTATTTTGAAGTCAGCAAGATTCCTGCGTACTGGTGATTCGTGAACAGGCCGGTATACATGCTCAGGTAGGCGAGATAGGCGCGCCTGCGCTGGATAAAATCATCGAATGGGCCAGAGCTTATGATATGACCCAAGTGCGTGAGTATTATGCTCAGCAGGCTGCAGCAGCGAAATAAGCGTTAGGTGTAAGGCGGCTAAAGGCCGCTGTCATCTGCAATAGAAAAAGGACAAGCAGGGTGCTTGTCCTTTTTTGTTGTGCGCCTGCAACTTGAATATCCGAAAAAACGGGTTCATACTCAAAGTCATGAGCGAAAAATCCACATCTCTGGAAGTTCAGCAAACTAGGGCTACTTTTACTGCCAAGCCACATGCTGGGCAGGTGGCTCCTGAAGCCTATGCGCAAGCCATGGCCATTGCTAGAGATCCAATACAGGCTGAAGCCTTCCTCAAAAAAGCCGGGCTTATTATTGAAGCCGGGAAATTAGCCCCTGAATACGCTGATTGAGTAGAACAAAAAATACACTAGGTCCAGTGATTGGGTATCACGGATGCGATCAAGAAATCGCTGAAAAAGTCTTAGCAGGGCTTGAAGGTCTTAAGCCCAGCGAAAATGATTACGATTGGTTAGGCCCAGGCATCTACTTCTGGGTGGATAGTAAAGAACGTGGCCTGCAATGGGCTACAGAGCAAAGTCAGCGACAATATTCCAAAATCAAAAATCCAGCGGTGATCGGCGCCTTTATTCATCCTGGCTTGTGCTTGAATCTGACGGATTATGGCGTGAATGAGGATTTGTTAGAGGCATATGATGTCCTTAAAACCTCTTTTGCATCCACCCAAACCGAGCTGCCTACGAATAAAACTCGCAGGAATGGAATTTTCATGCAGCGCCAGCTGGATTGCGCCACCATTAAAGTGCTCCATGAGATGCGTGAGTTGCACAATCAAGCTGCATATGACACGGTTTACGGTGTTTTTGAGGAAGGGGACGAGCTATTTGCTGGATCTGGTTTTAAAGCCAAGACCCATGTGCAGATCGCAGTATTGAATCAAGCCAGTATTCTGGGATATTTCCGCGTCGCTTAAATTTCTATCCAGCGTGCTGGTTCAGAAATCGCCCGTGGTAGCCAGGGTGTACAAGAAATAGCCGCCTATGGCCATCATGATATAAAGCGGGATATTGCCACGGCTGCTGAGTTCGCCACGTTCTGGCGCGGTCAGCCAGCGATTGGCAATATAAATCAGCAGAATGATGACCGGGATGGCCAGCATGGTCGTGGTGGATTCGAATAACTTGGCAAAGCCTTGCTGCAGCCAGCCATCTTCGCGGAACAGATGTACGCCCAAGCCTATGACGCCCAAGCACGCCAGCAATAACCTGCCTATCGCCAATAAGGTATCCAGTAAAGAGTCAGGCTTGCGTGGCTGTTTGCTCATGTCGTCCCTTTAATTATTCGAGTCTACTTATTCGAATCTGGATATCAAGCGCCAAATATATAACCCGGCGTAACCTAGCTGACGCCAGGCACAGCGGCAAACCTTAGCCTGGTGCTGCCGGTAAATATTTGGCCGGGTCTACCGATTTGCCCTGGCGGCGAATCTCGAAATGCAGCTTGGTCTTGTCGGCATCACTGTCACCCATTTCGGCAATCTTCTGGCCACGTGTGACCTGCTGGCCTTCCTTCACCAGAATATTGCGGTTGTGGGCATATACCGAGAGATAAGTATTGTTGTGCTTGATGATCACCAGCTTGCCGTAACCGCGTAGATCAGAGCCGCTGTAGATCACCTTGCCGGGGGCAGACGCATTGACGGCCTGGCCTGCGGTGCCGCCTATATCCAGACCCTTGGCATTGCCCGACTCACTGAACCCGGCAATCACCTTGCCATTGGTAGGCCAGGCCCACTCAATACCATCTTCGCTATTGCTGGCGGCACTGGCAGCAGGTGTAGCACTGCTGGCAGGCGTATTTGGCGCAGGTGTGGCTGGGGTCGCTGTGTTGTTGGGAGTTGCGGCAGACGCTGCTGGGGCGGCAGCGGTAGGCTGTGCCGCTGCAAGCTGCGGCTTGGGTGTAGCTGCGGGCGCATTCAAGGCAGCCAGGCTATAGGGTTCGCGCAACGCCTTGGGCTCAACAATCAACAATGGTACGCCAGAGGCTGCGGCAGGGCTGGCACTGGCTGCAGGCTGGCCGCCAGTGGCCGCTGGCGCGCCGCCATCAAGGTTAAGCGGGGTGATGATCACATCGCCATCCGCCACCTGAGCGGCTTGGCCAGGCACAGCACTTGGCAATGGCGCAGCATCATTAGCGCGTGCGGGTAATTTGAGTTGCTGACCGACGTGGATGGTATAAGCCGGGCCTTGGATATTGTTGGCTTGGGCAATTTCCTTGTAATCAAAGCCATATTCCAGACCCACGCTGTAGAGGGTATCTCCACGCTTGACTGTATGTGTATTGGGACGCCAATCCTGGCCGCTGGCAGCTTTGGCTTGCGGTTTTGCTGCAGCAGGCTTATTGGCCGCAGGGGCTCTATCAATCACAGGGGCATGTTCAGTGGTGGTACAGGCGGTTGCCAGCATGGCCAGCACTAAGGAGGCCACTAAAGGTGGAAAGGATTTGTAGGAGTGATTCATGAGTTGCATTAATTGGTTCCGCCCAGCAAGGGGACAAACTTGACTGCCTCCAGCTTGGTTTGTCTGAATTCTGACCCGGTGGCGGTTTTGATGTGTTCTATCAGATAAAGCGTCTGCTCTTCCGTGCCCACCGGGATTACCATGCGGCCACCGACAGCGAGCTGTTGCAGAAGCTCATCCGGGATATGCCGCGCTGCTGCTGTGACAATGATGCCGTCAAAAGGTGCAACCTCGGCTAGGCCCATGCTGCCATCTGCATGTTTAAGCTTGATATTGGACAGGCGCAGTTCGCGCAAATGCCCTCTGGCTTTCATCAAGAGCGGGCGTATGCGCTCCACCGAATAAACCTCTTTGGCAACCTTGGATAGCACGGCGGTTTGATAGCCGCAGCCTGTGCCTATTTCCAGCACTTTTTCCAGTGGGCGGCCATTGCGCAGGATTTCGGTCATGCGCGCGACGATATAGGGTTGGGATATGGTCTGGCCAAAGCCTATGGGTAGGGAAACGTCTTCATAGGCGCGCGAAGATAGCGCTTCGTCGACAAAGATATGGCGGGCAATACTGCCTAATGCTGCCAGCGTCACTTCGTCCTTGATGCCTTGTTCGCTAAGACGCCCCAGCATGCGCTCGCGCGTGCGCTGGGAGGTCATGCCTATGCCACGTAACGCCGAGCTCATACTATAGTTTTAGCCAGTTCTTGACCTGCTCGCGCTGGCTGTATTGCGTCAAGTCTATCTGCAGCGGGGTGATGGAAACGCGGTTTTGGCTCACGGTATGGAAGTCGGTGCCTTCACCGGCATCCTGGGCGCTGCCTGCCGCACCTATCCAATAAACGGTCTGACCACGTGGGGTGGTTGACTGGATCACGGGTTCAGCCTTGTGACGCTTGCCCAGGCGTGTGACTTCCACGCCTTGCAACTGCTCAAAGGGAACGTCGGGAACATTGATATTGAGCAATACCGGCGGTGGAAAGCGGTCTTTTTCATAACGTTGCACCAAGTCCACCATAAAGCGCGCGGCGGTTTCAAAGTGCTGCACACCATGACGCGACATGGACACTGCAAACGAGGGAATGCCCAGCAGGAAACCTTCGGTAGCCGCAGCCACAGTGCCAGAATAAATGGTGTCATCGCCCATATTGGCGCCGTCGTTGATGCCGGAGATCACCATATCGGGTAATTCATCGAGCAGACCAGTGACTGCCAGGTGCACACAGTCAGTGGGTGTGCCGTTGACGTAGAAAAAGCCGTTGCTGGCCTTGTGTACTGACAAGGGTCTATCCAAAGTGAGGGAATTGCTGGCACCACTACGGTCACGTTCAGGGGCCACGACCACGATATCGGCGATTTTTGCGAGGTGCTGGGCCAGGATGTTGAGGCCAGGAGCAAAATAACCATCGTCATTGGAAAGTAAAATACGCATTTTTTTATTATAACCGAGTCATGTGGCGCTGTTGCTGCCCGCCAGCCAGCAAAGCGTAAAAATTCTCTCACTGCTTGGCAGGTGATTTCTGTCATGTCATCAAACAGGCCCAATGAGATTCTGACAAGTAGAGCTGCTATGCCAGTTAAAGCGGTGTTTGCAGGCGCAATGCCGTCTCTGCCAGGCGCTTGCCCAGGGCCAGGCACAATTGCTTTTCCTCAGCGCTAATCGGCCTGTCATTGAGCGCTCCCGCCACATGGCTGGCACCATAAGGTGTGCCGCCTGTGCTGGTCGCGGCCAGGCTGGGTTCGGAATAGGGTAGGCCCAACAGCAGCATGCCGTGATGTAGCAAGGGCAACATCATGCTTAACAATGTGCTTTCCTGGCCGCCATGCATGGAGCCAGTAGAGGTGAAGACAGCGGCAGGTTTGCCTATCAACGCGCCTTTCAGCCATAGGCTGGTGGTGCCATCAAGAAAGTATTTCATGGGGGCTGCCATATTACCGAAGCGCGTGGGGCTGCCTAGCGCAAGCCCGGCACAGCTTTCCAGGTCTGCCAGCTCCACATAGGGGTCGCCGCTTGCAGGAATGCTGGGCGCGGGGTTGTCTATCGCTGTCACCACCTTGGGTACGGTACGCAAGCGGGCGCTGGCGCCAGGCACGCTCTCCACGCCGCGTGCAATCAATTTGGCCATGTCACGCACGGCACCGCCTTGCGAATAATAAAGCACCAGTATTTCTGCCATATGCAATGCCTAAAGTCCCTAAGTTGAGAAGTAAAAATTACTTGAAGAGGAAGGTATACAGCACATCTACCGCGCTTTCCGAGCCTGCCTGTGACACCACAGACCAGCGCTTGCTGATGGTGTAGGTCAGTTTGGCCACATTCAGCAGGCCAGTCAGGCTTTTTTCGTAGCTGAGGTAGAGCTTGGACGAAAGCCGCTTGCCGAAGTTGACGCTGGAGCTTTGCACATCGCTGCCACCTATGCTGAAGCTATCCAGGCCTGCCGCGCGTGCCATGCGTGTCTGCAACGGTACAGATTGCCCTTGCGACAGCAGTGCACCTGCCGCCAGCGACAGCATGGCAAATTCATTCTTGCCCGCCTGATCCATGCCATGGCCCAGCACCAGCCATGAAAGCTTGTCGCTATCGGGCACATTCGGTGTAGACACCAGCTTTACCGTGGGCATCATGACATTGCCAGTGATCTCCACCCCGGCCTTGACGGTCTGGTTATCGCGCATGGCAGTGAGGTTGAGGCCGGGGTTGTCTATGGGGCCGCTGAAGTTGATGATGCCTTTTTCTATATTGAGTATCTGGCCATACGCCATATAAGTACCGCCGACGCGGATGGAACCTTCGGCGCGCAGGTTGTTAGGGACGTTGCCCGACAGCGTCAGTACGCCAGTCAGGTAACCGTCCAGCCCACGGCCGCGCAGCAGAAACTGCTTGTTGGGGTCGACTATGCCTATGACTTCTTCGCCCAGATCTATCTTGAGATTGCCAATATTGATTTGCAGCGGGCTTTCCTCGGTTTCACGCTCGCGGCCAATAATGACTACGTCATCACCGAGTTGCGGCGCGCCTTCGCCTGCCAGTTCAATCAGGCCGCGAATCACGCGCAGGTCACCATCCAGCACCAATTGTTTATCGCGCAGACGCGTGCTGGCCGTGCCATTCAATACCAAGAGGCGGTCGGTACGCTGCGCCGCAGTAAAGTTATCCAACACCCAGTCCACCGCCACAGCAGGGTTGCCAGCTTCCAGACGCATGTCACCGCTGGCGCTGATGGTGCCTGCACCTCCAGTGAAGCGCAGGGTATCCAGTATCAGTCTGTCATCGGCAAGATGGATATCCAGTTGACCATTGCTGAGCTTGACGCCCTCGGCAGGCAGGGCCAGGGCCAGTTGCCTGCCTGTCACGGTGCCTTGCAGGCCGGGCCTGCCTACGGTGCCATTGGCACTGAGCGCTAGTTTGAGGCTGCCATCTGCCTGCACATCCGCTACAGGTAGCCAGCTGAGGTTGGCAAAATCTGCATTGAGGCTGGCTTGCAAAGGGGCATTGGCCGCAAGCAGGAAAGCCCCCTGACCACCACTGACTTCGGTGCGGGCTTCGGCCAAGACGCTGCCGAATTTTTCACCGCGTATCTCGGCCTTGAGTTGTACTTGGTTATCCTGCATATCCAGATGCAGGCCCACTTGCTGCAAACCCAGCGCCAACTCGGGCAAGCCTTCCCGCAGCACGCTGAGATCGCCGGACTCGCGTTGTAATTGCAAATGTCCATTCAGGGTTTCCAGTGCCTGGATATCCCAGCTGCCTGAAAACACTGGGTTGCCCTTGAGATTGGCGGGCAAGGCCAGCAGCGCAGGCGGAATGTCGCGCAGCGCCAGATTGCTAATGTTGCCTTGGGTACTTAAGCCCTGCGGGCCTTGTTGCAGGCTGCGCATGGTGATGCGTCCCTGCTTGAATTGCAGTGCCAACTGTCCTACGCGCAGGCCGTGCTCTGCATCGTGACTGATGGGGGCGGGGGCTGCCAGTGTGACTGGAGTATCGCCTTGGTAATTCAGGGCTTGCAGGCTGCCTGACCAGGCACCGCTGGCATCAAAGCCGCCGCTGAGTTGGCCATCCAGCTTAAGGCCAGTCCCACTGGCATTTACATTAAACTGATGTTGTTGGCGGTTGCCGCTCAAGCTTAATTGGCCATCAATAAAGCTGCCTTGTTGCAGGCGCAAACCCTGGGTGGTCAAACTGGCGGTCAGCTCGCCCATGGCTTGTAGTTTGCCCTGACCCGTCAGGCTTCTTGCCGTGATATTGCCCGGCAGGCGCAGGTTGTCGCCTTGCAGGATGAATGCGGTTTCCAGCGCAGCGAATTCACCCTTGAGGCTACCACTGGCTTCCAGCTTGCCGCCAAACGCCGCCCCCAGGCTGTTGAGGGCGGGCAGGCTGGCTTTCCACAGCAGTTCGCTGTTTGCAGCACCCAGATTGCCTTGTGCCTGTAATTGGTTTTTACCCAGTGATGCCTGCACAGAAACATCCTCAAGCAGCTGGTCTAGTAATTGTAATTCTGCATGGGCTTGCAAAGGCTGGCCACGCCACTCGCTATCGTGGGCATTTAGCGTCAGTTTGAGTTTGGGCGCAGGCATCAGGCTACCGTCTAGCCCTATATCTAGATTAAGCTTGGCGCGGATATCTTGGCCCCAGGCATCGGGATTGAAGTCAGCCAGGGTAAGCTTGAGTTTGAGCGGCATGTCCGCTTCCAGACCAAGCTCGCCGACGATGGATAACTGCCCGGCCACTTTGCTATCAGCGCTGCTGCTGGCAAGCTGCTCAGTGCTGGAGTTGGCGGGGCCAGAGAGCAAAGCAGGCTTGCCATCCTGCATGACAAACTGGTTGTGCATCTCAAAGCGCAAGGCTTGCAGATTGCCGGAAAGCTGCGCGTGCAGGGTGTAAGGCAGGCTTTCGGTGTTTGCGGCAGTTTCCGGACGGGTATGCAGATGCCCATGATTGAGTACGTGAATATCCCCTGCCAGGGCATAGGGCTTGCGATTGGCAATATTCAGCTCGGCATTGATTTCGCCCCATGGGGTTTCGGCATGTGAGAGCTGCAAGCGTATTTGCTGGCTATCGGCGTCCATTTGCAAAGTGACATTACGCAGCAACTGGCGTTTTTGCCCGGTGATAATCTCGATTTCCTTGATGCTGGCTTCCTGCACATGCAGCGGGAAGGGGATGGTAATGGTCTCGGGCAGGGTGATAGGCTGGGCAGGCTGATCAGGAGTTTCTGGCTGCGGGCTCTGCTTCATGCGAATCACCAGGCGCTCGGCGCGCAGATGATCTACCAGCAGGCGGCCTTCGCGCGTGGGCAACAGGCGCAGGCTGGAATCAAACTGCAATAGGTCTAGCTCCATGCTGCCCGCATCGTAATGCAGGTCGCGCAGGCTGGATTCCAGCCCGATCAGGCATAGGCCGGGGCAATGCAGGAGCCCAACCACAATAGCCAGGCCAGCAGCACGGGCTTGAGCGACATAAACTTAAGCGGCATATGCCGTAGCAATACACGCGGCCATGACAGCAGATTGAGTATGCGCTTCAGCATCAGAAGGTCACCCCCAGGTTGAAGTGCAAACGGTATTCCCCGGTTTCCTGACCGTGGGCCACGTCTATGCCTATAGGCCCAGCCGGGCTCTTGAAACGTGCACCCAGGCCATAACCGTAAACAGGTTTGAGATCACGCGTGGTGTTGGCGGCATTACCAAAGTCAACAAAGGCGGCAGCGCCCCATTGCTCGGTCAGCCACTGAATGACTTCCAGGCTACCAGTAACGAGGTAACGCCCGCCTATTACCGCATCGCCATCGGCAACACCCAGGCTTTGGTAGGCATAGCCACGCACCGACTGGTCACCACCGGCACGGAACAGATAGGTAGCCGGGGCATTGCTGGCGCCAGTCACCACACCACCTTCCAGGCGGCCTATGAATTGTGTGCTGCGCGTCAGCGGGTAATAGGCTTGCACCTTGGCATAGCTTTGCAGGAATTTGCCATTGGCCATCACGTCTATAGGCGCGCTGGTAAACAAGGCATTGAACAGATAGCCCCGTGTCGGGTTGAGTTCATTATCAATACGCCGCAAAGTCACACCATACGACACGGTAGCCGCATAGTTGTTCTGTGAATCGCTGCCAGCCACGGCCACATGTTCCAGCAGATAAGCCGCCCCTATGGTTTGCTCAAAACTGCGCGGGCCCCAAGAGCGCTTGACGCCAGTGCCCAGGGTGGAGGTGGTCTGGCCCTCCACATCAATGCGGTTGAGATCGGCATTGAAGCTATCGCGATAGCCGTTTTTGTCGGTGGGCAGGCGGATCAACGAATTGAGTGACTGGGCTTTTTGCTCCAGTTTGAAGGTATTGGTAAAGCGCCAGCCTCGGTTGAACAGGTTGAGATCCTGGTAGGTCAGGGTAGTACGCGCGCCAGTGTTGGTGCTGGCACCGACACCAATGCCTACCTGCACCGCTTGCAGCTCGGTGACATTAACGACAATAGGCGCAGCCTCCGGGTCTACCCCTTCCGCGCGTGAGCTGACTTCCACATTGCTGAAATAGCCAGTGGCCTGCAGTTCAGACTGAAAAACAGCAAGCGTGCCTGGCTGTATGGTTCGCCAGGCTTGATGGGGTTGATGTTATCTACCACGCTGCGCGGGTAGCGTTGCAGGCCATAAACTTCAACCTCGCCAAAACGATAGGGTTGCCCGCTTTCCAGCGCCAGTTCCAGCCGCACTTCATTGCTCGCGGCATCAATCTCGGCCAGGCTCTTGCTGATATGCGCTGCGGGGTAGCGTTGCAAAATCAGGCCACCCAGCAGGCTACGCTTGGCGCTGTTCCATCTATCCTGGCTGAAGCGCATGCCGGGCTTGAGCGACCAGTTTTCGCGCAGACTTTCAGGCGTGGGCTTGATATCTGCGGCCTGGCGCGTAATTTCGCCCGTGAAGTTGATCGCCACCTCCTTGATCACCGAAGGCGGGCCAGGGTCTACGCTGAAAGTGGCTTGTTGCCTGATGTCCTGACCATTGTTGCCTTCAGTACTGGTGCTGACATTTTGTGTGATTTGTGGCGAAAGATAGCCTTCTGTTGCCAGCAGGTCTTCGATATTACGTGGTGTTGCCTGCAGCATGCGGTGCCATTCTGCAGTGTTCATGCGTGGGCTGTTGAGCCAGCGCATGATTTCCAGATGTTGCTTGAGTAAGTCATCTACCGAGGAGGGGGCTTCTATATCCACCGGTAACGGGTTTCGGCTTGGACGGTAGTGCTGGCAGAAAGCAGCAGCAAGGTATGCAGCAGCAAGGTATGTAGCACAACGGCTAGCCAGGCCTTGCCTGACGCTGCAAGCAAGACCCGGCTGGCGGGAAACAACAGGCCTGCAGGCAGGCCGGGGAGTGAGAGGGGCTCTCTAGATAGTTTTTGCCTAAATAGCTTTTGCAAGTGCCGATGCTTTACCTGTGTAAGTGGCGGGTGTCAGCGCCAGCAAGTCCTGCTTGGCCTGTGCCGGAATCTCAAGGCCCTGGATGAAGGCATGCAGGGAGTCCTTGTTGATGCCACCCTTGCCGCGGGTCAGAGCCTTGAGTTGCTCGTAAGGGTTGGCCACGCCATAACGACGCATTACGGTCTGTATAGGTTCGGCCAGCACTTCCCAGTTGTTGTCCAGGTCTTCCAGCAGACGTTGCTGGTTGACTTCCAGCTTGCCCAAACCCTTGAGGCAGGAGTCGTAACCAAGCAAGGCATAGCCCAGGGCCACACCCATATTGCGCAGCACGGTGGAATCGGTGAGGTCACGCTGCCAACGGGAGATAGGCAGCTTTTCTGCGAGATGGCGCAACACCGCATTAGCCAAGCCCAGATTGCCTTCGGAATTCTCGAAATCAATCGGGTTGACCTTGTGAGGCATGGTAGAAGAACCGACTTCGCCTTCCTTGACCTTCTGCTTGAAGTAACCCTGGGAGATATAACCCCAGATGTCGCGGTCTATGTCGATCAGAATGGTGTTGATGCGGGCAATGGTGTCGTACAGCTCGGCCATATAGTCATGCGGCTCGATCTGAATAGTGTAGGGGTTGTATTGCAAGCCCAGTTGCTCAACAAACTTGTGGGCGAAACTTTCCCAGTCAAATTCAGGGTAGGCCGACAGATGGGCGTTGAAGTTACCCACTGCGCCATTGATTTTGCCCAGAATGTCGTTGGCAGCCAATTGCTGACGCTGACGACGCAAACGATACACCACATTGGCGAGTTCCTTGCCCAGCGTGGTGGGGGAGGCGGTCTGACCATGAGTACGAGACAACATGGGCAGATCGGCCAGTTCGTGCGCCAGTTCGGTGAGGCGGGCAATGATCTTGTCTACGGTAGGCAGTATCACTTCATCACGCGCATGCTTGAGCATGAGAGCGTGGGAAAGGTTGTTGATATCCTCGGAAGTACAGGCGAAATGGATAAATTCGCTGACCGCGCGGATTTCATGATTGCCGTCGAAATGTTCTTTAAGCCAGTATTCCAACGCCTTGACATCATGATTGGTGCGCGCCTCTATCGCCTTGACCTGGGCTGCTTCCACCTCACCAAATGCGGCAATCACCTTATCCAGCTCATGCACAGTGGCAGTGCTGAAAGGGGCAATCTCCCCAAGGGCAGGCTCTGCTGCCAGCGCTTTAAGCCATTCAACCTCTACCAGCGCGCGAAAACGGATCAGCGCATATTCGCTGAAGTAAGGGCGCAATGGGTCTAGCTTGGATTGATAGCGGCCATCAAGGGGAGAAAGTGCGTTGAGAGAGGTAAGCTCCATCAGTAAAACCTTTTAACTGGGTGTGAAGTGCCGAACTGCGAAAGGACAACGGAAATCCGCCAGGCCAAGCATCGAAAGCCGTGATTTTACCTGACATCTGCAAATGGCAAAATCGCAAGTCTGGTTTTTTAAGGACTAGTCTGGAATTTTTAAGCTGCGTCTAGGGCTGAGGCTTTCGCCAGGCTGGTATTTTAATGACTTGGCTGGATTCTGCACAAAATTGTGCACATGGCGTATGGGCGGCGCATAATGCGACTAGTCACCAAGGATTCGTGATGCCTGCATTTATTTCCATCGTGCTGAAGCAAACTGCTAGTGCCTGCATCCTGGCACTCACTGCCTTGGCCCTATTGCAAGCGCAGCGTGTGGCTGCCGACCCTTTAGCAACAACTTCAGCAGACACTTCGCCAGCCCCAGCTTATGCCAGTGTGCAGGAAAACCTCAAAGCCATGGACCAGGACGGCGATGGTCAAGTCAGCGTGCTGGAACTGCGGGCTTATCTCGAGGCCAGGCATGGCAAGGGCTATGAGCAAAAAGTCATGGATGATCTCGAGTCTTCTGCCAAGGGCAAAAGCTGTGCTACCCCCTTTGCCCAATCGTTTTATTAAGCCTTTTCAGCCCTGACGGATAAATTGCTGGAAATTACAGATCAGCATGCGGCTGCAACCAAGAAACCCTAAGCCCCCAGCATCAAAGCCAAAATGGATTATGTCAATTTATAGTCAATAAAATTGTAAATTGTAATAAACTTCATGACTTTCCAACCTCTGGATATGATCATGAAACTGTTTGCAGCTTTGAATATTGTACGTTTGGCAACTCGCACGGTCATCGTGTTGAGTGCCGCTTGTGTGCTCATGGGCCAGGCCATGGCCGCGGATGATCTGGCTGATCAGCAGCACGAGGAGATGAGCCCTGCTGAACATACCGCGAATTTGCGTACCTTTAGAACGCGCCAGATGGAAGAGCGCCTCAATACCGAGCCAGAAAAGCTGCAACAGCATTGTCGGTATGAATCTGATATTGCCACAGCGCCACCGCAGAAATGGGTGGCGTTGACCTTTGATGATGGCCCATCCAGCACCCAGACCGAAATTATTTTGGCGCAACTGGCCAAATACGGCATCAAAGCCAGTTTTTTCAATATCGGCATGCATGCGGCTGCACATCCTGAACTGGTGCAAAAAGTGCTGGATGCTGGGCATGAAGTGATAGGTGGCCACTCCTGGACGCACCCCAATTTTCACGATATTGATGCTGCGCGCCAAGACCAGGAGATACGTCGTACCGACCAACTGTTGGCGCCCGCGATGGCTGCCACTGGCAAAAAGTTCTTCCGTTACCCCTATGGCAACGCCACATGTTCATCTAATGCCTTATTACATGAGCTGGAATACGCCATTGTTGGCTGGCATGTGGATTCCTGCGATTGGGCTTTTGCGGCGACAGGCGAAGTTGGCCCCAAGGATGCACAAATCTGCGAAGTGCATGCCGATAATCGCGCCAACTATGTTGGCCATGTGTTGGACGCCATCAAGCTGCGCCAGGGTGGCATAGTGCTGATGCACGAGATACATCCTCAGACGGTTGCGCAGCTCCCTGCGGTGATTGAGCGTCTGCAGGCGGAGGGCTATCAGTTTACGACAGTATCAGATGCGCTTTTTGCTTCTTCATTGCGCTGAAAATCCAGGGCATGCACAAGCGGTTTGCATCGTCGGCCGTGTCATAGAGTCCATGCCTCCGTCATTTCCCAAAAGATGACATCTTTCTTCTGCCCCGCATGCCAAGATCACACTGTCGCAAGGTTACATTCCCCATTTTGTATGGTGTGCGGGCTTCATAGGCTGGTTTCAATCAAGGTGCAGCCTGCACTTTTGCAGGGCAAATATATTCAGAACTAGAAGGCTGAGATGGCTAGGTGCCAGCCCATGCATCATCGGCGATCGATCCGGATCGCCAGATTCAATCATGGTTTGGCCATCCCTGCGCTTTAAAAGCAATGCTGGCGTTAGAGTGCTTGCTTGTGCCATCAGCTTGCCAGGCCAGACTCAGGGTGTAAGCCGTCGTGGCATTTTGAACAGCCACAGCCCAGAGGGGGCTTTGAGCGGGTCCAGTTCCTTATGTGATCGAAAAGGTAGCTGAGTAAAAAGAAACAAGATTCATTCCCATAAAAACCTTGTGAAACAGGCATATTCATTGCATGTTCTAGCTGGCTAGCGTTTTATAAGCGTGCCGCAACGCTGTATAATTGCCGCATCCCGGTCATGCAGAATCTCCCCGCGCTTAGCCTGGCTCCGCTTTGCTTTTTTAGCTAAGGGGGTCTCTCTGGTGATGCTGCTGACCACTGACTTTGTAGATTATTGGAAAACCATGCTTATCGCTTATCGCCAACATGTAGAAGAACGCGCAGCTCAAGGCTTGCCGCCCTTGCCACTGGATGCCGAACAAACCGCCGCCCTGGTTGAGTTGCTGAAAAACCCACCAGCAGGTGAGGGCGCAACGCTGGTGGACTTGCTGGAAAACCGCATTCCCGCTGGTGTTGACCAGGCAGCTTATGTCAAAGCCGCTTTCCTCGCGGATATCACCAAGGGTGCGACCCTATCTCCGCTGGTGAGCCCTGAGCATGCGGTTGAACTGCTGGGCACCATGCTGGGTGGTTACAACGTGCAGGCGCTGGTAGATTTGCTGGACACTTCCCTGGCTGAGCATGCGGTCAAGGCCTTGTCGCAGACTATCTTGATGTTTGATGCCTTCCATGACGTTGCGGAAAAAATGAAGGCGGGTAATACCCATGCCAAGGCGCTGATTGAATCCTGGGCTGCGGGTGAGTGGTTTACCAGCCGTCCCGCGCTGGCAGAGGAATTACGCCTGGTGGTATTCAAGGTGGATGGCGAAACCAATACCGACGATCTTTCACCCGCGCAGGATGCCTGGTCGCGCCCGGATATTCCATTGCATGGCAAGGCCATGCTGGTCAACAAGATGGCCGATGGCTTGCAGACCATAGAAGCACTCAAGCAGCGCGGCTTGCCGCTGGCGTATGTTGGCGATGTCGTGGGTACAGGCTCGTCACGTAAATCTGCGATCAACTCCGTGCAGTGGCATATGGGTAACGATATTCCCTATATCCCCAATAAGCGCACTGCGGGTGTGGTGCTGGGTGGCAAGATTGCGCCTATCTTCTTCAATACCGCGGAAGACTCAGGTGCCTTGCCTATCCAGTGCGATGTGTCCAGCCTGAAGACTGGTGATGTCATCAGCGTACGCCCTTACGATGGCAAAGTGCTTGACGAGCAGGGCAATGAGCTGGCGAGCTTTACGCTGGCGCCTCTGACCATGCCGGACGAAGTCCGTGCTGGTGGTCGTATTCCCTTGATCATAGGCCGTGGCCTGACCAATAACGCGCGCCAGCTGCTGGGACTGCCTGCTTCAGATCTCTTTATTCAGCCTGTGGCACCTGAAGACACTGGCAAGGGTTATACCCTGGCACAGAAGATGGTGGGTAGAGCCTGTGGTTTGCCAGAAGGCAAGGGTGTACGTCCCGGCACTTACTGTGAACCCAAGATCACCACCGTAGGCTCGCAGGATACTACTGGTGCGATGACGCGTGACGAGTTGAAGGAACTGGCTTGCCTGGGCTTCTCTTCAGACCTGGTCATGCAAAGCTTCTGCCACACCGCGGCTTACCCCAAGCCCGTGGATATTAAATTGCAGCACAGCCTGCCTGAATTTATTTCCAGCCGTGGCGGCGTCAGCCTGCGCCCTGGTGATGGTGTGATTCACTCCTGGCTTAACCGCTTGATTCTGCCTGACACCGTAGGCACGGGTGGTGATTCACATACACGCTTTCCTATCGGTATTTCTTTCCCCGCGGTTCTGGCCTGGTAGCGTTTGCTGCTGCTATGGGTGCCATGCCGCTGGATATGCCGGAATCGGTGCTGGTGCGCTTCAAGGGTGAAATGCAGCCTGGTATTACCTTGCGTGATCTGGTCAATGCCATTCCCTATGCTGCCATCCAGAAGGGTGACCTTACCGTGGGCAAGCAGGGCAAGAAGAATGTCTTCAACGGCCGTATTCTGGAAATTGAAGGTTTGCCTGACCTCAAGGTAGAGCAGGCCTTTGAGTTTGCTGATGCCTCGGCTGAGCGCTCCGCCAATGGTTGTACCGTGCACCTCAATGAGGCTCCGGTGATTGAGTTCCTCAGGTCCAATATCGTGCTGATGCAAAACATGATAGATAACGGCTATGAAGATGCACGAACCTTGCAGCGCCGTATTGCCGCCATGGAAGCCTGGCTGGAAGCACCAAGCCTGTTGCAGCCGGATGCCGATGCGGAGTATGCCTACGTGCTGGAAATTGATCTTAACGAGATCAAGGAGCCGCTGGTGGCTTGCCCGAATGACCCTGACGATATCAAGCCATTGTCTGCCGTGGTCGGCGACAAGGTGGATGAAGTCTTTATCGGTAGCTGCATGACCAATATTGGCCACTACCGTGCGGCTGCCAAAGTGCTGGAAGGCGCAGGCAATATCCCCACCCGTTTGTGGATTGCACCACCTACGCGCATGGATGAATCGCAACTGCGTGACGAAGGCGTGTATTCCGTATTTGGTGTGGCTGGTGCCAGAACCGAAGTGCCTGGCTGCTCCTTGTGCATGGGTAACCAGGCACGCGTAGCCGATAAGGCCACAGTGTTCTCAACCAGCACGCGTAACTTCGATAACCGCATGGGCAAGGACGCCAGGGTTTATCTGGGTTCTGCAGAACTGGCGGCGGTGTGCGCACGTCTGGGCCGCATCCCTGGGGTAGAAGAATACCTGGCGACGGTGGGTGACAAGCTCAGCAACACCGAGAATATTTATAAGTACCTCAACTTTGACCAAATGGCAGAGTACAGCGGCAAGAAGGTGATTCCGATTGCGGAAGTAGCAAGCTAAGGCTGGCTGCGAGTTTTCTGATTTGTTAAAAACCCAGGTCTGCTTCATGCAGGCCTGGGTTTTTTATTGCCGTGAACTGAGGGCTGAGGGAACCGAGCCGCCCATCCCAGACTCTGCAAGATATTCGCGGTCAATATAAGCCTGAGCCGTCACTTGAGGCCTAAATCTAGGTGGAGTGTCACAATGAAAATCAAAAACCAGTCCAGACGTGCTGTTCTAGCTTTATGGTTGGTCGTCTGCCTGCAGGAGGCAGTGGCAGCTGTGGAGATTAAGCAACCGCCGCCTGACAATACTAGTGCTATCACATCCCAGGACTCCCCAGCCTCCAGCCAGGCACCTAGCCAGGCTCCCAGACCACCTGTCATCGTCGAATATATCCAGCCGGAGAAATTCACCGATATTGCTAGCAGCCAGTATGGCCCACCCAACAGTAGTTATCTGGATCAGCTTAGCAAGCATATTGCCAAGCAAGCCTTGAGCTATCTGAACGCAGGGCAAAGCCTGACTATCTCCATTCTGGATATTGATATGGCGGGGGCGTTTGAACCCTGGAACACGCCTGGGCAGGATATCCGCATGATCAAGCATATTTATCCGCCGCGTATTGCGCTGCGCTATCAACTGCGCGATGCCGAGGGGAAAGTGCTCAAGGACGGGGAAGCGCACTTAAGTAATCCTAACTACCTGATGAACTTGAGCCCTAACAGCATGGATAGTGTGCGGCATGAAAAAGCCTTGATGGATGACTGGTTAAGGCGCAGCTTCAGCCCGCCGCAATAAAAAAGCCCCTGACCAGCAGGGGCTTGGATGGGTCACTGATTGATTAGTGCTTATTCTGAGGTGGCTGGTGATCCGAGTGCGCCATGATGCGGTCTATCCAGGCAATGGAAACCGCAGAGGCAATAAAGGCCATATGAATGATGGTTTGCCACTTCAAGGTAGTCACATCAAGGTTTTCCACATTGATAAAGGTCTTGAGCAGGTGGATGGAGGAGATGCCGATGATGGACATGGCCAGCTTGACCTTGAGCAGGTTGGCGTTGACGTGGGACAGCCAATCGGGTTCGTCGGGGTGGCCGTTCAGGTTGAGGCGCGAGACAAAGGTTTCGTAGCCGCCAATAATCACCATGATCAGCAGGTTGGAGATCATCACCACGTCTATCAGGCCCAGCACCATGAGCATGATGTCGGCTTCATGCAGATTGGGCAGGCGCTCTATCAGGTGCACCAGCTCTTTCATGAAGTGAACCACGTAGACCAGTTGCGCCACAATCAGGCCCAGATACAGTGGCAGTTGCAGCCAGCGGCTGCCAAACAGGATAGCGCTTAGCGGGCGCATTTTGGTGGGGTTGGGGGATGGCTGCATTTTCTTTCCTTTCATGCTGGGTTCTTCGTCTGGTTCAAAGGTGGAGTTTCAAAGGGATAATATTGAAGTGAAATATTAAAGTGAGCTGTGCCTGAAATTGATGGGCAATCAGGGAATATGGTGTTGCAGGGTATAGCGCGCGCCATCATCCAGCGCTAGATGTTCTCTTAGCACTGGCAGGCTTTCTTCCAGAATCGCGGGCAAGGTCCAGGGTGGGTTGATCACAAACAAGCCACTGCCATGCATGCCAAAACCATCGACAGAGGCGAAGCCACACTGAACGTCACATCCAGCCAGCTACTGGCGCCCAGCTTATGCAATTTTTGTTGCATCTGTGCAATCTCGGGGCGTTGTAGCAGTGGGTACCAGAGGATATAAGTGCCAGTGGCAAAGCGTTGCAGGCTATCGGCCAGGGCTTCCACCACGCGCTGGTAATCGCGCTTTTCTTCATAGGGCGGGTCTATCAGCACAACCGCGCGGCGCGGTGGTGGTGGCAGCACTGACTTCAGGCCAGCAAAGCCATCCTGCTGTTCTATCCTTACCTGACGACCTGCTTCTTTGAAATGCCGCTGCAATAGTTTGGCATCGCTGGGGTGTAGCTCGAACAAACGCATACGGTCTACCTGGCGCAACAATAACTCCGCCACAGCTGGTGAGCCTGGGTAACGCGTTAGCCTGTTGCCGGAGTTAAGGCTGCGTATGCTGGCGACAAACGCTTGCAAGGCGGCTGGCAGCGTGTCTGGGTCAGCCTGCCACAGCCTGGCAATACCTTGCTCATACTCGGCGTTCTGCGCGGCATAGCCTTGATCCAGCGAGTACAGCCCAGCCCCTGCATGGCTATCGATATACCAGTAGGGTTTGTCTTTCTGGTTGTGATACTCCAACACCGCATGCTGCACAAAATGCTTGAGAACATCGGCATGGTTGCCGGCATGGAAGGCGTGACGATAGCTGAGCATGGGGTAAGTGACTGCCGCAGGGCGGGATTGGTGATGGTGTTGGCCGACATTATAAGGGACGGTCAGCCAAATCATAGCTCCATATCGCGATCATGCTTGTATTGGGCAGTAGGCAGTGCTCAGACAGAACAACAGAGTATCAATCGGGTTGTAGGCTTAGCCTGCGCTGATATTGAGATGGCGACTTATGCTCATGCCTGCTAGCATTACACCCCTATGGGAACTCATCATCATCACGGGCATCATCATGGCGCACATGGCCATGCTGCGCATGGGGCAAGTGCCAGCGGCCACAACTCCATGCTGTTGCCATTGATCCTGATTGCAGGCTTTGCCCTGGTTGAGGCCATAGGCGGCTGGTGGACAGGTTCATTGGCCCTGCTGGGTGATGCCGGACATATGGTGTCGGACGCGTTGGCACTGGCACTGGCCTGGCTGGGCAGCTGGGTGGCGCGCAAGCCTGCTACGCGCAAGCATAATTTTGGTCTGGTACGCGCCGAGGTGATTGTGGCGCTGATCAACGCCTTGCTGATGCTGGTGGTGATAGGCGGCATTGTCTATGAGGCTGTGCAAAGAATTGCCGAGCCGCAATTGGTCAAGGGCGGCGAGGTGATGCTGATCGCTTTCATCGGCATGCTGGTGAATATCGTAGTGGCCTGGATACTGCACAAAGGCCACAGCAGTCTCAATAGCCGGGCTGCTTTGCTGCATGTGCTGGGTGACTTGCTGGGCTCAGTGGCGGCGGTGATTGCCGGGGCTGTGATCTACTTCACGGGCTGGATGCCGATTGATCCCTTGCTCTCCATTTTTATCTCCATCCTGATTTTGGTTTCTACCCTGCGCCTGTTGGGTGAAGTGCTGCACGTGCTGATGGAAGGCGTGCCGCTGCATCTGGATATCCAGGCGGTAGAGCAGGCCATGAATGCCACTGATCAGGTACGCGGCATTCATCACCTGCATATCTGGTCTTTATCCTCAGAAAAAACCGCACTTTCGGCGCATGTGGTGCTGGAAGATATGCAGGATTGGCATGCCTTGCTGACGCGCTTACGCCATATGCTGCATGACAGGTTCAATATCGAGCATGTCACCCTCCAGCCGGAATTGGCCAGTGCGCAGGAACATGCCGCGGGCGGTTGCTGGTTGACCAGCAAGGCGCAGGAACATCATGGTGATGGGCATCATGACCATCATAACCATACCGATCATAATCATGGTCATGATGATCATGACCATGAGGCCGAGCATCATCATGACGGCCATCAGCATGGTCATAAGCATGCGCACTAGATGTGCAGCAACGTTGCCCAGAGTTAGTTAAATCTCTAGAAATGAGGAGAGCCTGAAATGCCTTATGTCAATATCAAGGTGGCGGGTAGCCTGACCCGCGAGCAGAAATCCAAGATTGCTGCAGAAATTACCGATACGCTGGAACGTATCGCCAAAAAGCCCAAATCCTATACCTACATCACTTTTGACGAGATAGAAGGTGAAAACTGGGCGGTGGCGGGCGAACTGATAGACAGCGACTGATCCATTCTCAAGCCCTTAACCTACGCTAGTAAATTAAGCCTGGTCATGCTGATGGCCAGCGATCATTATGTTTGACCCAAAACCAGTACTGAAAAACCTGCCAACCTGCCCGGCGTCTATCGCATGATCAATGCTGAGGATCAGGTGATTTACGTCGGCAAGGCGCGCGATTTGAAAAAGCGCGTGTCTTCGTACTTCCAGAAAAACCTGCCGTCACCGCGCACGCGCATGATGGTGTCGCATATCGTCCGTATAGAAACCACAGTAACCCGCTCCGAGGCCGAGGCGCTGCTGCTTGAGAATAACCTGATTAAGAGCCATATGCCGCGTTACAACGTCTTGTTCCGCGACGATAAATCCTACCCTTATATTTCGCTCACTGGGGATAGCTATCCCAGGCTGGCTTTTCACCGTGGTGCGCAACGCAAGGGCAATCAGTACTTTGGTCCATTCCCCAATGCAGTGGCGGTGCGCGACAGCATACAGTTGCTGCAAAAGGTGTTCCGCCTGCGCACCTGCGAAAACACCGTATTTGCCAACCGCTCCCGGCCTTGCTTGTTACATCAGATTGAGCGCTGTACCGCACCCTGCGTAGGTTTTATCAGCGAGGAAGATTACCGCCACGATGTCATGCATGCCAGCCTGTTTTTGCAAGGCAAGGAGCAGCAGGTGATGCAGGAACTGGGCGACAAGATGAATGCAGCCGCCGAGGAGATGGAATACGAACGCGCGGCCGTTTACCGCGACCGCATCCAGAGCCTGCGCCAGGTACAGGCCAAGCAGTTCGTCAATGATTTCAATGTCAGCGATGCTGATGTGATTGCCTGTGCCGAGCTACAGGGGCAGTGGTGCGTGAACCTGGTCATGATACGCGGTGGCCATCACCTGGGAGACAAGAGCTTCTTCCCGCGTAATGCCGATGGTGCGGATGCCGAAACAACCATGGAGGCCTTTATTGAGCAGCATTATGTGGCCAGTGGTATTCCGCCGCTGTTGATTCTGGGGGTGGCAATAGAGACCGCAACCTTTGAGGAAGTTTTCAGCGAGCAGGCGGGGCGCAAGATCAAGATCAACACCAACCCCATAGGCGACAAGCGCGTCTGGCTCAAAATGGCGCATACCAATGCCGAGCTGGCCTTAAGCCAGCGTGCGGCACAGCAGGCCAACCAGAACGCACGTCTGGTATCGCTACGTGAAGCCCTGGCGCTGCCAGAAACCACAGAGCGCATAGAGTGCTTTGATATCAGCCATACCATGGGCGAGGCCACCGTGGCTTCCTGCGTGGTGTTTGACAAGGGCAACCTGCAGAACTCCGAATATCGCCGCTACAATATCACTGGCATTACCCCGGGCGATGACTATGCCGCCATGCGGGATGCACTGACACGGCGCTACCGCAAGGTGGCAGCAGGCGAGGGCAAGCGCCCCGACCTGGTGTTTATTGATGGCGGCAAGGGTCAGCTGGGCGTGGCTGTCGAAGTCATGAACGAAGTTGGCCTGGCGGATATCCAACTGGTGGGTATTGCCAAGGGCGAGGAGCGCAAGCCCGGCCTGGAGCAGATGTTTTTCCCCGAGCGCGATACCCCGGTAGGCCTGAAGAAAGATCACCCCGGCCTGCATCTGTTACAGCAGATACGCGACGAGGCGCACCGCTTTGCGATTACCGGGCACCGCGCCAAGCGCGGTAAGGCACGCATGCATTCCAGCCTGGAAGATATCAGCGGCATAGGCGCCAAGCGCCGCAAGAGCCTGCTGACGCAATTTGGCGGCCTGGATGGGGTCAAGAATGCCAGCGTCGATGAAATCGCCAAGGTCGAGGGTATCAGCCATGCCCTGGCTGTCAAAATTTATGAGGAGTTGCACTGATGTTCTGGAATGTACCCAATAGCCTGACCGTGATGCGTATCCTGTCCATCCCGGTGTTTGTCGGCATCTTCTACCTTCCGGAGAGCAGCCTGCCCATACACGACAAAAACGTGCTGGCCACCTTTATCTTTGCCTTTGCCGCGATTACTGATTGGTTTGACGGTTATCTGGCACGTGTGCTCAACCAGACCTCGGCCTTTGGTGCCTTTCTCGACCCAGTGGCGGATAAACTCATGGTGGCGGCTGCGCTGGTGCTTTTGATAGAGCTGGATAGGGTAGGGGCGGTAGTGGCATTAATCATCATAGGCCGGGAAATAGCCATCAGCGCGTTGCGTGAATGGATGGCGGGCGTAGGCGAGCGCGGCAGTGTGGCGGTGGCTTATATAGGCAAGGTCAAGACCGCGGTACAGATGGCTGCCATCCTGTTTTTGCTCTACGACGACCCCTTGGGCCCAGTCGATATAAGATATTTTGGTATTGCCTTAATTTACATCGCTGCAATTTTGACATTGGTGTCAATGGCTTACTATCTGAAGGCCGCCTGGCCGCGTATGAAGGCTGCTTAAAGGCGCTGAAATACGCTTGACACATGGCGCAAAATCCTTAGAATAGCGCCTTCTTTCGATGCGGGAATAGCTCAGTTGGTAGAGCGCAACCTTGCCAAGGTTGAGGTCGCGAGTTCGAGCCTCGTTTCCCGCTCCAGATTAGAAAAAGGAAAGCGCACAGCGCGCTTTCCTTTTTTATCAGATACTCCAAAGTGTTTCTGATAGTGCTTATGGCGCGATAGCAAAGCGGTTATGCAGTGGCCTGCAAAGCCATTTAGACCGGTTCGACTCCGGTTCGCGCCTCCAGGTGAAATAGTTTTGCTGCAAAGCAATGCGGGAATAGCTCAGTTGGTAGAGCGCAACCTTGCCAAGGTTGAGGTCGCGAGTTCGAGCCTCGTTTCCCGCTCCAATTAAAAAGGGAGAAAACTTCGGTTTTCTCCCTTTTTGTTTATCTGCGCGGTGATCTTACATAGCGCAGTCTGGTTTGCTCAAGCAGCGCGTCATGGCATGCAGTCAGCATGTGAATATTCCACAGCCAACCCGCTTCTAACCTTTATATATTCTGTGCGCGAAACTGCGCGTGGGCTGAGAAGGCACTTGCGCCCAGTTCTATCTCTGCGCTGGATATCCCTGTTTTGCGTGCCACATCCTGCCAGCTATCCACCGCCTGCATGACTTCTTCTATTATCTTTGCGCCTTGGCTCTCATAATAACGATGAATTGCACGATAACAACAGTAGTGTTATCGTGCAAATATATTGTTATTTAAATGTCGAAGATGGCCACTAACCTGCTAATTCAACGTGTTCTAGATTATCTCCACACCACCATAGGCATTCCCCCCACGGGGTGCCGGGCGGAGGAAGTGCGTGATTTACTCTATTATCTGCGCGATGCCTTCGAGTTTTGGAGATTGGATATTTATGGAGCGCCTGTGTTGTTGGCGCTTGACCAATATCACCATACGCCTGGAACGTTGAGCGACTTACGAATCAGGCTGGGGAAAATACGAGAGCTCACTGCATTGCCCGTCATCTATGCTGTCGAGGCGCTGACCTCCTATGAGCGCAAGCGGCTGATTGAGCAGAAGGTAGCCTTTGTCGTACCCGGCAATCAACTTTATCTACCCGACTTGGGGCTGGATTTGCGCGAGTATTTTCGTCAACGCCCCCGAATTAATGCCGAAAAGCTAAGCCCTTCGGCCCAGGCCATTCTCATCACAATTTTGTTGCGACCAACATGGACACATGAATGGCATCCGGCAGAAACCGCACAACGGCTTGGCTATACGCCAATGACGCTTTCACGTGCGATGCGCGAGCTGGCTGCCACCGGACTGGTAAATACACAGAAGCAAGGCCGGGTGCAAGTATTGGAAATACCGGGCCAGCCCAGGGAAATTTGGCATCAGGCTTTGCAGCGCTTGCGCAGTCCTGTTCAGCGTGTCGCCTGGACCAATGGGCCAATTGCGGGAAGCCCCAGCACACGGCTGGCCGGGCTGACAGCGCTTGCCAGTCTATCCATGTTGAACGATCCCCGGGTGCCTGTGCAGGCTATCAGCCTTAGCGTATGGAACGCCTTGAATTCGGCGGTGGATGTGTTGCCTGAAGCGCAGATTGGCGCATATGAATGGCAATTATGGAGTTATGCACCTGCACTACTTCCAGGTAGTGATACTGTAGATCCACTTTCGCTGATCCTGAGCTTGCGGGACAATTCTGACGAGCGCGTACAAAGTGCGCTGGATGAACTGGAAGCGCAATTGCCATGGTAAAAGGACTGGATGTATTCCGGGAATGGTTTGCAGCGTATGCCGATCAGTATGTGCTCATCGGTGGAACAGCTGCCAGCTTGACCATGGAAGAAAATGCACTCGAATTCCGGGCCACCAAGGATCTGGATATCGTGCTGCATGTAGAGGCCTTGACCCCCGCTTTTGGCCAGACTTTCTGGGCGTTCATCGAAGCTGGGGCTTATGAAGTTAGGCAGGTCAGTGGGACAGGGAAGCCAGCATTTTATCGATTTCAGAAGCCAGCTGATCAGCGTTTTCCGGTAATGCTTGAATTATTTGCTAGAGCACCGGATGCTCTGCGTCCCATTGCGAGCGGACACCTGACACCAATTCCTTTCGAGGATGCGGTATCCAGTCTTTCAGCCATTCTGCTTAATGATATTTATTATGCCTTCATCATGGATGGAGCTAAGAACACAGATGGCTTATCTTGGGTGAGGGCGGACAGACTGATCCCGCTCAAGGCCGTTGCCTGGCTGGAGATGACGGATAGAAAGCAGCAAGGCGAGCATATTGATGCCAAGAGTATCCGCAAACACGTCAACGATATTTTACGTTTGTCACAGCTGTTCACCGCAGCTACCAGCATTCCCTTGGCAGATTCAATTAAAGAGGACATGCGCAGGTTTCTGCGGGTGGTGGCAGCAGACATTAGCATTGACCCTCAAGCCTTGAACCTGGGGTCGGTTTTCCTCAATGAAATACTTGAGCGGATTGCACACGCCTATGGTTTAGAGGGCACCGCTGCTTCATAAACGGCATCCTCTCCAGCAATATAAACAATAAGCGCCGGTGTCTGCCGGCGCTTTTATGTGGGTCTAAGAACTGCTGCTGACTACAGATCGTAGCTCAAGCTGGTGTAGTAAAACGCCCCCTGTGCCCCTTCAGGCGAGGTAATGCTGTACTTGGGCACGCCGTACAACTGCGTGCCTTTGAGCTTGTCCGGATGCGTATCAAACAGATTGATGGCACCTATGGATAAGCGCAGCTTGTTGTTGAATTTATACGAGGCATCCAGATCCGTCACCCACTGTGGGCTAAAGGTCTGATCCAGCGCGGCATTGGTGGCGTTACGCGCTGTCCATTCGCCATAGCGACGCTGGGCAATATTTACGCTCCAATTGCCGTAGACCCAGTTGGCGGCCAGCACCAGCTTGTTTTCCGGCGTGCCATCCTCTATCAGCCCCTGCGTGGCGCGGCCGACGATTTGTGAGCCGCGAATATTGCCCACATCGCGCAGCTTGGTGATGTCGGTTGAGATCTTGCTGAAGCCGCCCGTGAAGTTGATGCGGCCGTAGCGTTCCAGCTCCCATAGGTATTGCCCGGTCAGCTCGAAACCGCGTGTGCGGGTATCGGCAACATTGGTATAGAAAGCTGCGCTCCTGATACCGCTATATTGCGTGCCTGCAAACACCGGGGCGACCAGGTTCTCAGCCAGTTGATCAGAGAGCGTGACACGGTCGTCGATGTCGATCTGGAACACATCCAGTGTTACCGAGCCGCGTTCTATCGGTTTCCAGACAAAGCCCAGTGACAAGTTGAGTGATTTCTCTGGCTTGAGTGCCTTGCCACCGAGCAAGGCGGCTTCTGGACTATCTGCGCGCAGGGTACGTTGTGGCACTTCTACCCAATTACCGCTGCCAGTGGGGCGTTCCACCACTTGCACGCTGAATGAGGAAAAGCCACTTTGCACCAGCGAGGGTGCACGGTAACCAGTGCTGGCGGTGGCGCGGGTGGCAAAGGTTGGGGTGGCCTCAAAGCGCAGCGAGAGCTTGCCGTTGGTGGCATTGCCCACATCGGAATAGTCCTCGGTACGGATGGCAGCACCGCCGCTGAGTTTCTCGGTGAAATGGGTTTCGGCATCAAGGAAGGCAGCCAGCACGCGTCTATCCAGTGAGGCTGCATCTACATTGGTGATGCCGGAGTAATAACCCGGCAGCGGGCGCCCGGTGACCGGGTCAGTCGTGAAGTATAAAGGCCCGTTTTGCCAGCCTGCGGGCTCACCCTCGGTGAGTTTGTAGTTTTCCTTGCGCCAGGCGATGCCCGCAGACAGGGTCACGGGTTTGTAGAACACGCCCTTGGCGAAATCCCTGGTCCAGTCCAGCGTCAGGTTGGTCTGGTCAAACGCACGCTTGCCGGTATAGATAGTGGAAGGGCTGGCTGCACCGTAACTGGGGTTGATCGCGTTCAGGTCTGTGGATTTGACGATGTTCTTGCCATAGCTCAATGCCAGGTCAAATTTTCCCCAATCATCGGCATCGAAGCGCAGGCCGCCAGTTCCGGAGTAGTCTTCCAGGCCATAACGCGTGATAGGCACACGGCCATCCGGGTAGCGCGCAAATGCTGTACTGCCAAAGGTGTTATACAAAGCGGTGGGCGGGTCAAAGAAGCTTTCCGCATCGGTGGTCTTGTGGCCATAGCTGGCAAAGCCATAGGCGCTCAGGCTGGAGGTAATGCCAAACTCAGAGTTGGCAAAGAAGTTGTATTGATCCGAGACATTGCCGGAACCCCAGCGCCAGGTGCGGTTGGGGTTGTTTTGTTCCAATGGTGTGTTGATGCTGGTAGAGCCACGATAGAACAAGCGATTGTCCGGATTGGTATCGCTGGCAGGGTCCTGGCTGCCTGCATCAAAGCTCAGGGTGAGGAAACCATCATTGGGCAAGCTGAAACCTTTCCAGCCACTGAGCTTGCGCTGCAGGCCATCGCCCTTGTCATAGCCACCAAAGCGGTAGCCTATATTGCCGCCATCTTCAGCTTGTTTCAGCACAATATTGATCACCCCGGCAATCGCGTCTGAGCCATATTGCGCAGCCGCACCATCACGCAGGATTTCCACACGCTGAATCGCGGTGAGCGGAATCAGGCTCAAATCCACTGCAGCCGCACCTCGACCATTGACCAGGCCCTGGCGTGTGACATTGGCGCTGGTATGCCTGCGCTTGCCGTTGATCAGCACCAGCACCTGGTCAGAGGCCAGACCGCGCAGGGATGCACCCTGGGCGATGGAGCCAGCAAATGCCCCTTGTGGGGATTGCGGATAGCTGAAGGAGGGCGAGAGTGCGGTCAATGCGCCGGATAAATCCTGGGCGCCCGTGTTGAGTAATTGCTCGCTGGACAGCACATCCACCGGGGCTGAGCTTTCAAGCGCGGTGATGTCACTGCGGTTGGTGCCTATGATGACCACGGCATCCAGATTCTCGCCCGAGGCTTTAGGTGTTTCCTCAGCCAAACCGGGAGCGACAAGGAAATGCAAGCCAGGCTGATGGCCAGCTGCAAAGGTGTACGTTGGAAATTCAAATTGGTCCCCTTTTATATTTTTGAATTGTTTTGCTGTTGCGCGCAGCGTGCAGGGTGGACCCTTGGTGACACTGCTGAGCTATGCAATCAGCAATCTGCATACCAAAACCCCAATGATTGGGCTGGAAAGAGGAGGTGTTTTTATCTGTATGATTTTTAATGAAGTTTTAAGTGTTTTTGAAACGGTAGACACAGAAAAATACTGCTGAAAAGTTGCGCTGCGGTCACTTGGGCTGTGTCAGATGAAACATGGCTGATGCCTGATGGACAGGCAGGTAAAGGGAGGTGGTTTGTTGCGGTGCCTAGACGAAAAAAAGCCACAAACTGCCAGAGGCAGCTGTGGCTGTGTGCTTGCAGCGTTTGAGGTTTAGAACCGTACGGTCAGGTTAAGACCAGCAAAGCGCGGGTTACCATAAGTCACCACGTATTGCCCAAGTGCCTGTGCACCATTCGGGCGACCATGTACCTGATACTTGCGGTCAGTGAAGTTATTGACGAAAGCGGTCAGGCTGATCTTGTCATTGCTGTTTACCCAGGTCAGTCTGGCGTTACCTATGGTGTAAGCATCCTGGCTCAAAGTGTCTTCAGATTGGCGGTCAGCCAGGAAGTATTCCTTGCTGCGGTAGCTGAAGTCACCCGCGGCAATCAGCTTGGTGCCGTTGATGAACGGTAAAGTATAGTCAGCACCCAGGGCCACTACATGCTTGGGTGAGCGGACAAAACTATTGCCGCTGTAATCACCTGTTACTGCACCAGTGTTTGGGTTAACGTTCTTGAAGTTCTTGTACTCGGTATCAAGATAGGACAAAGCCGCACGCAAGTGCAGACGTTCTGTCGCCTGAGCTTCCAGTTCCAGTTCAAGACCCTTGGCTTCACCCTTGGCACCATTGGTGAGCGCGGTAGTCAGGACGCCGTTGTTGACGGTCAGCAGGTTGACCTGGATATCCTTGTAGTCATAGTAGAAGGCGTTGGCATTGGCCGTCAGACGGTTGTTGAACCAATTGGATTTAACACCAACTTCATAGGAATCAAGCTTTTCCGGATCTACCGTGGTCAGGCCAGATAAGCCACCTGACAAACCAGTGTTGAAGCCACCTGAGCGGAAGCCCTTGGCATAGCGGAAGAACACCAGCGCGTTTTCGCTGATCTTGTATTCCGGTGTCAGGTCCCAAGTCCAGGCTTCCCAGGTTTTGTCGCGGCTGCTGGAGCCATTGTTGTCAGCGCCTGCCAGCGGTACTAATACACCACCACTATTCACGCGTTGTGCCAGGTTAAGATCAATATCTTTCTTTTCCTGCGTCCAGCGTAAGCCACCACCCAGGGTAAATTGCTCAGTAAAGTCGTATTTGACGTTACCAAAGGCAGCAATACTTTCGGTCTCATGATTGAAGTTCAGGTCACGATAAACCACGTTGGTTGCCCCGGTTTGATTGCTGGTGCCGTTGGCCAGCAGGCCAGGCAGTTTGGTGCGCAGGGCAGAGCTATCCAGGGTTTCCTTGAAGTAATGCGTACCCAGCAACCAGCGCAGCTTGTCTTCCTGCGGGGATGCCAGGCGGAACTCCTGCGAGTATTGACGGTAGCGATTGTCGCTGTCGGTACGGCCATTGGACTCATAAGGCGTGTAATCGGCATCAGTGAAGTTCTGATTGCGTATGTAGTCATAGGCGGTGATCGAGGTCAGCTTATAGCCGGACAAGTCCCAGTTGAAGGTCAGCGATGTACCTTCATGCTCCAGCTTGTAGTCTTCATCAACGTTGAGTGCCAAGCTGCGGCCACGTGGGCGGGTGTAACCGCTATAAGTGCCGATAGGCAGGGAGCCATTGCTACCATCACCCTTGAATTCACGCGCGTGCACCTTCAGCAACGCATCGAGGTTAGGGGTCAGCTGGGCTAGCAATTGCAGACGGATAGCCTTTTTGTTGACGTCACCATAGCTATTGCCAGTGGTCAGGTTCTTGCCAAAACCATCGCGCTCTTCAGAGTAAACCGAGACACGGCCAGCCAGGCGTTCGTCAAGGATCGCACCACCAACAGCACCAGTGACAATACGCTCGCTTTTTTCACCTATGCCTACAGTGGCATAGGCTTCGGTATCAAAAGTCGGCTTCTTGGAAATGATGTTGACCGCACCAGCCGTGGTGTTCTTGCCGTATAAAGTCCCTTGTGGGCCACGCAGGATTTCAATACGCTCCAGGTCAAATAAGGGGCCACCGCCCGCGATAGGCGCGCTGAGGAAGACGTCATCGGCATAGATACCAACAGGGTAGACGGTAGCCGCACCAGTATCACCAGTGCCCAGGCCGCGAATATACCAACGTGGACGGCCATCACCATCCGGGTTTTTGGCGGCAGCGTTGGGGACAAAGGTGGTGATATCACCAATGGCACGTACGCCGTCAGCGGTAATGGTTTGCGTGTTGACCACAGAAACTGCCACTGCGGCTTTCTGTGCGTTTTCCACGCGGCGCTGGGCGGTCACGGTCACAGCCTTAAGCGCGACTGGGTCTTTTACTGAAGCATCTTTTTCGCTGCTTTTTTCATTGCTGGCATTGGCGCTGACTTCGTCAGCGGCGAATGCGATTTGGCTGATGCCGGCCAGCGCAAATGCCAGCCAGATGCCTTTTAATTGGTGACGCGGTTGCTGCATCTTCCCCTGTTTCATTATTGCCTCTCTGATTAAATAGTTTGAAGCGCATGGCCCGGCAGCTTGTTATGTATGAGCCATATGCAAGCGCTGCAAGATGCCATGCCTGATCAGGGGAATAGCACTTAGTATGCCAAGCGCTGGGGCAGGATTTTGGACGCAATGCTATAGGTTAAGTTATTGATTTTTAATAAAATAAATCATGGCGTGGCTAAGGGTTAGCCAGGCGCTGAATTGATGTGCTGACAGACTGCTGACTAAACAGCAGCCTGCTGAGTGGCGCACAACAGTCGGTGTTTGTAGCTCAGCAGTAGCGGGAATATGGCTAGGGATGCGCGGATAATACTGCGCGGATAATCCAGCGCTTGATACAGGTAACAAGGCCTGCAAAGCGCCTTGTTACCTGTGGGCTCAAAGCGCTAGTCTTTGCGTGTTTCTTTATACACCTTGCCACCTTTCATCACCCACTGCACCTGTTCCAGCGTGCGGATATTGCTCAAGGGGTTCTGGCTGACGGCAATGATGTCGGCATAGTGCCCAGGCTCCAGGCTGCCTATGCTGTCTTCAGCGCCCAGCCATTTCGCCGGGGTGAGGGTGGCCGCCTGTATCGCTTGCAGTGGTGTCAGGCCAGCTTCCACCAAAAAGCGGAACTCAATGGCATTGGTGCCATGCGGTGTGATGGGGGCGTCGGTGCCAAACAGCACAGGCACGCCAGCCTTGATGGCGCGGGCGATATTCTGCTTGTGCAGGCTGGCGGTCTGCTCCAGAGTCTTGAGGGTGGCGGCATTGGCCCCTGCTGTTACGGCATGCTCGCGCGCCAGGCTGTCAATCGCCAGGGTAGGCGTGATATGCACCTGATATTGCTTCAGCAGCTTGAGGCCTTCGTCATCCAGCAGTGAGGCGTGCTCTATGCTGTCTGCCCCCAGCTTGGCGGCCAGGCGTATACCATCGGCACCATGTGCATGCACGGCTACTTTCTTGCCGTATCTATGCGCGGTGCTGATCACAGCTTGTAATTCCTGCTCGCTGAACTGCGTCACGCGGGGGTCGGTGCCACTCATAAATCCGCCGGTAATGCAGACCTTGATAAAGTCAGCGCCATACTTAAATTGCTGCCTGACCTTCTGCTCAAAAGCCTCAGCTCCATTGGCAACGCCAGGGCCGTCCTTGTCATCTTCAGGGGCCGTGCCCTGGCCCGAGCAATGGCCGCCAGTGGTGGTGAGTAGGCTGCCCGCGTCATAGATACGCGGGCCCACAATATCGCCATCATTGATGGCATCACGTAGCGCAATACCAGTGAAGGCGCGGCCGCCCATGGTGCGTAGTGCAGTAAACCCCGCCTCCAGCGTTGTCTTGGCCTGCTTGGCCCCGGTCAGTGCGCCCCGCGCTGTACCTACGCGCGGGCCGTAGCCACCCAGATGCACATGGGAATCTATCAAGCCAGGCAGCAGCGTGCTGTCACCCAGGTCGATAATGCGGGCCTGGGCGGGGATAGCCAGCTTGCTGCCTACGGACTTGATTTTTTCACCTTCAATCAGGATCACCGCCTGATCAATCAGCTTGCCGGATTTGACATCCAGCAGATGCGCAGCCTTGACCGCAGTCAGCGCTTCAGGCGCGGCTGCGGGCGCAGATGTCGGGGCGTTGGCTGCAGTGGCCAGATTGGCGGGCAGCAATACACTGGCCTGTAGCAACAGGCTGGCACTGAAGATGCCCAGTCGTGAACGCAGGGGGGAGGAGGGGAACATAGGCTAGTCTTTCCTTGTTGTTATTAAGCTCTGGCTTTTGTTTTAGCGCTGTATGCTGGTCACCGCAGCCGCTGGGCTGGCATTGCCATTGGCATTTGCGTTGGCAACCCCTTCAGCCTGCTTGGCATTGAGGATGGCGGTATATTCGCCAGGGTCCACGCCGTTGAGGTAGTAGTTGCCTACGTGGTGCAAACGCCAGCGTATCGGGTCGTGGGTGGTATGCACGCGTGCATTGCGCCAGAATCTATCCAGATTCCACTTGGTCAGGGAGGCGCTGGCACCCAGCAGCGAGAAGATATCGCTGGAGATATATAGCGAGGCCTTGTCAGATTGCGCACGTGCCGAGGCCACAGCCAGAATCAGTTCATCTTGCAATTCCTTGTTGTCCGGGTCGTTGTCGTGCTGACCAAACACTTCTGCGCCATAGCGCAGCAGGGCTTCTGCCGCACGTATCTCCACCGCGTATTCGCCTATGCGCTTGATGATATGTGGTTCATCGGTAGCTTTTTCCACGCCGCTTTCCACCCAGGCACGAGCATGCTGGTTTAGATACTCCACCGCAGCTTGCAGGGCACCAGCGGCAATGCCGGTATCAATCGCCGCATGCAAAATCTGCGGGAAAGTGAGGCCAGTGCGCTTCATCGGGCCCTGACGACGTCCGAGATAATGTTCATCCAGCTCGATATTGTCGAAAATGACGGTGCCACTGACGGAATGCTGCTGACCAAAGGCAGCCCAGTCATCCACCAGGGTCAGGCCAGGAGTGTCACGGTGCAGCAATACCCCTGCGCCGCCTTCATCAGAGCTGGCTGTCAGTGAAATCCACTCAGCCAGATAAGAGCCTGTGGAGTAGAACTTGCTGCCGTTAAGAATCAACTTGCCGTCTTCACGGCGTTCAATACGGGTTTTCAGCGAGAACTTGTTCTTGCCGCCTACTTCGGCCAGCGCGTTACCCAGGCGCTTGCCTGCGAGAACATCGGAGATTAAACGCTGGCGTGCCTCAGGCGCGTAACCAGCAAAGTGGCCGCGCAACATCACGTTGTGAATCTGCAATAACTGCCCAACGCCGCCATCGGCTACAGATACCAGACGTACCGTTTCCACAATGGTGGCGACCGAGGCACCCAGGCCACCGAATTCACGCGCTACCCCTATGGCCGTCAAGCCACTGGAAGACAGCAGTTCTGCCTGCTGGCGCGGCAGTTGATCATTCTGCGCAGGGTCTGCTGCCAGCTTGGCGATCTCTTTGGCTACTTCCTTGGCCACGGCAATGGCTTCGGCTTCAGTCTTGATTTTGCCCAGAATGACTTTTGTATCTGAGTGCGTATCTGCCTGGGATAGCAATGTGTTTTCGGCGATGTTCAGTTCGGCCTTACTCATAAATTCAACCTTTGTTCAACGGACGTGTGGAATGCCTGTGGGTAGCGTGGCTGGGTTTGAGCAAATTTTGCGCCAACCAGCTGCCAAGCCTGCTTGTGGCCCGGCAAGCCAGTGCTGGCGGGAGGGCTGGTTTTTTCACTGCAAACAAGAGGCGTATTGGCTGTTGATAGGCAAGCAGTAATCCAACACTTGCTGTTGCTAAATCACCACTGAAAAGGCTGTGAACAGGCACTACAGCCCTGTATTCAAGGGCTTGCACGCGGAGCGCGCTCTGGCATGAGTATTGCTGAAAACTGCCAGCCCACAGCCGCGCTTCAAGCGCTGGCTGCGGCGCTATAAGCAAGTATCCATAACGCATGCACTAGGACGACCTCATGGCAGTCAAGATTCTCTGGTATCTCACCACCCCCGATGGCCCTTACCCCTGGGAAGCGGAGGGACGCTGGAACACGGATTTCGATCATCTGAAACAGATTGCGGTCACGGCTGACCGCCTGGGCTATTACGGCTCTTTGCTGGGCTCTAGCCCCAATGAAAGTCTGGCGGTTTCTGCGGCACTGATAGATGCCACCAAGCGTTTACGCTTTTTGGTGGCTCAGCACCCCGGTGAGGTGTCACCTGCCATTCTGGCCAAATGGGCTTTGACCTTTGATAAGTTCTCCGATGGCAGGCTGCTATTCAATGTGGTCAATGGCAACGATGCTGGCCTGGCTACCGTGGGCGTGCATTACCCGCATGACGAACGTTATGACTTCAGCCTGGAATACTGGCGTGCCTTCAAGGGCTATTACGCGGGTGAAACCGAGGGTTACGATGGACGGTACGTCAAGCTGACCCCCAGGCATGCTGCCGCCGCCAATCACCCGCTGGGTGGCTGGCACCAGCCTGTGCAGCCTGCGGGTATTCCGTTATGGGGTGCGGGCACCTCTGGCCCAGGCGTGGCGCATTCGGTGCAATTGCTTGATGTGTACCTGAGCTTTGCCAATACCCCACCCAAGCTGGGGGAGAAGTTTGCCAAGGTTGCCGCCGAGGCAGCCAAGATAGGCCGCACGCTGACCTATGGCACACGCTTGCAGATTATCGTACGCGAGACTGAGGAAGAGGCCTGGGAACATGCCGAGCGCCTGTTGCAACGTACCTCGCTGCAAACTGCCCGTCAGAGCATAGAGCGCCAGCTGCCGCCAGGTGAAACGCTGGAAACCTATGTCAGCGCTGACCCGCAGATACAGCGCAATCTTGACACCATACGCGCTGGCCGCCTGCCCAAGGCCCGCGATCTGGAAATCTATCCCAATGTCTGGTTAGGCCCCAGTCTGTTCGGCTTCAATATCCTCGGCCCGGCCGCAGGCACCTATCTGGTGGGTAGTGCTGCCCAGGTGGCCGAGCGTATACGCGAGTATGAAGCGCATGGCACGTCGGCCTTTATTCTTTCAGGCTTCCCCTTGATAGAAGAGGCGCACCGCGTGGCCGATCTGCTGTTCCCCCTGCTAGACATAGACCATGGCTATGAGCTGCCGCAACTGGCAGTGAAGGCTAAAACCCTAGCAGATGATCAGTCCAGGGACAGCAAAAGCCTGGCCGCATAGGGGCTAGTTTTGCTAGCTGATTGCAGTATTAATTAATCACACCTCATCCACATGACCGCAAGCAGTAACCCAGGAGTTGAGCGCAATGAAGCATGATTTATCCCGTCGTAAGTTTCTCGGCAATGGTTTGGCCCTGGGCGGTAGCCTGATTCTGGGCGGCAGCCTCTTAAGTGGATGCAATAACTCAGGTTCCAATACCGATAGCAATGCCGCTGGTGCCAAGGCCGCAGGCAGCGCCAATGCTGAGCCTGTACATGGTGGCCGCTTGCGCGTTGGCATTATTGATGGCGATCAATCGGGTAATCTGGATGCGCACAAACCTATAGGCGGCGGCATCATCCGGGGCTGGGCGCTGTACAGCAAGTTCTGGGAGTGGGATGAGCATGTGGGTACGCGCCTGGCGCTGGCAGAATTTGCCGAGCCCAATGCCGATGCCAGTGCCTGGACTATCCGCATTCAGCCCGGGCTGGAGTTCCACCACGGCAAAACCATAGACGCGGATGACCTGCTGTTTTCTATCCTACGCCTGACCGACCCTAATCTGGCTTCGCCTTATGCCGGACTGGTGGGGGCCATAGATCGTGATGCGCTGCGCAAGCTGGATGACAGAACCATAGAAATCCGTTTCAAGCAGGGCCGCAGCTTCTTCCCGCTGGATGAAACCCTGATCAGTTTTGGCAGCATTGTGCCTGTGGATTATGACCCCATCACCAACCCGGTAGGTGCTGGCCCTTACAAGCTGAAGAAGTTTATTCCCGGCCAGCGTTCGCTCTATACGCGTTTTGAGAACTACTTCAAGGCAGGCAAGCCCTATCTGGATGAACTGGAGATCATAGAGTTCAAGGATCAGGTGTCACGCGTGGCGGCATTGCGCGCAGGGCAGATTGACCTTGCCAGCTGGGTGCAGGCTGAACATAGCGCCTTGCTCAAGGCGGATGAGCGCCTGCGCCTGTATGCATCACCCACCACTTCTTTCACTGGCTTTAACCTTAATCTTGCCAAGCCACCATTGCAGGATGTGCGTGTACGCCAGGCCTTGCGCCTGCTCACCGATAGAGAAGAACTGGTACAACGTGCGCTGAATGGCTTTGGCCGAGTGGCCAATGACTTGTATTCCCCGCATGACCCCACTTTCAATCACGATATTCCGCAGCGTGCTCATGATGTAGATCAAGCGCGTTCGCTGCTGCGTCAGGCAGGCTTCCAGGATAACTTGCAACTGGAATTGACCACCACGCCGGGCGCAGGTGCCAATGCAGCGCTGGTCTATGCGCAGCAGGCGAAGAAGGCTGGCGTAGAGATCAAGGTCACCCAGGTCGATGGCTCGGTATTCAATGGCCCGCAGCGGGAGAATTGGCTGGTATCGCCAGCCTCTACCCCTGCGCGTGGCTTCCTCGCCACCGCCTTGCACAATGATGCGCCGGATGCGATTTACAACCGCACCAACTTCCATGACAAACGCTTTGACGAACTGTATTACCAGGCACTGGCGCAGCCAGCACTGGAGCCACGCAAGGCCTTGATACATGAAGCCCAGCGCATACAGCATGAGCGTGGCGGCCTGGTGATCTGGGGTTACAGCGATATTCTTGATGCGGCTTCCAACCGTGTGGGTGGCCTGGTGCCAGAACAAACAACGTTTGCCTCCTGGCGCTTTGATAATCTTTGGCTGAAACATGCATAAATCGCTGCAAACGGCGTCCGCCAGCAGCGAAGGTCATCCTGCGGCTAAGCGAGCACAGCAACATGCACGCTGGCGCTTGCCAGTCTGGCTGAGCTGGTTCCTGGGGCGGCTGGCCTATGGTCTGCTGACGGTGTGGGTGATCAGCCTGATTGTGTTTGTGGCAACCCTGGTATTGCCTTCAGACCCGGCCCGCATCATTCTCGGCCCAGATGCGCCGCTGGAGAGTGTGCAAACCTTGCAGCACCAGCTAGGGCTGGATCAGCCCAAGCTGGTGCAATATGTGCATTGGCTGGCTGGCTTTATCCAGGGCAATTGGGGTGTTTCGCTGGACTCGCAACTAGCGGTCACTGAAGTGCTGTGGCCACGCTTTGCCAATACCCTGGCCTTGCTGGCGGGTGTTGTGGCTTTTGTCCTGCCGCTGGCGCTGGTGCTGGGTGTAGCACTGGCGCTCAAGCGCGATAGCAGGTTTGATCAAGCGGTATTATCGGCGTTGATTCTGTTCAAGGCGGTGCCGGGTTTTCTGCTGGGCATAGGGCTGGTGTTGCTGTTCTCCATGCCTGGGGTCAATCTGTTCCCGGCAGTGGCAATTCTGGACCCAGAACTTTCCATCTTCGCCCAATGGCAATACCTGGTGTTGCCCGTGCTCACCTTGGGGCTAGCAGCTTTGCCTTATCTCACTAGGCTAGTGCGCTCATCCATGATAGAAGCGCTGGATTCTGATTATGTTGGTGCTGCGCGCCTGCGTGGCATTCCCGAGCGCCGCATTGTCTGGCTGCACACTTTGCCCAATGCACTGGTGCCTGCTGTGCAGGGGCTGGCCTTGACGCTGCGTACCCTGGTGGGTGGGGCGCTGCTGGCAGAAGTGATCTTCAGCTATCCCGGCATGGGGGTGACTTTGCATGCCGCCATCCAGATGCGTGATTTGCCCTTGATACAGGCCATCGTGCTCTTGACCACGGTCTCTGTGGTGGGCATCAATCTGCTGGCTGATCTGCTGACCGTGTTGCTCACGCCCAAGCTGCGCACCGCGCCGCGCAAGGTGATGATACAGCGCAATACGCGTGGCATTCAGCCTGGTGGCGTCGCAGACTGGCGAGGGCTTCCTGATGGCAGCGCAAACTCAGCGTAGCATTCCTGCCTGGTGGCATAACCCACAGGTCAGACGCGGCAGCTGGCTGCTGCTGGCAGCCTTGCTGGTGTCGTTATTAGGGCCGTGGCTGGCACCGCATGCGCCCGCAGAAATGGTGGGCCCGGTGTATGGCATGCCGCAAGGCCTGGCTATCTTTGGCTATGATTTTCTCGGCCATGACGTGCTGTCGCGCGTGCTGGCCGGGGGCTGGTCCATACTCTGGATGTCCTTTGCCTCGGCAGCGCTGGCTTTGATGCTGGGCAGCCTGCTGGGTGTCATGGCAGGCTTCTCGCGCCAACGTCTGGATCAAGTCATTACCTGGCTGGCAGATGTGGCGCTGGCATTCCCTGACTTTATTCTGGTCTTGCTCATTATTGCCATGTTTGGCCGTGAGCCCTGGCTGATTGTCAGCCTGGTGGCCTTGACCCTGACTCCTAGTGTTATTCGTCTGGCGCGCAGCAGCACTGTGGCCATGGCCGGGCAAGAGTTTGTTGAGGTAGCGCAAATGATGGGCTTCTCCAAACGGCACATTATTTTGCGCGAGATTTTGCCCAATATCCTCACGCCATTATTGGTGCATTTCGGCAATATGCTGACCTGGGCCGTGGGGTTGCTCGCGGGCTTGAGTTTCCTCGGTTATGGCGTAGCGCCGCCTGCAGCGGATTGGGGTTTGATGATTAACGAAAACCGCACTGGTTTGCTGGTGCAACCCTGGGCCGTGCTGGCCCCAGCCTTGATGGTGGCTTGGTACGCCTATGCCGCCAATATTCTCGCTGAAGGTATCAGCCGCAGCCATGCCAGGGTAGGAGGGGCCGCCCATGAGTAAGGCATTGGCACAACAGACGGAACAGGAACAGGGAAGTGAGCAGTCAGCACCTGTGATATCCCTGATCAGCCAAGACACACAAGCACCACAGCTGACGCAGATAGCGCCAGCGCCGCAGGTGTTGAAAGTGCAAGACCTGCGGGTTGAGTTACGCAATACGCATGAGGTGATTTCCGGCATCAATTTTCATCTCAGGCAAGGCGAGATTCTGGGCCTGGTAGGGGAGTCCGGCTCTGGCAAAACCACCCTGGCCACCGCGCTGCTGGCACATGCCAGAAAAGGGGCGGTGATCAGCGGCGGGCAGGTGCTGGTAGATGGTATTTCCCTGCTCAGTATCTCGGGTGAGGCATTGCGCCGTGCCCGTGGCAGCGTGGTGGGCTATGTGCCGCAAGACCCGGCCATGGCCCTGAACCCCGCGCTGCGCATAGGCATGCAGCTGCGCGAAACCCTGCAGGTGCATGAAGCTGGCCTGACGCCAGCGCAACAACAAGAGCGCCTGCAGCAGACCATGCGTGATGTCGGGCTGCCCGCAGAGCCTGAGTTTTTGCAACGCTTTGCCCACCAATTATCCGGTGGTCAGCAGCAGCGTGTGTTACTAGCCCTGGCGTTTATTCTGCGGCCTAAATTAATCGTACTGGATGAGCCGACCACTGCGCTGGATGTGGCCACTCAGGCGCATATTCTGCAAACCCTGCGCCAACTATGCAAAAGCCAGGGTGTGGCCGCCATTTATGTCTCGCATGACCTGGCGGTGGTCAAGGACTTGGCAGATAGAGTGATGGTCATGTATGCAGGCCGTATTGTGGAAACCGCAAGCGTGAGCGTTTGTTCTCGCAGGCGGCACATCCTTATACCAGCGGCTTGTTGGCGGCAATTCCTGATGTGGCGCAGCGGCGTACTTTGTCGCCCATCATGGGCCAAGCGCCATCCCCAGGCCACAGGCCACAAGGTTGCGCTTTTGCGCCTCGTTGCAGCCAACGGCAGGCGGCATGTGGAGAGGCAATTCCAGACCTGAGTGCGCTTAATCACGAGCATGAAGTAGCTTGCCTCGCACCACTCCGAGCAGAAGATCACGCCTTGCAATTGGCAGCAATATCTACCCCTGGCCATGCCGAGTCCTTGCATGCCGACCAGCGTGAAATCTTGCTGGATATACAGCAACTCAATATCGCCTATGACAGACAGGTGCTGTTTGACGTCTCCTTGCAGATCAAGCGTGGGGAGTGCTTGGCGTTGGTGGGTGAATCCGGCTCCGGCAAGACCAGCCTGGCTCGTGCCTTGGCCGGGCTTGGCGGCAATGCCCAGGGTCAGGTGCTGTATGCCGGGCAGGCACTCAGTTTGCAGACAGAGCAGCGCGCCCCGGCTTTGCGCCATGAAATTCAGTACATCTTCCAGAACCCTTACCGTGCGCTTAATCCCCGGCAGACGGTGGCGCAAAGCCTGGCTGCACCGCTGGTGCATTTCTTCGGCCTCAAGGGAGATGCCTTGCGCCAGCGCATAGAACAGGCTTTACAACGCGTCTCGCTCTCGGCGGCGTTGGCGGATCTTTATCCTGGCAGCCTTTCTGGCGGTGAGCGCCAGCGGGTGGCCATTGCCAGAGCCTTGGTGTGCGAACCGCGCTTGTTGATTTGCGATGAAATTACCTCGGCGCTGGATGTCTCGGTACAGGCCTCCATCCTGGCCTTGTTGCGTCAACTACAGGACGAGGGGCTGACCATGCTGTTTGTGACGCATGACCTGGGTGTGGTGAGGGCGATTGCGGATCAGGTGGTGGTGTTACAGCATGGCCGGGTGGTGGAAGCGGGTGAGGTCGATCAGGTGCTGGATCAGCCAGCAGCGGCGTATACCCGCATGCTGTTGCAGCATTCGCCATCCTTGACCTAGCGTCGGTTGACCTAGCGTCGCTTAACCTCGCTGCTTGAAGGTGATATCTACGGTGCCCAGGTGGTTTTCGGGCGTTTGAATTGTATTCTCGCTGCTGCTGGCGTCAGCCTGTTTGGCCAGCAGGGAGTGGCTCATAACTTCAGGCACAGGTTGGGAAAAATAATACCCTTGTGCCAGTTCCGCCCCCATGGACTGTATGCACTGCAGTTCATCGGCATTTTCCACCCCTTCCAGCACGCATTGAATCTGCATATCGCAGCTTAACGTCATCAGCGATTGCACAATCTTGCGGCTGAGCGGGTTGCTGTGAATATCGCGTATAAAGCAGCGATCTATCTTGATCTTGGTCAGCGGTAATTCATGCAACTGGCGAAAGCTGGAAAAACCAGTGCCAAAATCATCCAGCGTGATGCCGCAGCCCATTTGCCGCAATTGCTCACTACACCATTTGATCTGCGCCAAATCCTGCAGGCCCGCCGTTTCAGTAATCTCAAATTCCACGCGCTGCGGGTCCACTCCACTTTGTTGCAGCATGAGCATAATGCGCTCCACCACACGGCGCGTGCTGATATCGTGCGCAGATAGATTAAATGCCAGGCGGATATCCTCAGGCCAGGAACGTGCCACCTGCAAAGCCTTGGCCAGCAGCGCCAGCGTGATATCACTGATCAGACCTGCCTGCTCGGCAATCGGGATAAACACGGCAGGGGAGACTATGCCCAATTCACTGCTATGCCAGCGTGCCAGCGCCTCAAAGGCCACGGTACGCTCGCTGGATAAAGCAATAATTGGCTGGAAGAATACGCTGAGCTCCTGCTCCAGCACGGCACGGCGCAAGGCTTGCTCAATATTGGCATCTCGCACAATCAGCTTGCGGTGATCACTGGAAAATAGCGTGACATCGCAGCGGGTATTGCGTTTGCCGTGGTATAGCGCGTAATCGGCAAACTCGTAGAGATCATGCGCGTTCTGCGCCATATCGGGATAAATCGCCAGGCCGATAGAAGCTGAGATATGCACCATGTGATTGTTGATGGCATAGGGGTTGCGCAGGGTTTTGCCTATCTGCGTACAAAAGTCCATTAGAGCGGCTTCGTCCATATTGGCGGTGATGATGATGGCAAACTCGTCACCACCCATACGCGCCACACTGGCTTGTTCTGCACAGATGTTTTCCAGCCTGCGGCTGACGGCATACAGCAGTTTATCGCCAGTGCCATGGCCGTAAAGATCATTCACGGGCTTGAAGCCATCCAGATCGAGTATGCCCAGGGCAAAGCGCTGCTGCTGGCTGCTGTTATCGGCGCAGTGACGCTCAAGATCATGGAAGAATTTACGTCGATTGGGCAGTTGCGTGAGACTGTCGAGATTGGCGAGTGCAAAGTTTTCCCGGCTCAAGGTTTCTGCCTGGATATGGGACTGAATCAGTTGCACAAAATCCCGGTAATAAAAATACAACATCAGCATCATGCCGCTGAGCACAATCACGATATTGATGGTGATCAACAGCACCGAGCTTTGTCCTTGCTCGCTGGTAAAGATCAGAATGACAAAACTGAGGTTGGCAATCACGGTGACGATGATGGCCGCCACGCGGATATGCATAAGGCAGAGCAGGGAGCACAGCATGGTGAGAGCAAGATACCCCGCAATGTGATAACGGGTGGAAGTGTCACCATAGTTGAACAACATGATGGCCCAGCCAGCAAAGGCCAGCGTCACCGGGGCCGCCAGCAGATTGGTCTGACGCATGCGGCGCTGCACCAGGGCAGGCGTCAGCGCCTGATGGCGCGTCTTGAACCAGAAGCCCAGTCGACTCAGGCAAACCAGACTTAACAAGAGCGGGATATACAGGGTTAGCCAGTGCGGGGCTGACTCTAGGTGATTACAGCTCAATATCCAGGTATTGCACAGCAATATGCAATACATCAACGGCAGTTGCTTGTTGAAAGCCTGATATTGCACCATGAGCTGAAACCCGGATTCCTCATTTTCAGCTGCTGTGGGCAGGGCTTTAGGCTGGGTGCGAAACAGCATGAAGGGAGAATAGCGTGGCATGACAACCTCTCTGAGCTGGTTGGCAGGCTAGCGGCCATGCCAAAAGATAAGAGGCATTATTTCGCAAACATAAGCAATAGTAAACTTATAGTCTGTTTGCTGGTTTTGAAGCCTTAGTTCTCTGAGATCGGTTTGATCAGGCTGAAACTTAGCAATGAATCAGGGGAGATTTGCGGCAGGACCTAGCCTTGCCTGAAGGCTGTGAGTCAGTAGTAAAGGCCTGTAACTAAGCGAAATCGCCAGGAAAGCGGCAACAGAAAGATGAAACCGCGGAATCAGGTGTTGTCGAGGTCAACATCGTAAAAAGGCACAATCTTGATATGGGGCAAACGCATGATCTTGTCTATCGCCAGCCGTGCCAGGGCCCAGGCGCGCTCTTCGCGCATCAAGGCTTTTTCACTCTCGGTATAGGGCAAAAACTGGCCGCCAAAGGTCAACGAGTGCCGCACTGAGGCTTGCTCGTTCATATAGGCTTTGACCACATCCTTAACCCGTTCTTCACGGCTGGGGTAGAGCGAAGGCATTGCTTTTCCTTTTTGCACACAGATGACAAAACGGTGACTGATTCACAGCTTTATCTTACATCCCAAGTCATTACTCGTCACACAATCTCTTGCTGTGAATTTTCCGCTGAATGAAAACCCAGATAACTCATATAAAAATGTAGTCTGCATCAGCAAAATTCAAGCATCAGAACGCAGGGAAAAGACTAGGTTCATCAGTAACATTTTCTGACAGTTGCGTAGGAATGCTTGGTCTGGTCTCGTGCAATTCGGCACGGTAGGGTAATCATTACTCTAAATCTTCCCGGGAGCCATGATGCAACTCAAACCCGTGCAGTCTATTCACGCCAAGCAGCAGTCTGCGCCGTCAAATCAGCGCAGCAAGCTTGGTAATAATTCCGCGTTTGTTCAAGCAGGCAATCACTGGCTAAGCTCAGCATTGCTGGGGCTGGCCTTGCTGATGTCGGGTGCCAGCATGGCGCAGGATAATGACCCTTTGAGCCAGTACGCCGATGATGCTGCCACCACCAGCAAGGTGAAGTCTGCTTTGGTAGGCGACCAGATGCTCAGTGCGCTGGATATCAAAGTGCAGTCCGATGATCTGGGGGCAGTACACCTGAGTGGTACGGCAAGCAGCCCCGCAGAAGTCAGCCATGCCACCACGGTGGCGCGCGGCGTTAGTGGCGTGGTGTCGGTGCAGAATGACATTGTGGTAGAGAGCAAGGCGAATGCCAGCGAGCGCAAGAGTAGCAGCAACAAGCTAGAGTAAATGGTTTGTAGCAAAGGGTGAGGCATGTCGCTCTGATACCTGAAACTTAAGCTCTTGCCCTGAGCCAGCTACAATGTATTTCCTTTAACTAAAATTGCGATTCATATGCACAAAAAAATGTTTGTCTGCTTGAGCCTCTTCATTGCCCTACCATCCTTCGCAGAGGGGAATCAGGAGTTGCTGGAAAAGCTGGCTGTAGCAAAAATGACTGGTTTATGTGGTGCAGTGCAACAAATGGCAAGATTTCAAAGCACTGCCCAGCTCAAGAGTGGTCAGGAGTTCATAGACAAATTCGTTGATTCAGAAGCTGCAAGATTAGGCATTCATAGGGCACAGTTTCTTAAAGGCTGCGAATCGGCCTCGCGAAAATATGATAAGTATTTGAGCGAGTTAGAGACTGAATAGGATTTTTGCCTACGTTCTACTCCCGGCACTGTTAAGCTGATCTAGCGACTATCAGTGTTAGCGTTGTCAAAGTTGTAGACGGCGATACCATCACAATGCAGGTGGCCGTTACCCAGCGGGGTATGCCAAATTGAACTGGGTATGGTCTGCCTGACAAACACTAGAGCCAAACATTAAGCAAGTAAGCGGGGTGTAGGAGATAAGTGCGAAATATGTATAGGGTGAGTATATTTCGCAGATGGTCAGGGGGCTGCGAAGCCCCGAATAGCCTATAGCGTTGTTCACAAAACTTGTAACAACAAATCATATGGGTTAATTCCATTTTGGATTTACTTATATATATGTTGTATATACAATATCCCTTCGCGCACTTGAATTCAACGGAATCATGCCGATAATAATTTCAAGGAAGATTCAAGAAAAACTGACTGAGAAACATGGTGTCTCAGTGAGAGAGGTAGCACAATGCTTCGACAATGTTTTTGGATCATTCTTGATAGACACCAGAGAAGTTCATAGGTCTGACCCGCCAACGCTGTGGTTTATTGCACCAACCAACAAAGATCGCTTACTAAAAGTCTGTTTTATCCAAAAGGGTGAGGATATTTACATTCGCACGGCCTATGAGCCAAATATTGATGAGCTCAACATATATATCAGTAAGTTACCGTAACGAAGGTGATCAAAATGTCAGAAGATAAGCGCTTTATTGAAGAATCAGAAAAGTGGGATTCTCGCGAGCTTGGCGCTAGTGTGGACCATACGCAAGTAGCCTCAGAAGAACAGTCGCAAGCTGTTTTGGATGCGCTCGACCTGCAACTCATATCAATCCGTTTGCAAAAAGGCCTCATAGAGGATCTGAAGTTCATTGCTAAAGCCCATGGGATTGGTTATCAACCTTTAGTAAGAGACATCCTTCACAGATTTGTCGTGAGTGAGAAAAAATTAATCATGCGCGATATCCTAGAGCAGAAGCGCATTGAATTAGAGATGATTGAGGCCACCAATACTGTAGATAAAGAAACCGAACTTCAGAAGATAGCGTAACTACAACCCGCTCCGGCGGGTTTTTTATTGCCTGTTGGCGCTGGCACCAAATTAGGAGCACCTACTGCTCATGCCTGCTAGCAGCAATCAGCTGAACTGCTTGGTAAACAGTTGTTATAGCCTCCAAGCAAATAGATGTATTCAATGAGAAATCAGCTAAGTAAATGGACGGGTATAATGCCTGCGTTAGTGCAGTGAATAAGGTAGTAAGCCTGCTTGCAGGCCGATGAGCCGTCATTGACCCAGTGTGACTCTGCCGCTATAGATTGGGCGCACTAACTTTTCTATTCTTCTCACTAAAATCCTTAAGCATCTGGCTTTGCTAGCCTCCTGGCATCGCAGATTACAGGCAATAAAAAAGTGACCATCCTCCCAGATGGTCACTTTTTTGTGCGCTAGCCTGAAATTTTGCCTAGCGCTTTATTGCGCAGCCTCTGCCAGTTGCGCTGGAGCTTGCCAGCTACCGCCCAGCGCTCGTATCAGTTGTACGGTGGCGCGGGCGCGTTCGGCGTCCAGTTGCAGGGTGGTGCGGCGCTGGGTGAGCAGGCTGCGGTCTGCATCTATGACTTCCAGATAGCTCACCAGGCCTTCACGGTAGCGGCTTTGCGCCAGATGGCTGGCACGCTCGGAATAGGTCACGGCCTTGTCCTGCACCCCGGCTTGCTGGTCCAGTATGCGCAGGCTGGCGAGGTTGTCTTCAACTTCACCAAAAGCGCTGAGCACGGTCTGGCGATAGCGCGCTACATCTTCTTCATACACCGCACGTGCGCGTTCCAGCCCGGCGTCTCTGCGGCCACCATCCAGAATAGGCATGGAGAGCATGGTGCCTATCAGCGGGCCTAGCAGGAAAGTACGACTAGACCAGTCAAACAGGCTGCCGAGTTCGTTGGATTCATAACCCAGCGCCCCAGTGATGTTCAATCTGGGGAAGTAAGCCGCCTTGGCCACACCTATACGTGCATTGGCGGCGGCCATGGCGCGTTCAGCCGCGGCAATATCCGGCCTGCGCTCCAGCAGGTTGGAGGGTAGGCCTGCGGGGACGTTAAGGCTGATGCGCTGCAAAGGGCTGGCTGCCAGGTTGAATTCTGCTGGGGTTTTTCCCAGCAAAATGGCCAGGGCATGTTCTGCCACCGCACGTCTGCGTGTCACCGCCAGCGCTTCTGACTCTGCTGCTGCCAGCTCGGTCTGGGCGCGGGACAGTTCCAGCTCGCTGATGTCTCCAGCGTCAAATCGGTGCTGGGTCAGCTTTACGGTCTGTGCGCGCAAATCCACGGTCTGGTGAATGATGCGTTGCTCGGCATCCAATTCACGGATGCTGAAGTACTGCTGCGCCACATCCGCCTGTAGCGACAGCTGTACCGAGCGCAGCAGGGCAGCGCTTTGTTCGGCATCAGCCTGGGCGGCATTGATCAGTGAAGATACACGGCCAAATAAGTCGGCCTCATAGGAGACCTGGGCCTGGGCACGCCACAAGGTTTGCTCGCTGCCATTTTCCGTGCGCTGCGAATCCGGAGAAACGCGCTGATGGCCGGGGCTGATGCCAGCACTGATCTGCGGTGTGCGGTTGGCCCGCTCATCCTTGAACAGGGCACGCGATTGCGCCAGACGGGCCACGGCGGCTTGCAGGTTTTGGTTGGCTAGCAGCGCCTGGTCTTCCAGTTCATTCAAAGTGGCGTCATTGAACACCTGCCACCAGAGGCCGCGCTGCACTGCCTCGGAAGGCTGGGCGGTCTGCCACTGGCTGCCTTGCTCCCCGGTCAGGGTTACGCGGGCTTCCTTGAACAGCTGCGGTGTAGACACCTGTGGCTTTTCATATGGTGGCGCTACTGAGCAAGCCGCCAGAATCAGGGTCGCCGTGAGTAAGGGTAATAATTGATATTTTCTCATGATGATTCCTATAGCAAGTGGCTGGCCGTGGGGCCTTCGATATGGGGCTTGTGCTCGGTGGCCGAGTGCAGCGGATGGCCACCACTGAGCTTGCGCAACAGCACATAGAACACCGGGGTCAAGAACAGGCCAAACAAGGTCACACCCAGCATGCCGAAGAACACCGCAATGCCCATGGCATGGCGCATTTCTGCCCCCGCACCGCTGGAGGTCACCAGTGCACTACACCCATGACAAAGGCGATCGAGGTCATGAGGATGGGGCGTAGACGCAGGCGGCTGGCTTCAATCGCCGCCTTGACGATGCTGGTGCCCTGTAGTTCCAGTTCACGCGCAAACTCCACAATCAGAATGGCGTTCTTGGAGGCCAGACCCACCAGTACCATGAGGCCAATCTGGGTGAAGATATTGTTATCACCCTTGGTCAGCCAGACCCCGGTCAATGCCGCCAATATGCTCATGGGCACAATCAGAATCACCGCCAGAGGCAAGGTCAGGCTCTCATAAAGGGCCGCCAGTACCAGGAACACCAGCAGCACGCTGATGGGGAACACCCAGATGCCTGCATTACCCGCGATGATTTGCTGATAAGTGAGGTCGGTCCACTCGAACTTGATGCCGGGTGGCAAAGTCTTGGCTGCCACTTTTTCTACGGCTGCCTGCGCCTGACCAGAAGAATAGCCAGGGGCAGGGCCGCCGTTGATATCAGCCGCGGTATAGCCGTTGTAGCGCACCACCATTTCCGGGCCATAGGTCGGGCTGACCTTGACCAGCGAGGACAGCGGCACCATGTCACCCGCATTGTTACGGGTCTTCAGTTGCAGAATGTCCTCGGCCTTGGCGCGATAAGGCGCATCAGCCTGGGCACGTACCTGGAACACACGACCAAAGCGGTTAAAGTCATTGATATAGAGTGAGCCGAGATAAATCTGCATGGTGTCGAATACTTCCGTCACTGGCACACCCAGTTGCTTGGCCTTGGCTCTATCCAGATCCACATTCAATTGCGGCACGTTGATCTGATAGTTGGAGAACATAGGGCCAAGCTCTGGCGATTTTTGCGCTTCTTGCATAAAGGCATTGGCGGCAGTGTTCAGCTCGGCATAACCCAGCGCACCTCTATCCTCAATCTGCAATTTAAAGCCGCCTATGGTGCCCAGGCCCATCACAGGGGGTGGCGGGAACACGGCAATATAGGCATCCTGAATCTCGGCAAATTTCTTGTTGAGTTCAGCCGCTATCGCACCCGCAGAAAGCTCGGCAGTCTTGCGCTCGTTAAAGGGCTTGAGCGGGGTGAAGACAATGCCAGCGCTGGAGCTGTTGGTAAAACCATTGATGGAAAGCCCAGGGAAGGCCACTGCATGTTCCACACCCGGTTGTTGCAGTGCAATCTCGCTCATGCGGCGTATCACTTCCTCGGTGCGTTCCAGCGATGCACCCGCAGGTAGTTGGGCAAAGCCCACCAGATACTGCTTGTCCTGCGCGGGCACAAAGCCACCCGGCACTGCCAGCGACACAGCAACCGTCAGGCCCAGCAACACGGCATAGACACCCATGGCCGAAGCCTTGCGGTTGATGATGCCTTTGACCCCCTTGCCATACTGATCAGACGCACGGCTGAATAAACGGTTGAACCTGGCAAAGAAACCGCCCAGCCATCTATCCATAAAGCGTGTCAGCCAGTCCTTGGGCTCATGATGGCCTTTTAGCAGCAATGCGGACAATGCTGGCGACAGGGTCAGGGAGTTAAAGGCCGAGATGACGGTGGAAATCGCGATGGTCATCGCGAACTGCTTGTAGAACTGCCCGGTGAGGCCAGTCATAAAGGCCAGTGGCACAAACACCGCAATCAGGGTTAAAGCAATGGCGATGATGGGGCCAGACACTTCACGCATGGCCTGATAAGTGGCATCACGTGGGGTCAAGCCGGCACTGATGTTACGTTCCACGTTCTCGACCACAACGATGGCGTCATCGACCACGATACCAATCGCCAGCACCATGCCAAACAGCGACAGTGCATTGATGGAGTAGCCAAAGCCCAGCATCAGCGCAAAGGTGCCGATAATGGAAACTGGCACTGCCAGCAGTGGAATAATCGAAGCGCGCCAGGTTTGCAGGAACAGAATCACCACCAGCACCACCAGGCCTATGGCCTCCAGCAGCGTGGTGACTACCGCATGGATACTGGAACGCACAAATTGCGTAGGGTCATAGACGATGTCGTAGGTGACGGATTCCGGGAAATCAGCCTTGAGTTCCTGCATGGCTTCGCGCACGGCGTCAGAAATCGCCAGCGCATTGGCACCCGGTGCCTGGAAGATAGGAATAGCAACCGCAGCTTTGTTGTCCAGCAGCGAGCGCAAGCCATATTCCGAGGCCGCCATTTCTATGCGTGCTACATCGGATAAACGGGTAATACCCCCATCGCTAGAGGTCTTGAGTATGATGGCGCCAAACTCTTCCTCGGTCTTGAGTCTGCCCTGGGCATTGACCGAAAGTTGCAGCGGCACGCTCTTGGCATTGGGCGAGGCGCCTATGATACCGGCGGCCACCTGCACGTTTTGCTCACGTATGGCCTGCACCACATCAGAGGCGGTCATATTGCGCTGCGCGACCTTTTGCGGGTCCAGCCAGATACGCATGGCGTAGTTGCCGGAGCCAAACAGGCCGACTTCACCCACGCCCTGTATGCGCGCCAGCCTGTCCTTGACATTAATCACGGCGTAATTACGCAGATAAGTCATGTCATAGCGGTTATCCGGCGAGGATAAGTGCACCACCATGGTCAGCGTGGGCGAGCTCTTGAGCGTGGTCAGGCCCAGGCGTTGTACATCAGGCGGTAAGCGCGGCAAAGCCTGATTAACGCGGTTCTGCACCAGTTGCTGCGCCTTGTCTGGGTCTACACCCAGCTTGAAGTTAACGGTGATGGTGAGGTTGCCGTCGCTATTGGCCTGCGACTGCATGTAAATCATGTCCTCAACGCCGTTGATGGATTCCTCCAGCGGCGAGGCCACGGTTTCTGCAATCACCTTGGGGTTGGCGCCAGGATATTGCGCGCGCACCACCACAGAAGGCGGCACCACTTCCGGGTATTCGGAGATAGGCAGCTGGAACATGGCCAAGGCGCCGCCCAGCAGTATCAGCATGGATAGCACGCCCGCAAAAATCGGGCGGTCTATGAAAAATTTCGAGATATTCATTGTGTGTTTACTCCCTGGTGGGCTTTCTTTCTAAACTCAAGCCTGAATGCCCTTGACCTTGCCAGGCTGGGTGCGGAATGACGCCTGACGCTTGCTGGGGCTGGTCTCAGTGTTGGACTCGGCATTGGCATGCGGCTGGGACTGGCTATCCTGCTCCAGCGCTTCGCTACCTGGCATGGCGATCTGGTGCGGGTTGACCTGCTGACCGGGGCGTACGCGTTGCAAGCCATTCACCACAATGCGCTCACCTGCCTTGAGGCCGGACTCCACCACGCGCAAGCCACTTTGCTGCGCCCCTATCTTCACCTCGCGGTAATTGGCCTGGCCTTTTTCATCCACCACCAATACATAGCGCTTGTCTTGATCGGTACCCACGGCTTTTTCGTCTATCAGCAAGGCTTCATGCTGGCTGCCACTGCCCAGGCGTACACGTGCAAACAGACCGGGCAACAGGCTGCCATCGGTGTTATCAAATACTGCACGCACACGGATAGTGCCGGAGGCAGTATCCAGGCGGTTATCCACCGAGCCTATATGGCCCTGGCGGCTATAGCTTCTTCATTGGCCAGGCCCAGCAAGACCTTGAGCCCTTGCTGCTTGTTGCCCTGGGTTGGGCTGATGAATTTGAGATAACTTTGTTCATCGACTTCGATGGCGGCGTAGATATTGGCGGTGGAGACCAATGTAGTCAGTGGTACTGAGCTGGCACCAGCAGAAACAATATTGCCCAGCGTAACTTCTGCGCGCGAGATACGGCCGCTGACCGGGGCGGTGATGCGGCTATATTCCAGATTGAGGTTGGCGGTTTGCAGCTGCGCCTGGGCGGCGAGCAGGGCGGCCTTGGCTTCCAGCGCGGCATTGCGTTTTTCTTCAAAGTCACGGCGTGCAATGGCGTTGTCACCGATCAGGCGCTGTGCACGTTCCAGATCATGGCTGGTGTAATCCACCCTGGCTTCGGCGCTGCTGACCAGCGCCTTGCTGCGGGCTACTTCCGCTTCAAATGGACGTGGGTCTATGGTGAACAAGGTGTCACCCTTGTTGACGGTATCGCCATCCTTGAAATGAATGCGCGTCAGCGTGCCAGAAACCAGCGGGCGTATCTCCACGCGGTTGACGGCCTCAAGACGGCCGGAATAATCCTGCCAATCCGTCACCAAACGGCTTTCAACCGCAGCCACATCCACACTGGCAGCTGGGGCGCTGGCCGGAGCTTCGGCATGAGCCTGTTGTTGCCCGGTCTGGCTCACCAGTATGCTGCCGCTCCCTATGAGCAACGCGGCAGCGATCATGGCGACAATTTTTTTCTTGCGTAATGGTTCAGTCATGATGGTCCTTAAATTTGAGAATAAGAGTCTTGAGGTTCTATAAAATCGGCGATGGATTGCTTGGCCTGGCGGCGCAGGAAGTCATTGACCTCACGCAGCAAGGGCGCATGGGTATGCAGTTCGCCATGCTTCACCCCGGAATAGCGGGCCACTTGGGTGGAAACCCCGGCATCTATCAGTGCCGCGGCGTATTTCTCTGCCTCTATATGCAAAACATCGCACTCGGCGGTGGCAATAAAGGCGGGTGGCAGGCCCGCCAGGCGCATGCATTCCAGCGGCGCGGCGTAAGGGTGCATGCGTTGCATGCTTTGCGGCAGATATTGCTTGTAGCGTTGCGCGCATTGCTGCTCGGTGAGGTCAGAGTTCAACTTGCGCGCATCGCCCAGCCTGGTCATGCTTGGGTCCAGCATGGGGCCTATCAGCACTTGTGCGCCCAATGCCACTTCACCACGGTCACGCGCCATCAGCGTCAGGCATGCGGCAATATTGCCGCCAGCATCATCGCCCGCCACGATCAAAAGCTCAGGCGCTGCGCCCAGCTTTTTGGCATTGCGTTTGGCCCAAATTGCTGCGGCATAGGCTTCTTCTGGCGCTGCCGGGAAAGGGTGCATGGGGGCAAGTGAGTAACCCACAGATAACACCAGGGCCGGGCAATGGCTGGCAATAAAGTGTGCGGGAAATTCCGCATCATCCAGACTGCCACCACTAAAGCCACCGCCATGGAAATACAGCACCAAGGGCAGCTTGTGGCTGCTGGTGCCGGGTCGGTACAGGCGCACGGGTAGTGCGGCGCTGGGGCCGGGGATAATGAATTCTTCGCTGGTGAATGCACGTTTGAATTCAGATGTGGCGGGATTCACCATAGTGATGACAAGCCCTTAATTGGTAGTGACGATGGGCTGCATTCTGGTCTGTTTGAAATAAAAGATAATCCCCGTGATATCGATAACACTATTCCGTATCTATGAACAATGGCTATGTGAATACTTGGGATTGTTTTTAAAGCATTGATTTTTATGAATGAATAATCCTTGGGGATTTGACGTGCACTATGTGAAATCACCAGGTTTTAGCTCGAGATTTTTATTAAATAGTTGGTACTTCGTAAATAATCCATTGCCTTTTGCAGCACTGTTGGCTATTTTGTAAACAATCAAGCAGCGGGGATGGTGCAATGGACAGATTTCAGGCAATGAAGGTATTCACAGGCGTAGTTGATGCCAATAGCTTTACGCGCGCCGCCGATAACCTGGGGCTACCGCGCACCACAGTGACCACCACCATACAGGGGCTGGAGAGCCTGCTGCAGGTACGCCTGCTCAACCGCACCACGCGCAGACTTAGTGTCACGCCTGATGGCGCGGCCTATTACGAGCGCTGTATGCGGATATTGGCAGAGGTGGAAGAAACCGAAGCCTTGTTCAGCAACGTCACGCGTGGCCCCAAGGGCAAGTTACGCATCGATGTGCCGCCCTCCATAGGCCGTTTGATCATTATTCCCAAGCTCTGCGATTTCTATAGCCGCTATCCGGATGTAGAGCTGGTGATAGGCATGAGTGACCGCCCGGTGGACATGGTGCAGGAGGCGGTGGATTGTGTAGTGCGTGTTGGTGACCTGCAGGATTCCAGCATGGTGGCGAGACGCATAGGCGCGTTTGATATCGTCACCTGCGCCGCGCCGCGCTATCTGGAACTGCATGGCGAGCCGCAAAGCATAGAAGACCTGGAACAACATCATGCCGTGCATTACTTCTCCAGCCGCACCGGGCGCAATATGGACTGGGATTTTGTGGTGGATGGCGAGGTGCGTGAAGTTGAAGTGACCGGCACGGTGGCAGTGAATGATGCGGAGGCTTATGTAGCATTGGCGCTGCAAGGTTTTGGCCTGATTCAGACCGCGCGTTTCATGGTGCTGAAGCAACTGGAGTCAGGCGAACTGCGTGAAGTCCTGCCGCAATGGCAGCCTTCCAGCGAGCCTATCTCAGTGGTTTATCTGCACAATCGCCATCTTTCACCCAAGGTACGGGCTTTTGTGGACTGGATAGCCGAGCTGTTTGGTAACTGCCCATTGCTGGGTGGCACCAGCCAGGAAATGCGCGATGAGGAATGCCGCTTTGCCTGCCAGCAAGAGCAGGGCACCACCATGCGTGAAATCATAGAGCGCAACAATCAGGCAGAAGCGATTTTTTAAGCAGGGTTTTGGTCTAGTACTCGGCTTAGTACTTGTATGAATGCTTGGCTAAGTACTGGACTAAGAACTAGATTAATGTGCCTTGGCCAGCGCGGCGTATTCGCGCCGCACCACTTGATAACACTCGCAAGCCTTGAGTTCCAGCCCGTCACGGTCGAGGATGGCAATATGCCCACGGCTGTAGCGAATCAGGCCTTCGCGCTGCAGCCTGCCTGCGGCTTCCGTCACCCCCTCGCGTCTCACCCCCAGCATGTTGGCAATCAGTTCCTGTGTCATCAACACCTCGGCGGTTTCCAGCCTGTCCAGGCTTAGCAGCAGCCAGCGGCATAGCTGCTGCTCCAGCATGCAGTGGCGGTTGCATACTGCCGTCTGGGTAATCTGCGTAATCAAGGCATGGGTATAGCGCAGTAGCCTGGTGGCCAGGGTAGGGCTGGCATGGAATAACTGACGTAGCGTGCTAGCCTTGAGCCTAAAGCCATAGCCCGCGCTTTGCACCACGGCCCTACAGGTAGAAGAGGCACTGCCGAGGATGATAGGGGTACCCACCATACCTTCGTTGCCGATCACGGCAATTTCGGTACTGGCTCCATTCGTCATGACATAGAGCAGGGAAACAATGGCATTCAGCGGGAAATAAGCATACTTGAGGGTTTGCTCAGGCTCGTACAGTACATCGCCAAGCTGCATCAGCACGGGTTCTAAACAGGGAATCAAATCAAAGGCATCCTCAGGCTTCAAAGCACCGATCAAACTGTTTTTCTGCGGACTGAATGGAATGTCCATACGCGCTGCTAACCTGATGTCATGTCTTTGTTCTAGAGCTCAGTATATGCGCATTATTGAACTGTGAACCAGACCTGACTTTAAATTAGTCCGATCGGCCTAATTTCGCAATATTTTCCTATCAATCAGAACCTTATGTTGGTTATCGCACAGTATGGGCTTAGGCCCAAGCGCATTCTCATTTCACCCGGCGCTCATAGTCGGGAGAGGAGATGTTTCTGAAGGTATACACGTAAAAGGAAACGATGATGAATAACGTTAAAGTAATTTTGTGTGGGGCACTGCTCGCTGCAAGCAGTGGCGTTAATGCTGCAAATCTGGTGGTGAATGGGGGCTTTGAAGCGGACACCATATCCGGCGCATATGAACAACTGGCGGCGGTGACTGGTTGGACCTCAGATGGGGTGTTTGAAATTCAGCGCGGCAGCGATTTTGGTGGCTGGCCACAATTCAATACCGCCTATGAAGGGCAGCAATATCTGGAATTGAATTCCACCAACCTGACCTCGATCTGGCAGGATCTGGGCACTACTACAGGGCAGCTTTACAATCTCAGCTTTGCCTATTCTGGCCGTTCAGATACTCCAGGCCAGCTCAATAGTGCATTAGAGATTTACTGGGGTGGCACGCAGTTGCTGTCAACTTCAGTGACTTATCATAGTGACTGGGTGGAATACCACTTCACAAATCTGCTAGCCACCAGCAATTCCACCACACTCAAATTCACCTCCATAGAGCCACAGAATGCGCCATCCTATGGCTCATTCCTGGATGGTGTTGTGGTCACTGCCGTACCAGAGCCTAGCACCTTTGGTATGTTGGGCCTGGGGATAGCTGTGATGGCCTATTTAGGCAGACGTCAGCGCCAGCACAATTTGTGCTGATTTGCTGAACAGGGGGAAAAGCAAGCCTCATCAAGGCCAGGCAGTATGCCTGGCCTTTCTATTGCTGGAGTTGTAATGACATCGCTACAAAAATAGCGTTGGTGTGGGGTCAAGGTTAGGCAGAAAAGTCGGGAGCAAGACGTGCGCGTATCGCCGCCACCTCACGATAAGAGCGCAGCCTCACCTCATGATCAAATACATGTCCGGTCACCATCAGCTCATCCGGCGCGAGTTCTGCCAGCAGCTTGCGCAGCCCGGCTTCCACAGTCGCGCTGGAGCCTACAAGTGAACAGGCCAGCATGCGCTCCACTCCTATTTTTTCTGCGGGTGCCCAATATTGCTCTATATCCTTGATAGGCGGCGGCAATTGCCCGGGGTGGCCACGGTGCAGATTGGTAAAGCCTTGCTGCTGTGAGGTAAACCAGTATCTGGCCTCCTCATCGCTATCAGCCACCAGGATATTCACCGTCACCATGAAATAAGGTGTTTGCAGCTGGGCCGAAGGCCGGAACTGATTGCGGTAAGTATCCAGTGCCTGCAGCAAAAAGGTAGGCGCAAAGTGCGAGGCAAAGGCAAAAGGCAGGCCATTGGCGGCAGCAAACTGGGCACCGTAGAGGCTAGAGCCAGTATCCACAAGGGAATATCCAGACCTGCACCCGGCACTGCGCGCACGGCTTGCCCAGGCTCAGCTTCAGCCAGGAAGTGCTGCAACTCTGCCACCAGTTCGGGGAAATCCTCGCCATGGGTTGCCAGGTTGCGGCGTAAAGCACGTGCGGTCGCCATATCGCTGCCAGGCGCACGGCCCAGGCCCAGGTCTATACGGCCGGGGTAGAGTGAGGCCAGGGTGCCAAATTGTTCTGCAATTGCCAAGGGCGCATGGTTGGGCAGCATGATGCCGCCAGCGCCCAGGCGGATTTTCTGCGTCTGTGCGGCCACATGGCCTATCACCACCGAGGTAGCGGCACTGGCAATGCCTGGCATATTGTGATGCTCGGCTAGCCAGTAACGCTGGTAACCCAGGCTTTCGGCCTGCTGCGCCAGGCTGACAGAGTTGCTGAAAGCCTGGGCAGGTGTGCTGCCCTGGACGATGGGGCATAGATCGAGCACGGAAAACGGAATCATGATGAGGACTTCAAGTAAAGATAAAGGGATGCAGCACTGACCATCAAAGTGTCAGGTCGTTCTCAGGATTGTTCTCAGGAATGAAGAACGCCCTAGCCACTGCCGCTTGAGCCTTGCCGTGATATTGCGTTCAGGATGCGGCCGGGCTAATGACCACAGAAGCAGCGCTACGGCTAGCAGGCCCATGAAACACCGCTTCAATATTATTGCCATCAGGGTCCAGCACAAAAGCAGCATAGTAGCCCGGGTGATAAGGCCGCTCTCCAGGCGCGCCGTTATCGCGCCCTCCCGCTGCCAGTGCCGCACGGTGAAATGCCTGCACGCTGGCCTGGTCCGCAGCCTGTAGGGCCAGATGGATACGGGTAATGTAGTCATCGGCCTGATTCACAAACAACTCATCGGCATAGAAAAAGCCTGGGCCTTCCTGCAAAACCTCAGCATGCCCCAGCGCACTCAGCACTGCCTGATAAAAGCGTTTGCTGGCCGCAAGATCAGCCACCCGCAAATGCACATGATCCAGCAATCTGCCTCTGTGAAACTGCATGTTATTCTCCTGTTGCAATGATGTTGATGCCAGCCCAGCCGCCCTGGCGGCAGGAAGTTGGCTGTTCTAGCTTTAGAATTTCAGCCACAACCGAACATCTGCTGTGCAATATTGTCTGTGAATTTTAGGCTTGTGTTTTCCATACACGTCACCATTTAAAAGCCATGCTAACCTTTGATAATCGATTCCTCAAGGAACTCCCCGGAGACCCGGACAGCAGCAACCAGCTGCGTCAGGTGTTTCATGCCTGCTGGTCACGCGTAAAGCCCACGCCAGTTTCTGCGCCCAAACTATTAGCCTGGTCGGATGAAATGCGCCAGGCGCTGGATTTAAGCGAAGCAGACTTGCAGTCGCCCGAGTGGGTGAATGCCTTGTCAGGTAATGGCCTGTTGCCGGGCATGGAGCCTTATGCCATGTGTTATGGCGGACACCAGTTTGGCCATTGGGCCGGGCAATTGGGCGATGGCCGTGCCATCAGCCTGGGGGAAGTGGTTAACCGTCAGGGCCAGCGTTGGGAATTGCAACTCAAAGGTGCGGGGGTAACGCCTTATTCGCGCATGGCTGATGGACGTGCGGTGCTGCGCTCATCACTGCGTGAGTTTCTCTGCAGCGAGGCCATGCATCATCTGGGCATTCCCACCACGCGCGCACTGAGCCTGGTGCAGACCGGGGATTTTGTTATCCGCGATATGTTTTACAACGGTAATCCGCAGGCAGAAAAAGGCGCGATAGTCTGCCGGGTTTCGCCTTCGTTTACGCGTTTTGGCAACTTTGAGATTTTTGCCATGCGCGAAGACAAAGCCACCTTGCAGCAATTGGTGGATTTCACTATCAGGCGCGACTTCCCCGAACTGGCCGATTACCCTGAACAAGAACGCCTGGCCGAATGGTTTGCGATTGTTTGCAGCCGTACTGCGCATCTGGTGGCGCAATGGATGCGCGTGGGCTTTGTGCATGGCGTGATGAATACCGACAATATGTCCATACTCGGCCTGACCATAGACTACGGCCCTTATGGCTGGGTAGATAATTTTGATCCGTCCTGGACTCCCAACACCACCGACGCGGCTGGCCGCCGCTACTGCTTTGGCCGTCAGCCCGATATCGCGCGCTGGAACCTGGAACGTCTGGCGCAGGCACTTTATACCTTGCAGCCCGAGCGCGAGATTTACGACGAAGGCCTGATGCTGTTTGACCAAACCTATAATCGGCAATGGGCGGGCATACTCGCGGCCAAGTTTGGCCTGGGCCAGTGGCGCGATGAACATGAGGCTTTGGTCAACGAGGTGTTTGACCTGATGTTCCACGCCGAGGTGGACATGACAGAATTCTTCCGTCAGTTAGCTGAGATAGAGCAGGATAATCCCAACCTGGAAACCCTGCGTAGCGCGTTCTACAGCGAGGCCTTGTGGCAGACCTTCAAGCCCAGGTTTGAGCTTTGGTTGCAGCAATATGCGGGCTGGCTCAAGCAAGGCGGGCAGACCGATGCCGCAAGAAAGCTAGCCATGAACCGTGTGAACCCACGTTATGTGCTGCGTAATTATTTGGCGCAACAGGCCATAGACCTGGCCAATCAGGGTGATACCAGCCTGGTGGAAGAGTTACTGCAGGTACTGCGCAAGCCTTATGAGGTTCAAGCAGGCAAGGAGCATCTGGCTGGGCTGCGCCCGGATTGGGCCAGACACAAGGCGGGTTGCTCCATGCTTTCGTGCAGCTCCTGACCTAAGCTTTGTTGGCCTGGTGTATGCCTCACTACCATGAAGTGTGATGTTCTCGCTGCCTTAGTAAAGCTGCATCCTCAAAGTAATCGAGCGATGCCGCTATATCCCGAATTGTCTGAGCTGCAAGCATTCCCTGCCAGCGACAAGTTTTGATAAGATGCCGCCCTCAATAAAAAAGGGGGTTCACATGGCAGAAAAGCGCAAACCAGACAATATGGTCATTCTCGACAGACCCATGATCTCTGTGGAAACCACGGAATATCATGAAGTGAAAATCACTGTAGTGGGCATGGATGCCGCCATGGAGCAGATCCGCCAGCAAGAACTAGTGATTCCGCTGGAGTGTGCAGGGCAGGTGGGGCAATTTCTGACGCAGATTGCGGGGCAAACTGCTGATAAATCAGCAGCTTAAAGGCAAATAACCTTAGCTTCTATTTTACTATAATGATTTAATTGACTATTTAATATTAAATAGTCAATTAAATTGCGCTAACATTCTCCTACCATCTTGTAGGAGAGTGAAATGCGCTTAGCACCCTTACGCCAACATTCAGCTTATCTACACCCTCATGGGGTGATACACATTGCGGGTCATCTGCTTGCATGTGCGTGCATTTCGAGCATATCAAGACGCGATTTTCTTGCATGATGACCGTATATGCGATTGAGCGTGGCGGTGAGCCATGGCACCGAGACCAACCCAGCCTACAGGCGGTTCGCATTGTCGTAGCTAGTCCCAACATTTAGTGCCTGCAAACTAAACGCCAATTTCAACCTGAGTGCATGTGGGATTTAGCGCCAGCTTCCACATCCTTTGACCGACTAGTTGAGATGTATTTTGATGAATTGTATTCCCCCTATTGACGCCATGTACGTTCGTACAGTAAAGTCAAGACATGGGACAAGACAGAGACTTTGAGTACCTGGGCAAGATCCAGGACTATTTCGCCGAGCACAAGACGCTGCCGACTTTTAGTCATGTGGCGCAGTTGCTTGGGTTTAAATCCAAGAACGCGGTGACTTCTTTTGTTGCCCGGCTCAAGCTACAGGGTTATATCGATTATGCCCCTGACAAGCGCCTCAAACCCGGCAGGCGTTTTTTTGAGCGCATCATTGCTGAAAGCACCGTACAGGCTGGTTTTGCTACCCCGGCTTATGGTGACAGCCTCGATAGCATGGGTATTGATGATTTTCTCATTGAGAAGCCCTCGCAAACGGTGTTGATCACCGTGCGTGGTGATTCCATGAAAGATGCTGGCATTTTCAATGGGGATACGGTGATTGTGGAAAAGCGCTCATTCGCTAATCTGGGTGATATCGTTGTTGCCATTCTCAATAATGAGTTCACGCTCAAAACCCTGGGCAAGGAAGACGGCAAGTTTGTGCTGATCCCTGCCAATAAGGATTTCCCGGTAATACGCCCTAATGGCGATTTTGAGATTTTTGGCGTGGTGGTAGGGCAGTTCCGCAAATACAACTGAACGGCCTGACATGTTGAAAAGCTAGTTTCTAAAAGGCTAGCTTTTCAAAGCGCTGGGAATGATAGGGCAAAAGCTCATAGGCACAATATTCACCAGGTTGATGCTTGGAATATTGTTCTAATTTTTCTCTCAATGAGCTTTGTCTCCCAGTACTTGCGTGCTTATTCGGAGTAAATGTCGGCTAGATCCATTCCGGCTTTCCATTGTGACGCCAATTGGTAAGCCGTGTCCTGTTCAGCCATCGTCATACTATGAGCCAGATCCGCGCGGGATCTCGCTGCTGATTGCTGGCCTTTTCTAAAGGCTAGATCAAACCATGCGTAGGCAATGATCTTATTAGTTTTGATCGATGCATAGCCATCCCGGTAAGCAACACCGAGAAATTCTTGCGCATCAGGCTGTCCCTTTACTCCGGCTTTTTTAAGCCACTTCAGCGCCAGTTCAGGATTAACGGGAACGCCATGTCCATAGAAATACGCTTCGCCAATGCTGGCCTGTGCCTTGAGATCATTTTGTGCTGCCGCCATGGCATACCATTTGAAGGCGAGCTGTAAATCAGTTTTAACGCCTCTGCCAGAACTGTACATCCAGCCCAAAATTTGCTGTGCATGCGGATCGCCTCCTTCAGCACCCAATTGATAAAGGCGATAGGCTTCTTTGGTATCTGTTGTGATGCCTCTACCAAAATAATAAGACTCGGCTAGATTAGTCTGGGCAGCCGCCATTCCTTGCTCAGCTGCTAGTTTGAACAGCTCATTGGCCTCATGCACATTTTCCTTAATACCCCAGCCATTGAGGTATAAAACCCCAAGACCATTTTGTGCTGATGTGTAGCCAGCACCGGCAAGGACTTGTAACAACTTTGCGGCTTGTTGATATTCCTTCTTTGCGACCAGCATTCTTGCCAATCTTAGTTGACCGTTGATAGCACCTTTCTCGGCAGCAGCCTGGTAGAGAGCGAAAGCCAGTTGGGTATTGATTTCAACCCCCAAACCATATTCATACATATAACCAAGGTCAGCTTTTGCATAAGCAGACCCACGTTCTATGGCGTTATAAATCCAATCTCTGGCCAGTAAATAATCAGGGTTGTAGTCATCAAGAAGATAGTGTTCCCCCAGCAGTTCCTGTGCATGAATATTTCCTTTAGTCGCAGATTTTGTAAGCCATTCCACGCCTGCATCTTCATCTTTTGAAACACCATTGCCAAATAGATAGGATTTACCGACTTGGAGTTGCGCACCCGAATCACCAGCAATAGCAGACTTCAACATAAGATGCCATTGAGTCTGCTGATTTAATGGATTTTCAGCGGCTCGCGAGGGAGTAATGCAAGAAAATAATACAAATAATGTGCTGATTATTTTGGCGCTAAGACCATGGGGGTTATGGTGTTTTACATGCATGATCAGAATTAATAATGATTTATTTTTATGAAAATTGATTTTCTTACACATACAAAAGCAAATCAATCAGTGCATGAGTGGCTATTGTGTTTTTCCCATACTAAACGCACCAATTTATCCCCATATTAATATTATGCGTTTGTTTTCAGCTTGCAGTAGGGAAAGCAGGGTTATGGTCATCACGCCCATGGTCGTGTACATGTCACGGCTAGCCTTTATCTTAAAATTAGACCGTAAGATGAGCAGCGCCAGTATGGTTTGCCTAAAAATAAGGCAGGGTCATTTCTCTTTCTGCCATCAGCCACTTAAAGCAGCGCTCCCCAGTCTGCCCACATGGTTATGCACAGATTTTGTGTACGTCAGACACAGCGCTGATTCAGTACTGGAGCCAATGTCAAGCTCATGACTCCTGTCCGCTGACCTGCATGCGCAGCATGGAAGGAGTCAGCCCGGTCCAGCGCTTGAAGGAGCGGCGGAAGTTGTTGGCATCGTGGAAACCCAGGTAAGCCGCAACCTGATCATTGTTGTAATCATGGCCCTGCATGAGTTGCAGGGTGACATGTACGCGTACCTGATCCAGCTCGGCCTGGAAGTTGGTGTGATGTGATGCCAGGTAACGCTTGAAGGTGGCGGGACTCACGCCAAAATCGGCGCTGGTTTGCTCCAGGGTCGGGCTGCTGCGGATATGCCTGAGCAGATAGTCATAAAGCCTGGCCAACAGGCTCATGAAGGGCTGTTGTTGGTGCGCCACCGCAGCCGATACGGCGATATCACTGCCTCTAGGCCAGGGTTGTGTCAGATATTCCACAGGCAGGCTCATGGCATCCATCTGTTGATTGAAGTGCAGCTCTTGCCCAAGGTGCACGAAATATTGCTCCTGATAGGCGGGCGGGGTGCGGTTGAAGCTATAGCGCCAGGGCAGCTTCTGACCGCTCAGCCAGCGGCACATGCTGGTGACTGCCGTCATCATCATTTCCACCACAAATCCACGCAAGCGCGGAGTGACATAGCTTTCGGTCCAGTGCAGGGTCACCTGGCCTTTGTGCTCCAGCAGATGCGGCGCAAGCAGCGGGCTGAGCCTGGCCTGGCTATCTATCAGTATTTGCAAGGCCTGGCGCAGGTTGCAGGCATGCAGCAAGCCATGACTGAGATCGCCATAATGGCCAGGCAGCAGTTGCTGACCCAGCATAAAGCTGGTGTCGTTGGCCGCCAGGCTGTTTTGCAGATTGTTGAGTAATTGCAAGTATTCCACAGGCTGATCAGGGTGGTGGGAGCCAGTATGCTCAGCTCTGTCAGCGAGGTTTTATGCAACAGGTCCTGCGCCGCCATGTCACGACTGCGGCCATATTCAAGCAACAGGGCAGCCTGGTGCCGTGCCGGGATAAATGCGCTGCCAGGCAGATAGTAATTGACACCGGATTTGTCGCTGTAACACATGGGGGGTGATTACGCCTGCAATTTGCTTGCCAGCATGGCTGAAAAGTCAGGCGAGTTTTGTTCTGGCAGCCTGGCCGCCTGCTCTGCACCATCAGCTCTAGTGTGACCGCCCGCATGGGCCTCTGTTCTCACAGGAATTTCCAATGAAGCATTCATGCTCGCTAACAGTTGTGTCGGGTTCTGATCGGCTCTGGCGCATACGCTTCTCGCAGACAGCGCAATGACTTGTGAACCATCGCGTACATGATGCGCCAGCGAGGCAATGGCGGTTTGCAATTGCCTTGCCGTGGCATGGGCCTGGCTTGCATTCATGGCGGGCAACAAAATGGCAAACCTGTCGCCTGCATAGCGACACAGCAGGTCTTGTGGCCTGAGGTTAAGCAGTAACAGATGGCTGATCGCCTGCAGCAAGCGGTCGCCTTCCTGCTGTCCGTGATCGCGGTTGATCTGCTGGAAGTTATTGATATCCAGTAATACCAGCATGCCGGCATCGCCTGCTTGCTGTTCCAGTCTGATCTGTTCATGCAGATAGCTGGCATCGGCCAGTTGGGTGATACGGTCAAATGAGCGGTGATCGCGGAACAGGCGTTCGCGTTTCTGCATATGCTCGTTCAGCACGGCCTGCTCCTGGCGCCAGTAGTAAAGACCTATGGTGACGATCAGCATGCCCAGCGGCATTAAGGCTTCAAGCGCGTTATCCCAGTATTGACTGGCGGGGATGTGATAGAACTCATCCATGCAATCGGCCCAGGCCCCCAGCATTAGTGTAAGCAGGCCTCCTGCCAGCATACGCGTGACTCTGCCCCCAGGACGGCTGTTGATGATGAGCAGCGCCCAGAGGGCAGCAAGGATGGCGGTGCCGCCCTCGCTAATAATGTCCATCCAGTTCCAGTCACTGAAGGCGAGTGCCTGGCCCAGGCTGGCGTAACAAGCGCCCGTCGATACGAGCAGGGTGAAGATAAACAGCAGGCTGCGTGAGCGCAAATGCATGGTAAGAGGGAGTCCGGTGTCGAGTTGTGACCATGCTAGGGCGCAGCTGTGACAGAACGATGATGATTTCTGCCCTGAATGCCAGGGGGGGTGCGATTGGCTCACTGATGCTGGGGCTGCTACGCACACTCAGCAGGATGGCGACACGATTTGCCTTTTTCATCAAGGGGATGGCATGGCTAGCTCACAGTCCTAAAAGCTCAGCAGTCAGTACAATCCAGGGTAAATCACTGATTTTGATAGCGATGTGGCAATAGGTGTCACGCAACTGACATCAAGCCTGGTTAGCGTGTGCGGCATTCGATACAGATTCATCAAAGGGGAATGTCGTGCAGCACAAACATCAAGTAAATCCTGGCAAGGCCCGTTGTGGCCTTCCTCTCAAGCGCATAGCCGCTGCCATTGCGCTCATGGGCGGTCTGGCACCTATGAGTGTCATGGCTGCCAGCACCACACTTGCCGAAGTCGGGACGCTTAATCAGGGCCAGGGAAAAGCAGACAAGGCCGGGCCGGTGCAAGTGGCAGAAGCAACACAAGTCGCACAGGTCGCCGAAATGACTCTGCCTGTGGTATCTGTCGTCGGTCAGGCGGCCAGCCTGGATAGCGCACTGGATGTACAGCAGATGTCAGACAATATTGTCAGCGTGGTACACGCCGATGATATAGGTCAGTTGCCGGACAACAACGCGGCCGAAGCCTTGCAACGCATTCCCGGCATCTCGGTAGAGCGTGACCAGGGTGAAGGCCGCTATGTGCGTATCCGTGGTTTGGGCCCAGACCTGAATACGGTGACAATCAACGGCAGCCTGGTGCCTGCGCCTGAGAGCGACAGACGCGCGGTGTCTCTCGATGTACTGCCTGCAGGGCTGATTCGCTCACTGGAGGTTTCCAAGACCTTGATGCCCAGTCAGGATGCCAACTCCATAGGGGGTACGGTGGAGGTCAAAACCATCTCGGCTTTTGATCACCCTGGGCAATTTTATTCGCTAGAAGCGGGTGCTTCACATGACAGCAATACGGATCAGGAAAGCCCCAACTTTGCTGCCGCCTGGAGTGATCGCTTTCTTGATGGCAAGCTGGGGATTGCGGTAGGGGTGAATGCCTCCAAACGCAAATTCGGTTCTGATAATGCCGAAACTGGCGGTGCCTGGGATTTCTCGGGCCCACAACCCGCATTGGAAGAGTTTCAGCGCCGTGATTACAGCATCACGCGCGAACGCCAGGGCGGTATTTTCAACCTTGATTACCGTCCTAATGCCCAAGAGTCCTATTACCTGCGCACGCTTTATAGCCGCTTTACTGATAACGAGGTACGCCAGCGCCACGACATAGCCTTTGACAGCCCGCAACGCGCAGGCGAAATTGGCGTTTCTGAATCCTCACGCGAGTTGAAATCGCGCGAGGAAACCCAGGATATTGCCTCGGTGGTGCTAGGGGGCGAGCGCTGGATAGGCAAGAACTGGAAAGTAGCAATGGCATTGGGGGCCAGCCGTGCCACCCAAGACACACCAGATGCCATAGACGCAGCCAAGTTCGAGTCTGGTCAGAGCTATAACTCTGGCTACTCCAGTGGCCGCGTGCCCAGGCTGATAGGTGATTCCAGCATCAATAATGCCGCCGATTACGAGCTGGATTCCATAGAACTTAGCATGCAAAAGGCCGTGGATAAGGAGCGTAATCTCAAGGTGGACATAGACCACAAGTGGACGATATTCGGCCTCGATTCCGAACTCAAGTTTGGTGCCAAGGCCAGCCGACGCAAGAAAACCAATGAGCTAACCGCCTGGGAAGTGGATGGCGGTGATTTTGGTAATCCAGCCCTGAGTGGTTTTGTCGGCAGCAATGTGGATTACCAGTTTGGCAACTTCGGCCCCGGCATCAGTCGCTCGGCGGTCAAGAACTTCCTCTCCGGCGTTAATCTTGCTGATTACATCAATGAGGAAGAATCCAATATCAACGATTTCACCATGCGCGAAAATATCAATGCCGCGTATGCCCAGAACACGTTCAATAGTGGCATGTGGCTTATTTTGGCAGGCGTGCGTCTGGAACAGACCAAATTCAGCGCCAATGGCACTTCGGCCACCGATGGCGATTTCAGTGCAGTCAGCGCCAAGAATCAATATCACCACTGGCTGCCTGCCTTGCACATCCGCCGTGACCTTGATGACAACACCACGATTCGTGCTGCGCTGACCCATGCCGTGGTCAGGCCCACTTTCGGCCAGTTGGCACCTGGTGTGGTCATCAATGGTGATGAAGCCGCATTTGGTAATCCTGAACTTGACCCCATGGAAGCACGCAACCTTGATCTGGGTATAGAGCAACGCATAGGCTATGCCGGGGTGCTGTCTGCCTATCTGTTCCACAAGGACATCAAGCATTTTGTCTATCGTACTGATATGGCAGGCACGGGCATGTGGACGAATTTTGCCCAGGCCGATACCTTTGCCAATGGCGATGCTGCCAGCGTCAAGGGTCTGGAATTGGCTTATTCGCAAAATTTCAGCAATATTCTGCCCGCACCCTGGGATGGCTTGCTGCTTTCGGCCAATGCCAGCTTTGTCAGCTCAAAAGCCAAGGTTGAGGGTTACCGTGATGGTGTGCTCAACAGTCGCAATATTGTACTGCCCAGTCAGTCGGATCGCACCATGAACCTGATCATAGGTTACGAAAAAGGCCCCCTGAATATGCGTCTGGCGGCCAACTACAAATCGAAATATCTGCTGGAAGTCACCGATATTGCCGATGAGCGCGGCGATCAATACGTCGATGCCCAGACCCAGTATGATTTTTCCGCACGCTACAATCTGAGCAAGCAGACCCAGCTGGCGTTTGAGGTGATGAATATCACCAATGAAAAATACTATGTCTATACCGGCAACCGCAGCTTCAATTCGCAATACGAATCCTATGGCCGTACGTTCAGGCTCAGCATGAAGATTGCCACTTTCTAGCCCGCTCAAGGCCGGAAACTGCGTGAGAAGGTGTCAGGCAGGTATTTTTATTTGCGACGGTAGATCAGTGCATGATGATCAGGACTGATAGGCCGCCGCCCAAATTGATAGGGCTTTACCCATGATGTTGCATACACGATTCAAACAAATAATGGTTTTCTTGCTGCTGCTTGCACCCATGCTGGCGCATCCTGCCAGCGCACGCGGGATTGGTTTTTTAGGCAAGCAGTACAAGGAAGTAGCCAGTTTGCCGGATGGCCGCTGGCTGGTGCTGGACAAGCACGCGCTACGACTGCTGGATGCCGAGGGCAAGACATTGCATAGCCTGGATGTACGCGCCGAGCATCTGGATACCCGTGTGATCAACAGCCAAGCTGGCGCGGAAGTGCAAGCCGTGGTGTTTGACGCTGACCAGCAGCAAAACTGGATATTGCAAGTAGAACCGCAGCAGATACGCATCAGCCGCAAGCTGACCCCTGTGAGTTTTGCCCTGCAAAGCCAGTGCCTGTATCGCGATGCCCAGCAACTCAGTCATTTATTCATGATTGCCAAAGATGGGCAGGCCGAACAGTGGCTGCTCTCGGGAAAAACACCAGTGAAACTGCGCAATCTGGCCTTGCCACCCGAGGTGGAATCCTGCCGTGTCGATGACAGGCAGCAGGCGCTCTACGTCAGCGAGGCCAGTTTTGGCGTCTGGCGCTATGCCGCCAATGGCGAGGGCATTCCCGAACGCACCCTGGTCGCTGGCCGCCAGCCGCGTGGTGAAATCACCGGGGAAGTCGGGGCTTTGGCCGTGCTGCCGCAAGGTCTGGCAGTGATTGATGCCGATGATGGCCGTATTCATCTGCTGGATGCACAAGCGCAGGTCACGCTGCATGACTTGCGCGTGCCCAATGCCCAGGCTTTGGCGCTGGCCGGGGATGCGTTGTTGGTACTGAATAATGTGGGCTGGCAGGCTTACGACTTGCAGCCACTAGGTTTGGGCCAGGCCAGCCTGCATCCGGCAACGGTCTCTAGGCAATTGCCGCTGATCATGCCCCGTGGCCAGACCGAGTCGGTGGCCCGCGCCGGGGATGCGGCCGATGACCCGGCTATCTGGGTGCATCCCACGCAGCCAGCGCGCTCGCGGATTATTGCCACCAACAAGAAACAAGGCCTGTTGAATTACAATCTGCAGGGCAAACAGGTGCAACTTGTCGCCGCAGGTCGGCTAAACAATGTAGACCTGCGGCAAAATATCCGCTGGCCTGGTCACAAACCCAGCGATCTGGCCATTGCCACCCAACGTGATGAAGCTGCCCTGGCGCTGTTTGCGCTGGACGGGCAGGGGCAGTTGCGCGATGTGGGCCGGATCAAGACTGGCTTGCGCGATATTTATGGCACTTGTCTCTACCAGCCGCCCGCAGGTGGCCTGGAAGTATTTGCCAATGACAAGGATGGTCGTTTTGAGCATTACCGCGTAGAGCCTCAGGCCCAGGGTGGCCAGGCTTATATGGGCAAGCTGTTGCGTACCTTCCGCACCGCCGGGCAACCTGAAGGCTGCGTGGCAGATGACCAGCAGCAACGCCTGTTCTATGGTGAGGAAAAGCAGGGCATCTGGACTATGTCAGCCAGTGCCGATCAGCCCAGTGAACCACAATTGATCATGCCTGTGGGCGAGCACCTGGTCGCAGATGTGGAAGGCATGGGGCTGTATCACGGTCAGAATGGCAGTTACCTGATTGCCTCCAGTCAGGGCAATAGCAGCTTTGTGGTACTGGACGCCAACGCGCCGTATGCATTTCGTGGTGCATTCCGCATAGGCATCAATGCCGAGGCCGGCATAGATGGGGTATCAGACACCGATGGCCTGGAAGTCAGCCAGGTCAATTTCGGTGGAGTTTACCGTCAGGGCATGCTGGTCGTGCAGGATGGCTACAAGCGCCTGCCGGATGGGGCACAGAACTTCAAACTGGTGGCCTGGGAAGATATTGCCCGTGCGCTGCATCTGCAATAAAGCCGCGGCGCAAGCAGACTGATCAAGCATGAGCCAGCCTGGCGTGTAAGCAGCTGGCATCTTTTGCCTCAGATCATCCCGGCACTGCCAGGCCCGGGATGATAGTCTGAAGCAGACTTCATCATGCCCAGCGCCCCAGGGCATGATGACCTGCTGCTCCGCAGTTATTCCCGTGCCTGTAAGGCCTTCCAGCCCAAATCCTTCATGCACAGCAGCAGGCCGCGCGTCGCCTTGGCGGTCTTGCCTGTCATATCTGGTGCGTGCGCTGGGCCTAGCTTGGCCACGCATTGATCCATATCCGCTTTCAGACCATCGGCTCCCTTGCCTATCTTCCACCAGGAGCTCACCAGGAAGATGTCCATGGGGTCTGTCACTTTCTTTTCTGCTTTATTTTTAGCTGAATTTTCTCCAGGTTTTCTCGCCTGTGCTGCACTGTCTGGGGTAGTGTTGCCAGTCCCAGGGTTGCCAGTCTCCGTCACACTCACAGTGCTGCTATTTGAGCTGTTCTTTACGCTGCTGGCAGGGGCGGGCGTGTCTTCGCTCACTGCCTTGCCTGCGCTTCTGTAGTCGTGCTGGAAAGAGGCCTGTATCACCGGGTCTTCATCATCCAGCGCCTCCTGCGGGTTGTGATAAATCCAGCCATTTTGTTCCATGCATTGCCCCAGCGCCGTTTCTGAAGATGTGTGCTGGCATTGCTGTTTGGCTTGCTCCAGATCGCGCGCGCTGGCACCACGTTTATAGGCAAATTCCCCACCACAGCCTGCCAGTAACAAGCTGCTGGTCAGCACTATAGATAGGGTTTTTTCGGCGGTTTTCTTCATGGTTTTGAGCTTTCAGGCTTTGCCTGCCTATACAGAGGACAGGGCGAAAGTACCACGCCAACTCCAGATGTCATGTACGCAATATGACGTATTTAAGCCTAGCCCTGCCGTGGCTAATCTAGCAACACGAAAGAGCGAGGGTGTTTCCAGCGTTCCAGTGATTGCAGTCGGTACTACACGGTTTTTGGTGAAACTTAAATAAAGGGGTAAGGAAATGAAATTCAAGATGAAGAAGTGTGCTGTGTTGGTGGCGCTGGCAGCTTCTGCTGCGCTGCCATCCATGAGCACACAGGCCGCAGGCACTATCACCTTCGGTGAAGATAAGTCCCTGAGCATAGGCTTGGGCATACGCACTGCATTCACCAGTGTCGAGGATGCAGCGCCAAATGGCAACTCCCGCTCCAAGGATTTTGATGTGGATGATGCGCGTATCTACATCAACGCTTCATTCAACAAATACATCAAGGGTACGTTCAATACCTTTACCACCACCAACTCGGCTGACGGCCAGGACAGCATCCGCACGCTGGACGCCTATCTGCAATTTGAATTCATGGATGAATTCAATATCTGGATGGGTCAATTGCTGCCTCCAACCGACCGTGCCAATCTGGATGGTCCGTTCTACCTGAATGCCTGGTCTTACCCTGGCGTGGTATCGCGTTACCAGAACAAGTTCGTCGGTCGTGATATCGGCGTGACGCTCTGGGGTAAGTTGCTGGACAAGCACCTAGTTTACTCCTTCGGTGCTTACGAAGGTAACCGTGCTTCTTCCTTCAATGGCAATAGCGCACTCAACCCCAATCGTTCCGACAACCTGATGTACAGCGGTCGTGTGCAGTATGACTTCTGGGATGCAGGTAACGACCCCGCTTACTACACCAGCAGCACTTACTACGGTAAGGATGTGCTCTCTATCGCCCTGGTCGGAATGTACCAGAAGGATGCTGTAGGCCAGGTTGGTGCTAGCGATGACTACCTCGCTTACAACATTGATGCCCTGCTGGAGAAGAAATTCACCGCTGGCGTGCTCAACGTTGAAGGCGCTGCTTACAAGTACGACTTCAGCAAGACCGCAGTTAACTCCGATGCCGCAGGCGCCAAGTCCGGCAAGGCTTACCTCGGCCTGGTTTCCTGGCTGTTCCCTGATGTTGTGGGTTGGGGCAAGTTCCAGCCGTATGCACGCTACCAGAAGTTCAGCGCGGATAGCGGCACCTTGTTCAACCCTGATGTTAAAGAGTACGACCTGGGCCTGAACTACATCATCGACGGTCATAACGCGCGTATCAGCACCGTCTACACCAAGACCAAGACTGAAGGCATCAGCGATATCGACAAGTTCACCGTCGGTTTGCAGTTGCAGTTCTAGTAGGGGGATGGCCGCCATCTCTGCATGGTGGCCATCGCAAGTTATTTAGTGATAGGAGAAGCATAGATGAAAACATTGATTAAGCTGGATTTCGATAAGCCAGCCTGGGAACAGGACGGTCAAATCCATAACCGCTGGCACCCTGATCTGCCATGGTGGCCATGGTCAAGCCCGGTGACGAGTTCCGCGTCGAGTGTATGGATTGGACTGGTGGTCAGATTGGCAACAACGACAGCGCCAATGACATCCGTGACGTAGACCTGCTGCAGGTGCATTACCTGAGCGGCCCGATTGGCGTAGAAGGTGCCGAGCCAGGTGACCTGATGGTGGTGGACATTCTGGATGTTGGCACCCTGCAAGATCAGCAATGGGGCTTCAACGGCCTGTTCGACAAGAACAATGGCGGCGGTTTCCTTACCGATCACTATCCGGAAGCCTCCAAGACCATCTGGGATTTCCACGGTATTTACACTTCTTCACGCCACGTTCCTAACGTCAAGTTCGCCGGCATCATGCACCCCGGTTTGATCGGCTGCCTGCCATCACGTGAACTGCTAGATAAGTGGAACAAGCGTGAAGCTGACCTGATTGCCACCGACCTGAGCGTGTGCCAGCGCTGGCCTTGCCACCTAATGAAAAAGCCGCCGTCATGGGCCGCCTGCAGGGTGAAGCAGCAGTGGCTGCTGCCAAGGAAGGCGCACGTACCGTGCCGCCACGTGATCACGGTGGCAACTGCGATATCAAGAACCTCACCAAGGGTTCGAAGATTTTCTTCCCGGTCTACGTCAAGGACGGTGGCCTCTCTATGGGTGACCTGCACTTCTCCCAGGGTGATGGCGAAATCACCTTCTGCGGTGCGATTGAAATGGCGGGTTACCTCGATATCAAGGTTTCCCTGATCAAGGACGGCGTCAAGAAATACGGCATCAAGAACCCCTTGTTCCAGCCTAGCCCATTGACCCCTAACTACCGTGACTTCCTGGTGTTTGAAGGTATCTCGGTGGATGAGCAGGGCAAGCAGCACTACCTCGATGTGCAAGTGGCTTACCGTCAGGCCTGCCTCAACGCCATTGAATACCTGAAGAAGTTTGGTTACAGCGGCGAACAAGCAGTTTCCATCCTCGGTACTGCGCCAGTTGAAGCGCATATCAGCGGTGTGGTCGATATTCCTAACGCCTGCGCCACTCTTTGGCTGCCAACCGAGATCTTCGATTTCGACCTCAAGCCGAATGCCAATGGCCCGGTCAAGATCATCACCGGCGATGTTGATGTTGCCAAGACTTCCTGAGTGTTTGATTTAAAAGCTTAAAGGGGAATAGCCATGCCTATGTATGAATACAGATGTGATGCCTGCGGTGTGTTTGCCGCAATGGGAAAAATGAGTACCTCCAGCGAGCCGACAGCATGTCCGGATTGCAATGAACTGAGCGAACGCATTCTTTCCGCACCACGCCTGGCCATTCTGGGCACGGCGCAACGAAGTGCGCATGAACGCAACGAGAAATCTGCCCATGAACCGTGCTGCCCGCCGCTCCAGCTGCGGTTGCACTGGGGGACATACCTGCGGTTCTTCCGCCACTTCAAAGAAAGCTGCTCAGGGAAGTAAGGCCAAAGAGGAGGAAGCCTATTGCAGATGCAAACCAAGAAAACAGCCCGCCCCTGGATGCTTGGACATTAGGGGTATTCAGCATCACGCGATGACTGCGTTGCGCCTCCTTGCCGTACCCACTTGTACTGTCTGCGTCGGCGCGCCTTGTCCTCACGTAATGCTGAACATCCCAGGGCAATGCTGAGCATCCCAGGATTGGCTAGGAAACCGTTTCAAATTTTTATCTTTTGCAGTGATTTTTTCAGGAGAAATCTGATGAGTAACAAGACTAGACGCCAGTTCATTACCAAGACCGGTGCCCTCATGGGTGCCATGCTGGCAGCAGGTATTATTTCTGGTAGCGCCTTTGCTGCTGACACTTCAACTGCCAAGGTCAACACTACTGGCCTGGCTGTGACAGACAAAGTGGTTAAGGTCGGTATTCTGCACTCATCCACAGGCACCATGGCCATCAGTGAAACTGGCTCTATCCAGGCTGAAAAGCTGGCGATTGCGCAGATCAATGCCATGGGTGGTGTGCTGGGTCGCAAGATTGAAATCATTCAAGAAGACGGCGCCAGTGACTGGCCGACTTTCGCTGAAAAATCCAAGAAGCTGCTGGAAAAAGACAAGGTAGCCACCGTATTCGGCTGCTGGACTTCTGCTTCCCGTAAGGCGGTGCTGCCAGTGTTTGAGAAGGACAATGGCCTGCTGTTCTACCCAACTTTCTATGAAGGTCTGGAGCAATCCAAGAACGTGTTCTACACAGGTCAAGAAGCTACCCAACAGATTCTTGCTGGTCTGGACTGGATTGCCAAGGAAAAGAAGGCCAAGACTTTCTACCTGATTGGCTCTGACTACATCTGGCCACGTACATCCATGAAGATCGCTCGTAAGCACATTGAGCAGCATCTGGGTGGCAAGGTGGTGGGTGAAGAGTACATCGCCCTGGGTGATACCCAGTTCGGTTCTGTGATCAACAAGATCAAGCTGAAGAAGCCTGATGTGATTTACGCCGCTGTGGTGGGTGGTAGTAACGTGGCCTGGTTCAAGCAGTTGAACGCCGCTGGCCTCAACTCCAAGAAGCAAAACATGCTGACCATCTCCGTGACTGAGGACGAAGTTCTGGGCATTGGTGGTGAGAACCTGGAAGGCTTCTACTCTGCAATGAAGTACTTCCAAAGCCTGAAGAACGCCAACAACGAGAAGTTCGTTGCTGAGTTCAAGAAGATGTGCCCCAAGTCTGTGATTGGCGATGTGACTCAAGCTGCTTACCTTGGCCCATGGCTGTGGAAGGCTGCGGTTGAGCGTGCTGGTAGCTTCGATGTAGATAAGGCTGCTGCTGCACTGCCAGGCTACGAGTTGAAGGAAGCACCAGAAGGCTACGTCAAGGTTGATCCTAACCACCACTTGGAAAGCAAGCTGCGCGTTGGTAAGTGGCGTGCTGATGGTCAGGCTGAAGTGGTTTACGAGTCTGAGCTGATCAAACCAGATCCGTTCCCAAAAGGTTATCAATAAGAGCGTTACAAATCAGCGCGTTAGCATAAGCGCTTGATGTGAGATGCAAGCGCCACGACAGCCCCACTTGGGGTTGTTGTGGTGTGCAGCAGCGTAGTTGCAACAACAGCATTCAAATCTGTAAGTAAAAGGCTGGAGGCCGATTATGTTTGATTATTCAATGGCAGAGATAGGCAATATCGTTGTCATGCAGGCTTTCTCGGGGTTAAGCCTGTTCAGTGTTCTTCTGCTGATGGCTCTTGGCCTCGCGATCATCTTTGGGCAGATGGGCGTGATCAATATGGCCCATGGTGAGTTCATGGCGATTGGTGCCTACACCACGGTGTTTCTTTCCAAGGTGGCCGAAACTTACGGCATTGTTAATTACTATTTCCTGTTCGCGATTGTCGCGGCCTTTATTATCGCCTTCATCATAGGCTACCTGGTCGAGTTTGCGCTGATACGGCACTTGTACAAGCGGCCACTCGATACACTGCTGGCCACCTGGGGGTTAAGCCTGGTGATGCAGCAGATCTTCCGTTCCACCTTTGGCGCCAAGGAAGTCAGCGCCGTGTTGCCAGAATGGCTCATGGGTTCCTTCCAGCTACACCGGATATCGATATCCCGGTCAACGGCGTCTTCGTGCTGGTGCTGGCCGCTGTGGTCACGCTGGGTGTGTTCATCTTTATGTTCCGCTCACGCTGGGGTCTGCGTGTGCGTGCCACGGTGCAAAACCGCGTAATGGCGGGTGCAGTGGGCATTAATACCAAGAAAGTGGATAGGGTGACCTTCGCGCTGGGCTGCGGTATTGCCGGTGTGGCAGGTGCTGCCTTCACCACCATTGCCTCCACTGGCCCCACCACAGGTTCGCTGTATATCGTCGATAGCTTTATGGTGGTCGTGTTCGGTGGTGCAGCCAGCATCCTCGGTACTATCGCCTCCGCCTTCGGCATTGCTCAGGCGCAATCCATCCTGCAGTTCTTCATGACCAGCTCCATGGGCAAGGTCGCGACCCTGATGGTGATTGTAGGCATCTTGATGATGCGTCCTGAAGGCCTGTTTGCATCCAAAGTACGTAAGTAAGGGGAACCACAATGAGCGATACACTCAACAAAATACTAGGCGGGAAACAAGGCGCAATCGGCCTTGCCATCCTGGCCGCCTTTATCCTGGTGGTGCTGCCACTAGGGCTGGATCCCTTCCGTCTGGGCCTGATAGGCAAATATCTCACCTACGCCTTCGTCGCAGTCAGCCTGGTGCTGCTGTGGGGTAATGGCGGCATCCTGAGTCTGGGGCAGGGCATCTTCTTCGGTCTGGGGGGCTACGCCATGGCCATGTTCCTCAAGCTCGAAGCTTCAGACCCGGTCAGTACCGCAATTCAGTCCACACCTGGTATTCCTGACTTTATGGACTGGAACCAGCTCACGGCCTTGCCATGGTTCTGGGAGCCGTTCAAGAGCTTGCCGTTGACCATCATCGCCATCCTCGTGATTCCGTCGCTGTTTGCCTTCATCATCGGTTACGCCATGTTCAAGCGTAGAGTGGGTGGGGTGTACTTTGCGATCATCACCCAGGCAATTGCGCTGATTCTTTCCATCCTCATCATCGGTCAACAAGGTTACACAGGTGGCGTCAACGGCATCACTGACTTGAAGACTGTGCTGGGCTGGGATATCCGCACCGAGAACGCCAAGTATGTGCTGTACTACCTCAATGCGGCGCTGCTGATAGGCTGCATCTTGCTGTCGCGCTATGTGCTCTCCAGCAAGTTCGGCATGCTGCTGCTGGCGATGCGCGACAAGGAAGAGCGCGTGCGCTTCTCCGGTTATGACGTCTCCAACTTCAAGATCTTCATCTTCTGCCTGGCAGCCATGATCTCGGCCATAGGTGGTGCGATGTTCACCTTGCAGGTCGGCTTTATGTCGCCATCCTTCATCGGCATCGTGCCTTCGATTGAAATGGTGATCTTTGCTGCAGTGGGTGGCCGCATGTCCCTGATAGGCGCGGTGTATGGCACCTTGCTGGTTAACTTCGGCAAGACCATGTTCTCCGAAACCTACCCAGAACTGTGGTTGTTCCTCATGGGTGGCCTGTTTATCGCCGTAGTGATGTTCTTCCCCAACGGTTTGGCTGGTCTCTACGAGAAATATGCCCAACGCGTGCCTTTCCTGCGCAAATTGGCTGCAGAAACACCGAAAGAAAAGCAGGCAGACGCTGTGCCAGTCACACCAGTGACCGCCACGCCAGTTGATACCAAGGAAGCAGGGGTGCAAGCATGAGTAATACCGATTTCGTACTGGCTATCGAAGACCTGACCGTTTCCTTTGACGGATTCAAGGCAGTCGACAAGCTCAATATGTACATAGACAAAAACGAGCTACGTGTGGTGATAGGCCCCAATGGCGCGGGCAAGACGACGGTGCTGGACCTGATCTGCGGCAAGACCAAATCCACCGCAGGCTCCATCAAGTTCAAAAACCGTGAATTGACCAAGCTTTCCGAGCACGAAATTGTGCGTGCCGGGGTGGGGCGCAAGTTCCAGACCCCTTCCATCTACGAGAACCTCAGCGTTTACCAAAACCTGGAAGTCTCCTACCCCAAGGGCAGGGGCGTGTTTGGCAGCTTGTTCTTCAAGCGCAACGATGCGGTGGTGGCACAGGTGCACAAAATTGCACGTGAAATCATGCTGCAAGATTTTCTCGGCATGGAAGCCGCCTTGCTCAGTCACGGCCAGAAGCAATGGTTGGAGATAGGCATGCTGCTGATGCAAGACCCTGAGCTCTTGATGCTGGATGAGCCAGTGGCGGGCATGAGCGCAAAGGAGCGCGATCAGACCGCAGAACTGCTCAACCGCATTTGCCAGAACCGCTCGGTGATTGTGATTGAACACGACATGGAATTCGTCAAGAAAATCGCACACAAGGTCACCGTGCTGCACCAGGGCAAGATATTGGCCGAAGGCGCGATGGACAAAGTGCAAGCCAATGAAAAAGTGATTGAGGTCTATCTGGGGCATTAAGCACAGGCGTGGCTAGTCCACGCCCAGCATGGCGCGGCGGCAAGCCGCCGCGCACCCAGACCATATTGCGATTAAAGGAAACAACATGATTGAAATTGAAGACCTGACAGTCAGCTACGGCCAAAGTGAAGTCATCCACGCATCAGCTTCAGCGCCGCCAAAAACGAAACATTAGCCATCATGGGCCGTAACGGCATGGGTAAAACCACCTTGTTCAAATCCCTGATGGGCATCTTGCCCAGCAAGAGCAAAAAAGCCCTGGTCGATGGCCAGGACATTGCTGGCCGTGAAACCTACCAGCGCGTGAATTCCGGCCTGGCCTATGTGCCACAAGGCCGTATGATCTTCCCCACCATGACGGTGCAAGAGAATATAGAGACTGGCCTGGAAAAATCGGCGTCGAACAAGATTCCCGAAGATATCTATGCCTTGTTCCCCGTGCTGTATGACATGCGCGGCCGCAAGGGTGGCAACCTCTCTGGAGGTCAACAGCAACAGCTGGCCATCGCCCGCGCGCTGGTCACCAACCCCAAGGTGCTGCTGCTGGATGAGCCTACCGAAGGTATCCAGCCTTCCATTATCAAGGACATTGCCAAGGTGCTGAATGAAATCCGCAAAATGCGCGAAATCACCATCATTGTTTCCGAGCAGGTGCTGAGCTTCACCATGGAAATTGCGGATCGCATTATCGTTATCGATAAGGGCAACTTCATCCATGAAAATAAGCGTAGCGAAGTAGACGCCGCGAAGATTAAGGGCTATTTGTCGGTCTAATAAACAAACAACAAAGCCTGCTGGCGGCGTTGCTGCTCCTCGCCATACGGGGGGGCTGTTAACCTGAAATTGGTGGCTGCGCCAGTATCATTTTTCGTGTGGGGCAAGAAATGAGGAGAGAAGTTTGGTTATTCCAAATGAACGACGAATGACGCAGCAACATGCGAAAAATGATGCTGGCCCTACGGGTTGCAGCATCTAATGGCGCCATGCGGCGTTGCGGGACTCGGCAATGGAATACCATTACCAGCGTTCCGCGTCTTGCCTTACACCATTAGGTGCTGCAACGCAGTCCGCCAATTTCAGGTTAACAGCCCCCATGTATTGTCTTCGTCGCAGCGCCTTGCCAGCACCGTTTCACTGGCTTTCTTGTTTGTTTTCGGCGGGATGGCTTTAACAGCAAAAATAAAAAAAAAGATGCTGGGTAGCGATATCTGCAATGGCGCGACTTTCTTTTCACAATGTTTTATCGGATATCCCAGGCAACAACAGCATTCCAGTATGATGCGGCCTCTTTTGTGGCAGGATAGGGCCCATGGACGATAGAACTATCCCCAGTAATATTGCGGCTGTGGCGCAGGGCTGGTCAGACAAGCATTGGCGTGCATCGCTGGTGCTGGAGTTTGGAGCACGGCAGTCTAGAACCACCTTGCTGCGGCGGCAGCATCAGGGGCCGCTGGTGGTGCAGAAAATGCTTTACCCGGAAGGCGATGCGGTGTGCCATGGCATTATCGTGCACCCACCGGGCGGGGTGGCGGGGGGTGATCAGTTAAGTATCACGGCCAGTCTCGCCACTGGTACGCATGTGCTGTTAACTACTCCCGGTGCGGGCAAGTGGTATAAGGCTAATCAACTGCAAGCCAGCCAGGCGCTCAACTTTACCCTGGAGCAGGGCGCTTGCCTGGAGTGGTTGCCGCAGGAAAACATACTGTTTGACGGCAGTCAGGTGCGATTTGCTGCTGAGGTTAATCTGGCTGCGGATGCGGTGTTCTGTGGCTGGGAAATTCTTTGCCTGGGGCGTCAGGCGCGCGGTGAAAGCTGGACTGCAGGCAGTGCGCAGCAGGCGCTGGAAATCAGACGTGAAGGCCGCTTGCTGTGGAATGAGCGCATACACTTGCAGCCAGAGAGCCGGGTGATGCAATCCATGGCGGGGCTGCGTGGTTTGCCTATCAGTGGCAGTCTGGTACTGGCCGCCGGGGCGGTGCCAGCCGAAGTGCTGCAAGCCTGCCGTGCGGTAGAAGCCGAAGCGGGTGCCCATGTCGGTGTCAGCGCCTTGCCCGATATCTTCACTGCACGTTATATTGGCCGCTCCTCAGAAGCCGCAAAGCATTATTTCGAGCGCCTGTGGCAATTACTCAGACCCTGGTATGCGGGTCGTGCTGCCAGCAGGCCGCGTATCTGGAACACCTGATGCGATAGCCCAATCTCCTCAGCATCAAGCATGGAAAACACATATGGAACTCAGTCCTAGAGAAAAAGACAAGCTGCTGATCTTTACAGCAGCGTTATTGGCCGAAAGACGCAAGGCGCGTGGCCTCAAGCTCAATTACCCGGAATCCATCGCCTTTATTTCAGCGGCGATTATGGAGGGCGCACGTGATGGCAGGACAGTGGCTGATCTGATGGGGTATGGCGCCACGCTGCTTTCGCGCGATGATGTGATGGAGGGGGTGGCGGAGATGATACCGGAGATACAGATTGAAGCTACGTTCCCCGATGGAACAAAGCTGGTCACCGTCCACCAACCAATCCCTTAGGCATGGCGCTGTAAACGCGGATGGCGGCGTTACACCTCCTCGCCGTACAAAATGTACTGTCTTCGTCGGTGTGCCTTGCCCTCCACGTTTACAGCACCATGCTGAGTGTTGGAGCCAAGTGACGGATGCAAGAATCACTCATGTGGAAACACCGAATTCATAAAAGTAATGGCCAAGTCTTACTGGAGCAAAACAGATGATCCCAGGTGAAATGAACATAGAAGCAGGCGAAATCGAGCTTAACGTTGGGCGAGAGACGGTGACGCTGCAGGTGGCGAATAGTGGCGATAGGCCTATACAGGTGGGCTCGCACTATCATTTTTTTGAGACCAATGATGCGCTGGTGTTTGAGCGGCAGCAGGCTTATGGCTTCCGTCTGGATATTGCGGCGGGTACGGCGGTGCGCTTTGAGCCGGGGCAGACGCGGACGGTGCAACTGGTGGCCTTGGCGGGTGCGCGCAAGGTGTATGGATTCACGGGCAAGGTGATGGGGGCATTGTGAGCGTCAAAATAGATAAGCGGGCTTATGCCGAAATGTTTGGCCCTACGGTGGGCGACCGCGTGCGGTTGGCGGATACCGAGTTGTGGCTTGAGGTCGAGCAGGATTACACCCTCTATGGCGAGGAGGTGAAGTTCGGCGGTGGCAAGGTGATACGCGATGGCATGGGCCAAGGCCAGGGGCTTTCCCATGAAGTAGTGGATACCGTCATCACCAATGCGCTGATTGTCGATCACTGGGGCATAGTCAAAGCTGACATAGGCATCAAGGGTGGGCGCATCGCCGCCATAGGCAAGGCGGGTAATCCCGATATCCAACCTGGGGTGAGCATCGCCATAGGTGCGGGCACCGAGGTGATTGCGGGTGAGGGCATGATAGTCACTGCGGGGGGCATAGATACGCATATTCACTTTATCTGCCCACAGCAGATAGAAGAAGCGCTGATGTCTGGCGTCACCACCATGATAGGTGGCGGTACTGGGCCAGCCACGGGGACGTTTGCTACCACTTGTACGCCTGGCCCCTGGCATATACACCGCATGTTGCAGGCGGCGGATGCTTTCCCCATGAATCTGGGTTTTCTTGGCAAGGGTAATGCCAGCCTGCCTGGGCCTTTGCGCGAGCAGGTAGAGGCGGGTGTGGTCGGTCTCAAGTTGCATGAAGACTGGGGTACTACGCCAGCGGCAATTGATGCCTGCCTCAGCGTGGCGGAGGAGATGGATGTGCAGGTGGCGATACACTCCGATACGCTCAATGAATCTGGCTTTGTTGAAACCACGCTGGGCGCGTTCAAGGGCCGTACCATACACACTTTCCACACCGAGGGTGCGGGCGGCGGTCACGCGCCTGACATTATCAAGGCGGCGGGCCACCCCAATGTGTTGCCGTCTTCCACCAACCCGACGCGGCCTTACACCATCAACACCATAGACGAGCATCTGGATATGCTCATGGTCTGCCACCATCTGGACCCGGCCATTGCCGAGGATGTGGCGTTTGCCGAGAGCCGTATTCGTCGTGAAACTATCGCGGCGGAAGATATCCTGCATGATCTCGGCGCTTTTGCCATGATGTCTTCAGATTCACAGGCCATGGGCCGCGTGGGTGAGGTGATCATCCGCACCTGGCAAACCGCGCACAAGATGAAGGTGCAGCGCGGGCCACTGGCTGAGGATAGCGCGCGCAATGATAATTTCCGTATCAAGCGCTATATCGCCAAATACACCATCAACCGGCCTTGTCGCATGGCATCAGTCATGTGGTGGGCTCTATCGAAGTCGGCAAGCTGGCTGATCTGGTGCTGTGGCGTCCGGCATTCTTTGGCGTCAAGCCTTCTACCATACTCAAGGGCGGCATGATCGCCGCGGCGGTGATGGGCGACCCCAATGCCTCCATCCCCACGCCACAGCCTGTGCATTACCGCCCCATGTTTGGCTCATATGGCGGTGGCCTCAAGACCTCGCTGACTTTTGTTTCGCAAGCGGCCTTGAGCAATCCAGCAGTGGCGGCGCTGGGCTTGCAGAAACCGCTGGAGGCGGTGAAAGCCACGCGCAGCGTGAAGAAATCTGACATGGTGCATAACGCTGGATGCCGGAGATTGATGTGGATCCGGAGACGTATGAAGTTAGGGCCGATGGCATGGTACTAAGCTGCGAACCGGCAGAAGTACTACCCATGGCCCAACGCTACTTCCTATTCTGATACGCGATGCACAATGCTCTCCTGGCGTTGTTGCCCTGCCTTGCCGTACTCAATATGTACTGTCTGCGGCAGGGCGCCTAGCCAGGACCGCTACGCTGAGCATTGTGCATCGCGCGGCTGAATGTGGGATGCTGCGGTAAAGCGTCTTGCCAGGAACGCTTAGCTGCACGCTCAAGTGAGGGCGTGGGGGAGTGAGAGGCCGCTGTATAAAGCCCGATGCTTAGATTATTTATCGTTCAATTGAATAAAAAACCGGAAACCGCATGTTAGGAATCAGCAAGAAAATTGAAAGCGCCAGCCAGGTGGATGACCAGCTGGTGCTGCCCTTTGACCGCAGGCAAAAGAGTCGGCTGCGCGTGGAGTTGGCGTCGGGGACTGAGGCAGCGCTGTTGCTGGAGCGTGGCACTATCCTGCGTGGTGGTGATTTGCTGGAGGCTGAAGATGGTCGCGTGATCCAGGTGGTGGCGGCTGATCAGCCAGTGCTGCTGGTGACGGCGGATACGCCGCGTAATTTGATGCGCGCGGCTTATCACTTGGGTAATCGCCACGTGCCTTTGCAGGTGGGTGATGGGTGGTTAAGGTTGGAGCAAGATCATGTGCTGCAGGATATGTTGCTGGGCTTGGGCATGACGGTGACGGGTGAGCTGGCACCGTTTGAGCCTGAGGCGGGGGCTTATGGTGGTGGTCACCGTCATGGTCATGATGACGATGATGCACCGTCTATCCGTATGCCTGGCCGTTTGAGATCGCATGGCTGATGCCCTGATTCGCCTGCTGCAACTGGCTAGCCCCATGCTGCCAGTGGGGGCCTATAGCTATTCCCAGGGGCTGGAGTGGGCCATAGAGTCTGGCGATGTGCATGATCTGGCCAGCGCGCAAGCCTGGATAGGCGATGTGCTGGAGATTTATCAAGGGGGCTATGAGCTGCCCTTGCTGACGCGTTTTTATCAGGCCTGGCACAGCGCAGATGTTGATGCCTTGCAGCATTGGAATGCGTTTTACCTGGCCGGGCGGGATAGCGCTGAGGCCTTGCTTGAAAGTCGGCAGATGGGCTATTCGCTCAAGCGCCTGCTGCTGGATTTACAGGACGAAGTGCCGCAGGCCGTTCAGCAGACGCTGGCGCAGATAGAAACCCCGGCATTCCCTTTGCTTTATGCAGGAGTGAGTCTGGCCTGGGGTATAGAGGCAGGGGCTGCCTTGCAGGCTTATGTCTGGTCTTGGCTGGAGAATCAGCCAGCGCGGCGATGAAAACGGTGCCGCTGGGGCAGGTGGCTGGGCAGAAGATATTGCTGCAGGTGGGCAAGGGTATTCCTGCGCTGGTGGCGCGTGCCTTGCAGATGCAGGATGAGGAGATCAGTAATTTCAATCCTGGCCTGAGTATTGCAGGGTGTAGGCACGAAACCCAATATTCTAGGTTGTTCCGTTCCTGAGGCATTTAATGCTTGGCAGGTAATCAAGAAAGCGTTAACGCTAAGAATTTTGTATGAATTTGTTGAAATGGAAAGCGCTATGAAAATCGAAGAACCCTTACGTGTAGGTATAGGTGGCCCGGTAGGCTCGGGCAAGACGGCATTGACGCTGGCTTTGTGTCAGCGCCTGCGCGAGGTGTATAACATCGCGGTGGTGACCAACGATATCTATACGCGGAAGATGCGGAGTTTCTCACGCGTAATGAGGCGCTGGCGCCTGAGCGCATCATAGGGGTGGAAACTGGCGGTTGCCCACATACCGCCATACGCGAGGATGCTTCCATGAATCTGGAGGCGGTGGCGCAGCTGAGTGAGCGTTTCAATCCGCTGGATATTGTCTTTGTTGAGAGTGGCGGCGATAACCTGGCGGCGACATTTAGCCTGAGCTTTCTGATCTCACGCTTTACGTGATTGATGTTTCTGCAGGGGAGAAGATTCCACGCAAGGGTGGCCCTGGCATCACCAAGTCTGATCTGCTGATTATCAATAAGATAGACCTGGCCCCCATGGTAGGCGCTTCGCTAGAGGTGATGGACAGGGATGCGCGCAGGATGCGTGGCGAACGTCCATTTATCTTCACCAACCTCAAGACCAATCAGGGGCTGGAAGAAATAGTGAGCTTTATTGAGAAGCAGGGCTTGATGCAATAAGAGCCTGCCTCCACTGCGGCCCGGCAATTGCTTTCCCAGATTTGTGACTACAGAACAGGATTATTTTAATGACACGCATGCTTAGATTAATGACTGCCACGGCTTTATCGCTGGCGGCCCCGCTGGCCCTGGCGCATCCCGGCCATGAAGGCTTAAGTTTTTCCAGTGGCTTTATGCACCCGCTTACCGGGCTGGATCACTTGCTGGTGATGCTGGCAGTGGGCTTGTGGGCAGGTAAATTAGGAGGTGCCGCGCGCTGGCAATTGCCGCTGACCTTTGTGCTGCTCATGGGCCTGGGCGCGGTATTGGGCATGGCAGGCTTTAGCCTGCCTGGTCTGGAGACGCTGGTGGCTGCCACCGTAATGGCGCTAGGCCTATTGCTGGCGCTGAGTTTGCGCTTGTCCACTGCCTCCAGGCTGGCCCTGGTAGGGGTGTTTGCCTTGCTGCATGGCTTGGCCCACGGCAGTGAATTGACAGGCGGTGCTGAGCTGATGGCGGGCATGTTGCTCGCGACTGCCTTGCTGCATGGCCTGGGTTTGCTGCTGGCATCAAGCAGGCTGGCTTTGCCTGTGCTGGTGCATAGGCTGTTTGGTTGCACCATGCTGGTGCTTGGTGCCTGGATTATGGCGGCCTGAGTTTGAAATCGGCTTGAGCCTGGCAGCAGGTTTAAGCCTGATATCACAGGGTTTTTTCCAGCCATGCGCACCGCCTTGTTTCGGTGCGCACTGGCTTGAAACTTGCTACCTATAACCCTTATGAAACCCAGTCGTATGCCACCCAGCCTGATGAAAAACCTTCGCCCTATGAAACATATTGTGAGTAGCGCCGCATGGCAGGGTTAGAGCACAAAGGCTTGCAATACAAGGCAGCCACACTGGGCGCAGGCGCAGAGCCAGGGCTGCCACCGCCAGAGCCTACCCAGCGCATCGTCAAGGTCAGGCGTGACTACAACACCTGGGTAGTCAACGAGACGCTGGAAGATTACGCGCTGCGTTTCACGCCGCGCTCTTTCCGCAAGTGGTCTATCTTCCGCGTCGCCAACACCGCTTTTGGCGCAATTTCCTTTCTGGTGCTAGAGCCATAGGCGGCACGCTGGCGGTCAATTACGGTTTTACCAATGCCTTCTGGGCTATCTTTGCCATTGGCCTGGTGATTTTCCTCACGGGTTTGCCCATCAGCTATTACGCGGCCAAATACGGGCTGGATATGGACTTGCTCACGCGTGGCGCGGGTTTTGGCTATATAGGCTCCACCATTTCGTCATTCGTCTACGCCTCTTTCACCTTCATTCTGTTTGCGCTGGAGGCCGCCATCATGGCCTACGCGCTGGAGCTGTATTTCCATTTGCCGCTGTACGCGGGTTATCTGGTCAGCGCGCTGGTGATAGTGCCGCTGGTAACGCATGGGGTAACGCTGATCAGCCGCATACAGATGATTACCCAGCCTATCTGGCTATTGCTGCTGGCCTTGCCTTTCATCTTCATCATTGCCAAAGACCCTGGTGTGGTGGATAGGCTGATGCTGTTTGCAGGCCGCTCTGGCTATGACGCCGATTTTAATCTGTTGATGTTTGGCTCGGCCATGGCCATAGGCATGGCGCTGATTCCGCAGATAGGCGAGCAGGTGGATTTTTTGCGCTTTATGCCGGAGAAAACCAGGCAAAACCGCTTCCGCTGGCATCTGGGGGTGTTGATGGCCGGGCCGGGTTGGATATCACTGGGCATGCTCAAAATGCTGGGCGGGGCCTTGCTGGCTTATCTGGCCATAGAGGCCAGCATGTCTTTTGAGCAGGCGGTCAACCCGGTGCAAATGTATTTTGCTGGCTTTAGCCAGGTGTTTTCCCACCCTGAAGTCATACTGGCGGTGACGGTGTTCTTTGTCGTCATTTCCCAGCTCAAGGTCAATATGACCAATGCCTATGCGGGTTCACTGGCCTGGTCCAACTTCTTTGCGCGCTTGACGCATAGCCACCCTGGCCGCGTGGTGTGGGTGATTTTCAACGCCATGATCGCCATCATGCTGATGGAGCTTGATGTGTTTCAGGCGCTGGAACAAGTGCTGGGCCTGTATTCCAATATCGCCATTTCCTGGATTACCGCCGTGGTGGCCGATCTGGTCATCAACAAGCCACTGGGGCTAAGCCCCAAGGGCATAGAGTTCCGCCGCGCGTATCTTTACGATATCAACCGGTAGGGGTGGGTGCGATGGTCATCGCCTCCATTTTGTCGGTGGCAGCTTTCTTAGGTGTATTTGGCATAGAGGGTGAGGCTTTCTCGGCCTTTATTGCGCTGGGCACGGCTTTGGTGACTTCACCATTGATCGCCTGGGCCACCCGTGGGCGTTATTACATTGCGCGTCCGGCCATTATCTACAGCCCGCCCTCGGGCATGCAGCGTTGCAGCATCTGCGAGCGTGAATATGAAGTGGATGACATGGCGCATTGCCCGGCCTATCAGGGGGCCATCTGCTCCTTGTGCTGTTCGCTGGATGCGCGCTGCAACGATGCCTGCAAGCCGCATGGGCGTATTGAAGATCAATGGCAGCGCATCATGCGCCGGGTATTGCCGGAAACCTGGGTAGAGGTGATGCAGAGCGGTCTGGGGCATTATCTGCTGCTGATGGCGGTGACCCTGGCTTTCCTTAGTGCCTTGTTTGGCTGATTTACTTCCATGAGTCCTTGACCATGACAGGTGCCAAAGAGGCCTTGCTGCCGGAATTGCGCTTAGGCTATTTGAAGATTTTTGCCGCCCTGGCCTTTGCCAGCGGCATTATCGCCTGGTGGATAGTGCTGACCTCGGAAAGCCGCCGTGTAGCGCAGGAGGAATCCAACCGCCAGACCAATCTATTGCAGCGTGAAATTGTGCTGCACAGGCAGACCGATGCCGAGTTGCAACGTGCGCGCCAGGTGGCGGAGCAGGCCAATCAGGCCAAGAGCCGCTACATCACTGGCATCAGCCATGAATTGCGTACGCCATTAAACAGTATCTTGGGTTATGCCCAGTTGCTGGACAACGACCCGGCGATTCCGGAAAACCGTCATCAGTCCATACGCGTGATACGCCGCAGCGGCGAACATTTGCTGTCGTTGATAGAAGGCACGCTGGATATCGCGCGGATTGAGGGTGGCAAGCTGACTTTTGATCTCAAGCTGGTGCGCTTCCCGGAATTTATCCAGCAATTGGTGAGCATGTTTGAGCTGCAAGCGCGTAACAAAGGCATCAGCTTTAGCTATGAACTGCGTGGCGAACTGCCCAAGGTAGTGCGCATAGATCAAAAACGCTTGAGCCAGATTCTGATCAATATTCTCGGCAATGCGGTGAAATTCACACGCCAGGGTGGGGTGAGCTTCAAGGTGCACTACGCGCGCGAGATGCTCAATATCAGCATAGAAGATACTGGCCCCGGCATAGAGCAGGCTGAAATAGAGCAGATATTTGAGCCATTTGCGCGTGGCTCGGCTGCCGCCAATAGCAGCATAGGTGGTACTGGCCTGGGGCTGACCATCAGCAAGATGCTCACCGAACTCATGGGCGGCCAGCTCAGTGTCAGCAGCACGCCAGGGCAGGGCAGCAAGTTTGGTATACGACTGTTCCTGTCACAGGTGCGCGTGGCCGAGGATATAGAAACCGCCTCCATGCCCATGCCTGTGGCTTATCAGGGGCAGCGCCGCCGTATACTGGTGGTCGATAATGAGCAGGTTGACCGCGAACTACTGCTGAACATTTTGCAGCCGCTGGGTTTTGAAATGGCTGAGGCGGCCAATGGCCAGGAGTGTCTGCAGGTTTATAACGAATTCAAGCCGGATATTATCTTGATGGACTTGGCCATGCCGGTGATGGATGGCTGGGAGGCGAGCTATATGATACGCAAGGTGCATCAGTCCGATGTGCCTATCGCCATCGTCTCTGCCAATGCCTTCGACAAAGGCCTGGAAAATACCGCAGGCATTCCGGCCAGTGATTTCATCGTCAAACCCGTTAATGTGATGGAGCTGCTGACCTGGATAGGCGAGCAACTGTCGCTGGAGTGGATTAGCGGCGTGTTACCGACAGAGGCACCTGCATTACCTGCCGCCAGCCTGACCTTGCCCGCCAAGGCCGAGCGCGATGAATTAATGGCCTTGATCAAAGTGGGTTATGTGCGTGGCATTACGCGTAAGCTGGATGAGATAGGCGAGGATGGCCAGTATGAAATCTTTGTCGCTGCGATGCGCAAGCTATCGCAGCAGTTTGAACTGGATGCAATGCAGAAAATGCTGGAAGAAGTGAATGATGGTGTCTAAAAAACCGCTAGCGCCCGAGAGCAACAAGGATACCGCCGTGGTCCTCATCGTTGATGACGTGCCGGAGAACCTGGCCGTACTGCACGATGCACTGGATGAATCTGGCTATATGGTGCTGGTGGCCAACAACGGTGAAGCCGCACTGGCGCGCGCTGAGGAGGCACGCCCGGATATTATTCTGCTGGATGCCATCATGCCTGGCATAGATGGTTTTGAGGTCTGTGCCAGACTCAAGGCCAATCTCAACACCCGCCATATTCCCGTGGTGTTCATGACAGGCCTGACCGAATCCGAGCATGTGGTGGCTGGCTTCTCGGTTGGCGGCACCGATTACGTCACCAAACCGATACGCACGGCCGAGGTGCTGGCACGCATCAGCACCCATTTGCAGGCCTCGCGCCAGATGCACCAGGCCAGAGGCGCGCTGGATGCCTTTGGTCAGGCAGCCATTGCCGTGCTACCCAGCAGCGGGCGCATTGTCTGGCAAACCCCGCTGGCACGCGGCTGGATGCAGCGCTATTTTGCCGAGAGCGAACTGCATGCCGATACCTTGACGCCTTTACCGCTGCTGAAGTGGCTGGGCAGCCTGGCCGCTGGCGGCATAGACAGCCCACCACTGACCGTGGTGCAAGGCAGTGGGCGCTTGATCTTCTCTCCGGCGGATCTCAACGCTGAAGAGCAATGGATCATCATCCTGCGGGAGGAATCCGATGCGGCGCAGATAGAGGCGCTGATGCAGACCTTTGGTCTGACCCAGCGGGAGTCTGAGGTGTTGTATTGGGCGATCAAGGGCAAGACCAATAAGGATATAGGCGATATCCTCGGCACCAGCCCACGCACGGTCAACAAGCATATGGAGCATGTGTTTGCCAAACTGGGCGTGGAAACCCGCACCGCAGCGGCAGCGCTGGCAACCAGCAAGCTGCGTACGCTGAAGGCAGGTTAGCTAAGCCCACTTCATTAGTTAATATCCTTGAGTTAAGCATGCTATTTAATTATTCTTTTGTAATGCAAATGCATTACATGGGGTTTCGTCATGAAAACAGCAACACTTCCAGCCTTGCGTGTTGAGCCTAAACTGCGCGAAGCAGCAGAAAATGTCTTATTAGAAGGTGAAACTTTATCGAGTTTTCTCGAAGAGTCATTGAGAAACAATATTGAGCGTCGCTTACATCAACAAGCTTTCATAGCACGTGGTCTGGCTTCACGTGACGAAGCCAGAGCTAAACAAGAGTACTACTCAGCGAACAGCGTAATGAATGAATTAACAGAAATACTCAATAAAGCTAAGTAGGCTAAGCCTTGAGTTATCAAATACGCTTCACAAAGGCTGCAAAAGAAGATTTAACAAGACTTTATAGCATTCTAGTTGCACAAGATGTTCAGGCGGCAGAGCATGCACTTGCTGTGATCAACAAGGCCATCGAGTTACTTGAGACCTTTCCTTTTACTTGCAGGAAATCGCAGGCTAACTCCCCATTTCTAAGAGAGTTGGTCATTAGCTTTGGTGCTGGTGGCTACGTTGCCCTTTTTGAGATTGAGGAAAACAATATCGTCACGATACTGGCAGTCCGACATCAGCGTGAAGATGATTTTCGTTGATCAATAATCCATCATTCAAATAAACAAATTCTACGATGGAGCATTGATCGCCTCTATCACTGTTTCACTGACAGGTTCTCTCTTTCACTAATAGTTTGTTTCCCAGCCTGCCAGCAGCGCCTTAACATTGCTGCTTCCTCATTCTCACTTCAAGCCGCCTGCTCCAGCATCTCGCTGCCAGGGTAAGCCGCGCTGGTTTTCACAGCCGTATTCACTGGCTGTGCATTAAGTTGCTGCGCCGCCTCGCTGATACGGGTGATCAGGTTATTAGCCGATAGCAATATCAACAGGTTTTCACCCCGCTCGGTCATGACCTTGGCGATACCTTCCGCCGGGATGTTCACCGTAGCAAACAGCGAAGACAAGGACTCTATCGCATCCGGCGCTATCGCCGGAATTTCCCCCAAGGTACTCACCAGCAAGCCAAACTTGGGCAGTTTGGGGCCAGCTTGCACGATGATCACCTGCTTATCGCGTTCCGGTATCTGTATCTCCACCCCAGTCAGTTTGGCCAGGTTGAGCACGGGCACCACATTGTCCTGATGCTTGAGCATGCCCTCCAGCACGGAGGAGGTATCGGGCAGGGACTTGATGTCGTTCACCTGTATCGCCTCTATGATCTGCGCGGCAGGCAAGCCCAGCCAATGCTGACCTATATAGAAAGTGGCGTATTCCTCGGCATCGGGGTTTTGAGCCTGGGCCTGGGCAGTGGCAGGCTTGAACTGGTTGTGTTGCAGCTGGCGCTCGGTTTCCATCATGGCGTTGATCTCGGCGGCTTTGCCTAGCGGAATAAAGATCAGCGCTGTGACATGGTTCTGGTAGCTGTCCTGCGCATCCTTGTATTCGCGATAGCCTGATGAGGCGCGTGCACCCACTGCGTAGTAGTTGCCGTTGTAAAGCACGATATCAAACGCGGCACCGCCCTTGGGTAGCTGGCATAGCTCAGGCTGCAGGGTGAATTCGCTGCCTATGCTGAACTCGCTCGAAGTGGAGGAAATCACGCGCAGTTTGTCGTCTACATAGAGCGTAAAGCTGCCTGCCACCGCTGTGCTATCGGCATTGCGCGGCAGGGCATCGGCCAGCATGGCGCTGAATTGCGGTGTGCTGTCAAAGACTATGCCTATGCCGCCTACGGTTTGCTCATCATTGCGTATGGCTGCCGCGTAGATATAGGTGGATTTGTTGCGGTAGAGCGGGCTAGGCTCAAACGCGGATACCACATACTCCTGGGTATCACGCAGGTTGAGCGCAGCGCGTGCCCAGTCCGCGGCTATGGTTTCGCCTATCAGCCCATGGTAGGCCGGGTTTGATGTGGCCACTATGCTGCCGTTGCGGTCAAACACCACTAGATTGTCATAGACGGTATACGCGCGGTTGATATAGCTCAGCACCTTGGTAATTGCCGCCTGATCCTGGCTGGTCAGCACAGGTTTGGCCAGCAGTTGCTGGAAGGTGGCGGTCAAGGCCCACCAACGGCAATCATTGGCGCGCTCGTAAAGGTTTCTATCCATGATATCCACCGCCAGCGAGGCGAAGAAGCGCGAGTTTTCCAGCATGACGCTGACCACGGTCTGGTAAAGATCAGCCACGGTTTTCTCAATCACATTCTGGGTTTTGAAGCCGGTATTGCTGATCTCCCACAGCAGCATTTTGGAGAAGCTGTTTTGCTGCGGGTTATGGCTGCTGTCGCGCTTTTGCCAAATATTGCCGTTCCATACCGATTGGTTGAGTTTGCTTTGTATGGTGGCGGCCTGTCTGGGAATGCCAAGCAGGGTGGGGGAGAACAGCAGCGGGCTGCGCATCACCTTGCCCAGCAGCTTGACGTCTATGCCAGCGATAATGCTGGCCACATTATCGTCAAACGCATGGTCCAGCGGCACCATGACATGGCCGCACCAGCCTGGGCCCATATAGCCTGATAGCCTTTGGTGGCGCGTGTCACCGCCAGATAAAGCCTGCCGGCAAAACGCGTGATGATCCAGTCTTGATCTTGCATGCCGGAGTCCGCTGTGGCGGTTTGCATTTGCGCAGTTTCTAGCTGAACCCCGAGCGGAATCTGGTAGTGATCGCTGCTGGCGATGACGCGCTTGTCGCTATCCAGCAGCAGGCCCACACACCAGTCTTCCTTGCGGATCAAATGCTCAAATATGCCTTGCATCTCGTTCTCAAAACGGAAGCACAGGCAGAGTACGCCCAGCGCAGTTTCCGCATCGTCATGATGTACCTTGCTGGCGTAGATCAGGCTGCTGGCGGCATCGGGCACCAGATGCTATGGCGGAACACTTCAATATAAGGCGCGTTGCTGTGCAGGGCTTCTTTGATCAGCGGGTCGGCTGAAGCCTGCACCGGGTTATGGTCATCCAGTTGCACCAGCACATGGCCATTGCTATCCAGCAATATCACATTGAAATACACCGAGTATTTCTTCACATATTCGGCAAAGCGTTGTTGCAGCAGCAAACAGTCTTCATCGTCCGCCAGCCCCGCCAGATGCTTGTCGAGAAAATCACTGAGCTTGTTATCCGTGGCGAGAAAGCCGATATCGGCGGTGCGCTCAAACAGATTGCGCACCACAATATCCACCGCCACCTGGGCTTTGGCACTGATGGCGGTCACGGTCTTGTTCAAGGTTTCGGCTGCCAGGCTGTCCAGCACGTCGGTAGTGACCTGGCCAAAGGCGTGGCGGGTTTCGCTCATATCGGTGCCAGTGCCGGAAAGCTGGCTCAGCAGTGAGAGATTGTCCCAGGTGCCTTGCAGTTGCTGCAAGACTTCGCGGTAACGGTTAAGGCTGCTCATATGCTTGGTCATGGCGGGGGTATCGTGACTGCGCAAGGCTGAGTTGACGGCTGTTTTGACGGGAGTGACGCTCATGCCAGGTATTCCTTACAGGGTAAATGCTAAAACGGTGTTGATGCTTAAGGGGGGATATAGTTAAACGAGCAAGGATTGTGCCTAAGCTTGGTCTTGGTCATTTGTCCATACTCCAAAAGGAGCATGAGTAAGTCTGTCTGGCATTTTTTGTGCTTTGCCTCATCTGCCAACCGTGCATATGCACACAGCCTTGTTCCACCAATACACGCTTGTTCAATAAGAAAAATCCTATGACCCGAACGCTGAATTCATCCCTTGCTGCATTGAAATCTATTCCCCTGTACTGGCTGCTAGCCTTGCTGGCACTGCCGCTGGATGTGTGGGCGGCTGAGCTGGCAGATGGCCAGATAGCGAGTGTTCAGGCGGTTGATACCGCATGGGTGGCCATCTGCGGTGCCCTGGTATTCATGATGCAAGCCGGGTTTGCCATGCTGGAAAGCGGCATGGCCAGGGCCAAGAACGCGGTTAACGTCATGATGAAAAACTATATGGATCTGGCCGTGGGCACGCTGCTGTTCTGGCTGCTGGGCTATGGCCTGATGTTTGGCAACAACCCCAGTGGCTGGTTGGGCACCGATCATTTTGCCCTTGCAGAAATGGGTGATTGGAGCGCCAGCATGCTGTTTTTCCAGGTCATGTTTGCCTCAACCGCAGCCACCATCGTCAGCGGAGCCATGGCTGAGCGTACCCGGTTTTTGCCTTATCTCTTAGGGGCTTGCGGCATCATGGCCGTGATTTACCCTGTGTTTGGTAGCTGGGCCTGGAACCCGCATGGCTGGCTCAAACAAATGGGCTTTATTGATTTTGCCGGTTCAACAGTCGTGCATTCCGTGGGTGGCTGGTGCGCACTGGGCGGGCATTATCGTGCTGGGGCCGCGCCTGGGCAGGTTTGGGCCGCGCACTCAGCCAGGCAAGCGTGGGCGAGAAAGTGCGCAGTCTGAGCAAGGGCAGGTCGTGCACCTGATACCCGGTCATAACCTGAGCCTGGTGGCCATGGGTGGCTTTCTGCTCTGGTTCGGCTGGTTTGGTTTCAATGGGGGCAGCACGCTGGCGGCAGGCACCGATATCGGGCCTATTCTGCTTAACACGCACATGGCTGGTGCAGCAGGTGCCGTGGGGGCCTTGCTCAGTTGTCTTATGCTGCGCCAGCCCGTGCTGATGACCAGCGTGGTCAATGGCAGCCTGGGCGGATTGGTCGCGGTGACGGCAGGCTGTGCCACCATGGAGGTGCCGTTTGCCATACTCACGGGCCTGATAGGCGGCGTGGTCACCATCTTTGGCAGCAAGCTGCTGGAATGGCTCAGGCTGGATGATGTGGTAGGTGCGGTTGCCGTGCATGGCTTCAGCGGTGTCTGGGGCACGTTGGCTGCTGGCTTGTTCCTCAAGGGGCATCTGTTTGATCCCGCCCAGTTGCTGGTGCAACTGATAGGCGTGGGCGTGGCGTTTGTCTGGGTTTTCCTCAGCGCCTTATTGATGTATGCGCTGTTGGCGCGCACGGTGGGGCTGCGGGTCAGCCCCCTGCACGAGCAACGCGGCCTGGATATCACCGAGCATGGCGAAGTGGGCTACCCCGAATTCAACCGTGATGCCGCTTATCAGAGCGAGCATATTGCCCAGCTAAAACCCATAGCCGAGGCCAAATCTACAGACAAGCTCAAGCGGCTCTAGCATGGATATTCAACTACGCCGCCGGGCGATACTGACAGGTTTGAGGCCGTTTCTGCGCGATGACGAATTGCAGGCGGCGCTGGCGTTGTGGCAGCAGGATTATGCCAGCCAGCCCGTGTTTGCCTTGAGCGGACTGGTGGCACAATGCTGCACCCGAGCCGAACTCAAACCCCAACGTGGCAGCATGCTGCGTGCACTGATAGCAGCGCTGGCTTTGCCCAGCGATCAGTTGCTGCCTGATATCGCTGTCAGCTCCGCAGATGTTCAAACCATGACGGCGCACAGCATGACATCGCACATCAAGCAGCAGCCAAAATCCCAGGCCACAGGGCCAGATGAAATGACGCGTGCCTTTATGCAGCTAATTACGGCCTTGCTGGCGGTGAGCGAGCCTGCGCTGCAACAGCTGATACGTCAGCGCTTGCAGGCTGGCCTGGAGTCTTTGGGTTTGCCCAGGCTGCAAAAACAAGCCATGTGGGCCTGGTTGTCTGGTATGAGCGAGGCTCAGGCAGGTGCCTCTGCGCAAGCCAGCTCACTGGGTCAGGCCTATGCCCTTAAACCTTTGCAGGCTTTGATCAATCAGGCTTATGTGGTCATGTGCGAGCAGCTGGGGCCAGTCAAGGCCGATCATCACCTGGCCAGCGCGGTTAATATTACCCAGGCAAGAATGCAGGGCAGCAGCTTTAGTGTGCATGATCTCTTGTGACTAGGCATGCCCAGTTCACAACAATAAAGTTCACAACAGTAAGTGCGCAACAATAGGCTCACGCTAATAAGTTCACGCAAACAAATTAATGGCAATAAAAAAGGGAACCCTCGGGTTCCCATTTTTGCTGAACAGTGTCAGGTTTACTTGACGCGGTTCTTGTATTCCAGTGTGCGGGTGTCAATTTCAATCTTGTCACCGGTGCCACAGAACAAAGGTACTGGCAGTTCAAAACCAGTGGAGATACGGGCAGGCTTCATCACCTTGCCGGAGGTATCACCCTTGACTGCGGGTTCTGTGTAAGTGATTTCACGGACTACAGAGTTAGGCAGGTCAACAGAAATTGCCTTGCCGTTGTAGAACACCACTTCACACTCCATGCCGTCTTCAAGGAAGTTGAGCGCGTCTGTCATGTTGTCGGCTTCAACTTCGTACTGGTTGTATTCAGCGTCCATGAATACATACATAGGGTCTGCAAAGTAGGAGTAAGTCACATCCTTGCGTTCCAGCACTACAACATCAAACTTGTCGTCAGCCTTGTATACGGACTCGCTGGGGGCCTCGGTCAGCAGGTTCTTGAACTTCATTTTGACCACGGCAGCGTTACGGCCGGATTTGTTGTATTCAGTCTTTTGCACAACCATGGGGTCAGTGCCGATCATCACTACGTTGCCTACGCGAAGTTCCTGAGCTGTCTTCATAATATGATTTCGAGAAAAAGTTAAGGGGTAAAAAGGGGCGCATTATACCCGAATTTCAGAAAAGATTCTTACAGTAAATCACCAGCTTAGCGGCCAGATCTTCTTGCTCGGCCAGCTCGCTGGCATAAGCCTGCGCATGGGCCTGCCATTGCGGCAGTATGGCGCACAGGGCTTGCCATTGCTGGGCGTTGATGCCATCAGCTTGAAGCCATCAGCGTTCCAGGCCTGATGTGCAGCCATGATTTCCGCAGTCAGACTTGCACTGCTTTTTTCATGGTAACGCTGCAGAAATGCCTGCAGTTTTTCCAGATGGGTGTCTTCTTGCTGGAAATAAGGTTGCCAGATCAGGGGGCGGCCCGCCCAGATGGCGCGTATCCAGCTATCTTCTCCCCGCACAAAATTGAGCTCACACGCCCACAGCAGCCTGTCGTATAGAGGCTGACTGAGGAAGGGGATGATATGGGTTTTGAGCTTGTGAGCTGTAAATCCAGCTGCTGCTTGCTGCGCTACCCAGGCCTGAGTTTGTTCGGCAATATGGCCAGCGGGGATGAAAAGATCCACTTCCTGCTCACCCTCGGCCATGGCCTGCAAAATGCTATGCAGGGGCGCATGCGGGTAACAGAATAAAGACACTTTAACTGCGTTTTCTGACAGGCTGGGTGCCACGCCTAGCTGCTGCCAGAACTCGGCTTGTAGCTGGGCGTCTTGCTGAAAAGCCATGCGCTCAGCAAGCAAGCGGCTTTCACGTAACAAGCCACCCGTGTGATGACTAAAGCCGGGGAAGAAGAAATGCTTGCTTAGGCCCGTGCTGGGGTGCACGGAGCGGCCTGCATGAAATTCATCCACCCAGCTTTCAGCGCTGAGGTATTCGAGATTAATCCACACCGGGCGGCGGCCCTGCATATGTTGTAGATAGGCTGCGGGTAATTCGCAGGCAAAGGCTTCTATCACCACATTAGCGACTTCAGCATCAGCGACTTCAGCATCAGCGATTTCAGCATCAGCGATTTCAGCATCTGCTGCAAGCTGCCAGTGGCAAATCTCCACCTGAGCTATATATTGCCCAGGGATTTGTCTTGTTAATGCCGGGTTGAGGCTAGGGATAAGCTGACGCGCCACCTCGGGTTTATCCAGCCAGAGCCGGACTTGCAAGCCATGCTCATGCGCCAATTGTCTGGCCAGGCGCCAGCAAACGCCTATGTCGCCAAAGTTATCGACAATACTGCAGAAAATATCCCAGCGCGGAGTTGTCGCCTGTGCCGCAGGGGCTTGCGCCTGGCTCATGATGCGCCTAGCTCATCAAGCATCTGGCGCATGGTAGCTGACGTCTACCACCTCAAAGCTTTCTTCACCTGCGGGGGTGATCACACGCACCACGTCGCCGGGCTGTTTGCCGAGCATGGCGCGCGCCAGGGGCGAAATCCAGCTGATATAGCCTTTGCTCGGCTCCAGTTCATCTTGGCCGACAATGCGGTAATGCAGGCTTTCATCTTTATCCAGCGCATACAGCTCCACCCAGGCACCAAAGTAGATTTTTTCCAGATCCTGCTGGGTGTTGGGGTCTACCACCACCGCAATATCCATGCGCTTCATCAAAAAGCGCAGGCGTGAATCAATCTGGCGCAGACGTTTCTTGCCATAAATATAGTCGCCATTTTCACTGCGGTCGCCATTGCTGGCCGCCCAGGAAACATCGCTGACCACTTTGGGCCGCTCTACTTTATAGAGTTGCTCGAATTCGTCCTTGAGGCGGGCATAGCCCTCGGGGGTAATGTAATTTTTCTGGTCAGCCATAGGCGGCACGGTAGGCACAGGCGCTCGGACTGTCAAGGTCGAAAGTCTAAAACGCTTTTAGCGGCTAGCTTTACGCTTCTATTACATAGAGCTAGTTCACACATCTGGCCTGAGGCGGAAAAAGTACTGGCACAGGCACATGCTTTAAATAAAATATATTTGTTCGGATATATTTTATTGATATTTTGTTGTTGGTTGGGTTGAATATATTTTGATTGCATATATTTCAGTTATTGACTTGGCTGGATAGGTAAAATATATTCGATCAAATATATTATGGGGTGAAGTTCATGCAGGTAAAAATTACTTCTATGGCAGAGCTGGGCGAAGTACTGCGTGCTACCCGCAAGGCCCATCATCTAAGGCTGGATGATTTTGCCGGGATGGCGGGCGTTGGCCCGGTGTTTGTCGGCGACGTCGAGTACGGCAAAGAAACCGTGCAAATGGGGCTTGTATTGCAGCTGCTGCGTGAGCTTGGCCTGACGCTGACAGTAGAAGTGCCTGAGGCAACAACGCCATACCTGCACAAGATTCGTGAGCAAGGCGGGCTGGTTCGCCCCAGCAAGCGCAAGCTTGGGAGCAATGAATGAAGCGCGTGCTCCAGGCTTATATCAACGAATTCCACGTTGGCACCCTGAGCGCGCTAGACAATATCTGGCGCTTTGACTACACCAAGGCCTGGGCTGAAGCTGAACATGGCTATGACCTGTCACCAGCGTTGCCACGCCGTGATGGCATGAGCGAGGGGGCAAGAAAAGTGATGCCCAGTCAGCATATCGATGGCAGCACGGATAGACCCGTGCAATGGTACTTCGATAACTTGCTGCCGGAAGAAGCCTTGCGTAGCGTGCTGGCCAAACAGGCTGATGTGGATGAAAGTGATGCCTTTGGCTTGTTGGCATACTATGGTCGCGAATCTGCTGGCTCCTTGGTCTTGCTGCCAGAAGGCGAGGCAGCCGTGGCGGCAGGGATGCGGCCACTACCGCTAGAGCAACTGTCTGCACGCATCCGCGCCATGCCCAGAATTCCACTAGGTGCGGCTTCGCCCAAGCATATGTCGCTGGCGGGGGCGCAGCATAAACTAGCGTTGATATACCAAGATCATGCCCTGTTTGAACCCGATGGCCCGACCGCATCCACGCATATACTCAAACCGCAGCACCCAGATAAAGCCTCATTCCCCGCAAGTGTAGTCAATGAATATTTCACCATGCGCCTGGCGCATGCCCTGGGTTTGGATGTGCCGCAGGTGCAGCGGCTGTTTTGTCCAGAGCCAGTATTTCTCACCGCAAGGTTTGACCGCGTCACCAGCCATGATGGCGTCACTGAACGCTTGCATGTGATTGATGCCTGCCAGTTGCTCAACAAAGATCGTGCATTCAAATACAGCGCGGCTAGCGTAGAAGCTTTGGCCGAGGTGATCAATTATCTGCAGGTGCCCGCAGCAGGGCGTCAATGGCTTTATGACTGGATAGTGTTCAATGTGCTGATAGGCAACGGCGATAACCACCTTAAAAACCTCTCTTTCATGGTCTCGCCTGACCGTATTGTGATTGCCCCATGCTACGACCTGCTGTGCACCGCCGCTTACGATACAGAGCCGATAGCAGGAGATTTGGCAGAATGGCCTAACACCAAGGTGGCGCTGAGGCTGGATGGGGCAACGCAGAATTTTTCTCAAATCACCCGCGAGGTCATGATAGCTGCTGGCCGTGTGCTGGGTCTGGCCAGGGCAACTGCTGTACGAAGGCTGGATTATTTTCTTGCCAGAATCCCCGCTGCCGTCAGCAAGCTGCGGGAGGAAATAAGGCAAGAAAATGCCCAGTGCAGTGAAGACATTGCCTGGGGCTTGGCTCAGGACGGACTGTTGTTGGGAGTCATAGAACACATCATTGTGGCGCAGATGTGTGCGCAGCTTGAGAAGGTCTAAGTTGCATTATTCAGGGCCTGGTCTAGGTCTGCCGCCGTAAGGTTCTGGCAGCATCATCTCTGCAATAAGCTGGATGCGGCCAATCGTACTATCTCATTGCGTCATACCTGATTGGAGTGGGAGAAAATCCTGTGGCTAGCATTGAGGCTTTGCGCTAAGCTCACGACGCCATGCATGGCATGGTTAAAAACTCAAAAAGTTAAAAAATTCAAAAAATAAATGATTGCGCGATTTTATTAAGGGAGGAGCACCATGCAAGAAGTCAAAGTCACGCCTGTTGTTTTCACGGGTAAAGCCAGCGAGTATTTCGGCGTCTGGATCGTCAATCTGCTGTTAAGCATCATCACACTGGGGGTTTATTCCGCCTGGGCCAAGGTAAGACGCAAAAAGTATTTCTATCAACACACCTTTATTGATGGCGTGGCGTTTGATTACCATGCTTCTCCCATCGCCATACTCAAGGGCCGCATGCTGGCGCTGGCCTTGTTTATCCTGTATTCACTCAGTGGCCAGATTGCTCCTGTCCTCTCCGTGGTGTTCCCGCTGCTGCTGACGATTTTCCTGCCCTGGATCATCGTGCGCTCGCTCACCTTCAATGCGCGTAACTCCAGCTACCGTGGCTTGCGTTTTGATTTCAATGGCAGCATCAAGGATGCATGGCGTTATTACATCTTGCTTCCCTTATTGCTGGTGTTTACCCTGGGTTTGCTTTATCCCTTTATTGCCCATGGTCGCAATCGCTTCATCATGCAAGGCCACCGTTTTGGTCTTAGCCAGGTGCAAAGTGATTTCAGCCTAGGCAGTTTCTACAAAGTGTATCTGCAAGCATTGGCCATCTTGATTTTGGTGGGGCTGACCGTGGTGGGCCTGGGCAGCGTATTGTTGACAGCGGCAGGCATGCACATTGATTTCAATAATCCGTCCTTCATATGGCCGTTGATTCTCGGCTATACGCTGAGCATCACGATGGCTGCCGCTTTTCTGCGTTCGCGCGTGCTGAACCTGGTGTGGAAGGGTAGCCGTATAGATCAGATCAGCTTTGATTCCAATCTCAGCGCCCGCGGTTTGATCTGGCTATATGTCACCAATCTGCTTGCCCTGATATTCAGCCTGGGCCTGTTGGCACCCTGGGCTCATGTGCGCACCGCACGTTACCATGCTGAGCGCCTGGCGCTGGTAGGCGCTACTGATTTTGAGCAGTTTGTTGGCGAGAAAAAAGCTGAGGTAAAAGCGGCTGGTGAAGAAATCGGTGAGATGTTCGATATCGACGTTGCGTTCGGCTAAGCACACGCTTAACTTCGGGGTTAACTACTCGGTTAACCACACTCAAACAAAAGGACTAGCAGGGCATGCAGGCATTCGAGGCTGATTATTTCGATGGCATTACCGCCAAGGCCCAGCCAGTCAGGGTCAGCCTGCATGAAGGGCGGCTGAGTTTTAGCCTGGGCGAGCAGCATGAAACTTTTCTGCTCGCGGCCCTGCGGCCACAGGCACCACTGGGCAGTGCGCGCCGCATCATAGAGCTGCCCGATGGTGGCAGGCTAGAAACCGATGACCATGCGGCGTTTGACAGCCTGCGCCTGCCTGCGGTGTCTGGTTTTTGGCGGCTGCTGTATTTCCTCGAAAATCATCTGGCTGGGTGATCTTTGCCCTGGTGCTGACTGTGGCAATGAGTTGGGGCCTGATCCGTTTTGGCGTGCCCGTGCTGGCGGAGCAAGTGGCAAACGTAGTGCCTGCGGATACCGAGATCAAACTGGGTGAACAAGTGCTCAAGGCCATGGATCACGACTATGGCTACTTCAAGCCCAGCACGTTGAGTGCGCAGCAGCAACAGGCCCTCAGCACTGGCCTGCAACAGTTCTGCGCACGGCAACCTCAGCCACAGTGTCCAGCCTATAGATTGGAATTCCGCCACGGTGGTGTAGTGGGGGCCAATGCCATGGCCTTGCCGGGCGGCATTATTGTCCTCACCGATGAGCTGGTGGCACTCAGCAAGCACAATAATGATCAGGTAATTGCAGTGCTGGCGCATGAGCTTGGCCATGTTGCCAAGCGTCACTCACTGCGCCATACCCTGCAAGCCACCTTTTCCGGGCTGGTGATCGTGGCATTGACCGGGGATTTTGACACCCTGGCCTCAGGCCTGCCCGCTATCCTGTTACAGATGCAGTATTCGCGCGCCATGGAAACCGAGGCAGATACCTACGCGCTCAACAGCCTGCAACATGCTTGCGTGCCTACGCAATCGTTTGTGGATATCTTGCAGGCGCTGCAACGTCAGGCCGACGAAAAAACCAAAAATCAGTCCAAGGCTAGCATGGTGGCGGAGTTGTTATCCTCCCACCCCGATACCGCTGCCCGCGTACGTGCTTTCAAGCAGGGTTTGCCTGCACATTGTGTGCACTAATCTGAAGACACCATCGACGACTTGTTGATTGAAACATGGTGGCATCGGCCTTTAGCTCACCAAGTTGCAATCTTTTATGATGGCACAGTATTTTCTTCTTAATACTTATATTTCACGGAATAGAAACATTATTTGTGGCAGTGCTACCTTAGACTCTATCTGCAACTTCGAAAGAGCAAACAGTCGTTATATGGTCTGCTTTAATATCTTAAAAGACCTAATGAAAGTTGTTCAGTAAATCCAAAAAACTAATAATACATCAGGATTATTTTCTCTTAATTCAGTAGTATTGATATTTAACTTAGTGTGGTTTTGTTATAAATTAATAATTCTGCGATAAAGCGAATTTTTTATCTGTTTAAGTTAATCTAATATTTCTTCAATTTTAGTCCTGGATGTTGATATAGTTGAACTCATGCAGGGCACTAATCAATGCATTAACTAAATTTCTAATATTGCAAGGAAACTTAACATGGAAGCTTACAGAGATGTAAATGGAGATTCAGGAATTTCAGCTTATCAAATCGGTGATGAGGGAATATTAGTTCGGTTCACAAGTGGAGCTACTTATATTTACACGTACGGTTCCGCAGGGTCTGCTCATATAGAAAGAATGAAAATTCTTGCACGTGCTGGAAATGGTCTTAATGCTTATATAATTAAAAACCGTGTGCCATACTCCAAGAAATAATATTTTGAATTAGTTCATTATTATCATATCTAGATTAAAATTCATTGGATCAAGTTATTATTGCGAATTATTCATTGTTTTAGGTATTTGACCCAGATAAATAAAATTGCTTGTAGTCTGTTTTTCCATACCTTGTTTTCTGTATACAAATCCTTTCGCTAAGGTAGTGAGCGATACGATTGAATTTTTAAATTTCAGTAATAGCAATGTGTTGAGAAGTTTTTACATGAAAATTAAAACTGTACATATCAAGAATTTTAGAGCGTTAAAAAACGTAGAGATTCCTTTTGATTCTGTTACAACATTCATCGGGCCTAACGGAGCTGGGAAATCAACCGTGCTTCGGGCACTAGACTGGTTCTTCAACGGGAAACCTGGCTCGCTTACTGAGAAAGACTGTTCTTTTGGGGTGGCTGAGGAAAATATCGAAGTTCAAGTTACATTTGACGAGTTGACTGAGAAAGATCGAGAAGCGCTAGGCAAGTATGTACCGGATGGTGTACCAACTTTTACTGCATGGAGACGCAGATCACCCGAAGGGGGAGATTTTCTTTCCGCTAACGCTAAAGGGTATCCGGCTTTTAACGAAATTAAAGCTGCAAGTAATGCAACCGCTAAGAAGGAGTTATATAGAATTCTCATTTCTGACCATCCAGAACTGAAGTTGCCGGACGCGAAAACTGGCTCTGCCGTTGATGAGGCAATTACAGCTTGGGAAGCATCACATACAGATTTGCTTGAGGATGCGCTAGAGTCTTTGCAGACCAATTTTTTTGGCTTTAACAGTGGCGGGAAAATGAGTGGCCTCTTTGACTTTGTCCTAGTAACTGCTGATCTTCGAGCAAGCGAGGAGTCTATTGATGGCAAAGCAAGCATCATAGGTCGCATCCTTGAGCGTTCCGTAGATCGGGCAGCAGCTGATGAAGAAATTGCGAAAATCGTCGAGGATTCACGATCGCAGCAACAAAAAGTGTATGAGGAAAAATTCAAGACTCAGCTGGAGGCAATGACTACTCAACTTAATTCAGTTGTTGCATCCTACTCTCCTGGTAGGGCAGTTGTAGTTTCTCCTGCAGAGGTTGAACTCAAAGCACCGAAGACCACATTCGAAGTTACTGTGCTTGATGGGACAACTGCAACTGCAGTAGAGCGACAGGGACATGGTTTTCAAAGGACAATTCTTATATCAGCGCTTCAGCTTCTAGCTCAATCTGGAGCAGCATCGTCAGATGGAGTTATCTGCTTGGCAATCGAAGAGCCAGAGCTCTTTCAGCATCCGATCCAAGCTCAAACGTTTGCGAAGGTATTAAGGTCATTAGCTGAAGATGACGATAAGCGCATTCAGGTTAC
>NZ_BAMT01000002.1 GCF_000617925.1 Methylobacillus glycogenes JCM 2850
CGACCGCCGCAGCGACCGCGGCCACGGCAGCAGCCAATGCTGCGGGTGAGGCGGTGCGAGCGACCGAGCAGGGCTTGAAACAGCCTCAGCTGGTGATAGCGCCCAGCACGCCTGAGCAATTGGCCAAGCCTGCGGCGAGCGCAGCCCCTGCAGCCGTGGTTGCACCAGCGCCTGTGGCCAAGCAAGCGACTCAGCCACAAGCTGCACCGCAGCAGGCTGCCAAATTGAATATTTCGCCCATAGGCTTGCAGCCGCTGGATCTGGATTTTTCAAACCAGCCGCAATCCGTGGCTGATGTCAGCCAGTTGCAGCTATCGCGCCTGTTTGGTGTTAGCACCATACCAGTTGCCGTAGGCAACGAAGTCCATAACGAATACCTGAGCAGCGAATACGCTGAGCAAACGCGAGTTGGTCAGGTGCCAGCGACCACGGTAGATACCATAGATATCCGTGGCTCTACCGATGCGGCACTTGAGTTCAGCCGCGATGTGCACGTGGCCGATGAGCGTGTGAATCAGGCCGAAGCCCAGTCCAAGCAGGCAAGAGCCTTGTTGCTGCCCAATCTTTCTGTGCGCTATGGCAAGGGTAGGGAAATTTCCAATCCTTCCTCCGCCATTGATGTGCGCACGGGTGGCCGCCTAGACGAGTCCACACATACCCGTACTGATCGTTCCATTACCCTGCGTCAACCGATTGTCGATTTATCCAGTATTTATGACTGGAAGCGCAGGCAAGCCGTTATCAGCTCACGTGAAGAATCGCGCCGTGGGGTTCAGGGTGATGCCTGGCTGTCTACCGTCAATGCCTATCTCGGCCTGACCACGAGCCGTTTGTCGGCGGATCTGTCGCTGGGTTATGAAAACCAGCTCAATGAGCTTTTCACCTATATAGACAAGCGCGCAACAGCTGGTGCCTCCAGCTCGGCTGATAGAGAGCGTGTGCGCGCTCGCAGCCTGGCTGCGCGTTCTGCACGTACCCAGCAGGAAGCTGCCCATGCCGCTGCCAGCATCGAGTTTCTGCGTTTGACCAATGTTGCGCCGCAGAACATACGCCTGCCTGAGCGCGAAGACATGGGCAATATCCCGGCCTCGGCTTCAGAAGCCATCAAGATTGCCATGAGCAATAGCCCTGATATTGCCTCGCTGCGCCAGGAGCTGCGTGCTTCCGAGATAGACCAGAATGTGGCGCGCAGCCGTTATGCTCCGCGCCTGGATCTGGAGCTGTCACGCCTGACCACTGACAATGCCGGTGGCCGCGTGGGTGAGCAGGATGACAAGCGCTTCATGCTGGTGATGAACTGGAACCTGATCAATGGTGGTGGTGATTACTACCTGACCAAGGAAAAGATCTCACGCATCGAAGAGTCACGTTACCGTCTGGATGACCTGCAACGGCGTATCAGCCAGGCCATGATTTCACAGTACGCCATTCTGGAATCCTCACGTGAGCAGTTGCTGGCGGGTTACCGCGAATTGAACGCGATCACCTCTGCTGCCAATGCCATGTCCGAGAAGATGCTGGCAGGCAATCAGTCCTTGCTCGATCTGCTGGATGTCTATGACAGGCAATATCAGGCACGTACCCGTCTGGTGACGCTGCACGCACAGGAAATCGACGCCTTGTCGCAGATCAATCGTTTGCTGGGTCAATCCCAGCCCGCGACCATGGTGGCAGGTAAAGGCCCAGGCTTCGGCCCTGCATCTTTGAACAATACCAGCGGCTCGGATGAACCAGTGGTGACACCGTTACCGCAAGATGATGGCCTGGTAGCGCCGCTGCCGACGCCATAGTGCAAGATAAGTCGAGAGGTCTGCATGCAGATAGATAACGAACAGGATGACGCGGGCATATTCTGGCCTGGCTATGTAGATGCAGTCAGCAATCTGGTGCTGAACCTGCTCTTTGTGGTCGTCATCATGACCATCGCCGTGTTCATCTTTGCCATGGAGCTTGGGCGCAAGCATGTCACCGCTGAAACACCAGTGGCACCCCCTAATGAGCAACAGCTTCAGGTTTCCCAACTCACACCTTCGGATATGCAGGCAGTAGAGCCTACTTCCCATGTTTCCGATGATGATGCGGCACGCCTGCGCCAGCAGGTTGAGGCCTTGCAGAAACAACTCGCGGCACTCAAGGGCAAGGACGAAGAAGCCCGCCGTCTGCGCGAGCAGGTAGTGGCATTGCAGGGTGAGAAGTCCGCAGGCCAGCTGGATAAGACTGGTGGTCAATTCGATAAGTCCGTAGGCCGCAACAGCCCACGCCGCGTGGTGATAGCCACCATACGTGCGGATGAGCCAGACATGACCATACAAGGCACGCAGGGTGGTCTGGTGATCGACTTTGTTGATGACGCCATCACGATTTCCACCGATGAAGCCTCTGGTTTACGTGGCCCGCTGCAGCCTATTGTCGACAGTGGCGGTGTGACCTTGGAAGTGACCGTGCCGCCTGGCTTTACCGAAGCGCGTCGTCTGGCCTTCTACCGCGCCATGGCCGTACGTAATTTGCTGATAGAAATGAAGCTGCCTGCTGATCGTATCAATGTTTCCGTACAGGATGGCAACGCGCGTTCGGATAGCTCACTGGTATCGGTAGTACCAGTTACGCGCAAGCCTTGAGTCGCATGCTGCGTGCTGCATGGCAAAGAATGACACCGACGCGGGCCTTTGTGCTGATCAGCGTGCTGGCGGTGGCGGCCCTGTTGACCTGGGCCTCGCTGGCCAGGGTGGATTTGATAGTACGTACCGTCGGCCGTGTGGTCCCGGCAGGTAAGGCGCAGATAGTGCAGCATCTGGAAGGCGGCATAGTGCGGACCATCCTGGTGCAAGAAGGCGAAGTGGTAAAGGCAGGCCAGCCGCTGATTGAGTTGTCGGATATCAAGGCACGCTCTGACCTCGGGCAGGAACGTACCAAACGCGATGCCTTGCGTGGCCGCGAGGCGCGCTTGCTGGCAGAAGCCAGAGGCAAGACGGCGATTGCTTTTCCTGCCGATTTGAATGATGCCGAGGTCATGCAGGTGGAATCTGCAGCGCTGCAAGCCCGGGTGTCCAGTGTCAATGAAGAGTCACGCGTGCTGCGTGACCAGAGTGCACAGCGCCGTGGCGAAATTGCCGAGATCGAAACGCGGCGCAAGAATTTGGTGAATGAAATTGAGTTGGCCAGGCGTCAACATCATTTGATTGAGGGGCTGAACCAGAATGGCGCAGCCTCCAAGATGGAACTGCTGGATGTTGAAGGGCGTTTGCAAAGGCTGGAATCGCAGTTGCGCGAAGCCGAGGCGGCGCTGCCGAGGTTGAAGGCGGCGCAATCGGAAATTGAATCGCGGGTGAGTGAGTTATGGGCGCGCTTCCGTGCCGATGCCACCGCGCAGTTGACCGATGTGCGTGCAGAGTTGCAGCGCTCCAGTCTTGAGTTTGAGACTGGTGTGGACAGATTGGATAGAAATGTAGTGCGTGCGCCCATGGCGGGTTTTGTGAATCGCATGATGCTTTCTACCGTGGGTGGTGTGATTAGGCCGGGTGAACCGCTGCTGGAAATCACCCCAGAGGATGAACACATAGTGGTGGAAACACGCTCCAAGCCGGATGACAGAGCCAACCTGCGCTCGGGCTTGCCAGCGCGGGTACGCATAGGCGCTTTTGATTACGCCACTTATGGTGCCTTGCCGGGCAAGGTGACCGAAGTCAGCGCAGATACGCTGTTTGATGAACGTGAAGGCTATTACTACCGCGTGCGGGTAGATGTAGGCAGTGTTAGCGAAGTCAGGATGGCCAAATCGGCCGGACCGATCTCGCCAGGGATGTCGGTAACGGCGGATATTGTAGTGGGCAAGCGCACAGTGTTGTCCTATCTACTGTCACCGATGATGCGTTTTGGGGATCGTGTTTTCCGCGATCCAAGATAAAAGTTAGTTAAAAAGCTAGCTCAAAAGTTAGTTAAGAATCAATTGCTAAAGGTAAGTTCCACATGCTGAAACGACTGAGAATCTATTACTTTTACGCGGCGTTGCCATTTGTGCTGCTGTTGCTTGGTGCCGCCATCTACCACAACGCCATCATCAAGACCCTGGTTGAGAATCCTCATCCGCAGATTAATTATGCGATCTTCGCCATCACCCTGATAGGCGGCATCCTCATCATGCTCAACGTGCGACGCATGCTGAAGGAAGCCGAGAAGCTGGATGATTTCACCACCGCTGTGCAGGCGGGTGAAGGCCCAGCTCAGTTGCAGGACAGGGCGCAAAACTACGAAGGCGATATTGCCTATGTGCTGCGCATGATGGCGACATCTACTGGCCGTGGCATTGCCCACCAGGAGCAAGTGGCGATTGATGCTGAACTCAATAGCGCAGGCCGCAGGCTGACCAATCGCAATGCCTTGCCCCAGTTCCTCACCAGCTTGCTGGTAGGTCTGGGCCTGTTGGGTACCTTTATCGGTTTGCTGGCTACTCTGGATGACATTGCGCAACTGATCTCCAGCTTTGCCACCGTCAACCTGGCGGTGGATAGCCCGGTTGAAGTGTTCCGCGACATGGTGGCGCGTATGCGTGCGCCTATGCGCTCCATGGGCATTGCCTTCTCGGCCTCGCTGTTCGGTCTGCTGGGTTCCATCATCCTCGGTTTCATGATGGTGGCAGTACGCCGCTGTAACCAGGAAGTGCTTTCGCTCCTGGGCTCCGAAGTGGCGCAACATATTGAGCAGGCATTGTCGCGTGTGGCCAATGCCAAGACAGTTAGCGAAGGCGGCACTCTGGTCGCTGGCGATGGCGTGATTGAAGGTGTGGTGCTGGAAGGTGGCAGCACAGGCTCTGGCTTTGCCGCGGGTATGGACCCGGCAGAACTCAAGTTCCGCCGTGAAATTGCCACTGAAGAAATCCGCGTGCTGCGCCGTATTGAAGAGCGCCTGAGTGAATCCTCACGTTTGCAAGATAGAGCGCTGCAAGCTGAGCTGGATAACTTCAGCAAGCAACGTAGTGAAATGATGCGCGCCATGGCCGACCACAATGAATCGGTTTCACAATTCCGTGGTGAACTGCAACGTGTGGGCCGTCAGCTGGGCACCATTCTTAACCTGATGGAGCGCGGCAACGCCGATATGTTGAGCCAGTTGAATGATCATTTCACAGGCTTGATTCAGGCCACCACGCGCCAGGGTAGTGATCTCTCGCGCATGAGTGACATGATGACGCGTATGACAGATGACTCCATGGAGTTGCGTACCAATATCACCGAAATGATGGACAGGTTCTCACCTGCCGAGCAGCGCGCGGTAATGGAAGCGCTGCTGGAAGAAGCAAAGGCAAAGCGCTAGGTTTTAGCTTAATCAAAGCGGCGGCCCTGGCCGCCAGCTTGAGACTGCCGGGTCTGGTTCCGGCAAATCAGAGCAAGGAGTAGCATCATGGCAATTACCCAACCCGCAGTGACCGAACAACGCAATGGCCCCAGTGCCAAGCAGAACCACGTGACCAATGTGACGCGTGTACATGCAGATGCGGACGGCATTATCAAACTGACGGAAGGCCATGGTGCGCTGAAATCGGTTGATGTCGCTGACGTTGACCTGGTGCTGGGCTTTGCCGATGGCAGCTACATCATCATCCCCAACGGCGCACTGGATGCGCTGGAAGCCGATGCACCCAAGGTGCAATTCGGCGATAGCTTCAACACCAACCTGACCGAACTGTTCAAACAGGTTGGCACTGTTGATGCTGCTGATGCTGGCAATCTGCGCATCATCAGCGAGAATATCGATACCCGCTTGACCGAGCTGCAGCCTGATGAAATTGATTACGCTGCGCTGTTCATGGCTTTCAACAACCAGAACGCCGCGCCCGCCGCACCAGCTGCGCCTTTGCCCCAAGCGCCATCCTTGCCGCAATCGGCCTCTGCCAACCAGATTCAACGCGGCAGTATCAATGGCCGTGGCAATAACAGCGGCGAGTTTATCGATGCGATTATTCCGCCACGCGTGGATCAGCCAGCGGTGTTCCGTCTGGGTAACCGCGTTGAAACACCTGAAGGTTTGAATATTGCTCAGCCCGAGATTTTTGGTGGGCTGTATACCGCTTCGCAATACAAAACCGGGCAGGCATTTACCAACGATTTGCCTACAGGCGCACGTGACCCCAGTGGCACGGCGGCAGAAAATGCCGAGGCACGCAGTGCTGCAAGCCAGGCAGCTATTGAAAGAATCAATGGCACCGCAGGCAATGACAACATTACGTTGAATCCTTTGTTCTCCAGTGATGCTAACCAGGTATGGAACAAGAATTTCTACCTCAGTACCAATGGCTTTACTGGTGTCACCGAGATTACGCTGCAATTTACCCCAGCCCCTGGTCAAGCCTTGCCGCCTGGTTTCAGTCTCAGCGGCTCAGGTGTGTCTTCTGTCAGTGGTAGTGGCGGTACGCTATGGACTATCAACCCCAGCGCCCTGGTGTTGCAGCCGGATGGTACTTACGGCATAGATCTTAAAGTGCTGTTTGATATAGGTGGCAGCGCTTCCGATTTCACTATCGTCGCCCTGATCAAAGGCCAGGTCAGTGCCGTGACTTTTGAGCTGAGCAAGGATTTCTACTTCAGCTACCGTGATGCCGTGACCGTGGATGATTACACAGCCACCAAGAATGGTGAGTCTGTGCTGATTCTGCCTTCCAATGGTGTGGGTTATATCATTGATGCTGGCAATGGCGATGACCTGGTGGAAGGTGGCGCCGGGCGCGACTCCATTCTCGGTGGTGATGGCAATGACACGCTGTATGGCGGTACTGGTCACGACACCATACAAGGTGGCTTGGGTAATAACACCATCTACGGTGATACCAACAGTGGCACCACAGACGGCGTCAACACGCTGAGCTATGAAGGCATGACCGCAGGGCAGAATGCCACTGCCAGTATAGGCGTCAACAACAGTGTACAGGCACTGTGGTACAAGGCGGCAACACCATTGCCACGGATACCTTTAATGATATCCAGCACATCTATGGTGGTGCTGGCGATGACAATTTCAGCGGTAATGCACGCGCCAACCTGCTGCGTGGCGGCGATGGCAATGACACTCTGACTGGTAATGGCGGTGCTGATACGCTGGAGGGTGGCAACGGTGTAGATACCGCGAGTTTCGCCGGGCTGGCCTCGGTTGATGTCACGCTGGATGCCAGCGGCAATGGCACAGCTACCAGCACCAGCGGCAACGTCACTTTGCGCAGCATAGAAAACCTGGTGGGCACAGACAATAATGACACCTTCAGGGTGTCAGTTGCCCCTAGCCTGGATACTGCCAGTGGCGCTATCCAGGCACTATCAATGGTGGTCTGGGTGTAGATACCGTGATCTACAACAGCAGCATTACTTCCAACATTGTCGCCAATCTGCAGACGGGTGAAGCCAACGGCTTGGCCAATGTGTTGACCAGCATAGAGAACATCACCACCGGAAGTGGTAATGACACCATCTTTGCGAGTGCTGCGGTCAATCGGATTGATGGCGGTGCAGGCAGCAATACCGTGGATTACCTCCATGCTGGCGCGAATGGCGTGGCCATCAATATTGCCGACCCAACAGTAGAAACGCAGATCAGTGGTGGTAGCGGTGCCGACGTGCTGATCCGTATCCAGAATATCAATGGCTCAGCCACTGGCAATGACACCATCACGGTAGGCAATTTCAACAGTAACATCAATGCGCGGGATGGGATTAACACCATCACTGCTGGTAACAGCAGCAGCACGGCTGTGTACAACATTACTGCAGGCTCCGGCAATGACACCATCGTGGCCTCAGGCAGTGGCAATCACACGATAGCGGCTGGCAATGGTAACAACTATGTTGGTGTGGGCGGTGGCAACAGCACCATCACCTCGGGCATAGGCAATGATGTTATCGAGGCGGGCAGCGGCAATAACACGATCAACGCAGGTGATGGCTTTAACCGTGTCTCCGTAGGTAACGGCAACAACAATATCACCACGGGTGCCAACAATGACAGCATCTATGCTGGCAGTGGCATCAACACAGTGTCTTCGGGTGCAGGCAATGACTACATCATGGTCGGCAATGCCGCTTCAACCGTGGATGGTGGTTCCGGCGTGGATAGCCTGTTCTATAACGTGGTGAATAATGTGGTGAATGCCAACCTCGCCACGGGCGTGGTGAATGGTGTTTCTGGCCGTGTGACCGGAATCGAGAATTTGCGTACTGCCAATGGCGCAGATGTGCTGATCGGCAGTGATACTGACAATATCCTGGAAGGCGGTGCTGGTGCAGACACCATAGATGGTGGTCTGGGTACTGATACTGCCAGCTACGAAAATGCAGCAGGCGGGGTAGTCGTCAAGCTGACCACTGCAGCGGTGGCTGGGGTGGGTGCTGCAGGGCAGCAGGGCATCAGTGGTGAGGCGCAGGGTGATGTCATCAGCAATATCAACAATCTGCGTGGCTCGGGGTTCAACGACGCCCTCTATGGTGACCAGCTCAATAACCTGATTGAAGGTCTGGGTGGTAATGACACTATGGAAGGCATGGGTGGCAACGATACCCTGATAGGCGGCGCGGGTGAAAATACCGCCACTTTCCTGCACGCTTCGGCGGCCGTGAACATTAATCTTGGCACTACCAGCACCATCAGTGTCAGCCATACCGCTGATTTCAGTACCACCAAAGTAGCGGCTTCTGTGAGCACCAATTATGGCGGCACGCTGGGCACCAGTTATCTGGTGGATATCCGCCACTTGATAGGCACTGATTTTAACGACACGATTGTTGGCGATGGTCAGAATAACCGCATAGAAGGCGGTCTGGGTAATGACTACATTGATGGTGGTGCCGGGAATGACAGCCTGTTTGGTGGGGATGGTAATGACACCTTGATCGGTGGTTTGGGCAATGATTATCTTGACGGCGGTAATGGCAATGACTCACTGCTTGGCGGTGATGGCAATGACACCTTGATCGGTGGTGCCGGGGCTGACACTCTGGATGGTGGGGCTGGCAATGACCTGATGCAAGGTGGCGATGGTAATGACATTATCTACGCCACCCAAGGCCGCGATACAGTCAGTGGCGGCGCTGGCAATGACACCATTTACGCCTCGGTTGATGAATTGGCCAATGGCACTGCCAATTACACCCAGAACCGTTTTACCAGCATCAATGGGGACTCTGGGGTTGATACCTTGATTCTGACAGGCTTCAGGCCCAACGAGCTGTATCAGCTTTCGACCTTTGCGCCTACAGGCTCGGAAGCGCCGGGTTATGCCAAGGTGACCAATATCGACATTATTAATATCAAGGATAACGTCACCACCACACTCTCTGTGGATGCCAATAGCATCAAGAGTGTGTTGGGCTCTTCAAGCCAACCCCTGCGTTTGGTGCACGATGGTGGTGCTGGCGGGGACGTATTGACCTTCACACTGAACTCCGGTGAACAGGTCAGGGATGCCAGCAATAACGTGGTTTCACCCAGCAATATCACCGCTGAAGGTATTTATACCATCTACAACGCCAGCAATCAGGCACTGGCCGCAGTGAACTGGACCACGGCCGCTTGATGCAACAAAAAGCGAGTCCGGCCATTGGTTTTGCCACGCTATGGCAGTTATTGCGTCAACAGTGGTTTGAGGTCAGTTTTGCCAGCCTGTTGATCAACAGCGGCCAGATATTACTGCCGCTGTTCTCCATGCTGGTCTACGACAAAATCGTCAGCAACGGCGTGTTTGAGACCTTGTGGGCGCTGGTCATAGGCATGGCGATTTTTATTGCGCTGGATGTAGGCATGCGCATCACGCGTAACTGGACCGTGGAAAAGGTCGCGGCCGATATGGCACGCCGCACCGATGAAGGCTTGTGGCACAAGCTGCTGGCGGACAGGGATACGCCGACTGGCGGCATGGCCACTTTCCTGGCGCATTACCGCGACCTCACCAACGCGCTCAACTTTATCTCCTCCACCTATCTACTGGCGATTGCCGATCTGCCTTTCTATTTGCTTTATATGCTGGTGATAGGCGTGATTGCCTGGCCCATCATGATTTTGGTCGGGATACTAACCCTGTTCTATGCGGGCATAGGCTATATGCTGCAACGCCAGACCTTGCGCCTTAACCGCGATGCCGAGAAAACCTCTACCCAACGCATGGCTTATATAGGCGAAGTGCTGCAAGGCATGGAAATCGTGCGTACCGTGCCAGGCGTGGAAGCCTTGCTCAAGGGCTGGCGCAGTCAGTCTGATCAGGTCAGCGAGCTGGAAGCCGCACGCCGTCTCTCGGCCAGCCACAGCAATACTTTATCCGCAGGCATGATGACCTTTACCACGGTAGCGGTGCTGACTCTGGGCGCTTATCTGATAGAAGCGCGGCTATTGTCGGTGGGCGGCTTGATTGCCTGTTCACTGCTGGCAGCGCGCGCCATGATGCTGGTGACTTCGCTCTATCTGGTGCTGGGCAAGTGGGAAGATTTTGCCCGTGCTGCCGGGCGCATGGATCATCTGCTGGAGTCTGGCAAGGCGGCGCAAGGGGTCAGTGAAGACATAGAGCAAAGTGCGCCTCATGCTTCGTTCAAGGTAGCCAAGCCCGAGGCCAGGGGCGATATCACCCTGCTACGCCTGAGCAAGCGCTACCCTGATAGGCCTGCCGCGCTGGACAGTATTAGCCTCAATATCGCTGCTGGTGAAAAAATAGGCCTGCTGGGCAGACCAGGCGCAGGCAAGAGCACGCTGCTTAAACTGATTGCTGGATTGAACATCGCTGATGAAGGCGAAGTGCTGATTGATGGCTACGAACTGCATGCCATTTCCCCCGCAGACCGCGCGCGCTGGATGGCCTATAAGCCGCAAGACCCGGTGCTGTTTGCGGGCACCTTGGAAGCCAATCTGTTGCTGGCAGGCAGCAAATCCAACAGTGAACGCATGCAACAGGCACTGTGGGCCTCAGGGCTGGAAGAAGAACTGAAACAGGGCAGGCTGACCCTGACCATGGCGATTGCTGACCGTGGCAGCAACCTCTCTGGCGGGCAGCGGCAGAAGGTGGCGTTGGCTCGGACTTTTGCGCAAGCCAGCCGTATCTTGCTGCTGGATGAGCCCAGCCTGGGCCTGGACCCTGAAGGCGAAAGCCTGCTGGCACAACGCCTGCCGCAAGTGGTGGGTGATGGCAACCTGATCATGATCAGCCATAGTGCGGCTATGATGAGTGCGGTGCAGCGCATTATTGCGCTGGATGGTGGCAAAATGGTGGCTGATGGCCCCAAGGAAAAGCTGTTGCGATCAGCCTAGCTGCAAGCCGCTATTCAGGCTGCTGTTGAGGTCGCTATTGCCCGCGACGAAAATAAAAAAGCCAATGTGTAAACATTGGCTTTTTTCATACTTGAAACTGCGGCTTTATTTCTGCAAAAGCGGCAGCGCTATTTTTGCAAGGCGCGCTGGATTTTCTGATCGGTCTTGTATTCGCTCAAGGCGTATACCGACCAGATGGCCGCAGGCAACCAGCCTATGATAGTCAATTGCAGAATCAGGCAGATGATGCCGGCAATTGGCCGACCTATGGTGAAAAACTGCACCCATGGCAGGAAAATGGCAAGAATCAGGCGCATTTAAGTCTCCGCTTATTGGTATTTGAATATGAAGTTTAGCCCAGAATTTGCTCAAGTGCGAATAGCTGGGAGATGGTTTCACGCTGGCGTACCAGTTGATACTTGTCACCAAATACCATGACCTCGGCAGCGCGTGGGCGGGTATTGTAGTTTGAGCTCATGCTCATGCCGTAAGCACCTGCGGACAAGACTGCCAGCAAATCTCCCTGCTTGAGCGCGAGTTCACGATCATGGCCGAGGAAATCGCCACTTTCGCATACTGGGCCAACAATCTCATACACCTGCGCCGGGGTATCTGTAGCCGGGTTCACGGCCACTATGTCGTGGTAAGCGTCGTACAGCGCAGGGCGCATCAGGTCGTTCATGGCTGCATCAACAATGGCGAAATTCTTGGCCTCGGTGTGCTTGAGGTATTCAACCTTGGTTAGCAGCGTGCCTGCGTTGCCTACCAACGCACGACCTGGCTCGAACACTAGCTTGACCGCACGCTCACCCAGTTTTTCCAGCACCGCCGCAGCGTAGGCTGAGAAATCAGGGGGAGTTTCATCGCTGTAGCAGATGCCTATGCCACCACCCAGATCAATATGTTCTATGGCAATGCCTTCGGCTTCTAGCTGATCCACCAAGGCCAGCACGCGATCAAAGGCGTCAAGGAAGGGTGACAGCTCTGTGAGTTGCGAGCCTATATGGCAATCGACGCCATGCACCTTGATGTTGTCCAGGCTGGCTGCACGCTGATATAAGCTGAAAGCATCTTCATAAGCCACGCCAAACTTGTTGTTCTTGAGGCCAGTGGAGATGTAAGGGTGGGTCTTGGCGTCTACATTGGGATTGACGCGCAGCGACACTGGCGCGATCTTGCCCAGGCGGCCTGCAACTTCATTCAGGCGCTCCAGCTCGCTGGCGGATTCGACGTTAAAGCAGAAAATGCCTGCCTGTAATGCGGCCTCCATTTCGGCGGCTGTCTTGCCTACGCCGGAAAATACCACTTTTGCCGGGTTACCCCCTGCTGCCAGCACGCGTGCGAGTTCACCGCCAGAGACGATATCAAAACCTGCCCCCAGGCGCGCAAAGGTATTGAGCACAGCCAGGCTGGGGTTGGATTTCACCGCAAAGCACACCAGATGGTCACGTCCAGCAAACCCCGCTGCAAAGCGCGTATAGGCGGACTCAAGGGCTGCCTTGGAGTAGACGTAGCAAGGGGTGCCGAATTCCTCGGCAATGCGGGTCAGGGAAACATCTTCGGCATGCAGGTTGCCATTTTTAAGCTGGAATGAATTCACGGGTAGACGATCAATCGAGTTGTTTGGTTTGAACCGGCGTTTGCCTGCTTGAAGCGGGCTGCTTTTGCTGGGATTGGTTGGATTGCGACTCAGCGGATGGTTGATCCTGGGGGTACTGTCTTTCCGGGATATAGAGATCACCCTTGGTGCCGCATGCGGCCAGTATCAGGCAACTAAGCAAAATCAGGAGGCAGGGACGCATGGTGTTTGAATGCAAAGAGTTGATTTTAACATAAGTGCCTGGCACTACTGCAAAGCGGGGCTGGCTGACCGTTTGTCAGTGACATGTCACCGTTTATCGGTAAAACTGGCAGGTGTGTACTTCTTTATTGCATGATGCCAACATGAAAGGAGAGTGGCGATGAAAGCAGTCCAACAGTTAAATCCAGTTCAGCCCGGGAAGTCTGCACAAGACATTAAAGCGGCACAGCTGGGATTTACCTTGATAGAGCTCATGATCGTCGTCGTTATCGTGGGCATTTTGGCAGCGGTTGCTATTCCTTCATATAACCGATACGTAGTTCGAGCCAAAGTGGCGGAAGCGATTTCCCAGCTTTCGGATGTACGCAACCGCATGGAGCGCAGTTACCAGGATCATAGGCGTTATGACTGTGCCAATGTGACCATGCCCGCCTCGCCTGCTGTGCAATTTTTCACTTATGCCTGCAGCAATCCCAGTGGCAATCAGACTTTTCTCATCACCGCCACTGGTGTTGCCGCTCAGGGCCTGAGTGGTTATAGCTACACTATTAATCAGGATAACCAGCGCATCACCACTGGATTCCCAGATGCGACGGTGCCTGCCAGCTGCTGGCTGACCAAACCCGGTGGAAGTTGCTGATGAGCTCGCGGCAGCAGGGGTTCACACTGGTCGAGATGATGGTGACACTGGCTATTTCCATCATCTTGCTCAGTGTTGCGATTCCCAGCTTCAGCGATATGTTGGGCAATATGAAAATCCGTGCAGCGGCCCAAAATATCAATACCGGCTTGCAATTGGCACGAGCCGAGGCAATACGCCGCAATACCAATGTGGTATTCACCCTGGGTGAGTATCCCGCCTGGTCAGTAGGGTGCCAGATTGTGGTGGTGGATGTTGATGCCGATGGTGTGGAGGATTGCCCTGAGGTGATACAGAACAAGAGCAGCAATGAGGGCGCGGCCAACATCGCGGTAGAGGTGACTCCGGCAGGCACAGGCCGCATCACCTTCAATGGTATGGGGCGCGTCACTTACAACAATGATGGCAGCAACCCTGTGCGACAGCTGGATTTCACTTCTACTGGAGGCGGCAGCCGCAATTTACGTATCCTGATTCGCGGAGGCAGCGTGCATTTTTGTGACCCCGCTGTCACGACCGTAGGAGACCCAAGAGCATGCGCCTAAACTCTGCCCAGTTCCAGCAAGGTTCTATTCTGCTCGAGGGCTTGATTGCCATTCTGGTGTTTTCCATGGGGGTGCTGGCCATCATAGGCTTGCAGGCTTCGGCCATGAAAACAGTATCGGATGCGCAATATAGGCTGGAGGCGGCATATCTGGCCAATCGCCTGGTATCCAGCCTCTGGACCGCGGGTAGCAGTGGCATTGAGAACTATGGCTTGCCGGGTGGCAGCTCTCCCGATCTGGCCAGATGGCTGGCCGATGTCAGTAATCGCCTGCCTGGCGTGGATACGCACGCGCCTACCGTAGTCATCAACGGTGATGCCACCACTGGCTATACCGCCACTGTCACAGTGTTCTGGCAGCCACCATCGGAACGTGAGGCACATAGCCATACCACCGTGGCTTATATCCATATGAATCCCACACCATGAGGACGGCCATTATGTATCGTCATCAACGCGGATTCAGCCTGGTCGAAATGATGGTAGGCATCGTCATTGGCCTGCTGGGTATGCTGGTGATAGGCCAGGTATTGTCCATCTCGCAGGACAGTAACCGTACCACGGCCGCAGGTAGTGATTCACAGCAGAATGGCGCATTGGCGCTGCTGGCCATAGAACGCGATATTCGTCAATCTGGTTATGGCATGAATGTCTCACAAGTGCTGGGATGCCAGGTTTCTGGTACTGATACCAGCAATGGGCGTGCCGTCAGTTTCTTGTTTGTGCCTAGTCGTATTACGCAAGGTTTGGATACTGCACCAGATGTGATTCAACTGACCTATAGCAATGCCAATATGATCACTAGCCCTTCTGCGCTATTGCAAAACATGGTCACTGCTGATTCTGATTATGTGGTCAGTAATCGCTTTGGTTATACGGTTGGAGATGTGCTGGTGACGGCTGCCGCTGGCATGACCTGTGATCTGACGCAGATTACAGCGACGCCAGGGACACCGTATCAGAACAACATCACCCATGCTTCTACAGCCCGTTACCATGGCAGCCTGATTTATCCCTCCAGTGCTCAGGTGTTCAATATGGGGCGCAATCCGGTGAGCAATCGTTATTCCATTGTCGATGGTGGCTTGCAGATGTTTTCTGAATTGACCGGCGAGGCCATGCTGATTGCAGATGGGGTGATTGACCTGCAGGCAGACTATGGTCTCAACTCCGACGGTGATGTCGGCAATACCATCGATGGCTACAGCACCACGCCTGATCTCAATGGCGATGGCATCATCTCGTGGGATGAATGGGAAAAAGTCATGGCGGTACGGGTTGGCCTGGTTAGTCGTAGCGGCAAACGGGAAGCCGAAATAGTTACCAGCAACTTGCCCACCTGGACTGGTGGCACCTTTAGCAATGTTGGCAATTTGAGCGACTGGCAGCATTACCGCTACCAGGTCTTTGAAACCACAGTGGTGTTACGGAACATGTTATGGAAACCACCCACCTGATCCCGTCCATATCAGCCCCTGCACAGCGTCAACGCGGTGTGGTGCTGCTGATTGCATTAATCGTGCTGATTGCCATGACCTTGGCTGGTCTGGCCTTGTGGCGCTCTGTCGATGCCACCAATGTCATCGCCGGAAATCTGGCATTCAAGGAATCCACGCTGATGTCTGCCGACCGTGGGTTGCAGGCCGCTCTGGTCTGGCTGGATGGCAATCGCAATGCACTGGGCGACAATAATCTGGCCCAGGGCTACACCGCCAATACGCTTACCACCGACCCGGACTGGTATGGCACCAGTGTCTGGAGCAATGCCGTGGATGTAGGTACCGATGCCGCCGGTAACCGGGTGCAATACCTGATACATCGCTTGTGCCGGACAACTGGTCCTTATAACGGTCAGGATGGGACTGGCGTCAACAACACCTGCTCCACCTCCTTGTCCAAGAGCCGGTGACCAATGCCACTGTAGGCAGCAGCCTGCAAATCGGGGCTTCGGTTTACCAGACCAATCCATCGGTTTATTACCGCATTACCACACGTGTGCAGGGGCCGCGCAACACAATCAGCATTGTGCAGGCTACCGTCATGGTGCCTGTCTAGGCACCTGACATGCTAAAGGGGAGAAACAACAAGATGAATTCAATGATGCTCAGCAGAAAGTTGTCCCTGCTATGCCTGGGCTGGCTGTTGCTGTTGGTTAGCCAGGCACAGGCTGCCGTGACCGATATCTCCAATAACCCACTCTCCACTGCCTCTGGTACGGTGGTGCGGCCTAATGTGATGTTCCTGCTGGATGACTCTGGCAGTATGAACTGGAATTACATGCCGGATTACGTGAACTCCACCAATAAATGCCGCACTGGTATTAGTGGTCGTACTCAGGGGAGTTGCGAAACTCTTGGTATAAATACTGACAACAATGCACTTACTCAGGGTGGAGCACCTCCGGTATTCAATTATCAGATGAATTCCGTTTATTACAACCCTAACGTGCTGTATACGCCGCCAGTGAATCCTTGCGATATTTCACAGACGCTGCCCAGCATGAATGGGAGCAATAGTGGGGGCTGGACAGCGGTTAGGGTGAGTGGACATCAAATTGATGCTGGCACTTGTGCGCAGACATCAGTCACAACCAATATTCTGTCTAATTATCCAGAACTAATTTATTGCGACGGGACTAGCAGCAGAAGTGAGTGCAAACGCAATGGCTATGACAAACGTGAGGCTAGTGGTGGCACCTATGATAATGGCGATGGCGATTATGATTGGCCGTTTAGAGTAGGTACTAAGGATTACATTAATCCCCGTACCATGAATAGTAATCCGCATTACTACATTATTGATCCGCTGGAGTTCTGCACAGACGCTACCTTGTTTAACTGTAGGGCTACAAGAGACAGTGCCTACAACGTGCCGGCGTATATACGCTATTGCAATAGTAGCAATAATGCGGATCGAGTCGGCGTGGTTAGCGGGGGAGGGTGCCGTGCCAAGTATTCTGCCCAAGTCCCAGTGTTTGTCTTTGCGCGTTATGGCAAGTTCCGTCGTATCGATATACTACCTGATAACACCTTTGCCAAGACGGCTGACCGGCTGGATTGTGCGGGCACTACCTGCTCATACGCGGAGGAAATGACCAATTTCGCCAACTGGTATGCCTATTACCGTACGCGCATGATGACCATGAAAAGTGCCGCAGGTCAGGCCTTCTCTACCATAGACAATAACTACCGCGTGGGCTTTATCACCATCAACCCTGGTTCTGGATCAGTCCGTGCCGACAGGTATCTGAAAATTGACGACTTTGAACCTGCGCACAAAAAAGCCTGGTACCAAAAGTTCTATGCTTCAGGAGGTACTGGTAACACCCCTTTGCGTGAAGCCTTGTCACGAGTAGGTCGGCATTATGCCGGGGTTACCGGCGGTATCAACAACGGCATGCCCGACGACCCGATTCAGTTTGCCTGCCAGCAGAATTTTGCCATCCTGACCACAGATGGTTACTGGAATAATAATGGCGGGCAGAATCTTGCCGGCAGAGCAATTGAGAATGAGGATGCAGCGGATGAAGATTATTCCAAACGTTCAGACGGTGCTTATGATGGTGGCCCCAGCATTGGTGGTTTCACTGCACGAGGCGAGGCTATTCCGGCCAGTGGTACCTTGGCCGATGTCGCCATGTATTACTACAAGAATGATCTGCGCCCGAATATGGAGGACAAAGTACCTACCACAACCAAGGACAAGATAACCGCGCAACATATGAATACATTTACCTTGGGCTTAGGGCTGGATGGTGAACTGGATTACCGTGCCGATTATGAGCTGGCGAGTGAGGGCGCTTTTGCCGAGATCAAGCAGGGGTTACGCAATTGGCCTGTACCTGCGCAAAACGCGCCCAGTGCCCTGGATGACCTATGGCATGCCGCCGTCAATGGCCGTGGCCTCTACTTCAGCGCCAAGCAACCCAAGGAGTTGATCTCAGGTCTGCGCAGTGCGCTGGCCGGGGTGTCTGACCGTACGGGTGCAGCATCAGCTTCAGCTACCAGTAGCCCCAATATCACCCAGACTGACAACCGTATCTTTAGCTCGACCTACCGTAGCGTGTATTGGGATGGCGAAATTGTCGCCCAGGTGATCAACCCTGCCGATGGCGTTGTTAGTGATGCGATTGCCTGGAGTGCGCAGGCGCAGGTGAATGGCCAGGCCGATGGTCGCCGTATTTTCAAGAATGATGACGGTAGGACACCGTTGATTGAGCCTTTCCTCTGGGCCAACCTCAGTGATGCCGAACGGCTGTATTTCAGCAATAAGTGCGACTCTCTGTCGCAATGCCGCAATCTGACCAGCACGGCCAAGGCTAAAGCCAATCTTGGAGAGAACATGGTCGCTTATCTGCGCGGGCAGTCTATCAACAGTGGCGAAGCGGTGCAGACGGACAAGGCGTATCGCTTACGTGCCAACCTGTTGGGCGATACCGTCAACTCTGCGCCTGCCTACATCAAGCAACCCAGGTTCAACTTTGTTGATAGTGTCTCGCCGAATTACCAGACCTTCAAGGGGAATCAATCCACGCGCCAGGGCACTTTGTACCTAGGGGCCAATGACGGCATGCTGCATGCCATCAATGCCGAGACTGGTGCTACGCGCTGGTCCTATATTCCACAGTCTGTCATGCCTAATCTCTACAAGTTGGCAGACAAGAATTATGGCGAGAGCCATCAATACATGGTTGACGGCTCTCCCCAGACCATGGATGTTTATGATGCCACTACCAGCGCCTGGCGTACCGTACTGGTAACTGGCCTCAACGCAGGCGGACGCGGTTATGTAGCACTGGATGTCACAGATGAAAACAATCCCAGTGTGCTTTGGGAGTTCTGCCACACTAGCGCGCATTGCCGACTCTGGGATGCAGACCTTGGATATACCTATGGCAACCCGGTGATAGCCAAACTGCCTACAGGTAATGCCAATGCCGGGCGCTGGGTGGTGATGTTCACATCCGGCTATAACAATGTCTCACCCGGCAATGGTCAGGGCTATCTTTTTATCGTTGATGCCATTACCGGTGCCGTGATCCAGAAGCTGGGTACGGGTGTGGGCAGCGCTGCAAGCCCTAGCGGTTTTGCTAAGCTGGCAACCAGCTCTGGCATCAATGTCAATGCCGATATTGATGCCAGTGCCAGCGCCGTTTATGGCGGCGATCTGGTGGGTAATCTCTGGAAGGTCGACCTGACCGCGAGGGTGCCAGCGGTGGCGCGCATGGCTTACCTGACTGATCCCTCGGGTGTGGGACAACCACTGACCACCAAGCCTGAAGTGGGAAAAGTACCTTCCGTAACCGAACCCATAATCTTTATGGCAACAGGGCGCTATCTGGGTCTGAGCGATATTACCGATACGCAAAGGCAGACTGTTTATGCCATCCGCGATAATGGTACGGTATATACCGGACGTAATCTGACGCCAAGGACGATTTCGCAGTCTGGCACCTCCGCTTCCTCGACCGGAACCAGTCTGGATTGGGGTAATGGTGGCTGGTATGCCGATCTGCCCGAATCAAGAGAGCGCGTGAGTATTGATCCGCAACTGGCATTGGGAACGTTGCTGGTCATCAGTAATACCCCGCAAATCGATAACGTAAACGCTGCGGATAATGGTTGTGCCATTGGTGGTAGCAGCTGGGTATATCAGTTTGATTTCAGGACCGGTACGATGATCCCGGGCTCCACTACCCTAGGTCAGAAAATGCAGACTGGGGTCAGTGTGGGGGCTGTCATATTCCGCCTGCCCAATGGGCAACTGAAGGCTGTGGTTACGGATGCCCGCGGCCAGAAAACTACCATAGGGGTACAGACCTCGGCTTCGGATGGGGTATCGCGTCGTACTGGCTGGCGTGAATTGACGAGATAACGCCTAGCTCAAGATAAAAAAGCCAGGGTGAGCCCTGGCTTTTTTATTACTGCACCGATATGTGTATGGTGCTTCTAGGAGTGCTGTTCCAGCCTATCCATAAATACCGCCGCAGGCTGGCAATCAGTCTGCGCCGCAATCTCCACCATCCCAGTCGGGCTGGTCACATTGATCTCGGTCAGGTGTTCACCTATCACATCCAGACCCACCAAGAACAAGCCCTTAGCCTTGAGTACCTTGCCCACGGTGCTGGCAATCTCTAGATCGCGCTCGCTGAGCGGCTGGGCAACACCTTTGCCACCCGCAGCCAGATTGCCACGGGTTTCCCCCTGTTGCGGAATGCGTGCCAGCGCATAAGGTAAAGGCTCACCATCAATCACGATAATGCGTTTGTCGCCCTCAGTGATAGCCGGGAGATAGCGTTGCGCCATAATGGTCTGGGCGCCATAGCGGGTTACAGTTTCTAAGATAGCGCCAAGGTTAGGGTCGCCTGTACGCAGGCGGAACACGCCGCTACCGCCCATGCCATCCAGCGGTTTCACCACAATATCTTCCTGCTCTGCAAGAAATTGGCGGATCAGCGCTTGATCGCTGGTTACCATGAAAGTGGGGACAAACTGCGGGAAGTTAAGTACTGCCAGTTTCTCGTTCCAATCACGTATAGATGAAGGATTGTTATAGACCTTGGCCCCGGCCTTGACTGCCTGCTCCAGCAAGTAGGTGCTGTAGAGGTATTCATTATCAAAGGGCGGATCCTTGCGCATGATGATGGCATCAAAGGCATTAGGCGCGTGTTCTTCCTTTGCGCTTAGCGTATGGCTGCCATCGGCATGCAGCTGTATGCCTTGCACCAGGATGCGTGGCTGATCATGCCGCAGAAACAGGTCATGCTGCATGGATACATACAAGGCATGACCGCGCCTGGCGGCCTCCCGCATGATGGCCAGGCTGGTGTCCTTATAGGGCTTGAGCTGATCCAATGGGTCGAGAATAAAGACTAGGCGCATGCGGTTTCCTGATGTTTTTCCGGGAGTGATTACCTGATCATTGATCAGGGTCAGTTTCCTGTAGCTCAATCGCGGCCGCCAGCAAGGCCAGGCGTGCGACTACGCCATAAGCATAGAAGCGATTAGGCACTGCATCCGGTGCTCCGGCACAGTCTGGCGTTGAGCATGGGGTCTCGAAGGCCAGCGGTTCAAAGTGCATGCCTGGTGCATTGAGGTTTTCGTCCACGCCGCGCGAGGTGTGCACGCGGTAGAAACCACCCACCACAAAGTGATCCATCATATACACCACAGGTTCGGCCACGGCTTCATTCAGGTGCTCGAAGGTATACACCCCTTCCTGCAAAATCACTTCGCTGACCTTGAGGCCTTCCTTGATTACCGACATCTTGTTGCGCTGTTTGCGGTTAAGGTCCAGCACATCTTCCGGGCTTTTCACGGTCATGATGCCCATGCCATAAGTGCCAGCATCAGCCTTAACGATCACAAAAGGCTCTTGCGTTACGCCATATTCCTCATATTTGCTGCGTATTCGTGCCAACAGTGTTTCCACCTTGGCTGCCAGCCTGTCCTCGCCCACGCGGGCATGGAAATCAAGCTCGGTGCAGGTATCAAAATACGGGTTGAGCAACCAGGGGTCTATATCAATCAGCTTGGCAAACTCGGCAATCACGCGGTCATAGGCTGCAAAATGCTGTGACTTGCGTCGCGTTGCCCAGCCTGCATGCAGGGGTGGAATCAGCGATTGTTCCAGGTTTTGCAGAATCTCGGGAATGCCGCCGGATAAATCGTTGTTGAGCAGAATGGCGCAACTATCAAAATTATCCAGCACCAGGCGGTTGCCCTTGCGCTGCACTGGCTCCAGCAAGATGCTATGACCATCGTGGGTTTCCAGGAAGGTGGGCTCGGTAATATCGGGCGAGATGCTGCCTATGCGCACTTCCAGCCCAGCCTGGCGCAGGATATGGGTCAGGGCATAGACATTGCGCAGATAAAAGGTGTTGCGGGTATGGTTTTCCGGAATCACCAACAGACGGCGCGCATCTGGGCAGATTTTTTCCACTGCCACCATGGCCGCTTGGATACACAGCGGCAGGAAGTCAGGGTTGAGGTTGTTGAAACCGCCGGGGAACAGATTGGTATCAACAGGTGCCAGCTTGAAACCAGCATTGCGCAAATCCACCGAAGCATAAAACGGTGCGCCGTATTCCAGCCATTGACTGCGGAACCAGTGCTCAATCTTGGGCATGCTTTCCAGCAGGCGTTGTTCCAGCGTGAGCAAGGGGCCGTTCAAGGCCGTGGTGAGGTGGGGAACCATCATAAGGAGTAAAACCTTGAGCCATAAGAGTAGCCGATAATTTTAGCCTAACGGCAAACAAAGGGCGAAAAAAAGGGCGCTATTCGCGCCCTGAGGAGGAGGAGATAATGCATAAAACTAGGCATAAGATGTTCAGGGGTCTTGCGACTTACGAGCACATTACGCTTGCTTAAGTATTAGCAATAGCCGTGCCAACTTTTTAGGGGGATTAGGCGCGGTTTTTTGGCTGGCATAGGCTTTTGATGTCAGCGTATGGTGCAGCGCTGCCCCTTTTGGGTGCATGGCTCTGTTGAGCCTGAGACAGATGGCATTCATGAGAGAGTAATGCTTCAGACAAGGCATAGCAGCGTAGCTAAAGAAACGCAGCTAAAGCATGGCAGTCTTTGCTTTTGACGCAGCCTCAAAGGCTAGCAGGACAAATAAAAACGGGCGCTTGTGCGCCCGTTTTTTTGAGGTTTCTACTTTGAGATCTCTGCTTTTGAGATCTCTGCTGATCAGGCTGGTGGCCTGATCGCGTCTCGCTTAGTAGTGGTAAGCGCGCTCACCATGTTCTGCAGTATCCAGGCCCTCACGTTCAGCTTCTTCGCTGACACGCAGACCAATCACCAGATCCACAATCTTGAACAGGATGTAGCTACCGATACCGCCCCAGACGATGGTTACACCAACAGCCACCGCTTGTGCGTACAGTTGGCTACCCATGGTGGTGCCTTCTTCGTAGCCTACGCCACCGAAGTCTGCACTCATGAGTATGCCTGTACCAATTGCACCGATCAGGCCAGCCACACCGTGAATGCCGAACACATCCAGGGAGTCATCGTAGCCCAGCTTGGCCTTGAGGCTGGTCACTGCCCAGAAGGCAATCACACTGGCAACAAAACCAAGGACGAGGGAACCAACAGGGCCTAAGAAGCCGCAAGCCGGAGTGATGGCAACCAGGCCAGCAACCGCACCGGAAACCGCACCCAGCAAGGAAGGCTTACCCTTGAACAGCCATTCAGCAAACAACCAGCCCAGCACCGCCGCCGCAGTGGCAGCCTGAGTGTTGATCAAGCCAGGCCAGCAACACCATCAGCAGCAAGTTCAGAGCCTACGTTGAAACCGAACCAGCCTACCCACAGCATGGAAGCACCAATCATGGTCAGCGTGATGCTGTGCGGAGGCATGGCTTCCTTGCCATAACCCAGGCGCTTGCCAACTACAATCGCACCCACCAGCGCAGCAATACCAGCATTGAGGTGAACTACAGTACCGCCAGCAAAGTCAGCAGCACCCAACTCGCCGAGGAAACCACCGCCCCATACCATGTGCGCAATCGGGATATAGATGAAGGTGACCCACAGTGCCAGGAAAGCCAGCACAGCGGAGAATTTCATGCGCTCAGCAAAGCCACCGACGATCAGCGCCGGGGTAATCGCAGCAAAAGTCAGCTGGAAGGTGATGAACACATATTCAGGAATCGTGCCGCCATCCAGCAGGGTGTCAGGCGTAATGCCCTTCAGCAGAGCCTTGCTGAAGCCACCGATGTAGCTGTTGAGGCTGCCGCCATCGGTAAAGGCCAGGCTATAGCCATAGACCACCCAGATGACAGACATCAGCGCGGTGGTCACAAAGACCTGCGTCAGCACAGACACCATATTCTTGGTACGTACCAGACCGCCGTAGAACAATGCAACGCCAGGGATGATCATCGCCAGCACCAGCACGGTGGCCACAATAGTCCAGGCCGTATCACCTGCGCTCAACACAGCGGCAGGTTCTGCAGCGGGGGCTGCTTCTGCAGGTGCGGCCTCAGCAGGTGCCACTTCGGCAGCAACAGGTGCATCAGTAACGACAACAACTTCTTCTTCTGCCAGGCCAGGCCGTTGAAACCCAGTACACCCAGCAAAGCAAGCGTGGAGAGAATTTTTTTCATGACATACCCCTTAAAGCGCGTCGGCGCCGGTTTCACCGGTGCGGATGCGGTAGACCTGCTCCAGGTTGAAGACGAAAATCTTGCCGTCACCAATTTTGCCGGTGGTGGCGGACTTTTCAATGACTTCGACGACCTGGTCGAGCAATTCGTCTTTGATGGCGACTTCTAGTTTTACCTTGGGCAGGAAATCCACCACATATTCGGCACCCCGGTATAACTCGGTGTGACCTTTCTGGCGTCCGAACCCCTTGACTTCGGTAACGGTGATGCCTTGAACCCCAATCGCGGACAGAGCCTCGCGTACCTCGTCAAGCTTGAAGGGCTTGATTATCGCGGATACAAATTTCATAGTTGCCTCCTCATGTTAAAACAAGAAGGCAAGGCCAACGCCCTGCCTTCGGTCAAACCTGTTTTCTTAGAAAGTCTTTTGAACGAAGAAAGTCCAGTTTTCCTTACCGGAGAAGACCGGGCCATAAGTAAAGGCACCACGATCTGCATCGGTGTCAGTGTAGTAACCACCGACCACTACGCCGTTGTCCCAAGCCTTGCTCAAGCCGAGCTTCCAGTCAGTATAATCAAAAACGCTAGGGCCATTACCGAATTCCTGACGACCCACGTGGGCAATAGCGCTCAGGCCAGTGTCACCCAATGGGATTTCTGCAGTCAGATCGATATAGCTAGCACCACGACCTTGGAAACCGAAAGCAGACTTGCTTGGGGACCAGGAGTACTTAGCGGAAACCCACTTGTAGGACAGGCCACCGTAGATTTCAGTAGTGTCAGCGTTGTAGCTACCACTGTAGGAGTTGCGACGACCAGGATAGATGTATTGCAGTACACCTACATCATAGGAAATGCCAGTTTCGCCGATTTCAGCGGTGTAACCACCGTAAACGTCCCATTCCATGCTGGAGCTGTTGTAAGCACGGTCACCGCCAGCGCCATCAGCACCGGTATCGGCCAGCCAGCTGATGCTGGAAGCCCAGGTACCAGCGTAGAAGCCGCTGGAGTGCGAGTAGTCCACGCCACCTTGTACCGCAGGACGGTCACCGGATTGGCTGGTACCACGGAAGATGTAGTTGCTGGTCAGACCAATGTTGTAGGTCACAGTATGTGGTGAGGTTGGTTCTGCAGCTGGAGCAGCTTCTTCGGCCATGACAGCGGCAGGTGCTGCAAAAGTGCCAAGGATGGCGGCAAGTAGAAGCGAAGTACGCATGATTTACCCTTTCAAGGTTTAAAAATAAAACGGCAACGAAAACTCTGCACTGGGTAATAAGCAACAGGTGTGCCATAATTACAACAATCAATAAAATCAAATACTTATTTAATTTTGTGCAGGTTTTTCACCGTTTTTTATTGCATTGAGGATAGAAAAACCTCGGTAAGTGATTGAGTTACTTGTATTTAGTGAAAATAAATGCCGCTGGAAACCTGTTAAACTGGCCGGGTTTTTTCGAGGAAATTTCGCATGAGCGCCAAAATAATTGAAGATTTATCAAATAAAATCAAAGAGATGTATTCTTCTGTGCCAGCGGAGGGCATAGAGCGCAATTTAAACGCACTGTTACAGGGCGCATTCACCAAACTGGAGCTTGTTTCGCGTGAGGAGTTTGAGGTGCAGGCAGAAATACTGCGCAAGACCCGCGCCCAGCTTGAAAAGCTGCAATTGGAAGTGACTGAGTTGGAAGCCAAGGCAGGGATTAAGCACTGATATGGCGCTGGCGGTGTTGCACAGCAGGGCACTGGCGGGCATGGATGCCCCGGAAGTCGCTGTGGAAGTGCATCTCGCCAATGGCTTGCCCAGTTTTACCATCGTTGGTTTGCCCGAAGCCGAGGTCAAGGAAAGCAAGGACAGGGTGCGTGCCGCCTTGCAGACCGCCCAATTTGAATTTCCCGCCAGACGTATTACCGTCAATCTGGCTCCGGCAGACCTGCCCAAGGAGAGCGGGCGCTATGACCTGCCTATCGCCCTGGGCATACTGGCCGCCTCAGGTCAGATACCCACAAAACATCTAGATCGCTATGAAATTGCCGGGGAACTTGCGCTGACTGGGGCTTTGCGCGGTGTGCGTGGCAGCCTGGCCATGATGTTGCAAGCCAGGGAAAGCGGTCGGGCATTTATTCTGCCCCAAGATAGTGCGCAAGAAGCTGCTTTGGTCAAAGGTGCCAGCGTGCTACCTGCAAGCTCATTACTGCAGGTATGTGCACATCTGGCGGGGCAAGAGTCGCTACCCGCGCTGGAAGCTGCCATTCCGACCAGGCTCATGGCTTATGCCGACCTTGCCGAAGTCAAAGGGCAGCGCCAGGCCAAGCGCGTGCTGGAAATTGCGGCCGCTGGTGGGCACAGTGTGCTGCTGTCCGGGCCGCCAGGGACAGGCAAATCCATGCTGGCGGCACGACTGATTGGCCTGTTGCCCGAGATGACAGAAGAAGAAGCGCTGGAATCCGCTGCGCTGCAATCACTGACGCGGGATTTTGCCGCAGAAGAATGGGGCAGGCGCCCTTATAGAGCACCGCACCATACTGCCTCTGGTGTGGCGCTGGTGGGTGGTGGTGCCAATCCCAAGCCCGGAGAAATCTCCCTGGCGCATCATGGCGTATTGTTTCTGGATGAATTGCCCGAGTTTGATCGCAAGGTCTTGGAAGTCCTGCGCGAACCGCTGGAAAGCGGGCATATCAGTATCTCGCGTGCCGCACGTCAGGCTGATTATCCAGCGCGCTTCCAGTTGGTGGCCGCCATGAACCTTGCCCTTGTGGTTATCTGGGCCACTACAATGGCCGTTGCCGCTGTACGCCAGATCAATTGCAGCGTTATCGTGGCCGTATCTCTGGCCCGCTGCTGGATCGTATAGATTTACATGTGGAAGTGCCTGCCCTGAGCGAGGATGAGTTACTGGCTGCCGCACAAGGCGAGCCCAGTGCCATTATACGCACCCGTGTACAGGCGGCACGCGATATTCAGGTGCAGCGGCAGGGCTGCGCCAATCATGCGCTGGGCAGTGATCAAGTCGAAAGCCTATGCCAGCCTGACGAAGCCGGGCGTGCTTTACTCAGGCAGGCCATCAGCCGCCTCGACCTTTCCGCCCGCGCTTACCAACGCATCTTGCGTGTTGCCCGTACTATCGCCGATCTGGCCGCGGCACCTGCCATCAACAGCACCCACATTGCCGAGGCCGTACAATACCGTCGCATGGGCTTGTGATCTTATAGGATGTACCTCGTCTAGTACTTTGCAGCAAAATAGCGAAGATCGTCATAAGGACAGCCTGCCATCATATCTGTCTATCATCAGCAATACCCTCACTATAGAAAGAAAGGCTTAGCCTGAGATGCCCCAAAGCGATGCCCTGCAACACTGGCGCGAAGAGCAGCGCTCGGAATATCTCTACCGCCAACTGGCAGTACGTGAGCCAGATGCGCGGATTGCCAGCATGTTTGCCGAGCTGGCGGATGCCAGTGCCAGCCAAGCGCTCACCTGGCAGCAACTGATAGAAAGCGAGGGTGGTGTAACGCCTGCGTATACGCCGGATGGCAGAACCCGTTTGCTGACTGCCATGTTGCGGCTATGGCAGCCTAGGAAATTGCATGGCTTGTTGGCCGCCAGCAAAGTGCGTGGACTTTCGGTGTATACCCATTCCGTGGCAGGGCATGAGCTGGCAGAACATGCCATGCCCAGCAATGTGGCGGAAGTTGGTGGACGCCATCGCACTTTGGGCAATAACGGCGGTTTGCGCGCGGCAGTGTTTGGCGTCAATGATGGCCTGGTTTCCATCGCCTGTCTGGTGCTGGGGGTGGCAGGTGCCAATGCGGGCGCGTCTATGATTTTGCTAACTGGCGTAGCGGGTTTACTGGCCGGGGCATTTTCGATGGCAGCAGGAGAATATGTCTCCATGCGTTCGCAACGCGAATTGTTTGAATACCAAATAGCACTAGAGCGCGCCGAACTGGCGCAATACCCGGAACAAGAAGCCGCAGAATTGGCGCTGATCTACCAGGCGCGTGGCCTGGATGCGGCAGAAGCACAACGTCTGGCGGCAAAAATGGTAGCGAACCCAGTACTGGGCTTGGATGTGCTGGCGCGGGAGGAATTGGGCCTCAATCCGGATGAGCTGGGCTCACCGTGGTGGGCAGCGGGTACATCATTTGCGGCATTTATGCTGGGCGGGCTGGTGCCATTGCTACCCTGGCTACTGGAGCAGCAAATACAGGCAATCGGTGATTATGTGGGCTGGCAGTTGCAAGCCTTGTGGCTGGCGATAGCCTTGACCGGGGTGACCCTGTTTGCGGTTGGCGCAGCATTGGCCTTGTTCAGCGGCCGTTCCCTGCTGTATGGCGGTGCGCGCATGCTGAGCATAGGCGCTGCGGCTGGCGCTGCCACCTATTTCATAGGCGTGTTATTTGCCATCTGAATACGGCACCAAGCTAGGGCTTTTCCTTGCTTAAACATAGTGAGACTTACCCTTGCTGCAAGCTCAGCAGGGCGATGAATTCGGTAAACCCTGAGTCTACGCATAGGCTTAGCGCCCCAGCTGTTTTATAATCACGCCCTGAATATCCACTGCCTGGCGGCAAAGCAATCGCCAGCGATAAGGCTCTGCATGACACGACACACAATTTCCCCGACTGAAACCCTGCTGCGCGAGATTCTGGCCCAACGCATCATGATTCTTGATGGCGCCATGGGCACCATGATCCAGCAGTACAAGCTGAGCGAGGAAGATTATCGCGGCGGCCCCAAAGGGCGCTTTGCCGATTTTGCCGCGCCCGAGGGCGAGCGTGAGCTGTTTGTCAAAGGTAATAACGAGCTCTTGACCTTTACCCAGCCTGCCATCATTCAGGAAATCCACGAGAAATACCTGGCCGCAGGTGCCGATATCATAGAGACCAACACCTTTGGTGCCACCAGTGTGGCGCAGGACGATTACTTCATGTCCGACCTGGCCTATGAGATGAACGTGGAGGCTGCCAAGCTGGCGCGTGCCGCCTGCGATAAATACTCCACGCCAGACAAGCCGCGTTTTGTCGCTGGCGCACTCGGCCCCACGCCCAAGACCGCATCCATTTCGCCTGATGTCAATGACCCGGCGGCGCGCAATATCAGCTTTGACCAGCTGGTGGCCTCTTATCACGAGCAGACCCGTGGCCTGGTGGATGGTGGTGCGGATATTTTGATGGTGGAAACCATCTTCGATACCCTCAACTGCAAAGCCGCCTTATTTGCGATAGACCAGTATTTTGAAGAGACTGGTAAACGTCTGCCCATCATGATCTCGGGCACAGTGACCGATGCCTCTGGCCGCATACTCTCAGGCCAGACGGTCACTGCGTTCTGGAATTCCGTACGCCATGCGCGGCCGCTGACCATAGGCCTGAATTGCGCACTGGGTGCGGCCCTCATGCGGCCTTATGCCGAAGAACTCAGCAAGATTGCTGAAACCTTTGTCTGCATCTACCCCAACGCTGGTTTGCCCAACCCCATGTCGGATACCGGCTTTGACGAAAAGCCCGCCGATACCTCGGCCTTGCTCAAGGAGTTTGCCGAGAGTGGTTTCGTCAATATCGCTGGCGGCTGCTGCGGCACCACACCACCGCATATCGCGGCGATTGCAGAGACTGTGCGCGAGATTGCCCCGCGTCAGATTCCCGAGATTCCGGTGGCGACTCGCCTGGCAGGCCTGGAGCCGTTCACGATTGATGAAGATTCGCTCTATGTGAATGTAGGCGAGCGTACCAATGTCACGGGCTCCAAGGCGTTTGCGCGCATGATCCTCAATGAGCAATATGAGGAAGCCCTCGTGGTCGCGCGGCAGCAGGTGGAAAACGGCGCGCAGGTGATCGATATCAATATGGATGAAGGCATGCTGGATGCCATCCATGCCATGACGCATTTCCTTAATCTGGTGGCATCCGAGCCGGATATCGCCCGTGTGCCCATTATGATTGACTCTTCAAAATGGACCGTGATTGAGGCTGGTCTCAAGTGCGTGCAGGGCAAATCCATCGTCAACTCCATCTCGCTGAAAGAGGGCGAGCCTGAGTTTCTGCGTCAGGCGGCGCTATGCCGTCGCTATGGCGCTGCTGTCATTGTCATGGCTTTTGACGAGACCGGGCAGGCGGATACCTTTGAGCGCAAGATTGAGATTTGCAAGCGTGCCTATGATTTGCTGGTGGAAAAGCTGGATTACCCGCCTGAAGACATTATCTTTGACCCGAATATCTTTGCCGTGGCCACAGGCATAGACGAGCACAATAATTACGCGGTGGACTTTATCAATGCCACGCGATGGATCAAGGAAAACCTGCCGCATGCGCGTATCTCCGGCGGGGTTTCCAACGTCAGCTTCAGCTTCCGTGGCAATGAAGCAGCGCGTGAGGCAATTCATACCGTGTTCCTCTATCACGCCATACAGGCAGGCATGACCATGGGCATCGTCAACGCTGGCATGATAGGCGTGTATGACGATCTGGACGCGGAATTACGCGAGCGCGTTGAGGATGTGGTGCTGAACCGCCGCCCCGATGCCACCGAACGCATGATAGAAATTGCCGCCACCTTAGTGGCAGGCGGCAAAAAACAGGAAGCCAACCTCAACTGGCGCGGCACTGCGGATAACCCGGTCACCGTACAAAAGCGCCTGGCGCATGCCATGGTGCACGGCATCACCGAATTCATCGTAGAAGATACCGAAGAAGCCAGACAGGCCGTGATGGCCGAGGGCGGCCGTCCTATTCATGTCATCGAAGGCCCGCTGATGGATGGCATGAACGTGGTCGGTGATTTGTTTGGGCAGGGCAAGATGTTCCTGCCACAGGTGGTGAAATCCGCGCGCGTCATGAAGCAAGCTGTGGCGCATTTGATTCCGTTCATTGAGGAAGAAAAGCGCGCCGAAGAAGAACGTACCGGCATCGTTGCCAAGCCCAAGGGCAAGATGGTGATTGCCACGGTCAAGGGCGATGTGCATGACATAGGCAAGAATATCGTCTCGGTGGTGTTGCAGTGCAATAACTTCGAGGTGGTGAACATGGGCGTGATGGTGCCCTGCTCCGAGATTCTGGAACAGGCCAAGGCCACGGGCGCGGACATCATAGGCTTGTCTGGCCTGATTACGCCCTCGCTGGAAGAAATGGCACATGTAGCGCGTGAAATGCAGCGCGACCCTTACTTCCATGGCATACGCATGCCCTTGCTGATAGGCGGTGCCACCACTTCACGCGCGCATACCGCGGTGAAGATTGCCCCGCATTACGATGGCCCGGTGATTTATGTGCCGGATGCCTCACGTTCGGTATCGGTAATGCAGTCTCTGCTGACGCCTGAGCAGCGTGATGCCTATATCGCCGATATCAACGCCGATTACGAGCGGGTCAGGGTGCAGCACGCCAATAAAAAGGGCGTGCCCATGCTTAGCATTGCGGAAGCACGCGCCAACAAGACCAAGCTGGAATTCAGCGGCGAATATGCGCCTGTGAAGCCCAAATTCATAGGCCGTCGCGTGTTCAAGAATGTTGATCTGGCAACCATCGCCCGCTATATAGACTGGGGCCCGTTCTTCCAGACCTGGGATTTGGCCGGGCCTTATCCTGCCATCCTCAAGGATGAAGTGGTGGGCGAAGCAGCGACCAAGCTATTTGCCGAAGGGCAAGCCATGCTGAAGAAAATCATTGAAGGGCGCTGGCTCAGTGCCAGTGGCGTAGTGGCACTGCTGCCCGCCAATAGCGTCAATGAGGACGATATCGAGATTTACACGGATGATAGCCGCAACGAGGTGGCTTTCACCTACTACGGCATGCGCCAGCAAACCCAGAAGCCCGTGGTCAAGGGTGAGCAGCGTCCCAACCAGTGTCTGGCCGATTTTATTGCGCCCAAGGCTTCTGGCATCGCTGACTATATTGGCATGTTTGCTGTCACTGGCGGCCTGGGTATAGAGAAATACGAACAGCGTTTTGAGGCCGAGCATGACGACTACAGCAGCATCATGTTGAAATCGCTGGCTGATCGTTTGGCTGAAGGCTTTGCTGAGTATTTGCACGAGCGCGTGCGTACCGATCTCTGGGGTTATGCCGCCGATGAAGCCTTGAGCAATGAGGCCTTGATTAAGGAAGAATACCTGGGCATACGTCCTGCACCAGGATATCCAGCCTGCCCGGATCACACAGTCAAGCCGGATATGTTCAATGTGATGAAGTGCGAAGAGGTGGGCATTACGCTGACGGATTCGTTTGCCATGATGCCTGGGGCCGCAGTGTCAGGCTTCTATTTTGCGCATAGGGAATCGCGCTATTTCAGCGTGGACAAGATAGGTGAGGATCAATTGCTGGATATGGCACAGCGCCGTGATTTACCCAAAGAATATCTGGAGCGCTGGCTGGCCCCCAATCTATAAAGCGTTGTTGATGTGCCTGGCGGAATTAGCCCACTGCCAGCACAAGCCGCTGCTAGAATAACCCCAATTCAAGAGATTGCGCTTTATGCATATACACATCCTAGGCATTTGCGGCACCTTTATGGGTGGCATTGCCGTGCTGGCCAAAGCCGCTGGCCATCGAGTCACCGGCTGCGATGCCAATGTCTACCCGCCCATGAGCACTCAGCTGGAGTCTCAGGGCATAGAGCTGATCGAGGGCTTTGGCCCCGAACAGGTTTCGCTCAATCCTGATATTTATGTCATCGGCAATGTGGTCTCGCGCGGCAACCCGCTGATGGAAGAAATTCTCAACCGTGGCCTGCCTTATATCTCAGGCCCGCAATGGCTGGCAGAGAACCTGCTCTACGCTGGGCCTGGCCGGGAAGCGAAGTGGGTACTTGCGGTAGCGGGCACTCACGGCAAGACCACTACCAGCTCCATGCTGGCCTGGATACTGGAATATGCCGGGCTGGCCCCAGGTTTCCTGATTGGCGGCGTACCACATAATTTCGGTATTTCCGCCCGTCTGCCTGGCGTGCCCACGCAAGATGCCAACAGCGTTTCACCCTTCTTTGTGATTGAAGCCGATGAATATGACACGGCCTTCTTCGACAAGCGGTCCAAGTTTGTGCATTACAGGCCGCGTACCGCCATTCTGAACAATCTTGAGTTTGATCACGCGGATATCTTTGCTGACCTGGCCGCGATTGAAACCCAGTTCCATCATCTGGTGCGCACTGTGCCGCAGAATGGCCTGGTCGTCGCCAATGGTCGTGAAGAAAGCCTGCAGCGCGTGATTAAACGTGGTTGCTGGAGTGAAGTGGCTTACTTTGGCAGTGACTGGCAGGCTGAAGATGTGGCGGCAGATGGCAGCTTCAGCGTCAGCCTGCAAAATCAGGGGCAGGGCAGGGTCAACTGGAGCCTGCTCGGTGAACACAACCGCATGAATGCGCTGGCGGCGCTGGCAGCAGCACGGCATGCCGGGGTCGCGGTCAGCACAGGTATAGAGGCATTGTCCGCTTTCCAGAACGTCAAGCGTCGCATGGAAATTCGCGGCGTAGTGAATGACATCACTGTCTATGACGATTTTGCCCACCACCCCACCGCGATTACTACCACGGTGGCAGGTCTGCGCGACAAGGTAGGCAGCGCGCGTATCCTCGCGGTGCTGGAGCCACGCTCCAACACCATGAAACTGGGCGTGATGAAGCAAGCCCTGCCAGCCAGCCTGCGCGATGCTGACCAAGTGTTTTGTTATGGTGCCAACCTGGGTTGGGATGCCGCCGAGGCCTTGCAGCCCATACAACACAAATCAGCGGTGTTTGATGAGCTGGCGGTACTGGTAGAAGCCATTGTCGCGGAAGCCAGACCCGGAGATCATATTCTGGTGATGAGCAACGGTGGTTTTTGCGGTATACATCAGAAACTGCTGCAGAGGCTGGCGCAGTGAGCTTGAGCCATGCATGGTCGGGGCCAGGAGGCCTAGTCTCCAGGCTAAAAGCGATGAGCGTGCTGGGCTGGGCCTTGCTGCTGTCGGCGATTGTGCATGTGATTCTGATTTTGGCGATCAATTTCGATGCGCCTGATCTCAAGTTCATCAAAGACCAGATCACTATGATGGATGTGGTGCTGGTGAATGCCAAGACCGAGTCCAAACCCAAGAAAGCCGATGCCTTGGCCCAGGCCAATCTGGATAGAGGCGGCAATACTGATCTGGATAGGCAGATGAAAACAGCGCTGCCGCCGCCCAGCAAGAAAAAATCTGATATCTCGCCCAAGCAGGCAGCCGAAGCGGCAGCCGCTTCACGCCCTGGTCAGCAATCTGATGAGCAGCGGCAACAGGACAAAGTCGCGGAACTGGAGCGCCAGGCGCAGGAATTGATGACGCAGCTCAATGCGCAGAAAAGGCTTGAGTCTGCGCCCGCGCAGAGCGCAGCCACGGCCACGCCTGACCAGGGCCAGCAGCCTGATGCGCCGCGTAATTTCAATGCTCATGATCTGGTAGCCAGCAGCATGGATATTGCGCGCATGGAGCGCAGATTGCCAAGCAGCAGGATGAGTATCAAAAGCGCCCCAAGCGCAAGGAGCTGGGGGGGCGTACCCAGGAATATAGGTTTGCCACCTATGTCGATGCCTGGCGGCAGAAAGTGGAGAAGATAGGTAATCTCAACTACCCCGAAGCTGCCAAGGAGCAAAAGCTCTATGGCAAGTTGGAGCTTTCGGTGGATATCCGCGCCGATGGCAGCATAGAAAAAATCCGCATTACACGCAGTTCCGGCCACAAAGTACTGGATGATGCCGCCAAGCGAATTGTTGAACTGGCAGCGCCATATGCGGCGTTCCCCGAAGATATCCGCAAGGATTTCGATATCATAGGCATTACCCGTACCTGGACCTTCACCAAGGAAGATAGCCTGGCTACCCAATGAGCGCTCACTTCGAACACCACGTATTTTTCTGCCTCAATCAACGTGAGGATGGCCGTAGTTGCTGCGGTAATCAGGGGGCAGAAGCGGCCTTTGATCATATGAAATCTCGCATCAAGGCACTCAAGCTCAATGGACGTGGCAAGGTGCGCGTCAACCGTGCTGGTTGCCTGGATCGTTGCAGTGATGGCCCTTTGCTGGTGATTTACCCGGCAGCGGTGTGGTACCACTTCGATACGCCCGCAGATATAGACGAGATCATAGACACGCATATCCAGCAGGGGCGTATCGTCACGCGCCTGCAAGTCGAGTAAGGCGCAAGCTTTTTCGCGGAATCATGGCACTGGCGCTAGCCAGATCAAAGCCCCATATCCACCACTTGATTACCTAGATCCAGACGGCTGGCGATCGCGAGTTTCAAGGATTGCGCCAGCTTAGGGTCCAGCCCATGCGGCAAAGATTCACGCTTGCTGCTGCCCCAAATGGGATTAGGAAAGTGGCGGTCGCGCTTGAAGCGTGGAATCACATGCCAATGCACATGGGGCGTCATATTGCCCAGGCTGGCGAGATTGATCTTTTCTGGCCGCAATACTTCACGCACCGCTTCCTCTACGGCAAATACCACCAGCATCAAGTGCTCACGCTCCCCAGTCGGCAGGTCAGTCATTTCCTTGATATGGCGATTGAGGATGACACGGCAAAAGCTGGATAGTCCTGATCTTCCACCCGCACCACGCGGCACAGGCTATCCTGCCACAGCAGCTCCCCGCCAGCGGTGGTACAGAGTTCACAGGTGTTGTTATAGAAAAGTTTTCTGCTCATGGTGCGGGGGGGATTCCTGACGGGTATGGAGCGTATGTTCCATACAGCTGTTGTGCTTATGTCAGGAATTATAAAGAAATGCTAAAAATGAAGCCAGGCAAGTACATGAGCTATCGCGAAATTAGGACAGTCGGTGGGGATGCCAAGCGACTATCCAAGCCTTAAGATTGAGCAAATTTTGCAAATCCTTGCAGAAATTTCTGCAGATTCTGCCGCGGTTCATCTGTTAAGCGACCTTGATCATCAAATGCCTGCGGCGCACGCGATAACAGCAAGCTGCCCCCAGCCCAGGTGCGGGTGCCCAAGGCATGTAGCACGCTGAGCCAGGCATCTTGCGATAAGGCAGTACCAAAGCCGGAAGGCGTGGCGCCGATTAAGGCAAAAGGACGGTTCTGGAATAACGCTGCCATCTCTGCTGGCGGCCGCGATAGCCAGTCTATGGCATTCTTGAATACCCCGGGAATGCCATGGTTGTACTCGGGCGTGGCGAGGATGACGCCATCGCTGGCCAGAATCTTTTGCTTGAGCGCTGTGACTTCGGCAGGGATGCCGCTGGCTTGTTCCAGGTCGCCATCATAAAGCGGAATACCATGCAGCGTAGCAACGCTCAACTCCACTCCAGGCAACTCTAGTGCTTGCCCTGCATGAAGCAAGGCGGTATTGAGAGACTGCTTGCGTAAACTGCCGGAAATGCCGAGTAATTTGACCATGGGGTCTCCTGGTTGTGCTGATGAATTGCTAGCGGTTGCAGAGTTGGTTTGATGGCCCCGGGCTGTTTTAGTTTTCTAAGGTCACGTTTTAGTTGGCATCAGCATTCTGGCCGAGTGCTTAGCCTTTACCTTCTGCCACCTTGCTCATGTATTGATCGAAATCAATGATGCCGCCCAGGGCTGCCACTTTTTCACGCTCAGCGTCATGCAGTACATCTTGCACCACATCAAGTCGCTTCCATTGCGGTGGTGGGGTTTCACAGTGTGGCTGTGGCACATAAGGTGATGCCTGCACGCGCTGGTGTTTATGGATGTAACGCGGGCAGTTGACGAAGATATTCTCCAGCTTGACCCGTACCACCAGCTCAGCCTCCTGGTATTCCGCCAGTAATGGGTCCTGCGGATCTATGCTGGCAGTGCCATGCACACGCACGCGATGCGGTGTTTCAAAATCAATGAACAGCATGCCGATTTTGGGGTTGAGCGTGAGATTGCCCATGGAAAGATACATGCTGTTGCCATCCAGGCTGGGGAAAGCCAGCGTGGTTTCATCCAGAATCCGCACAAAACCAGGCGCGCCGCCTTTGTGCGAGCAGGTGGGGAAGCCGTTGTGATCTATGGTCGAGAGGAAGAAGAAATCACGGCTGGCAATAAAGCCCGCATGTTCTGGCGGTATGGTCGGCGTAACAATTAATTCCTCCACACGGTCTGCCATGGCGACCCCGTCAAAATGCTCCTGCCATGCGCGATGTTGCGCACCGTAAAGCTTGCTCATTATGTTCTCCTCAGGACTCTATCTTGATTTTGTGATGGGGTTTACTGCTCGGTATAGCTACATGTTAGTGACAACAGATCACTAGCGTCAACCTGCTTTGTGAAGAGAAAAAGCTAAAGGCAAAAGAAAATAAAAAATAACAATAAAATAATTTTATATTGCTTATTGTTTTATTTTTTAGTCAATTGTAAACTGCGGTTCTTGGTGATGCGCTTGCCTAGCGTGTGCCAAGGCGGTGTCTCTCTCATGCATAGGATGGGCGGAGATAGCGCAAGGTCATCGCTCAGTCGTATGACCGTTTTTACAGCCGCGAACGATAACCCCTGTCCTTCGCGGCTTTTTTTTGTCTATTGAACTAGCAAATGGCTAGAAATGGCAGTAGCTAAGAGGTAAAAACTCCAAGGGTACTGCTGCAATTCCCTGAAGTGATCAGAGCATCAGGGTTTGAGCCAATCACGCAATGTCTGCAACGGTGGGGGCAGCTTGGGCGGCTGACCTAGTGCATAACGCATGACCTCGCGTTTGAGCGGGCCGGGATGGTTGGCAAGTCTGAGGCCGATATTACGCAGTACCTTGAGTGGGGCAATATCGTTGCTGAAGCCGTAGCTAAAGGCATCCATGCTGCGCTGCATCACATGATTAGGCCACAGACGCTGACGTTCGTAGCCCTGCAGCAAGGCTACATTGTTGATATTTTCTCCGCGTTGCCAGGCCGTCAGCAAAACGTTGGCAAGTACGTCTACATCCTGGAAACCCAGGTTAACGCCCTGGCCTGCAAGCGGATGTATGGTGTGGGCTGCATCGCCAACCAGTGCCACACCCTGGCGTACATATTGCTGGGCATGATTGCGTGTCAGGCTGAAGCTGCCACGTTGCAGCAAGCCCGTAATTTCGGGCAGGGCGCGGGGAAACTGCTGGCGGAAGGCATCCAGCAGGGCGTCATCGTCCAGTGCCAACAAACGTCTGACTTCCTGCGGCTGTTGATACCAGACCAGAGAGGCGTAATCGCCGGGCAGTGGCAACAAGGATTGCGGGCCAAAGCGGGTAAAACGTTGCCAGGTGATATCACGTGGGCCACCCTGGATGCTGACAGTGGCAACCAGGGCTTGCATGGAATATTGCAGACTGTTGAGCGCAATCCCAGCGGCGCTACGCACGCGCGATTGCGCGCCATCCGCACCTATCAATAAGGCAGTGTGAAATTGTTGCCCACTTGCAAGCGTAATGGTGCTGCCCGCAGCCGCGTAATCAATACGTGCAATTTTATCGGGGCAAAATACGCTGACATTGTCATAGGCTGCCAGTGTCTGCAGGCAGGCCAGTTGTACCAGGCGATTTTCGACGATATGGCCGAGGAAAGGTGCATCAATCTCGGCAGCGTCAAATAGTGTGCCCTGATCCTGGCGTTGCTCCCACACCTGCATACGCTGGAAAGGCGCGCTGCGCATGGCGAGAATTTTGTCCCAGGCACCTATTTCTGCCAACAAGTTGATGGAGGCAGGCTTAAGGCCGATACACGCAGGTCTGGCGGGCTGTTTGGGTCAAACTCGGCAGGCGCATAGGTTTCCAGCAGCGCAATGCGCATACCGCTGGGGGCCAATTTAGCCGCCAGCACGCTACCTACCATGCCGCCACCGACGATAAAGATATCGACCGTTTGCATTATTCGCTGACCTGGCGTGGATGTATGCGTACCAGAATGATGCGCGGGCCGTTCATTTTCTTGATGACAATATCAAAGGCGCCGAAGGAAATGCTGTCGCCCTCCTTGGGGATATCTTCCAGCTTGGACAACACCAGGCCGCCCACTGAATCAACTTCATCATCGTTGTCTATTTCTACGCCCAGCGCACGCTCCAGCGTAAAGATGGGCAGGCTGCCCTTACCTATCAGCGTGCCATCATCCAGCTTGGTCCAGTCGTTCTGGCTCTGACGGAATTCATCACGAATTTCACCCACCAGTGCGCCCAGCATATTGTCCAGGGTAATAAAGCCCAAAGGCTCCTGGCCTTTGCGGCCAACAATGGCGAAATGACTGGCCTTGCCTTCACGGAAGCGGCGGAACAGTTCAATGGCGGGCATGTCAGGTGCGACAAACGGCGCGGGATGAATATACCGCCCCAGGTCTTGCAGTTCTTCTGCTTCAAACTTGGCAAGGAACAGGCTCTTGAGGTGGATCACGCCCTTGACCTTGCCGTCCAGTTCAACAAAGGGATAACGGCTGTAACGGTGCTGCGAGATAATTTCCAGATTCTGTTCCAGCGTGTTTTCGGCAGAGAGCGAGATGGCCTCATTGAATGGACGCATCAGGTCAGCGACTTCCAGATCGCTGAAATCCAGGGTATGGGCGAGGATATTCCACTCGTCCTTGGTCAGTTCCTCTGAAGCACGGCTGCTGCGCAGTATCAGTTTCAGTTCATCGGCAGAGTAGTGTGCATCACTGGCGTGACCCGTGCTCAGGCCTACCTTGTGCAATATCCAGTTGGAGCTTTTATTCAGCACCCAGATGGCGGGGTACATCAGCCAATAAAAGGCATACAGCGGTGCGGCAGTCCACAGGCCCACCTGTTCAGCCTGGCGTATAGCATAGATTTTGGTGCCAGCTCGCCCAGTACGATATGCAGGTAGGAAATTGTGAAAAAGGCAATGACAAAGGAAATGCCGTGGATGATTTCCGGGCTATCCACCCCAGCCTGATGCAATAGCGGCTCCAGCAACTCGGCAAAGGCAGGCTCGCCCACCCAGCCCAAACCCAGAGAGGCCAGGGTGATACCTAGCTGACAGGCGGACAAGTAGGCATCCAGCTGCCCGTGTACCTTGGCAAGTATCTGCCCGCGCCAACCCTGGGTCTTGGCAATCGCGCGCACGCGGGTTTGCCTGAGCTTGACCAGGCCAAACTCAGCGGCCACGAAAAAGCCGTTGAGCAGTACCAGGAACAAGGCCAGCAGGATAAGAAGTAGGTTGCTTTGCATAATGACGGGTATGGTGGCCTAGAAGCTGACTCCGGCGTTTTGCGCCTGGTGATCTGCATGGTAGGACGAGCGCACCATGGGGCCGCAGGCCGCCTGGGTGAAGCCCATGGCCAGCGCCTGTTGCTCAAATTCAGCAAAACGCTGTGGTGTGACAAAGCGTTTGACGGGTAAATGGTGCGGGCTGGGTTGCAAGTATTGGCCCAGAGTCAGCATGGTGACATTGTGCGCACGCAGGTCACGCATCACTTCAAGAATTTCCTCGTCGGTCTCACCCAGGCCCAACATCAGGCCAGATTTGGTGGGTACTTCAGGATGCAAGCGGCCAAATTCCTTGAGCAGGTCCAGCGAGTTTTGATAATCAGAGCCTGGGCGCGCTTCACGATAAAGCCTGGGCACGGTTTCCAGATTGTGATTCATGACATCGGGCGGTGCTGCCTTGAGTATCTCTATGGCGCGGTCTAGACGTCCACGGAAGTCAGGCACCAGAATCTCCACCTTGATCTGTGGCGAGTGCGCGCGCACCGAGGCTATGCAATCAACAAAATGCTGGGCACCGCCATCGCGCAAGTCGTCCCTGTCCACGCTGGTGATCACAACATATTTCAGGCGCATCTGCGCAATGGTGCGGCCCAGATTTTCTGGTTCCTTGACGTCAGGCGGCAGCGGCTTGCCGTGAGAAACATCGCAGAACGGGCAGCGCCGGGTGCAGATGTCGCCGAGGATCATGAATGTGGCGGTGCCACCACTGAAACATTCGCCTATATTGGGGCAAGAGGCTTCTTCGCACACGGTGTGCAGGTTATTCTCGCGCAGGACTTGTTTGATTTCCTGGAAGCGCGCACTGTCTGGCACTTTCATGCGTATCCATTCCGGCTTGCGCATGGCAGGCACGGGAATGATCTTGATCGGGATACGCGCCATCTTTTCGGCGCTGGTTTCCTTGACGCCCGCTACCTTGCGCGGTGGGGCATCAATAGCTGAGGTGCGTGCGACGCGTTCTATGCCTTCGCTTATTTCTGTCATAGGGTCTTCTCGGTGAGGCATTCAGTATAGCCTAAAGCCTCGGTCAAATTATGAAGCAGCTGCTGGGCAGCCGCCTGTGGTGTCAGTGTCAGGCCCAGGTCTCGCGTCTGCGTCACTTGCAAGCCTTGGTAGCCGCAAGGGTCTATCGCCAGAAAGGGGGCGAGATCCATGTCAATATTGAGAGCCAGTCCGTGATAACTGCGTTGCTGTTTGAGGCGCAAGCCCAGGGAGGCAATCTTGGCGCCTTGCACATAGACGCCGGGGGCATCTGCACGTGCTTCTGCCGCGATGCCATGACTTGCCAGCAGACTGATGATGGCGTTTTCCATGGCACTGACCAATTGGCGTACAGTCAAGCCACGGCGCTTGAGGTCTATCAGCACATAGATCACTACCTGACCGGGGCCATGATAGGTAATCTTGCCGCCTCTATCCACCTCCAGCAGCGGGATATCGCTGCGGCTGGGCGGTCGCACATCGCGGCGATTCAAGCCCAGGGTATAAATCGGCGCATGCTCGGTCAGCCATAGTTCATCCGGGCTATCGTCATCACGGGTGCTGGTATAAGCCTGCATGGCCTGCCAGGTGGCTGCATAGTCAGTCAGGCCGAGCGTGCGGATGATGAGGCCAGGCGCAAGTGGCGCCCCAGCCTGCGTTAATGCAGTACTCATGCTTGAAGGATAGCTACTGGTAGCGCAAGTGACGGTTGTGGTATCAAAGCACGTATTTCACTTTGGGGTGCGAGGTCAGCGCACGATAGATATCGTCCAGCTGGGGCTTGGATTCCACACTCACCGTGCAGGTCAGGCTGACATATTTACCACCTGTGCTGGCACGCATTTCTATGCGGCTGGCATCAAAGCTGGGCTCATGTTGCTGAATCAGACCCATGACCAGGTTAGCGAATTCTTCATGCGATTCACCCATGACCTTGATCGGGAAATCACAGGGGAATTCCAGCAGGGTTTCTTCTTCCGAGCTGCTTAAAGTGCTGATGTCTTTGATATTGTCATTCATATCTTGGGCCATGATGGTTTTACCTCGTATGACGCATATATTGGTTCTTGAAATCCTGGTACAGCGCATACATGCGCTGGAATAAGGGGCCGGGCTGACCCTGACCTACACTCTGGCCATCCAGGCTGATGATGGCGAGTATTTCCTTGGTCGATGACGTAATCCATATTTCGTCGGCGCTGCGTAGCTGCGCTTCGCTCACCGGGGCAACCAGGTGGGCAATGCCATGCGAAGCTGCCAGCTCCAGTATCACATCGTAGGTCACCCCAGTCAGCATATGCTGACTCTTGGGTGGCGCCAGCAATTTGTCCTGCGCCACCACAAACACATTGGTGCTGCTGCCTTCGGTCAGCCAGCCTTCACGCAGCATGATGGTTTCTGCCACGGCTTCATCCACCGCCTGCTGCCGTAGCAAAACATTGGCGAGCAAGGAGATGGCTTTTATATTGCATCTATCCCAGCGAATATCAAGCGCGGTGATCGCCGCCACGCCGGACTGCACCAGAGCTGTGCTTGGGGTCTGCAAGGTCATGCTCATGGCAAATACGGTGGGCGCTACGCTCGCTGGTGGAAAAGCCTGATCGCGTGGGGCTACGCCTCTGGTAACTTGCAGATATAAAGACTGATCCTGCAGCGCTTTATTCTCGGCAATTAATTGCAGCAACATGGCGCGCCAGGCAACAGTTGTCAGCGGGTTACGTATACGCACCGCCGCCAGGCTGGCTTGCAGGCGTTGTATATGTTCATCGAGACGAAAAGCCTGGCCGTTGTAGACCGGGATGACTTCATAGACGCCATCACCAAACATAAAGCCACGATCCAGTACTGGGATCGTGGCTTGTGCCAGGGGCAGGAAGGCACCGTTCAGGTAAACGGTGTCACCCATGGATTGTGTGGTCTGATTATTCAAACAAGAGCTTGATACTGTCCAGCATGCGGCCAAAGATACCAGCGGTTTCCACATTCTTGGCGGCAACCAGCTTGTGCTCGGCAATCACCTTATCATCCAGAATAAACTCTATCTTGCCGATTTGTTGGCCTGCGCTGACCGGGGCCACCAGGGGTTGCTGGCTGACGATCTTGGCCTTGACGCGGGCATACTCACCCTTGGGCAGCGTAATCGCCACATCCTTGGCGACAGTGGCGACTACCGTGTTTTCTGCACCCTTCCAAACCTTGAGGTTGCTGACCACGGTGCCGCGCTTGTATACCTGCTTGGATTCATAGAACTGGAAGCCATAGTTAAGCAGCTTCTGGCTTTCGGTAGCACGGGCAGAATCAGAAGGCGCACCCAGCACCACAGAAACCAGGCGCGTATCGCCACGCTTGGCAGAAGTCACCAGGCAATACCCTGCGCTCTTGGTGTGACCAGTCTTCATGCCATCAACATACGGGTCCAGCCACAGCAAGCGGTTGCGGTTGGGTTGGCTGATCTTGTTATAGGTGTATTCCTTAACCGAATACAAACGCTTGTACTGGTCTGGGTAATCACGGATCAGTGCTACCGCCAGCAGCGCCAGATCGTGGGCGGTGGTGTAGTGTTGTGGGTCAGGCAGGCCAGTGGCGTTGACGTAATGCGTGTCCTTCATGCCCAGGCGTGCGGCTTCCTTGTTCATGAGTTCGGCAAAGCTTCCTCCGAACCGGCAATGCCTTCCGCCAGGGTGATGGAAGCATCGTTGCCAGACTGAATAATCATGCCGTGCATAAGCTCATCTACGGTCACTGGTTTATTCGGCTCAATAAACATCTTGGAGCCTTCAACCTTCCAGGCCTTGACGCTGACTGGCAGGGTTTGGGTCAGGCTCAGGTGGCCATTCTTGACCGCCTTGAAAGCAAGATAGGCAGTCATGATCTTGGTCAGCGAGGCAGGCTCCACACGTGAGCCGCCATCTTGCTGGGCAATGACACGGTCACTGTTGAAGTCATACAGTTGGTAGGATTTCACTGCCAGTGCTGGTGGCTGGGGAATATCCACTGCCTGGGCCAGGCTGGTGATGCTGAGCCCTGTGACAGCGACAAGCGCGGTCAGGTGTTTGCGGTAAAGATGGAATAGCGTAAACATAGTTTTCTTGAACTCGGACTTTCTTGAACCCGGATCAAACTGGGTTCAGTGTTAATGGCTGGCGTTGCTTGCTCACAGGTGGGAGTGACTCACTGCCGGATCACGATGGCATTGGTATTGAGCATCTGCTTGATCTTGGCTGCAGCGGCTTCTGCCTGTTGGCGGCTGCCATAAGGCCCCAGCCTGACGCGATAAGTTCCGGCATTATACCAATTCTCTATCTGCACGTTATCCGCGAGTTTCTGCTGCTGCAGGGTTTCCACCAGGCGATCGCCATTGGCCTTGAGTGAGAAGGCACCCACTTGCACGTAATCACCACTCACAGGTTGGGTGATGGTGGGTTCGTTCATGGTATTGGTCGTGACCGTAGGGGCAGGTTCTGCGGCTGGAGTTGGCAAAGGCTTGGCAACAGGCGCTGGCAGGGGTTTGCCGCTGATAGGTGTATCGCCAGCGGGTGCTGCCAGGGGCTTGGTCGCACTGCTCTCGGCTAAGGGCGGAGGAGCGGGCTGCTTGCCGTTAGGGAATGGAATGGCTTTGCCTTTTTCATCCAGTGCTTCTACATCAACGATGCCACTGCCTTTTTCTATCAGGCGCAGCTTATAGGCGGCGGCATAGGAGAGGTCTATCAGTCTGTCATCATGGAAGGGGCCACGGTCATTGATACGTACAACAACTGAGCGGCCATTCTCTGGGTTGGTTACCCGCACATAGCTGGGTAGCGCCAGGGTGGTGTGCGCGCCCGTCATGGAATACATATCATAGGTCTCGCCGCTGGAGGTTTTCTGACCGTGATAGCGCTTGCCATACCAGGAGGCAACGCCGCGCTGCTTGTAGGGCGTATGTTCGGTCATGGGGGTGTAACGGCGGCCCAGCGCGCTATAAGGGCGGTTGGAGCGTGGCAGCGGGGTTTCGGCGCGCGGCACGGCATCAGGAATGCTGTCTATATCGGCAGGTGGATTGTCACCTGGGCCATCATCAAGGTAGTAGCCGCCTTTTTTGGTTGGGGCTTTCTGTGTACTGGGCTTGCTGTCCGGACTGGTGCTCGGCTTGACGGCAGTGCCGCCGCCACAGGCAACTAAAGTGAGAGCGAGCAGGGCGGGAATCAGGGGTTTCAATACATTCATGGGTTTTGCAGGCAGCGCATGCCTGCTTTACTCCTTTTCTGTCAGGATGTAACGAGCTTCTTGTGCGTTTGGATGCTCATGAGTATGCCAAAGCCCAGCAGCAAGGTCACCAGTGAAGTGCCACCGTAGCTGATCAAGGGCAGGGGTACGCCCACCACAGGCAGGATGCCGCTGACCATGCCAATGTTGACGAAGACATAGGTAAAGAAAGTCAGCGTGATACTGCCAGCTAGCAGGCGGCTGAAGGTGTTTTGCGCCTGGGCCGCAATCATGAGGCCACGGCCTATGATCAGGGTAAACAGCAATAGCAGCAGCACATTGCCCAGCAGGCCAAATTCTTCACCAAATACCGCAAAGATAAAGTCTGTAGTGCGCTCAGGCAGGAAATCGAGCTGGGACTGCGTGCCATTAAGCCAGCCCTTGCCCGCAATGCCGCCAGAACCCAGCGCTATGCTGGCCTGTATGGTGTGATAACCCGCACCCAGAGGGTCCTGATAGGGGTCAAACAGAATCTCAATGCGCTTGCGCTGGTAGTCATGCAACATGGTCCAGAGTATGGGGGCCATCACCCCTATGCTGACTGCTGCGCCTATCAGTAAGCGCCAGCTCAAGCCCGCGAGGAAAAGCACATAAAAGCCGGAAGAAGCGATCAGGAGCGAGGTGCCCAGATCCGGCTGTTTCATGATCAGGCCCACGGGGATAGCCAGCAGCACGGCCCCTATGGCGTGATCCTTGAGGCTGGCTGCAGCCTCGCGCCGCGAGAAATACCAGGCCAGCAGCATGGGCACGGCAATCTTCATCAGCTCGGAAGGTTGAATCTTGGCTACGCCTATATGCAACCAGCGCCTGGCGCCATGGCTGATTTCACCAAAAAAGAACACACCCAATAGCAACAGCACGCCTATGACATAAGCGGGTAATGCAATACGTTCCAGATGCTGGGGCGAGATATTGGCAGCGATCCACATCAGGCTCATGGCTACGCTGATATTCACCATCTGCGTGGCGATGCGGCCCATGTTCTGGCCAGAGGCACTATAGAGCACGCACAGCGCCACTATCATGGTGACAATCAGGCTCCCCATGAGGAAGCCATCTATATGCCTCACCAGCCGCTTCAGCAATTTACTCATCATGGGCGTGTTCCTCTGCAGGCTCGGCTGGGGTTGGGGCGCTAATCGCCGCTTCATCAATCGCAGGCTTGGCCGTTGGCGGCTCCTTGCCCAGCAGGTAGTAATCCATCACGCGGCGCGCAATCGGCCCGGCAGTGGAGCCGCCGTGCTTGCCGTTTTCAACAATAATGGCAACCGCGATCTTGGGGTTTTCTGCCGGGGCGTAGGTGATGAACAGCGCATGATCCAGATGCCGCTCAGCCAGCTTGCTTTCGTTGTATTTCTCGTTCTGCTTGATACCTATGACCTGGGCCGTCCCGGTTTTGGAGGCCATGAGATATTCACTATCTGCCCCTAAGCGGGCAGCAGTACCGCCAGGCAGCGTCACATCCATCATGCCCTGTTTCACCAGTTCGATATTCTTGGGGTTAAGCGCCACCTGATCGACCACCACAGGCTGTACCTGATGGACTTTGCCCGTCTTGTTTTCCTGAATTCCGGTCACCAGATGCGGCTTCATGGCCTTGCCGTTGTTGGCGAGTATGGCCGTGGCCTGTGCCAATTGCATAGGCGTCACCAAGGTATAACCCTGGCCTATGCCTACAATTACGGTTTCACCCGGATACCACTTCTGCTTGAAGCGGCGCGCCTTCCATTCCGGCGTGGGCAGCAGGCCGCCCATCTCGCCCTTGATGTCTATGCCTGAGGGTTTGCCAAAGCCAAAATGGCTGACAAAGCTGGCCAGACGTTCTATGCCCAGCTCCATGGCCAGGCCATAGAAGAAGGTATCGCAGGAAACGGCAATCGCCTTGCGCACATCCACCACGCCGTGACCGCTGGGTTTCCAGTCACGATAACGGTGGCTGCTACCCGGCAAGGTAAAGAAGCCAGGGTCGCTGATAGAGAAAGGCGGTGCGCGCTTGCCCGCCTCAAGGCCAGCCAAGGCGACAAAGGGCTTGAAGGTGGAACCCGGTGGTAGATGCCACGCAAGGGGCGGTTGATCAGCGGCTTGTCCAGTGATTCATTGAGTTCTTTCCAGCTTTCACTGTCTATGCCGTCTACAAATAAATTGGGGTCAAAGCCTGGCTGGCTGACATAAGCCAGCACTTCCCCAGTACTGGGTTCTATCGCCACCAATGCACCGCGATAATTGCCAAAGGCTTCCTCGGCAATACGCTGCAACTTGACGTCCATGGAAAGAATCAGATTGTTGCCAGGTACGGGTGGCGTGCTGGATAGCACGCGTACCGCATGGCCGCCAGCGTCTATCTCAACCTGCTGGAACCCGGTAATGCCGTGCAACTGGCTTTCGTAATACTGTTCCAGTCCGCTCTTGCCTATATGGTCTGAACCCTTGTAATTGGAGAGATCGCCAGACTCCCTGAGGTTGTTAAGGTCTTTATCATTGATGCGGCCTATATAGCCCATCATGTGCGAACCCAGCTTTTCCTGCGGATACTGGCGGAACAGGCGTGAGCGTATCTCCACGCCAGGCAGACGGAAGCGATTGACCGCAATCTTGGCGGCTTCTTCTTCATTAAGGTGAGTACGTATGGGCACGCTTTCAAAACTATGCGTTTGCGCGCGCAGTTTCTTGAAGCGTTTGCGGTCATTGCTGCTGACCTCAATCAGGGTTGCCAGCGCCTCTATGGTTTCATCCACGCTGTGCTCGACCTTGGCAGGGGTGATTTCCAGGGTGTAGACAAAGGAATTCTGCGCCAGCACTTCACCGTTTCTATCCAGAATCAGGCCGCGATTGGGCACTATGGGCACCAGCGAGATGCGGTTGTTTTCCGCCATGGTCTGGAAATAATCGTAGCGCGAGAACTGCAGAAAAACGAAGCGACTGATCAGAATGCCAAAGCAGATCAGCACCAAGAGGGCGCCGACAGCCAGGCGCATACGGAAGTCGTACTGCTCCTTTTTGTAATTCTTCAGTTCTGAGCGTGATCTCTTCACGCGCTCAGGCTCCGTTGGAGCGAGAATCGATGCGGATACGCGAGAAAATCACGCATAACCAAAGCAGGATGCTGCTGACGCAAGAGAGGAAGTACCACCAGCCCGGCACTTCACCGCCGGAGAATAATTTAAGCACCAACATGGTGATCTGCGTGAACACCAGCAACAGAAACACATAACCCGCCTGCTGCCATTGATTGAACAAGGCCAGACGGCGCTGATAGGTCACGGCGAAGAAAGCGGTTAAAGCGTAGGCGAGCGCATACTGACCAAACAATCCGCCAGTGATGAGATCCATGACCAAGCCAGCAAACCAGGCGGTGCCTATATTGCATAGATGCGGCGCGCGCAGGTTCCAGTACAGCACGGTCAGCAGGATAAACTCAGGGCGTATCAGCAGCATGCTGCCAGACCAGGGCAATAGCTGTAGCAGCAATGCCAGCAGCAGCGACAGATAAACGGGCTTGAAGCTAGTGGTTTGCATGACGTTTAGGCACGGTGAATTTCTTGTTGCGGGGTGGCGTGCTCAGGGTATTGGTGTCCGCCGGGGTCTCGGTTTTGGGGATGCTCACCAGCAATAATTGCTTGTGGTTTTCTATGCCTGCCAACGGTTTGCAGATGATATGCGCAAACGGCGAGTTGGGGTTGGTATCCACTTGCACCACCTCGGCTACTGCCAAGCCTGTGGGGTAAACCCCATCAATGCCAGAGGTCACCAGCCTATCCCCTACCAGCACATCGACATTGGCAGGTAGCGAAGGCAGTTCTATGGTGGCTTCACGCCCGCGGCCAAAGGCAATGGCGCGCAGGCCATTGCGTTCAACCTGTACTGGCACCGAGAGATCCTTATCCGTCACCAGTGTGACCTCGCTGCTGTAGGGAAACACGCGGGTAACCTGGCCGATAACGCCCACTTCATCGATGACCGCCTGGCCTGGCGAGATATCCTGACGTGAGCCCAGATTCACCACTACCTTGTGACTGAAAGGGTCGCGGCCCATATGTAGAATTTCCGCCAGGCGGGCAGGCTGGTGCGAAACGCGGGCAGCGCCCAGCAGCTTGCGCAGGCGCTCGTTCTCCGCTTCCAGTGCATTGGCGCGTTGCAGCTCGGCTGCATGCACCAGGGCCTGGTCGCGTAGTTGCAGATTGTCGTGCACCAGTGTGGTTTGGGTATGCAGGTATTCGCCAGTGTCCTCAACCAGTTCCAGCGGGGCATTGGCCAACACTTGCAGCGGATGCAACAGGGCAATAAAGCCCTGACGTACTTCAACCAGGTAATGCAGTCTGGCATCGGTGGCAATCAGAATCAGCGATAGCAGGGCGGTGATAAACAGCCGGGTGGTCGGGCTGGGGCCGCGGACAAAGAATCCAGTGTGATGTTGGTGTTCTAGGGCGCGGGGCATGGGACTAGTTTCTGATGGCGCTTGCGTCGGTTATCGGGGGTAAAGCCAGGCTAGGCAAAAGCAGATTAGGTAAAACCCGGCATATAAAAAACAGGCCATGCTGGCATGGCCTGTTTCTAATGCAGCGGGATATCGCTTATTCGTAGGCAAATACATTGCCCAGCTTGTCCATTTCTTCCAGTGCGCGGCCACAACCACGTGCCACACAGCTTAATGGGTCTTCCGCCACAATCACGGGCAGGCCAGTTTCTTCCAGCAGCAGGCGGTCAAGGTCACGCAGCAATGCGCCGCCGCCAGTCAGCACCATGCCTTTTTCAGCAATATCGGCACCCAGTTCTGGTGGGGTTTGTTCCAGCGCAGACTTCACCGCGCCGACGATGGCATTCAATGGCTCGGTCAGCGCTTCCAGAATCTCGTTGCTGGAAATGGTGAACTTGCGTGGCAGGCCTTCAGCCAGATTGCGGCCAGTGACTTCCAGTTCGAGCACTTCAGAGCCAGGGAAGGCAGAGCCAATCTGCTTCTTGATCAGTTCAGCAGTGGGCTCGGAAATCTGCATGCCGTAGTTACGGCGTATGTAATCAATGATGGCCTGGTCAAACTTGTCACCACCGACGCGCTCGGACTTGGCGTAAACAATACCGCCCAGCGAGATCACGCCCACTTCTGTGGTGCCGCCGCCGATATCCACCACCATGGAGCCTGTGGCTTCAGCCACTGGCATATTGGCGCCTATGGCCGCTGCCATGGGTTCTTCAATCAGGTAAACCTGACGCGCACCCGCCATTTCGGCAGATTCCTTGATGGCGCGGCGTTCAACTTGCGTGGAACCAACGGGCACACAGATGATGATGCGGGGATTGGGGCTGAACAAGCGGGATTCGTGAATCTTGCGGATGAAGTACTTGAGCATTTGCTCGGTGATGGTGAAATCGGCAATCACACCATCTTTCATCGGGCGTATCGCCGTGATGTTGGCAGGCGCTCGGCCCAGCATGCGCTTGGCTTCCAGCCTACGGCCAACAGGGTTTTTTTACCGGTGGGGCCGCCTTCCTGGCGTATTGCCACCACGGAGGGTTCGTCAAGAACGATACCTTTGCCGCGCACATAGATGAGGGTATTGGCGGTGCCAAGGTCAATGGCGAGGTCATTGGAGAAATAGCTGTTAAGAAGACCGAACATTTGTGTGTGTATCCTGAGCGAGCCACCGCAGGCTATAAGGCTGTTACAGGCTTTATTCTGCGGCTGAAGATGTGCGTAAAATCAAGTTATAATAACCGATATCGCCTAGAAATTTAAGATTTGGATTGAGAAATGTCACTGAGCAATACCGACGTCAAACGCATCGCGCACCTTGCGCGTATCGCGGTCAGCGATGAAGAAGTAGGCGCAACCCTGGACAAACTCACCGGGATACTCGGCCTCATAGAACAAATGCAGGCGGTGGATACCACCGGGGTAGCCCCTATGTCGCACTCGCAGGATGTCAGCCAGCGCCTGCGCCCTGATGTGGTTACCGAAAGCAATCAGCGCGAACTGCTGCAATCCATCGCCCCTGCCGTGGAAAACGGCCTCTACCTCGTCCCCAAAGTCATCGAATAAGCGGCATCATGATTAATAAAAGCCTGAAACAACTGGCCAGCATGCTGGCTGGCAAGGAGATTTCCAGCGTCGAACTCACGCAGGAATACCTCAATCGCATAGATAGACTCAACCCCGAAATTAATGCCTATATCACCGTCAACCCTGACTTGAGCCTGGCACAAGCCAAAGCGGCCGACCAGTTGCTGGCCAGTGGCAAGGCCACGGCACTGACTGGCATTCCCATTGCGCAGAAGGATATCTTCTGTGCCAAGGCTGGAAGACCACCTGTGGTTCCAAGATGCTGGAAAGCTTTATTGCGCCTTATGATGCGGCAGTGATAGAGCGTTTCAATGCCGCAGGGGCGGTCAACCTGGGCAAGACCAATATGGACGAGTTCGCCATGGGCTCCTCCAATGAAACCTCTTATTACGGCAAGGTGCAAAATCCCTGGGATCGCAGTCGTGTGCCTGGCGGCAGCTCGGGCGGCAGTGCGGCGGCGGTGGCGGCTCGCCTCTGTGCGGCAGCTACCGGTACCGATACTGGCGGTTCCATCCGTCAGCCTGCTTCGCTTTGTGGTTTGTCCGGCCTCAAGCCTACCTATGGCTTGGCTTCACGTTACGGCATGATTGCCTTTGCCTCCAGCCTGGATCAGGCCGGGCCCATGGCGCACTCCTGCGAGGACATGGCGCTGATGATGAATGTCATGACTGGCTTTGATGAGCGTGATTCCACCAGCCTCAATCGCGACAAGGAAGACTACACACGCCAACTCGGTCAGCCTCTGGCTGGCCTAAGAATAGGCCTGCCCAAGGAGTACTTTGCCGAAGGTCTAGACGCAGGCGTTGCCAAGGTCGTAGAAGCCGCTGTGGACGAATACCGCAAGCTGGGCGCTGAAATTGTCGATATCAGCCTGCCCAACACCATGCTGTCCATCCCGGTTTACTACGTGCTGGCACCCGCTGAAGCTTCAAGCAACCTCTCGCGCTATGACGGTGTGCGCTTTGGCCACCGCGCGGCCGAATATGACGACCTCATGGACATGTACTGCAAGAGCAGGGCAGAAGCTTTGGTGCCGAGGTCAAGCGCCGTATTCTGATTGGTACTTATGTACTGAGCGCGGGTTATTACGATGCCTATTACCTCAAGGCGCAGCAGATACGCCGCCTGATTGCGCAGGATTTCGAGCGTGCCTTTGAGCAGTGCGATCTTATTCTTGGCCCCACCGCGCCTTCCACCGCCTTCAAGGCAGGTGAAAAAGCCGATGATCCGGTCTCCATGTATCTACAGGATATCTACACCATTGCCGTCAATCTGGCGGGCTTGCCCGGTATGAGTATCCCCGCTGGCTTTGCCCAGACCGATGGCTTAGCGCTGCCAGTGGGCCTGCAGATCATAGGCAATTATTTTGATGAAGCGCGCATGCTCAATGCCGGGCATGCCTATCAACAGGTTACAGATTGGCATCAACGCATGCCTGAAGGAATTGCATAATGGAATGGGAAGTCGTCATCGGGCTGGAAACGCATACCCAGCTCAATACCAAATCCAAGATTTTCTCTGGTAGCAGCATTGCCTTTGGTGCCGAGCCTAACACCCAGGCCAATGTGGTGGATATTGCCCTGCCAGGCGTGTTGCCTGTGCTTAACCATGAAGCCGTGCAGTGCGCCATCCGCTTTGGCCTGGCCGTGGGTGCCGAAATTGCGCCGCGCTCGGTATTTGCGCGCAAGAATTACTTCTACCCCGATCTGCCCAAGGGCTACCAGATCAGCCAGTATGAACTGCCCGTGGTAGGCAAGGGTGCGCTGACCATAGAAGTGGGCGGCGAGGAAAAAACCATACGCATTACCCGTGCCCATCTGGAAGAAGATGCAGGCAAGTCTGTGCATGGCGCTAGCCTGGCCAATCCGGCATAGACCTTAACCGCGCTGGTACGCCATTGCTGGAGATTGTTACCGAGCCTGATATGCGCTCAGCCGCTGAGGCGGTCGCTTATGCACGCAAACTGCATGAGCTGGTGCAGTGGATCAATATCTGCGATGGCAATATGCAGGAGGGCAGCTTCCGCTGCGACGTTAACGTTTCCGTGCGCCGCAAGGGCGATAGCAAATTGGGCACCCGCCGCGAGATCAAAAACCTCAACTCCTTCCGCTTTATGCAGCAGGCGATTGAGTATGAAACCCGCTGGCAGATAGAGACGCTGGAAGATGGCGGCAAGATAGAACAAGCCACCGTGCTGTTCAACCCCGACACTGGCGAAACCCGCGCCATGCGCAGCAAGGAAGAAGCCAACGATTACCGTTACTTCCCAGACCCTGACCTCTTACCCTTGAGCATCACCGAGGAAGAGATAGCCGCAATACGCGCTGAACTGCCAGAACTGCCTGCCGATATGAAGGCACGCTTTGAGCAGGAGTATCAGCTATCTGCCTACGATGCTGGCGCACTGACTGGATCGCGCGCCTTGGCGGATTACTTTACCGCCACCCTGGCCGCCTTTGGTGGTGAAGCCAAGCTGGCAGCCAACTGGGTCATGGGCAGTGTCAGTGCCAAACTCAACGAAGAAGACAGGCCGCTGGCAGATGCCCCGGTTTCGCCTGTGTTGTTGGCTGGCCTGCTCAAGCGTATTGCGGATAACACCATCTCCAGCAAAATTGCCAAGGAAGTATTCGAGGCAATGTGGGCAGGCGAAGGCGATGCTGACGGCGTGATTGAGCGTAAAGGCCTGAAGCAGGTGACCGATAGCGGTGCAATTGAAGCCATTGTGGATGAAGTGCTGGCTGCCAATGCCGCGATGGTGGAAGAGTTCCGCGCGGGCAAGGAGAAAGCATTCAACGCCCTGGTTGGTCAGGCGATGAAGGCATCCAAGGGCAAGGCCAACCCTGCCCAGGTCAATGAAATTCTCAAGCGCAAACTGACCAGCTAGTTATTTATCCCTAGCGGTGGTCTAAACAAAAAGGCGTACCTCAGGTACGCCTTTTTACTTTGTGATGCGCTAAAGCGGCATTAACTGGTTCTCACACCGCCTGGCGTTAGTAAGTCAGATTCAGGCTGTGCTCAGTTTTAGATCTTTGCAGGGTATCGGTAGGGCATTCGCCAAACAACTCCCGGTAATAACGCGAGAACAGGCTGAGATGCCAGAAACCCCATTTGGTTGCCACATGGGCAATGCTGAGAATATCGAAAGGTGAACTCGCCAGCTCATGCCTGACCCGGTGCAGGCGCACATTGCGCATATAGGTCACTGGCGTAATGCCGAGTACGCGGATAAAGGCATGATTAAGCGTTCTGCGGCTCACGCGCAGCGAGGTGCATAGCTCCCCTATGGTCAAGGGCATATCGGCATTGGTCAGCGTACATTCGCGCACGCGGTTGACCAGGTAGCGTGGAATGCGGTGGTCATACTGGGAATGGGTGTTACCGCGCGTGCTGGTGATGGCATGCAGGCAGGTGGCCATGAGGTCATCCTCAAAACTGCGCCACATGGTGGGAAAGTTGATGGCATCCTTGTTTTCCAGATGGAAATCCATGCCTTCTTTCATGGCAATCAGCAATTGCGCGCTGACATTCTGCGCAAGCGCCTCCACTGGCTTCAACCCGGAAAAGATGTTCTTGAGGTCTAGCCACTCCACTTCCAGTGCGTATTCTTCAAAGCGCTGGGCGGGAATCGCCGCCGCGGTGATTTCGGAGTTATTTGAGGTGCGGAAAAACAACTCGGCATTGTGTTTGAGTGAGATTAAGGAATTTGTGCTCACTGGCAGCATGCCCCAGGTGGAATCACCCTCAACCTGGGTGGCCAGCCCCACCACGTAACAGTCTTCAGGTGCGCTGGCGATCTGGTCTACCGCCTTGCTCATGGATTCGGTGAATATCTGCAAATCCTGGCAGGTGACGCTGGTGACCGCGCCGCTGAAATTACCTTTGCTTAGTTGGGTGTAATCCTGTGACCAGAAGGGCAAGGCATCGGCTTGCTCCAGTACATCTGAGGTAGATCGATTGACGATATGCAGGTCCAGACTGGCTGGCGCAGCAGCGGTGAATTCATCTCTATAGCCCATGATACAAACTCCTCTGTATATTGCAGTCGTGCTTTTGGCAAAAATCAGCAGCGCCAAAAAACTTCATTGCTCTTGAGAGCTTATTGTTATTTCACTATCGCTATGCCCAGGTTTGTACAGCCAATTGAGCGGGCACAGACAGCAGACTGAACGGTATGAGCAACTGTAGCCCTCAGTCATGCACTTGAATAGTAAAAACTGGCATGACTCTGAATCCTTGGCTTTGATGAAATGTAAGATATTGAATTATTTATAGTTTTAAAGAGTCCAGTTTATGACTTGCATGTATAAATAGACGCACTTTTTGCTTACATTTGCTAACAAATATTGGCTCATGACAATATCAAAAATCGGCAAAGGCGCGCTTGAGTACAAAGCAGAAATGACGAGTGTGACAGCGCGGCAAAATTTACCCTGGCTAAAAGTTATGCCGTTTCTTGATATCGGCTTCAGGCCAAATCAGGGATTATGGGATTTTTGCGCGACGAGGAATTCGAGATGGGTAGCTTCAGCATTTGGCATTGGCTGATTGTACTGGCGGTGGTGACCATGGTATTCGGCACCAAGCGCTTGCGCAATCTGGGAGGAGATCTGGGCGGTGCGCTCAAGAGCTTCAAGGAAGCAAGCCAGGAGCCCAGCAATGAATCTGCGCGGCCGCTGGACGACAAGCATTAAACACAAAAGCGAAAAGACTGCGCATGTTTGACGTTGGATTCTCCGAGATGATGGTCATTGCCATTGTGGCGCTGGTGGTGCTGGGGCCGGAAAAACTGCCCAAGATCGCGCGTACGGTGGGCAAGTTCTACGGCAGCATGCAGCGCTATATGTCGGGCTTCAAGGCAGATATAGAGCGTGAAGTGGCGCTGGATAATATGCGCAAGGCCACGGCAGAAGCGCAGCAAAAACTGCTGGAGCTGCAATCTCAAGTCAAGGTGCTGAGTGGTGAAATCCCAGAACTGGCTGCGCGGGCGCAGGAGGGTGGAGAAAACGTGATGGATGCAGACAGCCTGCACCATGAGCATGTTGCGCAGACAATACCTGAACTTGTGCCCAGCCCTGCCGTTTTGACAGAAACCAGCGTCAAGGAAGATGAAGTGTTATGGAAAAAGAAAGCCTGATCAGTCATTTCCGCGAATTAAGAACCCGCTTTATCTGGATTCTGGCGGGCATACTTGCGCCCATGCTGGCGCTGATTCCTTTTGCCAATGAATTGCACAGTTTCTTTATTGCGCCCTTGATGCGTGAGCTGCCTGCGGGTGGCAGATGATAGCCACTTCCGTGGTGTCACCATTTATAACGCCTATCAAGGTGGCCTTATATGTAGCAGTTATGATCAGCCTGCCGCATACCTTGTATCAAATCTGGAAATTCTTTAAACCCGGCTTGTACCAGCATGAAAAACTGATTGCTGGACTGGGGCTGGTCTCCAGCGTGTTGCTGTTTATTATGGGCGCAACATTTGCCTTCAAGTTTGTCATTCCTGTGGTGCTGCACTTTATTGTCGGTACTGCCCCGGAGGGGGTGGCGGTGATGACCGAGATAGAGAGCTATCTCAACTTCCTGATTTCCATCCTGCTGGCGTTTGGTATTTCATTCCAGATGCCTATTCTGGTAGTTGCCATCGTTGCCATGGGGATAGTGGATGTGACGCAGTTAAGGCAAATTCGTGGTTATGTGGTGGTGGGTGCGTTTGTGATAGGGGCGATTTTTACGCCGCCCGATATCATTTCCCAGTTCATGCTGGCAATTCCACTTTGGCTGTTATATGAACTGGGAATAGTGGTGGCGAATGTGTTATTTAATTCACGTAAGCTGGCAGCGAATAGCGAAGCATCATAATTGAAAATATGATTGCTGATTGAGCCAATAATTGGCGAGAATAAATCAGCGTAATCTGCGTGATCGTTGCAAAGTATCTATAGGCACTTCGCCAAATAATTCCCGGTAGTATCGGGAAAATAAACTCATATGCCAAAATCCCCATTTGGTGGCGAGTTGCGAGATGCTGATAATTTCATTAGGGGCATTGAGAATTTCATCACGAATTCTGTGCAATTTCACATTGCGCATATAGGTGATAGGGGTAATGCCTAATACGCGTGCAAATGCATGGTTAAGTGTTCTTCTTTTGACTCTTAATATCAAACATAAATCATCAATGGTTAACGGTACGCCTGGGTTCATCAAGGTTTCTTCCCTGACCTTGTTCACCAGATATCTTGGAATTCTTTGATCACTCTGGGCAGAGGTATTGCCTTTGACATGCAGCAGTGCAAACAAGCAGGTAGAAAGCAGGTCGTCTTCATAACTTTTCCACATTTCAGGAAAATAAATCTCCTCGTGCTTTTCCAGATGAAACTTCAGCCCCTTGCCTAAAGTGGCTAGTAGTTGATTGGCCACGCCAGGGTTCAGTGGCTCTACAGGTTTGATGGTGCGTATGGAATCCACCAAGTCTATCCATTCAATATTGGCGGCATATTCTTCCAGGCGTTTGCTGGGAATCACTGCTGCAGTAATCTCAGAAACATTGGCGGTCTTGAAGTAGAGCTCAGCGTTTTTGCCCAGGGTAATCAGGGAGTGCTTGTTGATGGGCAACAGTCCCCAGGTGGCATCACCCTCTATGACGGTGGGCAGGCCGATGACATAACAATCCTGCGGGGCGCTGGCAATCTGGTCTACAGCCTGGGTCATGGATTCAGTGAAAATCTGCAAACCTTCGCAGGTGACGCTTAGTACCGAGCCAGAAAAACTGCCTTTGCTTAGTTGGGTGTAATCCTGTTGCCAGAAGGGGAGTGCCAGGGCTTGTTCCAGTACATCCACAGTGGAACGCCTGACCAAGTGTAAATCTAATTTGGCTGGCGTGGCGCTCAGCTCAGCAATAGCCGCAGCGGTGGCTGCGGTCAGCGCATCGTTTTCCATTCAATATACTCCTCCGTATATTATTTTATTGGCATTGTTCAGCCTCTTTCCTCATTGCCTGCAGCTCAAGTGGCTGTTTCAGACGGTGTTTTTTTATGAGTCCGCTACTTTAGAACGACTTATTCCAAGTGCAGTAGTAAGAACTGGCATAAAGCATAGATCACGGAAAAGTCATGCCAGTTATTACTACGATTTTGCCCCCTCAGCAGATATTGTTCACCGTACTTTCAATGTATTAGCGCTATTGGCAAGGCTGACTTGAAAGCATTTGTGAGCTGGATTTATGCGCGAATGATCAACAGAGGGTAGCGCCTGCATGCACTGCCCTGATGCCAGGGATGCAGGTGCCAAGCACTGTGTATATAAGGTCAAGCGCACGGTTGCCCGAAGCTGGGCGCCACTCCATCCGCAAAATAAAGCCAGTAATTACTTACATAAAATTACAAATGTATACGAGGAGGTATATATGCGGGCGATTGCGCAGGGTGTTGGTATGGGTTTTTCTCTCAGTATTTCTAAGCGCGTGTCAGTGTGCGCTTCAGTGAGCTGTTTAATGCTGGCTCATACAGCATGGGCAGACCAAGGCTTGAACCAGGCTGAGCAGGTCAAACAAGATAGTGATTCCCCCCATCACGTCACCACCAATGTGGGTTTGTACAGCGATTATTTATTCCGTGGCTTATCCCTGGCCAGGGGTAGAGGGGCTATCCAGGGCTTTGTCGATTACTCCCATGTCAGCGGGCTGTTTCTAGGTTTGGGTGCCACCAATGTGCATAGGGACGCCATCAATGGCAACACCCTGGAGATTGATCTCTATGGCGGCTATACCCATGCGTTGTTTGATGATTTGGTGGGCACCGTAGGTTTTCTGCAGTTTTATTATCCAGATAATGAAAAGGTGGCGGGGCAGTCTTCCAATGTCACGGAACTGAATTTTGCGCTGGATTATCACCATCTCAACTTCAAGCTTTCCTATTCCCTGACCGACTGGTTTGGTGCCAATACCAAATCGGTAGGTAATACGCAGTACGGCAGCCATACCACAGGCACGGGTGACTCCAAGGGTAGTACTTATACCGAGTTGAATTACAACAAGCCGCTACCTTTTGCTGGGCTTAATCTTTATCTGCATGTAGGCCACACGGCGATCAAAAATTACTCGGTTGCCAGTTACAGCGATTATGCCATCGGCCTGACCAAGGATTTCTCCATTGCGGATAGTCATGGCTGGAATGCAGGTTTGAGCTATGTCATGACCGATACCAATGATCATTGGTATGTCAGTAGTGAAGGCTATAAGTTTGGCGACAATAAATTCTTTGGCTACGTCAAACGTACTTTCTAAATTCTGCCCTTGATGCACTCAATTTCTGGTTAATCGCATCAGGAAATCCCGTTTAGGCACAGCCAGAATTACCTCATGACCATCACGTGTTCGTTTGTGGTTTCCAGGGTGATTCTGGCGCTTTTTGACAAGATTTATTTGGGTTGAATTTCAGGTGAATTTGTGAAGTTGATTTTTGTAGCAAGCCCATGATTTTGTGATTTAAAAACAGGGTTATTGCCGAGATTATATGAATAGTAAGAATCGCATGACTTCATTAAACGGACATGGTCATGCCGATTCTTACTAAGGTTCTGCCACCTAGATCGCTACCATTTACATTGTATTAACAATTTTATTTTTGGATTTCTTCTTATAACAGATGACCGCAAGGTCAAGGAGGATTACGACATGGGGACTTATCACCAGTCGGCTCAACAAGCTGCAGGGGTTGCCTGTGTGCCCGATGCATACAGCTTCTCTGAATCGCAATCACCCAGGGCAAGGTTCTTGCTGATGGTGTCTGCGCTCATTATCGGTGTCGTGGGAGGGGGGGTGTTACAGCATGCTGTTCCTGCTCAAGATGCTTTTACTGGCATGTTTCTTATCATTGCTCTCGTCGGTGGTTTTCTTTCTACTTGGTCTCCATGCGGTTACTCCAGCCTTAGTTTATTGAGGCCGGCTGGCAAGTATTCCGCACGCTCTGTACTGCGTTGGGCGCCTACCTTCTTCACTCATGCCGTTGGTTACGCGGTAGGGGCGGTGGTACTCGGCGGCATGTTGGGTGCAGCAGGCTGGCTGTTGTTCAGAAATGTGCCACTGCAGTACTCGGTAGGCATTCTGGCGGTGCTGGGCCTGGGTTATGGCGCACACCAGCTGGGTTTCCTGCGCATGCCTTATCCGCAACGCCGCGCGCAAGTGCCACATGACGCACGTTTCCGTTTCCGTTCATCCGTGATTGGCCTGTTGTACGGCTTCTCGCTAGGCATGAATTACCTCACCTATGTGCAAACGCCAATGCTCTACATCGTTACCGGTGTGGCGCTGTTTGTGGGTGATATCAAAACCGCTATCGCAGTGATTGCCCTGTTCAATATTGGGCGTTGCCTGCCGGTAGCTGTCAACTTCCTTCCCGTGAAAGACCAGTCCGTACAGGCTTGGTTGGCCCGCTGGCAAGAAAGTGCAGTAGAAGTGGATGGTTTCCTCTTGTTGTCCCTGGGTGCAGCGGCTTTGACCATGCTGGCCCTGTAAGAGTGATGCTTTCTTGAACGCTTTAATCACAACTTTTAATAATATTTGGAGGAGATATGACTAATTTTGATCATCCCTCGATGATTGGTCATTCCGGACGCGGAGCGCGTCTAGCAGGACGCTTGGCAATGGCAGCCCTGCTGGTCTCGGCATTCTCGGCGCAAGCTGAAGTGCCTGGACAGCTGGGTGCCCTGGGCACTGCCAAGTTGCAGGAAGAGACATCGATACAAAAAGCACCACCTAGCGATTCCAAGCGTGTCTATGTGATGGATCCTGGTCATTTCCAGATGACATCCACGGTCTACACCATTGATGGCAAAAACACCAAGCTCTTGGGCATGGTGGATGCTGGCAAGCTGCCACATGTGATGGTGGCAGGTGATGGCAAGTTCCTGGCGGTTGCCAGCACCATGTATTCACGCGTGGCACGTGGCAAGCGTGATGACTATCTGGAAATCGTTGATCCACAGACCCTGGAAATCAAGGCTGATATCGACATTCCTGAAGGTCGTTTCTTGACCGGTGTGTTAGAGCGTCTGGCAGCCCTGAGTGTTGATGATAAGCATCTGCTGTTCCAGCAATTTGCGCCATCTCCAGGGGTAGGTCTGGTTGATCTGGAGTCCAAATCCTTCGTCAAGGTGATGGATGTGCCCGACTGTTACCACATCTTCCCCACAGCCAAGCAGAACTTCTTCATGCATTGCCGTGATGGTTCGCTACTGCAAGTGAGTTACGACAACAAGGGTAATACCAAGCAGAAGCCGACCAAGGTGTTCCACGCCGAGAACGAGTATCTGCTCAACAATCCCTTCTACTCCAACTCCATCAACCGTCTGGCCTGGCCAACTTATGAAGGCAAGGTATTCCAGGCCAAGTTGTCCGAGTCTGGCGCTGAGTTCTTGAAGCCTATCGAAGTCTTCACCGACAAAGAGAAGGCAGACAAATGGCGTCCAGGTGGCTGGATGACGATTGCCTACCACAAGGGCCGCAATGAGCTTTACCTGCTGGCTGACCAACGCGAGAAGTGGACGCACAAGTTGCCTAGCCGCTTTGTCTTTGTGGTCGATGCCACCAGTGGCAAGCGCCTGCGCAAGCTGGAACTCAAGCATGAGATTGATTCGATTGCGGTGAGCCAGGATGGTAGCCCTTACCTCTATGCCGTATCGGCAGAAGCGAAGTCCCTGTTCACATTCGATGCAGTGTCTGGCAAGCAGCTAGGTACGCTGGATGAGTTGGGCCGCGCTCCTTCCATGGTCTTTGTGGCAGATAAGTGAGTTGATGATGGACTGGATAGTCAATGACCCTACCGCAGCCGTATTTGCGTCACTGTTTGTGGCGCTGGTACTGGCGGCGGCAGCAATCCCCAAGTTTTACCATCCGGATGAGTTTCAGGGTGTGGTAGCCAACTATCGTTTGCTGCCCAACTTCCTGGTCGCACCGTTTGCAAAACTTTTGCCCCTGGTGGAAGTGATCTGCGCCGTGGCGCTCGTGATCCCCGTCACACGTGAAATCGCTGCTTGTGTTGCGGCAGCGCTATTCATCATGTTTGCCGTAGCGATTGCGATCAACGTCGGGCGTGGACGCACCCATATCGATTGCGGTTGCGTACGCCGCCCAACCAGCATGAGTCGCATAGGCATGTTCCATGTCATGCGTGCTCTGGCGCTGGCTGGCGTGAGTCTGTTCGCTGCTGCCATGCATGTGGAATACACCAGGATTTCGCTGGAATCCGGCGTCTTGGGCCTCGCAACCGCTGCGATGCTCGCATTGCTTTACTTGGGGGCTGACATGCTTGTTGGCTTTCCAGAAACCAAAAACAACCTCGATTTAAAAGGAAACTCAAATGACTAGTGGAATTCTGATTGGCTCGAATGTGCTGCTGTGGGGCGCTTTTCTGGCTCTGGCAGCGCTGATGCTGGGTGTGATACGCCAGATTGGCCTGTTGCACGAACGTTCGGCTCCCCTGGGCGCCATGATGATAGATCACGGCCCGGATATCGGTGAACGCTCGCCGACCTTTGCCTTGACGACGATAGACGGCACCCCGGTGACCGTTGGTCGTGCCGTCAAGCCAGGCCGCGCCAGCCTGCTGATGTTTACAGGCCCATCGTGCCCCATCTGCCAGAAGTTGCTGCCTATCATCCGCTCGGTAGCGGGTGTAGAAGCGGCTGACGTGATTCTGATCAGTGATGGTACCCAGGCAGAACACCGCGAGTTCCTGCGCAACCACCCATTGGAAGACGAGCTGTATGTGGTATCGGCTGAAGTGGGCATGCGCTACCAGGTTTCCAAGGTGCCTTACGGTGTGTTGCTGGATGCAGATGGCGTGATTCTGGCCAAGGGTCTGTGCAATACACGCGAGCATGTGGAAAGCCTGTTCGAAACCAAGCGTCTTGGTCATGCATCCCTGCAGAACTTCCTCAAGGATGACAGCACTGCGCACAAGCACGTGCACTAATGACCGTTTGAACTTACGGAGAAGATACGGAAATGAAAAATAATTCAGGGTTTGATTCAAAAATAGAAAAGCTGGCACGTGTCACCGCCAGCAAGACCGGCCGCCGCGGTTTCATCGGCAAGCTCGGTGGTTTCCTGGTGGGTTCGGCCTTGCTGCCGCTGCTGCCGGTGGACCGTCGTGGCCGCCTCAATGAAGCTCAGGCTGCCACTACCGGCAACCTGACACGCAGCGGTTTCAAGCCACAGGACAAAGATCCCAAGGCGTGTGACTACTGGCGTCATTGTTCCATTGACGGCAATCTTTGTGATTGTTGCGGTGGTACCTTGACCTCCTGCCCACCCGGCTCCAGCCTCTCACCCAGCTCCTGGGTGGCAAGTTGCTACAACCCGGGCGATCAGCAGACCTATCTGATTGCCTACCGCGATTGCTGCGGCAAGCAAACTTGCGGTCGTTGCAGCTGCGTTAACACCCAGGGCGAACTGCCTATCTACCGTCCTGAGTTCTCGAATGACATCGTATGGTGCTTCGGTGCTGATAACGATGCCATGACTTACCACTGCACCATCTCGCCTGTTGTTGGTAAGGCGAGCTAAATCACCTGGGCAAGAAGCAGATGATAGCGAGATGTAAACCCGTCGTTAGCCGCATGAAGCTGACCATGAAGTTAACGAAAGTGAGCAGCAAGCATCTGCTTCTTGTATTGGGTATGTTGTCGGTGATGGGTGTCAGCTGGGCAGCCGAGCTTCCTCCGCGGGAAAAATTTCGGCGTCCTGCAGACATTCCATCGCCCCAGTCCAATCCCTTGACCGCGGAAAAGATTGCGCTAGGCAAGACCTTGTTTTTCGATGCGCGTCTTTCCCGCGACAAGGGCATGGCCTGTGCTACCTGTCATGCGCCAGACAAGCACTGGAGTGATGCCCGTATATTGCCCCTGCGTGCCGATGGCATTGCCAATGCGCGCCGCACCCCCACTGTGCTCAATAGCGCCTGGCTGGCTGCCCTGATGTGGGATGGCCGCGCCAGTTCCCTGGAAAACCAGGCAGTGTTGCCGATTACCACCGCACACGAAATGAATTTTGACATGGCAGCGCTGGTGCAGCGCCTGCATGAAATCCCCGGTTATCAGCCCCTGTTTCAGCAAGCGTTTGGCGATAGCGAGATTACCCCTACACGCGTAACGCAATCGCTTGCCAGCTTCCAGCGTACCCTGGTTTCGAGAGAAGCCGCGTTTGACCGCTGGGTGGCGGGCGATGACCTCGCCATCAGCGAAGAAGCCAAGCAGGGCATGGCGCTGTTTACAGGCAAGGCCAATTGTGTGGCCTGCCATAGCTCCTGGCGGTTTACCGATGACAGCTTCCACGATATCGGCCTCAAGACCGCAGACCTGGGACGCGGCAGCAAAGTGCCGCCTGAAGTGACCCTGATGCAATACGCCTTCAAAACCCCCAGCCTGCGTGATCTGCCGATTAATGGCCCATATATGCACGACGGCTCCATGCACAGTCTGCAACAAGTCATCCAGCACTATGTAGACGGCGGCATCAAGCGTAAAAGCCTGTCGAACGAGATGAAGAAATTTCAGTTAAGCGAAACTGAAGTCGGCTATCTGGTGGAATTCATCAAGACCCTGGATGGTGGCCCTTTGGCCATAGAACCCCCTGTAATGCCGGAATAAAGCCATGAATCATCAGTATCACAATCGCTACACCAATCCCCGTCGCCAGCAGCCTGCTGCGCAGGCCATCAGTGAAACGCAACGCTGGCGTCTGGCCGCAAGAATGCATTTGCTTAGCTGGTGCCTAGTGCTTTTTGTCGCGTTTCATCTGGCTGGTTGCGCCAGTGTGCCGCCAACACCAGATCACCAACTGGCCTTGAACCACCATGAGTTCATGGCCTGGGATTTTGTCGCCAAGCCTGGCGAGCAGATTTCCATCACCAACCAGTCAGATATTGCCCATAGCCTCTACATCACCTCACCCGCAGGTCAGGTGGTCAATCTGGGCGTGCAATTACCCGGACGTACCGTGTATTGGCGCATCCCGCGTGATGGTGCCGGGGATTACCTGATTCAGTGCTGGATACACCCCATCATCCGCGCCACGCTGCAGGTGCAAGGCATAGCCAAGAAAACGGATGCAGCACAGACACTAACCCCAGCTGAAACAAAAAGCGTAGCCCAGAAACCAGACTCGGCAGCACTGCATAAAACCCACTAATGCCATAAGTCACTGGCCATTTTCTAGCAAGCAGCGGGAAGGAGCACATCATGAGCGATCAAGAGCAAAGCCGTCCCGAACAAGAGCAGGGCCAGCCTGAGATAGCAGAGCCAGAGCGCCGCAAAGCCTTCAAGAAAGTATTCAAAAAGCTAGGGGCGGCCGTGGTAGTCACCATGCTGGGCCGCGCCATGATCAGCGCCAAGCCTGCCCCCGCAGCTTTAGCCTTGCGTCCGCCCGGGGCGCTGCCGGAGAAGGAGTTTGATGCGGCCTGTATACGCTGTGGCCTGTGCGTGGAAGATTGCCCGTTTGATATCCTGCATCTGGCTAGCTGGACCGACCCCGCACCGCTAGGCACCCCTTATTTCACCGCGCGCAATGAACCCTGCCGCATGTGTTATGACATCCCCTGCGTTAAGGCCTGCCCCACCGGGGCGTTGAATCCGCTGCTGGTGGATATCAAAAAAGCCGATATGGGTGTGGCGGTGCTGGTAGATCACGAAACCTGCCTCAACTACAAAGGGCTGACCTGCAGCATCTGCGTACGCGTGTGCCCAATACGCGGCGAGGCCATCAGCCTCAAGCCCATGAGCAATGAGCTAGGTGTGTTGCAGATTCCCACCGTGGATAGCAGCAAATGCACAGGCTGCGGCACCTGCGAAAAACACTGTGTGCTGGAAGAAGCCGCCATCCGGGTATTGCCGCGTAACCTGGGGCTGGGCATATCCGGCACCCATGCCGTAGGCAGGCGCTGATCATGCGCATGCCCAGCATCTCCAGTGCCCAGGATTTTCTCTACCGCAAGCGCTGGTTGTATAGCCGCCGCATAGTGCAGGTCATCATCCTGCTCTCCTTTCTCACTCTGCCCGGCATAGGCCGTATCGCCGATGGTAACCTTTCTTCCAGCACCTGGTTTGGCGTAGGGCTGACCGACCCTTATGTCATGCTGCAATCCTGGCTGGCAGGTGGGCCTATGTTTTTGCCTGCGGTAGCCGGGGCCTTGCTGGTGGGGGCGTTTTACGCGCTGTTTGGCGGCAGGATTTACTGTAGTTGGGTGTGCCCTATCAATCTGGTGACCGATCTGGCCTATTGCTTGCGCCAGAAATTCAATATCAAGGCCAATATGACTATGTCCAGAGAGTTGCGCGCTGGCATCTTGCTGTTGTCACTGGTGCTTTGCCTGATTACCGGCACCCTGGCCTGGGAAAGTATCAACCCCATTACCCTGTTCCAACGCGAACTGCTCTGGGGTTCAGCTGCAGGCGCCACCATACTCATGGGCCTGTTCCTGTTTGATCTGCTGGTGAGTCGCCGTGGCTGGTGCGGGCATTTATGCCCGGTGGGTGCGTTTTACGCCTACCTCGGGCGCTATGGCCGCGTGCGGGTAACCGCCACCACAGCAGGCAGTTGCTCGGGCTGTGGCTCCTGCATCAAGGTTTGCCCGGAGCCGCATGTATTGGCCCCTGTAGTCTCAAAAAATGCCAGTGCCGTCACCCATGGTGATTGCACGCGCTGCGGTGCCTGCCTGGATCAATGTACACTGGTGCATTGAACATGACGCTAGACCTCAAGCCTGGCAATCTGCGGGGTATTCCTATCGTGGTAAAAAATAATCTGAAAGAAAAATGCAGTGGGAAATTGGCAGTGATAAGACAGTGCTTAGGTCTTGATGCTCATGCAGAAAAATGAGCAGGCCTTAGAGCAAAAATAAAGACGGCATGGAGGGAAGTAGTCATGCCGCCTTTATGCAGGGATTACTCTTCCAGTTTCAGCGTACCGCGCATCATGGAGAAGTGACCGGGGTAAGAGCAGAAGTAGGTATAAGCCTCATCCTTGCTCAAAGCGCTGACCTTGAATTTCACCGAAGTCTTTTCACCGCCACCAATGATAGGGGTGAAGGCAATCACGCGCTTATCGCCAGGGGTGACAAAGTTGTTGTCTGCACCAGCATGAGCGCCTTCCTTGGCTACATCACCCACATCTGCACTCTTGGCCAAGACCCAGTTGTGGCCCATGCCGGTCTTGGGCATATGACCCTTGTGCTCAAAGTTGACGGTGAATTCCGCGCAGCTGGCTGGCACGCTGATGGAACGTGTGCTGTAAGTCATGGTGTCACCGCTGGTGACCGTGGTTTCGCATGAAGCGGCAGAAGCGATTGCGGGTGCAAAAGCCAGTGCCAGCAGAATTAGAGAACGCATGATGAATCCTGTATCGAGAATTATTGGACTGCCAATTCTAGGGATATTGCGGTGGGGATGATGGTAAAAAGTGGCATGACATGCATGTGCTGGCCATTATTACGAAATCTCTGGATCAAGGAAGGCGGATAGGGTGAAAACCCACCCATGCAAAGCGTGATTGCTAGTGATAAGGACATGCAGTGAACGTAGACATTACGGTCTTAATGCATGCCAAAGTTGAGGACGGGGCGGGGGCGCTTGGCCTGTGAATGATTAGCGCTTGTCAGCAAGCTGATATATCGCGTTGCGTTCACGCTTACCTACGGCAATTACCAGCACCAGCAACTCCTGGTCTCGTACTTCATACACTAGCCTATAGCCTATGCTGCGGAGTTTGATTTTATAGCGATCTTTGTGGCCGCTTAGTTTGGCAGAAGGTACACGTGGGTTCTGTAAGCGTTGTGCCAGCTTGGCCTTGAAGTGCTCACGGATATGCGCATCGAGTTTACGCCATTCTTTCAGCGCATCTTGCACAAAACCCAGCTCATAGCTCATCTAGCTTGACCTTGACCACAGGCTGTCCTGCACGCGCATCGGCAACTGCATTCAACTCAAGATCCTCAAGTCTTTCCATCATCGCTTCATAGGTTTTTGCAGGGATGCAATAAAAGGCAGGGGCATTTCGATTCAGAATGGCAACCGGGAAACCTTCGCCAGCCGCGACTGTGCCCATAGGGTTTTTCTTGAGTTCAGAAACGCTGGCGGTAGTTTCTGCGAGAATCAAATGTGACATGATCAGCCTGGAGTCTGTTTATGAGTGCCAATAATAGTACCTTAAACTGGTCTTTTCAATGCCATGACAAATGCAGCGCTGTATGCCTATGCTAGTCATAAAAAAACCGACCAGCCTTTTGGGCGGTCGGTTTTTCTGGGGGGTAATTTCTAGTGCTTAAGCTTGTTGCTTGCGACGTGCTGCAAAGCCTACCAGTGCCAGACCGCCCAGCAACAGTGCGTACTCAGAAGGCTCTGGTACAGCCGCTACCACCTGGTCAAGCTGGAAAGCGAAGGAGTTAGCATGCACTTCTGTGGAGAACTGTACAGAGATGGCTTCGATGCCAGTCAGGCTGCTCAGATCCCAGGAGAAATACTTGTATTCAGCGCTGGCATCATTGCTGTCTACTAGGGCAGCTACATAATCAAGACCACCAATGGTGTAAGTCAGTGAAACACCGTAAACGCCAGTGCCTGTGCCGCCTGGAGCGCTGTGGCTCTGGAACACGACAGAAGACAGACCGGAAGCAATGGTGGTGTCAGTCAGCGTGAAGGTAGATTCAGTGCCTTGCCATTGGTAAAGGCCACCACCCGCTGGGTAGGCGCTACCTGCAATACGCGTCAATACGGCATCGCTGGAATCTGCCACGTTAGCAGTGTAACCAGCAGCCAGTTGTGCGGCAGTCAAAGGTGAAACCAGCTTGTTCCAGCCGTTGAATTCTGCGGAGTCGATGACATCAACAAAAGGAGCTGCAGTGGTGTTCGCGTAAGCGGAGGCAGAGAAGACGCTGGCAGCAAGCACGGCTGTGCTCATGATTGTTTTGAACATGGTAAATCCCCTAAATAGTTTAAAGCGGTTGCTATGAGCGCTTCCGCCTTTAGTTAATTACGAATGCAAACGATAATGCCTATCATTTGTAATGTCAACTATTTTATGTTCTGGTTGTCTATAGCGGTATTTCTATATGCACTTTGATCGTACATATCTTGCTCGATTTGGCTGGTGCTGATCTGCTAGCACGGATGTAAGTGGGCGTAGGGGGTAAGACTAAGGGATGTGTGGGAACTACAACTACTTTCGCTGTAGCGGGATGTTGAGTACTCAAGGTTAAGACAGGATTAGGCTTGCTCAGGATAAAAAAATGCCCGGCGCTTAAGGGACGCCGGGCTGTAGTGAACTAATGTGTCGAGGAGGAGGACACAGGAGAAAATGCAGTTTAGCCAGCGAGTATGACCGCAGGGTGACAGCGCTGTAACAGCGCAGTGACAAGCGGGATCAGGACTGGGGTATCCGCATTAAATCGGGAGTATTAAGTCAGGCTTTCTGGTGCAGCGCGAAACGCTCTGCTCGAAATGCTGATCGAGTTGCCATCCGGGTCTTTTACATTGGAAAAGCAGTAGCCCTGCGCTTGGTGTGTGCTGCCAAACTCCAGGCCTAGCGCCGCAGATTTTGCTTTGTAAGCTTCCACGTCTTCCACAGTGAACATTAGTTTTAAACCTGCGTGCCCTAGCTTGATGCTCTTGGCGGCCTGATGGATTAATAGCGTAGTGCCCGAGCTTGTGGGGCTGAGCGTGATCAGGCCTTCTTCCATGATGCCGCTGCTGTGGTAGTCAAAATAACGACAATAGAATGTTGCCGTGGCTATGGGGTTGCGCGCGTAAATGATGATGGTGTCTAGGGTGGCAGGCATGAGTATTAGGGATAGTGGCTTGAGAGGTGTAATAGTGTAAAAGATTGGCACTCTAGCATTTTATGCCCTGAAGACGTTGCACCAGGCCCGTTGCGTTTGCCACATCTGAGTTCAAAGCAATAATCCCGCATAGTGCCTGGGGGACTCAATCTGCTGGCTCGTTTGCTTTCAGGCTGGATAATTTGAGTTGGTAGAAAGTGACGTCTAGCCATCGATCAAACTTGTAGCCCACTTCCTTTAGCGTACCCGCCTGCTGAAAACCGCAGCTCAGGTGCAGATGTTGACTGGGCTGGTTGCTGGTATCTATACAAGCCACCAGCATATGGTGTCCTGCAGCCTGGGCGCGCTTAATCAGTGCCTGTAACAGTAAGCGCCCCACGCCTTTCCTGCGGTGGGCACTATGCAGGTAGATGCTGTGTTCTACCGTGTGCTGGTAAGCCGGGAAGGGACGAAAGCTGCCCCAACTGGCAAAGCCGAGCAAACGGCCAGTTTCATCCACGGCCCCTATGATGGGAAAACCCGCCTCGCGTTTGTTGGCAAACCAGTCCTGCATCACGGCGGGGGTTCTGGGCGCATATTCATATAATGCAGTGGAATTGAGGATGACCTCATTGAAGATGGAGAGTATCTCAGCAGCATGCTGCTGTTCATCACACTCTATCAACGTGATATTCATTTAGTCATCCCCAACAACGCGGCTTATGCGCTGAGCCAGCCTATTGGCAAGCATATGCTTTCAAGGCTGATCAAATATGTACGCTTTTTACCGCATCCAGCGCGCGGGCTGAGTATACCAAGGCGGCACCCGCATTCATGGCAACGGCTACCCCTAAGGCTTCGGCTATTTCAGCCTCGGTGGCACCTTGCTTGACCGCTTCTTTTGCATGCACGGTAATGCAGCCATCACAACGGGTGGTCACCGCCACCGCCAGGGAGATCAGCTCACGCGTTTTTGCATCCAGTTGCTGAGTTTTAGCGCCAGCGCCACTGGCGATCTGATAACCCTTGACCGTATCTGGCGTGAGCTTGGCAAGGTCACCCACACGTCCCATCAATTCATCGCGGTATTGATTCCAATCCAGCATTGCCGTGTCTCCTATGGTGTTAAAAAAGGTTTAGAGCGGTGAGCAATAAATTAGCGCTCAGTTGACCATCACTTCGGTACTGGTGCTGAACTGTTTGCCCTCGTTATCTTCGATCAGCAAAGTCAGTTGGCCAGATTGCTCTGCCTTGAAAGGGAACTGAATGCTGGGGTCTTCGCTGACGCCTATGTATGTGTCTGCGTCAAAGACCACTTGATCATTAAACCTGGCGGTCACCTTGCTGATGTAAAAAGCCGGACGGTAGCCTGAGAAACCAAGTCACGCTGCAAGCCTGTATTCATGGGATGCTTGATCAGCAGGTGGGCCTGCTTGAGGGTGTTGTTGGGGGATTCAGCCTCGGCGGGCTGTGGTTTCACCTGTAGTTTCATCTTGCCTGCAGTCTGTCTTGCCGCGTCTTCATCACTACCTATGGTGCCGCCACAGCCACCTGATGCGCGGATGGCAACTTGATTAACCAGAAACTTGCCATCACTGGTTTCAGCCACTACATGCACCAGTGAATCCACCTCTAGCCTGATGCGCGTGGAAACCTCGGCTTTGCCCGAGCTGGGGTTGAAGTGATACACCGCGACTAGCGGCACGGGGTTGGCATCGGCAATCACAGAAACCGACTTGATATAGCTGGCCGCTGTCATGGGCGAGGCTATGCTGAACGCAAACGGTACCTGGGCACCGCTTTCGGCGCGCTTGGGCGCTGTGATCTCGATCTCTGCGCTCTGCGGCAAGGTTTTGTTGGGGAAGAAGTCTTTTTGCATCGCCTGCCAGTAACTGGCGTCTGCTTCGGCATGAGTCAGGCCAGAAAGCGATATCAGACCTAGAAAAGCGACCGTGACCTGCACGGGCCGGGTAATTGCAAACCATTGCATTAGGGATTTATAGCGTAGACTCATGATGCATATCCTTTAACATACCATCTGGTTGGTATGTTTATGCGTGTGGTAATATTTGTCAACCCGTTTTATTGAAAGCAAGGAATTCATTGTGGAAGTGAGCACCAAACAAGCCAAGGCCGCCATGTCGCGTGAGCGCATACTGGACGGGGCGCGTGAGTTGATACTGGCGCGTGGCTTTTCTGCGATGACGGTGGATGCGGTGTGCAATTTGGCGGGCATTACCAAGGGCGGGTTTTTCCATCACTTTGCCAGCAAGGATGAGCTGGGTTTGGCAGCACTTGATAAGTTCTGGAGCGATGCCAATGCGCGTGAGGCCGAAGCAGGGTTTAACCAGCTTGAAAACCCGGTGCAGGCATTGCTGGGGTATCTGGATTACGCGATTGAAGCCTATCAGCAACCTGAATTGCAAAAGGGCTGCATGTTGGCGATTTTTACGATTGAGCTGGCGGAAAGCAGTGAGGTGCTGTTTCAGGCGGCAGCTAATCACTTCAATACCTGGCGTACCCATTTGGTGAAAATGTTTGATCGCGCAGCCAAGCATGCGGGGAAAGAGCTGGATGCCCTGGCTTGGACCGATATGTTTATTTCTACGCTGGAAGGGGTGTTGGTGTTGGCGAAATCCAGCCATGACCCCAAGGCAGTGAAGCGGGCATTGAGTTTATACAAGCAGCTTTATTTGCAGGCAATGGCTTGAGCAGGCAATTGCTAGTGTAGGCATTGCTAAAGCAGGCATTGCTAGAGATTTCTGCAGAGATGCTAACGCAGATATCTATAAAGCCACGCTGTTTAGCGCTTGGGAGTTGAGCTGGCTGGTGCCGCCTGAGAGGCTGGAGGTGCGGGGTTTTTAGCAGTTTCTGGTTTGGCTAAGTCTGGTTTGGCTATTTCAGTACTGGCCTCAGTGCCATTTTTCAGCTCGGTAAAGCGCCGCTTGTCGTTTTCAAAGCGCTGGCGTGTGGTATCCATATGTTGCTTGCGTTCGACAATTTGCTCGTCAATTTTGCCTAGTTCCAGATTGGCATCCTTGATATCTTTTTTCAGCTCGTCAGGCACGGCCTTGTTGCGGGTTTTGATGCTGCTTTCATTTTGTCTCAGGCTTTGCAGGCGCGCGGCTGCGCCCAGCTTGCGCTGCTCCAAGCCTTCCAGCATGGCTTCATCCATTTGCAGGTTGCGGTCACGCGCCAGGTCTATCTCCTGCTCTGAGCTATAAACCGATTGCAGGGTACGGTCACGGCGGCTTTGTTCGCTTTCCTTGCTGCTGCCATTTTCGGCAGGCTTGAGCTTGGTATCGGCATGGGGAATGCCTTGGGGGCTGATGGTGATGTTACTTTTGCCAGAATATTGCGGCGGAATGGTATCGCCATAATGGGTCACCCCTTTTTCGTCCACCCACTTCAATATCTTGCCGCTGGGCTTGCTTTCGCCTGCGGCATGAACGGTGGAGGTGAGTATGAGCAAAACCGTGATGCTGGCTAAGCGCAATAAGGGTACATGGCTGCTCCCGGCTGCATGACCTTGCCCGTTGCCGCGAGTGGTCATTTTATGATGTGTGATGATGAGTATTGGTCACTATAGGTGGCCAGTAAAGATACTCTAGTAATCGCTAACGGGATTCTGCGGCATAGGGCGTATGCCTGCAAGCCCGTTACCTTCAATTCAGCTTAAGCAGTGCGGGCAATAATTGCCAGGCTGCCACTTTGTTGGCCCAGGGTATGGAGGCATTGGCCGGGCTGGTGGAGGGCAATCGATGATATTGCGGTTGATAGGGTAGTTGGGCTTTGCCAGCCACATAGCGCTGGTAGGTCTGTTCTGCCTTGGCGCCATTGAAGCAGATGTGGCGTATGTGGGGGTGGGCATGTAGCAGGCTGGCAAAGTCGTTGACGATGATGGAGTCTTCTTCAATCTCGCTATCCAGGCTGCCTATGCGGAAGCATTGATTAAGCACATCCCAGATGCCCACTCCCTGGGCCTGGAGTTGCTGCAAACGCGTTTCGTAGGGCAGGCTGGCAGCCACACCAAACAGGGTTTCCATCATGGGCCAGAAGCGGTTTTGCGGATGAGCGTAATAGGCTTGTGCGTCTAAAGAGCGCTGCCCGGGCATGGAGCCCAGGATCAGCAAACGACAATCCGCCGCGACGACGGGTGCAAAGCAATTGACCTGCATGGGGTCTCAGTCGCCGCGAGTCTGCAAGTTTAATTGCTCTCTACGCCATAGCTGGCGCGATAGGCGGCGATGGCAGGGCGGTGGCTAGCCAGCGCCTCGCTTTGATCCAGATAAGCGATCAGCGCTTGCAGGTTGGCGATGCTGATGACAGGCAAGCCATGTTGCTGCTCAACCTCTTGCACTGCGGACAGTGCACCCAGGCCGCGCTCTTGTCTATCCAGCGCAATCACCACCCCAGCGGGTGTGGCACCGCTGCTGGAAATAATGTTGACCGATTCCCGCACCGAAGTGCCTGCGGAGATAACATCATCAACGATCAACACCCGGCCTTGCAGGGGTGCACCGACAATGGTGCCGCCCTCGCCATGGTCCTTGGCTTCCTTGCGGTTGAAGGCGTAAGGAATATTGTGGCCCTGACGTGCCAGTGCGATGACAATGCTGGCGGCCAAGGTAATGCCTTTATAGGCCGGCCCAAACAACATATCGAACTGCACGCCAGAGCGTAGAATGGCGGCAGCGTAGAATTCGCCTATGCGCAGCAGGCTTTCGCCATCATTGAACAGGCCAGCGTTGAAGAAGTAGGGACTAAGGCGACCAGCCTTGGTTTTGAACTCACCAAACCGCAAAACCTGCTTTTGAATGGCGAATTGGATAAAATCTTGGGTGGAATCTGACATGGCGAGAATAGAAAGGTTGTAGTTAGTGCGTATTATATCCGTGAATCTGAATGGCATCCGCTCAGCGGCCAACAAGGGCTTCTATCCCTGGATGCAACAGCAGCAGGCTGATATCGTCTGTATGCAGGAGTTAAAGGCACAAGAAGGCGACATGTCAGCAGAAATGCTGCAACCTGAAGGCTACTATGGCTATTTTCACTATGCAGAAAAGAAAGGCTATAGCGGCGTGGGGATTTACTCACGAGAAAAAGCCGATGCGGTGATTGTGGGGCTAGGCATTGCGGATATCGATAGCGAAGGCCGCTATCTGGAAGCACGCTACGGCAATCTCAGCGTAGTCTCGCTCTATCTACTCGGGCTCCTCGGGTGAGGAGCGTCAGAGCTTCAAGTTCAGCGTCATGGCGCGCTTTATGCCGCATCTGGAATCCTTGATTCTGGCTGGGCGCGAAGTAGTAATCTGCGGTGATTGGAATATCGCCCATCAGGAAGCCGATCTGAAAAACTTCAAGGGCAATCGCAAGAACTCAGGCTTCCTGCCCGAAGAACGTGCCTGGCTCACCGATTTGTTTGGCCGTGTCGGCTGGGTGGATGTCTACCGCAAGCTGCACCCGGATACCACCGATGCCTGCTACACCTGGTGGAGCAATCGCGGTCAGGCCTGGGCCAAGAACGTGGGCTGGCGCATCGATTACCAGATTGCCACCCCAGGTTTTGCCGCCAAGGCCAGCGCTGCCACCATCTACAAGGATGAACGCTTTAGTGATCATGCTCCCTTGACCGTGGATTATCTGGCCAAGGTTTAACCTTCAGCTCATGCCATCTCACTTCAGGCTGTTAAAACTAATGCACTCTTGCAGGAATCTCGCATGATCAAGCCGGGTTGGATAGATACCCTTAAAGCCGTTGCCAGCGGGCGTATGCTGGTTGCCCTCATGATGGGCTTTTCTTCCGGCTTGCCGCTATTGCTCACAGGTTCTACCCTGCAAGCCTGGCTCAAGGATTCCGGCGCTGACTTGGCATTGATAGGGGCAGCCGCTTGATAGGGTTGCCCTATACCCTGAAGTTTCTCTGGGCACCTTTGTTTGATCGCTACACACTGCCTGTGCTGGGACGCGTCGCGGATGGCTGGTGCTGAGCCAGCTGGCGGTGGCCCTGGCCTTGCTGGCGCTGAGCGCCAGCAACCCGGCAAGCAATCTCTGGGGGGTGGCCATTGCTGCGTTGTTGGTGACACTGTTTTCCGCCTCGCAGGATATTGTGATTGATGCCTACCGCCGGGAAAGCCTGAGTGATGACGAACTGGGTCTGGGCGCGGCCATGTTCGTCAATGGGTATCGTGTGGGCATGCTGCTGGCCGGGGGCGGTGGCTTGATACTCGCCGAATGGCTGTCTTTCCCGCAGATGTATCAGTTGATGGCACTGTTTGTAGGTGCTTGTGTGAGCGTCACCCTGTGGGCACCAGAACCCAAGCTGGTGGCAGGCAGCCCACGCACTTTGCAGCAAGCGGTGATTGAGCCATTTCTGGAGTTTTTCAAGCGGCCAGAAGCCATCACCGTCCTCGCGTTTATTCTGCTCTACAAGCTGGGTGATACCCTGGCCTCGGCGATCAATGTGCCGTTCTATCTTGATCTGGGTTTCAGCAAGGGTGAGATAGGCGCTATCGCCAAGCTCTTCGGCTTCTGGGCCACCTTGATAGGCGGTACCCTGGGCGGCATCTGGATTTTGCGCATAGGTTTGTATCGCTCCTTATGGGCGTTTGGTTTTTTGCAGATGGCCTCCACCTTTGGCTTTGTGCTGCTGGCACAAACCGGGCATAGCCTGCCCATGCTCACAGGGGTTATCGCCGTAGAGAACTTTACTGGCGGTCTGGGCACTGCCGCCTTTGTCGGCTTTATGGGGGCAATGACAGACAGGCGCTTCACTGCCACGCAATATGCCTTGCTCTCCAGCCTGATGGGCGTGCCGCGTGTGATTCTTTCTACGCCTACGGGCTGGATAGCAGGGGAAATAGGCTGGACGCTGTTCTTTGTGGGCTGCACCGTGCTGGCGATTCCCGGTCTGCTCATGATACGGCGCTTCCGTCACTGGGATGCGCATGCCTGAACTCAGCCTGCTCGCCGCTTTGCTGGTGGGGCTGCTCGGCGGCGGGCATTGTGCGGGCATGTGTGGTGGCATCATCACCGCAGTAAGTTTTAGCATGCCGGGTAACAAGCCTTCATGGCGTTTGTTGCTGGCCTATAACCTCGGGCGTATCGCTAGCTACACCCTGGCGGGGGTGATTGCAGGGGCAGTGGCTCTACCGCGTTTTTTCTTGAGCACAGCATTCCTGCAGGCAAGCTGCTGTATGCCTTTGCCAATGTCATGCTTATTGTGCTGGGTTTATATCTGGCAGGGCTGTGGCATGGGGTAGTGTATCTTGAAAAGGTTGGCGCTCACTTATGGCGCAGGCTGCAACCACTGGGCAAACGCTACTTGCCAGTACGCCATATTGGTCAGGCCGCCATGCTAGGCAGCTTATGGGGTTGGCTGCCTTGCGGCCTGGTTTACAGCGTGCTGATTACCGCGTTGGCAAGCGCTAACCCAGTGCAGGGCGGTTTGCTGATGTTGATGTTTGGCCTGGGTACTTTACCTGCGCTAATGCTGATGGGCATGGCCGCAGTTCAATTCAAGGCCAGGTTGCAACAGCTTTGGGTCAGACGCATCAGCGGGGGTCTGGTAATTATGTTTGGCGTGATGGGCTTGGCCAAGTTAATTACTTGATGCTTGCGCAGCAGCTGTTGTTGCCTAGGCAGCGCTGCTGTTGCGCTAGCGACAAATATTCAATCTGCTTAGGCTAGCTAAGTTAATAAATTCAATGGCTTATTTTATGTTGGCGGTTGTCGCTAGCTGGAATATAAATTGCCAAGGTTGAGGTATTGTCCAATGCCCGAGAACCATCATGTCCATCAAGTTTTATTCCCGCTTGCCTCTGCATGGCGAAACCAAATACCTGCCCGGCGACAGCCGTAACCGTGGTGACTGGAACCAGGCGCAAGGCCAGGGCACGGGGGCTGTCTCTAATTTCGAGGTCGGCGATACCTTTGGCTATATCGATTACCTCTCGCAGATTGCCCGCGCTACAGAAATCAATGGCTTTGAGGGGGTGCTGCTGGTCAATGCGCCTTCCGGTGAAGAGCCCTGGCTGGTGAGCTCACTCTTGGCGCGTGAAACTAAGCGCCTGAAGTTTATTACCGCCTTCCAGCCCTACCATTTCTCACCCTGGAATGCGGTGCAGATGGCAGCTACTTATCAGCGCGCCACAGGCAATCGTCTGGTGTGGAACATCATCAATGGCGGTTCTGAGTTTGTGCAGCGTCAGGTGGGCGATTTTGTGCCGCATGATGAGCGCTATGAACGTGCCGATGAATTTATGCAGGTGGTCAAAGGCTATTGGCATTCGGATAACTTCAGCTTCTCCGGCAAGTATTACCAGGCCGAAAAAGGTGGCTTGCGTGGCCCACTGAGCAAGGCCGAATTGCCGCTGATCTGCACTGCTGGTTCTTCCGAGGCGGCGCGTGAGTTTGGTGCCCGACATGCAGATTACTATCTGATGCGCGCTGAGCGCCCAGAAGAAATCGCCAAGTTGATTGCTGACGTCAGGGCCAGGGCCGCACGTTGGGGCCGCGCGGATGAAATACGTTTTGGTTTATCCGTAGACGTGATCACGCGTGAAACTGATGAGCTGGCGCATACCGAAGCCCGTCGCTTCTTTGATGCTGGGATTGCTGCCGGAGCAGATAAGGCAGTGGCCGCGCATGCGGGTTTACGTTCCGCCCGCAAGTTGAGCCATGAAAACGAATTCTCTGCCAAGGCTGACACCGCGCACCCAAGTACGAGGATTTCTTTGTCTATCCCCATGTCTGGGGCGGGCTGGGCTATATCGGTATTCCGCCAGGTTGCGCACTGGTAGGTAGTTACGAGAATGTGGTTGCGCGTATCCGCGAATACAACGAGATCGGGATTTCCCTGTTCTTCTTGGCGGGTTACCCGCATCTGGAAGAGTCTTACCGCATAGGCGAATATATTCTGCCGCATTTCCGTGATCAGGCGGGTGTGAATGTACAGCTGGAGACCACTCAGCCACTGGCAGCGGCTAACGGTTAAGACAGAAAGCTGAGAAGACTTAAAAAACAAGCCAGGGTAGATATGCCCTGGCTTGTTTTTTGGTACTGATAGGATTTAGTAGGTGACTGGCCAGGCCGCTTGCTCAAAGCGGTAAATAGCCAGGCTGCCCAGCAGATTGGGCATAAAGGTCACGGTATCGCCTTCGTTGATCACAATGCGGTCAGTGATGCGGATATTCATCTTGGCGCACAGGCTCTCAAAGTCATCTATGGTGCACAGGTGCAGGTTGGGCGTGTTGTACCACTGGTGCGGCAGATTGTCTGAAACTGGCATATGGCCCGCCATCAGCTGTATGCGGTGACGCCAGTAACCAAAGTTGGGGAAGGTGATAATGCCCTGCTTGCCCACGCGCAACATCTCGCGCAGCACACCCTCGGTATTGACCATGGCCTGCAGGGTTTGCGACAGAATCACATAATCAAAAGACAGTGAGTCAAAGCCTGCCAGGCCCGCTTCCAGATCAGCCTGAATTACGCTGATGCCGTGGCTGATACAGGCCAGCAGGTTGGCATCGTCCTTATCCACGCCATAGCCCTTGACGGCTAATTTATCGCGCAAAAATGCCAGCAGCGAGCCATCGCCGCAACCCAGATCCAGCACCTTGGAGTTGGGCTGTATCCAGTTGGCGATCAGCGCAAAGTCGTGACGGTTGGCGGCGGTTTGAATCAGGTCCTGGCTCATGCGCCCGCTCCTGTCTGGATGTTGGCGAGGTAAGCCCGCAGGATGGCGTGATAATGTGGGTCAGGCATCAGGAAGGCATCGTGGCCGTGTGCGGCCGTGACTTCGGCATAGCTCACCGATAACTCATTATCCAGCAGCGCCTTGACGATCTCGCGCGAACGCGCAGGCGAGAAGCGCCAGTCGCTGGTAAAGGAAACCACCAGGAACTTGGCCTTGGCTTTGGATAAAGCCTGGCTCAGATCGCCATGATGCTGATAAGCCGGGTCAAAGTAATCCAGCACCTTGGTCATGCGAAGATAGCTGTTGGCGTCAAAAGCGGTAGCAAACTTGTCGCCCTGATAGCGCAGATAAGACTCCATCTCGAATTCAACCTCAAAGTTGTACTTGAGGCTACCATCACGCAGCTTACGGCCAAACTTGGCACCCATGGCGTCATCGGACAAATAGGTGATATGGCCCAGCATGCGCGCTATGCGCAGGCCGCGCCTGGGCACGGTGTTGTGTTCGTAGTAATCACCCTCGTAAAACTCAGGGTCGGTCATGATGGCCTGACGCGCCACTTCGTTGAAGGCAACATTCTGCGCCGTCAGATTGGGGGCGGAGGCAATCACCAAGGCATGGCGCACACGGTCAGGGAAATCCAAGGTCCACTGCATGGCCTGCATGCCGCCCAGACTGCCACCGACAACTGCGGCCAGGGTGTCTATGCCTAGCTGGTCCAGCAGCAGCGCTTGCGAGGCTACCCAATCTTCCACCGTCACCACCGGGAAGCTGGAGCCCCAGGGTTTGCCGCTGGCCGGGTTGATGCTGGCTGGGCCTGTGCTGCCGTGGCAGCCACCCAGGTTATTCAGCGCAATAACAAAGAATTTATTGGTGTCCAGCGGCTTGCCCGGGCCTATGAGGTTGTCCCACCAACCCGGGTGCTTGTCGTCCTCGCTATGCTTGCCTGCGGCATGGTGATTGCCCGACAGCGCGTGGCAAATCAACACGGCATTGGATTTTTGCGCGTCCAGCTCGCCATAGGTTTCATACACCAGCTCAAACGCAGGCAGCACCTCGCCACTCTTCAGAGTCAGCGCTTGGGAGAAATGTGCGGTTTTCGGGGCGACCAGGCCCACAGATGAAGAATCTTGCATGGTTGCGATTATACTATGGCTTATGCAAGCCCATCATGCTTCTCACTACACAGAACTGCTGCAAGCAGGCGTACTGGCTCCCTACCAGGGGGTGACGCCGCGCCTGGGGCAGGATGTCTATCTGCACCACACCGCGGTGGTGATAGGTGACGTGGAGTTGGCAGACAATGTGTCGGTGTGGCCTGGCGTGGTGATTCGTGGTGACGTTAATCATATTCGCATAGGCGCAGGCAGCAATATTCAAGATGCCTCCGTGCTGCATGTCAGCCATAAATCCAGCTGGGAGCCCGAGGGCTCGCCACTACTGATAGGCCAGAATGTCACTGTCGGGCACAAGGTGATTTTGCATGGCTGCACTCTGGAAGATGAATGCCTGATCGGCATGGGCAGCATCGTCATGGATCATGTAGTGGTGCAAAAACATGTGCTGCTGGGGGCTGGTAGCCTGGTGCCCGAGGGTAAGGTGCTGGAAAGCGGCTATCTCTATCTTGGCAGCCCGGCGCGCAAGGTGCGGCCGCTGACTGAGGGAGAGCTGGCGCACTTTGCCTATTCCGCCCAGCACTATATGCGCTTGAAACAGCGCTATCTGCACCCCTGATTCCCGGGCTTTTATTACCTCAATAATGACTCACCAGTACTGCAGGTGAGTGTGTGTTCACCCTGAAATATTTCCCTTATTGATTAAGAATTTATGCCGTCGTTTTTGCCATCCATTTTTAGCAAACATACGCTAGGCCTGCTGTTTGCATTGGTCTCAGCCATAGGCTTTTCGGCCAAAGCCATCTTCGTCAAGCTCGCTTACGTTGATCAAATAGACGCTACCACTTTGCTGGCATTGCGAATGATCATGTCCGTGCCTTTCTTTGTGGTGGCTATTTTCTGGCAAAAGCAGGGTGCTGCGGCTTTGCATGGCCGCGACTGGCTGGGGGTGCTGCTATTGGGTCTGTTGGGTTATTACCTCGCCAGCATGCTGGATTTTCTTGGCCTGCAATATATCAGCGCAGGCCTGGAGCGCTTGATTCTGTTTCTTTACCCCACCATGGTGGTCATCATCAGCGCGCTTGTATTCAAAAAGCCCATCACGCGCAGCATATGCTGGCTCTGGTGCTGAGTTACGCCGGGATTGCGCTGGTGTTTGTGCATGATTTCAGCCTGAGCGGGGATGGCTTGTGGCTGGGCAGCGCGCTGGTATTTGCCAGTGCTCTGGCCTATGCGGTTTACCTGATAGGGGCGGGGCATATCATAGAGCGCCTGGGTTCCATGCGCTTTACCGCTTATGTCATGACGGTGGCCTGCATCGCCTGCATCTTGCAGTTTCTCGTCCTCAATCCCTTGAGTGATTTGCAGCAGCCTGCCCGAGTCTATGGTTTGACCGTGGGCATGGCGCTGTTTTCCACCGTCATGCCCGCGTTTGCGCTGGCCGCCGCCATGCGGCGCATAGGCTCCATGCAAACATCCATGATAGGTGCGCTGGGGCCAGTGGCGACCATCTACCTGGCGTATATCTTCCTCGGCGAATCGCTGTCGCTGGTGCAGTTTTTGGGGTCGCTGCTGGTGTTGACCGGGGTGCTGATGATCAGCCTGCGCAAGGCGAGGCCTGCGGCTTGAATTAAGTCGCAGCTAGCTGGCCGAGAGTTGGCCTAAGGTCACGCGTGGATGCCCTGCCAGATCATGCAGGGTGCTGATCTGCTGCAAACCATGCTGCTCTAAGATGGCTTGTACCGCAGGGCCTTGCTGGTAGCCGTGTTCCAGCAACAGCCAGCCTGAGGGTTTGAGAAACGCTGCCGCCCCTGCGGCAATCAGCCGTATATCTTCCAGGCCATCAATACCAGATGCCAGCGCGCTCAGCGGCTCAAAGCGCAAATCGCCGCGTTGCAGGTGCGCATCGGCAGATTCTATATAAGGCGGGTTGCTGACGATGACGTCAAACTGCTGAGCCGGGGTAGATGCCAGCAGCGCCTGATACCAGTGGCTGTGTTGCAGGCTGACATTGCGAGCCTGTAGCTGCTGGACATTGGCCTCGGCGATAGCCAGCGCAGCCTCTGAAAAGTCCAGCGCCAGAATTTCGCTCTGCGGGCGTTCCAGCCCCAATGTAATTGCAATCGCGCCCGTGCCTGTGCCCAGATCAAGCACCTGCAAGCGCTCATTCAATGGCATACGTTCCAGCGCCGCTTCCACCAGCAATTCGGTATCTGGTCTTGGGATCAGGGTGGCGGGGCTGACCTGAAACTCACGGCCAAAGAATTCGCGTTTGCCCAGAATATGCGCGATAGGCCGTCCGGCGATGCGCTCTGCCAGCAAGGCTTCAAAACGTTCACGCACCTCATCCTGCACGCTGTCATCGCCATGGGCAATCAGCCAGGCATGGCTGACATCGCCAAGTGCTGCTTGCAGCAATAGGCGCGTGTCTATGCGCGCTTCCTGCTCATCCAGCTCGCTGGCCTCTTGCAGTCGATTGCAGCCGCAGGCCGCCAGGTTGCGTAACTTGGCCATCAGGGGCTAACGGTAGCGCCAGAGTATGGCGATGATCAGCAAGTTGGAGGCGAACACACCTGCGCCCAGCCAACTGAAGTGCGAGAGCAGGGAGAGTATCTCGAAGGGCAGATACAAACCCGCACTGGCCAGCCCCAGCACGGTCGCCCAATGCTTGCCCTGCCAGAGACCATAGCCTTCCAGCAGCCGTATGGCGGCATAAAACAGCGCACCAAACGCCAGCGCCAGCAAACGCGGCTCGGTGATATTGGCGCTTAAGTCCAGCAGTATGCGCGGCGCATGGCTGGCAGGGTTGAGGTGTAGGTGTTGAATCAGCATTTCCGCACGCGTCTGCCAGGCATTATCTATATGACGGAACAAGGCCACGGAGGCCGCGAGTACCAGCAGGCCCTTGCTGGCCTCAAACACGGCAATGGTGCGCAGGCTTGCTGCCATGTTTAGTTGTCCTCGCCCAATGCTGCCAACTGATCGGCCTGGTATTCCGAGGCCAGGGTGTTGATCAGCTCGTCCATATCACCTTCGGTGATGGCGTCTATCTTGTACAGCGTCAGGTTGATGCGGTGATCGGTAATCCGGCCTTGCGGGTAGTTATAGGTGCGTATGCGCTCCGATCTGTCGCCCGAGCCTATCAGGCTGCGGCGCTCGCTGGCGATCTTGCTTTGCTGTTCATCACTTGCTTGGCCTTGATGCGCGCCGCCAGCACCTGCATGGCCTGTGCCTTGTTGGAGTGCTGGCTACGGCCATCCTGGCATTCAACGACGATGCCTGTAGGGAAGTGGGTGATACGCACGGCAGAGTCAGTTTTATTGATGTGCTGACCACCCGCACCCGAGGCGCGGAAGGTATCCAGCGGATATCCGCCGGGTTGATGACCACATCGCTGACTTCATCTACTTCGGGCAGGATGGCTACCGTGCAGGCTGAAGTGTGGATGCGGCCCTGGGTTTCGGTTTCTGGCACGCGTTGTACGCGGTGGCCGCCAGACTCAAACTTGAGCTTGGAGTAAGCACCAAAGCCATCAATTTTGGCGATGATTTCCTTGTAGCCGCCGACTTCGGATTCATTGGCGGACACCACTTCCACCTTCCAGCGCTGACGCTCGGCATAGCGTGAATACATACGGAACAAGTCACCTGCAAACAGCGCGGATTCATCACCGCCAGTACCAGCACGGATTTCCAGGAAAATATTGCGCTCGTCGTTGGGGTCTTTAGGCAGCAGCAGTTTCTGCAAATCTGCGGCTATGGTTTCCAGTTTTTGTTTGCCGTTGTCGATCTCATCCTGGGCAAATTCCTTCATTTCTGGATCAGCCAGCATAGCTTGCGCTTCCTTGATATCGGCACCCGCTTGCTCGTAGGCGCGGTATTGCTCAACGATGGGGGTGATCTCGGCGTGCTCGCGCGTGATCTTGCGATATTGATCCATATCGCTGGTGGCATCTTCGCTGGAGAGTAAGCGGTTCAGTTCATCCAGACGCTCGCTCAAAGTGGCGAGTTTTTTGATCATTGATGGTTTCATGACGGTGTTTTCAGGGGCTAGGATTGGCTTAAATATAAGTATTGCACAGAGTGTAGGCCATTCATGGCAGCCATGGCTCTGTGCCTGGCACTGCAGGTGAGCGCAGCTAGAGGTGAATCTGGTAGAGCTGACGCAGCATCGCTTCCAGCTGGTCGCGGTCTTCGCTGTTGGCGGTATTGAGGGCGTGGCTGGGGCCATGCATGAGTTTATTGGTGAGCGCGCTGCTCAAGGCTTCCAGCACCTGGGCCGGATCATCCCCGCGTGCCAGCAGGCGTTGGGCTTTTTCCAGCTCGCTCAGTCTGTGTTGCTCCGCCTGCTCACGCAGGGCGCGGATGGTAGGCACTGCGCTGCGGGTTTTCAGCCAGTGCATAAAGTTTTCTACGCGCATATCAATAATGGCTTCCGCCTCGGCAGCGGCTTCCTGGCGGTTTTCCATGCCTTCTTGCACTACTTGCGCCAGATCATCCACGGTGTAGAGGAAAACATCATCAAGGTCACCTGCTTCCGCCTCGATGTCGCGTGGTACAGCAAGATCGACCATAAACATGGGCTTGTGCTTGCGGCTGCGTATTGCACGTTCCACCATGCCTAAGCCGACAATGGGCAACTGGCTGGCGGTAGAGGTAATCACAATGTCGAATTCGGCCAGGCGTTCAGGCAAATCGGCCAGCAGCATGGCCTGGCCGCCTATGTCAGCGGCAAGTTCCTGGCCACGTTCCAGCGTGCGGTTGGCCACGGTCAAAGATAAAGGACGCTGCGCGGCAAAGTGCTCGGCACAGAGCTCTATCATTTCGCCCGCGCCTATGAATAACACGTGTTGCTGGTGCAAAGCGCCAAAGATGCGCTGCGCCAGCCGTACCGAGGCTGCTGCCAGCGAGACGGAGTTGGCACCTATATTGGTGTTGGTGCGTACTTCCTTGGCAACCGAGAAGGTGCGCTGGAACAGCTTATGCAACAGTGTGCCCAGGGTGCCAGCATGTTCGGCAATGCGGACTGCCTGCTTCATCTGCCCCAGTATCTGCGCTTCACCCAGCACCATGGAATCCAGGCCGGAAGCCACGCGGAAGGCATGCTTGACCGCGTCCTGCTGCGGCAGGGTGTACATATAGGGTTCTATGGCCTGGGGTTGCAGCTGATGGTAATGCGCCAGCCATTCCAGGGCTTTTTGCGGATTATCGGTATTGCAATAGAGTTCGGTGCGGTTGCAGGTAGAGAGGATGGCAGCTTCGTGGATGCCATGGGAGTTGAGGTCGCGCAAGGCGAGACCGAGATGCTCGTTCTGGAAGGCGACGTTCTCACGTATTGAAACTGGTGCGGTCGTGTGATTGACGCCGACTGTAAATAAATGCATCCTGCGATTTTCCCGTAACCCGGCAACTTGGGCAACAATTTCAAGCAATTAAGGCTTGTCGTATCGTGCGTGGCAGGCCGACATCATACTCCACTTTTCAACCAAATCAGCATAGCCTAGACAGTTAAACCAGTTCAGCCTGCATCTGTAGTCACTGGCAGGCGTTCTGGCGAGATGTTGCCAAACCCACTGTGAGTTGGGTATAAACGCAATTCCAGTGTGGATTTTGCATATGCACAGCGACTGGCAAGCGTTTTGCAGCATTTTTCGGTTAAAATATTTATTTTTACGCACTCCAACGACTTAGAGACCGACTTAGAGACCATGGCCAAACCATTCAGAATTGCCCCTAGTATTCTTTCCGCCAACTTTGCCAAGCTTGGCCAGGAAATCACGGATGTGATTACTTCTGGCGCGGACATTGTCCACTTTGACGTGATGGACAACCATTATGTTCCCAACCTGACCATAGGCCCGCTGATCTGTGAAGCCATCCGTCCTGTGACCGATGCCATCATTGATGTGCATTTGATGGTCAAGCCTGTGGACCGCATCATTCCTGACTTTGCCAAGGCTGGTGCCAACATCATTACTTTCCACCCAGAAGCGTCTGATCATATTGACCGCAGTCTGTCGCTGATCCGTGACCAGGGCTGTAAGTCCGGTCTGGTGTTCAACCCAGCCACTCCTTTGTCCTACCTCGACTACGTCATGGACAAGGTTGATATGGTGTTGCTGATGTCGGTTAACCCTGGCTTTGGTGGCCAGAAGTTTATCCCTGGCACGCTGGACAAGCTGCGTGAAGCGCGTGCGCGTATTGATGCCTACACTGAAAAGACTGGCCGTGAAATCTGGCTGGAAATTGACGGTGGCGTAAACCCATCCAATATCGCCGAGATTGCCCGCGCTGGTGCTGATACCTTTGTGGCAGGCTCTGCTGTGTTCGGCGCTGGCAAGGACACTGATCCTAACCGCTATGACACCGTGATTGCTGCGCTGCGCGCTGAACTGGCTAAAGTCTAAGCCATGCAAGCACATACCCTGATCCTGAACCGTAACACCTGGCGATGGTGGCGCTGAACTAGCCACTTTGTTCCCGCCGTGTGCGGCGGAGTCACCTTACCTTTGTTCAGGATCTGGGAGTTGTTATGCTGCAAACCATTAGTCAACAGGAATTCAATGCCCTGGCTAGCCAGGGTTATAACCGTATTCCATTAGTCCTCGAGACCTTTGCTGATCTCGATACCCCGCTGTCGCTGTATATCAAGCTGGCGAATCAGCCATTCTCCTATTTATTAGAGTCGGTACAAGGCGGTGAACGCTTTGGCCGCTACTCCATGATAGGTCTGCCTGCGCATACCCGCATTGAGGTGCGTGGGCAAGCGATTGTGGTGATCAAAGATGGTCAAACCATAGAGACCGTCGACGATACCAATCCGCTGGATTTCATACAGTCTTACCAGGCACGTTTCCGCATTCCGCCGCATGAGGGCTTGCCGCGCTTTATCGGCGGCCTGGCTGGTTACTTCGGCTATGACACCATACGTTATATAGAACGCAGGCTGGCCGCGACGGTGAAGCAGGACACCATAGGTGTGCCGGATATTCTGCTGATGCTGACGGAAGAACTGGCTGTGGTGGATAACCTCTCCGGCAAGCTCTACTTCATCGTTTATGCCGACCCGTCACAGCCTGATGCCTATGCGCAGGGGATCAGCCGCTTGCATGAGCTGGTAGCGCACTTGCGCCAGCCCGTGACTGTGCCCCAAGCCCCTGCCTTGGCTGTTACCCAAGCGGCATCTGAATTCGGTGAGGCCGCGTTCAAGCAGGCGGTAGATAAGTCCAAGCGTTATATCTTTGATGGCGACATCATGCAGGTGGTGCTTTCGCAGCGCATGGCGCAGCCATTCACGGCTGAGCCTTTGTCGCTATACCGTGCTTTGCGCAGCCTAAACCCATCGCCTTATATGTTCTATTACGATATGGGCGATCATCATGTGGTGGGTGCTTCGCCAGAAATCCTGGTGCGCTTGGAGGACGATACCGTCACCTCACGGCCTATTGCTGGTACTCGCCCACGTGGCAAGACGCGCGAAGAAGACCTGGCGCTGGCGGAAGAATTGCTGGCTGACCCCAAGGAAATTGCCGAACATGTACAGCTGATGGACCTGGGCCGTAACGATGTGGGCCGTGTGGCGCAGATTGGTAGCGTACGTGTGACCGACAATATGATGATAGAGCGCTATTCTCACGTCATGCATATCGTCTCCAACGTTGAGGGTAAGCTCAAGCCCGGTATGCAGGCCATGGATGTGCTGAAAGCGGCTTTCCCTGCTGGTACCTTGAGTGGCGCACCCAAGGTGCGCGCCATGGAAATCATAGACGAGCTGGAACCCAGCAAACGTGGTATCTACGGTGGTGCAGTGGGCTACCTGGCTTTAATGGCGATATGGATCTCGCCATCGCCATCCGTACCGGAGTGCTCAAGGATGGCATGTTGTATTCCCAGGCCGGGGCAGGCATAGTCGCCGATTCTGTGCCTGATAACGAATGGATAGAAACCCAGAATAAGGCACGCGCCGTGTTGCGTGCCGCGGAGATGGTGCAGGCAGGGCTAGATAGCGAGAGGTAAGCATGGCGGCAGCAAACAGCCGGTTATGGTTCCGGCTTCTTATTCTGGCTTTAGGCTATTGCGCTGTTGGCATGCTGGGTAGTCTGTTGCCTGTATTGATGCCGTCCTTGAGCCTGGTCTGGCTACCATCAGGCATTGCCGTAGCAGCCTTGATGCGCTGGGGCATGCATTATTGGCCAGGCATTCTGCTGGGTGCCTTGCTTGCAGGCTTGCCTATCTTGCAGCAGGGCGGTCTCAGCCTGCCTGCCATCATTATTCTCGCCTTTGTCCACACCGTGGCTCCGCTGCTCAGCGCCTGGATCTTACGCGTGCTGGGCATGCAGCCTGCGCTACAACGTATACGCGATATTCCACTGATGGTGTTTGGCGTGGCAGTGGGCATGTTTGCCGCTGCCAGTGGGGCCGCCGCCATGCTGTTTTATGCCCAGCTGATTCCGCAGCATGCCTTGGAAAACTTTGTGCTGCAGTTCTGGATTGCCAATGTGGTCGATGTGCTACTGCTGTTGCCCTTGCTGCTGAATATATCCCTCAAGGCCTTGAGCCAGCTCTGGCTAGAGCGCAAGCGTTACCTGCTGTTGGCACTGCTGGTCACTGCCATGGAAGTGGCGATATTCCAGTTTGTGCCTGGATATGCCGAGCAATACATCGTGCTGGCCTTCTTTGTGCTGCCGTTTGTGGTGGTGCTTGCCATGCGCCTGGGCGTGATTGGCTCTGCCATCATGGTCTTGCTGCTTTCCTTGGTTGCCCTGTTGAGCGTTGGTGAACAGGGCGAGCAATCTAGCTGGGCCTTGTGGGTATTTATCAGCACACTGTCCTTGGTATCTCTGCTCATCACGGCCTTGCAGGCCTCGCGTGAGTTGACCGAAAAAGCCTTGCGTAACAGTGAGAACAAGCTCAGGGCCGTGGTTGACCATGCGCAGGACGGCATAGTCAGCATTGATGATCAAGGTAAGCTGGTGGAATTCAACCATGCGGCTGAGCGCATGTTTGGCTACAAGCGTGAAGAAGTGCTGGGTAAGCTCTTGGTTGAGACCTTGATTCCACCCAATATGCGCGAGGCGCATATACGTGGGCATCACAAGTATTTGCAGACTGGCAGCACCGATATTCTCAACCGCCGCCTGGAGATTCAGGCGTTGCGTGCCGATGGCACAGAGTTCCCCGTTGAGCTGACGATTACCTCGCTCAAGGAGCAAGGCCTACCGCTGCTGACTGGTTTCTTCCGCGACTTAACCGAGCGGCGCAAGGTAGAAAGCGAAATACGCAATCTGGCGTTCTTTGATGCCTTGACTGGCCTGCCGAATCGACGCTTGTTGATGGATAGGCTAAACCAGGCTATCGCCGCCAGTGTGCGCCACGAAAAACACGGCGCGGTGCTGTTTATAGACCTGGATGACTTCAAAGCGCTGAATGATTCGCGCGGGCATGATGTGGGTGACCTGTTGCTGGTGGAAGTGTCCAAACGCTTGCGCCAGTGTGTGCGCAATGAAGATACCGTGGCGCGTCTGGGCGGTGACGAATTTGTCATTGTGCTGGAAGACATGAGCTTGAATCTGGAGCAGGCCCTGGCGCAGACCAAGCTGGTAGCGCAGAAGGTGCTGGAAACTGTGAATCAACCTATCAGTTGGGCGAGATTGAGCACCATAACTCTTCCAGCATAGGTATCGTGCTGTTCAATGGTAACTTCGTCAGCATAGATGAACTGCTCAAGCGTTCTGATACTGCCATGTATGAAGCCAAGGCCGCTGGGCGCAACACCTTGCGCTTCTTTGACCCGGCCATGCAGGCGGCGCTGGAAAAGCGCGTGGATATGGAATTGCAGTTACGTCTGGCCTTGGTGCAAGAGCAGTTGCGCTTGTACTGTCAGGTACAGGTGGATGATGAGCGCCGGGTATTTGGCGCCGAAGTGTTGTTACGCTGGCAGCACCCTGAACATGGTCTGTTGTCTCCCAAGGAGTTTGTCTCAATTGCTGAAGATAGCGGACTGATTGTCTCTATAGGGCGCTGGGTGCTTTACAACGCCTGCTTGCAATTGAAATCCTGGGAAGGCAGGCCGGGTTTGGACAGCATGCAGTTGGCAGTCAACGTCAGTGCACGCCAGTTCCGCCACAGTGATTTTGTTGATGAAGTGCTGAAGATATTGCAGACCACGGGGCTGATCCCAGCCTGCTCAAGTTGGAGCTGACCGAAAGCGTGGTGCTGGATAATCTGGCCGATGCAGTGGCCAAGATGAATGCGCTGCGTGAACTAGGTGTGCGCTTCTCCATGGATGATTTCGGCACTGGTTACTCCTCGCTGGCTTATCTCAAGCGCCTGCCGCTGACGCAGGTGAAGATAGACCGCTCCTTTGTGCGCGATATTGCCGAGGATGCCAGTGATGCTGCGATTGTGCAGGCCATATTGGCGATGAGTAATACCCTGGGACTCAAGGTGATTGCCGAAGGGGTGGAAACCGAGGCGCAGTTCCAGCTATTGCAGAGTTACGGTTGCCGCTTCTTCCAGGGCTATTTGTTCTCCAAGCCGCTGCAAATTGATGAATTCGAGCGATTGCTCAAGGATCACGACTTTTTATTATGAGCTTGCATCCCCATTCTTGAGGGATGCAGCGCTAAGCAAGTGCAGGAAACAGACAAGGAAAACACTATGTTGCTGATGCTAGATAACTACGATTCCTTTACCTATAACCTGGTGCAATATCTGGGTGAACTGGGTCAGGACGTGCAGGTGCACCGCAATGACGAGATAGACCTGGCCACGGTGGCCGCGCTCAAGCCGCGCCATATCGTCATTTCTCCCGGCCCCTGTACACCGAATGAAGCCGGGATTTCCGTGCCCTTGATCCATGAGTTTGCGGGCAAGATTCCCATTCTCGGCGTGTGCCTGGGTCACCAGAGCATAGGCCAGGCCTTTGGCGGCAAGATTGTGCATGCCAAGCAATTGATGCACGGCAAGACTTCAGAGATACACCATGCCGATAAGGGCGTGTTCCAGGGCCTGCCCAACCCTTATATCGCCACGCGTTACCACTCGCTGGTGATAGAGCGCGAAAGCATCCCTGATTGCCTGGAAATTACCGCCTGGACTGAAGATGGCGAGATCATGGGCGTGCGCCACAAGACCCTGGCGGTGGAAGGGGTGCAGTTCCACCCTGAGTCCATCTTGACCCAGTACGGCCATGAGTTGCTGAATAACTTCCTGAAAGCTTATTGATGAGTATCAGCCCTAAAATCGCTCTGCAGAAACTCATCGATCATGAGGATTTCACGCATGAGGAAATGCTGGCCGTGATGCAGCAGATCATGGGTGGCGAGTTTACCGCCATTCAGATTGCGGGTTTCCTCGCGGGCTTGCGCGTCAAGGGTGAAACCGTGACCGAGATTGCAGCCGCGGCGCAGGTGATGCGCGAGCTATCCAGTAAAGTTGAGATAGCCGATAACCGCCATTTGATTGATACCTGTGGTACTGGTGGTGCCGCCAACAAGGCGTTTAATGTATCCACGGCCTCTGCCTTTGTTGCCGCAGGCGCTGGCGCACGTATCGCCAAACATGGCGGCCGCGCGGCTTCGTCCAAGAGTGGTTCTGCCGATGTGCTGGAGGCTTTGGGTGTCAATATTGCGTTGACACCAGAGCAAGTAGCCCGCTGCGTCAATGAAGCAGGCATAGGCTTTATGTTTGCGCCCAACCACCACAGTGCCATGAAATATGCCGCTCCGGTCCGGCGCGAGCTGGGTGTACGCACCATGTTCAATCTATTGGGCCCCATGACCAACCCGGCAGGGGCCAAGCGTCAAGTCATGGGTGTGTTCCACCGTGATTTGGTGAGCTTGCTTGCGCATACGCTCAAGCAATTGGGTAGCGAGCATGTCATGGTGGTGCACAGTGCCGATGAGATGGATGAAATTTCCTTTGCCGCCGATACCTATGTGGCTGAGCTCAAGGATGGCGCAGTCCGTGAATACACCCTCAACCCACGCCAGTTCGGCATGGTGTTGCACGATATAGATAGCATACGGGTAGAGAATGCCCAGCAATCCAGTGAAATTCTGCTCTCGGTGCTGGCGGGTGAGCCTGGCCCGGCACGCGATATTGTGCTGCTTAACGCGGGTGCGGCGATTTATGTATCTGGCCTGGTAGCCAATCTGCCTGCGGGGATTGCCCAGGCTGCAAACTCTCTGGATAGCGGAGCGGCACTGGCCAAGCTGGAGCTATTGAGGCGCTTGAGTCAGCAAGCATGATGCGCTTGTTGCTGGTCATCGCCATTGCGCTGACTTACACCGTCTGGCATTTCTCGTCGGCGCAGCGATAGCGGCAGATGTATCTGCGCTGACGACAGCGCCAGCAGAGCATGAGCATACGCGCGATGCTGATCATGACAGAATATTGCAGGCTTTTCGCGCGCGTGAAAGTGGCGTGGCAGTGCAGGGCCAGGGGCGCGTAATCAAGGTGTTGCCCGATGACAATGATGGCTCCAGGCACCAGCGTTTTATCTTACGTCTGGATCAGGACATGACATTGTTGCTGGCGCATAATATTGACCTTGCGCCCAGACTGGCAGGGTTGCAGTCTGGTGACGAAGTGGCTTTCAGTGGCATCTATGAATGGAATGCCAAGGGTGGGGTGGTGCACTGGACGCATCATGACCCACGCGGTCAACATAAAGCGGGGTGGCTGCGTTACAAAGGCAGCAGCTATCAATAGCGTATTACTCTGCGCGTAAATTTATTCAGGCAGCTTTGATGCAATAGCCTTAATTCATCAGCCTCAATTACTCATTAATCAAGTCCGGCCCAGACCATGGTCGGGCAACACTAGGTGACTCAACAGCAATGTCCGATATTCTCGACAAGATACTTGAAGTTAAACGCACAGAGATTGCCGCGGCCAAAGCCGTGCGCTCACTGGCTGAAGTGCAGGCCGCAGCGCGTGCCCAGCCCCAGCCACGGGGCTTCGTCAAAGCCCTGCAGGATAAAATCGCCGCAGGTAAGGCCGCGGTCATTGCCGAGATCAAGAAAGCCAGCCCATCCAAAGGCGTGATACGTGCAGATTTTCGCCCTGCTGAAATTGCCGCTAGTTATGCCCAGCATGGGGCCGCCTGTCTCTCGGTATTGACCGATGAGCAGTTTTTCCAGGGCAGTGCAGCCTATTTGCAGGCAGCACGTGCGGCTTGTGATATCCCGGTGCTGCGCAAGGATTTCATGATAGATGCCTATCAAGTCTATGAAGCCCGCGCCATGGGCGCAGACTGCATCTTGCTGATCGCCGCAGCCTTGAGTCTGGAAACCATGCAGCAACTTGAAGCCCTGGCGCATGAGCTAGGCATGGGGGTGCTAGTGGAGGTGCATAACGCGGAAGAGTTGGAACTGGCCCTGCAATTGCAAACACCGCTGCTGGGCATTAACAACCGTAACCTGCGTACCTTTGAGGTGACGCTGGACACCACGCTGGGTCTATTGTCGCGCATTCCGGCAGGCAAGATCATCGTCACCGAGTCTGGTATTTTCACCGCAGAAGATGTGGCATTGATGCGCAGCAATGCGGTGCATACCTTCCTGGTGGGCGAGGCCTTTATGCGCCAGCCTGACCCTGGCCTGGCCCTGTCCCAAGTGTTTGCCTGAGATGAATCATCATGAATCAAGATAGCCGACAGTTACTCGCCATCCGTCCACGCCGCATGCGCCGCGATGCTTTTTCGCGCCGCTTAATGCAAGAACATGTGCTCACCAGCAATGACCTGATTTACCCGGTGTTTGTGCTGGAAGATGAAGGCCGTGAAGAAGAAGTCAGCTCCATGCCTGGCGTGCGGAGACAGAGTATCGACCTGTTGCTGAATACCGCTGGCGAATGTGTGGCGCTGGGTATTCCGGCGCTGGCGCTATTCCCGGTGGTAAGCCAGGAATACAAGAGCTTGCAGGCAGAAGAAGCCTGGAACCCGCAGGGTCTGGTGCCGCGCGCAGTGAGGGCGCTCAAGGCGGCCTACCCCGAGCTAGGCATCATTACCGATGTGGCTTTGGACCCTTATACCGTACATGGTCAGGATGGTGTGATTGATGACACTGGCTATGTGTTGAATGACGAAACCGTCGCCATTCTGGTGAAGCAGGCGCTATGCCATGCTGAAGCTGGTGCTGATGTGGTAGCACCTTCAGACATGATGGATGGCCGCATAGGCGCGATTCGCGATGCGCTGGAGCAAGCTGGCTATATCTACACGCGCATACTAGCCTATTCCGCCAAATATGCTTCTGCCTTCTACGGGCCATTCCGCGATGCGGTAGGTTCTTCTGCCAATTTGGGCAAGAGCAATAAGTACAATTACCAGATGGATCCCGCCAATTCTGACGAGGCCTTGCGTGAAGTCGCGCTGGATTTGGAAGAAGGCGCGGATATGGTGATGGTCAAGCCCGGCATGCCTTATCTGGATATTGTGCGGCGCGTGAAGCAGGAGTTTGGCGTGCCTACCTATGCCTATCATGTCAGTGGCGAGTACGCCATGATCAAGGCGGCGGTGCAAAATGGCTGGCTGGATGAACGGGCGGTCGTGCTGGAAGCCATGCTAGGTTTCAAACGCGCGGGTGCGGATGGCATCCTGACATACTACGCCATGGATATTGCCCGCTGGCTTAAACCGTCAGCCTAAGCCTCGCTGGCGTTGATGAGTGCCTGCAAGGCTTCGGCGTTGACGCGCTGCGCGTTATGCCCACCTACCGGGCTTTTGGTGGGCACGCGCATGCCATCTACTTCAAACACGCTCAGGCGTATCAGCCATGCGGCCCTTCCAGTGTTAATACCGGGACTTTCAGGCGGTCGTTACCGCGACGTTCGCTGACGCGATAGGATTTCTCGTCACTGCTGTAAGGCACTTGCTGGTTGAGCAGAAAAATCTCCACTTCCTTGAGGCTGTCAGCAAATAAATGCAAATGGGTTTCGGCATATTTGCCTGCCGTGCCATCCAGGACTGCCCCGGTCAGGTGGGGGTTGAAGCGCGCCAGCAGTTCCATCACCAACAAGGCATCCTTGCGTAATTGCAGCAGGGCTTCGGGTTGTTCGTCGCTGTTGTAGATTTCGTTGTAGATGCGGATTTCATCTTCAATCTCGCTATTGGCGGGCATGGACTGACTGTCCGTGACGCCAAGCTGTCTGCCTGCCTTGCGCTTGGCGTAGGCGTAATCCGAGATGCCTTCATCCGCCATGAGGCGGGCTGCCTGTTGCGCAATCAGTTGGCGCAACTGGTGGCGATTGCTGCTGTCTTTTGCCATGGCAAACGCCTCCTCATTACCAATGCATATCAATCTTGCGGTGCTGCTTGCTGTTGAGAGCGACAGCAAGCCACAAGGTTCACTGTCGCGCACATGGTGCAGCCACTAGAACAACTGATCTGGGCGCTGCGGCGCTGTGTCCTGCTTTTCTGTCGGCGTGGACGAACCATGGCCAGGGAACAAGAAGCCAGGGATCAGCGAGAACGAAGATTCTTCAGGCTCAGGTGGTGGGAACTCATGGTAGAAGTACTCCGTGACACCGTCGTGATCATCTTTGGCGCGCAAGCCAGTTGTCGGGTCTATGCGGATGGCCGACACACCAGTCGGTACTTCCAGAGCATTGTCCGGCACGCCTTGCAGCGCAGAGCTCATATAGTCTATCCAGATCGGCAAGGCGGCTTTACCGCCAGTTTCCAGGCCACCCAGGGATTTAGGCTTGTCGTAGCCCATCCAGGCTATGGCCACCTGCTTGGGGTTGAAGCCTGCAAACCAGGCATCGATCTGATTGTTGGTGGTGCCTGTCTTGCCTGCCAGATCGGCGCGACCCAGTTGTTTAGCTTGGTGGCTGTACCTATACGCACCACATCCTGCAGCATGGACGTCATGATGAAGGCATTGCGACCATCAATCACGCGCGGGGCACCTTCTCCCGCCAGTTGCGGCTTGGATTGCTCCAGGGTCTTGCCGCGGCTGTCGACAATCTTGGCGATAATGTATGGCTTGACGCGGTAACCCCCATTGGCAAATACGGAATACGCACCCGCCATCTGCCAGGCGGTGACCGAGCCTGAACCCAGAGCCATGGCCAGATAGGGTGGGTGATCCTTGGGCGAGAAGCCAAAGCGTGTGATGTAGTCCTGGGCGTAGTTAACGCCTATGCCTTCCAGAATACGGATGGAAACCATGTTCTTGGACTTGGTGAGCGCGGTACGCATGCGCATCGGGCCTTCGTACTTGCGGTCGTAGTTCTTGGGCTCCCAGCGCTACCGCTGCCAGTTTCACGCGCCGAGATGGAGATGGGTTCATCTTCTATCATGCTGGCCGGAGTAAAGCCTTTTTCCAGTGAGGCCGAGTAAATAAAAGGCTTGAAGCTGGAGCCAGGTTGACGCCAGGCCTGGGTCACATGGTTGAACTTGTTGCGGTTGAAGTCAAAACCGCCAACCAGTGCACGCACTGCGCCGTTTTGTGGGTCAACCGCCACCAAGCCAGACTCCACTTGTGGCAGTTGCACGATATGCCATTTATCCGCTTGGTGCAGTACACGGATCACAGCGCCGGGCTTGAGCGTGCGCTTGCTGGCATCTTTTTCTGCCAGGGCTTTTTGCACAAAGCTGAGGCCATCGCCACTAATCGTGATGTTGCTGCCATCCTTGATATAAGCACTAACCGACTTGGCGTTAGCCGCTGTCACTACCGCGGGCACCATGCCCTGGAAGGTTTCACTGTCGGCCAAAGCGTTTTCTATCCAGTCGCTCGCACCTGTGCTGACGGTTCTTTCCGGCCCGCGATAGCCATGTCTGCGGTCGTAATCAATGATGCCTTGCAATACCGCGCGGTTGGCGGCTTCCTGATTGCTCTTGCGTATGGTGGTGTAGACCTTGAGGCCGCTGGAGTAGATCTCGTCCTTGTAGCGCTCATACATGGCCTGGCGCACGATCTCGGCAACGTAATCAGCCGAGAGATCGCGCTGGGTGCGGGATTTGCGGTAGCGGTGTGGCTCTTTCAGTGCTGCTTCATATTGCTTGGCATCGATGTAGCGCAGCTCCTTCATGCGACGCAACACATAATGCTGACGGGCTTCAGCACGTTTGGGGTTGGCCAGCGGGTTGAAGCGCGAAGGGGCTTTGGGCAGGCCTGCCAGCATGGCCACTTCGCCTATGCTGAGTTGATCCAACGGTTTGCCGTAATAAACCTGGGACGCTGCAGCGAAACCATACGAGCGCTGACCTAGGTAAATCTGGTTGATATACAGCTCCAGTATCTGATCTTTGCTCAGGTTGTGTTCAATCTTGATCGAAAGCAAGGCTTCACTGAGTTTGCGTGTGGCAGTTTTTTCGCTGGAAAGGAAGAAGTTGCGCGCCACCTGCATGGTGATGGTGGAAGCACCCTCCTTGAAGCTGCCGTGAGTGACGTTGGAGATCGCGGCACGCAGTATGCCCAGAGTATCAACACCGCCATGCTGATAGAAGCGTTCATCCTCAGCCGCCAGAATGGCTTGCTTGAGTGACTTGGGCGTATTTTCTATGGTGATGAACGCGCGGCGTTCCTCGCCAAATTCCCCGATCAAGTGCCCGTCTTCAGAATAGACGCGCATTGGCACCTTGGGTTTGTAATCGGTGAGGGCTTCTAGCGAGGGGAGTTCAGGATAAATCAGGGTGGCCGCGAGGCCGACTAGAGCAGTTGTCACCAATCCAAGAATCAGGCCAGCCAGGATGAGGAACTGCCACCATTTTTTCGGGAGCATTGATTTGGGTTCAGTATTTGGTAACAGACGATCGATATTATAAGTTGCATGCGCGGTTTTTAAAAATGATTAATCTACTTTGACTTAACCAAGACTTGTTGCTAGCATCTAAAGTAAATTATTAGAAGTGTTCGTAAATAACCGCATTAGAAAGGGAATTTCGTTTGAAATTCGACTTCTTTTCTGAGCGTACACCACCTTTGATCGGTGTGGACATCAGTTCCAGCGCGGTCAAGATGGTTGAGCTCACACAGGGGACCAAGGGGGCTTATCACCTTCAAGCTACGCCATTGCACCCATCGCCAAGGATGCAGTGGTGGACGGCAATATTGTCGGCCTTGATCTGGTGGCTGATGCGGTCAAGCGCGCCTGGAAGCTGCTGGCCACACGCGAAAAGCGCGTGGTGCTGGCCCTGCCTGCTACTGCGGTCATTACCAAAAAAGTCATCATGCCTGCGGGGATGCGGGAATCCGATATGGAATTCCAAGTGGAAACCGAGGCCAATCAATACATCCCGTTTTCGCTGGATGAAGTCAATCTGGATTTTCAGGAGCTGGGGCCCTCCGGCAATAATCCTGAAGAAGTCGAGGTGCTGATTGCCGCCTCGCGCAAGGAAAAAATAGAAGACAGAGTGGCTGCGGCCGAGGGCGCAGGGCTTAAGGTCTTGATCATGGATGTAGAGTCATACGCGACGGAAGCCGCCTTTGCGCTGGCAGTGACCGAATTGCCCAAGGCGGGCAAGGGGCAGACGGTCATGATGGTGGACATAGGCGCGGTCATGACCCATGTACATGTGTTCCATGAGGGGCAAATGGTACATAGCCGCGAGCAATCCTTTGGCGGTGGTCACCTCACTCAGGAAATTCAGCGGCGGTTTGGCGTGACGGTGGAAGAGGCCGAGATTGCCAAGCGTAATGGCGGTTTGCCTGAAAGTTACGAAAGTGAAATTTTGCAGCCCTTCTTGCAGAGTCTGGTTCAGGAAGTGGCGCGCAGTCTGCAATTCTTTACAAATTCTACGCAATACAATAAGGTAGATCACATCCTGCTAGCCGGAGGTTGTGCGGCAATCCCAAGTGCTGCTGCGCTGGTGCAGGAGAAGACCCAGGTCAATACCATCGTCGCTAATCCCTTCACCCAGATGTCGGTCAACCCCAGACTCAAGCAATTACAGATTGCTGCAGATGCCCCTGCGCTCATGATTGCCTGTGGGCTGGCCTTGAGGAGGTTCGACTAAGATGGTCAGAATCAACTTATTACCGCATCGGCAGATACGCCGGGCGGAGCGCCAGCGTCAGTTCAATCTGATGTTAGCCCTGACTGCGGTGGCAGGTGCGGCCATCGTGTTTCTAGGCACCACCATACTCGACAGCAAGCTCAGTGCGCAGCAAGAGCGTAATGCCCGCCTGGAAGCTGCCAGTGCCAATCTGGAAAAGCAGATTAGCGAGATCAAGGAATTGCGTAATCAGATCCGCAATGTGCTGGAACGCAAGCAGATTGTTGAAAACCTGCAAGTCAATCGTAGCCAGTCGGTGATGATGCTAGATGAAATTTCACGCCAGATGCCAGAGGGTATGTATTTGCGTGCACTCAAGCAGCAAGGCAGCGGCATCTTGCTCGAAGGGGTGGCGGATACCAATGCCCGTGTGGCTACGCTGGTACGCAATTTGTCGGGATCGGATTGGTTGCAGGCGCCCAATTTGCTTGAAATCAAGACGGTTAATACCAATGGCGTCAAGCAGAACAATTTCACGCTGTCGGTACAACTCAAGGCACCAACCCCGCCCGAGGATGACATCCCGGCAGGCAAGAAAGGCAGGCCATAGTGAACCTGCAAGAACTCAATAATATTGATTTTAACAACGCGGGTAGTCTGCCTTTGCCGGTCAAGGCTGGCATGCTGGCGGTGATATTGGCCATGTTGGTGTTTGCAGGTTACTGGTTTTTCTGGAGCCCGGCCATGGAAGAACTGGATCAGGCACGCGCCAAGGAAACCGAGTTACGCGATACTTTCCTCAGCAAGAAGCGCCAGGCCATCAATCTTGAAGCCTATAAACAACAGATGGTGGAGATTGAACGCACTTTTGGCGCATTGGTAAAGCAGCTGCCGGATAGATCGCAGATGGATGGCTTGCTCACTGACATCAATCAGGTGGGCTTGGAGCGCGGTCTGGAGTTTGAACTGTTCAAGCCTGGCCAGGAGGTGATTGCAGATTTCTACGCCGAAATGCCCATCTCGATCAAAGTCACTGGCAATTATCACGACCTGGGGGCTTTTGCCGGAGATATTGCCCGCCTGCCGCGTATTGTTACTCTCAATGACATTGTCATCAGCTCGCCAGGCAAAGACAGTAAGGATGGTCGCCTGGTGATTGAAGCTGTGGCGCGTACCTATCGTTATCTGGATGCCAATGAAATTGCCAGCAAGAAGCAGGCAGAGAAGAAGGCGGCCAAGCAATGAGTATCTTGAACTTGAAGCCTAGCTTTAATTCCATGCCCAGCCGTTGGGGTGGCGCTGTACTTGTCTCGTTGGCTTTGCTGCTGGTCGCTTGCAGTAATGAGCAGGGCGATGATCTGGATCAATTCATTCGCGATGCGGGCAATGATATGCAAGCACGGATTGAGCCTTTGCCTGAAGTTTTGCCCTATGTGGCAGCGACTTATAACGAGGATGGTTTGCTCGGTGACCCCTTCAGGCCAAAGAAAATAGTTAATGCTCGCAGCAGTAGCCTGCAACCGAATATGAATCGTCCGCGCGAACCTTTGGAGGCTTTCCCGCTGGAAAGTCTGAAATTTGTCGGTTCACTTTCCAAAGAAAAGCTGCGCTACGCCTTGATACAGACCCCGGACAATATGGTGCAGCAAGTGAAGTTGGGCAGTTATATGGGTGAAAACTTTGGGATTGTCACCAGCATTACCGAGACGGGATTGACGCTCAAGGAAATCATCCAGGATGAATTGACGGGTGACTGGACAGAGCGGACTTCCAGCATTGAATTGCAGGAATAAAGGTAAAAAATATGAAGATCATCAAACAGGCTGCAAGTCTTGTCATGCTGGTAACGGCCATGGCGGGCATAGGTTCACTAGGTATTGCATATGCCGAGGAGCCAGCCGCAGATGCTAATAGGCCGGGTGAATTTGCCAACAAAATTGAAAAGCTGGATTTTGTTGCCATGTCAGGTGGGCGGGTGGCGATTCAGATTCAGACTACTGCAGCACTGACTAATCCGCCTGCTGGCTTTACATTAAATAATCCTTCCCGGATTGCACTGGATTTCCCTGCAGTAGGTAATGGCTTGGGTAAAAATAGCTTACAAGCGGGTCAAGGCGTGCTCAAGGGTGTCAACGTGGCGCAAGCCAGGGATAAAACTCGCCTGGTGCTCAATCTCTCCAAAATGGTGGCTTACAACGCAACGACTCAGGGTCGCGAAACCACCATTATTCTGCAAGCAGGGGAGACCAGTGCGACTGGCGCTGGTGCCACCATTGTTTCCCGTTTCGCCGAAGCCAAGGCAGGTGAGAAGCTGCACACCCTGAATAATATTGATTTTGTACGCGGCAAGAATGGCGAAGGCCGCATCATGGTCGATTTGTCTGACCCGACTGCGGGTATTGATATCCGGCAACAAGGCAAAACCGTGGTGGTGGATTTCATCAATACCGATTTGCCCAGCAAGTTGCAGCGTCGCCTGAATGTGGTGAATTTCAATACGCCTGTGCTCTATGTCGATACTATCAAGCAGGGCAACAACACCCGCATGATTATTGAACCGCAAGGCATGTGGGAGCAGTCGGCCTATCAGGCGGACAAGCGCTTCATCATTGATATACGCCCGGTGCAGGAAGACCCGAATAAATTGGTGCAGGGTTCCAAGCCCGGCTATGCTGGCGAGAAGCTGTCGCTGAATTTCCAGAATATTGATGTGAGATCGGTGCTGCAGGTAATCGCTGATTTTACTGGCCTTAATATTGTCACCAGTGACACGGTGACGGGCAACCTGACCTTGCGTCTGAAAGATGTGCCTTGGGATCAGGCATTGGACATCATCATGTCGAGCAAGGGTCTGACCCAGCGCAAGACCGGCAATGTGATCTGGGTGGCGCCAACTGATGAAGTGGCGGCCAAGGAAAAACTCATGCTGGAGGCTAGTGCGCAGATCGAAGACCTGGAACCTATGCGTACCGAGGTATTCACACTGCGCTATCAAAAAGCTGAAGTGTTCAGAAACATCATCAGCGATGCCAAGCAGAAGATCTTATCCAAACGTGGCAGTGCAGTAGTGGATGTGCGTACCAATACCGTATTTATTCAGGATACCGTCAAGCACCTGGAAGAAATCCAGAACATCATCAACAAGATTGATATTCCGGTGAAACAGGTGATGATTGAATCACGCCTGGTGATTGCGGATGAAAAATTTGGTCGCAGCCTGGGTGCGCGTTTTGGTGTGCAGAAGCAGCAAACCAGTGGCGATACGCGCTACGGCTCCAGTGGTACCCTGGGTAATACCATCACCCAGCGCACCATAGATCCCACCACAGGTACGATCACTGAAACCATTGCCAATCGTGTGGGTTCGTCTACCTTGGCCACTACCTCGATACCGGGCACTGTAGGCGTAGGGGTGAGTGCCGATGGTGCGCAGGATCTTAACGTCAACCTGCCGGTAGCCAATGCCTTTGGTAACTTTGCTTTCAGCTTGTTCCGCCTGCCTGCAGGCTTCCTGCTGAATCTTGAATTGTCTGCTTTGGAAACCGATCAGCGCGGCAAGATCGTCTCCAGCCCGCGTGTGACTACTGCCAACCAGCAGAAAGCCATTATCGAGCAGGGTACACAGATTCCGTTCCAGCAAGCGACCAGCAGTGGTGCGACAGCGGTTCAATTCAAGAACGCCTCACTGAGCCTGGAAGTCACGCCACAGATCACGCCAGATGAGAAAATCATCATGGATCTGGAAGTGAAGAAAGACCGCGTTGGTCAGGTGTTTGCCAATGTACCTTCGATTGATACCCAGCGCGTGCAGACGCAAGTGCTGGTGTCCAACGGCGAAACTGCGGTGCTGGGCGGTATTTACGAGCAAACGGAACGTAATGATGTGGATAAGGTGCCATTCTTCGGTGACCTGCCCTTCATTGGTAATGTTTTCAAACGTCGTATCAAGCAGAATGACAAGACCGAGTTGCTGATCTTCATTACACCTAAGGTCATGGATGAAAATCTCTCAGTGCGCTAGGCATATCTGACAGCAAAGCGAGATTCACTTAAAATGCCCGCTATGCGAATCGCGGGCATTTTTTATGGCAGCAAATATTTTCTTCGTTGGCTTGATGGGCGCGGGCAAGACCACCATAGGCCGCATCATAGCCAAGCATCTGAACAAGACTTTTTACGATACCGATCATGAGGTGGAGCGCCGTACCGGGGTGAGCATTCCTGTCATCTTCGAGCTGGAAAAAGAGGACGGTTTCCGCAAGCGCGAAGCAGCGGTGATAGAAGAGCTGAGCCAGATGCAGGACCTAGTGCTGGCCACAGGTGGCGGTGCGGTGTTATTGCCGGAAAATCGCCAACATCTCAAGGATAATGGCACGGTGATCTACCTGCGCGCGAATGTACATGAGCTTTGGCTGCGTACGCGCAATGACAAGAACCGCCCGCTGTTGCAGAATGAAAACCCGCGCAAAAAGCTGGAGCAATTGTTTGCCCAGCGCGACCCGCTTTATCGCGATGTGGCCAACATTATTGTAGATACCGGTGGTCAACCGGTCAGCGCCATCGTGCATCAAATTGAGCAGAAACTGGAATCCTTATAACGCTATGCAGACTTTACATGTAGACCTGGCTGAACGTTCCTACCCCATTCATATTGGACGCGGCCTGTTGAGCAAGCCGGAATTGATCCTGCCCCACCTCAAGCGCAAGCAGGTGGCGATAGTCACCAACACCACTGTGGCACCCTTGTATCTGGAAAAAATTGCTGCGCCACTTAAAGAAGCTGGCGTCAGCGTGATCCCCATCATCTTGCCCGATGGTGAAGCTTATAAAAATTCAGCCACGCTTAATCTGATCTACGATGCCTTGCTGGAAAACCGCTGCGAACGTAATACCACAGTCATCGCACTCGGTGGCGGCGTAATAGGAGACCTGGCGGGCTATGCTGCCGCTACCTTCCTACGTGGTGTGCCTTTCATTCAAGTACCGACCACCTTGTTGTCACAGGTGGATTCTTCAGTGGGTGGCAAGACCGGGATTAACCACCCGCTGGGCAAGAATATGATAGGCGCGTTTTACCAGCCGCAAGTGGTGCTGGCCGATATTGATACTTTGTCTACATTGCCCCAACGTGAACTTTCCGCCGGGCTGGCCGAAGTCATTAAATATGGCCTGATCCGTGATCGCGCCTTCTTTGACTGGCAGGAAATCAATATGCCGCAATTGCTGGCGCTGGAAACCGCGGCCATGAGCTACGCCATTTATCGCTCCTGTGAAAACAAGGCAGAAGTGGTGGGCCGTGATGAGCGTGAGTCTGGTGAACGGGCTTTGCTCAATCTGGGCCACACCTTTGGTCATGCCATTGAAAATGCCATGGGCTATGGCGTCTGGCTGCATGGTGAGGCGGTTGCGGCAGGCACCATGCTGGCGGCGGATTTATCTCGTCGCTTGGGCTGGCTTAGCGCGGTGGATATTGAGCGTATGCTGGCCATCTTCAAGGCAGCAAAACTCCCTGTGGATGCCCCGGCTTTAGGCGTTGATCGCTATCTTGACCTCATGGGTTTGGACAAAAAAGTCGTGGATGGTCATATCCGCCTGGTCTTGCAACAAGGCATAGGTCAGTCCGTGGTCAGTAGCGAATATGACCCTGCCCTGCTGAAAGAGACCTTGCTATCGCCGCATGAACGAGTTAGCGCCTTATGCAGCAGACCCCGCGCGCACGCGCGGCCGTTTGCACCCCGAGTCACCTCCTGCCACGCGCAATCACTTTCAGCGTGATAGAGACCGCATTATTCACTCGGGTGCTTTTCGCCGACTGGAATACAAGACTCAGGTGTTTATCAATCACGAAGGTGATTTATTCCGCACCCGGTTGACGCATAGCCTAGAAGTGGCGCAGATAGGCAGAGCGATCGCGCGCAACCTGAGATTGCATGAAGACCTCATAGAAGGCGTGGCGCTGGCGCATGATCTCGGCCATACACCTTTTGGTCATGCCGGGCAGGATGCGCTCAATGAATGCATGCGCGAGCATGGTGGTTTTGAACACAATCTGCAATCGCTACGGGTAGTAGATCATCTGGAACAGCGTTACGCTGCCTTTGACGGGCTCAATCTGAGTTATGAAGTGCGCGAAGGTGTGCTCAAGCATTGTTCCTTACCCAACGCCCGCCTGCTGGGTGAACTTGGCGAGCGCTTTCTTAATAAGCAACAACCTTCACTCGAAGCCCAGGTCGCCAATCTGGCAGACGAAATTGCCTATAACAATCATGATGTCGATGACGGCTTGCGCTCAGGCTTGCTCAGCATGGAGCAACTGGCCGAGGTGCAGATGTTTGCCGAGCAACTGGCCAAGGTCAGGCTGCAATACCCTGATGTGAGCGGTCGGCGTCTGATCCACGAAACCGTGCGACGCATGATTCATGTGCTGGTGACTGACCTGTGCGAGCAAAGCCAGCGCAATATTGCTGAGCATGCCCCGCAAAGTCTGGAAGAAGTGCGCAACCTGCCAGCCTTGATAGCCTTCAGTCCGGCCATAGAACAGCAACAGCAAGAGCTCAAACGTTTCCTGCGCATCAATCTTTATCGGCATTACCGCGTAAACCGCATGACCTCCAAGGCCAAGCGAATTATCAATGACTTGTTTGCTGCATTTCACAGCGATCCAGCTTGTTGCCTAGCGACTACCAGCGCCCCGCTGGCGGCAATCAGCCACGCGCTATTGCCGACTATATCGCTGGCATGACGGATAGATACGCCATCCGTGAGCATCAACGCCTGTTCTCAATATCTGAGCGCGAACTTTAGCATCCGCGTCTAAGCCTATGGCAAAGCAATATATTTGCTTTGCCAGTTAAAGCGATATTTACATTCTGTTGCAGATTTGCAACACATTTTCCGCCTCAGCATTAAAAAACCACATCTTTGCTTGCAGTGGTCAAACAGCCTTTGGCATACTGCCCCTAACTTCTTTCAATAGAAGTCCGCGAAATACTCTCGAAGTGGTTGATACAAACTGCGCGAGAGCACACTAAAACGCATTAGGAGATATACATGAACAAGAAACTAGGCTTGGCAGTTGCCGGCGCAGTATTGGCTTTCGGTGCTTCCGCTGCAAACGCAGCTATCATCATTCCAGCAGGTGACTGGACGATTGATATCGGTGGTAACGTTAATACTTACTACACAAACACCAAGTTCTCCGGTGATGCTTTTGATGGTATCGGCCGCAAGAATTCCGTTTCTACAGGTCTGTTGCCTTCCGCACTGGGTATCGGCGGTAAGACACGTCAAAACGACCTGGACATTGCTTTCCAGTTCACATTCTTCGTTGGCGCTAACAGCGAAAGCGGTTTCGGTACAACTGGCGCAACTCCACTGAACGGTGGCGCTAGCCGTGCTGGTGATGGTAACTCCATCAACATTCGTCAAGCTTACTTGACCTTTGGTGATGCTTCCTGGGGTACTATCAAGGCTGGTCGTGACCTCGGTCTGTTCGGTTCTGACGCTATCCTCTCCGACATGACCCTGTTGGGCGTTGGTGTTGGTGCAGGCGGTCCTGGTAACTCGACACTGGGTCGTATCGGTTCCGGTTATGTATACGCTGACTGGATCGGTCAAATTCAATACGCTTCCCCTAACTGGAACGGTTTCAGCTTCGCTGTAGCTGCTCGTGAAGGCCTGCGTAACCAACTGGACAACATCGGTGCTGACGAAAAGACCCGTCTGGGCTTTGATGGTAAGGTTAGCTACGAGTGGACTGGTGACGTTTCCGGTAAGGTTTGGCTTGGTTACATCAACCAAAAGCATAACAACGCTACAACTGGTGACTACACCTCCAGCGGTTACGATGTTGGTGCTAAGTTGAACATTGCTGACTTCGGTCTGGTTGGTTACTACTACGATGGTCGCGGTCTTGACCTGCAAACTGGCCAACAACTGGGCGGTCTGCAATTCCTGGGTGGCAACAAGTCCGACGACAAGGGTGGCTATGTACAAGGTACATACAAGCTGCCAGGCGTTGGTACCAAGCTGGGCCTGTCCTACGGTATCTCCAAGTCTGACAACAGCAACGGTGCAGCCGTTAACCCTGGTGTTGACTTCGAGAACAAGTCCTGGATCGTTGGTGCTTACCACCCTCTGACCAAGAGCCTGAACTTGGTTGCTGAATACTCCAACCAAAAGGTTGAAGCAAATGGTCCAGCAGCTAACGTAGATGGCAAGGCTAAGACAATCAGCCTGGGCGCGATTCTGTTCTTCTAGGATTTAAATCGCAAGATTTAGCTTAGAAAGCAATCGTAAAAACGGCACCTCAGGGTGCCGTTTTTTATTGTCGGTTAAGCTAGGCAACAGCCAATAAAAATGCCGGGATGTCCCGGCATTTTTATTTCAACAAGGGCTTTCAGTGCTACTCGTCTATACCCAGTTCCTGTATCTTGCGCGTCAGGGTGTTACGCCCCATGCCTAACTGCGTGGCAGCTTCTATACGGCGGCCACCAGTATGCTGCAAGGCCTTGGTAATCAGGATACGCTCAAACTCCTGGGTGCGGATTTCGAGTATCTCATGTTCGCCACGATTCAATGCATCGGTGACTTCCGAGCCTAAGGCCTCCTGCCAGGAGGTGGCGCCAGAAGGTTTGGCAGCGTCTTCCTTGAGTTCTGGCGGCAGGTCAGCCACATCGATATTCTGCCCTGGAGCCATCACTGTGAGCCAATGGCAGACGTTCTCCAGTTGGCGCACGTTGCCACTCCAGGTTAGTGTGCTGAGGTAGCGTAAGGCCGCAGCAGAAGGTTGCTTGGCTTCTACGCCTAGTTCGCGCGCGCTGTGCTGCAAGAAATGCTTCACCAGTAAGGGAATATCCTCGCGGCGTTCGCGTAGTGGTGGCAGGCGCAGGCGGATGACGTTGAGTCTGTGGAACAAGTCTTCACGGAACAGCCCCAGCTTGACGCGTTCTTCTAGATCCTGATGCGTGGCGGCGATGATGCGTACATTGACTTTGACGGGTTGATGACCGCCTACGCGATAGAACTGACCGTCGCACAATACGCGCAGCAGGCGTGTCTGCAGGTCTGAAGGCATATCGCCAATTTCATCGAGGAACAGGGTGCCACCATCAGCCTGCTCAAAACGGCCGCGCCTGGCGCTTGTGCGCCAGTAAATGCGCCACGTTCATGACCGAATAGCTCGGACTCCAGCAGGTCTTTAGGTATCGCTGCTGTATTGATGGCGATAAAAGGCTTATCCACGCGTGGGCTGTGTCTATGCAGGGCGCTGGCAACCAGTTCCTTGCCGGTGCCGGACTCACCATTAATCAATACCGTAGAGTGAGAGCGGCTTAGACGGCCTATGGCACGAAACACCTCTTGCATGGCAGGTGCTTGGCCTATGATCTCAGGCGTTTCTTCCTGGGCCACAATTTCAGTCGCCTGCCGCATGCTTTCCTCAACGGCACGACGGATAATTTCTATGGCCTGATCCACATCGAAAGGCTTGGCCAGGTATTCAAAAGCACCGCCTGGAAGGCCGCTACAGCGCTTTCCAGGTCGGAATACGCTGTCATGATAATGACAGGGATATCCGGGTGGCGTTGCTTGATCTCTTGCAGAAAATCCAGGCCAGAGCCATTCGGCATGCGGATATCGCTGACAACAACTTGTGGCTCCTCTCTAGCAAGAGCATTCAGGCTTCAGGTACCGAGGCAAAGGTCTTGAAATCCATGTCGGTACGGGCCAGAGCTTTTTCAAACACCCAGCGTATCGATTTATCGTCGTCTATGATCCAGATCGGTTTCATGATGGTTACCTGTGTCGTCTTTTATTATTGAGGGGGGATACTGATTAATTTACTGCCGCGGTATATACGCCTTCATGGCAGTACTCTCGATTGGCAGCAGTATGGTGAAACAAGTCTTGCCTGGTTCGCTTTCGCACTCAATCATGCCGTGGTGCTGGGTGATAAAAGTTTGCGCCAGCGTTAGCCCCAGGCCCGTGCCGCCTTCGCGGCCAGAAACCAGGGGGTAGAAGATACGTTCGCGGATTTCTGGGGTGATCCCAGGGCCGTTATCTATGATCTGTAGTTTGATTGCCACGCGATAGCGTTGCTTGGCCAGCGTTACCTGGCGCGCAGCACGCGTGCGCAAGACAATTTCAGGGCTGGCATTGCCGGGGTTGTTCTGCATGGCTTGCACGGCGTTTCTGGCGATATTGAGCACCGCTTGAATGAGCTTTTCGCGGTCGCCTATCAGCTCAGGCAAGCTGGTGTCATAGTCGCGGCGTATGTTGATACCGCGTGGCGATTCTGCCAATAGCAGGCTGCGTACACGCTCTAGCACCTCATGAATATTGGTGGGTTCGTATTTGGGTACGCGGTGCGGTACCAGCAACCTATCCATCAATAACTGTAGGCGGTCTGCTTCCTTGATGATGACCTGGGTATATTCACGCAGGCTCACCTGTGGCAATTCATGTTCGAGCAATTGCGCTGCGCCGCGCAAGCCGCCCAGTGGGTTACGGATTTCATGAGCCAGGTTACGCAGCAGTTCGGCATTGGCTTGCTGTTGAATCAGCATGCGTTCTTCACGCGCAATGCGTAATTGCTGATCCATATGCTGGAATTCCAGTACCAGGCAGGCTGGAGTCAGTTCAACCGGCGTTACCGTACAAGTCACCGCAAATGACTGTTGGCGCAGCGTGGTAATCGGAAACTCATGTTCACGGAAGGGGCTGTGATGCTTGATGGCATGTTCCACAGCGAGATCAAGAATTTCACAGCCAGGAAAAACCTGCGAAATGGGCAAGCCAGCAATCTGCTTGGCACTGATGGCAAACAGCACTTCAGCGCCTGGGTTGGCATAAACGACATGACGTGAATGATCGAGCAGGATAACTGCCGTGGCTAAATGTTCAAGCCCAGCAAATGAAGGGGGGATTGTATGTTCCATGGCTCATGTTAAGCAAAAGCCAGGCCAGCTGGGATGCGCTTATTTAAAAGCGTCCAATTCCTTTTGCAAAAGCTGTACATTCCGCTCGTGCGCATCCACATCGGCCTGCAAACGCTGCATTTTTTCCTCGAATTTCACCACATTGCGAAAGGTCTTGCCGCCAGCCCCGCGATATACCTCGGGCTTGGATTCACCCTCGGCATAAGCCTGCTTGGCTTCGGTAAGGGCGGCTTGCTCGGCTTCCAGTTCTTCTTGAAGAATTTTTTTGCGCTGGTCATCACGCTTTTTCTGCGTTTGTCCGTCTACCTTGGGAAAGTTGCTAGGCGTAGGCTGGGCCTTGGGTTTGGCAGCAGGGCTGGCAGGTGGTGCTGGATCAAGCTCCAGCTTGCTTGCTCCCTTGCTGGGTACGTTGGAGTAGGTGACATGTCCATTTTCATCAACGCTTTTGTAAATCTCGGCATGGGCACTCATATTCACCAGGCTTAAGCTCACAAGACTGATACAGCCAAATAGGGTGAGCAAGGATGAATGGAGGAGTGATGGCGACATGTTCTTCATGTGATTCAGTTTAAGGCAGAAGCCAGTTGCAGGCAATGCCAGGTCAGGCTTGGGTAACAGGGGAAATACAGACGTAAAAAAAGCGGGTTGCCCCGCTTTTTTTGATCAGAGTCGCAATTAAATGCTGTAGTACATGCTGAACTCGATTGGGTGTGGTGTCTGGCGCAGCTTGGTGACTTCTTCCATCTTCAAGTCAATGTAGCTGTTGATCCAGTCTTCGGAGAACACACCGCCACGGGTCAGGAACTCGCGGTCCTTGTCCAAAGCTTCCAGTGCTTGTTCCAGGGAAGAGGCCACGGTTGGGATGGCTGCATCTTCTTCTGGTGGTAGATGGTAAAGATCCTTGGTGGCTGGCTCGCCAGGATGAATCTTGTTCTGCACGCCGTCCAGGCCTGCCATCAGCAGTGCGCTGAATGCCAGGTATGGGTTGGCAGTAGGATCAGGGAAGCGAGCCTCAATACGGCGAGCCTTATCGGAGTGAACGAAAGGAACGCGGATGGAGGCAGAGCGGTTCTTGGCGGAGTAAGCCAGCTTCACTGGAGCCTCAAAACCAGGTACCAGACGCTTGTAGGAGTTGGTGCCTGGGTTGGTGATGGCGTTCAGTGCGCGTGCGTGCTTGATGATGCCGCCGATGTAGTACAGAGCGAAATCGCTCAGGCCTGCATAGCCATTGCCTGCGAACAGGTTCTTGCCATCTTTCCATACAGACTGGTGCACGTGCATGCCGGAACCATTGTCACCAAACATGGGCTTAGGCATGAAAGTAGCAGTCTTGCCGTAAGCGTGTGCAGTGTTCAGTACCACATACTTGAGCAATTGAGTCCAGTCAGCGCGCTGTACCAGGGTGCTGAACTTGGTGCCGATTTCACATTGACCAGCAGTTGCCACTTCGTGGTGATGTACTTCAACAGGTACGCCCAGTTCTTCCAGGGCAATTACCATGGCGGAGCGGATGTCGTGCAGGGAATCAACAGGAGGAACGGGGAAATAACCACCCTTAACGCCTGGACGGTGACCAGTATTGCCACCTTCAAACTTCTCGCCGGAAGCCCAAGCACCTTCTTCGGAGTTGATCTTGACCGAGCTGCCGCTCATATCGACGTTCCAGTTGATGGAGTCGAAAATGAAGAATTCTGGTTCTGGGCCGAAGAAAGCGGTATCGCCGATACCACTGGACTTCAAGTAGGCTTCAGCACGCTTGGCTACGCTACGTGGGCAACGGTCGTAACCCTTGCCATCGGTAGGATCAATCACGTCACAGGTGAGGATCAGAGTAGGCTCGTCCATGAATGGATCGATGTTGGCAGTGTCCGGATCAGGCATCAATTGCATGTCGGAAGCCTGAATGCCCTTCCAGCCAGCAATGGAGGAACCATCGAAAGCGTGGCCTTCAGTGAATTTGTCTTCGTCGAAGTGGGACACAGGCACGGTTACGTGCTGTTCCTTGCCCTTGGTGTCGGTGAAGCGAAAATCGACAAACTTGATGTCATTTTCCTTAACCAATTTTAATACGTCGGCCACCGCCATTTGATTCTCCTAGCTCTTTTTGAATTAAGAAGGTTGTTAAAGCACTATGCTTGACACAACAGTGAAGCATGAACTGTGCCATTGAAAAAATGCAGATTCTCATTTTCACACATAAGGTTATAAAAGAGAACTCCCTCGCAATGCACCGAAATGATGCGTTGTGTCATTATTGTGCACAGTGTTGGTGCGTTAGCTTTGGTGCATGACCGACAGGCGTTGCCCTGCATGAACTTGTACTAGTTTTGGCGCTATACTCCCTTACTTACGCCAACAAGGAAATGGTCATGGAATCCTTAAGCACAATTTTACAAAACGCAAGACAGCGTGCGGAGCAACATGGCTTGCCCTATGCCGGAGCATTGACCCCGCAAGAAGCTCAGCAAGTCTTGACCCTGGCACCAGCTGCGCAATTGGTGGATGTACGCACGCGTGCGGAACTTGAACTGGTAGGCCGGGTGCCCAATGCCACCCATATCGAATGGGCGTTTTATCCCGGGATGGTGGCCAACCCCGACTTTCTGGCCCAGCTGGATAAGCAGGTGGATCATGAAGTTTTGGTCATGTTTCTCTGCCGTACTGGCGGACGTTCGCACAATGCGGCGGTGCTGGCGAGCCAGGCTGGGTATGCAGAGGCGTATAACGTGCTTGAAGGCTTTGAGGGCGAATCGACTGTAGACACCAAGCAGCGTGGCCAGATCAATGGCTGGAAAGCCGCTGGCCTACCCTGGACCAATGCTTAAACAGTGAGCAATGGCTGAGCGTTTTTCAGCAGCAGGTTCAAAATAAACTAGCTTGTAGCATGCTGGCTGACTTTGAGGTTTTGCCTCTAACTCGTAGTGAATGAATCAAGATGGATAAATACGCCGTCATAGGCAACCCGGTAGCGCACAGCAAATCTCCGCTTATCCATGCTGCATTTGCGCAGCAGACCAATCAAGCCCTGGAATATGGCCGCGTGCTTGCACCTCTGGATGGCTTTGCCAGTACCGTGCGTGAGTTGATTGATCAGGGCTATCAAGGGGTGAATGTCACCGTGCCCTTCAAGTTTGATGCTTATGAATGTGCGGATCAGCTCAGCGAGCGTGCACTAAAAGCGGGCGCTGTGAATACGCTCAGTTTTAGCGCACAAGGTATCGTTGGCGATAACACCGATGGGGCAGGGCTGGTACGCGATATTCTGCACAACCTCAATCTGCCCTTGCAGGGCAAGCGCGTGCTGTTGCTTGGTGCGGGTGGTGCATCGGAAGGAGTGTTGGGGCCGATATTGCAAACCCAGCCCACGTGTGTGCATATCGCTAATCGTACTTTAGACAAAGCGGTTGCCATGGTCAGCAGGGCCAAGCCCAATGCCCAAGCCAATAATACGGTGGAGCTTGAGGCGTGTAGCTTTGCTGATCTTGCTGGCAAGCAGTACGACATTGTCATCAATGCCACCTCCAGTGGTCTCAGCAATGAGGCCTTACCCTTGCCGCCAGATTTATTTGCGGATCATGCCCTGGCTTACGACATGATGTATGGGCGTGAAACGCCTTTCATGCACTATGCGCGGCAGGAATCTGCCAGCCTGATTGCCGATGGGCTGGGCATGTTGGTAGAGCAGGCGGCCGAAGCCTTCTTTATCTGGCGTGGAGTACGACCTGAGACTGCACCTGTTATGCAAGCGATGCGCGCAGCATGATGCGCAGAGTGATATTGCAACTGTTGCTGCTGTTGCTGGTGCTGGTGACGGTTTATCAGCTTTGGATTTTTCTGCATATCTGCTGGTGGGTAGATCACAACCCGGACAGCACGGCCTTTATGCGCAACAGCCTCTCTACGCTGGAGCAAACCAAGCCTAATGCCAAGTTGCAGCATCAATGGGTGGAATACCGCAAAATCTCCAGCAATCTCAAACGCGCCGTGGTGGCCTCTGAGGATGGCAAGTTTATAGACCACGAAGGCTTTGACTGGGACGGCATACAAAAAGCCTACGAGAAGAACTGGCAAAAAGGCCGCATTGTGGCCGGAGGCTCGACCATTTCACAACAATTGGCGAAGAATCTGTTTTTGTCCACCAAACGCACCCCCTGGCGCAAGCTGGAAGAGGCTGCCATCACCTGGATGCTGGAGCGCATGATGAGCAAGCGCCGCATTTTTGAGATTTATCTTAATGTCATTGAATGGGGCAATGGTGTGTTCGGTGCCGAGGCTGCGGCGCGGCATTATTACAAGACCAGCGCCGCCAATCTCAGCAGCCATCAGGCGGCTAAACTGGCGGCCATGATCCCCAATCCGCGTTATTACGATCAGCATCGCGACGCGCGCGGCCTGGCCCGCAAAACGGGTATCATAGAATCACGCATGCGTTTTGCCGCGATTCCGCGCTAGGCATTGCCAGCAAGCTCTAGCTATCGCCCAAACAAACAAGCCGCACAGGGTGCGGCTTGTTTGTTTGCAGGCCTGGGCAGGCTGCAGCGCTTATTTCAGCAGTGGCTTGAGGTATTTGCCTGTGTAACTACCCTTGGTGGCCGCCACTTGTTCCGGGGTGCCATTGGCAATCATGGTGCCGCCGCCGTCGCCGCCTTCTGGGCCCATGTCTATGATCCAGTCGGCAGTCTTGATCACATCCAGGTTGTGCTCAATGATGACAATGGTATTGCCATGGTCGCGCAAGCGGTGCAGCACATCCAGCAACAGTTGAATATCGGCAAAATGTAGCCCTGTGGTTGGCTCATCCAGGATGTACAGCGTGCGCCCCGTATCACGCTTGGATAACTCCAGTGCCAGTTTCACGCGTTGTGCCTCGCCGCCAGATAGTGTGGTGGCAGACTGACCCAGGGTGATATAACCCAGGCCCACATCCAGCAGTGTTTGCAGTTTGCGCGCCACCACGGGCACGGCATCAAAGAACTCACGTGCCTGCTCCACCGTCATCGCCAGAATCTCGTGGATATTCTTGCCCTTGTAATGAATTTCCAGGGTTTCACGGTTATAGCGATGGCCTTTACACACATCGCATGGCACATACACATCGGGCAGGAAATGCATTTCCACGCGAATCACACCATCGCCCTGGCAGGCTTCGCAGCGGCCACCCTTGACGTTAAATGAATAACGACCAGGGCCATAACCACGCGCACGGCTTTCCGGCACGCCAGCAAACAGATCGCGTATGGGTGTGAACAAGCCAGTGTAGGTGGCAGGGTTGGAGCGTGGCGTACGGCCTATCGGGCTTTGATCCACATCCACGACTTTATCGAAGAACTCCAGGCCCTCAATTTCCTTAAACGCGGCGGGCTCTGCCGAGCTGCCATAGAGGTGCTTGGCCACCACGCGGTATAGCGTGTCGTTGATGAGCGTGGATTTGCCAGAGCCTGAGACCCCGGTCACGCAGGTCAAGAGACCCACGGGTAAATCCACACTGACATCCTTGAGGTTGTTGCCTGTGGCGTGGGAGAGCTTGAGCCAGCGCTTGGGGTCAGGTGCATGACGTTTCTTGGGTACGGCAATTTCCTTGACCCCGCTGAGGTATTTCCCGGTCAAGGAATCAGCGTTGGCCTGAATTTCGGCAGGCGTGCCTGCGGCGACAATATTGCCACCATGTTCGCCTGCGCCTGGGCCGATATCCACCACATAATCTGCTGCCAGGATGGCATCTTGGTCATGTTCCACCACAATAACGCTGTTGCCGATGTCGCGCAGGCGCACCAGGGTTTGCAACAGTCTGTCGTTATCACGCTGGTGCAAGCCTATAGAGGGTTCGTCCAGCACATACATTACGCCTGTGAGGCCGGAACCTATCTGCGAAGCCAGGCGGATACGCTGCGCCTCGCCGCCGGATAAAGTCTCGGCAGAGCGTGACAGCGAGAGATATTCCAGGCCAACATTGGTGAGGAATTTCAGGCGGCTGCTGATTTCCTGCACGATCTTGTCGGCAATCGCCAGCTTCTGGCCGCTGAGTTGCAGCGTATCGAAGAAATGCTGGGCCTCCTTCAGCGGCGCTTCGCAGACTTCGTGGATATTGCGGCTGCCGACCTTGACGTGGCGTGCCTCACGTCGCAGACGTGTGCCGCTGCATTCGGGGCAGGCCTGAGAGTTAAGATACTTGGCCAGCTCTTCACGCACGGTGATGGAGTCGGTTTCATGGTAACGGCGCTGCAGATTGTTGAGTATGCCCTCAAAGCTATGGCTCTTTTCATAGAGCTTGCCGCGCTCGTTCATATACTGGAAGGCTATGCTTTCCTTGCCACTGCCGTTCAGCAGCACATCCTGGACTTCGGCAGGCAAGGCTTCAAATGCCAGTTCCAGATCAAAGCCATAATGCTGGGCCAGGCTCTGCAACATCTGGAAGTAGAACTGGTTGCGCTTGTCCCAGCCCTTGATGGCACCACTGGCTAAAGACAAATGTGGGAAGGCGACCACACGCTTAGGGTCGAAGAAGCTGATCTGCCCCAGGCCATCACATTTAGGGCAAGCGCCCATGGGGTTGTTGAAGGAGAACAAGCGTGGCTCAAGCTCGGCCAGTGAGTAATCGCACACCGGGCAGGAGAACTTGGCTGAGAACAGGTGTTCCTTATTGCTATCCATTTCCAGTGCTACGGCTTTGCCATCGGCCAGACGTAAGGCAGTTTCGAAAGACTCTGCCAGGCGCTGCTTCATATCAGCGCGTATCTTCAGTCTGTCCACCACCACATCGACATTATGCTTGATGGTCTTGGCCAGCTTGGGCACGGCGTCCAGCTCATAGGTTTCACCATCCACGCGCACGCGGACAAAACCCTGAGCCTTCAGCTCTTCAAACAGATCCAGTTGCTCACCCTTGCGATTGCTGACCACTGGCGCCAGTATCATGAGTCTGGTGTCTTCAGGCAGATTCAGCACACTGTCCACCATCTGAGACACAGTCTGGGCTTCAAGCTTGATGCCATGGTCCGGGCACTCAGGGTCGCCGCGCGCGTAGAGCAGACGCAGATAATCGTGAATCTCGGTGACCGTGCCCACGGTAGAGCGTGGATTGTGCGAGGTGGATTTCTGTTCTATCGAGATTGCAGGTGACAAGCCCTCGATCAGATCGACATCTGGCTTGTCCATGCGCGCGAGGAACTGGCGGGCATAGGCCGATAACGACTCGACATAGCGGCGTTGCCCTTCGGCATACAGAGTGTCAAATGCCAGTGAGGACTTACCTGAGCCCGACAGGCCCGTAATCACAATCAGCTTGTTGCGTGGCAGGTCCAGTGAGACATTCTTCAGATTGTGGGTGCGGGCACCACGTATGCGTATGTAATCCATTGAATAGAGACTTATCGCCTGTTGGGTTTAGTTAACTTAAGGTGGGGCAACCTGTTAATATACGCAACTTCGCCTGTTTACTTCAACGATTTTTAATGTCAACGCCTAATCGCATGTCCGCTGTCGAACTGCGGGCTACCTTGAGCCTGGCCTCTATCTATGGCTTGCGCATGTTGGGCATGTTCCTGATCCTGCCTATCTTTGCCATCTACGCCGAGACTCTGCCCAGCGGACATGATCACTTTTATATTGGCCTGGCGCTGGGCGCTTATGGTCTGACCCAGGCTTTGTTCCAATTACCTTTCGGTATGGCCTCGGATCGCATAGGCCGCAAGAACATGATTTATGTCGGCCTGGTCATCTTTGCCATAGGCAGCCTGGTGGCAGCCCTTGCCGATGACATCCACATGATCATCGTCGGTCGCGCTATTCAGGGCGCAGGGGCGGTATCGGCGGCCGTTACCGCGCTGGTGGCCGACCTCACGCGTGAAGAGCACAGAACCAAGCCATGGCCATGATAGGCGGCAGCATAGGTGTGACCTTTGCCTTGTCGCTGATACTCGGCCCCACCCTGAACCAGTGGATAGGCGTCTCCGGCATCTTTATGCTGACAGGTGTGCTGGCCTTGCTAGCGATACTGGATATCAAGTATCTGGTGCCTGATCCGCAGATCAGCCGTTTCCACTCCGACACCCAGGCCGCTCCGGGCAAACTAGGCCCAGTGCTGCGCGACACCCAGTTGCTGCGTTTGAATTTCGGCATCTTTGCGCTGCATGCCTCGCATATGGCCATGTTTGTGGTGGTGCCGTTTGCGCTCAAGCAAGGCAGTGGCATGAGCGAAAACGATCACTGGATGATTTATCTGCCCATCATGCTGATTTCCCTGGGCTTGATGGTGCCTGCCATCATCTATGGCGAAAAGAAAGCCAAGCTCAAGCAAGTGTTTATCGCCAGCGTGTCTGTCATGCTGCTGGCAGAAATTGCCTTTGGTTTATGGATCAACAGTTTCTGGGGGGTAGTCACCGCATTGACCGTGTTCTTCATCGCCTTCAACGTTCTTGAAGCCATCATGCCCTCGACCATTTCCAAGCAAGCACCCGCCTCGGCCAAGGGCACGGCGATAGGGGTATTCAATACCGCGCAGTCTCTAGGTATCTTCGTTGGCGGCGTTTCTGGTGGCTGGCTGTCGAGCGAATATGGCTATGCTGCCGTGTTTGTCTTCTGTGGCATACTGATGATCCTGTGGCTGGTCAGCGTCATGACCATGCAGCCACCTGCCGCGGTCCGCAGCCGCATGTTCCACCTGCCTGCTGGGCATGGTTTAGATACAGCGCTGCTCTCCAGGCAACTGGCTGCGTTGCCAGGGGTGCGAGAATCCGTCGTCCTGCCCGCTGAGGGCATGGTGATATTAAAAGTAGACATGCAGGCAAGCTGGGATGATTCTGCAGCGCTGCAATTGATTAAGGGATAAAAATGGCATCGGTTAACAAGGTAATTCTGGTCGGCAATCTGGGGCGTGATCCCGAAGTGCGCTACATGCCCAATGGCGAAGCGGTCTGTAACTTCAGCATTGCCACCACTGATAACTGGAAAGACAAAAACGGTCAGCGCCAGGAGCGCACGGAGTGGCACAACATTGTCATGTACCGCAAATTGGCTGAAATTGCTGGCGAATACCTGAAGAAGGGCAGGCCAGTCTATGTAGAGGGCCGCCTGCAGACCCGCAAGTGGCAAACCAAAGAAGGCCAGGACAGATACACCACTGAAATCATTGCCGACCAAATGCAAATGCTGGGTGGCCGTGATGGTGGTGGCGGTGGAGGTGGTGCTAGCTATGATGGCGGCGAAGACTTCAACCAGGACTATAGCCAGTCCGCGCCCAGACAATCATCAGCGCCTGCGCCCTCTCAACAGCGTCAAGCTCCTGCGGCCAAGCCAGCAGGTGGTAACAACTTTGATGATTTCGAGGACGATATTCCGTTCTAATCCACAAGCCGGATGTGAATATACACGCTAGATAAGACAGCCCAAGGTGTTAAGCATCTTGGGCTTTTTTATGCGCCTTGCCATGATGATATTGGATGCCTAGCCTCCAGTCTGGGGGAAGCGCCGCCACAGACCATTGCGGTGATTCCAGTGCTGCGTAACGGGCGCTTGCTGGGCGTGCTGGAGTTTGCCACCTTGCATACCTTCGGTTTGCGTGAGCAAGCCCTGCTGGATGCATTGACCCCGGCCCTGGCAGTCAATCTAGAGATATTGGAGCGCAGCATCAGAACCCAGGAGCTCCTGATGGAAACCACCAGCCAGGCCAGCAGACTGGAAGCCCAAACCGGGGAGCTGGAAGCCAGGCAGAAGGAAGTGGTGGCAACTGAAGCCTGGTTCCGCGGCATTGTGGAATCTGCACCAGATGGCATGCTGGTCATAGACCGTTCCGGCACCATCATGCTGGTCAACCCACCATTGGCGCATATGTTCAGATTCCCGATAGAAGAACTGATAGGCAAGCCGATTGAAGTCCTGGTGCCTAGCAAAATCCGGCAACAGCATGTGGAGTGGCGTAATCACTTTATTCAAACGCCCGAGCGGGAACGTGTATCCATGGAATTGCGCGGCGCGAGGATGGATGGCAGCGAGTTTCCCGTGGATGTCAGCCTGGCCAAACTGCCTGATATAGGGGGGCGTGGCTTGTGTGTCTGCGCTTCTATTCGCGATGTTACTGCACGCAAGGCGGCTGAGCGAGATTTGCACGATAGCCGCACCTTGATAGAAGGCGTGATTGAAAACAGCCCTGCGGCGGTTTATTTCAAGGATATCCAAGGCCGTTACAAGATCGTAAATCGGCGCTGGGAGGAAATTACAGGCATTTCCAGGCAGCGAGCCATAGGCAGCGATGATAGCGAGCTATTCCCGCCGGAAGAGGCCGAGGTCATCATGAACAATGACCGCTATGTGGCGGAGCAGGGCCAGGCCCTGGAAATCGAGGAGTTGGTGCCCACGGCCAATCTTGGCGAGCGTACCTGTCTTTCCAACAAATTCCCGCTTTACTCCTACGATGGCAGCTTGCTGGGGGTGTGCGGGGTTTCCACTGATGTCACAGAGCGTAATCAGGCGGTACAAGAAGTAATACGCGCCAAACAAGTGGCGGAAGATGCAACCCGCGCTAAAAGCGATTTTCTCGCCAATATGAGTCATGAGATACGCACCCCCATGAACGCCATCATAGGCATGTCACACCTGGCCTTGCAGACCGATCTCAATAATGCCCAGCGCAACTATATTGGCAAGGTCAATCTCGCTGCGGAAAGCCTGCTGGGCATCATCAATGACATTCTGGATTTCTCCAAGATAGAAGCCGGGCGCATGGAGATGGAAGCCGTAGCTTTCCGCCTGGAAGATGTCATGGATCATCTGGCCAATGTAGTGGGCATACGTGCTGAAGACAAAGGCTTGGAGCTACTTTTTGATATCAAGCAGGATGTACCGGGCACACTGGTGGGAGATGCCTTGCGGCTGGGGCAGATACTGATCAATCTGGGTAGCAATGCGAGCAAGTTTACCGAGCAGGGCGAGATTGTGGTCGGTATTGAAACCGTTGCTGTCTCGGAAAATAAACATGAGCTACATTTCTGGGTCAGTGATACCGGCATAGGCATGAGCGAAGAACAATGTGGCAAATTGTTCCAATCCTTCAGTCAGGCGGATACTTCGACTACCCGCAAATATGGCGGCACTGGCCTGGGCTTGGCGATTTCAAAAAACCTGGTCGAGTTGATGGGCGGCAAAATCTGGGTTGAAAGCCAATTGGGCAAGGGTTCCACCTTCCACTTCCAGGTCAGCTTTGGCACTAGCGAGGATATTTTTTCGCGTCGCATGTTCCATGCGGGGGAGCTGTTAGGCGTGCGGGTGCTGGTGGTGGATGACAATATGTCTGCCCGCGAAATTCTCTCCACCATGGCACGTACCTTTGGCCTAGAAGTCGATGCCGCCTGGGATGGCGCTCAGGCCTTGGACATGTTGGCCAAGGCTGATGCTCATGGCCTGCCATATGATTTGGTGCTGATGGACTGGAAAATGCCCAAGCTGGATGGCATAGAGACTGTGCAGCGCATGCTGCAGGCTGGCCTGACGCAAACACCTGCGGTGATTATGGTCACAGCGTTTGGCCGCAAGGAGGCACTGGAGTCTGCCAGACAGCGAGAGATACCTATCCGTTTGGCCTTGACCAAGCCTGTTACCCCTTCGCATCTGCTGGAGGCCGTGGGGGAGGCGCTTGGCAAAGGCAATATCGTGGAATATTCCGCAGTAAAAACCTCCGCAGATGATCAAGCCATTGCGGCATTGTATGGCGCGCGCATACTGGTGGTGGAAGACAATGATCTCAACCAGGAGCTGGCGCAGGAACTGCTAGAACGTGCTGGCATGCAGGTGGTGATTGCCGTCAATGGGGCAGAAGCCTTGAAACTGCTGGAAAAAGACGCTGCCTTTGATGGCATTCTGATGGATTGCCAGATGCCCGTGATGGATGGCTATACTGCAACTCAGGCCATCCGTGCCAATCCCTCACTGCGGCATTTGCCCATCATTGCCATGACAGCCAACGCCATGGCAGGCGACAGGCAGAAAGTCATAGATGCGGGCATGCTGGATCATATTGCCAAGCCGCTCAATATTGCCTCCATGTTTGAGATCATGCCAAGTGGATCAGGCCACAATCCAGCAGCATGGACGTCAGCTACCTGGAGGCCAGCGAGTTTACCGATCTGGTCGGCATAGATGTAGATAAGGGCTTGCAGGTTTGTATGCACGATGTTGAGCTTTACCGTCGGGTATTGATCAAATTCCGTGAGGGGCAGCAGGATTTCGAGCAGCGTTTCCAGGCGGCAATAGCAGGGGATGATGACAACGCTCCGGCCCGAGAGGCGCACACCTTGCGTGGGGTGGCTGGCAATATCGGGGCCACTGCATTGCAGACCTCTGCTGCCAAACTGGAAGCAGCATGCATGACCACGGAGGCCGCAGCCGCTAGTGATCCTCAAGCGGATAGCCTTGCTGACAGCATGGCTGCAACATTGGCGGAAACAGTACTACAGCTGAATCAAGTGCTGGAAAGTCTGGCCTCATTGCAAGCACCAGCGCATGAGGCGCAGCCATCGCTTTCTGCTAGCGAACTGCAAGCGCTGCTGCTGAAACTGCAGGACATGTTACGTGCCAGTGATGCAGAGGCCTTAAGCCTGGTATCAGGCTTAAGTGAGCGCGTGACGGATATTGCGCTATTGCAGACCCTGAAACCTATGATTAAGGCGATAGAGCAATATGACTTTGATCTAGCGCTCACCAAGCTGGATCAAATCATGCAAACACCATTCAAACAATAAAGTTGTGACGATTTACTTTTACAAGACAGAGCCTGACTACATCCAAACCAGTGCTCAAGGCAGAGATTTCATGAACATATTGAACCTTGGAAGGGGATTATCTTGAATGCGCCACATGAATTGCTGACAAAGCCAACTTTACTGGTGGTTGATGATACGCCAGACAACCTCACGCTGATGACCGAGCTATTGAAGCCGCATTACCGGGTCAAGGTGGCCAATAGTGGAGAGAAGGCATTGGCCATCGCCACGGAGGAGCGCCATCTGGATTTGATCCTGCTGGATATCATGATGCCGGGCATCGATGGTTACGAGGTATGTAAGCGCCTGAAAAGCGATGAGAAGACCCATGACATCCCGGTGATTTTCCTCACCTCGCGCTCAGAGGCCGCAGATGAAGAACTGGGGCTGGAGCTGGGTGCCGTCGATTACATTACCAAGCCCATCAACCCAGCGATTACGCTGGCACGTGTTGCCAATCATCTGACACTCAAGGCTAGTGCTGATTTCCTCAAGGACAAGGCAGCCTATCTGGAACAAGAGGTGGCAAAGCGCACCACCGAGCTGGTCGCCCTGCAGGATGTCACCATCCTGACCATGGCCTCCTTGGCGGAAACGCGTGATTCGGAAACGGGTAACCATATCCGCCGCACCCAGTTTTATGTCAAGGAACTGGCCGAAAAGCTCAGCACCCACCCCAAGTTCAAGGCCTTGTTGACGCCTGCATTTATCCAGATGTTATTTAAATCTGCGCCTTTGCATGACATAGGCAAGGTAGGCATTCCGGATCGCATTTTGCTCAAGCCCGGAAAATTCGAGCCACATGAGTTTGAAATCATGAAAACCCACGCCCTACTGGGCAAGCAGGTGATTGAGTTTGCTGAGCGACAGTTGGGTCGTGAGGTCGAATTTCTCACCTTGGCCAAGGAAATTGCCTATTGCCACCACGAGAAATGGAATGGTAGCGGTTATCCGCAGGGGCTGGCTGGCGAAGATATTCCAGTGTCAGCCAGGCTGATGGCGGTGGCGGATGTGTATGACGCCCTAATCAGCCGTCGGGTTTACAAAGAAGGCATGTCACATGAAAAAGCAGCGGCCATCATCATTGAGGGTAGAGCTCAGCATTTTGACCCAGATATGGTGGATGCCTTTATTGAACTTCAGGATGCCTTCCAGGCCATTGCGGCGCGCTTTGTTGATACCGACCAGGTATTGGCGCAGAAAGAGCACTTCAACAACCTGGTCAATGGATGAAGCTGGCCAATGGTTGAGCCTGGTCAATTAAGTCATGAGGCATGATGCTTCAGCCACATGGTGCCTAGCGGCGGCGGCTGTATAAGCCCGGAGCTAGGCGTTCACCTTCAAGCCACGTGAATGCGCTGCTTCACATGCTTGAGATTGGCGACAATGGTAAAGGTCATGATGATCAGCAAAGACCATGAGCTCCATTTGCTGACATGCACGGCCGACCATGCGCCAACTTGATTGGGGTACTGCCAGATGGTGAAAAAGGTACTGATGTTTTCTGCCAGCCAGATGAACAAACCTATCAGTATGAATGCCAGTAGCAAGGGCATACGGCGTTCCCTGTCATAGGGCTTGAAAATGACGGTGGTGCGTGCGTATAGCCCCAGCGCGCAAGCTGCCACATACCAGCGGTAATCGCCTATAAAGTGATGCGTGAAAAAGTTGGCATAGATAATCAGCGCCATCAGCGCCGCCATCCAGTGCGGCGGATGATGCTCCACGCGCAATTCCAGTAATCGCCAGGCCTGAATGATATAGCTGCCGACGGCGGCATACATAAAACCCGAGAACAAGGGCACGCCAAACAGCTTGCTATAGGCAAAATCCGGGTAAGACCATGAGCCTATGCCACTTGACGTCTTGAATGCTTCCAGCGCAAATCCTACTACATGGAATAAGGAAATCGCCTTCAGTTCGTCCCAGGTCTCCAGCTTTGCCATCAGCATCCAGGCTTGTATGCCCAGGGCTGCCAGCAACAACACATCGTAACGTGGCACCCCCAGCAGCCCACTACGCGGCACTACAAATACCGCGGCAAAGAACAAGCCTACGAATAGGCAGGCGCGGGCTTCCTTGATGCCGAAATAAAGAAACTCCACTATAAAGCGCCGCCAGCCCTGTAACGCGGGCTGGGCCTGGATGCTGCTCAGATGCTCATCCAACATACGCAAGCGAAACGCCCAGGGCCGGGTCAGCAGTAATTTCAGCAGCTCAATCATGCACAAGCCAGGGTTAAAAATGGTTAAAAAATGCAGTAGCAGCATCATACTTTTATCGGGCATGAGCAGGAAGGAGGCAGCAGCAGGGGGCTAAAAAATGAGGTCAGTGCAGAAGACCGAGACCGTAGGAGGGCAGTATTCAGCAATCAAACCCCAAAGCACACGGAGACCTCATCATGTCATGGCTTGAGCATTTGTGATAATGAGGATTATAATGATTCTCAATAACGTTTATTGGAATTACCCAAATGTCTGTGTCCCGCTTATCTGCCCTGATGCTTATCCCCGGTTTGCTGCTGGCGAATTCCGCCCAAGCGCTGGATATAGTCTTTGATTATCGCTTTGACCGCAGTGGCTGGTTCAGTGAAGATAGCTCCGCTGGCTTGATGCGGCGTGAAGTGCTACAACAAGCAGCTTCGGTGTTCAGTGGCTTTACAGATAATCTGCTGGCGATAGACGCGAGCGCGGGCAATAGCTGGAGCGTCAGTTTCCAGCACCCGAGCTGGAGTAACTGGCTGGAGCAGGTTACGGTCAGCAACCTGCTTGTGCCGGAAAACAGCCTGGTGGTATTTGTCGGTGCTTCATCTTTCAGTGGCAGCGTGTTGGGCGCGGCGGGTGGCGGTAATGTAAGTGCCCAGGGTAGTCAGGCGTTTTTGGACACCGTGGCTGGCCGTGGCCAGGCAGGCGCTTTGGCGGCTGTCCCTACCGATGTGGCCCCTTGGGGTGGCTCCATCTGGTTCAACAGCTATCAGCCTGGTATATAGGCCTGGATGACAGTGGCTTGGCAGCAGGGCAGCCTGATCTCCTGACCACTGCCACTCATGAAATTGCGCATCTGCTGGGCTTTGGTGCCTCAGCCGCCTGGGATGCCTTGGTGCAGAACGGCGTGTTCACTGGGGAATATGCCAGTGCTGTCTACGGTTCTGCCGTACCTGTGGATGGGGTGGCTGCGCACTGGCTTATGGCGTGGAAGCGGACAATCTCATGGATCCGGGTACAGTGCCCGGTAAGCGCGAATATCTCAGCGCGCTGGATTATGCTGCGCTGCGCGATATAGGCTGGCAGGTCAGCGCCGTCCCTGAACCTTCCACGCTCAGCATGTTGTTGTTAGGCCTGGTGGGCGTATTTGCGCGCTGGCGTCGTAAGCAGTCACAACGTTTCTGAGAATGGCGTGGCGAGCGCTTGCTCGCTATTTTTGCTGAGTTACAGCGTAGTTAAGTAGTCAGATTTGGTCAGGCACTCATACTGCGCCACCCAGTGGGTGAATTGCTCTGCAGGCAAAGGTTGTGAGAAGCGGTAACCCTGCACGAAATTACAGCCGCTGGATTCTGCCCAGTGCAGCTCAATATCGGTTTCCACGCCTTCTGCCACCAGTTCCAATGACATGCTCTTGGCGAGGGCTGCGATGGTTTTAACAATCTCTACGTTACTGGCTCATGCTCTATACCCTTGATAAAGGACTGATCGACCTTGAGCCTGTCTATGGGGAATTTACGCAGATAGCTGAGATTGGAATAACCAGTGCCAAAATCATCTATCGCCAGCTTGATGCCGAGTGCATGCAGGCGGCGCAAGGTGCGCACCACAGCATCGGCATCCTGCATAAACATACTTTCGGTCAGCTCCAGCTCCAGGAAAGAAGGCGTGATGCCAGTTTCCTGAATAATGCCTTCCACCATGCCGCAGAAATCGCTCTGGTAAAACTGCATGGCGGAGATATTCACCGAGATACGCATGGGTTGCAGCCCATTTTTTACCCAGGCTTCATGCTGGCGGCAAGCCTCGTGAATGACCCATTGACCGATGGAAACAATCAGCCCGGTTTCCTCGGCAATTTCAATAAAGTGTATAGGCGTCAATAAACCGCGTTGTGGATGATGCCAGCGTATCAAGGCTTCCATGCCGACCACACGGCCACTGTCTAGCGCCACTTGGTTGGTAATACAGTTCAAATTCATTGCGCTCAATCGCCAGGCGCAGGTCGGTCTCTAGCGACATGCGATCTAGCGAATACAAACGCATGCCAGTGGTGTAATGCCTGTAGGTATTGCGCCCACCACGCTTGGCTTCATACATCGCCGCATCAGCCTTGACCAACAGATTGTTGGGGTCTACGTCATCCTGCGGGAAGGTGGCCGTGCCTATGCTGGCGGAAATGAACACTTCGCGCCCCATGATCTGCTGCGGCAGTTTCAGCGTATCGAGGATACGCCAGCACAAACTATCCAGGTCTTTCTGACCAGTGATATTGTCGACAATGATGGTGAATTCATCACCGGACAAACGTGCCACCGTATCCATTTCGCGCGAGCAGCGGGTCAGTATGCCTGCCACGGTCACCAGCAACTGGTCACCAAAGGCGTGGCCCATGGAGTCATTGAAATGCTTGAATTTATCCAGGTCTATGAATAGCAGGCCGACTTTGGAGCCTTGACGGCTGGCTTCAGCGAGGCCCATGGCCAGCCTGTCCATAAACAGTACGCGGTTGGGCAGCTTGGTCAGCTGGTCAAAATGCGCCAGATAAAACAGATTGGCCTGTTTGCGCTGGGTGATTTCATCGAGCAAGTCATGACCGTTGGCGATACCCACATACTTTTCATCTTCAGTGACGATAAAGCCACTGACCATATGCTGCATGCCGGCATCGATAATGATGCGCGAGATGTCATCGATGGAGGTCTGGCTGGTCACCAGCAAGGGTGACTGGTTCATGAATTCAGCGATGGGTTTTTTGCCATAAATCTCATGGGTGTAAGGCTTGATAAAGGTCTCGACAAAAGCGTGACGTTCGACAATGCCCACAGGTTTATGCTCGGCATTCACCACTGGTAAAGCAAACAGCTGCAAATTTTCTTGAAAAATCGCCAGCACGGCCAGGCAGGGCATGGTGTCGAGTACAGGCTCCACAGCACGCAGAAGGCGTTTGACGGTGGGGTTGTCTTCATTCTTGATATAGCGGAGATGGCTAGCTGTGGTCATTGGCCTGAGTAATGTCTGAAAAGCGCTGCAACATGGCAAGGGTTGGGCAAATTATGCATGCCAGTATTGCAGAATTGTGAAATTCGGTTTAATGACATGCCTTATTTAAATGCTTGATTGTTGTGACTTATGCTGGCGTTAGAGTTTAATGAAACCGTCACAAAGGCTGGTTATTCTTGGCGACAAATCATTAGTTAAAAGGCCAGCCGGAGCTGGCAGTCGCAATGAATATTCCTGATCTCCATCGTACTCAACAATCCAGCTCCATTTTGCAGGCTGGATTTACTTTACTCGAACTGCTGGTGGTACTGGTTATTCTCGGTTTGCTGGTTGGTTATGTGGCTCCCAAGTACTTTGCCCAGCTCGGCAAGTCTGAGGTCAAGACCGCGCGCGCGCAGCTTGGTGCGCTGGAAAAAGCGCTGGATCAATATCGCCTGGATGTAGGCCACTATCCCACGTCTGAGCAAGGTCTGGCCTCGCTCAATACCGCACCTGGTGGCGAAAGCAGGTGGGCGGGCCCTTACTTGCAGAAAGCCGTACCCAATGACCCTTGGGGTCGTCCTTATATCTTCAAATCACCTGGCGAACATGGTGATTTCGATCTGTATTCCCTGGGTAAAGACGGTCAGCCCGGCGGTAGCGACGACAATGTTGATATCGTGAACTGGTAATCATGCGTTTTCAGGTACGTGCGCTCAGTGCTGGCCAGTTGGTCACGCTGGAATACGAAGCCCAGCATGCCGATGAGGCGGCAGGCAAGGCGCGCAGCCAGGGTTATGAAGTGCTGGCCACCAAAGCGGAACGTGAAGGCTTGCTGCAACGCAAGCGCAGCCGTTTTCCGCTGTTGATGTTTAGTCAGGAGTTGCTATCGCTGCTTAAAGCTGGCCTGGGGCTGGTGGAGTCGCTGGAAGGCATAGCCGAGAAAGAACAGCGGCCGGAAGTGGCGCAGGTGCTGCGCGGCGTGCTGGAGGCTTTATATCGAGGGCAGACCTTCTCCGCAGCACTGGCAAGCTTTCCTCATGCTTTCACTGGTCTTTACACCTCCATGGTCAAGGCCAGCGAGCGTACTGGCGATTTGCCCGAAGCCTTGCTGCGCTACATAGGCTATGAGCAGCAGGTGGAAGTGCTGCGCAAAAAGCTGATTGCCTCCTCTATATATCCCGTGTTGTTAATGACAGTGGGTGGCTTGGTGGTGCTGTTTCTGCTCGGTTATGTGGTGCCGCGCTTTTCGCAGATTTATGCCGATACCGGGGAAAACCAGGCCTGGATGCTCAAGCTGGTGCTGGGTTGGGCCCGCATCATGGAAACCCATGGCCATGTGCTATTGATGGGTGGTGTGGCCTTGCTGGTGGCGCTGGGCGTGGCCTTGAGCCGTCCCAGTGTACGCGGCAAGTTGATGAGCCTGCTGTGGCGTATTCCCACCGTGGGTGAGCAAATGCGCGTGTTTCAGCTGGCGCGCTTTTATCGCACCCTGGGCATGTTGCTCGAAGGCGGCATCACCGTCACCCAGGCGCTGGCCATGGCGCGTGGATTGCTCGCGGCCTCTATGCATCAAAGCCTGGGGCAAGCCGCCAGCATGATCAAGGAGGGCCGCGCGATTTCTGAAGCCATGGAAGCCGCAGGCCTGGTGACGCCAGTCTCACTGCGCATGCTGCGCGTTGGTGAAAAAAGCGGAGAGATGGGCCGCATGATGGAACATATTGCCACGCTGCACGACGAGGAGATCTCGCGCTGGCTGGAGTGGTTTACGCGTTTGTTCGAGCCTTTGTTGATGATTTTTATCGGCCTGATCATAGGTGCCGTGGTGGTGATGTTGTATATGCCTATCTTTGAGTTGGCCGGGAGCCTGCAATGAACGCGCCCGAGACTTTGTACCAGGCGGAGATAACCGCAGATATTAATGCAGATATAAACTCCCAGCAGCTAGCCCCACATCTGCTGTTCAATCAGGAGCGCCTGCGTGAAGCCCGCAGCCTGGCGCTCAGCAGCGGCCAGGATATGATGCAGACGCTGCAAGGCCTCACTGGTCTCGAAGATGAGGCTTATACCCAGGCGCTGGCGCTTGCCACGCGCTTGCGCCCGGTCAGCATGGACGAGCTGCATGCCATGCAGCCAGCGTTTGATGTCATGAGCTTTGCCATGGCCAGCCGCTTGCACTGCCTACCTTGCGTGAGGTGGTTGAGGAGAGTGATGCTGAGTTGCAGCTTTGGCTGATCGTCGCCAACCCCTTTGACCAGACCGTTCAGGATTGGGCCGCCGAGCAAGTGCCTGGCGCTTACCTGCTAGGTCTCGCTCATATCACCGATCTGCAAGCCTATCTGAGCCGTCATGAAGAAGATTTGCGCGCCATGGATGGCAATATGCTGGCGGGCAGCGAAGTAGGGGATGGCCTCAACAGCGATGTGGAGCACCTGACGCTGCAAAGCATACATGCTGATAGCAGCCCGGTGATTCGCATGGTCAATTCCACGCTGTATGACGCGCTCAAGGCAGGGGTCAGCGATATTCATATGGAAAGCGTCGCCGCTGGCCTGGTGGTCAAATACCGTATAGATGGCGTGCTGGCGCATGTGGGCAGCATGCAGGGCGCGGATATGGCGGAGCAAGCCATTTCGCGCGTCAAGATTCTGGCTGAATTAGATATTGCTGAACGCAGAGTTCCGCAGGATGGCCGCTTCAAGGTCATGATGCAGGGCCGCGATGTGGATTTCCGCGTTTCCATCATGCCTAGCATTTATGGTGAAGATGCCGTGTTGCGCGTGCTGGACCGCAAATCCCTTTCTGATCAGGCCAAGGGCCTGTCGCTGAAGCAATTGGGTTTTGATGATTACATCATCAGCGATTTCCGTCGTCTGGTGAGCGAACCCTATGGCATGGTGCTGGTGACCGGGCCTACGGGTTCCGGCAAGACCACTTCACTGTATGCCGCTATCTGCGAGGTCAATCACGGCCACGACAAAATCATCACCATAGAAGACCCGGTGGAGTATCAACTGCCTGGCGTGCTGCAAATCCCGGTCAACGAGAAAAAAGGCCTGACATTTGCCCGTGGCCTGCGCTCCATTCTGCGTCACGACCCAGACAAGATTATGGTCGGTGAAATCCGCGATCCTGAAACCGCACAGATTGCCGTGCAGTCCGCACTCACAGGCCACCTGGTATTCACCACGCTGCACGCCAACAACGTCTTTGATGTGATCAGCCGCTTTTTGCATATGAATGTTGAAGCCTACAGTCTAGTGGCAGCACTGAATGGCGTGATGGCGCAGCGTCTGGTGCGATTGGTGTGCAGCCATTGCGCCGAGGATATTGCAGTCAGCGATGAAATGCTGGAGCAATCCAAGCTGAGCCGCGATGAGGTGCAGCATTACCGCTTCCGTCAGGGCAAGGGCTGTGGCCATTGCCGTGGCAGCGGCTATAAAGGCCGTAAGGCAGTGGCGGAGCTGCTGGCACTGGATGACGAATTGCGCGAAATGATTATTGCGCGCGAACCCTTGCGCAAGCTCAAGGAAGCCGGGCGTGCACGTGGCATGAAAAGCCTGCGCGAAGCCGCACTCGAAGCCGTGGCGCGTGGGGAAACCACCCTGGAGGAAATCAATCGTGTCACCTTTGTCGCTTAAGGCTGGCATGACAGCGCTCAAACATGGCATGGCGGCACTCGGCGCCAAGGCCAGCCGCGCCAGCATCGTGTTGGTGGTGTTTCCCGATGAGCTGAGCTGGCAGCTCAAGCATGGCAGCAAAGTCGTGAAGCAGGGCGTGCAGGCTATCACTAGCCCACAGGCGATGCAGCAAGCTTTGATCAATGCGCTCAAGCAAACGGATGCCAGCGCTTGCCGAGTTGATGTGCGCTTATCCAGCCATTTCATGCGTTTTGCCATCGTCGGTAATCCCGATGGCGCGCGCAGTCAGGAAGAGTTGGCGCTGATAAGCCGCCACGCTTTTGAGCGTGTGCATGGCGAGATAGTCGCCACCTGGGATATACGCTTGAGTTATGGCGCTATCGGTCAGTCCGGCCTCGCCAGCGCGGTAGACCAGGCCTTGCTCGAGAAGCTGAAATCAACGTTAGAGTCTGCAGGTTATCAACTGGGCAAGGTAGAGCCCACGCTGATGCAAGCCTTCAACCGTCTGGCACCCTCTGGCCCACACGGCATATTCGCCCTTAAAGAAGCTGGCCGTCTGGCTTTGCTGGCCTGGCAGCAGTGCGGCTGGGTGGCGGTGCAGTTACAGCCTTTAAGCACAGACTGGCAAGCCCAGGTGCAGGACAGCCTGGCTAGGCTAAAGCTGCAACTAGGCTTGGCGGAAGATACGCCGCTGCAGATAGCCAGCCTGGCGGCCAATGAGTTGGAAGCCTTGGCGCTGCCTGCGCCTAGAAATATTGGCTTGGCATCACAGGTGGCGGCATGAGGATAGCCTGAATCATGGCCCGGTAGCCAAAGTAAGCACACGCTACTTTCCCATGCTGGTGTTGGCGACGGTGGTGTTGCTGATATGTGCCTGGCAATGGACCAGCTTGCGTAGCGAGCGCGCCGATATCCAACAACAATTAAACCGCCTGCAGGGGAAATTACAGCCAGCGCAGGCGCAGGCCATACAGCCGCAATCCTTGTCCAGCACGCAAAAAAGCGAGATCAAGGAAGCCAATCAGGTACTGGATGAACTGGGCAGGCCTTGGCCTGCATTGCTTCTGCGCCTGGAGCAATCCGCCAGCCCGGATGTGGCGCTGATGGCGATACGTCCTGATGCGGCCAAGGGCCGCTTGCGGCTCAAGGGTGAAGCCCGTGATGTAGCCGCTTTGTTGGCCTATCTGCAACGCCTGGAAGCCGTACCCGAAATGCATGATGTGGTGCTGGATGAGCATGAACTGATGGAAAAACCCGAAGGCGAAGGCATGGCCCGCTTTATACACTTTGGCGTTAGCGCACGTTGGGGGCAGCCATGAGTGCTTTGCAATGGCAGTGGTGGACGTATGCCGCAAATCGTCTGCGTTTTCGCCTGGGCTGGCCTGGCATGGCAGCGATTGCTGCCACCACTGTGGCTTTGCTAATGGCCAAAAGCATGTGGCAATTGCAGGCTGAGGTGGGCGAGCTGGAACAAGAGTTACAAACCGCAGAGTTACAGCGACCCGCCAAGGTGCAGGTGGTGCTGACGCCTGAAGATACCCTGGCGCAGGAGTTGAGCACTTTCAGCCAGCGCTTCCCCGGCGTGGAAAAACTGCCAGATTTACTGGGCGTGATGTTCCGCCTGGCCGAAGGTTATGGCTTGCAAGTGGTGCAAGGTGAGTATTCGCTGACTGAAAAACGTCAGGGCCATGTGCGCCGCTTTGAAGCCACTGTGCCTGTGCAGGGCAATTACAAGGCAGTCAAAGGCTTGATTCTGGATATGCTGCAAGCCATGCCCAATGTGGCCCTGGCCGAGCTGAGTTTTGAACGCGGTGAAGCTGCCGAGGCCGAGATCAAGACGCGCTTGCGCTTGGTGTTCTTTATCCGCAAGGGGGCATAAGCATGCAGCCGCGTCACTGGATAATGCTTTGCTCGCTGGCGGCGACCCTGGTGCTGGTGTTCAGCCTGGAAGATGAGGACGACGCTATGCTAGAGCCTATGCCAGCCAAACGTGCTGGGCATGCTTCCCAGGCACTATCTAAAAGTGCTGCCCAAGCAGCATCTGCCAATACTGGCGCTGCCAGCACTAGCCTGGCCAACGCCAACACTCAAGATTCAAGCGCTGCTGCCACTAGCAGCAAGCCAACCTCCTATCTGGCTTGGGGCTTGCTGGAAGGCCGCGCAGCGCCAGCAGCAGGAGCGCATGCTGAGACTAGCGATCTATTCCGCAGCCAGCAATGGTATATACCACCGCCCAAGACTGCTGCCGAGTTGGCACCAGCACCCCCTGTGGCACCCGAGCCAGGCTTTGCCTATATGGGCAAACTGGAGGAAGGGCCACAAGGCACGGTGATCCTGTTGGCGAGTGCCAACCGCCTGTATTCGGTCAGCGTGGGTGAGCGCGTAGACCCCAACTGGCGGCTGGATCATGAAGACGAGCAAAGCCTGGGCCTGACCTATCTGCCACTTAACCTGCCCAAAACCCTGCTGAAGAAAAGCAAGTTGTCTGCGCCCGTCAATCCGGCCAGCCATCTGCAGGGCGATCCAGATGATTTACAAGGGAATCTATAACATGTTGTCCACTGCCAGGCATTGCCTGCCTGCCTTACTGATTGTGACCAGCTTATCGTCCTGTGCGATTGCGCCCTGGCCCAAGCCAGTTTCCCCGGTAACACGCCTGAAGAAAAAATCGCCAACACCAAAGCCGAGCAAGCCAAAAAACCCGAGCGCCTGCCAGAGCGCCAAAATGTCAGGTTGGCCACCGAGCAAGGGGTCAATCAGCTGATACGCGAAGCCGAGGCAGCGCTGCGCGATGGCCGCATGGCAGATGCGGGTGCCTTGTATCAGCGTGTGCTCAATATAGAGCCGGACAATGTGCGCGCGCTTTCTGGCCAGTTGCTGATAGAAAGCACGCGCCGTCATGCCGAGCAACTGGAGCAGGCAACGCAGTTGCTGGAAAAAGGTGACAAGGATGGCGCGCGTGCCATGTTGCACCAGATTTTGCTGGAAGCACCACAGCATGAACAGGCGCTGCGCATGCAGCGTGATTTGCGCGAGCAGCGCAATCTGGCGCGCATGGAGCCACCGCGCTTGAAACCTGCATTCACCAAGCCGGTTAATCTGGAGCTGCGTGACGCCAATATCAAGATGGTGTTTGAGGCCATGTCACGCGCCACTGGCATCAACTTCATTCTGGATAAGGATATCAAGCCCGATACCAAGGCCACGGTATTTATCAAGAAAGCCCCGGTGGAAGATGCCATTGAGATGGTGCTGGCCACCAATGGCTTGCAAAAGAAAGTGCTGTCCGAGACCACCGCGCTGGTGTTCCCCAACACTGCAGCCAAGCTCAAGGATTATCAGGACCTGGTGATACGCAATTTCTACCTGACCAATGCCAAGGCCAAGGATGTGGCGGCGCTGGTGAAAACCATGCTCAAGACCAAGGATGTGCACACCGACGAGCGCCTGAATATGATCGTGATCCGCGATACCCCGGAAGTGGTGCGCATTGCCGAGAAGCTGGTGCACGCCAATGACCTGGCCGACCCGGAAGTGATGCTGGAAATTGAAGTCATGGAAGTCACGCGTGAACGCCTGCAAGAGCTGGGTGTGGAATACCCAACCTCGCTGACGGCCGCAGCGGGTTTATCGATAGAGGCACTGAAGAGCAATAACTCCAGCACCTTCAACTTTGATAGCAATCCCTCAGTGAATTTCAAGAAAACCACCGCCGACGTCAACATCCTGGCCAATCCGCGCATACGCGTGCGCAACAATGACAAGGCCCAGGTGCTGGTGGGGGACAAAATCCCGGTCATCACGACTGTTGCCACCGCAGGCGTAGGTTCCTCGCAGACTGTGCAATATCTGGATGTGGGCCTCAAGCTCGAGGCCGAGCCTCGCATCACCTTGGATGATTTCGTCAATATCAAGATTGCGTTGGAAGTCTCTTCGCTGGGCACGTCCACCCCGCTGACTGGTGGCGGCGTGGTGTACCAGATAGGCACCCGTAACGCCAGCACTCTGCTGCGTCTGAAAAATGGTGAAACGCAGATACTGGCGGGCTTGATCAACGATGAAGAACGCAAGAACACCAGCCGTCTGCCAGGGCTGGGTGATATCCCCCTGCTTGGACGTTTGTTCTCCAACCAGATTGATAACCGCAAAAAGACCGAGATAGTGCTGGCGATTACCCCCAGGGTGGTCAATAACATCAGCCGTCCGGCGTCTGAGATGCTGGAGTTTTGGTCTGGCACTGAAAACGGCATCAGCGACCATGCGCAGATTGTGACGCCGGGCACGGGCAGCGCTAGCGTGAATACCCGCGATGTCATCATGCAGCGCCTGCAATTGCCTGAGCCTAGAGTGGAAGCTGAGCAGCCTGTAGCTGAACCTGCAGAAACGCAGCCTGCGAGGCAGGATAACTTTATGTCCAGCCAGCCCAAGCCCGTGGTGCCCTTGGTGACGCCACAAGTTGTGGTGCCGCAGGGGACCGCGCCAGCGACCCCGCAAGTCACACCAGCCCCCAGGGCCGACAGTCCATGAGCAAGCTCAGAGGCTTTACGCTGATTGAGCTGGTGGTGACCCTCACCATCGTCAGCATACTGGCCACCGCACTGATTCCTCTCGGCCAATGGAGCGTCAAGCGCCAGCAGGAGGCTGATTTGCGTCAGGCATTGCGTGAGATACGCGCTGGCATAGATGCCTATAAAAAGGCGGTAGAGGAAGGCAAGGTCAAAGTCAGCGCCGAGGCTACGGGCTATCCGCCCAACCTGGAGATATTGGCCAAGGGTGTGCCTGATATCACCAGTGAGAAAAAACGCACTTTGCGCTTTTTGCGCCGTTTGCCACGTGACCCCATGCATGAAGACAAAGATATTCCGCCGCAGGACACCTGGGGCAAGCGCAGCTATGCCAGCCCGCCAGAAGCCCCACAAGCGGGTGCCGATGTGTTTGATGTGTATTCATTGAGTAGCGCAAGCGGCCTCAATGGCATTGCCTACCGGGAGTGGTAATGAAGCTCAAGCTCACTAAGCAGCAAGGGTTTACCTTGGTTGAGTTGTTGGTGGTGATGGCGATCTTGATGCTATTGCTCACCGTAGCTGCACCACGCTATTTCAGTGGCATAGATAGAGCCAAGGAAGCCGCGCTTAAGCAGACCTTGCAGGTGGTGCGCGACGCCATTGATAAATTCCATGCAGACAATGCGCGCTACCCGGAGTCATTGCGGGAGCTCGCCGAGAGACACTATATCCGCCAGGTGCCTGTGGACCCTTTGACCGAGAGTGGTGAGACCTGGATTGTGGTCAAGCCCGATGAAGATATTCCCGGTGACCTCTATGACCTGCATAGCGGTGCGGAAGGTCAGGCCAAGGATGGCTCGCTTTATGCCGAGTGGTAAGGCGTTGCCACAGGCCACGTTATGCGAGAGGCGGCGAGCGTTCACTGGTGGTGCTGGCTTCCTCGTTCAAAGGCGTTCCGCCGCTGGCTTCGCTCCTAAATCCGGTTCCGCCCCTGGCTTCACCTTTAAGCACGGTTCCGCCTTCGGCTTCGCTTCTAGACACGGTTCCGCCTTCGGCTTCGCTTCTAAGCACGGTTCCGCCTTCGGCTTCACCTCTCGATTAGCTTACGCCGCTGGCTTCACCTATATCGGCCTGCTGATGATGATTGCGATTAGTGGCATAGGGTTGGCGGCGCTGGGGCAGGCTTGGCATACCGCTTCGCAGCGCGATAAAGAGCAGGAGTTACTGTTTGTCGGCCTGCAGTTCAGTCAGGCCATCAGCCGTTATCATGAATCCACCCCCAGCCCGATCAAACAATATCCACCCACTCTGGCGGCCTTGCTTGATGACAGGCGCGGCCCCAAGCCTGCGCGGCATTTGCGCAAGATATTTGTAGACCCGATGACGGCTAGCCGTGACTGGGGCTTGATCAAGGAGGGTAATGGCATCACTGGCGTTTACAGCCGCTCCAAGCTCAAGCCTTTTAAGCAGGAGAGTTTTGCTGACGATTTGCAGGGTTTTGCTGGGGCTGGGAGTTATCAGGACTGGCGGTTTGTTGCCAATGACAAGGGCAGTGAACTGACGCCAAGTAATCCGCGGCAGCCACTGAATGAGCCTGCGCTGCCAGAGCCAAATCCACTCCCCCAGCCCAATCCTGTGCCAGCGGGGGCTGGTGGGGCGGCTAACGCGGAAAAGTATGCTAGTTGTGGCGCCAGCCTGGATGCGGCCCAGCTCAATTGCCATAGCGGCTGTGGCTTGGCAACTTCGCCTGCATGTCGTAGCTGCTTGCAAGCCGCATTTGATGGCTATAGGCAGTGTCTACGTTAAGTGTCTGGTTATTCTTATTATCTACAGCCACACACCTAGCCATATATTTCACCACAGAAATGACCAGCGATGAGCCCGCTGTCTGTGATAGCGGCGCGGCTCAGTACTGGCTCAGCAAGCGCTGATATTCCTGCATGACGCGCGGCACATAGGCCTGGGTTTCGGCATAAGGCGGAATGGTATTGCCGTGACGCAGCACTGCAGCCGGGCCTGCATTATAGGCAGCTAGCGCCAAGGGTAGGTTGTCGTTGAACTGCTGGCGCAATTGCTGCAGATAACGCGCACCCGCCAAGATATTCTGCGCCGGATCGCGCGGATTGCTGACACCTAATTGCCGTGCAGTGGCAGGCATTAATTGCATCAGACCCTGAGCACCACGAGGGGAGCGCGCTTGCGGCTGGTAGTCAGATTCAGTCTTGATCACGGCATGCAGCAAGGCGGCATCGGTGAGGGTGGCATCGGCAGCAGTTTTGATCATGGTGGCATAAGGCAGCGATTTCTGACTGAATTTGCCAGCAGAAGATGCTGCCATGCCATGTTCGCTCACACGCCACTGGCAGTGGTCGCTATCACTGGTGTTGGAAATCGAAAAAGCTTCCTGATCATCATCCTGCACACAAATATCCGCAGCACGCGATTCTGGTGTCAGGCTAAGCCAGGCCCAGAGCGAGAGTACAAAAGCGGTGGTGAGGGTCTTGGTCATGCGCAGCAGTTTGGCGCAAGCATATGACGTATGCATGAAAGCCTGCGCATTGGACTTAGTTCAATTTAACTAAGACAAGTAATTATTACTGTCATATAGCCTTGTTATAAATGAGCCTCGCCGGAAGCCACGACAAGATGGTTGCCGTTGATGTAAAAAAAATGCCGCACCGCCAGGTATCGCCAACCGCGATCAGCGCGTGCCGCTAAGGGGGCTGTTTTGCTACAACAATTTTCTATCGGGGTTAGAGAGCACCATCACAAGGAGCTCACTCCAGACCAGGCTGGCGCTTTCCTGGAGGTGGTTGACGCATCATTGCGTATCAAGAAAAAGGCCCAGTTCTTTTCCTGGCTACAAGGTTATTTTCAATTCCTGCTACCGCATGAAGTACTACTCTGTGGTCTGTCCATAGGCGCAGGACGTCCCTTCACGCTGGAAACCTTCAGCAGCACGCGCTATGTCACCGATACCCATACGGCCGTGAGCATGCAGGAAACTGATGGTGTGGTGTTGCGTGCGATTCAGTCCTGGCAGGAAACCAGCCTGCCTGTGTTGGTTGATCCTTATCTACGTCCCGGCAGTTTCGGTAATTTCACGGTGCCGGAGATAGATCAGGCCAATCTACAGGCCAGCGAGCTACGCAATCTGGCAGCTTATGGTCTGTCTTCTGCCGATGGCAGCATTTCCTCTTTCTTCTGTTTTTCACGCGTGGCCGGGGAGTTGAATGGCAACCATGCCTATCTGCTGGAATTGCTGGTGCCTTATCTGCACTCGGTGCTGATGCGCGTTAGCGACAGTGCTACGGCTTCTGCCGATATGTTGGGCGATAGCTCGGTGGCGGGGCTGATCACCATGCGCGAAAAGGAAATCCTGCATTGGGTACACACGGGCAAGAGTAACTGGGAAATTGCCACCATCCTGCAGATCAGCCCTTTGACGGTAAAAAACCATATGCAGAATATTTTGCGCAAGCTGGATGTGCAAAATCGCAGTCATGCGGCCTCCAAGGCCTTCAGGCTGGGACTGATTCGTAACTAAGCGCAAAATCAGTGTGGGCCTGGCCTGGCCGGGTAAAGCGAAAAACACAGCATTCACACAGCCATGAAAAAGGACTAGATGACACTAGTCCTTTTTGCTTTTGGTGCTGGTTAATTCCCTTTAAACCAGTGCTGAGCTAGTCCTAAAGAACTAGAAGCAGACCATCGCCACTTCACATAGCTTTTCTAAGATGCTCCCAGTCGCGAATTTTGAGAAGGCGCAGTTAAGTACGTTCGGTAGGGTGCGGCGTGACGAATGTAGCGGCTCAAAAACTTTTCGTAGGTGTTTTGCTTTTAATTTTTTTCGGGAGTTATAACCATGAATTTCAAGATGAAGGCTTTGGTTGCTGCTGCTGTTGCAGTAATGAGCGTTTCCGGTGCAGCTAACGCTGCTATTGATAATGCCGCTGCAGGTAACAGCAGCGTAATCCTGACTGTATTTGACCGTGCTAATAACGTGTCTGCAGTGTTTGATCTCGGCTTCCATTACGAGACATTCGCATTTGGCGGTTCCCAGTCTGCTTCCAGCTCCAGCTGGAACCTGGCTAGCGGTGACTACGCTGATGCATGGAATAGCTTCCTGTCCGTAGCCAGCCTGGACAACATCACTTGGGGCGTTGTAGCTGGTGACAACACTGGTAGCGCAGCTCAGCTGGCTTCCAAGGGTTTCATCACAACCTTCAACACCACGCTGAACAACAATGCGCCTGATGGCACTGGTTTTGTATTCGCACAGCACTCCTCTCCACTGGCTGGTCTGAATGACTACATCAATGCCAACAACAACCTGGGCAACCACGGTCAAGTTGAAAACGGTGGCAGCGTTGCCACTTCTGGCAAGGCTTATGCCGGTTATGTTTATAACGGTAACAAGGTATGGGGCCTGGGCCCTGTTGCCCTGGACAAGCTGGGTACAGAGCAAGGTGTTGTGCAGTACCTGAGCGCTGGTAGCGTTCGTGATCGTGGCACTGCCCTGACTTATGACGCAACTTTCAGCCTGGGTGCTGATGGCATCCTGCGTTACACCGTAGCTGCTGTACCTGAGCCAGAAACTTATGGCCTGTTGTTTGCTGGTCTGGCACTGGTTGGTGCTGCCGCCCGTCGTCGCAAGTCTGCTTAATTGCAGTCGGTTCCCACCCCACGAGGGTGGGAACCATTCCTTAGAAATATCCAATAAAGATTGATCACTGGGAGCTTCAAATGCAAGTAAAACAACTGATTCTGGCCGTAGCGGCCACCATGGCTGCTGGTTCCGTACTGGCTGCCCCTGTTACTCCAGCACAAATCGGCCAAGCCCGTTCTACCAACAACCTGCAAGAGACCTGGATCTCTGGTGCTTCTGCTCCAACATTCAATATCTTCCGTGGTTTTGAACTGGGTTGCGATGCCAACTCTGTTTCCATCTTCACCAGCACCAACTCCGACAGCGCTGTGCGTCCAGGTTCCCTGGGTAACACTGCGGCTTATGCTTGCACACGCGGTGGCCGTGTTTCCGTGGTTTACCACACTGTGACTGATGGTTCCCTGAATGCCTACGCTCCTCACGTGAGCGGCACTCAGCTGCAACGTCTGCGTCGTCTGGAAAACGCTAACTGTGCAGTGTCCGGTGGTGTATTCGCTGGTCATGCCAACTACAAGAACTGCGGTACTGTGACCCCAGGTGCTACTCCTGACGGCGCTGTTGCCAAGCCTGCTGGTGGTTTCTCTGACGTAGAAGCTTCCTTGTTCGATCTGGATGTTTCCGCTGCTGGTACTGAGAGCGAAGCCTATGTTGGTCAGACTTTCGGTATTGCTGTGAGCATTCCTCTGTACCGTGCCCTGCAAGTGGCTCAAGGCATCTACGCTACTGTAGCTGCTGCTAACTCTGCTGACGCTGCATTCCGTCCAGCTGTTGCGCCTAACATCACTTCCGCACAATACACTTCCATCATTGCTCAAGGTTCTGGTTATCAAACCGACTGGAGCCCAATTCTGGGTAACGCTGGTGTTGGTAAGGCTATCTACCTCGAGCGTCGTGTTGCCAGCTCTGGTACACAAGCCAGCTCCAACGCTCACTTCCTGAAGAACCCTTGTTCCACTGGTGCGGTTGCTAACCTGACACCAGCTGGTCGTGGTGACTCTTCCGCCAGCTTCGTTGTGACTGAGCACAGTGGTTCCGGTAACGTGAAGACTGCCTTGACTACCCGTGGTGATGCTAACGCCTTCGCGATTGCTGTTCTGTCCCTGGAAAACAACTGGCGTACTGATGAGCTGGTGGCTAACAACACCAACTCCAAGTACCGTTATGTGAAGCTGGATAACGTACACCCAGAGGCTGGCACTGTTGACGTTAACGCCAACGGTGTTGCAGATGGCGTTGATTTCGCTCGTGAAACAGCCATCAACGGTGCTTATCCATTCCACATGGAATTGCGCTCCTTCGTTGCCAACACTGCTGATGCCTTCGGCGCTGCTCTGATTCCAGAAATCACTGCTGCTCTGGGCAATCCAGCGAATTGCTCCGACGTGCCACGCGGTCTGACACTGAACCCACTGGGCGGCTCCAGCTGCTCCACAGGTGCTGATGGCGAACTGGCTGTTGTAGCCAAGGGTACACGCTTCGGTAACAACTGCGCACCACAACAGTTGTTCTTCTAAGCACAGCAAAAATAAGGGTGTAAACCCGGTATGACCCTCGCACTTTCCCGCATAGGCGGGAAAGTGCTTTTTACGCTAAAAAGTCATCGATTTGTCATGATCAACTACTAACATGTCGCCAACTTCGACATGCTTAGTTATTCAATTTGTCGAAGAGTGTCCAATAAAGCATGTGGCAGATTTCGCGATGATCGTCCTGATCATGCATGGAATTGACCGCTGGTTTTATTTGCCATTTTTTAATGAGCATTTTCGCTTTCAGGAAAGTCACGCGTGCGTTTATTCTTAATTGTTCTCAGCACTTGTCTGGTCAGCATCTCGACGGCAATGGCTGCCTCCGATGCGGCAAGCGAGCATAAAGCTAGCCAGCCTGCTGCAGAAGACACTCAACCTGCTGCTGAGGTCGAAGCAGAGGCGGTTGAGTATTTCGACATCATGGAGTTTCAGGTCACTGGCAATAGTGTATTGCCAGTCAGCAAGATAGAGCAGGCGGTGTACCCATTCCTGGGTGAGTCCAAAAGCATAGAGGATGTGGAGGCTGCACGCGCGGCGCTGGAAAAATCCTTCCATGATGCGGGTTATCTGACCGTGTTTGTCAGTACGCCAGAGCAAGAGGTCAATGAGAAGGTGGTGCGCCTGGAAGTGACCGAAGGCAAGGTGGAAAAATTGCGCGTGGTGGGGGCCAAGTATTATTCGCTGGGAGCCATCAAGAACAGAGCGGGTGAGCTGGCTGAAGGCAAGGTGCCGTATTTCCCCAATGTGCAACGGCAGTTGGCCAGCCTCAACGGCCAGCCGGATCGTCAGGTGGCCCCCGTATTACGACCTGGCAAAACGCCTGGCAAGGTGGAAGTGGATCTCAAGGTCGAGGACAAGCTGCCGCTGCATGCCAGTCTGGAGCTCAACAACCGCTATATCGCCAACACCACGCATACCCGCCTCAATGGTTCATTGCGCTATGACAATCTCTGGCAGCAAGACCATAGCCTGAGCCTGAGCTTTCAGCTCACCCCGGAAAACACCGATGAAACGCGGGTGCTTTCGGCCACTTATATGATCCCGACACCGGGTGGTGATTACTGGGCGCTTTACGGGGTGTTGTCACGCAGTGATGTGGCGGCTGTGGGTGACGTCAGCGTTATCGGTAACGGTAGCATTCTCGGGCTGCGCTATATCCATCCGCTGCCAGCGCCTGCCCTTTCCGGTTATTTCCACAACCTGACGCTGGGTGTGGATTACAAGGACTTCAAGGAATCCACACGTCTGATAGGCACTGGCTTCAATACACCCATCAGCTATATGCCTTCTATGCGGGCTATGACGGCACCGTACAAGCGGAAAAGAGCAGCACCCAGTTCAATCTGGGCCTGACCTTTGCCATCCGCAACCTGGGTTCGGATGAGCAGGAATTCTTCGAGAAGCGCTCACGCGCCGAAGGTAGCTTTGCCTACCTGCGCGGTGACCTCAAGCATACCTACAAGCTACCCAAGAGCTGGGAGTTGTTCGGTCGTGTCTCTGCCCAGCTGCCTATGCGCCCATCATTGCCAACGAGCAGTTTGTGGTGGGTGGTGCCGATACGGTACGTGGTTATTACGAAGCCTCGGCACTCGGTGATAAGGGCTTGTTCGGCACTGCAGAACTGCGTACACCGTCGCTGGCCAAGTATGTTGGCATGGATGGCGAGCTGGTGGGCTCGGTGTTCTATAGCGCAGGTGAAACCCGCATCTTCAAACCTTTGCCCGAGCAGACCAGCGAGTTCCGCCTGGCATCTGTGGGCATAGGCTTGCAACTGAAAAACTGGCATGGCCTGACCGCCGTGTTTGATTACGCCCGTGCCTTGCGTACGGCAGGATTTGTGGAAAAAGGCGATGACCTGTTGCACTTCAGGCTGGCCTACGATTGGTAGTTTGGGAGATTTAAGATGAATAAAGGCGTATTCCGACTGGTGTTCAACAAGCGCTTGGGCGCTTATGTCCCAGCCCATGAGTTGGCGCATGCTACCTCAAGTGCCGGGCGTAGCCAGCGTGCACGCAAGCGCCTGCTGGCAGCGATGCTGGCGGCCATGGTGCCAGCAGTTGCTCCCGGAATGGTGCTGGCAGACCCTGGCCTGGTGCCATTCGCCAGTTCTGGTCTGATTCCCGGCAGCTCCCCTTGGTCCAACGCTTCCATCACCGGTGTTACGCCTACCATCACCACCATACAGCAGACGGCACCGCAGGCGATTGCCAACTGGGCCCAGTTCAATCTGGCGCGTGAACATACCCTCAACATCAACCAGCAAGCCAACTGGCAGATGCTGCACCGGATTTCCGATCTCAACCCCAGCGTGATTGCTGGCACCATCAATGCGGCGGGTACCAATTATTTCGTCAATACCAATGGCATCATCTTTGCCAATGGCGCGCAGATCAATGTTGGCTCCTTGATGGCGGTCACGTCCAATAGCATGGATGACGCCATGTTTACCCGTGGCCTGCTGTCCAATCTCGGTCAATTGCCGGTATTCAGCAATACCGGCGGCTTTATCAAGGTGGAAGCGGGCGCCAACATCAATGCGGCTACGGGTGGCCGTGTCATGCTGCTGGCCAAGGATGTAGAGAATCATGCGTGATCAACACGCCGGATGGCCAGACTATCCTCGCGGCGGGCGAGCAGATTTACCTGAAATCCAGCACCGACCCCGCAGGTCTGATCGTCGAGGTTAACGCCGGAGGTTCAGCGGCCAATCTGGGCACTATCGTTGCAGACCGCGGCAATGTCACGCTGGTAGGGCTTGCCGTCAACCAGCAAGGCCGCATCTCTGCCAGCACTTCGGTGCGGGCCAATGGCTCCGTACGCCTGCTGGCACGCGACACCATTTCCGCACAGCAGGACAGCACTGGCGGTTACAACTATGTGCCTATGCGTTATGGCACTGTGACCATAGGCAAAAACAGTGTCACCGAGGTCAAGGTGGAAACCAATGACCCGGAGCAAGTACTCGCCAGCCAGACCCTGGCACCGTCGCGCATTGATATTGAAGGCCGTTCGATAGAAGTGAACGGACTGTTGCGCGCCAAGGGTGGTCAGGTCAATATCGCCGCCAAGAATGGGCAGGAAGGCGGCCAGGGTGTGACCACACCTATACGTGTGCTGCTGGGTGAAACTGCGCATATCGATGTTTCTGGCGTCGATACCAAGTCCGCCATGGAAAAGAACCAGCTGGAAGTGCGTCTATTCTCCGACCAGCTCAAGGACACCCCCATGTTGCGTGGTGGGGCCTTGTTTGGTGAAACCGTTTATCTTGATGCACGCAAGGGCACGGATTTATTTGATATCTCGCCCTTACTGGGATTACGCAGCCAGACCATTGCCGAGCGTATGAGTGTGGGCGGTACAGTCAATATCACCTCCACCGGGGATGTCATCAGCAGGCAGGGCTCTGTTATTGATGTTTCTGGTGGCCTCATCGACTATGCGGCAGGCTATATCCGTGAAAGCCAGTTGCTGTACCAGGGCACCACCACGGCAATCTCCAGGGCTAACCGCCAGACCGCCTATGAAGGCTTGAGTGATGTGTGGAAACACACGGATGCAAAATGGGGCTGGACCGACAGGAAGCTGTTGAACCCGAATGACAAGGGCGTCTGGCAGCAAGGCTATCTGGAGGGGCAGGATGCTGGTAAGATCAATATCTCCAGCATCAGCCCGGTAATACTGGATGGCAGTTTGCAGGCCAATACCCGCCATGATGTCACTCAGCGTTTCACTCCACCCGACGGGGGTAAATTCAACCTGACCGTGTCCGGCGGCAGCAGTCTGCATATTGTCGCCAATGCGCCTGCACAGTCAGGCGATATAGCTATCAACGACAGCAATCCGGCGAGCAATACCCAGCTTTCCACGCAGTTACTCAATAACGGTTTCAACCATCTTTCTGTCAATAATATGGGCAGCATAGAGGTGGACACGGCGATCAGCACCACCGGGCATGGTTCGGTTAAGCTCACTGGCGGCAATGTCAATATCAAGCACGACATCACCACGCCAGGCGGTGACATCACGGTGGCTACGCAACTAAGTAACCAGTCCGTGGTGGTTTCAGACAATGTACGCCTGAGTACCGCGGGTACCTGGAGCAATGATATGCCGCGTGTCCCCGGTGCATTCCAGGGCGAAGTGGTACTCGATGGCGGTAATATCGACCTGGGTGCCAGCCAGAATGTGACGCTGGGGCAAGGCTCAGTGCTGGATGCCAGTGCGGGTGCCTGGCTGGATAGTACCGGGCAGTTGCAGACTGGCAATGGCGGCGATATCAGCTTGCGAGCAGCCAATGTGGCCATGGGTGGCAGCCTGAGTTCTCATGGCTTTGACACTGGCGGCAACCTCACCATCGCCACTTCGCAAGATGTGCGCGTAGGCGGGCAGCCAGTTAATCCGGGCGATTTCTGGTTGAGTGAATCCTTCTTCGAGCAAGGTGGCTTCTCGGGTTACCGCATCAGCACTGCGCGCAATGGCGGCAAGATTGTGGTCGGTAGTGAGGCGGGTGCAGAAACCGTGATACACCCGAAGATGGAAACCTTGCGCATGACGGCGGGCTATAACGTCAGGCAGAGTGGTACCAGCATGAGCCAGATCGCCACCCGGGAATACCTGCCCGAGGGGCTGCGGACTCCAGCCACGCTGACTTTCTCTGCGGTAGGCACTGATGCCTTGTCGCAGGCTGACCTCACCGTATTGCCCAATACCATCATCCGCACCGACATGGCCAATATCGCCGGACGCGTAGGGGCCATCACGCTGGAAGCTAGCCGCCAGATGAATATCCTCGGCAGCCTGTTCTCGTCAGCTGGCACCATCAGCCTGGCGCTCAAGGGGGCAGTGGATCAATTACCTTATGACAACCAGCAGAGTATTTGGCTGGGTGAAAACTCGGTCATCAGCACCAAGGGCCAATATGCGCCTTCGGTGAGCACTAGTCTGGAACTGCGAGATGCCAGGATTCTCGATGGTGGTGACATCATCATCGACGCCGAAAAAGGCTTTGTTGTGGCCAAGGAAGGCAGCCTGATGGATGTATCCGGCACCTCAGGCAGTGTGGATATAGACACAGGTAATGGCGTAGTGCGCCAGCAACTGGATGGTGCCGCTGGCAGCATCACCATCACGGCGCGTGAAGGCATGATACTGGATGGCGAATTCCTCGCCAGTGCCAATGGTACAGGCGCAGGCGGTACGCTCAAGCTGGCATTGGCTGGCGATCTGACGCCTTCATCACAAACACCCAGCCCACCCACGGGCGAGCGGGTACTTACCGTCACCAGCAATAAGCAAGTGCTGGGAAACAATCTCAACCCCAGAGATAGCCTGGCTGGTATAGAAGGCAAGGCGCAGATTTCCACCGCGCAGATAGACCGTGGGCAGTTTGACCATGTCAGCCTGGAAAGCACTACAGCTGACCGTTTGCCGACAGCCATAGAGCGTGACCGGATTGTGCTGGAAAGTGGCGTCAAGCTGAACGCAGCAGAAACCCTGGCACTGCACGCCGCGGCATTTGAAGTCAGTGGCAATGGACATGCCGAAATCAATGCCTCCCATGTCAGCCTGATTACCCAAGATGCCAATCAGACGGTGACCACAGGGGACGCCACGCTGCAGATCAATGCCGACTGGATAGACCTTAATGGCCAGATCAATATTTCCGGCGTCAAGGAAACCACGCTCAATAGCCGCCTGGATATCCGTGGTCGCGGCATTGCCTTTGGCAACGCTGGCTCACTGCGCAGCAATGGCGTCATGAACTTGACTGCACGACAGATTTATCCAGTCAGCAACAGCAGCTTTGATTTTGAAGCGCTGGGCAGCAATAGCGAAATTGTCGTCAAATCCAGTGGTGAAGCCTATAAGCCAGTATTTAGTGCTGGTGGCAAACTCGGACTCAAGGCCACTAATATTCGTCAGGAAGGGGTGCTGCTGGCACCTCTGGGGCAGATTGCCCTGCAGGCCACAGACAAGGTCAGCCTGGCGGCTGGCAGCCTGACCTCGGTATCGGCTGCGGGCCTGAGTATTCCCTATGGCACCACACAACAGGGAGGCACAACCTGGGTGCTGCCCAATGGCCTGGGCAATACTCCCATAGACAAGCGCGTTAGCTATAGCGGCAAGCAGGTAGAGATGAACAGTGGTGCCGTGGTGGATATCTCCGGCAGCGGCAATACTTTTGCCTATGAATGGATACCTGGTATTGGCGGTTCTGCCGACCTGCTATCACAAGCCGGGGTGTACGCCATCATGCCTGGCATGCAGGGCGAATATGCACCGTTTGATTATGACTACACCAAGAGCAATGCCCCAGAGATAGGCAAAGCAGTCTATCTGAGCAATGTGGCGGGTCTGGCCGATGGCTACTACACCTTGCTGCCTGCGCACTATGCGCTGCTGGAAGGTGCTTTCATGTTGCAAACCTCTACCCTCAATGTGCTGCCTGGCAATGGCGGCGTACTGCATGATGGTTCCAGCATTGCATCCGGCTTTTACACCAACGTCAATCAAAGCAGCCGTGATCCGCACTGGCAGACTTTCCGCGTTACCAACGGTAATGTCTTCCGTGCGCCAGCCACCGCCAGTTCCTTTGCACCTGCGGAATACATGATTACCAGCGGTAACAGCTATTTTGCTGAAAAAGCCGCCACGGCAGGGCTGGCTGCTCCGCGCAACGCGGCGGATGCCGGGCAACTGGTGTTGAATGCCAGTGAATCGCTCACCCTCAATGCCACGCTGAACACCAGCAAGGCAGCGGGTGCGCGTGGGGCGATGGTGGATATCGTCTCTGACAAGATCAGCGTGGTCTCCCAAGTTGGTGCGGATGATGGCACCCTGCAAATCAGCAGTGGTTCGCTTTCTGCGCTGAATGCGGAAAGCATACTGCTGGGTGGTGCGCGTACCCAGGGCGAGGAGGCCGTTGTCATCAGCACCACTGCGCGTGAAGTCAGCTTCCGCAATGATGATGCGCATGCGCTCAAGGTGAATCAGTTGATTGCCAGCGCCACAGACAGTGTGACGGTGGAAAGCGGCGCTGTGATTGAAGCGGTAGCGGGTGCTGACCAGGGCACCACCAATCTCCGAGTCACGGGTGATGGCGCTTTGCTGGCTGTCTCGGGCAATAGCGATCTGGTATTTGACCGCAGCGGCGCCAGCAACCAGGGTGGTGTGCTGGATGTGCAACAGGATAGCAAAGTCACGGCAGCACGCTCGCTGGTACTCGATGCCGCATATTCTTCCACTCTTGCCGGGCAGGTGGGTGTCGGTGATGGTGGCTCGGTCACTCTGGGTGCCAACAGCATTATCCTGGGTAATCCCCTGGCCAACGTGAGCGGCATGCGCGTAGACAATGCACTGCTGGCCAGCCTGGGCAATCTGCGTCAGGTGACGCTCAACAGCCATAGCAACCTTAATCTATATGGCGCTGTCGATTTCGGCAGTGAAAATCTCAATCTCACCATCAATGCCGCAGGGGTGGTGGGGCATGAACTGGCCAACGCGGCTGAATCCAGGCTTACGGCCAACCAGCTGGTGCTGAAGAATTCTGCCGGGGCGGCATTGGACCCTAGTGCAGCGCCTGCCAGCGGCAAGCTGGCTATCAATGCTAATCAGTTCAGCGTTGAAGGCCGTAACGCGGCAGCGAGCAATCAGCCTGCCCAGGCCGGGCAATTCACGATAGCGGGCTTTGAGGCCGTAGAGCTCAACAGTGCAGGTGACTTTATTTACCGTGGCACAGGCCAGCTTAATCTGCACGCTGCAAACAGCAGCATCAGCAGTAGCCGCATCACTGCCGCCACTGGCACCAATTACACCACCAACGCCACAGGCAGCCTGCAGACCATTGCTAACGGCAATGCGGCGCAGACGACGATAGCCGGACTGGGTGCCAAGCTCAATATGGTGGCAAGCAACCTCAGTCTGGGCGGCAATGTAGATCTGGCCTCCGGTCAGTTCACGGCGCGCAGCACCCAGGGCAATCTCAATGTGGCCAGTGATGCACGCATCAACACCGCTTCACGCAAGATTGCGTTTGAGCAGTTCAGTGCGCATACCCCAGGCGGCGTGATCAGCCTGCAAGCGGACCAGAGCAATATCGTGGTGGCCAGCGGCGCTAGCTTGGATGTCAGCGGCGGCGAGGGTGGCAATGCCGGTACGCTCAAACTCACTGCCAGCCAGGGTGAGGTGCAGATTGCCGATGGCACGCTGCATGGCCAGGCCAGTGCAGGTAAAAATGCCGGAGTGGTGCAGGTGGATGTTGGCTCATTGGCAGATTTCTCCAGCCTGAACCAGGCCTTGAATCAGGGTGGTTTTACCCATGCGCGTGAAATGCGCGTACGCAATGGCGATGTGCAGATTGCGGCCGGGGATGTGGTGCAAGCAGGGGACTTTATCCTCAGTGCCGATGGCGGCAAGGTGGAGATTGCTGGCAAGGTAGACGCCAGCGGCAAGGATGGCGGCACTATTCAGGTTTATGCCAAGCAGGATATCCAGCTGACGGCTGGCTCGCAGTTGCTGGCCAAAGGCGATGCTGCCTCTGGCAGTGGCGGCAAGGTGTTGCTGTCCAGTGATAGCGGCCAGATTCAGGCGACGGTGTTTGAGGCGGATGGCGTGACTCGCCGTGCCGATGCTGCGCTAATTGATGTGGGCGGTGATACGCGTGGCGAGGTGATCATGCGTGCCTCACGCGTGGGCACTTCCGGGCTGATGGTGCATGAGGATGCACCAGCGGCGATTGCAGGCGCAGACAGGATAGTGCTCGAGTCGCTCAAGGTCACCAATACTGTCAATACCCTGAACAGCACAACGCTGAACAATCTGCGTAGTGAAATCAATGACTTCTATCTGGATGCAAACAACACTGCCGTGCGCTATGCCGCTAGCAGTGATGGCGTCAATGCCATCGTGGCGCCGCATACCGAATTGCGTATCAGCGGTGATGGCACTTTGCAGAATGACTGGAACCTGCGTGACCTGTCCCAGGGGCGTAATGGTGTGCTGACCATACGCAGCAGTGGCAATCTGCAGCTGAATGGCAGCCTCAGTGATGGCTACAATGGTGCGGTGGCGGGGAGTGCGCTGGCGACTGGCAATTCCTGGGACATCAATCTGGTGTCCGGTGCTGATCTGTCAGCAGTCAGCCCCATGGCCACTATCAAGGACAGCAGTGGCGGTAATATGACACTGGCCGCCAACAAGCTGGTGCGCACAGGCACAGGCGATATCAATATTGCCACTGGCGGCAATCTGACGCTGACCAATGCCGCTTCTGTCATCTACACCGCAGGACAGGCCGCAGATAGCTTGCCGGGCTTTGTCTCTGCCAGCACGGCAGACGGTTTTGGTACTAACGGTGCGCAGTTCCTCATCAATGGTGGCGATCTGACCATCAATGCTCAGGGCAATATCACTGGCTCGCTGCTGGCACCTAGCAGCGGTACCCAGCAACTGGTCAACAACTGGCTGTTCCGCCAGGCAGGCGGTACCAATAACCGCCACACCAGCTGGTGGCTGCGTACCGACCTGTTCCAGCAAGGGGTTGCTGCCTTTGGTGGTGGCGATGTGGACATCAAATCCGGCGGCAATATCAAGTATTTCTCTGCCTCAACCCCCACCACTGCGCGCTATGCAGGCATAGGCACTGGCGACAGCAGCATACTGGGCGGTGGTAACCTCAGCGTGGTGGCGGAGGGCGATATCCTCAGCGGCGTGTACTTTGTCGGCAAGGGGCAGCTTGATCTGCAGGCGGGTGGCCAGATTAACCGCAGTCCTGATGTCAATCTTCAGGGTAACCCTCTGACCTTCGGCACCACGCTGGCGTTGCAGGATGCCAAGGCCAATGTCAGTGCTGTCAACGGGGCTTATATAGAGACAGTGTTCAATCCTACGCTGTTTGCCCAGGCCACCCTGAACTCGCCCACTGGCTCCATCAATCCTAATGGTCGTAGCGCGTTCTTCAATACTTATTCCGATCTTGCCGCGGTAGAGATTTCCTCACTGACCGGGGCCATTACCTTTGGTCTGGACCGGGTAACGAATATCTCCAGCAAGATGAACGGGCTTTCAACGGTCAATACCTCCGAAAATAGCCTGACCTTCTATCCTGCTCGGTTAAAGCCGTGGCCTTCAATGGCGATATCAACGTCGGGCAGATGAAGCTGATGCCAAGCAGTGCAGGCAATCTCAGCCTGCTGGCAGCGGGCAATATCATTGCCGACCAGATCACCATGTCCGATGCCGATGCCAGCGTGATCCCCACCGTGGCATCGCCCATCACCTCGGCGATCAACCTCAGTGGTATTCTCACCAGTAACCACTCCTTGATTCCATTGCATCGCAATAGCACCACGCCTATCAGCATCGTGGCGCGAGAAGGTTCGATCTCGCCGTGGATAGGCACGACCACCGTGCTGAATCTGCCCAAGGCCGCCGTGATTATTGCCAAGCAGGATATCCGCAATCTGGAAGCCAATCTGCAGCATCTGAGTCCTGGTGATCTGAGTGTAGTGAAAGCCGGACGTGATTTGACCTATGTCAATGTTAATCAGGCCGGTGGCATCAATATCAGTGGCCCCGGCAATTTGCTGGTGGAGGCCGGGCGTACCCTGGATCTGGGTCGCAGCAACGGTATCAATAGCCTGGCGAATACCACCAATCCTGCACTGCCGGAAACCGGGGCCTCGGTCATGGTGCTGGCAGGCACAGGCAGAAACGCCAGCCTGCAAGACTATATCAATCTCTATATCAACCGGATGGCAGCGGCCCCAGTGTGCTGCAGGGCAATGCGGATGGTATGGCTGCTTATCGCGGCAATACTTCGCTGGCATTGGCCAAATACATGCGCGAGATTGTTGGCGATCAGAGTCTGAGCGAAGCCGATGCCATGACGCGTTTCCTGGCGCTGGATAGTGATAGGCAAGCGGTATTTGTCTACCGTCATTTCTCTTCCGAATTGCTGGAGTCGGGCAAGGCCTTTGCGGATGTGGGTCATCATCAGCGTGGCGACAGCGCCATTGCCACCCTGTGGCAGGGTGACAACTACCAGGGTGATCTCAATCTGTTTGAAAGCCGCATACGCACGGTGCGTGATGGCAGCATAGATTTGCTGGCACCAGGCGGCATGATCAATGTGGGCGTGGCAGGCGGTGAGGGGGGCGGCAATATCGGTATTGTCACCGAGCAGGGCGGCGATATCCGCGCCTTTGCCGACACTGGCTTCCAAGTTAACCAGTCGCGTGTGATCACCCAGTTTGGCAGTGACATCACGGTCTGGGTCAACAATGGCGATATTGATGCCGGACGTGGCTCCAAGACGGCTTTGTCCATGCCTGAGGTAGAAATCAGTACCGATATCTATGGCAATACTGTGCGCCGGGTCAAGGGTGCGGCGGCCGGTAGCGGTATTCAGGCACAGACTTACGACCCGGATGGCTGGCTGGGCCCATTGCAGCAACCTGCACGTGGCACGGTGTCATTGCTGGCGCCACGCGGCTTGCTTAACCTGAACGAGGCCGGGGTGGTGGCGGGTAACTTCCTGGTTGTCGGCCCCATCACCGGGCCGGGTGGCCTCACGGTGCTGGGTACCTCGCAAGGGGTGGCGGCAGTACCCACCAGTACAGTGGCGGGTGCCAATGTATCCAGCAGCACGGCGGGTGCTTCCGCGATGAATGCGGCCACAGATCTGAGCCGTCTGGCGCCGGCGCAGGACTTTAGCCCCAAGAATCTGATGCCATCGTTTGTGTCTGTGGAAATTCTCAGCTTGGGTAATATCCTGCGCTAAGCCGCAACAGCAGGTGGACTCAGCAAAAAGGACTAGGCCGAGCCTAGTCCTTTTTACATATTGGTGACACAGCAATTTCACATACAAGTCACTGTTGAGTCACACATGAAATTTATATTACGCGCTTTGTTCTGGAGCGCGGTTCGATGTTGAGAAAGTATGTAGTTCTGCTGATGTTGCTGCTGGGGTCAAGCCTGGTACACGCCGAATGGAATGAGGCCAGCAAAGAAGCATGGGGTAGCCGCGCCAAAATCACCATTAATGCGGCAGGGATTACTGCGGCTGAACCCGAAGTGCCTGTAGTCTTGCGCCTGCACTCCGGCAACTTCGACTTTTCCAGTGCCAATCTCGATGGTTCCGACCTGCGTGTAGTGGCGGGTGACGACAAGACCGAACTTAAATTCCATATCGAGAAATTCGATTCCATCAATGAGTTGGCGGTGATCTGGGTTCTGCTGCCCAAGCTCGACCCTGCGGCCAAGGACGCACATATCTGGCTGTACTCCGGTAACGAAACCGCGACCTCAACAGCAGACGCAGCAGGGAGTTTTGATGCTGCTACCGCTGCGGTATTCCACTTTGCCGAAAGCACCTTGCTGCAGGACAGCAAGCGTGGCCTGACCGCCTCAGGCAATGTCACCGTGCAAAAAGCTGCCTTGATAGGTGAAGCGGCGGTATTGAATGGTGAGCCGCTAGTGCTGGCCGCTAATCCGGCGCTGGCGCTTAACGATGCACAGGGCTTTAGCTTCACAGCCTGGCTCAAGCCTGGTGCTGCTGAAGGCACGCTGTATCAACAAGGCGCTGTGACCATCAGCCTGGCGGCTGGCAAGCTGCAATTCAACAACGGCAGCGCTGTGGTCGCAGGTGGCGAGCTCAAGCCTGCGGCCTGGCAACATGTTGCCGTGACAGTGGCTGGCGGCAAGGCTGTGCTGTATATCGATGGCGCTGAAGTTGCCAACGGTGCGGCCGCGCTGCCTGCACTGCAGGATGCCGTACAAGTTGGCAATGGCTATCAGGGTGAGCTGGACGAGCTGGTGCTGGCTTCGGCTGCCCGCAGCGCTGCCTGGATCAAGGCAGCAGCCAGCGGCCAAAGCATGGATGGTCAGTTGATTAAGGTGAGCGCCGCCGAAGGTGAAGATGAAGAAGAGGGCGGTAGCTCGCACTTTATGGTGCTGTTCCACAGCCTGACCGTGGATGCCTGGGTGGTCATTATTATTCTGGCCGTGATGTTTGCGATCAGTGCTGCGGTGATGGTGGCCAAGGCGCGCCAGGTGGCACGCAATGACAAGGCCAACCGCATCTTTATCAATCGTTTCAATGACGCGGGGCATGCCGAGTTGCTGCAGCTGGATCAGGGTGCTGATATCCAGAACTCCACCGTGGTACGCCTGTATTTGGCTGGTCTGCGCGAGATTCGCAAACGTTATGACGAGGCAGGTCACTGGCGTTGAGTGGAGCTTCGCTGGATGCGATCAAGGCTGCAGTAGATGCCGACCTGATCCGTGAAAACAAAAAGCTCAATAGCAATGTCGTGCTGCTCACCATTGCGATTTCCGGCGGTCCTTTCCTCGGCCTGCTCGGTACCGTGATCGGTGTGATGATTACCTTTGCCGAAATTGCGGCGGCGGGTGATGTCAACGTAAACGCGATTGCGCCGGGTATTGCCGCGGCGCTGATGGCAACGGTAGCAGGTCTGGCGGTGGCGATTCCAGCCTTGTTTGGCTACAACTATCTGTCCAGCCGCATCAAGAATATCAACACCGATATGCAGATTTTCGTGGATGAGTACATCACCCGCGTGGCTGAGCTCTACGGCAAGTAAGCGGAGCGCACATGGCCGATATCAAGGAAGACAACCAGCCCTATGACGAGATCAACATCACGCCCATGCTTGATCTCGCCTATGTGCTGCTGGTCATCTTCATCATCATGACCACGGCTTCGGTACAGGGCGTAAAAGTGGAAATTCCGCAGACCAGCGCCACTGGCAACCTGGCCAAGCCTGATATACGCGGCATCACCATCACTGGCGAGGGCGATGTCTATCTGGATGCCTATCCGGTAGATCTCGCCACGCTGGAGCAGCGCCTGGGTGAATACAAGGCCAACAATCCCGAGTTGCCCGTGGTACTCAAGGGCGATGCTGCCGCACATTACGAGAAGGTTTCCGCCGTGCTGGAAATATGCAAGAAGCTGGGCATCACGGAAGTGGGCCTGGTGACCAAGAAAGCCGAGGGTTAGCCATGCAGGTTCAGGACGACAGCAAACCCTACGACTCCATCAATATCACGCCCATGCTGGATTTGGCCTATGTGCTGCTGGTGATCTTTATTCTGATGACCACGGCTTCGGTGCAGGGCCTGACCATGAATCTACCAAGCCCTCCAACAAGCCCAGCACCGAGCAGCATGAAGTGAAGATTGTGCAGGTGCAGGAAGGTGGCGGCCTGTTGCTCAATGGCATGGGCGTCAACCTCACTGAGCTGGAAAGCCAGCTCAATGCCGCGCGCGCGCGTGACCCCAAGTTCTCGGTAATGATCAAGGGCGATGCACGTGCGCCTTATGCCGGGATTGTCTCGGTGGTGGATTTGGTGACGCGCATGGAAATCCAGAACGTCGGTCTGGTGACTTCAAGGATAGGCACCTGATGGCAGCAGAGAATCAAAAGCCAAGTAAGGCCAATGCGGTATGGCTGGTAGTAGGTGGGTTGGTGTTCCTGGCGCTGGCTTATGGCGTGTACAGCCTGCTTTCCAGCAAGCCTGGCCCCAAGAAGCCGCCAGTGACCACGGTGAAGTTATTGCCGGATACGCCACCGCCACCTCCGCCGCCACCCAAGGAGCCGCCTAAAGAGCAGCCCAAGGAAGAACCTAAGGAAATCAAGGTGGAGCAGCCCAAGCCCATAGACGCACCGCCTGAGCCGCAGAACCTGAAGATGGAAGCGATGCCGGGGATGCACCTAGTGCCTTTGGTGCTGGCAAGGTGAGCAGTGATTACAACGGTGGCGATGTTGGCGTGAAGATAGGTGGCAACAAAGGGCTGGCCGCCTATGCCTGGTACACCGGCAAGATCAAGTCGCAGATAGAAGAAGCGATTGCCAAGCAGCCCGAACTGGCGCGCGAGCAATACAAACTGGTGGTATCTATCTGGCTGGATAAGGCAGGCAATGTAGAGAAGCTGGAATTGCAGTCCTCTACGGGTGACGAGAAAAAAGATGAATTGCTGCGCAAGGCATTGCAATCCATACAGCGCATCAGCGATGCGCCACCGGACGATATGCCGCAACCAGTGAAGTTGCGGATATCGGCCAAGAGTGTGGGTTGAAGCAGTACCAAGAATCAAACAGGCCGCAAGGCCCAGATTAAGGCTTAAGACATGATGAAGACAGAAGTACTCAAGATGAAGCCGATTGCACTGGCGCTAGCCTGGACGTTGATGGCATCCAATGCAGTCGCAGGCGAGCGGGAATCGCTGGAGCAGTTGCGTAATACTACCGTAGGCCTGATCGAGGCCCTGGTGCAGGAAGGCATATTGTCACGCGACAAGGCTGAAGCCTTGCTGCAAAAGGCCGAGCAAGCAAAGCAGGCATCCGCCACGGAAGCCAAAGCTGATGCCGAAACTGCGGCAGTAGCCGGGGCGGTTGCTGCTGCTGATAATCAGGTGGTGCGTGTGCAATATGTGCCGGACTTTGTTAAGCAGCAGTTGCGTGCGGATATCGAGAAAGATGTCATGGCCAAGCTTAACTATCATGTAGAGGAAGAGCGCCTCAAACTGCCGGACTGGCTCGATAGAATCTCCTTCGAGGGTGATATACGCCTGCGTTATGAACCAGTGCGTTTCTCTGAGCGTAATGCGCCGGAATTTGTCTTCGCCAGTGATACCAATCGCCAGTTCATCATGCCCAATACCACTGAAGACCAGGACAGATACCGCGTGCGTGCGCGCTTTGGTATCAATGCCAAAATCAGCGACTGGTTGACTGCGGGCATACGCATGACCAGCGGCCATATGGATAACCCGCTCTCGCCCAATCAGTCTATCGATATCCGTGCGGGCAAGCTGGATTGGGGTCTGGATCGCGTGTTCATCACCGCCAAGCCCTATTCCTGGGCCAGCGTTAGTGCCGGGCGCTTTGCCAATCCTTTCTTTTCAACCGATATGGTGTGGGATAGATCGCTGGCTTTTGACGGTGCAGCGGCCAGCTTTATGCCCAAGTTCAATAATCAGTGGTCAGGTTTTGGTACCGTCGGTGCCTTCCCTATTGACCAGGTACAGAAGGGCGATGTCAATCGTGCCAAGGATAAGTGGTTCCTGGGCGCGCAAGGTGGTTTCGAGTGGACCAGTCCCAACCAGTCCAAGGCCAAGGTCGGCCTGGCTTACTATGATTTCAAGAATGTGGAAGGTATCGCCAACAATGGCGTAGGCGTGCTGGATATGCGCTATAACGGCACGGTCATGCCCTATAGGCAAAAGGGTAACAATACCTTCGATATTCATAGAAACGGCGCCACGCAGTCTTGCGGCTTCGTCAACTCTGGCGGCGTGGCGGGTTATACCAGTGCAGGTTGCGGTCTGGCCTCCAAATTCCGCGTGGTCAACCTCACAGGCCAGATCGATCTGGCAGCGTTTGACCCGGTACATGTGATTCTGCAAGGTGATTACGCGGTTAATATCGGTTTTGACCAGAATGAAATCTTGCGTCGCACCGGGGTGGATTACGAAAAGGAAAATGTTGCCTATCAGGTGCGTCTGGCAGTGGGTATGCCTGAAATAAAGCAGCGTCATGACTGGCAGGTGTTTGGGGCCTATAAAAAGCTGGAAGCCGATTCGGTAATGGATTCCTTTACTGATTCCGACTTCCACCTTGGTGGCACCAATGCCAAGGGCTTCATACTCGGCGGTTACTATGGCGTAGACAAGAACACTTGGCTGACAGCACGCTGGTTGAGCACCAAAGAGATCAGTGGCACCTTGCCCTTGTCCATTGATGTCCTGCAGTTTGACCTGACAACGCGATTCTGATCATGAGCATGTTGATGAAGAAATCCCGTGGTGTCTGGTGCAATGTTGGCAGCAGCCTGCTATTAGCGGTCAGTATATTGAGTGTCTCTCAGGTAATTCCGGCGCACGCTGCAGATAAGGACAAGGCCGCCAAGCAGCAGGAAAAGCGCATGCGTCAGATGGTGCAGCAAGCGCAGGCAGAAAAGCAGGAGCTGCAAGCCAAGTTTGATCAGGAGAGCGCCAAGCTCAAGCAGGAAGTAGAGGCGGAGCAGGCCAAGGCCAATGCCCTGCAAGGCAGTATCAGCAGCGCCAATCGCAAGAATGCGGCCTTGAATGCAGACCTGGAAAAGCTACAGCAAGAAAAGGCTAAGCTTGCAGAAGAGAAGCAGGCCGTGCAGGACAAGCTTGCCAGCGCAGAGCAACAACTTGCGGAAGCCCGCGATGTGATACGCAAGGGTGAAGCCGAGCGCACTGCCATGCAGGCGACCATCGTCAAGAAGCAGCAACAGGTGAATGCCAGCCAGGAAAAGAACGACAGATTGCATGACTTTGGCCTGCAACTGGTCAAGATTTATGACAAGCCCAGTACCTATGAGCAAGTAATGCGCGACGAGAAATTTACGCAATTGAAGCGCGTAGAGCTGGAGAATATCCTACAGGACTATCGCGATAAACTCGACGAAGCCAAGGCTGTGCCTGGTGAAATCAAGCAATAGATACACCAGAGATTAGCGTGCGCTCGTCATGACACACAAACCCGGCCTGTGCTGGGTTTGTGCTTTCAGCTAGCCGCTATCTTTGGCGATTTTGCTCCTAGTCATGCAAGCAGCATGCAGCTGTATTTATTCCCTGTCCGATAGGACTAGTTCCTCACATGAGCCTGTCATATTGACCCCCTAGAATCGCCTGCAGATCAGTCATGCCAGCCTGACATTTTGCTTGGTGTCTGGCATGTCGCTGACAGGAATATTCAAATTAAAAGTTTTGGTGCTTGGCAATAAAGCACTGAAACATAAGGGAGTCTCTACATGAAAAAAACCATTATCTCCGCGGCCATCGCTCTGGCATTTGTACCTGCGATTGCCAGCGCCGCTCCGCTTAACGCGCTGCAAAAGCTCTGGACGTATGATCACTCCAATACTGGTGTGCTCGGTCAATCGTCAGAGATTGTCGCTTTTGATAAAGTGACCAACTCCTTGTGGGTGGCTGGGGTGGCAGGCGTGGATGTACTCAATGCCAGCAACGGTAGCCTGATTCAGCATATCAACACCAGCATCTATGGCAGCATCAATAGCGTCTCCATCCACAATGGTCTGGCCGCTTTTGCCATTGAGAACACCACAGACCGCACCCAGCCTGGTGTGGTCAAGCTGTTCGACACCAGCACTCGTAGCCTGGCCAGCGGCGTTAACTCCATCAGCGTCGGTGCTTTGCCTGACATGCTGACTTTCTCGCACGACGGCAGCAAGTTGCTGGTGGCAAATGAAGGTACGCCAACCAATTACAAGGGTTATGACCCTGTAGGCAGCGTCAGCATCATTGATATGGGGAGCCGTTCGGTATCTGCCACTGTTAACTTCAACAGTGCGCCAACGTTCGGTAGCGATTTGCGTCCCAAGTCCATCGCTGGCATGGACTTTGAACCAGAATACATCGCTATCAGCAAAGATGGCACCAAGGCTTTTGTTTCCCTGCAGGAAGCTAATGGCTTGGGTGTGATCAACCTGACCACCAACGAAGCTGAGAAGGTGATCGGTTTGGGCAGCAAGGATTTTAGCGCCCCAGGTAATGAAATAGACCCTTCTGACCGTGATGGACGTATTGAACTGCGTCCAGTAGCCGCACGCGGCTTGTACCAGCCAGACGGTATTGCTGCTTATGAAGCCAATGGCCAGACATATATCGTTCTCGCCAATGAGGGCGATACCCGTGAAGATGAAGCCGATAAAGGGCGTCTGGGTGGTAGCAGTGATGCAAGCCGCCTCAATATTGCCAAGCCAGACACTACACCGGGTGATGTTGTCACTTTTGGTGCTCGCTCCTTCTCCATCCGTGATCAGAACGGCAATCTCATCTTCGACAGCGGCAATGACCTAGATGCCAGGGCGATTGCACTTGGTCTCTACGACGATGGCCGCAGTGATGACAAGGGTGTAGAGCCTGAAGGTGTGGAGCTGCTGGAAATCAATGGCCGCACCATTGCCTTTATTGGTCTGGAACGCACGCTCAAGTCTGCTGTGGCGGTCTATGACATCACTGATCCTACCAAGGTTAGTTTCATCGACATGCTGGTTACCGATAGTGACCTCGCACCCGAAGGCATGAAGGGTTTCTTCCACGATGGTCACTACTACCTGTCCATCGCCAACGAAGGCACCCACACCACTACCTTGTATCGCTTAGCCATTGCTGCAGTGCCTGAGCCTGAAACCTATGGCATGTTGCTGGCTGGTTTGGGTGTGCTCGGTTTCGCCGCCCGCCGCCGTCAACGTGGCTAAAGTTTGGTGTTAAAACAAAAGCAATTCTGGAAGAAGCTTCGTAAAACTTAATCAATCAAGGAAACAAAAGCATGAAAACAGTAAAAACCCTGCTGCTGATGTCCCTGTTGTCCATGAATACTTTGGCCCACGCTGACGTTCGCATCACCGAGTGGATGTACAACACCAATAGTGCTGCCAGTGGCGAGTTCTTCGAGCTCACCAACTTCGGCAATACCGCCGTGGATTTCACTGGCTGGAGCTATGACGATGACAGCCGTGTTGCTGGTACTGTCAGCCTGGCTAGCTTTGGTATCGTGGCTGCTGGTGAGTCCGTGATTGTGACCGAGTTGACCGCGACTGCCTTCCGCAACCTGTGGAACCTGGCAGCTGACGTCAAGGTGTTGGGCAACCTCACGGTCAATCTTGGTCGTGAAGACGAAATCAACATCTTCAATGGCAACGTGCTGATAGACCGCTTGAGCTACGATGACCGTCAAGGCCTGGGCCCACGCACCACTGGCAACAGTGCAGTGCCTGGCAGCTGGAGCGCGGTTGGTGCCAACCAGGCATCCGGCTGGGTATTTACACAAGCGGGTGATGAGCATGGCGGCTTTGCCAACAAGGTCGGTGAACTGGGTAGCCCAGGTAGTGCAGCCTTTATTGCTGCGGTACCAGAACCTTCCAGCTACGCCTTGTTAATGGCTGGCCTGATATTGATGGGTTTTATCGGCTATCGTCGTCAGGATAAATTCAAGCTGTAATGGCTGTTTACTCGCAGTCATGAATGAAATAGCAAAATCACCGCAATTTGCGGTGATTTTGCTTTGTGGGGCGGCTATAATTTCGCCTGTTTTTAACGCTTGATTGCAGCGTGTCCAAACCCATAAAGCTGAAGCCTGTAATTGATAGATCTTCTGATCTAACCATCCTGGTGCGTAAGCTTGAAAATCGGCAAAAAATGCATGAAATCAGTGCATTTTTGCTTTTATTTCAAATTGGAGATAGTGGCCTAGTCCCAATAGACTAGCCGCATTAGTCCATTCGGGCCCAAGACAAATGCAATCGATTCAGTAATAATTTGCGCAGTACCAAAACCAATAAGTAACACACTATTTATTAACCATTGTTAGGGGATTTAAATGAACTTCCTGAAAACATTGCTGGCTTCCGTAGCGTTCATAGCTGCAGCTTCCAGCGCACACGCTGATGTAGTTGATCTGGGCAACCTGACTGAAACTACTGACGTTATCAAGACTGTAAAAAAGAACACCACTTTTACTGATTCTTACAACTTCGTTCTTGATGGTAACGCTGCTGATTTCGCTGTTAGCAAGCTGGTTCTGACTGCAAACGGCGTTGACCGTTTCAACTTCTCCAGCCTGACTTTCACTGTTTTCTCCGGTATTTTCGGTGATGCAGTTGCTGATACACAGCTTTACACAACTTCCATTCCTGGCCTGGAGCAAGTTGAGTTCTCCTTGACCAATCTGGTTGCTGGTAGCTACTACGTTCAAGTTGCTGGTAAGACTAGCGGTGCTTCCGGTGGTACTTACTCCTTCTCCATCACTCCAGTTCCAGAACCAAGCAGCGTTGCTATGCTGCTGGTAGGTTTTGCTGCTCTGGGTGCTGTTGCACGTCGTCGCAAGAGCCTGTAATACTCGCTAGGGAATTCAATTCCCAAGTGTAAAAACGGCGCCTGAGGGCGCCGTTTTTTTATGATATAAATCAGAATAGTTATATTGATTATATAAGAATAATTATTAATTCTTTACTGGCGACTTGTTCTATGTATAATTGCCTTGGGGGGAATTTTCATAGTCATTAATCAGAATAAAGGATCTATTATGAATATTCTCAAAACTTCGCTGGTTTCCGCAACGCTCTTAGTTGCTGCTTCTAGTGCTTACGCAACTGATGTGGTGGATCTGGGTGAACTGAATGCTGGTCTCAATACTTACACTGAGACTGTAGCTGCTGGTTCTTTCTCCACTAATTTCACTTTCAGCCTGGCTGATGCTACTAGTGGTGTGTTCTCCTTGAACCAACTGCCACTGACCAACGCTGGCGTTAAGGTGTTCGATATCACCAACCTGACTTTCAACCTGTACAGTGCTAACGATACATGGTTGGCTGGTTCTGTTGCTGGTGGCGAATTCTCCTTCGCAAACCTGGCATCTGGTAACTACTACCTGACTGTTGCTGGTACAGCAAACGGTGTGGCTGGCGGTATCTACAGCGGTGCGATCAGCATTGCTGCAGTACCTGAGCCTAGCAGTGTTGCTATGCTGATGATTGGTTTCGCTGCTCTGGGTGCTGTTGCCCGTCGCCGCAAGACCAAGCTGTAAGAAACATTTGCCTTTGGCAATGAAAACGGCACCCTAGGGTGCCGTTTTTTTATGCCTGTCCCAGATGGACTGAGTGCGTTTATGTCCTGAGTTTGTATCTATGATGATCTACATAGGGGTGCTGGTGGTCTTGCCCCTTGTTGCCGCTGGTGGGAGTTTTTGTTTCACCTTGTCGGGCGAGTGACTCTCTTTTGCTTCGCCAAAAAAGCGTCACCAGAGAAAAGGCGACCCGATTCTTGCGTCCAGGCTAAAGCCGGGCAACCTGCGTTGCTCGCAGTTTCTGGAATCTTGCTCAAACTCGCTACGCTCAGACAGTCGCAAGCCCTTAATCCAGAGAAACTTCTGCGTTACTCGCCGCACTCAACGGGATGAGGGTCAAGAGCCTGGGCTTAAGTGGCTGCTATTCGGTCTGAGGCCGCAGCGTTGGATGCCATTAGAACTTGGCCTGCAAGCCCAGCGTAATCATGCGTGGGGTGCCGGGCATGACCCAGCTACTATTATAAGAACTGGCGTAATACTCACGATCAAACAGATTGCTGACATCCAGTGAGAGCCTCAGCTTGGGGTTCATCTGCCAATACGACATCAGGCGCACCGTGACGTAAGAGGGCAATTCAAACAAATCCTCGCTGCTATCGGCGCGTTTGCCTACATAGCTGAAACCGCCACCCACACCTAGCTTGCCGCCACTGGCTAAAGGCTGCTCATGCATGAGCATGGCGTTGGCAGAGTGACGAGGAATATTGGATAGGCGCGAGCCTGCGCTGACAATGCCATTCGGCAATAAACCAGGAATCGGGCTGAGTTGGAGATCCTTGCCCAGGTAAGCATCAGTAAAGGTATAACTGCCAATCAGCCGTATGCGCTCACTCAGTTGACCGCTGAGGTCAAACTCAATACCACGACTGCGCACTTCACCTGCGGCAATACTAAAATCCGGCTGGCTGGGGTTGTTGGTCAGCACATTGGTTTTGGTGATATCAAACACTGCCAGCGTGGCACCCAGCCGCTGGTCTGGGGCCTGGTATTTAATGCCACTTTCCCAGGCGCGGCCACGTTCAGGGTCAAAGGCATCGCCGCTGGCATCAAGCCCAAACTGGTTGCCTCCTGCAGTCCCCGCATTCGGCCTGAATGAGCGGCTGAACGATGTGTAGAGCGAGAGGGTGGGGTTGACTACATAAGTCAGGCCCAGACGTGGCGACAGTACGCTGTGATCCTGGCGGGTGATGCTGTTGTTCAGGCGGTTATGCAGTTCCTGGCGGTAGGATTCCAGGCGCACACCTGTCATGAGTTTCCAGTGCTCATCCAGGCTGAGTTGATCCTGCAAAAACAGGGCAATATTAGTCTGTTGCTCGCGGAAGTTGCTGGCAACGGTGAAGCTGCTAGGCAAGGCAATATGATAGCGCGGAAAGTATTGGTTAATGCTGAGTGCATTGCCCACGCCATTGTTGTTACCCAGCCATTGCTGATTTTCAAAGCGGTATGCCTCCATGCCTATCAGCAAGTCATGCTGCAAACCTGCGGTGTCAAACTGGCCATTGAGTTCGGCCAGCAGATTAAGATCGTTGGAGTCTAAATCACGCTGCCGTAAGCGTCGCCTGACGTCACCAGCGGGGCTGATAAAGCTGAAGCCAGGCCGCGTTTCAAGTGCATCACCATCGGTGCGGTTGAGCTTGTACGCCACTCCCACGCGGCCACGCCAGCGCTCGGAAAACTCATGCTCCAGGCTGAGCTGGTGAGTAAAGGCTTCCATTGTGGTGTCGCCCGCGTCAGGGTCGCCAAGAAAACGGTTGCGGTGAATATTGTGCAAGCGCCTGCCATTGCTATCGCGTAGGGCAATGCCTCTATCCAGCGGGGTGCGGTGCTTGAGATATTCCAGCTCGTAATTCAATGTCGTGGAGGGAGAAATCAGCCAGGTCAGGGAAGGTGCCAAGAGCAGGCGCTCACTGTCCACATAGTCCCTAAAGCTGCCTTTGTCTTCCGCCGCGACTATCAAGCGATAAGCCAGATTCTCAGAAAGCGGGCCAGTAGAATCAATCACACCACGGTAAGTGTCATAACTGCCTACATAGACTTCCGTGCTATTGCTGGTTTTGAATTGCGGCTTTTTGGTGACTACATTCAGCGTGCCACCAGGCTCGCTATTGCCATACAGTGCGGCGGCGGGGCCTTTGAGAAATTCCACGCGCTCGGTATTGGCGGTGTCTCTGGGTGGGTTGAAGCCGCGATTGCCGGAAAAACCATTGCGCAACATGGCAGGCCCAGTGTTGTCATGGCCAGCAAAGCCCCGGATGGCAAAGTTGTCCCACAGCCCACCAAAGTTATTTTGTCGGCTGACACCACTCACTAGCTCCATGGTGTCATCTAGGCGGGTGGCGTGTATGTCATCCAGCACCTGGCGCGAGAGAATATTCACCGCCTGCGAGGTTTCCATGGCCGGCGTGTTGGTGCGGGTCGCGGCCCCTGCGTCTTTTTGATAATACGCATCCGCCTTGCTATGTGTGCTTTTGGCCTTGACCGTGATTTCATCCACGCTGCCTTGCAGGTCATCAGCCCATCCTGGTGCTACATAAGCCATAAACAGCAAAGCCAGCCCACTGCTCAGGCGCGATGCATAACGTGGCGACGACAAATCAGGGTTGCGTGGTGCTTGCGTAAGGGAAGGCGTGTTGGTCATGGCGAGGGTGATGCTCATAGCGAGCCAGGTTGATGGAATATTGAATTAGCAAAAAGCACGCCGTGTCATGCTTTGCTCTGCTTAAGTTGCAGAGGTAAAGAAGACAGCGAGGGCAGGGAGCAAAACGTCAGGTCACAGAAATGGATAGCTGGATTATAAGGAAATGCAACACGATTGCGCAACAATGTTGCGAAATTATGGCGCTTTTATGCTGATTTCTTTAAGGGGCATATCCTCACTGCTGGGCTTGAGCCATATGGGGTAAGGCTTGGCAGGCAATAAATGCATGAGCATGAGCCTATGAGACTAGGGCGCTGGCATCAAACTTACATTTCACTGACTTAAGCTGGCGTCGCCCTGGCAACTGCAGCATCGATGCCGGGAATATGTTGGGTGGTCGTCTTGCGCCACCGCATCTGGCACTTATGCGTGCATTAATTTGAAAGAATCACAAAGGATTATCATGAACTTCATCTCCAAAATTGCACTGGCTGGTTTGACCATGACTGCATTGCAAGCCCAAGCTGCACTGCCAGCCAACACTGTAACGCCAGTAAGCGCTGTTGCTTCCAGCTCACATTTCACAGTGTCTGCTGATAACCTGATCAACAACTCCGGTCTGAATGGTGATCTGCACGGCGGTAACTGGTCCGATATGTGGATTAAGGAAGGTACTTATCCCGTTGATACCACCGCGCAACTGACTTTTGATCTCGGTCAGCAATACAACCTCGGCAGTGCGCTGGTATGGCAATACAACTCTGATATCGATTACAACCGCGGCCTCAAGGATTTCTACATCCAGGTTTCCAATGACGGTGTGAATTTCACAACCGTGGGTGATTTGCGCACCCTGACACGCTCCAATGGTGGTGATATTGCTGCGCAAGTGGTGGATTTCTCCGCCAGTGCACGTTATGTGCGTTTCGATATTCTCACTAACTATGACCAGCAATGGCCATGGGTTGGCCTGAGTGAAGTGAAGTTTGTGGCTGCGGTTCCTGAGCCTAGCAGCTACGCTATGCTGGGTCTGGGCTTGGCGGCATTGGGCGTGGTTGCACGTCGCCGTAAGTCTGCTTAAGTAGGGATTTTGGCACGGTAAGGGCAAGCTTGGGCTTGCCCTTTTTTGTGTCTGCTGCATCCGCTGTTGGGGGAGGTTAGCTGGACTTGACCCATAGCTCAGGTTGCGAGAAGCCTTGTTTCGCCTGGATGGCGAGTCACTCTCTTTTGCTTCGCCAAAAGAGAGTAACCCAGAGAAAAAGGCGACCCGGATATCCCCCCCCCCGGCTTGCAGCCGGGTAACCTGCGTTGCTCGCGTTTCTCGGGGTCTCGCTCAAACTCGCTGCGCTCAGACAATCGCGAGCCTATTCCCGATAAACACTGTGCTACTCGGCGGGTCTATACGGGAGGGAAAGTCAAAGGCTCCGGATCAGGCTACATTGATGACGATGAGACAGTCAGTCTGAGTCTGACGCTATGCACTATTGCCGAGATATTTGGGGTTTCAATTTCCATTCCTGCTACTTAACCCCTGGCTTTTGACCTTCTTCCCGTTGAGTGCGCCGAGTAGCGCAGCAGTTTCTGGATTAAGGGCTTGCGACTGTCTGAGCGTAGCGAGTTTGAGCAAGACCCCAGAAACTGGGAGCAACGCAGGTTGCCCGGCTTTAGCCGGGACGCAGGAATCGGGTCGCCTTTTCTTTGCTTACATTTCTTTTCGGCGAAGCAAAAGAAAGTAAGTCGCCCGGCAAGGCGAAACAAGATCTCTCGCCAGCGGGAGCAGGGGTTAATACCACCTATCCTCCCACTACCAAAGATGGATCAAGCAAAAATGCGTCACCCATGTTCTCGCACACCTGTTACTCACCTACCAGCCTACACAGTGTCATCCCCAGCACACAGTTCAGTACGCCAGTCCCTGCCCTTATCTTCTCTGGCTATCTTTCCCCTGGTATCGTTGCCAACTCGCAATCGGGTATAATTTCGTTTTTCCGCGGTTGATGGGGTTGTTGCCATGCCTATTTACGATTATCAATGTTCCAGCTGTGGCCACAAGGCCGAGCTGATGCGCAAGGTCAGTGAGGCTGTTTCCACGACTTGTCCGCAATGTGGCCAAGCCAGTTTCGAAAAGCAGGTTTCCGCCCCTAATTTCCAGCTGAACGGTACAGGCTGGTATGCCAGCGATTTCAAGGGTAGCAGCCCGGCCAAGAAAACAGAGGAAGCAGCGCCTGCTTCCTGTGGCACTGGTTGTGCCTGCCACTGATGTTGGGGCCGATAAAAGCCACTCATGCCCATGTCTCTGCAATTGAGCGTTCTGTAATGAAAGCCCTGCAATGAAAAGTTACTTTATAACCGGCTTGCTGGTGCTGGTGCCGCTCTGTATCACCATCTGGGTGCTGAGCACCTTGATTGGTTTTATGGATCAAAGTTTGCTGCTGCTGCCAGTGGCCTGGCGTCCAGAGGCGCAGTTTGGTCATGCCGTGCCTGGCATAGGTGCCATATTGACCTTGTTGATTGTGTTTGGCACTGGGGTGATTGCCACCAATTTCTTCGGCAAGCGTTTGATTGAGTTCTGGGAAGCGCTGTTGGCGCGCGTGCCTGTGGTCAAGTCCATTTACTACAGCGTCAAGCAGGTTTCCGATACCTTGTTCTCCGATTCTGGCCAGGCCTTCCGCAAGGCCTTGCTGGTGCAGTATCCGCGCCAAGGTAGCTGGACCATAGGTTTTCTCACCGGGCAGCCGGGCGGGGATGTGGCCAACCATTTACCGGGTGAATATGTCAGCGTTTATATCCCGACTACGCCCAATCCAACCTCGGGTTTCTTCCTGATGATGCCCGCCGCCGATGTGGTGGAGCTGGACATGAGTGTGGATGAAGCTTTGAAATACATTATATCCATGGGTGTGGTGGCGCCAGCCAGCAAGCTCAAACCCTGATTTTTAACCTTTTTCGATAGCAGATAACAGTTATGCGTACTCATTATTGCGGCCAACTCAACCGTGAACTTATAGGCCAGACCGTCACCCTGTGTGGTTGGGCGCACAGGCGCCGTGACCACGGTGGCGTCATCTTTATCGATTTGCGTGACCGTGAGGGCATGGCGCAGATCGTCATTGACCCTGATACACCAGAAGCCTTCAAGCTGGCCGAGAGCGTGCGTAACGAGTTTGTGCTCAAGGTAGTGTGCAAGGTGCGCGCCCGCCCTGAAGGCACGGTTAACCTCAATATCCCAACAGGTGAAGTGGAAATGCTGGCGACCGAGATTGAAATCCTCAATCCATCGCTGACGCCACCTTTCATGCTGGACGACGACAACCTGTCCGAGATGGTGCGCCTGGAGCATCGCTATATCGACCTGCGTCGCCCGACCATGCAGAAAAATCTCAAACTGCGCTACCGCGTGGCCAAGACCCTGCGTGATCATCTGGACAGCAATGGTTTCATGGAAATTGAAACCCCTATGCTGACACGCTCCACCCCGGAAGGTGCACGTGATTACCTAGTGCCTTCGCGTGTGCATCACGGCCAGTTCTTTGCGTTGCCGCAATCACCACAGCTGTTCAAGCAATTGCTCATGGTGTCTGGCTTTGATCGTTACTTCCAGATCACCAAGTGCTTCCGTGACGAAGACTTGCGTGCTGACCGTCAGCCTGAATTCACCCAGGTGGATATCGAGACTTCCTTCCTCGGCGAAGAAGAGATCATGCAGTTGGTAGAAGACATGATCCGCAAGATGTTCAAGGATGTGCAGGATATAGACCTGCCCAACCCATTCCCACGCATGCCATTCTCTGAAGCCATGAGCCGTTACGGTTCTGACAAGCCGGATATGCGCGTGACGTTGGAAATCACCGAACTCACCGATGTCATGAAGGATGTGGACTTCAAGGTGTTCTCCGGTGCGGCCAATGCTGCTGATGGTCGTGTGGCTGCACTGCGCGTGCCAGGTGGTGCGACTATCTCGCGTTCCGAGATTGATGCTTATACCGAGTTTGCCAAGATTTACGGTGCCAAGGGTCTGGCGTATATCAAGATCAATGACACCAGCAAGCTCAACGAAGAAGGCCTGCAAAGCCCTATCGTCAAGAACATCCATGAAACCGCGCTCAAGGCCATTATTGAACGCACTGGTGCGCAGAACGGCGACATCGTCTTCTTCGGTGCCGACAAGACCAAGATTGTGAACGAAGCCCTGGGCGCATTGCGCAGCAAGGTAGGCCACGAGAAAGGCCATGTTGATGGCCGTGGCTGGGCTCCATTGTGGGTGGTTGATTTCCCCATGTTTGAGCACGATGCAGAAAACGACCGCTGGGTGGCTTTGCATCACCCCTTCACTGCACCTAAGGAAGGTCATGAAGACCTCTTGGTCAGCAACCCTGGCGCTGCTTTGTCCAAGGCTTATGACATGGTGCTGAACGGCTGGGAAGTCGGCGGCGGTTCGGTACGTATCCACAAGCAGGAAGTGCAGTCCAAGGTGTTTGATGCACTCAAGATCAGCAAGGAAGAAGCACAAGAGAAGTTTGGCTTCCTGCTGGATGCCCTGCAATACGGCGCGCCTCCGCATGGTGGTCTGGCCTTTGGTCTGGACCGTCTGGTGACCTTGATGGCAGGTGCCGAGTCTATCCGTGATGTGATTGCTTTCCCTAAGACACAACGTGCGCAGTGCTTGATGACCAAGGCTCCGAACGAAGTCGACGAGAAGCAACTACGCGAGTTACACATACGCGTCCGCCAACAGAACCCCGTAGCGTAAAAATGCACTCGCTTGTGCGGGCGGCGTTGCACTTGCTTGCCGTACTTGGCGTACTGTCTGCGCAAGTGCGCCTTGCCCGCCCGGCGCGATTGCATTTTTTGGAGCGACTGTGGCAACGATCGCTGGCGATAAGCTGAAAAGATTCTAAGATGAACCTCAAGTCGCTCATACGCACCATCCCTGACTACCCCAAGCCCGGTATTCAATTTCGCGATATCACCACCTTGCTCAAGGATGCAGAGGGTTTAAGGCAGGTTGTTAAAGCGCTGGCAGAGCGCTATGGCGATGCTGGGGTGGATAAAGTGGTGGGCATAGAGTCACGTGGCTTTATCATCGCTGCGGCTGTTGCCTATGAGCTGGGGCTGGGGTTTGTGCCTGTGCGCAAGCAGGGCAAGTTGCCGGGCACGGTCTTGGGACATGACTATGAGCTGGAGTACGGCAGTGACCGTGTGGAGATTCATAGTGATGCCATAGAGCCGGGTGAGCGCATTCTGTTGCTGGATGATTTGATTGCCACCGGGGGTACGGCAGAGGCTGCCACGGTGTTGATCAACAAGTTGGGCGGCGAGATTGTGGCCTGTGCTTTTATTATTAATCTGATTGATCTTGGTGGCGATGCACGCTTGCAAAAGCTGGGATACACCACATATTCACTATGCAGCTTTGAAGGTGAATAATGAGCCAGGATACAGCCACACATACTCCCCCGCATAAAGTCCCGGTTTCAGCTCTGGTGCTGATCCACACGGTGGATTTGCAGGTGCTGTTGATCGAGCGTGCTGATCATGCGGGTTACTGGCAGTCGGTGACAGGTAGTCTTGAGTATTTGCCCGAAGGTACGCTGGAATTACCCATGCAGGCGGCAATCCGCGAAGTGGCAGAGGAAACCGGACTTAATGCCCTGGACTATCAGCTTAGTGACTGGCAGATGCAGCATGTCTATGAAATTTATCCGCAATGGCGTCATCGCTATGCGCCCGGGGTGACGGAAAATACAGAACATGTCTTTGGTCTGGAATTACCAGCGCCTGTCACTGTCCAACTCGCTCCGCGTGAGCATACGGCGCAGGAATGGGTGAATTGGCGTGAAGCGGCGCAAAAGGTGTTTTCCTGGACTAATGTAGAGGCAATACGTGCCTTGGGCGAACGTCACGGCCTGCAACTTTAGCAGGCAATATTATTCTCAGTTTTAGCGTCAGTATTTAGCAGGTTGAATCTATGCAAACAGCAGCCATCAAATTCGAGCGGTTCCAACACAGCGCAGACGAAGAGTGTCAGCAGCGCATCATTGCCGCGCGCGAAAAGCTCGGCAAGCGCCTGGTGATTCTCGGTCACCACTATCAGCACGATGGCGTTTACAAGCACGCTGACTACACTGGCGATTCACTCAAATTATCGCGTAATGCGGCTGAGGTGGATGCCGAATATATCGTTTTCCTCGGTGTGCATTTCATGGCCGAGGTGGCAGATATACTCTCGCGCCCTGACCAGATTGCCATCTTGCCCGATCTTGCAGCGGGGTGCTCCATGGCCGATATGGCCAACCTGGCCAAGGTAGAGCGCAGCCGCCGTGAGTTGTCTAAGCTGTTTGATTTTGACGAAGTGATCACACCGCTGACCTATATCAATTCTGCAGCAGACCTTAAGGCTTTCTGCGGTGATCATGGTGGCATTGTCTGCACCTCCAGTAACGCCACCAAAATGCTGGATTGGGCCTTTGCCCGCCGCGAAAAGGTACTGTTCTTCCCAGATCAAAACCTGGGCCGCTGGAGCGGTTACAAGATGGGCATTCCGCTGGAACAAATGCCAGTGTGGGATCCTGATCAGCCCATGGGCGGCCTGACTGAAGAACAAATCCGCAATGCCAAGATTCTGCTGTGGAAGGGCCATTGTGCGGTACACCAGATGTTCCGCCCGGCCAGCATTATCAAGTTCCGCAACGAGCATCCCGATGGCATCGTCATCTCGCATCCTGAAGCCCCGTTTGAGGTCTGCCAGCAATCCGATTATGTCGGTTCTACCGAATATATCGTCAAGACTATTTCTGAAGCCCCCAGTGGCACGCGCTGGCTGGTAGGTACTGAGCTTAACCTGGTTAACCGCCTGGCAGAGCGCTTCAAGCCTGAGGGCAAGATAGTGCAATTCATGTCACACGTGATTTGCGAATGCTCGACCATGGCACGTATAGACCCGCAGCACTTGGCCTGGACCCTGGAAAACCTAGTCGAAGGCAATGTGGTGAACCGCATCCATGTGCCCGAGCACGAGGCAGAACTGGCGCGTCTTTCCCTGCAACGCATGCTGGACGCATCTTGATGAAAGGCTAAGCTTGCAGAGCATCATACGGATTGCCACGTTCAACATTCACAAGGGTGTCACCAGCTTTAATGCCAGGTTTGCCCTGCATGAGCAGAGAGAGCTAATCCGCAAGCTGCAAGCCGATATTGTTTTTCTGCAGGAAGTGCGCGATCAGCACATCAAGCATAGCCGCCGTTTCAGTGCCTGGCCGCTGGACGGTCAGGTTGAGTTTCTTGCCGATAGCGTTTGGAGCGCTTATGCCTACGGCAAAAATTCGGTCTATCCGGCAGGTCATCATGCAACGCCCTGTTGTCCAAATACCCCATCATCAAATATGAAAACGCCGATATCTCCGCGCATAGCAGCGAGCAACGCGGCTTGCTGCATTGCGAAATCGCCATAGAAGGCTGGCCGCAACCCTTGCACTGCATCTGTGTACACTTGGGTTTGTTTGCAGGCTGGCGTCGCAAGCAGATAGCCATACTGCGTGACCGCATTGCCGAGATGGTGCCTGAAGATGCACCGCTGATTATTGCCGGTGATTTCAATGACTGGAGCATGAGCGCCGGGCGTGAACTGGTGCATGGTTTGCATTTGCACGAAGTCTTTGAGCATCATGGCGGCAAGCCTGCGCGTAGTTTCCCTTCTTTCCTGCCCATGTTCCGCCTGGATAGAATTTATGTACGCGGTTTTCATGTGCGCCATGTGGAAGTCCATGCCGGGCCTAGCTTCCTCAAGGTGTCCGATCACGCAGCCCTCACCGCCGTGCTGTCGAGAACATGATGCGCTGGGAGTCTGGTAACCGTATTACTCTGCTCAAGAACGGCACTGAGTTTTTCCCCTCATTGGCTGCATCCATTGAGAGCGCCCAGCGCGAGATTTATATCCAGACCTATATCTACGAACTGGACGACACCGGACGCATGATAGGCGACAAGCTCATGGCAGCAGCCCAGCGCGGTGTGCAGGTCATGCTTTTGCTGGATGGCTATGGCAGCCGCAAACTGGCGCCAGATTATGTGCAGCAGCTGGAAGCCGCTGGCGTCAAGGTCATGGTCTACAGGCCTAAGATATCCCCCTGGTCGCTCAAGCGTAGCCGCTTGCGGCGCTTGCATCGCAAAGTGTCGGTATTTGATGGCCAGCATGGTTATGTCGGTGGCATCAACATCATTGATGACATGAATGTGCCGGGTAAACGTGCCGCCCCGCGTGTGGATTATGCCGTGAAGGTGGAAGGCCCTTTGGTCTTCGCGCTGCATCTGAGTACACGCAATCTCTGGCGGCGGCTGGCCTGGCTGCATCTGCGTGAAGCCGTGCCGCATCCGGTATTGCCCGCGCCCAGTTTTATCACCGATGGCATGCGTGCAGCGTTTGTGATGCGTGACAACGTGCTGCACAGACGCGATATAGAACGGGCCTATCTCAAGGCCATAGGCAAGGCCAGGGAAGAAATCATTATTGCCAGTGCCTATTTCGTGCCGGGCAAGAAATTCCGTCAGGCGCTGATTGCAGCCAGCCAACGCGGTGTCAGGGTGCGCCTGCTGCTGCAGGGGCGCATGGAATACTGGCTGATGTTTGCCACGCACGAAGTCTATGCGCTGTTTCTCAGGCACGGCATTGAAATCTATGAATACCGCGCCAGCTTCATGCACAGCAAGGTGGCGGTCATGGATAAACGCTGGGCCACTGTGGGTTCTTCCAATCTAGACCCTTTTAGTTTATTGCTCGCACGTGAAGCCAATATCGTGGTGCAGGACAAGCGCTTCAATGCCGAGTTAAAGGCTGATCTAGAGCGCGCCATTGCAGAGAAGGCCACGCGGGTACGACCAGAGGATTGGTCACGACGGCATATCTTCAAGCGCATGTTCTCACTGCTGGTCTATGTAGTGGTGCGCGTGATGATAGGTTTGGTTGGGCATCACGAAAAACACTGAGTCGCTGGCTTGTATGGTGCTGGCATTTCTGGCGCAGGCATATCTTGAGCTGCAGGCTTAGCTCGCAAGGTGATAGGTATAAAGCAGGAGTAATTCCCTGCATCTTACAGCCCGCGCTATTGTCTATCAGTCATGGATATCTTCCGCAGGGTTTGTTCATAAATCAAGTCATGATTTAGTCACCCTAATGACTAGCCATTCGGTAGAATGTTTGTTTCCAAACATTCGCAGCGGATAAGCTCAAGATAGCCGCTATGACAACCGTTAGAGACTAACCTGGGACGCTAAAGACCACACCATGTTGACAGAGTTTTACGATACCAATCTCGTGATCATCTCCCTCTTGGTGGCGATGTTTGCTTCCTATACCGCCCTCAACATGGTGGAAAGAATCAACACGGCAAGGGGTAACAGTGCGCAATGGTGGTTGCTTGGCGGCGCGGTGACCTTGGGCGTGGGTATCTGGTCCATGCACTTTATCGGCATGCTGGCCTTCCGCCTGCCTATACCGCTGGGCTACGACATGGCCATCACGCTGCTTTCCTTGCTGCTGGTGATTGTGGTTTCGGGCTTTGCCTTGCGCCAGGTGGTGCAGGCTTCCTTCTCACTCAGCCGCCTGTTGATCAGCGCAGTACTTATGGGCCTCGGCGTTGCCGCCATGCACTACATCGGCATGGCAGCGATGCGTATGGAGCCTGCGCCAAATTACGACACCACCCTGTTCAGTCTCTCCATCCTGATTGCCATAGGCGCATCGGGTGCGGCTTTGTGGATTGCTTTCAAGCTACGTCAACGTGTGCCGCACGTGATGATTGCGCGTGCGGGCGCGGCCCTGGTCATGGGGGTGGCGATTTGTGGCATGCATTACACCGGCATGGCGGCGGCACAGTTTCCTATAGGCAGTGTGTGCGGTGCTGCGACTGACGGCAATCTGGATCATCTCACTATACTGGTGGTGATGGGCGCCAGCAGCATTCTGGTAATCGCCTTGCTGGTCTCTATTCTTGATGCCAGGCTGGAGGCACGTACTGCGCAATTGGCCCAATCGCTGGAAAAAGCCAACGAGGAACTGCTGCAACAAACCCTGCATGACCACCTGACGCGTTTGCCTAATCGCACACTGCTTGAGGATAGGGTGAATCAGGCACTGTATAAATCCCGCCGTGAGCAAGGCAGCTTTGCCCTGATGTTTATAGACGTTGATGGTTTCAAGACCATCAACGACTCACTGGGGCATCATGTGGGCGATTTGCTGCTGGTTGAAGCCGCAGCGCGCCTGCGCAAGCTGCTGCGTGCGCAAGATACCGTCGCGCGCGTGGGCGGCGATGAATTTGTGGTGCTGCTGGAAGGGGCAGCGCCAGAAGATGCGGCCACCGTGGCAGAAAAAATCGTCTTCGCCTGCAGCCAACCTTTCAATATCAATGACAGGGAGCTGCGCATCTCTGCCAGTTTGGGCATTGCCATCTACCCCGATAACGGTCAGACCTACCGTGAGTTGGCGATTAATGCTGACACCGCCATGTATCACACCAAGCGTTCGGGACGGAATGGCTTCCACTTCTTTGAAGCCTCCATGCATATCAATACCCAAAGCCGTCTGGATATGATGCTGGATCTGGGCTCTGCGCTGGATAAAAAACAATTTGTGCTGCAATACCAGCCAAGTTCACGGCCAATCACGAGAGCATAGTTGGTGCCGAGGCCTTGCTGCGCTGGCAACACCCCAAGCTGGGGCTGATACCACCAGATCAATTTATCAGCTTGGCAGAGAAATCTGGTTTGATTATCCCAATTGGCGAGTGGGTGCTGGATCAGGCCTGCCAGCAGATGCGCAACTGGTATGACCTGGGTCATAAGGACTGGCATGTGGCGGTCAACCTTTCATCGCTACAGTTCTGCCATGAAAAACTGGTAGATGTGGTCAAGGCCACGCTGGTGCGCTGGCGCTTGCCTGCGCACTGCCTGACGCTGGAAATCACTGAATCCACCGCCATGCATAATGTGAAGACCACGCTGGAAATCCTGCATCAGCTGTCGCGCTTGGGTGTGAAGATATCCATCGATGACTTTGGCACAGGCTACTCCAGCCTGCTTTACCTCAAGCGCCTGCCTGCCAATGAGTTGAAGATAGACCGTGGCTTCATCAGCAGCCTGGGCGAAGACAAGGGCTTTGATGATGGCGCTATCGTCTCCGCCATCATCGCGCTGGGGCATACGCTCAATTTCCAGATTGTGGCCGAGGGGGTAGAAACCGAGGCGCAAAAATCCTTCCTGCAAGGTTTGGGTTGTGATCAGTTGCAGGGCTTTGGCTTAGGTAAGCCCATGTCGCCAGAGCAACTCACCGCCCGCTTCGGCAACATGCGTCTGGCAGGCTAGGCATCTGGCAGACTGGGCATCTGGCAGACTGGGCATCTGGCAGACTAGGCGTCATCCTGAGTGATTGTTTATACTAGCGACTTGATGCCAGCATGCTGCTGGCGTTGAGCGCTTGGTAAATTATCTTGCGCTCAGTTTTTTAGTGATTAACGCTGTGCAGCACAGGCGCGGCAATTTACACTTTTCACCGTTTATTTCTACAGTACATTTTCCAGGGTATGTTCATGTTCAATCGCGTTACTCCAGTGTTTACACGTATTTCAGCCGTGCTTGCCATTGCATTGCTCAGCCTGGGGCTGACCGCCTGCGGCGGCTTCAAGGTCTGGCCGTTTGGCGATGATGATGCCACGGCTACCTCGCGCGGCCCGGCGGGTTCTACCGAATACCAATGCGATAAAAGTAAGCGCTTTTACGTTAAACCGCAGGATGGCGGGGTGTGGCTGGTGCTGCCAGATAGGGAGTTGCAGCTCAGCAAGTCAGCAGAAGGGCAGTTCAGCAATGGCATTACCAAGCTGAGTATTGAGGGCGAAAACGCAACGCTGGACGATGGCTACAAGCACGACTTCAACAACTGCAAGGCCAATCTGCCTGCCAAGAAGTAAGCAAGGCCAGGCGGCATGACCTGAGGCCAGAGGTTCAAGCCATAAGGCCGTAGTTCTGGCTCAGGTTTTGTAGCGCAAGGCATCAACAATAATGCTAAATGCCGCGGTGGGCTGGCGGCTACTCGGGTAATACAAGTGATAACCCGTGAATGAAGGCCACCAGTCCTCCAGCACCGGGCGCAAGCGCCCTGTATTGATAGATTCCAGCACCATATCCTCAGGCAAGTAAGCCAGGCCAAAACCTTCTTGCGCGGCTTGCCGTATAGGCGTGCTGCTGCTGAAAACCAGCTGGCCATCCGTACGTACGGTGATGGTCTGGCCGTTGCGCTGAAATTCCCAGGTAAACAGCCCGCCATGGGTGGGCAACCTGAGGTTAATGCCTTTGTGCTGATCCAGCTGCTCCGGGTGGGTAGGTGTGCCAAATCGCTCAAGATAATCAGGGGCCGCCACACAGGCCATGCGCATGTCTGCGGCAATTCTGACCGCCACCATATCCTTGGCGACCTTGCTGCCCAGGCGTACGCCCATGTCGTAGCGTTCAGCGACGATATCTACCAGACCATAATCCACAATGATTTCCAGCTTGATATCGGGGTAGTGCGCCAATACCTTGGAGAGCTTGGGCCATAACACATGTCGCGCCGTATGTTCTGCGGCGGTAATACGAATATTGCCAGCGGGTTTTTGCTGCAATTCAGACAGCGAGGTCAGCTCAGCGGCAATTTCCTCAAAGCGCGGCGTCAAGGTCAGCATCAGGCGCTGCCCGGCGGCGGTAGGTGAAACGCTGCGCGTGGTGCGCGTCAGCAAGCGCATGCCCAGCCGGGTTTCCAGGCCACGCACGCTATGGCTCAGCGCCGATTGGGAAACACCCAATTGCGCGGCGGCGCGGGTAAAACTTTGCTCGCGTGCCACCACCAGAAAGGCATGCAGATCGTTGAAATTATCGCGCATCAATAGGGCTTTCAGGATTAATGAATTTAACTCATAAGACCATGCGCATTATACCCACTAATCAATGACCCTTATCGCAGGTAAAGTGTGGACTTGTAAACTAGAGCTTGCGTTATTGGTTAGCACCTAAACCAACGCACAAGCCTTGCCAGCACTGAATAAAAGCAGGCTGGCAAACCAACATTCTGCCAGGCAAAACTTGGCAAGTTCTAGTAACAATGTGGCAGGTTTGCTCAAGCACAAGCCCCCTCTCTCAACGATAATGGTTGAGTAAATTAGTATGTTTATCAAATTCACCACGGTAGGCTAGGTATGTTAGGCATAGTCCAAGTAGCGCTCAGGCGTCCTTATACATTCGTCGTCATGGCGATCATCATCATGATTGCAGGCATACTTTCGGCCCTGCGCATGCCCACCGACATCTTCCCGGAAATCCGCATTCCTGTGATTGCGGTGGCCTGGCAGTACACAGGCATGTCGCCAGATCAGGTTACGGGCCGCATGCTGACACCGTTCCAGCGTACGCTGACCACCACGGTGAATGACATTGAGCATATCGAATCCAATTCCTATACCGGGTTTGGCATCGTCAAGATTTTCTTCCAGCCCGGCGTCAATATCGCCACCGCCAATGCTCAGGTGACGGCCGTATCGCAAACGCTGCTGCGCCAGTTGCCGCCTGGCACCCAGCCACCGCTGATCCTCAACTACAACGCCTCTACCGTGCCTATTTTGCAATTGGCGCTGGCAGGCAAAGGCCTGACTGAACAAAACCTCGCCGATTTGGGCATGAACGCAGTGCGTACCCGCCTGGTCTCGGTGCCGGGTGCGGCTATTCCTTACCCCTTTGGTGGCAAAACCCGTCAGGTGCAGATTGATCTGGACCCCGATGCCATGCAGGCGCGCGGGCTTTCCGGCCAGGATGTCGCCAATGCACTGGCGGCGCAGAATCTTATCTTGCCCGTGGGTACGCAGAAGATAGGCAATTTTGAATATACAGTGCAGCTCAATAACGCGCCTTCAGCGCTGGAAGAGCTGGGCAATCTGCCAGTCAAGGTGGTGAATGGCGCCACGGTCTATATCCGCGATGTGGCCCAGGTGCGTGACGGTAGTCCGCCGCAGACCAATCTGGTGCACGTGGATGGCGCACGTTCGGTGCTGATGTCTGTGCTCAAGAACGGCGCTACTTCAACGCTGGCAATTGTGGCGGGCATCAAGGATAAACTGGAAGAAATCAAACCAACCTTGCCGGATGAGCTGGAAGTCAGGCCCATCAATGACCAATCCATCTTTGTTAGTGCCGCCATCAAGGGCGTGGTGCTGGAAGGTTGTATTGCGGCGGCCCTGACCAGCGTCATGATTCTGCTGTTCCTCGGGAGCTGGCGCTCTACGGTGATTATTGCCGTCTCCATTCCACTCTCCATCATGGGGGCGGTGGCTGGTTTGGCCCTGGCTGGCGAAACGCTCAATATCATGACCTTGGGTGGTCTGGCGCTGGCGGTGGGTATTCTGGTGGATGACGCGACTGTCACCATAGAGAACATCAACTGGCATCTGGAACAAGGCAAGGAAGTGGAGCCTGCGATTCTTGATGGTGCACGTCAGATTGTGACCCCTGCGTTTGTTTCGCTGCTGTGTATCTGTATTGTGTTTGTGCCCATGTTCTTCCTTGAGGGCGTGTCACGCTTCCTGTTTGTGCCCATGGCGGAATCGGTGATGTTTGCGATGGTGAGCTCCTTCATCCTCTCGCGCACCCTGGTGCCCACCATGTCCAAGTATTTGCTCAAGCCGCATGCGCCGCATACCGATTTGCACGGGCATAATGACGCTCTGCCACCAAGTCGTAACCCTTTGGTCAATTTCCAGCGTGGTTTTGAAGCCAGGTTTGAGCGCTTCCGCAGCGGTTACAAGGGCGTGCTGGAACTGGCGCTGGAAAACCGCAAGAAGTTTGTTGTGGGCTTTATGGCCTTTGTGCTGTTGAGCTTTGCGCTGGTGCCTTTCCTCGGCCGCAATTTCTTCCCGGCCGTCGATGGCGGGCAGATACTCATGCATGTGCGTGTGCCTGTGGGAACACGTCTTGAGGATACCGCAGCGCGCTTTGCCAATATCCAGTCGGCCATACGCAAGATTATCCCCGAGCATGAAATTGCCACGCTGGTGGACAATATTGGCCTGCCTATCAGCTCCATCAACCTCACCTATAACAACACCGGGGTGATGGGCGTGCAGGATGGCGATATTCAGATTGCGCTGACCGAGGAGCACAGGCCGACAGCGGAATATATCAAGCTGTTGCGTGAGCAATTGCCACGCCAGTTCCCGGATACCACCTTCTCCTTCCCGCCTGCGGATATCGTCAGCCAGATTCTTAATTTTGGCTCACCTGCGCCTATTGATTTGCAGATACGCGGGGCCAATACCGCCGCCAATTTTGATTACGCCAATATGCTGGTGGCGCAGATACGCAAAGTGCCCGGTATTGCCGATGTACGCATACAGCAATCACGCAAAAACCCGGTATTGAACGTCGATATCGATAGATCACGTGCGCAGGAAGTCGGGCTGAATACCCGCGATATCACCAATAATATGGTGGTGACGCTGGCAGGTAGCAGCCAGGTGGCGCCGACCTTCTGGCTTAACCCGGATAACGGCGTGTCTTACCCGATTGTGATGCAGACACCGCAATACCGCATGGATAGCATGTCCGCATTGGAAAACCTGCCACTCAATGGCACGGTGGCTGGGGCTGCACCACAGATACTGGGCGGCCTGGCGACCTTCTCGCGCAGCAATGCCAATGCGCTGGTGAGCCAATATGACATTCAGCCCATGATACAGATCAACGCCACGACTCAAGCCGTGATCTGGGGGCCGTGGCCAAGGAAATACGCAGCATACTGGCCGAGCATGCCGATAGCGTGCCCAAGGGTTCCAGCATTGCCTTGCTGGGTCAGGTGCAGACCATGGAAAGTGCGTTCTCCGGCCTGCTGTTTGGTCTGGTAGGCGCTATCGTCTTGATTTACCTGTTGATTGTGGTGAACTTCCAGTCCTGGAGTGACTCCTTCGTCATTATCAGCGCCTTGCCAGCGGCAATTGCCGGCATTATCTGGATGTTGTTTGCCAGCTTCACGCCGCTTTCGGTGCCAGCCTTGACCGGGGCCATCATGTGTATGGGCGTGGCCACCGCGAATAGCGTGCTGGTGATCAGCTTTGCGCGGGAGCGTCTGGCCGAGCTCGGCAATGCGACAGAGGCTGCGATTGAAGCTGGCTTTGTGCGCTTCCGTCCGGTGTTAATGACCGCGCTCGCTATGATGATAGGCATGGCCCCCATGGCTTTGGGCCTGGGCGAGGGTGGTGAGCAGAATGCGCCGCTGGGTCGTGCCGTGATTGGCGGGCTGTTGTTTGCCACGATTACCACGCTGGTGTTTGTGCCCGTGGTGTTCAGCATGGTGCATGCAAAATATCGTAAAAGTTCTTTAGAGAGTGCTAGTCATGGAGAAGTCAATGTCATCTGATCGTTCAGCATCGCGCCGCCTGGTGCGCAAGGGAGGCCTGGTATTGGTCCTGCTGGCCGGTGCCATTCTGGTGTATGGAATTACCAGCCGTGCCAAGGAGCATAGGGAGCTGGAACAGTGGACCGATGAACAGGCCATTCCTTCGGTGACCCTGATCAGCCCAAGCAGCGACAGCAATGCCCGCAATCTGGAATTGCCCGCGCGGCTGGAAGCCTTTGCGCGTGCGCCTTTGTATGCACGTGCCAGTGGTTATCTGAAAAGCTGGAGTGCAGATATCGGCAGTCAGGTTAAGGCGGGTCAGGTGCTGGGTGAAATCGAGACACCGGATCTGGATCAACAAATCCTGCAAGCCAAGGCCGATGTCGCCAGTGCGCGGGTCAATGCCGAACTGGCAGGCACGACGGCCAAGCGCTGGCAGTCCATGCTGGGCAGTGATTCTGTCTCCCGGCAGGAAGTCGACGAGCGCACAGGTGACTATGCCGCCAAGCAGGCCATTCTGCAGGCAGCGCAAGCCAATCTGGATCGGATTCAGGCCAACAAGGGCTTCACCAAGCTGGTGGCGCCATTTGATGGCGTGGTCACCGCGCGTTCCACCGATGTCGGTGCCCTGATCAACGTTGCAGCTCAGCCGGATTGCCGCTGTTTGTGGTGTCCGATACCCGCAAGCTACGCCTCTACGTTAACGTGCCACAAAACTACGCCCCGGCCATAGGCAAGGGCACGATTGCCAAGGTAAGTATTCCTGGCCAGCCCGGCAAAACCTATCAAGGCACTTTGGTTGCTTCGGCGCAGTCTGTCGATGCCGCTTCTGGCACTACCTTGTTCCAGTTTATGGTGCCCAATGCTGAAGGCGATTTGATGCCAGGCGGCTTTGCCCGCGTATCTCTGGAGCTGCCAGTGCAAGGCAATAGCCTGAGTATTCCTGCCAGCGCCCTGATTGTGCGTCAGGATGGTTTGCGCGTGGCCACCTTGGGTGCGGATAACAAGATTGTGCTCAAGGATGTCACCATCGCCCGTGATTTGGGCCGCACCATAGAGCTAAGCTCAGGCATCAGCGCGGAAGATAAGCTGGTGGACAGCCCGCCCGATGACATCAGCAACGGCTTGCAGGTTAAGGTGGCACAGCCATGAGTGCACTCAAGCAGGTGGCAGGCCTGAGCCTGCTGGCTATGGTAAGCGCTTGCTCTTTTGCGCCTGAACTGAAAATCCCCGAGGTGCCAGTGGCTGCCAGCTACAAGGAAACCGCGCCTTGGGTGCAGGCGCAACCTGCAGACCAATTGTCGCGCGGCGATTGGTGGGCCTTGTTTGGTGATGATGAGCTGAATCAACTGCAAACCAGGTTGATAGAGAATAATCCCAACCTCGCGGCAGCGCTGGCGCATTACCAGCAAGCCCAGGCCTATACCGATCAAGCCAGGGCTGCGCTGTTCCCCAGCCTTTCCAGCAATGGTCAGGCGGGCCGCAACCGTGTCTCTGAACACCGTCCCTTGGTGCCGCCCAATGCCAATATAGCGCCAACTTACTCAGCCTATAGCCTGGGTTTACAGGCCAGTTATGAACTGGATTTGTGGGGCCGCGTGCGCAATACCGTCAAGGCGGGTGAAGCCGAGGCTGCGGCGGCCGAGGCAGATCTGGAATCCGCACGCTTGAGCCTGCAAGCGCAGCTGGCGGATCAATTTATTGTGCTGCGCGGGCTGGATCAGCAACTGCATATCCTCGCTGAAACCGTCAAAGCCAACGATAGAGCATTGTCATTGATACGCACACGTCATGATGCAGGCATTGCCCCCGGTCTGGATGTCACGCGGGCTGAAACCCAGCTTGAGACCACACGCTCGCAACTGGAACAGGTCAAGGCGCAACGTGCGGTAAGCGAGCATGCAATTGCGGCCCTGGTGGGAGAGTCACCCTCCAGCTTCAGCATTGCCAGCCGTCAGGATGTGATTGCCTTGCCTGAGATTCCTTTGGGCGTGCCGTCTACTCTGTTGCAACGCAGGCCGGATATTGCCGCTGCCCAGCGTCGTGTTGCTTCGGCCAATGCCAGCATAGGGGTAGCCAAGACCGCATACTTCCCAGCCTTGAGTCTGGGTGCGGCCTTTGGTTACCAGAGTGTCTCCACAGGCAACTGGTTTACCGCGCCGAGCAATTTCTGGTCCATAGGGCCTAGCATGGTGTTCCAGCTGTTTGACGGCGGCAGGCGCAAGGCGCAGGTGAAGCAGGCTGAAGCCGTACTGAACGAAAATGGTGCCAAGTATAGAGGCGTGGTGCTGGAGGCTTTCCAGCAGGTGGAAGATAATCTCGCGCGTTTGAATTACTACCAGACCGCGGCCAGGTCCGAGCGTGCCGCTGCGGAAGCCGCGCAGAAGACCATGGACTTTGCCATGAACCGTTACCGCGAAGGGGCAGCCAATTATCTGGAAGTCACCACCGCGCAGGCGCAGGCGCTAGATACCCAGCGTGCCTTGTTAACGCTCACCGTGAGCCAGCTACGTGCCAGTGTGGATTTGGTACGTGCACTGGGTGGTGGCTGGCAGCAGCCTGAAGCAGGCCATGCCACAAGCAACCCGCAGTTGGGTAAGCAAGAGAGTGCGCAAACTCCTGGCTAATGAGTTTGCCTGAGGCTGCCAGCAGCCTCAGTTGTAGGCTTGCTGCGGAGTGGTAACTTTATCTTGCGACCAGCGCGTGAGGTAATTGCTGGGGGATTCCCCCATTACCCGTGAGAACATGCTGGTGAAACTGCCTGTGCTGCCATAGCCCAGCGCCAGGGCGATATTGGTGACGCTATGGCCTTCAATCAGCATTTCCACCGCGCGTATCAAGCATAGTTGCTGACGCCAGGCAGAGAAACTCATCCCAGTTTCTTTCTGGAACAAGCGCGCCAGGGTGCGTGAGCTGGCCCCGGCAATATGCGACCAATCATCGATATTGCGGTCATCACCAGGATTGCTGTGCAGGCTGGCGGTGACACGACGCAAGCGCTGATCGCGGCCTTCAGGCAAAAACAGCGGTGCTTCCTGCGCCAGACTGATTTGATCTATCAACACCTGCATCAAACGCCATTGATGATCCTGCAAGCTGGCATCATGGCTGATCTGCACCACCTCCAATACCAGTTCCCGCAATAGTGGGCTTAACTTGATCACGCAGCAGCGCTTGGGCAGGGTGGCGAGTAAATCCGGGCTGATCAGCACCGTCTTCATTTCCGCCGCCTGAATATAGTAAACGCTGTGCCTTGCCGAGCCCGGTATCCAGCAGGCACGGCCGGGCGGTGTGATCCAGGAGCCATCCTCGGTTTCCACCCGCATGCTGCCCGAGGTCACAAACATCAGTTGGCCGCGCTTGTGGGCGTGCGGCTCCACCTGCCAGCCTTTGGAGTAGGTTGCCACCCGCGGTGCCACGGGCAGCAGGGAGTTATCCGGGTCAGGCATGGTGCCATTGAGGTCGGTGAATACCGGGCGGGCTTGCGTCATGATGGCTTACTGATGAGTGTGAGTGCTAGACAAGTCAGGCTGCTGGGCAGGTCAAACTACTGAGCCTGGCATGACTGAGTCGCCGCCGTCGCCTTGACCCAGTCTGCCGCCTGATTCAGTACGCTGGCTGAGGCCTGGTTCAGCGCAGCCACGCCACCTTTGGCATCTGCACTGCTGGCCGGGGCCTGGGCTGAGAGCAAGGTCTGGCCCACGATAGTGCGCGTGCGACGTTCCACAATGCTGGCTTGCAACTGCACTACGCCATGGCTGCTGCTTGCGCTGTCAAATACCTGATCAAAAGCCACCAGTTGCAGTTTGAGGCTGCAACGTGCTTCTGGCTTGGGGTTGTTGCCTATCTGCTGACGCAATAACTCCACAGGCAGGCTGGACCAGCGGCTACCAGCATAGGTAAACACCTGGGTTGGGTTTTTATAAGCCAGGCGATAACGGATATTGCCATGCTGTACGGCTTCCACCGCGCTCAGGCTCTCTAGCGGCAAGCCAAAATCCACCTGTTGCTCTGGCTTTTGCAGGCCAAAATCGTAAAAGTCGGATTGCTTGGTTTCCGGCTTAATGGAGCTGACGCAGGCAGTCAGGCTGCTTGCCAACACAAGCAGGGCAATGAAGTTTGGCATTTGGACAGTCAAGGATCGCATGGGTGGCCTCATTGAGCGGGTTTGAAACCTGGTTCACCGGGGCCTGGACGTTGTTCAGGCTTGCCGAAGATCAGGCTTTGCGGGTTTTCTTCCAGCAGATTGAGAATGCGGCTGAAACGGCGTGCATCATCGCTGGCAGTGGCAGTCAATTCATTCAGGCGCGGCAGCGTCTCGTTATTCAGCGTTTCGCCTATCAAACTGGTGCTGTTGCGGATTTCTCCGGTCATGCCGCGTACATCCTGCACCGCCGCAGATAATTCATTCAATAGCGGCGTGGCGGATTGCGTGGCCTGTTGCAGATTGCTCAAGGTCTGGGTGAATTGCTGCTGGTTTTCCTCAGACATGAGTTGGCTGGCCTTGCTGAATGCCTTGTTGGCAGAGTCCAGGGTGGGGCCCAGCCTTGCCGAGGCCTGTTCCAGGTTGCCCAGGGTCTTGTTCAGTGATTCAACGTCTATGGTGTGCATGACGCTGTTGGCATGTTCTATGGTGGCGGTGCGTGGTTGATAAAGGATTCTATTTTGTCCACCATGCGCGGCACGCGCTCGGAAATGCGGTCTATCAGGGAGGGGCGCATGGTGATGAGCGAACCCGCAGGCAGTTGTGGCCCGCTACCATCAGGGTCGTTGAGGTCTATATAAGCAAGGCCAGTCACGCCTTGGGCGCGCAGTTCGGCGTAGGTTTCCTTGGTCAGATGCAGCTTGTCATCCACGCGTATGCTGATTTCGATGGAAGATTGCGAGTCTGGGTCCAATGCAATGTTGTTAACCTTGCCGACATTGACGCCTCGGAACTTGACCGAGGCCTCGGCACTGAGGCCAGTCACGGGTTGCTTGGAGATAATCTTGTACTCGGTGAGTGCCTGCCGACTGCCACTGAGCCACCAGAAGGCAAATACCAGGATGGTGATCAGGATCAGGGTGATGATGCCAACGGCGATGGCATGCGCGCGATTTTCCATAAATTATCCTGTTCTTTCCAATCGGACACGGATGCCCTGGAAAAAGTTTTGCACAAAGGGGTGGTCTATATGCTCAAGTTCCTGCAGCGTGCAATTGGCAACGATGCGTTTATCGGCGAGCACGGCCACGCGGTCTGAAAGAGAAACCAGGGTATCCAGATCGTGGGTGACGAAAATCACGGTCAGCCCCAGCGCCTGCTTGATGTCTTTGATCAGCTCCACAAATTTCTCGCTACGCTCTGGGTCCAGCCCGGCGGTAGGTTCATCCAGCAACAGCAGTTCTGGTTCCAGCGCCAGGGCGCGCGCCAGCGCCACGCGTTTGATCATGCCGCCGGAAAGCTGTGAAGGCAGGCGCGAGCCAGTGTCTGGCTCCATCTCAACCAGTGAGAGTTTGTGCAGCACCAGCTGGCGTATGGTGGCTTCATCGAATTGGCGTAGCTCGCGCAGCGGGAAGGCAATATTGTCAAACACACTGAGCGCAGAAAACAAAGCCCCCTGCTGGAACAACATGCCCAGCCGATTCATCAGGCGTTGTTGCGGGATGCGCGGCATCTCGTGCAGATTCTTGCCAAACAGCAGCACCTCGCCCTTGCTGGGCCGGGTCAGGCCGACAATATGCCGCAGCAGCGTGGTCTTGCCGCTGCCCGAGCCACCAACCAGCGAAACCACTTCCCCGGCATTGATGGTGAGGTCCAGATTCTCATGCACGACATTGCTGCCAAACACAGTCCAGACCTTGCGGATATCGCAAATGGCTCGGCTCATGGGCTATACCCCTATGCCGCTGGTGAGGATGGCAAACACGGCATCAATCAAGATGACGCAGGTGATGGCAGTGACCACAGAGCTGGTGGTGCTGCGGCTCAGGCTCTCGGTATTGGGCTTGATGCGCAGACCGAAATGACAGGCCACCACGGCCACCACAAAACCAAACATAACGCCTTTGATCAGGCTTAAGGTCAGGTTGACAGGCTGTACCACGGTGGCAAGGTAATCAAAGAAGAAGCGGAAGCCCAGGCCCAGCTCCATATTGGCGGAGAATGCGCCGCCCAGCAGCGCCCATACTGAGGTCCAGATCACCAGCATGGGGGCAATAAAGGTCAGGCCCAGCACCTTGGGCAACACCACGCGCAGTATGCGCGAGATACCCATGACGGCCAGCGCATCAATTTCTTCAGTCACGCGCATCACACCTATCTGTGCGGTCATGGCAGAGCCCGAGCGCCCGGCAACCAGCACTGCCATAAGAATAGGGCCTAATTCGCGTATCACGGCCAGCCCCAGAATGTTGACGATAAAGATATCGGCACCAAAAGTACGTAATTGGGTTGCCATCAGATAACTCATGGCTATGCCTATCATCATGCCGAGCAGGGCGGTGACAGGCAGGGCGGTGACGCCACTCTTATAGATATTGGCGCTGAATTCGCGCCAGGGGAAATCTTGTGGCCTGCGGATTAAATACGCCAGCTCTATCACCAGCAAACCAGTCAGGCGCACAAAATCGGTGATATGGCTGCTGAGGAAGATGGTGAGCTTGCCCCAGGCCGCGATCAGGGTCAGCGGGTCAAAACCAGATTTAGGTTTTTCCGTGGCCTGGGCATTGATTTCGCCCAGTGTCTGGAATAAGTGGTTCTGCTCTTCGCTAAGGCCAGTCTTATTATCCAGCTTGCCTTGCCAGCCATTCCACAGTACGGCGGCCCCTGCGGTGTCTAGCTGTTCAACTTCGCTTAAGTCCCAGTGCAGGTCTTGATTGGCAAAATGCGGTTTCAGTGCCTGGCGCAGCTGGGCAAAGTCGTTATCCATCTCCCGCAACGACCATTGGCCGTGCAGAGAGATGCGCTTCTTTCCCTCACTGTCCTGTGCTAACTGAAAACTCGCTATCGCCATGCGTGTCCTTATTGTTGAGAGGCGCTAAGCTGAAACATCAGCCTAGCGCCTGATTGCTTTATAGCAGAGTTTGAATCTTGCGTGCTTTAGATCTTTCCAAGCTTAGATCTTGCCATCCAGGCCCATCTGGAAGTATTTGTGCACAATCTTTTCCTGGTTTTCCAGCAGCCAGTCGATATCGGGCTTGTTGCTCATGGCCTTGTGAATGGCATTGGCTGTGGCTTTACGGTGGATGTCGAACAGTATCTTGTGATCAAGATTGTCTTGCTCAACGACAATAGGGTTGAGCCAGACGGAAACGATAATGCCGAGGTCATTGGCTTTTTCCTTGGGAATATCACCATTACGCACCGCATCCAGTACGCCATTGGCAATCGCGGCTTGCACCGTGCCCATGAGGATGTTGGTGTAACGCTCATTCTTGACCGTTACCTTGCTCACCATAATGGTGGCCGGACGTACCATGATGTCGGTGTTGAGAATTGCCAGCACGCGTGAATGGCCTTTGACCTGGTCGCCCAGCAGGGTGCCAAAGGCAGTGCCCATAGGCCCATCCATTTCGCCGATGATGACTTCTGGCTCTGCAGCCGTACCCGGAGGGCCGCCTGCTACCAGGCTTCACCGACGCGCATGAAAATCTTGTCACTCACTTGTTTCTCCTTAGATTGGTGGAAATGTAGATACGGATGAGATTCTTTGTAACCTAATTAACTGCTAATTGCAAAGCCGGGTGACTAGGCTGAGTGCTTAAGCAGAGTAGCACAGCGCAATATCAAAGCTAGTCACTAAAACTTCCAGCATCTGCAAATTTGCCTACGCGCTAGACTCAATGACAACAGTCGCACGCTATAATTTCCTGCATAGTCATTTTTAGGGGTTTCCAGCATGAAAAGTTTTCGTAAAGAATTGTGGTTCAACGCGCCTGCCCGCATGCATTTCACCAATATCACCCAGGAAATCCAGGCCTGTTTGCGCGAGAGTGGCATACGTGAGGGCCTGGTGCTGGTGAATGCCATGCATATCACCGCTAGCGTCTTTATCAACGATGACGAATCCGGTCTGCATCACGATTACAAAGACTGGCTGGAGCGCCTGGCACCGCATGAACCCATACGCAATTACAGGCACAACGATACCGGGGAAGATAATGCCGATGCGCATATGAAGCGTCAGGTCATGGGCCGCGAGGTGGTGGTGGCGGTAACCAATGGCCAGCTTGATTTCGGCCCCTGGGAACAGATTTTCTACGGCGAGTTTGATGGCCGCCGCAACAAGCGTGTGCTGGTCAAGATCATCGGCGAGTAATTCATGACCAATCAGGTATTACTGCTGCTGGCACATCCCACCCTGGAGACTTCCCGCGTCAATAAAAAACTGCTGCAAGCCGCACAAGGCTGTGCAGGTGTGACCGTGCATGATCTCTATGCGCGATATCCAGAGCAGATGATAGATATGCGAGCCGAACAAGCACTGGTGGAGCAGCATGAACTAGTGGTGTTTCAGCATCCGCTCTATTGGTACTCCTGCCCGCCCTTGCTGAAGAACTGGCTGGATACCGTGCTGAGCTATGGCTGGGCCTATGGCGAAGGCGAGAATGTGCTCACGGGTAAACCCTGGGTGCATGCCATTTCCACTGGCGGTTCCGATAGTGTTTATCAGCGCCGTGGCTACAACCAGTTCACGCTGGCGGAATTGCTACGGCCTTTCGAGCAGGCGGCCCGCTTGTGCCAGATGCCCTATCTGCAACCGTTTCTGACGCAAGCCGCAGATACACTGAGCGATGAATACCTACAGCAACAGGCAGAAACCTATGCCGTCTGGCTAAGCCGTCTTGTGGCGGGCGAGCTGCCGCCAGTAGTAGATAGCCTGCAGGCGGAATCTGCACAATATCTTGCACCTTTGGCCGAGGAGGGCTGAGCATGGCTGAAGCGCATATCCCTTCCTTGCTACTAGAGAGCGCCATCTATCTGGGCGCAGCCGTGCTGGCAGTACCTGTGTTCCGGCGCATAGGCCTGGGCTCGGTGCTGGGTTATCTATTCGCGGGCATTATCATAGGTCCCTGGGTTCTGGGGCTGGTGGCCGATACCGAGACCGTAATGCACTTCTCGGAATTTGGTGTGGTGATGATGCTGTTCCTCATCGGTCTGGAGATAGAGCCGGATAAGCTGATGGAACTAAAACTGCCTATCTTCGGCATGGGCGGCCTGCAAGTGCTGCTCACTGGCGGGGTGGTGTTTGGTCTGGGTGCGGGGCTGGGGCTGGATTGGCGTCTGGCACTGGTGGCAGGCATGGGTGTGGCAATGTCATCCACGGCAATTGCCATGCAGATACTGGGAGAGCAGGGCGCGCTGAACCGCCCTGATGGTCGCTCGGCCTTCTCGGTATTGCTGTTCCAGGACTTGGCGGTGATTCCCTTGATGATCCTGTTGCTGGTGATTGCGCCCGGCGAGCAAACCTCGCAAGGCGTGCATATGGATTGGCTGGCCATACTCAAGGCGGTATCCCTGGTGGTGTTGCTGGTGCTGAGCGGCAAATATCTGCTGCGCCCGGTATTGCGCTATATCGCCAATACTGGCTTGCGCGAGATCTTTATTGCCTTTGCTTTGCTGCTGATCATAGGGGTTTCCATCCTTATGACACTGGTGGGCCTGTCCATGGCGCTGGGTGCATTTATCGCCGGGGTAATGCTGGCCGATTCTGAATACAGGCAGGAGCTGGAGCTGGATATAGAACCATTCAAGGGCTTGCTGCTGGGGCTGTTCTTTATCTCGGTAGGCATGTCGGTCAACCTGGATATCGTCATGCAACAGCCCTGGCTGATCGTTGGGCTGGCCTTGGGCTTTGTCGCCATCAAGCTGGCCCTGCTATTTGGCCTGGCCAAGATATTCAAGTTGGGCAATGCAGGCGGCCTGATGTTTGCCGTCACCTTGTCGCAGGTGGGTGAATTTGCCTTTGTGATTTTTGGTGCGGCGCTGGATGCCAAGGTCATAGGTTTTGAACAAAGTGCCTTGCTCAACTCCGTGGTCGCGCTTTCCATGGTCACCACGCCCTTGCTGTTGCTGGGTTACAACATGCTGTATAGGCGCAGGCTTAATCAGCGCGGGCGTGATAAAGGCCATGACGAGTTTGAAGAGGCCAGGCCTATTATCGTTGCAGGCTTTGGCCGCGTAGGTCAGATCATCACGCGCTTGCTGACCAGTGCAGGCATAGCGCCCACAGTGATTGAGCATGACCCCAACCAGATAGAGCTGATGCGTAATTTCGGCTATCGCGCCTATTACGGCGATATCACCCGCCCGGATGTGCTGAGAGCGGCGGGTATTGCCCAGGCCAAGATTCTGATCCTGGCCATCGATAACGCCGAGGAAGCGCTGGAAACCGCACGCTATGTGCGTCAGCATTATCCAGAAGTGAAAATACTCGCGCGGGCGCGCAACCGTACCTATGTCTTCGACTATATGGACTTAGGGATAGACAGCGTGCGCGAAACCTTCCTTGATGCGGTGAACCTGGGCGAGCTGGCTTTGCGTGAAACGGGTTACACCCCGTTCCAGGCACATAGAACCGCTTGGCGCTTCCGTCAGCATGATGAAAAAATGATGCGCGATATTCATCCTATTCATACCGACATGCAGAAAATCGTTTCGCATAGCGTGCGCTCACGTCAGGATTTGCAGAATACCTTGCGTCAGGAAATGGATGAGGCTGTGGCGAGCTTTAACCATAATGCCTGGGAAGGTGGCAGCGCTGAAACCAAGGCTTAACGCTTAAAATTGAGCTTGGCAAATAACAAAAGAGCTAGCGCTTGCTAGCTCTTTTGCCTTTGTGCTGGCTGGTTGTGGGGATAAAACCTAGCTCTGGATATAACTTTCCAGCTGCTTGATCAGAAACTCCTGATAGGCAATCGTTTCCTTGACCAGATCACCTATGGAAAGCAGGCCTACCAGCTTTTCGCCATCTAGCACTGGCAAGTGGCGTATGCGCTTGCCTGACATCAAGTTCATACAGTGATCTATGCTGTCATCCGGGGTGACGGTAATCAGTTGCACCGACATAACGTCTCCCACAGTTGTGGTCTTGGAAGTCTTGCCCTTGATCACCACCTCACGCGCGTAATCCCGCTCTGAGAAAATACCCACCATCTTGTCCCTGTGCATGACCACCAGGGCGCCGATATGGTGTTCCGCCATTATGAGCAAGGCATCATAAACCAGGCTTTCCGGTGCGACGGAATAGATGGTGCTGCCCTTGGTTTCCAGAATCTGGCTTACAGTTTTCATGGTCTCCTCCTGCTGTTTTTATTGGGGGTGATTCCAATATACACCTTAATGGAGGAGGGTTAAATATTTGAGGGGATAGGGGAAAAGCTTGGGGTGAGGGTGGTTATGTCTGGAGGTTTGGTGGTCTTGACCCCTGCTCTCGCTCGCGGCAGCAAGGGACAAGGCAATTAGCACTCCCACTATCAAAGATGCGCCAAGCACAAATGTATCACCCCTGTCCTTGCACACCACTTAGCCAGATTTGCACAACTGAAGGATAAAAATCTTAACAGTGCTACTTGACATGATTAGTCGGCTAACTATAATTTAACTAATTATGTTACAACTCCGTGACCTCCCCAGCCAGGTAGTACTGGAAAAATTCTCCGCCCGCTATCCCGAGGCAGATACCAGTGCCATCACTTCTTTCCTGCAGCTTTTGCGCGTGGCAAGCGATCTCTCCATGGCGCTGGATGCCTGCCTCAGTCAGCATGGCTTGCTGCAAGGGCGCTGGTGGGTGTTGATACTGCTGATGCGCGAAGACAATCATATGTCATTGCCTTCGGTATTGGCAGAGAAAGCCGGGGTTAGCCGCCCCACCATGACGGGCCTGATAGATGGCCTGGAGCGTGAGCAGCTGGTAGAACGCGTATTCGATAAGGATGACAGGCGCAAAGTGTCTATCAAACTCACCGAACAAGGCCAGGCCAAGCTCGATCAGGTGATGCCAGATTATTACTCCAGGCTGCGTTTGTGCATGGCCGCGGTGAGTGAAGATGAACGTAGTCTGCTGAATGGCATCCTACACAAGCTGGATGCAGGCATAGTGGCCTTTGACGCGCCGGATGGTGCTGGCCTTTAGGCGACTTGCAGTCGTTTCAAAATGGTTTGCAGCAAGCTCAGAATCTAAAACCAAGATCTAAAACTTAAGATAAAGGGATACACCATGAATAACAGCAAAAGCATTATCGTCATTATCCTGTTGGTCGTGCTCGGTATAGGCGGGGCGCTTTGGTATCAATGCCATAGCAAGCCTGACGAAGAAGAAGCGCGTGCCCTGGTGGGCAAGCTGAATGCAGCCTGGGACGAAGCCTTTGCCCAGGCCTCCGCAGGCACTATCGCCTCTTACTATGATGAACATGGCAGCTTGTTACCCGCAGGTGGCGAGCAAGTAGTGGGCAGCCAGGCATTGCCGATTTCTGGTCTGGCCTGTTTGCCAAGGGTTTGAGCGAGCACAAGATCACCACTGTGGAAACCGGCATTGTCGGCGGCACTATCTATCAGCGCGCCAAGTGGAGTGCAGTACTCAAGGCCCCGGACGCAGAGCCTAAGGAATTCAGCGGCAATCTGCATTTGCTCTACAAGCAGCAGCAGGATGGTAGCTGGAAGATTCTTACCCATACCTGGAATTGATTTTAGTTTTTAGCATCCCCTCTATATAAACCCTCAAAGGAAGCAATATGACCGCAGCAGACTTCAAAGCCACCGCCCTCAGCCTGAACCAAGCCTGGGACAATGCCTTCAATGCCAAGGATCACGAACTGGTGGCTTCCTACTATGACGACGCAGGCACTGTATTGCCCGCAGGTGCTGCCCAGATCACTGGCAAGGCCGCGCTGGTTTCCTTCTGGAAAACCTCCATAGGTCAAGGCATTATCGACCATAAGCTGGAGCTGCTGGAGGCAGGTGTTGATGGCAATCTTGCGCATCAACGTGGTCATTGGAGCGCTGCGGTGGTAGATGCGCAGGGTGAACGTCAGAACTTCAGTGGCAATGTGCACTTGCTCTACCGCAAGCAAGCCGATGGCAGCTGGAAAGTGCTGAGCCATATCTGGAACTAAGCGTTAAACATAGCAATAACAGCAATACAAGAAAGCTGCCAGGCCAGAAAATGGCATGATGGCGGTATGAATGTGGCAGGAAAGTCAGGACTCACCATGAACGCAGCAAGCCCACACGGGCAAAACACCTTACGTGCCTTCGCCGCGCTGATTGTGCTGGCCTTGCTCTGGGGCTATAACTGGGTGGTGATGAAGCACGCGCTGGAGTTTGCCGGGGCTTTCCAGTTTGCCGCCATGCGTACTTTCTATGGTGCGCTGTGTTTGTTTGCGCTGCTGTTGATTATGCGCAAGCCGCTGAAGCCGCGCGAGCTGCCTACCTGATATTGCTGGGCGTGCTGCAAACCTGTGGCTTTACCGGCATGATTATCTGGGCGCTGGTGGAAGGGGGTGCGGGTAAGACCGCCGTGCTGACCTACACCATGCCGTTCTGGGTGATGGTGCTGGCCTGGCCTTTGCTTGGTGAAAAAATCCGCGGTGCACAGTGGTTTGCGGTGCTGAGCTCAGTGATGGGTTTGGTGATTATTCTGGACCCGCTGCATCTGGGCACAGGCTGGTTCAGCATGCTGCTGGCGATTCTGGGTGGTGTGTTCTGGGCCATTTCGGTGATTGTTGCCAAGAAGCTGCATCAGCGTGTGCCGGATATGGACCTGATGTCACTGACTGCCTGGCAAATGCTATTTGGCTCATTGCCGCTGGTGGTGGTGGCCTTTATGGTGCCTGCTGGGCCGATCAACTGGACGCCCAACTTCATAGGCGCGGTGCTGTTCAATGCTGTGCTGTGCAATGCGCTGGCCTGGCTGCTCTGGTTATATGCCTTGCAGCATCTGCCTGCGGGGATTGCCAGCATGACTTCCTTGCTGGCTCCGGTGATAGGGGTGCTGGCGGCCTGGCTGCAATTGGGTGAGACACCCACTCCTGGGGAAATCCTAGGCATGTTGCTGATAGGCCTGGCGCTGCTGATCATTTCCCTGCACAGCATGCGCGCCAAAGAGGTGGTAGACCCAGCCATGGGGCAGGATTGATGGCGAGCTTCAACGTAATCCCGATTTAACCCGGCTATCGCCATTCACGTATCTGAAATCATGCAGCACCTGCTAACTGGCAAGTTAGCGGTGGCTGCATTTTTCACTTTTAGCGCTGATATTTCTTGTAAGCCTGTATGGTAAAATCCGCCAAGTTTTTTGCTTCAATCGCAATCAAAGGATTCTACTCATGGCAGGGCATTCCAAATGGGCTAACATCCAGCACCGTAAAGGGCGTCAGGATGCTAAGCGCGGCAAGATATTCACCAAGCTGATCAAGGAAATCACCGTTTCCGCACGTCTCTCGGGCGGCGATCTCAACTTTAACCCGCGTTTGCGTGCGGCTGTGGCAGAAGCCAAAGAGCAGAACATGCCCGCAGACAACATTACGCGCGCGATCAAGCGTGGTACGGGCGAACTTGAAGGCGTGAGCTACGAAGAAATTCGCTATGAAGGTTATGGCATAGGTGGTGCGGCCATCATCATCGACTGCCTGACCGATAACAAGCAACGCGCGGTGGCCGATGTGCGCCATGCGCTGAGCAAGAATGGCGGCAATCTGGGCACCGATGGTTCGGTATCGTTTATGTTCAAGCACTGTGGTGTGTTGCTGTTTGAGCCTGGCACCAGTGAAGACCAGGTGATGGAAGCCGCACTCGAAGCCGGGGCTGAAGATGTGGTGACCGATGAAGACGGCAGCATAGAAGTGATTACTGCGCCCAATGATTTCACCGTGGTCAAGGAAGCACTAGAGGCCGCTGGCCTTAAGCCTGTGTTAGCTGAAGTGACCATGAAGCCAGACAATGAAACCATATTCAGTGGTGAAGACGGTGCCAAGATGCAAAAGCTGCTGGATGCGCTGGAAGATCTTGATGATGTGCAGGATGTTTACACCACGGCTGTGATAGAAGAGTAAACACCGAGGAATGACCTTACGAATTCTTGGTATTGACCCTGGCTTGCGGCTCACTGGTTTTGGCGTGATTGAGAAAATCGGCGAAAAACTCAGCTATATCGCCAGCGGTACCATCAAGACCACCACGGGCAAGGGCAGTGAAATAGAAGATCTGCCCACCCGTCTCAAGATCATTCTCGACAGTCTGGCGGAAGTCATCAGCACTTACCAGCCACAACAAGCGGCGATAGAAAAAGTCTTCGTCAACGTCAATCCCCAATCTACCCTGTTGCTGGGTCAGGCACGCGGTGCCGCCATCAGCGCCCTGGTCTTGCGTGATTTGCCCGTGGCGGAATATACCGCGCTGCAGGTCAAGCAGGCGGTGGTGGGTAATGGCCATGCCGCCAAGGATCAGGTGCAGGAAATGGTCAAGCGCCTGCTAAACCTGCCCGGCCTGCCCAGGCCAGATTCGGCGGATGCATTGGCTTGCGCCATCTGTCATGCACATGGTGGGCAAGGGTTGGGTAAGCTGGCAACAGCAGGTTTCAGGGTGAAAGGCGGCAGATTGATATGATTGCAAGATTGAGCGGTATCCTCATAGACAAAACTCCACCACAGGTGGTGATCGATTGCCACGGTGTGGGCTATGAGTGCGAAGTGCCCATGAGCACCTTTTACAACCTGCCCGCCACGGGTGAAAAAGTGGTGTTGCTCACCCAGTTTATCGTGCGTGAAGACGCGCAATTGCTCTATGGCTTTGGCAGTGAGCAAGAGCGTGCCACCTTCAGGCAATTACTCAAGGTCAATGGCATTGGTGCCAAGTCGGCTTTATCGATTTTGAGTGGCTTGTCGGTGGATGATCTTGCGCAGGCAGTGGCCTTGCAGGAGCCAGGCTTGCTGACCAAAGTGCCAGGCGTAGGCAAGAAAACCGCTGAGCGTTTGCTGCTGGAGCTTAAGGATAAATTCTCCATCGAAGGGTTGACCACAGCGGGCGGTGCAGCGCATGCCAAATCGGCTAGCAGTGATGTACTCAATGCCTTGCTGGCCTTGGGTTACAACGAGCGCGAAACCCTGGCGGCAGTGAAGCAATTGCCTGCTGATGTCTCCGTCACCGATGGCATCAAGCTGGCGCTGAAAGCACTTTCCAAGACTTAGTGTTTGGTTCAGCGTTTGCACGGGGGGAATGGCATGCACCCCAAGCGCATCACCTGACATAAGCTGCGCTAGTGCGCAGATTTTGCTGTGAGATGTGCAGAACTGGCGCAAACTTTTCTGTATCATGCACATAGAGCATTCAGGCTTGAGCCAAAAAAATATTAAGCCTTAGTAAAATCCAGCTCCTGAGTGTATCCCTGGCGCAAGCCGCAACTGACAAGCCAGCCCATGATAGAAACTGACCGTTTAATCGCTCCCTCTCCTCAAGGCACGCAAGAAGAAGCGCTGGAACGCGCACTACGCCCCAAGGTGCTTGACGAATATGTCGGGCAGGAAAAGGCGCGCGCGCAGCTGGAGATTTTTATCAATGCGGCGCGTGGTCGTTCCGAGGCGCTGGATCATGTGTTGTTGTTTGGCCCGCCTGGTCTGGGTAAAACCACCTTGCGCACATTATCGCCAAGGAAATGGGCGTCAATATGCGCCAAACCTCAGGCCCGGTATTGGAACGCGCAGGCGACCTTGCTGCGCTGCTGACCAATCTTGAGCCTAACGATGTGCTGTTTATTGATGAAATCCACAGATTGTCACCTGTGGTGGAAGAAATTCTTTACCCGGCGATGGAAGATTACCGTCTGGATATCATGATAGGTGAAGGCCCGGCGGCACGTTCTGTGCGCTGGATTTGCCGCCATTTACCCTGGTTGGTGCCACTACGCGCGCAGGCATGCTGACCAACCTTTGCGTGACCGTTTTGGCATTGTCTCCAGATTGGAGTTTTATACCGCCGAAGAACTGGCGCGCATTGTGCACCGCTCGGCTGGCCTGCTGGAAGTCAGCATGGAAGCCGATGGCGCACTGGAAATTGCGCGTCGCTCTCGCGGCACACCGCGGATTGCCAACCGCTTGCTACGTAGAGTGCGCGACTATGCGCAAGTGAAATTCAATGGCGTGGTGAGCTCAGAGATTGCCGATGCGGCCTTGCAGATGTTGGATGTAGACAAACTGGGCTTTGATGTCATGGATAGAAAATTACTACTGGCCGTGCTGGAGAAGTTTGATGGTGGCCCGGTAGGCTCGATAATCTGGCCGCCGCCATAGGCGAAGAGCGCGACACCATAGAAGATGTGTTGGAGCCGTATTTGATACAGCAAGGCTACCTGATGCGTACGCCCAGAGGGCGTATCGCCACGCAGCAGGCTTACCAGCATTTTGGCCTAGCCGTGCCTGGCAAGCTGGGCACAGGGGAGCTATGGCAGCAATGAGTGGTGTGCAAGAGTTTCGCTGGCCAGTGAGGGTGTATTACGAAGATACCGATAGTGGTGGTGTGGTGTATCACGCCAATTACGTCAAGTTTATGGAGCGTGGCCGTACCGAGTGGGTGCGCAGCCTGGGCATAGACCAGTCTGAACTAAGGCGCGATCTCGGGGTCTTGTTCGTGGTGCGTGCCCTTGCGCTACAATACCGCCGCCCAGCCAGCATTGATGATGCGCTGGAAGTGGTGACCGAAGTAGAAAAAATGGGGCATAGCCTCATCAAATTCAAACAGAAAATAGTGCGTGGCGATGAACTTTTGGTTCAGGCCACGGTAGAAGTTGTCTGTGTAGAGGCTGAAAAATTCCGGCCAGCGCAGCTCCCGGCAGTCCTGCGCAATCTGATCAAACCAACGGAGCTTGAATGAACCTTACCGAAGATATGTCATTTTTAACGCTGATCACTGGCGCCAGTGTGCCAGTGCAGATTGTGATGGCGCTGTTGCTGCTGACCTCGCTGATATCCTGGTGGTATATCTTCCTCAAGGTATTTTCCATCCGCAGCGCGGATAAAGAGGCCGAGGAATTTGAACGCGTATTCTGGAAGGGCGGCGATCTCAATCAGCTCTATGAGAGCGTAACCTCGGGCCGCCGCAATGTGCAGGGCATGGCCAGCATCTTTGAAGCTGGTTTCAAGGAATACGCCAGGCTGAAGCGCCAATCCGGCCTGGAAGTCAGTGATGTCACCGAAGGTGCGCGTCGCGCCATGCGGGCTTCATACAACCGCGAAATGGATGAGCTGGATTCACATCTGCCATTCCTTGCGTCTGTTGGTTCGGTCAGTCCGTATATCGGTTTGTTTGGCACGGTATGGGGCATCATGAATGCCTTCCGTGGTCTGGCCAATATGGCCCAGGCTACCCTGGCCCATGTGGCCCCTGGTATTGCCGAAGCGCTGGTGGCTACTGCCATCGGTTTGTTTGCCGCGATTCCGGCCGTGATTGCCTACAACCGCTTCACTGCCTCGGTAGACCGTCTGGCCGTGCGCTATGAAAGCTTTATCGAAGAATTTACCAACATCCTGCAGCGCAAAGCCTAAGGAGATTTGATGAGTCGTCGCAAATCCCGTCGCCTGATGAACCAGATTAACGTCGTGCCGTATATCGACGTGACCCTGGTATTGCTGGTGATCTTTATGGTGACCGCCCCCATGACCAACCCTGGGGTGGTTGAATTGCCCCAGGTCGGCCAGACCCTGAAGCAAACGGCTGCGCCCATTGTCATTACCGTCAAGAGTGATGGCAAGGCGGAAATCGAAAGCAAGGTCATGGAGCGTGACCAACTGCTGTTTGAAGTTAAAACCCAGCTGGAAAAAACCCCAGATCGCGCCATCGTCATCGCCGCCGATAAAAACGTGCAATACGACAAGGTCATCACCTTGATGGATAGCCTTAAGCAATACAAAGTCGGACTCTTGCTCAAGCCAGCTAATTGATTTGATGAAGCCACGTAAACCCAATCCCTATCTGGTCAAGGCAGGCGCGCTTTCGCTGCTGGTGCACATTGTGCTGCTGGTGGTGTTGCTGGTGTCCTTTAACTGGAACACCAGCCACCCGGTGGTGGTGGCACAGGTTGAGCTATGGGAAAACCTGCCTGCGGATAAACCAATCGCCAAGCCGCCTGCACCCAAGCCGCCAGAACCAGAGCCTGTAAAGCCCGAGCCGAAACCGGAACCCAAGCCTGAGCCCAAGCCAGACCCTGCGCCTGAACCCGAGCCGCAAGCGGAAATTCAGGTGAAGAAAAAAGAGCCGGAAAAGCCCAAGCCGGAAAAAAAGGTTGAGCCTAAACCTGAAAAGAAGCCAGAGCCTAAAAAACCTGAGCCCAAGCCAGAAAAAAAGCCCGAGCCGAAAAAGGACGACAGCAAGCGCCTGGAAGAGCTGAAGAAGCTACAGCAGGAATTGCTCAATGAGGACGCACGCCCAGCCCCTGCGCAAAAACAAGGGCCAACGCAGGCGGGTGCCAATGTCGCCAATCAGAGCGAGATGGATAAATATGTGGGGCTGATCCGCGCCAAGATTCAGCGCAATGTGAATCGTCAGCTGTGTGGTTCTGGCAAGCCAGAGCTGGAGCTGGGCATCACCTTGATGCCTACTGGTGAGGTCATAGGAACACCGAGGTTGCTCAAGAGCAGCGGCATCCCTGCGTGCGATGAGGCAGTCGAGCGTGCGGTACTGCAATCTCAACCTTTGCCGCTACCCTCGCAGCCTGAACTGATCGCGCGTTTTCGTGATTTACAGCTTAAATTCCGTCCAAATGAGGATTTTTAAGCAAAAATTACGTTCTATTAACAAAATAAAGCCTGGCTCAGACCCAGCCGCATAGTGCGGTCAAGGGCGAATTTGATAGAATGGCGCCTAAACCATCGGGGAACTTTGTAATTTTTTAAAGCCCTAAACACAAATGAATAAATTACGCTTATTACTCAGTCTCTTAGTTTTCTTCCTGCCATTTGGCGCCCAGGCGGCACTCACCATTGAGATTGTGGGTGGTGCGGCCCAGCAGATTCCTATCGCCGTGGTGCCCTTCGCCCAGCAAGGCGCCATCGCCGGGCAGCAAGATACCATCGCCAACGTCATCAGTGCCGATTTGCGTCGCAGTGGCATGTTCCGCGTGCTGGAAACGCGTGGAGTGGCGAGTCAACCGCATGAGTTGAATGAGGTGAACTATAGCGACTGGTCAGCGATACAGGCGCAGGCCTTGACCATAGGCACCATAGAAAACCTGCCTGGCAATAGGCTCAAAGTTTCTTTCCGCTTGCTGGATGTCTACAAGCAAAACCAGCTGGTGGGTATGGAATACAACATTACGCCAGCCCAGCTGCGCATGACGGCGCACAAGATAGCCGATGTGATTTACCAGAAATTGACGGGTGAGCAGGGCGTGTTTGCCACACGTATTTCCTACGTCAGCAAGGCCAACGGCCGTTACTCGCTGCAAGTGGCAGATTCCGATGGCTTCAATCCGCAAACCGTAGTTTCTTCTGTAGAGCCTATCATTTCCCCAGTGTGGTCACCTGATGGCACCAGACTGGCGTATGTGTCCTTCGAGAAGAAGAAGCCTATTGTGTATGTGCAGTCCCTGGTGTCTGGTCAACGCACGGTGTTGGCAAACTTCAAGGGTAACAACAGCGCACCTTCCTGGTCGCCTGATGGCAAACGTCTGGCACTGGTGTTGACCTACGCTGCCAACTCGCAGATTTACAGCATCAATGCTGATGGCACTGGCCTGCAGCAGCTGACCCGCACCACTGCGATTGATACCGAGCCAACCTGGTCGCCGGATGGTCGCTACATCTACTTCACCTCTGACCGTGGCGGCAGCCCGCAGATCTACCGTATGTCTACCAGTGGCGGTGATGCCAGCCGTGTGACATTTGAAGGTGGTTATATCGTCAGCCCGCGCATTTCGCCGATGGCAAGTCACTGGCTTATATCCGTCGTGATGAAGGCAAGTTCCGTGTAGCGATACAAGATATCCTCAGTGGTCAGGTGCAGATACTTAGTGATGGTGCTAAGGATGAAGCGCCTAGCTTTGCGCCTAATGGCCGCATGATATTGCATGCTACCAAGATAGGCGGACGTGGTGCGCTGGCTGCGGTATCTGCTGATGGCAAGGTTAAGCAACGTCTTAGTGAAGCTGGTGGTGATGTGCGTGAGCCAGCCTGGGGCCCGTTCGTTAATCAGTAGTGCTAGGTTTAATGCAGGACAGTAATAAATGAATAACAAGCAAGTTCTTGTAAGGGCTGGCGTCTGCTACTGGCGCGGGTTTATGTGAACAGGCAAGTTTGTAGTGATGTAACAGTTGATTGTGTTGGTCTTAATAATTAAAGGAGAGAACAAAGTGAACAAGCGTCTATTGATGAGCGTACTGCTTGCTGCCATGTTGGCAGCTTGCTCGAGCAAGGCTGTTAAGGATACCCCTCAAGCTGCAGTTGTAGACAAGAGCCCGGCAACGACTCAGTCTTCCAGCAGCAACGATTCTGCAACCAGTGGTGTTTCTGACTCCTCACTGGCTAGCAACCCGTTGAAGGACCCTAACAACATCCTGTCCAAGCGTAACATCTACTTCGACTACGATAGCGATGCAGTCAAGGCTGAGTTCCGCCCACTGATCGAAGCGCATGCTAAGTACCTGACCGCACACAGCGATGCCAAGGTTTCCCTGCTGGGTAACACCGATGATCGCGGCACTCGCGAGTACAACCTGTCCCTGGGTCAGCGTCGTGCCGTAGCTGTGAAGAAGGTATTGAACGTATTGGGCGTGCAAGACAGCCAAATCGAAACCGTGAGCTTCGGTAAGGAAAAGGCTAACGCCACTTGCGCTGATGACTCTTGCTACAAGCAAGATCGTCGCGTAGACATCGTTTACCAAGGCGAGTAATCAATGATGCCGCGTTTACTGGTACTGGCTACTGCAGCCGTTCTCTCGCTGCCTTATATTGCCCAAGCCGCATTGTTCGGTGATGATGAAGCGAGAAAGAAGATTGCCGATCTGCAGCAACAGGTGCAAAGCCAGCAACAGGAAACGCAGGCAACATTGGCTGAACTGAAGAAAAGCCAGCAAGCTCTGGAACTCAAAAGCCAGGGCATGCTGGATTTATTGGGGCAGATTGATCGCCTCAATCAAGAAATTAGCCGTTTGAAGGGCGATCTCGAGGTCGTCAATCACAATGTAGATAATGTGCAGCAACGTCAGCGTGACTTGTACGCTGATACTGATGGCCGTCTGCGCAAGCTGGAAGCAAGCGGTGTGGCTGCTGCTAGCCAGCCTGGTCAAGAAGGCCAGGGTGCTACAGAAGCTGGCCAGGCCGCCAGCCCGGAAGCCGCAGAGCTGGATGCCGCCAAGGCATTGCTGGCTTCAAGCAAGTTCAAAGAGGCGTTTGACGCCTATAGCAAGTTCCTGCAAGCCCATCCTGGCTCACGTCAGGCACCTGAGGCTTTAATCGGCTTGGGTAGTGCGCAGTTTTCTCTGAAAAACTACAAGGCTTCCATCAGTACACAGCAAAAGCTGATCACCTTGCATCCAGATAGCGACAAAGTGCCAGATGCCATGTTCAGCATCGCCAATAGCCAGATACAGCTGTCTGATGTCGATGGTGCCAAGAAAACCTTGCGCAGCCTGCTGGATAAATATCCCAGCCATGAATTGGCACCCAGTGCCAAGCGCCGCCTAGGTGTGCTGGACTCTATCAAGTCCAAATAATCCCGTGTTACGTATCCACGAAATATTCCACTCCCTGCAAGGGGAGTCATCGCGTGTAGGCCTGCCTACCGTATTTGTGCGCCTCACAGGCTGCCCCATGCGCTGCGTTTATTGCGACACTGCCTATGCCTTCAAGGGTGGCAGCAATATGTCGCTGGACGAGATCATGGCGCAGGTGGAGAGCTATGGCGCGCGCTATGTCTGCGTGACTGGCGGTGAGCCGCTGGCGCAGAAAAAAGAATGCCTCAATCTCTTGCAGCGCCTGTGCGATGCAGGCTATGAAGTCTCGCTGGAAACAGGTGGTGCAGTCGCCACGGATGGCGTTGATGAGCGTGTGGCGGTGATTCTTGATATCAAGACGCCAGGCTCAGGTGAGTTGGCCAATAATCACTGGGAAAACCTTAGCCGCCTCAAGTCCAAGGATGAAATCAAGTTTGTCTTGTGCAGTCGTGAAGATTACGACTGGGCCAAACAACTGCTGGCCGAGCATGCGCTCAACGATAAATGCCAAGTGATCTTCTCACCGGTATTCAGCCAAGTCTCGCCTACCGACCTAGCCGACTGGGTGCTGGCAGACAAACTGCCTGTGCGCATGCAGGTACAACTGCATAAGATCCTCTGGGGTGAAACCCCAGGCAAGTAATTCAATGGCTAGCCATATCAAGCTAGACCGAATCTAGGAAGTCAACTCATGAGTAAGAAAGCGGTGGTGTTGTTATCGGGTGGATTAGACTCCGCCACGGTATTGGCAATTGCGCGCGCTCAAGGCTATGAATGCTATTGCCTGAGCCTGGACTATCAGCAACGCCACAGGGCCGAGCTGCATGCTGCCGATGAGGTCTCCCAGGCATTGGGTGCGGCATTGCACAAGACCGCGCAACTGGACCTTGCCATGTTCGGCGGTTCAGCACTTACCGATAGCAGTATTGCGGTGCCCGAAACGCCAAGTGAGGGCATCCCCGTTACCTATGTGCCTGCACGCAACACCATCATGCTGTCACTCGCTCTGGCCTGGGCCGAGATACTCGATGCGCGGGATATCTTTATCGGGGTCAATGCACTGGATTACTCCGGTTACCCGGATTGCCGTGGCGAATATATCAGCGCCTTCCAGAACATGGCCAATCTTGCCACCAAGAGCGCCATAGAAGGCCGCACTATCAGCATACATGCGCCACTGATTGATATGACCAAGGCCGAGATCATTACCCGCGGTACTGAGCTGGGTGTGGATTACGGCCTGACCGTGTCTTGCTATCAGGCCAATGCTCATGGCGAGGCCTGTGGCGTTTGTGATTCCTGCCGTTTGCGCAGGCAGGGCTTCATTGTGGCCGGAATTGCCGATGCCACGCGCTATGTCCCCGGGACAAGTCTTGCAGAATAGTCTTGCCAAGACCATAAAAAATAACGTAAAATCCGCGCCTTTCTGTCTAGTCTAAAGAGAACAAGATTATGGTGATCATTCGTCTCGCCCGTGGTGGCGCGAAGAAAGCTCCTTTTTACAGTGTAGTCGTGGCTGATTCCCGTAGTCGCCGTGACGGCCGTTTTATTGAGCGCGTAGGTTTCTACAACCCGTTGGCTAAAGAAGGCCAAGAAGGCCTGCGTCTTGATAGCGAGCGTATTGCTCACTGGCGCAGCAATGGCGCGCAGCTGTCTGACAGCGTTGCACGCCTGGTTAAGCTGGCTCAAAAGTCTGCTTAATTCTAAGCCGTTGCGAAACGGCTGGTAAAAGTCGTGAGTGAATTAGTCATTATGGGGCGCGTAGTCGCCCCTTATGGCGTTTATGGTTGGCTGAAAGTGCAGCCTGAAACCGAAACGCTGGACGGCTTGTTTGATTATGATCACTGGTGGCTGGGGCGCGGCGATCCGCTGCAACCCGAGCAATGGCGCTCATATGAAGTCGAACATGCCAAAATCCACAATGATCTCTTAGTGGTCAAGCTGGATGGTGTGAATGACCGAGATGCTGCTTTTGCCTGCAAAGGCATGCGCATTGCAGTGCCGCGAGATGCCTTGCCAGCGCCTGAAGAAGACGAGTACTACTGGTCAGATTTGATTGGCCTCAATGTCAGCAATCAGCAGGGTGTGGCATTGGGTGTGGTCAATGATGTATTCGCCACAGGTGCCAATGACGTCATTGTGGTGAAGGGTGAGCGTGAACGATTGCTACCCTTTATTGCCCAGGTGATTATCGAGGTAGATATCGCGGGCAAGACCATGCTGGTGGATTGGGACGCCGAATTTTGAGCGAGCAAGAAACCGCAGCTGACAGCCAAAAGCGTGTCATGCAGTTTGATGTCATCAGCCTGTTTCCGGATATGTTTGCTGCACTCAGTGGTTTTGGCATTAGCTCCAGAGCCTTGGAGCGTGGCATCTACCAGCTGGGGTTATGGAATCCGCGTGATTTCACTGTAGATAACTACAGGACAGTGGATGACAGGCCTTATGGTGGCGGCCCAGGCATGGTGATGTTGGCAGAGCCGCTAGCCAGCGCCATACAGGCGGCCAAGCTGAGACAGCAGGCGGCTGGTGGTAGGCAGCAAGGTGATACACCTTTCGCCACAAGGTAAACCCTTGACCCATGCGCATGTGATGCGCTTGTGTGAGGAGCCAGGGCTGATATTGCTGGCAAGCCGCTATGAAGGTGTGGATGAGCGATTGCTCGCCACGGTGGTAGATGAAGAAATTTCGATAGGCGACTATGTGCTATCAGGCGGTGAAATTCCCGCATGGTGCTTATGGACGCATCATCAGGCAATTGCCAGGTGCTCTTGGCGATGCCGGATCGGCAGAGGAAGATTCCTTTGTTAATGGATTACTGGATTGTCCGCATTACACTCGTCCCGAGGAGTATGCGGGGCAAAAGGTGCCGGAAGTATTGCTTTCCGGTAACCATGCCAAGATCAAGCGCTGGCGACTGAAACAGTCTCTGGCGCGGACCCGGGCAAGACGCCCGGACTTGTTGGCCGCGAGGTCATTGACGAAAGAGGAATCTCGGCTGCTCATGGAAATAGAGCAGGAACAAGATTCTCATAACTAAAAGGAAGCAACATGGCTGATATTATCAAGCAACTAGAACAGGAAGAAATTGCCCGTCTTGGCAAGACTATCCCTGATTTCGCCCCAGGTGACACCGTAGTGGTTGGTGTAAACGTGGTTGAAGGTACACGTAAGCGTGTACAGGCATACGAAGGTGTGGTGATTGCCATCCGTAACCGTGGCCTGAACTCTTCTTTCATCGTGCGCAAGATCTCTTCCGGTGAAGGTGTGGAACGTACTTTCCAAACTTACTCCCCGCTGATCGCCAGCATAGAAGTGAAGCGTCGCGGTGACGTACGTCGCAGCAAGCTGTACTACCTGCGTGAGCGTTCCGGTAAGTCCGCACGTATCAAGGAAAAGCTGCAACTGCGCACCAAGGATACCAACAGCGCAGCAGAATAAACCAGGTACTGGTTTATCCCGTAGCAGAGAAAACCCCGCGATGCGGGGTTTTTTATTGCCTGGCGCTGGCTGTATACGCTTGGCGCTTTTGCTGTGCTTTGGTCTAGAATGCTGGCATGAGAAGCTTGAATTGAATGATTTTGATGCAGTGGTGGCAGCCCCATTTGGCGCGGTTGGCATCAAGGTTGAGCATGATTACCTCAGCGGATTGCGGCTCATGCCGCAGGCGCAGGCCGAGTATTGTGCCGATCAGCCTTGGTGCAGCATGCGGCGCTGACCATAAAGCGTTATCTGGCAGATGCTAGTGTGCCGCTGGATATCCCTTTTATCTTGCAGGGCACGCCATTCCAGCAACGTGTCTGGCGCATGATGCAGCAAATTCCATTGGGTGAGGTTTGGTCTTATGGCGCCTTGGCTGAGCGTGTGCACTCCGGCCCGCGTGCGGTGGCCAATGTCTGTGGTGCCAATCTGCTGCCCTTGCTGATCCCTTGCCACCGTATTGTTGCCAAACAGGGCCTGGGTGGCTTTATGAAAGGCGTAGAGCAAGGCTTGGATATCAAGCGCTGGTTATTGCAGCATGAGCAGCGCTGAGGGCAATGCCATCCTCGATGGCTTTATTGATCATCTCTGGCTGGAAGATGGCCTGGCTCGCAACACGCTGACAAGCTACCGCACGGATTTGCAGGCGTGGGCCGACTGGTTGCAAGCGGTGAAAGCCAAGAACCTGTTGCAGGCCGAGGCAGAAGATCTGCAAGCCTATATCGCTTTCAAATTTCCCCAGAGCAAGCCGCGCAGTATTGGCCGCTTGATTGCGAGCTTGCGCCGCTGTTACCGCTATTTCTTGCGCGAATCCATGATTACGCATGACCCCAGCCTACATCTGGAATCGCCAAAGTTGCCACGCTCACTACCCAAAAGCCTGAGTGAAGAAGATGTTGAGCGGCTGGTGGACGCGCCTGATATAGGCACTGAGCTGGGCCTGCGCGATAAAGCCATGCTGGAAACGCTATACGCCACCGGGCTGCGCGTTTCTGAGCTGGTGGGCTTGCAGACCACAGAAGTGAGCCTCAGTGATGGGGTGCTGCGTGTGACGGGCAAAGGCAGCAAGACGCGGCTGGTGCCCTTGGGTGAAGTGGCGCTGGATTGGTTGGGGCGCTATCTGCAAGAGGCGCGGCCAGCCATCATGCAGCAGCGGCTCAGCGATGCCTTGTTTGTGACCCAGCGTGGGCAAGGCATGACGCGGCAAGCGTTTTGGCATTTGATCAAGCGCTATGCCTTGCTGGCAGGCATCAAAACCACCATGTCGCCCCATGTGCTGCGCCATGCCTTTGCCACGCATTTGTTGAATCATGGCGCGGATTTGCGCGTGGTACAGATGCTGTTGGGGCACGCCGATATCTCCACCACACAGATTTATACCTATGTGGCGCGTGAGCGGCTAAAAACCCTGCATGCCCATCATCACCCGCGTGGCTAAGCTAACCTAGAGTGGGGTAAGACGTAGTGTTGGGGAATGAGTGGAATTAAGCCGGGCGCTGGCCGCGTTCAATCTGTACACCCAGCGCTTTGAGGCCAGGCAGAATGCCGGGCTTGGCAACGCGTAGCTTGACCCAGGGTGCGCCAAATTCCTGCAATATCAATTGGCAAATATGCTCGGCCAGCGCTTCCACAAGCTTGAAACTGCGCTGGCTCAGCGTCTCACGGATGCGATTGACCACCAGGCCATAATCTATGGTGTCGTCTATTTCATCGGTCTGGCAGGAGTGGCTGTGCGGCATCGCAATTTCGATATCTAGCACTATGGTCTGAGCCGTCAGGCGCTCCCAGTCGGGCACACCCAGCTTGGTTTGCACCTTGACCTCATTAAGAAAAATAATATCCATGGTGTGCGAGTTCTGCGTAGGTGCTTGAGGCTGTTAGAATACGGCCACATTTTAAATTCAAACGACATTCATGAATACCGCAGTTTTCATTCTTCTTGCTTATCTTCTCGGTTCTATCGCTTTTGGCATCATCGTCAGCCGCGCTTTCGGCTTGCCTGATCCCCGCACCGTAGGCTCTGGCAACCCTGGGGCTACCAATGTGCTACGTAGTGGCAAAAAACTGGCAGCTGTGCTGACCCTGCTGGGTGATGCGGCCAAGGGCTGGTTGCCAGTCTGGCTGGCGCAAGTGTATGGCCTGGCCCCTGAAGTGGTGTGCTGGATTGCGCTGGCAGTATTCCTGGGCCACCTATATCCGGTGTTTTACCGCTTCAAGGGGGGTAAGGGTGTGGCCACTGCGGTGGGTATTTTGCTGGCGTTTTCACCCGCATTGGCAGGTTTGGCCTTGCTGAGCTGGCTGGCAGTGTTTGCGCTGACTCGCTTTTCCTCACTGGCCGCGTTAACTGCAGCAGCGCTGGCGCCAGGTTTTGCCTGGCTATTATTGCCGCAAGTGGGTTACATCATTGTGGTGTTTGTGTTGTCGCTGCTGCTGATCTGGCGTCACCGCAGCAATATCCGCAAGCTGCTGGATGGTACTGAAGCAGGCTTTGGCAAAAAACCCTGAGGTTTAAGTCGCTGGCTTTTGCAGCAGGCTGCAAAAGCAGGATTAGCCTGGGTCTGTTAAGGCTGGCTTATCAGGGCTGGCTTAATTCAGCCAAATCCCAACGCGGCCTGACGGTAAAGCTGTGATTGCTTTCTTCTGCATGGCGCATGCGCATGGCGCCGGCAAAGGCAATCATGGCGCCGTTGTCGGTGCAGAATTCCAGCCTGGGGTAATGCACTTGATAATGCCTGCGCTGGGCGGCGGTAGTGAGGCGCTCGCGCAAGCGCGTATTGGCCCCTACGCCACCTGACACTATCAATTGCTTCAGCCCGGTTTGCTTGAGGGCGGCCATGCACTTCTTGGTTAATACTTCTGTCACCGCTTCCTGAAATTCATAGGCAATATTGGCACGCGCCACATCATCCAGTGCATCGCCATATTGATTCACCAAAGTCAGCACTGCGGTTTTCAGGCCGCTAAAACTGAAGTTAAGGTCGCCGCTATTCAACATCGGGCGTGGTAGCTTGTGAACGCCATCTTGCCCTTGGCTAGCCAGGCGTGAAATGGCCGGGCCACCGGGATAGCTCAGCCCCAGCAGCTTGGCGGTTTTGTCGAAGGCTTCACCTGCTGCATCATCCAGGGTATCACCCAGTAATTCGTAATCGCCTATGGCGCTCACGCGCATAAGCTGGGTATGCCCGCCCGAGACCAGCAGGGCAACAAAAGGAAAATCAGGCGGGTTGGCTTCCAGCAGTGGTGCCAGCAAGTGGCCTTCCAGATGGTGCACGCCTATGGTGGGCAGGCTCAGGCTGAAAGCCAATGCCTCGGCCACGCTGGTGCCAACCAGCAATGCGCCAGAAAGGCCAGGACCTTGGGTGTAGGCAATGCCATCAATATCTGCGAGTGTTTTGTTGGCCTGTTCCAGCACATGACGCGTGAGTGGCAGTGCGCGGCGAATATGATCACGCGAGGCAAGTTCTGGCACCACGCCACCATATTCCGCATGCATCTCAACTTGTGAGTGTAGGGCGTGGCTGAGCAGGCCGTGCTCGGTGTCGTAAAGGGCAAGCCCGGTTTCGTCGCAGGAGGATTCGATGCCAAGAATTAACATAAGAATGCGGATAATGATTGATAAAACAATAATGAGCCGCTAGAATAGCAAACTTTTTCACCCTTTCTCAAAGGTAAAGTGATTTAAATGTCTAGCGTACGTGTAAAAGAAAACGAGCCGTTTGACGTGGCTCTGCGCCGCTTCAAGCGCATGATTGAAAAGACTGGTCTGTTGACCGACTTGCGCGCGCGTGAGTTCTACGAGAAGCCTACATGGGAGCGCAAGCGTAAGGCTGCTGCTGCTGTTAAGCGTCACTATCGCCGTATTCGCAGCCAGACTCTGCCTACCAAGCTCTACTAAGCCTGGGTGGTTGTCGTGTCGATCAAGGCCCGCATTACTGAAGATATGAAAGCTGCCATGCGTGCCAAGGATAGTGCACGTCTTGGCGCTATTCGTTTGTTGCAGGCAGCGATCAAGCAACGCGAAGTGGATGAGCGTATCGAATTGGATGACACACAAGTCATCGAGGCGATAGAAAAAATGCTCAAGCAGCGCCGCGATTCAATCTCGCAATATCAGGCGGCTAATCGCCAGGATCTGGTTGAGGTTGAAGAGTTTGAGGTGACTGTACTGCAAGATTACTTGCCTACTCCGCTGACCGAAGATGAAGTCAAGGCAATACTCGAAGCTGTAGTAGCCGAAGTTGGCGCTACCAGCATCAAGGATATGAGCAAGGTCATGGCGGCGGTCAAGCCACAAGTGGTGGGACGTGCTGACATGGGTAAAATCTCTGGATTAATAAAGGCCAGACTTGCTGCCTGATATCGTGCACAACGCAGCATTTGAAAAAGGAGCTTCGGGCTCCTTTTTTGTTTTTTTCCGCGCTGAGTTGGCCGCATGATTCCCGATTCCTTTATTCAGGATTTGCTCAATCGCGTCGATATTGTCGATGTGATAGACCGCAGCGTGCCTTTAAAAAAGGCCGGGGCCAATTACTCTGCCTGCTGCCCTTTCCATAACGAAAAATCCCCGTCGTTTACTGTCAGCCCCACCAAGCAGTTTTACCACTGCTTTGGTTGTGGTGCACATGGCTCGGCGCTGGGTTTTATTATGGAATATCAGGGCATCAGCTTTGTTGAGGCTGTGCACGAGCTGGCCAAGACCGTAGGCATGATAGTGCCGCAAGAAACGCGGCCCGAGGATGAAATGCGTGTTAAGGCACTGCCTGGTTTGCATGAGGTCATGCAGCAAGCGGCCAACTACTACAAGGCGCAGCTCAAGCAATCTGAGCGGGCGATTGAGTATCTAAAGGGCCGTGGCTTGAGTGGTCAGGTGGCAGCGCGCTTTCAAATGGGCTATGCCCCAGCGGGCTGGCAAAACCTGGAACAGATTTTTGCCGATTACCGCCAGGAAACGCTGAAAACCGCTGGGCTGGTGATAGAAAACGAGCAGGGGCGGCGCTATGATCGCTTCCGTGATCGCATCATGTTCCCTATTCATGACCAGAAGGGTCAGGTGATAGGCTTTGGTGGCCGTGTGCTGGAAGCGGCTGATGCGGGTGCCAAGTACTTGAATTCGCCTGAAACGCCCCTATTTCAGAAAGGCCAAGAGCTTTACGGCTTGTTTCTAGCGCGGCGGGCGATTCGTGATGCGGGTCGGGTGCTGGTGGTGGAAGGCTATATGGATGTAGTGGCGCTGGCGCAATACGGTATTGAATATGCCGTGGCCGCGTTGGGGACTGCAACTACGCCTACGCATATCACCAAGCTGATGCGCCAGACCGACGAAATTGTATTTTGCTTTGATGGTGATAATGCGGGCCGGGCAGCCGCCTGGCGTGCGGCGATGAATGCCTTGCCTGCGTTGACGGATAGTTTGCGCCTGAGCTTTTTGTTTTTGCCGACCGAGCATGACCCGGATAGCTATGTGCGCGAATTCGGCAAAGAAGCGTTTGAGAGTTTTATCGGCCAGGCCGTGCCTTTGTCGCAGTACCTGGTGCAGGAGCTAAGCGCCAGCAATGGCTTGCAATCGCAAGAGGACAGGGTGCGTTTTCTCAATGAGGCTGAACCCATACTCAAGCAGATTCAAGCGCCAAGATTGGGTTTGCTGTTACGTAAACGCGTGGCGGAATTGGCGGATATTTCCGCGGATGAAATGCGCAGCATGATCAAATTGCCGGAAACTAAACGCAGCCCGGCCCGGTCTGCTCCCAGGCAAACGCGCACCACCATGAGCTTGCAGCGGCGTTATGCCTTGATGGCCATTATGCAGCCGCAGTTGGTGCAGCCGAGTGATCTGCAAGGGTTATCGCAGATCAATCCGGATGAGGTGTTGTTAACCCAGGTGTTGCAACTGGCGCTGGCCAATCCGGCCGCCAAGCCTGTGGTGATGTTGCATCAGCTTGAAGCCAGTGTGGATGGTGTAGTGTTGCGCGAATTGCAGCGCGAGCTGCATTTGCTGGATGAAAGCCTGGATTTTGCATTGGAGCTGGAAGGTTTGCGCAAACAGCTGCGTGAACTGGTGGTGCAAAGGCAGCAAAGCTCAGTGGTTGATAGGCTGAAAGAGAAGCCATTGAGCCAGTTAACACCTGAAGAGCGCGAGCTTTTAAAGTCTATCAGTCAGCGCTAAGTTTATTGCAGGGCAGAAAAACTGCTAAAAATTGTAGGTGTTTTTGAGATATAATCTAGGGTTTTCCGTAAATCAACTTTGCGGTATGTCAGATTGAGGTCAAGCATGGCTAAAGAGCAACAAAACGACAATGTAAATGAGAAAAATGACAGCTCGCTGAATGACGCGGATATCCGTCGCACGCGCTTGAAATCGCTCATCGTGCTTGGCAAGGAGCGTGGCTACCTTACCTACGCTGAAATCAACGATCACCTGCCAGACGACGTTCAGGATTCAGAACAGATCGACGGCATCATCGGCATGATCAATGACATGGGCATTCAGGTGTATGAAGAAGCCCCGGATGCCGAAGCCCTGCTGATGTCAGATGCACCAGCCCCGGTAGCGGATGAAGACGCGGTTGAAGAGGCAGAGCAAGCCTCTCGACTGTGGATTCCGAGTTTGGCCGTACTACAGACCCTGTGCGTATGTATATGCGCGAAATGGGCACGGTTGACCTGTTGACCCGTGAAGGCGAAATTGAAATTGCCAAACGCATTGAAGATGGCCTCAAGCACATGGTGCAAGCGATTGCCGCTTGCCCCAGCACCATTATCGAATTGCTGGCCATGGTGGATCAGGTTGAAAGCAATGAAATCAGCGTTGATGACCTGGTGGATGGCTTGATTGATGCCGATGACGGCCTGGGCTCTGAAATGGCAGCCGAAGAAGCGGCTGAAGCCAATGAAGATGAAGAAAGTGACGAGGATGAGGACGATGAAGATGATGACGGCGCCAAGGCAGCTGCCATCTCCGCCGAAGCCCTCGCCAAACTGCGCGAAGAAGTACTAGTACGCTTTGCTGTTATCCGTGACGCGCATCAGAAAATGAGCGCCATTCTGGTAAGCAAAGGCTCGCAAGATAAAGAATACCTCAAGCTGCAAGGCGTCATCATTGAAGAACTGATGGCCTTCCGCTTCTCTGCCAAGCAAGTTGAAGCCCTCTGTGAGCGCGTGCGCAGCATGGTGGACGAAATTCGCTCGCATGAACGCAAGATCATGGACTTCTGTGTTGAGAAGGCTGGCATGCCACGCCCGCACTTCATCAAGAGCTTCCCTGGCAATGAAGGCAACCTGGAATGGTTAGGCCCTGAGTTGGCTGTGAACAAGCCTTACGTTGAACGTCTTGAGCGCTTCAAGCACTCTATTGATGACCAGCAGCAACAATTGCTGGATATCCAGGACCGTGTGGGTATTCCTATCAAGGAACTCAAGGAAATCAACAAGCAGATGTCCACAGGCGAAGCCCGTGCACGTCGTGCCAAGCGTGAAATGATTGAGGCCAACCTGCGTCTGGTGATCTCTATCGCCAAGAAATACACCAACCGTGGCCTGCAGTTCCTGGATTTGATCCAGGAGGCAACATCGGCTTGATGAAGGCGGTAGATAAGTTTGAATACCGTCGCGGCTACAAATTCTCTACCTATGCCACCTGGTGGATACGTCAGGCCATTACGCGATCTATCGCGGATCAGGCGCGTACCATCCGTATTCCGGTGCATATGATAGAAACCATCAACAAGATGAACCGTATTAGTCGCCAGATACTGCAAGAGACTGGTTTAGAGCCAGATCCAGCCACCCTGGCGGAAAAAATGGAAATGCCGGAAGACAAAATCCGCAAAATCCTGAAGATATCCAAGGAGCCTATCTCCATGGAAACGCCTATCGGTGACGACGACGACTCTCACCTGGGTGATTTCATCGAAGATATGGCAACATTGGCACCTGTTGATGCGGCTGTATACGCAAGCTTGCGCGAAGCGACCAAAGAAGTGTTAGAATCGCTGACCGCACGAGAAGCCAAGGTGTTGCGTATGCGCTTCGGTATTGAAATGAATACCGATCACACACTGGAAGAAGTCGGTAAGCAATTCGATGTAACGCGTGAGCGTATTCGTCAAATTGAGGCCAAGGCGCTGCGCAAGCTGCGTCACCCAACCCGCTCTGAGCGCCTGCGCAGTTTCCTCGAGACTGGCAACGATTAAGCGGTAAAGCTTTTGGGCCTCTAGCTCATGCTTGGTTAGAGCAGCGGACTCATAATCCGTTGGTGCCCGGTTCGACTCCGGGGGGGCCCACCATATAAACAAAGGGGTTACGTGAAAACGTAACCCCTTTGTCATTTCTGCTGTCAACACGTTGTGATTTTTCATACATAATCAAATCTTCTTCATCCGTAAGAACAAAAATATGCTCCTGGAGATAGCAAAGGTATTAATAACCGTTCTGACCCCACTGGCTCTCAAGTTTCTAATCAATCTGATCAGACAAAGCTCAAGGAGTCATTTAAAACTACAAGAGGATTACAAATTCATATCATCATTTCTGAGTATAGACATTAGGGCCAGACAGCCTTTGATTGTCGAACAAGCCTTTTATGTATTTTTCCGTAAGAGATACAGTTTTGAAGCTATTGAGCTATTGATTCGATTTCCGAATCCAACGAAAGCATTTAGGCTTTTTAACTTGGCTGGAGAATTTGTCCATATAGAAAATGGGTGGATTGCAACAACAAAGAGTGAGTCAACTTTACAGAAACTCTTCATTGTTAAGTGTGTGGCATATTTCATTTTGATAATGATTGCAGTACTTCCAATAGTGTATGCACCGCTGATAATCGATCATTATGGTTCAACAACATTAATTCAGATACTTATATCCGGTTTCGTGGCTGGAGCAGTTGGGGTAGAACAGCTTTTTGATGTCGCTTCTATTCGTGCTAGTAGAGATTTGATGAAGGAGCAGAAGACATTAGCAGGTTAAAATTTTTTGCTTCCTGCAAATGCTCTAGCGCAATGTAGGCATGTTTCAGGCTCATGGTGTGGTGATAAAGCTATGGCCAAAGTTTGTTGAAGGGACAGGGTATAGACGCCCGCTGAACTTGGTATGGTGCGCGAAATATCGCACATCCGCGCCGTTTAAGAGCGGCACACTTTCTTAAGGGGTTGCTGTCGTAGTTACTACAGCTTCAAATGCCTAGGTAATTATCCCTTCTGGCGGTTTCTGCAGGGATTATCCACTTACTTCTGAATAACAGCTCAGATGTTTTCGTAATCACGGTCTTTCAAAAGAACAATGAGCTTCATTTTGCTAATGCAGCATGAACACGTTCAAGTAGTTTCGCTGTTACCTTGTCTTGCCGTTCGACTTTGCTGATATAAGCTTGAGTTACGTTGAGCTTGGCGGCGAGTTCTTGTTGGGTGAAGCCTGCTTTGATGCGAGCCAGGGCCAGAGGATTATCAATATAATCTTCTAGCACAAAGGGAATAAACTCATCATCGTCATTTGCTGGCGCATGCTTTGCCGCGAGCTGATCTTGGATTTTGTCCTTAAGGGCTTCATATATAGCGATGGGCAGCAAAACATATTCGTCTTTGCCATCCAGTGACTTTATGGTTTGCAGGGTCATTTGTAAGCATCTCCACGCGGCTTGATTTTCTCTATCGCAATAATTCTGACGTCATCCCGGCGCTCGTAAATGATGCGCCAGTCTCCAACCCTAAGTCTGTAATAGGGTTCCCCCGCTAATTTTTTTATATCTAGGTCTGGATTGTCTGGGTTGATGGCCAGCAGCTCAATTTTTTCAATAATCCTGAATCTGTCAGGCCGTTGCAGGCTATTAAGCTTTTTTGCCGCCTGGCGTTTGATGAATAGGGTATAGCTCATGGGCTGACCACTCATTATAGGTTATATTTGATTATATTTCACATATCTGAGTTATATCTGTTTGCTTAGGTAAGAAATCATTCATGTGCAGTACCAATACACCTAGCGGGTTGGTTAAACCGTTATCCCGCCTTTGCTTCAACATACTATATATAGCTGCCGAGCGTTTCTTATCTGCACCAGGCTGTAAATGGGTGTATAAGCAGTTATTCATGTATGCAGTTGCAGTTTGTGCGCTCAGGAGATTTGACTCGATTAACGGCCTTTTACACAACGGCGAGTAGTACGTGGGTTAATCGCGATTAGCCAGTGTGCCATTTGATACCAACTAGAATTTTTGACTGAAGTTCATTCGCATTAACCTGAAAGATTGGGCTGCTGTCATAGTTGAAATGCTGCTGCAAAAATGGATAAATTTTGCAGCGCAGGAGCTCTTAACCTTTATGTGTAAATGATGCAAAAGCCTAAAAATCACTAGCATTATTTTTCTAAAATAAAGCTGGCTTAAGAGAAATGACATGGCGGGGTAAATGGTGTTGCGCTAATGTTATGTGACACAACTGATATTTCTTGTTCAATATGACAATGAGTGTTGGTCAATAGTAATCCCTTGCTTTAAAGCGCTTTGCCCCCTATCTGACGCTGGAACCATAATAGGGGCGTTCAAGGGCAAGTTTATTGAGCACGGCCAAATTAACTAGTCGATATTTTCCCATTTTGAAGGCTGGGAGATAACCTCTGTTAATCCAACCGCTTACGGTTTCTTCACTCACGCCAACCAGATCTGCGAAGCGTTTTCTGGAGATAACAGGTATTGAAGGTAATTGACGAGTATCAAGTGCGTTGTCCATAATCGCGGAAGGCCTCAATTGAATATCATTGGGAATCATAACATATTCTATTGACTATTGGTTGTGTGAACAATAGTCAACGAGACAATAATTTATCCATATACATATGTCAATGCCCATTGGTGAGAAAGTTAGAAAAATCCGTGAAAGTCTTGGTTTCGGTCGCACTGAATTCAGTCGCCGTACAGGGATACCTAAAGACACTCTGATCGGGACGGAATTAGGTAGAAGAGAACCCAGGGCTGGAATCCTCATTGCTATTGCTAAGCAGTGGCCACAGTACGCTGCATTTTTGTTGATGGACGAAGGGGTAGTAGTGCAGCAAGAGATACCTCCTTATAAAGATGATGTACCTGATGCTGAAAGCTGAGCTTTAAGTTAGTGATACGCTGTGCGGTAATAACACCCGTAACGATACTTTTGTTATAGCGAAGTTGAAGCGGGTGTTTTATTAAATAGAAATAGTTTGTCTGCAGATTCATTAACCGCAACTACCGCAGGGTGGTTGGCGCGTTTTGGCACTGAGATTGCATAAAATTGTTGGGTAAATTCGTCGGTCTCCGCAATCTTGATCACACCGTATTCTTGTTCAATTTCGTGCGCGATAACGGATGAGGCCGTGAAAAAGCCTATGCCTGCCATACCAAATGCTTTCATCAGTGCGCTGTCATCAAACTCCCCGACAATATTAGGTGTGATGTGCTGCTCATTAAGCCAGCGCATGAGCTGCCGCTGAATCAGGCTGTCTTCTCCCATTACTAGCATGGGTGCTCTGTGCAAACGTTCAGGAAACTGCCCCGGATATTTCAATGCCAGCTCTGCCTTGGCAAAAAAGCTGGTGCCGCTTTCACCTAGCTTATAGCTAATGCCTGTGATGTTCACTTCGCTAGGCATGGGTCTATCAGCCAGCACGATATCTAGCTTATGAATGGCAAGCTGGGCCAGCAAGGTTTCAAAATTATCTTCGCGGCAAACAATACGTATGGGGTTTTCCAGCGACATGGCTGCGGAGAGTAAATGATAGGCAATCGATTTGGGTACAAACTCTGCAATGCCTACATTAAATACCCGTGGCCGCTTCTTGGGCTGGTGACGCAGGGTTTCCTCCAGCATGCTGCCAGTCTCAAAAATACTTTCGGCATAGGGCAGGGCAATGCGGCCTGAATCGGTAAGCTCCAGGCCTCTGCCAACGCGCTTAAATAAGGTAACGTTGAGTTCTGCCTCCAGCAGAGATATCTGCCCACTCAAGGTTTGCGGGGTGACGCCCAGTTGCTCGCTGGCCTTGACCAGGCTGCCAGCCTTTGCCACCGCCCAGAAATAACTTAGCTGTTTATAGTTCATATGAGTACCCTAGTGCCGCGTTATGCCATGATACTTCGGATTTATCGAAGTGTTTATCAGGGAATGTTATGTTTTTCTCTAGGTCTTAGTTTAGTAACATGTCAACTATTGCGGAATTGTAAGGTTTCGCTAACAAATATAACTACCTGGAGATAATCATGAAAAAGACACTATCTATTGCAGCTCTGGCTCTGATTGCAGCTTGGGCACCTCTGACACACGCTGACGAAAATGAAGCCTTGTTGAACAACCAAGTCCTGGCGGCTGCCAACATCAACCCTAACACTACTGCTGAAGGCCGTGTGTCAGAAGTTGAGGCGGTAGCATCTCACGAAGATGTGGTGAAGTCCCGTAACAACCGTCCTCACTTCAAGCACCACTTCAATACTAACCGTATTGATACCAGCGGTGTGAGTGCTGACCGTAACGCAGGCAAGAAGTTTGTATACGTAACGCACCCTAAGCACCACTTCAAGGTAAAGCGCTACGTTGGTGTTAACTAAGCTGACGTCAGCCTAACATTACAAACAAGGTTTGTGGCCGGTTGCAGCTGGCTACAAAACTGCAAACCCCAAACATAAATATATGTTTGGGGTTTTTTTATTGCCGTGAAGATTTAGCTAGGGTGATGCCGGGGTTGGAGCGGCTTCAGGAGTGATGCTTGTGCGCATTGTCACCAATGTGTGTTTCACCACGCTGGCGGGCCAAATTGATTTGTTTCTGCCGCTCAGTAATGCTGGCGCGCTTTTCTGCAGATAAAGAGTCATAGCAACGCGGGCAGGAGATGCCTTTAACATATTTGTCCGAGGCCATATCTTCTACTGACACAGGGTGGCGGCATGCATAGCATTGATCATAGTCACCCACTTCCAGGCCATGTTTGACTGCCACACGTTGATCAAACACAAAGCACTCACCCTCCCACAGGCTTTCTTCCTGAGGCACGGTTTCCAGATATTTCAGTATGCCACCCTGCAGGTGATATACCTCTTCAAAGCCTTGCTCCAGCATATAGGCGCTGGCTTTTTCGCAGCGTATGCCGCCAGTGCAGAACATGGCCACTTTTTTATTGCGCGCAGGGTTGAGGTTGTTGCGTACATATTCAGGAAACTCACGGAAGGTAGTGGTCTTGGGGTCTATGGCACCTTTGAATGTGCCGATTTCAAATTCGTAGTCATTGCGGGTATCAATCACCACGACATCCGGGTCTGAAATTACCGCATTCCAGTCTTCAGGCTTGACGTAGGTGCCCACGGTTTTATTGGGGTCTATGCCAGGCACGCCCAAGGTCACGATTTCCTTTTTCAGGCGCACTTTCATGCGGTAGAAGGGCAATTCGTCGGTGTAAGACTCTTTATGTTCCAGGTCAGCCAGGCGTGGGTCACGCCTTAAGTATTCCAGCAGGGTGTCTATGCCTGTGCGGGTGCCAGCCACCGTGCCATTGATGCCTTCTTCCGCCAGCAGCAAAGTGCCTTTAATGCCTTGAGCATTACACAGCGCCAATAAACCCGGTTGAAGCTGGGCGTAATCAGGGAGGCTGGCAAATTTGTATAAAGCGGCAACGACAATCTGGGTCACGGTGTTTTTCTCGCAATGGTAATCAAGGCTGGAAAGGATGTTTCACCAGCCAGAAAGCACAATATTTTAATCCAAATTCCCATAATTAACAGAGGGATATTTGTGTTGTTTATGTGCAACAAAGGCTAAATATTACTTGTAACAAGAAGAATTCTTATTTATATTCGCGGCTTTTAAGAATTTTTAAAGTTGTGTAAAGGAGAAATCGTGAAAAAAATTCTGCAAAATAAGCCAGGGCTGGCATTCAAGCCCGTGGTAACCGCCATGGCCTTGGTGTTTTCTGGTGCCAGCGTGGCCGCCGAAGATATTGTGACCTTGCCTGAAACCCAGGTACAGTCCAAAAAGGAAAATCCATATAAGGTTGAAAAGTCTGCCAACCAGAAATTCACAGCCACACTGAAAGACACCCCCAAATCCATCACCGTGGTAACGGAAGATGTGATCCGTGATACAGGTTCCAATACCTTCCAGGACGCATTGCGTACTGTACCTGGCATCACTTTTGGTTCTGGTGAAGGCGGTGGTTCGGCCATGACGGATCGTCCTTTCATTCGCGGTTTCGATTCCCAGAGCGCGATTTTTGTAGATGGGCTGCGGGATCTAGGTGCGCAAACGCGTGAAGTGTTTGCCATTGAGCAGATGGAAGTGCTTAAGGGCCCCAGTGGCGCATTTGATGGCCGTGGCTCTGCTGGTGGCAGCATCAATATCGTGACCAAGCGTGCCAAGGCTGATAATTTCACCTCCGGTTCTATTGGGGTAGGCACAGATAGCTATCGCCGTGCGACTTTCGATGGCAACTATATGTTGGGTGATGATGCGGCTATCCGTTTGGTAGGTATGGTGCATGATGCCGATACCCCGGGCCGTGACTCGGTGGATGTCAAGCGCTGGGGCTTTATGCCTTCCATTACCTTGGGTTTGAATGGCCCCACTTCTGCCAGCGTCAATTGGTACCACTTTGAGACCGATGACATGGCTGATCGCGGCCTGCCTTATGCTGACAACAGTGGTGTGCTGCACCACCGTCCTCTGAGTGTGAGCAAGGATAACTTCTACGGCTTCAAGGATAAGGATTACCAGAAGACTGATACTGATATCGGCACTTTGGAACTCAAGCATGCCTTCAATGATGATGTGGTGCTGCGCAATACATCCAGGTACGGCATCAGCAAGAACAAGTACGTTACTACCCGTGCGCTGGTACAGGCGGCTGGTGGTGCTTCTGGCTTGCTTAACCTCAACAACCAGGCGCGTTATACCAAGACTGAGTCTTTGGCTAACCTGACAGATCTTTCCGTTGCCTTTGCCACTGGTAGCATCAAGCACACAGTGAACGTTGGTTTTGAGTGGTCCAAGGTAGAAACCGATCAATTCACTGCGCTGACCAGCGGAACATTGTCTTCCCCGGTCAATATGTTTGATCCAGACCCCAGCAGGCCATCCAATCTGGATGTGAGCTTTGCTGGTACACCATCCAATACAACAACCAGCAGAAATCACTCGCTGTATGCATTTGATACGATAGAGCTGAATGAGAAGTGGCTGGTCAATGCGGGCGTACGTTACGACAAGTTCAAGATTGGTCGTGACTCTACTACCGCGGCTGACAATGCCTCGGCAGACCACACTATCTGGAACTACCAGTTGGGTGCGGTATATAAGGTTAACGAGCGTGGCAATGTTTACGTCTCCTATGGCACTTCCAGCACACCTGTGGGCTTGAACAATGGTGACGGCAACCAAGAAAATGGCTACCTCATCACAAGCACAACCGCAGATTTGCGCCCAGAACGTACCAAGAGCTTTGAAGTGGGTACCAAGTGGGACGTGCTTGATGGCTTATCGCTGACGGCTGCTGCCTTCTACACCGAGAAGTACGACGCACGTGTGCTGGTGGCTAATAACGTCTACGCCAATGCGGGTGAAGTCAAGGTCAAGGGTATTGAGTTGGGCGCTGCGGGTAAGATCACCAGCCAGTGGAATGTGTTTGCAGGTTATACCTATCTGGATACCGAGCAATCCAAGACTGGCCAGTTCGCAGGTGGAATGACCGACTTGGGTAGTGCAGCCAACAAGGGTAACGATTTGCCAGGGATTGCCAAGAACAGCGCCAGTGTCTGGACTACCTATAATGTGCTGCCTAAGCTGACTGTGGGTGGTGGGGCGTTCTATGTAGACAAGGTGTATGCCGATCCAGGTAACTCCTTGTACGTACCATCCTATGTACGTTGGGACGGTATGGCTTCCTATAAGATTGATGAGCGCGTCAGCATTCAGCTTAATCTGCAAAACCTGACCGACAAGCGCTACTTCAATCAGACTTACACGCGTCACTTTGCAACAGTAGCCCCAGGCCGCTTGGCATTTGTGTCGCTGAACTTCAAGTTCTAATGATCTAAAAGCGCAACTGCTACAGTTTTAGTGCAATATATCTCGCGTATTGACCCTATAGAGGTTTACCCTCTATAGGGTTTTTTTGCTGGATGGCAGGAGAAATAAAATGTTAATTGAAATACCTAATGTATTGAGCAAGGCACAAGTGCAGCAGTGCCGTGCCGCCATGGATCAGGCGGAATGGGTGGACGGCAACGTTACTTCCGGTGCGCAATCGGCATTGGCCAAAAACAATATGCAGCTGCCTGAAGGCTCGCCTGTGGCACGCCAGGTCGGGGATTTGATTCAGGATGCGCTAGGAGCTTTGCCTCTCTTTATATCTGCAGCCTTGCCTTACAAAGTGTTTCCACCTTTGTTCAATCGTTATGAGGGCGGGCAGGCCTTTGGCACCCATGTCGATAACGCCATTCGCCAACTGCGCGGTACCAGTTTCCGCATTCGTAGTGACTTATCGGCTACGCTGTTTTTCTCTGAGCCGGAAGATTATGACGGTGGTGTGCTGACCATAGAAGACACCTTTGGCAAGCAGGAAGTCAAATTACCAGCAGGTCATATGGTGTTATACCCCTCCAGCAGTTTGCATCACGTCACCCCGGTGACCCGTGGCGCGCGCGTATCTTCATTCTTCTGGTTGCAAAGCATGATCAGGGATGATGGGCAGCGAACCCTGTTGTTTCAGCTGGATAACAGCATCCAGGCCTTGACCGCAGAGCGTGGTGGCAAGGATGCCGAAGTGATACGCCTGACCGGGGTGTATCACAACCTGCTGCGCATGTGGGCTGATAGCTAGGCCACCCTGCACGCCTGTTGCAGGCTTGCCCTTACCATGCTTTCGTGACAGATGATGTTCGTCATCTGTCACTGACTTTCCTTAAGCCGTTCTGGCGCCCTGTTTCATCCCTGACTATCCCTCTGCCCGCTGTAATCCGCGCTCGAGACAGTTGCGCGTCTGTAATTGTCAACATCTCACAAGCAAGGCCTCTCAGCCAGTTAGCGCCGCGCCAAGCGGTCTTGAACGCCTAAGCACAATCTCATTAACCCTCATTGATCAGCCTCATTTGATTTGCGGTAACGCCCCATCAATCCTGATATGTCAAATTAAATCAATTTAATTGACAACATAAATTGACAATATAGTCAATTTTGAGGAAACTAATTTTGTCGAAAATTGACACGTCGCAAAATCAACATGAAAAAAATACGCCCCACTAGGTTCTAGATGCGGGCGATACATTGAGGAGAATGGTGATGATAAGGAGAGTGATGACACTATCCCCTTGCCTTACGGCAGCGGCAGTAGTGAATAAGTACGCAACATCTCGCAGTTTTCTGATTCCCATATTAACGACAGGCATGCTCTTGGCCACAAGCGCAGCACAGGCCTACGATCTGCAAACCAGCCCAACACTTTTGGGAAACATGGGCGGGCTACGCACTAGTCTCGGTGAACACGGTGTTGCGCTCAGTCTGAGCTATGTGAGTGAGGCAGCGCACAATTACAGCGGCGGCAAAAAAGAGCTGACCAGTTATACCGATCAATGGGCGCTTGGTACCACTGTCGATATGGACAAGTTGCTAGGGTGGAGCGGTGCCACATTTCAAATGACCATTACTGACCGTAATGGCAGCAACCTGGGTGCGGATGCCGGAATTGGCAATAATATGCTGATTCAGGAAGTCTATGGACGCGGCCAGACTACGCACATGACGCAATTCTGGCTGAATCAGGCCTTCTTGAATAACCAGGTGCAGTGGAAAATTGGTCGTATGACGGTGGGCGAGGACTTTGCCAGTTTCTCCTGTGACTTTCAGAACCTGACCTTCTGCGGCGCACAGCCTGGCAATCTGGTGGGTAGCTACTGGGTCAACTGGCCGACTAGCCAATGGGCCACCCGCCTGAAAGTCAATGCCGCTGAGGAAAGCTATGTGCAAGTGGGTGTGTATCAGGTTAACCCTATATATGTGGATGACCGTTATGCGCGGCACCACGGCTTATCCTTGGATAATCCCAACGGCACCACGGGTGTCTTGATCCCGGTGGAGTATGGCTGGCTGCCGACCTGGAACGGCCTGGCTGGGTCCTACAAGTTCGGAGGCTGGTACAACACCTCTGACGGCAAGGACTTGTATCAGGACAAAGACCGTGAGCCGCGCGGTTTGACTGGGCAGGCACCGCGCGAGCGTAATGGTCAGTATGGGCTGTATATTAACTTTCAACAGCAGATCAGTGGTACGGCAGGCGGTAGTGGCACCTCGGTGTTCCTGAACATATCTCAGGCGGATCGCGCGACTGCTGCACAAGACCATCAATTGGCGCTGGGCTTGCAAAACAAAGGGCCATTTGGACGCGAGCTTGATGTCATTGGTGTCGCTGTAGGTGCCACTCACAACAATGGGCGTTACGCCGCCTTTATGCGCCAGCAGGACGAGCGCTTGGGTAACCCCGCTAGCATCGTCGGGGATGGCTATGAATACGTGGTGGAAACCTATTACAGCTGGGCACCTATCCCCTCAATTTATCTGCGGCCCAACCTGCAATACATTAAAAATCCGGGCGGCGCGCGTGCAACGACAATGCCTTTGTCCTTGGCTTAAAATCCGGCATCACCTTTTGAGCGCACTGCGCTACCACTATAGGAGATTGACATGATTCCATTATTCCGCCGCTTGCTGCTCTGCGTGCTGACCTTATCTGCTGTGCTGATCACGGCCTCAACCGCCCATGCCAGCAAGGATGCCCCCGTGATTGGTTTTTCTATTGACGATTTGCGCGTTGAGCGCTGGACCCGTGACCGTGATTATTTTGTCCAGGCGGCCACAGCGCTGGGGGCCAAGGTCAACGTGCAATCCGCCAATGCCAATGAGTCGCGCCAGATAGCGCAAATCGAGAACCTGATCGCCGACGGCGTGGACGCGCTGGTGATTGTGCCGTTCAATTCCAAGGTGTTGGGCAATGCCATTGCCAAGGCCCGCCGCAACGGTATCAAGGTCATTTCCTATGACCGTCTGATTCTGGGGACGGCACTTGATGGCTATGTGTCCTTCGATAATTATAAAGTGGGCGAGATGCAGGCTCAGGGCGTGGTCAACGCCGTGCCCAAGGGCCGCTATTACCTGCTGGGAGGAGCCGCCACCGATAACAATTCACGCATTCTGCGTGAAGGGCAATTGAATGTGCTCAAACCCTTGGCTGCCAAGGGGGATATCACCATTGTCGGCGATCAGTGGACACCAGAGTGGGATCAGTCCAAGGCTCAGACCATTATTGAAAATGCCCTTAACGCCAACAACAATAATATCCAGGCCATTGTTGCCTCTAACGACAGCACGGCGGGCGGTGCCATTCAGGCGCTGACCAGCCAGAAGCTGGCTGGCAAGGTTGCCGTATCAGGGCAAGACGCAGATTTGGCTGGTGTACGCCGCGTTGCTGCTGGCACGCAGACAATGACCGTATACAAACCCATCAAGGTGATCGCCAAGTCTGCTGCTGAAATGGCCGTTGCGCTGGTGCAAGGCAAGACACCCGCCTTCAATACCAAACTCGATAACGGCAAAGGTCAGGTCAACACGCTGTTGCTGAAGCCCGTGATGGTGACCCGCGATAATCTGGATATCCTGGTCAAGGACGGTTTTTATACGGCCGATCAGATCGCTGGTAAATAAGCGGAAGGCACACCATGTTCTCGCAGCAGCCTTTGTTTGAGATGCGCGATATCGTCAAGGAATTCTCCGGCGTGCCTGCACTTTCGGGTATTAACCTCAGTGTGCGCCCTGGCGAATGCCTGGGGCTATGCGGCGAGAACGGTGCCGGAAAGTCGACCTTGATGAAAGTGCTGTCAGGGGTTTATCCCTATGACAGTTACTGTGGACAGATTCTTTGGGAAGGTGAGGAGCTCAGGTCGCGCTCGACCAGTGACAGCGAGCGCGCTGGCATTGTCATCCTGCATCAGGAGCTTATGCTGGTGCAGCAGTTGAGCGTTACCGAGAATATTTTTCTCGGTAATGAAATGCGGCTCTCCTGTGGCCGCATGAATTATCCGGCCATGCACCAGCGTGCAGCCGAATTGCTGGCACGGCTGAAACTCACCGACGTTAATGTGGCAGCGCCAGTGATGAACTACGGCAACGGCCATCAGCAGCTGTTCGAAATCGCCAGGGCCTTGGCGAAGGAAGCACGGCTGCTGATTTTTGATGAGCCGACTTCATCGCTCAGCGCCAAGGAAATCGAGGTCTTGCTGTCCATTATCGATGACCTCAAACGTGCTGGCGTCGCCTGTATCTACATCTCGCACAAGCTTGACGAGGTGATGCGTGTCTGCGACACCATTACCGTAATCCGCGATGGCAAGCATATCGCCACCCACCCGGTAGCGACCTTGGATGAAAATGGAATCATAGGCTTGATGGTGGGGCGCGCGCTGGAAGCGCGTTTCCCCCGCACCGAGCGCCAAGTCGGTGCCGTGGTGCTGGAAGCGCGGGATGTCAGCTGCTGGGATGTCACTAACCCACAGCGTAAACGTGTGGACAATGCTTCCTTGCAGGTGCGGGCGGGGGAGATTCTTGGCATAGCAGGTTTGGTCGGCGCCGGACGCACCGAGTTTATGTCAGCCATCTATGGGGCTTATGCTGGCCGCAGCGTTGGCGAAGTGTGGGTGGCGGGGCAGGTGGTGCACATTGCTTTTCCTGCCGATGCCATTGCACATGGCTTGTGTCTGGTGCCTGAGGATCGCAAGCGCCATGGCATTGTGCCGCAGATGAGCGTGGCCGAAAACATCACGCTGGCCAGTCTGTCTGACTACGCACGCATCGTGCGCGTGGATAGCGATTCAGAACTGGCAACGGTAGAGCGCGAGATTGCGCGTCTGCGCATCAAGACAGCCAGCCCTGGCTTGCCCGTCGCCAGCTTATCTGGCGGCAATCAGCAGAAAGTGGTGCTTTCTAAGATGGCATTGAAAACCCCCAAGGTATTGATTCTTGATGAGCCAACGCGTGGCGTGGACATTGGTGCCAAATACGACATCTACAAAATGATCTTCGACCTGGCTGATCGTGGCGTAGCATCATCATGGTGTCTTCAGAACTGCCTGAGATTCTCGGTATGAGCGATCGTGTGCTGGTGATGAATGCTGGCCGTATCACGGGCGATTTCCCTATTCAGGGCCTGACACAGGAACGTGTGCTTGCCGCTGCCCTTCACTCTGAACCAATGCAACATTTCTCCTGAGTGCTATATGACTAATATGAAGATTTCCTCCTCCGAACTGCGCCTATTGTTTGCGCGGCACAAGCTGTTGGCGATGTTGCTGGCCCTGGCTTTGATCTGGCTGTTTTTCTGGCATCAGACCAATGGCGGTTTCTTGCGCCCCAATAGTATTTCCAATTTGTTACTACAAATGTCCGTAACCGGCATGCTGGCTTGCGGCATGGTGCTGATCATCATCGCAGGCGAGATAGATTTATCAGTAGGGTCGCTACTCGGCTTGCTAGGCGGGCTGGTGGCCATCCTCACCGTGAATCTGGGCTGGAATACATGGCTGTCAGTGGCGGTAGTGCTGGCCGCAGGTGCCGCACTGGGCTTGATCAATGGTGCACTGACAACACGGCTGCGCGTGCCGTCGTTTATTGTCGGCTTGGGTGGCATGCTGGCCTATCGAGGTCTTTTGCAATTGAGTACCGATAGCGTGACCATTGCCCCGGTGCCAGACGATTTGGGTGCCATTGCCCAGGCATTTGTGCCGCCTGGCCTATCTTGGGGCATCGCCGTACTGATCATTGTACTGACTTGCTGTTTGACACTGGCACGCCGCCGTCGCCATCATAGGCTGGGTCTGAAAGTACCACCGCGCTGGATGGATGCATTGAAGGTTGGTGCCATCGGTGCGACGGCCATCGGCTTTGTGATGGTGCTGAACCAGGCTTACGGTGTGCCGCTACCCGTGTTGATACTATTGGCTCTGCTGGGTGTGTTTTCTTGGATCACCAATCAGACGGTGTTTGGTCGGCACATCTATGCGGTGGGTGGTAACGTAGAAGCCAGTCGATTGTCTGGCGTTAACGTCATGCGCGTCAAACTGCTGGTGTTCATGCTGATGGGGCTGATGTGCGCTTTTGCCGGGATTGTGACTACAGCGCGTGCGGCTGCAGGGTCGCCCTCCGCAGGCATAGGCGGCGAGCTGGATGCTATTGCCGCTTGTTTTATCGGTGGCACTTCCATGCGCGGCGGATCAGGTACGGTATATGGTGCGCTGATTGGCGCATTGGTTATGGCTAGCCTAGACAACGGCATGCAGCAGATGAATGTAGACACTTCCTGGCAGATGATAGTCAAGGGTGCCGTGCTGGTGCTGGCAGTGTGGATTGACGTGGCAACGAGATCCGAACGCACTTGATGCTGCCGTTTTTCCAAGCCTGTTATTGCGCAGCCTGTTAAGCGCCTGCAGGGTGTGTCACCACTTTCGGTGGATGAAGGGCAGCAGATGGTCAGGCTAAGCAAGTAGCCAGGCCAGCCAAGCCAGCGAACAGCACCAGCCAGCGGAGCAGGACTGTCTAAGCGCTACCCTGCAAATGGTTTTGCTGCAGGCGCTCTGCCATCTGCCGTAAGAAATTCATGGCAATGCGTGGCTCACCCAGCAGCAAGGTTTCAATGTTAGCTGCGCTTACCACCACCACCTTGGCCTCGTTGGAAAGCACAATAGCGTCTGCAACCCGTGGCGTCTGGGTCAGGAAAGCCATTTCACCAAAATAATCCCCGGGGTTGAGTTCACGCAGTAAATGGCTGCCCAGCATGAGGCGTATGCGGCCTGACACTAAAAAGTACAGGTCATGGCTGGCGTCATTCACCCTGAAGATATGTTCGCCACGTTGATACACTTTGCCATAGCGTTCCATCAGTTCGGCCAGATAGGTCTCCTTATCTGCAGGCATCTGATCAAACAAGCCGCGCAGCAGCAGTACATCTTTTTTGCGCATAGTTGAGATCAGCACCGTGCCAAACATAAATACAACAAAGGTGTAATACAGCCAGGCAATGGAAATAAACAGATTCTTCATGCCGCCAAACACCGCGCCATAAGCCGGGTTGGCAGACAGCACCAGGCTGAAAGCGGGACGCATGGCCAGCCATAACAGCGCGGTGATTAAGGAACCTATCAATATATGTGTGAGCCTGACCTTGACGGGGAACGACACCCGGAAGAACAGCGCAATCAATAAAGTGGTCAATCCAACAGAGGTGACAGAGTTAATGTATTTTGAGTGCGCGGCATGAGGCTCCAGGACATTTATTACCTTCTCAATCCCCAGGCCCAAGATGGTGAACAGGCAAAACAGTAACAGGATACCCACTACCCCGAGGATGTCCTTCACCTGGCGGCGCATGAAAGACGGCGCTTCCATTACGCTGGCAATGGTGTAGAAGGCCGAACGCAATGCACCTGCGAGGGGAATCGCAATCCAGAACATGGCAATGGTACCAAACAAGCCCCAGGCGGCTTTGTGCTGCGAGGCATTGTAAACCTCCACCATGATGCGATTGCTGAGCTTGGGCACCAGATTGCTGACCAGAATCGCCAGCTTGACGATGGCATAGTTGGATGAGACCACCAGGTGGCTCAGCACAAAGAACATCAGCAGGATAAGAGGAATCAGCGCAAACATCGCATAGAACGACAGCGAGGCTGATAAACCGAAGCCATTGTGCAGCTGGAAGCTATTTAAGGTTTCACGCAGCACAAAGAAGGGCGTGCTGTAGCGCTGCCTTGCATACACCCGCCTGGGCTTGCTGATGGCAGGGTGATCAGCAAGGGGCTTGCCCCTGAATAGATTGAAACCCAAATTCAAGCCCTCCTGCGGCTTTATGCTGTGATGGGCGATTGTCGCTTAAATTTCTCAGTTGCAGCAACCAAGGCCGCAACAGTGCCCGCTTCCATGCCTGAGTGCCCAGCATCCGCAATCATATGTAACTCAGCATGAGGCATGGCGGCTGCCAGTTGGTAGGCGGTAATCGGTGGGCACACCATATCGTAACGGCCCTGAACAATGACAGTGGGGATATGGGCCAGGGTTTTGGCTTTTTGCAGAAAATCGAGATCAGCAACAAAACACTGATTTTGAATATAGTGAATTTGTACGCGTGCTCTAGATAATTCCAGTGGGCCATTGGCTGGCTGGGTGCCAGGGGCGCCAGGCAGCAAAGTCATAATGCTGGATTCAAAGGCGTTCCAATGAATGGCGGCAGCTTCATTGATGCTGCTATCGCTGGAAAACACGCGTCTGGCAAACGCCAGCAAAGGTTCGCTCTGCTCTTCAGCGGGAAGGTAGTTGACCAGGGTTGCCCATTGCTCGGGGAAGAACAGTTCAATGTCACTCAGGAACCAGTTCAATTCCAATTTACGGCTTAAGAAGATGCCGCGCAGGATAAGCCCGGTCACCACTTGCGGGTGAGCCAGTGCGTAGCTCAGTGCCAGAGTGCTACCCCAGGAGCCGCCAAATACCAGCCAACGCTCAATGCCGAGGTGATGGCGCAGTTTTTCCAGGTCTGCCACCAAGTCTTGTGTTGTGTTTTCACGGATTTCGCCTTGCGGCTGGCTTCTACCGCAGCCGCGTTGATCTAGAAGAATGATGCGGTAATGCGCGGGATCAAAAAAGCGACGCTGACCGGGATTACAGCCGCTACCAGGGCCGCCATGCAGGAAAACAACAGGCTCACCATCAGGATTGCCGGATTGCTCAAAATAGATGCTGTGCAGTGCAGAGACCGGCAGCAGATCATCCATATAAGGCTTGATATCAGGGAATAAGGTAGCGGTCATGAGAATTCGATCCTGGTTTCGGGAAGTTCTTGTAGGGTGACTGGGAATTTATCTCACCAAAAAAGGGAGTTATTTAATTGTAAGTGAAATGTAACTAGAGTATTGCAAAACGTTTTGTTGTGAACTAAGATGCAGTCTACTCGCTTCCACAGTGAGTAAGAGGCAAAGTTCCGGATAACTGCAAGAGCCTGTAATTATAAATGGGTGGCGGTAAATGAGGGGCTTGGTCTTGTTAAACCCTTAGTAGTATCACTATGGAGATTTATAAAAATGGAGATGAGCAAAGTCAAGTTGGCTCTTGGCGTCGCATTCGGCATGACCATGGCACTGCCTATGGTTGCTTCTGCTGCTGCTGACCAAGAAGCTGCATTGAAGGATTCCAACAACTGGGTACACCCACGCGGCCAGCATAACAACCAAGGCTACAGCGCGCTGAACCAGATCAACAAGGGCAATGTTAAGAACGTTAAGGCTGCTTGGCAGTTCGCAACTGGTGTTAACCGCGGTCACGAAGGTTCCCCAGTTGTAGTTGGTAACATTCTGTACGTTCACACTGCTTTCCCTAACAACGTTTACGCTCTGGACCTGAACGACAATCAAAAGATTGTTTGGGCTTACTTCCCTAAGCAAGATCCATCCGTACAAGCTGTTCTCTGCTGCGATAACGTAAGCCGCGGTCTGGGTTATGGCGATGGCAAGATCTTCCTGCAACAGAACGACGGCGTTTTGGTCGCTCTTGATGCGAAGACTGGTGCTAAGGTTTGGGACGTTAAGGTTAACGATCCTAAGGTTGGCGCTACCAACACCAACGCTCCTCACGTAATCAAGGACAAGGTTCTGACTGGTTGCTCCGGTGCTGAATTCGGTGTTCGCTGCTTCCTGGCTGCGTTCAACCTGAAGGACGGCTCCCTGGCATGGAAGGCATACAGCACAGGTCCTGACTCCGAAGTTCTGATCGGCGCTGATTTCAACAAAGAAAACCCACACTACAGCTCCCTGTCTGTTTACGAAGACGTAAACGGCGGTAACAAAGAAGGCGGTTCCTTCAAGCTCTGCCTAAGGAAAAGCTGAAGTTCCCTGAAAAGGATCTGGGTGTTAAGACATGGCTGAAGCCACAAGCTGTTAAAGACGGCTGGCAACACGGCGGTGGCTCCACCTGGGGTTGGTGGCCATATGACCAGAAGAGCAACCTGGTCTACTACGGCACTGGTAACCCATCCGTTTGGAACCCAGATGTACGTCCTGGCGACAACAAGTGTCCATGACCATCTTCGCCCGTGACCTGGACACTGGTATCGCCAAGTGGGGTTATCAAATGACTCCTCACGATGAGTGGGATTATGACGGCATTAACGAAGTGATTCTGTTCGACAAGGGTGGCAAGACATACGCTTGGCACCATGACCGTAACGGTTTCGCTTACACCTTCGACGCAGCTAACGGTTCCATCATTGCTGCACAAAAGGTACACCCCTTCGTCAACTGGGCAACTGGTATTGACTTGAAGAGCGGCGTTCCTCAGAAGGATGGCAAGTACTCGACTCACCAAGACTACAACGCCAAGGGTATCTGCCCTGCAGCGCTGGGTACCAAGGATCAGCAGCCTGCTGCTTACTCCCCACGTACTGGTCTGATCTACTCCCCACTGAACCACGTGTGCATGACATACGAGCCAGTTGAGTCCAAGTACATTGCTGGTCAACCATGGGTTGGCGCTACTCTGACCATGTTTGCTGGTCCTGACGGTGTAATGGGTGGCTTCGCTGCTTATGACCCAATGACCAACAAGAGCAAGTGGTACAACAAGGAGAAGTTCTCCGCTTGGGGGGGTGTTCTGACTACTGCTTCTGATCTGGTGTTCTACGGCACTCTGGACCGTTGGTTCAAGGCTGTTGACGCTCAATCCGGTAAGGAACTCTGGAAGTTCCAAGTTGGTTCCGGTGTGATTGGTAATGCATTCACATACAGCCACAAGGGTAAGCAATACGTTGGCGTACTGTCCGGTATCGGCGGTTGGGCTGGCGTTGCGATGAACCTGGGTCTGGAAAACTCCACTGACGCGCTTGGCGCTGCTGGTGGTTACAAAGAACTGACCAAGTACAACGCTGCTCCTGGCGGCGGTGCACTGAACGTGTTCAGCCTGTAATCGACTGATTTAATGCAGAAGATTCAGAACTGACCATAGGTTAGTTGCTCTCAAGCACCCCGCCGTAAGGCGGGGTGCTTTTATCTTTGGTAGGCAAACAGTAATGCGATTGTTTATCAATGAGGAAGGAATGGTAATGCTTAAGACACTGAAAAAGATTTCACTCGTAGTAGCCCTAGCTGGTGTAAGTCATTTGGCCATGGCTGGTGCCGCAAATACGCTGGATGTAGATGGTGATGTTGGACGTGGTGGTTTACCTGTTCGGGAAGATAACCCGGATGAACTTAAAGTCTGTGCAGATTACGATAACTTGCCCTATTCGAATGGCAAGCAAGAAGGTTTTGAAAATAAAATCGCCGAATTGATCGCCAAAGATCTCGGCAAGACCCTGTCCTACCAGTTCTGGTACGACCGTATGGGTTTCATCAGGAACACTTTGAATGCACGTCGATGTGACGTCATTATTGGGACTGTGGCAGGCAACGACATGATGGCGACCTCCAAGCCCTATTACCGCTCTGGTTATGTATTCGTTTACCGCAAGGATAGCGGTTATAACATCACTGATTGGGATTCCCCTGACCTGCGCAAGGGTATCATCGGTGTAGTCGGTCAAACCCCGCCTTCACGCCCCTTGAATGACAAGGGCCTGCTGGGCAATTCGCGCCCGTATCGCATTCAGCGCGATCTCAACCTGCCACCTAGCTTTGTGATTGATGATCTGGTCAAGGGTGATATTGATGTAGCTATCCTTTGGGGCCCAATTGCAGGTTACTATGCCAAGCATGCCAGCATCCCTCTGGTAGTGGTGCCTGCGCCAGAGTATGAAAAGGAAAATATTCACGGCAAGGAATACTGGAATATTTCCTTGGGTGTACGCAAGCGTGATAAAGAACGTCTCGCCATGCTGCAAGAAGTGCTGGACCGTAGGAAAGATGACATCCTCAAGATTCTCGATGAATACGGTATCCCGCATGTACCTGTGGTTGAAGGTGATAGCGTAGAGAAAAAGAGAGAGAAAAAGGGCGATGTGATTCCTAAGTTTGAATAGGAATTTTTCATGAACCGGGTCAACGGCCCGGTGTCTTAACCGTTAATTGAAATGCAGGCTGGTGCATTTGCAATTGAATCAGTCGAAGTTAAATGTTTATAAAAGCAAGGAGAAAGTATGTTGAATCATGGAGTGATAAAAGCAACCTTGGCGGCCTCAGTTCTGGCCCTGGCTGGTTTGGCAATGTCTCAAGCCAACGCAGCCTGCAATCTGGTATCGACTAAGGACAACAGTCCTTTGAAGATCACGGTTGCTGATGATGACACCCCAGAAGCCAAGCAATTCCTGGCTACTTGTGTAAACCCTTACACAAAGCTGTACGCCACTGACCCAGCCAAGGCTAAGCAAGGTAAGGCCAAGTTCGGTCTGTATTCCTGCACCACCTGCCACGGCCCTAACGGTGATGGTCAAGTTGCTGTGCCTATTACCGATGACCGTTGGCAATATGCTAAGCACATCACCGACAAGGGTATGTTCGAAACCATCGCTGGTGGTTCCAACGGCGGTATGGCTACTTGGCACAAGCAAGTATCTGGTAACCCAGATCTGGTTTCCACCGACGAAATCCTGAAGATCATTGGCTTCCTGCGTAGCCAATACAAGGGCGGCGGTGACAAGCCATGGTTGGATGAAAAGCCACAATAAGTTAGCAGCTCTGGGAGCTTATGGCAGGAGTTTGCAGCACTAGTTGCCTGCATCACTGTTAATCCCTTGTTGCAAAGACGGCCATTGTTTTTCAATGGCCGTTTTTTTATGCGCGTCAGCGTGGCTTTAGGGGTAAAATCAGGCAAGTGGTTTTAGCGCAAATCGTCTATTCACGCCAATCTACAAAGACTAAGGTCTTGGCGAGACATAGAGTTTGATGGCTGTACTGATTTATTTTGTTTAGTCCTGGAAAGTGAAGTTATGCAATTGGAAACGCAAAACAATTCAGATTTGCATCATGTGGTGATTGTCGGGGGCGGTGCAGGTGGTCTGGAACTGGCTACCCGGCTCGGCGATAGTCTGGGGCGTCAGAAAAAAGCACATATCACCTTAATTGACCGTACCAGAACCCACGTCTGGAAGCCTTTGCTGCATGAAATTGCGGCAGGCAGCATGAATCCTGACAAGCATGAGCTGGAGTATATTGCCCAGGCTCATTGGCATCACTTCCATTTCCGCCTGGGCAGTATGGATGGCCTGGACAGGGGCAAGAAGGAAGTTTATGTCGCTCCCTACCATGATGAAGATGGTGTGGAGGTTATCCCCAGGCGTACATTCAAATACGATACCTTGATTATTGCCGTGGGTAGTACCACCAATGATTTCGGTATTGCTGGTGCGCGTGAACATTCAATTGCGCTGGATACCCAAGGCCAGGCTGAGCGCTTCCACAAGCGCCTGCATAACGCCTTGATTCGTGCCCAGACCCAGGCTGAGCCTATCCAGGCTGGGCAGCTGGAAGTGGTGATTGTGGGTGCTGGCGCTACGGGTGTTGAATTGGCTGCTGAGTTACACAACACCACTCGTGAAGTTGCCGCCTATGGTCTGGACAAGATTGACCCTGACAAAGACATCAAGATCTCGTTGATTGAAGCCAGTGATCGCGTGCTGCCAGCTTTGCCTGCCAAGCTATCGATGGCTGTCGATGTAGAGCTGCGCAAGCTGCGCGTGCACGTCTATGCTGGTGAGCGTGTAACTGAGGTTACGGGCAAGGGTGTGTATACGCATAGCGGCCGCTTTATTCCTTCTGCGTTGGTGGTGTGGGCGGCTGGTATCAAGGCGCCTGATTTCCTGCGTGGCCTTGATGGGCTGGAAGTGAATCGCATCAATCAGCTGGTGGTGAAGCGTACTTTGCAAACCAGCCTGGACGAAAATGTCTTCGCCTTTGGTGATTGTGCTGCTTGCCCATGGCCTGGTCATGATGAAAACGTGCCGCCGCGTGCACAGTCTGCGCACCAACAGGCATCCATGCTGGTGAAGACGGTCAAAGCGCGCGTGGCAGGCAAGGATAAGCTGCCAGAATATGTGTACCGCGATTACGGCTCTCTGGTGAATCTGGGCCGCTACTCCACGGTAGGCAGCCTGATGGGCTCACTTGCAGGCGGTAGCATGTACATTGAGGCTTGTTTGCACGCCTGATGTATCAATCGCTATATCAGATGCATTTGATGGCGCTACATGGCTTCTTTGCGGTGATGCTGCAGATATTGGCACGCATGATCACGCGTAGAACAGAAGCCAGGGTTAAGTTGCACTAAATACCCAGCGGCTTATGGCACACTAAGAAAAAACCCGGGATATCCCGGGTTTTTTATTGTATAAGCCTGCCGTAAAGCACAGGCCTGGCAAATGAGTGCGTAGTTAGTGGCGCTGAGCTTGCAGTGCGCTGATGATAATCAGGCCTTGATCTGCGCTTGATACAGCTTATAAATGCCCGCCATGCTCAGGCTGACAAACAGGCCAAAGGCGATGATGATGAGGTCAATATGAATCTCAGCCTTGAGCATCAAGGTATACAGGCTAATCAGTGCAGCAATGCCCAGGTTCTCATTGAAGTTTTGTACCGCAATCGAATGGCCAGCGCCAATTAAATGATGGCCTCGGTGCTGTAGCAAAGCATTGAGAGGCACAACCAAATAGCCACTCAGCGCACCTATGAACAGCAGCAGTATGCAAGCCACTATCCAATTGGTGATAAAGATCATGCTGATCACCAAGATGCCGACCACTATGCCTACAGGTAATACCTTCACCGAGTTTTCCAGCTTGATCATCTTGGCGGCGACGATGGAGCCTATGGCGATGCCTATGGCCACTACCACCATCATATAAGTGGATTGCTCCGGGGTGAAATTCAAGGCAAAAGCCGCCCAGGCCAGCACGACAAACCGCAGCGTAGCAGCTACCCCCCAGAACAAGGTTGTCACTGCCAGCGATACCTGCCCTTGGGTGTCCTTCCACAAAGCTTTGGTGGCAAGCCAGAAGTCTTTGATGAGGAATATCGGGTTCTTCTTAGATAGCTTGTGGTCTATAGGCACTTTGGGGATATAAATGTTGAATATCGCCGCAGAAAGATAAAGCACTGTGATGACTATCATGGCCAGCTGTATATCTTTGCCAGGCAGAATCGCGCCTATGACCGTGCCCAAGACGATGGCCATGACGGTGGAGCCTTCCATCCAGCCATTGGCTTTCACCAGCATTTCGGGCGGTAGATATTCAGTCAGGATGCCATATTTGGCTGGGGAATAAGCGGCAGCGCCAATACCGACAATGCCGTAAGCAAATAAAGGTGGCATGCCAAAGATCATGGAGGTGCTGCCAATGAACTTGATGGCATTGGAAACAAACATGACCCTGCCCTTGGGGAAGGCGTCGGCAAACGAGCCGACAAAGGGGGCCAGAATGATGTAGGAGATAACAAAGAACCACTGCAGCAGCGGGTCATGCCAGCTGGGTGCTTCCATGTCCCGTAATAAGGCAATCGCGGTAAATAGCAATGCGTTATCCGCTAGCGCAGAAAGGAACTGCGCTAGCAAAATGATATAAAAACCCGGATTCATCGCTGTATTATCGCACCTTATAGAGCGGGTGCCTTGATCCTGTCATAATTACTGGCCGCGCCAGATTGCGTCATTGTATTGATGGTTTATTACAAAATGTCCGCAGCAAAGTCTGCTAGCCTGGAACGTTCGCCCCTCACTAGTGTGACATGGCCGTTATGGCCCCAACCCTTGAATCTATCCACCACATACGTCAGGCCGGAGCTACCTTCAGTGAGGTAGGGCGTATCAATTTGCGCAATATTACCTAAACAAACGACTTTAGTCCCGGGTCCTGCACGTGTGATCAATGTTTTCATCTGCTTGGGCGTCAGGTTCTGAGCTTCGTCGATGATGAGGAACTTGTGTAGGAAAGTCCGGCCACGCATGAAGTTCAATGACTTGATCTTGATGCGGGTACGTATCAGGTCCTGCGTTGCAGCACGGCCCCAGTCCCCGGCCTCTTCGTCAGACTTGTTCAGCACATCGAGATTATCTTCTAGCGCCCCCATCCACGGCGCCATCTTTTCTTCTTCAGTGCCGGGGAGGAAACCAATATCCTCACCCACAGGCACCGTGACACGGGTCATGATAATTTCGCTGTAGATTTTCTTGTCCAGAGTCTGGGTCAGGGCAGAAGCCAGGGTGAGCAAGGTCTTGCCGGTGCCAGCCTGGCCCAGGAGTGAAACAAAGTCGACCTCAGGGTCCATCAGCAGGTTAAGCGCAAAGTTTTGCTCACGGTTACGCGCGGTAATGCCCCAGATATTATGCTTGGGCTGGGTGTAATCTTTCACCACTTCCAGCACTGCGCTATTGCCCTCAATAGAGCGGACGATGGCATGGAAGGGCTTTTCAAATTCGTAGTAGACAAACTCATTGACCAGGAAGCTTTTGCACAGCGGCCCGTTGATGCGGTAGAACATGCGCCCGGCATCCTGCCAGGACTCCATGGCCTTGCTATGCTTTTCCCAGAAATCGGCAGGCAATTCTTTCATGCCGCTGTAGAGCAGGTCGGTGTCTTCCAGTACTTTGTCGTTGAAGTAATCTTCTGCCGCAACGCCTATGGCTCTGGCCTTGATGCGGATGTTGATGTCCTTGCTGACCAGTACAACCTGGCGCTCGGGCTGGGATTTGTGCAGCTCCAGTACCACGCTGAGGATTTGATTATCAGCTTTGCTGCCTGCCAGCATGGGCAGCTCGGCAGTGACAGCAGCCGTTTGCAGGAACAATTTGCCGCTCACATGCTTGTTGCCATTGATGGAGAGGGGACAGCCTTGTTCCAGATGGCTGAGATTGGTGCCGACAATTTCTTCAAGATTACGGCTGGCCTGGCGCGCATTGCGCGCGACTTCGGTCATGCCTTTCTTGTTGTTATCCAACTCTTCCAGGGTCACCATGGGAAGGTAGATATCATGCTCTTCAAAACGGAACAGACTGGAAGGGTCGTGCATCAGCACATTGGTATCAAGAACGAACAGTTTGGTGTTTGCGGTACTCTTTCTGATCATCTGGCAGCCTTCTTGTCTAAAGAGATTGAATGAAATCGAGCACTTGCTGGGCGTGGCCATCCACTTTCACTTTACGCCACTCTTGTACTAGAACGCCGTCCTTGTTGATGACAAAGGTGCTGCGCTCTATGCCACGTACATCTTTACCATACATTTTCTTCTGCTTGATTACGTCGAATAACGTACAGGCTTTTTCCTCGGTATCGGCCAGTAATTCAAAGGGGAAGGTGAACTTGGCTTTGAAGTTTTCATGAGACTTGAGGCCATCGCGCGAGATGCCAACGATCTCGGCATTGGCAGCCTGGAACTGCGCATATAAATCGCGCAAATCCTTGCCTTGATTGGTACAGCCGGGAGTGTTGTCTTTGGGATAGAAGTAAATCACCAAAGTTTTGCCAATGTAATCGGAAAGCTTGAAAGTTTTTCCGCTTGTGGAAGGGAGTTCAAAATCAGCAATAACTTGGTTCAACATAATGGCTAGTGGACTTTAGACACTCCCATTGTTGTTAAAAACCCGGGAGAAGGCAAGCAGCTTCTGGCGACTTGCAGTAATTCGTCCTTAGTCCTGCAAATGGTGGCGTGGCAGCTGGATTTCAGTGGAAGTGCCACCCTTGAGCCTGGGGTTGAAGCGGATATTGCCGGATAGGGCTTCCATCACCTTGAATGCAAAGGGAATGCCCAGGCCAGTACCAAAGCGTTTGGTCGTAGGCCCTGGCTGATGGCATGCGGATCTGGGGTGAAAGGCATGCCTGGGCCTTCATCCAGAATGGCAAGCTCCAGGCTGTCGGTGAATGCGTGGCAACGGATGACCAGCGCGCTACCAGCAGGCGATGCCTCTGCTGCATTGAGCAAGACGTTGTAGAGTGCCTGTTCAAGCAGGTTTTCGTCGGTAAACATACTGTCGTCCAGCTCCAGCCATTCCGGCAGTTCTATAGTCAGTTGCTTCTCACGTATTTTTGGTTCCAGCGGGATCAAGGCACCCTTGAGAATGTGACTCAAGCTGGTAGGGGTAGGCTGGGGTTTGAGCGGATGCAAATAGGCGAGCAAGGCCCGTGTCCAGCGATCCAGCCTGTCCACAGTGCTGATAATTGCCACCAGAGAGTCACGCGTTTCTTGATCCAGGGCATCACTGTCTGCCACCTGGGCCGTCGCACGGATGCTGGCCAGGGGGTTGCGTATGTTGTGGGCCAGCATGGGCACCAGCAAGCCCAGCGCTGCTTGTTTCTCTGAGCGCACTAGGGCTTCCTGGCTGTGGTTCAACTCCTCTGCCATGGCATTAATGGCCAGGGACAGTGCAGCCAGTTCAGCCACACCTTCTTCCGGAGCCTTATGTCCCAGATTGCCCGCACTGATTTCACGCGTGGCGTGCAGCACGTTATGGATAGGGCGGACGATGGCGCGTTTAAGGAAAATCCGCGAAAACAGCAACAGCAGAATGGCCAGGCCAATCGGATCATCAGCAGGGTGATGGAGGTATGCTTGACGTCCTCCAGCCTGGAAGACAATTCATTTTGCTTGAGCAGCAACAGGCGCTCAGCCCGCGCGGAAATGATTTCGTATCTATGGAAAATGCCTGACTCCAGATGCGTGTTCAGGGCTTTTTCCAAGCTTTCATTATTGAAATCCTGTGGGCGGCTGAAGATATCCTGCGTTTCCACCACAAAGGCCTGGTAACTGGCATGCAACTCGGTAATCGCGGTTTTCTCTTCCTCATCCACGGTCAATTCCAAGAGTTTCTGGAAGTGCGCGTCTATGGAGTGGGTATAGACGTTGTATTCCTCCTGGGCTTGCGGGTCCTTGAGGAAGTACATATCGAACAATTCTTTCATCTGGCGATAGAGATCGCCACGGGTCTGCTGGATTTCCTGCACCATAAGGTTGATGCGCTGGGACTCTTGCGAGGATTGATCCCAGATGCGCATGCCAATCACGCCCGCCGTACCTGCCAAGATAACTAGCAGGATAAAGGTCAGTTCATGGATGAGCAGTACATCCTTGAGCGATTTGGCTTTGATGGTGGAGCTCAAGATTCTTCCAGCGTAAACGGTACTGGTACCAGCAAGATCAGGGTTCTGTTCTTGAGTACTTCTGGCGCGGGTGGCAGGGGCGAGGCCTTTTTCACCATGGTCATTGCCTGCTCATCCAGCACATTGTGACCACTGGATTGCTTTACCAGCGTTTGCACCACATTGCCCTGAGCATCACAGTGCACTTCCAGCAGCACTTCACCTTGCCAGCCGCGCATCTGCGCGATTTTGGGGTATTGCTTGTATTTGCCTATGGTTCTGGCCAATAGGCTGCTGTATTGGCTACGTGCGGCATCTATATCCTGCTGGCTGGGGCCAGGCGGGGGTGCTGGCGTGGGAGCGGGCGCTGGCGGTGCTACAGGGGCTGGTGCAGGCACGGGCGGCGCTACACTTTCCTTGGGTGCCACGCTGATGACTTCAGGGCTGGGCGTAGCCACTGCTTGTTCTTGAGGTTTGGCTACGGGTTCGGCAACCTTGGGTGCAGGTTTTGGCGGCTCCGGCCTGGGTGGTTCAGGCTTGGCTGGCAGCGGAATCGGGGGTAGGCTTGGGCAGCGGCGGAGGCGGTGGCTCTGGTGGTTTGACTGGCTCGGGGATGGCCTCAGGCTCATGGGCGGCCGTGACAGGCGCAGCCTTGGGCGGCGGGGCCAGCTCTACCTGCAAGGTCTGTGGTGTAGGCTCAGGCAGTTCCATCTTCAATATGGGCAGCAACAGGCCTATCAAGCATGAAGTGCAAGCGAGGCAAGCACTGCCCACAGCAATGTGCGGTCGTGATTTGGCAAGGCAGTGGAAGCAGGCAGGGCAAGCACGATCATTCTTTTAAAGTTATTGAGGGCTTAGTGGCTTTTGAATACTTATTATGCGGGATGGGAATGTTTCATTAATGCTATTTTGCGCAATCCGGGAAATGTCGGGAATTATTCCCACTCAAGCGCAGGATAAAGCAGATTGATATTACGTCGATTCACCGCGTTAAACAGTTGCCAATTGCCGGATTCGGCCTGGGCTGCACTGTCCATGGTTTGTTCCATGGTTTTGCCTTGCTTGATGGCGGCACGTATATCTTCCAGCAACAGGTTCAAATAGCGCGCTTCATGATTCAGGGCGCTGGAAAAATCACGGGTCACTGGCCCATGCCCAGGCACTGCCTGCTTGATGTTCTTGAGTTGCTGTAGTTGATCTAGCGCCTTCAGCCAGCCTTTGATATCCCCATCCAGCGAGGGCGTGCGTTCTATAAACAGCAAATCGCCCGTCCATAAGGTGGCGGAGGTTTCATCGAAGACGGTCAGGTCGGTATTGGTATGGGCATTGGGGTAAGCCTGTAGCAGCAATTTGCGCTGGCCCAGGTCCAGCACCAAAGACTGCGCTACGCTGACGGTGGGCTTGATGATATCGCTGCCCACAAAGTCATCATGCAGCAACTGCTGGCCTTGTTTCAGATAGGCGGGCTTGCGTAACTCCATGGCATTGGCCAGCTTTTCATGGCCGATGAATTGCGGCTGGTCTGCAAGAAAAGCGGCGTTGCCAAAAATATGGTCAGGGTGAATATGGGTGTTGATGACATACAGTATGGGCAGCGCAGTAATTTCACGCAGGGCTGCACGTAAACGCTGACCTGTCTTGAGGCTGCCACCGGAGTCAATGACGGCCACGCCCTTGCTGCCGATGATGAAGCCAATATTGCTGATATCGCCATGGTAGCCATCATCCAAATCCTCGTGCACGCCATAGTGTACATAGACACCATTGGCCACCTGCTCCAAGCTGAAATCAGCCGCAACAACGGAGGCTGCAGCCAGCAGAAAAACCAGGCTGACTAATAGCTTGTAATAATAAGCGGGCTTGAAATGCATGTGGCAATCTTTAAGTGGCGGAAGACGCAAGCCTGCATGTTAAATGCCCATATACAAATCTGTAAACCTGAGATTGAACTTGAGAAGTATTGCAGCGTCTGAAACAATGCATTAAAAGAGGGTTTCTATAAGAAGTCTATAACTACAAGTCGTAAAAATACTATTGGAGAATGTATATGCAATTTGAACTCAAGCTCGCGGCCATCGCTTCTGCGCTGGTGTTTTCCAGTGCTGCTTTTGCTGCCCCTTTCGCTTATTCCACCAATGAAAAGTCTGGCACTGTGTCCATCATCGACACGCAAACCGATGAAGTGGTAGGCAGCTTTGAGGCGGGTAAAAAGCCTCGTGGCGCTGCAATTACCAATGACGGCAAATATATTTTTGTCAGTGACCAAAAGCAGAACTCTTTGCTGGTGATAGACCTTGCCAAGAAGTCCATCAGTGACAAAATCAAGCTGGAAGAATCCCCTGAAGGTGTAGGCATTTCCCATGACGGCAAGTGGATTTCTGCTGCCAATGAAGAAGACAACACCGTTTCTATTATTGACACCGCTACGCACAAAGTGAGCTACAAGGTAAAAATGCAGGGCAAAAACCCTGAGCATGCCGAGTTCAGCCCTGATGGCAAATGGTTGTATGTCAGCGCAGAAGAAGCCAAGTATGTCGATGTGGTGGATATTGCCAAGCGCACCTCCATCAAGCTGGTGGAAGTGGGCGACAGGCCCCGTGGCATAGGCTTCCTGCCTGATAGTTCACGCGCTTATGTGGCCAATGAGGCTGCAGGCACGGTGTCGGTGTTTGATACCAGCAAGCACGAAGTGATTGCCACTATCCCTGTAGGCAAGCGCTCCAACGGCGTGAAAGTCCTGCCTAATGGCAAAAAGGTGTATATCTCCAATGGCGGTGACGGCACTCTGTCTGTGATTGATACTGCCAGCAACAAGGTGACCGCGACTATTCCAGTAGGCAAGCGCCCCTGGAATATGGATGTAACGCCTGATGGCAAAAAGCTCTATGTTGCCAACGGCAAGTCCAACTCGGTTTCGGTGATTGATACTGAGCATGACAAGGCGCTCAAGGAAATTACCGTAGGTGATACACCTTGGGGTGTGTTTGTTCGGTAATATGTTGGCATAGCCAGCGCTTGAGGCGCTGGCATGAGTTTTATGCGTTGTTTTGTATGACCCTGGCCTCAGGTCTTGATGGACGCAAGACCTGAGCCGTTTGCATGTTGGAACCCAAATGAATCAAACCACCCGCTATACCAAAGTAGCTATCCTGCTGCATTGGCTCGTTGCCCTTGGCATCATCGCCCTGCTGGGGCTAGGGTGGTATATGAATGAGCTGCCCAAGGGCGGCCCCAAGGTCAGCAGTTTTGATCTGTTTGATCTGGGCTTGTACACCGTGCAGCTGTCGGAAGCTGCCTCACCTCGTACCTTCTACTTCAACCTGCATAAATCCATAGGCCTGACCGTGTTCTTCATCATAGGTCTGCGCGTGTATTGGCGCTTGATGCATCAGCCGCCTGCCTTGGCAGCCAGCCTCAAACGTTGGGAGCAGGTTGTGGCCCATGGCACGCATCACCTGCTGTATGTGCTGATGGTGCTGATGCCAGTGACAGGTATGCTCACCACGCTTTATAGCAAATATGGCCTAAACTGGTTTTCCATCCCGGTGCTGCCGGGGCTGGATGACCCTGCTTTGCGGGATTTCTTTGTGGCAGCGCATGAGCTTACGGCAACGCTGCTGGTGATTCTGATAGGCTTGCATATCGCGGCTGCCCTGAAGCACAGCCTGATAGACCGCGATGACACCATGAAGCGTATGTCTATATTCCGCTAAACATCGCTGCCGCCGCTCAAGCAAAAGGACGCATCCGCGTCCTTTTTTATTGCCTGTAGTCTGGGCGATTAGCGCAATGCCCTGCCTATCAATTCACAGTCTTTTAATTTACAGCTATTCAATTTACGGCAAGAGCATGTTCAAAGTGAGCACCTTCATTATCCGTGGCCTGAATTTCCAGTTTGCCGGGCTTGGGCGGGATAAAGCTGAAACGCAGGTAGGGGTCTTCACTGGTGCCCACGCCAAAATCAGCCTCTAACACTGGTTTGCCGTCATAGCTGAAACTGGCTTTGTTGATATAAAGCGCGGGGCGGAAGCCCTGCGAAACCAAATCGCGCTGCAAACCAGTAAACATGGGGTGCTTGATATTGAAGGTGGTCACTGTTGCCTGATTAAACTGCACTGGCGTTTCGACATTGAGCTTGATTTTGCCAGCATGGGCCAGCAGTTCTTTTTCCTCCGCCCCCAGCGTGCCGCCACAGCCACCAGAGGCGCGAATTTGTATGGCGGTCATATAGAGCTTGCCGTCAGCGGTTTCGCCTATGGCATGTACAAAGGAATCGGTTTCCAGACGGATACGTGTAGAAAGCTGCAACTGCCCTAGTAATTCAGACAAATGGTAAGTGGCCGCCAGCTGTATGGGGTTGGCATCAACAATGATATAAACAGACTTGATGGCATCAGGCGCATTCTGCGGCTTGTCTATGGTGAGCGTAATTGGCACCTGGGCGCCACTCTCCGCGCGCTTGGGTGCTGAAAGCTTGATGAAATCCACCTCTTCAATCTGGCGCTTGGGGAAGAAACCTTCCTTGATCACGGGCCAGATTTCGGCAGAAGCTTCGGCATGGGCGTGGCTGGCTGTGGTCAGCATGGTCACGCTGAGTAAAGTGGTTACAACAACGGCCTGGATACATTTCATGATGCTCTCCTCACGCTTTATTCAAGCAGCCCGTTCGGGTGATGGCTGTTGATGACAAGTCGAATAATGATGCTGTCTTGTCGACTAGCATACAACAGCAGGGGCCGACTGCACAGACAGTCGACCCCTGAATTTGAACGCCTAAAAACGCTGCAGTTTAGAACATATAAGTCGCGTTCAGACCCATCAGCCAGTTACGACCAGCAGAAGGTTCATAGTAGCGGCCATTGTTATCATTAACTCGTACTGAACCTATGTATTCCTTGTCGAAGATATTCTCTACACGCACATATTCGCTAAAGCGCCAGTGCTCTAGTTTCTGCTGGAAGCCAGCGCGAATATTGAAGATGGTATAGGAATTGGCAGACGCTGAGTTCAGATCGTCGGTATACACCTGACTATTGCGACGGCCTTCGAAAGCTGTGTTAAAGCCACTGGCTTGGTGCCTCCAAGCAACTTCACCATAAATCTGTGAACGATATGTGCCCGGGATATAGTTGCCAGAAGCCACTGTGCGAGAAGCGCCATTGACTGTATAGCTGTAACTGTCATCAAACTTGGCATCCAACAATGTGTAGGAGCCAAATAAGGAAATGTTGTTCTCGAATTTGGACTCAATCGAGAATTCGGCACCATTACGTCTGGTCTTGCTGGCGTTCATATAAGTGACGTTGTTGTTCAGATTCTGCTGAACCACAATTTCATCATCGGTGCGCACATGGAACAGGGTTAGGTTGGCAATGCTATTGCTCCCCAGGAAGACCTTGGTGCCGACTTCAAGATTACGGCTTTCACTTGGCTTGAGGCGCAAATTGGGGCCGGTAATCGGTGATACGGTAGCATAAGCTGCTTCAATGAAGGTCGGTGTTTCAAAGCCTTTGCCGTAGTTGGCATAAATATTCCAGGTAGGCGTTACCTTCCACACCGCACCCACTACTGGAGTGGTTTTCTCATATGTCACGCTGCCGCCATTGTCTCCGTTTGAGCCAGTGCCAGTAACAAAGTTATCATTCACTTCCAGTTTGACCTTGGTTCTCCGTGCACCCAGGTGCAAATCAAGGTTATCCAATACCGACCATTGTCCTTGCACATATTTATCGGAATTGGTGGCGATGTTTTCTTCGTCGCGATTCAGCGCAGTTGTCTTAATGCCATTGCTAGCACCAATGTCCATGCGGTCATCAGTCATCTTGGCATAGGTCAAACCCAAGCTCAGTGTATATGGACGATTGAGTAGCTGGCCTTGATTATTCCAGCGCAAATCTGTACCCCAGAATTCTCTATCAATCGAGCTGGCACGGCCTGCGCCTGTGGTTTGGCTGATGGAAAGGTATTGCTCATTCTTGCGATTACCTACATAGGAAATCAGGTTGATCGAATTGTTCTCGTTGATTTTATGCTCAAGGTTAAATCCAACCTGAGTTTGACTGCGCGATACACGCGTATTGGCGCGCAGTGCACTTGCTGCAGCCTGTTTGCGATCAGCACGTACTTCAGCTAGTTGTAGTCCCAAGGGATCATCGGCTTCTTGGTCGAACCAATTGATTAAGGTAGTAAGTTTGGTATCTTCATTGAGATTGAAGCGGAACTTGGCTGTACCTTGCTCTTTTTTGTTACTGCTGTGATCACGATAGCCATCGGAGGAATAGTTGGAGTAGTTGATCAAGTATTCCAGACCATCGGCATTACCAGCAGCACGCACGTTTTCACGTCTTGTGTCATAGCTGCCGAACAGAACTCCTGCCGACAGTTCATGGCCTTGTGGAGCATTTTCTGTAAATAGCTGCACCACGCCGCCAGATGAGTTGCCATAGAGTGCGGAGAAAGGACCACGCATGACTTCAATGCTTTGCATGGAACCGAGATCTACACTTCCTGGCTGACCACTACCATCAGGATAGGTGAGGGGAATCCCATCAACATACAGCCTGATACCCCGCACGCCAAATGATGAACGTGCACCAAAGCCGCGTGTAGAAATTTGTGGGTCTTGTGACATCTGGGTACGGTTTTGCGCCGTAATGCCGGGCACACGAATCAGGCTTTCTGAAAGCGTCATTTGTGCCTGGCCATCCTGAATGTTTTCCTTGGTCACCACATCAATTGCCACAGGCAGATCAAAGCTTTTTTGCGCTGCGCGCGTGGCGGTGACCACCACCGGGGAGACAACTTGCAGGGATTCTTTATTATCTGCAGCGCCTTCTTCTGCCATGGCGCTGGCATAAGGCCAGACACTGAGCACAGCCAGTGGAATGAGTTTGAGGTGGAATGTGTTCATGCTGGCTCCCCGCTACTTTCTTAGACACTTATTGGTAAAGGCGCCGAGCATAAGCGAATCAGCGGCGGCTGACCATCAGGATAATCATTAATTTGCGCTGTTAGCTTGTCACTAAAGCGCTACTGCGCTGAGATAAAGGTTTGCAGCGAGGTGGGCGTGGGCAGGTTGTCTATCACGCCGCGCTGGCGTATCAACAGGCTGGCGCTGGCACAGCCATGCTCTAGGGCGCGTGTGAGGTCAGAAGATTGCAGCAGGCTGGCCAGCAGGGCGCTGGCAAAGGCGTCACCTGCGCCCAGGCTGTCTACCACTGTGGTGCTATAAGCCGCATGCTCATGCCAGCTGCCGTCATCCAGCAAGGCGATGGCACCCTGGTCACCCAGGGTCAGAATCAGAGATTTGCCTGGGTAGCGCTGGGTGAATTGCAGTTCATGCAGCACATGTTGGGCAGCTTGGCGCGTAGCCAAGGCAGATTGATCGACTTGCAGCCAGGCTGCGGCTTCGCTCTGGTTCATGATCAGCACATCGCTGAGCGCAAGCATGCTGGGTGTGAGGGGTTTGAATGGGGAAGGGTTGAGTACGGTCAGGCGGCCTGCGGCTTGTGCCAGGGTAAAGGCCGCGCAAATCGCTGTCTCTGATGATTCAAAGCTGGCATACACCAGGCTGGCCTGTTGTATGGCGCTAGTCTGGGGTTGAATATGCTCAGCCGTCAGCAGGGCATTGGCGCCTGCATGCACGGTAATCTGGTTTTGGCCTGCCTCATCGATGAGTGCTACGCCGTGGCCGTTATATTCCCCCACGGTCACACGGTTGATATGCGTCAATTGATGCAGGCTGAGAATATCCTGGCACTGATGTTGCGAGAGTGGGGTAGTGCCACAAGGGATCAAGCCATGGAGCGGTATGCCCAGCTTGTGCAGGCCCAGCAACACATTTAAACCTTTGCCGCCAGTTTCGCAGTACAAGTCCAGGGCCTGTAACGATTCGCCGGGCTGGGGGAAGCGCCTGACAAAGTAAATTTGCGCCATCATCAAGCTGGCAAGCACAAATGCCGGGGCAGGGTTGGGCTTGAAGCTTGATAGCATTGGGTGTTATCCCTTCATTTTGACGCGATAGGCGTAGGCGTCACCACGGAAAGTACCTTCGACATATTCCAGCAATATGCCATCTGGCGAATAGCTACGGCGCTTGATCAGCAGGCAGGGCTGAGGGCTGGTGAAGCCAAAGGCCTGGTTTTCAATATCATTGGAAAGCACGGCCTCTACGGTTTGTTCACACCAGTCCAACGGGTGCTGACACTTTTGATTGATGACCTGATACACCGAGCCTTGTAAATCAGCCGTGGCCAGCTCTGGCAGGTGATGCAGGTTGTACCAGGCAACCTCGTGCGATAAGGGCTTATCGTCACCACAGCGTATACGCTCCAGCTTTAGCAGCGATGAGTTGGAGTTAAGGCCAAACATGGAGGCCATGCCTCTGTCATTGATAATGGCTTGGTCAAGAATGCGGGTGGAAGGCTTCATTCCCAGCTCCTGCATTTCCTGGGTAAAGCCCCGCAGCTTGAACATATGGGTGTCTAGCCGCCCTGGCGTCAGTACCGTGGTGCCGCCCTTGCGATTGCTGGTAATCAGCTTGCGGTTGCGTAGCTCCATATAGCCGCGCTTGATGGTGATCTTGCTGACACCTAGGGTTTCAGAGAATACGGTTTCTGTCGGTAGCTGTGTGCCCGGTTTGATATCGCCCTGAAGAATCAGGGTTTCAAGTTGCTGGAACAGCTGCGCGTACAGAGGCTCAGGAGCGTCTTTGTTCAGGGTGATCAGGCTGGGGATGGTGCTGGCGTGAGCTTTGGCGTTTTTCAATGGTGACAGACGTGGCAACTAAAATTCCAATGCATAGTAACGTCCTGACTCCCATGTGTCCAACAGGAATGTGGAGGCACTAGTGACATGAGCGTACTTATTTTTTGTCTTGCAGCACTGCGCAACCAGACCAAGCCCTGTATTGGCGGCGATCAAGAGTGGCTATGCAGGTGGGATTAAAAATCTGCATAGCGCCTGGCCTGAATGCGGTTTAAATAATCCCTTCCAGCACTTGCACCTGGACTTCAGTGCCAGCAGGTAAATTGCCTACTGCATCTTCCAGCACAATAAAGCAATTGGCCTCAGACATTGAGCGCAGAATGCCTGAGCCTTGATTGCCAGTGGGGCGTACTTGCCAGTGACCGTCTTCATCGGCAAACAAGATGCCGCGCTGAAACTCTGTACGGCCAGCCAGCTTGCGTATCGGTTCTACACAGATGGCCTTGAACAATGGCTGGCTGGGCAGGGGTGTTTGGCCCATAAGATGCAGCAATGCCTCGCGCACAAACTGATAGAAAGTCACCATCACCGCCACCGGGTTGCCAGGCAAGCCAAAGTAATGCGCATTACCCACTTTGCCGTAGCCAGTGGTCGACCTGGCTTCATGGCGATTTTCCAGAACACCACCTGGCCTAGTTTTTCCAGAATCTGTTTCATGAAATCGGCTTCACCTACCGATACGCCACCACTGGTCAGCACCACATCCGCCACGGTAGAGGCATGCAGCAAGGTAGCTTCCAACTGCGCGGGGTCGTCACCGACCACGCCCAGGTCTATCACGTCCACACCCAGGCGTTCCAGCATGCCATGCAGGGTGTAGCGATTGCTGTCGTAAATCTGACCCTGTTGCAGGGTTTGCCCTATGCTGACCAGCTCATCGCCCGTGGAAAAGAATGCCACACGCAGTTTGCGGTATACCTCCACCTCGCCTATACCTAGCGAGGCTATCAACCCCAGATCAGCGGCGCGCAGCATGCGGCCAGGTGCAAACACCGCTTGTCCTGCGCCTATGTCTTCACCTGCGTAGCGCACATTGGCTTGGGGTTTGGGCTGCTCAACGATGCTGAGCGTGTCGCCTGTCACTTCGGTACGCTCCTGCATGATGACGGTGTCTGCCCCCTCGGGAATTACCGCCCCCGTCATGATGCGGATGCATTGCCCGGCTTGCAGGGTGCCTGTGTAAGGTCGGCCAGCATAAGCAGTGCCGACAATAGTCAGGCTGGCGTTGCCTATATCGCGGCTGTGCAGGGCAAAACCATCCATGGCCGAGTTGTCGTGGCTGGGCACGTTGTGCGGCGAAAGAATATCGCTGGCAAGCACACGGCCTAGCGCGCTCTTCAGAGCCAGTTTTTCCGTGCGTTGTATGGGCTGCAGGTAATCGCGGATCAACTTTCTGGCCTGTAGCACAGGCAAAGAGTTAGGGTCGTAATCGTCCTGGCAGCTAATAAGCTGGTTTAATGTGGCGCGTGTCATGATGTTTGGCCTTGCATCCATTGCAAAATATAGTCAGCGATTGCCGCTGGGTCGTTGAGGTCTAGCCGGGGTATGGCGCTGGTTTCAGCGAGCGCTACGTCGCTGGCGATGGCCATGATGCTGCTGTCGGTGCTGGCCAGTAGCGGATAGCCCAAGCTAGGGCGGTGCACCTCGATCTTGGCAATATCTGCCTGCTTGAAACCTTCTACCAGCACCAGGTCTATTGCCGAAGCATCCAGCTGTGGCAGCAGCTCAGCCAGGCTGACCTCGGCGGCAGGGTTGGGCAGGCGCTGGCGTTCTGTCATCAAGGCCCAGCGTATATCCGAGCCTACCAGGGTTTGCACTGCGCCTGCTTCACGCAGGCGATAACTATCCTTGCCCGGCTTGTCCACATCAAACTGGTGATGGGCATGCTTGATCATGGAAAGCCTGATGCCACGCTGCTGTAGCGCTGGAATCAGTTGGGTCAATAAAGTGGTCTTGCCTGAGCCGCTGCCATAAGCGCATATGCCCAGCACTGGGCGGGGATACGGCAGGGTTGCGGATGCCGAGGTCACGCGGCCTGTTCCAGCCACTGCAGTTCTTCCGGGGTGTTGATGTTGGCAAAAGCCAGGGCCTGGTCGGTGAATGAGACGGCCACCGTATCCAGCGTTGCCATCCAGTCACCCACTTTGCGCCCACCTGCTTGCAGGTATTGTTCAAGCCCGGGCAGCAATGAACGGCGGCACAGACAGAATACCGGGTGATTTTGCTGCCCGGTTTTGGCAAACGCCAGATCGGCATCCCGCTCAATCAAGCCATTCATCAGCCTCTTGGCCAATTGCGGCGGCAACAGCGGGGAATCACAGGGCACGGTCAATACATAAGGGTGGCTAGCCTGCTGCAAGCCTGCATGCAGGCCAGCCAGTGGCCCGGCAAAGCCGCTGATGGCATCTTCTATCACCGGGTAACCTAGTTGCTGATATTGCGCCAGCTCACGATTGGCGCTGATGAGGATTTCATCCACTTGCGGGCTCAGGCGTTGCAGCACGTGGGAAATCATGGCTTGGCCCTGGAAATTCACCCAGCCTTTATCTTGTCCGCCCATGCGTTTGCCCTGGCCACCTGCCAGGACGATGCCAGTGATGCTCATAAATTTGGTCACTTTATCGGTGGAATGTCAGCTAGCGCTTGCCACCAGAAATTGAAAAGCTAAATTTTACTTGAATTCAGTGAGGGGCTATAGCGGGACAATGGTAATTGTCGGGTGGTGCGCATTGTGCGCAAATAGCTAGCCACCAGTTTGCGACATAAAGCGTATCACCGCTGGGGCCTGGCGCTGCAAATCAAAATCGTGACCCTTGGGCTTGACTCGCATGGAAGCCAAAATGGCCTCTATCAAAGGCGTATCGTCGTTAGGATAAGCGCGCAGCAAAGGCATGAGGTCTACGCGATCTTCCTGTCCCAGGCATAGATAAAGCTCACCTTTGCAGGTGATACGCACGCGGTTGCAGGCCTCACAGAAATTATGGCTATGCGGAGAAATAAACCTATGCGGGTGTTGGCATGCGCTACCCGCCAGTACTTGGCCGGGCCGCCTGTGCTCTCAGCACTGCTGATCAAGGGGAAATGGCCTTGCAACAGCTTGAGTGTGGCCTGGTTGCTGACATAGGTCGAATCACGCTGATGATCGACTGCACCCAGCGGCATTTCCTCAATAAAGGCGATATCCAGCCCCTGGGCGATGGCAAAGTCAACCAGCGGAATCGCTTCATCATCATTGATGCCACGCATCAATACCGTATTCAGCTTGATATTGGCAAAGCCTGCGGCCTGAGCCGCCTCTATGCCGCGCAAGACCTTGCTCAAGTCACCGACGCGGGTAATCTTGCGAAAGCGTTCTGGGTCCAGACTATCGACGCTGATATTGATGCGGCTGAGTCCGGCCTGTTTCAGTGGCTGGGCAAAATGCTCAAGTTGCGAGCCGTTGGTGGTCATCACCAGTTCTTTCAAACCCGGTAAATGCCCAATCTCTTCAAACAGGGACAAAGCATTCTTACGCACCAAGGGCTCACCCCCGGTAATACGTACCTTGCTGACGCCCAGTGCCACAAATACTTTGACCAGGCGCGCACATTCTTCCAGCGTTAATACTTCTTCCCTGGGCAAAAAGCTCATGTCTTCACTCATGCAATACACGCAGCGGAAATCGCAGCGATCCGTAATGGAAAGCCGGATGTAATCAACCCGTCGACCAAACTGGTCTATCAGTTGATGAGCTTGCTCGGTGTAAGCATGGTATGGTTAGAAATAACGCCTCAGGGTGTTAGGTAAATATGGGGGTGATTGCCTATGATACAAGCCGCAATGCTTTAAAGAAGCTGGATTGCAAAGAGGCTGGATTGCTCAAAGAAACTGGATTGTAAGTCTAGCTTCTAGTATAAACAATGCCTGAACCATGCTTTTGAACTGCCATACCTGTTCTGACTGACTTGCTATCTGGAAATTCCACTATGAGTACTATCAGCATCAAAATTCGTTTGCCGCATCAACATCTTGTGGCCATAGGCCCAGGCAAGGCCGATCTGCTGGAAGCGATAGGCCGTAGCGGATCAATCTCCGCAGGTGCGCGTGAAATGGGCATGTCATATAAGCGCGCCTGGGATCTGGTAGATGCCATGAACAAAAGCTTCCGTCAGCCCCTGGTGTCTACCGCAACGGGAGGTAGCCATGGCGGGGGTGCCAAGGTAACTGAATTTGGCCAGGAAGTGCTTGAACGCTATCGGCAGCTGGAGCAGATCGCCAGTCAAAGCATAGCGTCTGAGGCTCAGGCGCTCTCAGCATTGCTTCAGCCTGTTTAGTGCCTAGCTGCGTGCGCAGCCATCCATCACCCTAAAGCTTATTCTTGCCTGATAAATAGGCGGAAGCTTTCTCGTCTATCCATCGCCCGACTGCCAGACCATAGTAACTGCCATTCTGGCCCCGGCGTCATGCTGGGGTGGCTGCGGTCTTCCTGAATCAAATACAACTTACACTGCGGTTTGGCGGCGTTGAGGCTGGCCTGCGGCTGTAGACGTAAGCCAGTGTAATAGTCTAGCAGTGCCGTCTGCGCCAGACCCACGCCATAGCTGTTGATGCAGTGCTGCCCGGCTGGCATGGCTTGCTGCAGCGGCTTCATCACATGTTTGTAGCCACGTGCATTGTCTATCCAGGGTAACCACAGACTCATCAACAAACCCCATGCCATGGTCATGCCCACGGCCCAGTTGGTAATGGCACCACGGTTGGAGCGTTTGCTGTTGGCAATGACAAATAACCAGATAATGGTGACCGTCAGCCCGGCAGCCAGAGCCGGGAAGTTCAGATGAGCTTCCTGCGTGGCGGCGAGGAACTGCATACGCTCTGCAATTTTGGCTGGCTTGCCAGTCAACATGGCAAACCATCCCAACCAAATCAAGGAGCCCATGAGGCCAAACAGCAACATGCCAAACCAGTCCAGTGCACCCGCTGCTCCGCGCTTGAGCGTTTCTACGCTGCCGCCAGCCAGGGCCGCAAGTGGCAATAACAAGGGCAGGATTTGAATTTCACGGCGCTCGAAGGCAAAGCCTATGAGCAACAGGCTGACAAAAAAGAACACCAACAGCAGTTGCAGCTTGGGTTTTTGCAGCAGCACAGCGCGGTAGCGCCAGGCACCCCAGGCTGCTATGGGCAAGGCAGGCCAGGAGAACCATAGCAAGGTGCGGCTGATATAGAGGTGATTAATGGTGGCAGGCCCGGCCAGCAGCGTTTGCCACCACAGGCTTAGCTGCGCAGGCTCGTAATAAGACATCAGCAAGGGCCAGATCACTAGCCAGGGGCTGGCCACTAACAGGCTCAGGCCACTCACGATGGCAAAGCTCTTGCTGCGCCATTGGCTGAATAGTGCAGGCAATAAAGCCATGGTCAGGATGACGATTAAAGCACTAGCAGGCCCGGTTGCGAGAAAACTCAGACCTATGCCACTGCCAAGCAAAGCCGCGGCACGGAAGGGGCGGCGCTTGGCGAGTGCCAGGGCATACAGCGCCATGGCCAGCCCGGCCAGGCCAGCGACCTGGGGCATCAATAAGTGCGCAGAAGCTACCAGGCCAATGGAGGCAATGAAAATAAAGGTAATCTGCCTGCCTATGCCCACGCCCCAAAGCTCACGCCCCAGCATACCCACCATCAGCAGGGTGATAGCCATCCATAGGCTATTGATCAGCCTAGCGCCATCGTGCATGGGCAGAATGGCGGAGAATAGCTTGGCACTGGCGGCCGCACTCCAGTAGTACAGTGGTGGATACTCTATGCCATGTTGACCAGCGGCAATTGGCGTCAATAGGTGCTCACCCTGGGTCATATGCTTGACGATGCTGATGGTTTGCGCCTCGTCTGGTTTCCAGGGTTCATGGCCAATCAGGCCAACGAAAATCCAGGCAATGCAGAGCAGCAGCAGCAGGTGTGTCTTGGCCCTTTCACCAACGCGCGCACGCGGGGTGGCCAGGTGTGCCTGCCAATCATGCTCAAGCTCAAATGCCATGGAAATCCTTTTTTATTCGGTTTTGTTCAAACGCCAATCCCGTTTATTACTGGCAATATCAGGGTGGCTGGTGCAGCCTGGGGATATTGTATAAAACAAATCCCAGAAAAAACAAAAAAGGCAGCCCAGGCTGCCTTTTGATCAAAAATAAGCGTTGATAGCTTACATGCCGTATTTTTGACGGAACTTCTCAACACGACCAGCAGTATCAAGAATCTTCTGCTTACCAGTGTAGAAAGGATGGGACTGGGAAGAAACTTCGATCTTGATCAGTGGGTATTCCTTACCGTCTGTCCACTTGATGGTTTCTTTAGCTGCAATAGTGGAGCGGGTTACGAAGCTGAAATCAGCACCGATGTCTTGGAATACAACTTCACGATATTCTGGATGAATGCCGGGTTTCATAGTGTTTGCCTCAGTTTTGCCGGTTTGTGCGGCGGGTGTATAGATGTGTACGGGTTCCGCCAATTGCGGAAAGACCGGGATTATAGTAAGCCTGTCAATAAATTGCAAGACTGTTGAATGGCTTAGCCTCTGCGCATGGAGTCGAAGAAGTCGGCGTTGTTCTTGGTGGCCTTGAGCTTGTCGAGCAGGAATTCCATCGCCTCAAGGTCGTCCATGGGGTACAGCAGTTTACGCAGCACCCAGATTTTTTGCAGCACGTCTTTTTCTATCAGCAGTTCTTCACGGCGGGTGCCAGACTTGTTGACGTTGATGGCAGGGTAGATGCGCTTTTCAGTCATGCGTCTATCCAGATGTAGCTCGGAATTACCAGTACCCTTGAATTCTTCGTAGATCACATCATCCATGCGTGAGCCAGTATCGACCAGGGCCGTACCTATGATGGTGAGTGAGCCACCTTCTTCAATATTACGCGCCGCGCCAAAGAAGCGCTTGGGGCGTTGCAGGGCATTGGCATCCACACCACCCGTCAGCACCTTGCCAGAAGCAGGAACTACGGTGTTGTAGGCGCGGGCCAGTCGGGTAATGGAGTCCAGCAGGATAACCACGTCTTTTTTGTGCTCAACCAGACGCTTGGCTTTTTCCAGCACCATTTCTGCGACTTGTACGTGACGGGTGGCAGGTTCATCGAAAGTCGATGCCACTACTTCGCCACGCACAGAGCGCGTCATTTCTGTTACTTCTTCCGGGCGCTCGTCTATCATCAAAACGATGAGTACAACATCGGGATGGTTGGCGGTAATCGCATGGGCGATATGCTGCATCATCACGGTTTTACCGGATTTGGGCGGGGCTACCAGCAGTGCGCGCTGGCCCTTGCTATAGGCGCAATCATGTCGATGACGCGGCCTGTGATGTTTTCTTCACCACGGATGTCACGTTCAAGCACTAGTGGCTTGGTCGGGAACAATGGGGTGAGGTTTTCAAACAGTATCTTGTGCTTGCTGTTTTCCGGGGCTTCGCCGTTGACGCTATCTACCTTGACCAGTGCGAAATAACGCTCGCCATCCTTGGGTGTGCGAATCTCGCCTTGTATGGTGTCGCCAGTATGCAGATTGAAGCGGCGAATCTGGGAAGGGGAGACATAAATGTCATCCGGCCCGGCCAGATAGGAAGTATCTGGTGAACGCAGGAAACCAAAACCATCCTGCAGCACTTCCAGAGTACCGTCACCGTAGATGCTGTCACCCTTCTTGGCCTTGTTCTTGAGAATGGCAAAGATCAGGTCTTGCTTGCGTATGCGGCTGGCACCCTCAATCTCGTTGGCAATGGCCATCTCGACTAGTTCAGTGACAGGAAGGTGCTTTAGGTCGGATAAGTGCATAGGGAGGGCTCGTTGGGTCGAAGCAAAGCGGAAAACGGGGATTGATTTGAAGGTGTGGGCGCCAGGGCCCCGGAACTGGAATCAGGAATGATCCGGGAAGGAACCTGGCGTCAGGGTAGCGTTATTAAATATTGCTGTCAATGAAAGCGGTCAGTTGCGATTTGGACAGTGCGCCTACCTTGGTGGCTTCGACATTACCGTTCTTGAACAGCATCAGGGTAGGAATACCGCGAATGCCATACTTGGGTGGTGTGTTCTGGTTGTCGTCAATGTTGAGCTTCGCAATCTTGAGGCGACCAGCGTACTCTTTGGAAATCTCGTCCAGAATGGGAGCGATCATTTTGCAAGGGCCACACCACTCCGCCCAGTAATCTACCAGTACGGGAACCTGTGATTGCAGGACTTCCTGGTCGAAATTGTCGTCGCTGATATGGGTAATATGTTCGCTCATGTGAACCTCTAGAAAATGGCTAGAAAATGGATATTTACGCCGTGCTGCTGTGGCATTGCCAGCAAAGAGCCTGGGTTAGCCAGGGCGGCAGACAGGCAATTCCGTTATCCTAGCGAAAAAAATCTCTCAAGTGAAGTCTTGTATGCAGGCATGGATATTGCAGAGCAGCATTGATTTTTGATGAAACGATGGCTGGATATGATGCGTGATGACCAGTTCTATGCGAATGCAGGATGATGGAGAAAATTTTGGACGCATTCCAGTTCAAGGCTGAACCCGGTGCTAATGGCAAGGTGTTTTCCCATTATGAGGGTTTCAAATTACATAGCGCCTTTCAGCCTATTTACAGCTTGTCGCACTGCCGCATTGTCGGCTACGAGGGCTTGCTGCGCGCTTCAGAAGGCCGCAGGCAACTTTCTCCCTACCAGATATTTTCACTGGCGAGAGACGAAGCCAGCATTGTGCATCTGGATAGACTTTCACGTGCGCTGCATCTGAAAAACTATTGCAGCATGAGCACTGAAGATGCGGGTTGGCTGTTTCTCAATGTAGATCCGCGCGTGATCGTGCAGGGCAAGCACTATGGTTCTTTCTTCCAGCAATTACTGGAACACAACCAGATGCCGCCAGAGCGTGTGGTGGTGGAAATCATGGAGGGTGCCATTGATGATGAAATGCAGTTGTCTGAATCCGTGGGCTTCTACAAGGATCTGGGCTGTCTGGTGGCGATTGATGACTTTGGTGCGGGGCAATCCAATTTTGAACGCATCTGGCGGCTAGCCCCAGATATCGTCAAGCTCGATCGCTCCATGATAGTGCAGGCCATGCAAAAGCCCATGGCAAGAAGGCTGCTGCCCGGTATTGTTTCCCTGATTCACGAGGCTGGCAGCCTGGTGCTGATCGAAGGCGTGGAAACCATAGACGAAGCGCTGGTGGCGATGGAGACTGATGTTGATCTGGTGCAAGGGCATTATTTTGGCATGCCTTCCAACCTGCTGGGAGAAGAGCATGGTGCCGCCAGAATCACCAATCTGTTCCAGCAATATCAAATGGCCTCCTCGCTTGATGCCAGCCAGAAATGCCAGGCTTATTATCGCGGCGCCTTTATGGATGCGGTACACAAGCTACAGGCTGGGGTGGTACCGGAGATTGCCTATAACAAATTACTCACACTGCATGGCGCAGACCGTTGCTATATGCTGGATCAGCAAGGGGTGCAGGTGGGTGCCAGTTGCATGGCGGTTGTGGATAGGCAGGGGCAGGTGGCAGATCTACGCTACCAGCCACTGGCTGAGGCAGAAGGGGCCATCTGGTCCAGAAGGCCTTATTTGCGTAGAGCACTGCAAAACCCCGGCTCGCTACAAATGACGCGACCTTATCTTTCCATTGCGACAGGCACTTTGTGCGTGACTTTATCCATGGCCATAGTGCTGAATGGCCAGGTCAATGTGCTGTGTTTTGACATCCACTGGGTGGAAGATCGATTTGTTGCAAAATAGGGCGTGACTTCATGCATGCGCACTTTAATGGTGCACATGCATGAGTTTTTTCGAGCGCTCGCTGCTTAGCGTTTAATTTTTTGCAGTATTTAAAGTGGCTGAGTTTAAAGTGGGCTGAATTGGAAGTGGTCGAAGTGGTTGGTGCGTTCTATCAGCCGGGTAATCATAATCCGCTGCATGCCCTCTTCCTGCTCAATATCCAGTATCTTGGCTGGCCCATAACTGCCAGGGTTGCCAATCAGGGAAGCAGTCTGCTTGATCACGGGGATTTCTGGTAGCAAGAGCATGGGAATCCCGGATGTCAGCGTCGCAGAGTGCACATTGATCGCGCTTGCATCGGGTGCCAGCATCTGCAAGCCAATATCCAAATGACGATTTTCGGTATGGTTGGCCCAGCGTAGTACTCCCAGGGCCCAATGCGAAGTTGGGTTGATCTTGATGCACACCAGATCACCAACATGGACTTGCACTTCTGCCGCAGGCAATTTGCGTAAGGCCATGCCCCCTGCACTGATGTTGAGCACTTGCCAGCGCGAGCTCAAGGGGCGGGAAATGACGGGAATATTGTCCTCGTTAGGCGTTGCGGGTTGGTTGCTCAACACCCGATGTATTGCGGGCAGGCCAATCACCAGTTCAATGCCGTCATTTTTTGGCGTGCGGCTGTAAATTCGCTTGGGTGCGGCCCCCCAATGTCTGAGCAGGTAATTGAGCAAGTCCAGGTATCTGGGCTGGTTGGCACTGTCGGGTAATCCTGCGCCTGGCGGGAATGGTCCGCTTTGGCCCTGCTTGATATGCAGATGCACCTGGCGTGCCACATCCATGGTCAATAACAGCAAGTCATTCTCGCCATCAATATTGCGCAAGCGCTTGCTCAAGGGCACAGGTGGCTTATCGCGGCCAGTAGACACCAGGAAAATGGCCGCAGTGTTTTCGAGATTGTTGGCTGGCTGCAATTGCGCCAGGTGCGCAAAGCGCATGATGTAATCACATACCAGTTTGATTTCGCGTGGCGAAAGATGCTGCGGATCGGTCAGGCTCAATAACAGGGCTTGTTTGTAGACATGGCTGATAGAAACTTCGCGCTCTTGGCTGCCGCTATCGATTTCCTGATCTGCCAGGTCGCGCGCGCGTGCCAGGCTGAAAATCTGGTGCAGCTCTGCCCATAAGGATCTTGGCAGGGCGCGATAGGTTTCGTAATAGATCACGATTTGCATGCGTAGCGCATCCAGCGCACGCTGCAGCTTAACGCCAATAACTTGTTGCTGCCAAACTTGAATAGCTTGGCTTCAAGATCAATCACGGCCAATTTATAGCCAAAAGCAATTTCTGCCCACAGCGTGTTGGCGATCACCGCGTATTGTTTTTCTTGCTCGGGTAAAGGCAGGGCGGTGGTGCAGTAGTGTGAAGCCAGGGACTCGGTGGCGGAGATGACTGCGGGTCTGTAAGTCTCAAGTGCCTTGATCCGCGTATCGGGGGCTACTTTCTGGCGGTTGAGAATCTCCAGCTCATCTTGCAGGGCTAGAGATGTTTCCAGGGCATTGGTGACCGGAAGGGCGCTGAGAAACTTGGTAATCTTGGCGGGTCTGGTCTCGGCCACAATCAGCGGCTGCTCCGAAAGTACCGGTACATTCAGATTCAAGATCTTCCCCTTATCCCCTAGTTAATAAGAGGATGGTAATTACTCTTTAGTGATTTGTCACCGTTTTGCGCAGTAATTGACGATAGGATTGAAACTGGCTCCAGTATTGGGATAGAGCGCGATTGGCCGCTGGGGCGAGGGCGGCAATGTGCTTAGTGGTGATCGGGAACCGGGATGCTGTTGCCTTCAGCATCAAGTACACTCAACTGGTTTTCGTCGGCAAAGTGCATGAGCTGATTAAATTCGGGGTTGGTGTCCCTGAGCTTAAGATCTACCGCCAGGCAGCGCACACCCTCAATCACCCGCGGTTTCAGGTAAGGCGAATAGCGCAGCTTGCGATCGGCACCAAAGCTGGCGTAGGTGCTGCACATACGATCTACCCAATCACTGGGGCGAAATGGCTTACCCGCGCGGGTAATGCCCTGGATGATGATTTCGTTGATGCCGGATTTGTCTGTCGTACTCATGGGATAACCATATAAGCGCTGATTAAGGCTGGAATTGTAGCATCTCCAGCATGTCCGGGCCTGTGTTGAAATTGCCGCAGGCCCGGGAGCTAGTTTTAGTCTATATATTCAAACACTTTGACAACCTTGCCCACGCCGCTGGTGCTACGGGCTAGATCTACCGCGTCTTCGGCTTCCTGGTGGGTAACAACGCCCAGCAGGAACACGGTGGTAGCTTCAGTCACGACCTTGACATAGTTGGAGGGGAAGCGATTTTCCTTGATCATGCGCGCCTTCACCTTGGAGGTGATGTAAGTGTCATTGTTGCGCTCGCTCAGCGTGCTCTTGGTATCAATGACAATCTCGTTGGTGACGTTGCGCACGCTTTCAACATTACGAGCGGCTTTCTCGGCAATATCCTTGCTGGCCTGATCTACGGCCTCGCCTGTCAGCAGCAGGTTGCGGTTGTAGCTGGTGACATTGATATGGTTCTTTTCGCCCAACTCCTGGGAGATGGCCTTGCTGGCCTTAAGCTCAATATTCTGGTCTTCAATATAGTTGCCGGATGTTCTGCGGTCAGCAGCCATTGCACCGCCAGCAGCGGCACCGCCAACAACAACGGGGAAACAGGCTGTCAGCTGACTACTCAGAATCAGGGCCAGTATCAAGGGGCTTATGATGCGCATGTTTAATTTACTCCTAACAAAAGACAGTCTATGGCATCGCAGATGCAATGCAGGGTGAGAATATACACTTCCTGGATTCTGGCCGGGTGTTCGTGTGGTACCCCGATATGAATATCATCTTCACCGAGAAGTTCCACCAGGCCGCCGCCATCGCCACCGCTGAAGGCAATCACATGCATGCCGTTTTCGCGGGCGGCAGTAATGGCCTGCAGAATATTGCCAGAATTGCCACTAGTGCTCATGGCCAGCAGAATATCGCCATGATGACCCAGTGCCGTGACTTGTCGTGCAAACACTTGCTCAAAGTGGTTGTCATTGGCAATCGAAGTCAGCGTGGAAATATCCGCAGGTAGCGCAATTGCAGCTAAACCTGGCCTTTCCAGGTAATAGCGGTTGAGCATGCGTGAGGCAAAATATTGTGCGCTGGAGGCTGAGCCACCGTTGCCACAGGCCAACACCTTTTTTTCGCTGAGCAAGGCTTGAACTATCATTTCGGCAGAGCGGGCAATAGGCCCGGCCAGCAGTTCGGCCAGTTCAATTTTCAGTCTGCCGCTTTCTTCGAATTGCGCGCTGATGCGCGTATGTAAATCAGTCATGGGTGTGTCTCATAGGTATATCTAGTGCTTGGATGTTCGAAACAGGGTATGCATGTGCGCTTATGCACTGAAGGCATCCTTGAGCCAGTGCATATCGGTCTGGGATAGTTGATCCAGCAGCAGGGCGTCAAACCTGCATGGGTAGTTGCCGTATTGCTGCAAAAAATGCTGGGCGGTCAAGATCAGCTTTTGTTGCTTGGCGCTGGTGATGCTGTAAGCGGCACCGCCAAATGCTCCATGCTACGTAGCCTGACCTCAACAAGCACCAGGGTTTTCTCATCGCGCATGATCAGGTCTATCTCGCCAAAGCGGCAATGATAATTGCGGGCAATCAAGTGCAGGCCCTGCGCCAGCAAATACTCGGTGGCAATTTGCTCGGCCAGGTCACCCTCAGCCTTCAAGCATCGCTTCCAGTACAACGCCATCAGGCTGAAATGCGCGCTGGCCAGTGCACGTTCTACCTCGCCTTGTGTCGTGACCTGTATCTTGCCAGTTAGGCCAGATAAAGTGACTTCATGTCCGCTTTTGCTTGATTGCCACAGACCCAGCAAGCGATAGGCGTCTACCCCCAGCGCAAACCAGCGTTGCATCTCACCTGGCGGCAGGTCAGACGCCGCAGGCTTGAGGCTGGCAAAATCTTCGCGCTCGGGTTTGAGTAACCAAGGCAGGTCGAAAAAGCGTACGGCATTGAGGCTGTCATCACTGGGGTCCTGCAAAATGCCGGAGAAAGCGTGAGAAGTTGCAAAAGTCGGTGTGGCCTTGCTTAGTGCCGGGCGTATGCTGCGCGCTTCGTCGCTATTGGCAGCCAGGAATACCATATCGGCAGGCCTGGCTTCAATGCGCGCTTGTACATCTGGCGGTAACGCTGCTTCGGTAAGCTGCAATTCAAGATTGATACGGCCACCACCTGCTTCCCAGGCAGCGCGGAAAGCCTGGGCCAAACGTCCGGCCAGCGGGCTGCCGCTGCCTATAATATTGGCGGTCTGCATCCCCAGGCGCTGCGCAGTGCTGACGATTTGATCGACCTCGGCATCTAGTGGCAAGCCAAACTGCAAGAGTTTTGCGTCTGTCGTGCCGGCTTGTACGACGTTCAGGGTCAGGGTGGGTACAGGTAAGGCAGCTTGTTGTTGGACAAGTACGCTGATTTCATCACGTGTTAATGGCCCGATCACGGCCTCTACGCCATCTTCTACGGCACGTTGATACACGGCCGCGATATTCTCCGCGCTGCCGTCAGTAGCATACAGGCGCAACTCACGGGTATCTTTGGCCTGGGCTTGCGCTGCCGCTATGCCCTGGGCAATCGCATCAGCAGCCGGGTAATAGGCTTGCACCGATAATGGCAGTATCAATGCCAGACTGCCTGATTGTTGCGTCTCTGCCGTTGTCACCGTGTTGGCTTCGCTAGCTGCTGGTGCAGTGTCGGGTAGCTCTGCCAGCAGTGCAGCACTAAAACCTGCCGCCGCTGGGTGGCCAGGGTAGTAGCTGGGCCATTGCTTGAGCGCATTGCGGTCTTGATCCAGCTTGGCCAAGGCTAAGTCTATCCAGCCTTGAATATCGGTATCGCGGCTTTCACCACGCATGGTCACCAGCGTGGCTCTATCCTGCGCACTAAGGCTTTGCCAAAGGCTGGCGTGCAATTGCTCGCGTTGCTGCGCGCTGGTGCTGCCTTGCGCCAACAGCCTGTCCACGGTAGTGCGTTCCTCCAAGGCACGCAGGGGGTCGCCCTGCTTGTCGTAGGCGAGCGCCAGGCTTGCGTGTAAACTTGCGGCTGTTTCGTCATCCAGACTGCTGTTGGATTTCAGTGGCAGCAACAGGCGGAATGCGCTGTCTACATCGCCAGTGCTGGCGGCAATCTGGCCGGACAGTATCTTGGCGTAGACAGACTGGCTGGGAATCTTGTTGAGTGCCAGATTGGCACAATCGGTATCGCCGCTTTGCAGGCAATGCAGACCATTGCGGAATTGCTGCTGTTGGTTCTGCGCAGCGTCCTGGCCTGTGGCGGCATGGGCGGCAGCAGGGGCCAACAGCCACACCAGAGTTAGAAGGACTAGCGCACGTTGAATCACGGATTGGGACATGGCTTGAATCATAGCGGCTCATTATATGTGGTAGCCACGCCAATTGGAAACCTGCAGGACATTACACTACGGGCATTGGAGGTATTGAAGCACGTAGATGTGATTGCTGCGGAAGATACCCGACATACATCAGGTTTGCTGGCGCATTTTGCTATCCAGAAAAAGCTGTTGCCTGTGCACGAGCACAATGAACGCAAGGCGGCAGAACAATTGCTGCAAAGACTGCAAGCTGGCGAATCGGTAGCGCTGGTGAGCGATGCTGGTACGCCGGGCATTAGTGACCCGGGTGCTGTGGTGGTAGCAGCAGTGCGTGCTGCTGGCATTAAGGTGGTGCCAGTGCCCGGCCCCGCTGCGGTGATTGCGGCCATGTCAGTGGCGGGTATTGCTGCCTCTGGTTTTTATTTTCATGGCTTTTTGCCTGCCAGCGGTGGGCAGCGCCGCTCTACGCTGCAGGCGCTGGCTAGCCTGGAAAGCACCCTGGTGTTTTATGAAGCACCGCATAGAGTGGTGGATAGCGTCACCGATATGGCGGCCATACTCGGCCATGACCGCAAGCTCACCATCGCCCGCGAGTTAACCAAGACCTTTGAGACTATTCACCAATTAACGCTAGGCGAGGCGGTGGCCTGGCTAGAGGCGGATAGCAATCAGCAGCGTGGCGAATTTGTCTTGCTGGTGGAGGCAGCCCCTCCGGTTGAGGAGCAGGCCGTGAGCGCCGAGGCTGAGCGTGTGCTGCGCTTACTGCTAGAGGCTTTGCCCTTGAAGCAGGCGGTCAAGCTGGCAGCCGATATTACCGACGCCAAGAAAAACGCACTCTATGAATTGGCGCTGACCCTGAAAAACACGGATTAAGTTTCAATACGCCAGCACAAGTTTTTATTAAGTACTTTCAGTCATTGAATAGGCAGACATGCAATGAGCACCAAAATCACCATTACCAAACCAGACGATTGGCATCTGCATCTGCGCGATGGCGCAGCTCTGGCAGCTGTGCTGCCCGATAGTGCCCAGCGCTTCGCACGCGCCATTGTCATGCCCAATTTGCGCCCGCCAGTCACCACCACGGCATTGGCGCAGGCTTACCGTGAGCGCATTCTGCAGGCATTACCTCAAGAGCAGAAGTTTGAGCCCTTGATGACTTTATATCTGACAGACAAGACCACGGCTGCGGATATTGAAGCCGCCAAGCAAAGTGGGGTGGTGCATGGGGTTAAGCTCTATCCGGCAGGGGCCACTACCAACTCCGATTCCGGCGTCACCAATCTGGGTCACTGTGTTGCCGCGCTGGAAGCCATGGAAAAGCACGGTATTCCTTTGCTGGTGCATGCTGAAGTGACAGATGCACATATTGATGTGTTTGATCGCGAGAAAGTGTTTATAGAGCGCAATATGGTGCCGCTGCTGCAACGCTTCCAGGGCTTGCGTGTGGTGTTCGAGCACATCACCACGCGTGAAGCGGCAGAGTTTGTGGCTGCGGCACCTGATCATGTAGCAGCCACCGTCACCGCGCATCATTTACTCATGAACCGCAATGCCATGTTCAGTGGTGGCATACGCCCGCATCACTACTGCCTGCCTGTACTCAAGCGTGAAGAACACAGGCTGGCGCTGGTGGCAGCGGCGACTTCAGGCAGTGCCAAGTTTTTCCTGGGGACCGATAGCGCCCCGCATGCCAAGTCGGCCAAGGAGGCAAGCTGTGGTTGTGCGGGCATGTATACCGCGCATGCCGGTATAGAGCTGTACGCTGAGGCTTTTGATGAAGCTGGTGCTTTGGATAAGCTGGAAGGCTTTGCCAGTCATCATGGCCCAGATTTCTACCGTCTACCGCGCAATCAAGAGCAAATCACGCTAGAGAAGCAAAGCTGGGATGTGCCCGAGAGCCTGCCGTTTGCCGATGGCGATGTTTTGGTGCCGCTACGCGCTGGTGGCCAGATTGCCTGGCGCTTGCTGGACTGAGTATTCATAAGTAGTGATACACATCATAAAAGAGCCCGCTGATGCGGGCTCTTTTATTGCTGATAAGTCAGACTTAAACGCGTGCTATCAGCATTCTGCGACGCTGCCAGCCTATAAGGCCCAGACCTAAACCCAGCAAAGCATAACTTTCTGGCTCAGGCACGGCGACCACAGTGCGGGTGAAGGCGCAGGAGAGTTCCTGGGAGCTGCAGGTGCTGCCTATATCGTAGTCAAACCACCTAGGCTCTATAGGGTTACCTTCATCGTCCAGCTTGAGGTTGCCTTGGTCATCGTAGTCTGTGAGCAGGTAGCCTTTGAAGTTCACGGTGAATCCAGTGTTGTAAAACACATAAGTGCCAGCAGCTACCGGGCCAGCGCTGGGAGTGAACACACCAAATTCATAATCCAGGCTTTCACCAGCGCCGAGAGACAAGGTGTCTACGTCAAAGAAGCCTCTGCCGTCTGTCAGCTTATTGCTGAAGGTGAAGTTGTAAGGGGGGCCGTCACTACATCCGCTGGTGAAGCTGCCTGAGCATAGAAACCAGGTATTGATATTGAGGCTGACCACTTGAGCTAGCTCGCCCTCTGGGAAATTGCCATTTTGTGTGGCAGCTTCATTGGCAAAATTCAACCATGCCTGTGGTTGGGATTGATCAAACACCAGCGCATCTGAATCTGCATCCAGTGTCAGCCTGAGGTTGACGGTGATGCTGTCTGTGGCAGACACGGTAGCATGTTGTTCGACAAAGCTGACGGTGCCCTTGATAGCTGCCTGGCTGCTGGCCGGATAAATCGCGGCCAAGGCTAGCAGCGACATGTAAAGCATGTTCTTCATTGTTAACTCCCCAATTGATAAAAAATATATCCTAAAAGCCGTTTAACAATATATCCAAAACTGCATTTTGGACATTAGTCCATTAGGACTAATGCTGAGGGTTTGAAAGGTGTTGCGGAGCTGGGTTTGCTGTGGCCTGCGCCGCTGCTGCCTTGGTTCCAGATTCCCTGTGTTAAACTGCGCGGGAAGCTGGCCAGGCAGTCGCCGCCCACCTTGGTGGGGGGAGGAAAGTCCGGGCTCCGCAGAGCAGGATGACGGCTAACAGCCGTACGCCGTGAGGCGAGGAATAGGGCCACAGAGACGAGTATGCCGTAAGGCGGACGTGAAACGCGGTAACCTCCATCCGGAGCAAGACCAAATAGGGTAGCAATGGCGTGGCTCGCGCTGCTACCGGGTAGGTTGCTTGAGCCCAGTGGTAACGCTGGGCCTAGATGAATGACTGCCGCCCCGCTTGCGGGGAGACAAAACCCGGCTTATCGGCCAGCTTCTTCATTTTTACACTCAAAACAAATCCCACGATATCTGCAATGACCCGGCCGCATGATGTTTTTGCCCTGCGGCAAGGTGCGCTTGTCTGATTTACGGATTGATGGCTGACGGAATTTAAAACGTCTGTCTGACACAGTAGTTTTGGGTGCCAATTTTTTGCCGTTGCGCTTCACTTCAAGACCTGAGTGGGTGATGTATGACTTCAATGCTGAATAAAGACGGCTATAGAACAAGTTTGTCCATGGTTGAGCTTCAGTATGACAAGCCATAGGCGTGTTTGCGACGTCTTCTCACAAGTTACTTTCACTACATTTGATATCTCTTTATTTTTTAAGGATAAAGATTTTCTAGCAAAATCCGCTAAGTGATTGTCCCGTAAAGGAAAAACCTCAAAAAGCGCTTGCATGGCGCTTTTTTTTTATCTATAGTGGGTGCCAGTGGAGAAAAGTGGAGTTTTGTGGGAGTTTTGTAAAATTTCTCGAGACATCGCCAGTCAGAAAGTTGATCGCTCATCTCCTGCAGGCTGGTGATTCTCCCTCCACTCAAAATCGGATCTGGCAGTTGGTCCACTGGCGGCTGATCCAGTAATAAATCAAGCAGCACTTGTTTCATCTATGTAATACCTGCACACCTTGTGCGCAGTCGTTGTCCGATAAAGGGGCCTCATGTTTCGCGGTGCGACATCTTTGAATATGGATGCCAAAGGTAGGCTGGCTGTGCCAGCCAAGCACCGTGACGCCCTGCACGCGCAAAGTGAGGGTAACCTCGTCCTGACCGCCCATCCTCATCGCTGTCTGTTGCTGTACCCACAGCCCGCTTGGGAGCCTATCCAGGCCAAGATGATGGGTCTTTCCAGTTTTGATAAACAATCCAGTGCCTTGCAGCGCCTGCTGGTGGGTTTTGCCGAAGACATAGAGCTTGATAGCGCTGGTCGTCTGCTGGTCTCACCTGTGCTGCGCGAGTTTGCCCAACTGGAAAAGCAAGTCATGCTGGTCGGTCAAGGCAGCCACTTCGAGCTTTGGAGCATGGATGCCTGGCGCGCGCAGTTGCAACAGGTGATGGATGCCGATGCCATGAGCTTGCCCGCCGAGCTTGAGGGCTTCTCACTATGAGTGCAGGCCTGAGCCAGCCACCTGCTGCCACAGAATTCCAGCATGTCACCGTGCTGCTGGACGAGGCGGTAGAGGCCTTGAACATAAAGCCAGACGGAATCTATATCGATGGCACCTTTGGTCGAGGTGGCCACAGTCGGCGGATTCTACAGCAGCTAGGGCCCAATGGGCGCCTGATAGCACTGGATAGAGACCTGGCCGCGGTATCCGCGGCTTCTGCCATTCAGGATGCCCGTTTTTCCATCGTGCATCATCACTTTGCTGCATTGGGTCAGGTATTGGCCGATTTGCAGATTCATCAAGTCCATGGCGTGCTGCTGGATTTGGGTATTTCATCGCCACAAATAGATGAAGGCGAGCGTGGCTTTAGTTTCCGTTTCAATGGTCCGCTCGATATGCGTATGGATCAGAGCCGTGGCCAGACCGCGGCCGATTTTATTGCAGCTGCGACAGAACAAGAACTTACGGGGGTAATAAAAGAATATGGTGAAGAACGGTTTGCTAAACAGATTGCAAGGGCGATTATTGCGCAGCGCACAGGAGGGGTGGGCATCACCACTACCGGACAACTTGCCAAGATCGTGGCAAGCGCGGTCCCCAAAATCGAGCCTGGGCAAGACCCGGCGACGCGCACCTTTCAAGCTCTACGGATTTTCATCAATCAGGAGCTTGAGGAGTTGTCGCTAGTTTTACCGCAATGCCTGGCAGCGCTTGCGCCGCAAGGGCGTCTGGCGGTGATCAGCTTCCACTCTCTGGAAGACAGGCAAGTAAAACGCTTTGTGCGTGCCGAGCAGGACAGGGATGATCTGCCTGCCAATTTCCCGGTGCGTGCCAAGGATTTGCCGCAGCCACGCATGCTGGCCGTTGGCCGTGCGATTCGCCCCTCAGCGGCTGAAGTGAAGCGTAATCCACGCTCACGCAGTGCGGTGCTGCGGGTGGCGGAAAGGACTGCGGTCGCGTGATGACCAAGCTCAATCTTATTCTCTTTGTTTTGCTGATTCTGGCAGCGCTGGGCGTGATTACGGCCCAGCACAAAGCGCGCAAACTCTATATTGAGTTGCAGCAGCAAGAAGACGCGGCCAAGCAATACGAGATTGAATGGGGGCAGTTGCAGCTTGAGCAAAGCACCTGGGCCATGCATTCCCGCATAGAACAAATTGCCGAGAAGCGCCTTAACATGCAGGTGCCGGACGGTGCGCGCATACAGGTGGTGTCACCATGATGCGCTCCGCACGTGTAGGCATGGGGGCAGGCATAGGCTCCAAGCATAAGGTAGTGGTCAAGATCCCTACCTGGCGCAGACGTATTCTGCTGGCCATGGTGCTGGGTGGTTTTGTCGTGCTGCTGGGGCGTGGTGTCTACCTGCAGAGCGTGCACAAGGCCTTTTTGCAGCAAAAAGGCGATGCACGCTACAGCCGTGTGATGACCTTGCCTGCGCATAGAGGCAAGATCACCGACCGCTACGGCGAGCCGCTGGCCATTAGTACCCCGGTTGAATCCATCTGGGCCAGCCCTCCTGATGTCAAGGCGGGTCCAGAACAATTAGCCAAGCTGGCGACAGTGCTCAAGCTCAAGCCTGAGGTGGTCAAGAGCAAGCTACTCAATACCCAGCGCGAATTCGTCTATATCAAGCGCAGACTGCCGCCTGAATTGGCAGCACAGGTCATGCGCATTGGTATCCCCGGTGTATTTATGCAGCGCGAATATCGCCGTTACTATCCTGCAGGCGAAGTAACTGCCCACCTTGTAGGCTTTACTGGCATTGATGACAATGGCCAGGAAGGCTTTGAACTGCATTCCCAATCCTGGCTGTCCGGCAAGGCGGGTAGCAGGCGCGTCATCAAGGATAGGCAGGGCCATATTGTCGAGGATTTGGAAGCCGTCAAAGTGCCACAGGATGGGCACGACCTCACTCTGTCCATAGATCGCAAGATTCAATATCTGGCGTATCGTGAGCTTGCTGCCGCGGTTGAAGAACATAAGGCCAAGGCAGGTTCGGTTGTGGTGCTGGATGCCAAGACTGGCGAAGTGCTGGCCATGGCCAATATGCCAACTTACAACCCGAATAACCCCGTCAACATGGCTGGACGTTCACGTAATCGCGCCATTGTTGATATCTTTGAGCCAGGCTCCACCCTCAAGCCATTTACCGCAGCGGCAGCGCTGGATAGCGGCCGCTACAAGCCGGAAACCCTGATTGAAACTTCGCCCGGTGCCATGCGCATAGGCACGGCCACCATACGTGATGCGCACCCACAGGGCTTGTTGACGGTTGCTCAGGTGATCCAGAAATCCTCCAACGTAGGCTCAGCCAAAATGGCCTTGAGCCTGGAGCCGCAATATCTGTGGAGTGTGTTCAATCAGGTTGGCTTTGGCAGCATCACGCGCATAGGCTTCCCCGGTGAAGCCTCAGGCAAGCTGCGTAATTACAAGTCCTGGCGGCCTATTGAACAGGCCACTATGTCCTATGGTCACGGCATCAGCCTGACATTGCTGCAATTGGCGCGCGCTTATACCGTCTTTACCAATGACGGTGCCTTGCTGCCAGTCTCACTGCTCAAGCTCAAGGAAGCCCCAGTGGGACATCAGGTCTACAAGCCCGCCACCGCCAACCACCTCAAGGACATGATGGAAACCGTGATCCAGCCTGGCGGCACCGCACCGCGTGCGCAGGTGCTGGGCTATCGCGTGGCTGGCAAGACTGGCACTGCGCACAAGCCTGGTGTCGGTGGCTATCAAGCCAATCACTACGTATCTTCCTTCGTCGGATTTGCGCCCGTCTCCAATCCCAAGTTCATCATCGCCGTGATGATAGATGACCCCAGTGCGGGCAAATACTACGGCGGTACTGTGGCGGCTCCGGTGTTTAGCAAAGTCATGGCGGGTGCATTGCGCATGCTGGCGATTCCGCAGGACGCACCTAATAACAATGTCGTGATCCCCGTGGATGAACTGCCGGAAATCAAGGAGGTGGTATGAGCATAACCATAACCACCTTGAAACTGACGCAGCAGCATTACACAGGCATCACCGCAGATAGCCGCAAAGTGCTCGCAGGCAATGTGTTCCTGGCTTATCCCGGTGAGCATGCCGATGGCCGCCAATACATTACCCAGGCCATAGACAAAGGCGCCAGTGCCGTGGTTTGGGAGAGCGAAGGTTTTACCTGGAACGCCAACTGGCAGTTGGATAATCAGCCCGTTGCCAAACTGCGCGAACAAGCCAGCGCCATCGCTGGCAGCTATTACGGCCAGCCTTCGCACAAGCTGTGGATGATAGGCGTGACTGGCACCAATGGAAAAACCTCATGCAGCCACTGGCTGGTGCAGGCTTATACCGCGCTGGGTAAGCGCAGTGTGGTGATAGGCACCTTGGGCAATGGTTTTGCCGAGTCTCTCAGCCCTGCTGTGAATACCACGCCAGACCCCATATTGTTGCAAGCCATGCTGGCCGACTATGTGGCGCAGCATGCGGAGGTTGCCGCCATGGAAGTCTCATCGCATGGCCTGGATCAACATAGGGTGGATGGCATTGCCTTTGATGTGGCGGTGCTGACCAATCTCACGCGCGATCATCTGGATTATCACGGTGATATGGCGCACTACGCGGCTGCCAAGCGTCGCCTGTTCAGCTTCCCCGGTCTGGCTCACGCCATCATTAACCACGATGATGCGTATGGCCGTGTGCTGGCGAATGAATTGCGGGCTGAAGGCAAGGCTGTGCTGAGTTACGGTTTATCTGGCGGTGATGTTTACGGCACCAGCCTGAGTTTTGATGAGCAGGGACTGAAAATGCAAGTCAGCACCCCGCAAGGCGAGGCGGAAGTGCGTGCCGCGCTGTTGGGCCGCTTCAATGCCAGCAATTTGCTGGCCGTGCTTAGCGTGTTGCTGGTGTCTGGCGTGGCGTTGGCAGATGCTGTCAAAGCCTTGTCCGGCTTGCGCGCTGCACCCGGTCGCATGCAGCAGATCGGCGGTGGCACACAGCCGCTGGTGGTGATTGATTACGCCCATACCCCCGATGCACTGGAAAAAGTCTTGCTGACGCTGCGTGAACAAACTAACGGTCGCTTGGTATGTGTATTCGGTTGCGGTGGCGATAGAGATAAAGGTAAGCGCCCGCTAATGGGTGAGGTGGCTTCACGCCTGGCAGATAAGGTGGTGGTGACTTCGGATAACCCACGTAGTGAAGAGCCCGCCAGCATAGTGGCAGAGATTAGCGCAGGCTTGCAGCGCCCTAGCCAAATTGAGCTGGATAGAGCCGTGGCAATTCAAACCGCAGTACAGAATGCCCAGGCTGGCGATGTGGTGCTGATCGCTGGCAAAGGCCATGAAGATTATCAAGAGATTGCGGGTGTACGCCATGCGTTCAGCGATCTGGCAGTGGCCACTCTGGCCTTGGAGCACGCAGCATGATGCGCTTATCTGACATCGCCCGCGCCACCAATGGCCAACTAATAGGTGAAGACGTGCTGGTGAGCAGCGTAGGCACCGACAGCCGCAAGCTTGAAGCCGGGCAGCTATTTGTTGCGCTGCGTGGTGACAAGTTTGATGGGCACGATTATGCCGCCCAGGTATTGCAGCAAGGCGCCAGCGCCGTGCTGATCTCGGATGCTGCCTGCCAGGCCAGCCCTGCTGTGCTGGTCAGTGATACCAGGCTGGCGCTGGGCCAACTTGCCGCTTACTGGCGCAGCCAGTTCACTATTCCTGTGGCTGCGGTCACAGGTAGCAATGGCAAAACCACAGTCAAGGAAATGCTCGCCAGCATATTGGCGGTGGCGGCTGGCGATGAGCAGGCGGTGTTGGCTACACGGGGCAACCTCAATAACGACATAGGCCTGCCGCTGACGCTGCTGCGTCTGCGTGCCGAGCACCAGTATGCCGTGGTCGAAATGGGCATGAACCACTTTGGCGAAATCAGCTACCTCACACACATAGGCCGCCCAGATGTGGCCCTGGTCAACAACGCCACTTCCGCCCACCTTGGCGGCCTGGGCTCCGTGGCCGGAGTAGCCCAAGCCAAGGGTGAGATTTTTGAAGGTTTGGTCAATACGGGTGTCGCCATTATCAATGCCGATGATGCCCATGCGTCGCTTTGGTTATCCCTCGCGGCCCAGCATCGCATCGTGCGCTTCGGTCTGGAAAACGAGGCCGAAGTCAGCGCGCGCTACACCCTGGCCGCCGACGGCAGCCAGGTTGAATTGAATACCCCGGCTGGTGCAGCCAGCCTGCAACTGCCAGTAGCGGGTTTGCACAATGTCAGCAATGCACTCGCTGCCACCGCCGTAGCCTTATCCATGGGTGTGACGCTGAGCGATATCGTGCAAGGGCTAGCCACATTCTCAGGCGTGCAAGGCCGCTTGCAGCGCAAGCCTGGCCACGCAGGCGCTGGCCTGATAGATGACACCTATAACGCCAACCCCGCCTCCATGCGCGCCGCTGTTGATGTGCTGGCCAGCCAGCCCGGCAAGCGCCTGCTGGTGGTAGGGGACATGGGCGAGCTGGGTGCAGACGAACAAAGCCTGCATGCGGAACTGGGGGCTTATGCAAAGTCCGCAGGCATAGATGGTTTGTATGCACTGGGTAAATTGAGTCAGCACACCGTGGCTGCCTTTGGCGCGGGTGCGCAGCACGCAGAAAGTGCCGAGCAATTGGCGGCAGCCTTGCTACCGCAGTTGCAGCCCGGCGTTACCGTGTTGGTCAAAGGCTCACGTTTTATGCGTATGGAAAGCGTTGTAGCCCTGCTGCAGCAAGAAAAGGAGAAACAACATGCTACTTGAACTCGCTCGCTGGCTGGCCCAGGACATTCGCGGTTTCAACGTTTTCAATTACCTGACGCTACGTGCGGTGTTGGCGGTGCTGACATCGCTGGCCATCTCCTTCCTGATCGGCCCTTCGCTGATCCGCAAGCTGACCGAATACAAGGTCGGCCAATCCGTGCGTGATGATGGCCCACAGACACATCTGGTGAAGGCGGGTACGCCCACCATGGGCGGCTCGCTGATTCTGGTGGCGATTGCGGTTTCTACATTGCTCTGGGCTGATCTTACCAACCGCTTTGTTTGGGTAGTCTTGCTGACCACGCTGGGCTTTGGCGTCATAGGCTGGGTGGATGACTGGCGCAAGGTGGTTTACCGCAACCCCAAGGGTTTGTCGGCCAAGGCCAAGTATTTCTGGCAGTCGCTGATAGGCATCAGCGTGGCTGTATACCTGTTTTTCACCGCCACCGTGCCAGCAGAAACCACGCTAATCCTGCCTTTCTTCAAGACAGTAGCGTTCCCGCTGGGGGCTGTGAGTTTTATCGTGCTGACCTATTTTGTGATTGTAGGCACCAGCAATGCCGTCAATCTGACCGATGGCCTGGATGGTCTGGCCATTATGCCGACAGTCATGGTGGCGAGTGCCCTGGCGGTGTTTGCCTATGTCGCAGGCCATCTGTATTTCTCCAAATATCTGGGCGTGCCCTATGTGCCGGGCGCGGGTGAGTTGACCGTGTTCTGTGCCGCCATAGGGGGCGCTGGGCTGGGCTTCCTCTGGTTCAACGCTTACCCGGCTGAAGTATTTATGGGCGATGTAGGGGCACTGGCTCTGGGTGCCGCACTGGGTACCGTGGCCGTGATCGTGCGTCAGGAAATCGTGCTCTTCATTATGGGGGGTGTGTTTGTGATGGAAACCATTTCCGTGATGCTGCAAGTCGGCTCCTTCAAGCTCACTGGCAAACGTATCTTCCGTATGGCGCCGCTGCACCATCACTACGAACTCAAGGGCTGGAAAGAAACACAAGTTGTGGTCAGGTTCTGGATCATCACCATGATGCTGGTGCTGGTGGGCCTCTCCACATTGAAACTGAGATAAGAGACAACAGAAGACACTATGCTGCAACTCAAGGACAAAAAGGTGTTGGTGCTGGGGCTCGGTGATACCGGGCTTTCGGCATTGCGCTGGCTCAAGCGCCAGGGTGCCCTGCTGTCCGTTGCCGATAGCCGCCAACTGCCGCCAGGTCTGGAAGCCGTGCAGCGCGAGTTCCCCGGCGTTGCCATTTACCTGGGCGCATTCAGCAGGAGAGCTTCGCGGATGCCGAGATTATCGTGGCTAGCCCAGGTGTAGCGCTGGCTGAGCCGCAAATCCAGGCTGCCATCGCGCGCGGTGTGCCCGTGGTGGGGGATGTGGAATTGTTTGCCCAGCATAGGTCGCCCACGGCCAAGCTGATTGCGATCACAGGTGCCAATGGCAAGAGCACGGTGACTACCCTGGTGGGTGAGATGTGCAAGGCCGCAGGCAAGCGCACCGTGGTGGCAGGCAATATCGGCCTGCCTGTACTTGAGGCTTTGGATGGCAGCGCTGAAGTCTATGTGCTGGAACTCTCCAGCTTCCAGCTGGAAACCACTTCCAGCCTGCATGCGGATGCCGCCACTGTGCTGAATATCAGCGAAGACCATATGGATAGATATCCTGGCATGAAAGCCTATGCCGCAGCCAAGGCCAGGATTTTCAGCCAGGCCGAGGTGCAGGTGCTGAATCGCAGGATGACTGGAGCCTGGCCATGGCGCGGCCTGGTCATACCCCGATTACTTTTGGCACTGAGCCAAATGATGGCGCACAAGTGGGCGAGCATGCCCAGGATTTCGGTCTGCTTACAGATGCAGGCCAGACTTGGCTCGCTCAAGGCTCGCGCAAATTGTTGCCCGTAGCTGAATTGAAAATTGCCGGGCTGCACAATGCTGCCAACGCACTGGCAGCTTTGGCGCTATGCAGCGTGCTGGGCTTGTTGCAGGAGCCAGCCTCTGAGGCCGCCGTGCTGCAAGTGCTGCGCGATTTCACGGGCCTGCCGCACCGTGTGCAGTGGGTCACCAAAGTAGCAGGTGTGGATTTCTATGATGATTCCAAGGGCACCAATGTAGGTGCAACCTGCGCTGCCATTAGTGGTCTTGCGCGCAAGCTGGTATTGATTGCAGGTGGCGATGGCAAGGGCCAGGATTTCTCGCCCATGCTGGGGCCTGTGATTGCTCACGCGCGTGCGTTGGTGCTGATAGGCCGCGATGCCAAGCTGATTGCAGAAGCGCTGGCAAGCAGCAAGGTGCCCACACTGCATGCCGAGAGTCTGGAGCAGGCTGTGCAACAGGCGTATGAATTGGCTGAGACTGGTGATGCGGTATTGCTCTCGCCTGCCTGCGCCAGCCTGGATATGTTCCGCAACTATGTGCACAGGGCCGAGGTGTTTGTGCAGGCGAGTCTGGCCTTGGCTAAGACTCAGTCACCAGCGGAGGGCCACGCATAATGTATATGCTGAGTGGTCGTGAACGCCTGGTGTCTTCCTCCACCTATGATCAGGCTTTGGTCTGGGTCACGCTGATCCTGCTGGGCATAGGTCTGGTGATGGTGTATTCCGCCTCCATCGCGCTGGCAGAAGCCGACAAAATGACCGGGCATCAGCTACCTACTTCCTGTTCCGCCATGCGATTTTCCTGGTGATCAGTCTGGCGGCGGCTTTTGTTACCTTCCAGATACCCACACGGGTCTGGCAGAAGATGGCGCCTTATCTGTTTATTACCGGGCTATTGCTGCTGGTGCTGGTGTTGATACCTGGTGTGGGCCGCAACGTTAACGGCAGTCAGCGCTGGCTGTCGCTGTTTGTGATCAATTTGCAGCCTTCGGAATTCATGAAGTTATTCGCCGCCATTTATGTGGCCGATTACACCATACGCAAGGCCGAGGTGATGGATAGCATCAAGCGCGGCTTCCTGCCCATGGTGATGGTCATGGTGGTCGTGGGCTGGCTGTTGCTGCGCGAGCCTGACTTTGGCGCATTCAGCGTGATTGCCTCTATCTCCATGGCCATACTCTGGCTGGGCGGCATCAATGGGCGCATCTTCGGCGGCTTGCTGGCGCTGCTGCCTGTCGCCATCGTTGGCCTGATCTGGAGCTCGCCTTACCGTATGCAGCGCGTGATCGGCTTTATGGACCCTTGGGCTGACCCCTTCGGCAAGGGCTACCAGCTTTCGCATGCCTTGATTGCCTTTGGCCGTGGCGAATGGCTGGGTGTGGGGCTGGGTGCCAGCGTGGAAAAACTGCTTTATCTGCCAGAAGCGCATACCGACTTTCTGATGGCGGTGATTGCTGAAGAACTGGGCTTCCTTGGTGTGGCAGTGGTGATAGGCCTGTTTGCCTGGCTGATTATTCGTGCCTTCCGCATAGGCAAGGAAGCCGTCAATAACGAACGCTACTTTCAGGCACTGCTGGCGCAGGGCATAGGTGTGTGGATAGGCGTGCAAAGTATTATCAATATGGGCGTGAACATGGGTGTGCTGCCCACCAAGGGCCTGACCCTGCCGCTGCTGTCCTTTGGTGGTAGCGGCATTCTCGCCAACTGCATCGCCCTGGCTATCTTGCTGCGCATAGATTGGGAAAACCGCCGCGTGCAGAAAGGGTTGCCAGCATGAGCGACAAAACCCTGATGGTGATGGCAGGCGGCACTGGCGGTCATGTCTACCCGGCGATGGCGGTGGCAGATTATCTGCGCGCCAAGGGCTGGCGCGTAGTGTGGTTGGCAACCGAAGGCGGCATGGAAAACCGCTTGATCGCCGACAAGCCTTACGAGGTTTCCGTGATTCGCATGCGTGGCGTGCGCGGCAATGGCATCAAGCGCTGGCTGATGCTGCCTGTGCAACTGGCAGTGGCGATTTCGCAAAGCTATGGCGCCATGCGTGAATACAAGCCTGCCGTGGTGCTGGGCATGGGCGGCTTTGCCGCTTTCCCTGGTGGTGTGGTGGCCTGGCTGCTGCGCAGGCCGCTAGTAATACATGAACAGAATTCCGTGGCTGGTTTGACCAATCGCAGCCTGGCTAATTTTGCCCGCCGTGTGCTGGCAGCTTTCCCCAGTGCGTTTGGTAACAAGGCCGCACTGGTAGGTAACCCTGTGCGTGAAGATATTGCCAGTGTGCCAGCGCCTGAGATCAGGCTTGCGGGACGCTCAGGCCCGTTGCGCCTGTTGGTGCTGGGCGGCAGCCTGGGTGCACAGGCACTCAATGAAGTGGTGCCGCTAGCGATAGCGCGTCTGCCAGAGGCCGCACGCCCGCAGATTATTCACCAAGCCGGGGTTAAGCATATTGAAGCCCTGCAACAGCATTACGCCCAAGCTGGCGTAGTGGCTGATACCCGCGCCTTTATCAATGATATGGCCGAGATGTACACCTGGGCCGATCTGGTGATCTGCCGTGCGGGTGCCCTGACCATCGCCGAATTGTCTGCCGTTGGCGTAGCAGCGTGCTGGTGCCATTCCCACACGCGGTGGACGATCATCAAACCCATAACGCTGCTTATCTGGTGCAGGGCGGTGCCGCCCTCCTGGTGCAGCAGCGTGACCTCACAACAGAAGTGGTAGTGAACATAGTGCAAGACATGACACGTGAGCGCCTGCTAGACATGGCGATCAAGGCAAGAGCGCTGGGCCTGCCTAAGGCGACAGCAACCGTAGCCAACATCTGCGAGGAGGTAGCGCGATGAAGCATAAGGTCAAACAGGTGCACTTCGTCGGTATAGGCGGCTCAGGCATGAGCGGCATTGCCGAGGTGCTGCTCAATCTGGGCTTTAGCGTCAGCGGCTCTGATCTCGCCGATAATGCCACCACGCGCAGGCTGGCGGGCTTTGGCGCGAGATTGTCGCAAGGTCATGCCGCAGAACATCTGGGTGATGCCGATGTGGTGGTGGTATCCAGCGCGGTCAAGGAAGATAACCCTGAAGTGGTGGCTGCACGTGAGCGCAACATCCCCATCGTGCCGCGTGCGCTGATGCTGGCCGAGCTGATGCGCTTCCGCCAGGGCATCGCCGTGGCCGGGACGCACGGCAAGACCACGACTACCAGCCTGATCGCCAGCATACTGGCAGAAGCAGGCATGGACCCAACCTTTGTGATTGGTGGCCGCTTAGAAGCTTCCAATAGCAATGCGCGCCTGGGCGGTGGTGAATACATCGTCGCCGAGGCGGATGAGTCTGATGCTTCCTTCCTGCACCTGACGCCGATTATCTCCGTGGTCACCAATATCGATGCTGACCATATGGATACCTATGGTCATGACTTCGAGCGCCTCAAAGGCGCGTTTGTCGAGTTTCTGCAGCGCCTGCCTTTCTATGGCATGGCAGTGGTGTGTATCGATGACCCCAATATACGTGCGATTCTGCCGCAGATATCCAAGCAGGTGATGCCCTACGGCTTCTCTGAGGAAGCGCGCATACGCGCGAGCAATGTGCGCGCCGAAGCTGGCCGTATGCACTTCACCGTGAGCCGCATCAACGGCGTGACCACTACCTTTGATGTCACGCTCAATCTGCCTGGCCGCCACTATGTGCTCAATGCCCTGGCGGCGATTGCGGTGGCAAGTGAGTTGAACGTGCCGGATCAGGCCATTATCAAGGCACTGGCTGAGTTCAAGGGGGTGGGTCGCCGCTTCGAGCGCTATGGCGAAGTACCTGCACGTACTGGCGGTCATTTCACGCTGATAGATGACTATGGTCACCATCCGGTGGAAATGCAGGCAGTGATCGCCGCTGCGCGCGATGCCTTCCCTGCACGCCGATTAGTGCTGGCCTTCCAACCGCATCGCTACACCCGCACGCGTGATTGCTTTGAAGATTTCGTCAAAGTGCTATCGGGTGCCGATGTGGTATTGCTGACCGAAGTCTATTCCGCAGGTGAATCCCCCATAGTGGCCGCCGATGGCCGCTCGCTGGTGCGCGCGATACGCGTGGCGGGGAAGGTGGAGCCTCTGTTTGTAGAAACACCGCAGGAATTGCCACAGGCGATACACGATATGGCGCTGGATGGTGATGTGGTCATCGTCATGGGCGCGGGTTCCATAGGCCAGGTGGCGGCGCATACCAAAGAACTTGCCAAAGAATTGGCATCAAGCCAGGCACCGCAGTTTGCGCTTAAGGAGGTAAAGCTGTGATGGTTCAGACCAGCACAGGCAGCCTGCTGCTGAATGAACCGCTGGCACGCTACACCAGTTGGCGTGTCGGTGGCCCGGCAGAGCGTCTGTATATTCCGGCCGGGTTGGAAGACCTGCGTGGCTTTCTCTCCAGCCTGGATAAGCAGGAGCCGCTGGTGTTCATAGGCTTGGGCTCCAACCTGCTGGTGCGGGATGCTGGGGTGCGTGGCACGGTAGTGCTGATGCATGCAGCGCTGACAGGCTTGCGCATGGACGATAAGCAAGTGTTTGCCGAAGCTGGTGTGACCTGCGCCAAGCTCGCCAAGTTTGCAGCGCGCCAGCACCTGCATGGCGCAGAATTTATGGCCGGGATTCCTGGCACAGTGGGCGGGGCGCTAGCCATGAATGCAGGCTGCCATGGCGGCGAGACCTGGGATGTGGTGCAGCAGGTGCTGACTTTGGACAGGCAGGGCGAGTGCATGTGCGTGAGCGTGCGGAGTTTGAAACTGCTTACCGTCATGTAGGCATGCCAGTGGCGGATGAATGGTTTGTAGGCGCGTGGTTCAGCCTGGTGACAGGCGAGGCCAGTGAGGCGGAATTCAAGATTAAGCAGTTGCTGGCCAAGCGCCTGGCAACCCAGCCCCTGAACCTGCCCAATGCAGGTTCGGTGTTCCGTAACCCTGAGGGTGATCATGCGGCGCGCCTGATCGAGGCCAGCGGCCTCAAGGGTTACCGCATAGGCGGTGCGCAAGTGTCGGAAAAACATGCCAACTTCATCGTCAATACGGGTGAAGCCAAGGCAGCAGAGATAGAAGCCCTGATTGCGCATGTGCGTGACACGGTAGAAGCGCAACACGGTATTAGATTGCAACAAGAAGTCAGGATTATTGGAGAGGCAGCATGAGTAGTGGGTTTGGCAAGGTAGCGGTGTTGTTGGGCGGCAAATCCGCCGAGCGCGAAGTATCGCTGAAGAGTGGCGCTGCCGTACTGGCTGCACTGCAAAAAGGCGGTGTAGACGCCCATGCCTTCGACCCTGCCGACCGCCCCTTGCATGAACTGCAAGCCTTTGATCGCGTTTTCATTGCCCTGCATGGCCGCTACGGTGAAGACGGCACACTGCAAGGTGCGCTGGAACTGATGGGAATCCCTTACACCGGTAGCGGTGTTATGGCCTCCAGCGTGGGTATGGATAAATGGCGTACCAAGTTGTTGTGGCGTGCGGCTGGCGTGGCAACGCCGGAGTTCGAGCTGGTCACGGCAGAGAGTGATTTTGACGCCATAGAGCTCAGGCTGGGTCTGCCCTTGTTCGTCAAGCCTGCCAACGAAGGCTCCAGCATAGGCATCAGCAAGGTCAAGACCGCGGGTGGACTCAAGGCGGCTTACGAGTTGGCGGCCAAGTCTGACCCCTTAGTCATCGCCGAGCAGTTTGTCGGTGGTGGCGAATATACCGTGGGCATACTCGGTGATGAGGCCTTGCCCATCATACGCATAGTGCCTGCCAACGAGTTTTACGACTATGAGGCCAAGTATCTGCGTGATGACACGCAATATCTCTGCCCTTGCGGTTTGAATGCAGAGCAGGAAGCCAAGATACAGGCAGAAGCCTTGCAGGCCTTCCGTGTGCTGGGCGCGCAGGGCTGGGGCCGGGTGGACTTTTTGATGGATGAAGCCGGGCAGCATTATTTCCTGGAGGTGAATACCTCGCCTGGCATGACAGATCACAGCCTGGTGCCCATGGGGGCGAGAGCGCGTGGCCTGAGTTTTGAGCAACTGGTATTGCAAGTGCTGGAGTTGGCGCATGTGGGATAAGCCGCGCGTCCTTAACTGGATCGCGAATTTTCTTAATGCGCTGGCAGCGGTGATGTTTTTGTACGGCCTGGTGTATCTGGTGGTGCATCTGCCTATTTTTCCGCTGAAGGAAGTGCGCGTGGAAGGGCAGCTAGGCCACGTTACGCGCGAGCAGATCAAGTGGATAGTGGACAGACACTTGCGTGGCAATTTCTTCACGGTGGATGTGGTGCAGGCGCGCGATGCCTTCCAGAAGCTACCCTGGGCCCGCAAAGTCAGTGTGCGCAAGCGCTGGCCAGACCAGCTGGAAGTGGTGATAGAGGAACAACATGAGTTGGCACGCTGGGGCAATATCGCGCTGGTGAATACCTATGGCGAATTGTTCCATGCGGCTTCGGATAGTGATTTACCCGTGTTTTACGGCCCGGGTGATGGGGTGGCAGAGGTAGCGCAGTTTTATGGCAAGTTCAGCCAGATTCTGGCGGGTGGTGCGGGCATGAAGATTTCGCAACTGGCACTGACACCACGCCGAGCCTGGCAGATCACCACAGATAAAGGCCTGGTGATAGAACTGGGTAGGGAACAGATGGAACAACGCCTGCAGAAATTTGCCAGCGTTTATCAGCACACCCTGGGTGGGCTGAGAGTAGGGATTAGTTACGCAGATTTACGTTACCCCAATGGTTTTGCCGTACGCAAGCCTGAGCTGGTAGCGCCCAAACGCAAGACAGGAGCAGCCTGAGTAATATGGAAAATTGGAGAGATAAATGAGCAGGGTCAGGGAAGATAAAAATCTCATTGTCGGGCTGGATATTGGTACATCCAAGATAGTGGCCATCGTCGCCGAATTGCAGCCCGAGGGCAGCCTCAAGGTCATAGGCCTGGGCCAGAACACCTCGCGCGGCTTGAAAAAAGGCGTGGTGGTGAATATCGATTCCACGGTGCAGGCCATACAGCGTGCGCTGGAAGAAGCCGAGCTGATGGCTGATTGCAAGATCAGCACGGTGTTCACAGGCATCGCGGGCAGCCATATCAAGAGCCTGAACTCGCACGGCATGGTCAAGATCAAGGACGCCGAAGTCACGCAGATGGATGTGGATCGCGTGATTGAGACTGCCAGAGCCATCGCCCTGCCTTCCGATCAGCAGATTCTGCATATCCTGACCCAGGAATTCATTATCGACGGCCAGGAAGATGTGCGCGAACCCCTGGGTATGAGCGGCATGAAGCTGGAGGTGAAGGTGCATATCGTCACTGGCGCGGTGTCTGCGGCCCAGAACATCGTCAAGTGCATCAAGCGCTGCGGCCTGGAAGTCAGTGACCTGATTCTGCAACCGCTGGCTTCCAGCCTGGCGGTGTTGACTGAAGATGAAAAAGAATTGGGCGTGTGCCTGGTGGATATAGGTGGTGGTACTACCGATATCGCCGTGTTCAAACAAGGCGCGATACGCCATACCGCTGTGGTGCCAATTGCGGGTGACCAGATCACCAATGATGTGGCGGTGGCATTCCGCACGCCTACGCAATCGGCTGAAGAAATCAAGATCAAGCATGGCTGCGCGCTGCGTCAGCTGGCAGATGCGCGTGAAGTGGTAGAAGTGCCTGGTGTAGATGGCCGCGACCCACGCCAGCTTTCGGTGCAGACCCTGGCCGAGGTGATAGAGCCGCGCGTGGTTGAGTTATACGAATTTGTCCTGGGCGAGCTGCGTCGCAGCGGCATGGAAGAAATGATTGCTTCCGGCATCGTCATTACAGGCGGTTCCTCCATGATGAAAGGCATGGTGGAGCTGGGTGAAGAAATATTCCATATGCCGGTGCGCCTAGCATGCCGCGCAATGTGGGAGGTTTGTCCGAGGTGGTGGGAAATCCAAGATACGCCACCGGAGTGGGTCTGGTCCTGATGGGCAAGCAGCAGGTGGAACGTCAGTTCCAGGGCCAGATGGAATCCAACTCTTTGAGTCAGGTATTTAGCCGGATGAAGAGCTGGTTCCAGGGGAATTTTTAGTGGTATCTAGCAGTAACCAGCGTGAACAAGTAGTAACAGCGTGAACAGGTAGTTATAGAGCAAGTTTTTTCGAGTTTAGGCAGACGTAACTTTAGGAGGATTCAAAATGTTTGAGATTATGGACAGGGACTCTCAAGAGGCTGTGATCAAGGTGATCGGTGTGGGTGGTTGCGGTGGTAACGCCGTGGCTCACATGATTGCCAAGGAAGTTGGCGGCGTGGAATTCATTTGCGCCAATACTGATATGCAAGCACTGAAGAAGAGCAACGCCAAAACTGTGCTGCAAATCGGTACAGATATCACCAAGGGTCTGGGTGCAGGAGCCAAGCCAGAAATTGGCCGGGAAGCCGCACTGGAAGATCGCGATCGTATCGCTGAGATTATCGATGGCGCTGACATGCTGTTCATCACTGCAGGTATGGGTGGTGGTACTGGTACAGGCGCTGCACCTATCATTGCCGAAGTAGCCAAGGAAATGGGTATCCTCACCGTGGCTGTGGTCACCAAGCCTTTCTCGTTTGAAGGCAAGCGTACCAAGGTAGCGCAAGAAGGTCTGGAAGAACTTTCCAAGCACGTTGATTCTCTGATCATTATTCCTAATGAGAAATTGATGCAGGTGCTGGGTGAAGATGTTCCCTTCCTCGAAGCCTTCCGCGCGGCCAATGATGTGTTGCATAACGCAGTGTCCGGCATTGCCGAAATCATCAATTGCCCAGGCATGGTCAACGTCGACTTTGCCGACGTACGCACTGTGATGTCGGAAATGGGCATGGCCATGATGGGTTCTGCGACTGCCACTGGCAGTGAGCGTGCCCGTATCGCGGCTGAACAGGCTGTTGCCAGCCCATTGCTGGAAGATGTGAATCTGGCGAATGCACGTGGCGTACTGGTGAACATTACCGCCAGCACTTCCTTCAAGATGAAGGAATACTACGACGTGATGAACACCATCAAGGAGTTCACCGCTGAAGATGCGACTGTGATCGTCGGTAACGTCTTTGACGAGTCGATTGGTGATGGCTTGCGTGTGACCATGGTGGCCACTGGCCTTAATGGTGCGGTAGCGCGCCGTCAGCAAAAACCAGAGCTGCGTGTGATGACTCAGGTGCGTGACGGTACGACCAACCAGCCTATCTATGTAGGCGGCATGGAAGATGAAAGCCCTGCGGTTTTCAGCTCCAACGGTCGTCGTGCACAGGTTGAAGCAATGAAGATGTCTGGCGTGGAGGAATACGATATTCCTGCATTCCTGCGCAAGCAGGCAGACTAAATGTGGCGTAGGGTCTTGTGCGGGCTTGTATCTGACCCCAAGTAAGACCCAGGCACAGCCCAGTTTACCGGGCTTGATGCTGGCCTCTATGCGGGCTGGCTTAAGCCAGGCTGTGCAGACGTCGCGTGTTATAATCTGGCAATTATTGATGAGTGAGGGCTCTCGCAAGAGAGGCGACAGTGCTTAAGCAAAGAACACTGAAAACGACAATTAGCGCCACTGGTGTGGGCTTGCATTCCGGCGACAAGGTTACCCTGACCTTGCGCCCGGCGCAGCCTGACACTGGCATCGTCTTCCGCAGGGTCGATCTGCCCGAGACTGCGGAATTCCGGGTGCAACCTCACCTCGTCACCGACACCAAGCTGTGCTCTGCGCTGGAGTGCAATGGTGCGCGGGTTGCCACGATAGAACACCTGATGTCTGCCCTGGCTGGGCTGGGCATAGATAATATAGTCATCGAGCTCAATGCGGGCGAGGTGCCTATCATGGACGGCAGTGCCGGGCCTTTTGTTTTCCTTCTGCAACAGGCTGGCATTGTCGAACAATCTGCGATGAAGAAATTCATCCGCATCAAAAAACCCGTGGAATACCGCGAAGGCGATAAATGGGTGCGTTTCGACCCCTATTTCGGCTTCAAACTGGATTTCACCATAGAATTCGATCACCCTGCCGTGGAACACACCGGGCAGCGTGTGAGCATAGATTTTGCCGACAACTCCTATATCAAAGAGATCAGTCGTGCGCGTACCTTTGGCTTTATGCATGAAGTTGAGGCCTTGCGCTCCATGGGGCTGGCCCGTGGTGGTAGCCTGGATAACGCCATCGTGCTTGATGAATACCGTGTACTGAATAGCGATGGCTTGCGCTATGACGATGAATTCGTCAAACACAAGATGCTGGACGCCATAGGCGACCTCTACGTACTTGGACACCCCTTGATTGCTGCCTTCAGCGCCTTCAAGGCGGGTCACTACATGAACAATCAATTGCTGCGGACCTTGCTGGCAGATGCTGAGGCCTGGGAATACGCCACCTTCGACAAGTTCGAAGAAGCTCCCCATGCCTTCCAGAACCCGATAGGCCTGCCGCCTGCACTGCAATACGTCTAGCCCATGCTAGTTCTGCGCATACTCCTGGTGCTGGGTTTAATCTCAGTGGCCGTCTCGTTTGGGGTTTATGTAATCTCTGGTGACAAGCGTTATCTTAAATTCACCTGGCAACTTACCAAGTTTAGTCTTGTCTTGTTGTTGGTAGTCGCTCTCGTGATCGCCATGGGGCGTATCATTCTCTTCTAGCAAGCGGTTCTGCTGCATGCTGGCTCCAAGGGTTTTGTGTGGGTATTTTGCAATGTGGTTAACTAAGCTTGGCAATCGCGTCTTGGCATCCGTACTCGAATCAATGCCACAACAGTTGAAGGCTGCGTCAATACGTGCGCGCGTGCAGGCTGGCGTGGTGTCTGTGCTAGTAGGTTCTACCTTCAGTGCCAGCCTGGCCTTGGCTGCCAGCCCCGACGATCAATTCCTCAATGCCCGCACTGCCTATAACACGCGTAACCAGGCGGCGCTGGCCTCGGCACTGCAAAGCCTGCAGTCGCAGCAATACATCCTTGCCCCCTATGCCGATTATTGGTTGATGCTGCTCAATCTGAGCCAGGCTGACAAAACCAGCGTGCGTGATTTCCTCAACCGCTATCAGGATCTGCCTTTTGCCGACCGCGTGCGTGGCGAATGGCTGAAATCGCTGGCCAGACGCGGGGATTGGGAGACTTTCTTTGAAGAGTATCCCAAGTTCAAGCGCGAAGACCTAGCCGTAAGCTGCTATGCCGCCGATGGTGGCATACAGCAAGGGCTGGAATCCGCGGTGCTGGATGGCAAAGCCTTGTGGCTGAGTGCCAATGAATTACCCGCCAACTGTGAGGCGGTATTTGATCGCTTGCAAAAGGGCGGTGTGTTGCGTGAGGAAGATATCTGGGCGCGTACTCGGCTTTTGCTGCAGGGGGCCAAGATCACCGTGGCCAAAACCGTGCTGCAACGCCTGCCTGGTTTTGACAAGGCCAACCAGAAACTCCTGGACAAGGTTTACCAGAACCCACAACAGGTGCTGGAAAAGCGCCAGATCAGCCTCAATAGCAAATTAGGCAAAGAGCTTAACCTGTTTGCACTGGAGCGCTTGAGCCGCACCCAGCCAGCGCTAGCGCTGGATCATTGGGAAAAGCTGCACAAAAGTTTTGAAGTTGCAGATCGCGATTACTTCTGGGGCCGCTTTGCGCTGCATGCGGCGCGCAAGCATGACCCCATGGCGCTGAGCTATTTTGAGCGTGCGGGCAATGCCAGTCTGGACAAGGAACAACTCGAATGGCGCGCACGTGCCGCCATGCGTGCCACAGACTGGAAGGCTCTGCAAACTGCGATAGCGCAAATGCCGGAAAGCCAGCGTGATGAGCTGGTGTGGCAATACTGGAAAGCGCGCGCGCTCAAGGAACAGAAACAGCTGGTGGCGGCCAATTTAATCCTGGTGAAACTGGCGCGCGAAAACAGTTATTACGGTCTGTTGGCCGAAGAGGAAATGGGCGATGTGCTTGAAGCCCCGGTGGCGGTGTATAAAGCCAGCGCCGAGGACTTGCGCCTGGCGCTGGAAGTGCCAGGTATACAGCGAGCACTGGCCTTGCGCAGGCTTGAAATGCGTACCGAGTCACGCGCAGAATGGCAGCTAGCCACCAGTAATTTTGATGACAAGCAGTTGATTGCTGTTGCCGAGCTGGCCTTCAAGGAAGGTTGGTACGATGTTGCCATCAGTACTTCAGACCGCACCAAGTTGCTGCATGATTTTGGCCTGCGCTACCCCACGCCCTATCGCGACATCATGCAGGGTTATGCGGCTGAGAATAGCCTGGATGAAGCCTGGGTCTATGGCCTGATACGCCAGGAAAGCCGTTTTGTCAGTTGGGCTAAATCGGTGGCAGGGGCTTCCGGCCTGATGCAGGTGATGCCTGCCACGGCGCAGTGGATAGCCAAGCGCCTAGGCATGGGCGATTACAAACCTGCCATGATTAACCAGCTGGATACCAATCTGCGTTTTGGTACGCATTATCTGCGCTATACCATGGACCAGATGAACAACCAGGCGCTGATGGCCACTGCGGCCTATAACGCCGGGCCAGGACGCCCCAGACGCTGGGCTTCTGACAAACCACTGGAAGGCGCAATTTATGCCGAGACCATTCCGTTCAGCGAGACGCGGGATTATGTGAAGAAGGTGCTGGGGAATTCTTACTATTATTCCCAGCAATTGGGCACCAAGAAACAGAGTCTGAAAGAACGTTTGGGCACTGTGCCTGGCATAGGCAGTGCGGTGAGTGCAGAAGAAGACTAAACTCGGAACAAGGCATGGTCAGTCAGCACTTGTTGCCAGAGTCAATAAGATGAAGCCGGTACAAACTGGCAGGAGAAGGGAAAGCGATGCAACGTATCAGACAAATATGTGTACTGGGTGGCTCCGGTTTTGTCGGCAGTGCGGTGGTGCACAGGCTCAGCAATGCTGGCTATGACGTCAAGGTGCTGACGCGCAGGCGCGAGAGCAGCAAGCACTTGATCCTGCTGCCCAATGTACAGGTTGTAGAGTGCGATATCTTTAGTGATACGGCCTTGTCTGGCCAGATTCATGGCCAGGACGCGTGATTAATCTGGTAGGTATTCTGCATGATTCAGCAGAAGCCAGTTTTGAGCGCCTGCATGTAGAGCTGCCACGCCGCGTAGCGGATATCTGCTGCAAGCAGGGCGTGCGTCGCCTGCTACATTTGGGCGCGCTCAAGGCCGAGCTGAATTCCAGCAGCGCCTATCTGCGCTCCAAGGCCGCAGGTGAAGCAGAAGTACTGGCCAGACGTGATGAACTGGATGTTACCGTGTTCCGTCCTTCCGTCATTTTTGGCCGTGGCGATCACTTCCTCAGCCTGTTTGCCAATGTGGTCAAACTCTTGCCCGTGGTTGCGGTAGCCAAGCCTGATGCCAAGTTCCAGCCTATCTGGGTGGAGGATGTGGCGCAGGCACTGGTGAGTGTGCTGGAAAACACCAGCACCTATGGCCGCAGCATAGATCTGGGTGGCCCCAAGGTGTATACACTGCGTGAACTGATTACCTTTGTGGCTTTCCTGCTGGGCAAAAAGCGCCGCATCATAGGCCTTAACGACAAGCTTTCCTACTATCAGGCATATGCGCTGGAGCTGCTACCCTTGAAGCTGATGACGCGCGATAACCTGCTCAGCATGGAAGTCGACAGCGTCTGCAATGCGCCTATGACCGAATTGTATGGTCACAGCCTGACTGCACTGGAAGCCGAGGCACCAGAGTACCTCGCTGGCGATACCCCGCGCAGTGCTTATGACCGATTCCGTAGCCTGGCCGGACGCGGTTTCACGCGGCGCTCATAATGCAAAGCCATACGGCATGCAGATCTACACGGTAGGCGGCGCAGTCAGGGATAGATTATTGGGCCTGTCCGTCAAGGACAGAGACCATGTGGTGGTGGGCAGCACGCCTGAAGCCATGGTGGCGCTGGGCTATCGGCCTGTGGGCAAGGACTTTCCGGTATTTTTGCACCCCGAAAGCCATGAGGAATATGCGCTGGCCCGTACCGAGCGCAAAACCGCCAAGGGCTACAAAGGCTTTGTTATCCACGCTGACCCGGAGGTGACGCTGGAGCAGGATCTTGCGCGCCGCGATCTCACCATCAATGCCATTGCTGAAGCTGAGAATGGCCAACTGATAGACCCTTATCATGGCCTGGCGGATATCGAGGCCAGAGTATTCCGCCATGTCAGCCCCGCCTTCAGCGAAGACCCGGTACGTATACTGCGCGTAGCACGTTTTGCCGCCCGATTTACCGACTTTACCCTGGCCGATGAAACCTTGACGTTGATGCGGCAGATGGTGGAGGAGGGCGAGGTAGATGCCCTAGTGCCTGAGCGTGTCTGGCAGGAGTTGGCCCGTGGGCTGATGGAAGCCAAGCCCAGCCGCATGTTTGAGGTGCTGCGTGCCTGCGGTGCCTTGCAGCGCATACTGCCAGAACTGGATCAGCTGTTTGGCGTACCGCAAACCGCCAAATATCACCCTGAAGTCGATACTGGTCTGCATATCATGCTGGTGATTGATTATGCTGCGGCACAAGGCTTCAGCCTGCCTATCCGTTTTGCCGCATTGACGCATGATCTGGGCAAGGGCACCACCCCCAAAGATGTATTGCCACGCCATATCGGCCATGAGGAGCGCAGCGTCAAGCTGTTGCAGCAAGTAGTCAAACGCATGCGCGTGCCCAATGATTGCAAGGATTTGGGCCTGGTGGTGGCGCGTTTTCATGGCAAAGTGCATCAGGTGTGTGAAATGCGCGCCGCCACTGTGCTGACGTTTTTACAGGAAACCGATGCCTTGCGCCAGCCGCAGCGTTTCAAGGATTTTCTCAGTGCCTGTGAGGCCGATGCGCGCGGGCGCACGGGCTTTGAGCAACAGGAACTGCCCTATTTTCAGTTGTTGTTGGATATACTCAAGCTAGTGCAATCTGTGGATGCCGGGGCGATTGCCCAGGCGCAAACTGACCCCAGTCGCATCAAGGACGCCGTGTTTGCCGCCAGGGTGCACACCATGGAACAACACTATCAGTTTCCGCTGAGCCAGAGTGTGACTGGTGGAAGCGGCTGATGGTCTACAGGCTGGTCAGGAATAAAGGGAGGTGATAAAATGAGAACCATTCTCAATTTTGTGCGTGCCTTGAGGCATGCCCTTGCCCATATCAAACTGCGCTCCATGACTCAGCCTGGCCATTTTCAAACCCTGTATCGTGGGCACCATCATTGGTTGCAAAGCTGGTTGCGCAAAAAGCTGGGCTGCCCGGAGCAGGCCGCTGATATTGCCCAGGACACTTTCGTCCGGGTGCTGGCCGCTGAAAATGAGCGCCCTCTGCAACAGATTCTGGAACCCAGAGCCTATCTCACCACTATCGCCAAGCGTCTGATGGTGGATTTCTTCCGCCGTGCCGATCTAGAGCGTGCCTATCTGGCGGAGTTGGCCGCGCTGCCCGAAGCCTTGCAACCTTCTCCCGAGCAAAGACTGCAAGCCTTGCAATTGTTGCAGGAAATGGACCAGATGCTGGATGGCCTAAGCCCCAGAGTCAGGCAAGCCTGGCTTTATAGCCGACTGGATGGTCTCAAGCATGCCGACATTGCCGAGTTGATGGACGTGTCTGTACCCCGGGTGCGGCAATATCTCGCCCGTGCCGCACGCCAGGCTTATATTCTACGTTTCGGCACAGCTGAGCCTGGTGAGGTCAGTCAGGCGCTGCCTGCGGTGCCTAGTGAATCCCTTTAAAGCTATTGTTGCCAGTGACCACCGTTTCCAATCAGCCTGACTCTTCTGTTTCCAGCCAGGCAGTTTCCAACCAGCCAGTCTCTAGACGCGTACTGGATCAAGCCATTGATTGGCAGGTACGCATGAGTTCAGGTGAGGCCACGGAGCGCGATACGTTGGCGCTGGAGTTCTGGCTGTCTGCCCATCCTGATCATGTGCGCGCCTGGCAGCAATTGGCCAGCCTGGATGCGGCGCTGTTGCCTGCCGAGGCTGGTGCTGTGCGCAGCATATTGACGCGCCCAATCAAATCGCAGCGGCTGAAGCGCATGGCAGGCTCGCTAGGTATGCTGGCCATGTTGTGCGCGGGCTTGGCCCTGCTCGATCAATACCTCCCTCTGGCGCATATATTGGCGGATTTCCAGACGGTGCAGGGTGAGCGCAAGCTGGTGGTGCTGGAAGACAATACTGTCATCCGTCTCAATACCCGCAGTGCGGTTGACCTGGCCTACGATGAGCAGCAGCGCACCATTATCTTGCGCGAGGGTGAAATAGAAGTTGAAACCGGACACAGTGCGCAGGAAAGCCGACCCTTGGTGGTTGTAACGCCTGCGGGCAGCATGCAGGCGCTGGGTACGCGCTTTGTGGTGCGAACGCTGGCGGGCGAGTCCAGCCTGGTCAGTGTTACCGAGTCAGCCGTGCTGGTCAGGCCTGCCTATTGCACGGCGGTGCCCGCAGATCCCTGCGAAGGGCAGCAATTGCTGGAGGAAGGTCAATCCATGATCATGGGGGCGCGCAGTCTGACCCCGGCATTGCCCAGCCCGCCATTCATAGACGCCTGGAAGGATGGCATGCTGGTGGTAGAAAACGCTACCCTGGGCGATGTAGTGGCAGAACTGGGACGCTATCACCTGGGCTACCTCAAGGTCAGCCCGGAAGTGGCAGACCTGCGCATCAGCGGCACTTTCCCTGTGGATGATATTGATTTTGCCGTGCATGCACTGGGTGCGGCCCTGCCTGTGCGTGTACAGAAACTAGGTCAGTTCTGGATCAGCTTTGCCCCGCTTAAAGACATAGGCTTTGCGCAAAAGCGCGAGCCAGCGGCTACCAATATCAAGCCTTAGCCTCATGTCTCAGCGCGCAGTCTTAAGTTCATGCCTTAGCCTCATGCATTAGTCTCATGGCTTAGCTCATTAGCCAATTGAGTCTTCGCTGGCTGGTGTTCTCACCACAGTAGATCGCAATAAATATTATTTGCACCCCCTCTCACTTTTTTTATCTGGTTCGGCAAGCAGAAAAGAGCGCTGCTTCTAGATGCTCAGATTGAACCAAGGGGAATCCATTGCGAAATACTGTATTACCATCCATTGCACCAGCAAACTCTCAGCCTGGCATTGCCAGGCTGAGGCCTATCGTTGCCGCCTTGTTGCTGGCAACTGCCGCCAGCCCAAGCTTTAATGCCTATGCAGCAAGTACTGTTGCCACATCTGCGGTGCAGCCTTATGCGCTGCCAGCAGCGTCACTGTCCAGCACTCTGAATCAGATTTCCCATGCGGCCAAGATCACCTTGAGTGTGGAGGCCAGCCTGGTAGCAGGCAAAACTTCCAGCCCGGTCAGTGGCAACTACACGCCACGTCAGGCGCTGGAACAGGCGCTGCTGGGCACAGGCTTGAGCCTGGTAGAAAACGAGCCAGGCAGCTATGGCTTGAAGCGGGTGGAACAGGCGGGTAACACGCCTGCCGCCAACCATGCGCCACAGCAAGGTAGCTTGCCCGAGGTGGCGGTGGTGGCCAAGAGCGAACGTCGCAGTGCCACTACCGATGGTACGGCTTCTTATGCCTCGCCAGTAGTCACCATAGGCAAGGGCGAGCAGGCGCTCAAGGATATTCCGCAGTCGGTCAGCGTGCTGACACGCCAGCGCATGAATGACCAAGGCCTGGTGGATCTCACTGACGCCGTCGACAATATCACCGGGCTGGTAGCGACGCGTGGTGTGGGTGCTGGTACTGTCATCAGTTCACGCGGCTTCCAGATCAACACCATGCAATATGACGGTGTGCCGCTGGTGCGCAATATGTATTCACTGGGCAACTGGAGCCAGGACACCCTGGCCATGTATGACCGCGTTGAAGTGTTGCGTGGGGCTGCGGGTCTGTTGCAAGGCACAGGCAGCCCGGGTGGTGCGATCAATTTCGTGCGCAAGCGCGGTCAGGCCGAACATACGCTCAGCCTGCAGGCCAAGGCAGGTTCCTGGGATCAGTACGGTGTGCAGCTGGATGTAGGCGGCCCGCTGAATGCCGATGGCTCGGTACGCGGCCGTCTGGTGCTGGATGAGGACAGGGCTGGCTCTTATATCAATTATGTCTGGCATAGAAACCAGACTGCCTATGCCGCCCTGGATTTTGATCTGGGTGCCAATACGGTGCTGGGTGTAGGCATCAGCCATCTGGATAATCAGTCGCGCCCCAGTTTTGTGGGTTTCCCGCGTTATGCCAATGGCAATGATATTGGTTTGTCGCGCTCGACTTTTACGGGCGCCACCTGGAACCGCGCCAGCAATACGCAAACCACGCTTTATGCCGACCTGACGCATCAGTTTAATGCGCAGTGGCGTTATAAGCTGAGTGCGACCAGCATGACCGAAGATAATGAAAATGTGCATCAGCGCGCTGCCGGGGCAGTCGCCAATGATGGTTCTGGTGTGCGCTATGGCGATTTTGCAGTGGATTTCCACGGCCGCAGTCGTGGCCTGGATATGTTTGTGCAAGGCAATTTTGCCGCGGCTGGCTTGCAGCATGAGCTGGTATTGGGTGCCAATTATGCCAACTATCAAACTGAGGATGCCTATGCGCGCCGATGGACATCAGGGGCCAATATCTTCAATCTGAACAATCACCGAGCTTGGGAAAACTTTGACAGCATCGCCGCGGGTGGCGTGCGCGTAGAGAGTGAATACAACACGCGCCAAACCGGGGTCTATACCACGCTGCGTACCAAGTGGAGCGACAATCTGACCTCCACCATAGGCGGACGCAATAGCTGGTACAAACAAAGTTATGCTCAACCTGGCTCCACGCCAAGCGTGGAACAAGGCAACGGCCGCTTTACGCCTTATCTGGGTCTGGTATATGCCTCAATGATGCCTGGTCGGTGTATGGCAGTTATACCGATGTTTTTGAAACCCAAAGTGCACGTACTGTTAGCGGCTCTGTGCTGGAGCCAGTGATAGGCAGCAATTACGAGGCAGGGATCAAGGGTGAGTTTGCCGATGGCAGGCTGACCAGCTCGCTGGCGGTGTTCCGCTACGATCATGAAAACCGTGCCGTGCTGGATTATGCCGCAGGCATGGTCTGCGGCACGGGCTATTGCTCCAAGGCGGCAGGTGAGGTGCGTAGCCAGGGGGTAGAGGCTGAAATCAATGGCGAGTTGTTGCTAGATTGCAAGTGTTCACTGGCTATACCTATAACACCACCAAGTTCCTCAGTGATCCGGTCAATCAGGGCAGCATTTTCAGCACCTGGACGCCTAAACATCTATTGAAGGTCTGGGCCAGCTATCAACTACCTGGGCAATTCAACAAGCTGACGCTGGCAGCTGGCGTCAATATGCAGAGCCATGTCGTAAGCTATGACAATGTTTTTGAGATTCCCGGCTTTGCGGTATGGAATGCCAGGGTGGCTTACCAGCTTAACCCGGAGCTGTTGTTGTCACTCAATGCCAATAACCTGTTCGATAAACGCTATTTTGTGCCTTCCTACAATAGTACAGGCAGTAACAACTATTACGGCGAGCCCAGCAGTGTGATGCTGACGCTGCGTTATAGTCCGCGCTTGAAGTAAGCACCAGGACGCAAGCAGCAAAAAGCCCCGCAGTGCGGGGCTTTTTATTCAAACACTGGCTAGGTGCAGTACAAGAGCAGATTACTCTTCCAGCCCGTACAGCAAGGTCAATTGCTGCTGCACATATTCCATAGGTTTGCGCTTGAAGCCGCTCTTGCCAAACTGGTGCCAGCGACCAATCACAAAACAGATCAGCAGATTGGCCTGGGATTCCGGGTCAAACTTGCGGCCAGTCTGCGTCTCGGCGATGCGCAGGCTTTGCTTGAGGGTGGACTCTATGCGGTCAAACAACTGGTTGATACGGTTTTGTAGGCTGGCATCTTCGTTCACCAATGCATCGCCAATCAGCACGCGCGTCATGCCGTGGTTTTTCTCCGCGAACAACAACAGGATGGTGACAATACGGCGTGCCTGGCGCAGGCCTTCGGTTTCTTCGGTGGTGATCTTGTTGATCAGGCCAAACAGGGTTTGCTCTATGAATTCAATCAGCCCATCAAACATGCGGGCCTTGCTTGGGAAGTGGCGGTAAAGTGCCGCTTCACTGACTTCCAGCCTGGCCGCCAGCGAGGCCGTGGTGATCTTTTCGCGCTTGGGGGATTCCAGCATTTTTGCCAGGGTTTCCAGGATTTGCTGTTTGCGTTCTCCAGGTTTCAAAGCCATTTCTCACCTCATTCATGCTAATTATTTATGGTTCTACTTGATGCTTATGCCAGCCCTTGCTGCCGTAATTCCAGTACGCTGGAAATGCGGATATCTACATAGCTGGGGCGCTTGGGCTTGGGCGATACCCAGATGGTTTTCATGCCCAGGCGCTTGGCAGTCATCAGTGCAGACAAAGTATCTTCTACCAGTATGCAGCGCCCCGGCCTCACATTCAGGGTCTGCAGCAAATGCTGGAAACCACGCAGGGCAGGTTTGGGGTGGAAACCTGAGGATTCCACGCTGAATACCTGATCAAACACATCATCAATCGCGAGCAATTTTAACACTCTTTTGGCATATGTCATCGGCGCGTTAGTGAATACTACCTTACGCCCAGGGAGTTGCTGCAAGGTGTGTCTGAGCATTTTTACCTTGCGTACCAGGAGATGTAAATCGTCGAGTTGGTGTGTGGTTTGCAGAAAATGATGCGGGTGCACCCTATGATGCCGTATCAGCCCTTGAGCGTGGCGCCATAGATGCGCCAGTAATGCTGCCTGAGCAGTGTGGCGGCTTCTTCCGCCATGTCCAGTTCAGACATGATGTAGCGCGTCATCTCCACATGCAGACGTGGAAAGACCTCGGCATCCGCATCATGCAGCGTATTGTCGAGGTCAAAAAGCCAAATCTTGTTATTCATGCCAAAATCTTGCGGCACAGGCAAAGCCTGAGAGTAGGGGCTTACTTGATGCCACTCTGTGGGACTTTGCAAAGCCTGTGTATCTGTCGTGATTACTTGGCAGTAATCAGCGTACCCACCCCTGCATCAGTCAACACTTCCAGCAGCAGGGCATGTTCAACGCGACCATCAATGATGTGCACGGATTTAACACCACTACGTGCGGCATCCAAGGCAGAACTAATCTTGGGCAGCATACCGCCCGACAGGTACCATCGGCCACTAGGTCGTCAATCTGCTTGGGAGTAAGTCCGGTCAGCAGATTGCCTGCCTTGTCGAGTACGCCAGGCGTGTTGGTCAGCAGAATCAGTTTTTCTGCGCCCAGCACTTCAGCCAGCTTGCCTGCTACCACATCGGCATTGATGTTGTAGGTTTGGCCGTCGGCACCTACGCCTATGGGCGCGATCACAGGAATGAAATCACCGCTGTCGAGGAACTGGATCAGGCTGGGGTCTATGCCACTGATATCACCGACCTGACCGATGTCGATATAGTTTTCTGGATGTTCTTTATCCTGCACCAGCAGTTTGCGCGCATGGATAAAGTTGCCATCCTGACCAGTCAGGCCCACGGCCTTGCCGCCATTGCGGTTGATCAGGTGCACGATTTCCTTGTTGACTTGGCCGCCCAGCACCATTTCAACAATATCCATGGTTTCTTCGTCGGTGACGCGCATGCCCTGGATAAATTCACCTTTCTTGCCCAGCTTGTCCAGCAGCTCATTGATCTGTGGGCCGCCGCCGTGCACGACCACAGGGTTCATGCCGACCAGTTTGAGCAGCACAACATCGCTGGCAAAACATTCCTTGAGGTGGGGGTCGGTCATGGCGTTGCCGCCGTATTTGATGACGATGGTCTTGTCGAAAAAGCGCTTGATATAGGGCAAGGCTTCGGCAAGGGTCTGGGCTTTCTGGGCAGCAGTGGTTTCGTTGAGCATAAGGCGGATTCTGGATAACAAGTTGGATATGGGACTATTTTAACCGCAAACCTGTGAAAATCATGTGGCAGGCGCAAACTCAAGCGTAAAACGGTAGACTTAATGCGTGATGTCGCAAGCCAGGCCGCCCCCAACCTATTGAGGAATCCGCATGTCCAGTGATATTGAGATTGCACAGCAAGCCAAACTCAGAAAAATCAGCGAAGTGGCCAGAGGGCTGGGGCTGCAAGAAGACGATATTGCGCTCTATGGACACTACAAAGCCAAGATCAACTGGCCCGCCATGGCAACTGCCGCCCGGCAAAATGCCGCCTTGCTCAAGCCTGCGCCTGCCAAGCTAATACTAGTGACTGCCATCAGCCCCAGCCCTGCTGGCGAGGGTAAGACCACCACCACAGTGGGTTTGGGTGATGCACTGCAACGTCTGGGCAAGCGCGCGGTGATTTGCTTGCGTGAGCCTTCGATGGGGCCTGTCTTCGGTATGAAGGGTGGTGCGGCTGGGGGCGGTCATGCCCAGGTGGTGCCCATGGAAGATATCAATCTGCATTTCACCGGGGATTTTGCTGCGATAGCGCTGGCGCATAACCTGCTGGCGGCCATGATAGACAACCATATACACCACGGTAACCAGTTGCAGATCGATCCACGCCAGATCAGCTGGAAGCGCGTGATTGACATGAACGACAGAGCTTTGCGCCAGATGGTGATAGGCCTGGGTGGCAAGGTGAATGGCCAGCCGCGTGAGGATGGCTTTGATATCGTGGTCGCTTCCGAAGTCATGGCCGTGTTCTGCCTGGCAGAATCGCTCAAGGATTTGCGCGAGCGGCTGGGTAATATCGTCATAGGCTATAGCTTTAATGGCGCTGCGGTCACGGCGCGTGACTTGCAGGCGCATGGCGCCATGACGGCTTTGCTGAAAGATGCGATCAAGCCCAATCTGGTACAGACGCTGGAGCATACCCCGGCGCTGCTGCATGGCGGGCCTTTCGCCAATATTGCCCATGGCTGCAATTCCGTGATTGCGACACGGCTTGCGATGCAGCTGGGGGAATACGTAGTCACCGAGGCCGGGTTTGGGGCTGACCTGGGCGCGGAAAAGTTTATTGATATCAAGTGCCGCAAATCTGGCTTGCGGCCAGATGCCTGCGTGGTGGTGGCAACAGTGCGGGCGCTGAAATACCACGGCGGCGCCGAACTGCAAGCCTTGCAGCAGGAAGACCTGCTTGCGCTGGAGCGTGGCCTAAGCAATCTGGAGCGCCATGTTGCCAATGTGACCCAGCGCTATGGCTTGCCCTGTGTAGTGGCGCTGAATCGCTTTAACCATGATACGGCGGCAGAACTGGCCTTGCTGCAACAGTATATGGATAAGCTGGGGGTGAAAGTCGTGCTGGCCGAACATTGGGCACACGGTGGGGCAGGGGCAGAAGCGCTGGCGCATGAGGTGATACGGCTGGCTGAAGCTGGCAGCGCAGGTGCTTCTTCAATGCGCTTTGTTTATGAAGACCAGGATAGTCTGTGGGATAAGCTGGGCAAGGTGGCGCGGGATATTTATGGTGCCACGGATATCCATGCCCCCAGACGGGTGCGCGCGATTATAGATAAGCTGCAAGAGGAGGGTTACGGCCATTACCCTATCTGCATTGCCAAAACCCAATATTCATTTTCTACCGACGCTTCCAGACGTGGCATCCCGCATGAGCATGTGTTGACGGTGCGCGCAGTGCGGCTGTGCGCAGGGGCGGAGTTTGTGGTCATGATTTGCGATGACATCATGACCATGCCAGGCTTGCCGAAAACCCCTTGTGCCACGCAGATTGATATAGACGATGATGGTCGTATCACCGGGCTTTATTAGTACGTTCTGATAAAGCCCGGTGATACGGCGGCGGGATACTAGGCCAATAGCTTGCTAAATACCTTAGAGCGGCGTTGCAGGTTGTAAAGCTGCTGCTTTTCACCGGGCAGGGTGGCGACATCCGTTTCCAGGAAGCCACGCTCCAGGAACCAGTGTTCGGTACGGGTAGTCAGCACGAACACCGAGCGCATGCCCAGTTCCTTGGCCTGTTGTTCACAGTAGGCGAGCAGGCGGTCACCCCGGCCGCCACGGCGGAATGAAGCGTGAATTGCCATGCAAGCCAGCTCGGCAGTGCGCTCCTGCTTGAAGGGGTAGAGTGCCGCGCAGCCTATGATCTTGCCGTCATGTTCCATGACGTAGAAATGATGGATTTCCATTTCCAGACGCTCACGACCGCGCCTCACCAGTATGCCTTCGTTTTCCAGTGGTTCTATCAATTGCAGAATGCCGCCCACATCGCTGATGTCAGCCGGGCGTAGTGATTCCAGCGGGTCTTCGGTCACCATGGTGCCTATACCGTCATGGGTGAACAATTCCTGCAAAATAGCACCGTCTACATGGCGGCTGATCAGGTGCGTGCGTGCCACGCCCTGGCCGCAGGCGCGTACCGCGGCAGGCAGGTAATACAGCTCATCCTCGGTAATCTGCTGCGCGCCTTTCTGGTCTATATGGCGCAGCAGATTGTTGGCCTTGTCCGTGGTCATCTCGCGCAGCAGTTCGCCACGGACGTTGTGCACGCCGGACGAGTCCATGAGGAAGATGAGCTTGTCCGCATCCAGCGCAATGGCGGCGCTGGATGCGACATCTTCCAGTGTCAGGTTGAACACCTCGCCCGTGGGGGAATAGCCCAGTGGCGACAGCAACACCAGCTCACCATCATCCAGACGTTTTTGTATGCCAACCGCGTCTACCTTGCGTACCTCGCCTGTGTGCTGCAAATCCACACCTTCGCGTACGCCTAGCGGTTTGGCGGTGACAAAATTGCCACTCGCCACACGAATATCAGCCCCGGCCATGGGGGAGTTGATCAAGCCCATGGATAGCAGCGATTCAATTTCCACGCGCACTGCGCCATTGGCTTCTTTCACAGCTCCATGGTTTCATCGTCAGTGACGCGCAGGCCGTTCACCAGCCGCGTCTGTATTCTTGCGCGCTTGAGGCGGCTATCAATCTGCGGGCGTGAGCCGTGCACCAGCACCAGCCGCACTTCCAGGCTGGCCAGCAGGTTGAGGTCGTGCGAGAGCGCGACAAACTGCCCGTCATCCACCACCTCGCCACCAAAGGCAATCACAAAGGTGCGGCCACCAAAGGCATGAATATAAGGCGCAGCAGAACGGAACCAGCGTACAAACTCCTGCGGTTGATGCAGGGTCAGGCGCGAGGTGTTGGTGCTGTTGCCGCTTTCAGATTCACTTTGCGCATAAAGATGCGCCGCCGTGCAGTCGAGTGCGGTGCAGAGCTTGCGCAGCATGCCTTCGGAAACGCCCTGGGTGCCACGTTCAATGCGCGAAAGATTCCCGCTATTGGCATTGACGCGGCGCGCCAGCTCTTGCAGCGTCATATTGAGGGATTTGCGGCGCTTTCTAATCGCGTTGCCTATGGACATGGGCAGCTACTCCAGATCGGGTGAGCTGCTATTTTGCTTTAAAAGCATATTTGCAGGCAAATCTATGTTGCGCGCAGTTTTCAGGCGCAGGCTTTTATTGGGTGAAGCTAGCCGCAGCCGGGCTGCTAGCTGGCGAGATCACCCCATAGCGCTTGCATGGCGGCGATGGTGGCCAGGGCTGCGGTTTCGGTACGCAGGATGCGTGGCCCCAGCCTGACGCCTTGGTAGCCATGGTCATGCGCCAGGCGAATCTCAGCTTCGCTCAGCCCACCTTCTGGCCCTATCAGCAGGCAGATGTTGCCTGTGGGGGCTGTGAGCTGGGCCAGACTGGGTTGCGCCATTGGGTCCAGGGTCAGCTTGAGCGCAAATTCATCTGCCGAGGCTAGCCATTGCGGCAGGCTCAAGGGCGCGGCCACTGATGGTACATAGGCGCGGCCAGACTGCTCGCAGGCGGAAATGGCCACGTTTTGCCAGTGTTCGCGGCGTTTATCGGCGCGCTCACCACTGAGTTTGACAATGCTGCGCTGGCTGGAAATAGGCTGAATGCTGTGCACGCCCATTTCTACCGCTTTCTGTATGGTGAAATCCATGCGGTCTCCCGAGGAGATCGCTTGCGCCAGCGTGATGCGCAGCGGCGATTCATTCTCCTTGGGTATCTGCTGCTCTATGCGGCGCTGACTTCCTGCTTGCGCACGCTAGTCAATATGCCGGTGTAATCGTAGCCATCACCATTGAATAGAATAACCTGGTCGCCCACCTGCAAGCGCAAGGCGCGCGTGGCATGCACGGCGGCATTCTCTGGCAACTGAATGGTGTGGCCTGCTGGCAGGGGATTGGGGCAGTAAAAGCGTGGGGTGCTCATGGCTTGGAGTGATACTATTGAGGAATCAGGAAATTCTAATGTAAGGAGCAGGCATTATGGCAAGTCTTAACCCGCCGGTGTGCGATTTTGGCTGGAAGGCACCCGATTTCAAATTGCCCGGTGTTGATGGGCGGGATTGGTCGCTGGCGGAGGCAAAAGGTGTCAATGGCACGCTGGTGATGTTTATCTGCAATCACTGCCCCTATGTGCAGGCAATACGTGAGCGGCTGGTGCAGGATGTGCGGGCCTTGCGTGAACTGGGCATCAATACCATCGCCATTTCCTCCAATGATGTGATCAATTACCCGGATGATAATTTTGAGCGCATGGCAGAAGTAGCGCGGGAATATCATTTTGCTTTCCCCTACCTGCTGGATGAAAGCCAGGAGGTGGCAAAGGCCTACGGTGCGGTGTGCACACCAGATTTCTTTGGCTTTAATGCGCATCTTGAGTTGCAGTACCGCGGACGCTTTGATGATCAGGCCGCAATATGACGCCGCTGGAAAACCCTACACGGGATTTATATCTGGCGATGAAGCACGTGGCTGAGACCGGGCGTGGCCCGCTGGAGCAGATTGCCTCCATCGGTTGCTCCATCAAGTGGCGCGCTGATCTTTGAACTATCACTCAGGCATGCCCCAGTTAAGCTACCCAGGCATGACGCAGGCTAGATTAAGCGCTTAGACCGGAATGTTAACTTTATATGTCAAGTTATCAGTCCGAACTAGCGCTTTGCCTAGGCCACTTCAGTAACATTAATCTTAATACTGGTATTGCTGAATCCTTCCATCTCAGGAATAATTACGGGCTAAATACCTCTGCGAAACTGTAGCTAGTCTGTTGTTTGCGGCAGTTTCAGCATCGCTTCCCCATTCGGGGATATTTCAAGGGGTTTTCAAGAATTTGAGGCTAGGCTTCCTCCAGCCATGTTGCGCTGGCGGGGCCTTTTTCTCTTCAACCGTAGGGAGATAAGTATGGCAGCAACTCGTCAAGATTTAGCAAACGCCATCCGTGCGCTATCCATGGACGCAGTTCAGAAGGCAAATTCTGGACACCCAGGCGCACCGATGGGCATGGCAGACATCGCAGAGGTTCTCTGGAACCACCATCTGCGTCACAACCCAAGCAACCCTGAATGGGCTGACCGCGACCGTTTCATTCTGTCCAACGGCCACGGCTCCATGTTGATTTACTCCTTGTTGCATCTTACTGGCTACGCACTGCCTATTGATGAACTCAAGACTTTCCGTCAACTGCACTCCAAGTGTGCTGGCCACCCTGAGTACGGCTATGCCCCTGGCGTTGAAACTACCACTGGTCCTCTGGGTCAAGGTATCACCAATGCTGTTGGTTTTGCGATGGCTGAAAAGTTGCTGGCTGACCAGTTCAACAAGCCAGGTCACGAAATCGTTGACCACTACACATACTGCTTCCTCGGCGATGGTTGCCTGATGGAAGGTGTTTCCCACGAAGCTGCTGCTTTGGCCGGTACTTGGGGCCTGGGCAAGCTGATCGCTATCTGGGATGACAACGGCATCTCCATCGATGGTCACATCGAAGGTTGGTACACAGATGACACCGCTAAGCGCTTTGAAGCTTACGGCTGGCACGTGATTCCTAACGTTGACGGTCACGATGCTGCTGCTGTTGAAGCGGCTATCCAAGAAGCCAAGAAGGTAACTGACAAGCCTACCTTCATTGCTGCCAAGACCATCATCGGTAAGGGTTCCCCTAACAAGTCCGGTTCCCACGATTGCCACGGCTCTGCTCTGGGTCTGGAAGAAGTTGCCGCAACTCGCGAAGCTATCGGCTGGACACACGAGCCATTCGTTATTCCTGAAGAAGTTTATGCAGGTTGGGACGGCAAGGCCAAGGGTGCCAAGCTGGAAAGCGAATGGAACGCCAAGTTCGAAGCTTATGCCAAGATCTACCCAGCTGAAGCTGCAGAATTCAAGCGCCGCACTGCGGGTGAACTGCCAGCTAACTGGAAGGAAGCGACTGACGCTTTCATCAAGGCAACCAATGAAAAGGCTGAAGCTGTTGCTACTCGTAAGGCTTCGCAAAACGCGATTGCTGCGCTGGCTCCAGTACTGCCAGAATTCATCGGCGGTTCTGCTGACTTGACAGGTTCCAACCTGACCAGCTACTCCGGCTTCAAGCACGTTGATGGCAAGAAGCCAGGCAACTACATCTCCTACGGTGTGCGTGAATTCGGTATGTTCGCGATCATGAACGGTATGGCACTGCACGGTGGCGTATTGCCATTCGGCGGTACTTTCCACATGTTCTCCGACTACGCCAAGAGCGCTCTGCGTATGGCAGCGTTGATGAAGCAGCGCACTATCGCTGTTCTGACACACGATTCCATCGGTCAGGGTGAAGATGGTCCTACTCACCAGCCTATCGAGAACACCGCTGGTCTGCGTTACATTCCTAACATGGATGTATGGCGTCCTGCTGATTCCGTTGAAACTGCTATCTCCTGGGTAGCTGCTGTTGAGCGCAAGAATGGCCCAAGCAGCCTGGTGCTGAGCCGTCAGAACGTTCCTGGCATCAAGCATGACGAGAAGCACTTCGACCTGATCCGCAAGGGTGGTTATGTATTCTCCGACGTTGAAGGCAAGGCTGATGTCATCATCATCAGTAACGGTTCCGAACTTGATCTGGCGATCAAGGCTGCGGCCGAACTGAATGCTGCTGGCACCAAGGTGCGTGTGGTTTCCATGCCATCTACCAATGTGTTCGATCGTCAAGATCAAGCATACAAGGACAGCGTATTGACTCCAGGCGTGAAGCGCGTAGCTGTTGAAGCTGGCGTGACCGACTTCTGGCGCAAGTACGTTGGTCTGGAAGGTGCAGTCGTTGGTATCGATACCTTCGGCGAATCTGCTCCAGGCGGCGTATTGTTCAAGCACTTCGGCTTCACAGTTGAAAATGTTGTGAAGACCGTCAAGTCCGTGCTGTAATGCAATGACGTAACTAAAAAAGGGGGCCCTGTTGGCTCCCTTTTTGTTTTTAAAAAGAGGAAAACCCCCATGACTATCAAGGTTGGCATCAACGGCTTTGGCCGTATCGGACGCATGGCATTCCGTGCGGCGATCAAGGATTTTACTGATATTGAAATTGTGGCGATCAACGATTTGTTGGAGCCTGACTATCTGGCCTACATGCTCAAGCATGACTCAGTGCATGGCCGTTTCAATGGCGAAGTCGAGGTCAAGGGCAATCAACTGATCGTCAATGGCAAGCCCATACGCCTGACGGCAGAGCGTGACCCTGCCAACCTCAAGTGGGATGAAGTCGGCGTGGATGTGGTGGTGGAATGCACAGGCTTCTTCCTCACCGAAGAAACCTGCCAAAAGCACATTGAAGCAGGTGCCAAGAAGGTGGTGCAATCTGCACCTTCCAAGGATGACACGCCTATGTTTGTTTATGGCGTCAATCACGACACCTATCAGGGCCAAGCCATCGTCTCGGCAGCGTCTTGCACCACCAATGGTCTCGCCCCCGTGGCTAAAGTACTGAACGACAAGTTTGGTATCAAGCGTGGCCTGATGACTACCGTGCACGCGGCGACTGCTACCCAGAAGACTGTAGACGGCCCTTCCAACAAGGATTGGCGTGGCGGTCGTGGCATTCTGGAAAACATCATTCCTTCCTCCACTGGGGCTGCCAAGGCCGTGGGCAAGGTAATTCCAGCGCTCAACAAAAAGCTCACTGGCATGGCGTTCCGTATTCCAACTTCTGACGTATCCGTGGTTGATCTGACCTGTGAACTGGAAAAGCCAGCGACTTACGATGAAATCATCGCGGCGATGAAGGCGGCTTCCGAGAACGGCCCACTCAAGGGCGTGCTGGGCTTTACCGATGAAAAAGTGGTGTCCACCGATTTCCGTGGCAATGCCTATCCCTCCATCTTCGATGCAGATGCGGGCATACAGCTTGATCCTACCTTCGTCAAAATTGTCGCCTGGTATGACAACGAATATGGCTACACCTGCAACATGATGCGCCTGGTGCGCCATGTCGCGGCTTAATTGCAAGGAGCTGCCATGTCCGTAATCAAAATGACAGACCTAGACCTTAAGGGTAAGCGCGTATTTATTCGTGCTGACCTTAACGTGCCAGTGAGTGATGGCAAGGTTACCTCTGATGCGCGCATCACAGCCTCACTGGCGACCATACAGCATGCCGTCAATGCTGGGGCACGAGTGATGGTGACCTCGCATCTGGGCCGTCCTGAAGAAGGTGTGTATTCCAAGGAAAACTCGCTCAAGCCAGTGGCTGACGTGCTATCTGCCAAACTGGGTAAGCCTGTACGCCTGATCAAGGATTGGGTGGAAGGTGGTTTTGATGTGGCAGAAGGCGAAGTAGTACTGCTGGAAAATTGCCGCTTCAACACTGGCGAGAAGAAAAATCTCGAAGCCACCGCTCGCAAGTATGCCGCGCTATGCGATGTGTTTGTCATGGATGCGTTTGGTACTGCACACCGGCCGAAGCCTCTACCTATGGTGTGGCGCAATATGCGCCTGTAGCCGCAGCTGGCATCTTGCTGGTGAACGAGCTGGATGCCCTGGGCAAAGCCCTGCTGGAGCCTGCACGTCCGCTGGTGGCCATTGTGGGTGGTTCCAAGGTTTCCACTAAACTGACCGTGCTGGAAAGCCTGGCAGAAAAGGTAGACCAGATGGTGGTTGGCGGTGGTATTGCCAACACCTTCCTCAAGGCAGCGGGCAAGCCCGTGGGCAAATCGTTGTGCGAGGATGATCTGGTGCCGACGGCACAAAGCCTGACCAAGACCATGGCTCAGCGTGGCGCAGCGTACCTATCGCTACCGATGTGGTGTGCGGCAAACAGTTTGATGCCAATGAGCCTGCCGTATTGAAGGCAGCAGAAGACGTGGCCGCCGATGACATGATTTTCGATATAGGCCCGGATTCGGCACAGCAACTGGCTGACATCATTCTCAAGGCTGGCACTGTGGTGTGGAATGGCCCGGTAGGTGTATTCGAGTTTGACCAGTTTGGTGCGGGCACCAAGACAATTGCCGAGGCAATTGCCAAGACCAAGGCGTTCACCCTGGCGGGTGGTGGTGACACCATCGCTGCGATTCAGAAATACGATATCTATGATCAGGTTTCGTATATCTCGACCGCGGGTGGCGCTTTCCTGGAGTTCCTCGAAGGCAAGAAATTGCCTGCGGTGGACATTCTGGAGCAACGCGCACAAGGCTAATCACAGCCCTGTAAGTTAAAAAAAGAGCCCTAGTGGCTCCTTTTTTTTGCTATTTAGTTTTTTTGCTATTGATTTGTCTATACTTGATCTTGAATTGCCCAACTGGATTTTGTGTCACATAAAAAGCAGACAATCAGCACCATTTGAGCATTGATGTGTCATTCCATTGATTGCGGACAACAGGAGTTGCAGATGACATTGCGCAAAACCAAGATCGTGGCCACGCTAGGGCCAGCTTCCAGTGATGAAGCCATACTCGAAAGTATGGTGGACGCCGGAGTGGATGTAGTCAGGCTGAATTTTTCCCATGGCACTGCTGCCGATCACATTGCGCGCGCTGAGCTGATACGCGATATCTGCCGTCGCAGCGGCCGCCCTGTCGGTATCTTGTGCGATCTGCAAGGCCCTAAAATCCGCATCGGCAAATTTGAGAATAATCGTATTCTGCTCAAGGTTGGCGAGCGGTTTATTCTGGATGCCAGTTGCCCCTTGGGCAATCAGGAGCGCGTGGGCCTGGATTACAAAACCCTGCCCGATGAAGTGGAGCCAGGGGCCGTGCTGTTGCTGGATGATGGTCGCATCGTGCTGCACGTGGAGGCCGTGGAGGGTAGGCAGGTCATCTGCACCGTGACTGCTGGTGGGGTGCTATCAAACAACAAAGGCATCAACCGCCAGGGTGGCGGCCTGTCAGCCGAAGCCCTGACGCAAAAAGACCGAGACGACATTGTGACCGCGGTGGCGCTGGAGGCTGACTATATCGCCGTCTCATTCCCGCGCAGCGGCGAGGATATCGAGCTGGCACGGCAACTTGTGGAAGAGGCAGGCGGTCATGCCGCCATCGTCGCCAAGATTGAGCGCGCAGAGGCAATAGAAGCGCTGGATGAAATTATTGAGGCCTCGGATGTGATCATGGTGGCGCGCGGTGATCTCGGTGTTGAGGTGGGTGATGCTGCCGTGCCTGGGCTGCAAAAGCGCATGATACGCAGCGCCAGACTGAAGAATAAACTCGTAATCACGGCCACCCAGATGATGGAATCCATGATTTCCAGCCCGATTCCCACTCGTGCCGAGGTGTCTGATGTGGCCAATGCCGTCATCGATGGTACTGATGCCGTCATGCTCTCGGCGGAAACCGCCGCCGGGCAATATCCGCTAGAGGCAATTCAAGCCATGCATAGAGTCTGCATGGAGGCCGAGCGCGAATACGACAGCCATCACCTGCAAGCCCCGATCAATGACGAGTTTGAATTCATCGATGAAGCCATCTCCATGGCCTCGGTGTATGTGGCGGAGCATCTCAACGTCAAGGCGATTGCGGCGCTGACCAAATCAGGCTCCTCTGTCACCTGGCTCTCACGCTCCAACACCAATGTACCCATCTACGCGCTCACTACCGAACGTAACACGCGGCGCAAACTATCGCTGTATCGTGGTGTTTATCCCTATCATATTGAACAGCCGAGCAAGGATCTGGGTAAGATTCTTTATGATGCTGAGGAAACCCTGCTGAGGCTGGGGGCGGTGAACAAAGGGGACTTGATGATGCTGACGTTTGGGGAGCCTATAGGCAAGGCCGGTGGCACCAACACCCTGCAGATCGTGCGCGTGGGTGAACACCGACGCGAGCAGCGTTGAAGCCGGAGGCACTACCATGGCATTGATCAGTCTGCGACAATTGCTGGACCATGCTGCCGAGCATGATTACGGCGTCCCAGCTTCAATTTCAATAACCTCGAGCAGTTGCACGCCATCATGCAGGCAGCCCATGCCTGCGACAGCCCGGTCATCCTGCAAGCCTCAGCCGGGGCCAGGCGTTACACCGGGGAGGCGTTTCTGCTCAAGCTGGTGGAGGCTGCCCTGGCCAGTTATCCCCATTTACCCGTGGTGTTGCACCAGGATCATGGCGCCTCGCCCCAGGTCTGCCAGCAAGCCATAGACAGCGGCTTCAGCAGCGTGATGATGGATGGCTCCTTGCTGGAGGATGCCAAGACACCTTCCAGCTATGACTACAACATCAACGTCACGCGCAGCGTGGTGGAGGCTGCACATGCCGTGGGTGTGTCGGTGGAAGGGGAACTGGGCGTGCTGGGTTCTCTGGAAACAGGCTTGGCCGGGGAAGAAGATGGTGTGGGTGCCGCAGGCAAGCTGGATCATGCCCAGATGCTCACCAGCCCCGACGAGGCCGTGGATTTTGTTGCACGCACCGAGGTGGATGCGCTGGCGATTGCGATTGGGACTTCGCATGGTGCCTATAAATTCACGCGCCCGCCTACAGGGGAGACGCTGTCCATACAGCGCATAGGTGAAATTCACGCCCGGCTGCCGAATACGCATTTAGTCATGCACGGTTCATCTTCGGTGCCGCAGGAGTGGTTGCAGGTCATTAACCAGTATGGCGGTGAGATTCCAGAAACCTATGGGGTGCCGGTCGAAGAAATTGTGCAGGGCATCCGGAGCGGGGTGCGCAAGGTCAATATTGATACCGATCTGCGCATTGCCTTTACTGGTGCCTTGCGGCGTTTTCTGGCACAGCCTCAGCATCAGGCCGAGTTTGATCCTCGCAAGATATTGAGTGCGGCCACGGCTGCCATGCAGGATTTATGTCAGGCCAGATATGAGGCGTTTGGCTCGGCCGGGCATGCGGGCAAAATCAAGCCCTTATCTCTGACGCAGATGGCCATGCGTTATCGCCAATCAAGCTAGGGGTGCAAGGCTGAGCTGCTGCACGACATGCTGTGATTACAGCGTATAATGCGGGCATCTACAGCGAGGTTTGCCCCATATGCAGCCCAATAAATTCAGCAAAATAGGTCAACATGGCATAGGCTTTGTCGAGCAGGCCATGCTGATCTTCATCACCATTGCCACTATCGTTGCCACAGGTCAGGCCGTCGCGCATATCTGGGTGGCAGGGGCAGTGACGGTGGCAGATTTGTTGCTGCTGTTCCTGTACCTCGAAATCCTCACCATGCTCAACCACTACCTGGGTTCGGGCAATCTGCCAGTGCGCTATCCGCTGTATATCGGCATCATCGCCCTGGCGCGCTATCTGGTGCTGGATATCAAGGAGCTTGAAGCCTGGCGCATATTCGCGGTTTCCGCCTCCATACTGCTGATTGCCGTGGCCATCCTGGTGGTGCGCTATGGGCATGTGAAATTCCCCTATTCCGATGGTCATGAGCCTGAACACAATCATGGCCCTGACCATCACTCCAAATAGTCTTAGTGATAGAAGGACACTGTTTTGACTACACCTTTAATGCAATCTAGCATCAAGAGCCTCAAGCTCATCAACCAAGGCAAGGTGCGTGATATTTATGATCTTGATGACCAGCACATGTTGCTGGTGGCGAGTGACCGCCTGTCGGCGTTTGATGTCATTCTGCCCACCCCCATCAAGGACAAGGGCGCGGTGCTGACCCAGATCGCCAATTTCTGGTTCGACAAGTTGCAGCATGTAGTGCGTAACCACCTGACTGGCATTGATCCTGACACCGTAGTGAGTGACCCTGCCGAAAAGGCGCAACTGGGCCCACGCGCGCTGGTAGTGAAAAAGCTCAAACCGTTGCCGATTGAAGCTATCGTGCGTGGTTACCTGGCGGGTTCTGGCTGGAAGGAATACAAGGCCAGCCAAAGCGTGTGCGGCATTCCGCTGCCTGCTGGCCTGCAAGAGGCCTCACAATTGCCCGAGCCGCTGTTCACGCCTTCGAGCAAGGCCGAAGTGGGTGACCATGACGAAAACATCACGCTGGAAAAGTGCGCACAATTGCTAGGCCAGGAACTGGCGGACAAAGTAGCCAAGGTCAGCGTGCAGTTGTACAAGGAAGCCGCCGCCTATGCCTTGAGCCGTGGCATTATCATTGCCGACACCAAGTTTGAATTTGGTTTGGACGAGGCGGGCGAGCTTTATCTGATAGACGAAGTGCTGACCCCGGACTCCTCACGCTTCTGGCCGCAGGATCAATACCAGTTGGGCAGCAACCCGCCCAGCTTTGACAAACAATACGTGCGCGACTGGCTGGAATCCACAGGCTGGAACAAAACAGCGCCCGGCCCGGCCTTGCCAGACGATGTGGCGGCCAAGACTGGCGAGAAATATCGTGAGGCATTTGAGCGCCTCACTGGCAGGCCTTTCTCCTGAAACAAACACTCAAAGTGCTAGGCCAGCGGCTTAAAGCCCTGGCCCAGCAACTCAAGCGCGAGCTGGCGGTGTACCGCCAGGTGTTGCGCCATCCGCAGACACCTTGGCTAGCCAAGGTGTTTCTGGGCCTGGCGGTAGGCTATTTGCTCATGCCGTTTGACCTGATACCAGATTTTATTCCGGTGCTGGGGCAGTTAGATGACCTGGTCATTGTGCCGCTGCTGTTTTATCTGGGACTGCGCTGTGTGCCCGAGCATATCGTGCAGCAATGCCGCCAAGAAGTTGCACAGGCTAGTGCGGCAGGCACTTGAAGCCATAGTCAGGATAGTCAGGCTGCGCTAAAATCCCTGCGATTTCATGCGTCCCCACGCGTGTTTAACGATTTCGCTGCAATATTTTTTTAAACTATAGAACCAGATTAAGGATCACGCGATGTCCCTCTGTAATGTGCCGGCAGGCAAAGATATCCCTAACGATTTTAACGTCATCATCGAAATCTCGATGCGCGGCGAACCCATCAAGTTTGAAGTGGACAAGGATAGCGGCGCGGTGTTTGTTGATCGCTTTATGGGTACTTCCATGCATTACCCATGTAACTATGGTTACATCCCGCAAACCCTGTCTGAAGATGGTGACCCGGTTGATGTGCTGGTCATCACCCCTATCCCACTGCAACCCGGTGTGGTGATTCGTTGCCGTGCAATTGGCGTGCTGACCATGGAAGATGATGGTGGTGTGGATGCCAAAGTATTGGCCGTGCCTGTGGACAAAATCTGCCCACAATACAAGGACATCAAGAGCTACAAGGATATCCCTGAGTTTCAGCTGGCACCCATTGCGCACTTCTTCGAGCACTACAAGGATCTGGAAAAGGGCAAGTGGGTCAAGGTTGGTGAGTGGAAAGATGCAGACGCTGCCAAGCAAGAAATCGTTGCTGGCGTGGAGCGCCACGGCAAGGAATAATCATTCCAGGCTGGCGCTATTGAAGTAATAAAAAAGAGGAGCTGTCGCTCCTCTTTTGCTTTTAGTAAAGCTGGATTCTTATCGTTGTGCAGCTATTCGCCAACCTGTAGCAGCAAGCCTTTGCGTCTGGCGATATGGAAATAGCCTAAAAAGATGGCAATGCCGCCCGACAGGTAAATCACATTCAGCCCCGCCGCCCATAGCATGTGCTCGGCGATGAATCTATGTTCGGTCAATAGCGCGCGCATGCCTTCAAACACATGGCTGGCAGGCAAGGCCCAGGCGATAGGTTGTAGCCAAGTGGGCAGCACGGACACCGGGTAGAAAATTGCACATAGCGGCTGTATGGCAAATACGCTGACCCAGGCCACACTCTCCGCCCCCATGCCATAGCGCAGCACAATGCCAGAGACAATCAGCCCTATGGCCCAGCCCATGATGATGAGGTTGAGGAAGAAAGCAATCAGCGGCAGGCCAATATCGTAGATGTTGTAATGGAACAACGGAATGGCAATCAGCGTGGCACCACCTATGCCTATCAGCGTGCGCAGCAAGCTCATGAACAACAGTGAAGCCACCATTTCATAAGGCCGTAAAGGGCTAACAAAGAGATGGCCCAGATTGCGCGACCACATCTCCTCCATGAATACCAAGGCTATGCCCATCTGGCCGCGGAACAGCACATCCCATAGCAATACTGCGGATAACAGAATGCCGCTGGCCTGGGCAATATAGCTGCTGTTGTTTTGCAGAAACAGGGTGATAAACCCCCACAGGACCATCTGCACCGTAGGCCAGTAGACCATTTCCAGCACGCGAGGCCAGGAGGAGCGCATCAGGTAAAGATGACGCAATGCCACGCCGCCGATGCGGCGCAAAGAGAAAGCAACATCCTGGCTCATGCTTGCTCCTGGTTATGACTATTGTGGCGGGCGATATCGATAAACACTTCTTCCAGGCTGCTGCGGCCATAGGCGCTGATCAGCGCTGCGGGTGTGCCAGTGTGCACCACTTGTCCCTGGCGCATCATGATGACATCGCTGGCCATGCGTTCCACTTCCGACATATTGTGTGAGGCCAGCAGTATGCTGGCGCCTGTCCTGGCCTGATACTGCTCCAGATAACTGCGTATAGAGTCCGCCGTATCCGGGTCCAGCGAGGCTGTGGGTTCATCCATCAGCAATAGTTCGGGTTCATTAAGCAAGGCCTTGGCGAGTGAGACTCGGGTTTTCTGCCCTGCGGACAATTGCCCATATTTGCGATCCAGTAGCGACGAGAGGTTAAGCGCATCAGCCAGTTCTTCTATGCGCTGCCTGAGTTTGGGCAGACGGTAGAGGTGACCATAGACAGTGAGGTTCTGGCGTATGGTCAGACGCTGTGGCAGATCCACATAGGGGGAAGAAAAATTCATGCGGTGCAGCAATCGATAGCGGTGCTGCAGCATGTCCTCCCCCAGAATGCGTATCTGCCCCTGACTTGGCACCAGCAAGCCCAGCAGCATGGCAATAGTGGTGGTTTTGCCCGCGCCATTGCCACCCAGCAAGGCTGTGGTGACGCCGCGTCTGGCGCGGAAGCTCAGGTTATTGACCGCTTGCACCTGATCGAAATATTTATACAGGCCGCTGACCTCAATGACAAAATCCCCGCTCATATCAGGCTCCATAGCATCTTCAAGCCGACGATGTAGAGCAGCAGCGCAAACAATCTTTTCAATACGGGCACTGGCAAGCTATGCGCCAATTTTGCCCCTAGCGGCGCTGTGAGCATGCTGGCTATGGCGATGCCCGCCAGGGCTGGCAAGTAAAGATAGCCCACGCTATAAGGGGGTAGGTTGCCCACCGCGAGGCCTGTGATGATAAAACCTGCTGTGCCCGCGATTGCAATAGGCAGGCCAACCGCAGCGGAAGTGCCTATGGCATAGCGCGCATTGAAGTTGCAATAGATGAGGAAAGGCACAGTCACCGAGCCACCCCCTATGCCGACCAAGCTTGAAATCACACCGATAAAGCCACCCATCAAGGCGATACCTGTCTTACCCGGAAGTTGTCTATGCGCGGCAGGGGTGAAATTCATGATCATCTGCGTGGCAATTAGCAACACAAACACGGCGAAGATGCTCTTGAGTAAGAATGTATTCATCTGGCCTGCCAGCACCGCGCCCAGCAAGGTGCCTATGATGATGCCAGGTGCAATCTGGCGTACCACCTGCCAATTCACATTTTGTTTGGCGTGATGGGCGCGGGCCGAGGAAATGGACGTCAGAATGATGGTGGCCAGCGAAGTACCCAGCGCCATGTGCATGATGTGATGCTGGGGAAAACTCAGGCTGGAAAAAATAAACACCAGGATGGGCACAATCACCGTGCCGCCTCCTACGCCCAGCAGGCCGGAGAGAACGCCAGAAACCGCCCCTGCGGCAAAATACAATACAAATTCCATCATGGTTTAATGCAGCATCCTCTTGGTTAAGTGCGGGTGTTTGTTGATGTGCTGGCTGAGAGCAAACCGCCTGGCAATTGCCTGCGCGGCGCTAAGTTTTTAGCGGCGCGAAGATAGCCGGGCAATGGCATCACCCAAGGCCGAGCCATGCAATTCAGCCGCGAGTTTTTCTAGGCTGGCGGCCGCCGCAGGGCTGAGCGTGCGTGGCGGTTTGGCTGGCTTGTTGTGGGTAGATTTGACTTGCACTTCCACCCGAATTGAAGTAACTTCAAGCCCTTGTTTTTGCAGCCAAAGTATCAAGCTTGGCAGCATTATTTTGATTTTGGCAGCCACGGCGCCGTTGTCGGCATAGACCGTCAAGCGCTTGTGCGTAATGCTCCCGGCCTGGTATAGGGTTTGAGCGCAGCGGGTACGATAGCATTCCATTTTTGCTGTGAAAGCGTCAGTTTTTCCGCCTGCACAGACAGTGCGGCTAGTTCGGCGTTTCCAGTAAATAAAGCACTAATCCGCAACATGCCGGCATTTCTCCCAAAGGTAAGCTAGAAGGGAAGCTATGAACATAATTTTGGTATCCAGCAGCAGTGCCAAGACAAGAAGTGTGTCACTCAAGCTGGTGCTATTGGTATTTGGGCTGGCCAGTCTGTTGCCCGTGGCCTTGGTCTGCGCACTTATTTTGCCACAGGCGCAACATGAGCACCAAGGAGTAATCAAGCGACTGCCCACGACGTTCAACCTGGTGTTCGCCAGTGAGCAGGCGCATATCGATGCCCTGGCGCAGCAACTGGGCGAGGTTGAGGCCAAGCTGGTGCGCCTGGATGCATTGGGCAGCAGATTATCTACCTCGCTGGCGTTAATGAAGGTGAAGTAGATGCCTTGCCACCCGGGCGCGGCGGGCCGGAAATCAGCGCGCGCAAGATGTCCGAGAGCGAGTTGAAACAAAAACTGGATGAGCTGACGCAATCTATCGATGTGCGCAGTGACAAGCTCAGTCTGCTGGAGGCCCTGATGCTACAGCATAGGTTGCAAGCCAGCACCCTGCCCAGTGCCATGCCTACCGATGTGGCTTATAACTCCTCCAGCTATGGTTGGCGGGTTGATCCTTTTTCCGGACAGATGGCGTTTCATGAAGGCCTGGATTTTGTGGCAGAGACTGGCACGCCTGTGTATGCTTCTGCCGGCGGTATCGTAACGGCTGCAGAGCAGACTGCCGACTATGGTAGAATCGTCAAGATTGACCATGGGGCGGGGATTGAAACCCGTTATGCCCATGCCTCCGAGTTGCTGGTGAAAGCCGGGGATAGGGTGGAACGTGGTCAACTGATTGCCCGAGTAGGCAGTAGCGGTCGCTCTACCGGGGCGCATCTGCATTTTGAGGTGCGCTTGAATGGCGCGGCGCTTGATCCGCGCAAATACCTGCTAAGTTTGAAATGAGTTGTTGAATTTGCTGTATTGAAATTGATGTCCTTGAACCTAATCTATAGTCCAAGCTAACCTAAGAGGTTCCGTGTAGTCGGAAAATTGGTGTCACTTCATGTTATCCGCGTTGTTCAAAAAAATCTTCGGTAGCCGTAATGACCGGCTGGTAAAACAATACGCACAGAACGTCCGTGCCATCAATGCGCTGGAACCCAGTATGCAGGCCTTGAGCGATGCCGAGCTGCAAGCCAAGACTGAGGAGTTCAAGCAGCGTTACCAAAAGGGTGAAACACTGGAGCAGTTGTTGCCGGAAGCTTTTGCCGTTGTGCGTGAAGGTGGTCGCCGTGTGCTGAACATGCGCCATTTTGATGTGCAGCTGATAGGCGGCATGGTGCTGAATGCGGGCAAGATTTCTGAAATGCGTACCGGGGAAGGTAAAACCTTGGTCGCGACATTGCCAGCCTACCTCAATGCGCTGACTGGCAAGGGTGTGCACGTGGTGACGGTCAATGATTACCTCGCCAAACGTGATGCGGAATGGATGTCGCGCCTGTACAACTTCCTGGGCTTGAGCGTGGGTATCAACCTCTCGCAACTGCCGCACGACGATAAGCAAAAGGCTTACGCTGCCGATATCACCTACGGCACCAATAACGAATTCGGTTTCGATTACCTACGCGACAACATGGTCTTCACCTCTGAAGAGCGTGTGCAACGCGGCCTGAACTACGCCCTGGTCGATGAAGTGGATTCCATTCTTATCGATGAGGCACGTACCCCGTTGATCATTTCCGGCCAGGCTGATGATAGCGTTGATCTCTATAAACAGATGAATGGCATTGCCGCCAAGCTGGTACGCCAAGAGGCGGAAGATGGCGAAGGCGATTTCTGGGTAGATGAAAAATCCCATCAGGTACTGCTTTCCGAGCAAGGCCATGAGCACGCAGAAGCTCTGTTGGCAGAAGCAGGTCTGCTGAGCGAAGGCAGCAGCCTTTATGACGCAGCCAATATTAGCCTGGTGCACCATATGTACGCCTCGCTGCGTGCGCAATCCCTGTATCACCGCGATCAGCACTATGTGGTGCGCGATGACGAGATTGTCATTGTTGATGAATTCACTGGCCGTATGATGGCAGGCCGCCGCTGGTCTGATGGTCTGCATCAGGCGGTGGAAGCCAAGGAAGGCGTGGCCATCCAGAAGGAGAACCAGACCCTGGCCTCCATCACCTTCCAGAACTACTTCCGCATGTACGGCAAGCTTTCCGGCATGACCGGAACTGCCGATACCGAAGCATTTGAGTTCAGCCAGATTTATGGCCTGGAAACCGTAGTGATTCCGCCACACCGCGTGTTGCAACGTAAAGACCAGATGGACAAGGTCTACCGCACCTCCAAGGAAAAATACAATGCGGTAATCGAAGATATCAAGGAATGCCAGAAGCGCGGTCAACCCGTCCTGGTTGGCACTACCTCGATTGAAAACTCTGAATTGATTTCCAAGCTGCTGAGCGAAGCCAAGCTTGAGCACCAGGTGTTGAACGCCAAGCAGCACGAGCGCGAAGCTCATATTATCGTGCAGGCGGGCCGTCCTGGTGTGATCACCATCGCCACCAATATGGCGGGTCGTGGTACCGACATCGTGCTGGGTGGTAACCCAGAGCCGGAAATCACCGCTGTGGAACAAGATGAAGCTTTGTCCGAAAGCGACAAGGCCGAGAAAATCGCCAAGCTCAAGGCGGAGTGGCAAGTGCAGCATGATGCCGTGCTGGCTGCAGGTGGCTTGCACATCATAGGTACCGAGCGCCATGAATCACGCCGTGTAGATAACCAGTTACGTGGTCGTTCCGGCCGTCAGGGTGACCCTGGCTCCAGCCGCTTCTACCTCTCGCTGGAAGATCAGCTGCTGCGCATCTTTGCCTCTGACCGCGTTTCCGCGATCATGGAACGTCTGAAAATGCCTGAGGGCGAAGCCATTGAGCATCCCTGGGTCACACGCGCGATTGAAAACGCCCAGCGTAAGGTGGAAGGCCGCAACTTCGATATCCGCAAGCAATTGCTTGAATATGACGATGTGTCCAATGACCAGCGCAAGGTGATTTACCAGCAGCGTAATGAATTGCTTGAAGCCGCCGATGTAGGTGAAACCATCGCCGTAATGCGCAGCGATGTGATTCATGACTTGGTCGCTACGTATATTCCCCCAGAAAGTCTGGAAGAGCAGTGGGATATCCCCGGTCTGGAAAAAGCCTTGCAGGCCGATGTGGGCTTGGAAATTCCTTTGCAGAAAATGCTGGCAGACAACCCCAACCTGCACGAAGAAACCCTGCGCGAGCATATTCTGGATGCCGCCAGCAGCGCTTATCAAGCCAAGGAAGCGCAGGCATCAGCCAGCGTCATGCGCCAGTTTGAGCGTGCGGTCATGCTGCAAAGCCTGGATAACCATTGGCGTGAACACTTGGCTGCGCTGGATCATCTGCGTCAGGGCATACATCTGCGTTCTTATGCACAGAAAAACCCCAAGCAGGAATACAAGCGTGAAGCTTTTGCCCTGTTCTCCAGCCTGCTGGAAACCGTCAAGCGTGAAGTGACTCAGGTCACCATGCTGGTCAAAGTGCAGAGCGAGGCGGACGTTGAAGCCGTGGAAAAGCCTGCTGAGCTGGAAAATATTCAATATCAGCATGCTGATTACGATGAGGCGCTTGCCAATACCGACGCAGATAGCGAAGCTCCTCAGGGTGTACTGCCATTTGAACGTGACGGCATCAAGATTGGTCGCAATGACGCTTGCCCTTGCGGTTCTGGCAAGAAGTACAAGCAGTGCCATGGCAAATTGAGCTAATGCAAACCGAGCTGATGCAGCGCGACGAGCCTGTTGCCTCGCCCTGTGTTGGCTTGTGCGCGCTGGATGATCAGCGGCAATATTGCTTGGGATGTCAGCGCCATCTGAATGAAATTCGGGCCTGGCGCGGCATGAGTGAGGATGAGAAGTTAGAGGTTTTGCAAGCAATTGCTGAGCGAAAACTTGGCGCTGAGGCCAAGCCCGCACTATAAAAAACGCCGGTATTCCCGGCGTTTTTTGTTTCTATGCTTTCAAGTCTAGTGCAGGCGCACTAGCGGCATAGCACTGCTGAATGCGGTAGAATCAGACCTTTGCCATTTCAGTCGAGCAAGCCATGCCAGTCAATCTAGTCGCGCCCGAAGCGCAATCCCTGCAGGCAGTTCCGGGTGTAGAACTCGGGATTGCCAAAGCCCATATCCGTAAACCTGATCGTAAAGACATGTTGGTCATGCGCTTGGCTGAAGGTAGCAGCGTGGCTGGTGTTTTCACCAAAAACCGTTTCTGTGCAGCGCCCGTCACGCTGAGCAAAAAGCATTTGGCTGATGCTGCAGGCATACGTGCCTTGGTGGTGAATACAGGCAATGCCAATGCTGGCACGGGTGAGCAGGGTATGCAGAATGCTCTGGCTACCTGCGAGTCTCTGGCTAAGCTGCTGGGTGTTGCCAGCAATCAGGTTTTGCCATTCTCCACGGGTGTAATTCTAGAACAATTGCCCATGGCCCCCTTGCTGGCAGGCTTGCCGCAGTGTGTGGCCAATCTGGCGGAAGATCACTGGTTTGATGCAGCAGAAGCCATCATGACCACGGATATTGTCTCCAAAGGCACATCGCGCCAAATCACCTTGGCGGGCAAAACCGTGACCATTACTGGTATCTCCAAGGGCTCGGGCATGATCCATCCCAACATGGCGACCATGCTGGGCTATATTGCCACCGATGCCGCCATCAGCCAGTCTGCGCTGGAGGCCTTGATAGATCATGCGGTCAACAAATCCTTCAACTGTATTACGGTTGATGGGGATACTTCTACCAATGACTCCTTGATCCTGATTGCCACTGGCAAGGCAGGCAATGCCGAGATCAGCGATATCAGCCATGCCGATTACCTGACGCTGCGTGATGTTATGACCGAAGTGGCGGTTGAGTTGGCACAAGCTATCGTGCGCGATGGCGAAGGTGCGACCAAGTTCATGACCATTAATGTTGAAGCTGGCCGCGATGTGGAAGAGTGCCGCAAGGTGGCTTATGCCATTGCGCATTCACCTTTGATCAAAACCGCTTTCTTTGCCTCAGACCCTAATCTGGGCCGTATTCTGGCAGCCATTGGCTATGCAGGCGTAGCCGACCTAGATGTGAATGCCATGTCGCTTTATTTGGGTGATGTGCTGGTGGCTGAGCATGGTGGCCGTGCGGTTAGCTACAAGGAAGAGCAGGGCGCAGCCGTGATGCAACAAGCCGAGATTACTGTGCGTGTGGTGCTGAATCGCGGTAGCGCTGAGGCTACTGTCTGGACTTGTGATTTTTCCTATGATTATGTACGCATTAATGCGGACTATCGCAGCTAAGGTGAGTTGTGGCAGATTTTGAAGCAGTAGGTTTTGAAAAGCTGCTGGCACGCGCAGAAGCCGTGCTGGCGCGCCTGGAGCAGTTTTTGCCTGCGCCAGCAGCGGCCCCGGACTGGAATGCCAAAGCCTGGCGCTGGCAAGTGCAGCATGGCCGTGGCCAATTGGTCGCGGTTGAGCATCCGCACTTTATTAGTCTAGCAGACATCCGCAACGTGGATGAACAAAAAGCCGAAATTGTGCGTAACACCGAGCAGTTTGTGCGTGGCCTGCCTGCCAATAATGTGTTGCTGACTGGTGCTCGTGGCACTGGCAAGTCTTCCCTGGTCAAGGCTGTGCTGGGTGCTTATGCAGCGCAAGGTTTGCGGCTGGTTGAGGTGGACAAGCAAGACCTGGTGGCCTTGCCTGATATCGTTGCCTTGCTGCGGGAGCGCCCAGAACGCTTCATCATTTTTTGCGATGACCTTTCCTTTGAGTCTAGCGATCCAGGCTATAAAGCGCTCAAAGTGGTGCTGGATGGTTCTATCTCTGCTACCTCAGATAACGTGGTGGTGTATGCCACCTCTAATCGTCGGCATTTGATGCCGGAATATATGTCGGAGAATCTGGAGTATCAGCGCCATGGTGATGAAATCCGCCCTGGCGATACCACTGAAGAAAAAGTCTCGCTCTCCGAGCGCTTTGGTCTTTGGCTATCCTTCTACTCCTTCAGTCAGGATGAGTATCTGACGGTAGTCGTCCAGTGGCTCAAGCATTATGGCGTTGACAGTGGTGCGGATAAGGGTATGGACCCGGGTGTGGATCATATGGCTGAAGACATCCGTGCTGCGGCCCTGCTGTTCTCTCATACCCGTGGTGCTCGCAGTGGCCGCATCGCCTATCAGTTTGCGCGTGATTATATCGGGCGACTGGGTTTACAAGGTGCGTTGCCGGGGCATAAAACAGCATGAATGTAGTCCACGCCGCAGTGGCCGTGTTGGAACGTGCAGATGGCATGGTATTGCTCGCCGAGCGTCCAGAAGGCAAGCCCTGGGCTGGCTGGTGGGAGTTTCCTGGCGGCAAGATAGAAGCCGGGGAGCAGGCGCTGGATGCCCTGGTGCGCGAGCTGCAAGAGGAGCTGGGCATAGTGGTCACCCAAGCAACCCCCTGGCTGACCCGGCACTTTGAATATCCGGAACGCCAGGTGCAACTGCACTTCTTTATGGTGCGCGGCTGGCAAAACGAGCCCCAGGGGTGCGAAGGCCAGCGTCTGAGCTGGCAGCAGGTTTCCAAGTTATCCGTAGGCCCTATGCTACCTGCCAACGAGCCCATATTGGCGGCATTAAGCCTGCCTGCGGTCTATGCCATCAGCAATGCCACGGAGATGGGCGAGGCTGCGTTTATCAGCGCGCTGCAAGTAGCGCTGGATAATGGCCTGCAACTGCTACAGCTACGCGAGCCTGGGTATGCGGCTCCGGTCTTGCAAGCGCTGGCTGAGCAGGTGCTCACACTGGCGCAACCATATGCTGCGCGCATACTCCTGAACGGTGAGGTAGAAACTGCCCGTGCCTGGGGTCTGCATGGCGTGCATCTTTCTTCTAAAGCCTTAATGGCGATGCAGCAGCGGCCTGAAGCTTTGTTGTGTGCGGCATCTTGCCATGATGCCGCGCAATTGCGCCAGGCGGAAAAGCTAGCGCTGGATTTCGCCGTACTTTCCCCGGTGCTGCCTACCCTCAGTCATCCTGGTGCTAGCACCTTGGGCTGGCAGGGTTTTGCTGAAGTGCTGGCAGGCAATAGCCTTCCGGTCTATGCCTTGGGTGGCATGCAGCCGCAAGACTTGAACACCGCGCGTCAGCATGGCGCGCATGGCATTGCCATGCAAAGAGCGGTGTGGCTGGGAGATCAGGCTTGAAGCGGGCTGCTATTGTCTTGGCTGGGCTGGTGTTGGCCGTTATCCTGGCTTATTGGCTGTTTGCGGCTAAGGCAGAGCGTGAGATTGCAGCCCAGGTCATACCCTGCGCTGAGTTAACGCAGGGCTGTAGCCTGCCTGGCATCAAGGTGCAGGCGCTACAAACGCCCAGTGCCATGAAGGCGTTTGCTGTGGAAGTAGCCACCGCAGATGCTGCGACCATAACGGCGCGTTTTGAAATGCGTGATATGAGCATGGGGTTGAACCAGTACCGCTTTCTTGATCAGGGAGCAGGGCGCTGGCTGGCCAATGTCACCTTGCCTGTCTGCGTGGACGGGCGTAGCGATTGGTTGATGCTGCTGGATGTCACTTCAAAAGCAGGCAAGCTGCAAAGATATCAGGTGGCGTTTGCTGCACCTGCCGAGCAATCGGGTGCTGGTCATGAGCACCATCATGCGCATTAGAGCCTGATCTAGTAGTCTTCTAGATCGTCAGCTTTAGGATTGTTATCGGGGATGCGGTAGTTTTCGCTGGCCCATTGCCCTAAATCTATCAGGCGGCAGCGTTCAGAGCAGAAGGGGCGTGAGGGGTTGTTGCTGCCGTATTCTGCCAACTCTCCACATTGTGGACATGGCACCAGGCGTTTCTTACTAGTTACAGGCTGCGTACTCATAGATTCAATATTTATAAACTCAATACTTAGAGATTACACAGGGTCAGAGAGAAGCTGATGTCCTGATCACAGGGACGCGGTCGCTGAGCATTGTCTAGGCTGTTGAAGCGAATATTGATGGCGTACTTGTTGGCACTAACTTCGGGGAAGCAGGGCATGTCATCGGCAATCTCCACCCTGAGCATTTGCGCTGGCTTGGCACCGCCCAGCATTTGCTGGAATGCACCGTTGCTTGCCACCATGCTGGTGGTAGCGCCGCTGCCGCGCAGGATATGCAGAATGATGCGTATTGCATCATACAAGGGCATCAAGGGGCTCATCCAGGTCAGCAAATCATGCTTGCGGCGCTCGCTGCTGAGGCCTAGCCAATAATGATAAGAGGGCAGATCGAATTCACAGACGCCGCCAGGAATGACCGAGCGCTGCTTGATGCTCATCAGCCATTCGTTATCGCGCAGGGTTTGGCCCAGCTTGCCTGTGGTGTTGCGCAAAGGGCGTGCGGCATCTTCGATATCGGTGACCAGATCGTTGAGGACTTGTTCTTCTATGGAAGGGTTGCCGCGCAGATTGTTCATGACCATCTTCTGACGGTCCAGCTCTTGCAACAAATCTACTTTGAGTTCGGCTCTGTCTATGATGTCCAGAATCTGGAAAATCGATAACAGCGTGCAATGATGCAGGAACTCGTGCTCACCATCGAGGTTATGCAAGACTTTTAGAAACAAGTCTTCCAAACGCAGCAGGGTACGAATGCGTTCGTTAAAGGGATAATCGTAACTTGGCACGGCTTGCTCGAGACTAATCCGTTGTTATAGTGAGTTATTGTAGATTATCAGATTTATTCGCTAACTGCGCAAGCCTGAATGAATTTTTCATGTATTTGCTGCACCTTCTGCTCTAGTTCCTCAATGCTGCCATTGTTATCAATAATGTCATTGGCCAATGCGCGACGGAAACTGCGTGAGGCCTGGGCGGCAATAATGGAACGTACCATTTTCTCGGTGAAGCCATTCCGGTTCACCACGCGGCTAATCTGATTTTCTTCAACACAATCAATCAGCAAGGTACGATTGACGATGCCTTCATAGCGATTGGATTCGAAGAACAAAGGAATGGCAAGTATTTGGTAAGGTGCCTGGTTATAGCTCTCCAGCTCCTTGATCGCCTCGGTGTGAATTGCCGGATGCAGAATAGATTCTAGCAATCTGCGATCTGCATCACTGGAGAAAATACGGTCGCGTATCTTGCCCCTGTCCATGGCGCCATCGGCGGTGACATACTCACGGCCAAAAGCTTCACCTATGCGTGCGACCAAGGGCTGGCCTGCTGCCGTCAGTCGGCGTGAGATGACGTCTACATCCACCACAGGCACACCTAGCTCGGCGAATATTCTTGCTGCCTCGCTCTTGCCTGCCCCTATACCCCCTGTCAGTCCAATCACGTACATATGGCTTATCCTAGATAGAGTTGTGAGAGTTGTTGACCAAAAAACAAGGCAGCAATTCCCCCCAAGGCCAGATACGGCCCGAATGGAATGGGTTTTTCGCGCCCATGTTTGCTTAAGACGATAAGCAGTATGCCTATGATGGAGCCTGCAATTGAAGACAGCAAAATGACGGCGGGAAGCAGTTGCCAGCCAAACCAGGCCCCAAGTGCTGCCAATAGTTTGAAGTCGCCATAGCCCATGCCTTCTTTGCCAGTGACCAGCTTGAACAGCCAATACACTGCCCACAGAATCAGATAGCCCAAGGCTGCGCCTATCACGGCGGAATTGAGATCGGTAAAGCCGTTGTTGAGATTGTAGAGCAGCCCTAGCCATAGCAATGGCAGGGTGATGTCGTCAGGCAGTAAATAGGTATCAAGATCTATAAAGGTCAGCGCGACCAAAGCCAGAATGATGACCCAGGAGGCGATAGCCATGCTGGAATAGCCGAAGTGCCAACTGGCAAGGCCGAACAGCAGTCCGGTCAGGGCTTCTACCAAGGGGTAGCGCGGGCTAATGGGGGTGCGGCAGTGCCTGCATTTGCCACCAAGTACCAGATAGCTGATTACGGGAATGTTTTCCAGCGCGCCTATGGCGTGCTGACATTTGGGACAGGCGGAGCGTGGGGTTACCAGGTTGTAGCGTGCTTGTTCGACGGGGGCTTGGCCCTCTGCTTCCAGCCGCTCTTGTGCCCAGGCCAGTTCCATCATGCGCGGCAGTCTATGGATAACCACGTTGAGAAAGCTGCCCGTCATCAGGCCCAGCAGTACCGAGGTGCTAATAAACAAGGCCGGGCTTGCTTGCAGTTCGGCCAAGAACGCGAAAATAAAATCAGGCATAAGCGGCTTGTAGGTAAACTTTTCGCATCATCTCACCGTTATATAAGTATGGCAACGCACTTATTGCTGGCAAGGCAGTCATCCAGAGTGCAGGGCTTGAAATTAAGCGTTGTCGTCGCCAGTTTATTGTTGAGTGTGTAGATGTGAATGTAGTACTTGCAATCATTGACAAGCAATATAACCTGAAAGGAACGCACATGTTAGAAACAGGAGCACAAGCCGGATGGGATGCCCCAGTTGTTTGCCGCGTTGAGGTGGATTTGTCGGGGTGGTTGCAACAGTTGACCGGGCGTTCAAATTGGGAAGTCTATGATGAGTCTGAGGATGAGACTTATATGAGCTTTGCCATGCGTCAGGGGCGTCAGAAGGCAGAGGTGACGCTGTATCACAATGGTTACGCCATGGTGGATGTTGATGGCGAGTCGCTGTTTGACGGGGCTTTAACCCCTGCCACCAGTGAATGTGCTCACCTGAGCTATTACCATGCGGACAGCGGCGATTTGATTACGCTGAATTAAATTAATCCAGGTCTAGCGCCATATATGGGCGCTAGAAGCTGCGGTTGACGGCAAACTCCGCCAACTGCAGCAATGCCTGGTGGTAGTTTGAATCTGGTAAATGCGCTATTGCGTCACATCCTAGCTGCGATTCTTTTCGCGCCAGCTCACGTACATGTTCCAGCGCCCCTGTGCTGTTCACCGCAGCAATCACCGCAGGAAGCTCTTCCAAGCCACCACCTTCAATGGCATTTCTGATGACCTGATGCTGGGTAGCTGAGCCATGGCGCATGGCATATAGCAAGGGTAGGGTGGGTTTGCCTTCTGCAAGGTCATCGCCCAGGTTTTTGCCGATTTCGTCACTATTGCCGCTGAGGTCAAGCACATCGTCAATTAATTGGAAAGCAGTGCCTAGCGCATGCCATATTCGGCCATGGCGGCTTCATCCTCAGGGCTGGCCTGGCAGATGATGGCACCCAGGCGCGTAGCAGCTTCAAACAATTTGGCGGTTTTGAAGTGGATGACTTTAAGATAGGCATCGTCAGTGATGTCTGCATCATTGACATTGAGCAATTGCAGCACTTCACCTTCGGCGATGGTGTTGGTGGCATCTGATAGCACTTCCATCACGCGCATATTCTTGACGCCTACCATCATCTGGAAAGTGCGGGAATAAACAAAATCCCCAACCAGCACGCTGGCGGCATTGCCAAACAAAGTATTGGCGGTGGCCTTACCTCTGCGCATGGCGGATTCATCGACCACGTCATCATGCAGCAGGGTGGAGGTATGTATCAGTTCAATCACGGCTGCAAGCTGGTGATGGTGCGGGGCTATCTGCCCCAGGGTGCCAGCTGAAAGCAACACCAGGGCAGGCCTCAGGCGCTTGCCACCACTGTTGACGATATAATCGGCAACCTGGTTGATCAGGACAACATCAGAATGCAGGGATTGGCGGATGACAGCATCGACTTTCTGCATGTCTTCGGCGATACAGGATTGAATAAAAGCTAGGGACACGTGTGGCTGCCAAAAATAATTCTGCCGATTCTAACATAGGGCGCTACATCTATAGGATGTATAGCCCCGGCTGCTTGCAAGCGCGATATATTAGCCTGAATTGAGCTCAAGATTTAGCTATGGGTACAAGTCTGTGAATAGCATTTGCTTTCCGGATTTATTTCCGTATAATGCCCGATTCATTTGAATGCGTAGCAAACGAGGCATAACCATGTATGCAGTGATCAAAACTGGTGGCAAACAATATCGCGTAGCCGCTGGAGACAAGCTTAAAGTAGAGAAGTTGGTTGGTGATGTCGGCAGTGAAATCACTATCGACAAGGTATTGTTGGTATCCGATGGTGAAAACACAACTATCGGTGCTCCATTGGTTAAGGGTGCTAGCGTACAAGCTAAGGTTGTGGCTCACGGCCGCGCCGACAAGGTGCTGATCTTCAAGATGCGCCGTCGTAAGCACTACCGTAAGACTCAAGCCATCGCCAGAGTTTTACTGAAATCCAGATCGAAAAGATCGCGGCTAAGTAAGGAGTATATAAATGGCACATAAAAAAGCAGGCGGTAGTTCCCGTAACGGTCGCGACTCAAATGCACAGCGACTGGGCGTTAAGGCTTTCGGTGAGCAAGTAGTTTCAGCTGGCAGCATCATCGTGCGTCAGCGTGGTACCAAGATGCACCCAGGTGAAAACGTGGGCATCGGCAAGGATCACACCTTGTTCGCCAAGGTTGATGGCAAAGTGGCCTTCTCTGTGAAGGGCGCACTGCGTCGCAAGCTGGTCAGCATCATTCCAGCTTAAGTCTGGCGTGATTCAGGAAAAGCCTATCGGTTCGATAGGGCTTTTTTATTTCAAGCGTTATTATGGATATCTGTCCTTAGCAGATAGCACACACATGAAGTTTATTGACGAAGCCACGATCAAGGTTTACGCCGGAGATGGCGGCAACGGTGTTGCCACTTTCAGGCGTGAAAAGTACGAAGCCATGGGCGGCCCCAATGGTGGCGATGGTGGTCGTGGTGGCTCCATCTATATGATTGCCGATCGCAATATCAACACCCTGGTGGATTACCGCTACACGCGTTTATTCCGCGCCCAGCGTGGCGGTAATGGTCGTGGCTCGGATCAATATGGTGCTGGCGGTGACGACATGGTGTTGCGTGTGCCTGTGGGCACGGTGATTAGCGACAAGGCCACGGGTCAGGTTCTGGTTGATCTGGCCGAGCATGATCAAAAAGTCATGGTGGCCAGCGGTGGCAAGGGTGGCTTGGGCAATATTCACTTCAAGTCAAGTACCAATCGTGCGCCACGGCAATGTACCAAAGGTGAAGAGGGTGAGGAGTTTGAGCTTTACCTAGAGTTGAAGGTGCTGGCCGATGTGGGCTTGCTGGGTATGCCCAATGCCGGGAAATCCACTTTTATACGTTCGGTCTCGGCGGCCAAACCCAAGGTGGCAGATTATCCCTTTACTACCCTGCACCCCAATCTGGGTGTGGTGCGTGTTGATGCCAATCGCAGCTTTGTGATTGCCGATGTGCCTGGTTTGATTGAAGGTGCTGCTGAAGGTGCAGGTCTGGGCCATCAATTCCTGCGCCATCTGGCACGCACGCATTTGTTGCTGCACTTGGTAGATCTGGCGCCATTTGATGATGCGGTAGACCCTGTGCGCGAAGCGCGGGCCATCGTTGAAGAGCTGAAAAAATACGACGAAGAGCTATACAACAAGCCACGCTGGCTGGTGCTGAACAAGGTGGATATGCTGCCTGACAGCGCTGAACTGGTGGCTAAATTCGTCAAGGAATTTGGCTGGGAGGGGCGTTGTTTCTCCATCTCAGCATTGACTGGTACAGGTTGCCGCGAATTGACCTATGCCATCATGGAACATGTGGAGGCCAATCAGGCCGCCGCGCTGGCCGATACTGGCCCAGTAGTGTAAGCAGGGCGGGCGTGATGACATCCTTGCTGTTGAATGCGAAGTGTCTGGTGGTCAAGGTCGGTTCCAGCCTGGTGACCAATAATGGGGCAGGTCTGGATCAAGCTGCGATAGCCGCCTGGGCTGATCAAATTGCCCGCTTGGTCAAAAGTGGCAAACAAGTGGTGCTGGTCTCCAGTGGTGCAGTGGCCGAAGGCATGCAGCGCCTGGGCTGGAAAAAACGCCCGGTGGCAATCAATGAGCTGCAAGCTGCTGCCGCCGTAGGTCAGATGGGCTTGGTGCAGATGTATGAATCCTGCTTTGCTGGTTATGGCCTGCATACTGCGCAAATACTGCTGACCCATGCTGATTTGGCAGACCGCAAACGCTACCTCAATGCGCGCACTACGCTGCGCACCTTGCTCGATCTGGGCGTGATTCCCATCATCAATGAAAACGATACCGTCGTTACCGATGAAATTCGCTTTGGTGATAACGACACCCTGGGGGCTTTGGTCGCTAACCTAATCGAAGCCGACGCCCTGGTGATACTTACCGATCAATCCGGGCTTTATTCTGCCGACCCACGCAAAAATCCTGATGCCGTGTTTATTCAGCAAGAGCAAGCAGGTAACCCTGAGCTGGAAAAAATGGCGGGCGGTGCAGGCACGCTGATAGGCAGTGGTGGCATGCTGACCAAGATTCTGGCAGCCAAGCGCGCAGCGCGCAGTGGCGCGCATACCATTATTGCCTCAGGTCGGGAGACCGATGTCTTGACGCGCTTGGCTCAGGGCGAGCTGATAGGTACGCATCTTAGCGCAGGCCAGGTCAAAACCCTGGCGCGCAAGCAATGGCTGGCCGATCATCTGCGCCTTGCAGGCCGGGTGGTGCTGGATGATGGCGCTGCCCATGCCTTGCTGCAGGGCGGGCGTAGTTTATTGCCTATAGGTGTGGTTAAGGTTGAGGGTAATTTTGAGCGCGGCGAAGTTGTGGCCTGTGTCGATATTTCCGGCAAGGAAATCGCCCGTGGTCTGGTCAATTATAGTGCGCTAGAGACGGCACGCATTTTGCGTAAGCCTAGCAGCGAAATAGAACACATACTTGGATATGTCGATGAGGCGGAGCTGATTCATCGAGATAACCTGATTCTGGTTTAAGGGGAAAATATGTCCACACCAAAAGTAGCCATTATCATGGGCTCGGATAGCGATTGGCCAGTAATGCGCCTGGCGGCACAAATGCTGGCGGATTTTGGCCTGGAATATGAAGCACGCGTGGTTTCCGCGCACAGAACACCAGACCTGATGTTTGAGTTTGCCGAAACCGCAGCCGATCGCGGTATTCAAGTCATTATTGCTGGAGCAGGGGGCGCTGCCCACTTGCCCGGCATGGTCGCTGCGAAAACCACTTTGCCAGTGCTGGGTGTGCCTGTGCCATCGCGCCATCTGCAAGGTCAGGATTCGCTGCTATCCATTGTGCAAATGCCTAAAGGTATACCCGTTGCTACGTTTGCGATCGGTGAAGCTGGGGCTGCCAATGCAGGTTTATTTGCTATCGCCATTCTGGCTACCACTGAGCCTGCTTTGGCACAAAAGCTGGCTGATTTCCGTGCCGCGCAAACGGGGCGCGTGCTGGAGATGAGCTTGCCAGACCAGCCCTAAGCAACTAATCCTGGGCTGGCTTAGAAAATCAGCCTTAGCCAATTAGACTTAGCCAGCGTTGTAGCCTTAGCCTGCCAGTGACTGTGTTGTTACCAGTCCTGCATAGGCCGCGCTTAATATTGAATTGAAGGAGTAAGTGTGAGTAGTGTGAATTCAAGCCAAGCTATTTTGCCTCCAGCCACGCTGGGTATGCTGGGTGGCGGCCAACTGGGCCGCTTCTTCGTCATTGCCGCCCATGAAATGGGCTACAAGGTAGTGGTGCTGGACCCGGACAAAAACAGCCCGGCGGGCAAAATTGCCGATCTGCATATCTGCGCAGCGTTTGATGACCAAGAAGCTTTGACCAAGCTGGCGCAAGCGTGTGCTGCGATTACTACTGAATTTGAAAACGTGCCAGCGGCTACGCTGGAGTTCCTTGCGCAGCATCGCACGGTGCGGCCCGCAGCAGCGGCTGTAGCCATTGCGCAGAATCGTGTGGCCGAGAAAAACTTTATACGCGATGCAGGCTTGCCTGTAGCGCCTTATGCGGTAATCAATAGCGCGGATGACATACCTGATGAATCCAGCAGTCTCTACCCTGCCATTCTGAAAGTGGCACGCTTTGGCTACGATGGCAAGGGCCAGGCCAGGGTTGCTACCCCGGCGCAGGCGCGTGAAGCTTTTGCCACTTTCAAGGCGGAGACTTGCGTACTCGAGCGCATGCTCAAGCTGGATTATGAAGTGTCACTGGTGCTGGCGCGTGATGCGGCGGGTAATGTGGCAGCTTTCCCGCTGGCGGAAAATCAGCATCTCAACGGTATCCTGGATGTCAGCATAGTACCTGCGCGCGCTGATGCCGCCATACGCCAACAGGCCGAGCAAGTGGCTACCGAGATTGCCATCAAGCTGAATTATGTGGGTGTGATAGGTGTGGAGTTCTTCGTGAGCGAAGGCCGTCTGCTGGTGAATGAAATGGCGCCACGTCCGCATAACTCGGGTCATTACACTTTGGATGCCTGCGTGACCGATCAATTTGAGCAGCAGGTGCGGGTGCTCGCAGGCTTGCCCTTGGGTGATGCTAGGCTGCACAGTCCGGCAGTGATGGTAAACCTGCTGGGTGATATCTGGGGCGCTGGTGAGCCAGCCTGGAACAAGGCCTATGCTGAGTCAGGGCTGAAAATGCATCTCTACGGTAAGCATGAGGCGCGACCAGGCCGCAAGATGGGTCACTACACCGTGGTTGGCGAGTCCGCAGAGGCAGTATTGGCGACTGCGCTGCAGGTGCGGGCTGATCTAGCGTCGGTAAGTAGAAAAGTCTGGGCAAGGGCGGTGTACACACTGGCCCTTTTCTTGATTGGGGTTGGCCCTGATTGGGACTGGTTCTGATTGGGACTGGCTCAGTGGATATGAATTCGCCGCATATATTGATGCGCGATTATTTAGCGCAATAAAAAAGCCGGGATAACCCGGCTTTTTTACACAAGTAACGCAGTACTGATTAGGCCAGAGCTTGATCGAAGCGCTAAGACGGCTCTTATGGCGAGCTGCCTTGTTCTTGTGGATAATTTGCTTGTCTGCAATGCGATCGATCACGCTCACGTTTTCGTTGAACACGATTTGTGCTGCAGCTTTGTCGCCGGCTTCAACCGCTTTGATGATCTTCTTGATCGCGGTACGCAGAGCCGAGCGCAAACTTGCATTGTGGGCGCGTTGCTTGACTGCCTGACGTGCACGCTTTCTCGCCTGTGCGCTATTAGCCATGGATATTCCCTAAATAAGTTAACAAAATACGAAGCCAAGCATATTAACTAATATTTGGAATGAATGCAAGAATCAAGTCAATTTGTTCCGTAAGCTCTTGCACGGACATGTTAAAATCGCCGCTGGCAATGTCCCTGTAAAGACCTCAATTATCTCATGATGCGTGTGCAATGAATCTGTTGAAAGCGTTGGCTGCTGTCGGGAGCATGACTTTTGTTTCCCGCATTCTGGGGTTTGTCAGGGATACGTTGATTGCCCGTGTGTTTGGCGCTGGTGTTTACACCGACGCTTTCTTTGTTGCCTTCAAAATCCCCAATCTCTTGCGCCGCCTGTTTGCTGAAGGCGCATTCTCTCAGGCTTTTGTGCCTGTGCTGGCTGAATACAAAAATAGACGGGGGCATGAAGCCACCCAGGATTTAGTAAGCAAGGTTGCCACCTTGCTCGGACTGGTGCTCATGTTGGTCACCGCGCTAGGTATGCTGGCCGCCCCGCTGATTGCCTATATCAGCGCGCCAGGCTGGGCCCATAGCGAGCCAGAGTCATTGGCCTTGACCATAGACATGCTGCGCGTGATTTTCCCTTATATCCTGCTGATTTCCCTGGTTTCGCTGGCAGGCGGTGTGCTCAACACCTATAGCCGCTTCTCTGTGCCAGCCTTCACCCCGGTGTGGCTCAATCTGGCGTTTATCATCGCCGCCTTGTTCTTCGCGCCTTATTTTGATCCCCCCATCATGGTGCTGGCCTGGGCGGTATTTGCTGGCGGGCTGCTGCAATTGGGGTTTCAACTGCCTTTCCTCTGCAAGATAGGCATGTTGCCACGTCTGCGTCTGGATCTGCATGATGAAGGTGTCTGGCGCATTCTGCGTTTGATGGGGCCTGCGGTATTCGGTGTGTCGATCGCCCAGCTGTCTTTGCTCATCAACACTATTTTTGCCTCTTTCCTTGAGAGTGGCAGCGTGTCCTGGCTATATTACGCCGACAGGTTGATGGAATTCCCCACTGGGCTGTTGGGTGTGGCGCTGGGCACCATACTCTTGCCCAGCCTCTCCAAGAGCGTGGCAGATAAAGCCGAGCATGAGTATTCCTCCCTCTTGGATTGGGGCTTGCGTCTGACATTGATGTTGGCCTTGCCAGCGGCCGTGGCTTTGGCGGTATTGTCTGTGCCCCTGGTGACTTCGCTATTCCATTACGGCGCCTTTGCCGAGCATGATGTCTGGATGACACGTCAAGCCTTGATGGCGTATAGCCTGGGTTTGCTGGGCCTGATTCTGGTTAAAGTGCTGGCCCCGGCTTTTTATGCGCGGCAAAACGTCAAGACTCCGGTCAAGATTGCGCTGTTCACCTTGTTGGCAACCCAGCTCATGAATCTGCTATTCGTTGGTTGGCTGCATCACGCCGGGTTGGCGCTGGCGATAGGCTTAGGCGCTTGCATCAATGCCAGCCTGCTGTATTACTACCTGCGCCGTGCAGGCACTTACCAACCTTTGCCGGGCTGGGCGGCTTTCCTGCTGCGCGTGCTGTTGGCACTGATATTGATGGGCCTGGCCCTTTGGTTTGCCGCAGGCACTAGCGCCAGCTGGTTGCATGCTGATCTCTGGCATAAATTGTTGAAGCTGTCCGGTTTGGTGGCGTTGGGCGTGCTGGTCTATTTTGGTAGTCTGTGGGTATTGGGTTTGCGTATCCACGATTTCATCAAACGTGCTGCTTAAAGGCTGAAACCACGACCATGCAGATATTCAGACATTTTCATCAGGCAGCCAATTTTCCGCTGGCAGTGGCCATAGGCAATTTCGATGGCGTGCACCTGGGGCATCAAGCCTGTTGCAACGCCTGATAGAAGTGGCCGCTGCGCAAGGCCTGAAATCCGCCGTGATGACGTTTGAGCCGCACCCGCGCGAATTTTTCACCCCTGAGCGTGCGCCTACACGCTTGACCTCGCTGCGCGAAAAGCTGGAGTTGTTTGCCGAAGCCGGGGTGGACTATGTCTATGTCTGCCATTTCAACCGCCGCTTTGCCGCTATGACAGTGCAGGATTTTATGCAAAATATTCTGCGCAATGCCATGGACGCGCGCGCGATATTAGTCGGCGATGATTTCCGTTTTGGCGCAGGCCGCCAGGGCAGCAAGGAAGATTTTGTCAACGCGGGTTTTAGCCTGCAGAGCCAGCCTCAGGTAGATCTGGATGGCCAGCGTGTATCCAGTACTGTAGTGCGCGAGGCTTTGGCACAGGGTAGGCTGGATGAGGCCGCACGACTGCTGGGCAGGCCCTATAGCATCAGTGGCAAGGTGGTGCATGGTGATAAGCTGGCGCGTGAGCTGGGTTACCCCACCGCCAATATCCATATGTTGCATGAGCGCCCACCGCTGATGGGCATCTATGCGGTAAAATTGGCAGGCTTGGGCGAGGGGGCAGCAAGCGACTTGCCCGGCGTTGCCAGCCTGGGCGTGCGCCCCACCGTCAAGCAGAATGGCAGACCCACACTGGAAGTGCATGTGTTCGACTTCAACGGCAATCTCTATGGGCGGCATGTGCGCGTGAAATTCCTGCACAAGATACGCGACGAGATGAAGTTCGATAGTCTGGAAACCCTCAAGTACTGGATTGCCAAGGATGCAGAGCAGGCCAGGGCATACTTCCAGTTATCCCCGCAGAATTAAGCACTGCAAGAGTTGAATGCTAGATTTAAATACTTTTTGAACATTGTTTTGAAACGATACTGATGAGCGAAAACACCAAGTACAAATTGAATTTGCCTGAAACCAGCTTCCCTATGCGTGGCGATCTGGCCAAGCGCGAGCCCGCCTGGCTAAAGCGCTGGCAAGAACAGCAGGTTTATCAGCGCATACGCAACGCACGCAAGGGTGCGAAGAAATTCATTTTGCACGATGGCCCTCCCTACGCTAACGGTGCTATCCACCTGGGCCACGCGGTGAATAAAATCCTCAAGGACATCATCGTCAAATCCAAAACCCTGTCGGGTTTTGATGCGCCTTATGTGCCAGGCTGGGATTGCCATGGCCTGCCTATAGAGCTGGCGGTGGAAAAACAGCATGGCAAGGATATCCCCGCCGCCAAGTTCCGCGAGCTGTGCCGTGCCTATGCCGCTGAGCAAGTGGCCAAGCAAAAGCAGGATTTCATACGCCTAGGTGTACTGGGTGATTGGGATAATCCCTATCTGACCATGGATTTCACCACCGAGGCCGACATCATGCGTGCCCTGGGGGATATCTATAGTAACGGTTACCTCTATCAAGCTCCAAGCCCGTGCACTGGTGCGTGGACTGTGGCTCTGCCCTGGCCGAGGCTGAAGTTGAGTATGAAGATGTCAACTCGCCTGCGATTGATGTAGGTTTCAAGTTTGCTGACAGTGCCGCGCTGCAAGCTGCTTTCAATGTCACGCTGGCTGCTGACGCTTATGCCGTGATCTGGACCACCACACCCTGGACGTTGCCCGCCAACCAGGCCGTCAGTGTGCATCCAGAGCTTGAATATGACTTGATCCAGACCTCACGTGGGGTGCTGGTGCTGGCGCATGCCCTGGCTGAAGCCACACTGGCGCGCTATGGCGAAACCGATACCCAGCTGCTGGGCTCTGCCACAGGGGCTCAACTCAAGGGTCTGCTGTTGCAGCATCCTTTCGATCAAAGACAAGTTCCCATCATCACCGGTGAGCATGTCACCACCGATGCCGGTACTGGCTTGGTACACACCGCTGCCGCGCACGGTAACGATGACTGGTTGGCCATGCGCGCCAATTATCCAGACGAAAAGCCACGCATACTGCTGGGCGGCGATGGCCGCTTCTTCACTAGCGAGCTGGTGGAGCTGGCAGCGATACGCGGTCTTAACCGCCAAGAAGCCAACAAGGTCATACTCACCGTGCTGCAAGAGCAGGGCGTGCTGATGGCCAGCGCGCGTCTCAACCATAGCTTCCCGCATTGCTGGCGTCACAAGACACCGCTGATGCAGCTAGCGACACACCAATGGTTTATCGGCATGAACCAGGCTGGAGAACAAGGCAAGACCTTGCGCGAGTTGTCGAATAAAGCCGTGGACGACACCGCCTTCTTCCCCGCCTGGGGCAGAGCACGTCTGGAAGCCATGATCAAGAATCGCCCGGACTGGTGCGTATCACGCCAGCGTAACTGGGGCGTGCCCATGCCTTTCTTTGTGCATAAAGAAACGGGTGAGCCGCATCCAGACACCTTGAAGCTGCTGGAAATTGTGGCGCTGCAAGTGGAACAGCAAGGCATAGAAGCCTGGTTCTCACTTGATGGCGATGCTTTCCTTGCCCAGCACGCGCCAAGCAATGCCGCGCAATACCGCAAGATCAGCGACACTTTGGATGTGTGGTTTGATTCCGGTGCAACCCATGCTGCCGTACTCAAACGCAGGCCAGACCTGCAAAGCCCGGCTGATCTCTATCTAGAGGGTTCAGATCAGCACCGAGGCTGGTTCCAGTCTTCACTGCTGACGGGTTGTGCGATTGATGGTCATGCGCCTTACCACGCCTTGCTCACCCATGGTTTCACCGTGGATGAGAAGGGCTACAAAATGTCCAAATCACGTGGCAACGGCATAGAGCCGCAGGATATCTGCAACCGCCTGGGAGCTGACATGCTGCGTTTGTGGATAGCCTCCACCGACTATTCCGGTGAAATGTCGCTGTCTGAAGAAATTCTCAAGCGCGTGACCGATAGCTATAGACGTATCCGTAACACCTTGCGCTTCCTGCTGGCCAACCTGGCTGATTTTGATGCGAGCAAGGATTTGTTGCCTGTGCATGAATGGCTGGAGCTGGATCGCTATGGCCTGGCGCTGACCAGCCAGTTGCAAACCCAGGTTGTTGCCGATTTTGACCGCTATGAATTCCACCTGGCGGTACAAAAGCTGGTGGGCTTTTGCTCTGAAGAACTGGGTGGCTTCTACCTCGATATCCTCAAAGACAGGCTCTACACCTCGGGCACCGAGTCACACGCAAGACGTTCTGCGCAAAGCGCGCTCTACCACATCACCCATGCGCTCATGCGTTTGATGACGCCTATCCTCAGCTTTACCGCCGATGAAATCTGGCAGACCCTGGGCCTGGACGCCAACAGCACCGTGTTTGAAGAAACCTGGTATACCCTGCCTGAGCATGGCTTGGATGATGCCACGCTGCAAGCCTGGAAGACTGTGATTGAGGTACGCAATATCTCCAACAAGGCCATAGAGAATGAGCGTGCCCAGGGCCATATAGGCGCCTCCCTGCAATCCGAGCTGGATATCTACGCCCATGGCGCAGAGCTGGCAGCGCTGACGCGCTTGCAGGACGACTTGCGCTTTGTGCTAATGAGCTCACGCGCAACCGTGCATGAGCGCGAAGGTGAGTTGGATGTGGTGGTTAACGCCAGTACCCATGTCAAATGCGCACGCTGCTGGCATTACCGTGCCGATGTAGGCAGCCATGCCGAGCATGGCGATATCTGCGCGCGTTGCGTTTCCAATCTGTTTGGCAAGGGTGAGTCCAGGCATTATGCGTAAGCCTTGGACCATGCGGGCGTGGCTGGTACTCAGCGCCGTGGTGATTGCCCTCGACCTCTATAGCAAGCATCTGGTGGTGCAGGCTTTTGAGTATGGAGAGCATTTAAGCCTGACATCCTTCTTTGATCTGGTGCGCTACCACAATGAAGGTGCAGCCTTCAGCTTCCTCGCAGGGGCAGGCGGCTGGCAGCGTATCTTCTTCAGCGTGATTGCGCTGGGGGCGTCTATTGTCATCATCCGCCTACTGCGCAAGCATCCCGGACAAACCCAGTTCTGCCTGGGCTTGTCCCTGGTGCTAGGTGGTGCGCTGGGTAATCTTTATGACCGCTTGACGCTGGGTTATGTGGTGGATTTTTTGTTTTTCCACTATCAGGAATACTACTGGCCAGCGTTTAACGTCGCCGACTCGGCGATTTGTGTAGGCGTGGTATTGCTGGTGTGGGATAGCTTCAAGCGCAAGGCTTGAGGTTGATAGACGTGATTCGCAAGGGGGAGCTAGCGCTCCCCTTTATTTTTTGGCGAACAACTTGCTGACCAGCGTCACACCCAGCAGCACCAAAGCGCCTGCGACTATGCCAACCAAGGCATCAAACAGCAAGGACAACAGCAAGCCTGTTCCTTGACCTGTCACTCCCAGCGCCAAGCTCAACTGTTCAGCCAAGTGATGCAAGGGCGGTAAGCCATGGCTGAGTATGCCACCCCCCACCAGAAACATGGCCGCTGTCCCTGCAATCGATAACCCCTTCATCAGCAAGGCGCGCCTGCCAGCAGGCCACGGCCCAACAAGCGCAACGCGCTGTTGCTGGAGCGGTTGAGCACTATGCCCGCATCATCAAGTTTCACTATGCCTGCCACCAAACCATAAACGCCCACGGTCATGAGCAGCGCTATACCCGCCAGCACCATGATTTGCTCGCTTAAGGTCGCCGTGGCAACTGTACCCAGAGTGATAACGATAATTTCGGCAGAGAGAATGAAGTCTGTGCGTACTGCGCCCTTGATCTTGTCTTGTTCGTAAGCGCTGATGTCACTGGCGGAGGATGCTTCGCTCAGCGCTGGGCTGGCTTCAGGCTTGCCGTCCTCGTGTGGTAACCATTTATGCGCGAGTTTCTCGAAGCCCTCGTAGCAAAGAAAAGCTCCCCCCAGCATCAGCAAGGGCAAGACCGCCCAGGGGATAAAGCTGCTGATCAATAAGGCGGCAGGCAGCAGTATGGCTTTGTTGAGCAGTGAGCCTTTGGCGACTGCCCACACTACAGACAATTCGCGGTCAGCGCGTATGCCGCTGACTTGCTGCGCATTCAGCGCCAGGTCATCGCCCAGTACCCCAGCGGTTTTCTTGGCAGCGACTTTGGTCATGGCAGAAACGTCATCCAGCAAGCTGGCGATGTCGTCTATCAGGGTGAGCAGATTGCTGGCGGCCATGCGGAACTCAAAGGAAATTTAGGTGCGAGCAGCATAGCATGAAGTACATAGGCAGTTTAAAAGCCTAGAGAATGACAAGGGTTAATATTGACAATAATTTGCTTTAAATTTGCTATTTGTGAATGTATATTGTTTTTACCTTGATCATTTTATGGAGCCTACACTTATGTCGACCGCGTTTAAATTTTCTGCAAAGTCGTTGAACGCCTTGATCGCTGGCGCTGCCTTGGGCGTCACGCTGGTGGCCTATGGCACCCCGGCGCAAGCAAGTAGCCAGGAAGCTATCACTTTGAGTTGTAATACTGCCAAGCAAGTTTGCCAGGCCAGTGGCACTGATGAGGATGGTAAACCTATTGCCGCCTGGACTTCATGGTTCACGAAGAAAGGAAGTAATGTCGCTATCAACAAGAAAAACACGCAAACCTCAACTCAAGCAAAAGTGGACCCTCAAATTGAGGATTCCATCCCTTGTGATCAAGGTGGCCCCAAGGGTAGCGTATTTACATGGCATGTGAGTACGTTTACAGAAACACTGAAGTACACGCACCCTAGCGCAACAGTAGACGTATATTGTTATTAATGATTTTTTAAAACAAAGGCGACCTGTAAGGTCGCCTTTTTAATCTGCATGACAGGCTGTTGAACATTAGCCTGTCATGTTGTGTGCACTATGGGGAAAGGCTGCGCTGAATCAGCTTTCCCCCTCATGCATTCCTTAAGCTGCTTGCTTGAGGCTGGCAATATCGATCACAAAGCGGTACTTGATATCGCTCTTGAGCATACGTTCAAATGCCTCGTTGATTTCCTGGATAGGGATCAACTCAATATCTGAAGTGATATTGTGCTCGGCGCAGAAATCCAGCATTTCCTGGGTTTCTTGTATACCACCAATCAAAGAACCTGCCAGCGTGCGGCGCTTGAAGATCAGATTGCCTACACTGGGGGAAGGGTGCGGACTATCAGGCACGCCTACCAGACACATGGAACCGTCACGCTTGAGCAGGGACATGAACTGATCCAGGTCATGTGGCGCAGCCACGGTGTTGAGGATGAAATCAAAGCTTTGCAGATGCTCCGCCATTTGCGCTGCATCCTTGGAAATCACCACTTCGTCAGCGCCCAGGCGCTTGGCATCTTCTGCCTTGCCGGGGGAGGTGGTGAACAATACGGTGTGGGCACCAAAAGCATGGGCAAACTTCAAACCCATATGGCCCAAACCGCCCAGGCCAACGATACCTACCTTATGACCCTTGCCCACTTTCCAGTGACGCAGTGGGGAGTAAGTGGTGATGCCAGCACACAACAGCGGCGCGGTAGCAGCCAAGTCTAATTTATCGGAAATCTTCAGGGTGAAGCGCTCATCAACGACGATGAGGTTGGAATAACCACCATAAGTTGATTTGCCTGTGTGCTTGTCCGGGCTGTTGTAGGTGAACACGGAATGGTTGCAGTATTGCTCCAGGCCATCCGCACAGTCAGGGCAGCCACCACAGGAATCTACCAGGCAACCCACACCTGCCAGATCACCCGCCTTGAATTTCTTTACCGCGCTACCTACGCGGGTGACACGGCCAACAATCTCGTGGCCTGGCACCATGGGGAAGGTGGAATTACCCCATTCGTCACGCGCCTGGTGTAAATCCGAGTGGCAGACGCCACAAAACAGAATTTCGATTTCTACATCTTCAGCGCCAACTTCACGGCGCTCAAATGCAAATGGGGCCAAGGGGGACTTGGGATCATGGGCGGCATAACTGATGGCTTTGGTCATGGACTGCTCCTGTTAGCTAAGGGGGAATATGGCATGGCGTGGGTTTGCAACCACGGCCACGGGAATAGAGGCATTATGGCGGCTTGCATTGCTCCAATAAATGGAAATAAATCAATTTCACAATTCCAGAATTGGGATTTTAAGCCGTGCATAAAGCTTGCGGTACTGGCATGACCACCAATGTCAGTGCCAGTACCGCATGAGTTAACGCTGGCGGTTATCCAGTGCCAGGTAAAGTACGCTACTACTGGCCAGAATCAGCAAGCCGCCAGCGATGGCCAGGTCTTTAAGCAGCATGGTTGTCTGCTGGGCGTTGTTGAAATCAAGGTGGAACAGCACTGCGGCAAGGATACAGAACAAGGCCAGCAACCAGGCCACAATACGCGTCTGCAAACCAACAATAAGGGCGATGCCTCCCAGCAGTTCCAGGGCAATGGTAGGCCAAAGCAAAATGCCGGGCACGCCGGCAGATTCCATAAAGGCGACGGTGCCAGTTTGGTCGGCAATCTTGCCCGCGCCAGCGACCACAAATATGAGGGCAATCAGGATACGCCCCACCAGGTGTGCATATGCATTCATCTATTTCTCCTCTATATGATGTTATGTAGCCTGGGTGGCGTGTGCCACCCAGGCTTAACCATAAAGCATAACGAGTCAGGATGCCATGCAATGCCTGTGATGCATCTAAGTCAGATGCGCCACAGGGTGGGCGCTATGCTCGCCGTTAAGTTTGCCGTTAAACTTGCCCAGCCAGCTTGGCTAAAGCTGCTTGCACGCCTGCAGCATAGCCAGGGTCGGCCTTGGCAAATTGCTGCAGCATGCGCTCTTGTATGCTGGCGTTGGCTTGCGATAGCCCGGCTGCAATATTGCCACATAGCTGTTGTTGCTGATCAGCTGACATCAAGCGGAATAGTGCACCTGGTTGGCTGTAATAATCTTCTTCAGACTGATCGTGATATCCCACCCAGGCATCTTCCAGCACAGGCAATGGTGGCGGAGTGTATTGCGGGGCCGGAGTAGGGGATGTGCCAGCCCTGTCATTGGGGTAAAAATTCGGCACCTGCTTGAGGCTACTGGCAGAAGCACCATGACCTGTCACTGGGCATCCGGCCGCCATGGCCCCATCGCGCTGGTAGTGGTTGACCGGGCAGCGAGCGGCATTCACGGGTAATTGATTGGCATTGACGCCTACCCTATAGCGATGCGCATCTTGATACGCCAGCAAGCGCGCTTGCAGCATTTTGTCTGGTGAAGCGCCTATGCCGGGCACCAGGTTGCTAGGCGCAAACGCGGCTTGCTCGGTCTCGGCAAAGTAGTTGTCCACATTGCGGTTAAGCTCCAGCTGGCCTATCTCTATCAAAGGAAAATCGGCATGTGGCCAAATCTTGGTCAGATCAAAAGGATTGATCTTGTAATCACGCGCCTCAGCCTCAGTCATGATCTGCAACTTCACCGCCCAGGCGGGGAATTCACCACGATTGATGGCATCCACCAGGTCTTGCTGCGCGCCAAAGGCGGGCAATTGCGCGGCTTCTTCACCTGTTACGGTCTTGATGCCTTGCTTGCTCTTGAAGTGCCATTTAATCCAGACGCGTTGCCCGGCTTCGTTCCAGAAACTCAAGGTATGGGAGCTGAAACCATGCATATGGCGGTAAGAAGCGGGGATGCCTCGGTCCGACATCAGTATGGTCATCTGATGCAGTGATTGCGGGTGATTGGCCCAGAATTCAAAGGCATTGGCGGGGGTGGGCAGATTGGTGACCGGGTCTTTTTTCTGCGAATGGATAAAGTCCGGGAATTTGATCGGGTCGTTAAGGAAAAACACCGGGGTGTTATTGCCCACTAGGTCGAAATTGCCTTGCTGGGTGTAGAACTTGACTGCAAAACCTCTAGGGTCACGCGCATAATCGCTGGAATCCTGACCGCCGCCCACAGTGGAAAAACGCACAAACACTTCGGTCTGGCTGCCTACGTTTTGCAAAAAGCTGGCGATGGTGTGCTGGCTCAGGCTTTTGCTCAAGGTAAACGTGCCATAAGCCCCTGTACCTCGTGCATGCACCACACGCTCGGGAATGCGCTCGCGATTGAAATGGGCGAGCTTTTCAAACAAATAGTGGTTATCAAAGGTCAAGGGCCCGCGCGGCCCTACGCTGATGCTGTTGTTATCGTCAGGCACCGGGGCGCCGCTGCTGGTAGTGATTGTGCTCATAACTTTCTCCTTGAGTTGATGAAGGCTGCTGGCTTTAGCGCTTTTAAACCGCTCTATGATTATTCAGCCTGTTATCTTGAGTAATATCTGTAACGCAGGTTCATCCTAAAGCCAAATCAATATTAATGAAAATTGATTGTTTTAACCAAGTCAATAAATCCAGCTAATGGGTGTAAGCAATAAAAAAGGGACCGAAGTCCCTTTTCTGGTTCAAGGCTAGCGCCAGTATCAATGATTGGAGTTGACGCGTATCTTTTGCAAGATGATGGTTGATAACTCTTCAATCGAACGACTGGTGGAATCTATCCAGTTAATCTTTTCACGCTGCATCAAATCTTCCGCCAAACGTATTTCATGGCGGCAGTTGTCCAGAGAGGCATAAAAGCTATCCGGCCTGCGCTCGCTACGTACGCTATGCAGACGCTCGGCATTGATGGACAGCCCGTAAAGTTTCTCTGGATGTTTCTTCAAGGCTTCAGGCAGGCTGCCACGCTCCAGATCTTCGGGGATCAAGGGGTAGTTGGCGGCCTTGATACCAAACTGCATGGCCAGGTACAAGCTGGTAGGTGTCTTGCCGCAGCGCGACACGCCTACCAAGATTACCTGTGCTTCACTGAGGCCAAAATCTGTCATGCCGTCATCGTGATTTAGCGTGAAGTTGATCGCATCAATGCGCTCGTAATAGCTGTTACCCAGCACACTGTGGGCAATGCCCGAAGTGCGCGAAGGTTGCATCTGCAATTCTTCAGCCAATGGATCGACAAAAGAACCGAACACATCCAGATGCAGGGCATTGCTCTGCTTGAGCTTATCTCTGAGATCGGTATTCACCAGCGTCATCACAACGATGGGACGTACTCCTTCGGCAGCCTCAGTTTCAGCGATACGCACCAGCGCCTCTTCCACCTTCTGTTCAGAGTCGGTGAAAGGCAGGCGGATATGGCGGAAGCTGACCATAGGGAAATGCGCCAGTAGGTGGCCGACGGACTCGGCGGTAATACCGGTGCCGTCGGAGATGAAGAACACACTGCGTTTCTGCGTGGCGCTGGTCATCTTTTTTCCGCTTACTTGCTGATACGCTGCCAGGTGCTGATCACGGTATCCGGGTTCAGCGATACCGACTTGATCCCCTTTTCTACCAGCCATTCAGCAAAGTCAGGGTGATCAGAAGGGCCTTGACCGCAGATACCGACATACTTGTTCAGGCGGTTGGCAGTGCTGATGGCCATTTCCAGCAAGACCTTGACCGCAGGGTCACGCTCGTCAAAGCCGTGAGCCACCAGGCCAGAGTCACGGTCCATACCCAGCGAAAGCTGAGTCAGATCGTTAGAGCCTATGGAGAAGCCATCGAAGTACTCGAGGAACTGCTCGGCCAGCAAGGCGTTGGATGGAATTTCGCACATCATGATCAGACGCAGGCCATGTTCGCCGCGCTTGAGGCCATGCTTAGCGAGGATTTCCACCACTTGGCGTGCTTCGTCCAGAGTACGTACAAACGGGATCATCAATTCGATATTGGTGAGGCCCAGTTCTTCGCGCACCTTGCGCATGGCGATACATTCCAGCTCGAAGCAATCCTGGAAGTCAGGCGAGATGTAGCGCGCAGCGCCACGGAAGCCCAGCATAGGATTTTCTTCTTCCGGCTCGTAGATTTCGCCACCAATCAGCTTGCGGTATTCGTTGGACTTGAAGTCCGACATACGCGCGATGACAGGCTTGGGATAGAAAGCAGCACCAATGGTGGCAACACCTTCAGCCAGCTTGTCGATATAGAACTGACGTGGGCTGGCGTAACCCTTGGCACGGCGCAGGATGTCTTCCTGCATTTCGGCAGGCACTTTGTCCAGGTTGAGGATGGCCTTGGGGTGTATGCCTATCATGTTATTGATGACAAACTCCAGACGGGCCAGGCCCACACCTTCGTTAGGGATCTGCGCAAAGCTGAAGGCCATGTCGGGGTTGCCGACGTTCATCATGATCTTGACTGGCGCTGGAGGCAGCTTGGCTTCTTCTTCCTGAGTCACGGTGAAGGGTACGGCACCGCTATAGACATAGCCGGTTTCACCTTCAGCACAGGACACGGTCACCACTTGACCATCCTGCAGCAGCTCAGTCGCGTTGACGCTACCTACAATCGCAGGGATACCTAGTTCACGCGCAATAATCGCGGCGTGGCAGGTACGGCCACCACGGTTGGTCACCAATGCGGATGCGCGCTTCATGACTGGTTCCCAGTTAGGGTCTGTCATATCAGCCACCAGTACGTCACCAGGCTGCACGGTGTTCATTTCGGAAGCGTGCTTGACGATACGCACCGGGCCAGAGCCTACCTTTTGCGTGACGGCACGGCCAGTGATCACGGCAGTGTTGCCGCTGCTGTTGATCTGGAATTTCTCAGTAACGTTACCGCTTTGCGATTTAACGGTTTCTGGACGCGCTTGCAGAATGTAGAGCTTGCCGTCTACACCGTCACGGCCCCATTCCACATCCATAGGGGTCTTGTAGTGTTCTTCGATCTGCACGGCAAAGCGCGCGAGTTCGAGAATTTCTTCATCAGCCAGGGAGTAGCGGCTGCTGTCTTCCTTGCTGTTTTCCACGGTGTGGGTGCTCTTGCCAGCCACATTGCTGTCGCTGAAGATCATCTTGATCAGCTTGGAGCCCAGGTTACGGCGCACGATGGCAGGGAAACCCTTGGCCAGCAGTGGCTTGTGTACATAGAACTCGTCAGGATTGACCGCACCTTGCACCACAGTCTCACCCAGGCCGTAGGAGGAGGTGATGAAGACCACATCACGGAAACCGGATTCGGTATCCATGGTGAACATTACACCGGAGCTACCCAGGTTGCTGCGTACCATGCGCTGCACACCCGCAGACAAAGCCACATCAGCGTGGATAAAGCCCTTGTGTACGCGGTAGGAGATTGCACGGTCGTTATAGAGAGAGGCAAACACTTCCTTGATCGCGTGCAGGATGTTGTCCAGGCCGCGAATATTGAGGAAGCTTTCCTGCTGACCAGCAAAAGACGCATCGGGCAAGTCTTCCGCAGTGGCGGAAGAGCGCACAGCGAAGGTCATATCATCGCCAGATTCTGTGGTCAGGGTCTTGTAGTGTTCGGCAATCGCATCTTGCAGTTCTTTAGGGAACGGCGTGTCGATAATCCATTGGCGGATCTTTTGGCCAGTGGCAGCCAAGGCATCCACATCATCCACGTTGAGGACATCCAGTTCGGCATTGATACGCTTGTCCAGGCCGTCCTTGGCCAGGAACTCACGGTAAGCGTGAGCCGTGGTAGCAAAACCACCCGGTACACGCACACCTTTTGCAGTGAGCTGGCTGATCATTTCGCCTAGTGAAGCATTCTTGCCGCCAACTGCAGGCACATCAGTGATACGCAGTTTGTCGAAGGCGATTACGTAATCCAACATGTTTACTCTCCATCAATACATGGCGCCGGGCGCACGTAAGTTTTTGTTCAGAATCAATTTCCCATTTGGCTTACGCCTCTTGGGTCATCAACGCTGAAAAGCTAAAGATTTTAAGGGGATGTAGATAAAGGAAAATCAATATTTTGCCCTATTGTAACCTCATGTGTCACCTGTAACGCGGCTTTGGCGGCAAAAAAAGCCCGCCAGACATGATCAGGGTAGGGACTCGCAAGTATAGGCATGGGGAATCATGACTTGCATTAGTCCAATCGGCCTAGATGTACAGACTTAAGGCATAGAGGCAATCGTGTCATGCAAGCACAGGCATTTGGCGCATGAACATGCCATTGTGCCTATTGCTTGACCGGATATTTGCTGAGTTTGCGCTGTAGTGTGCGCCTGTGCATATTGAGACTGCGCGCGGTGGCGGAAATATTGCCCTCATTTTCCTGTAGCACGCGCTGTATATGTTCCCATTCCATGCGGTTGACCGAGAGGGTTTGGCTGGCCAATGGAATTTCCGCATCGCCTTCGGTGCGCTGGAAGGCGGCCAATATCTGTGCTGCGTCCGCAGGTTTGGCCAGATAGTGGGTGGCCCCAAGCTTGACGGCCTCCACCGCCGTGGCAATGCTGGCATAACCCGTCAACACCACAATCCGGGTTTGGTTATCAATCTGGTGCAGATGGCGCACCAGAGCCAGGCCGGATTCCCCGGGCATCTTCAGGTCTATCACGGCATATTCTGGTGTTTCGTGTTCGGTCAGCGTGATGGCCTCTTGCACACTATGCGCCACCACAACATGGAAGCCGCGCTTTTGCATGGCACGTGCCAGCACCTCGGTGAACAGCACATCGTCATCCACCAGCAGCATATCGGCCTGGTTGAGACTATTAATATCACTGAGACTATTAATATCAATGTCCGCCATGTACAGGCTCCAGACAAATACGCGCCAGCGGAATCAGAATGCAGGCCACGGTGCCTTGCGGCTGGCGCTGTTTGAAACTGATTTCACCATCAAATTTTTCCAGTACCGACTTGGCAAGATATACCCCCAGTCCCATGCCACCCTGCGCCTGCTTGGAGCTAGTGAAGGGCGTGCCCATCTGTGCCAAGGTGCTGCTATCAGGAAACTGGCCCTGATCATGGATTTCAATACGCAGGTTTTTGCCCACGACTGCCACGCTGACACTGATGCCAGCAGGCGAGGCATCGGCGGCATTGTTGATAAGATTGGTGATGGCCTGGCCCAGCGCCAGGTCGGCCACCATATGCGGGCAAGGGTCTGGCAGATTGAGCTGTAACTGCAAAGGCGTGCCTGGCCGCATATCTGACCAGCGGCTCACCAGTTGCTGCACAAAGACATCCATGCGCAAGGCGCTGGCGGCCTCGGAGCGCGTCATGCCAGCCGTGGCGGTAATGGAAGAAAGTATCTCCTTGCAGCGCTCTACCTGCTTGCGCAGTAAAGCGAGCGACTCTGCCAGTTCTGGCTGGGTTTGATAATCGTCCTGCAATTCGCGCGTGATCACGGCCATGGTGGACAAGGGCGTACCCAGCTCATGCGCCGCGCCTGTGGCCAGCGTGCCTAGCGCCAGCATGCGCTCACTTTCCAGTACTTTTTCCCGTGAGGCTGCTAGCAGCCTATCGTATTCGCGCAGATTACGCCCCATGCGCTCCACAAAAAACGCAATCACCAGCGCGCTGACCACAAAGCCGCCCCACATGCCGAGCAAGTGCAGGTTAAACCCTTCATCCTGCAGATGATAAGAAGCATGATGCGTGTGCGCTTGTATGGTGAGTGGCTGGTAATAAAACATCAGCAGGCTATAAGCCCCAACCACCAGGGCGGCAATCAGCCAGGTCTGCCGCCAGGACAGTGCCACTGCGGCCACCGCCAGCGGTAATAAATACATCCAGACAAAGGGATTGCTGTAACCCCCCGTGGCGTAGAACAGCCAACTGAGAATGCCAATATCCAGCAGCAGTTGCAGCAGAATTTCCAGATCATCAATACGGGCCTGACGCCATAACCGTAACCAGCTGATCAGATTGATGGCGAGCATCAGCCCCAGTGCCGCCGCCACTTCAGTGACAGGCAGGGCCAATTGATAGTTGCGGGTGGCGACTATGCTGGCCAGCACCAGCGACACCATCATGACCACGCGTAGCCAGAGCAGGCGGCGCAGCGTAGTGGCAAAAGCGCGAGAAGACATATTGGCATTTTACCTCAGGCACTGCAGCGTCTGGCATGCGACAAAATGCCACGGCGGCAATTTGCCACATTCTTGAATCCAGAGTGGTTTTTTAGAATGCTATTCCCGATTTCTCGGGACTAACCAATAACCCCGATTTCTCGGGACTAGAGCAATAACCCCGACTTTGCGGGACTAGCATCATAAAAAGGAGAAAGTATGAAGAAGAGAAAGCGATCGCTAAACATAACCCAGGCTAAGGGCTTGGCCCGGCTGGCAGGTCTGTCGCTGGGCTTGTTGCTGACCAGCAACGCGGCCCTGGCAGCAAACCCGGCTGGCCCAGGCGAGACCCTGGCGCGTAAAAGTGGATGCCTGGCTTGTCATGGCGTGCAGGAAAAGAAACTGGGGCCAGCCTATAGTGAAGTGGCGGCAAAATACAAAGGTGACAAAGGCGCGCAGGCGCGTCTGGTGAGCAAGGTCAAGGCTGGTGGCAGTGGCGCATGGGGCGATATGCCTATGCCACCCAATGCACACGTCAAGGATGAGGATATCAATACCATTGTGGCCTGGGTGCTGTCGCTATAAAGCTAAATGATGTCGCGATACTCTACATTTGCAACATCATGACCTGCGACATCATGCCGCATTCCCCTGGTTCTGATACGGGCATAAGATAAAGCCATCCTGTATCGAGGATACCTCATCACAGTCTCGCTATAGACTGCTTTAGGGCTGAGTGCTTGCTGGCACCCGGCCCTTTTTCTTTTATTTGTATTTATTTTCCTGGGTCAGTATAAGGTGCGCAGCGCGACGTTTGTGGCGCCAGCGCAGCCAGCCCGTCACAAACAGCAGCAAGGGCAGCAGCCCGCTCAGCAATACCAGCCAGCGGCCCACCAGCCAAAGGCTTCGCCATTGTGCAAAGGGTGCAGCCAGTTCAGCAGCTTGTCCCCAGCGCTATCGGCAAAATAATCATGCTGGCCCAGCAGTTGGCCTTGCAGGTCGAACTGTACCGTGGTCTTGGGAAAGCGCAGGCCGGGTTCGCCGGGCTGGTAAAGCCGGAACTGATATTGCCCCTGGGCGCTATCCGGTGTGTAAATCCAGCGTAGGCGGCTGCCGGGAAATTGTGCCAGCGCGATAACGGCCATCTGATCCAGACTTAATGCGGCGGCAGGGATGGCGGCGGCATGCTCAGGTGGCGTAGCTGCGCTTCCCATGTGTTGCAAGCCATGCTTGGCGCCTATCCATGGTTCAAACCAGGAGGGTTTCTCCAGCATTAGCCCGCTGACCACCAATATCAGCAACACCAGCAGGCCATAGACCCCTGCCAGCTTGTGCCAGTCGTAAATGCGCTTATAGAGATGGGCATTGCGTCTATAGGCAAAGGCCTTGCGCCAGTTGCCGCGACCTTGGGGCCACCACAGGTAGAGGCCAGTGAGCAGCGAGATCAGCATCAACAGGCTGGCAATCGCCAATATGGTTTTGCCATCCAGATCCAGCAGCAAGGTGTAGTGCAGGTCATACAGCCAGGTCATGACGGTGTTGCCCCATAGTCGTTCGGAGGTTATCTCCAGCGTGTGCGGGTCCAGGGTCACCATCAGCGGCGCAAAGTGTAGCTGTCTGGTTTCCGCTGGCTTGAGGTAGCGCGCCAGCACCGGATCACCCTCATGCAGCGGCAGCTCTATGCGCCAGCCTGCCGTGCGCGCGGGGAAATCCGCACGCAGCTTGTCCAGTATGGCTTGTGGCGAGACTGTCTGGGGAGAACCTGGCTGGGAGGAGCCTGGCCTGGTCACTGCTGGCAAGGCCAGGTTGTCCAGCGTGGTGTAGAACACCAGCAGGCTGCCAGTCAGGCCCAGCAGCACAAACACTGCGCCCACGCTCAGGCCCAGATACAAATGTAACTGCAACCATAAGCGCCTGAGCTTGAGTTGGTTCATCCCTGGCTAGCCTCGCTTAAGGGCGGATATATCAGACTATAACCTTGCAGACGCATTACATATCCAGCCGTACAGATGCATAAATGCCACGACCTTCGCCTGGGGAGTGCAGGGTTTGCGGGAAGGTGGTATCCCAGAACACATATTCATAATAGCGGTCGGCAATATTGCGTGCCTGCAACTCCAGGCTCACATTCTTCTGCACCTGCCACACCGCCCCCAAGTTGACGAGGAAATAACCGCCAAACTTGCCCTGGGTATTGCTGCGCTCCAGATAATAATCGCCCTGGCCATTGGCCCAGGCCGAGAGCTTGAGTGTGGGTAGCACGCGGTAATCAGCACCCAGGCCATAAATCTGCCGTGGCACATGATCAATCTCGTTGCCTTGGTTGTTGAGTTCAGTGGCCCCGGGTTTGACGATTTCCGAACGTTGCAAGGAAAGATTGGCCCATAAATCCAGCTTGGGGCTGGGGCGCAGATTGGCCTGGAAATCCAGACCACGGCGCAGGGTCTTGCCTATGTTCTCGGAATCATTGCTGGCGCTGCCCAGTATGCGTCTGGCTTCATTGCTGGCTTCCTGCTCCCACAATGCCACACGCCCGTCTATCCAGTCTGTGGGCTGTAGCTTGACGCCCAGTTCCCAACCATCATTGATGGAAGGTTTGAGGTCAGGGGCCAGGGGGTTGGTCTTATAGGTCGCTGCGCCTATGCCCACCTGGAAGCTGCGCCCCCAGTTGCCGTAGACGCTGGCATGCTCGGAGAGCGTGTATACCGCACTGATCTTGGGCTGGCGGATCACGCCGTAATCCTGCACATCGGCATCAATGCGGCCAAGGATATCCTTGTAATCACCATAGACGCGGTCTATGCGGTAGGCCGGCACGATCTTCAACGCGGCAGTGGGGCGGATAATGGCCTGCACATAGCCACCATAGATATCAAATTCATAGTGCTGGTCACGCGTGGTGCTGGTGCGTGTACGTGCTGTGGTGTTGTAGCGGCGGCTGACATTGTCCTGCCATTCAGCGCTAAACCCGGTCTCCAGCGCCAAACTGTGCAGGCCGCTGACCTCGGGCCGCCAGGTCAGGCTGGAAATCACGCCCTTGTGGTTTTCCTCGGCCAGGCGTTCGCCCTGGGTGGTGTTGCGTATGGAAAAACGCACCCAGCGTTGATCGTTCATGGTGTTGAGGTAGGCTTTATTGCTCCAGAACCACTGCTCATTCAGCTTCCAGTCAAAGTGCAGGCTGAGCTGGTTGAGCTCTCGCTCGCCGCCATCGGTGTTGTTGTGGGGCTGGGAGTCACGTGGATGAGCGCGCGATTGCGCAAAAGTCAGATACCCGGCTTCCTGCGCATCTTGTTCATAATGCCGCGCAATCAGACCAGTGCGGAACTGCCCATCTTCCGAATCATAAAACCACTTGCCAGCCACCGTGCCCTTGCGCGAGTCAGAGTGGTCACGGTAACCGTGGTATTCCTGCACCGCGGCAAAGTAATTCTGGCTGAAGCCATTTTTCTCTATGCCCACGCCTGCCTGTAACTCACGCGTGTTGAAACTGCCGTAGCTGGCACGGGCCGTGGTGTAGTTGCCGCCTATCTTGGTCACCACGTTGGCATTGCCAGCGATATTGTGCAGCCCATAGCGTGGGTCGTTGGTGCCACGCACAATCTCTATGGCCTCGATATCCAAAGGCATGATCATATCGAGGTAAGGCATATTGCCGTCATTGCTATTGCTGGGAATGCCATCAATCAGCAGCTTGACGGCATTGACCTCACCCTCGCCATTGAAGCCACGGAAAGAGAATTTACCCGTGGTAGTGCCCATGCGGTATTCGGTGAGTTGCACGCCGGGCGCACGCGAGAACAGCTGCCAGCTGTTTTGTACCGACTGGTGTTCTATGGCCTCCACACCAATCACATCAACCGAAGAAAGAATGCTGCGTGCAGGCAGGGCTGAGGCACGGTTGCCGGTGACGACAATACCGCCTACGGTAATGGTGGAATCGCTATCGCTGGAGCGAGGTGTGACATGGTCGGCCAGGGCGTGGCCGCTATAGGCTGCCATTACTGCAATGGCAACGAGATTGAAACGATACTTCATGATGACTCCTGAATGTTCAGGTCAGCTGCATGACATGACGCACCTCATAACTTCACAAGGATGAAAATCATGCAGGCTTCACCCACAAGGTTGGGCAAAGATTGACCAAATAAGACTAGGCCTCAAGCCTGCAAGAGCAGGCCATGGGCAAGACAATCAGGAGAGTGTGGGTGGGCCGCGCGGCTGAATGGCTGCCCAGGCAAACAGCGGGCGTGGCGCGTGGTAATACAAGGCAGGCATCTCATAGCGAAGATTGCCCGATAACAGTTGCGGGGCATTGCCGCTTAAAAAGACTGGGCTGTGATGCATGAGATTGCAATATGGGCAGTGCACCATGCCATGCGCAGGGGATTCATGATCGGATGTTTCCTGATCATGCTCAGCGCCAGATTCAGACAAGGCTTCGGGCTGGTGTTCAGCGCTATATGGTCAGGTATGTGCGTGCCTGCATGGGCGTGCGCAACTTGGCTTGGTTCATGGCTAAGTTCATGGCTTCTATGCTGGCCTGCCACCATGTTGTAGTCCGAAGGGGCTGCTGCCGTTTTTACGGACAAAGGCATATACTGGCTGCCCGTGTTGATACCGCTCAGCTGGTTCAGCATGGAACAGGCCACCAGTATCTGGTTGCCGTGCGCTGCCAGCGTTTGCGAGATTGCCGGGGCCAGCGCGCTGAATAGGATAAGGACGCATGACCAGAGGGCGATCAGCTGACGCTTTTGCCTAAACAGTATCATGTACGGATAATATCAATAAAAGTCATTTCAATCACGCATCATGCTTTTCCAGTGTCGGGGTAAGATGAAACAACAGATTTTTGCCATCCTGCTGGGCTTGCTGGGCCTGTCGGCCGCACAAGCTGGCCCGGAGACGGTGACTCAGGATGAGGATATCCAGCTGCGCAAGCTGGCAGACCGCATCCCGAGCAATTGTCGGGTAGCCGGCACGCGCGATGCCAATGGGCAGCCGGTATTCTTCTGGCAACATACCTTTAATGACGGTACGCGCGATCTGGTAATGGCAACCTCGCTGGAAGGCCGCTTGCAAGGCATACGCCGTGTCACCTATGGCGGTAGCCAGAGCCTGGGCTGTCATTTTCCCCTACTGGCCATAGTGCGCGGTGGCGCCTGGGGCTGGCATCTGGCCTGGATGCGCATGAACAAGGGCTTGTTCTATGCACGCATGGATGGCGAAGCCTGGGTGTCCTCACCGCCCAAGCGCATGAGCAATGCCGATGTGACCCAGGTGGAACTCAGCACCGTCAATAATCGCGTCAGCCTAGGCTGGCTGGAGCTGACCAACAACATCACCATCCCGACGCAGATGTTCTCCGAGGATGATGGCCGCACCTGGGTGCGCCGCTAAACTTAAGCCTAGCCCGGCTGGGCCACTTGGCTACCTCCACTCGGATGCAAGTTCAATCAGCATAAGTCTTCAAAGCAACACGTCTTGAATTCAAGACGATTGCCGCCATTTAGATGTCAGTTAAACCTACACTGAAGGAAGGCAAACATGCGTTTCGACAAACTTACCACCAAATTCCAACAAGCCCTGGCTGATGCGCAAAGTCATGCGGTCGGCAATGACAATCCACAAATTGAAGCCCCCCATCTGCTGCTGGCGTTGCTGAATCAGGACGATGGCGGCACCGCCTCCCTGCTGGCACGGGCTGGCGCTAATCTGGCTCCGCTGCGCGCAGGGTTGCAGGCGGCCATTGCCGAATTGCCGCAGGTACAAAGCAATGGCGGCGAAGTCACTATCTCGCGCGAGTTGAATAATTTACTCAATGTCACCGACAAATTTGCGCAAAAGCGCAACGATGCCTATATCGCCAGCGAAATGTTTCTGTTGGCGCTGGCTGAGGATAAAGGCGTCACCGGACGGCTGCTCAAGGCGCATGGCCTGACCAAGCAGGCTTTGGAGCAGGCAGTCAATGCCGTGCGCGGCAGCGACTCGGTCAATAGCCAGGAAGCGGAAGGCAACCGTGAAGCGCTGAAGAAATTCACCATAGACCTCACCGAGCGTGCGCGCAATGGCAAGCTAGACCCGGTGATAGGCCGGGATGATGAAATACGCCGTGCGATTCAGGTGTTGCAACGCCGCACCAAGAACAACCCCGTGCTGATAGGCGAGCCTGGCGTGGGCAAGACCGCGATTGTGGAAGGCCTGGCCCAGCGCATTATCAATGGTGAAGTGCCGGAAAGTCTTAAGAACAAACGCGTACTGGTGCTGGATATGGCAGGGCTGTTGGCCGGGGCCAAATACAGGGGCGAGTTTGAGGAACGCTTGCAGGCAGTGCTGAAGGAACTGGCGCAGGATGAAGGCCAGACCATCGTCTTTATTGATGAAATCCATACCATGGTGGGCGCAGGCAAGGCCGAAGGCGCAATGGATGCGGGCAATATGCTCAAGCCTGCGCTGGCGCGTGGCGAGCTACACTGCGTGGGCGCGACCACTCTGGATGAATATCGTAAATACATAGAGAAGGATGCTGCTCTGGAGCGTCGCTTCCAGAAAGTGCTGGTGGATGAGCCTAGTGTGGAAGCCACCATTGCCATACTGCGTGGTTTGCAGGAAAAGTATGAGCTACATCACGGCGTAGAAATTACCGACCCGGCGATTGTCGCGGCGGCCGAGCTTAGCCATCGCTATATTACGGATCGCTTCTTGCCGGATAAGGCTATCGATCTGATCGATGAAGCCGCAGCACGCATCAAGATGGAGATAGATTCCAAGCCCGAGGTGCTGGACAAGCTGGAACGCAGGTTGATACAGCTCAAGATTGAGCGTGAGGCGGTGCGCCGTGAAAAGGACGAGGCTTCGCAGAAGCGTTTTTCCTTGATTGAAGATGAAATCCGTCGCCTGGAAAAAGAGTACGCCGATCTGGAGGAAATCTGGAAGGCAGAAAAAGCCCAGGTGCAGGGCAGCAAGCACCTGAAGGAAGAAATAGAAAAGATCAGGCAGCAGATAGAAGATGCCACGCGCAAGGGCGAATGGCAGAAAGTTTCTGAACTGCAATATGGCAAGCTGCCGCAACTGGAAACCCAGCTCAAGCAGGCCACACACGCTGAAGAGCAGGAACAAGGCCAAGCCAAGCAGAATCGCTTGTTGCGCACCCATGTGGGCAGTGAAGAAATTGCCGAAGTGGTGTCTCGTGCCACTGGCATTCCGGTCTCCAAGATGTTGCAGGGTGAGCGCGAAAAGCTCTTGCATATGGAAGACAAGCTACATGAGCGCGTTGTTGGTCAGGATGAAGCTGTGCGCCTAGTGAGTGATGCAATACGTAGATCGCGCTCAGGCTTGTCTGACCCCAACAAACCGTATGGCTCTTTCTTGTTCCTAGGCCCTACCGGGGTGGGCAAGACCGAGCTGACCAAGGCTTTGGCTGGCTTCTTGTTTGATTCCGAGGAGCACCTGATACGCATCGATATGAGCGAATTCATGGAGAAGCACTCGGTGGCGCGTTTGATAGGTGCGCCTCCGGGCTATGTTGGTTATGAGGAGGGCGGTTATCTGACCGAGGCGGTGCGCCGCAAGCCTTACTCGGTGATTCTGCTCGATGAAGTCGAGAAAGCGCATCCTGATGTGTTCAATGTCTTGCTACAGGTGCTGGATGATGGTCGTCTGACCGATGGTCAGGGCCGTACCGTGGACTTCAAGAACACGGTGATTATCATGACCTCAAATCTTGGTTCGCAGATGATACAAAGCATGACAGGCGACGATTATCAGGTGATCAAGCTGGCGGTGATGGGTGAGGTCAAGGCCAACTTCCGTCCAGAGTTTGTGAATCGTATAGACGAGGTGGTGGTATTCCACGCCCTGGGCGAAACCCACGTCAAATCGATTGCGGGTATCCAGTTACAAAGCCTGGCCAAGCGTCTGGCAGCCATGGATATGCAGTTGGCAGTGAGCGATGCGGCCCTGGCCGAGATTGCCAATGCAGGGTTTGACCCGGTATACGGTGCGCGACCACTCAAGCGTGCCATACAATCCGAGATTGAAAACCCGCTGGCCAAGGAAATCCTCAATGGCAGCTTTGCTGCCAAGGACACGGTACACGTGGATTTCAAGGGCAGTCGCATGCTGTTCAGCAAGGCCTGATGTGCTTGGGCAGAAACTTCAGTGTTGCGCGGCGAGCATTTTTCTCCGGCCGCGCTTGACTAGGGAATTTCTGCCCAGGCCGCATGGTCATAGCGGTATGTTATAACGCTTGCCTGGATTTCCCAGGTGTTTAAGGCTGGCGCAAGCCAGGAGGATGAGATGAAACTAGTCATAGCCGCCATCACAGCAAGCCTGGTGCTGGCAGGATGCGCCACCACGCAGCAGCAACAGGAACCGCAAATCCAGCGCATTTCTCAAGAAGAGCTGGAAAAAATCATGCCGCAGCCCACTCCCTTCATCACCTATGATGAGTTGGTGCGTTTGTCCAAGGCTGGCACATCGCCTGATGACATCATCGCCAAGATCAAGGAAAGCCGTTCCGCCTATGATCTCACACCCTCCAAGGCGCTGGACTTGAGCAAGCAGGGTGTCAGCCCCAAGGTGCTGGATTATATTTACAGCAGCCGTGAACAGGCGTTACGCGATGGCTTTGCCGATGAAATCAACAAGCGCGAAAAAGCCAAGGCGATAGAACAGGAAAGGCTGCGCCGTGAGTATCAGTGGCGCTACCGCAGTTATGACCCCTTCTGGGGCCCAGGCTTTGGCGGTTATTGGGGCAGAGGCTATTACGGCCCACGCTGGGGCTATGGCTGGTAAAATTTAAGGCATACGCGCAGAGTGTGCGCAGCGTGCAAGCAGTTGGGGCTGGAGATTTCCAGCCCTTTTTTATTGCTTCTGCTCTGCGGTTTTTCGCAGTTTAGCGATCAAGATCACGCGTGGCGGCACGCCAGCGTAACTTTTCTGAGTGACGGTGCCTGGCTTGCAGGCGCGTATCCTTGAGTATGATCTCCATGGTTTCACCCAGCACGCGTACCACGCCAAGGATGGGGATAACCAGCATCAACCCGGCCACTCCGGCAATCGCCTCGCCAATCAGAAACATCATGATGGTGAGCAAAGGATGGATACGTAGACTGCGGCCAACAATGGCAGGCAGGAAGAAGAAGTCATCCAGCATGCGGATAATGATAAATAGCGCGGCCAGGCTGTAGATCACCGAGATATTGCCCGGCATATCGGTGGTGGCAATCAGCGCGACGATGGCAAAGCCCAGCAGTGGGCCCAGATAAGGAATCCAGCACAGCACTGCCACCACCAGACCCCACATCAGTGGCGAAGATACGCCCAGCACCCATAGGCCCATGGTGGTCAGCACGGTATCTACCAGCGTCATTTTCATGAGGCCGACAAAGTACAGGCGCGCGGTTTGATCCACCGCATGAATCAAATACAGGGTTTTCTCGAAGAAGGCATTGGGCACCGCTGCTCCCAGCATCTTGCGCAGCTGTGCGCCGTCCTTGAGCATAAAGAAGGTAATGATGGGTGTTAGCAGCAAAGAGGGTAGCCAGGTGGCCAGCCCGGTGAGTATCTTACCCAGGTATTTTTCCGAAAAATGCTCGGAGAAATCGGTGAAGCTCTGGTAGATGTTGTTGCCAAAATGCGCGGACTGCAAAAAGCTGAACTGCTGCTGCAAGCTACCCAGCAACTGTTCGGCAAGCTTGGCACCGCCAGAAGCGTAATGGATAAAGCCGCTTTGCCAGGATGAAGCATTGGCCATGACTCTGGGATAAACCAGCAGCAATGCCAGCACGGTGACAATCAAGAAAGAGCCACTTAAAGTAATGGCTGCCAGCGAGCGGCTGCTGCCTGCCAGCACCAGCTTTTTCTCCAGCGGCGCCAGCAGATAATAAAGAATCAGCGCCAGTAAAAAAGGCACTACCAGCCACAGTATTTTCTTGAAGATCAACAATAGCAGGCAGGTGGAGGCAATAATGCCAGCCCATGCCAGCGGTCCAGGGCCGTTATTGACATTGGCCAGCACTGGCGGCGCAATGATATTGCCGGGAATCTGCTGGTATTGTGCCTGTCTCAGGCTGCAATGCTGGGTGATGATGGCGGCTATCTGTGGATAGGTATGCAGCAGATGCAGGAAATCCTCACGGAACAACACAGCCAGTACGCAGTTTTCCAGCGCACGTACCTGGGCCGAACGTGGCACATCTTCCAGCAAGGCGCGCTCACCGAAGAATTGCCCCGCTTCCATGATGGAGAGATTTTGCCCATCCAAAGAGGCACGCACGCGGCCCGAAAGAATAAAGTAAACCGCCTGGCCTTCCTCATGCTGGTCAAAGACAATTTCATCACGCACATAGGTACGCTGGTGCAAGAGGTTATTGAGCGTATCCAGCTCATGATTGCTAAGTCCGGCAAAGAGCGGGACTTCACGCAGCACAATCTGGTGCTGGGGCGTGACGGGGTGGCGGAAGCGGCTGAGTAACATAGTTAGGCAAGTGAGGCTGAGGTTGCCTCATTCTAGCGGGCGGCACTGCAAGCGCAAGCTTTTCCTTGCTTGGTGTGCTGTGTGCCAGCCTGATCGCGCTGGGCTTATACTCTGTGATGCGTCATCAGTATGTGCGTGATGCGCGCGCCAATAAGGCATTGATAACAGCCTAGTGTTTTTTCTCGCAATGATATGTGGAGTTTTTCATGCAGCAACATCATCACCAGATTGTCCAGCCCACCCACGGCCGCAGGCTATACGACATTACCCCCGCCGTGTTGCGGTGGCTGGCGGGCACTGGGCTGCGCCAGGGCTTGTTGACACTGTATATCCAGCACACCTCTGCCAGTTTGCTCATCAACGAAAATTACGATTCTGATGTGCTGGTGGACATGGAAAGTTTTTTTGAGCGTTTGGTGCCAGATGGCGATGCTTTATTTATCCACACCGCCGAAGGGCCGGATGATATGCCTGCCCATGTGCGCTCAGCGCTGACCCAGACCAGTCTGGGCATACCCGTGCTGGATGGCAAGCTGGCACTGGGCACTTGGCAGGGGATTTTTCTCTATGAACATAGACGCATGGCGCATAGCCGCAAGGTGCTGTTGCACTTGATAGGGGAGTAAGTACTTAGGCAAGCACTACTTGACCACGCTCCAGCTCAAGGGAGGACTTACTTGACCACACTCCAGCTCAAGGGGTCAAACGGTTTGCTCTGGTAGCGTAGCTCGAAATACACCCCATGCTGCTCATTGCCACCGCTATTACCCACTGAGGCCACGCTGTCGCCACCTTTGACGTTGTCACCAACTTGCTTGAGCAAAGCTTGGTTGTTGCCATACAAGCTCATATAACCACTGCCGTGGTCTATGATAATGAGGTTGCCAAAGCCGCGTAGCCAGTCGGCAAACACGATTTGGCCGCTGGCCACCGCCTTGACCTCGCTGCCCTCGGCCGCACGTATAAACAGACCCTTCCAGGAAATTCCGGTATCAGCGCGGCTGGCACCAAAACGGTTGCTGATCTCGCCGCGCACTGGCAGATTGAGCTTGCCTTTGAGGGCGGCAAAGTTGGTGCCGTCAAAGGCGTTGCTGGGCAGGGCTTCGTTGCGGCCTATAGGTTTGCTTGGGGCAGTGGGGCGCTTCTGGCCTGTGCCTGCGGCTGATTGCTCTCTGGCGGCTTCGCGTGCAGCTTCCTTGGCCGCTTCACGCTCGGCTTTTTCTCTGGCGGCTTTTTCACGTGCTGCCTGCTCACGCGCGGCCTTGGCCAGTTTTTCCATCAACTGTGTCAGGCGCTGTTCATCGCGCTTGAGCTTGTCGATTTCATTGCGCTGCGCACTGATCTTGCTGGATAGCTGCTTGACCAGCTTGTTGCGCTCGGATTTCTGCTGCTGCAGCTCATTGCGCTCTTTTTCCTGCTGCTCTTGCAGGGAGTCCAGGCGTTGCAAGGTCTTGCTGGTTTCTGCATTGAGCATTTCCACGCGGGCCAGGTTGTTGTTGGCCGAGCTGACCAGGGTGTTGCGCGCTTGCGAAACATAACCCAGATAGTGCAGTTGCCGAGCGGCGGTATTCGGGTCTTGCTGCTGCAACAGCGTCTGCACCTGGCTGGATTTGCCATGCAGGTACTGCTGGTAAAACTGCTTGCGCAGTAATTCCTGTTGTTGGGAGAGGGTGTTGCTGAGCGCGTTTTTTTGCAATTGCAGGGTTTGCAGATTGCTACTGCTCTCTTGCTGCTGCTGTTTAAGGTCTACCAGCTTGCGATTGGCCTCGCTGATGGCTTTTTCGCTTTTCTTTAATTGGTCAGCAGCATCGGCATGGGCTTCCTTGGAGGTATCCAGCTCTTTTTTCAGCGATTCCAGACGCTGGTGGATTTCATCCAGTTCCGCCTTTGGTGCGGTATTGGCAGCCGCGGCGCTGGCCGACTCTGCCTTGCTGGCAGCCAGGGACAAAGACCAGGCCGCTGGCCCAGCGTAGAGGCTGCTTGCCAGCAGCAGACTGAACCAGCGTTGTTTCATGCTCAGGCGTTGAATGTGACCAGGGATTTTCCGGTCATTTCTGCCGGTTGCTTCAGTCCCATCATATTAAGCAGAGAAGGTGCCAGATCGCAGAGTGCGCCCTTGCCTTCGGCCACCAAGCTGGCGGGTTTGCCTATGAAGAACAGCGGCACCAGATTGGTGGTGTGCTGGGTGTGCGGCTGGTTGTTTTCGTAATCACGCATCATTTCCACATTGCCGTGATCAGCCGTCACTATCATCTGCCCACCTATGCTTTGCATGGCCTTGATAATGCGGGCCAGGCAGGTGTCTATGGTTTCCACTGCCTTGATGGAGGCCGTGATTTCACCGGAGTGACCCACCATATCGCAATTGGCATAGTTGCAGATGATGGCATCGTACTTTTTGCTGAGTATGGCTTCTTCCAGCTTGTCAGTCAGTTCAAACGCGCTCATCTCTGGCTGCAGGTCGTAAGTGGCCACCTTGGGTGAAGGCACCAGAATACGATCTTCTCCGGCAAATACCTGCTCTTCTCCGCCATTGAAGAAGAAGGTCACGTGCGGGTATTTCTCGGTTTCGGCAATGCGTAACTGGGTGAGGCCTTGTTGCGCCAGATATTCGCCAAAGGTATTGCGGATTTCAACCGGGGCAAAGATAGGGGTGGCGCGCGTTTCTGCCTTGTCGTACAGGGTCAAGGTGTAGAAGCCACCTAGCTTGGGCAGGCGGCGGCGATTAAAGCTTCAAAATCTGGGTCCAGCAGCGCATGGCTAAGCTGGCGCGCACGATCAGAGCGGAAGTTAACGAAAAGAATGACATCGCCGTCTTCCATGGTCACAGGCTCCTCGCCCGGTGCGACGATGGCAGTGGCTTTGACGAATTCGTCCTTTTCATCGCGCGCATAAGCTGCTTCAAGGCCAGCCAGTGCGCTAGGTGCGCTGAACTCACCCACGCCATCAGTAATCAGGTTGTAAGCAATTTCCACACGCGGCCAGCGTTTATCTCTGTCCATGGCATAGAAGCGGCCACAAATAGAGGCTATCTTTGCCTTGCCTATGCGTGCGCAGGCTTCTTCCAGCTTGGTTAAATAAGGCTGGGCGCTGATAGGTGGGGTATCACGACCATCAAGGAAAGCGTGCACATAGACGCGTTCCACGCCTTGTTTGACTGCCATTTCAATCGCGGCATGTATATGTTCCTGATGACTGTGCACCCCGCCGTCTGACAGTAGACCCAGGATATGAATGGCCTTGCCTGCACGCTTGGCCTTGGCGGTGGCTTCCAGCAATACCGGGTTGCTGAAGAACTCACCGCTGGCGATAGACTGGTTGATGCGTTCAAAATCCTGAAACACCACGCGTCCGGCACCAATATTAAGATGGCCGACTTCGGAATTACCCATTTGCCCGGTTGGAAGGCCGACAAAAGTTTCCGAGGCATTGATCAAGGTGTGGGGATATTGCTGCCACATGCTGTCCAGTGTGGGAGTATTGGCAAGAGCAATTGCGTTGTCGCGGCTGTCTTCGCGATAACCGAAGCCATCAAGGATGACGAGAAGAGCGGGAGTTACGTTCATTGCGGTCAGGATCCAGGTAGACTCAAGAGATGGCCTGTATTTTAGAGAGTTTTTGCGCACTACGCATGCCTAATCGCGGCCTGGTAGGGTTGAGCCGGGGTTTTATAATGAAATTGCCTGGCGGCAATTTCTTGGCACAATTTGCTAGGCAGACTTATTTTTTCTCTCAGGCTTGAATTCTGTGCGACTGGCTTCATGTAGCAAGAAGTGTTCGTCACTATCTGGCTTGCAGGCGCTGTGCGCTTGCAGCTTGTTAAAAGATCAAATATCCATGGCGGTGGTCATGGACTGATTAGGGGTAAATGTGGATTTCGTTGCAAAAAATGCCTTATGGCTGGGATTGGCAGTGGGCTCTGGCCTCGCTTTGCTATGGACAGTGTTCAAGCGTGGGCCGCAAACTGGGGTCAGCGTGTCTGATGCCGTGCTGTTGATCAATCGCTCCAATGCCGTGGTGGTGGATATCCGCGATCAGGCTGAGTTTGCTGCGGGGCATATTACCGATGCACGCCATATTCCCCTGGCGGATATCGAGAAACGCGCCGCCGAACTGACCAAATTCAAAACCAAGCCCGTGCTGGTGGTGTGCCAGAGTGGCGTGCGTTCGGCCAAGGCCGTGGCTCAGTTGAGCAAGCTCGGCTTTGAGCAGGTGAAGCAGATCAACGGCGGCCTGCAAGCCTGGCAGGAAGCAAAATTACCTGTGGTTAAGGGCTAGTAGAAAGAAATCTATATGGCAAATATCACGATGTATACCACGGCAGTATGCCCTTATTGCATCAATGCCGAGCGCTTGCTGGTAAGCAAGGGCGTACAGAATATCAACAAGATTCGGGTTGATCTTGAGCCTGAGCTCAGGATCAAGATGATGGAGCAGACCGGAAGACGGACTGTTCCGCAAATCTATATCGACGATTTGCACGTGGGTGGCTTTGATGACCTGCGCGCACTCGATATGGCTGGCAAGCTTGACCCCTTGCTGGCAAAGTAGCGTCACGGTTTTGTAGTACAAAATCCTGACGGGAGCGGATAGAATGCGGGATTGAGTGATGCAATCAGATCAGGCTTTTGCTCAATTTTTGAGTATCGCGCTTTAAAAAGTGGTTTTTTAATATTTTTAATCAATAAGCGGGTGCGCCCAGGTGCCCCGTCGTTAAGGGAAGAGACATGGCAGAAGAACAGGCAGCACAAGATCAACAACCAGCATTTGGTATCGAGAAGGTCTACGTTAAGGATCTTTCACTGGAAATCCCCCATGCACCACAGATTTTCATTCAGCGTGAAGCGCCTCAAGTATCTATCGAGCTGAGCAACGCTACCGCCAAGCTGGAAGATGGCATCTATGAAGTTGTGGTAACAGTGACTGTCACCTCCAAGCTGGGCGACAAGACTGTGTTCCTGGTAGAAGTAGCGCAAGCTGGTATCTTCCAGATTCGCAACGTGCCAGAAGAAAACATCGAGATCATTCTTGGCGTTACTTGCCCCAATATCATCTTCCCCTATGCACGTGAAACGATCTCCGACATCGTTACCCGCGCTGGTTTCCCACCTGTATTGCTCAACCCTGTTAACTTTGAAGCGCTGTACGCTCAGCAAAAGGAAGAACAGGCTAAGGCAAATGGTGCGACTACCCACTAAAGCACAGCGCCTGGCTATGGCGCTAAGCCTGCTACCCATGCTGCTGCCCACCATGGCGGCAGCATTGGAGTACCGCTCGGTCAACGTCGCTAAGGCGACGTTGTACGATGCACCCTCGGCACAGGGCAAGAAAACACTGCTGCTGGGGCAGGGTTATCCAGTGGAAATCATAGTCAACCTTGGTGACTGGCTTAAGGTCAGGGATGCTCAGGGCACACTGAGTTGGTTGAGTCCAAATCACTGGGAAATAAACGTACCGTACTGATCCGTAGCGCCGCTGATCTGCGTCAAAGTGCAGATGCCGCTGCCAACCTGCTGGGCAGGCTGGACAAGGATGTGGTGCTGGACGTGCTGGAATCTCCCGCCAATGGCTGGGTGAAGGTCAAGCATAGAGATGGCCTCACAGGCTATGTCCAAAGCACAGCAGTCTGGGGTTTGTGATCACGCATAGTGCTCTGATCACCATCGCTCACTCTTATCCAACCATGTTAAACCACTCATGAAAATTACAGTTTTAGGTGCTGGCGCCTGGGGCACTGCGCTCGCTTTGCAAATCAGCCGCCAACATCAGGTTTCACTCTGGACCCGCAACCAGGCGCATATCATGGATATGCAGGTAACGCGGGCCAATCTGCAGTATCTCGGGGATTTTGCCTTTGGCGATCAATTGACCGTGGATGGTGATTTGGGTCGTGCGCTGGAAGGTGCAGATCTGATCGTTTCGGTCGTGCCTACCAATGGCTTCCGTAACGCCCTCAAGGAAATCAAACGTCTGGGCAGTAATGCTCCTGTGGTCTGGGCCTCCAAGGGGCTAGAGGCCGCCACCGCCAAACTGCCACATGAAGTGGCACAGGAAGAGCTGGGCGATAGCCGTCACTGGGGCGTGTTGTCCGGCCCCAGCTTTGCGGCTGAGTTGGTACGTGGCCTGCCTACGGCAGTGACGCTAGCTGCCAATGATGCTGCTTTTGCCGAACGTGCGGGTGCCTTGCTGCATGGCGGACATTTCCGTGTTTACACCAGTACAGATGTTACTGGCGTCTCGGTAGGCGGTGCCCTCAAGAACGTGCTGGCCATTGCGGCTGGTATTAGTGATGGCATGCAGTGTGGCAATAATGCCCGTGCGGCGCTGATTACACGCGGTATTGCCGAAATGACACGCCTGGGCGTGGCCCTGGGTGGTGCCAAGGAAACCTTTATGGGGCTGACTGGCGCGGGAGATTTGATTCTGACCTGTACTGGCCAGTATTCGCGTAATCGTGAAGTCGGTTTGCGTCTTGCCAATGGGCAGACCTTGCAGGAAATTTTGCAAACCCTGGGGCATGTGGCCGAAGGTGTGCATACCGCCCGTGAGGTGCTGAAGCGCGCCAAGCTTCTAGGGGTGGAAATGCCAATTACCCACGAAGTTGACCAGGTGCTATCGCACGGACGTTCACCGCGTCAGGCCATGGAAAACCTCTTGAGCCGCGAGCAAAAGTCAGAAGCGCTATAAGCCTAGCACTGTAAGAATGAGCGCTATAAACCTGAGCGCTGTCAATTTCAGCCACAGAAAAAGCACCCTGATATATTGAGCGGTGCTTTTTTCATGTCTGGCATAGACTAGTATTTCCCACTATTGAAGATTAACCGCCGAATGATTCATATCGCATTGTACGAACCGAAAATCCCGCAGAACACCGGCAATATCATCCGCTTGATTGCCAATACAGGCTTTACGCTGCATCTGATAGGGCCTTTGGATTTTCAATTTGATGACAAAAATCTCAAGCGCGCGGGGCTGGATTACCACGATCTGGCCAAGGTAAAGATTTATGGCGGATATGAGGAATTTAAAGCGGCCATGGGCGACAAGCGTATTTTTGCGTTAACCACGAAAGCCCAGCAGTATTACCACAACATTCAATATCAGGCCGAGGATGTGCTGCTGTTTGGCTCTGAGACCTCGGGTTTGCCTGAAGCCGTGCGTGATGAATTGCGCGAGACCCTGATCCGCGTACCCATGATGCCAAATAACCGCAGCATGAACCTCGCCAACACCGTGGCTTTGACCAGTTATGAAGCCTGGAAGCAGCTGGGTTTTGTTGGCGGGTTGTAAGTTTGAGGTTTTGAGTGTGAGCTTCTGAGTCTGGGCTTTAGAGCAGGTTTAACAACACCAAGCGTGGTGAGTGCTGTTTTCCATCACAGGTTCAATACAAACTCTCCTGCCGCGATTGGGCTCCAATCGAGACAGGAGTGGTCGCTGTCTTTAGTCAGCCTTGAATTGCTTGATTTTCTCCAGCATTTTTTCTGCAAACAATTGATAGATTTTTTCCGAGGGATGCACGCTATCAAAGAACGGATATTGCTGCTGATCCAGCAATGACTGCGAACAGCCATTGATAAACTTCACGACCAACTCTTCACGCGCCAAGAGCGGGCCTAGTTCGTAATATCCGGCTTCTATATCGGTCACGCAGGCGCGATTGCGGGTGGCAGGTGTCCACGCTTGCAGCCATTGTGCAAACAGGCTTTGCATGGGTAACCACAGCACCTCCTGCCCTGGGAATGCCTTGCTTAAGCTGACTTCCATCTCGCGTTCCAGTTGCTGGGATAAGGATTGCGCCAAGCTGGCTGAGGAGGTGTTGAATAGCGCAGGGGTGGTGGAAATATCGGGCGGCCCAATCACCAGAATACGCTTGGCACCCAGCGCTTGCACGCGCTTGATGTTGTCAACGAGCAATGCCGGAAGAGAACTGATTTTTATACGTTTTTTATCCTCCGTCACAAAGTGCTTGTCTGCAAAGACATTGAGTAAATCATTGCCGCCGATAAAGAAAATGAACAAGGTCTGGTCTATCAATGGTTTGTCTGCGCGTGCCGCGTAAGCATCCACCTGCTTGTCCAAGGCCACCCTGTTGTAAATACTCAAGCGCAGGCCAGAATAGTCGTTGGCAATAGCCGCGCCTGCCACGGCATAGTTCAGGCCCGAGGGATTAGGGTCGCTGAATTTCTCCGAGATTTTCTGTTCCGCCTTGGCAGCAAACTCCAGCGTAGAAGCTGGTGTCAGCACGGCTGCCTTGATGACATCAGGCTTGGCAGTGCTGATGGCAGTTGGTGCTAATAAATCCATCATCTTAGGGTTCATTTCCAGGCGTGGTTCAGATTCCAAAAGCGTGGAAGGGCGCCAGGCGGGCTGCAAGTGATCGCCCAAAGCTTTAGCCACAAACTCTACAGGCAGTTGGCCGTTGGTAAATGCCATGCTTGGTGGGAGGTAGGGGGCGAACTCATATGCAGATGATGGAAATGCGTAATTTCACGCGCCAGCATGAACATATTGCCTTGGTCAGAAAGCGAGTCACCAAACACCACCAACTTGGATGGCGGGGCTTGCGAAGTCTGGAGTGCATTCTTAGTGACAATCGGCGCCTCTCCGCAACTGCTCAGTAACATGAGGGTTGAGAGCATCATGCTAAGGAGTCTTATCAATGCAACGTTCATTCTGAATGTTTTGATCACGTCATTAACCTTTCAAATTTATCCCGCTTGCTAGCACCAGAGCACCTGATTCGGCCCCAGAGACATGAGGGAAGCTTGTATGTTTTTTTGAAGGAGATCGGCTGTTATGGATGCATGTGGCACTGAAAGGCAGCAGTCAGTAACACCCCAACCGCAGCCAGATTAATTGCTATTTGTCTTTAATGTAAAGTCAAATATAGCTATTTAATTGTAAATTTGATCGGGGGTTTGCAGCGGGTGTGACACGTCACAGCTATAGGTGTGAATAGAAGGATGTTGCTGAGGTTGAGTGTGAATTCGGGCAGTGAAGCCAGACAGTGAAGTCAGGTCGTAAAGGTACGCGCGATCACCCAGCATTCCACATGAGTGGCACCCGCCGCTTTTACACATTGTGCCAAGGCATTGAGCTGGCGCCTGTGGTCATGACATCATCCAGCAGAATGACCCGCTGGCCTGTCATGGAGGTATTGCAGGCAAATGCGCCACGCATATTTTTCAAACGCTGCCGATAAGGCAAAGTGGCTTGCGGCGGTGTGGCGCGAGTGCGCACACAAAGATGCGCTTGCAATGGAATGTTTAACTCACGGCAGAGCGTGCGCGCAATTTCAAGTGATTGGTTGAAGCCCCGCTCTTGCAGGCGTTGCCTGTGTAGCGGCATGGGAATCAGGCAGTCGGCAGGGAGCTGGGGGGTTGCAATAGCGTGCTGTGAGTCCGCTCTGCCATGGGCCCACCAGGTTTTTGCCAGCATCTGACCCAGCATGGGGGCTAGGGCTAGATGTTGGGCATATTTATAACGCTGCAACATGGCGGTGAGTGGAAAGGTGTACTGAAACAGGCTGTGGGTGACATCAAATGCAGGCGGCTGCTGCAGACAGCGACCACAGCGCTGGCCTGCGATGGTAGGCAGGGCGCACTGGGGGCAAGCCTGGGGGGTGTCACGATGCTGGTCATGCCAGGGGAGTTCAGCCAGGCAAGGTGCACATAAGCCAGTGTTGTATGGCTAGCGCTGCGGCAGAGCAGGCAGGCTTGAGGAAACAGCCACTGTTTGAGCCAGTCCATGCAGCTCAGGTCGCGCTTTGTAGCTGCCCTTGGCGCGATTGCTCCAAATAGCGCTGGAAGGCGGCGGCAGGTACTGGCGGGGAGTAAAGGTAACCCTGGGCAAAGTCGCACTTGATCTCAAGTAACAGATCACGCTGCAAGGGGGTTTCCACCCCTTCGGCAATGACTTTGAGGCCTAGCTTGTGCGCCATGACAATAATAGCCTCGCACAAGGCATAACTTTCATTATTGGCCGCGAGTTGGCTGGTGAAGCTTTGATCTATCTTCAGGTAATCAATATCGAAGCGGTTTAGGTAGGATAAGGAAGAGAAGCCAGTGCCAAAGTCATCAATCGCGACTTGTATCCCTGCATCGCGGAAGTTAAGTAATTTGTCCTCAATGCTGCGTTCGGGATTGAACAGCAAGCCTTCGGTGATCTCGACTACAATATTTCTGCCAGTCAGCCCCAGGGTATGCAGATAGTTGAGCCAGTCACTATGTTCAAAGGTGTTGGCCTGGAATTGCACTGGGGATTTATTGATGCTGACGGAAAAGTCTTCGCCAGCGATGGCCTGCCATTTGACGACATTCTCCGCTGCACGGCGGAATATCCAGTCGCCCAACTCGACGATGGCGCCAATTTCCTCTGCTACCGGGATAAATACCGATGGGCTGACCAGCCCTTGCACCGGATGATGCCAGCGCAGTAATGCCTCGGCTTTTTCAACCCGGCCCGTGGCCAGCTCTATGATGGGTTGGTAATAATCGGCCAATTCATTACGTTCTACGGCCAGACGGATATCCCGCGCCAGTTGCATGCGCTGCATGGCGGAATCCTGCATGGATTGCGTAAAGAACATGCTGCGGTTACGGCCTTTGTTCTTGGCTTCATACATGGCCTGATCGGCATTGCGCATGATTTCGCCGCTGTCACTTGCATCATCGGGATAAACACTGATGCCTATGCTGGCAGAGATATAGACTCTTTCTTCGGCCAGTACATAAGGTCGGGAGAGATTATCCAGCAGGTTATCGGCGATCTGCTGCAACTGGGCTTTGTCGGCAAGCTGGGGCACGATGATGGCGAATTCGTCACCACCTAATCTAGCGACAGTATCCGACTGCCGCACGCAACCCTGAATACGTCTGCCTGCGGCCACCAGTAAATCATCTCCCTTGCTGTGGCCCAGCGAATCGTTGACTTCCTTGAATCTATCCAGGTCTATAGATATCAAGGCCAGCTTGCCATGCTCCTGTCTAGCCTGTTTGATGTGCTGCTCAATACGGGCATTGAACAAATGGCGATTGGGTAATTGCGTCAGGTTATCGAAATTGGCCTGTTGCCAGATTAATTCGTCTGCGGTTTTCTTTTCTGTGATGTCGATATGAGTGCCACGCATCAGCAAGGGCTGGCCATCCTCGGTGCGAGAAATCAGCCGACCGCGACTGGTTACCCAAATCCAGCGTTCCTGCTTATGGCGCATGCGGTGGTCAGATTCATAATTTTCTGTCTGCCCCGAAAAGTGTTGTTCAAGCTTTTCTGTGGCCAGCAGCAAGTCATCCGGATGCATGAGTTTTTTCCAGGTGCTGGCTGTCAGCGGTGTCAGTTCTGCCAGGGAGTAGCCCAGCATGCTGGCCCAGCGATCATTGAACAGGCATTCCCCAGTTTGCACATTCCATTCCCAGGTGCCTGCACGTGCGCCATCGATGATGTCTTGCAGCCGCGTGCGCTCAGTTTCTATCTCGCGGGTTTTCTTGTGTACGGCAATTCTTAGCAGCGCAATCCACAATAAGAGAATGATCCCGGCGACTGAGGCGGCCAAGATGCCGTAGGCGAGTTCGCGCGAGTAGTGAAAGGTTTCTATGGGCTTGCCCATCCATTTTTTCTCTAAGGTCTTGATTTCTTCAGGGCTGATCGCAGCCATGCCTTTTTCCACCAGCGCCATGGTGGTCTTATTTTCCTTGCGTACCGCGCGATGGAATTCACCTGTGTACAGAGTGAAAGCCTTGCGGAACTCATGCTGTCTATCCAGACTGTAGAGGTAATAATGGGCGGGAATCTCATCTAGGCAGAACAGCTTGATTTCTTGCGTCAAGGCCGCTTCTATCATGGCCGTGTAATTGTCGTATTGGCGCAGCGAATAAATGCCGTGCTCTTCCAGCTTATCTATGCATGCATCGCCTTTTTGTACACCGACGACAAATCCGGTCAGGGCGCGGGGGCTGGTAATGCCCGTAATACTTTCATGATTGAAAATAGCCACCGTCTGCTTGGCATAGGCTGGGAGAAGGTATAGAGCGCTTCACGCTTGGGCGTGCGGTAAAGCATTTCAATCACATCGGCATCACCATGCAGGACACGCGCCTGCGCATTAACCCAGGCGGTGGGCACCAGATTGACCTCAACCCCGGTTTTTTGCTGCCATAAATCCCAGAGATCCACCAGATAGCCCACGGTGTTGCCATCATCGTCCTTGAACAGATAGGGCGGGTAGTTTTCATCTCCCACCACGGTCAGTGACTCGGCCTGTGCAGCGCTAAGCCAGGACGTCAAGGCGAATAAGGCGCTGAGCATAACAAGCTGGCACTGCATTTTCAGCATATCGCTCACGCCTTTCTGTGAAGTCCCGGTTCGGGGTTGATGGTCAGAAGCAAGTCAAAACGCTTAGCTTTCATGCTGACTAGGATACACCTAGCGGCAAACTCCCGCAGGCTCAGCCGTGATTTGCTAATAACGACTTGTTATCTTTTGGATTATAAATGTTGTGTAAATATTTGAAATATAAATAAAAATAAATTATCTTTTGCTGATGGCGCGCAGCTTTTATCTCGCTTGCCATAGGTCGGGGATTCCGGCACATCTGAGAAATACCCCGTTCGATTATTGCTATTCCTTGATGATGTTTGCGTCAGCCGTGGTCGCATTAATGCTACGCATGTGCTGAACGCAAACCGGGGAGTCCGGGAGCGTGAAGCATGAAATTCGCAGATATAAAAATCGGCATTAGGCTGGGTCTGGGTTTTGCCACGGTACTCATGCTAATGGTCTCTATGGTGTTGCTGGGCTATATCCAACTGGTGCGTGTAGGCGATGTGGCCAGAAAAATGACCGAGGAAGAGTTGATCAAGGAGCGGCTGACGGCAGAGCTGGCCTCCAACGTACGCCAAACCGGTATACGTGCCCTGGCAGCCGTGACGAGTACAGACCCGGCCATGGTCGAGTTTTTTAAAGATCGTATTCGGGAGACCGAAACAGAGGACGACGAGATCATCAACAAGCTGGAGGCCAGGTTAAGCCAAGCTGAGGGCAGAGCCAGGCTTGCCGATGCTCAGGAGAAAATTCAGAGTTTGGTGGCGATTCGTGAAGATTTGCTCAGCCAGCGCGCCAAGGGGATGGACCAGGAAACGATTAACCGCCTTGTAAGCAGTGAGTTTTTACCCGCGCGACAAGCCTGTTTTGACAGCATAGCGGCGTTTGCCGAGTTTGGACGTGGCGTCATCAATGCCGCTGGTGAGGATATTCAAAGCAACAAGCGCTTTGGTATTTATATGCTTTTGGCATTGGGCGGATTGGCGATTGCACTCGGTATGTTCATGGCATGGCGGCTCGCACGCGGGATTACCCAGCCACTGGCGCAGGCACTCACATTGGCAAAATCAGTGGCCGCTGGAGACCTCACTAGCAATATCAATGTCACTGGCCATGATGAAATAGCGGAGCTGCTGCAGGCACTCAAGACCATGAACGATAATCTGGCGCAAATTGTGACCGAGGTGCGCAGTGGGGTTGATACTATCGCTACCGCTTCAGGTGAAATTGCCAGCGGCAATCTTGACCTCTCTGCCCGGACTGAGCAGCAGGCCAGCTCACTGGAGCAAACCGCCTCAGCCATGGAGCAGTTGACCTCTACCGTCAAGCAGAATACCCAAAGCGCCAACCAGGCCAACCAGCAGGCTGGTTCAGCTTCTGACGTGGCAATCAAGGGTGGCCAGGTGGTAGATCAAGTCATCGCCAGCATGGGGGCTATCAATAATGCCTCCAAGCGTATTTCCGAGATCATAGGCGTGATCGATGGCATTGCCTTCCAGACCAATATTCTTGCTCTGAATGCAGCCGTCGAGGCCGCCAGGGCTGGTGAGCAGGGACGTGGCTTTGCAGTGGTGGCGACCGAAGTGCGTAGCCTGGCTCAGCGCTCAGCCAATGCCGCCAAGGAGATCAAGGGCTTGATCACCGACTCGGTAGAGAGTGTTGCGGCAGGTAGCCAGCAGGTTGAGCAGGCGGGTCTTACCATCAAGGAGGTGGTCGATAGCGTCAACCGCGTCAGCAGCATTGTGCGTGATATCAGCGTGGCCAGTGATGAACAGGCCACGGGGATAGAGCAGATTAATCAGGCCATCATGCAAATGGATGATGTGACTCAGCAAAATGCAGCCTTGGTAGAGCAAGCCGCGGCGGCTTCGCAATCATTGCAACATCAGGCGGAAAATCTGGCTCGCGCGGTCAGTGTTTTCAAAATCAATGGCCAGCTTGCAACATCAATCTCGCGAGCACTGCCAGTGCAGAGCGCGGCTAAATTTCAATACCTGAGAGCAGCCTCTGGCATCAGCCCTGTACCTGTTAAGCCTTTAATCACTAGCCCAGTTGTTCCGCGCCCGCAGCAAGTGACGCGTCAGCACCAGGATCAAGAAGCAGGCACTCTGCAAACGCAGGCTGGGCCCGCTACAACCTCAGGCAAGCCAATGGTTAATGGTGCGGGCGATGCAGAAGAATGGACGGAATTTTAGCGCTGCAAGCCAGGGTATTAGCAGGATAGGCTTGGTCTCTCAGCCTTAGGTTGAGTGCAGGGGGCAATTCCTACAGCACTTTCCTATTACGCTGATACGCTTTACCCTGCTTGCGCTGCACAGTGTGCATATTCAAACACTGGAAAAGAGACCATCATGCAGCGATTTACCAACAAGGTTGTTATTGTCACCGGAGCAGGCTCCGGCATAGGCGCTGCCACCGCGCAACGTTTCTCTAGCGAAGGTGCAAAAGTAGTGCTGGCAGGCAGAACCCTGGAGAAGTTACAGGCTATCTCCCAGCCGCTGGCCCCTGAACGCACAGCCATCAAGCAAACCGATGTCTCACGCCAGCAAGATGTTAAGGCGCTGATTGCGTTTGCGCTGGAAAAGTTTGGCCAGCTCGATGTGCTGGTCAATAATGCGGGTATTTATGCTGATGGCGATGTCACTGAAGTGAGTGAGGAAGATTGGGCGCAGGTACAAGCTACCAACGTCAATAGCATTTTCTATGGAGCACGCGAGGCTATTCCGCACTTGGCTAAAACCGGGGGTTGCATCGTCAATACAGCTTCGGTTTCTGGTCTGGGCGGCGATTGGAAAATGAGCGCCTATAACACTTCCAAAGGTGCGGTGGTCAATCTCACCCGCGTTTTGGCAATGGATTTTGCGCGCCAGGGCATACGTGTCAATGCGGTCTGTCCCAGTTTTACCTTCACCGATATGACCGCAGATATGGCAGAAGATCAGGAGTTGCTGGAGAAATTTTATGAGCGAATTCCTTTGGGGCGAGGTGCCCAACCCGAGGAGATCGCTGCGGCGATTGCCTTCCTCGCCAGCACCGATGCGTCATTTATTACTGGCGTTAATCTGCCCGTAGATGGTGGCTTGACTGCTTCCAACGGTCAGCCACCCGGGGGCTAATGAGTCAAGCCTGGTAATAATTCTCAGTGAAATGGCGGTTGGTGGTACACAGAGATTGGTTTTAGAGATCGTGATGATATTCACCACCGCCGTGCAGTACACACACTCTGTAAGGTTGTATGTAAGTCTGTTGCGAGGCTGCACCTCTCTATGGCTTCAGTCGGCATCAAAGCAATTTGGTGCCGATAGGCACATCCAAATCCGGCACGCACAAAGCCACTTCTCCTTCCGCATTATGGAATCCTGTCACCAGGCATTCAGACATCATGCTGCCTATCTGTTTTTTCGGGAAATTCACCACCGCTACCACTAATTTGCCGATCAGGGTTTCAGCTGGGTATAAGGCGGTAATCTGCGCGCTGGATTTTTTGCTGCCTATTTCAGGCCCAAAGTCGATCAGCAAGGTATAAGCGGGTTTACGCGCGCTGGTATTGAGTTCAGCCTGCACTACCCGGCCTACGCGTAGATCAACCTTGAGAAAGTCTTCCCAGTCGATCAATGGTTGTGTTTGCTGCACGTGTTGCATCCTTATGCGATGAGATTTCTTGATGAAGAGAATTCGAGTTGTTCAATTTTTAATCATATGTAAAGCGTTTGTTAAGGCTATCCTTGACAGGCTATAATCCGGCTTTCGTTTCCACTTTCAGATCATGGCTACCAAAATCATCACGCCCAAGCAGCAGATGCGGGCGGCTCAGAGTTTTGCGTTTTTCTCCAGTGTCGCGATTGTGGTGCCGGTGTTGATTCCATTTTGGATTGCGGCTTCGATTTTTGCCTATGCCTCAACCGCCAATCATCCCTGTACGCGTGTATGTGAGTATTTGGTGCCCGCAGGTTACCGCTTCTATGGCCTGTTGGGAACCTGGGTAGTGCTGCTGAATTTCAGTTCCAATATGGCAGGCTGGGTGGGTGGTGCGCTCAATCTGGCGATCATTATCTGGGTGGTCAGTATTCTCGTCATTGTGCCATTGGGCATTAGGGACATCCTGCGGGCTCAGCATGAGCCATGGCAGAAAATTACTATAGAGACAGAGTAAGGAATTTAAACATGCTTGAATCCGTTATTGATATTCGCGGCCTGGACAATGCCGAGCGCAGCAAGGTGCAGGCGCGTGCCGAAGCACCGCAACGCTGGACAGTTGATGAAATTGTCGCCTTGTTTGAATTGCCTTTTGCAGACCTGATGCACCAGGCGCAGACCGTGCACAGAGAGAATTTTGACCCCAATGGTGTGCAAGTCAGCACCTTGCTTTCCATCAAGACGGGTGGCTGTTCCGAGGATTGCGGTTATTGCCCGCAAGCCGCGCGTTATCACACCGATGTGGAAAAGCAGGATTTGATGCAGCTGGAAGAAGTGCTGGCAGCCGCACGTGCCGCCAAGGAAAACGGCGCTAGCCGCTTCTGTATGGGTGCTGCCTGGCGTAGCCCCAAGCAGCGTGACCTGGAACCTGTGCTGAAGATGATTCAAGAGGTGAAGGCCATGGGTTTGGAAACCTGCGCCACGCTGGGCATGTTGAAAGATGGTCAGGCTGAGCAGCTCAAGGATGCGGGCCTGGACTACTACAACCACAATCTCGACACCGCGCCTGAATACTACGGCGATGTGATTACTACGCGTACCTACCAGGACCGTCTGGATACTCTGGATAGAGTGCGTAATGTGGATATCAACGTTTGCTGCGGCGGCATCATAGGCATGGGCGAATCCCGTCCCCAGCGCGCTGGCCTGCTGGCGCAGTTGGCCAATATGGAACGTCCACCTGAAAGTGTGCCCATCAATCTGCTGACGCAGGTGGAAGGCACGCCTATGTATGGTACCGATGAGCTTGATCCGTTTGAATTTGTGCGCACCATTGCGGCTGCGCGTATCACCATGCCGCAAAGCTTTGTGCGTCTTTCAGCTGGTCGTCAGAGCATGCATGAAGGCATACAGGCTTTATGCTTCCTGGCAGGTGCCAATTCCATCTTCTATGGTGAGAAATTGCTGACTACAGGCAACCCTGAAGCCGAGGCGGACAAGGCCTTGTTCGGCAAGCTGGGTATACATCCGCTGTAAGCATGTCCATGCAGATGCAATCCAGCCCGGCTGGGGATATGTTGCAGGGATTGCACTTGGAACTGGCGCAGCGCGCAGAACAGGGTTTGCTGCGCCAGCGTCGCATGCTGCAAGGCATGCAGGGCGCGCATGTCGTCATTAACGGTAAGCGCTTGCTCTCTTTTTGCAGCAATGACTATCTAGGCCTGGCCAGCCATCCCGCATTGATCTCCGCGATGTCAGAAGCCGCCCAGCAATATGGTGCGGGCAGTGGTGCCTCGCATCTGGTCACCGGGCATCAAACTGCCCATGAAGTGCTGGAGCAGCGCTTGCAGCAATTCATGGCTGTGCCTGCGGTGTTGCTGTTCAGCACGGGTTATATGGCCAATCTGGGCATCATCACCGCCTTGTGTGGTCGTGATGATGAAATCTTTGCTGATAAGCTCAACCACGCTTCGCTTAACGATGCCGCGGTACTGTCACGTGCCAGCCTCAAGCGTTATGCGCATAACGACATCACTAGCCTGGAGCGCTTGCTGGCGCAAAGTAGCGCCAGGCGCAAGCTGGTGGTCGCTGATGCCGTGTTCAGCATGGATGGGGATATTGCCCCCGTACCTGCGCTGCTGGCACTGTGCGAACGTTACGATGCCTACCTGATGCTGGATGATGCCCATGGCTTTGGCGTGCTTGGTGCAAAGGGTCGCGGCATTCTCGAACATTTCAATCTCAGTTCGCCACGCATTATCTATATGGCAACCCTGGGCAAGGCCGCTGGTAGTGCGGGTGCTTTTGTTGCGGCTGAGCAGGTGGTGATTGATTATTTGCTACAGTCAGCCAGGTCGTATATTTACACCACAGCCAGCCCGGCACCTGTGGCGGCGGCAGCACTGGCTGGTGTAGATATCATTTCTTCCGAGCCGCAGCGGCGTCAAGATTTGCAGCAATTGATCACCTATTTGCAGCAGCACTGCCAGCTGCAGCGTTGGCAGCTCTTGCCCTCGAATACTGCAATACAACCCATCATCATAGGCAGCAATGATGAGGCTTTGCGCGTAAGTAAGCACTTGCAGGAGCACGGTATTCTGGTGGCTGCCATCCGTCCGCCTACCGTGCCCAAGGGCACAGCCAGGTTGCGTATTTCGCTTTCGGCCCAGCATACAGAACAAGATGTAGCGCATCTGCTGAATGCTTTACATGAGATAGAGGTCGCATGAGTGCTTTACAGCCAGCAACGCCTTTGCATATAGACATCAAAGGCCAAGGCCCAGCCCTGGTACTGATTCATGGCTGGGGCATGCATGGTGGCGTCTGGCAGCCTTTGCTCAAGCGCCTGTCTGCGCATTTCACCCTGCATGTGATTGACCTGCCCGGTATGGGTTTGAGCCAGAGCGCAATTGCGACTGATCTGGACGAAATGGTTGCGGCCATAGTGCCGCAGTTGCCGGAAAAATCTCATCTTCTGGGTTGGTCACTGGGCGGGCTGGTGGCCATGCGTATTGCCAACCGTTACCCGCAGCGCGTGAACAAGCTAGTGCTGGTGGGCAGTACGCCGCGCTTTATCAACACCGCAGAGGATGCCGTGCAACCCTGGCAGTTTGGCATGCAGGCCAGCGTGTTTGAAAAATTCGCCCGCCAGGTGGAGGCAGATTATGCGGCCACACTGCTTAAATTCCTTACCCTGCAATGCATGGGCGCGGATGATGCCAGAAGCACGATCAAGCAACTGCGGGTTGCCATCGCTGCACGCCCAGAACCTTCGTCATTAACGCTGCAAGCGGCGCTGGATGTGCTGCTGAATAATGACCTGCGCCCCTTGCTGGCTAGCCTGACTTTACCCGTGTTACTGATTCATGGTGACCGCGATACCTTGGCTCCGGTACAAGCCGCGCACTGGCTGGCGCAGCATCTGGCGCACGCCCAGCTTAGGGTGATTGCTGGTGCTGGTCACGCACCTTTTCTTTCCCATCAGCAGGCTTTCACCACCGCCTTGCTGGATTTTCTGCAGACAGCCCCAAACGCTACATGAGCGATCAATACCATATAGATAAGGCCAGAGTCAGGGCCTCTTTTCATAGAGCCGCTGGCAGCTATGATGCCGCCGCCATACTGCAACAGGAAATCCGCGCCCGCATGCTGGATAGGCTGCAATTGGTCAAACTGGCACCTACACGCATTCTTGATGCAGGCTGTGGCACTGGCCATGCCAGTGTGGCTCTGGGCAAGCGCTATGCGGGCAGTGAAGTGATTTCTCTGGACATTGCCCTGGGCATGCTGCAACAGACCTTGCGTCATTATCCCTTGCTGAAACGTTTACTCGGTAACAAGGCCCCAGCCGCCATCTGCGCCGATATTGAGCAACTGCCACTACAGGCGGGCAGTGTGGATCTGGCCTGGTCCAATGTCGCCATTCAATGGTGTAATGATCTGGATCAGGCGTTTGGCGAATTTCACAGAGTGTTGCGGCCAGAAGGCCTGCTGATGTTCAGCACCTTTGGCCCGGACACGCTCAAGGAGTTGCGCGCCGCCTCTGGCGATGGCCATGTGCATGTCAGCCGCTTTATTGATATGCATGATATAGGCGACGCGCTGGTGCGGGCTGGCTTTGCTGATCCGGTACTGGATGTGGAACGCTTTGTGCTGACCTATGATGACGTCATGGCGGTGATGCGTGATCTCAAGGCCATAGGCGCGCACAACGCATCGGCAGGCCGTCCGCGCGGTTTGTTAGGCCGAGGCTTCCTCGCACGCCTGGCTGAGGCCTATGAGCAATTCCGCGATCAAGGCAAACTGCCTGCGACTTATGAAGTCGTTTATGGCCATGCCTGGAAACCCGCGCAGCCGCGTCATGCTCATGCTAGTGATACGGCCGCAGTGACTTTCCACCCTCGAAAAAAAACCTGAGAAGCAATATCATGAAATGCGCTTATTTTGTCACCGGCACCGATACTGGCGTGGGCAAGACCACCATCTCCAGTGCACTGGTGCATCAGTTTGCGGCGCTGGGTTTGCGCAGTGTGGGGATGAAGCCTGTGGCTTCTGGCTGTATCTTGCAGGATGACGTGCTGTTGTCTGAGGATGTGCAACAACTCAAGGCCGCCAGTAATCTGACGCTGCCGCTGAGCGATATCAATCCCTATGCCTTTGAGCCTGCCATTGCTCCGCATATTGCCGCCAGCCAGGCGGGCGCAGAGATAGAGCTGGGCGTGATACAGGCCGCCTATGCGCGCTTGGAGGCTGCAGCTGATGTGGTGATTGTCGAGGGCGTAGGCGGGTTCCGCGTGCCGCTGAATGATACTTTAGACACAGCCGATCTAGCCGTGGCGCTAGGCCTGCCTGTGATTCTGGTGGTGGGTTTGCGTCTGGGCTGTATCAATCATGCCCTGCTCACAGCAGAGGCTATTGCCGCGCGTGGTTTGACCCTGGCAGGCTGGATAGCCAATCGCATAGACTGCCATGAGCATGCAAGAAGAAAACTTGCAGGCCTTGCGCCTGCGCTTGCAGGCACCTTGTCTGGGTGTGGTGCCTGGGTGGCGGCGGGTGATTTTACGGAGATAGATACTGAGCTTGTTGCTCAGCTTTAAATCTGACTTTCCTGGCATGCAGGCTCTCTATGCCAGCATTTCTCCTTCAGCTATACAACTGGTGACGCTGGATATAGTCCAGCACCGTATCAGGCAGTAGATAACGTGGGCTGGTTCCCTGGCTTAGTTGCTCACGGATTTTAGTCGCTGAGATATCCAATGCGGTGATGTGGGCAAAGTAAATGCAACCAGCCTTACTATTCTGCAATGCGGCTACGTCCTTGACCTCATGCTGCTGAATCAGCGCGGTTAAGTCAGCCGATTCAATAACTTGCTGCGCCCCAGGGCGACTGGCGACTATGATATGCGCATGTTTGAGCAAGTCCTGCCAGCGGTGCCAGGTGGGCAAGCCAGCAAAAGCATCTTGTCCTAGCAGTAAACACAGCCCGGCTTCTGCTGCGAGCTCACGTGCGATCTCCTGCAAGCTATCCACAGTATAAGAATAGCCTTCGCGTTTAAGCTCACGAGTATCGAGAGTGAAGCGGGGATTGTGCTCTATGGCCAGCGCCACCATGTCAGCGCGTTGTGCCGCAGAGCTGCCAGGCTGGGGGCGGTGCGGTGGTATTGCAGCGGGGATAAAGCGTACTTCGCTTAAGCCCAGTGTGGTCGCCAGCTCTTCTGCCATACGCAGGTGGGCATGGTGTATGGGGTCGAAAGTGCCGCCCATGAGGCCTATCAGGGGAAATGGCACTGATAGGCTCATAGGGTGATCAATGATGGGCTATTGAGGACAGGCAGGCTCAGGCGCGTACCTGGCCGTCACCCAGCACTATGTACTTGAGGCTGGTCAGGCCATCCAGACCCACAGGGCCGCGGGCATGCAGCTTGTCGGTGGAGATGCCGATTTCAGCACCCAGGCCATATTCAAAGCCATCGGCAAAGCGTGTAGAAGCGTTGACGATGACGCTGCTGGAATCCACCTCGCGCAAGAACTGCCGCGCGTTGGTGTAGTTCTCGGTGACGATGGCTTCGGTGTGCTGTGAGGAGTATTTGTTGATATGCTCTATGGCCTCATCGACATCCGCTACTACCTTGACCGAGATAATCGCTGCCAGGTATTCGGTGTAGTAATCCTCTTCGCTCGCAGGTTTGGCATTGGCAACCAATGCCTGCGTCTCTGCACAGCCGCGAATCTCAATGCCTTTGCTGGTCAGCATGGCAGCCAGAGGTGGCAGGGCAGTGGCCGCAATACTACGCGCGACCAGCAAGGATTCTGCCGTATTGCAGGTGCCCAGGCGCTGGGTCTTGGAGTTTTCCAGAATGCGCTCGGCCTTGTCCAGATCAGCGCTTTCATCCACGTAGACATGGCAATTGCCATCCAGATGCTTGATCACAGGAATGCGCGCCTCGTTGGAAATGCGCTCAATCAGGCCTTTACCACCGCGTGGCACAATCACGTCCACATAGTCTTTCATGGTGATGAGCTCACCCACGGCAGCGCGGTCTGTTGTGGCGACCACTTGCACGGCTGCTTCTGGCAGGCCTGCGGCGCGCAGGCCTTCATGCACCAGCTCAGCCAGCACACGGTTGCACTCTATGGCCTCTGAGCCACCACGCAGGATGGCGGCATTGCCGGACTTGATGCACAAGCCAGCAGCGTCAGCGGTGACGTTAGGCCTGGCTTCATAGATGATGCCAATCACGCCCAGGGGTACGCGCATTTTGCCGATCTGAATACCAGAAGGGCGATACTTGAAATCCGACATTTCACCAATCGGGTCTGGCAGGCTGGCGATTTGTTCCAGCCTTCGGCCATGGTTTGTATGCCTTTTTCCGAAAGCACCAATCTATCCAGCATGGCAGGCTCTAGGCCATTCTTGCGCGCGGCTTCCAGATCGGCAGCATTGGCTTGCAACAGCGCTGAGTGCTCGCGGCGTATCGCGCTGGCGATGGCACGTAGCGCCTGATTTTTGGTATTGGTGCTGGCCTTGGCCATGGCGCGCGATGCCTGGCGTGCCTGTTCACCAAGTTGTTGCATATAGCGTTTGATATCGTCCATTTCCTGCCTTTAATCTCTAACTTGAGCTTAATTGTGGGCTCTAGTATTACAGCTTGCTATCTTTTTCCTATGCGCGCGAGGCCAAAGCACAGACGGGAAATTTCCAGCCAGGGGTCCTGGTGCAGCAAACCCTTGGCGGCCTTGTCTATTTCGCCCAGTTTTTGCAAGGCGGCTTCCAATTGGCGCATGCTGAGTCTGGACAATGCACGGCGCACCTGGTTCTGCCGCTCGCCATAAATTCTGGCTTGTTGCATGGCGCTGCTGACATTGCCACCCTGGGTTTCGGCAAATTTTACCTTGACCAGGCCACGCAGCACCCAGGCCAGCGCACTCATCACCGCCACTGGCTGCGCACCTTCTTCGCGCAGGCCTTGCAGTATGCGTACCGTATGTTCGCTATCGCCAGTTAACACCGCATCACCGAGCTGGAAAGCATCGTAACGCGAGACATTGAGCACGGCAGCGCGGACTTCCGCGCCATCCAGCTGGCCTGCAGGGTAGAGCAAGCCTAGTTTCTGGATTTCCTGATGTGCAGCCAACAGATTACCTTCAACCTGGTGGGCAATAAACTCCAGGGTGTCCTGATCGGCTTTCTGCTGCTGCCGGGCCAGTCTTTCGGCTATCCATTGCGGCAGGGCGCTAGGTGCCACTTCCAGCAGGGCCAGCGATACCGCCTGGTTTTCCAACGCGGCAAACCAGGCGCTGTTTTTGGCTTCACGCTCCAGCTTGGGCAGGATGATGATGGTGACAGTGTCAGGGATGGCTTCTGCCGCCAAGGCCTGCAATACCTTGCTGCCATCCACGCCAGGCTTGCCAGTGGGAATGGCGATTTCGAGGATGCGGCGGCTGGCAAACAGAGAAATAGCCTGACCAAAAGCGGTGACTTGCTGCCAGTTGAAATGGCGCTCGACCACTAGTTGGGTGCGCTCATCATGGCCTGCCGCTCTGGCTGCCAGACGGATAGCATCCAGGCATTCACGCTGGGCCAGTGGCTCATCCCCCATTAATACATAGAGCGGTGCCAGGCCTTGCTTGAGGTGCCGCTCCAGTTCCTGCGGCTTCAGCCTCATTCCAGCGTATCGCCTGCAGTCTCGTCCAGAGAGCGTAAGTCTGCCGCACGCGGCTTGCTCTTGTCTGGCCTGGCTACCATAAGCCTACGCAGTAATTCGCGTACCGAGTCATCTTTCATATCGTTGTATAGGCGTTCCTGCTCCAGTTGCTTCGCCAGCAGTTGCGAGTCATCGTAGGTGATTTCGCGACGGTTTTTAATGGTCTGCACATCACCCCAGACATCGCTGGAGGGATCACGCAAGCGGAAATTGACCGTGTAGAACAACTCGAACTCACGCACCAGACCACGTCCGCTCAAGGACAGAATGCGTTGTTCCTGGGTTTCGCTGAGGATTTCCAGCAACAGGTCTGCCTCATCAGCAGCGCTAACCACCTTGACCCCATTCACCGCCAGCGAGCGCTTGAACGGCTTGGAGATGGAGATGGTTGGCCCTTTTACATACAGGGTGTGGAATTTCAGATCGGCGATGCCGCGCATCTGAAAGCCGCATGCTGACAGGGTCAGCAGCAAGATTGGCAATATCCAGCGGGCGGCACGCATGCTCATGTTTTATCCTACAACGATGTTGACGAGTTTATTGGGCACCACGATGATCTTGCGCACGCTGCCTTCGGCCAGGTATTTCTGCAGGCTTTCCTGCTGCACGGCCAAGGCCTCAATCGCGGCTTTATCCAGAGTGCGAGGGATGATCATGCTGCCACGCAATTTGCCGTTGACCTGCAGCATAAGCTCAATCTCATCCTGCACCATGGCGGCCTTGTTGGCAACTGGCCAGCGTGCATCCAGTAATTGGGCACCTGGACGCAGCTCTTGCCACAGCGCATGGCTGATATGCGGCACGATAGGCGAAAGCAACACAATCACGCTTTCCAGGGCTTCCTGACGGATAGCACGGCTGCTGCCATCATTGCCCTCAAGTTTGGCGTAAGCGTTCATCAATTCCATGATGGCAGCAATCGCGGTGTTGAAGGTTTGACGGCGGCCGTAATCATCGCTGACCTTGTCTATGGTCTGGTGCAATTGGCGACGGAAAGTCTTGAGTTCGGTACTCAGTTCGCCGCTGCTATAGGCAGTCACCACGCCAGCTTCCACATGGCTGGCCACTGCGGCCCAGACCCGTTTGAGGAAGCGGTGCGCACCTTCTACACCTGCATCAGACCATTCCAGGCTTTGCTCCGGTGGTGCTGCAAACATCATGAACAGACGCGCGGTATCGGCACCGTAGTTATCGATCAATTCCTGCGGGTCTACGGTATTGCCCTTGGACTTGGACATCTTGCTGCCATCCTTGAGCACCATGCCCTGGGTCAGCAGCTTGGTGAAAGGCTCATCATGCTGAATCAAACCTACATCACGCATCAGTTTGTTGAAGAAGCGCGCATACAGCAAGTGCAGGATGGCATGTTCAATACCGCCGATATATTGATCAACGGGTAACCAGTAATTGGCGCGTTGATCCAGCATGCTGTCCTTGGCATCAAAGCTGGCGTAGCGTGCGAAATACCAAGAGGACTCAACAAAGGTGTCCATGGTATCGGTTTCACGCGTGGCAGGCTGGCCGCAGCTGGGGCAGCTGGTTTCATAGAAGCTGGGGTCTTTCTTGATCGGCGAGCCTACGCCGTCCATGACCACATCTTCAGGCAAGACGACGGGTAGCTGATCTGCAGGCACAGGCACTTCGCCACAGCTGGCACAATGCACGATAGGGATAGGACAACCCCAGTAGCGTTGACGCGAGATACCCCAGTCACGCAGTCTGTATTGCACGCGCTTCTGGCCCAGTTGCTTGGCAGCCAATGCGCTGGCAATCGCATCGCTGGCCTGGCTGAAATCCAGACCATTGAAATCACCAGAATCAAACAAAATCCCGTGCTCGGTGTAGGCGCTGACCAATGGCAGTTCCAGCGTGTCATGCGCGGGCTTGATCACGGCCTTGATTGGCAGGCTATATTTGCCTGCAAATTCGAAATCACGCTCGTCATGCGCAGGCACGGCCATGACAGCACCTTCGCCATAGCTGATCAGCACATAGTTGGCCACCCAGACTGGCAGCAATTCACCAGTCAGTGGGTGTTTGACGAAGAGGCCGGAATCCATGCCTTTTTTCTCGGCAGTGGCGAGGTCGGCCTCAGCCACGCTGCCACGCTTGCATTCGTCTATAAAAGCTTGCAGCGCTGGGTTGTTCTTGGCGGCAGCGGTAGCCAGGGCGTGTTCTGCAGCCACGGCAACATAAGTTGCCCCCATCAGGGTGTCTGGGCGCGTGGTGTAGACCTTGAGCGTGCCTGTGCCTTCAGCCAATGGGAACTCAACTTCACAGCCAAAGCTCTTGCCTATCCAGTTGCGCTGCATGGTCTTGACCTGCTCAGGCCAGCCTTCCAGCTGGTCCAGGTCGTTGAGCAGTTCCTCGGCATAGGCCGTAATTTTCATAAAGTACTGCGGAATGTCGCGCTTCTCGACAATTGCGTCTGAGCGCCAGCCGCGTCCATCAATCACCTGCTCGTTGGCGAGCACGGTTTGATCCACCGGGTCCCAGTTGACGGTAGCGGTTTTCTTGTAGATCAGGCCTTTTTTATACAGCTCGGTGAACAGCCATTGTTCCCAGCGATAGTAGTCAGGCTGGCAAGTCGCAATCTCACGCTGCCAATCCACCGCCAGGCCCAGGCTTTTCAGCTGGGTCTTCATGTGGTCTATATTGCTATAGGTCCAGCCCGCAGGTGCCACATTGTTCTTGATGGCTGCGTTTTCCGCAGGCAGGCCAAAGGCATCCCAACCCATGGGCTGCATGACATTGAAACCGCGCATATGGTGGAAGCGGCTCAGCACATCGCCTATGGTGTAATTGCGCACATGCCCCATGTGCAGCTTGCCCGATGGGTAAGGGAACATGGACAGGCAATAGTACTTGGGCTTGCTGGAGTCTTCAGAGGCCGCAAATGCCTGGCTGGATTCCCAATGTTGTTGTGCTTGTTGCTCGATCTCGCGGAATGGATACTGCTGCTGCATGATGGGCTGGATGTCTATGAAATTATTAAAAGAAAATTATACCTGAAGGCCCTGGGTTTCCTTGCATGATGACAGGGAAATCCAGGACAGGTATTGGCAGACCTTAGCCTGCTAATGGTTATGACTTGGTTTTATAACTTGCTTATATTATTTGGCCAGGGCTTGCAGAATACTGGCGCGGATTTCCGCCACTTCACCCAGACCGGAAAACTTGACGTACTTAGGCGCATTGGCACCCCCGGCATTAGCCAGTTGGAGTAGTACTCTACCAGTGGCTTGGTTTGGCTGTGGTAAACCTCCAGGCGCTTGGCCACGGTTTCTTCCTTGTCGTCTTCGCGCTGTACCAGATCTTCGCCAGTAACATCGTCTTTGCCTGCGACTTTGGGTGGGTTGAACACCACATGATAGGTACGCCCGGAAGATAGATGCGTGCGGCGGCCGCTCATGCGTTTGATGATTTCTTCATCAGGCACATCAATTTCCACCACGTAGTCTATATCCACACCTGCCTGCTTCATGGCTTCAGCTTGAGGAATGGTGCGTGGGAAGCCATCAAACAAAAAACCTTGCTGACAGTCGGCATCCTTGATGCGCTCCTTGACCAGGCCAATAATGACTTCGTCAGGCACCAGGCCGCCGGAATCCATAAAACGCTTGGCTTCCAGACCTAGCTGGGTGCCAGCCTTGACCGCAGCGCGCAGCATGTCGCCAGTGGAGATTTGTGGAATGTTGAATTGTTCTTTGATGAAGGTGGCCTGGGTGCCTTTGCCAGCACCCGGTGCGCCTAACAGTATGACTCTCATATGGTCTCCTCTTTGCAATCCGCGATTATATCAGTGACTAGCGCTTAAGATGATGAGGCCGCCAGATGGTTGGCGATGGCAACAAACTGCGCCAGGGCCAGGTTCTCAGCCCGTAGTTGCGGGTCTATGTCCAGTGCGGCAAAGCGTCATCATCCAGCAAGCCTTTTAGGGTGTTACGCAGCGTCTTGCGGCGCTGGGCAAAGGCACTGGTCACCACCTTGGCAAACAAGGCCTCATCTTTGGCTGGGTAAGGTAATTCGGCATAAGGCACGGCACGCACAAAGGCGGATTCCACCTTGGGGGCAGGGTCGAATGCTTCAGGCGGCACGGTCAGCAGGTAATCCATCTGCAGCCTGTACTGCAGCATGACGGACAGCCTGCCATAGGCAGCGCTAGAAGCTCTGCCACCATGCGTTCCACCACTTCTTTTTGCAGCATGAAGTGCATGTCAATAATGCTGGGCACATTGTCCAGCAGGTGGAACAGGATGGGCGTGGAGATGTTGTAAGGCAGGTTGCCCACCACGCGCAGCTTGGGCGCGATGCTGCCAAAATCGAACTTGAGGGCATCGCTGGCATGTATGGTCAGCTTGCCTGGCGGATAAGCGGTTTGCATCCACTCAATGATGTCTCTATCAATCTCCACCACATGCAAGTGCTGCAATTTATCGACCAGCGGGCGCGTCATGGCGCCCAGGCCTGGGCCTATCTCCACCATGCAGTCAGTGCTATGCGGGCCTATGGCGCTGATCAGGCTGTGAATGATGGCTTGATCAGTGAGGAAGTTCTGGCCAAAACGTTTTTTTTGCGATGTGTTTCATGCGGCTTATGTGCGGTGTGTGGCCAGGTCAATGGCCAGTGTGATGGCGCTTAATAAGCTGCCGATATCAATATTGCCTTTACCTGCAAGGTCCAGCGCCGTGCCGTGATCGACCGAGGTGCGGATAATCGGCAGGCCCAGGGTAACGTTGACGCCTTGACCAAAGCTGGCGTGCTTGAGCACGGGCAGCCCTTGGTCGTGGAACATGGCCAATACGCAATCACCCTGGGCCAGATTGTGCTGGGTAAACAGCGTGTCTGCAGGGAGTGGCCCCTTGAGCTGCATGCCCTCCAGGCGTAATTGCTCAAGTACAGGCGTGATGGTCGTGATTTCTTCCATACCCAGATGACCACCTTCGCCCGCATGTGGGTTGAGCCCGGTCACCAGAATGCGCGGTTGCGGTATGCCGAATTTATGCACCAGATCGTGATGCAGGATGCGGATAGTGGTAGTCAGGCTGTCACGGGTGATGGCTTCTGCCACCTTGATCAGCGGCAAATGCGTGGTCGCCAGCGCCACCCTGAGGCTGCCACCCACCAGCATCATGACCACCTGCGGCGTATTGGTACGCTCGGCGAGGAATTCAGTATGACCGCTGAAGGCAATGCCTGCATCGTTGATAATGCCTTTGTGCACTGGCGCTGTGACCATGGCGGCAAACTCCTGCGTCATGCAGCCATCTATCGCACTGGACAAGGTGTTGAGCACGTAAGCACTGTTACGTTGATCCAGCTTGCCAGCCTGCACTGGCACGGCGCTGGGTTGATGTAACACGGTGAGCTTGCCTGAGCCATTATGCACGCTGATGTTTGCTGGGTTGTAGGCCTGGGTCAGCAAGGGCAGTTGCAGTTGTTGTGCGCGCTCGGTGAGCACGCGCTCGTCTGCCAGAATCACCAGCTCGCAGGCCAGCGGCTGGCTTGCGAGCATCACGCAGAGGTCTATCCCTATGCCAGCAGGTTCACCCGCAGTGACGACGATGCGTGGAATGGCGTTCAAGGGTGGCTTAGTATTTGTCTTCGAGACGGTATTCCACATAAGCACGGTCCCGCAGTTCGCGTACCCAGTCCTGATAACCATCATCGGATTTACGGGCGCGGATTTCCTGACGTGCTTTCATGCGTGCGGATTCTCTGGTCATGTCCTGCTTGCGGCGTTCCAGCACCTGTATCAAATGCCAGCCAAATGGTGAGCGAACTGGCTCGCTGACCACATTAGGCTCCAGCGCATTCATGACTTTCTCGAAAGCAGGTACGGTGTCGCCAGGGTTGGTCCAGCCGAGGTCGCCGCCATTGTTGGCCGAGGCATCTTCGGAGAATTGGCGCGCAATTTCGGCAAAATCAGCACCATGGTCCAGACGCTCCTTGATGGAGATAATCTTTTGCTCTGCGTCTTTTTCCGAGACAACCTCACTAAGCTTGATGAGGATATGGCGCACATGGGTTTGATCCACCACCAGTGGCGAGCTGCCACCGCGACGATTAAGCAACTTGAGAATATGGTAACCGTTGGGGCTGCGCAGAATGCCAGTCAGCTGCCCAGCTTGCAGCGGTTGCAGTGCTTCGGTAAACAGCGATGGGAGTTGTGAGCTGGTTTTCCAGCCCAGTACGCCGCCTTCAAGTGCATTGGGGGCATCGGAATAGCCTGCAGACACCTGACCGAAATCAGCACCACCCTGCAATTCCTTCAAAGCAGTTTCGGCCTTGGCACGCAGCTTCTGCAATTCTTCCGGCGTACCTTCTTCTGGTGCACGCACCAGAATATGGCCCACCTCGAATTCATCCTGTATATCGGTACGCGAAGACTGGGTAGTGAGGAAGTTATCGATCTCAGACTCGGTGACATTCATGCGATTGTCCACCTCGCGCTCACGCAGGCGGGCCAGGATGATTTCGTTGCGAATGTCTTCGCGGAACTTGCGATAGGGAATGCCTTCGCTTTCCAGCGCCTTGCGGAACTCGCCACTGCTGAGTTTGTTCTGCTCGGCAATGCGCTCAATGGTTTTATCGAGTTGCGCATCGTCGACGCGCAAGCCAGTCTGCGCGGCATATTGCAGTTGCAATCTGTCATTGATCAGCCGCTCCAGAATCTGCTTTTGCAATACCTCACGCGGTGGCAGTTGCGTACCCTGCTTTTCCAGCTGGGCGGTGACTGTCTGGATGCGATCCGAGAGTTCTTTTTCCGTGATCACGCCTTGATCAACAATCGCGACAATACGGTCTATCTTGGAGATTTCTGCCGCCAGCAGGGGCAGGCTCAGCAAGGAAAGCAGTACAACAAGGCCATGCTTGGCCAGGAATTTAAACATGTGATTACGCATAGGGTTTACTGGTAGGAATCCGGGATCAAGCTCGAGCTAGTATAGCCGGGAATAGCTCGGTTAAGAAGTTTGAGAGGGTTCTGGCCGATGGAGGCCAAGCCGCCCAATTCGAGTTGGAAGTACAAGGCATAGTTGGCGTCCGCAGTCGCCGTAGACACACGTTGCATGACGGTTCTGGCCTGCCAGCAGCCTGCATCGTATTCCAGGCCAGCAATACCTTCAATCGGCTGGTTTTCACGCAGCGAGTAGTTCCAGCGGCCCAAGCCGTAGAAGCCCTTGCCCAAAGGCCATTGGCCCGACAGATTGATCTGCTCCAGCCTGTCTTCGGTGTAACGGTAGCCGATGTTGAGGGTTTTGCCAGGCTCAGGGTTGTAACGTGCGCTGATATTGTTGCGTACATAGACATTGCGGTCAGTGTTGTACTGACCAAAGATGTCGATGTTCCAGTTGTTGAGCAGGCGTGCGGTGATTTCACCAATGATGTCTGAGGTATCTCCCGAGCGCGGTGTGCTGCCTGGTAGATAGACTTTTTCATCGGCAAAGTAGTAACGCTGCCCCAGGGTGACCGCCAGGCGTTGTTCACCCGTGGTCTTGCTGATCAGGCGGCTGGTCAAGGCCATGGTCAATTGATTGGCGTTGTTGATGCGGTCGCTGCCGGTGAACTGGTTTTCCAGGAACAGCGAGCCCATGTTCAAGTCAGACAAGCTGGAATCGTAGACTGGCAGCAGTGATTGATCGCGGTAGGGGATATATACATAGTACATCCGCGGTTCCAGTGTCTGTGTGTAACGGTTTTTGACTACGCGTACATCACGGTCAAAATACAGGCCGCTATCAACGCTGAAAATAGGCAGGTTGCGGCTGTCTGACTGATACACCCCTGAGCTGGTCTGGCCATTGCTATCGGTGAGCGTGAACTCACCATTGTCGACCTGGTAGCTTGTGTGGTGCAGGCCCAGCTTGGGGGTGATGTAACCATAGGGCCTGGCCATGGGCAGGCTGATACTGGGGTAGGCCACCAGGCGCTTGCCGGTGACCAGGGTATCCAGTGTGCCACCCCCCAGTGTTGCCTGGGTACGAAGGGCGTCATTATTGCGGTCAAAGTTGGCCCATTGCGTGAGCAGCTTGACGTCAAAAGGACCCCAGTCATCATTGGCGGTCAATGTCAGTTGTGGCAGACGTTGCAGGGGATAATTGATGCCATCCAGCGTCTGGAATTTTTGTACCAGCGCGTTGAAGTTCCAAACATCGTCGGTGTAGTTGACGTAGGCCTGTTGTGGCAGGTTCACCCGGCTGGTGGTGACGATACGGGTCGACATTTCAGAGAAATAGCGGTCGTCCGAAACTTTTTCCAGATTGTAGGCTGCCGTCCAACCATTCTGGAAGTTATGCAGGTGGGCAAACTTGGCGTAGTAACGGTTTTCGCCACTGCTGGTATCACTCGGCAGATATTCCACATTGCTGGTGCCTTGGTAATTCTCGCCCAGATAGCGGAATTCACCTTGGTATTGCATGCCACGCTTACTGAGGTAGCGTGTACCTATGGTGGCGTCCATGTCTGGAGCAATGTTCCAGTAGAACGGCACGAGGAATTCAAAACCGCTGCGGCTGGTAGTACCCCAGGTGGGGGCCAGGAAGCCGGATTTACGCTGGTTGAGGAAGGAGAAGTTAATCCATGGCGTATAGAGTATGGGCACACCCTGGAACTCGACACGGGCGTTACGCGCAGTGCCGGTCTTGGTGTAGTCGTCCAGCTCCAGTTCCTTGGCCTTGATGTACCAGTCGTCTTCGCCAACTTCACAAGTGGTATAGCGTGCACTCTTGAGCCGTTTGCGGTCTGGCCCTTCAAACACCACGCCCTTGGCATCGCCGCGTGATGCACCTTGCTTGCGACTCAGGCCGGGCGCATAACCACTTTCCTCAATATTCTGCTGGGTCAGCGGCGTGGCGTTATTGTTATACAGCATATTGTCGTTGTCTTGGCGTCGGTTGTTTCCGGTGACGCCAAACTGCGGCATATTGGCAAACTGCGAATCCAGCTCGAAAGTGGGGTGTTTCATCTCGCCCACGCTCTCGGATGGCTTGAGGTGCAGCTCAGGCCCCATGATGCGTCCACCCTTGGTCACCAGTTTGACATTGCCGAGTACATGCAGCTCTTCGTTTTGTACGTCGAACTCCATGGTGTCGCCATAGACTTTTTGTTGATCGGTGATCAACAAGGCATTGCCTATGGATTTGAGTTTGCGGTCCAGATAGACCTGCAACTTGTCGCCTTCAATGATGATGGCGTCCGGATCGGCAGCCGGGTCTGTCAAGGTGTCGTCGGTAGCCGTATTGGCATCAGGCTCGGCGACTTCAGCGATGGCTTCTTCGGCATGGGCATGGCCCAGGGTCAGGCAAACAAGCGCGACAAGAAAAGTAATGGGACGGATGTTCACAATGATTCGGTGATGGAGGCAGTGGATGCTTAAGTAGACGCGTGTTTGTTTTATGGGTGATAAAATCGCATAATTTGCCGGATTAGGCAATGCATATCTAGCCCGCATGCCATCCTTGTCACTGAATTAAAAAGAAGTTTTATTTTTTCCCTGGCGCATCTTTACCAGGTTTTATATGTTGATACCTAGAGGTTGATTGTCAGTGTCCCGCCTTGAGCAATTAAATGAGTGGCTAGCCCAGGTGCTGCCTGGAAAATCCTTGCAGCTTTCCCCCGCATCTGCGGATGCGAGTTTCCGTCGTTATTTCCGTGTTGAATTTGAGGGTAGTCCTAGCCTGATCGCCATGGATGCACCTCCGCCACAGGAAGACTGTAGGCCTTTTGTGCAAGTGGCCCAGCTGTTCCTGCAAGCCGGACTGCATGTACCCAAGGTATTGGCCGAGGATCTGCAGCACGGGTTTTTGTTGCTGGATGATCTGGGTAACGATACCTATCTACAGGCGCTAAATGCTGACACCAATGTGGCAGATCCGCTTTACCGTGATGCCTTCAATGCGCTGATCCAGCTACAGCAGGCCAGCCAGCCTGGCGTGCTGCCGCCTTATGATGAGGCTTTGCTCACGCGCGAGATGCAATTATTCCCTGATTGGTATATCGCACGTCATCTGGCTTGAGCCTGAGCGAAAAGCAGCAGCAAGTCATCACGCAAACCATGGACGTACTTAACCGCAATATCCTGGCGCAGGGCCAGGTCTATGTGCACCGCGACTATCATTCACGCAATCTGATGCTGACAGCGCCCAACCCTGGCGTGCTGGATTTTCAAGATGCAGTATATGGCCCGATTACCTATGACCTGGTTTCCTTGCTCAAGGATGCCTATATCAGCTGGGATGAAGACAAGGTGCTGGATTGGGTAGTGCGCTATTGGCAAGGCGCACGTGCGGCTGGCTTGCCCGTACCTGGGGATATTGCCGATTTCTACCGTGATTTTGAATGGATGGGCGTGCAGCGCCATCTCAAGGTTTTGGGTATTTTTGCCCGGCTCTATCACCGTGATGGCAAGGATGGCTATCTCAAGGATATGCCGCTGGTCATGGACTACCTGCGCCGCGCCTGTAACCGTTACCGCGAATTGCGGCCTTTGCTGCGTCTGCTGGATGAGATATTGGAGATCAAGCCGCAAGAAGGGCTGACCTTCTGATGATATTCACCTTGGAGAATAGGCTGTGAAGGCCATGATACTGGCGGCCGGGCGCGGTGAGCGCATGCGGCCTTTGACCGACCATACGCCCAAGCCCTTGCTGCCTGTGGCTGGACAAGCCTTGATCGTCTGGCATTTGCAGCGCCTAGCTGCGGCAGGCTTCAAGGAGGTGGTGATCAACCACGCCCATCTAGGGGCGCAGATAGAGGCAGCGCTTGGGAACGGAAGCGAATGGGGCTTGTCCATTGCCTATTCGCCTGAGGCAACGGCGCTGGAAACCGCAGGTGGTATTGCGCTTGCCTTGCCTTTGCTCGGTGAGCAGCCTTTTTTGGTGGTGAATGGCGATGTGTATTGCGATATCGATTTTGCCGCCTTGGCGCAAGGGCTAGCATCTCATCAACTGGCAAAACTAGTGCTGGTGGATAACCCGCCACAACATGAGCGCGGGGATTTCGCGCTGGATGATGGAAAGTTGCAACTGGATGGGGTGAAGCGGCTGACTTTTTCTGGAGTGGCGGTGTATCACCCCCAGCTGTTCAAAGATCTGGTGCCAGGGGAAGTTGCCAAGCTGCTACCCTTGCTGCAACAGGCTATTGTCCAAGGACAGGCCAGCGCTATTCATCATCATGGCGTCTGGCATGATATAGGCACGCCAGAGCGTTTGCAGGCATTGGATCATGCCTTGCGCCAGAATGAACACAGCGTCTGATGGCGTGCGTAAAAGTGATTGCAGGATGCATCAGTCTTATCAACGGCATAATAACCAAGCCCGATTGCCATGCAGGGAGTGCAAGTTTTAATGCAATTTGAAGAATTCAAGCAACGCAGGCAGGCACTGGCTGCGCAGATGGGGCAAGGTATTGCGCTGATCCCAACTGCGCCTGAAGCCACACGCAATCGCGATAGCCATTATCCCTACCGTTTCGACAGTTATTTCTATTACCTCACGGGCTTTGATGAGCCAGAGGCCGTGTTGCTATTGATTGCTGGCGAGCAGACCAAAAGCATTCTGTTTTGCCGCGATAAGCATCTGGAGCGTGAAATCTGGGATGGTTTCCGCCACGGCCCCGCAGGCGCGCAGGAAAAATTTGGTTTTGATGAAGCTTACAGCATAGATGAATTAGATCAGCGCATTGCTGAGTTGCTGGCCAATCAGCCCAGTCTCCACTTCAGCCTGGGTGCAGATGCCGGATGGGATAAGCGTGTTACAGGCTGGCTTAAGGAATTGTCAGCGCAGGCGCGTAGCGGAATTGCCGCTCCAGCGGCGATACAGGATGTGCGACGGCTGATTGACGAGATGCGGCTAATTAAATCCCCAGCCGAATTGGAGATTATGCGCAAAGCCGCGCAGATTACGGTGCAAGCCCATCAACGCGCCATGCGGGCCACCCAGCCCGGCATGATGGAATATGAAATTGAAGCCGAAGTGCTACATGAATTCATGCGCCACGGCAGTCGTGCCCCAGCCTATACCTCTATTGTGGCGGGTGGTGCCAATGCCTGTGTGCTGCACTACATCAGTAACCAGGATCAGCTGAAATCTGGTGATTTGTTGTTGATCGATGCCGGGTGCGAACTGTCCGGTTATGCCGCCGACATTACCCGTACCTTCCGGTCAATGGCAAATTCTCCGCCGTGCAAAAAGATGTGTATGAATTGGTGCTGGCAGCGCAGGCCGCTGCCATTGCCGAAGTGCGTCCAGGCCAGCACTGGAATGCCGCGCATGAAGCGGCACTGAATATCCTGGTGCAAGGGTTTATTGATTTTGGCTTATGTCAGGGCAGCCTGGAAGGGGTGCTGGAATCTGGCGATTATCGGCGCTTCTATATGCATAGAACCGGCCACTGGCTGGGGCTGGACGTACATGATGCTGGAGAATACAAAAATGCGGCGGAGAATTGGCGTCCCTTAATGCCGGGCATGGTGCTGACAGTGGAGCCAGGTTGCTATATCCGCCCTGCGGATGATGTGCCCGAGGCGTTCTGGAATATAGGCATACGCATTGAAGACAATGCGGTGGTGACAACGCAGGGCTGCGATATTTTGACCTCGGGCGCGCCCAAGACCGTGCAGGAAATTGAATCATGGATGGCAGGACATGAGTGAGCAGACTGAGGCAAGCCCGATAGTGAAGACGCCAGCTCAAGCGCCGCAAGACATCATGATAGTCGGCGGCGGCCCAGTAGGCGCTACGCTGGCCTTGGCCTTGCTGCATAAAGGCTATGACGTCACCCTGTTGGAAGCCCGCGCCCAAGGCGCTGCCCATCAGGATCAGCGCGCATTGGCTTTATCCTACGGCAGTATTCTTATCCTGGAGCGCCTGGGTTTGTGGGATGCACTCAAACCCAAGGCAACCGCGATCAATACCATTCATGTATCGCAACGTGGCAGCCTGGGGCGTAGTGTGCTGAAGGCGGAAGAGCATGATCAACCAGCCTTGGGATATGTGCTGTCCTATGGGGATTTGACGGCTGCACTGGATACTGCCTTGCAGGACAATGCGAAGATACGCTTGCAGTATGAAGCCGAGGCCAGCGCCATCATCCCTGGAGCAGACTTGGCGCACGTGGAATACCGTCAGCATGAGATGGCTATGACGGCGTCGGCAAAGGTCGTCGTGCTGGCCGATGGGGGACGTAGTCTGGGCGAGATACCCGGTTTGCAGCGTGAAACCAAGCACTATGGGCATGATGCCTTGGTCAGCAAGGTTGTGTGCGAACTGCCGCATGACAATATTGCTTATGAGCGCTTCACTCCAGCAGGGCCAGTGGCCTTGCTGCCCAACGGTCCACGTGATTTTTCCCTAGTCTGGACCGGGAAAAGCGAGGAAATCCAGCCTTTGCTGACCATGGAGGACGAGGCTTTTCTGCAGGCGCTGCACGCGCATTTCGGTGATCGCGTTGGCCGTTTTCTCAAGGTGGGCAAACGCCTGAGTTTTCCGCTTAAATTGTCGTATCTGCAAACCGTCACGGCACCGCATCTGGTGGTGATAGGCAATGCGGCGCAAACCATGCATCCGGTGGCAGGTCAGGGTTTTAATGTGGGTATGCGCGATGCCTGGGAGCTGGCGCAAATACTGGCAGAAACGCCGCTAGCGCAATGGGGTAGTGACACCATGCTGCAGGCCTATCAGGCTGATCGCAAGAACGATACGCGCAAAGGCCTGATGTTCACCGATTTTCTTGTCAACGTCTTTTCCAACGATACAGTGGGCTTAAATAAGATACGAGGACTGGGTTTGGGGCTGCTGGATATAGTGCCAATTGCTAAGCGCCGCTTGGTGGACAAAATGAGTTTTGGTCCCAGGGGGTGAGCGCGCGATGATTAATGGCCTTTTTACAACACAGCGACTATTGTCGCGCGCCATACGCATTCAGTCATGACAGCCCAGACACATGAATATGAAGTGCTGGTGCTAGGCGCAGGCCTGGTAGGTCTGGCATCTGCGGTGGCGCTGGCACAGCAAGGACTACGGGTAGCTGTGCTTGAGCGGCAATCTCTGGTGGCTAGGCCTGATGAAGAGTGGGACAGCCGCATCTATGCCATCAGCCCTGGCAATGTTGACTGGCTTGCGGGGCTGGGGGTATGGCCACTGCTGGCGCAAGAACGGCTCTGCGATGTTGATAGTATGCAGATCTATGGCGACCAAGGGGCTGGCCTGCGCATGGATGCTTATCAGGCCAACCTTGCTAGATTAAGTGTGATTGTGGAAGGCAAGCGGTTGCAGTTTGCCTTGCAAGAACGTCTGCAAGCGCTGGAAGTGCCCGTGTTTGAGCAATGCGCGCTCAGCCATGCCCAGTGGCGAGCACCGTGCTATACCCTGCACGCTGCACAAGACGTGAGCTACAGTGCAGCATTGTTGGTGGCTGCTGATGGTGCGGCTTCATGGTTGCGGCAACAGGCCGATATTGCGGTGCAGCGCCATGATTATGCGCAGATGGGAGTGGTGGCGAATTTCGCCTGTGAGCATGACCATGGTGGTCGCGCCTTCCAATGGTTCTTCAATGATCATGAATATGGGCAGAGCATTCTGGCCTGGTTACCTCTGCCGCAACAGCAGATGTCCATGGTCTGGTCCAGCAGTAACCCCCATGCACAAGCCTTGCTAGGCATGGATGCCGAGGCACTGGCACAAAAAGTATCCGCAGCAGGTCAACATAGGCTGGGGCATTTGAAGTTGGTCACACCCGCGCAAGCTTTCCCTTTGAGCATGCAAACACCTGAGCGCTTGGTTAAGCCAGGGCTCGCGCTGGTGGGGGATGCTGCTCACCTGGTGCATCCATTGGCTGGGCAAGGCGTCAATCTGGGTTTGCGCGATGTGAAGCTATTGGTCGAGACTCTGGCGGGTAAAAACCAGAAGTCTCAGGCGGGCAGGGGGCATGTGGGTGACCTTAGCCTGTTGCGTGGTTATGAGCGGGCGCGCAAAGCAGATATGATGCACATGCGTGTTTTGACACATGGGCTTGCTACATTGTATGCCCGTCCTTCCTCATGGCTGGGTTTGCTGCGTAACGAAGGGCTGGGCTGGCTGGATCAACGTCCGGCATTGAAGAAAACACTGATACAACAAGCTGTTATTTGAACTCTGGAAAGATGATTAATTATGTCTAAGAAGTGGATTGCAGTGCTGCTGGGCTCGCTGATGGCGGCCAACACCTGGGCCGATGAAGCCAGTCTGAAGAAGGCGGTAGAGGCCACCTACCCCAAGGTCAAGGTTGAAAGCGTGACCAAGACACCTTATGCCGGGCTTTATGAAGTATTTCTTGATGGCCAGATTATCTACACCGATGAGAAATTCAGCTTTTTGATTGCCGAGGGACGTTTGGTAGAGCCCAAGAGCAAGCGTGATATTACGGGTGAGCGCATGGATGAGTTGACCAAGGTCGATTTTGCCAGCCTGCCACTGGATCAGGCCATCAAGGTGGTCAAGGGCAATGGTAGTCGCAAGCTGGTGGTGTTCTCTGACCCGGATTGCCCGTATTGCAAACGTCTGGAGCAAAAAGAGCTGGTCAATATCAATGATGTGACCATCTACACCTTCTTGTTCCCACTGGAGCAATTGCATCCAGATGCCGCCAATAAATCACGCGCCATCTGGTGCGCACCTGACCGCGCCAAGGCTTGGAATGACTGGATTTTGAGCGGTCAACTGCCCAAGGCCCAAGGCACTTGCGATACGCCTATAGACAAGGTGACCGAACTGGGCCGCAAGATCAATGTGACCAGCACACCCACGCTATTCTTCTCTGATGGCAAGCGCATGCTGGGCGCTTATCCTGCCAAGGATATCGAGAAGGCGTTGGGTGCAGCTAAAAAGTAAGCGATAAGATAGGCACGATTAAAAAACAAAGCTTGGCTAAGCCAGGCTTTGTTTTTTGCGAGTGGCAGGGCTTTATCCATGCCGATGGCAAGGCACGTCTGCCGTTTAAACCACTTGGCCCATCTTGAAGATCGGCAGGTACATAGCAATCACCAGGCCTCCGATCAGGGTGCCAAGCACCACCATAATGATAGGTTCCATCAGGCTGGATAAGCCTTCTACCGCGTCATCAACTTCACCTTCGTAGAAATCCGCCACCTTGCTCAGCATGGAGTCCAGCGCACCTGACTCCTCACCAATTGCCACCATCTGCAACACCATATTGGGGAAGACTTCCGTATTTTGCATGGCTACGGTCAGGCTGGCTCCGGTGCTGATCTCACTTTGCACTTGCTTGGTAGCATCAAAATAAACCCGGTTGCCCGAGGCGCCTGCGACCGAGTCCAATGCTTCTACCAGCGGCACACCAGCGGCAAACATGGTGGAGAGGGTGCGCGCAAAGCGTGCCACGGTGGCCTTACGTATCAACTCGCCAAATACGGGGATTTTCAGCAATAACCTATCCATGCTCGACTGCATTTTCTCCGAGCGTTTCCAGGTATAGAAAAAGAACCACAGGCTGCCAAAGATTGAGATGAAAATGGCATACCAGTAATCAACAAAGAAATCGGAAATATTCATCACTATGACGGTGGGGGCGGGCAGGTCAGCACCAAAGCTGCTGAATAATTCCTTGAACGCCGGGATCACAAAAATCATGATCACTGCAGTAATGATGAAGGCAACGACAATGATGGAGACAGGGTAAAACAAGGCTGACTTGATCTTGCTCTTGATGGCCTGGATTTTTTCTTTATAGGTAGCGAGTCTATCTAACAGAGCATCGAGAATACCTGCCTGTTCACCTGCGCCCACCAGGTTGCAGAATAGATTGTCAAAGTAGAGCGGATATTTACGGAATGCCTGGCTCAAGCTGCTGCCAGTTTCCACATCGGCTTTGATATCCGCGAGCAATTGGCTGACAGCGGGTTTGCTGTGCCCTTTGCCCACAATGTCAAATGCTTGCAATAGCGGCACGCCAGCTTTCATCATAGTGGCAAGCTGGCGCGTGAACAAGGTGACATCCTTGTCATTGATCTTGCCGCCCGTCCGTATGCCACTCTGTTTTTTTACCTTGAGGACATTTACGCCTTGGCGGCGCAGAGTGGCTTTGACAAAGGCCTCGCCACTGGCTTTCATTTCCCCTTTGACGCGCTTGCCTTTTTTGTCCGTGCCTTCCCAGGCAAACGTGACTTCCTTGGTATCCTTGGCCGCCATGGTGTCCTATTCGTCTTTGTTTATTTGTTATTCGTTGGTCACGGCTTCAACTTCATCGAGCGAAGTCAGGCCCTGCTTGACCTTGAGCAGGCCGGATTGTCTTAAATCTTTGACACCTTCAAGCTGTGCCTGATCTGCAATATCATGCGCAGTGCCGTTTTGCATAATGATACGACTCATTGCCTCTGAGACTGGCATGACTTGATATATACCCACCCGGCCTTTGTAGCCACCATTGCAGTGCTCACAGCCGCCCTCCTTGTGGCGGTAGGGGTGCCAAGTGCCGTCCAGTTCACTTTCCTTGAAGCCTATGCTCAGCAATGCCTCACGGGGAATATCTGCGGGGACTTTGCAATGAGGGCACAATTTGCGCGCCAAACGTTGTGCTGTAATCAGAGAAACCGCCGAAGCGATATTGAAGGGCGCAACGCCCATATTCATGAGCCGAGTCAGGGTTGAGGGCGCGTCATTGGTATGCAGGGTTGATAACACCATATGACCTGTGGATGCCGCCTTTATCGCCATATCGGCAGTCTCGAGATCGCGAATTTCACCTATCATGATGATGTCCGGATCCTGACGTAGAAACGCCTTCAGCGCCGCGGCAAAGGTCAAGCCTTGCTTGTCATTGACATTGACTTGGTTAACGCCTGCCAGAGGGATTTCTGCAGGGTCTTCAGCCGTGGAAATATTAACGCCAGGTTCGTTGAGGATGTTGAGGCAGGTATAAAGTGAGACCGTTTTGCCTGAACCCGTAGGTCCAGTCACCAGCACCAAACCATAAGGCCTGGATACGGCTTTTAACAGGGCTTCCTTTTGATCAGCCTCATAACCCAGAGCATCAATGCCCAGTTTGGCACTGCTGGGGTCCAGAATCCGCATGACGATTTTCTCGCCATTGATCATGGGCAGCGTGCTGACGCGGAAGTCGATAGCACGAGTTTTGGACAGCACCAGTTTCATGCGGCCATCCTGCGGGATGCGTTTTTCTGAAATGTCCAGATTGGAGATCACCTTGATACGCGAAGCGAGCTTCTCTTTGATGGCGAGTGGCGGCTGGGCGATCTCACGTAGCACGCCATCTATGCGATAGCGGACACGATAAAACTTTTCATACGGTTCAAAATGTAAATCCGATGCGCCAAGGTTGATGGCATCCAATAGCATTTTCTGCAGGTATTTAACGATAGGCGCATCTTCTACCTCAAGCGAGGCTTCGGGTTCGTTCGCTTTGTCGTCCTGCTCAATATCCAGACCAAAATCGTCATCGCTGATCAGTGCACTCATCGTGGTGTCACCGGCTTCCACCAGCTTGTCTATCCACTTGCTGAGCTTGTCATCCTCAACAATGATGGGGACCAATGCTTTGCCGGTCTGAAACTGTAATTCGTCCAGCGTATGCAGATTGGTGGGATCAGAAAGCCCTACAAATAAGGTATTGCTACGGCTGTACAATGCAATCGCACGTGCACTTTGCATCAACTGCGGGCTGATGCTTTTGCTGGGCAGGTCGTCCGGGCTGATGGCGTTAAGGTCCAATAGTGGAAAGCCAAATGCCTGTGATGCCGCATGACTCACCTGTAGGGCACTGAGCTTGCGCGACTGTAGCAATTGCGTGATGAATGAAACTTTGGCCGCATTGGCTGCGGCTTGCAGGGCAAGCGCCTCATCTTCGCTCAACAGCTTCTGATGAATCAGCATGCGGGCCAGTCCGCCCAGCTTGCTAGGAGAGGTGACAGCAGCCATGGATCTGAGAGCCAACCTTTATCTGGTGAACGCGATAGTGCATAGGAAAGATCTCCTAAGAGATCACATTGATGTTCGATGATGCATGTTGGTTTTTTATTTGTAAAGCATCAAGCGCGTGCAGGCGGTTATTACATAGGGCTTTTTAAAAAAATTCAGTAAAAATGCTAATTAACACGCAAAAGCGCTTGACATCTGAGAATAACCCACGTAAAAACGCGTTCAGGCGTTTGGAATTCGAGTGCATTGTAGCCGGCAACTACCGACTTAAATTCTTGAAGTACAAACTTTTGGGGTCGCCTCCCCTGTTATAAAAAGCAAGGAAGTTTAGAAATGGCAACAGGTACCGTAAAGTGGTTTAATGACTCCAAAGGTTTTGGTTTCATTACCCCGGACGATGGTGGCGACGATTTGTTCGCTCACTTCTCCGCAATTGTAGAAGCTGGCTACAAGAGTCTTAAAGAAGGTCAACGCGTTTCTTTCGACGTGACCGAAGGTCCAAAGGGCAAGCAAGCTTCCAATATCCAGAAAGCTGCTTAACCCCCGCAGATTGCTAGACTAGCTAGTCTCAAAGAAAAAGGCCCGATGCATTGCATCGGGCCTTTTTCTTTGTTGGTTTAAACCGTGTCTCGGCCGTTGTTACATGTGCTTGACGATTTCTGCACCAAATTCCGCACTGCCCACTTGCGTGGCGCTTTCCATCTGGGAGGAGAAGTCATGGGTGACACGTTTTGCGCTGATGGCCTTGGCCACGCCCTGCAATACCAGGTCTGCGGCTTCTGTCCAACCCAAGTGACGCAGTAGCATTTCGGCTGACAGAATCAGGGAGCTGGGGTTGGCAATATCTTTGCCCGCAATCTTGGGAGCTGTGCCGTGCGTCGCTTCGAACATGGCCACGGTGTCGGAAATATTGGCACCGGGGGCTATGCCTATGCCGCCGACCTGGGCCGCCAATGCGTCAGAAATATAGTCACCATTGAGATTCAAGGTGGCGACCACATCGTAATCCGCTGGGTGCAGCAGAATTTCCTGTAGGAAGGCATCCGCAATGCAGTCCTTGATGATGATGCCGTTAGGCAGCTTGCACCATGGGCCACCATCAATTTCCACCGCGCCGAATTCTTCCTTGGCAACTTCATAACCCCAGTTCTTGAAACCACCTTCGGTGAATTTCATGATGTTGCCCTTGTGGGCAATGGTAACTGACTTGCGGTTGTTATCGATAGCGTATTGGATGGCCTTGCGCACCAGGCGCTTGCTGCCGTCTACCGAAACTGGCTTGATGCCGATGGCCGATGCTTCAGGGAAGCGGATCTTTTTGCGCACACCCATATCGCTCAAGAAATCAATCACCTTCTTGACTTCATCGGTACCTGCCGCCCATTCAATACCCGCATAGATATCTTCAGTGTTCTCACGGAAGATCACCATATCGGTTTTCTCTGGATGCTTGACCGGGCTGGGCACGCCCTGGAAATACTGGATAGGGCGCAGACAGACGTAGAGGTCCAGCTCCTGGCGCAAAGTCACATTGAGGGAGCGTATGCCGCCACCGACTGGGGTGGTCAGTGGGCCCTTGATGGAGATTACGTATTCCTTGACGGCCTTAAGAGTTTCATCGGGCAGCCATGTATTGTCGCCATAGACCTTGACTGCTTTTTCACCAGCATAGACTTCCATCCAGGCGATGGCACGCTTGCCACCGTAGGCCTTGGCCACGGCGCTATCGACCACATGACGCATGGGCGGCGTGATGTCGACGCCGATACCGTCACCTTCAATAAATGGGATAATCGGCTGGTCAGGGACATTGAGGGAGTTGTCCGCATTGACGGTAATTTTCTCGCCATTGGCAGGCACATTAATTTTTGTAGACATTCAGAACTATCCTATTCAAACGCTATAGAGATATCAGGCGTAATCATTGCAAGAGACCAAGATGCTGATTTTATTCAACAAGCCCTACGGTGTAATTTGTCAGTTCAGCCCACATGAAAAGCATAAGACGCTGAAGGATTATATTGCCCTGCCCGGGGTCTATGCCGCTGGACGGCTGGATACTGACAGTGAAGGTCTGCTCATTTTAACCGATGATGGCAGGCTACAACACCGGATATCGCACCCGCGCTATAAAGAATTCAAAACTTACTGGGTGCAAGTCGAGGGCGAACCGGAGGAACAGGCCCTGGCAGCGCTGCGCCGTGGCGTTGATCTGGGTGATTTTATTACTCAACCCGCCGAAGTGCGGCGCATGGATGAGCCCGCTGGCTTGTGGCCGCGCACGCCACCCATACGCGAACGCAAAGCCATTCCTACCAGCTGGTTAGAGCTCAAGATCAGTGAGGGCAAAAATCGCCAGGTGCGCAGGATGACCGCCAGTGTTGGTTTGCCCACCTTACGCCTGATCCGCTATGCGGTAGGCCAGCATACGCTGGATGGAATTGCGCCCGGGGTTTGGCAGCAGCTGTAAAGTCCTGGAAACAGACTTCAGGCCTTAGCCGCAGTGCTGGGCGGGTCATGGCTAAAGCCGGATATGCTAAACTTGCGGTTTGACTGCAAACCCCAGATAAAGAGACAGACCATGTCCGGCAATAGCATAGGCACCTTGTTCACCCTGACTTCTTTTGGCGAATCCCATGGCCCGGCCATAGGCGGCGTTGTGGATGGCTGCCCGCCAGGATTGGAGCTGTCTGCAGCAGATATCCAGATTGAACTGGACAGGCGCAAGCCCGGCACTTCACGCCATGTGACCCAGCGGCAGGAGCCTGATACGGTAGAAATACTTTCAGGCGTATTCGAAGGCAAGACCACGGGCACGCCCATAGGCTTGCTGATCCGTAACCAGGATCAACGCAGCCAGGACTACGGCAAGATTGCTGAGACATTCCGCCCTGGACATGCCGATTACACCTATTGGCAGAAATACGGCATTCGCGATTACCGTGGCGGTGGTCGCTCCAGCGCTAGAGAAACCGCAGTCAGAGTGGCCGCGGGTGCCATCGCCAAGAAATGGCTGAAGCAGCGCTACGGTGTGGTTATTCGTGGCTATATGAGCCAGCTTGGCGAAATCCAGGTGCCTTTCAGCAGCTGGGATGAAGTGCATAACAATCCCTTCTTTGCCGCGGATGCTGCCAGCATTCCCCAACTTGAAGCTTATCTCGACCAAGTGCGTCATGAGCGTGATTCGGTAGGCGCGCGTATCACCGTTGTCGCTGACAATGTGCCAGTGGGTTGGGGTGAGCCAGTGTATGACAGGCTGGATGCCGATATCGCCCATGCGATGATGGGCATCAATGCCGCCAAGGGCGTTGAGATAGGTGATGGTTTTGCCAGCGTGGCGCAGCGTGGCTCCCTGCATGGGGATGAGTTGACGCCCAATGGTTTCAGCAGCAATCATGCTGGCGGTGTGCTAGGGGGGATTTCCAGCGGCCAGGCAATTGTTGCGCATGTCGCCTTCAAGCCTACTTCCAGCATTCCACAATTACGCCATTCCATCGATAAACAAGGCCAGGCAATGGAAATGCAGACCACGGGCCGTCATGACCCCTGCGTTGGTGTGCGCGCTACCCCCATCGTTGAGGCGATGTTAGCCCTGGTGCTGATGGATCATGCCTTGCGTCATCGTGCCCAGAATGCCGATGTCGCAGTCGATACCATCAAGATTTAGGGCTTGCAGCTCATGTTCAGGGGCAGCTTGCACCTATGTGAGGACAGCTCGCTGCTAAAGCCATCCCTGAGCTGGGTCTGGGCGTGAGTCAGAATACGCTGCCTTACTGGCGGCTCTCAGGCTTTTACTTCGCCTATTTCGGTTTCGTCGGGGCGTTTACCCCCTTTTGGACTTTGTACCTTAAGTCCCTCTCCTTTAGCGCCTTTCAAATCGCGATTCTGATGTCGCTGTTCCAGGTGGCACGCAGTTTCTCGCCCAGTCTTTGGGGCTGGGTAGCAGACAGGCGTGGCCATCGTGTGCCGATTATCCAATGGTTGGCTGGCGCTAGTCTGGTCGCTTACCTAGGTGTGTTTTTTGGTGAAAGTTTTTACTGGCTGTTTGCGGTGATGCTGACGCTGAGCTTTTTCTGGAGCGCCTCTTTGCCTCTGATAGAGGCAGTAACCTTAGGGCATCTGGGCGATAGGCTGGATCGCTACGGACATATCCGGCTTTGGGGCTCCATAGGATTTGTTGTGGCCGTCATTGGTCTGGGTTACGCCTTGCAGTATGTGGGCATGATGGCGCTGCTGTGGGTGATTTTTGCCTTGCTGGCAGGCGTGTGGGCCCTGTCCTGGCGCTTGTCCGATCCCTTGGTCTCCTTGCAGCAGGAAGGCGATAGTACCTGGTGGGCCATTCTCAAGCGCCGTGAAGTAATTGCCTTGATGGCGGCGTGTTTTACCATGTCTGCAGCACACGGCGTTTATTACACTTTCTATTCCATTTATCTGGTTGACCATGGTTACAGCAAAGATGCGATAGGCTGGCTGTGGGCGCTGGGTGTGGCCTGTGAAATCATGGTGTTTTTGAATATGCCACGCCTGACGGCGCGCTTTGGCTTACGTCGCATCATGCTGGCCAGTCTGTTTCTGGCCTTTGTGCGCTTCTTCGTGATTGGCTGGGCGGTCGATGTCTGGTGGCTGATCGTGCTCGCACAAACGCTGCATGCCGCCACTTTTGGCTCTTATCATGCGGCAGCCGTGGCGCTGACGCATAGATACTTCAAGGGCAGGCATCAATCCAAGGGTCAGGGGCTATACACCAGCATCTCCTACGGCGTCGGTGGCACCTTGGGCGCGGTGGTCAGCGGCTTTGCCTGGGAAAGCCTGGGGCCTAGCTGGACATTTACCGCATCCGCACTCTGCGCTATGCTCGGTTTTATCTTTTTCATGTTCGTGATGCGGCCCGAATAAAGGATATTGATGAGAGCTTGTTGGATAGCAGTGTCGTTATTCTTTGCCTCCTTGGTAGCGCAAGCCGAAACCCAGATCAATATTGTCGGCTTGTTTCATGGTAAGGCGGTAATGGTCATTAATGGTGGCAAGCCGCGCACTTTGTCCGAGAATGATATTAGCCCAGAGGGCGTCAAGCTGATCTCCGCCAATAGTGAAAAAGCCGTGGTTGAGGCGGAAGGCCGCAGGCGTGAGCTGGGCATGGGGCAGGCGGTTTCCATTGCTGGGCCTAATGTCAGCTCGGGGGCTGCTAGTGTCACTCTCTATGCTGATTCCACCGGGCATCATTTCGCTGATGGTCAGATTAATGGCATGACCTTGCGTTTTCTCGTGGATACTGGCGCCTCTGCGATTGTGCTCAATAGCGGTGATGCACGTTATGCCAAAATAGATTACAAGCGCGGTACGCCAGTGTCTGTGCAGACTGCCAATGGGGTTGCCGATGCCTATAGGGTGGTGATCAATAGCGTCAAGCTCAATGGTTTGGTGTTGAGCCAGGTCGATGGTCTGGTGATGGAAGGGGGGTCCCCAAGCGTGGTGTTGCTGGGCATGAGCGCGCTTAACCGGGTGGAAATGAAGCGTGATGGCATTGCCCTGACCTTGATCAAGAAATATTGATGTATACGCACAGCAATAAAAAACGGCAGCCTGGGCTGCCGTTTTTTATTGCTGCTAGTCGGCTAGCGACTCAGAGCTGATTAGCGCTTTTTCTTTTCAATCAAGGCATAAGCCGAGTGATTGTGGATGGATTCGAAGTTTTCAGATTCCACGGTATAAGCGTCTATCTTCTTTTCAGCGTTAAGCTGGGCAGCCACGTCACGCACAATGTCTTCAACAAACTTGGGATTGTCGTAAGCACGTTCGGTGACGTATTTTTCGTCAGGGCGCTTGAGCAGGCCATAGACTTCGCAAGAGGCTTGATCTTCAACCAGGCGAATAATGTCTTCAACCCAGATGAAGTCATTGATCAAGGCGGTCACAGTTACGTGTGAACGTTGATTGTGTGCGCCGTAATCGGAAATCTTCTTGGAGCATGGGCAGAGGCTGGTTACTGGCACCACGACCTTGACCGTAATGTCATATTTGCCCTGATTGATCTCGCCGATGAAGGTGACTTCGTAATCAGACAGGCTCTCTACACCAGAAACCGGAGCCGCTTTGTTGACGAAGTAGGGGAAGGTCATTTCCACATGGCCGGACTCAGCGTCCAGGCGCTCCACCATTGCACGCAGAATACTTTCAAACGAGTCTACGGAGATCTCGCGCTCGTTCATGTTGAGAATCTCAACAAAGCGCGACATGTGCGTACCCTTGAAGTTGTGCGGCAGGAATACATACATATTGAATGTAGCCACGGTGTGCTGCACACCGCCGGTCTTGTCCTTGACCTTGACCGGATGACGTATGGATTTGATCCCTACCTTGTCAATGGCGAGCTGCCGGGTATCCGGGGTGTTCTGCACATCTTCAATGGGTGGAATGGAGGGTTGGTTCATGGCGTTCCTGAAGAGCTATAAGTTAAATGCTTGAAGTTGAATACTTGAGCCAATTGCGCTGGCTAATAGTTGAGTATACTACTTGGTTAATCTTTTCTCAATTGCAGCGACTATGCCTGCAGCGTTAAGACCGCATTCGGCCAGCATGGTTTCATGCACGCCATGCTCTATGAAAGTATCAGGTAAACCCAGGCATAGCGTGGCTGTGTTCAGTCCCAACGCTTGCATGGCTTCCATCACGGCAGCGCCTGCGCCACCCATAATGGTGTTTTCTTCTATGGTGACAATCAACTCATGTTGCTGAGCCAGGGTTTGCACCGTGGCGATATCCAGCGGCTTGACGAAGCGCATATTGGCGACAGTGGCATCCAGTGTTTCCGCTGCCTGTAGCGCAGGGCTGAGCATGCTGCCGAAAGCTAAAATAGCCACGCGGCTACCTGTCCTGCGTATCTCCGCCTTGCCAATGGGTAACGCCTGCATTTGTTTGCTAATGCTGACACCAGTGCCACTGCCGCGCGGGTAGCGCACTGCGGAGGGGCCCTCATGCTGGTAGGCGGTATACAACATTTGCCTGCATTCGTTTTCATCGCTGGGCGTCATGATGACAATATTGGGGATGCAGCGCAGGAAACTCAAATCAAAGCTGCCCGCATGGGTAGGCCCATCCGCGCCCACCAAGCCAGCACGGTCTATGGCAAACACCACTGGCAGGTTTTGCAGGGCGATATCATGGATGAACTGATCGTAAGCGCGTTGCAGGAAGGTGGAGTAGATGGCCACCACAGGTTTGAGGCCATCACAGGCCATGCCCGCGGCAAAAGTCAGCGCGTGCTGTTCAGCAATGCCCACATCATAGAAACGTTCAGGGAAACGCTCGGCAAAGGCATTTAGGCCCGAGCCATCGCACATGGCGGGGGTAATGCCGATCAGGCGTACGTCCTGTTCCGCCATATCCACCAACCAGTCACTGAATACCTGGGTGTAGGTCTTCTTGCCGGAAGATGCAGTGGCGCAACCATTGCTGGGGTCAAACTTGCCCACGCCATGATATTTGCCAGGATTATCCTCGGCAGGTTGATAGCCGTGGCCTTTTTGCGTGGCAACATGCAGGAATTGTGGGCCTTTGAGCTCACGTATGTTTTTCAGCGTGGTGATCAGGACATCAAGGTCATGACCATCAATCGGGCCTATGTAATTGAAACCGAACTCTTCAAACAAAGTGCCAGGGGTGACCATGCCTTTGACATGCTCTTCGGCACGCTTGGCAAATTCCCGTACTGGAGGCACAACATTCAGGACTTTTTCACCCGAACGACGCATGGTGGTATACAGGCGACCAGATAACAGCTTGGCCAGGTAATTGTTCAACGCGCCTACATTGGGCGAAATCGACATATCGTTGTCATTGAGGATGACCAGAATATTGGTATCCATCGCACCCGCATTGTTCAGCGCTTCAAAAGCCATACCCGCAGTCATGGCGCCATCGCCTATGATGGCGACAGAGCGGCGCTCCAGCCCGGCTTTTTGCGCGGCAACCGCCATGCCCAGTGCGGCAGAGATGGAGGTGCTGGAGTGCCCCGTGCCAAAGGTGTCATAAGCACTTTCGCTGCGGCGTGGGAATCCGGCAATGCCTTGTGGCTTGCGCAACTCGCTCATGGCCTCACGGCGGCCAGTCAGTATCTTGTGCGGGTAGGTCTGGTGACCTACATCCCACACCAGGCGGTCTTCTGGCGTGTTGAACACATAATGCAGCGCGATGGTGAGTTCAACCACCCCCAGGTTGGAGGAAAGATGACCACCAGTCTGTGACACGCTGTTGACCAGAAACTCACGCAGTTCGCTTGCCAGTGCATGTAGTTCTTTGCGCTCCAGCTTGCGCAGTTGCTCGGGGCTTTGAATAGTATCCAGCAGTTTGCTCATGTCAGGCGGGCTCAGAAGCTGCGTTGTGTGATGAAAGTGGCCAGCTGTCTCAGTGGCGTGGCAGCGTCACCATACTCCGCCAGGGGCGTGAGGGCGTTTTCCAGTAATTCTTGCGCCAATTGCTTGGCGCGCTCTATGCCCAAAATGGTGACATAGGTGGGCTTGTCGCTTTGGGCATCCTTGCCTGCGGTTTTACCCAGAGTTTCGCTGTCGGCTTCGGCGTCAAGAATATCATCCACCACCTGGAAAGCCAGGCCTATGGATTGGGCATAATGATCTATGGCCTGTAGTTTTTGCGGGTCTAGTTGCGGCGCACAATGGGCACCCAGCAGGGCCGCAGCGCGAATCAGCGCCCCGGTTTTATGGATGTGCATGTATTCAAGTTCGGACTGATCCAAAGGCTTGCCTACGCTGGCGAGATCAATGGCCTGACCTCCCGCCATGCCGCGTGAGCCACTGGCGATGGCCAGTAAATTGAGCATTTCAAGTTGCCTATGGGCATCAGTACACAAACCTGGCGTAGCCAGAGATTGGAAGGCCAGCGTTTGCAGGGCGTCACCTACCAACAAGGCTGTCGCGTCATCATAACGTTTGTGACACGAAGGTTTGCCGCGGCGCAGATCATCGTCATCCATACAGGGCATGTCATCATGCACCAGCGAGTAAGCGTGTATCAGCTCCACAGCGGCGGCGGCAATATCTACCTTGGCAGCATCTGCGCCACACAAGGCGCCGGCAGCATGGGCGAGCAGGGCGCGCACCCGCTTGCCGCCGCCGAGCACGGCATAACGCATGGCTTCATGCAGGCGGTCAGGGGCAATGTTGGCAGCTGGCAGCACAGTGTCCAGCACATCTTCCATACGTTGTTGTATGTGTAGGGCCCAGCTTTGGAAATCGGTCATTTAGTATCGGTATAGGCTTGTAGCTGATTGGACTCATTGAGGATGCGCACTTGCTGCTCGACATCGGCCAGTGATTTCTGGCAATGCAGCAATAGCTCTGAGCCGCGCTTGTAAGCGGCCAGCGATTGCTCAAGCGGAAGCTGGCCGGATTCTATCTGCCCGACCAATTGCTCGAGTTCTGTCATGGCATCTTCAAAGGCCAGGGCCTCAAACATGCTCGCCTGTTGGTCGTCAGCTTTGGTTTTTTTGCTCATGAGTACAACTGGGGCAGGATTGCGCATGTTGGCTTGAACCCTGGGCGTAAACCCCTGCCAGTGCGGCCTGCGTTATTGAAAATAGGCACGATTTTACGCTGATCCGCCGCTATAGACCATGATTAAGTTGATGTTATGGCTAAGCGCGGCTGCAAGAAGGCACGGATATCCTGAATTTCTTCCATGGAAACCGAATGCGGCATGGCATATTCATGCAGGTTTACTTGGTAACCCTGTTGCTGCAATGCACGTGCAGAGGCATGACAGCGTTCCAGGCTGATGACGTTGTCTGCCGTGCCGTGCGCCATATAAATGGGGATTTGGCGGTTGGCAACGCTGGCCTCACTCGCCAGGGTGTCTGCCAGCGGCAGGTAAGTCGATAAAGCCAGCACGCTAGCCAAAGGCTGAGGATGGCGCAAAGCCGTATGCAGCGCGATTGCCCCACCCTGGGAAAAGCCTGCCAGCGTAATGCGCTCGCTGGGGATGCCGCGCTGGATTTCATTGGCGATCAAGGCATTGATGGCGTGTTGCGTTGCTTGTATGCCGACGGCATCTTGCTTGAAATCAGCGCCAAAGCCATAGATGTCATACCAGGCGGGCATGACATAACCCTGGTTGACTGTGACTGGAATGCTGGGCGCATGCGGCAGAATAAAGCGCGTGTTGGCTAGCGCCAGCTCCTGCACGATGGGGGCAAAGTCATGACCATCAGCCCTAGTCCGTGTAGCAGGATCACCGTGTTATGGATGGGTTCTGCAGCAGCAAGTTCTATAAAATCCAGCAAGGCCATGAGGTTTCCAGTTGATTGCAAAACCTGCATTTTGCCACGCATAGCAGGTTCCATGCGCGGCAAGCCTGGGCTGGGTGCCTGTTGGCATGCATTTAGGCTATGCTTAATGCCTTACTATAAGCTCCTTTGCCTGGCATATGCGACTACCCAAGCTGATTTCTCACCACACTTTGCGCAGGCTATTGGGCATGCTGGTGCCTATCTTGCTGATGGTGCAGGTTGCAGGCGGCATGGACAGCCAGGTGCTGCGTAGCCTGGAACGCTTTGCCTATGATGCCAGGCTCAAGCTCACCATGCCGGGTGGCGTGGATGAGCGCATTGTGATTGTCGATATCGATGAGGCCAGTTTGCAGCAAGAGGGGCATTGGCCCTGGAGCCGTGACAAACTTGCCTTGTTGCTGGATCAGTTGTTTGAGCGTTATGGCGCTGATGTGGTGGCGTTTGACGTGGTGTTTGCCGAGGCTGATCAAAGTTCAGGCTTGCCAGTGTTGCAACGGTTGCAAAGCCAGCAGTTGCACGACCAGGCGGGTTACAAAGCCGCACTTGCCGCGCTGGAGCCGGAACTCAACTACGATCAACGTTTTGCCAACAGCATGCAGGGGCGCCGTGTGGTGCTGGGCTATTATTTTCGTCACGATGGTGAGGCCAGCCACAACATAGGGCTGTTGCCGCCTGCGGCACTGGATGCCAGTGTGCTGCAGGCCATGCCCCATATGGCGGTGATGGCAGCCAATGGTTACGGTGCCAATCTACCCCAGTTACAACAGCAAGCCGCTGCGGCTGGACATTTCAATCCTGAACCTGATGATGACGGCATCACCCGCCGCGTGCCTTTGTTGGTGCAGCATGGCGATGGTTTGTATGAGTCACTGGCGCTGGCCGTGACACGTCTCGCCTTGGGTGAGCCACAACTCACTGCGGGCATAGAGCAATCTGCTGGTTATAACAGCCTGGAGTGGATAGGGCTGGGCCAGCGCAGGCTGCCTGTGGATGCCAATATCACCGCCTTGATTCCTTATCGCGGACCACAAGGCAGCTTTTCCTATATCGCCGCCAGCGATGTGCTGCATGGTCGTGCACCTCTATCGGCATTAAAGAGCAAGATAGTGCTGGTGGGCACCAGTGCTCCTGGCCTCATGGATTTGCGCGCCACGCCAGTACAAAGTGTTTACCCCGGGGTGGAAGTACACGCGAATATGATTGCTGGCATGCTGGATGGCAATTTGCGTCATGCGCCAGATTACAGAACGGGTGCAGAAATATTGCTGCTAGTTATCCTGGGGTTAAGCTTGGCTTATTATCTGCCTGCCCTGAGCCCATTGGCGGGCACAGTTTTGAGCCTTGCGGTGTTGCTTGGCTTGGTAACAGGCAATTTGGTGCTTTGGCGTGCCGGGCTGGATTTACCCTTGGCCTCGCCACTATTGGCGGTTGTGCTGATCTATGTGCTCAATGTGAGTTATGGCTACTTCATTGAGTCCCGCAGCAAGCGGCATTTGACCCAATTATTTGGGCAATATGTGCCGCCAGCCTTGGTCAGCGAGATGGCTGCCCAGCCCGTAAATTTTGGGCTGGAGGGTGAGAATCGTCAGATGACGGTGCTGTTCTGTGATATTCGTGGCTTCACCAGTATTTCCGAGGCGCTGCCACCGCAGGAACTGGCCAAGCTCATGAACGAGTATCTCAGCGCCATGACCGAGGTGATACACCAGCATCGTGGCACTATAGACAAATACATGGGCGATGCATCATGGCCTTTTGGGGGGCGCCGCTGCATGATGAGCAACATGCAAATCATGCAGTAGCGCGGCAATCGGCATGCTGCAGGCGCTGCAAGAGGTCAATACGGCTTTTTACCAAAAAGGCTGGCCCAGGTTGGAGATAGGCATAGGGCTCAATAGTGGGGAAATGACGGTAGGCAATATGGGTTCGGCCTTTCGCATGGCTTATACCGTGCTGGGCGATGCGGTGAATCTGGGCGCCAGACTTGAAAGCTTGTCACCATATTATGCTGAACCACTCATCTTGAGTGAGGCGGTCTGCCTGGCGGCAACGCAATACCATTACCGCGAACTTGATCTTGTGCGCGTAAAAGGTAAAGATGCTGCTGTACGTATTTATGCGCCGATTCTGGATAGCGCTGCACAAATAGTGACAAGCTCTGAGGCCGAGCAGCAATCACTGCACTATGCCCAGGCATTGTTACACTATAGAGAACAACATTGGCAGCAAGCGCGGACAGCATTTCTGGATTTACAGTCAAGGTTTGGGGAGCGAAGAATTCATCACATCTATCTAGCACGTATCGCCGAATGCATGAGCCAGCCTCCAGAGCCGCAATGGCAGGGCATTCATCGCTTCGATAGCAAACAGGGGCCAGCATGAAGCTCGAAGTGTTGGGTTGCGGTGGCGGCGTAGGCCAAGGTCAGCGTACGACCTCTTTCTTGATTGATGAGCTTATTCTGCTGGATGCAGGTAGCGGCGTGGGCGAACTGAGCATTACGCAACTTGAAGCCATTGATCATGTGTTTCTTACCCATGCCCATCTCGATCACACGGCATTTTTGCCCTTCCTGCTCGATACCGTGTTGGGTAGGCGGCAAGCCCCCGTGGTGGTGCATGCTCTGGCGGAAACCATCGCTGTCTTAAAAGCACATATTTTTAATTGGCAAGTCTGGCCAGACTTCAACCAGATTCCGTCACTGGAACATCCTCTTTTGCAGTATGCGCCGCTAGTGGTGGGCGAAACGGTGAATGTTGGAAAAACCCGAATTACCGCCTTGCCTGCGCGGCATAGTGTGCCCGCACTCGGTTATTTGATTGAAGGCGAGGGTGGCGGCATTGCTTTCAGCGGAGATACTACCCACAACGATGCGTTCTGGCATGCGCTCAATCAGGTACAAAATCTACAGCACCTGATTATTGAGACTGCATTCAGCAATGCCGATATTGAGCTGGCCAAACTCTCTTGCCATCTTTGCCCTTCCTTATTGCTGAAGGGGCTTGATCTGCTGCAGTCTCGCCCTCGGGTGTGGATTACCCACCTCAAGCCCGGCGAGGCAGACAGCATCATGAACGACATTGAGCAATTACAGCATCCATTAGCGCCACAAGCCCTGCAGCATGGGCAGACCATAACCTTGTGAGAACCTATGCACATCCTTGAAACCTTTTTGCTGCAACTTGAACCCATACTTTCACTATCGAAAGCTCGTTTGCATGAATTGGCGACACTGAGCTTTATTGAGTACGTCAATCAGGACATTGATCCCTGGCGTCTGAACGTCAACAAAAACTCCCAAGTGTTATATCTCTTGCAGGGTGAGTTGGCGATTAATCATGTTGATGGCAGCAGCCGGGTGTTGGTGGGGGGTAGCGAAGAAGCCAAATTTCCTGTGGGCAGTGGTCCACTGCCGGTGAAAGATACTCGTGCCCTGACTGATATCCAGATAGTGCGTATTGATACCGACTTGCTGGACATTATGATGACCTGGGATCAGCTTGCGGGAGATGAGCTCGAGCTTGAGGCCAGTTTACCGCAAACACCGGAAGTGCCAGATCAAGCCAAATGGATGCGGCAAACCGAGGTGTTTGGCGTAGCCAAATTACAGAATGGCTTGTTCAGTCGATTACCGGCTGCAAATATTGAAGAAATGTTCAGGCGTATGGAACTGCTGCCAGTGGTCATAGGGCAGGTCATTATTCGCCAGGGCGAAGAAGGTGATTATTATTACCTGATTGACCAAGGCCAAGCCTTGGTGAGTCGCAGACCTGCTCCCGGGCAGCCTGATGTCATTCTTGCAGAGCTTGGTCCGGGGTCGGCTTTTGGTGAAGAGGCTTTGGTGAGCAGCAATCGCCGCAATGCCACCATCGTTATGAAAACCGGTGGTCTATTGCTCAGGCTGAAAAAGCAGGATTTCCTCGAATTATTGCAGACACCGCTTTTACAGCAAGTGACGGTTGCGCAAGCTGAGCAAATGGTCAAAGAAGGGGCCAAGTGGCTGGATGTGCGCTTGCCTGCAGAGTATGACTATCAGCATCTTCCTAACGCGATCAATACGCCTTTGTATGATTTACGCAAACTACTGAATAATCTGGATAAATCGCAAAGCTATATCACTTACTGTCATACTGGACGACGTAGCTCGGCAGCTGCAATCATCCTGCTGGGGCATGGATTTGATGTAAGTATTCTGGGCCACGAATAATAAAAAACCCGCTCGTAAGCGGGTTGTGTTGAGCATCAAGCTTGTTCTATTAAGAAGCTGCACCTGTGCATACTGCCACTGGGCCGATATGACGTTGCAAGGCTGTCGACGCGCATGTCCATGCACCTGTTGTGGCGTTACGAGTCAAGGTGATGGTGCGAGTGGCTACAGTGCTTGGGCCATTCACAATCGTCGCAGTCAATGTACCGGATGTGGCGAGAGCAATTGTGGTATTTGCGTTGCTAGCTTGAACACCTATGTAAGCTGAGCCATCAGGTGGTGGGTTTGTTAAGGTCGGTGTCAAACCTTCATTCAACGCCAGATCAAAACCTGTTTTTCCGGGTGCCACTTCAGCCAATGCTGCAGCCCATTTAGACTTGGCGGTGTAATCTTGGTAAGACGGAATCGCTACCGCAGCCAGAATACCGATAATCGCAACAACGATCATCAGTTCGATCAGAGTAAAACCTTGTTGTACCTTTTTCATCGCTAACCCCTTTGTTTGGTTTGGTTGACTGTTGCGGTATGCACTACACCGCGTGCTCAGAGTATTGCAACCTGCGTGCCAACTTTTATAAAAAGATGACTTGTTATTGAAAATAAAGGATATTTTCAATGCGCAACAAAAAGGCGTAACCTTAGTTACGCCTTTTCAGCTTCAGGCACTGACAAAAATTGTCAGCTAGTGACAAGCTTTAGTAAGTTGCAGACTTACTTGCCTTCAGCAACCTTCTTCAGGTTAGCCAAACCAGCGTCATAAACGCCGTTCACTGCATCCAGAGCAGACTTGTCATCTTGACCTGGTGGGATAGGTGGGTTGAGCTTGTAAACACGGTAGAAGCGACCCATCCACTTGACTTCAGACTTGCCGCCGTCAACTGCCTTTACAGAGATGGTGGAGTAATAGTCAGCAACAGGCAATACACCCTCGATGATGCCGTACTTCATCTGCTTGCTGCTATCGTCAATGCTCTTGAGGTTTTCCAGAATGGTGCCGCCGCCCTTCAGGGTCAGCAGGCGTGTGGTTTCTTCCTGGCCAGCGTCATCCTTGCGCTTGTCGAGCTTGGTGCTTTCAATGGCAGGGTGCCACTTTTGCCAGCCGCCGAAGTCCTTGATCAGGCCCCAGACCTTGTCAGGGCTGGCGTCGATCACAACGGTTTTTTCTACTTTTTGTGGGGAAGGGCCGTGGGCGGCAGCTGTCAGTGGCAACATGCCAATAGCCAGCAGGGCGAGTATCTTTTTCATCACTATTTCTCCATGTTTTATAGCTACTTTAAAGTGGGCAGCCAGTGTGCTGTCCTGCAATTGTGTGCGGGACAGCATACTAGAACAGCCCCTATCAATGTGACGTCTTGAGAATAAACTGCCCAAAGGCCCGGCTTTGCTTGCCAGTCGGGATGTCCTTCAGGTGTTTATGACTACTGGCGTCTATCACTGAAACTGAGTTGTCAAACCAGTTGGCAACATAAATCTTTTGGCGCTTAGCATCGTAATTGATGCCTTCGGGGAAGCCGCCTACATGTATCTTGCTGATTTCCTTGCCTAGCTCTAGGTCTATAACTGAGACCGAATCGGCCTGGGTATTGGTGACATAAGCATAACGATTATCCGGACTGACAATCACGCAGTAAGGATGTTCACCCACGGCTATGGTCTGGCTGCTGCCATTGCTCAGGTCAAGGATGGATAAACTATTGGCGTAGACATTGACGCTGAATACTTTTTTGCTATCCGCGCTGGCAGCGATGCCAAAGGGGTGAGCGCCAGTGGCAATGCGCTGCAATACCTTGAGGCTGGTGGTGTCTATAATGGCAAGGTCATTGCTGTCACGGTTGGCAACCAGCAGTTTGCTGCCGTCAGGGCTGATCATAATGCCAGCAGGGGCCTTGCCTATGCTGACTTCACGGCGTTCTGCCGTGTTGGCGGTATTGATCGCCAATATACGGTTGTCATTCCAGTCGGCCACATACAAGGTGCGGCTGTCGGGTGAAAGGGCAATGCCCACTGGCGAGCTGCAATATCGATAGTGTCGGTCACTTGCAGTTGCTGGCTATCAATCACCGAGACGGAGTGACTGTCTACATTGCTGATGTAAACCTTACCTAGCTTGGCCGAGGTAGCCACCCCAACTGGCGACTTGCCTACGGCTATCGTGGCAGTGACTTGTAATGTGTCCAGATCAATCACAGAAACCGTGTTGTCACCCTGGTTGGTGATATAGGCCTGATCAGCCATGGCAGGCGTAAAGGCAACCAGTGCCAGCAGGGCCAAGCCTAGCGTAGTGACAATATGTTGCACTTTGGAATAAGCAATGTTGGCGAGATGCGACTTGGAGATATGAGTTGTTGCCATTGGAGAATAAACGCGCAGTGCTTGCTACAGGTTGACTTGGCAGTATACGGGCCGGGTGTAAACAGCGTCAAGGCGAGATGTCAGGCAGGTTTTGCCTATAGCCTAGGCATGTTCAAGTTAGGGGTATTTCTTTCTTTATCGGGCGAAATATGGAAGAATTACGTCAAATTATAGAGGTATGTTGTCATGATAGATCGCGATGGATATCGCCCGAATGTTGGCATAATTCTGTGCAATGGTCGCAATCAGGTGTTCTGGGGTAAGCGCATCCGCGAACACTCTTGGCAGTTCCCACAAGGTGGCATCAAACATGGCGAAAGTCCAGAACAAGCCATGTACCGTGAACTGATGGAGGAAGTGGGCTTGCGGCCCGAGCATGTCAAAATTCTGGGTAGAACCAGGGATTGGCTGCGTTATGACGTGCCAACCAACTGGATAAAACGGGAATGGCGCGGCAGCTACAAGGGACAAAAGCAAATCTGGTTTCTGCTGAGGCTGGTGGGCCGTGATAGCGATGTCTCCCTGCGTGCCACGGCACACCCAGAGTTTGATGCCTGGCGCTGGAGTGATTACTGGGTGGCGATGGACTCCGTGATTGAGTTCAAGCGTGATGTTTACCGCCTGGCTTTGAAGGAATTGTCCTCACACTTGGCAGATAGGCGCCGCGCACGTGCGGAAGAGAAGGAAGTCCAGTTAATACGCTAGAGATCGGGTTCTAGGCAAATTGAAAAACCGTCTTAAACTCGGAAAAAAAGCCACGGTGACTACCGTGGCTTTTTTTGTGCCTAATATTGTGTGAATTCATTTGCCTGGGCCACACCTTGCAAGCGCTTGGCTGAGTTATTGTGCTTGCGCCATAGCCTCGCCCAGGCGTACCGCTCCGCGGGGTGCCCAGTTGCCGGAAAACGCCAATTTGAAAGTAGCCGGGTAGAGCAGGACTACGGTAGAGCCCAGCAAGAAGCGTCCCATCTCATCCCCTTGCTCCAGCACAATGTTTTGATCCTCATAATGCCAAGTTTGCACGCGACCAGGGCGCGGCGGATTGACGATGCCATGCCAGATGGTGGCCATGCTGCCGACGATGGTGGCACCCACCAATACCAGGACGAAATTACCCTCTGAGGTGGCAAACTCGCAGACAACGCGCTCATTGCGCGCAAACAGGCCGGGAATGTTTTCCGCGGTGGCGGGATTAACCGAAAACAAGTCGCCGGGCACATAAGTCATGCTCAGCAACTTGCCGCGGCATGGCATATGGATGCGATGGTAATCCCTGGGGCTAAGGTAGATAGTGGCAAAATGCCCATTATCGTATTGCTTGGCCATCTCGCCATTGCCCGCAAGTAAAGTGCGGGTGGAGTAATCATGGCCCTTGGCTGGAAGATTTGGTCGTGCTTGATCTCACCAAACTGGCTGATGGCACCATCCACTGGGCAGATTTGGCTGGCCTGCGCCAGGGGGCGTGCGCCTGGCTTTAATGCCCGTGTGAAAAACTCATTAAAACTAGCATAGCTTTCAATCGCAGGGTTGGCGGCCTCTGCCATGTTGACTTGATAGCGGCCCACAAACCAGCGTATGACCGCAGTGGTGAGCTTGCCCGCGCGTAGATGTGCCAGTTTGCCTGCCAGTACGGTCAGGGCGGTCTTGGGAATCAGGTATTGCAGCTTGACGATGCAAGAGGATGCCATGGTGGCCTCATAGAAAATCGGTGACTGAAAAACAAAAGAGGCAGGGCATTTCAGCCCGGCCTCTTGTCCATTTCAAGCGTATCAACGCTTAATACTGGGGCTTTTTAGTTCTTGGATTGGTCAACCAGCTTGTTCTTGGCAATCCAAGGCATCATGGCGCGCAGTTGGCCACCCACTTGCTCAATAGGATGAGCAGCGTTCAGGCGACGACGAGCGGTCATGGATGGGTAGTTGGTGCGACCTTCCAGAATGAACTGCTTGGCGTAGTCACCGTTCTGGATGTTGGTCAGGCATTCCTTCATGCAGCACGTGCCTGGTCTGCAATCACGCGTGGGCCAGTCACATACTCACCGTATTCAGCGTTGTTGGAGATGGAGTAGTTCATGTTGGCGATGCCGCCTTCGTACATCAGGTCAACAATCAGCTTCAGTTCGTGCAGGCACTCGAAGTAGGCCATTTCTGGGGCATAACCAGCTTCAACCAAAGTTTCGAAACCAGCCTTAACCAGTTCAACCGCGCCACCACAGAGCACAGCTTGTTCACCGAACAAATCGGTTTCGGTTTCTTCACGGAAGTTGGTCTCGATCACGCCACCCTTGGTGCCGCCGTTAGCTGCAGCGTAGGACAAGGCAATGTCCTTGGCCTTGCCGGAAGCATCTTGGTAAACCGCGATCAGGGAAGGTACGCCGCCACCCTTGAGGTATTCGGAACGTACAGTGTGACCAGGGCCCTTAGGCGCAATCATGATGACGTCCAGATCCTTGCTAGGCACGATCTGGTTGTAATGCACGTTGAAGCCGTGAGCGAAAGCCAGGGCTGCACCCTTCTTCAGGTTAGGCTTGATGTCTGCCTCATAGATCTGAGCCATGGTTTCATCAGGCAGCAAGACCATCACAACATCAGCGCCGCTCACTGCATCCTTGATTTCCTTAACATCATGGCCAGCATTCACTGCCTTGGCGAAGGAGCTACCGTCCTTACGAGCACCGATAGTGACAGTGGCGCCGGAATCCTTGAGGTTTTGCGCGTGGGCGTGACCCTGGGAGCCATAACCCACAATGGTCACCTTGAGCTTTTTGATCAGGGATAAGTCAGCGTCCTTGTCGTAATAGACTTTCATTTTTTACCTTTCAATACAGAGGGTGTGGTGCTGCAGAACGCACAATGCGTTGCAGCGCTAAGCGTTTAAAGTTTGAGTATTCTGTCGCCGCGGCCTATACCGGATGCTCCGGTGCGCACGGTTTCAAGAATGGCGGCCTTGTCCAGCGCTTCCAGGAAGGCATCCAGTTTGGAGCCAGAGCCTGTCAGCTCTATGGTGTAGCTGCCGTCTGCTACGTCGATGATACGACCGCGGAAAATATCGCACATGCGCTTCATTTCATCGCGGAACGGCCCAGTGGCCTTTACCTTCACCAACATCAGCTCGCGCTCGATAAAGCGGCCATCGTTGAGGTCCAGTACCTTGACCACATCAATCAGCTTGTTGAGCTGCTTGATGATCTGCTCAATCACTTCATCCGATCCGGAGGTGACGATGGTCATGCGTGACAAAGTGGCATCCTCGGTGGGTGCCACGGTCAAAGATTCAATATTGTAGGCGCGCGCGGAAAACAGGCCAGCCACGCGTGAGAGCGCGCCAGCTTCGTTTTCCATCAATATAGAGATGATATGTTTCATGCGTGGTTCTTCTTAGAGGTCTTCAGCCAGGATGATTTCGGACAAGCCTTTGCCGTTAGGCACCATGGGGAACACATTTTCGTTCTGATCGGTGATGAAATTCATGAACACAAAGCGGTCAGTCAGATTGAAGGCCTCAGTCAACGCACCTTCAACATCTGCAGGTTTTTCGATATTCATGCCGACATGCCCATAGGACTCAGCCAGCTTGACGAAGTCCGGCAGGCTGTCCATATAGGATTCAGAGTAGCGATTTTCATAGAAGAACTGCTGCCACTGGCGCACCATGCCCAGATAGCGGTTGTTGAGCAGGATCACCTTGATCGGCAGATGGAACTGCTTACAGGTGGAAAGCTCCTGAATATTCATCTGAATACTGCCTTCACCCGTAACACAGGCCACCTTGGCGCTAGGGTCAGCAAACTGCACGCCCATGGCATAGGGTAGGCCTACACCCATGGTGCCCAGGCCGCCGGAGTTGATCCAGCGACGTGGCTTGTCGAATTTATAGTATTGCGCCGCCCACATCTGGTGCTGACCAACGTCAGAGGTCACATAGGCTTCGCCCTTGGTGACTTCCCACAGCTTCTCAATCACGTATTGTGGCTTGATGATGTCGCTATTGCGGTTGTAGTTCAGACAGTTACGGCTGCGCCATTCCTCAATCTGGGTCCACCAGGCTTTGAGTGCAACCGGGTCTGGGGTGCGGGTTTCCGCATCCAGCAACTCATTCATCTCTGCCAGCACAGACTGTACGTGGCCTACGATAGGCACATCGACCTTGACGCGCTTGGAGATAGAGGATGGATCAACATCCACATGAATAATGGTGCGGTTCTTGTTGTAGAAGTGCTGTGGGTTGCCAATCACGCGATCATCAAAGCGCGAGCCTATGGCGACCAGCACATCGCACTCTTGCATGGCCATATTGGCTTCCAGCGTGCCGTGCATGCCTGGCATGCCAACAAACTGCTTATCGGTTGCCGGGTAGCCACCCAGGCCCATCAAGGTGTTGGTGATAGGGAAGCCCAGACGGCGCGCCAGCTTGATCAATTCCTGTGAAGCATCGCCCAGCACCACGCCACCGCCGGTGTAAAGCATGGGGCGTTTGGCATCCAGCATCAGCTTGATGGCTTTTTTGATCTGACCGGAATGGCCCTTGAGTATAGGCGTGTACGAACGCATCTCTACGCTCTTGGGGTAATCAAATGCACCCAGATGCGCGGTGATGTCCTTAGGGATATCAACAACCACCGGGCCTGGCCTGCCGGTAGCGGCGATAAAGAAGGCCTTCTTGATGGTAGGCGCAATATCCTTGACGTCCTTGACCAGGAAGTTGTGTTTCACGCAAGGGCGTGAAATACCTATCATGTCGACTTCCTGGAAGGCATCTAGACCAATCGCTGGTGTAGGCGCCTGGCCGCTGATGACGACCATGGGGATTGAATCCATATGGGCGGTAGCAATACCGGTAATCGCATTGGTGGCACCAGGGCCGGAGGTGACCAAAGCCACACCCACTTCACCAGTCGCGCGTGAATATGCGTCAGCTGCATGCACGGCAGCTTGCTCATGACGGACCAGGATATGCTTGAACTTATCCTGTTTGAATATTTCATCGTAAATGTTGAGCACCGCGCCGCCAGGATAGCCAAAAACGTATTTAACGTTTTCTTCCTGAAGACAGCGGATGACGATTTCTGCGCCAGATAATTCCATAGATATTGCTTGCTACGCCGAGAGTTTGGGAAACCTAGAACACTAACGGTTTGCGCTGCTTTGGTCAAGGAAGAATGCGGAAATTACTGCTTTAAGCTGGTGATTTTTAAGTGGCTTGTCAGGAATGAGGGCTGGTGATGCCCCAGCGCAAACACAGCTATCAAGTACGCCTTCAGGCAGCTAGAGCAGCCCTGAACCTACATTTTTTAGTTAGCAATCAAACCACATGCGGGCAAGACGTAATTGAACAGGGCAAAAGTATTCGTTTCCTGTTTATTCAAATGGTGGCGGGGCTACCTTGAGCAGTTCTTCTATGGTGGTCAGGCCAGCGGCGACCTTTTCCATGCCGTTGATCAGCAATGGTTGCATGCCTTGCTGGTAGGCAGGCGCTTGATGCTGGTGAGATCGGCATCGTGAGTGATGAGTTTTTTCATTGCCTGATTGATGGGCAGCATTTCATAAATGCCGCTACGACCACGAAAGCCCGTCATGCGACATTCCAGGCAGCCATTGGCTTGCTGGATATGCTCAGGCTTGGGTAATTTCCAGGCACCTACCAGCTCATTCCAGCGTTCTTGGCTGATGCTGGTGGGTGTTTTGCAGTGTACACAGAGCGTACGCACCAGACGCTGGGCCATGATGCCGATAAGGGCCGAGTGGATTAAATAAGAGGGAATGCCAAGGTCCAGCAGGCGCGTTACCGCGGATGGCGCATCATTGGTATGCAGGGTGGACAGCACCAGATGGCCCGTCAGCGCGGCCTGTATCGCCATTTCACCTGTTTCCAGATCGCGAATTTCCCCCACCATAATGATGTCCGGGTCTTGCCGCAGCAAGGTGCGCACACCATCGGCAAAGTTCAGCCCAATATTCTGCTGCACCTGCATTTGATTGAAGGCGGGTTCCACCATTTCTATCGGGTCTTCTATGGTGCAGACATTAACCTCTGGGGTCGCCAGTAGTTTGAGCGTGGAGTACAGCGTGGTGGTTTTGCCTGAGCCCGTTGGGCCAGTGACCAAAACAATGCCATTGGGTGATTGCGTCCATTGCGTCCACTGCGCCGATTGTTTATCGGAAAACCCCAGCGCCAGAAAATCCTTCACCAGAATTTCTGGCGTGAAAATCCGCATCACCAATTTTTCGCCAAACGCTGTTGGCATGGTCGAGAGCCGTAACTCTATCTCCTCGCCTTCATCGGTCAGCGTCTTAATGCGACCATCCTGCGGGCGGCGCTTTTCCACCATATCCATGCGTCCCAACAGTTTGATGCGATTGGTAATCGCATTCATGATGGCGGCTGGCAACTGATACACCTGATGCAGCACACCATCGATGCGGAAGCGCAGCATGCCCATATTGCGCCTGGGTTCCAGATGAATATCGCTGGCACGTTGCTCAAACGCATATTTGAATAGCCAGTCGACGATGTTGACCACATGCTGCTCGTTGGCATCCAGATTCTTGTTCTTGCCCAACTCAACCAATTGCTCCAGATTCTGCACACCTATGACCTGGCCAGCCTTGGCGGTGTTGGCAATGTTGATAGAGGTGGCGAGGTTGTAGACCTCGGGCAGATAGCGATTGATTTCCTTGGGGTTAGCGACCACCAGGCGAATCTTCAGCCTGAGTATGCGCTCAAGATCGGGAATCCAGTCGGTATAGAAGGGGTCGGCGGTGGCGACTACGGCTTCCTGGTTGCTCACTTTGACCGGCATGATCTTGAGGCGCTCGGCATAGGCCTTGGTGATCACCTGGGCGATAGCACCAAAATCCAGCTTGAGCGGATCTATATGGTAATGCTCTAGCGCTGCGCGCTTGGCCAGCCAGGCGGTGAGCGATTCCAGACTGAGTGTCTTGTGCGGTGGCTGTAGGTTTTTCCACTTTTGCTCGCTGATGATGCTGAGCGGGTGGGTGTCCGAGCTGTCCAGCCGCCTATCTTTGAACAATTGCTCGGCCTGCAATTTATGCACCATGCCGTCATTGACCAGCATGCGCAAAGTTTCTGCAAGATTAAGGCGTCCGGGCGCGGGGGTATAGGGCGGGGCAGCTTGACTCATGATGTTCATACTAAAGCCAAGCCGGTTAAAAGTCGACTTGTCGCCATTTGGCGGCAAGCAATCTAGGTAGTGTTGGTTTCCTTGGAAGTTCCTAGATCAAAAATGGATCAAAAACTTTGCGACTGGAAGCGCATGGAGAGATCAATGGCCTGTACATGCTTGGTCAGGCTGCCAATCGAGATGCGGTCCACCCCGGTCTCGGCAATTTCTCTGACGTTGCTGAGATCAATGCCGCCTGAAGCTTCAAGAATGGCGCGTCTGGCATTGAGCTTGACTGCCGCTTGTAATAGCGATGTACTGAAATTGTCGAGCAAGATCAGCTTGGCATTGGCCGCAAGTGCTGTCTCCAGTTGTTGCAGGTTCTCAACTTCAATCTGTATTGGGGCGGCTTCATCCGCATGACGCGCGTTCAAAGCACGCGCATTTTCAAGCGCAGCTTCTATACTGCCTGCCGCCGCAATATGGTTTTCCTTGATCAATATGCCATCAAACAAGGCCAGGCGCTGATTCAAACCACCGCCTACGCGCACGGCATATTTCTGCGCCAGCCTCAACCCGGGCAGGGTCTTGCGCGTGTCCAGAATATGCGCCCCAGTGCCAGCGATGGCATCTACATACTGCCGCGTCTGGCTGGCCGTGGCGGACAGGGTCTGCAGAAAATTCAGTGCGCAGCGTTCAGCGGTGAGCAAGCCGCGTGCAGGCCCGCTAATTTCGCATAGCACAGTGCCGGGGGTGATGCGCTCGCCCTCGGCCACTTGCCAGTCCAAGATAGTCTCGCGTGATACCTGCTTGAAAGCCTCATTGGCCCAGGGCGTGCCGCAGAGTATGGCAGCTTCACGACTGATGATGGTCGCTGTGGCCTGCTCGCCCACAGGGACAAGTTGTGCCGTTAAATCACCGCTGCTACATCTTCTTCCAGCGCGCGGGCGACATCACTGGTGACAAGTTGTTGTAGGGAAAGCGGGAGTTGCTGTGGGTTCAGTGTGGCATTCATGATTTACATTATAATGCAGTCATCCCTTCCTGACCTTGATCACCATGATGAAGCTGCTCTACTCCAATACCAGTCCCTATGCCCGCAAGGTAAGAATTGTCGCGGCAGAGAAGCGTATCGATGTCACCATGGTGCCCGTGGTGCTTGCCGCTGCGGACTGTCCGGTCAATGATCACAACCCGTTGGGCAAAATCCCGGTATTGATTCTGGCAGATGGCGACAGCCTCTATGATTCCCGCGTGATTGTGGAGTATCTGGATAACCGCACACCATTGGCGCATTTGCTGCCGCAAGATCATAGCGCCAGGGTCTGGGTGCGTCGCTGGGAGGCTTTGGCCGATGGTGTCTGTGATGCGGCGATTGCCGCCGTTATGGAAGGGCGTCGCCCCGAGGGCATGCAGGATGCGGCAGTGATTGCCAAGCAATTGGGCAAGGTCGAGCGCGGCCTGGAAAAACTCAATGCCGATCTGGAAAAGAAAAAATGGTGTGTCAACGACACCTTTAGTCTGGCAGATATTGCCCTGGGCTGTGTGCTGGGCTATCTGGAGCTACGCTATGCAGAGCTGGACTGGAAGCAACAATACCCCAACCTTGCCAAGCACTATGCCGCCATGATGAAGCGCCCCTCGTTCAAGGAAACCGTGCCACATCCAGCTTGATGCTGGAGATGCCCACAAGGTGAGCAGCCTTAGACGCGTTTTACTCAGCGCTCAGAGTTGATCAGCCCGGCCTATTTTGAATAAATAAGCCGGAGCTGAGGTTTAAGTGATTAAAACCTAAAGCGCTGAAGTAATAATGCCGCCACCCAGGCAGACATTGCTTTCATAGACCACTACCGATTGCCCGGCCGTAATCGCCCATTGTGCCTGACCAAAACGAATTTCCGTATGGTCGCCTTCCAGCTTGTCTATCTCGCAAGGCGCATCAGGTTGGCGATAACGTGTCTTGGCGGCATACACCCAGTGCGTGCGCGGCTCTTCACCCGCAATCCAGTGCAGATTGCTGGCCACCAGGCCATCATTCAGCAGCAGAGGATGCTCATGGCCTTGCACCACAATCAGCACATTGCGCTGCATATCCTTGCCCGCGACAAACCATGGCTCACCATTGCTTTCCTTAGAGCCACCAATGCCCAAGCCCTGGCGTTGGCCCATGGTGTAATACATCAAGCCGTTATGCTCACCCACGACACGGCCTTCCGGTGTCTGAATCTCGCCCGGTGTGCGCGGCAGATAGCGGCTGAGAAACTCCTGAAACGGGCGCTCGCCTATAAAGCAAATACCAGTGGAGTCTTTTTTCTCGCTGGTGGGCAAGCCTGCGCGACGCGCAATCTCGCGCACTTCGCGCTTGGGCAGGTGACCTAGCGGGAACAGTGTCTTGGAAAGCTGGGCCTGGTTAAGCCTATGCAGAAAATAGCTTTGATCCTTGCTGCCATCATCGGCCTTCATGAGTTGGAACAAGCCGTGACGTTCACGCACCTGGCGTAATGCCCGGTAGCCATCAGGTCGCCACCTAGTGCCATGGCATGATCGAGGAAGGCCTTGAACTTGATTTCGGAGTTACAAAGAATATCTGGATTGGGCGTACGGCCAGCGCTGTATTCTTCCAGAAAATTGGCGAATACGCGTTCCTTGTACTCCTTGCTGAAATTAACCGCTTCAATTTCTATACCCAGCTTGTCGGCTACCGCGGCAGCGTCTATCAAGTCCTGCTTGGCAGGGCAATATTCATCGGTATCGTCGTCTTCCCAGTTCTTCATGAACAGGCCGATGACCTCATAGCCTTGCTCCTGCAGCAGCAGTGCCGCTACCGAGGAATCCACGCCACCAGACATGCCAACAATGATTTTTTTCTTCATGAGACGCTACACTTAACTTTGCAAATGGGTAATGGCATGGAGGGGGAAGTGCTGTCCCGCCAGATAATGCTCTATGCAGGTCAGCACCTGCGGGCTTCTATGCCTGTCCTGGCTGGCACGGATTTCTTCCACGCTCATCCACACCGCGCGCACTATGCCTTGATCCAGCGCCTGCTCAGGCTGATGGTCATGTACATCGCCAATAAAGGCAAAACGCAGATAAGTGGCGTCTTTGATCGGGTGACGCCATTGGTATATGCCCAGCAGGCTGGTGGGCTGAAAGCCCCAGGCGGTTTCCTCACGCGTTTCGCGGATGACAGCTTCAATCAGGCTTTCGTCATTCTCGACGTGCCCGGCAGGCTGATTAAAGCGCAAGCCATCAGGGGTTTGTTCTTCCACCAGGAGAAAACGGCCAGCACGCTCTACAATAGCGGCTACCGTGGCATGAGGTTTCCAGATCATGAACAGTGTGGCGCAAGCGCCTTTAAGCTAAACCCATAATTTTACAGCGGGATAGCTTATGAAGCCAGCGCGGGAAACAGGCCATTTAGACCATGAGCAATAAACTCCACCGCCATCGCCGCCAGGATCAAGCCCATCAGCCGCGTCACTACATTAATGCCCAGCGTTCCTAGCCGCTGAGCGATATGCCCAGACAAACGCAAGGCCAGCCAGATACCGAGGCACACTGCCGCAATCGGCAGTGCCAGGGACAGATGACCCCACCAACTACCAGTCTGCTGCGCGGTAATAATCATGCTACTGATAGCACCAGGTCCGGCCAGCAAGGGAATGCTGAGCGGCACCACGGCGATGACATCGCGTTCCACAGTCTCAGCCGCTTCCTCGCGCGTCTGGCGTGAGGCACTTTGTTTGCCATGCATCATGGAGATGGCAATCATCATCACCAGAATGCCGCCGCCGACCTGAAACGAGGGAATGCTGATGCTGAAGAAATCCAGCACCTGCTCACCCAGCAGTGCTGAAATGGTCAGCACGATAAATACCGTCACCGCGACGGTTCGTGCGGTTCTTTGCCTATCCTGGCGCTGCCAGCCATCGGTCGCGCTGATAAAAATTGGGATAACGCCTATCGGGTTAACGATGGCAAACAGCGCGATGGCGGTTTTGAATAACAAGGCCCATTCAGCCATGAACATCTCCATAAGGTTGGTACTGGCTTGCAGCTAGGGGATCAGTTAGTATCTTCGCCCCTGTGCTATATAGTGCTTTAAGCATGCATCAATGCCAGTATGCTTGAATGCCACATACTTCTAATTCATAACAAGCCGTCAAGCAACATCATAGGGCTTATGCCCATGGAGCATGCATCAATGAACAGAATTTATCTGGCTTCACGTTCACCAAGACGTGCAGAATTGCTCACGCAGATAGGTATCACTTATACAATTTTGCCCTCGGATATAGACGAGTCTGTATATAATGCCGAAGAAGCGCAAGCCTATGTGCTGCGCCTGGCGCGTGCTAAGGCTGAGGCTTGTGGCCATGCATTACCTGTGGTTGACTTGCCGGTACTGGCCGCAGATACCACGGTCTGCGTTAATCAGCAGATATTGGGCAAACCCGCCGATGACGATGATGCGGTGGCGATGTTGCAAGCGCTGTCTGGGCAGTGGCATGAAGTGCATACCGCGATTGCCTTGTTAACGGCAAATAATATAGAGGTGGCTTTATCCAGCACTCGCGTCAAGATGGCGCAATTATCAAGAGATGTCATCGCGGCGTATGTGGCCAGCGGTGAACCCAGAGACAAAGCGGGGGCCTATGGCATACAAGGTCTGGGTGGTACGCTGATAGAACGTATTGAAGGCAGTTATTCCGGCGTCATGGGATTGCCGCTATTTGAAACCGCAAGCTTGCTGAGAAAGGCCGGGATGCAGATCCCGCAGAGCTGTCAAAGTTGATGGTGATATGAGCGAAGAAATTCTGATCAATGTAACGCCGCAGGAAACCCGTGTAGCCATCATAGAGCAGGGCGTATTGCAGGAGCTTCATGTAGAACGTGCGACCTCCCTAGGGCTGGTCGGCAATATCTATAGAGGCAAGGTCTGCCGGGTGCTACCTGGTATGCAGTCCGCCTTTGTTGAAATAGGCTTGCAACGCGCCGCTTTCCTGCATGTCGCGGATATCCTGGAGTGTTGTAGCCCGGACAAGGAAAAATCCATACAAGAGGTCCTGCACGAAGGCCAGCCGCTCATGGTGCAGGTCATCAAGGAGCCCATAGGCACCAAAGGTGCGCGTCTCACCACACAAATCAGTATTGCTGGTCGTTTCCTGGTTTACTTGCCACAGCAGCAGCATATTGGTGTATCCCAGCGTATAGAAGATGAAGCCGAGCGGGAACAACTACGTGAGCGCCTGATTCGGCTATTGCCAGAAAATCGCCAGGGCGGTTACATCATACGTACCATGTCTGAAGCGGCGACCGATGAAGAATTGCTGGCCGATATCGATTATCTGCAAAAGGTCTGGAGCAACATTCAGACTGCCAGTAAAGGCGCGGCTGATCGCTCCCTAGTGTTCCAGGATCTTGATCTTTCCATGCGCGTGCTGCGCGATGTGGTGAATGAAGATACGGATCGCATCCTGATTGATTCACGCGAGGCCTATCAAAAGCTGATGGACTTTGCTAGTCACTATGCCGTCGGTGCCGTGAAGCACCTGGAGCATTACCAGGGCGAGCGTCCTTTGTTTGATATGTTCAATGTCGAGCAGGAAATTACCAAAGCCATGTCGCGCAAGGTCGAGCTCAAGTCAGGTGGTTACCTGATTTTTGACCAGACTGAGGCGCTCACTACTGTTGATGTCAATACCGGTGGTTTTGTCAGTGGCCGTAGCCTGTCGGATACCATCTTCAAAACCAATCTAGAAGCGGCGCAATGTATTGCGCGGCAACTGCGCGTACGTAATCTCGGCGGCATCATCATTATTGATTTCATCGATATGGATGAAGAAGAGCAGCGCGATGCAGTGCTGTCTGAGCTGAAGAAGGCTGTGGTCAGAGACCGGGCGCGTACTGGCGTTAATGGCTTCTCCACGCTGGGCCTGGTGGAAATGACACGCAAGCGTACCCGCGAAAGCCTGGCGCATTTATTGTGCGAAGCCTGCCCTACCTGCAAGGGGCGTGGTGAAGTGAAGACCGCGCAAACGGTGTGTTATGAGATTTTCCGCGAATTGTTACGCAATGCTAGGCAGTTCACTGCGCGTGAGTTCCGTATCCTTGCGGCTCCCAAGGTGATAGACCTGTTGCTGGATGAAGAGTCGCAGAGTTTGGCTAATCTCTCCGACTTTATTGGCAAGCCTATATCCTTACAGGCGGAAACCCATTATCCGCAGGAAACTTATGACATTGTTTTAATGTGAGCCCTGCGGCGGTGATGAAGTAAGGCAACGAATTTACGCTAGATGAATAGTGCCTGTGTTCAGTCCCCTACAGACAATAAAAAATCGGCCTTGGCCGATTTTTTATTGTCTGCTATTCCTTGTTCCTGCTTAGAAAAAGCGCAGCAGTTGTTGCTCAAGCGGGGTAATCATCAGAATGATCAACAGTTGAGCAGCAATCAAAACAAACAAGGGCGACAGATCAAAGCCACCCGCACTGGGGATGCGATTGCGCAATGGCTGCAGCAGCGGCCGGGTGAGCGCATCCAGCACTGGTGTAATGACGGTGTGCGGGTTAATCCAGCTCAGAATGGCTTGTATCAGCACGGCGTAAAGGAAAATAGTGATACTAAGCTTGAGCAGGCCGACAAAAGCCAGGCCAAGCAGGGCGAGCCAGATCACGTTATCAGCCACCAGCAGTGGGTAATTGTTGAGCCATCTGGACAGGCTTTCCAAAAGAAAACTTGTCAGCAATGCCAGCAACAGCGTGCTGGTATCGATACCAGCAATGCCAGGCACCACGCGGCGTACTGGCTTCACCGCAAAGTTGGTCAGTGCGACTACGGCTTGTGACACCGGGTTTTGGAAGGGCGCGCGGGTTAATTGCAGGTAAAAACGCAGCAGCAATGCCAGGGTGAACAAGTCGAATATGGTATGCAGCAGAAACTGTAAGGCATTAGTGATCATGCAAACTCCAGGGTAAGGCCAGGGTGGTTGTCATCATGTTGAGTAGCTTCAATCCTTGCCAAGTTGCTCGCCCAGTTCACGCGCACGCTCAGCCGCAGCGCGTGCTGCACGGATAATGGCGGGCTTGATGCCATCCTGTTCCAGCGAAAGCAGGGCGCGCTCGGTGGTGCCACCCTTAGAGGTCACCTGGGCGCGCAAGGTTGCGGCCGGGGTTTCAACCTGGCTGGCAAGTTGGCTGGCACCAAGAAAAGTCTGCAGACTGAGCGTACGAGCTTGCTCAGCGCTGAGACCGAGCTCCAGCCCGGCCTGTTCCAAGGCTTCTATAAAGTAGAACACATAAGCTGGGCCACTGCCGGAAATGGCCGTGACCAGGTCTATCTTACTTTCATCATCTACCATAGCGTGCTGCCAGCCGCTGCCAGCAGTTGGTCGGCTTGTTCACGCTGCTCCAGGCTCACTCCGGCAGCGGCATAAAGGCCGGAAACTCCGGCCTGAATCTGTGCTGGGGTGTTAGGCATCACGCGCACAATCGCGTTGTAACCATTGAGCCAGCGTTGCAGCGCGGCGCAACTGATGCCCGCGGCAATTGAAATCACCAACTGCTGCTTGAGGAAGCTGGCGAGGAAGATGGCGATATCACGCAGTTGCTGCGGCTTGACCGCCAGCACGACGACATCGGCATTGACCACGCTAGGCAAATGCTCGGTGGTTTGTACGCCAAACTCCTGGGTCAGCGCTTCACGCTTGCTGGCATCCAGTTCCACTACGCTGATATTGCCAGTGTCAAAACCCTTTTGCTTAAGTCCGCTGATGATGGCGCTGGCCATATTGCCGCCGCCAATAAAACTGATCTTCATAATGCCTGCTCTATCAAAATGCTGGAATGGGGGTGTCAAACTGAGACTAAAAAGCCATCAATCATCAAGTGCTGCTTGCAGAATCCTTAGGGTATGTGCGCGCCCCAAAAATCGCTGAGCCTACTCGGACTATTGTCGCACCCTCTTGGATGGCTGCGGGAAAATCTTCCGACATGCCCATGGATAGGGTGTCCACAGCATGGCCCTGCCCCTGTAATTGCTCAAACACCTGGCGCACCGCATGAAATTGGGCGCGTTGTTGTAACGGGTCTGCCGTGGGGGCAGGGATGGCCATCAGGCCGCGTAAACGCAAGCGTGGCAGGGTGGCGATATGCTGGGCCAGTGCCAGGGCTTCTTCTGCGTTGACCCCACTTTTGCTGCTTTCGTCACTGATATTGAGCTGTATGCAGACTTGCAGCGCTGGTGCGTCTTCTGGCCGCGCGGCATTGAGCCTGTCTGCTATCTTGCTGCGGTCTATGCCATGCACCCAATCAAAGTGGGTGGCGATGGGCTGGGTTTTGTTGCTTTGTATCGGCCCTATGAAATGCCAGGTAATGGCTAGGTCATGCAGCTCCTGCTGTTTTTGCAGGGCTTCCTGTAAGTAGTTCTCACCAAAATGCTGCTGTCCCAAGGCATAGGCGCTGCGTATGCTTTGCGCAGGGTGCGCCTTGCTGACCGCAAGCAGAGTAACCGCATCTGGTGCGCGTCCAGCCTGGGCTTCAGCGGCGGCGATCTGCGCCATGATGGCTTGCCAGCGCTCGCCAATTGTGTTCATAATCCGCTCATCCTTTTGATTCAGCCAACCTTGATGATTCATTCGTACTTGTTACCAAACTGGCTGGGTCAGCGCCAGCCTGGAATGCGGGTCAAATTATAATCAAAGTTAGCTTCAAACCTGGCATCAAAAATTATAATAGGAGTCCCTCTTGGATATTTCCGATCTACTGGCATTCTCGGTCAAGAACAAAGCCTCGGACTTGCATCTTTCCGCTGGCATGCCGCCCTTGATTCGTGTGCACGGGGATGTGCGCAAGATCAACGTGCCACCGCTGGATCATAGCGCGGTACACGGCATGGTGTACGACATCATGAATGATGCCCAGCGTAAGGTCTATGAAGAAACCCTGGAGTGTGACTTCTCGTTTGAAATTCCCAACCTGGCGCGCTTCCGGGTTAATGCCTTTAATCAGAATCGTGGTGCAGGTGCGGTATTCCGTACCATTCCTTCCAAAGTGCTGACTATGGAGCAACTAGGCTGTCCGCCTATATTCCGTGAGATTGCACAAAATCCGCGCGGTATTGTGTTGGTGACTGGCCCTACGGGTTCGGGTAAATCCACCACGCTGGCGGCGATGATAGATTTCATCAACGAGAACGAGTTTGGTCATATCCTCACGGTGGAAGACCCGATTGAATTTGTACATACCTCCAAAAAGTGCCTGATTAACCAGCGCGAGGTAGGCCCGCATACTTTGTCCTTCTCCAATGCGCTACGCTCAGCACTGCGTGAAGACCCGGATGTGATTCTGGTAGGCGAAATGCGTGATTTGGAAACCATACGTCTGGCGCTTTCGGCGGCAGAAACTGGCCATTTGGTGTTTGGTACCCTGCACACCAGTTCAGCGGCCAAGACCATAGACCGTATCGTCGATGTGTTCCCGGCAGCTGAAAAGGAAATGGTGCGCTCCATGTTGTCGGAATCCCTGCGCGCGGTGATATCGCAAACGCTATGCAAGACCAAGGATGAGCAGGGTCGCGTGGCTGCGCATGAAGTCATGATAGGCACGCCAGCGATTCGTAACCTGATCCGCGAAAACAAGATTGCCCAAATGTACTCGGCGATTCAGACCGGGCAAAACGTCGGCATGCAGACGTTGGATCAAAACCTGCAAGATCTGGTGAAGCGCAATGTGATCTCGGTGAATGAAGCCAGGGGCAAAGCTGCTAACAAAGATAGTTTCGGCGGTTAATGCAGAACAAATCAGCGACCGACACCTTTATGTGTCTAATTGGTTGCTAAAACAAATCATTGGGAAACAGGATGGATCAGGGGCAAGCAGAAAAATTTGTATTCGACCTGTTGCGGTTGATGCTGAGCAAGAAGGCGTCCGATCTTTTCGTCACGGCTGGCTTTCCGCCCGCGATGAAGATAGATGGGCGCATGACGCCAGTGACAGCCCAGGCATTGTCGCCACAACAGGCGCGCGAGATTGCGCGTGCCATCATGAACGACAAACAGGCTGCTGAATTTGATGCCAGTCATGAATGCAACTTTGCCATTGGCATGCCTGGCGTTGCACGTTTCCGCGTGAATGCCTTTGTGCAACGCGGCAGTGTGGGCCTAGTGTTTCGTACTATTAGTACGCATATCCCCAAATTTGAAGAACTGGGCTTGCCGCCTATATTGCAGCAGGTGGCCCAGGCCAAGCGCGGCTTGGTGATTTTTGTCGGTGGTACAGGCTCCGGTAAATCCACCTCGCTGGCTTCCATGGTGGGTTATCGCAATGAGCATAGCTACGGTCACATCATCACCATAGAAGACCCGATAGAGTTTGTGCATGAACACAAGAACTGCATCATTACCCAGCGCGAGGTTGGTGTAGATACTGACAATTGGCAGGCCGCATTGAAAAACACCTTGCGCCAAGCGCCGGATGTGATTCTGATCGGCGAAATCCGTGACCGTGAGACCATGGATTACGCGATTGCCTTTGCCGAAACTGGGCATTTATGCATGGCTACGCTGCATGCCAACAGTACCAACCAGGCCCTGGATCGCATCATCAACTTCTTCCCCGAGGAGCGCAGACATCAGCTGCTGATGGATCTTTCACTCAATGTGCAGGCGTTTGTCTCGCAGCGCCTGATACCGCGACGCAGTGGTGCTGGCCGTATTGCCGCCATGGAGATTATGCTCAACTCGCCCTTGATCTCAGACCTCATCTTCAAGGGCGATGTGCATGAGATCAAGGAAATCATCAGCAAATCACGCGAACTTGGCATGCAGACTTTTGACCAATCCTTGTTTGATCTGCATGAGAGTGATCTCATCTCTTATGAAGATGCGCTGCGCAATGCCGATTCCGTCAACGATCTCAGGCTCAGGATCAAACTGGAAGGCAAGGATGCCAAGGACAGGGACTTGTCCGCCGGGCTGGATAATCTGGGTATTGTCTAGTTTCAAATGTATTAAAGCTGACAGCCATGACGCTGGATGCCTTTAAACCTTGGTTCTATCCTGAAGCGCTGGCACAATAGCCATCCTCTCGCGACATTACTGAAAGCCAAAAATGTTTGAATGGTTGGCCAACCCTGAAGCTTGGATTGCTCTGGCAACCCTGACTGCCCTCGAAATCGTGCTGGGCATCGATAACATCATCTTTATCTCCATCCTGGTTGGCCGTCTGCCGGAAAAACAACGTGCCACCGCACGGCGGTTGGGTTTGAGTCTGGCTATGCTGGCGCGGCTTGGTCTGCTGTTCTCAATTTCCTGGGTCATGGGCCTGACCCGACCCTGGTTTGAAATTGCTGGGTTTGAAGTGTCCGGACGTGACCTGATACTGATTGGCGGTGGCCTGTTCCTGCTGGCCAAGGCGACTCATGAAATCCATAACAGCCTGGAAGGCGGCGAGGGCCATGATGAGTCCAACCCTGTGGTCACCAGCATGGGCATGGTGCTGGCGCAGATTGCTGTGCTTGATATCGTCTTTTCGCTTGATTCGGTGATTACAGCGGTGGGGCTGGCCGATCATGTGGCCATCATGGCAATCGCCATTATTCTCGCGGTCGGTGTGATGCTGTTTGCTGCCAAATCCATAGGCGACTTTGTCGATGCGCATCCCACCATCAAGATATTGGCCTTGTCCTTCCTGATTCTGGTGGGGGTGACCTTGATGATAGAAGGCTTTGATGTGCATGTGCCCAAGGGCTATATCTACTTTGCCATGGCTTTCTCGGTCACGGTTGAAATGCTCAATATCAAGATGCGCCAGCGTGCCAATGCGCGCAATCCACTCAAGCTGCGCAAGCAGGCTCCAAAGCAGTAGCTTTGCTCATCAGCCTGTACCTGCTTGGTGCAGGTGGCCCTGTGTTGGTGCTTGCTCAAGGGCTACTGCAGGGCCAGAGCTCAGTCTGACGCGCTATTGGCCCTCATATCCGCTTGGCCCCTATGTTGCTTTTAAACCCTTGAACCATTTCACTTCAAGGGAGCAATGCAATGCAGGATCATGTATGCCAGCCAGGTTGTCATCATCACAGCGGCGATCAGCCGGAAATCCAGGAAGAGTTCAAGCAAGGGCGGCGCGAGTTTATGCGCGATATTACCGCTGGTGGCGTGCTGGCCTCGGTTGCCAGTTTGGGTATCAGCTCCAGTGCCCTGGGCGCTACGGCTAGCCCGCCCAAGACTGGCGCAGGCTCAGGCCGCGCCACGCATTACTACGTGCCAGCCAGTGATAAAACCGTGCACTGGGGCTATTTCAGCAAATCATTAAAACCTCTGGTAGAGCTGGAATCCGGCGATTTTGCCACTATAGAAACGCTGACCCATCATGCCAATGACGATGCCTCGCTGATGGTCAAAGGCGATGCCGGGGCCGAGAGCGTGTTTTACTGGGATAGCAAGCGCAAGGGTGTAAACCGCCGTGGCATGGGCCCCATGGACCACAAGCTGGGCGCAGGTGGCGGCATGGGGGTACATATCTGTACCGGGCCTATCGCCATCAAGGGTGCCAAGCCTGGCGATGTGCTGGAGGTGCGCATTGTGGATGTCAGCTTGCGCCCCAGCGCAAGCCCTGAGCACAAGGGCAAGGCCTTTGGCTCTAATGCGGCAGCCAATTGGGGCTTTCACTATGGCGAGCTGATGGAAGAGCCCAAGAAGCGCGAGGTGGTGACCATCTATGAGATGGATGTCAGTGGTGGCCGCAACTGGGCACGCGCGCACTACAACTACCGCTGGACGCCGCAGACCGATCCCTTTGGCATTGTCCATCCGATTATCGATTACCCTGGTGTACCCGTAGACCACAGCACCATCAGCAAAAATTACGATGTGCTGAAGAATATCCGTATCCCGGTGCGTCCGCATTTTGGCACCATGGGCCTGGCACCCAAAGAGGCGGATCTGGTCAACTCCATCCCACCCAGCTATACCGGGGGCAATATAGATAACTGGCGCATAGGCAAGGGCGCCACCATGTATTACCCGGTTTCTGTGGATGGCGGATTATTCTCGGTGGGCGATCCCCATGCTTCGCAGGGGGATTCGGAAATGTGCGGTACGGCCATTGAGTGCTCATTAACCGGGACTTTCCAGTTTATTCTGCACAAGCAGGCCGACCTGGCGGGAAGCTCACTTGAAAACCTGCAATACCCGCTGCTGGAAACCAAGGATGAATGGGTGCTGCATGGCTTTAGCTACGCCAACTATCTGGCCGAACTGGGGGCTGAGGCCCAGAACAGTATCTTCAGTAAATCTTCGCTGGATTTGGCACTCAAGGATGCTTTCCGCAAGATGCGCCACTTCCTCATGCATACCCAGCAGCTCAGTGAGGATGAAGCGGTGTCATTGATGTCTATTGCCGTGGATTTTGGCATTACCCAGGTGGTGGATGGCAATTGGGGCGTGCATGCGGTGGTGAACAAGAGCTTGTTCCCGGCGCGCTAAGAAGATTGGCCACGCCAGGCTTAGCTGGCGTGGCCAATCAAAGACATATTGATTTGGTGATGTAGGCTTGGGCTCAGCTTGCGCTGTAGGCAATCTGCCCGCTGACCAGGCTATAGCGCACTTTGCCAGCCAGTTCTAGCCCGTCAAAAGGCGTGTTCTTGCCCTGGCTTAATAGATTGCTGGCTTCTACCTTCCAGTACTGCTCGGGGTCGAAGATGCAGATATCGGCCACTGCGCCCACTGCCAGTTGGCCATGGCTAATGCCCAGGCTCTTCGCAGGTGCGCTGGTGATGCGCTCAAGCGCTGTGCTCAGCGGCAGTTTCATTTCTGCAGCCCACTTCAGAATCAGCGGCAGCAGCAACTCCAGCCCCGTGGCCCCAGCTTCTGATTCACCAAATGGTGTGAGCTTGGCATCGTCATCCATAGGCGTGTGGTCTGAGCAGGCCAAATCAATGGTGCCGTCAGCCAAGCCTTGCCTTAAGCCATCACGGTCACGCTGGCTGCGTAGCGGCGGGCGCAAATGGCAATTGCTGTCGAAGTACGCAATGTCGTGCTCGGTCAGGTGCAGATGATTGATGCTGACATCACAACTGATCTGCAAGCCTTTTTGCTTGGCCTCGCGCACCATGTCCACCGCTTCTGCGCTGGATAGACGGCACAGGTGGACTTTGGCACCCGTCTCACGCGCAATATGCAAAATTGTGGAAAGTGCCAGGGTCTCGGCTGCTACCGGGATGCCCTTGAGGCCCAGCCTGGCAGAGATTTCACCATCATGGGCCACGCCGCCAGCGGCAAGGAAAGGCTCTTCCGGACGCAGCCAGACGGTGTAGCCAAACGTGGCGGCGTATTGCATGGCGCGCCACAGCACTTGGGTGTCTATGATGGCCTTGTCGGCCTGGGCAAAGCCTACACAGCCAGCCTCGGTCAATTCGCTCATTTCAGTGAGCTGCTTGCCCGCCAATTGGCGCGTCAGTGCGCCCAATGGATAAACATGGGACAGGTGCAATTGCTTGGCCCTGTGCTTGAGCATTTCCACCAAGCCGGGTTCATCCAGCACCGGGTCGGTATCGGGTGGGCAGGCCAGGCTGGTGATGCCACCCGCCACTGCGGCCAGCATTTCACTTTCCAGCGTGGCTTTATATTCATTGCCTGGCTCGCGCAAGCGTGCCGAGACATCCACCAGGCCTGGGCACACCACTAGCCCACGTGCATCTATGACTTGGTTGGCATTGAAAGTGTCAGGTGCCTCGCCTATCGCGGCGATTTTGCCTGCGGCGATATAGAGGTCGGTGACCATGTCGATATTGTGCTTGGGGTCTATGACCCGGCCTTGCTTGATATGAATCTTCATTCAGGGTTTCCTGCGAGTATGCTCATGACGGCCATGCGTACCGCGATGCCGTAGGTGACTTGCGGCAAGATCACCGATTGCTTGCCATCGGCGACGGCGGAATCAATTTCCACGCCGCGATTCATGGGGCCGGGGTGCATGACGATGGCATCCGGTCGCGCCAGGGCGAGTTTTTCCGGGGTCAGGCCATAGCACTTGAAGTATTCCTGCGCGCTGGGCAGCAAGGCGCCTGTCATGCGCTCATTCTGTAGCCTCAGCATCATCACCACATCTACATCCTTAAGGCCTGCATTCATGTCGTGATAAACCTGCACCCCCAGCTTATCTACATCTTTGGGCAACAAGGTCTTGGGGGCGATGACACGCACCTCGGGTACACCTAGCGTGGTCAGTGCATGAATTTCTGAGCGTGCCACGCGCGAATGCAGTACATCACCGACCAGGGCCACACGCAGGTTATGCATATCCGGTTTGTATCTACGGATGGTGAATACATCCAGTAGACCCTGGGTTGGGTGCGCATGGCGGCCATCCCCGGCATTGATCACATGAATGTGCGGCGCCACATGGCGCGCAATAAAGTGGGCGGCACCAGACTCAGCATGGCGCACCACAAACATATCGGCATGCATGGCAGTGAGATTGTCCACGGTGTCGAGTATGGTCTCGCCCTTGGATTGGGATGAGGTGCTGACATTGAGGTTGATGACATCGGCTGACAGGCGCTTGGCTGCAATCTCGAACGTGGTACGGGTACGGGTACTGTTTTCAAAAAAGATATTGCACACGGTCTTGCCGCGTAGCAACGGCACTTTCTTTACTTCACGTTCAGCCACGCCGACAAAGGATTCCGCGGTATCGAGAATCTGGTTGAGGATGGCCCGTGGCAAGCCTTCGGTGCTGAGCAGGTGCTTGAGCTTGCCGTCTTTGGTCAGTTGGGGGTTATGCATCAGGCATGGTCTTCCAGGGTGAATTGCAGGCGACGCGTGGCATCGCGGGAGAGTTGCAGTTTCTGCTGGGCGGGAATATCCAGCTCCAGCGCAGTGACTTGCGGGCAGATAGGCAGTTCGCGCCCGCCACGATTGACCAGGACTGCCAGGGTAATACTGGCAGGCCGCCCATAGTCGAATAACTCATTCATGCGGCACGTATGGTGCGGCCAGTGTAGAACACATCATCCAGCAGGATGATATGGCGGTTTTCGACATCAAAGGGAATCTGCGAGGGACGGGTATCGGCATGCAGTCCGCGCTGGTTGTAATCATCGCGATAAAACGAGCTGTCCAGTATGCCAAGTTGCAGGTCGGCCTCTGGGTGTGTTTGCTGCAACTGCGGCAACAGGCGCTCTGCAATCCAGGCCCCGCCGCTGTGTATGCCAACGATGGCGGTATTGGGTTTGATATGGGCTGCGAGTTTGTCAGCCAGGATGGTAAGCAGATCTTCTGCCTGCGGTAACTGCTGATTGATTGTCATAAAGCGTATCCATCAAAATAGGATTGCAGAATTACTTGCGCCGCGACCTGATCCAGCATGGGTTTTTGCTTGCGGCCAGTGACGCCGGATTCTCTCAGCGATTGGCTGGCTTCCGCTGAGCTGAGTCTTTCATCGACCAAAGTCACAGGCAGGCTGAAACGACCCTCCAGACGACGTGCAAATTTTCGACATAACAGGCTGAGTGCGTGTTCTTCGCCATTGAGGTAGCTGGGCAAACCCACTACCAGCATCACGGGTTGCCATTCCGTGATCAAGGCTGAGATCAATTCAAAACGCTGGCTATTGGCTTCACTATCTATGGTAGTCAGTGGGTGGGCAATGCCTAGCAGAGTTTCGCCTATTGCCACCCCTATTCTTCTTTCGCCAAAGTCGAACCCGAGCACGCAGCCCTGGTTCGGCACTTGGCGCAGGGGGTCAGGCATGCCCGGCTTCCTCGGCAAATCTGGCGAAATCCAAGCCTAGCAAACGCATGGCCGCTTCTACTTTTTCTGCATGAGGCAGGCCGAACAGCAGCTGGTCGCGCGCTTCCCGGTCTGCCTCTACCGTGAGCCAGGCATTTTGACCTATCTCCTGCTCAAGTTGTCCAGCACCCCAGCCAGCATAACCCAGGGTAATCAGGGCATGATCAGGGCCAGTGCCATTGGCCATGGCTTCCAGAATGTCCTTGGAGGTGGTTAGCGCGATGTCCTCGCCTATGACCAGGCTGGAATTCCAGTCGTGTATAGGCTGATGCAGTACAAAACCTCGGTCAATCTGCACTGGCCCACCAAAATGCACCGGGCTGTCCCCGGTTTCTTCCTTGGCGGCTTGCAGTTTGAGTTGCTTGAACAGGGTCTTGAGCTTCATCTCGATAGGACGGTTGATGATGACGCCCATGGCGCCATCCGCATTGTGCTCGCAGACGAAAGTGACCGATTTGGCAAAGTAAGGGTCAGTCATGGCTGGCATGGCCACAAGAAACTGCCCGGTAAGATTGACGTTTTCCACGCTGGGGATTATCTCACAGAACGTTGCAACATATCAGCGGGCGACATGTGATGAAGCATCAATAGCCGCCCATCGCTGAGTTGCGGGCCAGGGCTAGGGTGTATCGACGTAGCCGGTGATTTCCAGGCCAAAGCCGACAATGCTGGGCATCTTGCGAGGGGCTGCCAGCAGCTTCATTTTCTTGACGCCGAGATCAAGCAGGATTTGTGAGCCTATGCCGTAGTTGCGCAGGTCTTGGCGAATGCGCACGGGTTCATCGGCAAATTTGATACGTTCCACCAAGTCGGTGGCATCTTCACCATTGTTGAGTAATACCACGACGCCGGATTCAGACTCATGGATTTTCTTCATGGCCTGCAATGTGTTCCATGAGTGTGAGCGACTGCTCTCGTCAATAAGGTCAAACACCGAAAGCGGCTCATGCACGCGCACCAGCACTTCCTTTTCTGCATGAATTTCGCCCTTGACCAATGCCAAGTGCGTTTGGTTGGCAATCATGTCGGCATAGGCAATCAGGCGCATGGGGCCGTAAGGGGTTTGCACTTCGCGTTCGGCCGCACGCTTGACCAGGCATTCATTCTCGTTGCGATACTGAATCAGGTCGGCAATCGTGCCTATCTTCAATTCATGCTGGCGGGCAAATTCAATCAAGTCTGGCAGACGCGCCATGCTGCCGTCTTCTTTGAGAATTTCACAAATGACCGAGGCTGGGGTTAAGCCAGCCAATGCTGCCAGATCACACCCCGCTTCGGTATGGCCCGCACGTACCAGCACGCCACCATTTTGGGCGGCCACCGGGAATATATGGCCAGGGCTGACGATGTCGCTAGGCTTGGCATGCGGGGCAACGGCAGCTTGTATGGTGCGGGCGCGATCAGCGGCAGAAATGCCGGTGGTGACGCCAGTGGCGGCTTCAATCGAAACGGTAAAGTTAGTGCCCATGCCACTGCCATTTTTTTGCACCATGCAGGCAGATTGAGTTGCTTGCAGCGCTCCTCAGTCAGGGTGAGGCAGATCAGACCACGGCCATGCTTGGCCATGAAGTTGATATGTTCTGCCGTGGTGAACTGCGCGGCGAGCACAATATCGCCTCATTTTCCCGGTCTTCTTCATCTACCAGGATAACCATGCGCCCCTGGCGCATTTCTTCAATGATTTCTATGGTCGGGCTGATCATGGTGTTGGCTAGCTAGCTTTAAATTGATTGGTAATGGGGTTGGAAGGGCTGGATAAGACCACTACGCCTTAGGCGAGGTCGCCAGTGTTGCTCCACTGTGTCATGCGGTCTACATAACGGGCAATCAGGTCTACCTCAAGATTAACGCGGCTGCCTACGCCCAGCTGTTTCAGCGTGGTGACTTCTACGGTATGCGGAATCAGGTTGACGCTGAAGTCATCCTGATCAACATGGTTGACGGTGAGGCTGACGCATCAATGGTGATGGAGCCTTTAATCGCAATGTAGCGTGACAACTCATGTGGCGCACGCACCATCAGCAACATGCTTTCACCTACAGGCTCAAAGCGTATGACCTGGCCTACGCCATCTACATGGCCGCTGACCAGATGCCCGCCCAGTCTATCTGAAAGTCGCAAGGCCTTTTCCAGATTAACAGTGCGCAAGCTATCCAGGCCTACGGTACAGGACAGCGTCTCGCGCGAAACATCGGCAGAGAAGGTGTCTTCACCCAACTCCACCGCGGTTAGGCAAACGCCATTGACCGCAATGCTGTCGCCAATGGCGACATCTGCGAGATCGAGATTGCCAGTATTAATAAGAAGACGGGCATCTCCGTCATGCTCGGAGATGGACTTGATATGGCCTTGGGCCTGAATGATGCCAGTAAACATAACCCTCATTCTAGCAGACGTGATGGCTGAAATGGGGGCTTTTTGTTTGGAGGCTAAACGCTCGGCAAAGCAGGCCGGGACTGGCTTATGCCGAATGGCTACAGATTGGAAAAATGCTACGGCGGCATAAGGAAATAGTCTGTTTAGACTAATTAGTCCGAAGGCACTAATTAGTACGTGCGGACTAAATGCAAAAAATAAAACCGCGCCTATACTCCGCCTCAGCTTGAAGACAAACCAATCCAGGCACTGCTGAATTGGTCCAGGTTTTACCGTGAAGTAGCTGTAGTTGCCACAAGTTGCGAGTGAAGCCTAGTTGAAGCAAGCGGTTGAGCACGAAGATAAAGATGGTGAAATCGCACTAGATGTGGAAACGCAAGTTTGAGTAGCAATCATAAGCAGGCTTTTGCACCGGTAGCCGCTGAATAGGCACCGGCAATATTAAATCAAGAAAGGAATCATGATGTTGAATTTCAAGGGGACGTTTGCAGGTGCATTACTGGTTGGTATGTCTGTTCTGAGCACAACTGCTCTGGCAACACCAGTGAATACTGGCGAAAAGGCCAAGATTGTTGGTTTTGAATACGACAATCCTATCAAGGTTAATATTGAGTGGAAAAACTCTTCCAGCACTGTTAAGGCTGGTGCCTACGAAGGTGTTTGGTTGAACGGTGAGTCCTTCGCTGCTTTCTGTGTGGAAATTACACAAAGCCTGGCGCCACTGGGTAAGTACAACACTTACACCGAATCTTCCTTCAGCAGCGCTATCACTAGTAACCTGACCAACCTAGCTAACAAGTACTACTCTCTGGTTGATGATGCGATCTCCTCTGCTGCTTTCCAAGTGGCTATCTGGGAAATAGTGACAGAAACCAAGAAGGGTCTGGATCTGGACAAGGGTTACTTCCAGGCTGACAACACCACGACAACTGTCAAGCAGTGGGTTCCTATCATTGGTCACTTTGGTTTCCACAAATACGTGACTGTTGATGATCCTAGCTCCCTGGCTGCGATCAACCTGGCTAAGACTTGGTTGGCTGGCGTAAACGACAGCAGCGTTGCCAACACTGGTGACTACAGCTTGACCATCCTCAAGAACAGCAAGTACCAGGATCTGGTGGTATTCACCCCTATCGCTGCAGTACCTGAGCCAGCTACCTATGGCATGCTGATCCTCGGTATGGGCTTGATTGCACTGCTGGCCCGTCGCCGCCGCGCTGACACCATCCGCTTCTAAGACTTCAGTCTTAAAGCGCCAGAAAAACCCTTCCTCTGATGGAAGGGTTTTTTTATGCCTGTCGCCTGCATTCAAGCTAGAATGCGCCATGGCAATTTTCTCCCAACTTCCGTACGAGCTCTTTGTAGGCTTGCGCTATACGCGTGCCAAAAGACGCAATCATTTTATTTCCTTTATTTCCATGACCAGCATGATAGGCATAGGGCTGGGTGTGGCCGCGCTGATTGTCGTGCTATCGGTCATGAATGGATTTCAGGACGAATTACGCAACCGCATATTGGGCGTGGCTTCTCATTTGCAGATCACAGGCCCCAACAATGTGCTGGAAGACTGGCAGCGTCTTGAGCAGGCCGTAGAAGGAGCTCCGCATGTGCAAGCCAGTGCGCCGTATATCATGGCGCAGGGCATGTTGTCCTTTGGTCAGGCGGTGCAGGGCACCATCATCCGTGGTGTATTGCCAGACGCTGAGGATAAAGTCGCGGAACTGGGTAGCCATATGCGCGCAGGCAAGCTGACGAGCCTGCAGCCTGGCGAATTTGGCATAGTGTTGGGTAGCGAGCTGGCGCAGTCCCTGGGTGTGAGTCTGGGCGACAAAGTCGTGCTAATGGCACCACAGGGTCAGTTCACGCCTACTGGGGTGGTGCCGCGCATCAAGCAGTTCCGCGTGGTGGGCTTGTTCGAGATTGGCATGTATGAATACGATGCTGGCCTGGCGCTGATCCATATGCAGGATGCCGCCAAGCTGTACCGCATGGGCGATGGCATCTCAGGCGTCAGGCTCAAGCTGGATGATTTGTTTGGTGCCCCTAATGTGGCCAGGGAACTGGGTGCTAGGCTGATGGGGGTGGGCAATTATTACATCACCGATTGGACGCAGCAGCATGCCAATTTCTTCCGCGCTATCCAAATGGAAAAGCGCGTGATGTTTATCATCCTGGCGCTGATAGTAGCGGTGGCAGCATTCAATATTGTCTCAACCCTGGTGATGGCGGTGACTGACAAGCGTGCCGATATTGCCATCATGCGTACCTTTGGCGCCAGCCGCGCAGCATCATGCAGATTTTCATTGTGCAGGGTGCGCTGATAGGGGTGATAGGGACGGTGGTGGGTGCCTTCTTTGGTGTGCTGATTGCGCTCAATATTGACACTATCGTGCCTTTTATCGAGCGCGTTCTGGGCGTGCAATTCCTTGCCAAGGATGTCTACTATATAAGTGACTTGCCTTCGAAGTTACTGTGGTCTGATGTTGCGGTGATAGTGGTGCTGTCCTTTGTACTGAGCTTGCTGGCTACTTTATATCCAAGCTGGCGTGCGGCCAGGATTAACCCGGCGGAGGCGCTGCGCTATGAGTAATACCCCCATACTATCCTGCAGTAATTTGCAGAAAGCCTATCCTGGCCTCGATGTTTCGGTGCTTAACGGCATCAGCCTGCAAGTTGAGCAGGGCGAACAGGTGGCGATTGTTGGCACTTCGGGCTCAGGTAAAAGCACTTTGTTGCACCTGATGGGCGGGCTGGATACGCCCAGCGCGGGTGAGGTGGAGGTAATGGGTAAGTCGCTGGCGAGTCTCAATGAAGCTCAGCGCGGGGCTTTGCGCAATCAGGCGCTGGGTTTTGTCTATCAGTTCCACCATTTGCTGCCCGAGTTTACCGCACTGGAAAACGTTGCCTTGCCGCTGATGATACGCCGTATGTCACGTGTGCAAGCTGAGGAAAAAGCCAGGGAAATGCTGGTCAAGGTTGGCCTGGGCCACAGGCTAGAACATATGCCGGGCGAGCTCTCAGGCGGTGAGCGCCAACGTGCCGCTGTGGCGCGCGCGCTGGTGACTGAGCCGCGTTGCGTGCTGGCCGATGAACCCACGGGTAATCTAGACCGACACACTGCACAAGGCGTATTCGACCTGTTGCTGGAGTTGAATCAAAGTCAGCAGGTAAGCCTGGTGGTGGTGACGCATGACCTTGAGCTGGCGGGGCGCATGCAACGGCAGTTCCGGCTGGAGGATGGCAGGTTGAATCCTGCCTGATTAGGCCTCTATCATGCCCGGGTTTGCACTGGCTTTTGTTGCAGGTGCCTGGGTTCTTCAACAGTTTTCTCTTTTACCAGCCCTGGACTGGGGCTGGTGTTTCTTGCCATTTTGCCTACTGGCATGGTTTAGTCGCACTGTCGGTGGGCTGCTACGTGGCGCACTCATACTACTAGGTTTTGCCTGCGGGTTTGCCTGGGCATTATTGCTTGCCCATGCACGTATGCAGGATGTGCTGCCAGCGGAGTGGCAGGGTAGGGATATTGAAATCATAGGCGTGGTCTCCAGCCTGCCTGTGATGCATGACCGTGGTGTACGTTATGTGTTTGATGTTGAGCAGGTGCTGACCCCAAGCGCAGTGGTGCCCAGCCATATCTCGCTACAGCATTACTCACAAGGCTTTCAGTTACACGCAAAGGAAACCCCGCCACAGCTTGCAGCCGCAGACGCTGAGAGCGCAAGTGCCCTAATTCCGCAGCAACAATCTACTGCAGCAGCATTCCACGCTGGCGAGCGCTGGCAATTGCTAGTACGGCTGAAGCGGCCCCATGGCAACCTTAACCCGCATGGCATGGATATAGCGTTGTGGCTGCTGGAGCGTAATATCCGCGCTACAGGCTATATTCGTGCTGAACCTGCGCCGCGCAGGCTGGTGGCTAGAGTGGATCATCCGCATTATTGGATAGAGATTGCCCGGGAGCATATCAGTCAAAGAATCAATACCGTGCTGGAAGGTAAGGCCTACGCCGGGGTGATCAAGGCTTTGGTCATAGGGGAGGCGGACGCGGTCAGCCAACAAGATTGGCAGGTATTCCGCGCCACTGGCATTGTGCACCTGGTCAGCATTTCCGGCTTGCATATCACCATGCTGGCGGCACTGCTCTATGGCTTGGTGTATGCCATCTGGCGCCGGGTGCCGCGACTGACGCTGTATTGTCCCGCCAGAAAGGCAGCATTGCTGGCTGGGGTGCTGACCGCGCTGCTGTACGCCTTACTCGCCGGGTTCTCTGTACCTACTCAACGTACCTTATATATGTTGGCCATATTTGCGCTGGCGTTCTGGTCTGGGCGGCAGATCGATTTTGCGCGTACCCTGTCCATGGCCTTGCTGGTGGTGGTTGTGCTTGACCCCTGGGCTGTGCTGGCAAGCGGCTTCTGGTTGTCATTTGGCGCAGTGGGCTTGATCGCTTATGTCATGGGCGGGCGTTTGCAAAAGCCGCTGTGGTGGCGTGATGCCTTGCGGACGCAATGGGCGGTGACGCTGGGTTTGCTGCCCTTGCTGATGCTGTTATTTCGCCAGGTATCCCTGATATCACCGATTGCCAATGCCTGGGCCATTCCTCTTTTTAGCCTCCTAGTGGTGCCACTGGCTTTGCTGGGGAGTTTTCTGCCACTGGACTGGCCTTTGTGGCTGGCACATGGCATGTTGCAACTGGCCATGCAGTTGCTGGCGTGGATGGCAGATTGGCCTCTTGCACTCTGGCAGCGCCCGGCACCTTCGCTACGAGTGCTTGTACTGGCAATGCTGGGCATGGCCTGCCTGCTGTTGCCACGTGGGTTCCCTTTGCGGCATCTGGGCTGGCTAGGCTTGTTGCCCATGCTGTTGTTGCCAGCAGCCAGGCCCAATTCAGGCGATATGCGCCTGACGGTGCTGGATGTGGGGCAGGGCGAGGCGGTTGTGATTGAGACGCGCGCCATACCTTGGTGTACGACACTGGCCCTAAATACTCCAGCGAAAGCGATGCCGCTAGTGCGGTGATTTTGCCCTATCTGCAAGGCCAGGGCATTTCACGAGTTGATGGCTTGGTCGTGAGTCATGATGACCTTGATCATAGCGGTGGCATGGCATCTTTGCTCAAGGGGATTAAAGTCGATTGGGTGTTGAGTTCATTGTCCAAGGATAAATTCAAGTCAGAATTGCAAGCCATCCAGCACAGAGACTGTCAGGCAGGAGTGGCCTGGCGCTGGGACGGAGTCAGTTTCAAGCTGCTTTATCCTGAGAATGCTGGGGCTATTTCTACCGCAGTGAAAAGCAATAACCGTAGTTGTGTGCTACAGGTGCGCAGTGCGGCAGGAAGTGTGCTGTTGCCTGGCGATATTGAGCGCTCTGCCGAGATGGATTTGCTGCAGCAATATCCTCGGGAGTTGGCAACTGATGTGCTGCTGGCGCCGCATCACGGCAGCAAAACCTCTTCTACGCCACCCTTTGTGGCGGCGGTCAGGCCCAAGGTAGTGGTATTTACGGTGGGGTATCGCAATCGCTTCAAGCATCCTCGGCCCGACGTGGTGGCACGCTACACCCAGGCGGGGGCTCAATCGTATCGCTCGGATCGGGATGGGGCTGTGATCATGGAGTTTAGCCAGGGTAAAGATATGCAAATCACACGCTGGCGCGGCAAGCAGCAGCGCTATTGGCATGATAGTGCGGCAGTACTTTAGGCGGCCTTCCCTTGCTGAAACTGGCAACGCACGATAAAGTAACGCCACTTTACAGAACAACTTTGACAGAACACCTTAGGAGCATTTTGTGTGGGAAATTATTAAAGCCGCAGGCTGGCCAATTTGGCCACTGATTTTCGCTTCTGTGGTGGCGGTTGCCATCATTATCGAACGCCTGATTGCCTTGCGTGAAAAACAGATTGTTCCCAAGACCTTGTTGCCCGAAGTGCAAAAATGGTTAGGCCAGGGACGTGCTGGTGTAACTGCCGATGCCTTGAGCAAACTTGAAGCACATTCCTTGCTGGGTGAAGTCTTTGCCAGCGCCCTGAAAAACCTGGGTGCACCGCGCGAAGTCATGAAGGAAGCCGTGGAAGAGTCCGGTCGTGCCGTGGCGCACAAGCTGGAGAAGTATTTGAATACCCTAGGCACAATTGCCACAGTCAGCCCCTTGCTGGGTTTGCTGGGTACCGTCATCGGGATGGTGGAGTTATTCGGTGCCTTTACCGCTACTGGTCATGATGTTGCCCAATTCGCCCGTGGTATCTCGGTAGCGCTCTACAATACTGCAGGCGGTATTGTGGTTGCGGTGCCGGCCATGATTTTCTATCGCTACTTCCGTGGCAAGATCGATGGTTTTATCGTCGACATGGAACAAGAGGCGGTGAAACTGGTTGAAATTATTCACGGCGAGCGCAAGGAATGAATTTCCAACGAGGCAGAAAGCACGAAGATCTCGAGATGAATCTCGTGCCATTGATAGACGTGCTGCTGGTCATCATCATCTTTTTGGTGGTCAGCGCTACTTTCTCGCGTGTCACCGAGTTGCAGATCAACTTGCCCTCGGCTGAAGCCAACACGCCGCAGGATAAACCTTTGGTGGTGAATGTCGGTGTCGATGAGTCCGGCCATTATGTCGTCAATAGCAAGGACGTGGCGGATGGTTCCGTCTCTGGTATCGCCGATGCGCTGAAAAAAGCCGTGGGTGATGGCAAAGATCCCACCATTATCATTAGTGCTGATGCCAAGAGCAGTCATCAATCCGTGGTGAACGTGATGGAAGCTTCACGCCAGGCTGGCTTCAGCCAAATTACATTTGCGACCCAGGCACGTTCTGGTTCTTAAATTCCTGAAAAGCTTTAACAATGTCAAATGATGTGCCCGAGAAGGCGCTAGCCAAGCCGCCTAGCGCTAAGGAGCTTTACCTGCGCCTTCTCAAATATGCAATCCAGTACTGGTTTGTATTCCTCATCAGCGTTATCTCGCTGGTTATCTTCTCCGCCACCAATACCGGCTTCCTCGCTACCATCAAGATGGTCACCGATGAGGCTTTGTCAGCCAGGATTCCACCAAGCTGCACCTGTTGCCACTGATGTTGTTTGGCCTGTTGGCCACCAGGGCATTGGCGGGCTTTGTGTCCAATTTCACCATGCGCTGGGTGTCGCGGCGCGTGATTGAGAATTTGCGCCGGGATACTTTTGGCCGCCTGATGCGCTTGCCTGTAAGTTTCTTCGATGCCACTTCTGCCGGGGTGGTGACCTCCAAACTCACCTACGATACCGAGCAGATGGCGGGCGCTTCTACCAAGGTGGCGATGAGCGCGGTACGCGATGTGCTGACCATCATTGGTATGGTGGCATACATGTTGTATCTGGATTGGCGCTTGACCTTGATCTTCGCCGTGGTGGCTCCAGTCATGGCGTGGTATCTGAAAAAGATGACGCCCAAGCTACGTAGTTCTGGTAAGTCTGTGCAGCAAAGCATGGGTGAGATGACCCAGGTCATAGAAGAAGCGGTTTCCGGTCAGCGCATGGTCAAGATTTTTGGCGGCGGTGATTATGAATACCAACGCTTTGCCAAGGTAGCAGGTAAAAACCGTCATATGCAGATACGCTTGGCCAGATTGTCAGGCATGAACAGCATGGTGGTGGAGTTGCTGGCAGGTGTGGCGCTGGCGCTGGTGGTGTATTACGCGGTGGGTAAGTTCAGCGCGGGTGAATTTGCGGCATTTATTGGCGCTTTGCTCATGTTGATAGCCCCGGTCAAAACCCTGACTGGCCTTAATGAAGAGTTGCAAGTCAGCCTGGCTGCGGCTCAGAGTGTATTTGAGCTGATAGATTCTGCGCCCGAAGATGACAATGGTGCTAAAGAGCTGGCGCGCGTTCAGGGTGAAATTACTTTTGAGCATGTCACCCTGCAATATGCCAACGCCAAGCGCCCAGCGCTCAAGGATTTGAATTTTAGCGTGCAGCCGGGTGAAAAAATTGCCCTGGTTGGACGCTCTGGCGGCGGCAAGACCACACTGGTTAACCTATTGCCACGCTTCTATGAAGCGCAACAAGGACGTGTGTTGCTGGATGGGGTGGATGTGCGCGACCTCAGCCTCAAGAGCTTGCGTCAGCAATTCTCCCTGGTGAGCCAGGATGTGATTTTGTTTAACGATACCGTATTCAATAATATTGCCTATGGCGTGCTGCGCAATGCCAGCGAGGCTGAAGTGATTGCTGCTGCCAAGGCCGCCCATGCCTGGGATTTCATTCAGCAACTGCCCAATGGGCTCATGAGTGAAATTGGTGATAGAGGTGTTCGCCTCTCTGGTGGTCAGCGTCAACGTCTGGCAATTGCCCGCGCGATCTTGAAGAATGCGCCTATCCTGTTGTTGGATGAGGCCACTTCGGCACTGGATACTGAGTCCGAGCGTCATGTGCAGGCGGCACTGGATGAGTTGATGCAAAACCGTACTTCCATCGTCATCGCCCATAGACTGTCTACTATCGAAAATGCGGACCGCATATTGGTCATGGAGCAAGGGCAGATCATAGAAGGCGGTAACCACGAGGAATTGATGGCGCTTGAAGGCCATTACGCCAAGCTCTATAAAAAACAGTTTCACTAATCATTGAGGAGGCTGGACGCATGAAGCAGCTGCTCAGTATCTGGCTACAGCACCAGTGGTATCAAAGCAGTCCATGGCAGATATTGCTGCGGCCATTCGCCTGGTTGTTCTGGTTGCTCTCCAGCCTACGTAGGCAGGCATATCGTTTACGCCTATTCAAAAGCACGCGTCTCCCTGTGCCAGTTATTGTGGTTGGTAATATCAGTGTTGGCGGAACAGGCAAGACACCCTTCGTCATCTGGCTGGTCGATCAGTTGCAACAGCAAGGTTGGCGTCCAGGGATTGTGAGTCGCGGTTATGGTGGCGACGTAGTGCACACTCAACAAGTAGATGAAAAAAGCCTGCCCGAAGTGGTCGGCGATGAGCCCGCGTTATTGGCACAACGCACTGGTGTGCCCTTGTTTGTTGGCCGTAAACGTAGTCGTGCCGCCCGACACCTGCTGCAACAATACCCCCAGTGCAATCTCATTATTACCGATGATGGTCTGCAACATTACGCACTAGAGCGAGATATCGAAATCGCCATCGTCGATGGCGAGCGCGAGTTTGGCAATGGACAGCTGCTGCCAGCCGGGCCTTTGCGTGAACTGCCCTCCAGGCTTAACGAAATGGATGCCGTAGTATTTAATAGTGCTGCACCTGCGGCAGGTGCATATCTCATGCAATTTGTACCAGGCAAGCTGCATCTATTGCAGGAGCCAGCTAAGCAAATTGACATAGCCGACTTTATCAATGAATTTAAAGGCCAGCGTGTTCACGCAGTCGCAGGCATTGGTCACCCGCAGCGGTTTTTCAATCAGCTCGAACTGCTTGGACTCACCATTGTGCCGCATGCGTTCCCGGATCATCACGCTTATACCCCGCAGGATCTGCAGTTTGCAGCAGGTGAGCCTGTCATCATGACTGAGAAGGATGCGGTCAAGTGTGTGACTTTTGCCCAGAGTGACTGGTGGTTTATGCCCATCAGTGCGGAAATTGACAGAGCGCTGATGGATAAAATCCAGACCCTGCTCGCAAGCTTGCAATATAAGGAGTAATACAGATGGATACGAAATTGCTGGAAATACTGGTGTGTCCTGTGTGCAAAGGGCCACTGCAACATAAGAAGGCAGAGCAGGAGTTGGTATGTAAGCCATGTAGATTGGCCTTCCAGATTCAGGATGGTATTCCGGTGATGCTGGAAGATGAGGCGCGTAAGCTAGCAGCTGAAGAAGAGGTATAAACGTGACGTTCAAAGTTGTGATTCCTGCACGCTATGCCAGCAGCCGCCTGCCGGGTAAGCCACTACTTGATATCGCTGGCAAACCTATGGTGGTGCGTGTGGCCGAGCAGGCGGTGGCGAGCGGCGCAGAAGAAGTTGTAATTGCAACTGATCACGAGCGTATAAGTGATGTAGTAGAGCAGCATGGTTACAGTGTGGTGATGACGCGTGCAGATCACGCATCTGGGACTGATAGGATTGCAGAAGTTGTAGAACAGCGCGGCTGGGCTGGTGATGCGATTATCGTGAACGTGCAGGGTGATGAACCCTTGATTGAACCTACATTAATACAAGATGTAGCAAACAACCTGGCCAGCCACCCGGAGGCTTCAATGGCGACAGCATGCCATAGCTTGCATGACACACCTTCTATCTTGAATCCTAATATAGTGAAAGTGGTATTAGATAATCAAGGCCATGCCTTGTATTTCAGTCGTGCACCCATCCCTTATCCACGCGATGCATTTGCTGCCAACCAAGATGTGCCGAATGACATGCCTATATATAGACATATAGGCATATATGCTTATAGAGCACAATTCCTGAATGCCTATGCAGCATTAAAGCCAGCCGCGATTGAACAGTTTGAATCCCTGGAGCAACTACGGGTACTCTGGCATGGCTACAAAATTAGCGTCCAAGTCACCCAAAAAGCACCTGCAAGCGGGGTTGATACCGAGGCGGATCTTGCTTATGTGCGGTCTGTGCTCATTGCGCAGCAAAATCTACCACTATAGATAAAGTGTGGTTTTGGTGATCAGGACATTGATTGCTATAGACAATGTGGCTGCAACAGCCACTCCTGCTCAATCCGGACAGTAAATAATCTCCGAAAAGCGTTGACACCAAATTCCAGACTTTGCTATAGTTTCACCTCTCGACGCAACGTACATAACGAAGCGACGAATCGGACGCGGGGTGGAGCAGTCTGGCAGCTCGTCGGCTCATAACCCGAAGGTCACAGGTTCAAATCCTGTCCCCGCAACCAAAGAATTACTGCAAGTTTTATAGAT
>NZ_BAMT01000001.1 GCF_000617925.1 Methylobacillus glycogenes JCM 2850
GGCGGCCGTGGCATGGGCGGCGGCCCTGGTGGGCCGGGTGGCCCGGGTGGTCGTCGTGGCATGTTTGGTGAAAGCATGCTGGTGAGCGTAGGCACGGCTAGCGAAGTACCGCTTTCGGGTACAGCTTGAGGCTGTGGGTACGGTGACTTCGCTCAATACCGTCAATGTCACAGCGCGGGTCGATGGTCAGCTCAGCAAGATTTTGTTTACCGAGGGGCAGGAAGTCAAAGCAGGTGATGTGCTGGCCGAGGTTGACCCCCGGCCTTATCTGGCGGCGCTTAAGCAGGCAGAGGGTGTGGTGAGCCAGTACAGCGCACAGTTGAAGAATGCCGAGATTGACCTCAGGCGTTATCAGGAGTTGCGCGACGAGGATTCGATAGCGATCCAGACTTTAGACACGCAAGCGGCTCTGGTACGTCAATATCAGGGCAATCTGGAAAATGCGCTAGGCCAGCTGGAAGCGGCCAAGCTTAATCTTGACTTCACCAAGGTGCGTGCGCCTATCAGTGGTCGCATTGGTTTGCGTCAGGTGGATCTGGGTAATCAGGTCACGGCCAATGCCACAACCCCGATTACCGTGCTGACCCAGACCCGGCCTATCAGTGTGGTATTCAGCCTGCCTGAGCAGCAGTTGAGCACTGTGCGCCAGCAACTCAAGCGTAATCCCGGCAAGTTGGTAGTAGAAGCGCTGGATAGGCAGCGTCAGCTGAAGCTGGCTTCTGGCGTGGTGGCCAGTCTGGATAACCAGATTGATACCAGCACTGGCACCTTCAAGTTGCGCGCGCGTTTTGATAATGCCGACGATAGCCTGTACCCCAATCAGTTCGTCAATGTGAAGCTGCATGCTGCCGAGCTGGGCAAGGCTTTGCTTATCCCCAGTGGCGCTTTGCAGCGTGATGATGAAGGCACGTATGTTTATGCGATAGACAGTGAAAAGAAGGTCAGCAAGCAGCGCGTCACCATAGGCATCAGTCAGGCTGAGCAGGTGGAGATACGCAAGGGCCTTAGTGCTGGGCAGCGCATTGTGATTGATGGCGTGGACAGGTTATCTGATGGCATGACGGTGCGCGTGGCGGGGGAGGATGACCATATTGCCCCCGGCGGCGCTGGCCAACGTGGTGGCTGGAAGCGCGGCGAAGGCAGGCCAGATGGAGAGCACAAAGGCCAAGGCCGACGTGGTGCCTGGGGCGAGGCCGCAGAGTCTGCGGCGCCTGCAGCCCAGGAGCAGGCACGTGCTGATCAAGCGCCTGCTGCTGCCGTGTCTGAGCAAGTGAAGTCATCATCAGCCGCTGAAGACTCAGCGCGCCAAGGTCGCCGCCAGGAGGGTGAGCGTGCACCGCGTGAACATGCGGGTGAGGGCCATGGTAGTCGCCAGCCTGGCGCTGATGGGGCAAGAAACGGCGCTGATGCGCAGGGCAGGGGCCAGCGTCCATGAATCCTTCACGGATCTTCATAGAGCGGCCGGTTGCTACCACGCTGCTCATGCTGGCCCTGCTGATCTCGGGCATACTGGCTTACCGCTTGCTGCCCGTGGCCTCGCTGCCCGAGGTTGAGTACCCGACAATTCAGGTCAAGACGCTCTACCCCGGTGCCAGCCCGGAAGTGATCAACGCCATGATCACAGCACCGCTGGAAAGCCAGCTGGGCAAGATTGCCGGGCTGGATGAAATGTCTTCCAGCAGTGCGGGTGGGGCTTCTGTCATTACCCTGCGTTTCAGCCTGCAAAGCAGCTTAGGCATTGCCGAGCAAGGCGTGCAGGCGGCGATTAATACCGCTTCTAATCTGCTGCCCAGTGACCTGCCTAGCCAGCCTATCTATAGCAAGGTTAACCCTGCCGATGTGGCGGTGCTGACGCTGGCTGTGACTTCGGATGCCTTGCCGCTGCCCAAGGTGCAGGATCTGGTGGATACCCGTATTGCACAAAAAATTGCGCAGATTTCTGGTGTTGGCATGGTCAGCATCAGCGGCGGGCAAAAGCCTGCAGTGCGCATCAGCGCCAACTCCACGGCGCTGGCTTCTTATGGCCTCAGCTGGAATCCATACGCACGGCAATCACCGCCAATAATCTCAATGGCTCCAAGGGTAGTTTCAATGGCGCTACGCGCTCAACCACCATTGATGCCAATGACCAGATGCGCAGTGCGGAGGAATACCGCAACCTGATTCTGAGCTATCAGAATGGCGCGCCAGTGCGGCTCAAGGATGTGGCCCAAGCTTATGATGGTGCCGAGAATGAATATCTGGCGGCCTGGGCTGATGACAGGCCTGCGGTGATCGTCAATATCCAGCGCCAGCCCGGTGCCAATGTCATAGACGTGGTGCAGCGCATACGCGAAATGCTGCCCGAGCTGGAAGAAAGCCTGCCCGAAAACGTTCAGGTGGCGATTTTGAGTGACCGCAGCAATACCATACAGGCCTCGGTCAAGGACACGCAGTTTGAGCTGTTCCTGGCGATAGGCCTGGTAGTGCTGGTGACTTTCCTCTTCCTGCAGGATGGCCGCGCCACACTGATTCCTTCTATCGCCGTGCCACTATCGCTGGTGGGCACGTTTGGCGTGATGTATATCGCGGGTTTCTCCATCAATAATTTAACGCTGATGGCGCTGACCATCGCCACTGGTTTTGTCATCGACGATGCCATTGTCATGTTGGAAAACATAGAGCGCTATATAGAGCAGGGTGATCACCCTCTGCAGGCCGCGCTCAAAGGCTCAAAGCAGATCAGTTTTACCATTATTTCGCTGACAATTTCGCTGATTGCAGTGCTGATCCCGCTGTTGTTCATGAGTGATATTGCCGGGCGGCTGTTCCGTGAGTTCGCGCTGACCTTGGCGATAGCCATTCTGGTTTCCATGCTGATCTCGCTGACCCTGACGCCCATGCTGTGCGCGCTATGGTTGCGCCATAAGCCCAAGCACGAGCAAGGCCGTTTTGCCCAGGGCGGTGCACGCATGATGGAAGCGGTGATTGCACGTTATGGCCGCGCGCTGAAGTGGGTGCTGGCGCATCAGGGGCTGACCTTGATCGTGGCGCTGGTCACCCTGGTGATTACCGCAGCACTGTATCTCTACCTGCCCAAAGGCTTTTTCCCTACGCAGGATACTGGCTTGATCCAGGGCATTAGCGAAGCCAGGCAGTCCGTGTCATTTGCCGCCATGAGCAAGCAGCAGCAGGCTTTGGCCAACATCATCAAGCAAGACCCAGCCGTGGAATCGGTATCGTCCTATGTTGGGGTAGATGGCACCAATGAGGCACTGAATACCGGACGTATGTTGATCAACCTCAAGCCGCATGCCGAGCGCGATGTGACAGCCAGCCAGGTGATAGACAGGCTTAAGGACGCCACGGCAGACCAGCCCGAGCTCAAGCTTTACCTGCAACCCGTGCAGGATTTGACCATAGAAGACAAATCCAGCCGCACGCAGTACCGCTATCTGCTGACCGACCCGGATATTGCCGTGTTGCAAGCGCAAATGCCGCGCGTGCTGGAAAAGCTGCGCCAGTTGCCGGAGATCAGTGATGTGGCCAGCGACCTGCAGGATCAGGGCTTGCAGGCTTATCTGGTGATAGACCGCGATAATGCTGCGCGTCTGGGTGTGAGCGTCTCCAGCATCAACGCCGTGCTCTATAACGCTTTTGGTCAGCGTCTGATCTCTACCATTTATACCCAGGCCAGCCAGTACCGCGTGGTGATGGAAGTGCCGCCTGGCTTCCGCAATGGCCCAGAGGCTTTGTCCAGCTTGTATGTGCCGGGTAGCGTGGTGGATAGCACAGGCACCACGGTGACCACCCAGGTGCCGCTGAATTCGCTGGTGCGGGTGGAAGAGCGCAATACCCTGCTTACCATCAACCATATCAGCCAGTTCCCGGCTGCCACCATCTCCTTCAACCTCAAGCAGGGCGTGGCCCTGGGTGATGCCGTGACGCAAATTCGCGCGGCAGTGGCGGAGTTGCAATTGCCTGCCAGCGTGCAGACGCGCTTCCAGGGGGCGGCTCTGGCGTTTGAGGCGTCTTTGTCCAATACCTTGTTGCTGATTCTGGCGGCGTTGCTCTGCATGTATATCGTCTTGGGCATACTTTACGAGAGCTTTATCCACCCGGTAACCATACTTTCCACGCTGCCTTCCGCTGCGGTGGGGGCCTTGCTGGCGCTGTGGCTGGCAGGTCAGGAGATAGGCATGGTGGCCATCATAGGCATCATCCTCTTGATTGGTATCGTTAAGAAAAACGCCATCATGATGATAGATTTTGCCCTGGCGGCAGAGCGCGAGCAGGGCATGAAGCCTGTGGATGCAATTTACCAAGCTTGTTTGCTGCGCTTCCGTCCCATTTTGATGACCACCATGGCAGCCCTGTTTGGTGCCTTGCCGCTGATGTTTGCGCATGGTGCTGGCGCAGAGCTGCGTCAGCCGCTGGGTATCACCATGGTAGGTGGCCTGTTGCTGTCGCAATTGCTGACTATCTTTACCACGCCCGTGATTTACCTGATGTTCGACCGTCTGGCACAAAGACGTATGCGCAAGGTACAAACCCGCATCAATGATGCCGACGAGGAACTGGCCTGATGAAACGGGTGCTGTCCTTTTCGCAGTTGAAACCAGCTGAACGCGGGCCTTCCTCGCTGTTTATCTTGCGCCCGGTGATGACCTGGTTGGTAGCCTTTGCCATGATGCTGGCAGGCTGGATAGCCTTTGGTTTTCTGCCAGTGGCCCCCTTGCCGCAAGTGGATTTTCCCACTATTTCGGTGACGGCTTCGCTGGCGGGCACCAGCCCGGAAGCCATGGCCTCCTCGGTAACCACGCCGCTGGAGCGTAGCCTGGGGCGGATTTCCGGCATTACCGAAATGAGCTCTTCCAGCTCGCTGGGTAGTGCCAATATCACCCTGCAGTTTGATCTGGAAAAAGACATCAACGTCGCCGCGCGGGAAGTGCAGGCCGCTATCAATGCTGCTGCAGGCATGCTGCCTTCTGGCATGCCTTCACGCCCCAGCTACCGCAAAATGAACCCGGCGGACATGCCCAGCATGGTGCTGACCATGACCTCCAAGACCAAGAGTATGGGTGAGCTTTATGACCTGGCCTCGAATATGGTCACGCGCAAGATTTCGCAGGTGCAGGGCGTAAGCCAGGTCAATGTGGCGGGCAGTGCTTTGCCTGCGGTGCGCGTGGATATCAACCCCGATGCCTTGAGCCAGCAGGGCCTGGCTTTGGATGATGTGCGCAATGTGATCAGTGCTGCCAATGGCAACAGCCCCAAGGGTTATATCCAAAACGATGAATATAGCTGGCAGGTGGATGCCAATGACAGATTGCTGCGCGCCAAGGATTACCGCAGCCTGATCATTACCAGCAAGCAGGGCGCGGTGACGCGCTTGAGTGATGTAGCCAGGGTTTATGACTCAGTGGAAGACATACGCAATGTTGGCTTCCACAATAATCAGCGTGCCATTTTGCTGATGGTGAGCCGTGAATCTGGTGCCAATATCATTGAGATGATAGACAAGATACGCGCCGAGCTGCCCAGCCTGCAAGCCAGCCTGGGCGATGAAATCAAGCTCACCGTGGTGGAAGACAGAAGCCCGAATATCCGAGCCTCGCTGCACGAGGCCGAGCTGACGTTGGCAATTGCGGTGGGGCTGGTGATTCTGGTGGTGTTTTTGTTTCTGCGTAATGGCAGAGCCACGCTGATTCCGGCGCTGGCGGTGCCTGTGTCGCTGATCTCTACCTTTGCGGCCATGTATCTCTGCGGTTACTCGCTGAATAACCTCACCTTGATGGCCTTGATTATCTCCACAGGCTTTGTAGTGGATGATGCGATTGTGGTGGTAGAGCATATCAGCAAGCGCATAGAGCATGGCGAGGCACCACTGCGCGCGGCTTTGCGCGGTGCGCGTGAAGTCGGTTTTACCGTGGTCTCCATGAGTTTGTCACTGGTGGCGGTGTTTATTCCGCTGTTGTTCATGGCGGAGATTACCGGGCGTTTGTTCCGCGAATTTGCTGTCACTTTGTCGGTGGCCATCATGATCTCGCTGTTTGTCTCATTGACGCTGACGCCCATGCTTTGCGCTTATTTATTAAGGCGCAAGGATGCAGCAGCGGTGGAAGGTGATGTCGTCGAGGATGATGCAGTCCGGGTGAAAACCACACCACGCCAGGGTGTGTTTCAGCGTGTACTCAATGGCTACAGGCGTAGCCTGGCATGGGCGCTCAATCACTCCGGGCTGATGCTGGTGATTCTGTTGTTTACGATTGCGGTCAATGTTTACCTCTATATCGCCATTCCCAAGGGGATGTTCCCAGATCAGGATACTGGCCGATTGTTTGGTATGGCGCGTGCCGACCAGGGCGTTTCTTTCAATGAGTTGCAGAAAAAGCTGGAGGCTTTCCGCACTATTCTGCTGGATGACCCCGCGGTGGATCAGGTGATGGGCATGTCTGGCGGTGGCCGTGGGCCGGGTGCCTCCAGCAATTCTGGCAATTTCATCATTATCCTCAAGGATATACACCAGCGTGAACCTGCCGAGGAAGTCATCGCCAGATTGCGCCCCAAGCTGGCGCAGGTGTCTGGCGGTTCGATTTTCCTCGTTAATATGCAGGATTTGCGCGTGGGCGGCCGTTCCAGTGACTCCAGCTACCAGATGACGCTCAAGAGTGATGACGTCAAGTCACTACGCTCCTGGGAGGGCAAGGTGCTGGACAAGATGCAGACCGTGCCTGAGATCACAGATGTCAGCGGTGGCGGCCGCAGCCGCACGGTGCAGGTTTATCTGGAAGTGGATAGGGATGCAGCGCTGCGTCTGGGCGTGGATGTGCAGATGATCATCAATCTCCTGAACAACTCCTACGCGCAAAGGCAGATTTCAACCATCTATCAAGAGCAGAACCAATACCGCGTGGTGATGGGCGTGGCCGATCAATATATGCAAAGCCCGGATATTCTCTCCACCTTGTATGTGGTGAGCGGCGCTGGTGCGCGCATTCCGCTTTCTAGCCTGGTCAAGCTTGGCTATAGCGCCTCCAGACCTTCGGTGCAGCATGAAGGGCAGTTTGCCTCCATTACTTACTCCTTCAACCTGCCGGAAGGCGGCAATCTGGACAATGCCAAGCAGCAGATACGCGCAGCGTTGGCCGACCTCAAAATGCCGCTCAATGTGCAAGCCACCTTCTCTGGCACCGCAGGTGCGCAGGACAAGGTGCTGAAGCAGATGCCCTGGCTCATCCTTGCCGCGCTGGTGTCTGTCTACATTGTGCTGGGCATGCTGTACGAGAGTTATGTGCACCCGCTGACCATACTTTCCACCCTGCCTTCGGCGGGAGTAGGCGCATTGCTGGCCTTGATTCTGTTTGATACGCCGCTGACGCTGATTGCCTTGATTGGCATTATTCTGCTGATAGGCATAGTGAAAAAGAACGCCATTCTGATGATTGATTTTGCGCTGGCCGCCGAGCGCGAGCAGGGCCTGCCACCCTATGAGGCCATCATGGAAGCCTGCATGCAGCGCCTGCGTCCTATTTTGATGACCACCATGGCCGCGCTATTGGGCGCGCTGCCATTGATTTTTGGCACCGACGGCGATGCACCGCTACGCCGTCCGCTGGGTATCGCCATTGTTGGTGGCTTGCTCTTGAGCCAGTTGCTAACGTTGTATACCACCCCGGTGATTTATTTATATCTGGATCGTTTACGTCATTGGGTGTTGCACAAGCGCAGCGCCCGCCGTGACCGCACTTTGTTGGAGAATTTGCAATGAGACCCTCTGCCAAGCTTGGAATGACTGGCTTGCCGGTGCTTTTGGCGTTGTTATTATCGGCCTGCATGGTCGGCCCGGATTATCAGCGCCCCACGGCGGCGGTGCCCACCGATTTTAAGCATGTGGAAGGCTGGAGTGTGGCCGCACCCGCTGATGAGCACCCCAAGGGCGCATGGTGGGAAGGCTATGGCGATGCTGAGCTCAATGGCCTGATAGCACGGCTGAACACCAGCAACCAGACTGTGGCCCAGTATGAGGCGCAATACCGCCAGGCCTTTGCCCTGGCGCAAAGTGCGCGTGGCGCATTGTTCCCGCAGCTTTCCACCACGGTAGGCAAGACCCGTGCAGGCCAGGGGGCGGGCAGCTCAACCTCCAGCCAGGCCGTGCAGGTTTCCGGCATACGCACCACCTATACCGCCACCCTCAACGCCAGCTGGGAGCTGGATATCTGGGGCAGCTGCGCCGCACCCTGGAGGCCAACCGCGCCAGTGCTGATGCCAGCTTGGCAACACTGGCCGCCATGCGTCTCAGCATGCAGTCTGAGCTGGCGCAGAATTACCTGCAGCTACGCGTGATGGATCAGCAAAAACGTCTGCTGACCGAGACTGTAGATACCTACAAGCGTGTACTGCAATTGACGGAAAGCCAGTACAAGCGCGGCATCATTGCCAGTGCTGACGTGGCCACTGCCACTACCCAGGTGAAGAATGCCGAAGCCGAGCTGGTGGATTTGGTCTGGCAGCGCGCGCAACTGGAAAACGCCATTGCCGTGCTGATGGGCGAAGCCCCGGCTAATTTCTCGCTGGCGGATAACGGCAGCTTGCCCAGAATCCCCGCTGTGCCCATGAGCGTGCCTAGCCAGTTGCTGGAGCGCAGGCCAGATGTAGCGGCCGCAGAGCGCTCGGTGATGGCGGCCAATGCCCAGATCGGCGTAGCCAAGGCTGCTTACTTCCCCAGCCTCAACCTCAATGCCGCAGGTGGTTATCGCAGCAGCACGCTATCGGACTGGCTGACCCTGCCCAATCGTTATTGGTCGGTAGGCCCGCAACTGGCCATGACCTTGTTTGATGGTGGCCAGATCAAATTTGGCGTGATAGGTGCCGAGGCCAGTTACGATGCCTCGGTGGCAACCTACAGGCAAACCGTGCTTACTGCCTTGCAAGAGGTGGAGAATTATCTGGTGACCCTGCATACCCTGAGCGAAGAAGCCGTATTGCGCGAAGAAGCGGTAGCGGCCTCACGCAAGGCGCTACAGCAATACACCAACCAATATCGCGTGGGCCTGATTGGCTTTCTTGATGTAGTCACCGCACAAACCACTGCCCTCAACAGCGCGCGTACCTTGCTGACCTTGCAGCAGACACAGTTGATCAACAGTGTGCAATTGATTGCAGCGCTGGGTGGCGAATGGGAAGGGCTGCCCCAAAATAAAAATTAGACAAAAAAGTAGATAAAAGCTAAGACTTGGAAAGCGTCTCTCAATGCTGTCCTACAGCTGCCTCAGTCAACCACTGACAGACAGCGCATAAGACCAGCCAGCAGAATAGGAATATCTTACCGATTCTGCTGGAGTGGTCTCATGAACATCCTCAGCCCCATCATCAATACTTTCAGTTCGCCCGCCAATCAGTACAGCGGCATGGAGCCGCAGACACGGGCCTTGCTCGAAAAATTGGCGGCCAGTGATAGCACCCCGGTCAATAAGTTATCGCCAGAAGAGGCGCGCAAGGTGCTGCAAACCTTGCAGGCCAGCGTGGAGGTTGACACCAGCAATATAGAAATCACCGAGCGTGAAGTGGCAATTGAAAGCCACTCTATCCATTTGACTGTGGTACGTCCTAGTGAAAGTACTTTTCCGCCTCCGGTGATCATGTTCTTCCACGGTGGTGGCTGGGTGCTGGGTGATTTTGAGACCCATAAACGCTTGGTGAGGGATCTCAGCCTTGCGGCTAATGCTGCAGTGGTGTTTGTCGATTACACCTTGTCGCCCGAAGCCAGTTACCCTACTGCGGCCATTGAATGTTATCTGGCCACACAATGGGTAGCACAACATGGTGCCGAAATAGGCGTGGACGGCAGTCGTCTGGTGGCGGCGGGCAATAGCGCTGGCGGCAATATCGCCACCGTAGTCTGCCTCATGGCCAAAGAAAAACGCGAGCCACTGATCCGTCACCAGACCTTGTTCTGGCCAGTCACCGATGCGAAATTTAATACAGAGTCGTATCAGAAATTTGAAAACGGCTATTTCCTCACGCGCGACATGATGACCTGGTTCTGGGATCACTATCTCGACAATGAAGAAAGCCGCCGCGAGGTGTATGCCTCACCACTGAATGCCACCATAGAGCAACTCACTGACTTACCCCCTGCCTTGATACAAACTGCAGAGTTTGATGTGCTGCGCGATGAAGGCGAGGCCTACGGCCAGATGCTGACCGATGCGGGAGTCAGCGTGACTTGTACACGCTATCTGGGGGCTATTCATGATTTTGGCTTGCTTAACCCCTTGGCTGAAACACCGCAGGCACATGCTGCCATTCAGCAGGCGGCCAGTGAAATCAGAAAATATATTTAAGCCATGGTGTTAATCACGGGAAGATTGCTTGTTGGTGAACTTAAAGCAAATTCTTGAGCCTGGCCTGGCTTAACCAAGCTTCCGTGTAATTATTTTTCAATGGGTTTTTTGACCTGTGTTTCAGGTGTTTAAGCATAGACTCAAGCGAGACCAATCGGTCTTGCCAACCTTGCTGACTCATATATCGCACTGCAGCCAAATCCGGACTGTTCAAATACCACACGGGTTGTTTTAGTGACTGGGCGTAAATGATTAATGCCTTTTCCCCGTCATCCAGACCAACTTCCCCCACTTCCAAATCAAACGCGATCACACGTGATGTTTCTATTGACTCTATGTGAGCAAAGCTTGATTTTAATTCATTGATTTCAATAAGCTGCTCTGGATTTCTATTTTGAAATCCGGTTTGGGTCTCTTCAATGACTTTACTCACAGTGTGCAGCTGGAAGTGGTGGCTCAGAGGTTTCCAGCAAACTGCGCGATGAGCTTCAATGATGACATTGGTGTCGATGAGGACAATATCACCCGGCTTGAACAATTTTTTATGCCTTACAAATCAAAGGGGGGAGCTAATTCATAACTTAAAAACACACTTTGTAATTCATCAATAGTCATTTGCAGGTGATTGGCCACTTTTCTCACTGACATGGTGCCGTTTTCTAAAGCCCAATGTATTCGATCAACAAATTGTTTGCTGAATAAAAGAGGAGTCTCTTCTCGAATTACTGATTTGATTTCTGCATCCTCAATGCGCTCGGCCTGTAATTGAGTGAGATAACCCATGGATTTCAATCTCCACTTCATCGCTGAGCCACTGACTTTGAAATGGCTGGCAGCATCTTTGATCCATTGAGTATTACCTGTCTCAGCCAAACCCACTTGCTGTATATATTTCAACAAGCAATCTTCTGGAATCAGTAGTCCGGCTGCAAAAGCATCAGCAAGCTGCTCAACCTTTGGCTTTTTTCCTCTGAATTCCGATTCCTCAACGTGTTCAGGGGGCATGGAATGCCAAGTCAATAAATGAAAAAATTCATGCGCCAGGTCAAAATTTCTGCGTGCAGCAACTTCTCTGCGGTTAATCATGATGGTATTGAGCGGGCCTAACTTGCATGCAGCACCGGAAATGTTGGCGGTGATGTCTAGATGCAGGATCAGAATATCCAGTTTCTCTGTCAATACATTAGCCAGTTTTTGCGCAGGGATGTCACCCAGGCCTAATGCATGAGCGATAGCACTCCCTTCGCGATATGCGTCGTCAGTAGAGGAGTGCGTATTGATATCAATCTGGGTTAAGGATGAATTAACGGCAGCCTGGTTTAGCCTACCAAGATGACGATAGAGGGCGATCCATTTTCCGGCAGTGTTCTCGAAATTTTCAATCGTGGCTGCTTCGCAACTTGCAGATTTACGCCAGGAAAATTTTGCTTCACCAGCGAGCTCAAGAGGGTCAGTGAAGTAGCTGTGCGCTACATTAAAAAAACGTGCCGCAGCAAGTAATTCATCGGGTTTGATAGCACGATTACCCGCTTCCAGTTCAGAAAGGCTTTGTCTGTTGCTGATGCCCATCGCAGCGGATAAGTCCTCCTGACTGATGTTGCGTGACTCACGCAAGTCTTTCAGCCGCTTTCTCGCTACGGTGTGCACTTCCATGATGGTCTCCCTAATAACCAGATAATTCTATCTTGCATTTCTGTGATTTGCAAGATTGGTGTACGTTTGTACAGTGCATGTTTCGGATAATGTATATGCAGCGTTGTAAAAGCGTTAGCTGCTTAAAGTGTTGATGGTGGCTTGCTTGTACAAGCTGGACTAGGTTTGATAGCCAGTAGGTTTGACAGGCGGTAGGTTTGACAGCAACAAGTGCTTGTGTTTATCATTCGGTCATCATGCAAATCCAGCAAACCGCATTGTCCCTCTCCCTACAAGCTCTTCTGAGCCTGGGTTTGCTGCTGCGCCTGGCGCACATCTAATCTCACTCCTCCTGCTAGTTTTACCTGTGTCCCACAAGTGGGATATTTAGCCTTGTAGCGACCCGATTTTTTAAGAGATGTGTCATGGTGTTGAGCCTGTTGCAAACCAATCTAGAACTCAGAAAACCCTTTCGACTGCTGTGCGGTTGTCAGGCCTTGCGTCCCGGTAGCCTGTCAGCCCCTCATGCCGAACTTGTCCAGAATTTTGAGAGCATAAAGCCATGATGTTAAAGAACCCCAGCACCAAGTATCAGCCGTTTACCCCTATCAATTTGCCGCAGCGCCGCTGGCCGGGCAATGTGATCAGCCAGGCCCCGATCTGGATGAGTACCGATCTGCGCGATGGCAATCAGGCGCTGTTTGAGCCCATGAACGCCGAGCGCAAGATGCGCATGTTCAAGATGCTGGTCGAGATTGGCTTCAAGGAAATTGAAGTGGCTTTCCCCTCGGCCTCACAAACCGATTTTGATTTTGTGCGTAACCTGATTGAGAACGGCCATATTCCTGATGACGTGACAATAGAAGTATTGACCCAGGCCCGCGAAGACCTGATCCGTCGTACCTTTGAGTCCTTGCGTGGTGCGCGCCGCGCGATTGTGCATGTTTACAATGCCACCGCCCCAGAATTCCGCCGTATTGTCTTCAAGACCGATCAGCCTGGTGTAAAAAAGATTGCCATGGACAGTGCACGCCTGATCAAGCAACTCGCCGACGAGCGCCCGGAAACCGAATGGGTATTCCAGTACAGCCCGGAAACCTTTACCGCCACCGAGCTGGATTTTGCCAAGGAAGTCTGTGATGCCGTCACCGAAATCTGGCAAGCCAATGCTGAGCGTAAAGTTATCCTCAATCTCCCCGCCACCGTGGAAGTAGGTACGCCGAATTTCTATGCCGATCAGATAGAGTGGATGCATACCAATCTGGCGCGTCGTGAGGGTGTGATACTCAGCGTGCATCCGCACAACGACAGAGGCACAGCCGTGGCTGCCGCCGAACTGGCGGTAATGGCAGGTGCAGACCGAATCGAAGGCTGTTTGTTTGGCCATGGGGAACGTACTGGCAATGTAGACCTTGTCAGCCTGGCGCTTAACCTCTATACCCAGGGTGTAGACCCCGGCCTGGATTTCTCCAATATCAATGCGATTGCACGTACGGTAGAAGACTGCACGCAATTGCCCGTGCATCCGCGTCACCCATATGCGGGTGATCTGGTATTCACGGCCTTCTCAGGCTCGCATCAGGATGCCATCAAGAAAGGCTTTGCCGTACAAGACCCGGCAGGCATCTGGGAAGTACCGTATTTGCCTATAGACCCGCATGATGTAGGCCGTACCTATGACTCCATCATTCGCGTCAACAGCCAGTCGGGCAAAGGCGGTATTGCTTATTTGCTGGAAACCGCCTATGGCCTGGCCATGCCCAGACGCATGCAGGTGGAGTTCAGCGGCGCGGTGCAGCGCCTCACCGATGCCACCGGGCAGGAAGTCAGTGCCGACGGTATTTGGAATTTGTTCCAGCAGGAGTACATCCATGCTGATCAGGTGATGCAATATCAATCCCACACTCTGAGCGAGCAGAATGGCAAGCAGCAGATACGTTTGCAGGCCTTGATCAAGGGTGAGGCTGTGGTGCTGGAAGGCGAGGGCAATGGGCCGATTGATGCCTTGGTGCAGGCTTTTGGTCAGCGCCTGAGTGTGCATGATTACGAAGAGCGTGCCATGGGGGCGGGGGCCAATGCCCAGGCGGTGGCGTTTGCCGAGCTGGGGTATGCTGGTCAGCCGGGCACTTTGTATGGTGCAGGCATAGACGATAACTTGGTGACTGCTTCTATATTGGCGGTGATTAGTGGTATTAATCGCTTGTATGCGCGATTGCCTGAGCAGGAACAACAGGCTTTGTTTGCACGTTGATAGTCACTTTTAGGTCAGGTAGTACTGACCTGATCTAGACCATGAAAAAGCCCCTTTGCTGGGGCTTTTTCATGGAAGTAACAAACCAACAGTGATTACTTCGGCAAGGAGCGCAAGATGAGCAATCTATGCGCCAGCCATGCGCCTATGCCACAGATAGCCATCACCATGACCATGGGGAAGGTAGTGCCATCGTGCAGCAGGTTGACGAAAAACCCTGATAGCGTGGCCAGGCAGAATTGCAGTGATCCCATAAGCGCAGAGGCGGTGCCTGCCTGCTGGCCGTGGGTGGCCAGGGTGGCCGCACTGGAGTTGGGGCCTATATAGCCTATGCTGGCAACAAAGCAGAAGATGCCGACCAGCAGCAAGGGCAGGCTGATATGCCCAGTCAATGAGCCTGCCAGCAGAATCAAACCTATGGTGGCAGGCAGCCAGAGTGCGCGGCATAGCAGCACGGTGACATCGTGTTTTTTCAGGCGCCAGGCGTTGATCTGGCTAAAGATAATCAGGCCAGCGGCATTACAGCCAAAAATCCAGCCGTAGTGATGCGCGGGGATTTGGTAATACTCGATAAAGACAAAAGGCGAACCCGCGATATAGGCAAACATGCCTGCCCGTGCCAGGCCGCCGCTCAGGGTATAGCCTATGAATTTTCTGTCTACCAGCAGCCTGCCGTAATTGAGCAGCACCTGAGAAAACACCAGCGCTGGCTGATGCCGACTATCGTGGGTTTCTTCCAGCCAGAAATAGGTGGCTGCCAGCCCCAGGCTGCCCACCAGTGCCAGCGTAATAAACAGGGCGCGCCAATCAAACAAGGTCACTATCCAGCCGCCTATCAAGGGCGCCAGAATAGGCGCAATGCCCATGATCAGGATCAGCATGGAAAGCGCGCGTGCCGCATCATTGGCGCTACAGCGATCCCTCACCACCGCCAGGGTTACCACCACCCCGGCACAGCCGCCCAGTGCTTGCAGAAAACGCCATAACACCAGCTCGGGAATACTGCCCGCCATGGCGCAGCCTAAGGAGGCAACGATATAGATGGCCAGCCCTATCATCAGCGGTTGACGTCTACCAAAGCGATCACTCAAGGCCCATAGAACAGCTGGCCCAGTGCCATGCCTATGAAGTAGCTCGCCAGTGTCAGTTCTGCACTGCCAGGCTTGCCCAGCAGGCTGCGCTCTATGGCGGGGAAGCCTGGCAGATACATATCTATTGAGAGTGGGGCCAGCCCGGTGAGTGCGCCCAGCAGCAATAACCAGCCGCTCAGCAGGGATAGCTCGCTGGATTTTTCTTTGGCCTGGGAATGCGGCGCGTTGGACATGGCGGTTTCAACTTGTTCTTCGACTTGGGATAGTAAAGCCGACATGGCGGCTTTACAACCGCACGCCGCATAAATACTGCGGTTACAAGCACAGCCATGGCAGATTTTGACCGCTAGAGAAAGCCGCTCCCAAGCTCATGTCAAGCCTTGGAATGCGCTTGGTTTATGCTTATTGTTGCGTTTGCCTGCTTGCGGTTAACCTCAAAAATCCCATTATTTGAGGAGCATAAACATGGCGGGTAATCGCTTTCCAGAATTATGGCAGCAGCGCATGGAGCGCGAGTTGCAGACCAGCGTGGATAACGGCTTGGCTGGGGCTGTGCTGCATTATGGTGATCTCAATGGCATGATCTATGAGCGCGCTTTTGGTTACCAGCGCCGCTATAACCAGACCGCATTGATGCCTGTGCCTGAGCCCATGCGCAGCAACACTATTTTTGATCTGGCTTCACTCAGCAAGATATTCGCCACTTTGCTGGCTCTGCATAGGCTGGTGGATAGCAAGACCCTCACCCTGGACGATACCGCAGCGCGCTACCTGCCGGGGTTTGATACCTCAGAAAAGCGTGACTTGTGCCTGCGCGATTTCCTCGGCCACAACGCTGGCTTTCCCGGCAGCTTTCATTTTTATGATCCGGCACAATCTGGGGCCGCCATGTATTCACAAGACCGGGCACGTACGCTGGCGTTGCTAGGGCAGGTGCCCCTAATTAATCCACCGCGCACGCATACGCTGTATAGCGATCTTGATTTTCTCACCCTGGGCGCTGTGATTGAGGCTGTGACCGGGCTGCGGCTAGACCATTATCTGGCAACAGAAATCTATACGCCGCTGGGCTTGCAGGATATTGGCTATAAGCTACTGGAGCCTGACGCTGTAGCCAGTAGTCATGTCGGTAGTCATGTCAATAATCGTGCCATCACTGACTTTTCCGCGACTGAGCGCTGTGGCAACACGCGCGATGGCCATGTGAGTTTTCCCAATATCCGCACCAATACGCTGCAAGGCCAAGTGCACGATGAGCTGAGCTTTTATTCCATGGGCCAGGTGTCCGGCCACGCCGGGCTGTTCTCCACTGCGCATGATTTAGGCGTGCTATGCCGATTGCTGCTTAACGGCGGCAGCCTTGGTAGCTATACCCTGTGTTCACCACAAACCGTGGCGCTGTTCCGTCAGACTTTCAATCTTGATCAAACCTATGCACTGGGCTGGGAGTTGATCACTCCAGCCACTTCCTTGATTTTTGGCTTGCTGGCACCCCAGGCCAGCAAGTAGGGGATGTGGTGGCGCATACGGGCTGGACGGGCAAGTGTGTGATGCTGGATTTTGTGCGCGGTACTTATTTTGTACTGCTCACCAACAAAAAACACAGCCCGGTGATTGTGCAGCCAGGCGGTTTTAATATCTTTGAAGGCGACCTCAGCCCGGCAGCCAAGTACGGCAATCTGGCTGATTTATATTACGGTGGTCTGTTGGCACCTGCTGCAAGCATGTGATGGTCGTAAGCTGCGTGCTGCAATGAAAAACGGGCAAGGCGTTTAAGCCTTGCCCGTTAAAGTTAAGCAAACGCAAGCGTGCTAAATTGCTTTACTGGAAGAAGTCCTTAACCTTGGTCATCCAGGATTTAGCACGTGGGCTGTGCTTGCCTGAATCCTGCTGGGTAATATCTTCCAGCTCACGCAGCAATTCCTTTTGCCTTTCGGTGAGCTTCACTGGGGTTTCCACCACCACATGGCACATCAAATCGCCATAATCGCTGCTGCGCAAAGGCTTGATGCCCTTGCCGCGCAGGCGGAACACAGCACCGGATTGCGTCTCTGGCGGTATCTTCATCTTGGCGTGACCATCCAGGGTAGGAATCTCGATCTCGCCGCCCAGCGCCGCGGTGGAGAAGCTGATCGGCATTTCGCAATGCAGATTGGCACCTTCACGCTGGAAGATGTCATGTGGCTTGATATGTACCACCACATACAAATCACCAGGAGGCCCGCCGTTGACGCCAGCTTCGCCTTCACCGCTCAAACGTATGCGATCTCCCTCGTCCACACCAGAAGGAATCTTGACCGATAAAGTTTTGTGTTCCTTGACGCGACCACCACCATGGCAGGTCGGGCAGGGGTCTTTCACCATCTTGCCGGAGCCGTGGCACTTGGGGCAGGTTTGCTGTACCGAGAAGAAACCTTGCTGCATGCGTACCTGACCATGACCACCGCAGGTGGTGCAGGTGACAGGCTGGGTGCCGGGACGGGCGCCGGAGCCATGACAGGTTTCGCATTCGGCCATGACCGGGATGCGTATCTTGGTTTCAGTGCCGCGTGCGGCCTCTTCCAGCGTGATTTCCATGTTGTAGCGCAGGTCTGCGCCACGATAGACATTGGATCTGCGGTTACCGCCGCCACCGCCACCAAAGATGTCGCCAAAAATGTCACCAAAGGCGTCTGAGAAGTTGCCAAAGCCTGCGCCACCAGGGCCGCCTCCAGCGCTCTGGTCTACACCGGCATGACCATATTGGTCATAGGCACCACGCTTCTGGTCATCGGAAAGAATCTCATAAGCTTCTTTGGCTTCCTTGAAGCTTTCTTCAGCCTTGGGGTTATCCGGATTGCGATCGGGATGGAACTTCATTGCCAGCTTGCGATAAGCCTTCTTGATATCCTCATCCGAAGCATCGCGGTTGACGCCAAGTACTTCGTAATAATCTCTTTTTGCCATCTTCTTCTGCTAGAAAGTAGATGAGGCACTCCAGGGGAAAACCCCTGTGCGCCTCATATTGGGTTACATGGAATAGGCCTTACTTCTTGTCAGACTTTACTTCCTCAAACTCAGCGTCCACCACTTCGGCGTCCACAGTCTTTTCCTGTGGTTGTTCTGCCTGGGTGGTGTTGGCTTCAGCTTGGCTAGCAGCGTAAACACGCTCGCCCAGCTTTTGCGAAGCTTCCATCAGTGCATTGGTCTTCCTCTCGATGGCGTCCTTGTCATCACCCTTGATGACGTCTTCCAGTTCTTGCACGGCCTTTTCAATGCTTTCCTTCTCGCCTGCTTCCAGCTTGTCAGCATGATCAACCAGCGATTTCTTCACGCTGTGAATCGCACCGTCAGCACTGTTGCGGGCATCAATCAGCTCGCGCAGCTTTTTGTCTTCGTCTGCGTACTTGGCCGCATCTTCTTCCATGCGCTGGATCTCTTCATCAGACAAACCGGAGTTGGCCTTGATGGTGATCTTGTTTTCCTTGTTGGTGGCCTTGTCCTTGGCCGACACATGCAGGATACCGTTGGCGTCGATGTCAAAAGTCACTTCAATCTGTGGCAAACCACGTGCTGCTGGTGGAATGTCGGACAGGTTGAACTGGCCCAGGCTCTTGTTGCCGGAAGCTACTTCGCGCTCACCCTGCAATACATGGATGGTCACGGCGGACTGGTTGTCTTCAGCAGTGGAGAACACTTGCGATGCCTTGGTAGGAATCGTGGTGTTCTTCTTGATCAGCTTGGTCATGACGCCACCCAGGGTTTCGATACCCAGAGACAGTGGGGTTACGTCCAGCAGCAAGACGTCCTTGACATCACCCTTCAGTACGCCGCCCTGGATGGAAGCACCAACGGCTACGGCTTCATCAGGGTTTACGTCCTTGCGTGGTTCACGGCCAAAGAACTCTTTAACCTTTTCCTGTACCTTGGGCATACGGGTCTGACCACCGACCAGGATTACGTCCTGAATATCGGAAATGCTCACACCTGCGTCCTTCAGCGCTGTTTCGCAAGGCTTGATCGAACGAGCGATCAGGTCTTCTACCAGGCTCTCGAACTTGGCACGGGTGATCTTGACCACCAAGTGCTTAGGGCCGGAAGCATCTGCAGTGATATAAGGCAGGTTAACTTCAGTCTGTGTGCTGGAGGACAACTCGATCTTGGCCTTTTCAGCAGCTTCCTTCAGGCGTTGCTTGGCCAAGAGGTCGTTACGCAGATCCAGACCGTTTTCCTTCTTGAATTCGTCAGCCAGGAAGTCGATCAGGCGGTTATCGAAGTCTTCACCACCCAAGAAGGTGTCACCATTGGTGGACAGCACTTCAAACTGGTGTTCGCCATCAATTTCAGCGATGTCGATGATGGAGATATCGAAAGTACCACCACCCAAGTCATACACGGCAATCTTGCGGTCACCTTCCTGCTTGTCCAGGCCAAAGGCCAGGGCCGCTGCAGTAGGCTCGTTGATGATGCGCTTAACGTCCAGACCGGCAATACGGCCTGCATCCTTGGTGGCTTGGCGCTGGCTGTCGTTGAAGTAAGCAGGCACGGTGATAACAGCTTCGGTCACTTCTTCACCGAGGTAGTCTTCAGCAGTCTTCTTCATCTTGCGCAGGACTTCTGCGGAGATTTGTGGAGGAGCAAGCTTGCTGTCCAGCACGCCTACCCAGGCGTCGCCATTGTCAGCCTTGACGATGCTGTAAGGCATCAGGCCGATATCCTTCTGTACTTCTTTTTCTTCAAAGCGACGGCCGATCAAACGCTTGACCGCGTACAGCGTGTTCTTGGGGTTGGTCACTGCCTGACGCTTGGCAGGTGCACCCACCAGAATTTCACCATCTTCCTGATAAGCGATGATGGAAGGGGTAGTACGTGTACCTTCTGCATTTTCAATGACGCGTGGCTTGCCACCTTCCATCACTGCTACGCAGGAGTTGGTGGTGCCTAAGTCAATACCAATAATTTTTCCCATTGTCTTGATTCCTTGTGTTCTTTAACTGAAGTGTTTAACTATGTTGCCAACATGGGGATAGGCAAATTGATTTCAAGTCTGCCTTTTAAAAATCCATGTTGGCGTATAAATCTGCTGGTTTATTTGGTTACTTACCTTGGCTAATTACTTAGCAACCATGACCAGGGCAGGGCGCAATACACGCTCATTGAGGGTGTAACCCTTTTGCAGCACGTTGACCACGGTGTTGGCTTCGGCATCGCTTTCAACCGCGCCTATGGCCTGATGCTTGTTGGGGTCGAATTTCTCGCCAGCCGGATTGATCTCGCAATGCCAAACTTCTCAAATACCGAAACGAATTGCTTGGAGGTCAGCTCCACGCCATCACGGTAGCTTTCCAGCGTGGCAGAGCCTACGCTCAGCGCGGCATCCAGGCTATCCTTGACGGCTAATAGCTCATTGGAGAACTTTTCCAGCGCAAACTTGCGTGCCTTGTCGATATCATCAGCGGCACGGCGGCGGATGTTTTCGCCTTCAGCCTTGGCGTAAAGCACCGCAGCTTGTTGTTCAGCTACCTGGGCTTCAAGTTCTGCAATCCGTGCATTGACGGCATCTACAGTATCTTCTGCCTGCAAGGCAGCTTCGTTTTCTGGCAGTTCCTGCGCTGGGGATTTGTCTTCTTGCTGCATGATCTTCCCTAATAAATAGTTGGGTAATGATGAAAGCTGGTGTAGCCAAATCAATTGAGCTAACCGATACCTAAGCGGGCGAACCCGCTGAATATGCTGACAAATGGGGATGGCTGGAGAAATTACAAGAGCTTGCCAGCGAATAGGCAGAAAATCCCTAGGGTTTCTACTGCTATTTGGTAAGTTGTCGTGGTTTATGGCAATCAAAGTCACTGAATCAACAGCACAATATGACTTTGTTCACATTGGCCCAGCTTGGCATATGACTAGCGATTGAGTACTAAGCCTGGGGCTGACTGACACTGTTCAGCGCCGCTAGCACACTGGCCACGGCAGGAATCTCACCCTTGTTACCTAGGTTAATGGCTTTGCTGCTGTCATGCGCCAGCACCCCGGTCAGGCTGGGGTCGGTGTCGGTATAGATGGCGACAGTCGGTAAATCCAGCGCCGCTGCCAGGTGCACCAGTCCGGTATCCACACCTATGGCTGCCTGAGCCTGGCCCAGCACGGCTGCTAAATCGTTTAGCGATAAACGGGGTAGCACCATACTATTGGGCACGGCACTGGCAATCCGTTGCGCACGGGCTTGTTCGCTGGCATTGCCCCAGGGCAGCACCATGGCCAAGCCCTGCTGTTGCAGCGCCTGGCCTAGCGCTATCCAGTGCTGTTCTGGCCAGAGCTTGGAATCGCGGCTGGTGGCGTGCAAGGCTGCAATGTAGCGGGCCGGAAGCGCCAAGGCAGTGGCCGCTGGCCCAGCCTGGATACCATAATCGGGTGCCAGCGAATTCAAGTGATAGCCCAAGGCCTGGGCGGCCAGCAGGCGGTTGCGTGTGACGGCGTGCTGCCCGCGTGCCACGGCATGGCGGCGCTGGTAGAACATCGCAGCCAGTGGTTCACGTGCCGAAGCAGCATTCTGGCCGTGATATATGCCTTGTGCCTGTGCGCCAAGTATTGCACTCTTGAACAAACCCTGGGTGTCTATGATGTGGTCATAGCGGTTCTGCTGCAGCGCCTGACGCAAGCCTCTGATCTCGCGCCAGGTGTCTGCCTGCAATAGATGCTTGCGCCAACGGCGGATGGCCACCGTGATCACGCGGTTGACGCCGGGATGAAGGCGCGGGATATCGGCAAAGCTTTCTTCCACCACCCAGTCTATCTGCGTGTCTGGCAGGTGGGCGTGGATGTCCGTGATGACAGGCAGGTTGTGGATGACATCCCCAAGTGAGGTGGTCTTGATCATGAGCAAACGAGGCATGGGCGGCATTTTCGCATACAATTCTGCTTCTTCCCCCAATCGAAAGCCCCTGCGTTGAAGTTTGCGTTCCTGATCTTCAAGTATTTTCCCTATGGCGGCATGCAGCGCGACATGCTGCGTACGGCCAGCCGCCTGGCCGCTGCTGGGCATGAGGTCGATATCTATACCATGTCATGGGATGGGGAGCCGCCTGTGGCAGGCATCAATGTGCATATTGTCCCGGCCAGCGGCTGGTTCAATTTTCAGAAATATCAGGACTTCATTGCCCGTGCGCAACGCCAACTGGCCGCTCAGGGTAGCTATGAGCTGGTGGTAGGCTGGAACCGCATGACCGGGCTGGATGTGTATTTTGCTGCCGACCCCTGTTTTATTGAGCGGGCGCACCAACAGCGCAACTGGCTGTATCGCCTGACGCCACGCTATCGCTGGTTCCAGCAAGTTGAGGCCGCCATTTTTGCGCCTGCTGCACATACTGAGATGCTGATGGTGGATATGGCGGAAAAGCTGGTGTTTCAGCGCTGGTATCAAACCCAGGATGCCAAGTTTCACCATATCCCGCCTTTTCTCTCTGCTGAACGCCTCAAGCTGCAAGAGCGTAGCGCCATGCGTAGCCATCTTCGTGAGGCTTTTGCGTTGCCGCAGGACAGAATTGTCATGCTGCTGGTCGGTTCCGGCTTTTATATGAAGGGGCTGGACAGAGCCATCACCGCCCTGGCCAGCTTGCCTGCAAGCCTACGTCAGCGTGTGACCTTGATTGCGATAGGTCAGGACAAACCCGCGCCTTTCCTGCGTATGGCGCGCAAGCTGGGGGTGAGCGAGCAGGTGCTGATCTCCAAGGGGCGGCCGGATATTCCGCAGTTGATGCAAGGCGCTGATCTATATTTGCATCCGGCTTATCGAGAAAACACGGGCCTGGTGCTACTGGAAGCATTGGCGAGTGGCTTGCCAGTGCTAGCGACTGCCAGCTGTGGGTATGCGCCACATATACTTGCTGCGGATGCCGGGCGCGTAGTGCCCAGTCCGTTTGAGCAGGCGGTGCTGAACCAGACCTTGCTGCAAATGCTGACACTGATAGGCGACAATGACGCACAACTCAAGCGCTGGCGCGAGCAGGGCGTGACGTATGCACGTCAGCTTATGGAAGCCAATGACGGTGGAGCCGAGGCGGAAATATTGCAGCGGCTGGCAAAGCGCAAACAAACTATTAGCGCAAGCAAACAAGCCAGCAGCGCAAAACTGGCGAGCACAGCAAAGGTGAGCCATGGCCTGTGATCAACTCTGGCTGACTGAAGACTTGCAGCCCAGCCTGAAAGGCCGCGATGTCTTTGCGCAAGTCATGCAGCTCAATGGTGACAATTTCCGTGACGTGCCTGGGCGCAAGACCATACGTGTGACGCTGGGCGGGCAGTCCTATTTCATCAAGCAGCATTTTGGCGTGGGCTGGGGCGAGATATTCAAGAACCTGCTGTCTTTCAAATGGCCTATCGTCAGTGCCAGCACCGAAAAACAGGCCATAGAAAAGCTGGGCAGCATAGGTATCGCCACCACGCCCCTGGCTGGATTTGGCAGTCGTGGCTGCAGCCCGGCCAGCATGCAGTCTTTCCTCATCACCCGCGATCTTGGCAATATCATTTCGCTGGAGGATTTGGCCTTGCAGTGGGCACAAATTCCACCTAACGCCGACTTCAAGCGCCGCTTGCTGCTGGCCGTGGCCAGGCTGGCAGGCAGGCTGCATGATAGCGGCCTTAATCACCGCGATTTTTATATCTGCCATATCTGCCTGGATTTGGATCAGTTGCAACAAGACAATATCCATCTGTATCTGATAGATCTGCATCGCATGGGCATACGTGAGACAATCCGCCCGCGTGACCGCATGAAAGATATGGCCGCACTGTATTTTTCGGCCATGGGTGCAGGCTTGAGTCCGCGTGATTATCTGCGCTTCTTAAGGGTTTATCGTGGCAAGTCTTTGCGCCGGGTGTGGCGTGAAGAACTGGCATTCTGGCAGCAGGTACAGGCCAGGGCAGTTCAGTTATATATCAAATTACACAAGGTTGAACCTACGCTGGCCCAGATGGGTGGGCGCGTTCCCAGCCAGCCCTGAATTTGGGCAAATTTGGGTATTAAAGTAGGTATCAATCGGTCAGTTCATATCGACAAACCATTGCGGCCATGCAATTCCGCAATGCAGGGGTTGAGCTAGGGAGAGTTCATGCAAGTTTTGAGTCGTTGGCGGCTTGGCGCCTGGGCCGCGTGCCTAAATTACTATCTGTTTTTCTTCTATTTTTCTGGTCTGCCCCATGTCTTGCTGCAATTGAGCGGCTCCACCATTTTTGTTGGTATGCGCCAGGCCATCGTCATGAGCCTGCTGTGGTTGATTCCTGTAATGCTAATGCCGCGCCATGCGCGCAAGATTGCCGCTGGCATAGGCCTGGTGCTGTGGGCGTTCTCCCTGGTCACGCTGGGTTATTTCTGTATTTACCATCAGGAATTCTCCCAAAGTGTGATGTTCATCATCTTTGAGTCCAACCCGGCTGAGTCGCAAGAGTTTATCGCGCACTATTTTGTCTGGTGGATGGTGCCAGTATTGCTGCTGCACACGCTGGTGGCATGGTGGCTTTGGCACCGCCTCGGGCCTATGCCCATCAGCCGTGGTGCGGCCTGGATAGCCAGCTTGATCATTGTGGTGTTGCTGTTTATCCAGCCGATATTCAAGCAGCTAGTGGTACGCGGCGCAGGTTGGGAAAGTGCGCTGGAAAAACTTGAACTGCGCATGGAGCCAGCCGTGCCTGGCAGATGGTCATAGGCTATACGCATTACCGACGCCAGCTTGCCAATATGGATGCGCTGCTGGAGTTGAACAGTCGTTTGCCACCCTTGGCCAACTTCAGTGATGCCAACGCTGGCCAGCCTGGCACCCTGGTGCTGGTGATAGGAGAATCGACCAATCGCCAGCGTATGAGTCTATACGGCTATGCACGCGAAACCACGCCCAGGCTGGATGCCATGCAGGATGAGCTGAGTGTGTTCAAGAACGTGGTGGCCTCCAGGCCTTACACCATAGAGTCACTGACCAGGCCTTGAGCTTTGCTGATCAGGAACACCCCATGCGTTATTTGAGTCAGCCCTCGCTCATGAACATGATGCGGCAGGCGGGTTATAAATCGTTCTGGATTACCAATCACCAGACCATGACCAAGCGCAACACCATGCTGACGAATTTCTCCAAGCAGACCGATGTGCAGTTTTATATGAACAATAGTCGTGCACAGAATTCACGAGAATATGACGCCAACGTATTTGCCCCTTTCGAAAAAGTGCTGAATGACCCGGCACCGCGCAAATTTATCGTTGTGCACTTGCTGGGCGCGCACATGAAATATGATTTCCGCTACCCGCCAGAATTTGACAAGTTCCAGGACAGGCAGCATGTGCCTGAGCAACTCAGTGATAGCCAGGCCACTGTTTACAACAGCTATGACAACGCCGTGCTGTATAACGATTATGTGGTCAGCAGCCTGATAGACAAGCTCAAGCAACCCGGCGGCAACAGCCTGCTGGTGTATTTTGCCGATCATGGGGAGGATGTTTACGACCCGCCCGGCTATGGCATGCTGGGCCGCAATGAATGGCAGCCCACCTTGCCCATGTACACCATCCCCTTTATTGTTTGGTCATCGCCCTCATGGAAGGCCGCGCACGATATGGATTTCACTACCATGCTGGATAGGCCCTACAGCAATGCTCACTTTATTCATACTTGGGCCGATCTTGCTGGCTTGCGCTTTGACGATTTCGAGCCTGGCTATAGCCTGGTCAGCCCTGCCTTCAAGGAACACCCGCTGCTGATAGGCGACCCCAGCGACCCAGGTAACCTGCGCAAGCTGGATTTGCACTTGCATGATCACTAAATCATGATCACTAAATGCCATGACCATTAATAACTAGCCATGACCATGAGCACTGACACCCGCATTGACACTCGCCTCAGCGTAGAAGCGCTGGAGCGCTATAGCCGCGAAGGAAGCTTGAGCGCACATGAATCAACGCCAGCGTTTGAGTTGCAGCTGGGCGCTGGTGAGACATCCGACACTGTGCTGCAGGTGTTGGAAGTGGTCAGGCGCGTGCCGGGTAAACGTTTGGTTTGCCGTGCACGCTGGCAAGGGCAGGAGGTGTTTGCCAAATGTTTTATTGGGGCTGGTGCCAGCAAATATGCCGCGCGCGACAGCCGTGGCGTGCAATGGCTGGCTGAGGCTGGTATTGCCACTCCTGCGCTGCTGCATGATGGCGCGACCGCCACTGGTGAATGCCGTGTGCTGATTTATACCGCGATTGCGGCTGCCAATGCCGAGCAGGTTTATCGGGTGATGGCGCCGGCTCAGCGGCAGGCTTTAGCCTTGCAACTGGTCAGTGTGGTGGCGCAACATCATGCCGCAGGTTTGCTGCAAACCGATCTTTACCTGAAGAATTTTCTGGTACAAGGCGAGCTGAGTGCTCAGGTCCTGCATGATCTTACTATTTATAGCCTGGATGGCGATGGCATACGGCGCTTGTGTCGGCTGCGGCGGCGTCAGCAGCAACTGGATAATCTCGCCAGGCTAATTTCCAAATTTGATGTGGAAGAGGTGCCGCAGTGGTTGCCTGCATTATTGCAGCGCTATGCCGATGCATCAGGCTGGGCGCTAGCCCCTGATCTGGGGGCTATGCAAAGCCGCATTGCACGGCACAAGGCCAGGGAATTGCAGCAATATGGGGCCAAGGTGCTGCGCAACTGTAGCGATGTGCGGGTAGAGCGCAGAGCCAGAGCGTTTATCGCCATTAACCGTAGCTGTGATAGCGCCGCGTTGAAAATCGCGCTGCAAGCGCCTGATGCCATGCTGGATGCTGGCAGCAGCGTCAGGCTCAAGAGTGGCAATACCTGTACTGTGGCGGCGGTTGAGGTGGGTAAGCAAACTCTGGTGCTCAAACGCTACAACATCAAGAATTTCTGGCATGGCTTGGGCCGTGCCTTGCGGCCATCGCGCGCTGTGCAGTCCTGGGTTAATGCCTATAAATTGCTGCTGGCGGGCGTGGCAACACCGTTGCCTATTGCGGTGCTGGAGCAACGCCGCTGGGGCTTGCGCCTGCGCGCTTTTCTGCTCACAGCCTATACGCCAGGGCCGGATGCTGTTGAGTTCTTTGCCAGTAATCAAGAGGATGCTGCACTGCGACAGCAGGTAGCGCTGGCGATTGCCCAGTTGTTTTACCGCTTGTACCTGTTACGCCTTGAGCATGGTGATTTCAAGGCCAGCAATTTATTGATTGTCGATGGTCAGCCGCTATTGATAGACCTGGATAGCATGCGCCAGCATGACAGCGTCCAGCATTTTCAGGCGCGACACGCGCGCGATTTACGCCGCTTCATGCACAACTGGTCAAGTGATGATGCAACCCGCCTGCTACTGAGCCAAGCTTTTTACCAAATTTATCCCGAGCAGGCAGTGCTGCGGCTAGCCAAGATATAAGCGCATTGGGCTGGATTTTTTCATGTCCAGGCGCAAGGGGTTTGCCTTGAGGCCTGATCATGATGGTGATGTTGTCTGCTTTGGCGATATGCGGCCTAGCCCCAAAGCTAAGTTATAATCCCTGTTTTTTAAGTTTTGGGTTGTCTGCAACCCTGCTATCCATTGAGGGGGTGTCTTTTGTCTCTAACGATTCTCGCCTGTCAGGTGCTTTAGGCCACGATGCTTCGGCGGCCATCATAGTCGATGGCAAGATTGTGGCAGCGGCGGAGGAAGAACGTTTTCTGCGTGACAAACATGCCAAGAACAAATTTCCGCTAGAAGCTGCGCGTTACTGTATGCGCGAGGCGGGAGTGCGGCCTGACCAGGTCGATATCGTGGCTTTCCCCTATGGTGAAATTCCTCTTTCCACCCAGGCACGCTGGCACTATGCCAAGCGTCACTGGTATGCGCCCGATCGTGCGCTGGATGCCTTGTTCAACGGTAACCGCCGTTTCCGCCGCAACCGTGATAAATCCCTGGCCCTGATGCAGGAGCTGGGCATTACCAATGCCAAGTTTGTGCCTGTGGAGCATCATCTGGCCCATGCCAGCAGTGCCTATCACCTGAGTGGTTTTAAGGAAAAGACCGCCATTGTTGGTATTGATGGCAAGGGTGAATACGCCACTACTTTCTTTGGCTATGGCGAAAACGGCAAAATCCACAAGATCAAGGAATTCTACGACCCGGATTCCCTGGGTGGCATGTATGGTGCCATCACCGAATACCTGGGTTTTGAAATGCTGGACGGCGAGTTCAAAGTTATGGGTATGGCACCTTATGGCGACCCTAATCGTTATGACCTTTCGCGCCTAGTCGAATTTGACGGCAATGATCTCAAGATCAACACCAAGCTGGTGAATGTCGTCGGCCTGCGCCGTTACAAGGAAAAGGGCAAGGGTTATTACTTCACGCCTGAATTGGTCGAGTGGCTGGGCCCCAAGCGTGAAGGGGACGAGATTGATGATCCCTACATCCATTACGCCGCTGCGGTACAGCAATTGCTGGAAGATGTAGCGCTGAAGATGATAGATCACTATCTGGGTGACATCATCCGTGAAACCGGGCGCATTGCCATGGCGGGTGGCGTGGCGCTTAACGTCAAGCTTAACCAGCGCATCATTGCCATGCCGCACGTCAAGGAATTGTTCGTGCAGCCAGCTTCTGGCGATAACGGTACTTCCCTGGGCGCGGCCAGCTATGTGGCGGCAGAAATGGGCGAGCCACTGGAACCTATGCGTCACGCTTACCTTGGCCCCTCGTTCACCACAGAAGAGTGTATTGCCGCTTGCGAGGCGCACCCGGCCAAGCCCATCTTTACCCGTATTGAAAACGCGCCGAAAAAGGGCGCTGAACTGTTGGCTGACGGCAATCCGCTAGCCTGGTTCCAGGGCCGTATGGAGTTTGGCCCGCGTGCACTGGGCTGCCGCAGCATTCTGGGTGACCCTAGTCATCCAGGCGTGGCAGATCGTATCAACGCCCAGATCAAGTACCGTGAGCGCTGGCGTCCGTTCTGCCCCAGCATGTTGGATCGCGTGGCGGCAGATATTCTGCAGACCGAGCACCCTGCGCCTTATATGACTTTCACCTTTGATGTGGCAGATCACTGGAAATCGCGTATACCTGAAGTGGTGCACGAGGATGGCACGGCGCGCGCGCAAATCGTCAATCGCGATACCAACCCGCGCTACTATGCCTTGATTGAGGAGCTGGAGCGGCTGCGTAATGTGCCTGTGGTGCTCAATACCTCACTCAACCGCCGTGGCGAGCCCATGATCTGTAGCCCAACTGATGCCCTGAATATGTTTTATGGCTGCGATCTGGAATACTTGATCATGGAAGATGTTCTGGTCACTAAAGCGTAGTGAGCAAATGTTGGTGACAAAAGCTTAGATTTTTCTGATCGATTGCAGCGGCCGGCGCCGCTGCAAATCCCTGGTTTTTTTACCTTATCCTAGTCGTGGTTAATTTGACGGTGCCCGGCGCTTTCAGCGATAATTCAACGTTAAATTCAACCCTTCAGCAGCGCGAGCATCAATGAGACAAACCCTGAATGAAGTCACGGAACGTATCCGTGAACGTAGTGCGCCCACACGCAAGGCTTATCTGCAACGTGTAGACCAGATCATTAACCGTGAACGCGGTGCTGATCGCATGGGCTGTGCCAATGTGGCCCACGCTTTTGCGGCCATGCCCAGCAATGACAAGTTCAAAGTAGTCGCAGAAAAGGCGCCACATATCGGCATCGTCACTGCCTACAACGACATGTTGTCCGCGCATCAGCCTTACGAGACCTATCCCGAAATCATCCGTGACGAGGCGCGCAAGCTGGGTGCCACGGTGCAGGTAGCAGGTGGTGTGCCTGCCATGTGTGACGGCATTACCCAGGGTGAACCTGGCATGGAGCTGAGCCTGTTCTCACGCGATACCATCGCCATGAGTACCGCTGTTTCCCTGTCCCACGATGTATTTGATGCCGCCTTGCTGCTGGGCGTCTGTGACAAGATTGTCCCCGGCCTGCTGATAGGCGCGCTGCATTTCGGTCATTTGCCTTGCGTGTTTGTACCTGCAGGCCCGATGTCCACCGGCATAGACAACACCACCAAATCCAAGGTGCGGGAAAAATACGCCCAGGGTCTGGTCGGTCGTGAAGAGCTGCTGGCTTCTGAATCTGCGGCTTATCATGGCGCAGGTACTTGCACTTTCTACGGTACTGCCAATAGTAACCAGATGCTGATGGAGGCCATGGGTCTGCATGTACCAGGCGCTGCCTTTGTGCATCCCCATGACGGTATGCGTGATCTCCTGACCCGTGAATCGGTCAGAACCGTACTTTCCATCACCAAGGGCCAGCGTTTTACGCCAATTGGCCGCATGGTAGATGAACGTGTCATCGTCAATGCCATTGTTGCCCTGCTGGCAACTGGCGGTAGTACCAATCACCTGATTCACTGGGTGGCCGTGGCCCGTGCCGCAGGCATCATCATTGACTGGTCAGATTTCTCCAAGCTGTCGCAAAACACGCCTTTGCTGGCGCGTGTGTATCCCAATGGTACGGCGGATGTGAACCAGTTCCATGCCGCAGGTGGTGCTGGCTTTGTGATTCGTGAACTGGTTGATGCTGGCTATATGCACGGCGATGTTCAGTCTGTGGTCATGGGTGGCTTGCGCGATTTCGGCAAGCAGCCAGTCAAGTCAGATGATGGCGGCCTGATCTGGGTTGATCTGCCAGCTACTACCCCTGACGACACCATAGTGCGCAATACTTCCAAGCCTTTCAGTGAATCCGGCGGCTTGCGTTTGCTGACTGGCAATCTGGGCCGCTCCGTCATCAAGAGCTCCGCCGTGCCTGAAGACAGGCAAATCGTGGAAGCCCCCGCCATTGTCTTCAACGGCCAGGAAGAACTGCTCTCCGCCTTTGAACGTGGCGAGCTGGAAAAAGACTTTATTGCCGTGGTGCGCTTCCAGGGCCCACGTGCCAACGGTATGCCAGAGTTGCACAAGCTGACGCCGCCATTGTCCGTGCTGCAAGGCAAGGGCTACCGCGTGGCGATTGTGACCGATGGCCGCATGAGCGGCGCGTCCGGCAAGGTGCCCGCAGCGATTCACCTCAGCCCGGAATGCCTGGCTGGTGGCGCCATTGGCAAAATTCGAACTGGTGACATGATCCGTCTTAACGCCATCGTCGGTACCCTTAACGCGCTGGTGGATGACGAAGAATGGCAAGCGCGCACTGTGGCGACCATGAGCGAAGCCCAGCGCAACAACAATGGTCATGGCATAGGCCGTGAACTGTTTGGTGGCATGCGCAAGAATGTGCACAGCGCCGAAGAGGGCGCTGTTACCTGGCTGTAAGCCACGACGGGCTGGCGCTTGCCAGCCCGCTCACCTTTAATTCAACCTTCAACCATATGGAAACCCAATGAGCACACTAGATTTAGCTAACCATGGCCCAGTGATCCCGGTCATTGTCATCAACAAGGTCGAGGATGCCGTGCCCATGGCTGAAGCCTTGCTGGAAGGTGGTATCAAGGTTCTGGAAGTTACCCTGCGTACCCCAGTGGCCTTGCAAGCCATGGAAGCGATTGCCAAGGCTGTGCCTGATGCCATCGTCGGTGCTGGTACCGTGCGCAATATCAAGGATGCGCAAAACTGTAAGGATGTAGGTTGCCAGTTCGCCGTTAGCCCTGGTTACACCAGCGAGCTGGGCCGTGCTGCCCGCGAGATGGGCCTGCCTTTGTTGCCAGGTGTATCGACTGGTAGCGAAATCATGCAAGCCAATGCCGATGATTACTACTTCCTCAAGCTGTTCCCCGCCGTGGCTGTAGGTGGCATTAACCTGCTCAAGGGCTTTGCTGGTCCATTCGGCGATGTGAAGTTCTGCCCTACAGGTGGCGTGACTGTGGAATCCGCACCGCAATTCCTGCTTTGCCTAATGTGGTGGTCTGTGGCGGCACCTGGTTGACGCCAGCCGATGCTGTGGCCAGCAAGAACTGGGCGCACATCACCAAACTGGCACGTGAAGCCAGCGCTATCAAAGCTGCCTGATAGGCCTTGGCTCTGAAATCGGCCCCGCTTGCGGGGCCGTATCCATTCAGGGCCGCTTGAATCGCCAGACCGCCAGGTCAAACTACTCATTGATTGTTCCATCGCGGGTGCTGCATGCATAAGCTTGATCACTACCAAACCTTGGTGCTGGATTGTGATGGGGTCATCCTCAATTCCAACTACCTCAAGATTGATGCCTACTTCGCTACCGCGAGGAATTTCGGTGCCAACGAGCAGCAGGCCCAGGCGCTGGTGGATTATCACATCAAGCTTGGCGGTATTTCCCGCTTCGTCAAATTCCAGTATTTCCTCAGCGATATCCTGCAACAGCCAGTCAAACAGCAAGACGTAGATACCTTGCTGCTGGATTTTGGTCGTGAAGTGCGGACTAGGCTGGCCAGTTGTGAAATTGCGCCTGGCCTGGCCGAGTTGCGTGCCGCCACGGCCGCAGCCAACTGGCTGGTGATTTCCGGCGGCGATCAGCAGGAGCTGCGCGACATATTTGCCGAGCGCGGTATCGCAGACTGGTTTGATGGCGGCATATTTGGCAGCCCAGACAACAAGGATGAGATCCTCGCGCGTGAACTGCAGGCGGGTAATATCCGTCAGCCTGCCTTGTTCCTAGGGGATAGCCGCTATGACCACCAGGCTTCTACTGGCGCAGGTCTGGATTTTATTTTTCTGCATGCCTGGACCGATGTGCCGCAATGGCAGGACTATTGCGCACAACATCAGATTACCGTGCGTGCCAATATTGCCGATGTATTGAAGCAAGACCAAATCCAACAAGACCTGGTCCAACAAGAACTAGCCCAACAAAACCAGCCCCTAGATTAAGACCCTAGCCTTATGAAACTGTTACCCAGCCTTAAGCTGCGTCGTAGCCAGGTGCTGACACCGGAAGAATTCGAGCAGCTACGTTTATCTGCCTGGTGCTTGAACAGGACGGCAGAGGCATCAAGGTCATGCAGCTGGAAAACGGCAATATCTTCAAGATATTCCGCAGGCGGCATACCATCAGCCTGTCGCAGATCTATTCCTATGCGCGGCTGTTCTGTCGCAACGCGGACAGGCTCAAGGCGCTGGCCATACCTACCGTCGATATCATCCAGTTGTTCCATTTTGAGGACAGCAGTGATACTGGCGTGCTGTACAAACCATTGCCTGGCCGTACCCTGCGCCAGCTCGGCATGTCCGGTCAGCTTGATCTGGCATTGCTACAAGCTTTCGGTGCCTTTGTCGCACGTTTGCACCAGGAGGGTGTGTACTTCCGCTCCCTGCATTTTGGCAATGTCATCCTCACCCCAGAGGGCCATCTGGGCCTGATTGATATTGCGACCTCAAGTTGCGCGGCCAGGCCTTGCGGATCTGGCACCGCAGACGCAATTTCCGTCATCTGCAACGCTATGCCAGTGATTGGTCCATGATTTCGGCAGAAGGCAAACAGGTGTTTGCGGCGAGTTATTTTGCTGCCAGCCAGTTGCCTGCCAAAGCGGTGGCAAGGCTGAGGCAGGAGTTGCGCTTTATGAGCAAGGAGTAGGGCCATGTATATATTGCATATCTGTCATAGCTATTACCCCCCTTTCCTTGATTGCGCGCGCCAGTATGCTGCCTTGTTCAAGGCCAGCCCGTATAAAGTTGTGACTGTGTATCTGACAGGCAAGGCAGACGCGGAAATTGCAGCGGCCAGCGCTTCGGATGAGGTGATTTTCTTAGGCTATAACAGCAAGCAGGTGCGCGGTTTAAAGCTGGGGGCGATTCTGAAAATTCGCCAATTGGTGGCAAGCCGGAATTTCGTTCTTTGTATTGCCCACCGGGCAAAACCTACCTATGTCGCCCTGCTGGCCACCAAGCTACCTGTGGTCAGTGTGCATCATAATTACAATGACTTTGGCCGCGCCTCGCGCCGCTGGCTGGTAAATCTTTGTCGCCATAGACTGCTCATGCTCTGTGTCTCGGACTCTGTCCGCGATGAAATGCGCGAGCATCTGGCCCATTGGCCAGCAGAAAGCATACTCACGCTTTACAACCGCCTGGACGTAGAGGCTGTCAGCGCTGAGTTGTTGAGCCGAGCTGCCGCACGCCATCATTTGCAACTAGCTGAGCATCAATATGTCATTGCTAATGTAGGTAGGCTGCATAGGGATAAAGACCAGGCGACATTGTTACGTGCTTATGCTCTGGCCAGACCTCATTTGCCCGAAAATACGTTGTTGCTGATCTTGGGCAAGGGGCCCCTAGAGCAGGATTTGAAGGCGCTTGCACAAGACCTGAACATTGCCGAGCAAGTCAGGTTTGCGGGTGTGGTGCCAGAAGCCAGACGCTATTTCCGCGCCTTTGACCATTTTGTGCTGACATCAGATCATGAGCCTTTTGGCATGGTGTTGCTGGAAGCCATGGCGGCTGAACTGCCGATTACCTGCAGTGATAGTGGGGGCGGGGCCGAGGTGGTGGCGGGTGTGGGTAAACTGTTTCCTCTGGGGGATGCCGAGCGCCTTGCCCAGCGATTGCTTGAAACAGCACAACAGCATGTAGCAACAGCCACAGGTTTGCAGCGTTTGCAGGAAGAGTTCAGCGATGAGGCCGCCAGAGCCAGATTCATGTCTTTGGCTTTCGTGAAGTCATACCTGCCGCAGTCTTGAGTCATTCATGTGCTGAAAATTCATAATAAATAAAGGACAAGCATGCCAAGCAAGTTATTCGTACTAGATGGCATCAGTGGGGTACCGCTGGGACGTGAAATTGCACAGGTAGCGGGTGAACTAGGCATTGCCACTGCATATCACGACCTTGCCAGCATGCCTAAGATTCCGTTTGATCGTCTGCGCTCCATTGTGGCCAAGACCATCAATAAGCAGAAACAAGAGGAAGAGGGCTTTTTCCACTTACCCACGGTACAGACCAAAGCAGTGATTGAGTTGCTGGAACGTGAGCGCCCCACGCATATCCTGGTGATAGGCTTTCTCTACAAGTTCATCAGCCCTGCTTGATGAAGGAGCTGGCGCAGCGCTATCAATGCCAATTATTTCTCTACGATACCGACAGTTGCAATCTCTACTCCAAGCGTCGCTCGTTCATCTTTTTCCTTGAGGATGAGCTGCCTGCGTATCAGCGTATATTCTCGTTTTCGCGCGTGATGAGCGATTTTTTCCAGCAAGTACGGGGATTAAACGCCAGTTATTACCCTTACGGGGCGCTGAATATCACGCTGCCCGCAGCTAGCCAACAGGCAAACGATGTCTTGTTTGTCGGCAGCGGGGATTTACGACGCATTTTCATGCTTGAGCATATCCGGGAGCAGGTGACCATCTTTGGCAAGCGCTGGGAGCGCAATCAGGCCTTGATGTCACCAGCACTCAAGCAACGAATTGTTGATAGGGATATATGGGGCCAGGACTTACATCAGGCCTTTGCCGATAGCAAAATCGTGCTCAACATCACCCGCGCCCAATTCTTTGGCGCGGAAACTGGCATTAATCTGCGGATATTTGAAGCGCTGGCCGCAGGCTGTTTCCTGCTTACCGATTACTGTGATGAAGTCGCAGAGTTGTTCTCTATAGGCGAGGAGTTGGAGACGTTCAAGAGCTCCAGCGAGCTGGTGGAAAAGGTGAATTATTACCTTGCCCACCCTGAAAAGCGTGCTGAAATCGCGCGCCGGGGCCATGAGGCCTTCCAGCAGCGCTTTACCTGGAAAGTCCGGGTGCAAGCCTTGCTGGATGGCATGGGGGCTACCCCCCAGGCTTAGTGGGTTTCAGGCTTAGTGGGATTCAGCGAGTGGCTTTGCTTCTCCCTGTGCATTCAAGCCTGCTTGCATCAATTTGGATTGTTGCGCCGCATGATGCAATTGTTGCGCAATCAAGAGTGCCAGGGGCAAGTGGAACACCAGCCAGCGCTGGTTAGGGCTATGCACTAGGCTGCTGCCATCGAAAGCCAGGCCAAATGCGCCACATATGAAATACCAGGCGGCCCAGGATTGGGCTTTGAAGCCCTGGATACTGGCCCACAAGGTGACAGCCAGCAAGGGCACCAAGCCGATCAACCCGGCTTTATAGAACTGGGTCAGATAAAGGCTGTGTGGGTGTATCATCACCATCCCGTCATGGGAGATGTACTGGAAACCATGATCTGGGCCACAGCCTAACCATACTCCGCAGCGCAGGGTTTCAGCAAAGTAACCAGCCCAGATTTCTGGTCGGTAGAAATTACGCGCCAGCAGGCTTTCACCTATGCTGGTGTATGCAAATAATGCAGCTATGGACAGGGCGGCGCTGATGCCTGCTATCAACAGTCCCCAGCGTATTTTTGGATGCAGAGCTTGCTTGCGATATAGCGCCAGATAGGTCAATAAAATGGTGATTAACCACAGGCCAAAGATGCTGCGGGTTTGCAAGATGGTGAGAGATACGCCCAGCACCAGCAGGTGGGCCAAGAGCACGGCGCGGTAATGCTTGGCCTTCATACCCAAGAGGGTAATGATGGCGAGCATGCCGCCCAGGGTATTGGTGACATAAATGACATTTTCCAGTTTAGAGGTCATTTCACCCATACGCTCACCTGGCCTCCAAGTGCCTTGGGCATAAAACCATGCCATATTGAAGGCGATATAGAGCATGATCAGCCCCAGATATCCCCATGCCGCCTTATAAACCTGATCTTCACGGATGACTGGCAATCGTGCCACCGCAATGAAGAAGACGATGATCAGCAGGCCAAACTTTAGCGATTGCCAAGGATTACCATCATTCCACCAGGCAGAAAGTACCAGACTGACTATAGCCAATACCAAGCCGCGAAACAGGGTGTTCTGGAAGATGCGTTTGATTTCAGCCCATTGCAGCGAGGCCAGGGCGGGCACAATCAGGATCAGGTAGCTGATATTGTTATGAAGCTGTGAGCCAGAAATCACCAAAAAGCTGATCATCCATGCACTGACGGCATAGAGCGCAAATGTGGGACTGCGAAGTGTTTCAAGCCATTTCATTAGTACTTGTTTCCTGCGATGAGGCTTTTATAAGCTAAGCGATAGGTTTCTATATCGTGGTGACTGAGCAGATAGTTGCAGGCGTACACGCCTTTCTCTGCCAATTCTGCAGCAGGCAGTGCGAGATACTCGCGCAGTGCCTTGGCTAGGCCGGATACATCTTTGGGTGCAACGGCAATACCGCCTGCACCCAGAATCACATCACGCATTTCTGGGATGTCGCTGGCAATCACCGGCAGGTGACCACTGATGCCTTCCATCAACGCCAGTGGCATGCCTTCTTTCAATGAAGGCATGGCCCAGATGTCAAATGCGCGCACATACTGCAAGGCATCTTGGCGAAACCCCAGCAAATGCACTCTATCTTGCAGACCCAATGTGACAATCTGCTGCTTTAACGCCGCTTCTTCCTCACCTCTGCCAATTATGCCGATATGGGCATCAGGAAATTCATCCTTAATCTCGGCCAGAGCGGCAATGAGGAAGCGGTGGCCTTTGCGCGCAAATAACTGGCCTATGGCCCCTATGATGCGTTTACCGCTTGGCAAGCCCAGGGCTGCCAGTGCTGCGGGTTTGTCCAGTTGCGAAGCTTCAGACTTGCGAATATCAATGGCGTTGGGAATGGCATGCGTGTTTTGGCTGGTAAAGCCTGCCTGATAGTCAATCAGGCACTCCCTGACGGCAGCCGAAACACCAACAAAATGCCAGCGTTGGTCTGCCAGGCATTTGACCTGGAGCTGGCGATAGGCTCTATGGTACTCATTCAGTACATGAGAAATGCCTATGCATAAAGGTACCTTCAGCCATTTATTCAGCATGAGCAGCATGCTGACCGTTTTGAAGCGGTTGGCAATGATGACATCGAACTGTTCTTGTTTACAAAACTGATAGAGCTTCCACAGCGCCTTGATTCTCAGGCCACTCAGGCTTTTGCTGGGAAGGTCAAAGTAGTGCCTGTTTTCGGCAATGCTATGCGGTTGATCTGCATTAGGTTTGCCACAGAGATAGGCTGAGCACACTTGAAATTCATCCGTCGGCAAACCCTTGATGATTTGTTCTGCAAGGTCTGATACATCGTTTTTCTTCACATTGTAATCAGGATGTAGCTGGAGAACTTTAATGCGTTTCATCGTGCTGCGACTTCAAATTAAGTTTGGAAATGACTTGCCGTGGCTCAATCAATTTCAGGCAATTCAAATGACCCAGCGGACATTCACGCTGGAAACATGGGCTGCACTCCAGCCCCAAATACTCAATCACTGCCTTGCTGCTCATGGGCGGGGTGTGATGGGGGTCTGACGAACCATAAACGGCCACCATCGCGATATCCAAAGCCGCAGCCACATGCATCAAGCCAGAGTCGTTGCTGACTACGGCGCTGCATAAGGACATCAAATCTATGGCATCGCCCAGCTTGGTTTTGCCGCCAAAATCCAGACACTGCTGCTGGCTGAGGCGATTGATCTCGGCGGTGTAAGGCACATCCTTTTCTGAGCCAAACAGCCAGACCTGCCAGCCTTGGGCCAATGCAGCACGCGCCACCTCGGCATAGTGTTCCAAGGGCCAGCGCTTGGCTTCGCCATATTCTGCGCCTGGGCAAAGCGCCAGCACAGCACAGTCAGGCGGGGCAATGCCCATACCTGCCAGGCACTGTAGCGCATTGTCGCGGTTGGCCTGTAAGCTGGGGTAGGGGATATCCGCTGGCAGGCTGGCATCTGCGGGCAGGCCCAGGGTGACAAATCTATCCACGGTGCGTGGCAGTTTGTTTTTATCCAGCGGGCGGATATCGTTGAGCAAGCCGTAACGCATCTCGCCCAAAAAGCCAGTTCTGCGTTTGATGCCGGAAGCGGCTGGCAGCACAGCGGATTTCAGCGAGTTGGTGAGCATGATGGACTGGGTATAGCCGCGTTGCTTGAGGCTACGCCCAAAGCGTATGCGCTGGCCCAAGGCGAGTTCGCCATGCTTGAAGGGCAGGGCAATGCCTGCGGTGACTTCTGGCATGCGTTCCAGCAGCGGCAAGGTCCAGGCCGGGGCAGCGACATCAATTTCGCAGTCAGGCTGGGTTTGCTTCAAGGTCTTGAACAGGCTTTGCGCGAGCACCATATCACCGACCCAGGACGGGCCCATGACCAGAATGCGGTTGGCATGTGCTTGCGTCTGCGCCATCAGGTCGCCAGTTTCTGGATGATGTTGCTGGTGCTGCGGCCAGGTACCACATCAATCAAGGCTACCTTGCCGCCCCAGGCTTTGACTTCATCGCCACCCACCACTTGCTCTTCGGTGTAGTCGCTACCCTTGACGATCACATCTGGGTGCACCGCGCGTATCAATTCCAGCGGGGTGTCTTCATCAAATAGAATGACGGCATCTATGGATTCCAGCGCCGCCAGCACTCGGGCGCGGTCAGACTCATGTATCACCGGGCGACTAGGGCCTTTGAGTGCACTGACCGATCTATCGGTGTTGAGGCCTAATACCAGGCGATCACCAGTCTTGCGCGCTGCTTCCAGATAGGTCACATGCCCGGCATGCAGCAGGTCAAAGCAGCCATTGGTAAATACCACGCGCTGACCTTGCTGGCGCCATTGCTGCACGCGGTTCAGCAGGGTGGGTAGGTTGCAGACTTTGTCGGCCTGGGTGGCGGATTGCTGGGATTGCAGTTCCAGCTCCAGCTCGGCCTTGTTGATAGGCACGGTGCCTACCTTGCCTACCACAATGCCAGCGGCAATATTGGCCAGTTCTATGGCGGCCTGTAGCGGCAGGCCGTGGCTCAAGCCTGCGGCCAGCGTTGAAATCACGGTATCACCTGCACCTGAAACATCGTAGACCTGACGCGCGGTAGCGGCCAGATGCGCCATGCCCTCGGCAGACAATACGCTGATGCCTTCTTCGCCACGCGTGACCGCAAGAAACTCCAGCGCCAGCTGCTGACGCAGGGTTTCGGCGGCACTCAGCAGTGCCAGATTGTCGTTGCCCTGCACATTGCAGGCCTCTATGGTTTCGCGCTTGTTGGGGGTGAGGCCGGTAGCACCGCGGTATTTGCTGTAATCCTTGCCCTTGGGGTCAACCAGCACGGGTATGCCTGCGCTTTTGGCGCGGGAGATGATGGACTGACATAGGCTTTCGCTGAGCACGCCCTTGGCGTAATCCGAAAGAATGATGGCGGCAGGCTGCTCGGCTATGGCGGCAAAAATGCCTGTCTGCAAGCCGTGTTGTTCTTCTGCGCTGAGCGCCCCTGCATCCTCTTGATCCAGCCGCATCATTTGCTGATGGCCGCCGAGTATGCGGGTTTTGGTGATGGTGGGGCGCTGGCTGCTGCGATAGACATATTGCGTGTCTATCGCTGCGGCATTGACCAGGCCTAGCAGCGCTTCAGCTTCCGCATCTTCACCTACCACCCCAGCAAGACGGGTGCGTACTCCCAGGCCAGCGAGGTTGGCGGCGACATTGGCAGCACCTCCTGCGCGTTCGTCCGTCGATTTCAGCAGCACCACAGGTACGGGGGCCTCAGGCGATATGCGCTGCACATCACCGAATAAATAGCGATCCAGCATCAGGTCGCCCACGACCAGCAGCCAGAGGTCATCATGGCCAAAACGGCCATGCACGGTCTTGATCAAGGATTCACGCATAAGGAAATAAGTCCGCGGGCAGGGCTAGTCGGCTTCGACCAGGTCACAAAGGCTGTGACCAATGAAAATATGCGCTTCTTGTATGCGCGGGGTATCAGCAGAAGGCATGATCAAATTATGCTCACAAAGACTAGCAAGCTTGCCGCCCGTGCCGCCTGTCATGCCTACGGTCACAGCGCCAATTTCTTTGGCTTTTTCTATCGCCAGCACCACGTTGCGGCTGTTACCCGAGGTGGAAAAGCCCATCACCAAGTCATTGGGTGTGCATAGCGCTTCAACCTGACGCGAAAAGATGAAATCAAAGCCGTAATCATTGCCGACAGAAGTGAGGATGGAAGTGTCCGTGGTCAGCGCAATCGCAGGCATGCCCTTACGTTCTTTCTTGTAACGGCCAACAATTTCGGCAGCGATATGCTGGCTGTCAGCGGCGCTACCACCGTTGCCCATGAGCAAAATCTTGCCACCGCTCTTAAGACAGTGGCGCATGGCTTCAGCCACGGCAGCGATACGAGGCACCAGCGTTCCAGCGCCGCAATCACGGATTGATGCTCGTGGATGGCCTGCTTTAATAGATTGTCAAAACTCATCTTGTGCTCCTGCTCAGCAATAGGGGTCGGTCTGCATCAGGTATTGCTGGACGTAATCCTGCACTCCCTGCTCAAGCGTATGGAAAGGCGCGGTATAACCCGTGTTGCGTAGCTTGCTGATATCCGCCTGGGTGAAATACTGGTATTTGCCCATGAGGTCTTGCGGCATGTCTATATATTCAATCGCAGGCTGCTGGCCCAGGCTGGTCATTACCGCAGTGGCCAGATCCTTGAAGGCGCGTGCCTCACCCGTACCTATATTGAACAGGCCAGAATGCTGAGCTGTTCCAGGAAGTGCGCCATGACGGCTACGGCGTCCTTGACGTAGACAAAGTCTCGCAACTGCATGCCATCTTCATAGCCAGCTTTGTGGCTCTTGAACAGCTTGACCTTGCCCTGCTCGCGGAACTGATTGAAGGTATGCAGGGCCACGCTGGCCATGCGTTCCTTGTGGTATTCATTCGGGCCGTAAACATTGAAGAACTTGAAACCACACCATTGGGGCGGAGAGGGTTGATTATCCGCTTCCTGGCGCAAGGCCCACTGGTCGAAGAACTGTTTGGAATAGCCGTAGCCATTGAGGGGACGCAACTGGTCTATGGCGGCTTCATCGTCCTGATAACCAAATTCACCACCACCATAAGTGGCAGCAGAGCTGGCATAAAGGAAGGGCACTTCGTGTTCGGCACACCAGTTCCACAACACCTGGCTGTAGCGGATATTGTCCTGCACCAGCTTGTTGAAATCGCGTTCCGTGGTGGCGCTGATAGCTCCCATATGGATGATGGCGTCTATCTTGCCCAGTTTGGGCAGCCAGTCTATCAGTTCATCTTTATCCAGATAGTTTGCATAGCGGCGGTGACAGAGATTCTGCCACTGGTCGGGATGATGCATGCGGTCAACGATGACAATATCGTCGCGCTGCAGCACGGTGTTAAGGTGCCAGGCCATCATGCTTCCTATCATGCCTGCGCCACCGGTGATTACTATCATGGGAGAATCCGTTTATTACCAAAGTAAAATTATAGCAAAAAGCACACCCCCCCGTCTGGGCTTTACACGTATGAACTTGCAGCCAGCGTTGGGGATGAGTCTTTGCTAATACAGCGGGGCGCTGCTCTTGGGTGTTACCCAACCTTGGAGATTATCCAGCGCAATTTCCCGCATTGCCTGCAACCAACTTTCGCGTTCATTGAGGGCGGGGATGTAATGATATTCGCCGCCGCCTGCTTCCAGGAACAGGCTCTTGCCCTCCATGGCAATTTCTTCCAGCGTTTCCAGGCAATCACTGGAAAAGCCCGGACAGACCACATCCACCCGACGCAATTTCTGCTTGCCCAGTGCTTCTATGCTGGGGGCAAAATAAGGCTGCAGCCATTCGGCAGCGCCAAAACGTGACTGGAAGGCAATCAAATACTGCTCGGGCTGCAAACCTAATGCTTCGGCAATGAGTTTGCCGCTGACCTGGCACTGGTAGTAGTAAGGGTCGCCCAGGTCGCGCGTGCGGCGCGGTACGCCGTGAAAACTCAGCACCAGCTTTTCTGGCCTGCCATGCTCGCGCCAGTATTCACTGATGCTGTCAGCCACGGCCTTGATATAAGCCGGATGCGCATGGTAATCGCGTATGGTGCGTATATCTGGCATGTTGCGGGTACGTATCAGGCTGCGCATGGCGTCATCCAGCGCCGAGGCACTGCTGCTGGCAGCATATTGCGGATACAAGGGGAACAGCAGGATGCGATTACAGTTCTGCGCCTTGAGCTTGGCAATGGCCGAGGCGATGGAAGGCTGACCGTAGCGCATGCCGAGTTCAACTGCATAGGGTGAGGCAATATGATCATGCAAATACCCGCGCAGCAATTGCGTCTGGCGCTGGCTATGCACCATCAGTGGTGAGCCTTCAGCATGCCAGATTTGCGCATATTTATGTGCAGACTGGCGTGGGCGTAAAGGCAAAATAAAGCCGTTGAGGATAAACCACCAGATAAACCGCGGAATTTCAATGACGCGGCGGTCACTGAGAAACTGGCGCAGATAGGGGCGCAAGGCTTTAGCTGTCGGTGCCTGGGGCGTGCCCAGGTTCATAAGCAGTATGCCGGTACGCTCAGGCGCATCAGGACTAATCACTGGCTCTTGCTGGTAAAAAGACATTCAATCTCCTGGAAATGATCTGGGCCTGGCCAAGTCTCAAACAGCACTAGGTCAAACAGCACTAAGTATGGGATAGCGCATTCGACAGCAACTTGGCCGTAATGTCGACAATGGGGATCACACGCTCATAGGCCATACGGGTAGGGCCTATGACACCCAATGTTCCCAGGGTCTGGCCATTGGCCTGATAAGGGGCGGTGACCATGCTGCACTCATCCAGTGGCAGATAGCCGGATTCGCCACCTATAAATATCTGCACGCCCGCTGCGCGCTGGCTATTGTCCAGCAGCTGCATCAAGGAAGTGCGGCGCTCGAAAATCTCAAACAGCTTGCGCAGTGAGGTGACGTTGGTGGATAAATCCTGCACGTTAAGCAGGTTGCGCTCGCCTGCGATCACCACGCTTTCCTTGCTGCCGTCGGCGGTCTTGCTGCTGGCATCTAGGGCGGCGGTCATCAGGCGGGTGATATCGGAATGCATTTGCTGCAACTCTTCATGCAGCTTTTTCTTTACTTCATCCAGCGTGCTGCCTGCGTAGTTCTGGTTGAAGAAATTACTCGCCTGTGACAACTCTGAGGCGCTATAGGGTTTGTCAGCGACGATAATGCGGTTTTGTACTGCGCCATCGGTGGTGACAATAATCACCAGAATACGCTTGTCAGACAGCGGTAAAAACTCGATATGGCGGAAAGCCGCACCTTGGCGTTTGGGAATCATGACCAGGCCAGCGAAGTGCGTCATATTGGACAGCAGCTCGGCGGCGGCATTGATCAATTCCTGCGGATCGGGTGAGGAGAGTTCGTGCTCCAGTCTGCGTAATATTTCGCTTTCCAGCGGCTGCACTGTGAGCAGGCTATCAACAAACAGGCGATAACCGCGCTGGGTGGGAATGCGACCTGCCGAAGTGTGCGGGCTGGCTATAAAGCCATGTTCCTCAAGCTCGGACATGATATTGCGTATGGAAGCCGGACTGAGATCCAGGCCTGAGGATACCGACAAGGTACGTGAACCCACGGGTTGCCCATCACTGATGTAATGCTCTATCAGGGTCTTTAGCAATATCTGTGCGCGTTTGTCTAGCATGTGGTCAATATTGGGGCTTAAAGATTGAATTCAATGAGGCTTAAAGCAAATAGCTGCCAGGCAATATCAAGACATAAAGTCATGCAAACAAATCATGCTGGCATGGGGGCTAAGCCGCATCTCTCTGCGCCTGAGCAGTAATCTACTTGCTGTGCTGGAAAAAATTATCCGATAGCTAGGGCATGCACGCAATCAAATATTACAGCGGCATGGCCGTGCAGAGAGACATTGCACAATCTGGTGCAGATTGCGCCAGCACTGGCCAAGGTTTTATGCGTGCCCCGGTTTTATGTGCTAGCCATCTGTGATTTAATGCCTGCCATGAAAAGTGCATTCCAGACGGTGGCATTGATAGGCAAGTATATGAATCCCGAAACCCGGGAACAGATACTGGCCCTGGCGCGTTTTCTTGCCGAGCGCCATATAGGCGTTTTCATTGAAGAAAATACCGCCCAGCACTCCGATATCAAGGGTTACACCACACTGAAAATGAGCGCGATAGGCGCTTACGCCGACCTTGCCGTGGTACTGGGTGGGGATGGCACCATGCTCACTGTGGCGCGGGCTTTGCTGGATTATCAGATACCCTTGGTTGGTGTGAATCGTGGCCGCTTCGGTTTTTTGACCGATATCAATTCTGATCACATGCTGGAGAGCGTGGCTGCCATTCTGGACGGCCAGTTTGAAACCGAGCAGCGCATCTTGCTGGAAGCCTACATCGTGCGGAATAGCCAGGTGGTGGGCCAGGGCTATGCGCTCAATGATGTGGTCGTCAACAAAAATGGCCTGGCGCGCTTGATAGAGCTGGAAATTCATATCGATGGTTGTTTTGTGCAGAAACAACGCTCGGATGGCTTGATTGTCGCTACGCCTACAGGCACCACCGCTTATTCACTCTCCGCAGGCGGCCCTATTCTGCACCCCACTCTGGATGCCATTGCCCTGGTGCCCATCTGCCCGCATACCCTGAGCAATCGGCCTATTGCCATCAATAGCGCGAGTGAAGTGGTCATACAGGTAGTGCATGCCGAGGATGCCAGTGTGCATCTGGATGGCCAGATGAAGCTGGCCTTGCAGCCAGGCGACCGCGTGCAAGTGAAACGTGCCAGAAATACCATCGCCCTGCTGCATCCGCCAGGGCACAACCATTACGACGTGCTGCGCGAAAAGCTGCACTGGGGTTAAGCATGCTGCAGACACTCTCCATACGTGATTTTGTAATCGTCGATCAGCTTGATCTCGAATTCAGCCCCGGCTTTACGGTGCTGACGGGGGAAACTGGTGCGGGTAAGTCGATTTTGATAGACGCGCTTTCGCTGGTGCTGGGCGCCCGTGGCGAAGGGGGTATTACGCGCGCTGGCAGCGATAAGGCTGAAATCAACGCGGTATTCGAGATTAGCAGCCTGCCTGAACTGCAAGCCTGGCTGGATGACAATGAAATTGCCCATGACGAGCCTGAGCTGCTGCTGCGTCGGGTGATCTATGCCGATGGTCGCTCACGTGCTTTCGTTAATGGTTCGCCCGCTACCATTCAGCAGTTGAAGGAGATAGGCGAGTTTTTAGTGGATATCTACAGCCAGCATGCCCACCACGCCTTGCTCAAGGCCGCCACCCAGCGCCAGGTGCTGGATGCCTATGCGGGGCATTTGCCTTTGGCACAAGAGGTGGCGCAGGCCTATCAGGCTTGGCAGGTTTTGTACCAAAAACGCGTTGATGCCGAACGTAATGCCGAAGCCTATGCTCAAGAGCTAGCCGAGCTGCGTGACCAAGTGCGTGAATTGTCTGCTCTGGCCCCGACGGCAGATGAATGGGAGCCCTTGCAGCAGGAACATATGCGCTTATCTCATGGCGCCAGCATATTGGCTGGCGGCGAAGAGTGCCGGGAATTGCTCAGCGAGGGCGAAGTCTCTGCCGTCAGCCAGCTTAGCCGTGTGCAACATAAGCTGCAGGAATTAACAGAATACGATGCCAGCTTGCAAGAAGCGCTGGATACCCTGGATGTAGCCTTGATACAGCTAGAGGAGACCGACCGCTTCCTCAACCGCTATTTGCAGCGTGCAGACCTGGACCCCGAGCGCCTGCAAGAAGTAGAGGGCAGGGTGCATGCGCTACATGCCGCCGCGCGTAAGTATCGCGTGCGGCCAGAAGAATTGGCTGAGCTGCTGGCTGGCTGGCAGTTGCGGCAGCAGACTCTGGAGCAAGGTCAGGACAATGGGCAGTTGCAGCAGGATGAACGCGCAGCATTTGCCCGCTATGATGAGCTCGCCAAAAAGTTGAGCGCAGGGCGAGTACAGGCGGCAGAGCGCCTGTCAGTGCAAATCAGTGATGAGATGCAGCGCTTGTCATTGAGTGGTGGCCGCTTTGCGGTGGATCTCAAGCCACAAGAGCCTGCAGCCAGCGGCAGCGAACAAGTGGAGTTTCTGGTGGCAGGCCATGCGGGTGTTGCCCCGCGTCCTTTGTCCAAAGTGGCATCCGGTGGCGAGCTGTCACGTATCAGCCTGGCCATACGCGTAGTCACCGCGCAACGTGGTGATGTGCCCAGCATGATCTTCGATGAAGTCGATGTGGGCATAGGGGGTGGTGTGGCTGAAGTGGTGGGCCAGTTGCTCAAGACCCTGGGGCAGCAGCGCCAGGTATTGGTGATTACCCACCTGCCGCAAGTGGCAGCGCAGGGCAGTCAGCATTTGCAGGTGAGCAAGTTCCTCAGCGAAGGCCAGACCTTGAGCCGTATCAAGCAGCTGGATGCCACGCAACGCATAGATGAGATTGCACGTATGCTGGGCGGGGTTGAAATCACCGAAACCACACGCCAGCATGCCAGCGAAATGCTGACGCATGGGGCTTGAATCGCTGGTCAGACACCCGGCCGCAGTGTTTAATCAATGTAGCAATGCCAAAGCAACAGCCAGTAAACAAGCTTTTCAAAAATTTACCTGCAAGTAATTTTAATTTAGCGCTATTTTGCTTAACGCTATTTAGCCTCAGATTGCTTGATCACCAGAGGTAAGCCTGCAGCGCCTGCATAAAACACCACTAGTTCTGCGGCTTGCTCGCCTGTATAGCCTCTATGGGTGCTATTAACGACTTCCGCCATGGCTTCTCCCGCCTTGAATAGCCGTTTTTCTCCGCTGTCCTGTTTTTCCACGGTGATTTCACCCGAGACAATATAGGCAATATTGGGGACCACATGTGTATGCCAGGGCAGGGTGGTATGCGCGGGGATAGAGTAGCGCAGCACGCTGACTTCAGGTTTGCCCTCGGGATAGTGCCATAAGGCGTGCCATCCCAGGAATTGGCGCTACTGAGCAGGCTTTCCACCTTGACGCCGGGTAATTGCGGATGGTCTGCCATGACACTATTGGCCAGGCAGCCAAGGACTAAACCCTGAACTAAGACAATGACATTGATTGAGTGATGCATCTCCAACCCTCCTGACAGTGATGTGGTGATTATGGTGAGCACAGTACAGTTAGGCAGAGTACAACAAATTATTTGTTAATTTGTCTATTTTATTGTTAATTTTATTGGGGCGAGAGGCTGGCGGGGCTTTAACTTTGCCCAGCGGGGAAGGGCGGCATGCCTGAGTGCGGAGAGGTCTGCATGAAACCGGGCTTAATGTCGTGGTATATTACGCCATTTCTTGCCAAAGCCATGCTGTGATGCGTCATATTATCCTTTTAGCTGCGCTGCTTTGCGTAGCCTGCAGTTCCGCACTGCCTTCCTTCAAGCCCTACCGCATGGATATCCAGCAGGGTAACGTCGTGACATCAAAAATGATGTTGCAACTGCGTCCTGGCATGACCAAGTCTCAGGTGCGCTACATCATGGGCACCCCACTAATTCAGGATAGCTTCCACAGAGATCGCTGGGATTATTTCTACCAGATGCGCAAGGGCGGCCAGATCATAGAGCAGCGCCGTGTCATCATGGAGTTTGAGAATGACGCCCTCAAGCGCGTGCGTGGTGATGTAGTGCCTGCCGCACCGGGTGAGACTACGGTGGAAGCGCCGCCAGCAGCGCCTATCAAGGTTGAGCCCAAGGCACCTGAGAAAAAAGGCATGCTGGATAGCTTGATGTTCTGGAAGAAGGACGAGGCGGATAAACCCGCGCAGGAGAAAACTGACGCTACTGCCGTCGAAGAAACCAAGACCCCGCTGCCGCTGATTAAAGAAGACCCTAAAGCCCCAAGCAAAGTGGTGCCGGAGTTGATTGCGCCAGCCGCTGCGCCTGCCAGTGCAGCACCTGTTGAAAGCCGTCAGCCTGAAGCGGCAAGGTCAGGCAGTGGCAAAGCCAATACTGCGCAGCCTGCTGCCAAGGCATCTTCTGCTACGGGTGCCAGCTCAAAGAGCGCACCTGCTGCCGAAGCAGAAGATGATCTGCCGCCAGAAGATGAGCCAGGTTACTTTGAGCGCATGCTGGAAAAGATAGGCTTCTAAGCCCGAGCTTTAAAGTCATTAGCTTTAAAGTCATAAAAGTGCGTCGGGTCAGCATCATGGCCCGGCCTCAATCATGGATAGAGTTGGATAATGCAAAAGATAGTGATCGCCGGATGTTCTGGCCGCATGGGTTATGCCCTGCTTGAAGGTGTGTTTGCCGATGAGGCGCTGGTGTTGCATGGCGCGCTGGATAGGGCAGACAGTCCACAACTGGGCCGCGATGCGGGTGAGCAATTTGGCCGTGTGACCGGGGTCAAGATCAGTGCCGATGTGGCAGCCGCGCTCAAGGGTGCGGATGTGCTGGTGGACTTTACGCGCCCAGAACCAAGCCTGGAATATCTGGCCGCTTGTCGTGCGGCAGGCGTAAAGCTGGTGATAGGCACTACAGGCTTTACTGCAGCACAAAAGCAACAGATAGAGCAGGCGGCCAAGGATGTGGCGATTGTCTTTGCGCCCAATATGAGTGTAGGCGTCACCTTGTTGATCAATCTGGTGCAAGCCGCTGCCAAGGTGCTCAATGAAGGCTACGACGTAGAAATCATAGAAGCCCATCACAGACACAAGGTTGATGCGCCTTCGGGCACCGCGCTGCGTCTGGGTGAGGCCGCTGCGGCAGCGCTGGGTCGTGACCTTGAGCAATGTGCGGTATATGGTCGTGAAGGTGTGACTGGTGAGCGCGATGCCAACACCATAGGCTTTGCCACCGTGCGTGGTGGCGATGTGGTGGGTGACCATACCGTGCTGTTCGCTGGCATAGGTGAGCGTGTGGAATTGACCCATAAGGCTTCCAGCCGCGCGACCTTTGCCCTGGGCGCTTTGCGTGCTGCCAAGTTCCTGGCGGAGAAAAATCAAGGCTTGTTCGATATGCAGGATGTATTGGGCCTGGCACGATAAGCATCATTCTGGCGTTGTCGCCAGCCAAAAATTGTTCTGGAGCGCGTTGAAGGCAAAGGCGCTTTAGGCTATAATTTCACAAAATTAAAGCGGGATGAGCGTGTGCTCGTCCCGCTTTGCACATCCGCTTTCCGCAGTTGATGAGTTGCGGAATATCAAATAGTTACAAGGAGTTAGAATTGCCGCAAAGCCCAGCCGTACTTGTGCTCGCAGACGGGACCGTGTTCAGGGGCACTTCAATTGGAGCCTTGGGCCAGACCGTGGGTGAGGTGGTATTCAATACCTCAATCACTGGCTACCAGGAAATTCTTACCGACCCATCCTACACCAAGCAAATTGTTACGCTGACTTATCCCCATATCGGCAATGTAGGCGTCAATGTCGAAGATGTGGAATCAGAAAAAGTCTACGCCAGCGGTCTGGTGATTCGTGATCTGCCACTGCTCAGCAGCAGCTGGCGCAGCCAGCAATCGCTGTCAGATTATCTGGCAGAGAACAATGTGGTGGCGATTGCCGATATCGATACCCGCAAGCTGACCCGCATTCTGCGCGAAAAAGGCGCACAGGCTGGCTGTATCATGGCTGGCGAGATTGATGAAGCCAGGCGCTGGAATTGGCGCGTGGCTTCCCCGGTCTGGCTGGCATGGATCTCGCCAAGGTAGTGAGCCGCAAGGAAAGCGGCAAGTTCACCGATGGTGAGTGGAAGCTTGGTACAGGTTATGACGTGCCTGCTGAGGGTCGCTTCCATGTGGTGGCCTTCGATTATGGCGTCAAGCACAACATCCTGCGCATGCTGGTAGAGCGTGGCTGCCAAGTCACCATCCTGCCTGCGCAAGCTAGCGCAGAAGAAGCTTTGGCTTTCAAGCCTGACGGTATTTTCCTCTCCAACGGCCCAGGCGATCCTGAGCCTTGCGATTACGCCATCAAATCCATCAGCACGCTGGTGGAAACAGGTCTGCCCGTATTCGGCATCTGCCTGGGTCACCAGCTGCTGGCCCTGGCCAGTGGTGCCAAGACCATGAAGATGAAGTTTGGTCACCACGGTGCCAACCACCCGGTACAGGATATCGAAGACCAGCGCGTGTTTATTACCAGCCAGAACCACGGTTTTGCCGTGGATCCAGCCAGCCTGCCAGCCAACGTCAAGACTACCCACGTCTCGCTGTTTGATGGCAGCCTGCAAGGCATAGCCCGCACCGACAAGCCTGCGTTCAGCTTCCAGGGTCACCCTGAAGCCAGCCCAGGTCCGAATGAGATGAGCTATCTGTTTGACCGCTTCATCACCCTGATGGAACAGCAAAAGCAATAACTATGGCAAAACGTACCGATATCAAATCTATCCTCATCATAGGCGCTGGCCCGATCGTGATCGGCCAGGCTTGTGAATTCGACTACTCTGGTGCCCAGGCGTGTAAGGCGCTGCGCGAAGAAGGCTATCGCGTCATTCTGGTCAATTCCAACCCGGCCACCATCATGACCGATCCGGAAATGGCCGATGCCACCTATATCGAGCCTGTCACCTGGCAAATCGTCGAAAAGATCATAGACATTGAGCGCCCTGACGCGCTGCTGCCCACCATGGGTGGTCAGACTGCACTGAACTGTGCGCTGGATCTGGCCAAGCATGGCGTGCTGGAAAAATACAATGTTGAGTTGATCGGCGCTTCCAAGGAAGCCATCGATAAAGCCGAAGACCGCGAAAAGTTCAAGCAGGCCATGACCAAGATCGGTCTGGGTTCTGCGCGTTCCGCCGTGGCACACAGCATGGAAGAAGCCTTGCAAGTACAGGCTTCCATAGGTTATCCCGCCATTATTCGCCCATCGTTCACCATGGGCGGTAGCGGCGGTGGTATTGCCTACAACCGTGAAGAATTCATCACCATTTGCGAGCGTGGGCTGGAAGCCTCGCCGACCAGCGAACTCCTGATTGAGGAATCCCTGCTGGGCTGGAAAGAATACGAAATGGAAGTGGTGCGTGATAGCAAAGACAATTGCATCATCATCTGCTCCATCGAAAATCTGGACCCCATGGGCGTGCATACCGGTGACTCCATCACCGTGGCCCCAGCACAGACCCTGACCGACAAGGAATACCAGATCATGCGCAACGCCTCGCTGGCGGTATTGCGTGAAATTGGTGTAGATACTGGCGGTTCCAATGTGCAGTTTGCGATCAATCCTGATGATGGTCGCATGATCGTGATTGAGATGAACCCGCGTGTATCGCGTTCATCCGCGCTGGCCTCCAAGGCCACGGGCTTCCCGATTGCCAAGGTAGCTGCCAAGCTGGCGGTAGGTTTCACACTGGATGAATTGCGTAACGAGATTACTGGTGGTGCAACCCCGGCTTCCTTCGAGCCTTCCATCGATTACGTTGTTACCAAGATTCCACGTTTTGCCTTTGAGAAATTCCCCCAGGCCGATTCGCGCCTGACCACACAGATGAAGTCTGTGGGTGAGGTCATGGCGATTGGCCGTACCTTCCAGGAATCCTTCCAGAAAGCCCTGCGTGGCCTGGAAGTAGGTGTGGATGGTCTGGATGAAAAGACCACAGACCTGGACGAAATTCAGAAACAACTTGGCGAGCCTGGCCCAGAGCGTATCTGGTATGTGGGCGATGCCTTCCGTGCTGGCCTCAGCATTGATCAAATCTTTGACCTGTCCAAGATAGACCCTTGGTTCCTGGTGCAGATCGAAGACATCATCAAGCGTGAGCAGGCACTCAAGGGTAAGCATCTGGCTGATCTGGACCGTGATGCGGTATTCCAGCTCAAGCGTCGTGGCTTCTCCGATAAACGTCTGGCCAAGGTGTTAGGCACAGACCAGCATGCGGTGCGTGCCTACCGTCAGGCGCTCAATGTGCGCCCGGTCTACAAGCGCGTGGATACCTGCGCTGCTGAGTTCTCTACCGATACCGCCTATATGTACTCTACCTACGAGGAAGAGTGCGAGGCGCAGCCTACCAACAAGAAAAAGATCATGGTATTGGGCGGTGGCCCTAACCGTATCGGCCAGGGTATTGAGTTCGACTATTGCTGTGTACACGCCGCCTTTGCCATGCGCGAAGATGGTTATGAAACCATCATGGTCAACTGCAATCCTGAGACCGTTTCTACCGATTACGACACTTCCGACCGCCTGTACTTCGAGCCTTTGACGCTGGAAGACGTGCTGGAAATTGTCGCGCTGGAAAAACCGCAAGGTGTCATCGTGCAGTACGGTGGTCAAACCCCACTCAAGCTGGCACGTGACCTTGAGCGTGCTGGTGTGCCTATCATTGGTACCAGCCCGGATGCGATTGACCGTGCAGAAGACCGTGAGCGCTTCCAGCAGATGCTGCAAGAGCTTAACCTCAAGCAGCCACCTAACCGCACTGCCCGTACCCCGGAAGAAGCCTTGCGTCTGGCGCAGGAAATCGGCTATCCGCTGGTGGTTCGTCCTTCTTACGTACTGGGTGGCCGCGCGATGGAAATCGTGCATGAGCAGGCTCAGCTTGAGCGTTATATGCGCGAGGCGGTCAAGGTTTCCAATGAGTCGCCAGTATTGCTGGATCGATTCCTCAATGACGCGCTGGAAGTTGACGTAGATGCCTTGTCCGATGGTGAAGACGTCATCATAGGCGGCATCATGGAGCACGTAGAACAAGCGGGTGTGCACTCTGGTGACTCTGCTTGCTCGCTGCCACCGTTCAGCCTCAGCGCTGCCTTGCAAGATGAATTACGCGTACAAACAGTGAAGATGGCGAAGGCGCTAGGCGTGGTTGGCCTGATGAACGTGCAGTTCGCGATTCAGGGTGAAACCGTTTATGTGCTGGAAGTAAACCCACGTGCCTCGCGTACCGTGCCTTTCGTTTCCAAGGCCTGCGGTCTGCAATTGGCCAAGGTTGCCGCACGTTGCATGACAGGACGCAAGCTCAAAGAGCAGGGCGTGACACGCGAAGTAGTGCCGCCTTACTACTCAGTGAAGGAAGCGGTATTCCCCTTCATCAAGTTCCCAGGCGTAGACACCATACTCGGCCCGGAAATGAAGTCCACTGGTGAAGTCATGGGCGTGGGCAAGACCTTCGCCGAAGCCTTCGTCAAGTCCCAGCTCGGTTCTGGTACCAAGTTGCCCAAGAGCGGCCGCGCCTTTATCAGCGTGCGTCGTGAAGACCGCGAGCGTGTGGTCGAGATTGCCCAGGCACTCGATAAACTGGGCTTCCAGTTAGTGGCTACGCGTGGTACTGCCAGTGCTCTGATCGAGGCTGGTCTCAGCGTAACCCCGGTCAACAAGGTGGCCGAAGGCAGGCCGCATATTGTCGACATGATCAAGAATGGCGAAATCAGCTTTATCGTCAATGTGACCGAAGACAAGCGCGCCGTGGCTGATTCCTACGAAATCCGCCGCAGCGCCCTGCAACAGAAGGTGACTTACTACACCACGCTGGCAGGTGCCAAGGCTGCTTGCATAGGCATGGCGCATATCCAGGAACTCGAAGTTGAGTCCCTGCAAAACTTGCACAAGCTGCTGCCCAAGTAATAACATAGCTGTTGAGCAGACCACGCCCGCACCCCGGGTGTGGTTTTTATTTTTTTGTGCTGATGACCTTCAGGCTAGCCTGACTTAATGTGTTGTCATTGCTTCTTTTATTTGCAGTGGAATTCAGGAAATAAGACATGAATCAGATTCCTATCACAGTCCGTGGTGCCGAACTTCTCAAGGCTGAATTGCAGCGCCTGCGCAGTGTGGACCGCCCTGATGTGATCCAGGCGATTGCGGAAGCGCGCGCCCTGGGTGATCTTTCCGAAAATGCCGAATATGATGCCGCCAAGGAACGTCAAAGCTTTATCGAAGGCCGTATTGCCGAGGTAGAAGCCAAGCTGTCCAATGCCATGGTCATAGACCCTAGCACATTGAATGCGGAAGGCCGCTGCGTATTTGGCGCTACGGTTGAGCTGGAAGACCTGGACAGTGGTGATTTGTCCACCTATCAAATTGTTGGCGATGACGAAGCTGATATCAAGGGTGGCAAGATCTCCATTGGTTCACCAATTGCACGTGCGCTGATTGGCAAGGTTGAAGGCGATGTTGCCGAAGTGATGGCACCTGGTGGCCTGCGCTCCTACGAAGTGCTGGCGGTGCAATATATCTAACTGCAGTTGGTATTGCATGCATTAGATTCAACGACCATCATAAAGTCGTTACATCCAGCGCTTAAGCGCTCGCTATATCAGGACTCAAGACATGGCTAACTGGTCGGATAAATTGGCATTGGTGGTGGTAACCCTGTGGGTAGGGGCTTTGTGGACGACAGGCTATGTCGTTGCTCCCGCCTTGTTCCACCATTTGCAGGATAGGCAGCTCGCGGGCAACCTGGCAGGCGAGTTGTTTACACTGGTGGCGTATATCGGTTTTGCCAGTGCCTTTTATCTACTGTTGCAGCGCTTGCTGCGCTTTGGCAGCCAGGCACTCAAACAAGGCTTTTTCTGGATCGTGATTTTGATGCTGCTGTTGACCCTGGCTGGCCATTTCGGCATTCAGCCCTTGATGGCGGCGCTCAAGGCCCAGGCGCTGCCTGCAGATGTGATGAATAGTGTATTTGCCAGCCGCTTCAAAACCTGGCACGGCATTTCCAGCGTGGCTTACTTGATTCAAAGCCTGTTAGGACTGGTGCTGGTGCTTAAAGCCAGAACCTCATGATATTCAAGGTCAGGCAATAGCCAGCTGCTATTGCCTGTTGTTTTTGCAGGCCTGAATTGTATTTATTTGGGAATGACTATCTTGGCAGGGTCACCCTGGCGGTACACCACCAGTTGCTTGCCAATATGATGCACAGCAATTGCGCCAGTTTTTTCGCAAATTTCTTCAAGCATGGCGAGACGGGCATCACGGTCATCACCAAATACCTTGATCTTAATCAGCTCGTGAGATTTAAGGCTGACTTCGATTTCCTTCAAGACCGATTCGGTCAGGCCGTTATTACCAATCATGACCACAGGGTTCAGGGTGTGGCCCAAGCCACGCAGAAAACTGATTTGTTTGGAGTTCAATTGATTTATCTTGTTGATTCAAAAAGGCTCGCAGTTTAGCAGATGAAACGCCGACCTACCAGCAAAGCCTGGTTGCAAGAACATGTGAATGATGAATTCGTCAAGCGCGCGCAGAAGGACGGTTATCGTGCGCGGGCCGCCTATAAACTGCTAGAGATTGATGAAAAAGATCATTTGATCAAGCCCGGCATGACCGTAGTCGATCTAGGCTCGGCACCCGGTAGCTGGTCACAGGTGGCTGCCCATCGTCTCGCTGGCCAGGGCCGTGTCATTGCACTGGATTTGTTACCCATGCCTGCCATCCCCGGGGTGGAATTCATACAAGGCGATTTCCGCGAGGCCGACATATTGGCGCAGCTGGAAAAAAGTCTTGGTGACAAGCATGTAGACCTTGTAATTGCAGATATGGCCCCCAATATGAGTGGCATCGCGGTTGTCGATCAGGCCAATGCTGCATACCTGACGGAACTGGCGCTGGAATTTAGCCGAGACTGGCTGAAACCGGGCGGCAACTTCCTGGTCAAAGTGTTTATTGGCGCGGGGTTTGACGAGATAGTGCTGGCAATGCGCGGCAGTTTTGAAAAAGTGGTGACGCGCAAACCCAAGGCATCGCGTGATCGCAGCAGTGAAGTGTATCTTCTGGGCCTCAAACGCAAGCCTGCTTGATTGTAGGGCAGGCGCCAGCAATTAGGTTTAGAATAAAGCGGTAGTTTCCCCTATGGATAAGGAACGGGACCTTGAATAACATCGTAAAGAATATTGCTATCTGGCTCATCGTGGCACTTGTGCTCATGACGGTGTTCAACCAGTTCGGGCCTAAAGGCGGCTCGGAAAGCCAGGTGGTGTACTCGCAGTTCATCACTGACGTCAAGGATGGCCGCATTGCCAAGGTCACCATTGATGGCCGCGTGCTGCGTGGCGTGACCAATGAGGGCCGCAAGTTCAATACCTATGCGCCTTCCGACCCATGGTTGGTATCTGACCTGCTGAAGAACAACGTCACCGTTGAGGCCAAGCCAGATGAGGAACCCTCCGTCCTCATGAGCATATTCGTCTCCTGGTTCCCCATGTTGCTGCTGATTGGTGTCTGGGTATTCTTTATGCGCCAGATGCAAGGCGGCGGCAAGGGCGGCGCTTTCTCTTTCGGTAAGAGCAAGGCGCGTCAGCTGGATGAAAACTCCAATCACACTACATTTGCCGATGTGGCAGGTTGTGATGAAGCCAAGGAAGAAGTCTCTGAACTGGTTGAGTTCCTGCGTGACCCCACCAAGTTCCAGAAACTGGGTGGCCGCATTCCACGCGGTGTTTTGATGGTAGGCCCTCCTGGTACTGGTAAGACCTTGCTGGCCAAGGCCATTGCAGGCGAAGCCAAAGTGCCATTCTTCACCATCTCCGGTTCTGACTTTGTGGAAATGTTTGTCGGTGTGGGTGCAGCCCGTGTGCGTGACATGTTTGAGCAAGCCAAGAAAAGCTCTCCTTGCATCATCTTCATTGATGAAATTGATGCGGTAGGTCGCCATCGTGGCGCAGGTACAGGCGGCGGCAATGATGAGCGTGAGCAAACTCTGAACCAGATGCTGGTTGAGATGGATGGCTTTGAAGCCAATTCCGGCGTGATTGTGATTGCTGCCACCAACCGTGCTGATGTGCTGGATAAAGCCTTGCTGCGTCCAGGTCGTTTTGACCGTCAGGTGATGGTGGGCTTGCCCGATATCCGTGGTCGCGAGCAGATTCTTAAAGTGCATATGCGCAAAGTGCCTTTGGATGCTGACGTTAAGGCTGACATCCTGGCCCGTGGTACACCTGGCTTCTCCGGTGCTGATCTCGCCAACTTGGTGAATGAAGCTGCCTTGTTTGCTGCGCGCCGTAACAAGCGCACTGTGGATATGCAAGACTTCGAGGACGCCAAGGACAAGATCTTCATGGGCCCAGAACGCAAGTCCATGATCATGCGTGAGGAAGAGCGCCGCAATACGGCTTACCATGAGTCTGGCCATGCTGTTGTGGCTGCGTTGTTGCCGCATGCAGACCCTGTGCACAAGGTCACCATCATGCCGCGTGGCTGGGCGTTGGGTTTGACCTGGCAGTTGCCCGAGCATGACCGTATCAGCAATTACAAGGACAAAATGCTGGAAGAGATTTCCATTCTGTTCGGTGGTCGTATCGCTGAAGAAATCTTTATGAACCAGATGTCCACTGGTGCTTCCAACGATTTCGAGCGTGCCACCAAGATTGCGCGTGACATGGTCACCAAATACGGTATGTCCGATAGCCTGGGTACTATGGTCTATGCAGGCAACGAGCAGGATTCCATGTTCGGCAGCATGTCTTCCAAGACAGTTTCCGAAGCTACCCAGCAAAAGGTAGATGCTGAAATCCGCCGCATTCTGGATGAGCAATATGGCGTAGCGCGTACCTTGCTGGAAGACAACCGCGACAAAGTTGAAGTCATGACCGCCGCACTGCTGGAGTGGGAAACCATAGATGCCGAGCAGATAGACGACATCATGGCGGGTAAGCCTCCACGCCCACCCAAGCCCGTGGCCAGCAGCAACAAGCCTGCTGCCGATAACGACAAGGGTGGTGGCACGACTACTGAGCCTACACCACAGCCCGCCGCCAAGACCTGAACCTAATGGTATTCAAGGCCACAAGCACCTCGAGCAATCCGGGACTTGTGGCCTTTATTGTTTTCTCCCCCGTCTAGAATTATGCAAAACCAATCATTATTCCACTGTGGAAAGTTCCGCCTAAATCTTGCGCACCCGCGCGTGATGGGCATCGTCAATGTCACCCCTGATTCATTTTCCGATGGTGGTCGCCATGCCAGTACTGATCTGGCGGTAGCACATGCCTTGAAGCTGGTAGCCGAGGGCGCGGATATTCTTGATATAGGCGGCGAATCCACCCGCCCCAATGCCATACCTGTGGGGCTGGATGAAGAACTGAGCCGGGTGATCCCGGTGATAGAGCGACTGGCACAGGAAGTCGATGTGCCCTTATCTATCGATACCTACAAACCCGAAGTGATGCGCCAAGCGGTAAAGGCAGGCGCTGCCATCATCAATGACATCTATGGCCTGCGTCAGCCTGGTGCCGTGCAGGCGGCGGCAGAAGGTAATGCAGGCATTTGTATCATGCATATGCAGGGCACGCCGCAGACCATGCAGCAAGAGCCTGTCTACGCCGATGTTGTGCAGGAGGTAAAAGCCTTTCTACACGAGCAATTGCAGGCTTGCCATGCTGCGGGCATCAGTGCAGAGCGCATCGTGCTTGACCCAGGCTTTGGTTTTGGTAAACGTACTGTGCATAACCTGGCCTTGCTGCAAGCTATGCCAGCCATTCTTGAACTGGGTAGGCCTATACTGGCAGGCTTGTCACGTAAGTCAGTGTTGGGGCAGATTATAGGCAGCGATGTAGATCAGCGCTTGCATGCCAGCCTTGCGGCATCAGTCATTGCCGTGATGAAGGGCGCGCGCATTGTGCGCGTGCATGATGTCAAAGCCACCGTCGATGCCCTCAAGGTGACCGATGCCGTGATTCATGCCCAGGCCAGCGCCTGAGCCATACTTAAAAACAAGAGCATAACGATGAGCAGAAAATACTTTGGTACCGATGGTGTACGTGGCAAGGTCGGTGAATTCCCGATTACGCCAGATTTTGTCATGCGCCTGGGCTATGCCGCAGGCCGTGTACTCACGCGCATGGACCACAACCTGGCGGCTGGCAGCAAGCTACCGTCATCATAGGCAAGGACACGCGGATTTCCGGTTATATGTTCGAGTCTGCGCTGGAGGCTGGCCTCTGTGCCGCCGGGGTGCATGTACGCCTGACCGGGCCATTGCCCACCCCAGCCATTGCGCATATCACCCGTGCCCAGCGTGCGCAGGCCGGCGTGGTGATCTCCGCCTCGCATAATCCGTTTGAAGATAACGGCATCAAATTCTTCTCCGCTCAGGGCACCAAGCTGCCAGATGAGGTAGAGCAGGCCATTGAAGCCGAGCTCGATCAACCCATGAATCTGGTGGTGTCCGAGCAACTGGGCCGGGTCAAGCGCATCAATGATGCCGCTGGACGTTATATTGAATTCTGCAAAAGCACCTTCCCTAATGCCATGGATTTGCGTGGTTTAAGAATTGTGCTCGATTGTGCCCATGGCGCCACTTATCATGTGGCCCCGCCAGTGTTTCATGAGTTGGGGGCAGAGGTCATCAGCATAGGTGTTGAGCCCAATGGCCTCAACATCAACCTGGAAGCAGGTTCTACCCATCCTGAAGCCCTGCAACAGGCTGTGCTTACGCACAGGGCAGACCTGGGCATTGCCTTTGATGGGGATGGTGACCGTGTGGTCATGGTCGATGGTCAAGGTCGTTTGCTGGATGGCGACCAGTTGCTCTACATCATCGCCATGCACAGGCAGGCCCAGGGCAAGCTCAACGGCGGTGTAGTCGGCACCCTGATGACCAATCTGGCGCTGGAGCATGCCTTGGCCAAGGCAGGCATCCCTTTCCAGCGCGCCAAGGTGGGCGATCGCTATGTGCTGGAATTACTCAATAGCAATCACTGGCAAGTGGGCGGCGAAAACTCCGGTCATATACTTTGCCTGGATAAGCACAGCAGTGGTGATGGCATTATCGCCGCGCTACAGGTGCTGCATGCCTTGCGTGACTCAGGCAAAACGCTCGCTGATTTTGGCGCTGAACTCCCGCTTTACCCACAAGTGCTGATCAACGTTAAAGTCGCGCAGCGCTTGGCGCTTGACGATAACCCACCATTACAGGCCGCAGTGAAAAAAGCCGAGCAAGCCTTGAACGGCAGTGGTCGCGTGCTACTGCGTGCCTCAGGCACCGAGCCTAAAATCCGCGTCATGGTGGAAGGGCAGGACAGGGCGCTGGTACAGCGTCTGGCAGAAGAAATCGCCGAAGTGGTGAAGCAAGTAGCACTCTAGTCTTCAGCCAAGATGATGGTGGAATTGTCTGCCGTCATCTTGGTCTGTTGTCATCATATATTCAGCAGACTGTCGCGGATTTGTCATGCAGACATGCGAATCTGCGCCCATGCATAACCGTCGCCTGACAATCTATCGAGATCGCTTCTGTGCATTGGATAGTGCACTCTGCATCAAGGTCAATCGCAGCAGTCATTATCGGCTGGTGCGCTGGGGTTTCCGCCTAGTGAGCCGCCTCGGTGATGGCATGTTCTGGTATGCCATCATGGCCGGAATCATTCTCACCCAGGGGATGGATGGAGTTCTGCCAGTATTGCACATGATAGTGGCTGGCCTGAGCGGCACCCTGGTCTACAAATGGCTCAAGGGCAAAACCCTGCGGCCTCGTCCATATGCCGTGCACCAGGATGTCTGGCTCGCGGGCAAGCCACTGGATAAATTCAGCTTCCCTTCAGGCCATACCCTGCATGCTGTCGTCTTCAGTGTGGTAGCGCTTAGTTACTACCCTGAACTGAGCTGGTTGATACTGCCGTTTGCTAGCCTGGTGGCCATGTCGCGGGTGGTACTTGGGCTGCATTATCCCAGTGATGTGCTGGCAGGTGCGGCCATAGGCGCTGTGATGGGGTTTGCTTCTTTCCTGCTGATCTAGTCTTGTGTGCATGCACGCATTTATCAATTAAGGCGCTAGCAATTAAGGCGCTAGCGGCAATTAATGCGCTATCAGGGTGCTCACTGCTTTCTCCACGCTGAGGCTACTTGATAAGGTGGCTGGCCCAGGCCGGAACCTCGCGCCAGAACACATGAAAGCCGCTAGAGAACGAGCCAAAATGCAATCCTTGCTTGGCACCCAGCCTGCGCAGGCTATCGAGCGAGAACAGACTGATATGACCATTGCGAGGCGCTGCATACCACCAGTTGAGTCTTTGCCCAGGGACAATATTGTTATCCGATGCCAAGGTGCTGACCAACATAATCCCCTGCGGCTCTAGCAAGCCTGCCAGGCGCGAGATCAGATTGTTGACATCCGGCACATGCTCAAACACCTCAAAAGCGGTAATAAGATTAAATTTCCCCAGGCTGGCCGGGTCGGTGTCTGTATGTACAAAAGGATCATAAGCGCTGGATTGCCAGCCCTGCTCACGTAGCAACTGGCTCATGACCCCGCTGCCGCTGCCATAGTCCAGATGCTGGAGTTCAGCACTTTGAGCACCCAGCAGCTCCTGCATCTGCTTGGCCATGGATTGTGGGCGTATCGCCACATATTCCGGGTCTACCTTGATGTAATCCTCGTTATAGATATGGCTGGCAAAATCTTCGGGCTGCCATTCGGCAAATTCCGGCGCAAAACAAAAGTGGCATTGCTCGCAGCGGAAGTAGTAGATGGGCACACAGGCCAAGGGCAGATAAAAGCCATTGCCTTCTTCGCAAGACTTGTTGAAATCCACCACATCAAAGGCATAAGCGCTGGCGTCGCAGACGGGGCAGGTGTGCACTTGAGACATGAGAAAGCCACTTTTAATAGATGAGGGGTTCACTATATAACAGAAGCCCAGCCAGCAAATGCCGGAATAAACAGGGAATAATCAATATCTGGGTATTCACCGCCCAAAATGAAAATGCCCGATCAAGCTATCGGGCATTTTTAGTGGAAAACTTATTTTGCTCACTAGGTTTTCCAGTTAGCCTTCTTAACCAGGCTGAAGCTAGCATGCTGATGCAAAGGCTAAATCAGGTTAAACAAGGACAAACTAGTGGTGGCTACAAACGATTTCTGCGCTGCTTCCAGCACGGTTTGCTGTTTGGCTAGGTCAGACAGCGCCTGGGCGTAATCCAGATCTTGTAGTTCTGAGAGCGACTTGGCGTATTGCAGATCGCGATCACTGCCATCGGTATTGAGTGATTCCAGCTCACCCAGCGATGAGCCATTACGTGCGCGTACGGTCAGCACCGTATCCATGGTGCTTTGAATGCTGTTGTTGGCGGCATCCAGACCATCCCTGAGCGCTTGCGCCTGAGTGGGGTTGGTCACTGGTGTGTCCAGCAGGTTGGCAATCTGCGTTAGGGTGGCGAATACATCATTGCCGTTGGCCTGAAACACATTGGGGCCAGTCTCGGTAACGGCCAGTTGGCGGCTGCTGCTTACCTGCACCTGACGCACCTGATTATCACCATTGTAAGTGGCCCCGCCTGCACTCTGGGTATAGGGTGCAGTGTTGGTTTGATAACCGCCATACAAATAATTGCCGCTGCCGTCAGTGGCATTGGCCAAGCCTATCAGGGCTTGCAGGTCATTGCGCAGTTCAATCGCAATAAAAGCACGTTGGGAATCGTCGTAAGAGGCATTGCCAGCCTGAACCAATCTATCTTTCATCGCAATCAGCGCATCGGTAACGCTTTGCAGATTGCCTTCCACAGCATTCATATTGTTCTCGGCAAACTGGCGGTTGCGCGCGTACTGGGTGTTGATGCTCTGCGAGTTCTGGATTTCCAGCGAGCGTGCCGCACCCACAGGGTCATCAGCCGGGGTGAGGATACGCTTTTTGGCTGAGATTTGTTCCTGCAACTTGGCCTGGTCTGCCTGAATCTGCGAGATTTTGCTGATGCCGTTCTGGAAAATGGTATTGGTACTGATGCGCATGATGGTTCCCTTATTCAGGCCTTACCTGATTGCCAACAGGGTTTCAAATAAAGTGCCTGCAATCTGCATAACCTTGCCTGCCGCCTGATAAGCCTGCTGATAACGCAGCAGGTTCACGGCCTCTTCATCGAGGTTAACGCCGGATTCAGATTGCTGGGCATTGATGGTCTGGGTCAGCAGGGTTTGCTCGGCAGCCCCGGTGATTTGCAATTCACGGGTGCGGTTGCCGACATAACTCACCAACTGGTTAAAGGTATCTTGATAGCTGGCGGTGCCATTGCTCATGACTTTTTGCGTCTGCAGGGCTGCCAATTGCAAGGCATTGCGGTTATCGCCAGGCGCATTGCTGCTGTTGGCGCTCACGCTAAACTGGTCACCTGTGGCCGGGCTGCCAGAAAGGCTGAAGCTGATGCCCGCCACGCTGATGGTGGCGCCTGCGCTGTAAGGCACGGTGCTACCAGCCGGGTAGGTGGTGGTGGCACCTGCGGTGGTGGTAACGGTGATGGCCTGACCTGCAGGGAAGCCGCTCAGGTTGCCCGCGTTATAGCTCAAGGTAAACGGGCTAGCTAAAGGCGAGCCTGCATAGCCACTGCTGACGGTGGCGGCACTGATGGCACCAGTGCCAGTATTGGCACCAGCGGCGCTGGTGGCGATCACAGGCGCGCCAGCGGCAATGTCACCTATCTGCTTTACCGCCACTTCAATATTGGCGGCAGCATTGGCAGTGGGGCGAATAATGAATTCATCACCGCTGTTCATGGTGCCCGAAGTCTGGGTGAAACTGACGCCATCTATGGTTTGCGGCAGGCTGCTGAAAGTTTGCGTCACATTGTCACTGGTGCGCGTAATGCTGTAGTTGCTGCCGTCATAACTCAGGCGGTAATCACTGGCAGTGAGTGCATTGGCATTGGTAATGCTGCTGCTGACCACCGCGTTACCCGTATTAAAGCCATTGGCATTCACCGTAGGACCGGGAATGGTAAAGAAATCGCCGCCGGGCACGCCGTTATTGGTCAAACCCTGACGGTGCTGGGTGTTAAAGGATTCCGCCATGGCTACGGCAATCTGGCCGAGAGTATTCTGGGTTTTATCCAGGGCTTCGCTGCGGTATTCAATCAGGCCACCCAGCACACCGCCTTGCAGACTGCTTTCTGCAAGTATCGAGGTGGTGCTGCCACTCTGATAGGCCACTTCCAGTCGGCCAGGGTTGGTTGGGGAATTGACTGTAGTCAGAGAGTAGGCAGTCAAGCCGGAAACCAGCGGAATTCCGTTGCCGATAAACACATTGTATTTAGTGCCATCCTGCACCACCACAGAAGCCTTGACCTCTTTGTTGAGGTCCAGCACCAGCTTGTCGCGCTGGTCCATCAGGTCATTCGGTGGCTGGCCAGTACTGTTGATGGCAGCATCAATAGACTCGTTAAGCCTGGCAATTTCCTTGGCGTAATTGTTGATGGAACTCACACTGGAAGACAGCTGTGAATTAACCGTGTTCTGCATTTCCTGCAGTCTATCGCCTAGGCTCTTGAAGCGGCTGACCAGGGCTTCGCTGTTGGAGAGCATGGCCTGGCGTGAAGCGGCATCATTGGGCGCGGAAGAAAGATCATTAATCGAGGCAAAGAAACTCTGAATTGCCGGAGAAAGACCTGCGGTGGAGTCCGCCAGCATGTTGTTGATCTGGTTGATGCTGGAGAGTTGGGTATTGATGGCGCTGGTGATGGACTGGCTGTTGTTGATCTGTTTGGTCAGCAACTCGTTATAAACGCGCTTGACGGTATCAATCTGCGTGCCGTTGCCTATATAGCCAAAGCCCCAGTTCTGCGCCTGAGCGCTGGACTGCACTATGGTCTGGCGCGAATAGCCATCAGTGCCCGCATTGGCAATATTGTGCCCGGTCACGCTGATACCCACCTGGGCAGCGTTTAGGGCGGTCTTACCTATGTTGAATATATTGGACATGATGCATGGCGCTCGATGTAGCTGTTAAGAGTTGAACGGCACAAAACGCAAAAACTTTACCTCAGGCTGGAGCAATGCTGGCAATCACACGCTTCAATTTACTGGCGTAATTGGGGTCTGTGGCATAGCAGCATCTTGTAGCGCCTGAGAATAAGCTGCTGCATTACCAGTGTTTTCCAGCACGTTGTTGTAACGCGGGTTGCTTTGCATCAGGTTGGCAAAATCGCGGAATGAATCCGCGTAAGAATCATAAGCGCGGAATTTCTCTATACGTTTCTGTGGTACACCGTTGATATATTCGGTAGTGACCGCATCCACGGTCTTGCCTTTCCAGTTGGCCCCGGCCTTGATACCAAACAGATTGTTGCTGGCAGTACCATCGCTGCCAATAATCTGGCGCTTGCCCCAACCACTTTCCAGCGCGGCCTGACCCAGCATCAGGTGTGCGGGTATACCGCTATCCTGACTGGCGGCCTCGGCATGGGCTTGCATTTGCGCGGTGAATTCACGCGCATTTTGCGGCACATCGGCCTGAACGGGTGCTATAGCTGAATTCACGCCCGCCTTGCTGGCAGCGCTGGCGTTGCGGCTCATATTACGCAATAAGGCAAACTCATCCACTGCACCAGATTTGCTTGCACCAGACTCTAAATCAAGAGACTCCGGGCTGACGCCAGCGTTCATGCCACCTTGCATCTGCTTGGCCAGCATATCGGCCAGGCCCAGGCCACGGTTGGCTATCTTCTGGCTGAGCTGTTGATCCAGCATGCCAGTGAAAGTGCGGCTGTGCTCATTATCAAAGATACCTTCCTTGGGGGTGGCATCGCGCATGCTTTTTAGCATCATATTGACGAACAGCGCTTCAAATTGCTTGGCGGCTTCCTTCACCGATTCCGGCGTGTTTTCGCGTGCTGCCTGCTTCAGCGAGTTAAGGCTGCTAGCATCGGCGGCAATGCGGCTGCTGAGATCGGTGTTAGAGGCTGGCGTGGTGGTCATATGGGGCTAGTCATTCTGCGCCGTTAAATAATTTCCAGCTCGGCACGCAGTGAACCCGCCGCCTTCATGGCTTGCAGAATCGCCAGCAGATCTTGCGGTGTGGCACCTATGGCATTGAGCGCCTTGACCACGTCAGAGAGTGAAGTACCTTTGTCCAGCTTGATCACCTGGCCGGGTTCCTTGTTGATCTCAACCTGAGATACAGGGGTGGCTACAGTCTGGCCGTTGGAGAAAGGGCCGGGCTGGCTGATGGCAGGGGCAGTGTTAATCACCACCGAGAGATTGCCGTGCGAAATGGCGCAGTCATCCAGCGTCACAGCCTGATTCATCACCACAGAGCCAGTACGGGCGTTGAGAATCACCTTAGCCATGCCTTGCGAAGGTTTGACGTCCAGATTTTCCAGATTGCCAAGGAAGGCAACCCGATTGAGATTATTAGGCGGCGTGATTTGAATGACGCGGCTATCCAGCGGCGTGGCGGTGCCAGCGCCAAAGCGCTTGTTGACTGCATCTACCACCAGACTGCTGGTTGAGAAATCGGCTTCCTTGAGTTCCAGATTCACGGTATTGCTTTGCGTCAGCAGGCTGGGCACGGCGCGTTCTACCGTGGCCCCGGCGGAAATACGCCCAGCGCTCAGGTGATTGATCTGCCTGCTGCTGCCACTGGCACCAGCACCAGCCCCGCCAACCAGCAAGCTGCCTTGTGCCATGGCGTAAACCTGATTATCCGCACCCTTGAGTGGCGTCATCAGCAGCGTGCCGCCGCGCAGACTTTTGGCATTACCCATGGAAGACACGGTGACATCCATGTTTTGTCCTGGCTGGGCAAAAGGCGCCAATGTCCCGGTGACCATCACGGCGGCCACGTTACGCAATTGCAGATTGGTGCCCACGGGCAGGTTGACGCCCATCTGCTGCATCATGCTGATAATACTTTGCACCGTGAATGGGGTTTGTGTGGTCTGGTCACCCGTGCCATCCAGGCCAACCACCAGGCCATAGCCTATCAACTGGTTGCTACGCACGCCCTGGATATTGGCCAGGTCCTTGATGCGCTCGGCCGAGGCTGGGCTGGCAAGCAATAGGCTGCCTAGCGAGAGCAGGGCAGCCAGCAGAGTTCTGTTCATGTTCATGATGCGGCTCACAATGGTGCGACGCTGAGGAAGAAGCGGGTGAGAATAGACATGGCCTGGGCCGCGTCTATCTGACTATTGGTACGGTATTCAATACGCGCATCGGCCACCCGGCTGGAGGGCACATTGTTACCCGCCGAGATATACATGGGGTCTATCACACCGGAGAAGCGGACAAACTCGGTGCCACGGTCAAAGGCCACCTGTTTTTCGCCGCTGACTATCATATTGCCATTGGGTAACACTTCCATCACCGTGGCGCTGATGGTGCCAGTAAACACATTGCGTGAGTTGGAGGCGGCGGCATCGTTATACGACAAATCCGAACTGCCACTGCCGCTCAAGCGCGGGAAAGTGCGGCCCAAAAAGCTTGGAATGCCTGCGGTCACTTCGCCAGTCTTGCTGGCAGAGTTGGTGCCAGCCTTGGTGGCGGTGGTGTTCTCGGTAATATTGATCACCACAGTGTCACCTACCAAGCGCGCACGCTTGTCTTCCAGCAAGGGTCTATAGGTGGCGGGGTTGTAAATGCCGCCACTGTTATAGGCCGCACTGCTGGGCATGGGTGGGCGTGTGGTGCTGGGGCCTTTGGTGATGGTGGTGGGAGGAATGGCACAGGCGCTGCCTAGCAGCAGCAGCCCCAGCGCCAGCCAGGTTCTCGGGGCCAGTGACAAATGCTTGGTGATGGTATGGGTGCGCATGGTCATTCCTTTACGGCAATTCAAACTGCTCAATCTAGTTATAGCTGCGACAGGCGTTGCAACATCTGATCCGAGGTTGAGATGGCCTTGCTGTTGATTTCATAAGCGCGCTGGGTTTGTATCATGCCCACCAACTCTTCCACCACGTTGACGTTGGAAGTTTCTACGTATTGATTGATCAGCATGCCAGTGCCATTAGAGCCAGGCTGATTGATATTGGGTGTACCCGAGGCCGCAGTTTCAACGTAGAGATTCTCGCCACGTGACTGCAAACCAGCCGGATTGATAAATGTTGCCAACTGGAATGAGCCAATCTGCACCGCAGCAGTAGCCCCAGGCAGCACCACAGAAACAGTCCCGTCACGCGCTACGGTCAGGCTTTGTGCCTGCGGGGGTACCACAATGGCAGGTTGTACGGTAAAGCCACTGGAAGTTACAAACTGACCCTGGTTATCCACCTGGAAAGCACCGTCACGCGTATAAGCGGTGGTGCCATCAGGTAACAGCACCTGGAAGAAACCATCACCGCTAATCGCCACATCCTTGGAGTTACCCGTTTGTTGCAGATTACCCATGGTATGAATGCGCTCGGTGGCCACAGGGCGTACACCAGTACCGAGCTGCAAACCGCTGGGCAACTGTGTCTGCTGGGATGATTGTGCGCCAGGCTGACGTATGTTCTGGTAGAGCAAATCCTCGAATACGGCGCGGGTTTTCTTGAAGCCGTTGGTGCTGACGTTGGCGAGATTGTTGGCAATCACATCCATCTGCGTCTGCTGGGCATCCAGGCCAGTCTTGGCGATCCATAGCGAACGTATCATGGTCTACTCCTTAGCGTTGGCAGCAATGGCTGCCTAGATTCTTGAATATCTACAACGACTTTTAAAACCAGCTTCTATGCTAAATCAAGCGACCTCAAGTCAAACTGAAGATCTGGCTGGCTTTTGTGGCGTTATTCTCTGCGTTCTGCAATAGCTTGGTTTGCAGGTCGAAAGAGCGTGCCAGCGTGATCATGTTGACCATTTCCTCTACCACATTGACGTTGCTGCTTTCCAAAGCGCCGCTGGCAACGGTGACGGTAGCATCGGCTTCAACCGGGGCACGGTTCTTGGTTTCAAACAGGCCATCGGCACCGCGTACCAGATCAGCCTCATTCGGGTTCACCAGCTTGATACGGCCTATAAGGTTGGTAATCAGCGGCACCACATTGGTCGCCACGGCTGACACCGTGCCGTCGTTGGCGATGGCTACCTTGGATTCCGGTGGAATGGTGATGGGGCCGCCATCACCCACTACGGTGAGGCCGTCCTGGGTTTGCAGCACGCCGTTTTCGTTAAGCTTGAAATTGCCCTGGCGCGTGTAGGCCTCGGTGCCATCCGCACGCTGTATGGCAAACCAGCCACGGTCGCGTATGGCTACATCCAATTCATGCCCGGTGTTGTAGACATTACCGCTATTGAAATTGGCACCTGTAGTGGCATCAACCACAAAAGCCCGCGTTGGCAGGCCAGCACCTAATACAGGAACCGCACGGAAACTGTCGATCTGCTGGCGAAACCCGGTAGTCGTGGAGTTGGCCAGATTATTGGCCGTAGTGGCTTGCTGCTCCATGATGTGCTTGAGGCCGGTCATCGCGGTATAGATCAGGCGGTCCATGACGGTTCCTTTTTGGCTAGATTACAGACAGGTTAAGACTAAGCATCAAACCTAGCGCAGGTTCACCAGCGTCTGCATGATCTGATCTTCGGTCTTAATGGTCTGCGCGTTGGCTTGGTAAACCCGCTGCGCGGTGATCATATTCACCAGCTCAGCCGTCAAATCCACGTTGGATTCTTCCACGCGATAAGACTGCAACACACCCAAACCGCCAGAGTTGGCCACACCTACAATTGGAGGGCCAGAGTCAGATGTTTCAGCCCAGAGATTGTCACCCAGCGGTTGCAGACCATTGAGGTTGCGGAAGTTGGCCAGCGCCACCTGACCGAGCACCGAGCTTTGACCATTGGAGTAACGGCCAAGAATGGAGCCATCAGCGCCTACGCTAAAGCTGGACAAACGTCCGGCGGCATAGCCATCCTGGAACAAATCACTTTCATTGAAAGAGTTGGCAAACTGCGTGCTGCCTGTCAGATCAAGCGAAATGGAAAGTGGCGTTGTGCCGCCAGTGGTCACAGGCACACTGATAGGCGAGGTGGTAATAGTGGGGTTGATGCCGCTGCCAGTGAAGCTCATTGTGCCTATCGGCGTTGGTGGCGTGGTGTTTGGTGTCAGTGCGCCATCGGCGCTTGCCATAATGCTCCACTCGTTGGCGGCAGTCTTGACGTAGTACAACTGCACACTGTGCGAATTACCCAGCGAGTCAAACACTTCTATCGGGGTAGCGTGACTGTAAGTACTAGGGTTATTGATATTGAAAGCGGCCACGGTCTTGATGTCAGCGCGTGAATCCAGATTCAAAGGCCCAGTGATTTGGGTGCTGGGTTTTGGTGCCAGGTCTGAGGCATCAATCTGCAACTCGGTCAGTGCCCCGGTTTGCACCACGCCATTCACCACGGAATAACCTGTCAGGCGCTGGCCAGAGGCGTTCTGGATATAACCTTCCTTGCTGAGTTGGAACTGGCCGTTACGCGCATAACTGATAGTGCCGTTATCGCTCATACGGAAGAAACCATTACCGTTGATGGCCACATCCAGCGGGTTGGTGGAGTTGGAGATATTGCCCTGGGTAAACTGCTGCGTCACTGCGGCAATCTTAGTGCCTATACCTATTTTGGAGGCGCTGCCGCCGCCCAGTGAGTTGGCATAAACATCGGCAAACTCCGCGCGGGACTGCTTAAAACCGACGGTGCTAGCATTGGCGACGTTATTACCTATCACTTCTATGCTTTTGGAAGCGGCGTTAAGGCCACTTAAACCCTGTTGGAAAGCCATGGTGTTCTCCTGCGTGAAATCGGGTTGCCGTTAAAAAAACTGCTGGGTGTTTACTCTAAAAGTTAAGCGCAAAAACACGCTTAACTAATCAATATCGTCAAATCTTAAGTACTAATTTAGCTCAGCAATATCAAAAATATGAAAAAAATGATATTCGCTATGTTTCATTCAAATCTGTTTCGTTCTCTTCAAAGTTAAGCCTAGAAAATCAGCTTAACTTTTAAATATCGTTAAGCTTAGAAAAGCTGCTTAACTTTTAAATATCGTTAAGCTTGGAAAATCAGCTTAACTTTCATCAACGTTAAGCTTAGAAAATCTGCTTAACTTTGTCGGTCGTAATCGCCGCCAGATTGCTCAAGTTGAGTTTTACGCCATCATTGCCTGAAGAAACGCTCATCACCTGTTCATAACTCAAGGTGCTAGAGGCCACTGTACTGTTGGCAGTGGTGGCGGTGGCTTCTATGCTGTAGCGGCCATCGGCCAGCTTGGTGCCATCATCGCCAAAGCCATTCCAGCTCAGTTGTGAAATGCCTGCGGCCTGATTTTTCAATTCATAGGTCTTGACCACATTGCCGCCTGCGTCCTTGATATTGACCTTGACGTTGTCTGCACCCACTGGCAATTCCACACCAAAGTAGGCGGAGGATTCACCTTCGGTCTCGGTGGCGGCCAGCACCGTGCTGTTGCCTTCTACCAATACCGCGCGGCCTATCAGGCTAGAGGCCTGCAACGCCTGCGTGGCCTGCATGCTGCTGATAAAGGATGACAGCGTGGCGTTCATCTTCTCAATCCCGGTCACCGTGGAAAGCTGGGCCATCTGGCTGGTCACTTCAGCGTTGTCCATGGGGTTGAGCGGGTCCTGATTCTTCATCTGCGTAATCAAGAGTTTCATAAACCTGTCCTGCGTCTCGGAAATACTGCTGGCCGAGGTGCTGGAACCCGTGGGGTTCATGGTGTTGAGTAAATTGTCCGAGATTGCGTTGGTGCTAGCCATTTGGGTTCTCGCTTTCTTAACTTGGGGTAATGACGCTATACATCACGCCAGTTACTGAGTTTTTACTGAGCTATTATTGACCTATAGTCAATGTTTTCAATAACATGGATTTGGCAGCATTCATGGTATCCACGTTGTTTTGGTAAGACCGTGATGCCGAAATCATGTTCACCATTTCTTCAGTCACATTCACATTGGGCATGGCCACATAGCCATTCTCATCCGCCAGCGGGTGCTTGGGGTCGTACTTCAGCTGCGGCGGGGCTTGATCTTCCACCACCTGCTTAACCTTAACCCCCTGTGAAACCGGGTTGGCGGTCACAGGCACGGCAGAAAACACAATGTGCTTGGTGCGGTAGGGCTGGCCGTTGGAGCTGGTCACGCTATCGGCATTGGCCAGGTTACTGGCCACCACGTTAAGGCGTTGCCCCTGTGCGCTCATGCCCGAGCCTGAAATATTGAAGACATTAAATAGAGACATATCAGCTTCCTTTTTTAAGGGGGCTAGGTGAGCGTGTCCAACTAGGCGAGCGTGAAAAAGTACTGGCGCTCAGCATTATTGGCCTTGAATCACAGAGAGCATTTTTTTGATCTGCCCGCTAATCATCGTCACCCCGGCTTCATAGCGCAGCGCATTGTCGGTGAACTGGGCCTGCTCGGTATCCATATCCACGGTATTGCCGTCCACACTGCCCTGAATGATAGAGCGATAAAGCACGCCGCTTAATTGGTTGGCACTAGAGCCTGTCGCAAAATGGGCAGGGTTGGTAGTGGCAGTTTGTGAACCGCTGGCCTGGGTTTGCAGCGCCTGCTGAAAAGCCTGAGTGAAATTAATGTCACGCGCTTTGTAGCCCGGCGTATCCGCGTTGGCAATATTGGCGGCCAGCAACTCCTGGCGCTGGCTGCGTAGCCTTAGCGCGGTTTCCTGGAAATTCAGCGATGCGTCCAGTTTGTTCAGCATGAGAAAACTCCGTTTGCCAACGACAGCATCAAGCAATGCAGACAATTGTCGTTATTTCAGATGATTGGCAGTTTAGGCGGCCGTGGGCAAGATTCATCATCTGAATAAGAGGGGGTTTTTGCCCTTATTCAGGGTTTGCCCGCGCGCGAGGCTCTTTACAATGCAGTCAATCAACATGGCTAGGCATGCTGTGCCCCAAAGGCATAACGCCAGGCTGTTAACGGACTGTATGCTAAAACGGGAGGGGGTATGGTGAGACTGACTAGGCTGGCAATACTCTGCATCATGACCCACCTGGGCCTGGCACCTTTGCTGGCCCACGCGCAAGTGACTGCCCTGGCGCAGGCGCAGCCTAATGTAGTTCAAGCGCAGCCCAATGTAACTCAAGCCCAGCCAAATGTAGCGCAAACCCAGGCAAACTCATCGCCGTTCCAAAACCTGGCGCAGCTACGCACCCAGGTAGAAGAATTCTTACTTACCCAGACCGTAGGTTATCCAGCAAAGTCTCGGCAGCCGCGGTGGCAGTAGATAACCGCCTCAAACTTGCCAGCTGTGAAAAATTGCAGATGTTTCTGCCCAATGGCAGCCGTGCCTGGGGTAAAACCAGCGTAGGCGTCAAATGCACCGCTCCGCAAGCCTGGACCATCTACGTGCAGGCCAATGTGGAAGTCATGGCCGAATATTTAATTGCCGCCGTGCCCCTGGCGCAGGGCCAGATAATCAGCGAGCAAGATCTAGCCAAGGCGCAGGGTGACCTCGCACGCCTGCCGCCTGGCGTATTCACCGATGCAGCGCAAGCTGTTGGCCGCTCGGTCTATGTGCCGCTGAGTGCAGGCACCGTATTACGCCAGGAAATGCTGCGCATCATGCCTGTGGTGCAACAAGGGCAGAAAGTCGTGCTCAACTCCATAGGCAAAGGCTTTATGGTTACCGCAGAAGGTACGGCATTGGCCAATGCCACTGAAGGCCAGCGTGTCAGAGTTAAAGTGGGCAACGGACAAGTGGTAAGTGGGCTGGCGCGTCAAGGTGGCTCATAGATGTAATTTATTAACATGTGATTTATTAAAAAAATTTCTGCGGCAGCGAAATTTTCTCGCCGCGATGGTATCCATCTTTAAGTGAGCGATGATGCCAAGCGGCAAAGTTTTACTGAATCCTGGCTAACTGGGTACAGACTTTGTCTTACATGTGATAGGCAAGGGTTTTGCTAGGATTTTTTGCCAGAATTTCGCCGAGCACACGCTCAAATGGTGGATTTGCTGGCAGTGGCGTCCTGACTGGAAGTGGCAACTTGATTAGCAAATTCGGGCAGAATTTTGTTAAAGTTCGTTCTATACCTGCCGATAAGAGCAATATAGCAGCGTGTAATGCCATGCTGTCACTGAACAAGCCAAGGAATCGCCATGAAAATCGATGACGCACTGAAAAAAGCGGTAACGCTCAATACTGACAAGGTCGATAGCAACAAAACCCGTACAGAATCCAGGGCCCCCGTCACTGGTGGTCAAAAATCGGGTGAAAGCGTGACTTTGTCACCGCTGGCTTCACAGCTGCAGTCGATTGCTGCGGCAGGTGCCAATGAAAATGTGTATAACGCCGATAAGGTAAATGCCATCAAATCCGCCATCTCCAGTGGCCAATTCAGAGTTGATTCTGAAAAGGTTGCCGATGGCCTTATCAATACCGTGAAAGACCTGCTGTCAGCACCTCGTTAAGCGCTGGCCGGGTGGTAAGCTAAAGAGGTAAACCTGACCATGACCACAGCCAGTTTTGATATAGAAATTGCGTTAACCGACCACCTGCTGGAGCTACTCAAGCGTGAGCAAGGCAGCCTGGTTAAAGTGGATGTGGATGCGCTAGAAGGTTTACTCAGCGAAAAAGCCCGCATACTGCAGGATCTCAACACCAGCACCCAGGCCCGCTTCAAAGCGGTTTCTGCCCTGGGTTTCAATGCCGATGAACAAGGCCTGGCCACCTGGCTAGCCAGGCAAGATGCGCCGCTGCAACAATCATGGAATCACTTCCAGTCATTGCTAACTCAGGCCAAAGAACTCAACCGCGTCAACGGCATACTCATCACCAAACATTTTGCCCGTAACCAGCAAGCGCTGGATACCCTGGGCCGCCCACCTGCTGCCAGCCAGTTCTACGGGCCTAACGGCCAGGCCAGTACAGGCTCTGGCTTATATAACACCCTGCTTAAGCATATATCTTTGATAAAAAACCGGGATAGCCCGGTTTTTTATTGGCTGACACCAGCCTGTACCCCTTATAGCAATATTCCACCGACTTAAGATATCCCCGCCCCGGCTTACAGCCGGGTAACCTGCGTTGCTCGGCTTGCATACATTCTTCTGGGTCACGCTCAAACTCGCTGCGCTCAGACAGTCGCGCGCCCTGATCCGATAAACCCTGCGCTACTCGGCGGGTCTAAACGGGAGGGAAAGTCAAAGGCTCCGGATCAAGTTGCCACACTGGTAAATAAGCGCGATTACTTTTGTCTGCATCGCAGCATTAATACCAATCAAACAGTCATTTCAATTTACGCCTTGCTTACTTAACCTCTGGCTTTTGAAGTTGTTCCCGTTGAGTGCGCCGAGTAGCGCAGCAGTTTCTGGATTAAGGGCTTGCGACTGTCTGAGCGCAGCGAGATTGAGCAAGACTCCAATGACTTGAGGCAACCCAGGTTGCCCGGCGTAGCGGGACGCAGGAGTCGGGTCGCCTTTGCTTACATTTCTTTTTGGCGAAGCAAAAGAAACGTAAGTCGCCCGGCAAGGCGAAACAAGATATCTCGCCATTGACAGCAGGCGTCAAGACAACCCAAACCCTCCCGCAAAAGGCAGCAGGGACCAAGCCCCTTCACCCCTGCCGTTCCCGCTAGCTGCAAATATAAGCGAAGCCCCCATCAGTCTGGACTTCGCTCAAACGCTTTAACCTGCTGATCTGGCGATTGCGCCCAATAGTAGCTAGATATCCAGCCTGACACTGACACCAAAGGTACGCGGTGCGCCTACGTCCAGCACGGTGCCATTGTTGTTGGTGGTGTATTCCCTATCAAACAGGTTGCGCACAAAGCCAGTGAAACGCAGGCGCTGGTTGAGCTGGTAGCCTACCGAGGCATTGAGCAGTTTGACACTGTCGTTGTATTGCGGAATGCCACCTCGTTGGTAGATAGCCGGGCTTTCATCCTGGTAAATAGCATCCACGGTGAAGAACAAGGGCTCTATGGGTCTATAGGTCAGGCCTAGGTTGATTTTGTATTTGGGTGCCATGACAAAGGATTTACCGCTGAGGTCATCGCCATCGGCAGTGATGTAGTCTTGGTAACGGGTGTGGTTGTATGAAGCCCCAGCAAACAGACGCAGTTGTTTGTTCACATCATAATCACTGGATAGTTCCAGGCCCTGCATGCGGCTGCGTGCGGCATTGGAGACAAATACGGTGTCGGTGGCGGTATCCAGCATGCGCACTTGCTGATCTTTCCAATCGGTGTAATAGGCGTTGGCCATCAAGCGTAATTGCTGCCATTGACCGCGGTAGGAGAGTTCATAGTTGGTGGTGTATTCGGCATCATAAGGGCGGTGATCGGAAGGCACGCGGGTGTTGGTGCCGCCGCCTCTATAACCACGCTGCACCACAAAGCCCAGCAGTTGTTGCGGGGTCAGCTGGTAGCTCACGCCCAGCTTGGGCAGAAGAGCACCAAAGGATTTGCTTTCATTGGCAGCGCTCACAGGTGAGAAGCCCAAAATATCACGCAAATAGGTGACGTTGGTGTTGTTCTTTTCCGAGTCGTAACGCAGGCCTGCAATCAGTTTCCACTGCGGGATAAATGCCCAGTTAACCTCACCAAACACGGCACGGTTGCGTATTTTGTTCTCGCCTTCAGCGTTCAGCGCCAGGGTGTTGCCAGAGCGCAGGGCATCCTCAAACTTGACTTGCGAATCGCTGTAATAAGCGCCCACATGTGCTTGCAAGGTTTCGGCGCTATATACCGCACGCAGTTCCTGATTGAACAGGCGCGTGCGGTAATCCATATTGGCGCGCTGGTTGGTGGTGGCGTTCTGGTCAAAATCCAGCAGCGCATGGTATTCGGAATGCGTGCCTGAGGTAATGCTGGTCAGCGTCCAATTGGGCGTTAGGTAGTGGTTCAGTTTCAGCGTGGCTTCATTTTGCTGAATTCTGTCACCCGCGTCGGTGTTCTGGATTAGCTGGTAATACAGTGGTCGCTGGTTGTTGCGCGTCACGCCGTTGCTGCCAGTACGGTAGTTGGTATGCGCCAGTGTCAGCATGGCATCGGTTTGCTCAGTGGCCACCAGCAGCAATTTGCCACGCAGGTTGACCGAGCGTCTGGCATCGGCATCCTTGTCGAGGAAGGGGTTGCGGATATAGCCATCCTCATTTTCAGCGCTGACTGTGAAGCGGCCTGCCAGTTGGCCGGGCACGATTTCGGTATTGGCCATGACAGCCGCGCCGCGCTGGCCATAATTGCCAATCTGGGTCTGCACGGCCATTTCGTTCTTGAATACCGGGTCATTGCTTTGCATGATGACGGCACCCGCCAGGGCATTGCGGCCTTGCACGGTGGATTGCGAGCCACGGAAGACTTCAATCTGTTTCATATCCCACAGGGAAAGCGGACTCATGGTGATAAAGCGGTTGGTTTGCAAGGCACCATCAACAAACACCGAGACGGCATTATTCAGCGTGCGCGGGCCCTGATCATCAAAGCCGGAAACTGGCACACCGCGTATGCCCCAGGTTTCATTGCGGGATTGGATATTGACGCCTGGCGTACGTGCCAGGGTATCCATGAGGGAGTAATCAGCATGCTCCTTCATATCTTCAGCCGTAGTCACCGCCACGCTGGATAAGGTTTCGCTCCATTTACGCTGAATTTTCTCGCCGCTGACGATGACTTCATCTAGCTTGGCTTCCTGAATATGCTTAGCCGCTGGAATTGCACTGCTGCTGGCCGCGCTGACGATGGCGAGACCGCCATTGAGGCGCTGGGCAGTCAGGCCTGTACCTTGCAGCAGCTTATTAAGTGCCTGTTCGGCACTCATGCGGCCACTGGTGGCGGGGGCAGATTTGCCAGCCAGCAGCTTGCCATCGCTATAAATCTGCATGCCGCTTTGCTTGGAGAGCGCAGTGATGGCATCTGCCAGTGGCTGGGCGCTGATATTGATGCTGATACTGGGCTGAATTCCAACTTGATTGCCAATTTCATTGCCAACTTCAGTGCTGCTTTCTGCCAGTGCTGAGTTTGTGCTCAGCAGTGTGCTGGCAAATGCCAGTAACAGTAGCTGCCTGCCTAGCGTGAGTGTGTGGGTGGTGCTGATGCTCATGGTGTGGTGTTTCCCTGAAATAAATGGTGGCTAAGTTGCCACTTCATCTGAGAAGACAGCGCAGCAGGAAAAACGGAGACAGGCTTGTGAGCGTTTTTTGCGTGATCAGCGAGATTTGAGTTGTGTCTCTGTAGCGCCAGGGATCAATTGCAAGGGCAAGATGATTGTTAATGCACGTTCCAGGGCTTGCTGATCCTGGGCGCGGAAGCGGCCACTCAGTCGTAATTGCGCAGTGTGGGCGTCAGCAATGGTCAAGGGCTGCTGCCTGAATGCATTGATGAGCGGCAGGGCATCAGCCAAGGGCATGTTGTTGAATACCAGCCAGCCACTACGCCAGGCCGAGGCATCTACGGCATCTACCTTGCCCAGTTCAATCACGCCTGCCTGGCTCAAGAGTTGATCTCTGGCCAGGAGATCATAGGCCATAGGCTTTTCAGTCTGGGGGTGTGACACAGTAGAAGGCGGATAGTAGCGCACATGGCCTTGTTCTACATTGACTGCCAGGCGTTGCTGACGCTGGCTGACCGTGAATATGGTGCCCACAACCTCAACGCTCCCTTGCTGGGTGCTGACCATGAACGGCCGTTGCCGATCTGGGCTGACAGTGAAATGCACTTCACCTTGCTGCAATGCCACCTGGCGTTGCTGTCTATACAAGCTTACATGCAGTGCACTTTGCGCATTGAGGGCCAAATTACTGCCGTCCGGCAGGGTGATTTGGCGAACTTCGGCGACACCTGTGTGATAGTCCGCCTCAAACACAGGCTGCTGCCAATACCAATGCCCAGTTTTGAGCAAGGCGGCGGCTGCGAATGCCAGCACGCCCCAGCCTAGTAGGGAATGCGCTTGCGGACGACGTTTCTTGGCAGCATGTGGCTTGAGATCTTGGGTAGTGGGGTCGCTAAATTCAGCTTGCAGGCTGGGTGCCAAAGAGAGCAGGGCCTGCATTTGCCCGGTGGCTTGCTGGTATGCCGATTCATGCCCCTCTGAGCGTGAACGCCAGTGTTGCAGCCGGGTTTGCAGGCGCTCGGTTTGCTCTGCGCTGGCCATTTCGAGTTGGGCTAGCTGGCGCAGGGCCTGCTTCAGCAAGACGTCGCTGTGGCTCATGGCAGGCAGCAGTTATGCAGGTTTAACATGCTCAGGCAGCATCCTCTAACCAGGCCTGGCGTACTTCGCTAAATATCACCGCGCAGTCTACGGTGGCGCGCACCACATGTTTGGCGACGGCAGAGGGGGTGATGCTGAGCCGTTGGGCAATCTCATCGCGGCTATAGCCATAGACGCGGAACAACAGAAATACATCGCGGCGGCGTGCGGGCATGCTTTCCAGATGGGCAACCAGGCGCATGAGCAATTGCCGCTGTGCTGCCTGTTGCTCGGCTGAAGGCACGCTGTTGTGAGCTGCCTGCTGGCTACGGTCTTGCAGCCATTCCAGTACCAGTTTGTCGTGACGGCCCAGATTGATGCATAGATGGTGTGCCGCCTTGAATAACAGGGCACGTGGCGATTCTATCTGCGGAGGCTCACCCTGGCTGGCAGCGCATAGCGATAAACACGCTCAAAGCTGCTTTGGGCGATATCTGCCGCATCCTCGGCATTGCGCAGCCTGCCACGCAGGTAGTGGCCCAACTCGCGGTAGGAATGCAGCAATTCAGCGATAAGCGTGCCGGACATTGAGGATGCGCAGAAAAAAAACGCTTATGCTAAAGCAGAGGTTGATTGATATCAAGAATCATTCTTTTTATTATGTTGTTTTGCCAGCGAGGCCAGCGCATAAATCAAGCGCAGAGAGCAGGCGCAGAGAGCAGGCGCAGAGAGCAGGCGCAGAGAACAGGCGCAGAGAGCAGGCGCAGAAAGCAGGCGCAGAAAGCAGGCAGTGCCTGATCTTGAATGCAAAAAAGCCGGATTGCTCCGGCTTTTTTATTGGCAGAGGTTGGCGGTTTAACCAAATTTGCCTGTGATGTAGTCTTCGGTTTCTTTGCGGCTGGGGTTGGTGAAGATTTTGTCGGTATCGTCGTACTCAATCAGTTCACCCAGATACATATACGCGGTGTAATCGGAAACACGTGCCGCCTGCTGCATATTGTGTGTCACCACCAGAATGGTGAGCTTGTTGCGCAGTTCGGACATCAGTTCTTCGATGTTGGCCGTGGCAATTGGGTCCAGCGCCGAAGTCGGTTCATCAAACAGCATGATTTCAGGGTCGGTTGCCAGGGCACGGGCAATGCACAGACGTTGTTGCTGACCACCGGAAAGATTAAACGCTAGATCGTGCAGGCGGTTTTTAACTTCATCCCATAGTGCCGCACCCTTGAGCGCTTCTTCCACTTTGTCATCCACGGCGCGCTTGTTGCGCTCACCGCGAACACGCAAGCCATAGGCCACGTTTTCATAGATGGACTTGGGGAAAGGGTTGGGCTTTTGGAACACCATGCTGATACGCATGCGCACTTCGATAGGGTCTACACCGCTTTCGAGGATGTTTGTGTTGTCCGGGTGCATGACAATCTGGCCATCGTAGCGATTGCCAGGGTAAAGGTCATGCATGCGGTTGAAACAGCGCAGGAAGGTGGACTTGCCACAGCCGGAAGGGCCGATCAGGGCGGTAATGCGTTTTTCGTACAAAGGCATGCTGATGCCTTTGAGCGCCTTGTGACCGCTGCTGTAAAAGAAGTTCAAGTCACGTGCTTCGGCTTTGATCGGGCTAGTTGTTGTAACCATGTGTGATATGTCCTGATTCGAGTTTCTGCTTAAGGGTTAGCCTAGTTATAGCGTCAGTCTAGACTTACCACTTGATGTTCTTGCGGATGCGGTAGCGCAGCCAGATGGCGGTGCCGTTCATCAGCAGGGTAACAATGATGATAAGGGCGCCAGTAGCGGCGGCATTGATATGGAAGGCGTGGTCAGGACGCGACAGCCAGTTGAACATCTGGATCGGTAATACCGTGAAGCCAGAGCTCAGCCATTCAAAATTGATAAAGGGCGCAACATCACTCACAGGGGATGGTGGCAAGAAGGCGATAAAGGTCAACGCGCCTATGGTGATGATAGGGGCAGTTTCACCCAGCGCACGCGCCATGCCGATGATGATGCCAGTCAGAATGCCGCCGGAAGAATAATGCAGCACGTGGTGGTAAACCACTTGCCACTTGGTGGCACCCACGGCATAAGCCGCTTCACGGATGGACACTGGAATGCCGCGTATGGATTCACGTGTGGTGACGATGACGATAGGCAAAATCAGCAGACCCAGTGTGAGGCCCGCAGTCAAAATGCTTTCACCCAAACCCAGGCCGTAAACAAACAGACCCAAAGCCAGCAAACCGTAAACGATGGAAGGCACACCCGCCAGGTTGGTGACGTTGATTTCAATCAGGTCAGAGAACCAGTTCTTGGGGGCGTATTCCTCAAGGTAAACCCCGGCTGCCACACCCATGGGCACGGCAGAGAGGAAGGTCACCAGCATGACCAGCATGGAACCTACCCAGGCTGAGAGCAAACCAGCACTGCCAGCACGGCGTGATGGATAGTTGGTGAGGAAATCCAGGTTGAAGCGTGGATAGCCATCGGCCACCAGGTCGATAAACAAGGTCAGCAGGGTCAACAGGCCTATGGCCAGCGCCAGCAAACCAACGATGGAGAACAGGTAATCGTTGCGCTTGTGGCGGCGGATCATGACCCGCACTTCGGCGAGATTTTCCAGAACGGATGCTTGTGTACTCATGATTTTAGTAAGTCTCGCGGAATCTCTTGCGGGCGATATGGCCCAGAATATTGAAGGTCAGGGTCATCAGCATCAGCACCAGGCCTGCGGCAAAGATACTCTGATAACCAATGCTGCCATGCGGCAGATCGCCCATGGCTACCTGAACAATGTAAGCGGTAATGGTAGCGGCGCTTTCCATGGGGTTGAAGGTCAGGTTGGGCTGTTGACCTGCGGCCAGGGCCACTACCATGGTTTCACCCACAGCACGGGAGATGGCCATGATGTAGGCGGCGATAATGCCGGAGATGGCGGCAGGTGTTACCACGCGCACGGCGGTCTGGAAGCGGGTAGCACCCATGGCGTAAGAGCTTCGCGCATGCTCATGGGCACGGCACGCATGGCGTCTTCTGCCATGGAGCTGATGTAAGGAATGATCATAATGCCCATGACGATGCCTGGGCCCAGCATATTGAAGCCTGGCAACTCAGGGAAAATCTTTTGCAACAGTGGTGTGACAAACAGCAAGGCAAAGTAACCGAAGACCACGGTAGGTACACCTACCAGCAGCTCCAGTATAGGCTTGACGATTTCACGGGTGCGGTGCGAGGCAAACTCGGACAGGTAGATTGCACCTATGGTACCCAGAGGCACGGCCACGGACAGCGCAATAGCGGAGGTGGTCAGAGTGCCGGATACCAGCGGCAGGATGCCGTAGTGGGCATCTTCAAATAATGGGGTCCATTGGGTGTCGGTCAAAAAGTCGATGATGGACACATGGGCAAAGAAGGTGAATGACTCATACAGCAGAATCAGCACGATGGCGATAGTGGTGGCCACGGCGGAAAGAGCCGCCAGCATCAAGATAAATTCAATGACGCGTTCCAAGGCATTGCGGCGCACATTCTTGGCAAGACGGGCACTGATGGAGAGTTCTGAGGGTTTTTGTAACACTTGGCTGGTCATGATCACGTTAATAATTCGTGCATTGTAACGGAATGCCGTTATGCAGGCGATGACTGGGGGCAGTACTAGACTGCCCCCATACGGATCGCGTTTACTTGATGCGCTTCAGGAGGTCGGTGATTTTTACACCAACTTCTGGCTCGCCACCAAAGCCTGTACCAACCTTTTGGGCTTTCCAGTGCTCATTGACGGCAGTGTATTCATTGGCTGGCAATGGAATGTACTTTACTTCTTCAACCAGAGGCTTTGCGTTAGCCAGGTAGAAGTCGATGAAGGCCTTGACGTTAGGATTGTTCTTGGCAGCGTTGGCGCTGACATAGATGAACAAAGGACGGGACAAAGGCTGGTAGCTACCGTTCATGACGTTTTCACGTGATGGCAGCACAGCTGGTGCGCCTGCCTTGGCAACGATAGGCACAGCCTTGACGCGGGTGGCGTTTTCTTCGTAGTAGGCAAAGCCGAAGTAACCAGTGGCGGCTACATCATTGGCTACACCTTGCACCAGCACATTGTCATCTTCAGAAGCGGTGAAATCGCCACGGCTGGACTTGGCCTTGCCGACAATGGCTTCTGTGAAGTAGTCAAAAGTACCGGAGTCGGAACCCGCGCCAAACAGCTTCACTGGGCTATCAGGCCAGCTTGGGTTAACTTGCTTCCAGGTCTTAACCTTGCCTTGCGCTTCTGGTTCCCACAGCTTTTTCAGTTCTTCAACAGTGAAGCTCTTGATGAAGCTGTTCTTGGGGTTAACCACTACGGTCAGGGCGTCATAAGCGACTGGCAATTCGATGTAATCAATGCCTGCTGCCTTACACAATTCCATTTCCTTGGCGAGGATAGGGCGTGAAGCTTCAGAGATATCGGTCTCGCCACGGCAGAACTTCTTGAAGCCGCCGCCAGTGCCGGAGATACCAACGGTAACCTTGACTCTCTTGGCCTTCTGGAACTCTTCTGCTACGGCTTCAGTGATGGGGTATACGGTGCTGGAACCGTCTATACGTACGATGTCATTGCTGGCTGCATCTGCCTGAGGCATAGAAAATGCAGCGCTGATGAGGACAGCAACACCTGCTGCCTTCAGTATTTGGCTTGGAACAAATGGGGATTGCATAATGGCTCCGTCGATTGGTAGATGTTGCCTGCGCTGATGACTAGGCGGTTTTTACACCCGGTATGGCGGCAACGTGGCAAATATAATGAGGAAATATTTCATATTTGTGACAAATTTGCATAAAGCCCATTTTGCCTATGTAAACTTTTGTTGTCATCCCAGCTTGGCATACGTTTGCACAGGCCCATCTTTACTGCTCAAGCGGCGCAAACAAGCGCCAGTGAGCAGGGCCAAGCCCAGCAGCATGAGGGTGATTTGCTCAGGCTCGGGCACAGCAGTGACATACATCGTGTCTGGGTTGAAAGAGGCTTGCGCGGATATTGATGACAAGTTTGTTCTATCAAGCTCACCCAATTAATTTGTTGTCGTCGCAGCTCTTCTGGGTTGCTGGGCTGATAACGCAGCAAAGTAATATCTAGCCAGTCGCGAAAGGCGGTAGGTTGTACAAAGCAGGATTTATTGGTCATGCAGATGGCAGAGGCTATGCCTCCCAGCAAAGGATTTGCCTCCCCGGCGGCAGAAAGAAACAGGCCGCTGCCACTATCGCCGGACTGCAGTAATGGGTTGCCGCTGCTATGTTGATCGGCCACCACCCAATGCACAGCGTAATTGCCAGCCCAAGTAAGGGCATTCACCAGTGTGCTTTCTACATAACGGTTTTGCCATTGGCTGCCTTGCGCATTGCTACTGGCATTGGCCAAGGTAACGCTGCCTATTTGCGCCAGGTGGCTGGTTTCGAGATAGTCCAGATTGAGTGCGGTGTACTGGCTGCTGACTATGGGGGTTGCCAGATGCAGCAAGGCAAGATCATGGCCGGGAAACTGGTAACCGGGTAACACAAAGCTGGCATCTATCATGGCCTGCCCATGGCCCGAGGAAAACAGTTTGGAGGTGGTGGCAGCATGGCCCGCGGTCAATACCCAATTGGGGGCAACGAGTACGCCATCCACGCCGCCTACTATCTGACCTACCATGGGGAAATTTGTACTTGGGCTGCTGCCATTCAGCGCCAGGGCAGGCTGGACATACATGGATGCCAGGGCTAACCCGGCGATTAGCCGTATGGGCGTGAGTTGGCAGGGTTTTGTGTGGCGCATGTTTTTGTCGCGCATAAATGAGCTCTCGTTTCCTGGGGGGTAAGAATTCTCATTCTAGGCAAATGTGCTGATGACAAATACTTGCTACCAGCATGGTTTAAGACGCTTGCTCTACATATCACTCACAGCGGTATATGGTGCATTAATGTATAATTCCCGGCTTTGAATTCAGCAGGTTCGGAATCATTCATGGAAGCGGAACAACTCAATCTGATTGCCAATCGTCTAGACGATCTGGAGCAGCGTCACCAGGCCCTACGGGGGTATCTTTGACTTCGAGACCAAGCAGCAACGTCTGGAAGAAGTCTCGCAACTCCTAGAAGACCCTAACATCTGGAACGACAATGAGCGTTCGCAGAAGCTGGGCAAGGAGCGCCGTGAGCTGGAGTTTGTCGTCAAGTCGCTGACTGATGTTGATAATGGTGTGCGCGACAGCCGTGAATTGTTTGAGATGGCACGTGAAGAGAATGACGACGACACCCTGCTCAGCATAGAACGTGACAGCTTGGCGTTGGAGCAGGTGGTGGCGGAAATGGAATTCCGCCGTATGTTTGCCCATCCCATGGACCCGAATAACTGCTTCCTCGATATTCAATCTGGCTCAGGCGGTACTGAAGCCCAGGATTGGGCTTCCATGCTGTTGCGCATGTATTTGCGCTATTGCGAGAACAAGAATTTCAAGGTGGAAGTGCTGGAAGAATCCGAAGGCGATGTGGCCGGTATCAAGAGTGCCTCGCTGAAAATTTCCGGTGATTACGCCTATGGCTTCCTGCGTACCGAAAGTGGTGTACACCGTTTGGTGCGCAAATCGCCTTTCGATTCCGGCAACCGCCGCCATACCTCGTTTGCCAGTGTGTTTATCTATCCAGAAGTGGATGACTCCATTCAGGTGGAGATCAACCCGGCGGATTTGCGCATCGATACCTACCGTGCCTCGGGTGCGGGTGGTCAGCACATTAACAAAACCGATTCTGCCGTGCGTATTACCCACTTGCCGACCAATACCGTGGTGCAGTGCCAGAATGACCGTTCACAGCACCGCAACAAGGAAGAGGCCATGAATATGCTGAAGGCGCAGTTGTACGCGCTGGAGCTACGCAAGCGCAACGAAGAAAAACAAGCATGGAAGACGCCAAGACCGATATTGGCTGGGGTCACCAGATTCGTTCCTACGTGCTGGATCAATCGCGCATCAAGGATTTGCGCACCAATGTCGAGGTCGGTAATACCCAGGGTGTGCTGGATGGCGATCTGGATCCATTTATTTCTGAAAGTTTGAAGCAGGGAGTGTAAGGGTGAGTGACGTAGAGAATTCAAAGCCTAACGAGGCAGCTGGCGTAACGCAGGACGAAAACCATGTGATCGCCGAGCGCCGCGAGAAGCTCAAGGCCATACGCGAAAAAGGTGTGGCCTTCCCCAATGATTTCAAGCCTGAGCATGCTGCGCAAAGCCTGCATGACAGCTATGACGCCAGCGAAGGCGAAGCCCTGGACGCGCAACAGATTCAGGTGGCTATTGCAGGCCGCATGATGTTGAAACGCGTAATGGGTAAAGCCAGTTTTGCCACCGTGCAGGACAAAAGCGGCCGGATTCAGGTATTTGTCACGCGCGAAACCCTGGGCGAAGAAGTTTACGATGCCTTCAAGAAGTGGGATTTGGGTGACATCATTGCCGCACGCGGTGTGCTGTTCAAGACCAAGACTGGCGAGCTGTCGGTCAAGGTCAGCGAGTTACGCCTGCTGACCAAGTCCCTGCGCCCGCTGCCAGAGAAATTCCATGGCCTGGCAGATCAGGAAACCAAATACCGTCAGCGCTATGTAGACCTGATCGTCTCCGAAGATACGCGCAAGACCTTTATCAGCCGTAGCAAGATTGTTGCCGCCATCCGTGCCTTCATGCTCAGCCATGAGTTTTTGGAAGTGGAAACGCCCATGCTGCACCCTATCCCCGGTGGTGCCGCTGCCAAGCCGTTTATCACCCATCACAATGCGCTGGATATGCAAATGTATATGCGCATTCGCCCGAGCTTTACCTCAAGCGCCTGGTAGTGGGCGGCTTTGATCGCGTATTTGAGATCAACCGTAACTTCCGTAATGAAGGCTTGAGCGTACGTCACAACCCTGAATTCACCATGATGGAATTCTATGCGGCGTATACCGATTACAAATGGCTGATGGATTTCACCGAGTCCTGCATACGTGCAGCGGCGATTGCGGCCTGTGGTTCTGCCGTGGTGCAGTACCAGGGCCGTGAGCTTGATCTTGCCAAGCCATTCCAGCGCCTGACGATTGTGGGTGCCATCCAGAAATACGCCCCGCAATACACAGAGGCACAATTGCAGGATGCCACCTTCCTGCGTGCCGAGCTGAAGAAGTTTGGTGTTGAAGCCTTTGCCCACGCAGGTCTGGGCGCTTTGCAACTGGCCTTGTTTGAAGAAACCGCAGAAAGCCAGCTGTGGGAGCGACTTACATCATCGATTACCCAGTTGAGGTTTCACCGCTGGCACGTGCCTCGGATAGCAACCCTGCGATTACTGAGCGCTATGAGTTGTTTATCACTGGCCGTGAAATTGCCAATGGTTTCTCTGAGTTGAATGATGCTGAAGACCAGGCCGCACGTTTCCATGCCCAGGTAGCCGCCAAGGAAGCAGGCGATGATGAAGCCATGTATTACGATGCAGACTTTATCCGCGCCCTGGAATACGCCTGCCCCCTACAGGCGGCTGCGGCATAGGCATAGACCGTTTGGTCATGCTGCTGACCGATAGCGCGAGCATCCGTGATGTGATTCTGTTCCCGCATATGCGGCCTGAACACTAAACCGCACCAAGCTAACGCTAAGCTTAATTTTTGCGCTACACATACTCAGGCCGGGTTTCCCGGCCTTTTTGTTTTTGCGCGCTGCAATGTGTGAACTAGTGATATGTGACAAGGCGTGTAGGTGTTTGGCTATGTTGCCTGTGAGCGACAAGGCAAGAAGTTGTAGGAGGCTGTAACTTGCGCCCAGCCTTGTGCTGCAAGGATATTAGCGTGATTGACGCTATAGGTGGCGCTGGCGCTAGATGCTGCTGGTTATAAGTAAGAGCGGATAGGCGAGTGTTACCTAGCCAGGCCAGCCCAGCATGTCGTAGATGAGCGACGATTCACGGCGCATTTTCGAGCAAAGGATTAGCTGGTTTTTTCAAATTACTGAAACATAAGGATTTTTGTTGTCGGGCACAGGGCTTGCTAACTCAAGGAGGGTCTGGATACGGCCATCAGGCTGTATCACCCTGTCATTATTCATAGCGAGGTTTATCACATGCTCAACAAGCAAGGTCTTTTCAATCGTTCTTCCAACCAGCCTGGCAATAACCCTATCGCTTCCACGCCGCTCAATACCAGGCCAGATCCTACGCCTGTGGCCTCCCATGTTCCTAGCCACGTTAACCCCATCAGCACTAGTACTGCCCCCAAGGTTGAAAGCAAGCCCGGTGAAGGCCTGAGTGCTGATGTCACCACTGGCAGCCGCCTGATTGTTGGCCCTGATGTCAAACTCAAGGGCGCTGAAATTCAAGACTGCGATATTCTGGTGGTTGAAGGCAGGGTAGAGGCAACCATGGACAGCCGCGTGATTCAGATTGCCGAGCATGGCGCGTTTTCTGGCAAGGTAGGCATTGATGTGGCCGAGGTACATGGCAATTTCGAGGGTGAATTGACCGCACGTAGCCAATTGATCATTCATGCGACAGGGCGTGTGAGTGGCAAGATTCGTTACGGCAAGATTCTGATTGAGGAAGGTGGCGAACTTTCAGGCGATATTGCCTCGCTGGTATCGGAAGAGCAGGGCAAGGTAAAGCGCATACAGTCCGCCTCTTGATGCGGCCTTACTAAGCCAAGGCCAGCAGGCCCAGGCAATAAAAAAGCCCCGTGAGGGGCTTTTTTATTGCCTGGAAATAATTGCCTGAAACATACAGGCCTCCAGGTTTAAGCAGAACGCTAGCCGTTGATCGCGGCAGCTTCCTTGGTGTGGTACTTGCTGATCAAGCTGTCCCACTCTATGGTGACCTTGCCACCTGTGAGCTGGTACTGCTTTTGCCAGCCATTGATCAACTCTATGCAAGCATGGTCGATATATTCCAGATCATCAAACTGCACGCTGATATCACGGCCAACATCCAGCTTATCCAGCACGCTGACCAGCTTGGGAATACCCAGCAGGGTGGCAGAGCCCTTGAGGTGCAGAATGGTTTGCTGGCTGTTGGGGATGTGTTCAGCCTTGATGGAAACATGGGAGAACACATACAACAGCTTGGCGATAGACAACGCCAGACCAGTAATCACGCCTGCCAGCAGATTGAAGCTGACGATGGTGATAATGGTGATGATGTAGATTGCCAGTTCAGGCTTGCCATAGGCCAGCAGCTCTTTGGCCACCTTGGGATAAGCCAGTTTGTAGCCTGTGTAGACCAATACACCCGCCAATGTGGCTACCGGAATATATTCCAGCGTGAACAGGAAGATGCTGATGAACAACAAGAGCCAGGTGCCGTGCATGATGGTAGAAGCGCGGCTGGTAGCCCCGGCTTCGACGTTGGCGCTGGAACGTACAATCACGCCTGTCATCGGCAAGGCGCTGAGGAAACCGCAAATTGCGTTACCTATGCCTTGCGCCATCAATTCCCTATCGTACTTGGTACGCTGACCCTGGTGCATCTGGTCAACCGCAGCGCAAGACAGCAGAGACTCGGCACTGGCAATAAAGGCCAGCGAGATCACCGCCACCAGTACACCCGCAGTCATGGAAGCTTCTACCGTACCCATATGCGGGATGATGATGGTGCCAAGAATGTTTTGCAGATCAGTTGGGCCATCAAACAAATCGGTCAGGTACTTGATGTCGAAGCCGAATACATTGGCCACGATCACGGACAACACCACGCCGATCAAAGCCCCAGGAATCAGCTTGAAGCGGGCTGGCGCAAAGCGCGTCCACAGTACGATGGAGATAATGGTCAAGAGGCCTATGCTGGCGGCGTAAATGTTACCGCCGTGCGATTCAAAGGTTTCCAGCAGGCCATTGGGGATATCCAGCAGGTTCTTGATGCCACTGGAAAGTGGATCACGATCCAGCATGATATGGAATTGCGAGCCTATGATCAGGATACCGATACCGCCCAACATGCCATGAATCACGGCAGGGGAGATGGCGCGGAACCATACCCCTAGCTTGAATACACCTGCCAGAATCTGCACACCACCTGCCAGCAGCACGATGATGCCGTAAACAGCAATGCCGAATTCAGCGACGATATCCGCCACGATCACCACCAAGCCAGCGGCAGGGCCACTGACGGTCAAGGGCGAGCCGGAAATCGAACCCACGATAATGCCACCAATAATGCCGGTGATAATGCCTGCGGTCGGCGGCAGGCCAGAAGCGATGGCGATACCCAGACAAAGGGGAACCGCCACCAGAAATACCACTATGGACGCAAAGAAATCTTTGCTGAAGCTACTGCTGGGAGCAGTAGCCGTGGAAGTTTGAGTTGTCATGCCAGTGTTGTCCTGAAAATAGGGTTACGCGTATTGCGTGCGCTGCCAGGCTAGTTTTGTACCAGCGGATGGTCGGAGCTGAAAATCTGGTATTGCTCAGGGAAGTTGACTTCCGCAGTCGCGAGGTCATATACGCCACCCACAATGCCGATCTGGCCCTGGTTCAGCATATCGCGCAGGATGTCGCTGGAGTTCCAGATGGTGTCGATCTGTGTTTTGACGTTAAGGGTGCAGACATGGCCAACAAATTCGTTATTGGCTGAGCTGCGGTTTTCCTTGGTTTCGGTTTCTGCTTCAACCGCAGGGAAGATCATCTTGGTGATTTCACCAATATGGCCGCCAGTAAAGCCATCGCAGGCTGCCTTAACCGCGCCGCAGTTGGTGTGGCCGAGTACCACAATCAATTTGCTGCCCAGATATTTGCAGGAGTATTCCAAGCTGCCTATGGCCTTGCGTGAAGCAATATTGCCTGCCAGACGTACGCTGAAAAGATCGCCCAGGCCTTGATCAAAGATCAGCTCGGTTGCGGTGCGGGAATCGCTGCAGCTAAGAATGGCAGCGAAAGGATGTTGTTTTTCCTTGGTGATGTTGACCACATTAAGCAGGTCACGATGCGCAGAAATGTTCTGGGTGAAGCGTTGATTGCCTTCCAACAGTATGGTCAGGGCTTCTTGTGGCGACATCTTTTCACGGTCTTGCAGAGGGTGCTTATACATATATTTGTTTCCCCGGGTAAGTTAATAAAAGCACGGAATTTAGGGGTAAATTCGGCTTGATTTCAAACGAAATGACGGACTAAGGGTCATTTTCACAGTGTATTGACATGATTATTATAGATAAATTTCATTGTTTCTATAAAAAAGATTTTGTAAGGAAATGTAAGTTTATGTCAGTTTTACTGTAAAAAAACCTACACATCATGCAGTTAAACCATGACAGATTAATGAAAAATAATTGGAAAATTAACGTCTGACTAGTTCTTTCTTGGTCGTGACAATTTTGTCTCAGTCACAAAACTGTCATTTTTCTTACATTCACCAGTCACATTTCAACCACATACTGCACGCCGAGATCACTGCTGACAGGGTTTTAACCTGACAGGGTGCTGAATGATGGCGTAGACCATCATGTTTGGGAGGTATCAACCTGGTTGATATCAGCTTAGTAAAGTGCGTTTAACAAAGTGATTGCGATGAACACCAATTCAATCCTCAAGGCTGCAGTACTGGCCGCTTTAATGACTACGGCCTCAGCCACTGCAATGGCCGATGGTCAAACTCTGGAATTATATGTGGATTCGACCACCAAGCAGATTTTCTCTGAGCCTGGTCCTAACCGCGTGAAGATGGGTACTTTCAAGCCTGTGGATGCCGCTGCTGAAGCAGCAGGCGCAAACAGTGCCGGGATTGATTTTGCAGAAATGCAGCACAATCTTGAAGTTAAGCAACGTGAGCTTGAAGACAAGCTGGACAAGATTGCCATGGCACCAGCTCCCAAGCCTGCTGCTAAGAACTGGTCAGACACCATGAAGGTGCGTGGCTATGTGCAGATTCGTAGCAACCCGATTATCGGCGGTGACCGCGAAATTGCGCACCAAGCTGACCGTTCCATCGGTGAAAACACCAATTTCATGATTCGTCGTATGCGCCTGATCTTCTCTGGCGATATTGGCGAGCGTTTGTCTTACTATATTCAGCCTGACTTCGCCAGCCGCGCTTCCGGCAACAACAACAGCGAAATCGGCAATATTGCTCAACTGCGTGATGCCTACGGTGATATTTACCTGACCAAAGACCGGGTACATAGACTGCGCGTAGGTCAATCCAAGATCCCTTACAGCTTTGAAAACCTGCAGTCCAGTCAAAACCGTATCGCGCTGGATCGTAACGATGCGCTGAACAGCTGCTGCAAGGACGAGCGTGACCTCGGTGCCTTCTACTACTGGACGCCTACAGACAAGCAGGAAATGTTCAAGTATCTGGTGGATAGCGGCCTCAAGGGCTCGGGCAACTACGGTGTGTTCGCCTTCGGTGCCTATAACGGTACTGGTGCCAACCGCTCTGAGAACAACGACAACCTGCACTTGGTTTCGCGTTTCACTTATCCGGTCAAGTTTGAAAACGGCCAAATTTTTGAAGCTGGTATCCAGGCAATTCACGGTACTTTCAAGCCTTCACGCAGCGGTACCGTGGCGGCTGACTCCAAGACTGATGGTTTCAAGGATCAGCGCGTAGGTCTGCACGCCGTGCTTTACCCACAGCCTTTCGGTCTGCAAGCTGAATGGAACTGGGGCAAGGGCCCAGGTTTGAATGATGCAGGCACTCGCATTGAAGAGCAGTCGCTCAATGGTGGCTATATTCAGGCGATGTACCGTGTGAAAGACTTCTACGGTTATGGTGTGCTGATTCCATTCATCAAGTGGCAATACTTTGATGGCGCGCAAAAGTTTGAAACCAATGCACCGCAAAATCATGTCAAGGATTGGGAAGCTGGTTTCGAGTGGCAGCCTGTACCGGAAATCGAGTTCACGGCTTACTACTCCAAGCTGGATCGCAACAATCTGGCCACCGCGCCTTACAGCAAGTACAACACCGACATCTTGCGCATGCAATTGCAATATAACTTCTGATCCAAGCTGATGATTAGTTAAGGTTGCCAAGAGAAAAAGCCCGCCTAGTGCGGGCTTTTTATTTGATGACAAGTTTTATTCGCAGGGTAGGAATTTACAACTACAATACTTTCATTATGTATATATCAAGCCACCAGCCTGTCAACAAGAGCAGGCCGATTCGATATTTGCTGACGTTGATGGTGGTCGCTGCCGCTTATTTTCTGCTTGGGCAAACGGCGATCCAGTTGGGCGTGCCCAAGACCATCGCCACCTTTATCTGGCCGCCTGCGGGGTTTGCCCTGGCGATATTGATTATTGCCGGGCGGCGTTTATGGCCTGGCCTGTTGCTTGGGGCCATTGTCACTGAATACGCGGTAGGGCTGCCGCTAGAGGTGGCCATCACCATCGCGCTGGGCAATGTGGCGGGCGCGCTACTGGCGCATTACCTGCTGACCCGCAAACTGCAATTTGAACCCAGCTTGAGCCGCTTGCGTGATTTGCTGGCCTTGATCTTTGCCGGGGTGGGGCTGGCACCGCTGGTCGGCGCCGTGGTGGCGCTGCTGAGCTTGCGCTATGGCGGCATTATTGTCGATGAAACCTGGGAGCTGGTGCTGCAATGGTGGATGGGGGATGCGCTCAGCATCATGCTGTTTACCCCGGCCATTCTCGCCTGCGTTTACTACGAGCCCATACGCTGGAGCCGCATGAAGCGCGTGGAGGCGCTGGTGCTGTTCTCTGGTCTGTTTGGCCTGTGCGTGCTGGCCTTCTTTGGCATGTTGTCACAATCGCTCACCGAGTTTGAGGCCAAGGCTTTCCTGATTTTTCCGCTGGTCATCTGGGCGGCTTTGAGTTTTCACCAGCGCGGTGCAGCGCTGGCTTCCCTGCTGCTCGCCATTACTGCCCAACTTGGCGCAGTTGGCTTCCAGGGGTATTTCAGTTTGGGCGTGGCCAGTGCGGATATGTTCAGCTACTGGGTGTTTGTGCTGGTGACAGTTTCCACCGGGGTAGGGCTGTCTGGCCTCAATGTCGGCCGCTTGCACGCCGGACAACGGCTCAAGCAGCAGCTTGGGCTATATAACGCTCTCATCAACGCACAGTCTGACGCAGGTGAAGGCGTGGTGGTCATTGAGCATGGCAAGATCATCTATGCCAATGAAGCAGCCTGGAAGATAGGCGGTTACGACCCGCGCGATGTGCCCATGGGCTCGGATTTTCTCACCTTGATTCACCCTTCAGACCGTCAGCGCGTGGCCGAGCATTATTTATCACGCTTGCAGGGCGACCATGCGCCCAGCCGTTATGAGGCTTTGGGCCTGAGCAAGGCAGGCCGTGCCATTCCGATTGAAGTGGCCGCCGCCAATTATCGTGATGGCAGTGAGCGCGTGGTGGTGCTGATTATCGATATCAGCAGCCGCAAGCAGGCAGAAGAAGCCTTGCTGCAAAGCCGTGCGGATTATCGCGAGCTGGTGGAGTCGGTGCAGGCGATTGTCTGGCGTGCCACACCAGATGGCGCATTTACTTTTGTCAGCCAGGAAGCAGAAACCTTGCTGGGATATCCGCTGAGTGACTGGACCAGCAATACGCGCTTCTGGCTGGAAAAGCTGCATGCGGATGACAGGGAATGGGTCAGCGAATTTTGCAGCACAGAGACTGAAGCCCTGCGCAATCATGTCATGGATTACCGCATGCTGGCGGCCGATGGCCGCGTGGTGTGGCTGCAGGATATGGTGCGCGTGATCCCCAACCGCTTTGGCAAGCCGCAGGAACTGGTGGGGGTGATGCTGGACATTACCGCACGCAAGGAAGCCGAGCTGAGCCTACGTTTATCCAAACAGGTGTTCGAGAACACGGCCGAAGCCATCATGATTGCCGATATCAACCTGGTGGTGCTGGATGTCAATCAGTCCTATCTCGATATCACCGCCTATGCTCGTGAGGAAAGCGTGGGCCAGCGCCTGCGCCTCATGGATGAGATAGGCGAGGGCGATCGCACCATAGGTAGCCTGGTGCAGGAGCATGGCAAGTGGATGGGCGAATTGCTGGCGCGCAAGAAAACCGGGGAATACTACCCGCAGTGGGTCTCCATCAGCACCGTGCAGGACAGCAAAGGCGTGGTGCAACATTATGTGGCGGTGCTGACGGATATCAGCCAGCGCAAGCAGTCAGAAGAGCGCCTGCAATTCCTTGCCACGCATGATGCCCTGACTGGCCTGCCTAACCGCGCCTTGTTGCAGGAGCGTATAGAGTTGGCCTTGTTGCGCGCCCAACGCTATCAATGCAAGGCAGGTATTTTGTTTATCGATCTTGATAGATTCAAGATCATCAACGACACCCTGGGACATCAGGCGGGCGATATGCTGCTGCAAGAGGCAGCCCGCCGCCTCAAGGATTGCCTGCGCCTCACCGATACCATTGCGCGCCAGGGTGGAGACGAGTTTGTGGTGCTGGTGGAAGACTTCACCGATTCGCAGTATCTGGGTGGGGTGGCGCGCAAAATCATGCATGCGCTGGCGCAGCCGTTTATCCTTATGCAGCAAGAGCTCTATATCAGCGCCAGCATAGGCATCAGCGTGTTCCCCGATGACGGCGTGGATATCTTCTCCTTGTTGAAGAACGCTGATATGGCGATGTATAGAGCCAAGGACGATGGCAAGAACACCTTCCATTACTACTCTGCTGATAGCAATGTGCACAGCGTAGAGCGCCTGACACTGGAAAACGGCTTGCGCCGTGCGCTGGAGCGTGAAGAGTTTACCCTGCACTATCAGGCCAAGCTGGACCTCAACGATCAAAGCATCATAGGTGCCGAAGCCTTGATACGCTGGCACAGCGCAGAGTTGGGCATGATCTCACCGCAGGACTTTATACCCATAGCCGAAGAAACCGGCTGATCATAGACATAGGTGCCTGGGTGGTGAATCAGGCCTGCAAGGATGCATACGCCTGGCAAGCCGTGGCTGACAGGCCAATACGCGTAGGTGTGAACTTGTCTGCGCGCCAGTTCCGTGAGGATAGCCTGCATGATGTTATTAGCGAGGCGCTGGAAGATACCGGCTAACGCCGGATTGCCTGGAGCTGGAAATCACCGAGAGCATGATCATGCAGAATGCCGAACATGCCAGCGAGATATTGCAGCACTTCCGCGATATGGGCACGCATGTGCTGATTGATGATTTTGGCACTGGCTATTCTTCGCTGGGTTATCTCAAGCACTTCCCTATAGATTCACTGAAGATTGACCGCTCGTTTGTGCGCGATGTACCGCAGGACAGCATGATGCTGCCATTACCCAGGCCATTATCGCCATGGCACACAGCCTGAAGATCAAGGTGGTGGCAGAAGGCGTGGAAAATCAGGCCCAGCTGGACTTCCTGCGCGATCAGGGCTGCGATCAGTTACAAGGCTTTATCTTCAGCCGCCCATTGAATGCCACCGACTTCCTCGCCATGCTGCGCTTTGACGTGGCGAGACGCGCGGGGCGTACTTACATTGCCGATATGCAGGATTTCACGGAAGAAGCCTTACTCACCGAGTAAAGGCAGTGCTGAATCGCACGCAGCCAGCTTGATGCTGTGCCTAGAAAGACCCAGGGCCAGCTATGCTGGCCCTGATAATAATGCGTCAGCAAAGCTGACCTTGATGTTAATGCTCCAGAAAAGCGTAACCTAGCGCTAGTGCGGTGGTTCCTTCGCCAGGTTAAGCGAGTAGAGTGGAATCTCGACCACCACATCTTTGTCACCAATGATGGCCTGGCAGGAAAGGCGGGAATTAGCCTTGAGGCCCCAGGCCTGATCCAGCATGTCTTCTTCGTTTTCATCCGGCTCAGACAGGCTGTTATAGCCTTCCTTGATATAGACATGGCAGGTGGTACAGGCGCAGACGCCACCACAGGCGCTATCTACATCCACATGCTGCTTTTGCAGATTATGACAAATGGAGCGGTCAGGCTGCGCCTCGAAAGTGACACCCTCGGGGCAAAGTTCGGGGTGGGGAAGTACGGTAATCTTGGCCATGCCTAAAGCTCCAATGTGTTCAACGACTGCCCGGCAAGCGCCTGCCTCACCGAGGCATCCATGCGTCGGGCGGCAAAGGTTTCAGTCGCTTGGTTAAGGGCTTCCACGGCCTTGTGGATCGCATGATGATCTTGCTGTTGCGCCAGCTCGCGCAGTTGCAGCATTTCGGTGAGGATGGCTTGCAGCTCATCCTGCTCAGCAGGCGTTCGCCATCCTGGCGTAATGCAGCTTCTATCGCTTCCAGTAATCGCGCTGCATCAACGCGGGCTTCCTGTAGCGCACGTGCCTGCTTATCGGCTTCTGCCGTGCCAAACGAGGCTTGCAGCATGCTGGTGATCTGTTCTTCATTCAGGCCATAAGAGGGCTTGACCATGATATTGGCTTCCACCCCGCTAGCTTGCTCACGCGCAGAGACCGATAGCAAGCCATCGGCATCTACCTGGAAGGTCACGCGGATACGCGCTGCCCCTGCTGCCATGGGCGGAATGCCACGCAATTCAAAGCGGGCCAGGGAGCGGTTATCTGCCACCAGTTCGCGCTCGCCTTGCAGCACGTGAATACTCATGGCGGTCTGACCATCCTTGAAGGTGGTGAAATCCTGCGCGCGGGCCAGCGGCAAGGTGGCATTGCGCGGAATAACTTTCTCCACCAGGCCGCCCATGGTTTCCAGGCCCAGGGACAGGGGAATCACATCCAGCAGCAACAGGTCTTCATCGCTGCGGTTACCCGCCAGTACATTGGCTTGAATCGCAGCGCCAAGCGCTACCACTTGATCTGGGTCCAGATTGGTTAGCGGCGGCTTGCCAAAGAATTGCGCCACTGCCTGACGCACTTGCGGCATGCGGGTGGCACCGCCCACCAGCACTATGCCTTTGACTTCATCCAGCTCCAGGCTGGCATCGCGCAAGGCCTTGCGTACCGGGCTGATGGTACGGTTGATCAATTGCTGACTGAGCGTGTGGAATTCAGATTGCGTTAATTGCAGGTCTAAGACTTCACCAGAAGAAAGCACGGCCGTGATGCTGGCCACGCTGTGCTCGGTCAGCCATTCCTTGGCCTCTCTGGCCTTGGTCATGAGCAAGCGGGTATCGGCAGCGCCCAGGGGTTGCAAGCCGGCTTGCTCCAGCACCCAGCAGAAAATACGTCTGTCGAAATCATCACCACCCAGGCAGAGTCGCCATTGGTGGCTAATACCTCAAACACGCCCTTGGATAAACGCAAGATGGAGACATCAAACGTGCCGCCACCCAGATCGTAAATGACGTAAATGCCTTCAGCGGCATTATCCAGGCCATAAGCCACTGCGGCAGCCGTCGGTTCATTCAGCAGACGCAGTACATTGAGGCCAGCCAGGCGCGCGGCATCCTTGGTGGCCTGGCGTTGGGTATCATCGAAATAAGCGGGTACGGTAATAACGGCACCTGTGAGTTCGCCACCCAGGGATTTTTCTGCTCTTTCCTTCAATGCGCGCAGAATATCGGCCGATATCTGCACCGGGCTTTTGATGCCTGCACGGGTTTCCAGTTGCACCATGCCAGGGGCATCAATAAAACGGTAGGGCAGATGAGTGGTATCGCCAATATCATTCAAGCCACGGCCCAATAGACGCTTCACAGAGACTATGGTGTTATGCGGGTCCAGGCTTTGTTGCTGCTGCGCGGCATAGCCCACTTCAAGCTGCTCATCTGCACCGTAATGCACAATGGATGGCAGCAGGGCACGGCCAGCCTCGTCCAGCAATACCGTGCTCAAGCCGCTGCGTACTGTGGCCACCAGGGAATTGGTGGTGCCCAGGTCTATGCCCACCGCCAGCCTGTGCTGGTGCGGTGCGGCGCTCATGCCTGGTTCTGATATTTGTAGTAAAGCCATAACGCCTGTTTACTCGTTTTCCAAATGACTACTCGTTATTCATTCGACTAAATGCTATCGAAAAATTGCTATCGACCAAGTGCTATCAACAACTTGCTATCAAATAAACTAATTATCTTCTAACTGACTGATTTTCTGGCTGACATCGGCGCGGATTTTGTCGATAAAGCTCAGTTTGCGTACCTGTTCTGCACCTTCTGGCCAATTTTTATCCTTATCCAGCGTTTGCTTTAGTTCTGCTTGCAAAGATAAGCCTTCCTGGCGCATCTGCTTCAGCAGGCTGTCGAGCGCGGCAATATCATGCGCGTCAAACGCCTCTTCTATGGCCTCACGCCATTCCATTTGCAGCATGAGAAAGTCCATAGGCATGGAGGTGTTGCTTTCCTCTGCGGTATCCACGCCTTGCAATTGCAACAGATAGCGCGCACGCGCAGCGGGTTGCTTCAGGGCCTGATAGGCTTCATTCACCAGCGTGGCCCACTGCATGGATTGCAGGCGCTCTCCCGCTGAAGCAGCGGCAAAGCGGTCTGGATGCACCTCTGCCTGCAATGTGCGGTAGTGTTGATCCAGCAGGCTTAAGTCCAGATCAAACTGGACTGGCATGCCTAGAATCTCGAAATAGTTCTTTTGTAGCTCAGACATAGGATGAAGGTGGCCAGTGCCAGGCCAGGTAGGGGTTGCGGGAGACTAGGCGGCTTTAAGCGTGATGCTAGATTCAGCGCTAACGCTTAAACCGTGAAGCTTTCGCCGCAGCCGCACTCATCCTTGACATTGGGGTTGTTGAACTTGAAGCCTTCGTTCAAGCCTTCCTTGGCAAAGTCGAGTTCGGTGCCATCGATATACACCAGGCTCTTGGGATCAACAATCACATTGACGCCATGGCTCTCAAACACCATGTCTTCGCCATTGGTTTCATCGACAAACTCCAGCGTATACGCCATGCCGGAACAGCCCGTGGTCTTGACGCCCAGGCGCAAACCTACGCCTTTGCCACGGTTGGCAAGGAATTTCTGAACGCGCTGGGCGGCAACTGGGGTCAGTGTGATGGCCATGCTGTTCCCTTAAGCGACGTGTTCGGCTTCGGTGGCAGCCGCCTGTGGGGTGATACCCTGCTTGGACTTGAGATCAGCCACCGCAGCGCGGATGGCATCTTCTGCCAGTACCGAGCAATGGATTTTGACCGGAGGCAAAGCCAGTTCTTCGGCAATATCCGAGTTCTTGATTTCCATGACTTGGTCTAGGGATTTACCCTTGATCCATTCAGTCACCAAAGAACTGGAAGCAATAGCGGAGCCGCAACCATAGGTTTTGAATTTGGCATCTTCAATAATGCCGCTTTCGTTTACCTTGATCTGCAGCTTCATGACATCGCCACAAGCGGGCGCACCTACCATGCCAGTACCGACGCTGGGGTCGTTCTTGTCGAGAGAACCCACGTTACGGGGGTTTTCGTAATGGTCTAGGACCTTGTCTGAATAAGCCATGTTTCACTCCTCAAATAAGGCAACACGCATCATCATTGCGGCTGCAGGTGCATCGTCTAGTAAATTGCTGATGCCGATATAGTTTAGTCTGGCTGCAAGGCGTTTAATTCCCGCGCTTTGCAACTTAACATTATTTCTTTCAGTGGTTTAGCTTAATGTGCTGCCCATTCCACTGTATTCAAGTCCACGCCGTCCAGATGCATTTCCCATAGTGGGGAAAGCTCGCGCAGCTTGCCTATCTTGCTCTTCATGAGTTCTACGGTGTAGTCGATATCTTCTTCTGTAGTGAAGCGACCAATCGAGAAACGGATGGAGCTGTGCGCCAGTTCATCGGAGCGGCCCAGCGCGCGCAAGACATAAGATGGCTCCAGGCTGGCAGAGGTACACGCCGAGCCACTGGAAACCGCAATATCCTTAACCGCCATGATCAGCGATTCACCTTCAACAAAGTTGAAGCTGATGTTGAGGTTGTGCGCCACGCGGTGTTCAAGATCGCCATTGACATAGACTTCGTCAATTTCCTGCAAGCCTTTGAGCAGGCGTTCACGCAATTGCAGAATGCGCACGTTCTCTGTATCCATTTCTTCACGTGCCAGGCGGAATGCCTCGCCCATGCCGACAATCTGGTGTGTGGCCAGGGTGCCGGAACGCATGCCGCGTTCATGACCGCCACCATGCATTTGGGCTTCAATACGCACGCGCGGCTTGCGGCGTACATACAGCGCGCCTATGCCCTTGGGGCCGTAGGTTTTGTGCGCGGAGAAGCTCATCAGGTCAACTGGCAGTTTTTCCAGATCGATATGCACCTTGCCTGTGGCCTGGGCGGCATCCACGTGGAAGATAATGCCTTGCTCACGGCAAATATTGCCGATGGCAACGATATCCTGAATCACGCCGATTTCATTGTTTACCAGCATCACGGACACGACGACGGTGTCAGGACGCAAGGCTGCCTTGAATTTTTCCAGATCCAGCAGGCCGCTGGGTTCAGGGGTCAGGTAAGTGGCTTCGTAACCAATACGCTCCAGTTCACGGACAGTGTCGATCACCGCTTTGTGCTCGGTCTGCACGGTGACAATATGCTTGCCCTTGGCACCGCTGTAGAAATTGGCCGCGCCCTTGATGGCGAGGTTGTTGGACTCGGTAGCACCGGAAGTCCAGACGATTTCGCGTGGGTCGGCATTCACCAGCTTGGCCACTTCTTCACGTGCGTTTTCCACGGCTTTTTCCGCCGTCCAGCCAAAGGAATGGCTGCGCGAGGCAGGGTTGCCAAAATGCTCGGTCAGATAAGGAATCATCTTTTCCGCCACCCGTGGGTCTATCGGGGTGGTGGCAGAGTAATCCAGGTAAATAGGCGTACGTACTGTCATATCAACTTTCCTAAACTGCTACCGCAGTTAATTTTCTCAATCTGGTTAATTCGCGTTCCAAGGTCAGCAGGAAGGCTGCAACCTGCTCAGGCTGATTGTCCTGCCCCAGGCTGACGCGTATGGCACCACGTGCCAAATCCGGGTTTACACCCATGGCCAGCAAGACATGGCTGGGCTCAGTGCTGTCACTGGAGCAGGCCGAACCACTGGCAACGGCAAAACCTTGTCTATCAAGCGCCATCACAAGGGTTTCACCTTCTATGCCATCAAAGGCAAAGAAACTGGTATTGGGCAAACGGCTGGCACTGGCACCAAAAATGGTGGCACCCAAGGCGTGCAGGCCTTGTTCAAGTTGGCCACGCATCGCACTCAATGCCTGCTGACGCGATTGACCTTCTGCACTTGCCAGTTGGCAAGCCAGGCCAAACCCCACGATAGCGGCGATATTTTCACTACCGCTACGCAAAGCTCTTTCCTGACCACCGCCATAGAGCAAGGGGCGCAAATCTATACGCTTGTCCAGAATCAGCGCGCCCGCACCCTGAGGGCCATGAATTTTATGAGAAGACAAACTCATGGCATGCACATTCAGGGCGGAAAAATCGACATTGATCTTGCCCAGCGCCTGTACGGCATCGGTATGCATATAAGCGCCATGCTCTCTAGCAATTTCACCCAGGGTGGCAATATCCTGTATCACCCCGGTTTCATTATTGGCCAGCATTACAGACACCATATCGGTACGCTGTTGCAACACATTTCGCAAGGCGCTGGCTTCAACCTGGCCTTGGGTGTTGCTGTCTATATGCGCTAGCTTCCAGCCTTGCCACTTCAGGGCATCGGCAGCACGTGATACTGCTGGATGCTCCAGGCTACCTATGGCAATGCGGCCAGTGGATTGGGCATTGGCGACACCGGTAATAGCCAGATTATCAGCCTCCGTACCACCACCCGTAAAAATAACTTGCGAAGGATGCGCACCAACAGCATCTGCCACTTGCTCACGCGCCTGATTAATGGCGTTGCGTGCACCGCGGCCAAAAGCATGACGGCTGGTGGCATTGCCTTGCTGCTGCGACAAGTATGGCAACATCGCCTGCAGGACTCTGGGGTCCAGGGCGGTGGTGCCATTGTTATCGAAGTAGACGGCGCTGGTCATGAATGGCTTACTTGCTTAAGCCGCAACTTGCGTGGCAACTTGCACGATAGAGCGCTGGCTGTCACGACGGGTAGTAAAGCGGATTTCCTTGCCTTCGCGTTGCGAGGCCACCAAGTCAGCGAGGGCAACACCGGAGAGATACTCCAAAATCTTGCTGTTGAGGCTGGACCAGAGGTCATGGGTCATGCAAGGCTTGCCTTCATGGCAGTTTTCCTTGCCGCCGCACTGGGTGGCGTCAATCAGTTCATCGACGGCAGTGATAATGTCAGAGACGGAAATGTCATGGTGCTGTTTGGCCAAACGGTAGCCGCCACCAGGGCCGCGCACGCTCTTGACCAAGCCATTGCGACGCAAACGGCTGAACAACTGCTCAAGGTAAGAAAGTGAAATGCCTTGACGCTCGCTGATGCCAGCAAGGGTGACCGGCTTTTCTTCTTCATTCAGGGCGAGATCCAGCATTGCGGTCACTGCAAAACGGCCTTTGGTGGTTAATCTCATTTTTACTTCCTAAAGTATTCAGATGGCGCGTCAATACTGGCTTGGGGCGCAGTTGCGCATGGCATGATTCTAGGGTTTGATTCTAGAATACCTGAATAGTTTAGTCAACTATTTTGTTGATGTAATTGAGGTCAAAAGCCTGGCCAACTTCCGCGTCTGTTTCCACGTCTGCGCCTAGCTTGGCGAGCTGTTGCATGACTTCTTGCAGCTGGGCATCCTGACGCTCGATATGGGCTAGCAGGGTATGCACTACCTTGGTCATGGGGTCATTCATATTGTCGCTGACCGCATAGGCAGAAAAGCCGATTTTTTCCGCCATGCTGTCCTGTTGGCGGTTTTTATCCTGATCGACGATGCGCGCAGGAATGCCCACCGCAGTGGCTTCATCCGGCACATCTTTTACCACTACGGCATTGGAGCCTATCTTGGCCTTGGTGCCTATGGTGATGGGGCCTAGCACTTTGGCGCCCGCACCGATCACCACGCCTTCCAGCAGGGTGGGGTGGCGCTTGCCCTTGTTCCAGGAGGTGCCACCCAGCGTTACACCGTGGTAGAGGGTGCAGTCATTGCCGATGACGGCGGTTTCACCTATCACCACGCCCATGCCATGGTCTATGAACACGCGGCGACCTATGACTGCGCCGGGATGAATTTCTATGCCTGTGAGCCAGCGCGCAATATGTGAGCACAAGCGGGCAATCCAGTAAAAACGGTGTTGCCAAATCCAGTGCGAAAGGCGGTGTATAAGCAGGGCGTGCACACCTGGGTAGGTGGTGAGGATTTCCCAGCGGGTGCGGGCGGCAGGGTCGCGCTCGAACACAACGCTGATGTCTTCTTTGATATGGCTGAACATCCGACTATTTTACTCTGATATTAAGGTTAGGCTAAGCGTTTGGCTTTAACCTGAATGAGGCATTAACCAAAATTGCCACAACAAGCCCGGGTGGCAGGCAGCGGCATGAGCTGCCTGTTGCCATAAGCTGCGTGTTACAAGGCCTAGCTTTGAGGTGGTCTGGGTTCTTGGGTAGAGCTTAGTATGCCGCGCAGAATGTTGACTTCCTCTTTCTCCAGCTTGGTGCGGCCAAACAGGCGGCGCAAGCGTTGCATCAGGCGCTTGGGATATTGCGGGTTGAGAAAGCCGATCTGTATCAGCGTTTCCTGCATATGCTCGTACATGCGCTCAATATCTTCATTCGGGGCTAGGTCCAGCGCTGGGGATGCGGCAGGGGCGGGGCTATCTAGGGCTGCCATGCGCAACTCATAGCTCAGTACTTGTACCGCTGCCGCCAGGTTGAGCGAGGAAAAGGCCGGGTTGGCTGGAATCATCGCCAGCAGTTGGCATAAATCCAACTCCGCGTTCGACAGGCCACTCATCTCGGTGCCAAACACCAGGGCAACTTGTCCATGGTTGGCTTCCTTGATGGCTCGTTCTGCCCCTTGGCGCGCGGACAGCAGCTCGTGGGAAATTTCACGTTTGCGGGCGCTGAGGCCAATGGCCACGGTGGTGCCTTCCAGTGCCTCGGTCAGGCTCTCGCACACCACCGCTGTATCCAGCAGATCACTGGCGCCTGTCGCCAGCGAAACAGCCTCGGCATGCGGGAAAGATTTGGGGTTAACCAGATAGAGGCGTGACAGCCCCATGGTCTTCATCGCTCGTGCTGCAGAACCAATATTGCCCGGATGGCTGGTCTGGCAGAGAACGATACGGATTTGGTCTAGTAGATCGGGTTTGGAAGTCATGGGAATAAGCATTAAAATAGCATTTTAACAGTTACTGGCGACAAGACTGCAATCTGCTTGTAGTTCGCCACTGACTTGCTGCTCTTTAAAAAATACCTGGGCTGACTTGTACAGCCCATCTCCATACTTACGGAAAGAATTTATGCATCCCATGCTGACCAATGCGGTTAAGGCCGCCCGCCGTGCAGGCGGTATCATCAACCGTGCTTCGCTTGATATCGGTGCGCTCACCATACGCAGCAAGAATTACAACGATTTTGTCAGTGAAGTGGATCACGCGGCAGAAGCCGCCATCATTGAGACGCTCAAGGATGCATATCCAGATCATGGTTTCTTTGGTGAAGAGAGCGGCAAGCAGGATGCAGATGCCGAAAACGTCTGGATCATAGACCCGCTTGATGGCACCACCAACTTCCTGCACGGTTTTCCGCAGTATTCAGTATCCATTGCCCTGATGCAAAGAGGCGTGATTACCCAGGCAGTTGTTTACGATCCTAGTCGCAACGATTTATTCACTGCCACTCGTGGCCGTGGCGCTTTCCTCAATGACAAGCGCATTCGTGTCACCAATCGTCCCAAGCTACAAGATTCCATCATAGGCACTGGTTTCCCTTTCCGTGATTTCACACATCTGGATACTTATCTGGGCATGTTCAAGGATATGGTGAAGAAAACCGCAGGCCTGCGTAGACCAGGTTCGGCAGCGCTGGATCTCGCCTATGTGGCAGCTGGCTGGTTTGATGGTTTCTGGGAAATTGGTCTGTCACCCTGGGATATTGCTGCTGGCACGCTGCTGGTGCATGAGGCAGGTGGTTTGGTGGGAGATTTCCAGGGTAACGAGGGTTATCTTGATAGCGGCAATATTGTTGCAGCCAACCCCAAGGTGTTTGTGCAAATGCTGCAAGTGCTGGAGCCACACCTGACCGATACGCTCAAGACTGCAAAAGCTTAAGAGTTTGTGGGCTTGGCTCCCCTGTAAGCAAAGCCCAAGGCATGTGGTTTGAATGTCGTAAAAAAAAGCCAGCGTGCAGGCACGCTGGCGTTACATACTGACTTTACTATGGAGAAGTTGCCAAGAACATGGAGTGAACTCATAACTTCTGAGAGACATTCTAAAAGCGGCAACCCGGCTTGACTGTAGGAAAGTGTCACCCAGTTCGGGGGAAATCTTCATCATGTTTTTGCTTGCCAGGCAGCGAACATTGGGACTTTCTCCCGTATCTGTTTTTGGAGAACTGATTTAAATTGCGCAATCCTTTGCAACAGTACGCTCAATCCAGTTCCCCGATGAACCTGAAGCTACGTCTTAATCTCATCATTACCCTCTTGCTGGCCCTGGTGCTGTTTTTGGCAGCCTTGCTGATGGTGCACAATGCCCGTGATGATGTGCGCGCAGAGGTGCAATCCACGGCTTTGCTGGCCATGCATCTACTGGATGCAGAAATTCTGCATTACACCTCGGATTACGGCTGGCTGCGCCAGCAGGAAAATCCCAACTCCAATTCCATGTTCAGATTGCATGATCTGGGCAATGTGCGGCATTTGCGCATTGAGTTTTTTGACGCGCATGGCCGCCTGCGCGATAGCAATATCGAATCTGGCCGCCAGGAAAGCACTTCCTGGCTGGTGCGCACCATGGGCTTTCTTTCGCCATCGCTGCCGGAAATCCGCCGCAAGATATTTGCCAATGGACGCATGATAGGTGAGCTGGTGGTAACACCAGACCCCAGCTATGAAATTGCCGAAGTGCTGGATGACATCATGGGGCTATTAGTGCTGGTGGCCGTGTTTTTTGTAGCGGTGAATGCCGTGGTGTACTGGGCTGTAGGCCGGGCGATGCGCCCGGTTGATACGGTGTTGACGGCTTTGAATGAGCTGGAGCAGGGCAACCTCAAGGCCAGATTGCCGGAGTTTGAACTGCCTGAATTATCAGGCATCAGCCGCAAGTTCAACGCCATGGCGGAAACGCTGGAAAAAAGCATAAAAAGCAATCACAAGCTCACGCAGCAGATGATACGGTTGCAGGAAGACGAGCGCAAAAATCTGGCACGTGATTTGCATGATGAAATCGGCCAATATCTCACGGCCGTGCATGTGGATGCTTCTGCCATTCTCAATGCCAAGAGCATTGAAGGGGCTAAGGACAGCGCCAAGGCCATCAGCGTGGTGGCCAGGCAGATGATGGATATTGTGCATGATATGTTGCAGCGCTTGCGGCCATCGGGGCTGGATGCCTTTGGTTTGGCGATTGCGCTGACTGATCTGGTCAATATCTGGAAGCAACGCCAGCGTAATGTGCAGGTGAATCTGGATATTCCAGAGAACCTGGATCAGGTTAAAGATGAAACCATGGCGATTGCCATTTACCGCATCGTGCAGGAGTGCCTGACCAATATCACGCGCCATGCCCATGCCAGCAGCGTGAATATACGGATTGTGATTGAGGGTGATATGCTCAGCATCACGGTTGAGGATGATGGGCGTGGTTTTAATACCGCCCAGGCACCCTCTGGATTTGGTCTTGCAGGTATGCGTGAACGCGTGGAAGGTCTGGGCGGAAAATACACACTGGAAAGTGCACTGGCAGCGGGCGCGCGCGTTCATGTCAGTTTGCCTTTGCAGCTTACAGTTGAGGGTGGGCAATGAATAAGAAAATAAACGTCATGCTGGTAGATGACCACGAGGTGGTACGCTCCGGCCTGCGGCGCTTGCTTGAACAAAACGATGGCATAGACGTGGTGGTAGAAGCCGAAAGCGGTGAGCAGGCTTACCAGCTATATGGCGAGCATCTGCCTGATGTGGTGGTGATGGATATGTCCATGCCTGGCATGGGTGGGCTGGAAGCCTTGCGGCGCATCATTGCCCGTTACCCACAAGCCAGGGTGATTATCTTTTCCATGCACGAAAATGCCGCCTATGCCTCGCAAGCGCTGAGCGTAGGCGCACGTGCTTATGTACCAAGTCTGGCGCTGCGGATGATCTGGTACAGGCGGTGCGGGAAGTGGCCGCTGGCAAGGGCTATCTCAGCCCTGGCATTGCGCAGCAGATTGCCTTGCAGACCTTGTCTGGCAGTGATGACCCCACACGTTTGCTATCGGCACGTGAGTTTGAGGTGTTTAGATTGCTTGCCGCAGGCAAGGGCATAGAAGAAATTTCCACCACCTTGAAGATCAGTCAAAAGACGGTGGCCAACTATCAAACCCTGCTCAAGCAGAAGCTAGGCATCTCTAGCCCGATAGAGCTGGTGCGGCTGGCAATCAAGCATGGGGTGATTGAAGGTTGATGCTGCATTGCTGATATTTTGCTGGCTATCACTGCCACTCATGAATATAAGCAGCATGATTGGGAGAAAATCCCGATGATTTTAAGGAATTAATGTATGGCTGTTATGGGTAGCAAAGCATAGGATGTGCATGAACAACTTGTACTTTTCGCGGATAGTCACCTAGCCCCCAGTACGTTGTCCATACTCCATACCACTAAGGATTTTTCCAAAACCAGGTTCACCACCTGGTTTTTTTTTCGCTTGAATTTCAACTGCCGCTTTTGCCGCGGCAATCTCACTATTCCAGACTATTCCCGCTGTTGCGAAATGCCAAAACGTATGGCGATATGTACCAATTGCCCTGTGGTCTGCACGTTAAGCTTTTGCCGCACCTGGGTCTGGATATTGGCTGCTGTCTTGTAGCCTATATGCAGTTGATCAGCGATGGTGGCAAGCGAAGCGCCTTCGGCAATACGACGGAACACTTCAAATTCACGCGGCGAGAGTTTTTCCAGTGGATTATCGGTGGGCGAGAATCTGTCCATGGCCAGATGCTGGGCCAGATCGTGACCAATATAGCGGCCACCGCGCAATACCTGCTTGATGGCTTCCAGCAATACTTCTGGCGCATCGGTCTTCACCACATAGCCTTTGGCACCCGCTTGCAGGGCGCGCGTGGCGTAGATGTTGTCATCGTGCATGCTGAAGATGATCAGCTTGGCGTTGGGGTCGCGCGCCAGAATGCGCTGCAGGGTTTCTAGACCGCCTATGCCGGGCATATCGAGATCAAGTATGCCCAGATCGGGGTGATGTTCCTGCCAGAGAATACAGCTGCGCTCACCATTTTCTGCCTCGGCGACAATGGTGTAACCCACGTTTTCCAATAGGGTGCGCAAGCCACTGCGGACCACAGCGTGGTCATCGGCCAACAAAATCTTATGCATTTAAATACTTTCTTGAATGACGGCTAATGCAGTTTGCAAAGGGATGCTGGCAGATACCAGCACGCCTTTGCCCTGACTCTGAATCGTGAATACGCCGCCTTCTGCTTCTATACGCTCTCGCATGCCCGAGACGCCAAACCCGGCCCTGGGGCTGTAGGTGTTGAAACCAATGCCATCATCACGGATTTCTATGCTGAGCGTGTCCGCCAGAATGCCGCGCGTGCGCATGAGCTTGATGGAGACATGTTGCGCACGGGCGTGACGTGCAATATTGGTCAAGGATTCCTGCACAATGCGGTAGGCCGCAATACTGGTTTTTTCCGGCATGCTTTGACAGCTTTGATCCAGCGATAGCGCAAAACTCACCTGCGGGTGTTGCTTCTTCCAATCCTTGACCAGTTGTTCCACGGCCTCTACCAAGCCATGTGCATCCAGCGCCGTGGGGCGCAGTTTGTGAATCAAGCCACGTACCGCTTGCTGGATATGCTCTACATGCGAGCTGATGCGCAAGGCAATCGCGGCATGAGGCGCTGATTTGTCTTTGGGCAAGGTGGCAACATCCAGGCGTATGGCCGTGAGGTATTGCCCCATTTCATCATGAATTTCTCTGGCGATATTGCGGCGCTCTTCTTCCTGTACGCGCATGGCATGCCGTGCCAGAGACTGGTTTTCCTTGAACAGAATTGCCAGTTCGCGCTCTGCCAGATGTTGTTCGGTGACATCCGCGAAAAAGCCGTGAATATTGCTGCCGCTCGTGGTCGGCGAGGGTGTGTCGGAAGTCGGAGATTGGTCTGTGGTTGGGGCTTGATCAGATACCTGGGTCAGGCGCGCCATGACTATCCATGGGGCACCGTCAGGGCGTGTCACCTTGAGTTCGGCAATATCAATCTTGCCCACTTGCTGTAACTGCGTACAGTACTCGTCCCATTGCGGGCCCAGGGCCTGTCTGAGATTGAGCGTGGCCTCGCTGCGCCCACACATGCTGCTGAAGGCGGAATTGCACAGCAAGATATTGCCTTCAAAATCGGCCACAAAATTACCGCACAAGCCTTGATCAAACAGGCTTTTGAACATGCGCTGGCTTTGCTGCGAAGTGCGCTCTGCAGCAATGCGCAGATGCGCTTGCTCCATGACCTCACGCATGCGGCGGCGCGAAAACCAGATGGAAACCAAGGCTGCCGAAAACAATACCAGCGGAAACTCATCCAGTTGCAAAGTCTCGTGGCTTAACGCCCAGTGGGTGAATTTTTCGGAAAGATCGAGTTGGGCAGAGGCAAAGAAAACGCAAGCTATGGCAATCAGTGCGATGACAAGGTCACGATGAGCTGATGAATCCGGTTCCAGAGAGTAACCATGGGAGGGTGAGGAGTGTAAGTGTTCATTACCCCTCATTTTGAAGATGTTGAGCCTATGCAGAAAGTGAGTTTTTCCCGGAAACGCTGGTGGGGCCTGGCTTTCGTGAATTTTTCCCGATTTCTGCGGCTATTACCTCATATTACATTTGAAATATTTTGAAACATATTAGGGATTTATTCCCAGAACTATTCAGGATTAATTCCCCTTCTTGAATTGAACTAATCACCGGAAACTCTCGCCTGTTGTCGATTACATATTTTAACAATTATAGAACATCGATGATAAATATGGAGAAAGCGGGTATGCCAGTCATACCCAGCATTTAAAATTTGAGAGGGAATGAAAATGAAAAGACCCATCATGGGGTTGGCAGTGCTGATTTTGACCATGCCTGCCTTGGCGGCAGAGCTGGCTAGCCAGCAGGCAGCAAACGCTGACAGTGAGCAGGTGCTGGTGGAAAAGGTCAAAGTGGGCGCCATATTACCAGATCGCCTTGAAGCCGTGCCTGGCTCATTCGATGTCGTCGATGAGAAAGAGCTTAAAGCTCGTCAGCCATTTAGTATCCGTGAAGCATTGAGCCAAGTGCCCGGTGTCAATATCGTTGGTGAAGATGCGTTTGTACTGGCTCCTAATATCGGTATTCGTGGCTTGAATCCTCGCCGTACTTCCCGCACCTTGCTGCTGGAAGATGGTATGCCTTTGTTCCTGGCACCCTATGGTGATCCGTCCGCGCATTACTCCACCCCTTTGGATCGCGTCAGCCGCATTGAGGTTGTTAAAGGTTCAGGTCAGACACTATATGGCCCGCAGACTGTAGGCGGCATGATCAACTTTGTCACCAAGCCAGTGCCCAAGGAATTCCAGGCCAGTGTCATGGCGATCATAGGCAATAACAACTTCAGTGGTGGTCACGTCAACATCGGTACTGGTGGTGATTGGGGCGGCATCATGTTGGATGCGGTTAATCGTAAGGGTGACGGTATACGCAGGAATCACGATTTTGAAATCAATGAATTGACCCTCAAAGGTCAACTCAAATCTGGACGATCGCAATACATTGATCGCTAAGGTGGGTTGGTATGAAGAGAACTCCAGTGTTTCAGAGACAGGCCTTGGTGCTGTTGAGTATGCTGAAGACAAATATCAAGCACCTACTGGTAAGCAGGATTATTTCAATCACGAGCGTAAGTCTCTGCAGTTACAGCACATCTTCCAAGTGAATGAGCGCGCCAAGCTGAGCACCCAGTTCTATTATGCAAAGTCTGATCGAGCCTCTTTCCGCCAGATCAATGAGCCAGGTAGTCTCAATGGTCGTTCAGAAATGGATCGCTGTAGTGGAGTAGTTGCCACTGAAGCAAATTCTGCAAACTGTGGGGGCCGTTGGAGGCCGCGCGATTTTGAGTATTGGGGCATAGAGCCACGTCTGGATATCAGCCATAAGCTATTCGGCATTGATAGTGATGCCGTCATTGGCTTCCGTTACCATCGTGAAGACATTAACCGCAATCAATTCCGCGGCGGAGACCCACGCTTCCAGGATTTGCGCTACGCGCAAAGTTTCAATGGTGTGAACGGTAGCACTGGCCACCGCGAGCAAATCGATATCAATGTGGAAGCTAAGTCCTACTATGCGCAAAACACTTTCTATGTGGGCAACTGGTCTCTGACTCCTGGTGTGCGCGTGGAAGATATTCGTATTTCCACAGACGTTAAACGCGCTGAAGGGCAGCCGCAGAACAATGCGGAGTCTGATGTTACCAATAACCAATCCAAGGTCTTGCCTGGTTTTGGTGTGGCCTGGAATGGTATAGCGAATACCACGGTCTTTGGTGGTGTGCACAAGGGTTTTGCACCGCCACGTCCTGATCGCGATATCGTTGCCAGCGCCGCTAATACAGCGGTAGTTTCCAAGACCAAGGCTGAAGAAAGTACCAACTGGGAATTAGGGTTGCGTTCTGCCTTCTTCAAGGGTTTCAAGTACGAAGCCACGCTATTCCACACTCAGTTTGATGAGATTGTTGTCAGCAATGGTTTTGGCCGTTTCGTCAATGGTGGCAAATCCGAGCATAGTGGCCTGGAATTAGCAGGGCGTTTGGATTTTGGGACGATTTACAACAGCTCGCATAATTTCTATGTCGCTGGTTCCTACACCAATGTATTTACTGCCAAGTTCAAGAAAACCAGTGCGGCAGAAAATATTGAGAGTGGTGATCGTTTGGCTTACACCCCTAAGCATATTGCCTCGCTCAACTTTGGCTATGAACACCCAGTAGGCTTTAACGCCCGTATAGGTGTGGATTACATTAGCGAGCAGTATGAAGACGTTAACTTCCGTGAAGGCCGAGATGACTTTGATCCTCTCAGCGGTATGACAGGCAAAATTCCTTCATACACTTTACTCAACGCTTCTGTTAGCTATAAGCCAGTCGGCAGCAAGGCAACCTTCTTTGTCAGTGGTAATAACTTGGCTGACAAGGAATATCTGGCCAGTCGTGTAGATGGCATGGTGGCAGGTCGTCAACGCCAAGTGTTTGGTGGTGTGCGTTACGACTTCTAAGCATTCATGCTTCCTTCCCCCGGCTTAGGCCGGGAAATGACACGCCCCTCACGGGGCGTTTTTTTTGCCCGCCGTCTATAATGCTTGGGTTTGTCATACAGTGATGCCGCTTGAGCGGCAGGATAGGTGGAAGATTTGAGCAAGGAAACTCAGCCTTTGGATCAAGCGCGGCGCCAGAGGTGCTGGAACAGCACACGCCCATGATGCGGCAATACCTGGGCATCAAGGCGCAATATCCTGACATGCTGGTGTTTTATCGCATGGGCGATTTTTACGAGTTGTTCCATGACGATGCCGAGAAAGCAGCACGGCTATTGGGCATTACGCTGACCAAGCGTGGCAGCTCGAATGGTGAGCCTATCCGTATGGCGGGCGTGCCTTATCATGCGGCAGAGCAATATTTGGCCAAGCTGGCCAAATTGGGCGAGGCCGTTGCTATCTGCGAGCAGGTGGGTGACCCGGCCAAGAGCAAGGGCCCGGTGGAGCGTCAGGTGACGCGTATTCTCACGCCTGGCACCTTGACCGATGCTGCCTTGCTGGATGACACCCGCGATAATCTTTTGCTTGCCGTGGCCCAGGGTGAAGGTGTGCTGGGTCTGGCACGCATCAACCTGGCCTCTGGCCGCTTTGTGCTCAATGAAATTGCACCTGGCTTGCTGGCGCAGGAGCTGGAGCGTATCAGCCCGGCAGAAGTGCTTTATGCCGATGATTTCTCGCACCCCGCACTCGCCAATGTCAAATGCTCAAAAAAGCGTTTGGCTCCCTGGCAGTTTGATCTGGATTCCGCCACCCAGGTACTGACCAAGCAATTCAATACTTATGACCTGGGTGGTTTTGGTTGTGCTGATCTGCATGCGGCGATTATGGCCGCAGGTGCGCTGCTGGATTACGTCAAGCACACCCAGCGTACCAATCTGCCGCATATACAAAGCCTGAGTGTAGAGCAGGGTAGCCAATATATTCAGCTCGATGCAGCTACCAGGCGCAATCTGGAGATAGACCAGACCTTGCGTGGTGAGCCTAGCCCTACGCTGTATGCCTTGCTGAACACAACCTATACCGCCATGGGCGCACGCTTGCTCAGGCAGTGGCTGCATCATCCGCTGCAATGCCAGGCCACGGTGCAGGCCAGATTGGCGGCGGTAGAGGCCATGCGCAGGCAATATAGCCAGTTGCGGCCAGTGCTGCGCAATATTGGCGATGTGGAGCGTATCAGCGCGCGTATTGCCCTGAAATCAGCCCGGCCCAGGGATTTATCTGGCCTTAGGGATAGTTTGCAGCAGCTACCGCAATTACAGCAGCTGATGGTCACGGCTGATATTCATCTGCTGCAAACCTTGCAACAACAATTGGCTGTGCCTGAAGCTGGCCTGGCCTTGTTGCAATCGGCGGTCAAGTCCGAGCCTCTGCCTTGCTGCGTGAGGGTGGTGTGATTGCCGATGGCTATGATGCTGAGCTGGATGAATTGCGCGGCATACAGGCGAATTGCGGCGAGTTTCTCTTGAAGTTTGAAGCCGAAGAGCGCGTGCGTAGCGGCATTAATAATCTCAAGGTTGAGTACAACAGCGTGCACGGTTTCTATATTGAAATCAGCCGCGCGCAATCTGAAAACGTGCCAGCGGAATACCGCCGCCGCCAGACCCTGAAAAATGTAGAGCGCTTTATCACGCCTGAACTCAAGAGCTTTGAGGATAAAGTGCTGTCGGCCAATGACAGGGCATTGGCGCGTGAAAAACTGCTGTTTGATGGCCTGCTGGATCAGTTGCAGACAGTGTTGCAGCAATTGCAAATCAATGCCGAGGCCGTGGCGCAGTTGGATGTGTTGGCCACGTTTGCCGAGCGCGCCGATGTGCTCAATTATGTGCAGCCGCAATTTAGCAGCGAGCCCGGCCTGAGCATAGAAGCAGGGCGGCACCCGGTGGTGGAGCAGATTGCCCAGCCTTTATTGCCAACAATGTCAGCCTCTCGCCTTACAGGCAGCTGCTGTTGATTACCGGGCCGAATATGGGCGGTAAATCGACCTATATGCGCCAGACGGCCCTGATTGTGCTGCTGGCGCATTGTGGCTGCTTTGTGCCTGCTACCAGCGCGCGCCTGGGGCCTATAGACCGGATTTTCACGCGTATAGGCGCGTCTGATGACCTTGCAGGTGGCCGTTCTACCTTTATGGTGGAAATGACCGAAACCGCCAACATTCTGCACAACGCCACTGAGCATAGCCTGGTGTTGCTGGATGAAATTGGCCGCGGCACTTCAACCTTTGATGGCCTATCGCTGGCCTGGGCGGTTGCGCGGCAATTGCTGGAAAGAAACCGCAGCTACACCTTGTTTGCCACGCATTATTTTGAGCTGACGCGTATAAGCGAGGATTTCAAGCAAGCGGCCAATGTGCACCTGGATGCAGTGGAACATGGCCATGGCATTGTGTTCCTGCACAATGTAGAAGAAGGCCCGGCGAGCCAGAGCTATGGCTTGCAGGTAGCGCAACTGGCAGGCATACCGCGCGCGGTAGTCAATGCCGCCAAACGCAAGCTGGTGCAGCTTGAGCAGAACCAGCTTTTGCAACAGGCACCCGCCTGGCAGGGCGATATGTTTGTGGCGGCAGAATCACAGCCAGAACCCGTGGTGCATCCTGTGGTGGCCGAACTGGATAGCATAGACCCCGATGAGCTGACGCCCAAGCAGGCACTGGAAGTTTTATACAAATTGAAAAAATTAAGCTGAATTTAGCTTGATTATGGAAATAGTTCTGAAACAACCGACATAGTTCTGAAACAACTACCCGCGATAATACGAAGCGTCAGCCTTATCCAGGTTGGCGTTTCAATAACTTAATCTCCCAAAAGGAAATCATGATCGTCGAGTATTTCATCAAGATAGTAATCCCTGTGGTATTTGCCTCTTTTGTCGCCATGATCGGCTGGTTTGCCGATGAAAAGCTCGGAGCAATGATCGCTGGTGGTTCTGCCTTGGCTGTCTCCATAGGCTGGACTAGCTATAGCTGGTCTCTGTCCGAACGTCAGTCGCGCGTTAACGAGCGTCTGGCCAAGCGTAAGCAGGCAAGGGCCAAGAAGGCCGCGCGTAGGGTGTCCTGCGCTTAAAAGTAATCCCTGAAAGCAAGTTGTAGTGGTGTCTTCCCCCCATGCCACGAAGGAATATAAAAAGGCAGCCATGTGGCTGCCTTTTTGTTGTCTGGCACTTTGTTGTCTGGCATTAATGCCAGACTCAGCATCAAGTGCTGGTAAGCAACTTAGTGGTGGTGACCACCTGCACCATGCACATGACCATGTTCAACTTCTTCCTGGCCTGCACTACGTACTGCAGTCACGGAAGCCTTGAACAGTACACGTTCACCCGCCCATGGATGATTGCCATCCACCACAACCTTGCCATCTTCGATATTGGTGATGGTGTAGAGCACTACATCGCCGGATTCGTCTTCACCCTCGAATTGCATGCCTACCTTGAGGTCTTTGCTGGGGAAAGCGGTCGCTGGTTCAATCTGAACCAGCTCTTCGTCATAGTCACCAAAAGCATCTGCAGGCTCCAGGGTGATTTCGACAGTGTCGCCCACGGCCTTGCCATGCAATTCTTCCTCAACGCGCGGGAAAATGTTGTCATAACCGCCGTGCAGATAGCTCACAGGGTCCTTGCTGGATTCAAGGATATTTCCATCGCTGTCGCGCAGCTCGTAGGTGATGGTAACAACGGTATTCATGGCAATCTGCATGAAAGCATCCTTCTTAAAAGTGATTTGATGAAAATGTAGTACGTCTGCAGCATGGCTTTAAGCCCTGACTCCATATTGCGCCAAGCGTAACACTCCAGCGAGGTCGATGACAAATGTGGAGCGGACTATACCCATGTTTGTGTGCATTGAGTTGATTGAAGTCGCGTGCATGTGTATCAGACTGCAATATTGCCTGCTTTGCAGTAGTAGCTTGCTGAAGATTCTAACCTAATTTTTAACTAGCGTAAGCAATGCGCTATGATGCCGGGATGAAAAATGATTCCCTGGCAAACGCGCCTATTGCCCTGCTTGGCGGCTTGAGTGTTGAGCAATTTCTCAATGAATATTGGCAGAAAAAACCTTTGCTGGTCAGGCAGGCTATCCCCGGATTTAAGGGCTTATTGAGCCCGGATGAACTCGCAGGCTTGGCCTGTGAAGACGATGTGCAATCCCGCCTGGTATCCATCAAGAAAAACCGCTGGCAGGTCGAATCCGGCCCCTTTGATGAAGCGCGTTTTAACCGCTTGCCGGAACAAGACTGGACCTTGCTGGTGCAGGGCGTCAATCATCATTTGCCGGAAGCAGCAGAGCTGTTGCAACAGTTTGCCTTTATTCCTTATGCGCGGCTGGACGACTTGATGGTGAGCTTTGCGCCAGATGCAGGTGGCGTGGGGCCGCACTTTGATTCTTACGATGTCTTTTTGCTGCAGGGCGAAGGCCAGCGCCGCTGGCGCATCAGTGAGCAGGATGATTTGAGCTTGGTGCCGGATGCACCGCTACGCATTTTGCAGAATTTTGTCACTGAGCAGGAGTGGGTGCTGGAACCAGGAGACATGCTGTATTTGCCCCCGCATGTTGCGCATTGGGGCATAGCCGTTGGCAATGCCATGACCTACTCGATAGGTTTCAGAGCGCCTTCTGCCCAGGAGCTGGCAAGCGAGTTTCTTAACTTCCTGCAAGACCGATTAAAGCTCACAGGCATGTATGCAGACCCTGGTTTGCAGCAGCAGGTGCATCCGGCTGAAATTGGCAAAGAGATGCTGGAACAAGTGGCTGGCATGCTTAATCGCATACGCTGGCAAAGCGAGGATGTGACCGCGTTTCTCGGGCACTATCTCTCTGAACCCAAGCCGCATATTGTGTTTGATGCCGCAGATGACCTGGATGAAACCGAATTCCAAGAGCTATTGACCGAGCAAGGCCTGGCGCTGGACGCCAAGACCCAGATGCTGTTCCATGGCCATACTTTCTTTATCAATGGTGAGCAGTTTGATGTGCCTGCGGCACAACTGGCCTTCTGGACCCAGTTCGCCAACCAGCGCCAGGTGGGGCCTGAATGGTTTGATGATGGGCAACTGCAGGATGAGGCCTTGTTGCAGCGCTTGCATGATTGGTATCAGGCTGGTTACGTCTGGATTGATTAAGCTGCACGACGCGGGCAATTCAACAGCATAATAAAAGGAATTTTCGGCGCAGTTTGTGATCAAGCCAATATGACAAAAACAATGTGATAAAAATCACACCATCCTATGGCCTGGGCATTAAGGGATAGAGGCTGTATTTCTAAGATAAGGGGCATACTCTGATGATGCGTATCCTGTGTTTGTGCATATGCCTGCTAGTAATCCCAGTGCAGGCGGCAGGGCTGGATTTCAAGATGATTACCCTGCAACATCGGTTTCCGCAGGACATTCTGCCAGCGGTGCAACAACTGGCTGGCCCCGAGGGCACGGTGACGGCCATAGATCAGCATTTGGTGGTCAGGGCCACGCCTGAGCGTATGGCTGCGATTGATGAGCTGGTGGAGCGGCTGGACACCGCCAGGCGCAATTTGCGCATTACGGTGAGCCACGATAGCCAGAGCAGTCATGATCAGCGTGAAATTGGCGTCAGTGGTCGCATTCAGCGTGGCGAATTTGGCGTTGAGGTGCCGCGTAACGGCGAGCAGGGCAGGGATGGCATCAACCTGGATCTGAATCGTCAGCAAAACACCATGGTGCGCAGCGGTGAGCAATTCTTGACCGTGCTGGATGGTGAGCGCGCATTCATACGCGTAGGCCAGTCTGTGCCGTTCACCCAGCAGTGGGTGTTGTTGACCTCACGCTATATCAACATACAACAAACAACACAGTTTCATGACATCACCACAGGTTTTGCAGTCAGGCCGCGCTATATAGGCAGCCAGGTGGAGCTTGAGGTAACGCCGCGTATCGCCCAATTGAACCAGCAGGGCTATATTGATTTCGAGGAATTGACCACCACAGTGCGCGTTGCACCAGGCGAATGGATGGATATTGGCGGCATGATGCAGGGGCGAGATCAGGTCAGCCGGGAAATACTTTCGCAGGCGCAATCCATGGATGGAAAAAATAACCGATTAAGGATTAAGGTGGATTGAATTAACTTGGTACGAAATAGAAGCAAAAATCCGGTGAAATTATGCAAAATAAGGCTCCGCGGCTAAAAAACAGTGGAATTTTTTGTCGGAGGTGGTAGAATTTTTGGCACTCGGTCGGTGATTGAAGCCTTACCGTAACTGGTTTATATTTATTATTGTCTACATCTTAAGGGATAAAAAATGACACGTTCTGCTCTGCTTGCCGCTCTGCTCGCACTGGCTCTGACTGCTTGTGGTCAAAAGGAAGAAGCTCCTGCTGAAGCTCCTGCTGTTGAAGAAGCTGCTCCTGCAGTTGAGGCTCCTGCTGAAGCTCCTGCTGCTGAAGAAGCTGCTCCAGCTCCTGCTGAAGAAGCTGCTCCAGCTGAAGCACCAGCTGCACCTGCAGAAGAAGCTAAGTAATTCTACGCTGGCCTAGTGCCAGCTTGAATTATCTAGGACAAAAAGCCGACATTTATGTCGGCTTTTTGCTTTGTATTTTCTAAGATAATTGTGGCTATTTCCCCAGATCAGGGATGTGGCATATTTTGGTTTGATTAGTCTTGGCTTGAATGCTTTTGCATGATTGCTTTCAGCTTATTTCGCGCCAATCAAATCCCATGTCTTGCTGGGCGATACTAATCCAGTGATCTTCACAGTTGAGTGTGCTGCTCAATGCCGCTTTGGCAAGCTCAGGCTGATTATTTTTCTCGCTGAGATGTGCGGCTATCACATGCTGTAGTTTGCTGGTGTCCAGGCGTGCCAACAAGCGGCTTGCGCTCTCGTTATCCAGGTGTCCCAGGCGGCCACTCACGCGCTGTTTCAATGAGCGGATGTAAGGCCCATTCCACAGCATATCCAAATCGTGATTGCATTCCAGAATTAGTGCATTGCACGCCGTTAATACGGTTTCCATATAGGGTGTGGCACAGCTGCATCGGTCAGTACGCCCAGCTTGTGCTGGCCATCTTCAAACACAAATTGCACAGGCTCGCGTGCATCATGCGGCACAGGGTAAGGCTGGATATGCACATCACCAATACTGAAAGCCTGGTGGCTATCTATGATGTGCAAGGGGAAGTCTATAGGCTTGGGCAGGCGTTTTTCCAGGGCGCTGTAAGTACCATGGGTTAGCCAGACAGGAATGCGGAATTTTCTTGCGAGTTTGAAGACGCCAGCAACATGGTCATCATGCTCATGGGTGACCAGAATGCCGTCAATCTCTTCGGCCTGCATGCCCAGCCTGGCAATGCGCATCAGCGCATCACGCAGGCCAAAGCCGCAATCCAACAGCAAGCGGGTATTAGCCTGCTCTATGAGCAAGCCATTGCCAGCACTGCCGCTGCCTAGTGAAGCAAAGCGCATGGTGAGCAGCTTAAGCTAGGCAGCACAGCCGGGTGCTAAGACTATTTGAGTTGTTCAAACAGCAGGTTGATGATGCGGTTGGCGGTGCTGGTACGCTCGCGTTTACCATCCTTGTCGGTAATGGTGATCAAAGCGTTATTGCCAGCAGTTTCTACACGAACTTGGTACTGGTTTTCGCCAGCCTTGCGCTTGCGGTTGCCATCCTTGTCCTTGTCATCACCCCAGAACTTGAGTGATTCGAGCAGGCCTTTTTTGTCCTTGGGTGCTTCATCAATATCGTTATCGGTGTAACGCACGAAGAACACACCGGTAGAACGGTCACGGTCTTCCACCACAAAGCCGATACGATCCAAAGCCAGACCAACTCTGCGCCATGCGCGGTCAAAGGCATCGTTGGTGGTGAGGCTGAGTGTGCCATCTTGTTCCTTGTTGATGCTGGCACGCAGTTCAGGCGCGGCATTGGCAACTATGCTGCGAGATTTCTTTTCTTCCACGCCCAGGCGCACCATCAGGCGACGCAGCAATTCTGCATCGATATCCTCAGACATGCCGCGCGATTCATCGGCATTGCTGCGCTTGGATTTGGTGGTGGGGGCGTAGCCCATGTCAACTTCACCGGCGATGGTGCGTACCTTGTATTTGCCGTCATCTGGCACATTGGTAACCGCACGGTGGCTCATGTAAATTTCGGTGGTGCCTTCATCCTGGCCGCGATCGATGCGGGTGCGGAATTTCTGACGATTTTGCAGGCTGTTAAGCTTGTCCAGCCAACCCTGGAATTTTTCCAGATAGCTCTTATCTGCATTTTCCAGTGTGCTGGGGTCTACCCATTCAGTTTCCATCACGCCGGTTTGTGGGTTTTCGGTACGTACGGCAAAGCCCAGGTCAGCCCAGAACTCGCGTATCACAGGCCAGACTTTTTCCGGAGGCGCTTTCACCACCAACCAGCGTTGTGCACCTGCGCGTTCCATACGCACGCCATCAGAGGTTGGTAGTAGCTTTTCCTGCTCGTTTTCTTGCTGACCGCTCTCGTTCAGGCCTTGGCTGTAATCCGAGTAGTTGGTGGCCGCACCAGGAATGGCATAAGCATCGCTGGCTGAGATATTAGTCAAATCCGGAGGCACTTCCAGAGGGCGTGAGCGCCCGGCAGCCTTGTAGTCTGAACTGGTGTCAACAAAGGGGATGGAATCGCAAGCAGTGACGGTCAGCGCCAGTAGGGTTGCCAACAGGACAGGTTTGAGCGTGAATTGATTCATGGTTTCTCTTGACTGGGTAAACGGTATCATTAAATGGCAGCTTGCTTCATGGCGCTGCGTAATGTGTCATGGTGTTGTGGCGAGAGGGCAACCAGTGGTAAGCGTATGCCGCCCTGGATCAGGCCCATTTCTTGTATTACCCACTTGATGGGGATGGGGTTGGCTTCTACAAATAGTTTTTGGTGCAGGCCAAACAACTTGGCATTGATATCCCTGGCGCTCTTGATATCACCAGCCTGGGCTGCAGCACACATCTCATGCATCAGCTTGGGTGCGGCATTCGCCGTCACTGATATGACGCCGTGACCACCCAGCAACAGCAATGCCAGGCTGCTGGCGTCGTCGCCACTGTAGATAGCGAAATCAGCAGGCGCGCGCAGCAGCAAATCAGTGCCACGCTCAATATTGCCCGTGGCATCCTTGATGCCGACGATATTGCGGTGGCTGGCCAGGCGCAGCACGGTGTCATTGCTGAGATCGCTCGCGGTACGGCCAGGAACATTGTAGAGAATCTGCGGGATATCGACAGCTTCGGCCACGGCCAGGAAGTGCTGATACAGACCTTCTTGCGTAGGCTTGTTGTAATACGGCGCTACCAATAGGCAGGCATCTGCGCCTGCTTCTTTCGCCATTCTGGTGAGGTCTATGGCTTCCTTGGTGGAGTTGGCGCCTGTGCCCGCAATCACGGGGATACGGCCAGCACTATGCGTTACAGCAGTTTTGACCAGGAGGGTGTGCTCATCGAAATCGACAGTGGGGGATTCACCTGTGGTGCCCACCACCACGATGCCATCACTGCCTTGCGCAATATGAAAATCAATATATGAGCGTAACGCCTGGATATCCAGGCTGCCATCGTCGTGCATGGGGGTGACGATGGCAACGAGACTGCCTTGCAGCATGTTAGACAACCTGAGTAAAGATTAAACCTGACCATTTTAACTGAAAGTACCGCCGGAATAATACGATTTTATGCCTTGTTGCCGCGTAAATCATTGTCAATATGGGGGCTTTCCATGTTTTTTGCGCCATATCGGCGGCAAGCCAAAGCCAGGCATGCAGATCAAGCTCAATCCCTCTGGAATTTCAGCGCTGATGCCTTAGCCCAAAAGCTGTTGCAGGCTCTCTATGATGAGGTCGGTACGGGCGAAACGATGATGACCACCGCCAGGCAATATCAACCTGGCTTTACCGACGAAATTCTGCACACTTTCCTGATAGGGAATCAGCTCATCGCCTTGCTCATGCAGCACGGTGATGCGGCGCGGGCGTCCTGGCATGCGGTACTGCGCATATTGCGCCAGATGTTCCCGCGTTAGCATCCCTTGCTCGCCACTATAGTAATTTTCAACCTTGCCTAGATATTGCTGCAGGCTACGTTCAGGCTGCATGCAAGGGTTGATTAACAAACAGGGTAAGTGATGGCAGCTGGCAAACTGGTAAGCCCAGAAACCACCTAGCGATGAGCCTGCCAATACCAGGCCTTGAGCTTGTAGAGGCGCTATCAAGGCGCTGAGTTGGGCATAGGAGACCTGCGGATCCCAGGTGTTGTACTCAGGCACTATTACATGGGGAAAGTGCTTACGTAGCAGGCTGGATTTTTCGCTGGCAGGGCTGGAATTAAAACCGGGCAGATAAACGAGATTCAAAATGGTGGCGAGCTAGGTATAAGGCAAGGCCCTCAATAATTCACCAAACCCAGCAAGCCTGGCAAGTCATTCACGGAGTCCAGCACCTCAGCCGGGCGGATATCCGAGGCCTGGAAATAGTCTTCGCGATATTTACCTGTGCGTACCAGTATGCCGCGTATGCCCGCTTTTTGTGCGCCGCCTATGTCTGAATCTATATCGTCTCCCACCATCAATACCTCGCTTGCTGGCAAGCCCAGATCTGCGAGCGCAATCTTGAAAAAGTCTACAGAAGGCTTGCCCATGATCATGGCCTCCACACCCGCGGCATACTCCAGGCCTGCAATAAAACTGCCTATATCCAACTGCAAACCCTGCTCGGTCTGCCAGAAACGGTTTTTATGCATAGTGATCAGTTTTGCGCCACGCTTGAGGTTGCTAAACACCTCGTTCATCACGGCGTAATTCCAGCGCTCGCCTATATCGCCCACCACGATATATTCGGCATTAGTCTTCGATTGACGGAAGTGTGAGAAGTCTTTTTTGACATCATCGGCCAGCAGGAAATGGCACACCGGGTCTCCCAGGCGCTCAAGATATTTCAATGTGGCCTCAGGGGCGCTGATGATTTCCTCTGGGGTGACGTAGAAACCCATGGAGAGTATTTTTTTCTGCAAGGAATCTCGCGACAGCGTGCTGGTGTTAGTGACAAAGCGGCAGCTGATGCCGCGTACACGTAATAAATCCACCGTTTCAATTGCACCGGGAATCGCGGCATTGCCTATATGCAGTACGCCATCCAAATCGAGCATGACAGCGTGTATAGATGAGGTGTCCATGGTCTGTTCTCCATTACGGGGGGTAATTAGGTCAAGCAAAGCCTATGCCCATGACATTGATGCAATCTTAAGACTACGAGCAAAAAAAACGGAGGCCTATGCCTCCGTTAAGTTTGTCTACATCATACTTGGCTAGTTCATCCTAACGATTCAGGTCTGCTTCCCAGGCATTGCCATAGGTCTTGCCCGAGCGCGACATGATCAGCATTTGGTACATGCTGGTAAACCACATAAAGGTGGATGCGAGGCTATAACCAATACCGCCTATGATGGTGAGCCAGGCAAAGCCAGGATTCCATTTCGTCAGCCACCAGGACAGCACATCCAGAATCAGGAAGGCGAAGGGGAAGATGATGGCCAGTATCTTTAATACCTTGGGCACATTGACGGCAAAGCTAAAGATAAATGCCATCAGGAAGAAGATAAAGCAGATGCCGAACAAGTGAATGTGTGAAACACGCGTCAGGCTTTGTACGCTGGCACCTTCATTGATGGCGGCAACTTTCTTGACTTCATCGAACTTGGTGAAGTTGGGAATGCCGGGAATATTGCTGTGACACATGACGCAGTATTGCGCAAACACGCCCTTGAAGCGGTTTTCCCATTGCGCTTCTGGCGCACCTTCGCGCGCCCACTTGATGATTTCTAGACGAATCTCGGGCGGGGCGTTGTCTTTCATGGAGCCGTTCAATTTGCTTTCCAGCTTGCTGCCGCTGCGGTCACCGTAATAACTGTAGACGATGTCATCTTTAGATAGGCCTAACTTACCGTCCGCCATGCCGTGGGTCAGCATGATCTGCAAGCCTGCCATACACAAGCCAACACCGATTACCAGTAAATAGCCGATAAACAGGGCCTTGATAGAAGTGGGCAAATTGGGGAGGTTTAGCCAGGGCAGGCTGGAAGAGGTTTCTTTCATTTGGCTCTCATCTAGCGTTAAAAATTAGGGCACAGCAAGGATACCTCAAATCAGAATTTATCACCTAATAAAAATAGGGGTATTGAATCAGGTCAAGTCTTGATTTGAGCGGGCGTAGCAATGTGTGCCGGGTTGGTGTGCTTGCTAAAGCTGCACATCTGAGTTTGCACTGTAAATTTAAGTCTGCACGGTAAATCTATGCCTTGATTAATCGTGCCCATGCTCAAGGCTGGCGCGCTCCTTGCGTGCGTTATTGATGCAAAAGCCTACCCAATAACTAACAACGGCAATGGTCAGCAATATGGTGCCAAGCGAAGCGATGCCAACCCAAGAACCAAACAGGACTTTAAGCATGATGATTTCCTCCATTTTTACGCAATAAAACCGTGTGGCAATAAACCACTTTCAATTTATGGGTATATTACGCTTGCGCATGGCTGAGTTAAAGACCTTTTTTTAAAAAAGGTTAATCTGGAAATGAATTTGTAGGAAACTATTAATTATTTTCAAGAGATACAAAGCTGAAACATTTTATTGGTAAGATTCCTAACCATGCTGATAGTCGCCATGGACTTGACTCTTGCTTTATAAAATCACCATAAATTCAGCGGCAATGAAGGTGGTGTCAATAAAAGTGCCGACAATCAGGGTGGCGTCAATCAAGTTTGTGTAAGGGGTGACGATGGCAGAAGAGGATGTGGAAAAGAATCAGAACGAAACGTCAGAGGAGCAAGCGGTTGAGTTTGCCAGCCTCAATCTGCAGCCTGGTGCGAAGTTACAGCTATTCACGCATAGAGGCCGCACTCCGGTTCAGCATATTTCCAGCTTGATAGGCGTGGAAAGCAACGAGTATCTGCTGTTACGCCTGCCAAGGGTGCAGGGCACGGTGATGACGTGTTATGACGGTGAAAAAGTCACTTTACGCGTGTTCTCCGGCACCATGATTTGCAATTTCGATGTCAGCGTTATCCAAACTTTTTATCATCCCCTGAATTGCCTGTGCGTGAGTTATCCGCGCAAGCTACAGGTAAAGAAGATACGCCGAGAGCTGCGTATACGCGTGGATATGGCGGCCAAGCTCAAGCGTCAGGCCAGCCAGGATCTGGCAGTGCGCCTGGCCAATCTAAGTGCCACTGGCTGCCAGTTGCGTGTGGATCAGGATGTGGGTGAGGTGGATGATCAATTCTCTCTATGCTTTGATCTGCCTTTGCCTGGAGATGAAGCGCCTTCCAATATTGCGGTCAACGCCAAAATCCGCAATATCATTGATGACAATGCAGATGCAGGTTCTGGCTATCTGGTAGGGCTGGAGTTTCTGGAGGTCGATACGACGGCGCAGCTGATGATACGTCACTATGTCTATGAAGGTCTGCTGGACAGGCGCCAAGCCATCGCCTAAACGCTCAGCACGGTTACTGGTTTTTTGGTCATAGCAGGTATAATTCCCGGCTAGACCATGAAGCCATCTTTCTCTCGCCATCTTTACGACCTGTCACCATTGCAGCAGTTAAATATTGCTCCGCAATGCCTATTCCAAGTTCTGGCCAAGGTGCACACAACATGAATGCGGAAAAACGCCAGGAAATATTCCGCAGACTGAGCGTCGCCATTCCTGACCCCACCACCGAGCTGGTGCACAGCAGCACCTTTGAGTTGCTGATTGCGGTGATTTTGTCGGCGCAGGCCACGGATAAAGGCGTCAATATTGCCACTGCGAAATTATTCCCGGTGGCCAATACCCCGCAAGCAATTCTCGACTTGGGCATAGAAGGCCTGGAAAGCTATATCAAAACCATAGGCTTGTACCGCAGCAAGGCCAAGAATGTGATGGCGACCTGCAAGATGCTGGTAGAGCAATACGCCAGCGTAGTGCCGGATAACCGTGTGGCACTGGAAAGCCTGCCCGGCGTTGGCAGAAAAACCGCCAATGTGATTCTCAACACTGCCTTTGGTCAGCCCACCATTGCGGTAGATACCCATATTTTCCGCCTGGGCAACCGCATCGGTATTGCGCCAGGTAAAACCCCGCTCGATGTAGAACTGAAACTGATGAAGGCCGTGCCCAAGCAATATCTGCAAGATGCGCATCATCTGCTGATACTGCATGGCCGTTACATCTGCGTGGCGCGCAAGCCCAAGTGTGGTGAATGCGTGATTGTGGATTTATGTGAATACAAGGCCAAGACCATTCCCCTGACGCATGCGGGAGCACAGGCTTGAAAGCAGGCGCAGGCTTTAAACGTGGTCGCAAGGCCAGCCCGGAATTAGTCAGTGCAGCGGTCAATATGGCGCTGGAATCGGCCGGGCTGGAGCTTGCCAGCAGTGTGCTGCTATTTCTCACCGAACATTTTGCCCATGATCCTCAAGCCGCCTTGCGCGCAGCGGCTGCGGCGGCCAGCACCACGCAGATCTGCGGCTGTTCTGCCCCCGGAATATTTACCGATCAGGACTGGGCACTGGATACTCCTGCCGCTGTAGCCCTGGTGCTGGGGGATGGCACAGCACTGGCCAAACCCTTGCCTGGCGAATCTGGGCTGCTATTGACCTTGACCGCGCCTAACGCCTTTAACCCTGCCTGGATGAGCATGCCAGGCTTGAGGTTTGGCGGGGTTTCCGGAGATGCCATGGGGCAAGGGCCGTTTTCTGTGTGGGAAAACGGCAAGGGCGCGTTGACGGGTTTTTGTGAGCTTTCCATGCACGGGGCGAGTGGCATGATATTGTCTGCCCATGGTTTCAAGCGCTTGAGTCAACCGCAACAATTACACAGCGCGCATGATCTAGACCTATTGGAAATTGGCCGCCAATCTGCAGCCTCCAGCCTCTACGCTGCGCTCGAAAGCCATGGCGTAGACTTGGCAGCGGGTTTACCTACCCATCAGCTCATGGTGATGGTGGCGGACGAAGAGGCTGATCTGCTATTGGGGGAATGCCAGCTAGCGACTTTGATCAGTTGCCAGCACGATGCGGTGACGGTGGCCAAGGCAATCAAGCCTGGGCAATGGTTGTCCTGGGGCATACGCGACACCGAGGCTGCGCAGCAAAACCTGGCCACGCAAATCGAGACCGTCAGCACTATCTTGCCTGCCCGGCCTGCTTTTGGCCTGTTGTTCTCCTGTATGGGGCGCGGACCTCATTTTTACGATGGCATAGATAGAGATATAGAATTGATCAAGCAATATTACCCAGGCATGCCACTGATCGGGTTTTACGGTAACGGCGAAATTGCTCCGGTAGCGGGCAAAAACGAGTTGCTGCAACATTCTGTGGTGCTGGGTTTATTTACCAGTAAGGACTCAGCATGACGCTCAAAGCTTCCAGATATCCCAGGGTATTATCGATTGCCGGCTCGGACAGCAGTGGCGGTGCGGGTATTCAGGCTGACCTCAAAACCTTCTCGGCGCTGGGTTGTTATGGCATGACCGCGATTACGGCCCTCACCGCGCAAAATACCCAGGGCGTGCGCGCTATCCACAGCGTGCCCCCCGCGATGTTGCGCGACCAGATAGATGCCGTGGTAGAAGACATAGGGGTAGATGCCGTCAAGATAGGCATGCTGCATTCGCCGGAAGTGGTGATGACAGTGGCCGAGGCTTTGGATGCGCATGGTTTAACCCAAGTGGTGTTAGACCCGGTCATGGTCTCTGCCAACGGCGCAAAATTGATCTCGGATGAAGCGGTGGCGGTGCTGGTGCAAGAATTATTCCCCCGTGCGCTGGTGGTGACACCCAATCTGGATGAAGCCATGCTACTGCTCAATCGCAGCCTGACCATGGGCGATGAGCTGGAACAAGCCGCCAGCGAGCTGCTCAATCAGGGTGCTAAAGCCGTGCTGCTCAAAGGCGGACATCTGCCCGGCCATGATGTGCTGGATATCCTGGTGCAAGCCAATGCCACAGGCGCTGTGGCCGAAAGTCACAAGCTGCATTCGCTACGCATTTCCACCCATAACCTGCATGGCACTGGCTGCACGCTGTCTTCGGCAATTGCTGCATATCTGGCCCTGGGTTTCAGCCTGCCAGATGCAGTGCAAGCAGCACGTATTTATGTGCGCTCGGCACTTTATGCCGGGGCGCAGGTCCGAACTGGAGCAGGAGTCGGGCCGCTCAACCATGGTTTTGCACCGCAAGCCATGCAAGTCAGGGAAAGTTAATGGCATTGTTCAACCCCAGCCGTGACCAGGTGCGTCAGTTTTTCTTTGACGCCTGGGCCAAGTTTCAAGCGCAGCAGGCGTTGACTGCGCTGGAGTCTATGGCGGTTGAGGTGATGCAAATGCATCCGGAATATCATCAGGTGCTTAATGCCCCTGAAAAATATCTGGATCAGGCTTATTTCCCGGAAATGGGCGAGACCAATCCTTTTTTGCACATGAGCTTGCACCTATCAATCCTGGAGCAAGTGGCGATAGATCAGCCGCCCGGTATCAATGCCGCTTATCAACGCCTGTCGGCCCGGCATGACGATGCCTATAACGCCCAGCATGAATTGATGGAGTGTCTGGCGGAAACCATCTGGGAGCGCAGCGCCAGGGTGGAGGGCTGGATGCCGAGGCTTATCTTGCCCGGATTGAAGCGCGATCACGCACATAAGATCAGTACTTAAAACTGATCGCGCACATAAGATCAGTACTCAAACTGATCGCAGACATAAGATCAGTACTTAAACTGATCGCAGACATAAGATCAGTACTTAAACTGATCACGCACACTAAGATCAGTACACAAACTGATCGCGCACATAAGATCAGTACTTAAAACTGATCGCGCACATAACATCAGTACTTAAACTGTTAGCATCAAGGTATTTGCATCACCCTCAAAAGCAACCTTAGCAAAGGAGCATGGCATGGCGCAGCAAATCTTTGTCAATCTACCAGTCAAGCAGTTAAGTCCCGCAGTCGATTTTTTCACCAAGCTGGGTTTCAGCTTTGACCCTCAGTTCACGGACGATAATGCCACCTGCATGATGGTGGGCGAAAACATCTTTGTCATGCTGCTGGTGAATGAATTTTTCCAGACCTTTACCGCTAAACCCATTGTTGATGCGCGTCACAGCACAGAAGTGCTGGTCTGCCTAGCACTGGCCAGCCGCCAGGAAGTAGATGACCTTGTCGCCAAGGCCCAAGCCGCAGGTGGCAAGATACCTAACCCAGCCAAGGATTATGGCTTTATGTATAGCCATGGTTTTGAAGACCTGGACGGCCATATCTGGGAACTGGTGTATATGGAGCCCAAGCAGGATGAATAAAACAAAACCGGCTTGAGCCGGTTGTGTTTTATTCAGAACACCAGGCCAATTTAAGCCAGGTTGCTCAATGACTTACCAAGAGTAAGTTAGCGCAGCGCGCACATCACGCCCATAACCCAGAATGCAGAACTCGCTACCGCGGATATTGTTGCATTGCGTCAAATATTCACGGTCGGTCAGGTTGCTGGCATTGACTGACAAGCGCCAGTGTTGTGAAAAGTCGTAAGCTGCCATGGCATCCAGCAAGGTGTACCTGTCGTTCTCAGGCGTGTCTACACCCTGCAAGGGTAAAGCCCCCAGCGCCGTGCCCACATGGCGTACGCCCAGGCCTAGCGATAGAGCACCTTGCTGATATTTTCCCCACAAGGAAGCCACATGTTTAGGCGCTGCTGCAAAAGCGCTGCCAACTTCCCATGGCTGATTGCTTTTGAGAATCTCGCTGTCCAGATAAGTGTAACTGCCAAGTAGGGAGTAGTGCTCACCCAGACGTGCTGCACCTTCAAGCTCCAGCCCGCGTGAGCGCACTTCACCAGTTTGCACATCGCGGCCTATGGTCTGTAGTGATGGCGTGCGTACATTGGTCTTGGTCAACTCATAGACTGCGGCGGTAAAGCTGTAAGGCGCACCATCGGGCATATAGCGCACACCGATCTCGTATTGTTTGCCTTTCTCAGGCTCAAATGGCTGACCATAAGCATCCGTAGTGAAAGTTGTGGAAATCGGTGGCTGGAACGAGGTGTTATAGCTGATGTAAGGCGCCCAACCATTCTCTGCCAGATAGATCAAGCCAGCGCGACCAGTAAGGGCATAGTCATTGCGCTTGAGGCGGCTGGTGGTAAAGGCTTGGGCGGCGCTAGCGCGTGCGTTATAGCGGGTATCGGTATCCGCATCGTCATAGCGTGCGCCCAGGCTGAGCACCCAGCGTTGACCAAAATTGATCTGATCCTGCAGGTAATAGCCAAACTGGCGGTTTTCCGCACGCGTGTCGTCAGAGAGAAAATTGTTCTGCCAATCTGGTACGTCATAACGCGGATTGACCACATTGATGGGCAACACGGTATTAACCGAGTAAATGGGTAAATGCAAGCTTGACCGGTAGTAATCCAGGCCAGCAATGGCCTTGTGCGAGACGCTGCCTGTGATAAACCTGGCCTCAAGCTGATTATCAATCACCCAGGTTCTTTCCGAGTCTGGCCTGAACATGGCAAGGCGGTTCATATCTACACCATTGGCCGCCATGCCGCGATTACGCATTTCGCGTCTGTCATTGCTGCCATCCATATAACGCAGGTTATGGCGCACGGTGAAAGTCTGATTGAACTCATGCTCAAACAGATAGCCTAGAGACGCGCTTTCCTTATCGTGCCCAGAGTGCGGGCCGTTGACGTTGAGGTTGTCCTTGGAGCGGCCCAGTGGGGTGTGGCGATAATATGGCGTGACAAAGCCCAGATCATCTTGCTGATATTGCGCCAACAGCGTCAGGCGTGTGCTGTCATTCTGGAAGGTCAGCGAGGGCGCGATATACAGCCTGTCGTTATCCTGATACTTCCATTGCGTGCCCGATTCACGCTGCAACACCGTCAGGCGCGCAAGCACATGGCCATCCTGATCCAGCTGTCCACCCACATCCAGCTTGGCCTGCTTACGACCAAAACTACCCAACTCAATGCCGACCTCATTGCGCATATTGGCGCGCGGGCGCTTGGTGACCGCATTGAGCAAACCGCCAGGCGCGGCCTGACCATACAGCACCGAGGCTGGGCCATGCACGACTTCCAGCCGCTCCATGCCGTAAGGCTCAATATTGGACATAAAGCCGTTATGAATCAGTCGCATGCCATCGCGATAAAGCCCGGTTCCGGTCAAATAAAAGCCGCGCACTGCAATATCATCATCAGTCGTGGCGTAATCCCAGGCGCGCACACCTGCAGAATAGCGCACCGCCTCGGTGACACTTGAAATGGCCTGATCACGGATTTGATCACTGCCTATCACCGAGACTATCTGCGGGGTTTCCTTAAGGTCAGCATCTATCTTGCTGGCGCTGGCACTCTTGCGGGCAATATAGCCATCGGTAGGACCCCAGGCTTGCTCGCGTTTGCTGATGACGTTTACCTCAGGCAAGGCATGGCCGGATGAGCGATCCAGCTTTTGCTGCGGAGTTTTTTGCAGGCTGTAGGTGCCATCCTTGTTGATAGCAGAAAGGCCAGTGCCTTCCAGCAGTCTGGCAAACGCCTGGGTCAGCGAAAACTTACCGTTGAGGCCTGGGCTTGAGAGTTGCTGGGTCAGTTCCGCATTGACGGAAATCATAATGCCCGCTTGCATGCCAAACTGGCGCAAGGCCTGATCCAGTGCCCCGGGGGCGATATTGAAGGTGTGATGTTGTGCGGATGCCTCCTCGGCTGCCAAAGCAGTGGAAATGCTGGCGCTATGGCTGATGCCTAGTGACAGGCATAACAGAGCGAGGGCGATAGGGCGGCGACATTGCAACCCGGCAGGTAAAGCGTCTTTCATGGCGTTCCTTGATCTGATGAGATAGGGACAAGCTGCGGGCAGATGGTGGGGTTTGCTGTTTTGCCCATGTGCAGATTGCTACTATCAGCTAAGCCAGACGAGAAGAAAAAAACTGCCGGAAAATACAAAAATAATCTTAAGAAAGTTTGAATGCCGCAGAAAACCCTAGGCCTAGGCCAGGCTGATGCCCACCCAATAACGGGTGCGGAACTGCAGCGAGATAGGCAGCGTAGCTTGCAAGGCCTGCAATATGCGCAAGCTGGCGTCCGCCCCTGTCAGCGGGTAAGTACCCGTCACCAGCAGCTGGCCTGCCGCGTCATTGCAGTGCAGCCAGCCCTGGTGATAACGCGCCAACTCCTGAATAAACTCTGCCAGCGGCATGCGCTCGGCGCTGAGCATACCGTCTGCCCAGGCGGTGGTACTGGCAGACAGCAGCTGTGGGGCCAATGCATGCGTAGGGTAAAAATCGGTTTCTTGCCCAGCCAGCACGGTGCGGGCAGGGGTCTGACTGCCAGCAAGGTAAATCTCCACCGCGCCTGCGCTAACGGCCAGATGCGTATGCTTGCCATGGGCATCACGGCTGACGCTAAAACGCGTGCCCACCGGGCGTAGTTCACCATCGCGGGTAACAAGCACAAAAGGTCTGCCTGCGGCATCGGCGGCGGTATTGATCATAACCCTACCGTGCAGCAGGGTAACGCGGCGCATATGCTTGGAGTAATCAATATTAACCAGGGTATTGCTGTCCAGTGTCAGCGCCGTGCCCTCAGCCAGCGTGAGTTGTCGCTGTTCACCTATGGCGGTGCTGTGGTCAGCAGTCAGCCTGCGTAGCGCTGGCTCATCCTTGAGTAACCAGCCCGAGGTCAACACCGTGCCTGCCCAGACCAGGCCTTTCAGCACGCGGCGGCGCTGTTGCTGGGCGCTGGTTTTCAAGGTGGCGTGCAACACGGGCAGGGATTGCATGCGTGCAGGTTGCTGAATTTTCCCTGCAATCCCATGCATACGCTGCCAGGCCAGCTCATGATCGGGATGAGCTGCCAGCCAATCGTTGCGCGCCAGCTCTTCTTGCGGGTCCATGGTGCCCGAGGCACTGCGCACAAACCAGTGTATGGCGGTGGCGATGATATCGGGATGGAGATTATCGGGATGTAAATGACTAGGCTGATTCATGCTGGCCTTGGCTCATCATGCATACAGCGTGGCATAACATTGCGACATGGCGCGCGTCATGGCTTTTTGCACCACATTAACGCTGATGCCAAGCTGGGCGGCAATTTGTGGATAGGTCATGCCATCCAGTTGTGATAGCAAAAATATCTCGCGCGTGCGGCTGGGCAGGCCATCCAGCATGCTGGCAATTTGCTCCAAAGCCTCTAAAACCAGGCGCTGGTCTTCCAGAGAGGGCGTAATGGGGCAGGGCATGGCAGCCAGGGCGTCAAGATAAGCTTGTTCCAGCGCCTGTCTGCGCCAGTGATTGACTAGTACTCCATGCGCTACGGTAGCGAGATAAGCCTTGGGTTCGCGCAGCAGTGCCAGTTCGCGCTCTTTATGGAATAAGCGCATAAACGTGTCTTGCGCCAGGTCTGCCGCATCTTGCGAGGCACCTAATCTGCGGCGCAGCCAGCCATGCAGCCAATCGAAATGATGCTGGTAAAGCGAACTAAGCGTGTGAGACGACGACGGGCCAGACATGGTAATGTGCAAATAAAGTGTGCAAATAATAAGAATTATTCGCATTCTAATTGGATGTGTGGCCGCGTGCAACGCGGGCTTATAAAAGCGTGTATACGCTTAGGTTTATAAGCCCAGGTTTAAGAACTCAGGTTTCTATTCGCTATGGGAATGTGCGTGATGATGTTTGTCGTCATGCTGACCATGATGACTGTCTAGCAGGCTGTAGTAATTGGAAGGTTCCAGCACTGTAGGTACGGCTTCATCGGCGAGGAAGGGGTAATCCTTGCTGTAGTGCAGGCCGCGGCTTTCCTGGCGCGCCATGGCGCTGAGCACAATCAGTTCGGCCACCTGTAGCAGGTTGCGCAGTTCTATCAAGTTATTGCTGACGCGGAAGTTGCTGTAAAACTCGTGCACTTCGTCACGTAGCAGATGGATGCGGTGCAGGGCGCGCGTCAAACGCTTATTGGTGCGCACTATGCCTACGTAATTCCACATGGTGCGGCGCAGTTCACTCCAGTTATGGGTGATGATGATTTCTTCATCGGCATCCGTGACCCGGCTTTCATCCCAATAGGCAGGTTGACCTCTGGCATTTGCGGCTGGCTGAGAATGTCTTCAGCCACAGCTTGGCCAAATACCAGACACTCCAGCAAGGAGTTGCTGGCCAGACGGTTGGCGCCATGCAAGCCAGTGCAGGCGGTTTCTCCTATGGCATACAGGCGCGGAATATCTGTGCGCCCTATATGATCGGTCATAATGCCGCCGCAGCTATAGTGCGCTGCTGGCACTACGGTATAGGCTCACGCGTGATATCTATGCCCAGCTCAAAGCAGCGCCTGTAGATGGTGGGGAAGTGCGAGAGTATGAAATCTGCAGGTTGGTGGGAAATGTCGAGGTAGACGCAATCCAGGCCGCGCTTTTTCATCTCGAAATCTATCGCGCGGGCGACAATATCTCGGGGTGCCAATTCGGCACGCTCGTCATGCCAGGTCATAAAGCGTCTGCCATCAGGCAGCTTGAGCAGGCCACCTTCACCGCGCACCGCCTCGGTGATGAGGAAAGACTTAGCCTCGGGATGGTACAAGCAGGTGGGGTGAAACTGGATGAACTCCATATTGGCAATGCGGCAGCCAGCACGCCAGGCCATGGCCACACCGTCACCCGAGGAAACGTCAGGTTGGTGGTATAGAGATAGACCTTGCCAGCACCGCCCGTGGCCAGCACCGTTTGCTGTGCGGCTATGGTTGAAACCTTGCCTGTGAGGTTGTTGAGCACATAAGCTCCCAGGCAGGCACTGCCTTCCATATTGACCTTGCCTGCGGTGATCAGGTCTACGGCAATATGTTCTTCCAGCACCGTGATGTTGGGATGTTGCTGTACTTTCTCAGCCAGAGTTTTTTGCACGGCATGCCCAGTGGCATCCGCAGCATGAATGATGCGCCTGTGGCTATGCCCACCTTCACGCGTTAAATGAAAACCGCTGTTATCTTCTTCACGCGTGAAGGGCACGCCTTCGGCAATCAGCCACTCCACGGTTTCGCGACCATGCTCGGCCACCAGGCGCGTGACGGCGGCATCGCAGAGGCCAGCCCCGGCAATCAAGGTGTCCTGAATATGCGCTTCGGTAGAATCATCATCGGTTAATACTGCAGCAATGCCACCTTGCGCCCAGTTGCTGGAGCCATCGTTAATACCGCGTTTGCTGATCAGGCAGACTTTCCTGTCTTGACCGACCTTGAGCGCCAGTGTGAGTCCGGCCAGGCCGCTACCGATAATCAAGACATCATATTGCTGCATAAGAACCCATGGTTGGATGAACTTTCGCGAGTGTAGCGCTGTCTCTCTCACTAAGCTAGTCATGAAAAACTAAAGGGAAGGTCATGATAAAGACAAATAATTTTGAAGAATTTTCTCGCCTGGGCTTCGTTGATACCGGCGTGCGCGGTTATACTCCGTCAGTCAAGAAAACACAGACAGGGAGCATGGCCTCTATGGCAGGTACCCCACCAGCGGGTAACCGGGAGATAGATCAGCAACTGGTAGAGCGGGCACAAGGCGGTGACAAGCGTGCATTCGGTCTATTGGTAGACAAGTACCAGCGCAAGCTGGGACGTTTGCTGTCGCGCCTGATCCGTGATCCCGCTGAAGTCGAGGACGTGGTGCAAGAGTCTTTTATCAAGGCTTATCGTGCCCTTCCAAGTTTTCGTGGTGATAGTGCGTTCTACACCTGGCTTTACCGCATAGGCATTAACACCGCCAAGAATTATCTGGTGGCCATGGGTCGTAGGCCACAAGCTACGGGTGATATCGAAATCGAAGATGCAGAAAACTTCGAGGATGGTAATGAGCTGCGCACCATGGATACGCCCGAAACCGAATTGATGGGCAAGGAAATCGCCCGCACGGTGAACGATACCGTGGCAGGTTTGCCCGAAGAATTAAGGACTGCCATCACTCTGCGTGAGATCGAGGGCCTCAGTTATGAGGAAATCGCCACCATGATGGATTGCCCGATTGGTACTGTACGCTCACGTATTTTCCGTGCGCGCGAAACAATTGCTCAAAAGTTGCGTCCATTGCTGGACACGCCCGAAAACAGGAGATGGTAATGAAGAGTCAAATTTCAGCGCTGATTGATGATGATCTGGCGCTTGAGGATGCAGAGTATCTGTATACGACTTTGAAGTCTGGTGGAGAATCCACCCAGGCATGGGCTGATTACCATCTTATCGGCGATGCCATGCGTGGCAACCCGGTCTTTAAGGCGGATTTCACTGAGCGTTTGATGGCAAGTCTGGATGATGAGCCTGTACTGCTGGTGCCCGCAGTCAAGCGTAAGCAATCCTTGTTGCGTAGCAGCAAGCTTTGGTCTGTGGCGGCTTCTGTTTCCGCTGTGGCATTTGTCGGTTGGGTCGTGTTGCAGCAACAAGTGCAAAGCAATGTGGATGATGCAGCTTCCCCTATGGAAATTGCGCAAAGCATTCCTGCGGATTATCTCTTGGCACACCAATCCCAGGCCTCTAGCAATTCTGCCTACTATATTCAGCCTGCCAATTATTCGGAGTAGCCGGTAGATGAAGCGTTTCTTGCTGGCGTGCCTGCTGGCAACCCCGATGGCTGTTGTGCATGCGGAACCCGAAGACCCCTGGCTGGTATTGCAGAAAGCAGCAGAAGCTGCCCATGACTTAAGCTACAAAGGGGTCTTCGTCTATCAGTCCGGCGAGAACGTCAAGTCGGTGCAAATCACTCACATGAATTACGGTCAGGGCGAGTATGCGCGCATGGTGGTGCTGGATGGCACGCCGCGCGAAATGCTGAGCCAGGGCAGCGATGTAGTGATCTTCAGCCCCAAGAACGAAAAAGTCATTATGGAAAAGCGGCGGGCGCATAACCTGTTCCCCGCAGTGCTGCCAGCCAATATCCAGGCAATCAAAGCCAGCTATAAAGCCAGAATTGGCGCAATGGAGCGCGTGGCAGGCCGTGATGGCCGTGTGGTATACCTTGATCCCCGTGATCGTCTGCGCTATGCCTACAAATTCTGGGCAGATAGAGAATATGGCCTGCTGCTCAAATCCCTGATGCTCAACGAGCAAAACCAAATGCTGGAGCAGATGACCTTCAGTCAGGTTGATATGCTGGAAAGCCAGGATATGGACTGGTTCCACCCCAATGTGGATCACAGCAAGAACTACATTCTGGAAGAAGGCCATGCCCAGCCTGCCGAGCCTAGCACTGGCTGGAGTGTGGGCAATCTGCCTGCAGGTTATCGCAAGGTGGAGCAGGTCACCCGACTGGTGCCAGGCAAAGAGGCCCCTGTGACGCAGGTGATCTTTACCGATGGCTTGGCTTCTGTTTCCTTGTTTATTGAACCTTTGGTCAAGGGCGCTCGTCCTAAGATCGGCCAGACGGCGAAGGGAGCAACCAATTTCTATGCCAATGTGAGCAAGGGTTATCAAATCCTGGTGGTCGGTGAAGTGCCTGCCGCTACCGTCACGCAAATTGGCAGTGCGGTGAGTTTCAGCAAGTAATCCTCCATGAAGCCTGTCATTCGGCCTGGCTGATTAAATCCCCTGTATTAACGTTGTCTGTGCATGTTGTCTGGTGTTTGCAATGCTGTATGTAGTGCAATTTGAGTAGTGAATGTAAATCCTGAAATGTAACTCTATGGCTGCGCCCTGGGTCTGAATCACGAAACCTAATCTCGACCCTGTGGTGCATATGTGTGACGTATGAACGAGGTGAATCAATGTTTAACAAACTCATTGCTGTGTCTGCAATTTGTTTAGCTCTGGGCCTGTCAACTGCAACCCCGGTATTTGCCAAGGAATTGCCGGATTTCACTGAGCTGGCAGAAAAGCAGGGAAGCTCAGTCGTTAATATCAGCGTAACCCAGGTGGCGCAGTCCAACCAGGGTGGCTCGCCTTTCCAGGGCATGCCTGATGAAGAAGCGCTGAATGAATTTTTCCGTCGCTTCGGTATTCCAGGCATTCCTGGTAACCCACGTGGCCCAGGCGGACAAGGTGCTCCCCAGCAACCGGAATACAAGTCCCAATCTCTGGGTTCAGGTTTTATTCTCAGCAGTGACGGCTATATCCTCACCAATGCCCATGTGGTGCGCGAGGCAGATGAAGTGATCGTCAAGCTCAATGACAAGCGCGAATTCAAGGCCAAGATCATAGGCGCAGACCGCAAGACCGATGTGGCCTTGCTCAAGATTGAAGCCACTGGCCTGCCCAAGGTCACCATAGGTAACCCAGAGCAGCTCAAGGTAGGCGAGTGGGTAGTGGCGATAGGTTCACCATTTGGCCTGGAAAGCACCTTGACCGCAGGTGTAGTCAGCGCCAAGGGCAGGGCATTGCCACAAGAAAACTTTGTGCCGTTTATTCAGACCGATGTGGCCATTAATCCCGGTAACTCTGGTGGCCCGCTGTTCAACCTCAAGGGTGAGGTGGTCGGTATCAACTCGCAAATCTATAGCCGCACTGGTGGTTATATGGGCTTGTCCTTCTCGATTCCTATCGATGTGGCGATTGATGTTTCCAACCAACTCAAGAGCGCAGGTCATGTTTCGCGTGGCTGGCTGGGCATAGGCATACAGGAAATCACCAAAGACCTGGCCGAATCCTTTGGGATGAAAAACACCAATGGTGCGCTGGTCGCTGGGGTAGAGAAGGGAAGCCCGGCAGAGAAGGGCGGCCTGGAGCCTGGTGATGTGGTGATCAAGTTCGACAGCAAGCCTGTCACCACTTCCTCTGACCTGCCACGTATTGTCGGTGCTACCAAGCCTGGCAAACAAGTACCTGTGGATGTGCTGCGCAAGGGCGCGAGCAAGGTGTTGACCATTACCCTGGGTGAAATGCCAGTAGACAAGGATGAAGTCGCGGCCGCACCCCAATCCAACGCCAAGCCTGAGTCCAATCGACTGGGCCTGACCCTGCGTGAACTCACCCCGCAGCAGCGCCGCAGCCTCAATGGCCGTAATGCCTTGCTGGTGGTCGACGCTCAGGGTGCAGCCGCGCAAGCAGGTATACGCAGAGGTGATCTGGTATTGGGCTTTAACAATACCGAGGTGCAAAGCCTGGAACAATTTGGCAAGCAGGTGAATGCAATTCCAGCGGGTAAAACCGTCGCCTTGCTGGTGCAGCGTGGTGAAAATACCTTGTATGTACCCGTCAAGATCGCCAAGTAATGGCTAAGTAAATCATGCTAAGCAGCGGGGTTTGTTGTAAAATCCGCTACTAATTAGTGTGTTGTAAAAGGGCGCTTCGGCGCCCTTCTTTGCTTGGCTTAACTCGATAAAACATGAAAAACATCCGCAACTTCTCCATCATCGCCCACATCGACCACGGTAAATCAACCCTTGCAGACCGTATCATTCAGCTCTGTGGCGGCTTGTCCGACCGTGAAATGGAAGCCCAGGTGCTGGACTCCATGGACATCGAGCGTGAGCGCGGTATTACCATCAAAGCACAAACCGCAGCCCTGGAGTACAAGGCGCTCAACGGTGAAATCTACAACCTCAACCTGATTGACACCCCTGGCCACGTCGACTTCTCCTATGAAGTCAGCCGCTCGCTGGCTGCCTGTGAAGGCGCACTGCTAGTGTGGATGCCTCCCAGGGCGTAGAGGCGCAAAGTGTGGCCAACTGCTACACCGCAATTGATCAGGGCGTGGAAGTTGTACCCGTACTGAACAAGATAGACTTGCCTGCTGCTGATCCAGAGCGGGTGATGCAGGAAATCGAAGACGTGATCGGGGTTGATGCTTCCGAGGCTGTGCGCTGTTCTGCCAAGACTGGCGTAGGCGTGCAAGACGTTCTTGAGAATATGATCGCCAGGATTCCCCCTCCTGTGGGCGACCCGACCAAGCCGCTCAAGGCCTTGATCATCGATTCCTGGTTTGATAATTACGTAGCGTCATCATGCTGGTGCGCGTGGTGGATGGCGTACTTAAGCCCAAAGACAAAATCCGCATGATGGCCACCAAGGCCGTGCATCTGTGTGAGCAGGTGGGTGTGTTTACGCCCAAGTCGCGTCAGCGCGCTTCGCTGTCCGCAGGTGAAGTAGGTTTTATCATTGCCGGTATCAAGGAACTGACCAGCGCCAAGGTCGGTGATACCGTCACTCTTGAATCCAGCAGGCCGAAGAAGCCTTGCCAGGTTTCAAGGAAGTACAACCACAGGTGTTTGCTGGTTTGTACCCGGTGGAATCCAATCAGTTTGAAGCCTTGCGTGAAGCGCTGGAAAAACTGCGCCTCAACGATGCCTCACTGCAATTCGAGCCAGAAAACTCCACCGCGCTGGGCTTTGGTTTCCGCTGCGGCTTCTTAGGTCTGCTGCACATGGAAATTGTGCAGGAGCGCCTAGAGCGCGAATACGATATGGACCTCATTACCACCGCTCCTACGGTGGTCTATGAACTGATGATGAAGTCTGGCGAGGTGGTGCAGATCGAGAACCCTTCACGTTTGCCTGAGCCTTCAAGAGTGGCCGAGATACGTGAGCCCATCATCAATATCAATCTGCTAATGCCACAGGACTATGTAGGCCCGGTCATGACCTTGTGTAATGGCAAGCGTGGCGTGCAGCGCAATATGCAGTATATGGGCCGCCAGGTCATGCTCAGCTATGAAATGCCGCTCAATGAAGTGGTGCTGGATTTCTTCGACCGCCTCAAGTCGGTATCGCGTGGCTATGCTCCATGGACTACGAATTCCTCGAGTTCCGTGCAGCGGATTTGGTCAAGCTCGACATTATGGTCAACGGCGAACGTGTTGATGCGTTGTCGCTAATTGTGCACCGCGCAACCAGCGTATATCGTGGCCGTGAACTGGTCTCCAAGATGCGTGAACTGATTCCGCGCCAGATGTTTGATATTGCTGTGCAAGCCTCTATCGGTGCCAACATCATTGCGCGTGAAACCGTCAAAGCCATGCGCAAAAACGTATTGGCCAAGTGCTACGGTGGCGATATTACGCGTAAGAAGAAACTGCTGGAAAAGCAAAAAGAAGGCAAAAAGCGCATGAAGCAGGTTGGTAACGTAGAGATTCCACAGGAAGCATTCCTGGCCATTTTGAGGGTTGAAGACAAATGATGTTTGCATTGTTCATGCTGGGTGTATTGGTCATTACCGGGGTGATCTGGTTGCTGGATAACCTGTTCTGGCGCAAGAAACGCGCAGCCGATGCTGCTGACCCTGTGATTGTCGAGTACTCCAAGAGCTTCTTCCCGGTGATTCTGGCGGTGTTCCTGATTCGCTCCTTTATCGTGGAGCCATTCAAGATTCCATCCGGCTCCATGATGCCAACCTTGCTGGCTGGCGATTTCATTCTGGTTAACAAGTTCAGCTATGGCCTGCGTGTGCCCATCCTCAACAAGACTTTCTTTGAGGTTGGCCATCCACAACGTGGCGATGTGTTTGTATTCCATTACCCACCTGACCCTTCCATTGATTACATCAAGCGCGTGGTCGGTGTGCCGGGTGACCGCATTGCCTACCGCGACAAGCGCCTCACCATCAATGGCAAACCTATTGAGACTACCTTTGCCGATGATTACAAATACGTAGGCACTGGTCTTAACATGATAGTGACCAAGCGTTACCAGGAACAACTGGGCGAGAAAAAGCACGATATCCTGATTGAAGAAAACGGCATGGCGTTCGATGGTGAAGTCGAAGTGCCGCCTGGGCATTACTTTGCCATGGGTGATAACCGTGATAACAGCAAGGACAGCCGTGTTTGGGGTTTTGTACCTGAAGATAACCTGGTGGGCCGTGCTTTCTTTATCTGGTGGAATTTTGACGATTTCGGCAGAATTGGCAGCAAGATCAACTAATTGAGGGCAGACATGATGATGAATTCAAGCATGATGCAACAGCCAGGCAAAAAGCTACAGCAAGGCATGACCTTTCTCAGCCTGGTGGTTGTGATTGTCATCGGCAGCTTCTTTGCCGTGCTGGCCATGAAGCTGGTGCCCTCCTATATTGAATATTTCACGGTCAAAAAAGCGCTTACCAGACTGGCTCATGATCCTGAATTCAAAAACATGAGCAAAAGCCAGATATTGGAAGCCTTCAACAAAACCACCACCATAGACAACATCACCAGTATTGATGGCAAGGATTTGAGCTTCCTGCGTGATGAAAGCGGCAAGACCGTGGTCTCCGTGGATTACCAAGTGGTCGTGCCCCTGGTGGCCAATGTCAGTGTATTGCTGGATTTCGAGGCTTCAACCGACAATGCACGTTAAACCCGCTGTGCACGCGCATGGCAGCAAGCAGCCCAAAGGCTGGGTGGTGGCATGATCCCGGCCAAACTCGCGCGTCAGCTGGGGCATGAATTCAGTGATCCGGAATTATTAAGGCGGGCACTGACCCACCGTAGCCACTCCAGCCAAAATAATGAGCGCCTGGAATTTCTCGGCGATGGCGTGCTGAATTTCCTGGTGGCGCATCAGTTATACCAGCGCTTTCCCAAGCTGCCCGAAGGTGACCTCAGCCGCTTGCGCGCGCAATTGGTCAAGGAACAAACCCTGAGCGAGATTGCAATCAGTCTCAACCTGGGGGAGTCCTTGCGCCTGGGTGAGGGCGAGCTTAAAAGCGGTGGCTGGCGTCGTCCTTCGGTACTCGCTGATGCGGTTGAGGCCATACTTGGTGCGGTATTCCTCGATGGTGGCTACCCGGCTGCCGATGCCCTGGTGCAGCGCCTGTTCCTGCCCTTGTTGGAAAATATAGACCCCAAAGCCATAGGCAAGGATGCCAAGTCGCTATTGCAGGAATGGCTGCAGGGGCGCAAGCTGGACCTGCCCGAATACACCGTGCTGGCGACCGAAGGCGAGGCACATTGCCAGACTTTTCTGGTCAGCTGCCATATCGCCAAATTCCAGATCACGACTGAAGGCCGTGGCGCCAGCCGCCGCGCGGCTGAACAACTGGCCGCCCAGTCTGCATACGAGCTATTGCTCACAAAAGGTAAACCATGAATACAACCAGAAATTTCCGCTGCGGTACCGTGGCCATTGTGGGCCGACCCAATGTCGGCAAATCCACCTTGCTCAACCATATCCTCGGCCTCAAGCTCAGCATTACCTCGCGCAAGGCACAAACCACGCGCCATCGTCTGCTGGGCATACACACCACCGCCGACACCCAGTTTCTCTTTGTTGATACCCCGGGTTTTCAGCAAAAGCATGTCAATGCGCTGAACCGCAGCCTGAACCGCACTGTGACCCAGGTTCTCAGCGATATTGATGTGGTGCTGTTTGTGGTGGAGCCACAAAACCTCACCGATGCTGATCGCAAAGTGGTGACCCTGTTGCCACGCAACCAGCCAGTATTCATGGTGATCAACAAGGCTGACCTCATGGAAGACAAGGGCAAGCTCTTGCCGCTGATTGAGACCATGAGTCAGGAATTCCCCTTCACAGGCATTATCCCGGTCAGCGCCAAGCGCAGCCTTAATCTGGATCAGCTGCTTGAAACCGTACGCGAGCACCTGCCTGAGCAAGCGGCGATTTACGGCGAAGATGAACTGACAGACCGTAATGAACGTTTCCTCGCCGCTGAACTGCTGCGCGAGAAAATCTTCCGCTTGCTGGGCGATGAAATTCCTTACTCTGTAGCCGTGGAAATTGAGAAGTTTGAGCAAGAAGGCAATCTGCGCCGCATTCATGCTGCGATTATTGTCGACAAGGAAAGCCAGAAGCCCATGTTGATAGGCAAGGGTGGCGAGAAGCTCAAGCGTATTTCTACCGAAGCGCGGCAGGATATGGAAAAGCTGTTTGATAGCAAGGTTTGGTTGGAGACCTGGGTCAAGGTCAAGGGCGGCTGGGCCGACGATGAGCGTGCCCTCAAAAGCCTAGGCTACTGAGGGGCCGCTTGATGCCAGGGGCAAATACGGCGTTGTCAGCCCTTGCCGTACTAGGTGTACTGTCTGCGGGCCTCCGCCTTGTCTTTGCCCCTGGCATCAAGCGGCTGGTTGGCTTGGCGTACTTAGAAAAAACCGCCAAAAATTTTCACTGCGCATACCTCATTTTGAATTAACCCAACTTCTTACCGACTCTTAATACTCTTTTAAGTAATGGCGACCACCCTCAATCGTCAGGATCATCAGCCGGTTTACGTGCTGCATACCTATCCCTTCAAGGAAACCAGCTTGGTGGCGGAGTTGTTCAGCCGCGATTTTGGGCGGATGGCGGTGTTGGCCAAGGGTGCGCGGCGGCCGCGGTCGGCGATGCGGGGGATGTTGCAGGCGTTTCAGCCTTTGCAGGCCACCTGGTCGGGCAAGTCTGAGCTGAAGAATCTGCATGGTATGGAGTGGGGAGAGGGGCTGCTGCTGTTGCAGGGTGAGGCTTTGATGTGTGGCTTTTACCTCAATGAATTGCTGCTGCGCTTGCTGCCGCGCGAGGATGGTCACGAGGCTTTGTTTACTTATTACAGCCAGACCTTGCGTAATCTTGCGCATCAGGCAGCGCCTTTGGCCAGCACTTTGCGCCGCTTTGAGCTCAAGCTGCTGCAAGAGCTGGGCTATGCCTTGCCCTTGGAGCAGGATGTCGCCGGGCAGGAGATTGCTCCCGATCAGTCTTACTACTATCTGCCCGAGCAGGGCGCGGTGGCTGGCAGGTCGGCGGCGCAGACAAATGGCGTACAATTATCCGGCGCTACTTTGCTGGATATGCTCAGCGATGATTACAGCAACCCGCAGACGCAACAACAAAGCAAACAACTGATGCGGCTTTTGCTGGCGCATTATCTGGGCGACAAGCCCCTGCATACGCGACAACTTTTAATGGACTTACAGGCATTATGATCAGACTAGGCGTCAATATCGACCATGTGGCCACCCTGCGTCAGGCACGTGGCACCCAGTATCCCAGCGTAGTACAGGCCGCTTTGCGCGCAGAAGAAGCCGGGGCTGACAGTATCACCATCCATTTGCGTGAAGACAGACGGCATATTCAGGATGCAGACGTTTTTGCCTTGCGCCCATTGCTGCAAACCAAAATGAATCTGGAGATGGCGGTCACCGATGAGATGGTGGGCATTGCGCTCAAGGTCAAGCCGCAGGATGTCTGCCTGGTGCCAGAGCGACGTGAAGAGCGTACCACCGAGGGTGGGCTGGATGTGGTCGGTAATCTGGGTACTATCAAGGCTGCCTGCAAGACGCTGAGCAATGCGGGTATTCGAGTGTCACTGTTCATAGGCCCTGATGTCGCGCAGGTAGAGGCATCCAAGGCGGCGGGTGCGCAGGTGGTCGAAATCCACACTGGCGCTTATGCAGATGCGGTGGGTGAAGAAGATAAGCTGGTCGAGTTGCAGCGCGTGCAGCGGGCAATTGATCATGGTCTGGCATTGGGCTTGGTGGTCAATGCGGGTCATGGGCTCAATATCCATAACGTACATGAGATTGCCAGCATTCCCGGTATAGAAGAACTCAATATTGGACATGCCATTGTGGCGCATGCCTTGTTTGTGGGCTGGGATAACGCGGTGCGTGAAATGAAGGCGCTGATGACACAGGCCGCCAGCTGAGCGATGAGTTAGGCGTTGTGGCAAATAATGAACTCCATAATGGGCCAGGCATGATTTATGGCATAGGTACCGATATCGTCGAGGTGGCGCGCATAGAGGATTCTCTCAGCCGCTTTGGTGATGCTTTTGCGCAACGCATACTCAACGAGCTTGAGTGGCAGGATTACGCCGCCAGCCGTGTCAAAGCCCGTTTTCTTGCCAAACGCTTTGCTGCCAAGGAAGCCTTTGCCAAGGCCTTGGGCACTGGCATACGTGGTGCGGCCAGTTTTGACAATATAGGCATAGGTCACGATGCGCTGGGCAAGCCTGAGTTTCAGCTTGCCCCCGCGCTGCAAGCGCTTTTGCAGCAAAAAGGCATAGGCAGTCTGCACCTATCCATCAGTGACGAAAAAGCTCTGGCTGCGGCCTTTGTGGTACTGGAAAAGGCTTGAGCGTGTTTTTATCTGCCCGCGGTTTTAGCGCTAGCCTGTTAAGTGCCTGTCTTTGGCTCATGATAAACGCAGCGCATGCCGAGCAATGGGTAGAGGCCGGGCAGAGCAGCGTGGGCAAGCATTATGTTGACCCTTCCAGCGTTACGCGTAACCCAGAATTGCAACAAGTCAGCGTCATGACCCGCGTGGATGAAGCCAATGGCGGACGCTGGCTTACCAGCATGCTGATAGAGTGCCAGCAGCATAGGTTCAGCTATCAACATGGTTACCATCTGGACGCGGCAGGCAAGCAAAGCTTCAAGTTTGATGCACCACGTGCCAGCGAACCCATCACGCAGCCTCGTTGCCAGATCAATTACAGCAGCAGTATTGCAGCGGGCTGGGGCAAGGCCAGGATAGCCCATTACAGCCCAGTCAATCCCAACTCAGCAAATCACTGCCCAGCAAATCCCAGTCATACCAACCGCAATGGCAACTGGTAGGTAACAGCAACACCGGGGAAGTCTCGTTTGACCAGAACTCACTGCGCGGTGGTGAATCTGGTCTGTGGACGGTGCATGCGCGCGTTAAGCCCTTCAACAAAAACGAGCAGACCCTGAGCACCATCAGCCTGGATTGCCGCGCCAACACCTTTAGTCTGCTACAAGCGCAGCGCGTACATGACGGCAAGAGCGAATCCCTGTTTGACAAGCCGCAGCCTATGGCGCCATTAGCCAAGTCTGCCACTGCCAAGCAGTTGGCCGCTGCGATTTGCCAACCGCAGGCCAAAACTGCGCGTAACCCTTTCCAAGATGACACCTGCAAAGGCTTGCAGGCTGAATTACAGGCGCTGGAAAACCGCGTGCAGGCGGATGTGGATGCCGATGCCTTGTATTGCGACACCATGAGCAAATATCTGGATCAGCTGGCCAGGCTGGGCCATGCCGTGGAACAAAATCATTGCGCGATTCATGGGCTGGAACAATATCAGCGTGAAATCCGCGCAGTGGGATGTGAGCAGCCATGAGTCATGATACTGAACTCGATTTTGAGCGTCGCTTTGGTGGCGTGCGCCGCCTCTATGGCGATGCAGCACTACAGCGTTTCCGTCAGGCGCATGTCTGCGTGATAGGCGTCGGTGGTGTAGGCTCTTGGGCGGTGGAAGCCCTGGCGCGTAATGCCGTAGGCCAGTTGACGCTGATAGATCTGGATAATATTGCCGAATCCAACGTCAATCGCCAGCTACATGCGGTGGAGGGTGCGTTTGGCATGGCCAAGGTCAGCGCCATGGCGCAACGCGTCAAGCAGATCAACCCACTGGCCCAGGTGCACGAAATTGAAGATTTCATCACGCCAGATAACCTGGATGCCATGTTAAACCGGGGCTATGACGCGGTGCTGGATGCCATTGATGATGCACGCGCCAAGACCGCACTGGCGGCCTGGTGTCGCCGTCACAAATTACCACTGGTGATGGCAGGCGGTGCAGGGGGGCGCTTTGACCCCACGCGCTTGCGGGTGGGGGATTTGTCTGAAGTGCAGGGTGACAGGCTGTTAGCCAAGGTGCGCAACCAATTGCGCCGTGATCATGGTTTCCCCAAGGCGGGTAATCAAGCAGTGCTTCTGCCAAAAAACCCGCCAAATTTGGCATACCCTGTATCTATTCCGATGAGCCTGTGCAGCAACCAGAAACCGTGAGTTGCGAGACGGATAATGCCATTACTGGCCTCAATTGCGCGGGCTATGGTTCCACGGTGACCGTCACCGCGCCCAGCGGCATGGCCGCAGCCGGACTGGTGCTGAAACTGCTGGCGCAACAAGCAGGCCAGGCTAAAGCCTAGCTGCTGATCACACGTTCATATTCAGGGAAATAGCGCGAGATCACCGCAAGGTCGAAACTGCGCAAAATGCTGGTATTGGGTTCACGCGCCAGCAGAAAATCAAAAGAACGGCTGACCAGTTCTTCAGTGCTGAAGCGCCCCTGGGTCAACCTGTCTGCATAATCGGTGGCTACGGTCACGCGGTGGGTGGTGGGTGAGGGAGTCTGGATGGCGACTTCAAATAATTGCTCATCTAACTTGTTGATCGAGATATTCGCCATCGCAATCCCCTGCGGTCATGAAGGGCATAGTGTAGCCGAAACCATCTACAGACTGAAACCATCGCTGGTAAAAATCCCTGGCAAATTCCCTTGTTGCATCTGAACGTAAAAAAGCCACCTGCGGCCAAATAGCAGCAGGTGGCTGGTTGCGTGCGTGCTTTATAAAAAGCTTTATTTAAAAATCGTAACGCAAGCTCGCACCTATGGTACGCGGCTGGGCAGCAGAGCCTGCATACATACCATTGCCAGAATTCACTAGCCCTAAGAAGTAGTGCTTATCAAACAGGTTCTTGGCCCAGATGGACAAGTCCCACTGGTTCTTGCCCTGGGGAATCCTGAAACCTGTAGTCAGATTGAACACACCATAGCTTGGAATCTTGGAGTACACGGAATTGTTCACGTCAGCGTAGGTTTCAGAGCGCCAGCCATAATTGGCAGCGGTGTAGTGCTCCACATTGCCATTGATGCTCCAGCGGTGTTGCAGGCCAGCATTGGCAGTCCAGCGTGGTGCGCCATTGACACGGTTGCCAGAGATACTGCGGAAGCCTTTGCCATAGCCACTGTTGGCATTGCCGCCTGGGCCATTGAATTCCTCGAATGGGGTAGGCGCGCTGCCATTATCAAAGGTCGCGTCTGTGTAAGCCGCATTGAAGTTCAGCAGCAGATGACTAGTCGCCTGGGCCTTGATGTCCAGTTCCACACCCTTGCTGGTAAGGTCACCCACATTGGAAAGCAGGGCGACATAATTGCCGTTGTTTTCCGTGGTGGTCACTGCCTGATAATCAGAGATTTTGGTCAGGAATACATTGGCATTGATATTGACGCGATTATCCAGCCAGGATGTTTTCAGGCCAATCTCCAGGTTACGTGCCTTTTCCGGCTCAATATTCAGTGCGCTATTGCCTAGCAATGCGGCAGGGGTAGTGACGCTGTTGACGTTGAAGCCGCCGGATTTTTCGCCCGTGGAGTAAGTGACAAAGCCCAGCACATCATCTTTAAAGCGGTAGCTTGCTGTCAGCAGACCAGCCAAACTTTCATCGGTGCGGCGTAATGTGCCGCTGTCGTAAGCACGGAACAGCGCAGACCAGCTGCATAAGGATTTGCCGGGTCTACCGTCTGCTGCTGTACGCTGCCTTCTTTCTTTTCTTGGGTGTAGCGCAAGCCCCCGGTCAGGTCGAATACCTGGCTAAGGTGCCAAGTGGCTTGGCCGAAAGCGGCATAGCTATCTGTAGATGATTTACCGATTCCTCGTAAGGATGCATTGGGGGGATTGGTTGTGGTGAGATTGAGTGCACTTGCACCAGTCGCATAGGCATTATCGCTGTTGATGTTCTGATGGTAGTAATAGGCTCCAACCACATAGTCATAGACTTCACCCAACGGTGAAGCCAGGCGTACTTCCTGCGAGTACTGCGACTCATCCACCTTGAAGCCGCCAACGATGCCAGGCAGGCGCGTAAAGTCCAGATCATTCTCAGGGCTGAATTTCCAGTCACGCCAGGCGGTGATAGAAGTCAGCTTGTAGCCATTGATATCCCAATTGGCCTCGGCTGATAAGGCGTCTTGATTGACGCGCGAACGCTGTCTGGCATCAAAATCTACCTTGTAGTCATAAGGGTCGCGGCTGATATTGCGTGCGCCCAGCAAGGTGGCGCGTTGGGCGTAGGTAGTGGCATTCGAGCCTGGCGTACCAAGTGGCAAGTTGGCCGCTGCCGCACCGCCTGGGTTCCATGGCCCGAAGCTGTAGGGAATTAGGCTGCCAGTACTGGAATCTTCCTCGTTATGCTCGGCAATCACGCGCAGATTGAACGTCTCGCTGGGCTTGAACAAGGCCTGCACGTAGACCTTTGCGATCAATCGCGTTGAGATCCTTGCCGTTATAAGTGTTCTTGATCCAGCCATCATCCTGGGTGTCATAAGCCGACAGGCGCACCGCCACGGTGTCGCTCAAAGGCTGGTTGATGCTGGCCTTGAACTGGCGATAGCCGCGCTCGCCGCCTGAAACTTCTACCGAGCGCTCTTCCTTGAATACCGGGGCGCGCGAGGTGATATTCAACACACCTGCGGTGGTGTTTTTGCCAAACAAAGTGCCTTGCGGGCCGCGCAAGAGGTCAATCTGTTCTATATCCAGCAGGTCAAACACGGCCTGACCGGGACGCCCGAGATAAACGTTGTCCAGATAAATACCAACGCTGCCTTCCAGGCCTTCATTGGCGGTATTGTTGCCTATGCCGCGCACCGCCACGCTGGATTGACGCGCATGGATAAACTGCGCGGTGAAGTTGGGCAGCAGTTGTTGCAGGTCCTGCACCTGGTAAATCTTGGTCTGCTCCAGTTGCTCGCCCTTGATCACGGTGATGGGGGCTGGCACGTCCTGTTCTTTTTCTGCGCGTCTTCGCGCGGTGACGGTGATATTGCCCAGACGGTTTTCGTTAGCGCTGTCTGACTGGGCGCTCACCGCTTGCGCTTCATCCGCATACACCGGGTTGTAAGCAGCGTGCACAGCCAAGGCAATGCCGCTGATGATCATAGGTTTCTTGAAGTTCATGCTTGGGTTCCCCTTTAAACTTGAAAACAAAACTTGAATGGCAAAACAGTAAATGCGTCAGCATGCAGCGCGGCGACAGGGCGCATGGCTTGTGCTTATCAGTTGTTTCATGCTGGCTGCACCTGGTATTGGCTGACGCGGGCAAGGTCGTGACGGTAGTAGCGCAGGGCGCTGGCAATGAACAGCACGGCCAGCAAGCCACTGCTGGCGGGCAGAATCAGCAGCGCCTGATCCAGGCCATAACGGTCAGACAGCAAGCCCGCGAGGAAAGGCCCGGGCACTGAGCCCAGCAGGTGCAAGGTCATGACCGAAGCCGTACCAGACAAGGCCCGGCCCGAAGGCGGTGCCAGTTCCTGCGTCATGCTGAGTGGGCCAGATGCACTGACGGCGGCGGAGAAGCTGGCCGCGACAATCAGCAGATACTGCGTGTTGACCGCATGCGGCAGGCCGAACGCCAGCCAGTAAAGCAGTGAAGCCAGCGCAAATGCCACCACCGAGAAATAGACCTTGGCCTGGCGATAGCGGCGATTCAATGCATCCATGATCCAGCCACCCAGCGGAATTGCCACCACGCCTATCATCAACAGACCGCTGGTCATCAGTGTGGCCTGTTGCAGTGGCAAGCCGTGGATGCGGTTGAGGTAAGTGGGCAGGAAGAAGATGATGGGCACCCACTGCAAGGTCGCCATGGCACCACTGAGGTAGGCCAGCAGCAAGGAGGGCGTGCGGCCTATATTGCCCAGGTTTTCCTTGAGCACCTGCCAATGGTTAATGCGAGGGGCATTGGCCTGGCTGAGCGGGACAATATTCTGGTAATCGCGGCAGCGGTAAAGTGCAATCGCCACCAAAATACCTGGAATGGCCAACAGCCCTAGTGCATGGCGCCAGCCATAATGCGCGGCGATATAACCACCTAGCGCAATGCCCAAGGCCATGCCTATGGGCTGGCTGGCGGAGAACACCCCCAGCGCCAGTTGCAGCCTGCGGCGTGGAAACGCTGCGGTGATCCAGGCATAAGACGCTGGTGCATAAGCCGCTTCACCAGCCCCCACCAACGCGCGCGAGGCAGCAAGCTGGCCAAAGCTCTGCGCCAGCGCACCACTGGCGGAAGCTAAACCCCAGAACACACCCATCAAACTGGCGGTTTTGATCCGGCTCCAGCGGTCTATGGCCAGTGACACCGGAAACGCAAACAACACCATGCCCAGCGTCAACAGCGAACTCAACAGGCCAGACTGCGCATCACTCAGGCTCCACTCTGCCTTGATATAAGGTAGCAGCCCGGCAATGATCAGGCGGTCAGCAAAATCGAACACCATCAACAGGCATAACAGGCTGAAGATACCCAGCGTGCCTGCCTTGCCAAACAAATACTGTTGTGGCGCGTGATTGAGATGCGCCGCCGCCGGGTTATGCTGGCTGGCACTGGGCTGGTGATTGCTGCTAGGGATGGCTTGGCTCATGCGTACTGACTCCGTGGACGCGCCAGCTCAAGATGCTCGCGCAGGGTGTTGCCTGTGTATTCGGTGCGGAACAAGCCGCGACGTTGCAGTTCGGGGATGACCTGATCGACAAATTCATCCAGACCTTGTGGCAGGGTGGCGGGCAGGATATTGAAGCCATCGGCCGCCCCTTGGGTAAACCATAGCTCCAGTTGATCGGCAATATCGCTGGCGGTGCCAGTGATAATGCGGTGACCGCGTGCGCCAGCAACCTTTTGATAGAGCTGGCGTATGCTCAGATTGTCTTTACGCGCCAGGTCTACCAGCAACTGCTGGCGGCTTTGCCAGCCTTCGGTATCGGGGAAATCCGGCACAGGGTCATCTATGGAATAGCGGCTAAGGTCTATATTGCCGAGGAAGGCCGAGAGCAGGGCAATGCCTACCGCTGGGTCTATGAGGTTTTGCAGCGCCTGGTATTTTTCTTCGGCTTCTTCTGCCGTCCTGCCTATGATGGGCATGACTCCAGGCATGATCTTGAGGCTGTCTTCATCGCGGCCATGGGCCGCCAGCTTGTCTTTGAGGCCACGATAAAACGCCTGGGCAGCAGGCAAAAATTGCTGGGCGGTAAATACCACTTCAGCGGTGGCCGCCGCCAGGTTCTGCCCATCTTCTGATGAGCCTGCCTGCACAATCACCGGGTAACCCTGCACCGGACGCGCGGATTGTAGCGGGCCTGCTACCGAGAAAAACTCACCTTCATGGTTGAGGTAATGCAGCTTGGCTGGGTCAAAGAATTGCCCAGCGGCTTTATCAAACAGATAGGGATTGTCATCCCAGCCATCCCACAAGCCCTTGACCACATCCACGTATTCCCTGGCCTTGCGGTAACGCTCACTATGCGGGGTTTGTTGCTGCAGGCTGAAATTACGCGCCTCGAAATCCGTGCCCGAGGTCACCAGATTCCAGCCTGCACGCCCCTGGCTTAAATGATCCAGCGAGGCAAACAGCCGGGCCAGATGATAAGGCTGCAAATAGCTGGTAGAAACCGTGCTGATCAGGCCTATCTTGCTGGTATTGAGTGCGAGCGCAGACAGCACAGTCAGCGGCTCCCAGAAATAGGTCACCGCGCCCTTGCTCAGCAGGGCCTGGTCTATATGCGGCAAGCCCAATGCATCCGCAAAGAAAATGGCGTCAAACTTGCCGCGTTCCGCAGTCTGGGCCAATTGCTGTAAATGGCTGAAGCGCGTGGCATTTTCCGGGTCTACATCCGGGTGACGCCAGGCGGCAAGGTGGTGCCCCACGCTTTGCAGGAAAGCGCCTAGCTTGATTTGTCTTTTCTGGTTGGCCATACATTCTCTGCTACCGGCATGCAACATGCCGCTTGGTAATGGGAGCGGATTGCTTTATATTTAAGTGAACGGTAACGTTTACTTAATTCGGCTCATGTTAGCGAGAATTTTTAGAATGGAAAATATTTATTATTAATATTGATATTCTATTTTTATATAAATAGACCTGATGCGGGGCCGCATAATGTCCGCGCTTAAAATGTCTTAACTCAGGAACACAGCCCATGAAAACCGTTAGCGGAAGACCGACACGGCAGGCCTCGGAAATGCTGGTGCAGCATATGCTGACCAGTGCAGCGCAAAGCTTTTTGGAGAAAGGGTTTCAGGGCGCGAGCATAGAAGGCATCGCCAAGATGGCTGCAGTCTCCAAGTTGACCATCTATCGCCATTTCTCCAGCAAGAGCAGCTTGTTTCTCGCGGTCATACGCACGTATGTCGAAAGTTATGTCAGTGGGCTGAATCAAACCACCAATACTGGCAAGCCGCCGGAACAGGCTTTGACCGATATAGGCAATTACATCGCCACGCACTGGTTTCATAGTGACAATATGAAGTTCAGCCGGATTGTGATTGCAGAAATGCATCGCATAGAAGGGCTGGCGGAATTGATAGATCAGTTGATGAATGAATCACGTGCGCCAGTAGAGCGTTATCTGGCGCAGTTGAAGGCGCAGGGCAGGGTACGTTTTGGCGATGTGCGTGCGGCAACCATACAGTTTGTGCAACTGTGTGTGCTGGGGCACTACTATTTATTGCGCGATGAAAGCGTGATGCCGGATGCTGAAACCCGCGCCAGGCTAGTGCAATCAGGGGTGGATTTGTTCTTGCACGGCTATCTACTGCCCACCGATGCTGGCTAGTGCCAGGCCGCATGTACAAATAGCTGCCTAGCTGGCGCCAGGCAGCATGGTGGTGAAGACTTCTTATGCTAGAAATCGTAGCGCAGGCTGGCCCCCAAGGTGCGGGGTTGCCCGGCAGAGCCGCCATAGGCATTGGTGAAAGTGCCTGTGAGGTCGTAGAAATAACGCTTGTCCAGGGCATTTCTTGCCCACAGTGACAAGTCCCAGCGGTGCTTGCCCTGTTGCATGCGCAAGCCAGTGGCGAGGTTGAGGATGCCGTAGCCCGGCATGCGCGAATACATAGAGTTGTTGATATCGGCATAAACCTCAGAGCGCACGGCATATTGCATGCTGACGTAATGCTCCACTGCGCTGGCTGGTTTCCAGTGCAACTCGGCATTGGCGCTCATGCTCAGTTTGGGTGAGCCATTGACGCGATTGCCCTTGATGCTGCGCAAACCCTTGCCGTAGCCACTATCCAGCGTGCCACCCGGGCCATTGAATTCTTCCAGCGGCGTGGGCGCACTGCCATTGTCAAAGGTCGCATCTATATAGGCCGCACTCAAGCCCAGGTTAAGGTAGCGATTGGCCTGGGCTGCCAGGCTCAGCTCCAGACCCTGGCTGGTAATATCGCCCACATTGCTCATGATGGCGTATAGCCTGCATTGTTCAGCCTCATGCCCGTAATCGCCTGATAATCCCTGACCTTGGTCACAAACACACTGGCATTGAAACGCAGGCGTTGATCCAGCCACTGACTCTTGAAGCCCAGCTCCACGCTGCGCGCCTTTTCAGGGTCGAGGTCGAGAATGTCATTGCCAAATACCGAGCCGGGCGAGCCACGCCTATGATGTTGTAGCCGCCGGATTTTTCGCTGCTGGAAAAACTCAAGTAAGCCAGCAGGTCGTCATTGAAGCGATAGCTGCCGCTCAACAGCGTAGACAGGCTTTCATCCTTGCGGTGTTGCACCCCGGAGTTGTAGTTGTCGAATAGCGGCAGCAGGATGGCAGGCACGGGCGTGATGCGCTCCTGATTGACTTCTGCGGTTTTCTTTTCCAGGGTGGCGCGCAAGCCTGCGGTGATGTCCAGCTGCTCGGTGAGGTGGTAGACCCCTTGACCAAACACGGCATAGCTATTGGTTTTGACATAGCCACTGCCCGCCAGCCTGGAGTTGTCGGGATATAAACCCGTGAGTGCAAACGCTGCCGGGCCAAGGTCGTAGCCCACTTCGCTCTGGATGTTCTGGTGCAGGTAATAAGCACCCAGCACGTAATCAAACGTTTCGCTCTGCGGCGAGGCCAGCCGGATTTCCTGTGAGTATTGAGTGTGGTCGGTCTTGAAGCCGCCCACACCACCATCCAGATCAGTCTGATCTATATCGTTGCGTGGCGAAAAGCGCCAGTTGCGCCAGGCGGTGATGGACGTCAGTTTATAACCATTGATGTCCTTGTTGAGCTCGGCGGATAGCGCATTTTGATTGGTGCGCGAACGTTGCTCGCCATCAATATTGACGGTGTAGTCCTTGGGGTTCATGGCGCGTATGCCTGCGCCAGCGGCGATGGCCCGGTTCAGGCTGGTGGTGGCATTGGAGCCTGGCGTCCCCAGCGGCAGGTTCACCAGCGGGTTGGGCACCACAAACGGTGGAAAAGCCACCATCGCCATGCTGGTAGGGTTCCATGGGCCGTAGCGATAGGGCACCAGTACGCCGCTGCCAGAGTCTTCGTTATGGTGTTCTGCGATCAGGCGCACGCTCATGCTGGGGTCGGGCTTAAGCAGCAGTTGCGCACGCACGCCCTGGCGCTTTATGTCATTGACGTAATCACCGTTATGCAGATTCTTCACCCAACCATCTTCGCGCGTGTCGTAGGCAGAAATACGCAGGGCGGCAACCTCGTTGATGGCTTGGTTGAACATGGCCTTGAACTGGCGATAATCGCGCGCGCCCATGGAAACCTCCACGCTATTTTCAGCGCGGAACACCGGGGCTTTGGTGCTGATATTGAGCACGCCTGCGGTGGTGTTCTTGCCGAATAAAGTGCCTTGCGGGCCACGGTAAAGGTCTAGCTGTTCTATATCCAGCAGGTCAAAGAAGGCCATGCCTGGGCGGCCCAGGTAAACATTGTCCAGATAGATGCCAGCGCTGGTTTCCAGGCCTTCATTGGCCGGGTTGTAGCCTATGCCGCGTATCGCAATCCCGGTCTGGCGTGGGTTGATATATTGCATGCTGAGGCCGGGCAGCAGGGGGGCAATATCCTGTAGCTGGGTCAGGCGCAGTGGCTCCAGTTGCTTGCCTTGCAATACCTCTACGCTGGCGGGCACTTCCTGGGATTTTTCCGTGCGTCTGCGCGCAGTGACGGTGGTGGTTTCCAGCTGTTGTTCAATGTCAGATTCCTGGGTGGATTCTGTTGCGACTTGAGGCGTGGTGGTGGCAATGGGTGCTGCATGGCTGCCATGACTGAGCGCGCACAGCGCCAGGCCATAGCCAAGATTGAGATACTTCAAGTGTGACTCCCCTGCTTGAGGGTGGGTGGTCCCATCCCTCTTGATGACTGATACCTTGATTATTGTTTTTGCGCGCATTTTACATGGGCTTTCAATCCGACATCTAGCGCGGCAGCAAATTTCGGCCTTGAAATCACAGTGGCTAACCCCATATGCGCAGCAATGTTGTTCAAACCATCATGGGAGTAGTCAGTTATGTCCACTGAGGATTTACAAAAAGAAGCCACGCAGCAAAAACAAACCTTGGGCTTCCAGGCCGAGGTCAAGCAGTTGCTGCAGTTGATGATCCACTCGCTATACAGCAACAATGAAATCGTCCTGCGTGAACTGATTTCCAATGCCAGCGATGCGGCCGACAAACTGCGCTTTGAAGCGCTGGCCAATAACAGCCTGTATGAAGATGATAGCGAGCTGAAAATCCGCGTCAGCTTTGACAGGGAAGCGCGTACCCTGACCATTGCCGATAACGGCATAGGCATGAGCCGCGATGAAGTGATCAACAATATAGGCACCATTGCCAAATCTGGCACCAAGGAATTCTTCCAGTCGCTGACGGGTGATCAGGCCAAGGATGCCAATCTGATTGGTCAGTTTGGTGTGGGCTTCTATTCTGCGTTTATTCTGGCTGACAAGGTGACATTGACCACGCGTAGGGCTGGCAGCACTGAGGCTGTGCGCTGGGAATCCGCAGGCGAGGGTGATTACACCCTGGAAGCCGCTGACAAGGCGGGCCGTGGTACCGAAATCGTGCTGCACCTGCGTGAGGGTGAAGACGAGTTCCTCAATGACTGGAAGCTCAAGTCGATTATCCGCAAGTACTCTGACCATATCACCCTGCCTATCTATATGAAAAAGTCAGAGTGGCAGGATGGCGAGCAAATCCCTACCGAGGAAGAAGAAACCGTCAACAAGGCTTCTGCCTTGTGGGCACGCAGCAAGAGCGAGATTACGGAAGAAGATTATCAGGAGTTCTACAAGCATGTTTCCCATGACTTCGAGAACCCGCTGACCTGGAGCCACAACCGCGTTGAAGGCAAGCAGGAATACATTTCCTTGCTGTATATCCCGACTAAGGCGCCGTTTGATCTCTATGAGCGTGACCGCCAGCATGGCATCAAGCTCTATGTAAAACGCGTATTCATCATGGATGACGCGGATCAGTTGATGCCGCAATACCTGCGCTTTGTGCATGGCGTGATTGATAGTGCAGACTTGCCGCTGAATGTTTCGCGTGAAATTCTGCAACACTCCAAGGATATAGACGCCATCAAGGCTGGCTCGGTAAAGAAAGTGCTGGGCATGCTGGAAGACCTGGCTGAAAAGCAGCCTGAGCAATACAGCGCCTTCTGGAGCGAGTTTGGCCGCGTGCTGAAAGAAGGCCCGGGCGAAGATTTTGCCAACAAGGAAAAAATTGCCAGCCTGCTGCGCTTTGCCAGCACCCATGCCGACAGTGACGCCCAAGTGGTGTCGTTCAAGGATTACATCAGCCGCATGAAAGAAGGCCAGGAAGCCATCTACTTCATTACTGCGGACAGCTTTGCCGCCGCGCAGCACAGCCCACATCTGGAAATCTTCCGCAAGAAGGGCATCGAAGTACTGTTGCTGTCCGACCGTGTGGATGAATGGCTGTTGGGCAGCCTGACCGAGTTTGACGGCAAGAAACTGCAATCGGTAGCCAAGGGTGACCTGGACCTGGGCAAGCTGGAAGATGAGGCCGAGAAAGAGCAACAGAAAAAGACCGAGGATAATTACAAATCCCTGGTGGAGAAGTTGCAGGCCACATTGGGTGATAGCGTCAAGGAAGTGCGCGTGACGCACCGTTTGACCGACTCTCCCGCATGCTTGGTCACTGGTGCCAATGATATGTCTGGTAACCTCGAGCGCCTGCTCAAGGCTGCAGGGCAGAAAACCTCAGGCAGCAAGCCTATACTTGAAATCAACCCAGATCACGGTATTGTGCAGCGTTTGGCAGTGGTGAATGATGATGGCAAGTTTGCCGATTGGGCGCATTTGCTGTTTGATCAGGCCTTGCTGGCGGAAGGTGGGCAACTGGAAGACCCAGCCGCCTTTGTGCGCCGCATCAATGCCATGCTGGCCTAAACTCATGCTGGTTTAAACTTGGCCCCAGCAAACAAGCTGTTTAGAGCATGAAAGACAAAAACCAGTCCCGCGCTTGGTGGGGCTGGTTTTTTATTGTATAATCCGCGGCTTCGTCTGCAGCCAGGTATGTTTTGCGCTGTTGCAAGCGGAGAAAGTAGTGTGCAGGTATGCCATGAGATTCATGGTGATAGCGTTCAAGCTATCCATCCTAATGTGGTTCAGGATGCAGGAAAATTCTGTCAGGTCAGCCTGATCAATCCAATTAAAGGAGTTTTAAAGTATGTCTAGATTTACCGGCCCACGTCTTAAAGTAATGCGCGCACTTGGTATTGATCTGCCTGGCTTGTCCCGCAAGACCATTGAGGCACGTCCTACGCCTCCAGGTCAGCACGGTGCCAAGGCAACTCGTCGCAAGAAGTCTGACTTCGGCGTCAAGCTGCAAGAAAAGCAAAAGCTGCGTTTCAACTACGGCCTGTCCGAAAAGCAATTGCGTCGCCTGGTGGTTGATGCACGTAAGGGCAAGTCCCCTACTGGCGAAACCCTGCTGCAACTGCTGGAACGTCGTCTTGATAACGTGGTATTCCGCGCTGGTTTCGCGCCTACCATTGCCGCTGCGCGTCAGCTGGTTTCCCACCGTCACGTATTGTTGAACGGCAAGTCCGTTAACATTCCTTCCATCCGCCTGCGCGTGGGTGACGAGATCTCCCTGAAGGGTAGCAGCACCAAGTTGCCTATCGTGGTTGAAACTTTGGCTAACATGCCTCTGATTCGTCCTGAGTGGCTGTCCTGGGCTGAACAAGGTCAACAAGCTAAGGTAGCTCACCTGCCAGCAGCTGAAGACGTACCATTCCCAGTTGATGTACAGCAAGTGGTTGAATACTACGCCAACCGTCTGTAATCCTGGTTGCAAGAGTAATAGCAAAGGCCGCGCAAGCGGCCTTTTTCTTGTCTGGCGTTAGTGCATTTTATGCCCGGCAAGTGATAGCCAGTGCGCTGCTGCGCAACAGAGTAGCGGACGCAAATGACAAAATTAATAAGAATCACGATTAATTAGCTGCTAGAATGATTGTTATTCTTGACTGAATACATGAGAATGGTTATCATTTTTCGCTCACGTGCAGGGCTAGCCTTGTGCCCACATGGCTGACATCGCCAGATGCAGCATTGGTAACAGCGAGATAACGATGAAGACAGTGAATAATTGTAGGCGTGTAGTGCTTGCTGGTAATGATGGATGCAAGGTCTTGTATTGTGAGGAGTGCCAAGTGGCAGAAGTGGAAGTCGGAGCACTCAGTCTCAGGCTAGAAGCCCAGGCGTTTAATTCCCTGGCGGAGTTGCTGCAGGAAGCAGCGGCCCGCCTAGCAGTATTCAGTGCTGCAAAATCCCAGAGTCAATTCACAACAAGCATCAAAAATGTCCATTGAGTCGCAACTCGCACGCCTTTCAAGATCAGAGATTGAGGGGCAATTGAGTCAATACCCAACTCGCAGCTTAATACCCAAGCGGGTCTTCCGCGCGCCGCAAGAGAGTGATTTTTCAGCCAAGACCCTGGTGGGGATTGTGCTGCTGCACGCTGGTATTTTTGCCAGCCTGATTGCTATTTCCACGCACGAGCCGCCACGTGAAGATGCAGCACCACCCATGATGGTGAGCCTGGTGAAAAGCCCAGAGCCCATTCCAGAAGTGGCCATCAAGGAGCCTGAGCCTACACCCAAGCCGCCTGAGCCCAAGCCTAAACCCAAGCCTAAGCAGAAAATTGTCGATAAGCCTGTGCCTATCGAAGCGCCCAAGCCTGAAGAGCCGGTAAAGGAAGTCAGCAAGGAAGTGACAGAGCCGCAGCCCGTTGAAAAACAGGCACCTTCAGCAGCGCCAGTGCAGGAAAAGCCAGTGGTGGCCGAAAAAGTGGAGCCAGTGAAGCAACCTGAGCCCAAGGATCAGCCTATCCCTGAAGTCTCCATCAGTGGCGTATCGTATTCTCACCAGGAATCGCCCAACTACCCTTCCATGTCCAAGCGGCTGGGAGAGCAGGGCGTAGTGGTGTTGCGCATCACCATTTCTGAGGCAGGTGTGCCAGAAAATATCCAGCTTGAAACCAGCAGTGGCTTTGATCGTCTGGACAAGGCCGCACTGGAAGCTGCAAAGAAATCGCGCTTCAACCCCTACAAGCGTAACAACAAGGCCATGAGAGTTTCCGTGATCGCCCCGGTCCGGTTCACACTCGCGGATTAATCAGTAGATCGTCCAATTTTTACTATAGGATCAATGCAATATGGAAAGCGCATACGAATTTAACAGTCTGGATTTCATCCTGGCCGGTGGCCCGGTATCGGTGCTGGTGGCAGCGGTTCTGCTGTTCATGTCGGTGGCCAGCTGGTATCTCATGGTGGTCAAGTTCTATCAGGCACTCACCATACGCAGCGCCAGCCGTGAATACAGCAACCATTTCTGGCAGGCTTCCTCCATTGATGCCGCCTTGCGTCACCACAATGGCGAAACCCCGGTATCACGCGTAGCCAATCAGGCAGTGGATGCTGCAGAGCATCACCAGACTTACGCGGCATCCCGTGTGGAAGAAGCCTGTAACAAAGATGAATTCATCGCCCGCGCCATGCGTAGACAAATTGCCGATGAAAGCGAACGTCTGGATTACGGTCTGACCATGCTGGCTTCTGTTGGTAGCGTTTCACCCTTCGTTGGTCTGTTTGGTACGGTTTGGGGTATTTACCATGCGCTGGCCAGCATCAGCCAAAGTGGCCAGGCCACCCTGGACAAAGTGGCAGGCCCAGTAGGCGAAGCCCTGATCATGACGGCGCTGGGTCTGGCCGTGGCGATTCCAGCTGTGCTGGCTTACAACGCTCTGGTACGTCGTAACCGCGTGATCCTGGGTGAGGTTGAAGCCTTTGCCAATGATTTCCATATCCTGTTGACCACAGGCGCGGCGCTGAACCCTAGCCACAAGACCAAGGCAGTTTCACCTGCTGCTGCCACCAAGCTCAAAGGGGTATCAGCATGATGGCGGGTGGCGGTATAGGCGGAGGCGAGGGCCATACCCGGCCAATGTCCGAGATCAATACCACGCCACTGGTGGATGTGATGCTGGTGTTGCTGGTGATCTTCATCATCACAGCCCCTCTGCTGACACACGCGGTGAAGATTGATCTGCCGCAGGCAACCAGCCAGCCATCGCCGGAAAAGCCCGATATTATTGATGTGGCAATTGATCCTGCTGGCACCATGTACTGGAATGACCAGGTGGTGACGCTGGAAGAGCTGAACGTCAAATTGCATGAAGTGGCAGACAAAGAACCGCAGCCTGAACTGCATATCCGTGCAGATAAGGAAACCCGTTATCAGGTGCTGGCAGAAGTAATGTCTTATGCACAGAATGCAGGCGTGACCAAGCTGGGCTTTGTTAGCGACCCTAATCCAAAATAATTTTTGCTCTAGCGGGTATCCCGCTAAACGCAGACCATCAAGCCGGGCATGCCCGGCTTTTTTGTTGGGTTTTTCTGGGCTTGCCCCCTGCTGCCGCTTGCGAGAGGCTCAGCAACTCCCTCACTACGTAATGTTGCGTATGTCAGGGTTTCGTTAGTACTCGTACGCTCAAACCATGACTTGGATACTCCCGCTTTGCCCCCTCTCTGCCACATCATGCTGCCGCTGTTTACTTTATTGCACCATCTATTCAACTTTTTTCACCTGATGTAGTCTTTTAATGAACTGGCCAAACGCTTGCATGGCTGTGCTAGAGCGGAAATCCCGCTGTATAGCCCTTGCCCGGAAGAAAGTGGCCTGATTTTTGCTGAGGTTTTATGAACTATTTACGGCTGGTAAATTGCGCTTTACTGAGTCAATAAAGCGCACGATCAGATAAAACTTCGCAAGAATTTAACGTTTGTCATTCAATATGGATTGGCTGCATCTCGCCAAGGGTGGCATTTTGTAAACGCACATGGAAACACGCCAATGACTACAAAACAAACCAAAAACCCCAAAGTCGCCGTACCTGTGATTACCACCGAAAAAACCCCCATCGCCCAGGCATTACAGAATCACCTGATTTTTTCCGCATTCAAAACCAGTGAGGCTTCGACGCCGCGTGACTGGTTTGTCGCCACCGGGCATACCGTGCGCGACCATATGGTAGAGCGCTGGGCCAAGACGGCCGAGGCTTACAACGCGCAAGACCCCAAGCGTGTTTATTATCTTTCTCTGGAGTTTCTCATAGGCCGCATGCTGCAGAATGCGGCGCTTAACCTGGGGATAGAGCCTGAGGTGAAGCAGGGGCTGAGCGCCCTGGGGCACAAGCTGGAAGAGGTGGTAGAGCTGGAGACGGATGCGGCGCTGGGGAATGGTGGCTTGGGCAGGCTGGCGGCTTGTTTCCTTGATTCCATGGCCAGCATGGATATACCAGGCACAGGCTATGGCATACGCTATGAGTATGGCATGTTCCGGCAGTCCATCAGCCAGGGCCAGCAAATCGAGAATCCTGACAATTGGTTGCGCTATGGCAATCTGTGGGAGTTCCAGCGGCCTGAGAGTCATTACCCAATCAAGCTTTATGGCCGCGTGGTGGAGTTTCCCACGCCCAAGGGCACTGAATCACACTGGGTAGATGCCGAAAGTGTGATGGCGATTGCCTATGACATGCCTATCCCTGGCTATAACACTGAAACCGTCAATACGCTGCGCTTGTGGTCGGCCAAGGCGGCGCGCGAGTTTGATCTGGCGCACTTTAACGATGGCAATTACGAAAAAGCGGTGGAAGAGCGCAATGCCTACGAGAATATCTCCAAGGTGCTTTATCCCAATGATGCCTCGGTGCTGGGGCGCGAACTCAGGCTGAAGCAGCAGTATTTCTTTGTCTCGGCTTCGATTCAGGATATCTTGCGTCGCTTCCTCTCCAAGCATGATGATTGGACGGTGCTGCCAGACAAGGTGGCGATTCAGCTGAATGATACCCACCCGGCAATTGCCGTGGCGGAGCTGATGTATCAACTGGTGGATGTGCATCACCTGAAGTGGGATCAGGCCTGGAAAATTACCGGCAAGGTGTTTGCCTATACCAATCACACGCTGATGCCTGAAGCGCTGGAAACCTGGGCGGTGGATTTATTTGCCAATCTGTTGCCACGCCACCTGGGTATTATCTATCGTATCAATCATGAGTTCCTGCAACTCGTTAACCATAAATTCCCTGGCGATACTGATCTGTTGAGCCGGGTTTCCATCATTGATGAAAATAACGGCCGCCGGGTGCGCATGGCCCACCTGGCCGTGATTGGTAGCCATACCGTCAATGGTGTGGCCGCCTTGCACAGCGAGTTGCTGCGCACCACGCTGTTTGCCGATTTCAACCGTATCTTCCCTGGCAAGTTTATCAATATCACCAATGGCATCACGCCACGCCGCTGGCTGAATCAGTGCAATCCCGGCCTGACCAAGTTGATAGACAAGGTCATAGGCCCTGACTTCCATCGCGATCTCAGCAAGCTGCGCGGGCTGGAAGCGCTGGCCGAGGATGCGGATTTCCGCAAGACCTTCCGCGAGATCAAGCGCAGCAACAAAGAGCGTCTGGCAAAACGCCTGGAGCATCTCACCGGGGTACGCCTTAACCCCAATGCCTTGTTTGACGTGCAGATCAAGCGTATCCATGAATACAAGCGCCAATTGCTCAACGTCTTGCATATCATCACCTTGTACAACCGCATTCGCAGCGGGCAGGCCAAGGATGTCACGCCGCGTGCCGTGATCTTTGGTGGCAAGGCAGCCCCGGGCTATTGGCTGGCGAAACTAATCATTCGCCTGATCAATGATGTGGCGGCCATTGTCAATGAAGACTCTGCCGTAGGTGACAAGCTCAAGGTGGTTTACTACCCCAACTATGAAGTTTCTGCGGCCGAGTTGCTGTTCCCCGGCAGTGATCTGTCTGAGCAGATATCCACCGCAGGCACTGAGGCCTCAGGCACTGGCAATATGAAAATGGCGCTGAATGGTGCATTGACCATAGGCACGCTGGATGGGGCCAATGTGGAGATTCTGGAAGAAGTGGGTAAAGACAATATCTTCATCTTTGGCCTGACCACCGAAGAAGTGGCCGAGGTGAAGGCCAATCAATACAACCCATGGGATTACTACCACGGCAATGCCGAGCTTAAGCAGGCGCTGGATATGATTACTGGGGGCTTCTTCTCCGTGGATGAGCCCGACCGTTATCAGGCCATAGGCGAGGCCTTGCTCAATAATGGCGATCATTACTTGCTGCTGGCCGATTACGCCAGCTATATCGCCACCCAGGATGAAGTGGGCAAGCTCTACCAGAATCAGGAAGAGTGGAGCCGCAAGGCCATACTCAATGTGGCACGCGTAGGTAAATTCTCCAGTGATCGCACCATAGGCGAGTATGCTGACAAGATATGGGGGGTTAAGCGCCTAGATCATTAAGAGCTTCATTAATGCGTCATTGAGTACATAGCAAGTCATTAACTCCTGCCAGCTTGCATCTGTATTTGCGCTGTCACGCTGGCAGCTGAGTGCTTGGGCTATATAACGATAAAACCATAAGGGAGAGCATATGCGTCAACTCATTACAGCGGCGGGCTTTGCACTATTTGCCAGCCATGCCTCAGCCCTGGGGCTGGGCGATCTTAGCAATGCCGATGCCAGCCAGGGCCTGAAACAGGCCTTGATACAAGGTGCTGAGCGCGCCGTGAGCCAGCTCGGTGCGGCAGGGGGTTTCCTCAATAATCCCCAGGTCAAGATTCCACTGCCAGCCTCCATGCAAAAGGCAGAAAAAGCCATGCGCATGTTTGGCATGGGCAAGCAGGCAGATGAATTGGTAGTGAAGATGAATGAGGCGGCAGAGGCTGCTGTGCCAGAAGCCAAGACCTTGCTGGTGAATGCTGTGAAGAATATGAGCGTCAGTGATGCCAAGGGCATTTTGACTGGCGGTGAGGATTCCGCCACCCAGTATTTCCGCAAGGTGACAGCTGGCCCCATGGCAGAGAAATTTCTGCCTATCGTCAAAAAGGCCACGGAAAATGTAGACCTGGCGCAGCAATACAACAAGTTTGCCGATATGGGCAGCAAATATGGCCTGGTGAATAAGGATCAACCAATCTTGAGCAATATGTCACCGCCAAGGCACTGGATGGCGTCTACTTCAAGATTGCCGAGGAAGAAAAAGCCATACGCAAGGACCCCATGGGGCAGGCCAGCAACTTGCTGAAAAAGGTATTTGGCGCGGTTAAATAAAGCGCGCAATCGCTACCTATAATCGCGGCTGGCGCGATGATGACGTGGACTATGGTTGGCTGGTGTAAGCCACTAAGTTGAAACTAAACCTGAAAATGTGTTCTAACCCATCATTCACCAGGTGGGAACAACATGTCCAGCAGCACGTCATCAGCCAGCATTGTCTACATTATTCACGGCTATCAGGCCACCCCTGACAGCCATTGGTTTCCCTGGCTGAAACAAATGTTGGAGGCAGAAGGGCATCAGGTAGAGGTATTGGCCTTGCCCGGCCCCAGCACCCCTAAATTCGAGGGCTGGCTCGATCATCTGCGTGCCAATATCACGCGCCATGATGCGCAGAGTTTTTTCATAGGCCACAGCCTGGGTAGCATCACCTTGCTGCGTCATCTGGAAAGCCAGCAAGATGCGGTAGGCGGCATGGTTCTGGTATCAGGATTTGCCGAGCCCTTAAGTTTTTTACCAGCGCTGGATAGCTTCACTGCAGAGCCGCTGAACACTGAACATCTCAAAAACATAGTGCCGCAGCGCCTGGTGATGGCAGCTCAGGATGACAATATTGTGCCTTACCCTTATTCCCTGCGCCTGGCGGAAAAGCTGGCGGCAGAGTGGGAGTTGTTTGAAGATGGCGGGCACTTTATGGCGGAAGATGGCTTTACCGAATTTCCCGCCCTGTATGACGCCATCACGCAGATGTTGCCGCAGCAATAAACCGCAACGCACTCAAGTTTAAGAAGTGAGGGTTTTACCAAGTCATTGTGTTGAAAAAGGAGGGGAGTGTGACCATCCAGCAAAGTGTAGTGCCCGCGATCCGTGTGGCTTCCTATGGTTTGAGCAAGCCTTATTATGAAAAACTGGGTTTCGTCGAGTTATGGACGCATCAGTTTGAATCGGGTTTGCCCGTATTTGCCGCCATCGCGCGTGGCAATATGCAGATATTTCTGACCGAACACACCGGTGATTGCGCCTTCGGTGGCCTGGTGCACTTCTATGTGCCGGATGTGGACGCCGTACACGAGGAGTTTCTGCAGCAAGGCCTGCATATCACCGAACCGCCAGGCAACGACCTTGGCCCCAGTGTGCGCAATATGCTGATGGTAGACCCGGATGGTAATCGGCTCTGCTTTATCACCGTCACCCCTCCCTGACCCCAGCTAGCGCCTGGCAGTAGCAATGCCAGAGTAAAATGCATGCAGCTCGTTAGCTAGACCGTTTCAAAATCCCCCAAAGCCAGGCCATACCTGATGTCTAAGCCCGGCACAGCTTTAATTCTGGAGTACACATGCATTACTGGGTTTATTTAGGCATCGCCATCGTCAGCGAAGTGTTGGCCACTTCTGCGCTCAAGGCTAGCGAGGGCTTTACCCGGCCTTGGCCCAGCCTGATAGTGGTGGTGGGTTATCTGGTCGCGTTTTATTGCCTGTCACTGACACTGCGTAGCCTGCCTGTAGGCGTGGTCTATGCCATTTGGTCTGGGCTGGGCATTGTGCTGGTGTCGGTGATTGCCTGGTTGCTGTTTGGTCAAAAGCTGGATCTGCCAGCCATCATAGGCATGGGCCTGATCATTGCCGGGGTATTGGTCATGAATCTGTTTTCACGCACCGTGGCACATTAATTTTCCTAGCGCATTAGCTCGGCTGGCGGATTAAATCTTCATCACCACCTACGTCCTTTGTATATAAATGCCTACAGCGCTATCCGTCGTATACGGATGACGCGATAGGCACAGCCATCATTAGCATAAAGCTCGACCTTCGCGAGTTCACAGGAGCAATGCATGCTTGATTGGCTAGAGAGCAATACCTTTATGAATGTGCCAGCCTATCAATGGCTGACTACCTTAGTCGTTATCGTTGGCAGCTATCTCATCCTGCGGTCAGTCTGGAAACTGGCCTTGCGCAAACTGACAGAGATATCCTCGCGCAGCACCACCCATGTAGATGATGCCGTGCTGGAAGTGCTACGCAGCACACAGAAAATCACCTTTGCCTTTTTCTCCTTGCTGATAGGCCTGCACTTTCTTGATCTGCCGCAAAAATGGGAAAGTCGTCTTGATCATCTGTCCTTCTTTGTCATCGGTTTGCAGATTGCCATCTGGCTTAGCAAATGCATTACGGTGTGGGCGCAGATGCAGCTATTGCAAAAAGAGGGCGCGCCACCCAACCCTGTCATCACCTCCATGCTGAGCTGGATTTTCAAGATAGGTGTCTGGTCCATCCTGTTGCTGACTATCTTGTCCAATGTAGGCGTCAATATCACTGCCTTTGTGGCCAGCCTGGGCGTGGGCGGTGTGGCGGTAGCCCTGGCGGTACAGAGCATACTCAGCGATTTGTTTGCCTCGCTGGCCATAGGCCTGGATAAGCCTTTTGTCATTGGTGATTTTGTCGTGTTTGGCGAGGTGGCGGGCAGCATAGAGCGCATAGGGCTCAAGACCACGCATATACGCAGCATCAGTGGCGAGCAGATTGTTTGCAGCAATACCGAATTGCTCAAAAACACCATACACAACTACAAGCGCATGTCTGAGCGGCGCGTGGTGTTCAAGTTTGGCGTGATTTACGACACCGACCCAGCCTTGTTGGCCAAGATTCCAGGCATAGTGCAGGACGCGATTGCACAGTCGGAGAATACGCGCTTTGACCGTGCCCACTTCCAGGGCTTTGGCACCAGCTCGCTGGATTTCGAGGTGGTGTATTTCATCAACTCCAGTGATTTCAATCTCTATATGGATGTCCAGCAGGCCATCAATCTCTACATGATGACTGAGTTCCGCAAGCTGGGTGTCTGGCTGGCGCTACCTGCCACCAGTCTTTATGTGCCCAAGATGGAGGAAATCAGCAAGGCCTTGCGTCATGCACCGTCCAATAACCTAACGCACTAACTAAGAAGATCAAGCTGGCCCAGTCTACGTGCAGCCTGGCCAGGCTTGATCAGTCAGCAGTATGATCACCAGAAATCAAACACTGCATACATCAAACCCAAGCCCAGCAAGATAATCAGGGCCAAAATCAATAGATCCTTCAGAACTTCCTTGGTATCCATAGCCCACATCTCAAAGCTTACATCTCACAAAAAACAGGCTGCCTGGCGGCAGCCTTTGCCCGACTCAAGGCAGCACTGCCGCCCATAACCATCTACCAAATCCCAATACCAGGATGAAAACCACGGCGATCAATAACACCACCCAGACTTCCCAATGGTTTTTATTACTCATAGAAATGCTTTCTTATTGTTGATTTTAATTACAGCTTAGTAAGGCCTGCTTCAGCACCTGTCTGCTACCAGGGCTGATTGAGCATAGCCCACAGCGCCTGATGGCGACTATGTGAAAAGACGTAGTCTGAAGATGAAATGGCAGCGATGAAAGTACGCGTCAAATGACGTATAGGACGTTGAGCCTAGGTGGCGCTGCCCATGCAGGATTGGTCCAGGCTCAATGCGGAGAAGAGGGTGATTGCTTAAAATTTAGGCAGTTTTGTAACTGATGTGGTCGGACAAGGACTTAGTCCTGCTGTACGCAAATTAGCCACAAACTTATCCACAGAAATTGTGCCCCAGGCGCAGCGTATGCCTGAGAATCAATTTGACTGGATCAATAACGAACGTGTTTAGGCGGCCAGCACGCTGGTGATCCGATTCCGGCCTTGATGCTTGGATTGGTAAAGCGCGGCATCTGCCTGCTCCATGATGTGCTGCAAGGAGTGTGGTAATTGTTCGGAAGGGCAGACGGCAATGCCTATGCTCAGCGTGGGGTAGGTCTCGGCACTGCGTATCTTCATGGTGGCGTGAGCAAAGGCTTTTTGCAGACGCTCGGCGACTTCATAACCCTGTTTTTCGCCACTGCCGGGCAGGATAATGACAAACTCATCGCCGCCATGGCGGGCAAACAGATCAGAGCCACGCAATTGCTGATTGACCATATCGGCAAAGGTACGCAGCACCTGATCGCCTATGGCATGGCCCAGCCTGTCATTGACCTGCTTGAAATGATCGATATCCACCAACAGCAAGGCGGTTAGAGAATGGTTATCTGCACGCCGCCGCAAGGCGTTGTTTTCCATGGCGGCATTCAGCCCTGCACGGTTGAGCGCCGAGGTTAAGGGGTCACGTAGCGCCCGGCCTATCCAGTTGCGGTTGATACGCTCCATGATCATCAGCAGCATGGCCATATTCCACAGTGGTGCGACGATGGCAGCGATAATCATCATCCACATATTGATGCCGCCAGGCGCAAACACGGTGGGGCCGCCCAGTTGGTTGGTGGCCGCCGCAATCGCTCGCACCAGGAAAATCAGTGAGCTGATGGCAAAAATGCCAGTGACCAGATAGGCCGAGCTGATATCTTCATCACGCGCAATCGCCAAGGTGGTACGGCAGACCAGCGCGCAGTAAAAGCCACAGACGATGGCACCTATGGCGGCGCGCTCGGCGTAAAACTGGCTGGAGTCCTGCAGAATGGTAAAGAAAATGCCGACACTGACCAGCAAAATCAGGTGTGGGCGCCAGACGACTTCATGGTGATAAATGCGGCGTATGGTCACCATCAGCAGAAAATAGCCGGTGATGGTGAGCATGTTGGCGACAACTATGCTGTAGAAATCTGGCACCAGATGGCGGAAAGTTAGCAATAGAATGCCAGCCCCTGCACACAGATTGCTGATGCCCCAGTATTTCAGCCAGCGCTCAAAGCGCCCAGTCAGGGACAAGCCCCACAGCACCACGCCAGTAGTACTGACCAGCAGCCCGGTAAGGAAAAATATGGTCTTGACATCAAGCTGCATGGTGGAAAATACGCCCATTTTGAGTGGGGGGATTATAGCGAAACAAGCCAGGGAATCGGTAAGCTTATCACGATTATTTAAGCGTTTTGAACCCCGATAAGCATGAGAAATGCCTAGACTGTGCATGAGCTGGCGTTATCGCTTCTAAAATAACTTGTCACTACTTTGCCCGCCGCAGTTGGTCAGTACAGCTCATAGGGCGGCAGGCCAGGCAGGCTTGAAAGTGAGAACTGCAAGCGCCACGCACAGACATGGATTTTCCTGCCGCCTCAGGCGCTAAGCGGCGGTAGATTCTGGTAAAATCCCGCTTTTGCCATCACATTGAATTTCTTCATGTCCAGCCAAATGATCCGTCTCCGTGGCAGTGCCGCTTTATCCCCGTTCCGTATCGAAAAAATCCAGTCTGCGCTACAGACCGTTGCCCCGCGCATCACGCATCTTTATGCCGAATTCTGGCATTTTGCCTGGGCAGAGTCTGCCTTGAGCGCAGCGCAGCAGGATAACCTCAAGCAGATATTGACCTACGGCCCGCGCATGAGCGAAGAAACCCCGGCTGGCGAATTATTCCTGGTAGTGCCGCGCCCCGGCACCATTTCACCCTGGTCTTCCCGTGCTACCGATATTGCGCGCCATTGCGGCATTGAGGGCATGCAGCGTCTGGAGCGTGGCGTGGCCTATTATGCCGCCACCGCGGATGGCAGCCCGCTGACCGAGGCCGAACAAGCTGCCTTGCGTCCCCTGATTCATGACCGCATGACAGAAGCCGTATTCTCCAATCTGGACGATGCGCAAAAGCTTTATCACAGTGCAGAGCCTGCACCTTTGTCCAGCGTGGATATCCTGGCGGGTGGCAAGGCAGCGCTGGATGCAGCCAATGCCGAGATGGGCCTGGCACTATCGCCTGATGAAGTGGATTACCTGGTAGAAAACTTCCAGCGCATAGGGCGCAACCCCACCGATGTTGAGCTGATGATGTTTGCCCAGGCCAATTCTGAGCACTGTAGGCACAAGATTTTCAATGCGGATTGGGTGATTGATGGCGTGGCCCAGGCGCAGTCGCTGTTTGGCATGATACGCAACACGCACAAGCTGCACCCGGGCAAGACAGTGGTGGCTTATGCCGATAATGCTTCTATCGTCGCTGGCGACCAGACACGTCGTTTCTATCCGCAAGCCGATGGCCGCTATGACTTTGTCGAGGAAGAAATGCACTTCCTCATGAAGGTGGAAACCCATAACCACCCAACCGCTATTTCCCCATTTGCGGGTGCGGCTACAGGTGCAGGCGGTGAAATCCGCGATGAAGGTGCCACAGGCTCTGGCTCCAAGCCCAAGGCTGGTTTGACTGGCTTCTCGGTTTCCAACCTCAATATTCCCGGTTTTAAGCAGCCTTGGGAACAGAACAATGGCAAGCCCAGCCGTATTGCCTCTGCCTTGCAGATCATGGTGGATGGCCCCTTGGGTGGCGCTGCCTACAACAATGAATTTGGTCGTCCCAATATCGCTGGTTATTTTCGTACCCTAGAGATAGAAGCTGCGGACGAGCTGCGTGGTTACCACAAGCCCATCATGCTGGCAGGCGGTGTAGGTAATATCTCTGCCAAGCACTCAAAGAAAAATCCTATCCCCGCTGGTGCAGCCCTGATTCAACTCGGTGGCCCGGCGATGCTGATCGGCCTGGGCGGTGGTGCGGCTTCCAGCATGGATACAGGTGCCAATACCGAAAACCTGGATTTTGATTCCGTACAGCGTGGTAACCCTGAGCTGGAGCGCCGCGCGCAGGAAGTGATTGATCGATGCTGGCAACTGGGCGACAACAACCCCATCCTCAGCATTCATGATGTGGGCGCAGGCGGTATTTCCAATGCCTTCCCCGAGCTGGTCAATGATGCGGGTGTAGGTGCGCATTTCCAGTTGCGCGATGTGCACAATGAAGAGCCAGGCATGGCACCGCGTGAAATCTGGAGTAACGAGGCACAAGAGCGTTACGTCATGGCCGTGCGCAAAGAAGACCTGCCACTGTTTGCCGAGATTTGCGAGCGTGAGCGTTGCCCGTTTGCCGTGGTGGGTGAAGCCACAGAAGAAAAACGCCTGATCGTCAGTGACAGTCACTTCAGCAACAACCCGGTAGATATGGATTTGTCCGTATTGCTGGGCAAGCCGCCGAAGATGACGCGTGATGTACAACATGTCAGCCGCAGCCTGCCTGCGTTTGACCATAGCAAGATAGACCTGAAGCAGGCGGCAGACCGCGTGTTGCGCCTGCCAGGCGTTGCTGACAAGACTTTCCTTATCACCATAGGTGACCGCAGCGTGACGGGTCTGGTGGCGCGTGAGCAGATGGTAGGCCCATGGCAAGTGCCTGTGGCCGATGTGGCCGTGACGCTGGCGGGTTACGAAACCTACAGGGGTGAGGCGTTTGCCATAGGCGAAAAAGCGCCATTGGCCCTGATCAATGCACCAGCTTCTGGCCGCATGGCTATAGGTGAATCCATCACCAATATTGCTGCCAGCCTGATCGATGATCTGGCTGAGCTCAAGCTTTCCGCCAACTGGATGGCCCCTGCGGGTCACCCCGGTGAAGATGCGGCCTTGTTTGATACCGTCAAAGCCGTGGGCATGGAATTATGCCCACAGCTGGGCATCAGCATTCCGGTAGGCAAGGACTCCATGTCCATGAAGACCGTGTGGGAAGAGCGTGGCGAGAAGAAATCCGTCACTGCACCTATCTCATTGGTGGTGACCGCGTTTGCGCCTACACCAGATGCACGCAAGACCCTGACACCGCAATTGCGTACTGACCTGGGTGACACCCAATTGCTGTTGATAGACCTGGGCGCGGGCAAAAACCGCCTGGGCGGCTCTGCGCTGGCGCAAGTGTATGGCAGCGTGGGCAATGTGGCTCCGGATGTTGATGATGCCGCCAGCCTCAAGGCCTTGTTTGATGGCGTACAAAAGCTCAATGCTGAAGGCCGCGTGCTGGCTTACCACGATCGTTCCGATGGTGGTTTGTTTGCCACCCTGGCGGAAATGGCATTTGCAGGGCGCTGTGGTCTGGATCTGGATATTTCCAGCCTGGGTAGCGATGCCGTAGCCGCGCTGTATAACGAAGAGTTGGGTGCTGTGCTGCAAGTGCGAGCCAGCGATGCCGAGGCAATTGTGGCTGAACTCAGTGCAGCTCACGCAGCCCTGGCGGGCAAGCTGCACTTGCTGGGCAAGGTTGCCAGCCATGGCGAAATCCGCATCCATCAGGCTGGCAGGCTGGTGTTTGCCGAAAGCCGCGTGGTCTTGCACAGGGCCTGGTCGGAAACCACCTACCAAATGCAAAAGCTGCGTGACAATCCACAGTGCGCGCAGCAGGAATATGACCGCTTGCTGGACGAAAGTGATGCAGGTTTGCACGCCAAGCTCAGCTTTGAGCTGGATCACAATGTAGCCGCACCTTATATCGCCACTGGCGTGCGCCCCAAGATGGCTATCCTGCGTGAGCAGGGCGTCAACGGTCAGGTGGAAATGGCAGCGGTGTTTGACCGCGCTGGCTTCCAGGCGCATGACGTGCATATGAGCGATATCATCAGTGGCCGCATCAGTCTCAAGGACTTTGCCGGGGTGGTTGCCTGTGGTGGTTTCTCTTATGGCGATGTACTGGGTGCAGGCGAAGGCTGGGCCAAGTCCATATTGTTCAACCCGCGTGCGCGTGAGGAATTCACCGCCTTCTTCAACCGTGCCGATTCATTTGCTTTGGGCGTGTGCAATGGTTGCCAGATGATGAGCAATCTGCACAGCATTATCCCCGGGGCAGAAAACTGGCCGCACTTTGTGCGCAATCGTTCAGAGCAGTTTGAGGCTCGTGTGGCCATGGTTGAGGTGCTGGAATCGCCTTCGTTGTTCTTCAGTGGCATGGCGGGTAGCCGCATGCCTATCGCTGTGGCGCATGGTGAAGGTTATGCCGAGTTTGCCGATGCCGCCGCTCAGGCCCGCGTAGTGGCCGATAAACTGGTGAGTTTGCGTTTTGTTGATAACAGCGGCGCGCCCACCGAGATTTACCCCTTCAACCCCAATGGATCAGCACAAGGCATTACTGGCCTGACTACCCCTGATGGTCGTTTCAGTATTATGATGCCTCATCCTGAACGGGTATTCCGTGCAGTACAGCATTCATGGCACCCCGATGGTTGGGGCGAGGATGGTCCATGGATGCGCATGTTCCGCAACGCTCGGAAATTCCTGGGCTAAGCGGTCAACACCCGATAACAGATGTGCGTTAGTCCACCATGGCAGTTGCAGTTTTCGGCACTTGTCATGGCGGGCCAACAATAAAAGCACACGTTATTCAAGACTATAACTTTGGAGAAGTAGCATGAAGAAGATGTTGAAGGCAGTATTGCTGGTACTGACGCTGGCGTTCACCATGGTGACTCAGATGGTGGCTCAGGCGGAAGATCAGCAGGTCGAATACACCGATGCCATAGGCAAGGGTGACATGAAGGTGGTCAAGAAGTATTTCAACAACCCTTATACAGTCGATGAAACTTTCTTTGCCTGGACAGGTTTGCAGATTGCGGCTAACAAGGGCCAACTGACCGCTACCAAGTTTTTTGTCGAGAAGGGCGCTAACGTCAACTACAAGCACCCCATCACCAAGATGACACCGCTGCATCTGGCTGCATACCACAACAGCAAGCCTGTAGTGGAATACCTGATTGCCCACGGTGCTGACGTCAACGCCAAGCTGCGCGGTGATGTTTCCATCATCCGTGCCTGCGCGATGAAGGCATGACCGATATGGTCAACCTGCTTACCGCTGCGGGTTCCAAGGACGACGGCTGTCAAGAAGAGAAGTGCTACTAAGCTAGCCGGATGGGCGGCTTATGGAGTGAGTCGCCCTTCATGACCTAGCACACCAGCCAGCTTGGCTGGATATGAACTTGTGTCATGCATGACCACCGAGCTTTACCCCTTGGTCATGCCCCTTACTACAAGGATATCCGCATGGAACGAATGGCGGCATTGCAGAGCCGACCCTGGGTTTTTGCTCACGCCAGGGTCATTCATGATGTATTCGTTCTTGCAGGTTTATCCCTTGTTTCACTGGCTTTATGGTCAGCTTCGGCCCAGGCGGCCCAGCCAGATCATCCCAGCCTTGCCTATACCTACCCCTCACATACCCTGACTCTGGCTGCCTCTTGCGCGGTCTGTCATGGGACTAATGGCCATAGTGCCAGTGGTATGTTGGGTTTGGCTGGCATGCCCGCTGCACAATTCATCAGCAAGCTACAGGCTTATCGCGCTGGCAGCTTGCCCGCTACCGTCATGCACCAGCATGCGCGCGGCCTGACCGAAACCGAAATTCAAGCCTTGGCGCAGTATTTCTCAGCACAAAGTCCGGGCAAAACCGTGCTGGAGCCACAGCCGCAAGCGCTGGAGCAAGATCATGACTAGCCCCTTGAGCAGCACGCGCCGGGATGTCCTCAAGCAATTGGCAATTGCCAGCCTGGGCGTAACAGGCGCAACCCCCTGGCTGCATGCCTTGGCAGGCCAGCCATCAGGCATCAACACCCCAGTCAAGTAGGGTAGTGGTGGTAGGCGCAGGGTTTGCTGGTGCCACCCTGGCCAAGTATCTGCGTCTCTGGAGCAATTACGGCGTGGAGGTGATAGTGGTGGAGCAGAACCGCCAGTTTATCTCTTGCCCGCTGAGTAATCTGGTGCTGGGCGGCAGTCGTGAGTTGTCCTCACTGACTTTTGGCTATGACATGCTGCAACGCCATCATGGCATTCAATGGGTGCATGATCAGGTGACCGCCATAGACCCGGAGCGGCGCAAGCTCACCCTGCTGCGTGGTGAGCTTAGCTATGACAGACTAGTGCTGGCCCCAGGTGTGGATTTTGATTATTCAGCCTGGCCAGAATTGGCTGAGGCTTCAGCGCGTGCCGATTTGCCCCATGCCTGGAAAGCCGGGCCGCAAACCCAGCTATTGCGCAAGCAGCTAGAAGCCATGCCTGATGGTGGCGTGTTTGCCATCAGCATACCCAAAGCGCCTTTCCGCTGCCCACCCGGGCCTTATGAGCGTATTTGTCAGGTGGCGCACTATCTCAAGCAGCACAAGCCCAAAAGCAAGATTATCGTGCTGGATGCCAACCCCGATATCATTGCCAAAAAACCCCTATTTAGCCGCGCCTGGCAAGAGTTATACCCCGGCCTGATTGATTACCGCCCCAATAGCAGTGTGCTGCATGTGCAAGCGGCACAACACAAGCTGGAAACCGAGTTTGAGCAGATCAGCGCCGATGTTATCAACCTGATTCCGCCGCAACTGGCGGGCAAGGTGGCGCAGATGGCCGGGCTTAATAATGTGGATAGCCGCTGGTGCAAGGTGGATTTTCGCAGCTATGCCTCCAGCCTGGCGCCGGAAATCCATGTGCTGGGTGACGCGATATTTTCACCGCAACCCAAATCCGCGCATATTGCCACCTCGCACGCCCATGTCTGCGCCAATGCCATAGTGGCGCTGCTGCGTGGCGAAGCGCCAGACCCGGAGCCTGTATTTGCCAATACTTGCTATAGCTTTGTCAGCGATGACGCTGCCATGCATGTGGCCAATGTCTACCGCTATGATGCGGCCAAAGAGCTGATGGTGACCATGGAAGGCGGTGGTTTATCAGAAGCCGCTTCAACCCTGGAGGGAACCTATGCCTTATCGTGGGCTCGTAATATCTGGTCAGACACCTTAACCTGAAGCGGAAGCGGCTATGCTCAAGCAAATGATTACGCACCATAACAAAGACAACCCCTTATCTCATCGCGCTAGCAGATTAGCCAAGCAAAGCAGCTGATGCCCGCCTTGCTGGCCAGCGCCAGCCTGATGGCATGTACCACGGTGGCGGCCGTTAGCCCGGTGCCCAATGATATTGCCTCCAGCCTCAAGCTGGCCCCGGGTTTTAGCATCTCCACTTTTGCCAAACTCAACCCTGGCAAGGGTGAAGCTTTTCGTGAGCCGCGTTTTATGGCGTTTGGCCCGGATGGCAATCTCTATGTTGCCAGCAGCAGTGATGACAAAATCTATATGCTGCCAGACAGCAACCATGATGGCGTGGCCGATGAGATAGTCACTGCGGTGACTGGTCTCAATGCCCCCAACAGCCTGATTTTTGCTGATGGCAAAATGCTGGTCTCCAATCAGGATGGCGTGGTGCGTGTGGTGCAAGAATCAGGCAAATGGCCCGCCAAGAAACTGGAACCCATCATCAAGGGCTTGCCCACAGGCGGGCATACGCTCAAGACTGTGCGCCTGGGGCCGGATAAGCACTTGTATCTGAATGTAGGCTCTAGCTGTAATGTCTGCGTGGAGAAAGACCCGCTACGCGCCACCATCTTGCGCTACACCCTGGATGGCGAGCCTGCAGGCTCACCTGATGGCAGTGTCAGTGGCAGCAAGAGCGCGGTGTGGGCCTCGGGCCTGCGCAACTCCCAAGGCATGGCCTGGCAGCCTGGCAGCATGATCTTTATGCCACCAACAATGGTGCTGACATGCGCTCTGGCACCAAAGATGGCGCTGCCAATGATGAATTGCCGCCCGAGCACATCAACCATATTGAGCCGGACAAGCACTATGGCTGGCCACATTGCTGGGGCAAACAGTTCACTGACCCCAATTTCCCTGGCAAGCCAGGGTTCTGTGCCACTACCCAGCCGCCCGCGATTACCATACGCGCGCATACTACGCCCTTAGGCATTACCTTCCTTGATCAGGCCAAATTCCCCAGTGAATACAAGCAGGATGCTATTGTTGCGCTGCATGGTTCATGGAACCGCACCGAGCCAGATGGCTATAAACTGGTGCGTGTGAAGTTCAAGGCGGGCAAGCCTGTTGCGGTTGAAGATTTTGTCAGCGGCTGGTTGCAGGGCAAAAGCGCCTGGGGCCGTCCTGTGGATGTAGTGGTAGGGCCTGATGGCGCGCTCTACGTCTCCGATGACAGGGCTGGCTTGATTTACCGTATTCACTACAACAAAAACTAGATATTTGAGGACATCATGAAACAACTCCTGTATGCGGTCGGCGCCATTTTGCTGGCACAAGGCCAGGCCATGGCAGAAGATACTCCCAGCAACCAAGTCGTGGTCTATATCAGCCCGCAGGAATACACACATGAAATCAAGCTTTGGCATTTTGTGAAGGACTACTGGTTTGCCCAGGGGCCGCTGATTGAGCCAGTGCTGGTCAAGACCCTGGGTGCAACTCTGGGCGAAACCGCCATCTGCGATGCAGGCGTAACTGGCAAGGTGCTGTTGTGGGTTAAACCCGAAATGTTCTACAACCCGCATATGCGTAATTTCTACGGCACCATCAATGCCACGGTGTATAGCGGCAGTGGTCACGCTCTGGCTACCTATAGCGGCAAATCGCGTTACAGCGGTGATCTGGATATTCTGCCAGCCAAATCCGTGCAAGCCGCTTATGACCTGGCGATTCAAAGCTTTGTCGACAAGATGAAGGCCGACCCGGCTATCAGCAAGCTGTTGCAAGAGGGTATCCCCAGCAACCAGAGTTACACCCCATGTTCCATGGTGGCGGTACTGCCTGGGCTTAAACGCTAAACTGCACTGCCTATAAAAATTCAAGGAGAAGAATAATGCATAAGCTGTTACGCGCTAGCCTGGCTAGTGCACTGCTCATTAGCGCTGCCATGGTTGAAGCGCATGATGCGCAAGTGGTAAAAGGGTTCAAGAATCCGGAATCCGTTGCGGTAGCCAAGGATGGTCTGGTCTATGTCTCCGAGATAGGCGAGTTTGAAAAAGATGGCGATGGCAAAATCAGCGTCGTGGGCAAGGATGGCAAGGTCAAGGTATTTGCCAGCGGTCTTAACGACCCCAAGGGGCTGGCGTTTATAGGTGACCACCTTTATGTGGCCGATAAGGATCGCATTCTCAAGGTGGGCAAGGACGGCAAGTGGAGCGTGTTTGTCGATAAAAGTGCTTTTCCGGCACCGCCCAAGTTTCTCAATGATCTGGAGCCTGACCTGGCAGGCAATCTCTATGTCAGCGATAGCGGTGATATTGCCAATCATGGTGGCGACAGCGGCGCGATTTACAAGATTGATACCAAGGGCAAGCTCACTACCGTCATCAATCATCAGCAAGACCCGCGTGTGAAAGCACCTAACGGCTTATTGATGGATGACACTGGCGATATGCTGATGTTTGTCGATTTTGCCAGCGGTGTGCTGTATAGACTGGATATCCCTAACCGCCACCTGATAGAGCTGGCCAAGGGCTTTGGTGGCGCGGATGGCATTGTGCTGGCGGCCAACCAGCATCTGTATATCAGTGATTACGTCAACGGCAAGGTGTTTAGCGTCAGCGTGGACGACGTGGTGAAACAAGAAAAGCAGGGCTTCCAGAGCGCTGCTGATCTGGGCATAACAGCCGATGGCAAAACCTTGCTGGTGCCAGACATGAAGGCAGGCACGGTGACCTGGATACACTTGCATTGAGTTGATATGCATTAGGTCTAGAGCCTGACTTCAGAAAAACCGCCTTGCGCTATGCACGCAAGGCGGTTTTTTATTGGTGCTAAGCGCGCTGACGTTTAAAATTGCGGCATGACCTCAGCATCACACCCAAGCACCAGTCCAAGCGCAGAAACCACGCCCGAACTCAGGCAAGCCGCCTTAACGCTGTTATGTATGAGCGATGCCAGCCTCAAGGCAACAGAGGTACGCACGCTGCAACAGCAATGGTTGGATAAGGCCTTGGTGCTGGATAGCCCAGCCATGCTTACTCCCAGCCTGCCACTGCCGGGCCGTCCACTTAAACCTGAGCTGGTGGCACCACAGAAGGTGCAACGTCGTCCCATGAACACCGCAGAAGGTCGGGCGGCCTTGATCCATGCGCTGGCGCATATTGAATTCAATGCCATTAATCTGGCGCTGGATGCGATTTGGCGGTTTACTGGCATGCCGGATAACTACTATGCCGATTGGCTGAGGATAGCGGCGGAAGAGTCATTGCACTTCCAGATGCTCAATGCGCATTTGCAGCATCTGGGCTATCAATACGGCGATTTCACCGGACATGACAGCTTGTGGGAAATGGTGGCCAAGACCAGTGATGACGTGCTGGCGCGCATGGCGCTGGTGCCACGCACGCTGGAGGCCAGAGGGCTCGATGCTTCACCGCCGTTGCGGGCCAAGCTGGCGCAGGCAGGGGATCATCAGGCTGCGGCTATTCTTGATATCTTGTTGCGCGACGAAATCGGCCATGTGGCCATAGGCAATCACTGGTATGGCTGGTTGTGTGAGCAGCGTGGGCTAGAGCCGATTGCCACTTATGACCGCTTGACCGAGCAGTATCATGCGCCCAAGTTACGCGGGCCATTTAATTTTCCGGCACGCCGCGCCGCGGGCTTTAGCGAGGCAGAGCTGGCGCGGCTGGCTGGGCCAGGCGCATCTATACCAGCATAAACTAACCCAGCTTAAATCAAATTCATTTCCCGCATACGCCGGTATAGCGTATTGCGGCTAATGCCCAGTTGGCGGGCAGCCGCCGATACATTGCCAGCATGCGCCTGTACCGCTGCTTTAACCGCTTCCGCCGTCAAACTGGTGAGAGATTCATTGCCACGCTCATCCTGACGCGCATCCAGATCAGCCAGAAAATCTCCGGTCAGGTGCAGCAGCGAGATGGCATCCGGGCCAGACAAGGCCAGCGCCGTGCGCAATACATTGTGTAGCTGACGCATATTGCCGGGCCAGGGGTGGCTCTCAAACAAGGCCATCACTTCTTCAGTAATGACTTTGCCGCTGGCATTTTCAGTCTGCAAAATCGTCTCTACCAGCGTGCGCAAGTCTTCGCGCTGGCGCAAGGCGGGCAGGCTGACGGTTAAGCCATTGAGGCGATAATAAAGGTCGCGCCTGAATTCTCCAGTTTCTACTTTTTCGCGTAGTTTTTGATTGGTGGCACTGAGCAGTACAAAGTCCACAGGCTTGGATTTGCTGCTGCCCAGTGGCGTTACGCTGCGTTCCTGCAACACGCGCAGCAGTCTGGCCTGTAGAGATAAAGCATATCGCCAATTTCATCCAGAAACAGCGTGCCACCATCGGCCTGCTCCAGCTTGCCAGGGCTGCCCTTGCGTCTGGCCCCGGTGAAAGCACCTTCTTCATAACCAAATAACTCGGCTTCAATCAGCCTTCTGGCAGTGCGGCGCAGTTGACTGCAATCCAGGGGCCTTTGCTGCGTTGGCTGGCTTCATGAATGGCACGCGCAAATAACTCCTTGCCTGCGCCAGTCTCGCCTTCAATTAGGATGGGAATATCCAGATCCAGCACACGCTCCACCTGGCTGATGACCTGGGCGACGCGGCTATCACCAGTATTAAGCATTTGCAGGCTGGCCGCACACGTACGGCTTGTGGGGCGGCTGTTATGAGCTGGCTGCTCCTTGGCGTGTACTTGGCGCAGCTCCATACGCGCATAAATCCGCGCCTGCTGGCTGGTTTGCAGCGGGAAAATCACGGACTGAGCGGCCTGGAAATGCTGCTGCGGCAGGCTGGCAAATAAATCAGTGAAACTCAGGCCTGCCAGATGATCATGCGCTAATGCCAGCTGAAACTGACCGCTGCGATTGATGGCCACCAAGCGGTGCTCGGCATTGAAAATGGCAATGCCTTCCCACAGCGTGCCTATGAATTCGGGGCGGGAGTGGAAATGCAGGGAATATTCGCCCGCATGGCTGGCCGTGAATAAACGGTTTTCTATCATCTGTGCCGACATGCGCACCAAAGCCAGCGTGTGCTGCTGCGGCAGCTTGGCATCGGTGGAGACATCCAGTGTGCCCATCACCTGATTATGCGCATTGAAAATAGGCACAGCAGAGCAGCCCAGCACGTGGTTGCGGTCTAGAAAGTGCTCAGCGCCTTGTACCGTCATGGCGGTACGCTCAACCAGCGCCGTACCAATAGCGTTAGTACCTCTGAGACTTTCCTGCCATGAACTGCCCGGTATCAGCGCTATGCGCTGGCTGTCATCCAAAAACTCACTATTGCCACGGCTATCAAGAATAAAGCTTCATGATCGGTGAGCACAATCACGCTGCGCGTGTGGCTGATTTGCTCATTGAGGCTATCCATTTCTGGCCTGGCCTGAGCCAGCAGCAAATGGTTGGCTTCCTGCTTCAGCAGTAATTCCTGCCGCGTGAGGATTTCTGTCCTGACCTGAGACCCCACCTCCATGCCATTGTCCAGGCAGCGCTGCCATGAGCGGGCGATCTCTTGCGGCAGCTTGCCGTTTTCTACCACGCCACGTGAGAGAAACTCACGGCGGGCATCTAGAAGCTGGGCATGATTGGGCGCGGAATTTTGCATGATGAAACCTGATGATCTATTTAATGCGTCATGGATAAATTGCGGAATTCTATGTTGCCGAGGGGGGTGTTCCAGCCAATGTAGCACCTGTTCAATCCTGACACAACCAAGTCAAATCATGTTATCAGGGTTGCTAGTAATTGTTAGCTGGCTAATTTAAAAATAACTATATTATTCAATGCCATGAAGTTGTTGTGTAAAAATTTTTATGAGCTGGCACAGGCCTTGCCATATGCATAGCACTGGGAAAAACTCCCAGAGAGAAGTTGGCGAAGTAAGCACCATAAAAATTATTCTGCAACAGACTATGGAGAATGGCATGAGAGTAAAAACAATCAATCTGGCATTGGCTGCCAGCTTGTTGGGCGCAATGGCAAGTTCGGCGCTGGCTAGCACTGATCTGGAAAAGCTCATGAAGGATGATGGGCAATGGGCGCATCCGCGCAAGGACTACAGCAACACCGGCTATAGCTCGCTGGCGCAAATCAACAAAGACAACGTAAAGAACCTCAAGTACAGCTGGACCTTTGCCACCGGAGTGACCCGTGGTCACGAAGGTGCGCCACTGGTGATTGATGGCGTGATGTATATCCATACCGCCTTCCCCAACAATGTGTACGCGCTGGATCTCAACAACAACCAGAAAATCATCTGGTCTTACTTCCCCAAGCAAGACCCTGCGGTGCAGGCGCTGCTGTGCTGCGATAACGTAAACCGTGGCCTGGGGTATGGCGATGGCAAGATTTTCCTGCAACAGAATGATGGCGTGCTGGTGGCCATGGACGCCAAGACTGGTAAAAAGGTTTGGGATGTAAAAGTGGTTGATACCAAGTCTGGCGCTTCCACCACCAATGCCCCACACATCATCAAGGACAAAGTCATCACTGGCTGCTCCGGTGGTGAGTATGGCGTACGTTGCTACATCACGGCTTACAACATCAAGGATGGCAGCCTGGTATGGCGTGCCTATAGCACAGGCTCAGATGCCGATGCGCTGATAGGCAAGGACTTCAACAAGGAAAACCCGCACTACAGCGCGCTTTCTCTCTATGAAGATGTCAATGGCGGCAATAAGGAGGGTGGCTCTTTCAAGGCTTTACCCAAGGAAAAGCTCAAGTTCCCGGAAACTGACCTGGGTATCAAAACCTGGCTTAAGCCGCAGCAGGTCAAGAATGGCTGGGAACATGGTGGCGGCCCCACCTGGGGCTGGTACTCCTATGACCCTGCGCTCAACCTGATGTATTACGGCACTGGCAACCCCGGCACCTGGAACCCGGATGTACGCCCAGGCGACAACAAATGGTCCATGACCATCTTTGCGCGCGATGCAGATACTGGCATGGCGCGCTGGGGCTACCAGATGACACCGCATGACGAGTGGGATTATGACGGCATGAACGAGATCATCCTTTGGGATGCGGAAGGCAAAAAGCTGGCCACGCATTTTGACCGTAATGGCTTCGGTTATACCTTTGACCGCAGCAACGGCAGCCTGGTTGTGGCCGAAAAAATGCATCCCTTCGTCAACTGGGCCAAATCCATAGACCTGAAGAGCGGCATACCGCAGAAAGACCCTAAGTACTCCACCCACCAGGATTACAACGCCCAGGGCATTTGCCCTTCGGCGCTGGGGGTGAAGGATGAGCAACCTGCGGCCTACTCGCCACGTACCAAGCTGTTCTATGTGCCGCTCAACCATGTGTGCATGACCTATGAACCGACCGAGTCCAAGTACATCGCGGGTCAACCCTGGGTAGGTGCCACCCTGACCATGTTTGCTGGCCCTGATGGCGTGATGGGCGGCTTTATGGCTTGGGATGGCCTCAAGGGCAAGTCACGCTGGTACAACAAAGAGAAATTCTCCGCCTGGGGTGGTGCCCTGGTCACGGGTTCTGACCTGGTGTTCTATGGCACACTGGATCGCTGGTTCAAGGCGCTAGATGCCAAGACTGGCAAGGAATTGTGGAAGGCACAAGTCGGCTCTGGTGTAGTAGGTAACGCCATCACCTACACCCACAAGGGCAAGCAGTATGTTGGCGTGCTCTCCGGCATAGGCGGCTGGGCAGGCGTGGCCATGAACCTGGGTCTGGAAAACGAGACCGATGGCCTGGGTGCAGCAGGTGGCTACAAGGAGCTCAAGGACTGGAACGCCGCCCCTGGTGGTGGTGCCATGAATGTGTTCAGCCTGTAGGCATGGCTTGATGCTGACTAAACATATGGCAATGCTTTTAACTAAAAGGAATACGCTTTAAGACTTTTGTACTGACGCATCATCTCCTCGACTCATTCAGTCTCATCTCCACTGAGTAAATGTTTGAGTCCTTCTTGCCCGGGAACCAGCCTTCCCGGGTTTTTTTTGCCTGCAGAATGGTAATTGTGATGGGTAAAGGGGGAGGTAAATGAAGGTTTTTATTTAATTGTAAAATATATTTTTTTATGGGTAATTGATTACAAGTCCTAATTTACTAGGGCTGAAAAATGGGAGATTTTTCTAATGAAAAAAATGTTTAAATATTTGTTAAATATATAAATATTGTTGATTTGGTATTGTGGAAAGCACAGGCATGTAAATGCGCAGTATTTGCTAATTAACTTGTCATTAAATTGATTATTTATGTTGACAATTAATTCTTTGCTTATATTATAGTCAACCAGCCAGGGGTATCCCTTGCAGCGTTGCCTTATCAATATTTCAAGGAGTAAAAATGTCTATTTTAAATAACCAAATCAAAAGCTCAGCAAGGTCACAGCGTGGTTATAGCTTGATCGAACTGTCCATCGCAATGGCAATTCTGTCCGTCATCATCGTGGGTTCGCTAACTGGTGTGCAGCGTATTCTTGCCAATAACCGTACCAACAACGTATTGCAGTTTATTCCCCGCCTGAATGCCACCCTGATTTCAGGGACTTTGGGTGGCAATGGTGGAACTGTTATCACTACCAATCTGGCTACTTCGCTAGGCGCTTTTGAACCAAATATTGTCGCTGGGGCAGGAGCTGCTCAAACCATCAGAAATGAGTTCGGCGGGCAATATGCCGTTATTTCCAATTCGGCAGTTGTAGGTGCAGCTGGCATAAACGGTGGTTATTTCGTCTATATCACTGGTGTTCCTAACAATGTCTGCCCCATATTGGCCAATGGTTTGTCATCGCTTGCAGATGGTATGTGGATAGCGCTGGCAGGCCAGTTACCGCTTCCTGCTGCAAATGCGAACGCAGGGCAGGCTGCTCCGGCGAATGGTCAAGTTCAAGTTCCAGGAGGGGCATTCAATGTGGCTAATGCTGGTACTCAGTGCTCTCTTGCTGGTGCAAATACCAAAACAATTACTGCCTTTATCCCAATGAGCTAATCCCTGCAATATCTGCTAACAGATATTCCATCACTCACCGAAAGAGATCTTTCGGTGAGTCTTCCGGACAAGTGTTCTGAGATTCATCCTCTAAGTGGCTAATCGTATGAAAAATATGAAAAAACCAGTATTCCAGCTATTAGCTTGGCTGTGTTTGACTCAGCTAGCACATGCTGAGGATGGGTCTTCTAAAGCTGGACAAGCGCGCGCGCTTGGAGAATCTGCGGTGGAGTGGATCAAAACTCCGCGTGCGCCGCTTAAACAAAAAAATACCCCTGAATCGCCTGCGGGCGACCCTGCGGAGCCGAGTGCGGAATGGCAGGTGTTGCTGACTGACCGTACTTTTTATCAAACCATGTTGCGCTGGACCCGGGTGGCGGGCTGGCAACTGGTGTGGGAGGCGGAGCGGGATTTTGCCATTGATGCCCAAGTAAGTCTGCATGGCACTTTTCTTGAAGTGCTGGATATCAGCATGCGCTCATTGCTGAATACGGATTACCCCTTGCAGGCACAGGTAAACGAACAAACGCGGGTAGTGCGCATTACGCGCTATCAGCTGGATGGAGACCGTCGATGAACTATGCGCTAGCCTGTAAGCCTGTTTATTCTTTATCTTTGCTCGGGCTTGCCGTGGCTTTGATTGTCACTGGCTGCGCTACCAAAAGCTCAAATCAGGCGCGGCAGGAATATGACAGCGCCATCAAGCGCAGCGGGGAGTTTCAGAGCAATATTCGCCAACCTCAACAGGCTTTGCCTGTGGTGGTCAAAGACATTGCTCCCCGCTTTGTTAAGCATTCCATTCCTTTGCAGCGCGCAGCCAAATTGCCAGTGCATATAGGCAATGTGACTTTGCGTTATCCGGGCCGTTATTCACTGGCTTCGGCGGCGGAGCTGATTTCAAGATTGATTGATATCCCCGTCATCATGACCCCAGATGCCTTGGCCGGGGCGCTGGTGTATGCACCCATAGGCGGTGGCACTACTGGCGCGGCCGCTGGGGCAATGACAACTTCAGCCACCGCGGCTGGCGCGGCAACTCCAGGCATGGGTGCAGCTGCTGCGCCAGGCGCTGGCTCCGCTAATGCATACACTGCCATGCAGACACAAACCATGCTAGAAGCTGCAAGCATGCGCTCTGCCGCAAGTGCTGGCGCCAAAGTGGGCTTTATTTCACAGGATGAGCTGCAAAACTCCATTGAACTGAATTACAGCGGCCCACTGGCTGGCCTCTTGGACCAGATTGCCAATCGTGCTGAGCTGCAATGGGAATATCTTGAAGGCAAGATTGTTTTTTCTCGGGTGGTCACCCGGGCTATCCCTTTGAAATCCCTGCCAATGGCTTGGCGGTAAAAGGCTCGCTAGAAATTACCAGCACTCAGGGAGGCGGGGATAGTGGCGGCGGCAGTGGCGGTGGCAGTAGTAGTGGTGGGGGCGGTGGAGGTAGCGGCAGTGGTGGCGGTGGAAGTATGTCCGTCACGTTTGATATTGATAGCGATTATTGGGCAGAGCTACCCAATACCCTCAAAAGCATGCTTTCCAGCCGGGCGTTTATCAAGGCAGACCCTAAGTCTGGCATTGTCACCGTCACAGATGCCTTGAGTAATGTAGAGCGGGTGGAGGCTTATCTACGCACCTTTAATAATCAGTTATTGCGCCAGGTGGTGCTGGAGCTGGAGGTGCTGCAAGTTAAGTTCAATGATGAATACAGCAATGGCATTAACTGGAGCGCCATGTTCCACCGTGCTGGTGGGCAATTCAATATTGATATACCCGCAGGAAAAGGCCCCCTAACCGCTGGCGGCACCCCTGGCAGTATTACCTTCAATAACACCGGGGATAAACGCGCGGTGGATATTGTGGTGAATGCCTTGCAGGATTATGGCCGGGTCAGCACCTCTTATTCCAGCGTGGTCACCACCACCAATCGCATGCCAGTGCCAGTAGGTGCTACCAGCAATGTCTCCTACGTGCGCCAGATTACAGCGGGTATTGTCAGTACAGCGGGTTTAACTTCCCCAGGTGGCATTACCCCTGGCGTAGTCAGCACAGGCTTCAGCATGGTGCTGACTCCGGTTATTCTCGATTCCAACCGCATTCTGCTGCAAAGCGTCATGCAGATTAGCTCACTCAAGGAAATCAAACAGTTTTCTACAGGTTCAGGTACCGCTCAGCAGTCCTTGCAACTGCCGGAAACCTCGCAATTCTCAACCTTGCAACGCACCAGCGTTGAATCGGGCAATACCCTGGTGTTGGTTGGCTATGAAAACGAACAGACCCAGGTGGATGACACTGACATTGTGCGTGGCGTATTGCCAGTAAGTAAGCGTGGCGGCCGCAGCAAAGTGGGTACCGTTATCCTGATTACCCCCAGGCTGGTAGAAAACTAAATGGCGTTGACCCCCCTACAGCGCCTGCGTTTATGGCTAACCCGTACCAAATCCAAGATTGGTGGCAGCCAGCTAACCAAGGCAGGCACTGAGTTTCAGCAAACAGCACTACAAACATTGCAGCCAACGCATCAGGCAAGCACGGTGATGTTGTCCGGCGTGCGGCTGGTGTTTGGGCTGGAGTGGAACCCGCTTAGTCCGGGAGTGGAGGTAGAGCAGTCTTTGCAGGAAGCGCGCAATGCGGGTTTTAACTATGCCGCGCTGATGGCGGACGGCAGCCTGGTTGGTTTGGCAAGAGATCTGGGGCCAGGCCGGGGTAAAGCCTATTCAGCCGTGCTGGTTGTGGTGGATCAACTGGCCTCAACTGAGGTGGAGGTCTATATCTTCCAGTTCGGGCAGCAGGTGTGTTTCATTGGCTTGGTCGATCGCAAGCCTGTTTCAGGCTTTGATCTGTTATTGCCCAGCCTGGATGAAGCCATGGTGATATTGACCGAGTTCAGGGCCATGCATGTTGGGCATGAGATTCGTGTCCTGACCAATCTGCAAAGTACTGAGCTGCCCAATGCCGAGCAGGTGCGCCTGGATACCTTGGTGTCTTTGCTGGGGCCACAACTCCTGGTCAAGCGTCTGATCAACAGACCTTTGCGGCGTGCGGTAGGTATTGCGATATTTGTCACGGTGGTGCTGGCATCTACAGTGAGTTGGTATCTGTATGAACAGGCGGAAGAGCGCAAGCGCCAAGAAGAAGCCGCACGCATTGCGCATGAAAGTGACCCTAACTATATCTATGAGCAGGCGATACAGGGCTTATTAAAGAACGCGGGAACGCCAGGCAATCTGTTGCTGCGGCAATGGCGTGAGTTGCTCGAAGCTTTGCCCATACAGCATAAAGGCTGGATGTTGGCACGTGTTGAATGCCAGGCCATAGGGTGCAAGGCAACCTGGGTCAGGTTTCATGGCAGCTTTAGGGACTTTGACAGCCCTAAACCTTCCAACGCCATCGATGTGCCTGAGTTGGATGTAGCCACGACTGACAATCTCCTGAACATGACGCTGGAAACACATCATCAACTGCCTTCCATGATAAGCAGCGGCAGTGCTATTGATCAGGCAAGCGCTGTTAATGAGGAAAGCGCTGTTAATGAGGAAAGCGCTGCTGCTAATTCAGGCAAAGGCCTGGATAGAGAAAAGCTGCCCTTGCTACGTGCGGTCACTTTGCAATGGGGCAGCCTGCTGCAGGACTGGTCGCTATTGAAAGTGAGCGTCAAGTTAGAAAAACCAGTGTTATTCGGCCCTCCCGGCATGACAGATATCGCTCCCATTAAAAAGCCAGTCGCCATGATGCCATGGGAAATTGAAGACGATATCTGGTCCCTGCCTGCGGTCAATTTGCCAGGTGACGCTATCCCACAGTCATTGTTGGTCACGATTGATGGATTAAAAGCCCATTACAAATTAACAGGTGCGCTGTATGCCAAAGCCAAGAAATTCTGAATCCCTTTCTAACCGCATGAATACTGGGATATACGCCTGGCTAGTGGTGCTGGGCTTGCTTTTGCCTTGTTCATTAACTGCTAAAGGCGCGGACAATGTGCAATCCGGGGCCATAGATAGCGCCTCCAGGCAAATGCCCGCCCAGCCGTCAACTGCTGAGGGGGCCAAGCTTGAAAACAACATACCTGATAGCCAGACCGAGGATGAAACCAGCAAAATCTTCAGGGCAACCATGGGGCAGTCGATAGAGGCTGCGCGTAGGCGCAAAATGCGCGAGCTGGCTGAAGCCGAGCGTGCACATCTGGGGCTGACAGCGCCAGCCGTAACACCACCAGCCGCAACACCACTTCCGCCTGCTGCCCACAACCCTGTCACCCCGCATGTACCACAAGTCATTGCGCCGATTGTCAACCCGAGGATTTGGTCTATCACGGCGATAGGGTCAAGAGTATGGGCGGAAGTGTGGCTGGACGGTAAGCTGATTCAGCTGGACGCCATGGATGGTCAAATATTACAGCTTGATTCTGATGAGCGCCTGCCTGAGTTAGGGAACTGGATACCCATGACCTTGACCGCGGATGGCCTATTGCTGGGGCGGAAAGTGAAAAGCGCGGATAAGAAACACAAGCACGGCGTGGTGCAAGAGCGCTTGCTGCTAAGGCGCCCGCACATGGCGTATCAGCCATGACGTACAAATTTGGTGCACCTGCTACGGCGGTAGCTGGCGGCTTGTCCGATTCTGCACAGCGCGCCAGTTCATTGCCCATGGAACAAGAGGGAACGCTTAAATGAGCGTAAAGGCTGAGCCTATTCAGCCTGAAATCCACATTGTGGATTATCAACAATTGCCGCCTTACACCCGCGTGTTATCGGTGGGCAGTGATAGCAAAGTTGATAAAAACCGTGCGCGCATGCTCATTGTGCCCAAAGAAAAGGTCTCAGAGTTAGTAGCGCTGGGCCTGCCTGACCGACGCTTTTTCATCTTGTCTTCAGAAATGGAATTGCGCAGCCCTGACTGGTACTTCCTCATCAGCAAAGGCAAAACGCTAGGCCTGGAGTTTGCAGGTTATGCCACAGCGTCTGCTGAAGTGTTTGATTTGATCAACCGCCAGCAGGCTCAGCCTGTGAGCGAGACTGCCAAGCAGGACGCTCGGGTCATAGACCAGATAGTGACCAAGTCACAACCGCTGGAATGGTTTCGTGGAATAGTGCAGCGTTGCCTGCTGGTGGGGGCTAGCGATATACACCTTGAATTACGCAACGGCGTGGCAACCCTAAGGGTGCGGCTGGATGGCATGATGCGGCATCTTGCAGGGTATCCAGCCCAGGTGGCGCTGGAAGGAATTTCTGCCGCCTATACGGTGCTGGCTGAGGAGCGTTCCCGTACCGAGGTGGCATTCAATGCCAGCGTGGCGCAGGCAGCCATGATACCGCTCGATCTGCCGCAGCAACGCCTCACCTTGCGTTATCAAAGCCATCCCGCCGTGGGCGGCTTTGATGTGGTGATCCGCATCCTCAAATCCTCAGGCTCCAGCACGCAATCGCGCATACTCACGCTGGAAAAACTAGGCTTTACTGAGTGGCAGGTCAATCAGCTTGAAGGCGCTATGGGGTCTGCCTGGGGCGGCTTGTTTATTGCAGGTATCACAGGGTCAGGCAAAACCACCACCTTGAACACCCTGTTGGCCAGCCTCACGCGCAACGCATCACGCAAACTGATCACCATTGAAGACCCGGTGGAGTATGAACTGCCCGGCGTCACACATATGTCTATCCAGCGCAAGGCAGAAAACGCACCGGGAAGTGACCCTTTTCACGCTGCCATGCTGGCGTTTCTGCGTATGGACCCTGATGTGGGCCTGTTTGGCGAAATTCGTGACCAGATCTCAGCCAGATGGCCCAGGCGGCGATTCAGACTGGCCATAAAATTCTCTCTACCGTACACGCAACCTCGGCCTTGGGCATTATTTCGCGGCTTAGCTCGGATGGCATAGGTTTGAAACGGCAGGATTTATGCAGCCTGGAATTCATTTCAGCCCTGGTATATCAAGTGCTGGTGCCTATCAATTGCCCACACTGCAAAATCCCGGCGCGTGAAGTCATGAGCCAGAGGCGCTGCAAGTGTATACCACTGCCTTTGGCCTCAACCCCGACACCATCTATTGCGCCAGTGACAGTGGCTGCGGCCATTGCCGCAAGCCCGGCATTGATTACAGCGCCAGCGAGCGTAATGGCACTTCTGGCGTCAAGGTAGGCGCTGAAATCATAGTGCCTGATGGGCGCATGCTGGAAATGCTCACCACTGGCCGTGATATGGAGGCCAGGCGGTATTGGCGCTCGCGCCAGGCAGAAGGTTTTGCCAGTGCCGATATGGATGGCAAAGAGGCCTGGGGCCATGTGCTGTTTGATGTTTCTGAGGGCACGGTAGACCCCTATTATTTTGAACGCACTTTTGGCAGCGCTGCTTTGCTTGCACGTTCATTGCAACGTGAAACGCACTGAGTGCAGCCCATTTTTACATTATGTCGCTATTAACTTCATTTCAACTCTGGCAGGCCAAACGCGCATTGCTTGCACGCCGCGCTGATTTTTACTACGACCTAGCCAGTGCGCTAGAGGACAAAGTGCCTTTATTCACCACGCTGCGCAATTATGAAATGCGAGCGCGCAAGCGTGACCCATCGGCAGCCAAACTCTATCAACAGATGCTGCGTGAATCCATGAATGGCTCATTGTCACAAGCCTTGCGCGGCATCATGCCGCCGAGTGAGCTGATCATGATAGATGCGATTCAAACCGCAGGGGATGCGGCACTTTCACGTGGGCTTTATTTCATGTCCGAGACAGTGGAAAAGATAGACAAAATGATGCTCACCATGCGCAAGGCGGTGATCTATCCCATCATGTTGTTCGTCATCTTTGCGGCCTTGCTCACCGGGTTTTCCTTCTTTGCTGTCCCCGTGCTTGAAGAACTCATGGCGCCGGAAAAATGGCCTTTGCTGGGGCGGATACTGTACGTCATTTCCAGCACGGTGCGCCATGACGGCCTCATCATCCTCATCTGCCTTATCGTGGCAATCGTGGCATTTGTCAGATCGTTACCGAATTGGCATGGGCCATGGCGGCGCAAGGTGGATAACTGGATGCCTTACAGCTTGTACCGTGATTTTTCCGGGGCAATGTTAATCGTGTCTTTGTCCTCGTTGATGCGCACCGGGGTTTCCTTGCGCTCATCCCTGGAGCGCGCCATACGCTTCAGTACCCCGTGGATGCGTTGGCATCTGCAGCAGATTTTGCGTGGGTTGGCGAGTGAGCATGCGGCCCAGTTTGGGCACGCATTCCGTACCGGAGTATTGAGTATGGCCATGGAGGACAGAGTGCAGGATGCGGCAGAGCGCCGTGACCCTGTGGCTGCCTTCGTCAAGATTGGCGTGGGTTCAATTGATCGAATCGAGCGCAGCATGGTTGAGTCTGCAGGCAAGCTTAATGGCATCATGATGGCGGTGGCTGGCGTGGTATTGGGCATCATGATGATGGGCTTTTTTTCCACCGCCTTCGAAATGCAATCTGCTATCCAGCAAAGTGCTACCGGGATGAGATGATGAACCAGCGACCTCACACCCTGATTGCGCTAATGCCTGGCCGTATGTTGCTCACCTTGCTGGCAGGCTTTTTTCTGGTGGCTTATTCCCTTCATGGGCGGGCAGAGTGTTTCGAGCTGGCCGAGCAGCATTACGGCGTATCAGCCTCATTGCTACGCGCAGTGGCAGAGCAGGAATCCAACATGAATCCGCGGGCATTTAACCTCAACAGCAACGGCAGTTGGGATGCCGGGCTGATGCAAATCAATTCACGCTGGCTACCGCTGCTCAAGCGTCATGGCATAGAGGCGCGAGACTTGATGGATGCTTGTACCAGTGTATTGATCGGTGCCTGGATATTGAGCAACAACTTCCGCCGCATGGGCAAAACCACCCAAGCACTGGGTGCCTATAACTCTTCCCACCCCCAATTACGTGAGCGCTATGCCAGCCAAGTGTTAGCCAGGCTTGCGCGTGCCCAGCGTTTTTAGAACAACTGCAAACATGCCGAAAGGAAAGAAATCGTGCTGCTGATACAACCCAATGATATTGTGCCGGAATTCTGGTTGGGGCCTTTGGTAGAGGTCAATCATGACAGGGTTTTGCTGTTGGTATCATCCAAAACCCTGCAAGCCCATGATCTGATGGCGCGAGGCGCGCAAGTCTACATGCTCAACTGCTCGGGCAAAGTCACACTGGAAACGCCACCCAAAGCCGCGATGCTGGATGCCAAACGCCCGATAGTGCTACGCGTGCTGGCCTACAAACCCTGGCCCGAGCCGGGCTCAGCGCAGGATAAACGCCTGGAAATGCTGCTGACAGCAGACAAACGCAGCGATGAATGGGTGCTTATGGAATGCCGCATATTAGGCATGTTTTTCCATGCGCCTAGCTCCAACTCCGGCGTAGGCTTTGCGGGCGATGTGGGCCAGTTGGCGCATGTTGATCATTATCAAGCCTTTGTACCCACTACCCGCGTCAGGCATTTATTCGTCAATGGCACTGTCGATAAGCGCCAGCGCATACGCTTTGGTTTGCTGCGCGATGGTGAAACCCTAGATTACCAGCATAACGAAGGCATCACCGCCACCTTGTCCATGCTGGATATCCGCGGCAAGCGTACCGCCATGTTCGGCAAGACCCGCTTGGGTAAATCCAATGTGGTCAAACTACTGGTGCAAGGCATGCTGGATGTGACGAATGAGAGCAATGATGTGGGGCAGCTCATATTTGACGTCAATGGCGAATATGCCAACAGCAACCCACAAGATGGCAATGAAAACATAGCCGCGGTTTACCCCAAACGCTGCATTCTTTACTACCTCTCAGAAAAAACCGCCAGCGGTAATTCCAAGCTATTGCGGTTTAACTTTTACGAACGCACAGCAGAAGCCATGGATACCCTGCGCGAATTACTGCCAGCGGAAGTGGCTGAATCTGACTATGTTCGCCCCTTGCTGACCTGTCGCTTGCCCATACTGCAACACGCCTCACATGACGGCACCGAGCGTGCCCAGCGCAGGCTGCGCAAACTCATGGTGTTCTGGACTATATTGCATGCAGCAGGCTTTGAGTTTGATGAGGCGCGTTTACGCCAGCAAATTGTTAGTTGTGGCTATGAGTTTCCCTTTAATCCAGGCTTTATTCAGTCGCTGCGGCTGGCCGCTTTTCAGGCCATGAATGGCATGGCACCGCCACCACAGGCACGCACCTTTGGCGAAATGATAGATGAAATGCTGGTGGTGCTGCGTTTTAGCCTGAGTTACCCCAACGACCCTAGCCTGAGGCGCGATGGCCGCTTCATCTTCGATGCAGATGAAGAGATCATGGCGGCTTTCTTGTTCCCGCAGGTCGGGGCCGGGCCTTATGTTTTGCGCCCTGCGGTGCCTTTCCACTCGCCCAGCGTGGATGATTTTATTAGCGAAATTTTAACCGCCATTGATAAAGGCTCTACCGTCATTGTCGATCTGGGCAGTGCCAACGAACGCATCATCCGCTACTTTGCAAAAACGCTATCAGTCGCCGTGTTTCTGCAACAAGAATCCAAATTTGTGCGCAATGAAATGCATGGCCGCTATGTGCAGATTTATTTTGAAGAGGCGCACATGATCTTCCCGCCCAACTCTGGCAACGTCATTGACGTTTATTCGCGTTTTGCCAAAGAAGGCGCCAAGTTCAATATCGGCATTGTTTACTCCACACAGTCACCTTCTACCGTTAATCACGATTTGCTGGCGCAGACCGAAAACTTCTTTATCGGCCACCTTTCCAGTGACCGAGAAGTGCAGATGCTGGCCAGTGTGCAATATGCCTTTAAAGGCATGGAAGAAGACATCATGCGCAGCCGCACGCCAGGCTTTATGCGGGTGCTCACCGCCTCACATCGCTTTCCCATTCCCATACAAGCCAATCGTTATGATGGCAAATCCCTGCTGCTGGAAGATAAGGCAGGGAAAGCCACAGGGAGCTGATCATGCAGGTAAGAAAACAGCAACAAGGGTTTACCCTGATTGAGCTGGCCGTCACCTTTGCGCTGATGACGGTGGCCATCGTGGGCTCTCTCAGCATGTTTGAATATTCAAGGCGCGTAGATCAAGGCCGTGCAGTGGGAAAGCACATGCTGGCCTTGAGCGCCGCCTTGATTGAATACAAAACCCAGAACAAGGATAGACTCATGAGCTTGCCACTCGCCTGTGGTCAACCCACCTTTCGGGTTGGAGGAGCGTTGCCGGAACCATCCGTAGGCGTTTACCCAAGAGGACATTCACTTGAGGGGAGATCTCTTTGCGCAATGGCAGTGCCTCGTGAAGGTCAAAGTGACTTTGTCGTCGATAATGGCATGCAACCGACTTATCAAGAATTGATTGCGGTTGGGGTGCTTGCGGCAGGCAGCAACGGTAACCTGGTTCTCCCCACCGATAGCAACCGCATTGTGAGGGCTAACAACCTTGCTCGTACAAATGTTTACGCCTTTCTCCTGCAGCGTGAATGTAAGGCTAGAACCTGCAACCCTCAGACTGGCCCTTTCAATTTGCAAAGCTGGGTATTCAACCTACAGCCTTACCGTATCGACCAAAGATTATTTGGCTCAGGGGCGCGCATAGGTGCGGCGGTGGCTGCGATGGACGGCCAGGGCTATCTATCTCCGGTAGGGGGGATGGTAGGTTACGTAATCTGTTTAACAACTACATCGCAACTAATCCCGTGGTTGAGGCCAATGGCACTGGGGCGATAGGGATTCTTGCGGCTTATGATGGCTGGGGCTTGGGCAATGAGCGCTTTGCCTACCGTGATGGTACGCGTCCGCCTACAGCCGATTGGAATTTTGACAACTACAGCCTGGTTGGCGTCAACGATTTCAACAGCAAAAGCGCAACTATAGGCACCGCAACAGTCAATACTGCCACAATGAATACAGCAACAATCAATACCGCAACAATCAATACCGCAACGATAGGCACTGATACCAGCGCACCCGTCAGCGATAGATTGGCGAATAGAAACGCTATCACCAATAACAGGGCGCTGTTGGCCAAGGGCAACATAGTTACTACAGTTGGGTCAGGAATTTATACCAATAACTTGAATGCGGCTCAGGATGTGGTGGCAGGTGGTAATGTCGGAGGTAATACTGTTTCGTCGACTTCCACAATTAACGCAGGTACTGATATCACAGCGGCGCGTAATGTGAATGTCGGAGGCTTGTTAAGTGTAAACGGCAATGCTCAAGTCAACGGCAATACTCAAATTAATGGCAATACTCAAATCAATGGCACAACCATTTTGGGTAACCCTAATGGGGGAGGGGGGAGTGTAGAGATCACCAATGATTTAACAGTGCAAAAAACAGCGGCAGTTACTAACCTTGCGTTGAAAAAAATCGTGAACATTAACGATCCTTGTAACATTGGCAGCGACTCTTTTGCTAGACGGGCTAATCCTGAGAGACTTTATCCTAATGAGACTGTTTTGGTGTGTGATGGGTATAGTTGGAAACCGTTCGTCGTTAAAAAAATGCCAAAGTTCTTCACGATTTTTCATTCCACCTACTCTTTTTACGATGTTAAGTACACGATTGACTTCAGCATCCTTGTGCGACCTTACTTACGTGATTATGAAGCTGTTTCGCCTATCCTACCCCGAAACGGCATTACTTCCTGGAGCTATATAGTCCCAGCTTCAGCTAACCCTATTAGGGTGAAAGCTTGGGATACTAAAGGTAATTTGCTTTGGATGGACACAGTGACAGACGAGAGTTACAGTCTTAATGGTGGCTGTTATACAGATGGCTATGAATACAGAACTTCGTATTTTCGGTATTGCCAACCAACTGATTAGCCAATTATCCAATTTGTCGTTGGTCGGGCGCTCTAAGGGATTGATCTTGATGGTCAAGCTCGCACTTATTGCCATGTTTATTCGCTGAAATATCGCACGGTGAATCGCTCCCTAGATTGCACTTGACTGGACGGAACAACCCCCAGTTCAAACTGACTTGTGCTTTTCGCCAATGGAGCTGGCAAAGTGATACTAAAATCACTGCCGTAGGATTTGCCCGCAGGTATGGTGATCTGCTTCCAGCCCTTAAAACTTCCTTCTGGCAAGCCATGTACTTCTATACGGTAGGTTTCGGTGACACCTGACTTATTGCTGATGCGTAGCTGATAGCGGTTGCGCAAGCTGCCATCTGCCAGTTGCGTTACCAGTGGCTGCCTTTGCTGCTGCACCATGGCGGTGTAGGGGCTGAGGTTTTCAATGGCGTGCCAGGTGAAGCCTATGCTGCCTAGCAACAGGGCGGCGTAAGCGGCACGTTTCCAGCGCATCCATTGACGGTTTTTCTGCGCCTGCTGATGATCCTGTTTTGCTTTTTTATCTTGCCCAGCGAGAGCTGGCGTATTTTGCCCTGCCAGGGCAGGTTGCAGGTTTTCATCTTTGTCAAAGCGTATCAATCCTCTGGGCAGTTTGAGGCTGTCCATGATGTTGTCACAGGCATCAATACATAAACCGCAAGAGATACAGCCTATCTGGAAGCCTTTGCGGATATCCACGCCAGTAGGGCAGACATTGACGCAGTAACCGCAGTCTATGCAGTCGCCATAGCCTTGTTCGCTGCGGCTTTGCGGGGTTTTGAGCTGGGCTGTGGGGGCCTTGCGGCCGAGTTGTTGTTCACCACGCTGTTGGTCGTAAATCACGCTGACGGTGCTTGGGTCTTGCATCACCCCCTGAAATTTGCCGTAGGGGCAGGCCACAAAGCAGATATCTTCACGCGCAAACCCAGCCGCCACATAGGTGGTGGCAGTCAGTACGGTGATGGTGATGTAAGCCGCTACCGGGGCGTGGCCCGCAATCACTTGGCGCAGCAGAGTGCCAGCCTCGGCAAAGTAAAGGGTAAAGGTCAGCGCGGTGGCCAATGCCAGCAGCAGCCACAGCAGATGGGTGCTGCCAATTAAAGCCAGTTTGCGCGCATCCCAGGGGGCTTGTTGCAGGCGCTTGCGTGCCTGGGCTTCACCTTGTATCCATTTTTCAATAAAACGGAAAGCGTCAGTCCATAAGGTTTGAAAACAGAAGAAACCACAGAAAATGCGGCCAAACATGGCAGCGGAGATAAACAGCAGGCTGGCGGCGATCACCAGCACGCCCATCAGCACCATCAAATCTTGCGGGTAGAGCACCAGGTTAAACACATGAAAGCGCGCATTGCCTATATCAAACAGCAGCGCCTGGCCCACCTTGTTATGCCAGGGTAACCACGGCAGCAGAAAATACACCGCAAATGCAATATTGAGGATGATGGATTTGATGTTGCGGTAACGCCCCTTGACCGAATAAGGCACGATAGGGATCACCTTGCGGGCGGGGGTGCTGCGCTGAATGATGGCATCTGCTTGCATGGCGTTTCCTGCTGTCTTAGTGTGCGGGTGTTTGGTTGAGGTGTTAGCGACTTCACCAAACTGTGCGCATTGTGCGCAATATGCCAGGCCTAATACAGATGCAGTTTTGGGTATTTTTATAGTATCAGATGGCTGCCAGCCAAGGCTGTGTCTGGGTTTTGCACATCTGAGAATTTGCCCAGTGTGGGCAGTGGCGGCAGAGGGGCCGCCAGGGGTGGGGTGGTTTGAGGCTTTGCTCGCTTGGGTTTTTAAGTCGCTTGGTTACAGCCTAGATCAACAAGGCAGCGGCCACTTGGCGGCCTTCTGCCATCAGGATGTTATAAGTACGGCAGGCGGCTTCTGTGGTCATGGATTCCAGGCTGATGCCAGCTGCTGTCAATTCACGGCTTTTGGCGGGGTGTAAAAAGCGGTGGCGGCTGCCCGTGCCCAGTAGCACCACCTCGGGTTTGAGTTCTAGTATTGGGCGTAAGCTTTCCACATCCAGCAGATCAAATTCACTGGCCTGCCAGTCGGTGATCAAGGTGCCGGGTAATACAATCAGGCTGCGCTCATGACGGCTGTGGTTGACCTCAACCCAGCCATCGCCATAAGCGGTGATGAGCTGGAAGCCTGCAGCTTGGGTAAGATGAAATTTCATGATGTGTTAAGCGAGTGGTTGTTGTAAGCAAATGCTGGAAAAGTCAGTGGATTACCATGGCTTCCAGATGTTAGCGCGCTTCAATTGCATGGCAACTCAAGGTAAGATAGCACATTTCGCCAACACCTTTATCCTGCGGGTCACCATGCAACCACTTTCCAAATCCAGCAAGCTCAATAACGTCTGCTACGACATTCGTGGCCCGGTATTGGCACGAGCGAAGGAAATGGAAGAAGAAGGCCAGCGCATTATCAAGCTCAATATCGGCAACCCTGCGCCTTTTGGCTTTGAAGCGCCAGAGGAAATTCTGCAAGATGTCATCCGCAATATGGATGGCGCATCTGGCTATACCGATTCCAAAGGCCTGTTTGCCGCGCGCAAGGCGATTATGCATTACACCCAGCAGAAGAATATTCGCGGGGTAGGCATAGATGACATCATCATAGGCAACGGCGTTTCTGAGCTGATTGTGATGTCCATGCAGGCTTTGCTCAATAACGGTGACCAAGTGCTGGTGCCCATGCCCGACTATCCTTTGTGGACTGCGGCTGTGACATTGGCTGGTGGTACTGCGCGCCATTATCTCTGTGATGAGCAGTCTGGCTGGATGCCAGATTTGAAGGATATCGAAAACAAGATCACCGCCAATACCCGCGGTATTGTGCTGATCAACCCAAATAATCCTACTGGCGCGTTGTACCCGCCTGAGATTCTGCAAGGCATTATTGAGATTGCCCGCCATCATGGCTGGTGATTTTTGCCGATGAAATTTATGACAAGGTGCTTTACGACGGCAATACGCATACCTCGGTAGCGTCTTTGGCTGATGATGTGCTGTTTGTCACTTTCAACGGCTTGTCAAAGAACTACCGCACCTGTGGTTATCGCGCGGGCTGGCTGGTGATTTCTGGCGAGAAGCGTCACGCCAAGGATTATATCGAGGGGCTGAATATGCTGGCCTCCATGCGCTTGTGTGCCAATGTGCCTGGGCAGTTGGCCATTCAAACCGCGCTGGGCGGTTATCAGAGCATAGATGACTTGGTGGCGCCGACTGGCAGGTTGTGCAAGCAGCGTGATTTGGCCTATAAAATGCTTTCCGAGATTCCTGGCGTGAGCTGTGTGAAGCCCAAGGCCGGGCTGTATTTGTTCCCACGCCTAGACCCCAAGATTTACCCGATAGAGGATGATCAGCAATTTATCCTTGATCTATTGCTGGAAGAGCGGGTGCTGTTGGTGCAAGGCACGGGCTTTAACTGGCATGCCCCAGACCACTTCCGTGTGGTGTTCCTGCCTAATGTGGATGATTTGACCGAGGCGATGACGCGTATTGCGCGCTTCCTGGAAAATTATCGCAAGCAGCACAGCACTATTTCGCTTGTTTCTAACACCTCAAGCAAAGAATTAGCCCATAAAGACAAGAAGCAGAACGTGCAGGCCTGACCTGGCACGGCTGTAGCCACAAGATTGAAAAGCAAGGATTTGAAACCCGAATGAAACCCATCAATGTTGGTTTGCTAGGCATAGGTACTGTCGGTGGCGGTACCTATACAGTACTCACCCGTAATCAGGAAGAAATCGCCCGCCGCGCTGGTCGCCCCATTGCGATTACTCGCGTTGCCGACCGCAACCTGGAGCTGGCTAAACAAATCACCCAAGGCAAGGTAGAAGTCACCGACGACGCTTTTGCCATTGTGACTGACCCTAATATCGATATCGTGGTTGAGTTGATTGGCGGCTACACCATTGCCCGTGAGTTGGTGCTGAAGGCCATTGAAAACGGCAAGCATGTGGTCACCGCCAATAAGGCGCTGATTGCACTGCATGGCAACGAGATTTTTGCGGCGGCGCAGAAAAAAGGCGTGATTGTTGCCTTTGAAGCGGCTGTGGCTGGGGGCATCCCCATTATCAAGCGGTGCGTGAAGGCCTGGCGGCTAATCGTATTGAATGGATAGCCGGCATTATCAACGGCACCACCAATTTTATTCTTTCAGAAATGCGTGAAAAAGGCCTGACCTTTGCCGATGTGCTGAAGGAAGCTCAGCGCCTGGGTTATGCCGAGGCTGACCCGACCTTTGACGTTGAAGGTATAGATGCTGCGCACAAGCTGATGATTTTGGCAGGCATAGGCTTTGGTATCCCCATGCAGTTTGATAAAGCCTTTGTGCAAGGCATTAGTACGCTGGATGCCTTGGATATCCGTTATGCTGAAGAGCTGGGCTACCGCGTCAAGTTGCTGGGCATTACCAAGCGCAGCGATAAGGGTGTGGAGTTGCGCGTGCACCCCACGCTGATTCCTGAAAAGCGCCTGATTGCCAATGTGAATGGCGCCATGAATGCGGTATTGGTCAAGGGTGATGCGGTAGGCCCCACGCTGTATTACGGCGCTGGTGCTGGTGCCGAGCCTACGGCCAGTGCAGTGATTGCCGATATTGTGGATGTCACCCGCACGCATAGTGCCGATGCCTTGCAGCGCGTGCCACATCTGGCCTTCCAGCCAGATCAATTGGTTGATCTGCCTATTTTGCCTATCAGCGAAATCAGCAGTGCTTATTATCTGCGCCTGCGTGCGCTGGATAAGGCAGGTGTGTTGGCCGATGTCACACGCATTCTGGGTGATAGAGATATTTCCATAGACGCCATGATCCAGAAAGAGCCACAAGAGGGCGAAGATCAGGCCGATATCATCATTCTCACGCATGTGACGGTAGAGAAAAATATGGATGCGGCGATTGCCGCTATCGAAGGCCTAAGCGCTATCGTGGGCAAGGTGACACGCCTGCATATGGAAGAACTCAGCAGATAAACAGGAAAGGTCTGCGGCTGAGATTGATGCCGCAGCAATGCAAGCCATGAAATATATCTCTACACGCGGACTATCGCCCGCACTCAGCTTCAGTGAAATTCTGCTTGGTGGCCTGGCCCCGGATGGCGGCTTGTATATGCCCGAGGCTTACCCGCAGTTTAGCGCTGCTGACCTGAGCGCCATGCGCGGCATGAATTACCGCGATCTGGCTTACACCATCTTGAGCCGCCTGGTGGATGATATTCCTGCGGCTGATCTGCGCGATATCGTTGACCGTACCTACAGGGCCGAAGTCTACGCTTTTGCGCGCCCAGGCCAGAACGCCGAAGATATCACGCCTACCCTGGAGCTTGAGCAGGGCTTGTACCTGCTGTCACTCTCCAATGGCCCCACCTTGGCGTTCAAGGATATGGCCATGCAATTGCTCGGCAATCTGTTTGAGTATGTGCTGGCGAAAAAAGGTGAAACTACCAATATTCTTGGTGCCACTTCTGGCGATACCGGGTCTGCTGCCGAGTACGCCATGCGTGGCAAGCAGGGCGTGAATGTGTTCATGTTGTCACCACACCAGAAAATGAGCCGTTTCCAGACTGCGCAGATGTTTAGTTTGCAGGATGAGAATATTCATAACATTGCCGTCAGAGGCGTGTTTGATGATTGCCAGGACATCGTCAAGGCGGTTTCCAATGATCATCAGTTCAAGGCCAATCACAAGATAGGCGCAGTTAATTCCATCAACTGGGCACGTGTTGCTGCGCAGGTGGTTTATTACTTCAAGGGTTATTTCGCGGTCACTAGCGATAACAGCCAAAAGGTCAGTTTTGCTGTGCCCTCTGGCAATTTCGGCAATGTCTGTGCTGGCCATGTGGCGCGCATGATGGGCTTGCCTGTAGACAAGCTGGTAGTGGCCACCAATGAAAACGATGTGCTGGATGAGTTCTTCCGCACTGGGGTTTATCGCCCACGTGGCTCTGCCAATACCTATCACACCTCCAGCCCTTCCATGGATATCTCCAAGGCCTCCAACTTTGAGCGCTTTGTGTTTGACCTGGTTGGCCGCGATGGTGCCAAGGTGCGTGAGCTGTGGAGCAAGGTAGATGCAGGCGGTGCTTTTGATCTCAATGCCGATGGCTGGTTTGCCAAGGTGGCAGATTATGGCTTTGTTTCTGGCAGCAGCAATCATGCGCACCGCATGCAGACTATCAAGCAAACCCAAGCCCAGTATGGCGTGACTATCGATACCCACACCGCTGATGGCCTCAAGGTGGCGCTGGAGCACAGAAGCGCAGACACGCCCATGCTGGTGCTGGAAACTGCGCTGCCCGCCAAGTTTGAAGATGCCATTGTTGAAGCGCTGGGTCACAAGCCACAACGCCCTGCCAGCCTGGAAGGGCTGGAGCAGCTACCACAGCGTTTTGAGGTGATGGACGCGGATACCGACGCGATCAAAGCCTTTATTGTTGCTCATATTGAATAATCAGGAGATGTCATGAAGGTCTACCACGACCTAGTGCGCCATGTGCTGGAACACGGCCACAAGAAGGAAGACCGCACCGGCACTGGCACTTTGTCTGTGTTTGGTTACCAGATGCGCTTTAACCTGGCAGAGGGTTTTCCGCTGCTGACCACCAAAAAGGTGCATCTGAAGTCGATTATTCATGAGCTGCTATGGTTTTTGCAGGGCAGCACCAATATTGATTACCTCAAGCAGCATGGCGTGACCATCTGGGATGAGTGGGCGGATGCCCAGGGCAACCTCGGCCCGGTTTACGGCTATCAGTGGCGCAATTGGCCCAAGCCTGATGGCAGCCATATTGACCAAATCACGCAAGTGGTGGAATCCATCAAGCGCAATCCAGACTCACGTCGGCTGATTGTTTCTGCCTGGAACGTGGCGGATATTGAACAGATGAAACTGCCGCCTTGCCATGCGTTTTTCCAGTTCTACGTGGCGGATGGCAAGCTGTCCTGTCAGCTTTATCAACGTAGTGCCGATATCTTCCTTGGTGTGCCTTTTAATATTGCCTCTTATGCCTTGTTAACCATGATGGTGGCGCAGGTGTGTGGCCTCAAGCTGGGGGATTTTGTGCATACCCTGGGTGATGCGCATATCTACCTTAACCATCTAGATCAGGTGAACGAGCAGTTGTCGCGCACGCCATATCCCTTGCCCAGCATGCACTTGAATCCTGAAGTGCAGGATATCTTCGGCTTCCGCTTTGAAGATTTCACGCTGGAAAACTATCAATCTCACCCTGCAATCAAGGCGCCAGTGGCCGTTTAGCAAGTTTAACCATGCGTTTCAGTTTCTCCCTTCATGCAGTTGCAATGCAGGCGCTAGGTAGTGCGCGCTGCCTGCCAGCTATTTTGTGTTTGCCGAAACATGACTTAATAAGCTCGGCCATTTTTGGGTTTAGTAATGTCTGATAAGCAAGCTGCACCCACCATGTTGCGAATGGCACATATTCTGGCCGTAGGTCTGGCCCTGTTGATTGCGACTTTCTCATTGGTGGGCATGGAGTACGCCTCCTTGCGCAATAGCATGACCAATAACATGCAGGTGCAGATGCGCATCATGGCGCACAATATTGCGCAATCGCTGGTGGCAGGGGAGCGGGAGGTGGCCACTGAGGTGTTGTCTAGCCTGGCAGCCTCGCCGGAAATTGATGCCGCAGTGCTGTATGGCGCGCAACAAAATATATTTGCCGAATATAAACGCAAGGGCAGCCTGCCGCAGGCTTTGCAGATGCGCGGTTTGATGCAGCATCAGCAGGGCACGGATTTGCATAAGAGCGAAGTCTGGCAGCCTGTGATGTATGAAGCATGCAGATAGGGGTGCTATATCTGCGCGCCAACCTCAAGCGTCTTTATACACAGTTGCTCTGGTATATAGGCACCACGGTGATGGTAATGCTGGTGACGTTGTTTGCTGCGGCCAGCTTGCTCAATCGTTTGCAGCGGGCGGTGCACAGTGCGGAGGAGCGTGCTGGCTTTCTTGCCAATTACGATACGGTGACTGATCTGTTCAACCGTCATGCCTTCAATCAGCGTTTTCAGACGCTGCTGCATGAAGCGCGCAATAACAACACCATGCTGGCGCTGCTGGTGTTTGACCTCGATGATTTCAAGGTAATTAACGATAGCCTGGGCCATGACGTTGGCGATAAATTGCTGCGTTTGGTGGCGCAGCGCTTGGTGTCAGCGGCTGGGCCTTCCAATGTGGTCTATCGGGTTGGCGGCGATGAATTTGCATGATATTGAGCCAGCAGGCCGATGTAGAAAATGTGCAGCTGATCGCCAATCGCTTTATCAGCGCGTTGACTGCACCTATCGTGATCAATGGTCGCAATCTCTATATAGGCGTCAGCATAGGGGCCAGTCTTTACCCCTATGATGGTGAAGATGCCGCGCACCTATTACGTGATGCAGATGCTGCCATGTATTACGCCAAGAGCCGGGGCAAGAACAACTTCCAGATGTTCTCGGTGGAAATGCATCACAAAAGCTCTACGCGCCTGGTGCTGGAAAGTGAGTTGCGGGCTGCGCTGGAGCATGGGCAGTTTGAGCTTTACTATCAACCGCAGATTGGCCTGCCCGGCAATAAATTGATAGGCGTGGAAGCCCTGATACGCTGGCATCACCCACAACGCGGCTTGCTGATGCCGGGGAGCTTTATCCCCATGGCAGAAGAAACTGGCTTGATTGTGCCCATAGGCGAGTGGGTGCTGCGCGAAGCCTGTAGGCAGGCCATGGAATGGAAAGAAATGGGCCTGCTGCTGCGCATGAGTGTCAACCTCTCTGGCCGCCAGTTCCGCCAGGAAAACTTGTTGGCTACCATCACCCAAATTCTGCAAGCCACGCGCATGGATACCAGCATGCTGGAGCTGGAAATCACCGAAAGCGTGTTGATGGAAGATGCCGAAAGCACCATTACTCGCCTGAATAACCTCAAGGCCATGGGTCTGGAGCTGGCGATTGATGACTTTGGTACGGGTTACTCCTCCATGGCTTATCTCAAGCGTTTCCCGGTGAGCCGTTTGAAGATTGATCGTAGTTTTATACGCGATATTCCGCATGATGCCGATGATGTGGCGATTACCACAGCCACTATCCAGATGGCGCATAGCCTTAAGCTGGAAGTGGTGGCCGAGGGCGTGGAAACACGGGCCCAGCTGCAGTTCTTGCAAGAGCAGGGTAGCGACTTGGTGCAAGGCTTCTTCTTCAGTCAGCCAAAAGAAGCACATCAATTGAGCGAGATGGCGCTGGCAGGAAAGTTTTAGCGACTTATCGCTATACTAGTTTTTTGTCATATTCAATGGGAGTTTCTCCCGATTTTCATTTTTTTTATTTTATAATGGCCTCCGGTTTATTAACGAATGGAGACATAAAAATGAAAAACACCGTATTTGCATTGAGCGCACTTGTATTGGCAGTTTCCAGCAGCGTAGCCCTGGCTGACCATCACGAATTCCCCAAGAACAAGGTTGGTCTGGAAAAATGCCTGCACGCAGCCCTGCAAGCCAAGGCTGGTAATGTGGTCAAGGTTGAGTACAAGCTGGAAGGCAAGACCCCAGTTTACGAATTTGATATCGAAGCCAAGGATGGCACTGCCTGGGATGTAGAGTGCGATGCCAACTCCGGCAAGATTGTAGAAATCGAACAAGAAGTTGATTCCGCTGATCACCCTCTGTTCAAGGAAAAAGCCAAGGTTAGCGAAGCAGATGCTCGCAAGACTGCACTGGCTGCTCACCCAGGTGAAATCACCGAAGTTGAATACGAAATCGAAAAGGACGGCGCTGCTTCCTACGAGTTCGATATCAAGACCAAGGATGGCAAAGAGTTCAAGGTAGAAGTTGATGCGACTACTGGCAAGATTGTAGAAGCTCATCAAGAGTTCTACCAAATCGGTAAGGAATAAAAGTTTTACGACTGGACGGACAGTCAACGCTCCCTAGGGAGCGTTTTTTTTGCCTGTCGTTTATAGATTGAGGGTGGATTAGCTTGCTAGCTGCAAACGCTATGGGCAAGGTCGCTATCTCATCGCAATCAAAGCCGTAACCAGAAAGCTAATGTCTCACCCAGCCCTCATCCTACACAAGCTAGCCCTCTCTGAGTCTACCTAAATAGTTTTTTTGCTCAAGCTCATTAAAGACTAACCACCTAGCGCCGTTAATACTTAGGTAAAGACTTGTTAAGAACCAGGAGTAAGCCATGGATGTAACTGCAATTGCCAATGTTGCGACTCAAATGTCTAACACCAAGCTACAGGCAGAGGTGGGGATGACCGTATTGAAGAAGGCCCTGGACATCAGTTCTTCCAATGCCTTGTCTTTGATTCAAGCCTTGCCTAGCCCAGCTAATCTGCCCTCACATCTGGGCCAGAATGTGAATACCACAGCCTAAGGTAAGATGAGTTGAGCAGCCAGTGAGCTGCTATAGATTTAAAAACCAAGAGATAAAAACAAAGCCCTGCAATTGCAGGGCTTTGTTTTTGGTGTAAAAAAAACAGACCTTCTCGGGGAGGATAAAGGCCTGCTGTGAGGAGCTTGTTTAGGCGATGGGCAAATACTTAAGTACTAACTAGGTATTCACCAAATGCCCGCTTTTTAGCTTCACCAGATCACCAACTGTCAATCTGGGTGCTTTGTTCTGTGTGACGGTGTGCAAGCTGCCATTATCCATCTTGACCTTGATGATGTAGGTGGCGTGACCCAGTTTAGGGGCATGCTGAGCACGATCACGATCAATTTCATAGACGTTGGCAATATCATCCTCTAGAGCGCGGATGGAGACAATAGTCCCACACTCATTACATGTCTTAATTGCAGGTGCCTGCGGTGTTACGTTAAAGCGCTGTTGTGTGGCGCTGTTAATAACCATCGCGGCATTGGGATCGCTGATTAATTCCTGTGCCAGATCTGGTCTATAAGTATGTACGGTCGGGAGCAGGCCTGTAATGGCTGCGCTGCCTAGCAAACTGAATACTGTGAGTGCAGTGGCCGCCACTAGTACCATGGGATGGGTTTTCTTGATATTGCTCGCCATGTTTTTACTCCCAACGATTAATCTTGTTTTTCTTCATCTGCCAATCTGGCTTGGTAGCTGATTTGTTGTGCTCGGCTACGGATGAGGTTTACAAAGATATAGCGAAGAGTGTGCCAACTTTATTTATTTCAATTAAATCAATGGCTTGATGATTTTTGTGCTGGGGCAGTAGGCATTTTATCTGTCTCAATTTTGAGACAGATAAAATGTCATGATTTTAAGTTTATGATTATTATATGAAAATTAAGTCTCCCCTCGGAGACATCAGACGCCAGGACTGTCGTTTTTAAATAAAGCAGGCGTTAATTGGTGGCGTTGCAGGAGTTTATAAAACTCGGTGCGGTTACGTTGCGCCAGGCGTGCGGCCTGGGTAACGCCGCCATTGGTGGCTTTGAGCAGCTTGACCAAGTAATCGCGCTCAAAATTCTTACGCGCGACTTCAAATGGCACTATGCCGCCTATATCTTCTTGCAGCGCCTTTTGAACCAGGGTGGCAGGTATCAATGGCGTGGTACATAAAACGACGGTCTGTTCTACGATGTTCTGTAATTGCCGTACGTTGCCTGGCCAGGGAGCCGCAATCAGCAGTTCCAGAGCTTCTGGCGCAAAGCCATTGAGTTTCTTGCGGTATTTGGTCGTCAGCTGATTGAGGAAGGAGTTGGCGAGCAGGGATATATCTTCGCGCCGTGCTGCCAGTGAGGGGATCTCCAGACCGACGACGTTGATACGGTAGTAAAGATCTTCGCGGAAGCGGCCAGCCTTCATTTCTTCAGCCAGATTACGGTGGGTGGCCGAGATCACGCGTACATCAATGCTGATGCTGGTGCTGGAGCCTACCGGACGTATGGCTCTCTCTTGCAGCGCGCGTAGCAGTTTGACTTGCAAGGGCAGCGGCATATCACCGATTTCATCGAGGAATAAGGTGCCACCATGGGCGGTTTGGAACAAGCCCTTGTGATCGCGTAGCGCACCAGTAAATGCGCCTTTGCTATGGCCGAACAGTTCAGACTCCAGCAAGGCTTCGGGGATGGCACCGCAATTGATGGCAATAAAAGCCTGGCCTTTGCGTGGGCTGGCTTCATGAATGGCACGCGCCAATAATTCCTTACCAGTGCCGCTTTCACCCTGAATGAATACGCTGGCATCGGAGATGGCCATCAGCTTGGCCTGGCCCAGCAGGTTTTCCATCTGCGGGCTGCGCGTGATGATATCCCGCCGCCATTCCTGATCTTCAGCGCTATCCTGATCTGAGAGTGCCCCTGTGCCTATGCGCAAGGCGGCTTCTACCTGCTGCAACAGGGATTTGCTGTCGAAAGGCTTAGTAAGAAAGCCGAATACGCCACGCTGGGTGGCATCCACAGCCTCGGGGATGGATCCGTGCGCGGTCACCATGATGACGGGTAGCGCAGGGTCGGATTTGTGGATCACATCAAACAAGGCCATGCCATCCATGCCGGGCATGCGCAGGTCGGTAATCACCAGGCTGGGACGACTGATGGCAATTTGCGACAGTGCTTCTTCTGCGTTGCTGGCGGAGATGACTTGATAGCCTGCAGCCTTGAGCCGCATGCCCAACAGTTTGAGTATGTCGGGGTCATCATCTACCGTCAGGATTTTCTTCAGGACTTCCGTCATTTACTACTGCTCCGTCCCGGGTCTTTTAGTGATTTCTGCATCATGGTCCTCTCGATTTTCTTTAGTTCGTCCAGCTTTTGCTGCAAGGCATCGGCCTTTTGCTGGTTATCGTCAGAACGTTTTTGTTCCTCGCGTATGCGCTGATTCAGCTTGCTGATTTCAGCTGCATTATCCTTGAGCAGGGAGATGATGGTGCGCTCTTCCTTGCTCAGGCGTTTTTCACGTGCCAACTCTTCAAGCAAGGGTTGTGCCTTGAGTGCATCACGCAGTCGGCTGCCAGGGTGGGCATAGATCAGCGCGGCACGGGCTTTTTGCTGGATTTCATCGTGATGGTCGGCAATTTTTTGCAAAATCAGCGCTAATTCCTTTTTTTGCGCCTCTAAACCTAGATCATTGAAATCACTTGAGAATTCTAACAGGCTGGCGGCCCGGGTTTCTACAATCTCTTTAGTGCTGCTAGGCGTGTGGGAGATGACTTTGCTGGTTTCATGCTCAATGGCAGGGGCTGGTTTGCTTGATGGGCGCAGGCTGACAGCAACACACATACGGCTAAGGGGGGGAAGAGGTACTTGGGTTTCATGAGGTCACAGCTTTCAGTGGGAGTGAAACGCGGAAATGCGCACCGCGTTCTGTAGGTAGAAGAATAATTTCGCCACCATGGGCATCAACGTATTCGCGGGCAATCGATAAGCCCAGGCCGCTACCGCTGACCAGGCTTTCATAAACACCATCGCCGCGATAGAAGGGATCAAACAGTTTGGCCTTGTCTGCTGCCATGACGCCAGGGCCGCCATCATGCACTTCTATAATGCATGGCCGGATTGCTGGGTGATGCTGATGCGGATAGGGCTGGATTGCGAGGTGTATTTCACCGCATTGGAGATCAGGTTATCGATGATGGAGTGAATTTTTTCGCGGTCGCCTTCGATCTCGGTGGGAAAGAAATCACGTTGTATGTCTATCTGCTTGTTGGCAATGCTGAGGGAGTAATCTGCCAATATTTCCTCGGCAAGTTTGGGTAGCGCAATCGTTTCCAATTTTAGCTGGGGTGTATGGAATTGCACTGCGGTATAACTCAGCAGGTTTTCTATCATTTTCTGCAAGCGCAGGCTGCTTTCACGCAAGATGCCCGCAATTTCTCTTTGCTGTGGCGTCAAGGCGCCGCCCACTTCATCACTGAGCAATTCGCTGCCTTCACGGATGGCGGTCAATGGGGTCTTGAGTTCGTGCGAGACATTACGCAAAAAACGCTGCTTTTGTTGCTCCAGCTCGTTCAGTTGTGCGCGTAGCCAATCCAGCCGTTCACCCAGGTTACGCAAGTCACCAGGCCCATCGATGCTGATGGGTTCGGTATAGTCGCCTTCGCCCAGCTTGCGTATCGCTGCATCCATATGGCGTATGGGTTGGGCGACTAAAAAGGTAATAATCAGGCCAACCAACAAGGCCACCGGAATCAAGGTCAATGTCTGCCAGAGCATAATCTGTTGAGTGCGCTCTGCGGTTTCTGCCAGGATGGCGGATTCCCGGTCTATCTGCCTGTTGTTTTCATCCAGAATATCCTGCGCCTGTGCACCCAGATCACCGAAATGGCTGACGACTTCCTCAGCAGAGGTGGCAGCAGCAGGGTGCTGCATGATGTTGTCGAACACCATGAGCTCTTGCTTGCTGAGATTGTTCAAAGCCTGTTTTTGTCGACTGCTCATGGGCAACAGGTCTAAATCCTCCAGCGCATCAACAAATTTCTCGTGCGCACGCTCGTAGTTGTCCAGCAGCAATGCATCTTCCAGCACAAAGTATTGGCGGGCACTGCGCTCCATAAAGGTGATTTGTTCTACCAGGCGCGGCTCGCACGCGTGGCTTGCACGGCCTGGGTGACGGTATCCCGGCTCTGGGTTGCCAAGCGGTCCAGATACAGCGCTGCATTACCAAAGGCGAACAGCAAAGGCAGCATGGCCAGGGCAAAGCCGATCAGCAGGAGTTTAAGGAAGGATTTTGGATAGGCTAGCTGCAAATGTGTCTTCCGATTCTTGATCTTGTTAGTGGAAAAATCTGGTGCGGATAAAATCCGCGCTTAATGGTAAACCATTAGCGCGGTAGCGGGCAGCGGAGTATGTCTTACAAGCACACCAGACGTGCAGCTAGTCGCTGCCGGGAGTTTTTACCTAGACAAATTCTTGGGTCTAGGGCTGGGGGCAAAGTCAGTATAATGTGCGCCATGACGACTTTATCCATGATAGTGGCCGTAGCGCGCGGTGGCGTGATCGGCCTCAACAATACATTGCCCTGGCATTTGCCTGAGGATCTCAAACGTTTTCGTGCCTTAACCACAGGTCACCATATCATCATGGGCCGCAAGACTTACGAGTCTCTCAATCGATTACTGCCAGGCCGTACCACGGTGATTGTTACCCGCAATACCGACTATGCGGTTGAAGGGGCATTGATTGCCCATAGCCTAGAGGCTGCGGTGGCATTGGCACAACATGACGATGAGCCATTTCTGATCGGCGGTGCCGAGCTTTACCAGCAAGGGGTGAAATTGGCGCGACGTTTATATCTGACCGAGATTGATGCGGAATTTAAGGGCGATGCTTTTTTACCTGCATTTGACCTTAGTACATGGCAGGAAACAGCCAGGGAATCGCATGTGGCAGAAAATGGCCTGCCATTCAGCTATGTCACTTATGAGCGATAGCGTGGGGCCTTGCTAGCGTAAATTCAAGCGCGGCTAGCCTTCAAACTGCCTCAGTCACAACGACCTGGCCCGTTTCCGGGCCAGGTGTCATCCAAATTCAACGCTTGCGGCAAACGTGAGTGGGGCTAGTCTTAGTTTTCCACGCAGTCCACATAGTAATGCGCCTTGCCGTCCACCACTTCCTTAACCAGGCCGTGCACATCGGTTTCAAAGCCAGGGAAGCGCTCGTTGAATTCACGTGCAAACCGCAGGTAGTTGATGATGACCTTGTTGAAACGCTCACCCGGGATCAGCAAAGGAATGCCGGGCGGGTAGGGCGTCAACAGTACGGCAGTGATGCGGCCTTCAAGATCATCAATCAATACGCGGTCTATCTTGCGATGCGCCACCTTGGCGAAAGCATCGGTAGGCTTCATGGCCGGAACCATATTGGACAAATACATTTCAGTGGTCAGACGAGCCACATCATTGGCGCGGTAGACTTCGTGAATCTGGTCGCACAAGTCGCGCAGACCTATACGCTCATAGCGTGGGTGTTTGGCAATGAACTCAGGCAACACCTTCCATAGCGGCTGATTCTTGTCGTAATCATCCTTGAACTGCTGCAGGGCAGTTACCATGGTGTTCCAGCGGCCCTTGGTAATGCCTATGGTGAACATGATGAAGAAGGAGTAAAGCCCAGTCTTCTCCACAATCACCCCATGCTCCGCCAGGTATTTAGTGACGATAGCCGCAGGAATGCCGATTTCGTCAGAAAACGCGCCGTCTACATCCAGCCCGGGCGTAATGATGGTGGCCTTGATCGGGTCCAGCATATTGAAACCTTCGGCCAAATTGCCAAAGCCATGCCAGCGTTCCCCGGCCTTGAGCATCCAGGATTCGCGCTCTTCTATGCCTTCTTCTGAGAGGTCATCCGGGCCCCAGACCTTGAACCACCAGTCGCTGCCCCATTCTTCATCTACCTTGCGCATGGCGCGGCGGAAATCCAGCGCTTCCATGATGGATTCTTCCACCAGGGCGGTGCCGCCTGGCGCTTCCATCATCGCGGCAGCCACATCGCAAGAAGCGATGATGGAGTACTGCGGAGAGGTAGAGGTGTGCATCAGATAGGCTTCATTGAACAGGTCTCTATCCAGACGGGTATCTTGAGCGTCCTGCACCAAAATTTGCGAAGCTTGTGACAGTCCTGCCAGCAGCTTGTGCGTGGACTGGGTGGAGAACACCATGGAGTCCTTGCAACGTGGTCTGTCTGCGCCTATGGCGTGGTAATCGCCATAGAAATCGTGGAAGGTGGCGTGCGGCAGCCATGCTTCATCGAAATGCAGGGTATCTATCTTGCCGTCCAGCAATTCCTTGATTTCTTCCACGTTGTACAACACACCATCGTAAGTCGATTGTGTAATGGTCAGCACGCGTGGCTTGACGGTTTTATCACCAATGAATGGATTGGCTTCCAGCTTTTTCTGGATGTTTTCCCAGGAGAATTCTTCCTTGGGGATAGGGCCAATAATGCCAAAGTGGTTGCGGGTAGGCATCAGGAAGATGGGAATAGCCCCCGTCATGATGATGGAGTGCAACACTGATTTATGACAGTTACGATCCACAATCACCACATCGCCCGGCGCTACCGTGGAGTTCCAGACGATCTTGTTGGAAGTCGAGGTGCCATTGGTGACGAAGTACAAGTGATCACAGTTGAAAATGCGTGCCGCGTTACGCTCGGAAGCAGCAACCGGGCCGGTGTGATCCAGCAGTTGACCAAGTTCATCCACCGCATTGCAGACATCGGCGCGCAGCATGTTCTCGCCAAAGAACTGATGGAACATCTGGCCCACAGGCGATTTCAAGAAGGCGACGCCACCAGAGTGGCCTGGGCAATGCCAGGAGTAAGAGCCATCGGCCGCGTAATGTGTCAGCGCGCGGAAGAAGGGCGGTGGCAGGCTATCCAGATAGGTACGGGCTTCACGCACGATATAGCGTGCAACAAACTCTGGCGTATCCTCAAACATATGGATAAAGCCGTTGAGTTCGCGCAGGATTTCATTGGGGATATGGCGCGAGGTGCGGGTTTCACCGTGCAGGAAAATAGGAATTTCCTCATTGCGGAAGCGAATTTCATCCACAAACTTGCGCAGGTTTTCCAGCGCGTGTGGTGATTCCTCGACAAATTCCTCGTCGTCTATAGACAGAATGAAAGCCGAGGCGCGACTCTGTTGCTGGGCAAATGAAGTCAAATCACCATAACTGGTAACACCCAGCACTTCAAAGCCTTCATCCTCAATGGCCTTGGCCAGCACGCGGATACCTAGGCCAGAAGAGTTTTCTGAGCGGAAATCTTCATCAATGATGACGACGGGGAAACGGAATTTCATGAGGCCTCCTAAAGGCTGCCCAATTTAAAAAAAGCGCAATATAGCACACTCAATCGCGATTCATATGAACGCGCACGACACGGGGAAACACGCCGAAAATTTAGATGTTACTTAAATCTTGGGCAGGGTCACGCCTACCTGGCCCTGGTACTTGCCACCTCTGTCCTTGTAGGAAGTTTCGCATTCCTCATCAGACTCAAAGAACAGCACCTGGGCGCAGCCTTCACCCGCATAAATCTTGGCGGGTAGCGGGGTGGTGTTGCTGAATTCCAGCGTGACATAACCTTCCCACTCAGGTTCAAACGGCGTGACATTGACGATGATGCCGCAACGCGCATACGTCGATTTACCCAGCAAACCGTCAGCACGCTACGCGGAATGCGGAAATATTCCACAGTACGCGCCAGGGCAAACGAGTTGGGCGGGATGATGCAGAAGTCATTGTTAAATTCGACGAAAGAATTGGGGTCGAAATTCTTCGGGTCGACAATGGTGCTGTTGATGTTGGTAAACACCTTGAATTCATTGGCACAGCGAATATCGTAGCCATAGCTGGACGTGCCATAGGAAACAATTTTCTCGCCATTCAGTTCGCGGATTAGCGTAGGCTCGAACGGCTCTATCATGCCGTGCTGCTCCGCCATGCGACGTATCCACTTGTCAGATTTTATGCTCATGATGCGCTTTCGCTAGAAAGACAAAAAAGCGGAGTTTGCGGGTGACGGCTTCAGTGCCACTGCCAGTGATGGCAGCAGCCTGAAAGTCACGCGTGAAACTGCGCTTTTATTAGGGTTATGGGGATAAAACGCTTACTGGTCGCCGCCCAGCGCAATGCTGTAGCGCCAGAACTGGTCTTGATGCTCGAAAATCACTTTCGATGCTTCTGGGTCGCGGCTGCCTGCAGGGTACTGATGCACAGGCTTTTTATCCTTGGCCCAGGCTTCAATCACAGGGTCTACCAGACGCCATTGTGCTTCCACTTCGCTGATGTGCAGATAGAGGGAGTTGTCGCCTTCCATCAGGTTCAGCAGCAAGGCTTCATAAGCATCAATGGTTTCGTCACCTTCTTGGCGGTTGGCACCGTCCAGCTCTATGGTGCGGGTGGCAATGTCCAAACCAGGAATCTTGGACTGGATTTCCAGCTTGATGCACTCACGTGGCTGTATGCCTATGATCAGCCAGTTTTGATCCTGACCACTGCCCAGTTGCAGCGGAGCCTTCTTGAAGCGGATAGCAATACGGGTATCAGCTTCGTGCAGACGCTTGGCGGTACGAATATAGAAGGGCACACCTTGCCAGCGTGGATTGTCGATAAACAGCTTGAGGGCGGCGTAAGTCTCTACCACGCTGCTGCTATCGCCCAGCTCTTCCAGATAGCCAGGGACTTTTTCGCCCTTGACTTCACCTGCGGCATATTGCGCACGGAAGGCGTGCTTTTCCAGTTCTTGCACAGGGATAGGACGTATGGCTTCCAGCACCTTGATCTTCTGATCGCGGATATCGTCCGGGCTCAAAGACGCAGGCTGCTCCATGGCGGTCAGCGCCAGGGTCTGCAGCACATGGCTTTGAATCATGTCACGCAAAGCGCCAGTGGCGTCGTAGAACTGCGTACGCTCGCCCACGCCCAGTTGTTCGGTATTGGTGATCTGTACGTGATCGATATGATCCTTGTTCCACAGTGGTTCAAGGATGGCATTGGCAAAGCGTTGCAGCATGATGTTTTGCAGCGCGGATTTGCAAGGTAGTGATCGATACGGTAGATCTGGCTTTCCTTGAGGTGCTTGGTGATGGAGGATTGCAGCTCTTGTGCCGACTTGAGATCGGTACCAAAAGGCTTTTCAACCACCACACGGCGCCAGTACTTGTCTTCCTGGGTCAGGCCTACGCCAGCCAGTTGCTCGACAATGGTGGCAAAATCGGAAGGACGTACGGAGAGGAAATAAGCCAGGTTCTGCGGGAAAATGGCCTCGTTGGAGAGGGTTTCTTTCAGGCGGTTAAAGGCCTGAGCATCATCCGGTGGATTGGCATGATATTGGTGACGCGCAATAAAGCGCTTGAACACTTCCTGGTCATAGCCATTCTTGAACTTGGCATCCAGCATACCCTTGATATCAGCCAGCCAGTCCTCGCGGGAAACTGGGCTGCGACCGACGGACAGAATTGTCATCTTCTCGGGCAAGCGGCCAGCCTGGTCCAGACGGAACAAACCGGGCATCAGCTTGATGCGGGAAAGATTGCCGCTGGCACCAAACAATACCAGGGTACAAGGATCTATGACTTTCATTCAGTGTTCTCTAAATAGGATTGATATCATAAAGGGCCATGCCTAGGCATGGCCTCTGGGAGGTGTTACTTGGTTTTGACTGCGTGACCACCAAACGCATTACGCATCAGCGACAGCAGCTTGTAGCTATAGCCCTTGGAATCCTGGCTTCTGAAACGTGCTTGCAAGGCCACGGTCAGCACGGGTGCTGCCACGCCTTGATCCACGGCTTCAACGACAGTCCAGCGGCCTTCACCGGAATCTGCAACATAGGGAGCAATGCTTGAGAGTTCCTGATCATGTGCCAATGCTTCAGCGGTCAGGTCAAGCAGCCAGCTGCGTACCACGGAACCATGACGCCATAACTCGGTAATCTGGGCCAGATCAAGGCCGAATTCTTCCTTGCCTTTCAGCAGATCCAGACCTTCTGCAAAAGCTTGCATCATGCCGTATTCAATACCGTTATGTATCATTTTGGTAAAGTGGCCAGAACCGACAGGGCCAACATGTGCCCAGCCACGATCTTCATGCGTGAGCGCCTTGGCAATTGGGTCAATCACGTCTGCGGCTTCCTTGCTGCCACCGTACATCAGGCAGTAGCCGTTTTCCAGGCCCCAGATGCCGCCGGAAGTACCACAGTCAATAAACTGTATGCCTTGTTCAGCCAACCAGGCACCACGGCGCTGGCTGTGCTTGTAATTCGAGTTACCACCGTCAACGATGATGTCCCCTTTGTTGAGCAGGGGCACCAGATCCTTGATCTGGTTTTCAGTGATGTCGCCACTTGGCAGCATCAGCCAGACTACTTTCTGGGGTTCGCCCGAAAGTTTTGCCACAGCATCTTCCACCGAGTTAGCGGGGATCATGCCGTTGGTCAGGGAGATCTGATTCACGGTTTCCTGGTTGAAGTCAAAACCGACGACTTCGATACCGTGTTTCAGCAGGCGGCGGGTCATATTGCCACCCATTTTGCCCAGACCTATCATTGCGAGTTTCATTGAGATTTCCTTGATGAGGATAATGCCATCTTCCTTTTGGGTAAGACTTTTGGGGTAAGATGAACTTAGTTGATAATTAAGATCAGCGTGTAGCCAGCCAATTATAACGTGAAGGTTTTATATCATGCAAAATACAACACAGTCCCTGGTGATCAATAACCAGGTAAGCCGATGGCAGGTGTTCACCGCCCAGGAAGCGCTCTATTGCAGCGCAGTGCAGCACATAGAAGAAGCGGCGCGCAATGCCATCGCCAGACACGGAAAATTCAGCATAGTGCTGGCAGGTGGCAGCACCCCCAAGAGCATTTACCAGTTGCTCCCCAAGATTGAGACCGATTGGAGCAAGTGGCATGTGTTCTACGGCGATGACCGTTGCCTGCCCCCTGAGCACGAAGAACGTAACAGCCTGATGGCGCACGAAGCCTGGCTCAAGGATGTTGCAATTCCATCTGCACAAATCCACGATATTCCGGCTGAGCTTGGCCCGGAGGAAGGGGCCAAGCGCTATGAAGAGACACTCGCGACTGTAGGAGAGTTCGATCTGGTGTTGTTGGGTTTAGGCGAGGATGGTCATACCGCCAGCCTGTTCCCTGGTCATCAATGGGATGAAAGCCGTGCTGCTTTGCCCGTGTTTGGCGCACCCAAGCCCCCGGCAGAGCGGGTTTCCATCAGTGCCAGCCGTTTGAGCCAAGCGCGCGAAGTGGTGTTTTTTGTCACTGGCGCGGGCAAGCAAGAGGCGGTAGATCAATGGCGTCGTGGGGAAAATATCCCTGCGAGCGTGATCAAGCCGCGCAACGGCGTGGATATTTACGTCTTTGGGGTTAATTTCTAAGCACAAGCTTTGAAGCCCGATCAGGATGCGAATCCTGATCGGGCTGTTTTGTCGTGCTGAATTCAGTCTTCCAGTAATTCCAATTCCCGCATTGCCAACTCCAGGCCTAAATTTATCTGGCCTGAATCTGCTAGAACTCAAGAATTCTGGATAACAATATTGGGGAATTTATTGCTGTAATCCTGGCTTAAGCCTGCCAGCTTGACGGCGGCCTTGCGGGCGATCTGGCCGTAAGTGGCTGCAATCTGGCTTTGCGGTTCTGCCACTACTGTAGGTTTGCCACCATCCGTCTGTTCGCGAATGCGGATATCCAAAGGCAAGCTGCCGAGTAATTCTGTCTGATAGTCTGCACACATGCGGGCAGCGCCACCCGCGCCAAAGATGTGTTCTTCATGGCCGCAGGCTGAGCAGATATGTGTGCTCATGTTCTCTACGATGCCCAGAATCGGAATGCCGACTTTCTCAAACATTTTCAGTCCCTTGCGCGCATCCAGCAGCGCAATATCCTGCGGCGTGGTGACGATAATGGCACCTGTGACAGGCACTTTTTGCGCCAGCGTCAGCTGAATATCGCCCGTGCCTGGTGGCAGGTCTACCACCAGATAATCCAGATCTTTCCAGCGCGTATCGCGCAGCAATTGTTCCAGCGCACCGACTACCATAGGGCCACGCCAGACCATGGGGGTATCAATATCAACCAGGAAACCTATGGACATAGCTTGTATGCCGTAATGTTCCAGCGGCTCCATGCTCTTGCCATCACTGCTTTCGGGCTTGCCACTCAGCCCCAGCATTTGCGGCTGCGAGGGGCCGTAGATATCGGCATCCAGTATGCCTACACGCGCCCCTTCGGCGGCCAAGGCCAGGGCCAGGTTGACCGCGGTGGTGGATTTGCCCACACCGCCCTTGCCAGAAGCCACGGCAATGATGTTTTTGACATTGGGAATCAAAGGCACGCCACGCTGTACTTTGTGCGAAACAATGCGGCTGCTGACGCCTACGGTGACATTGCTGACCTCGGGCAGGGCGCGGATTTGTTGTTCCACCAGTTGTCTGATTTCGGCAATTACGCTTTGCGCTGGGTAGTCCAGCACGATCTCTACCGTGACATGGCCACCATTGATGCTGAGATGACGCACAGATTTACCAGCGACAAAATCTTTGCCAGTGTTGGGGTCTATCAGGCTTCTGAGGGCATCCTGGACCTGGGTCTCGCTAAGGGGCATGACAGACATTCCTGCTCAATCGGTAATAGGGCATTCTAGCGCAAGCGGATTGCTTATGTGAAACAGCGCTGTTTTGCTAGAATGCAAGATTATCTTGTCGCCAATTAGTCAAACCATGTCTGGAAACACTCTGAACACCCCACGCAAAATCCTGGTTACCTCCGCATTGCCTTATGCCAACGGCAGCATACATCTTGGCCATATGGTGGAGTATGTACAAAGCGATATCTGGGTGCGTTTCCAGCAGATGCAGGGGCATCAGGTGCATTACGTCTGTGCCGATGATACCCATGGCACGCCCATCATGCTGCGCGCAGAGAAAGAGGGCATCACCCCTGAAGCGCTGATTGCCAAGGTGCATGCCGAGCATTACGCGGATTTCAGCGATTTCCTCGTGCGCTTTGATAATTATCACTCGACCAATGCCCCGGAAAACCGCGAGTTATCCAGCCGCATCTATAAAGCACTCAAGCCAATGACAAAATTGCCACGCGCACCATTGAGCAATATTACGACCCGGTCAAACAGATGTTCCTGCCGGATCGTTTTATCAAAGGTGAGTGCCCCAAGTGTCATGCCAAGGATCAATACGGCGACTCTTGCGAGGTGTGCGGCACGACTTATAGCCCCACCGAGCTGATAGCGCCGTATTCTGCCGTCTCGGGTGCAACCCCTGTCCGCAAGGAAACCGAGCATTACTTCTTCAAGCTCAGCGAGTGCGAGGAGTTTCTCAAGCAATGGACCCGCTCTGGCACCTTGCAGGCCGAAGCCGCCAACAAGATGGGCGAATGGTTTGCCTCTGGCTTGTCAGACTGGGATATCTCCCGTGATGCGCCTTACTTTGGCTTTGAAATTCCTGATGCGCCAGGCAAGTATTTCTACGTCTGGCTGGATGCGCCTATAGGCTATATGGCCAGTTTCAAAAACCTGTGCGAGCGTACAGGTTTGGATTTTGACGAATACTGGAAGGCTGATAGCAGCACCGAGCTTTATCACTTCATAGGCAAGGATATTTTGTATTTCCATGCCTTGTTCTGGCCTGCCACGCTGAAATACTCGGGCTATAGACAGCTACGCAGATTTTTGCCCATGGTTTCCTGACCGTGAATGGCGAGAAAATGTCCAAGTCACGCGGCACTTTCATCACTGCGCGTAGTTATCTCGAGCATGTGAAGAACCCAGAGTATTTGCGCTATTACTATGCCGCCAAGCTCAATGGCACGATGGAGGATATAGACCTCAATCTTGAGGACTTTATCGCCCGCGTGAATAGCGATTTGGTAGGCAAGTACATCAATATCGCCAGCCGTACCGCAGGGTTCATCAACAAGCGCTTTGGCGGCAAGCTGGGGGCTTCTGAAGCGGATGTAGAAATCACTGGGGGTGCATTGCGCATTGCCGATGAAATCAAGCAGGCGTTTGAAGCGCGGGACTATGCGCGCGCCTTGCGTGAAATCATGGCATTTGCTGATCGCATCAATCAATATATCGCCGAGCAAAAGCCCTGGGATTTGGCCAAGCAGGAAGGCCAGGAGGCCGCATTACACCGCGTTTGCAGCACGGCCATTCGTTTATTCCGTGACCTGACCGTGTTCCTCAAACCCGTGCTGCCTAGTCTTGCAGCGCAGGTAGAGCGCTTCTTGCAGGTGGACGCACTGCAATGGCAGGATTTGCAAACGCCGCTGGCTGATGGCCATGTCATTGCTGCGTATGATCACCTGATCACGCGTATAGACCCCAAGCATGTAGAAGCCATGGTGGAAGCCAATAAGGAATCGCTGCAGCCAACTGCGAACGTGCAAGCTAGCGCCCAGCCAGCTGCTGCCAAGGCCACTGGCGCTAAAGTCACTGACGATAAGCAAGAGGCTGATAACTACATCAGCATCGATGATTTCAGCAAGGTGGATTTGCGCATCGCACGTATTGTGAATGCTGAGCATGTGGAAGGCGCAGAGAAGCTGCTACGTTTGTCACTGGATATAGGTGAGGACCAGCCACGCCAGGTATTTGCTGGCATCAAGTCTGCCTATGACCCAGAAAGTCTCAAAGGCAGGCTGACAGTAATGGTGGCCAATCTGGCACCGCGCAAGATGAAGTTTGGTCTTTCCGAGGGCATGGTGCTGGCGGCCAGCGATGAGCGCGGCGGGCCTTATATCCTCAGTCCGGACAGTGGTGCGCAGCCTGGTATGCGCGTCAAATAAACAAAAACCCCAGGTTTTTACCTGGGGTTTTTTTACGCCTGCTTCTGCAAATTTTCAGCCTAGCATCGCTAGGCTAAAACGGGTAGGTATCAGTCCGCTTTCTTTTCAGTTTTCGCTGCCGCAGGCTTATCTGCTTTTGCGGGTTTGGCAGCACCCACGGTGAACTCACCTTTGAGTTTATCCACGCTTTTCTTGCCAAATCCCTTCACATTATCCAGCTCATCCACACTTTTAAAATTGCCGTGCGCCTTGCGGTAATCAACGATGGCCTGAGCCTTGGCAGGCCCTATGCCATTGACGGATTCCAGCTCGGTCACGCTGGCATTGTTGAGATCAACGGCGGCAAAAGCAGGGCAGGACAATCCAATCGCCATCAGGGCGGCAATAATGATGTTTTTATTCATGATGCAGACACTCCCAAACAGTTGTTGAAAAGATGTTGATGCACACTCGCATTTTTACTATTTACTATTGTCAATTGCTTATTGCGAGTTTGGCCATCATATCCCTGCCGTTAGCCGGGTTCAACAAAATATTGATTACATTCAGGAGCTTAATGAAGACTAGTTACTAATGCTCAGATCAATCTGCCGTAGTGCTTGCAGCGGATCTGCTGCCTGGGTAATTGGGCGGCCTATCACTAGATAGCTAGAGCCCAAGGCCAGCGCTTCTGCTGGCGTGGCAACCCGGCTTTGATCATCCAGGCTGGCTTCGGCAGGGCGTATGCCCGGAGTAACCAGTTTGAAATCCTGGCCCAGCGCTTGACGCAGCACTGGAGCTTCTTGCGCCGAACACACCACACCGTCCAAGCCAGCAGCTTGTGTCAGCTTGGCCAAACGCAGCACATGCTGCTCCAGCGGCGTCTCTATCCCCAGTTGCTGCAAGTCAGCCTGATCCATGCTGGTGAGCACCGTGACCGCAATCAGCAAGGGCTGCTGACCGCTTCTTTCCACGCCTTCTCGCGCGGCTTCCATCATCTTGCTGCCGCCAGACGCATGCACGTTGAGCATCCATACCCCCAAACGACTGGCGGCTTCGCAGGCCTTGGCTACCGTATTGGGGATGTCATGGAATTTGAGATCAAGAAATACACCGAAACCCTGGCTGACCAGTTGCTCCACCAGGGCCGGACCTGCTGCCGTAAACAACTCCTTGCCCACCTTGACCCGGCACAGTGCAGGATCGAGTTGTGCCGCCAAGGCCAGTGCCGGGCTGGCGCTGGCATAGTCGAGTGCAACAACGATCTTGGGGTCAGAGGAGGCTATGGTCATATCGCGGATTCCTTGCTTTCAGGTGAGAGGGATTCCCAGGCATTGCAGGCTGGGCACTGCCAGTGGAAGTTACGCGCACGGAAGCCACATTGGTCACAGTAATGCGCACTGCGATTGCCTATAGCGTAACGTACGGTTTGTTGCATCAGCAGGGCATCCTGCTGGTTGGCGCCTTCCAGCTGCGATTGGGCGCGCAAAAACTGATCCAAGGTCTGCAGGCTGGGCTTGCGGCTGAGTTCTTCACGCGCCAGGGCTTCGGCGCTGGCCGGGCCTTCTTCCGTCAAGGTGGTTTCATAGACGAGATTGAGGATGGAAGGGAGCTTATAGGTTTGCAAATAGCCTTTGAGCACGGCGATGCCTTCGTCCAAGCTGCCCAAGGCCTTGTAGCTATTGAGCAGTTTGGGCGCCACCAGGCCCAGGTATTCAGATTGCTGGAATTCCACACGCTTCCAGAAGGAGATGGCGAGCTTGTGGTTGCCATTGGCGGCTTCCAGATCACCCAGCATGATATTGGCGCGGGCGCAGCGCTTGTCGGCCTCTATGGCCATATCCAGGGCATGACGAGCGCTATGGCTATCGTGTTCCAGGATGGCTTTCATGGCGATTTCACAGTGGAACTGCGCCACTTCTTTACGGAAGGAAATGCCAGACAGGCGCTCCAGATCAACCGCACTCTTGATGGCATTGTTCCATTCGCGCTCGCGTATATAAATTTCCAGCAGGGCGCGCAAAGCGGTCTGCTTGTAGCGGCTGTCATGCAGCGAGGTAAACAATTCCTCGGCCCGGTCAAACAAACCCGCCTTGAGATAATCCTGCGCCAGTTCTGCCATCACTGCCTGTTTTTGCTGTTCTGGCAGTTCTTTGCGCTCTAGCAGGCTGAGGTGTAAATGTATCGCGCGATCTACTTCGCCACGCCTGCGGAACAGGCTGCCCAGCGCAAAGTGCAGCTCCATGGATTCCGCATTGGCTTGCACTGCCTCAATGAAAGCTTCTATGGCTTTGTCGTGCTGATCGCTAATGAGGAAATTCAGACCCTTGAAATAAGCCGCAGGCAGGGCGGTGGATTCGGTCAGCAGCTGATTGATATCCACGCGTGCGGCAAGCCAGCCCAGCGTGAAGAAGAGGGGGAGGGCGAGTAGCCACCAGTATTCAAATTCCATGATTGATTGTTTAGCCCTGTTTGATTGGCCTATTGCATAGACATATTTAAGTTGGCCAGTTGCTGGCTGCTACAGCCTGGGTTTATTGCCAGGCTGTTTGATCATTGCTGCGCTGATGCCTGGCTTCAGGTTTTGTTATTGAGCTTGAGGTTCTTGATTTCACGTTCCAGCGCCAGCAGCTTGCGGCGTTGGCGGATCAATGAACCCAGGCAAGCGATAATCCCGGCAATGATGCCGCTGAAGAAGGTAATCAATAACATCAGCGACAGTGGTGCTTTCCAGGAATAACCCAGGTAATAGGCCAGCTCCACCGTTTCCGAGTTCTTGAAGGCGAAGCCCAGCAGCAGGATGAACAGCAGGATACTGAGTATGGTGTATAGGGTACGCATACCCCGATTTTACCGAAGCCCTGCCTTAAGCGTGAAAAAAATCATGGCAAAAACATAAAAAAAGCGGCAGTTCCGTTAAGGAAGCTGCCGCTTTTCTAGCACAACTACTGTAGTTATTACTACTGTGCTTATTCGTTAAGGTCTACGCGTTCGCGCAATTCCTTGCCTGCCTTGAAGTGAGGTACATACTTCTTGGGCACCTGCACTTTTTCGCCAGTCTTGGGGTTGCGACCAAGTCGTGGAGGACGGTAGTTAAGACTGAAGCTACCGAAGCCACGAATCTCGATGCGCTCGCCTGAGGCAAGGTTGTCCGTCATCGAGTCAAGGATAGCCTTGACCGATAACTCTGCATCCTTGACCACCAGTTGCGGAAAACGCGCAGCCAGGTTGGCAATCAACTCCGATTTGGTCATGACGCTATGACCTTACTCGTTGTTTTTGCCGTCAAGCTTAGCCTTCAGCAAAGCGCCCAGGTTGGTGGTGCCAGCAGAGCCGGCATCATTGCTGAACTTTTGCAGTGCATCAGCTTCGTCTGCAAGATCCTTGGCCTTGATAGACAGGGCGATAGAACGGCTCTTGCGGTCGATGTTGGTGATGCGGGCTTCGATTTCTTCGCCTTCCTTGAGCACGGTGGAAATGTCTTCAACCTTGTCACGGGAAACTTCAGAAACACGCAGGTAGCCTTCAACTTCGTTGTCCAGGGTGATAACGGCACCCTTGGCTTCCAGGGACTTCACAGTACCCTTAACGATAGCACCCTTGTCATTCAGGGAGGTGTAAGCGCTGAATGGATCGCTGTCCAGTTGCTTAACGCCCAGGGAGATACGCTCCTTCTCGACATCAATGCTCAGTACAACGGCTTCCAGCTCGTCACCCTTCTTGAAGTTGCGGATAGCTTCTTCGCCAGATTGGTTCCAGGACAGGTCGGACAAGTGAACCAGGCCATCGATGCCACCAGGCAAACCGATGAATACGCCGAAATCAGTGATGGACTTGATTTGGCCGCTGACTTTGTCGCCCTTCTTGTGGGAAGCTGCGAAATCATCCCAAGGATTAGCTTGGCATTGCTTCATGCCCAGGGACAGACGACGACGGTCTTCGTCGATTTCCAGGATCATGACTTCTACTTCGTCGCCCAGTTGAGCGATCTTGGCAGGATGTACGTTCTTGTTGGTCCAATCCATTTCGGAAACGTGTACCAGACCTTCAATGCCTGGCTCGATTTCAACGAATGCACCGTAGTCGGTCAGGTTGGTGACCTTGCCGAACAAACGGGTGCCCACTGGGTAACGACGGCCCAGAGCAACCCATGGATCGTCGCCCAGTTGCTTGATGCCCAGGGAAACGCGGTTCTTCTCTTGATCGAACTTGAGGATCTTGGCTTCAACTTCTTCACCAACAGTCAGCACTTCGGATGGGTGCTTGACGCGGCGCCATGCCAGGTCGGTGATGTGCAGCAAGCCATCGATGCCACCCAGATCAACGAACGCACCGTAGTCGGTGATGTTCTTGACGATACCCTTAACCACTGCGCCTTCTTTCAAGGACTCAAGCAGTGCTTCGCGGTCTGCGCCCATGCTTTCTTCCAGCACGGCACGACGGGAAACCACGACGTTGTTACGCTTGCGATCCAGCTTGATAACCTTGAAGTCCCATTCCTTGTTTTCGAATGGAGTGGTGTCTTTAACTGGACGCAGATCAACCAGTGAACCTGGCAGGAATGCGCGGATGCTGTTAACCATAACAGTCAGACCACCCTTGACGCGGCCATTGACCATGCCCTTGATGATACGGGATTCGTTCATCGCTTCTTCGAGGTCTTGCCATGCAGCCAGGCGCTTAGCCTTTTCACGGGACAGCTTGGTAGAACCGTAGCCGTCTTCGAGGGACTCGATGCATACCTTAACGAAGTCGCCAGCACTGACTTCAAGTTCGCCGCGATCATTGCGGAATTCGGAAGCGGGGATAACGCTTTCGGACTTGAGGCCGGCGTTAACGATGATGAAGTCATCATCTACAGAGACAACTTCAGCGGTGATCACTTCACCAGAGCGCATTTCCTGGCGAGCCAGGCTTTCCTCAAACAGGGCTGCAAAGCTTTCTGTGGAGGTGGTTGAAAGGTTAGCCATTAAAAAAATATCCAGATAATCCCGCCTAGCAGCGGGTCAAATTAAAAAAACCATGAATCGGTGGGATTCACGGCGCACTTACTACAAACACTACTTACTGATTTGATAAAGCCTGCGTGTCAGCGTGGTGGTAATCCAGCACGGTGTTGACCGCCTGCTCTATACTTAGCTGGCTGGTTTCCAGCAATCTTGCCTGATCACATTGCTGCAACGGGGCAACGGGCCTGGCCCTGTCTCGCGCGTCGCGGGTTTGCAAATCCTGCAGGATGTCGTGCAGATTAGCATGGTTTCCTTTTTCCATCAACTGTTTATAGCGCCTCTCAGCCCTGACCTCAGCAGTGGCGGTAAGGAAAATCTTGGTGCTGGCATCGGGAAATACCACGGTGGCCATATCCCTGCCATCCGCCACCAGGCCTGGGGCCTGGCGAAAGCTTTTCTGCAACGCCAGCAGGGCACTACGCAAGGCTGGGTGCACAGCGACTTCAGAAGCGCCGCGACTGATCTCCTCGGTACGCACGGCGTCGGTGATGACTTCGCCATTAAGCACAATCTCGCCGCCTTCAAAACGGATATCCAGCTCAGCGGCCATTTTGGCCAGCGCTGCCTCGTCTTGCCAGGAGATATTACGCGCGCGCGCCGCCAGTGCGGCAATGCGATATATCGCGCCGGAATCGAGATAATGGAAGCCCAGCGTCTGGGCCACGCGTTGCGCCACCGTACCCTTGCCAGAAGCGGAAGGGCCATCGATGGCAATGACGGGAATGTTTGCAGATAAGGTCATAAGTGCGGATGAATGCTTATTGGTCTTGAATCAGCGCGGCAAAGCGCTGGAAGTAGTCAGGGAAAGTCTTGGCAACACAGCCAGGGTCGTTGATGATGACGGGTACGCCACCCAAAGCCACCAGTGAGAAGCACATGGCCATGCGGTGATCATCATAGGTATCTATGCTGGCGTTAGGCGTCAGTTGCGCAGGAGGTGTGACTTTGAGGTAGTCACTGCCTTCTTCAACAATAGCGCCTACCTTGCGTAATTCTGTCGCCATCGCGCTTAAACGGTCAGTTTCCTTGACGCGCCAGCTGGCGATATTGCGTAGGGTGCTAGGGCCATCGGCAAATAAAGCCAGAATCGCCAGTGTCATGGCGGCATCGGGGATATGGTTGCAGTCCAGGTCCAGCGCCTTCAGCGGGCCTGCTGCTGCGCTGACCTCTATCCAGTTGTCGCCTGCCTTGACCTGCGCGCCCATCAGGCTGAGCGCTTCTATAAAGCGCACATCGCCTTGTATGCTTTTGCTGCCTACGCCTTCTACTTTTACCGGGCCGCTACCTATCGCGCCTGCCGCCAGGAAGTAGGATGCGGAAGAAGCGTCACCTTCTACATGCACGCTGCCAGGGCTGGTATAGCGACTGTTGGCAGGGATGGTAAAGCTGCGCCATTCATCACGCTGCACCTCAACGCCATAGCGCGCCATCAAATTGAGCGTGATTTCAATATAGGGTTTGGATATTAATTCACCCACCACCTCTATACGCGCCTGTTTGCCGCTCAAAGGCAGCGCCATCAGCAGGGCGGTGAGGAACTGGCTGGAGACATCGCCTCTGACTTGCAAGGCTTGGACAGAACCCAGGTCGGCATCAGGCGCAGCAGGGTGTATATGTAGCGGCGGGAAGCCGGGGTTGCCCAGGTAATCAATCGCGGCACCTGCTGCGTTGAGCGCATCTACCAAATCACCGATAGGCCGCTCATGCATACGCGCCACGCCCGAAAGCTCGTAATCGCCGCCTGAAAGCGCCAGGGCTGCGGTCAATGGGCGAAACGCCGTCCCGGCATTACCGAGAAACAGCTTGGCCTGCTTGACCGGGAAATCACCTGCCGTGCCGTGCACCAGCCAATGGTGCGGGCCACGTTGTTCAAGTTTTACCCCCAGCGCTGTCAGGGCTTCCAGCATGCGTTGAGTGTCGTCCGAGGCCAGCACATCGTGAATTTCGGTATTGCCTTGCGCCAGGGCAGACAGCAGCAGAATGCGGTTGGAAATACTCTTGGAGCCTGGCAGCTGGGTAGTGCCACTGGCTTGTTGCGCTGGGGCTAGGGTCAAGGTTTCCATATCAATTTTTCCAGTTGGCGTCTTGTTGCTGATTGGCCCAGGTATTTCTGGCCTGGCTGGCGCATTCAAAGATGGCTTGCAGCGCGGGAGCATCACTCTGCTCCAGGCTGGCACGCAAGCTGCTCAAGGCCGCTTGATAAAGATCCAGCTCGGCTAATAAGGCCGTGCGGTTGGCCAGGCTGATATCGCGCCACATTTCTGGTGAGCTGCCCGCGATGCGCGTGAAATCACGGAAGCCGCTGGCGGCAAATTCAAAGAACAGGCTGGCATCGTCACGGTTGGCGAGTTCGTTGACCAGGGCAAAGGCCAGCAAGTGCGGCAAGTGACTCACCGCAGCAAAAATCGCATCGTGTTCGCTAGCACTCATGATGCGGATGCGCGCCCCTGTACTCAACCAAAGTTGGCGCACGGTTTCCAGCGCCGCAGGGTCAGTATCGTGCTCTGGTGTCAGTACTACGTTTTTTTGCTGGTACAAGCTGGCTAGTGCTGCTGCAGGGCCGCTTTTCTCTGCACCTGCTATGGGGTGGCCGGGCACAAAGCGGCTGCTGGCCGGGCCGAGCAAGGCACGAGCCTGTAGTGCAACATCGTGCTTGGTGCTGCCTGCGTCGGTAACAATAGTCTGGGCTTCAAGATGAGGGGCTATGTTGCGCAAAATGCCGGGAATCTGCGCCACAGGGGTAGCGATCAGAATAACATCCACGCCTTTGACCGCACTCGCTATATCCGTGGCGGCTGCGTCTATGATGCCCAGGCTGAGTGCCTCCTGCAAACTCTCCCCATTGCGACCTATACCTGTGATATGCCAGCCTGCGCCAGCAGATTTCAATGCCAGGGCCAGGGAGCCACCTATAAGGCCAACGCCGAAAACAAGCAGTTTTTTCACGATCACTGTTATTTCAAAAAAGGGAGAGCAGAGGGAAACCGCAATTGTAGCATGCTGGGCTGCCCTGGCAGGGAGGGCGAAGGCTGGGGAGGGTTAAGCAGTTTGTAGCGAAGCAAGCGCGGCGTTTTGTGCCTGAGCAACAAAACGCCGGTTGCCTGGAGATGACAAGGAGCAGTGTTTGAGAACCGGAATTGGGGGATTTAGTTCATTGCGACTCGCAAAATTAGCGGATATTTTTTTAGCGCTGAGATCAGCATGCATCAAGATTCAGTGGCTGCAACTTCAGCAGCAGGCAAAGCAGGCTCAGTATGTATGGCTTGCCATTCACCATTGACTAGCCCCTGCTGTGGCAGGAAGTTTTTCTTGTAAGCCATTTTGCGGCTTTCCTTGATCCAGTAGCCCAGGTAGAGATAGGGCAGTTGCAACTGGCGGCACCATTGCAGCAGCCAGAGCACATTGAAAGTGCCGTAGCTGGCCTGGGTGTCTGCGGCATCATAAAAGGTATAGACCGCCGAGATACCATCAGCGACTACATCCACCACGCTGACCATCTTCAACTGACCTTGCTTGCGAAACTCCACCATCAGGCTTTCCACATTGCTTTGCACCAGAAAGTTGCGATATTGCTCTGCGGTTTCCGGATCGCCACTGCCATCATGCCTGGCCACCTGGTAAGCCGTATACAAGGCGAAATGCTCTTCAGTAAAGCGCAGCTCCATGAGGCTGACTTCCAGGTCTAGATGCTGCTTCCAGGCGCGGCGCTGGCTGCGCTTGGGCTGGAATTCATTGACTGGCAGTCGGACCGGGATGCAGGCATGGCAGCTTTCGCAATGCGGTCTGTAGGCAAACTTGCCGCTACGGCGGAAGCCCATCTGGATCAAGCCGCTATAGGCTTGTGCATCAATCAAATGATGCGGTGTGGCAATCAGTGATTGCGCAGGCTGATTGGCCAAATAACCACAGGCATACGCCGTGGTCGCGTAGAACTGAATTTTGTGCAGGTGCTGTTCGCCAGGCAATGTCATGAGGGGTAGTGTACCAATTCATGCAAGCGTTGGGAGAATTCCAGGCGCGAAATTTCCCTGGCGCCCAGCGAGGCCAGATGCGAGGTATTCATCTGGCAATCTATCATGCCGCAGCCCTGAGCCTCTAAGTGCCTGACCCAATGCACCAGGGCCAGTTTGGAAGCATCGCTGACATGATGAAACATGGATTCACCATAAAACATATTGCCCAGCTTCACACCATACAAACCACCCACCAACTGGCCGTCCATCCAGGTTTCGGCACTGTGGGCATAGCCCATACGGTGCAGCGCCAGATAACCCTGCATGATGTCCTGCGTGATCCAGGTGCCATCCTGGCCTTCACGCGCGGTGCTGGCGCAGGCCAGCATGACTTGCTCAAACGCGCTATCAAAGCGGATTTCGTAATCCTCACGCCGTAGACGTTTGGCCAGGGAGCGTGAAACCTTGAGCTCTGCCGGAAACAGCACCATGCGCGGGTTGGGACTCCACCAGAGTATGGGTTCACCCGGGCTGAACCAGGGGAAAATGCCTAGCTTATAGGCTTGCAGCAAGCGCTCGGCGCTGAGATCGCCGCCTATGGCCAGCAGGCCATTGGGCGTGCTCAATGCCTGTTCAGGCGCGGGGAAGGGCGTGTCGCCATCCAGTGCACGCACCAAGCCCCCTGGCAAACGGTAATATTGATGACTCATGGTTGAAGATGCCCGGATGCAAAAGCTAGCAAAGGAAACGTGGGCAGAGGCTGCGATGAAAGGGCTGGCAACATGCGGCCAGTATAGCGACTTTACCGGGCTTGGGCTCCTATGCTAAGGTTCGCGCATGCCCAAATTGCATCTGCACAAGTTGCGTATTTATATTCTGCTGTTGCTGGCGGTATTCCTTGCGGATATCGTTTCTGCCAACGCCAGCCTGCATTTGCCTGCCACTCAGCCTGGGTCGCCGCTGGCAATGCAACATCAGGGCATGCATCATGAAAGTATGGATCATGAAAGTATGCATCATGGCCTACAGCATCAGCATGATGCGGCGGCGCAGGATGCCAGCCCAGAAAATACTACAGACCACACGCAGCAACATGCGGGTAAATGTGGCAGTTGCCATGATTGCTTGTCCTGCTTCAGCGTCCTGCCCGTGGCACTCTCCCAAGCTGCTGCCGCATTGCCGCAACGCCATCAGGCCGCCAGTGTGCACAGCATTTACTACCCACCTGCCATCGCGCAATTACAGCGTCCGCCCATACTCTCACGCGCCTGAACCGCTGCGGCTTGCCGCAGCTGATGGACTTGCCTTAGGGCAAGCTAAGCAATTAGCGCATGGAGTATTCATGAAATACTTAAGATCACCACAAGCTTGGGGTTTGGTCCCCGCTTTTAAAACCCGCGTACTCCCCGTATCACTAGCCACTGCCATTGCCATGTTGGCCAGCACTGCACAGGCAGACAACGCATTGTCTTATCAACCCGCGCTGAGAAACTACCAGCGTTTTGAGCAGGCTAAATCACCTAGCCAGGCTCATGATCATGCAAGGCATGAGGTCAGCTCCCAAGATGCAGGCATGCCTGGTCAGCATCAACAGCATGAGATGCGTGCGCATGAGAAAAACCATGAGCATATTCATGATCACAGCCATGACCCTAGCCATGATCATAGCCATGCTCACGAGCAGGAGTAGCTCATGAAACTCGCCATGAAGACAGTTATCAACGCTACGGTCTGCCTGACACTGCCCATAATGCTGAGTGCCTGTGCTGGTTTCAGCCGCGATGGTGGCTTGGATGAAGTACGTAGCCTGACGCACAAGGATGTGCGCGCGCAGAGTGCCAGTGATGCTGGCCTGCAACAGCAATCTCAGGACTTGTTAGCCCAGCCTTTGGGCGTGGATGAAGCAGTGCAATATGCGCTGTGGAACCACAAAGGCTTGCAGGCCGATATTGCAGCACTAGGCATAGCCGAGGCCGACCTGGTGCAAGCCGGGCGTTTGCCCAACCCAGGCTTTAATATGCTCTACACCCGCAACAATGGTGAGTACAAGATAGAGCAGGTGTTCGGTTTCAATATCCTTGCTTTTGCCACCATGCCCATGGCCAAGGCAGCCGAGCAGCGGCATTTTGACGCGGCCAAGCAGCGCCTCAGTTTGCAAGTATTGCAACTGGCGCAGTCCGTCAGGCAAGCCTGGGTTGAAGCCGTGGCTGCCGAGCAATCCCTCATTTATGCGCAGCAGGTGATGCAATCTGCCGAGGCCGCGGCCGAGCTGGCGCGGCGCATGCATGCCCAGGGTAACTGGAGCAAGCTGGAGCAGGCGCGCGAACAAAGCTTTTACGCCGATGCCGCGCTGGACTATGCCCATGCCCGTGACCTGCAAATGCAAAGCCGTGAGCATTTGAGTCGGCTACTGGGCCTGGGCGACAGCGCACATTTCCGCCTGCCACAACGCCTGCCGGATTTGCCGCAAGCCGAAACTGAGTTGCTGCAGGTTGAACAGCAAGCCTTTAGCCAGCGCCTGGATTTGCAGGCGCGCAAGCTGGAGCTGCAAGCCTTGGCAAAACAACTGGGGCTGACCAAGGCCACGCGCTTTATCAATGTGCTGGAAATTGGCCCGGCGCGCGTGCTGGAAGGGCGCAGAGGTGAGGCCTATAAGAAGGGCGTGGCGCTGGGCTTTGAGTTGCCTATCTTTGATAGTGGTGCGGCCAGGGTCAAACGCGCCGAAGCCGTGTATAGCCAGGCGCTGGAAGCTACAGCTCAAGCCACGGTGGATGCAGAGTCTGAGGTCAGGCTGGCGTATCAGCAATATCGCTTGCGCCACGAAATGGCAACGCATTACCAGCAGGAAATCGTGCCCTTGCGCCAGCGCATATTGCAGGAGAGCCAGTTGCGCTATAACGGCATGCTGCTGAGTGCTTTCGAGTTGCTGAGTGAGGCCAGAGGCCAGATCCACAGCGTCAATCAATATATCAATGCGCTACGCGACTTCTGGTTGGCGGAAGCGGCATTGACTATGTCCATGCAAGGACCTGCTTCTATGAGTCCGTCAGCGCAGGCCAGCAGTGGGAGGGGAGAGTAATGCTTAATCGCAGAGATTTTTTCAAAATGAGTGCAGCCGCGGTTGCGGTCAGCAGCGTCAGCAAAGTGGCCATGGCGGCCTTACCGGAAATCGCCAGCGTGAGCGGGGCGGAAACCCAGGCACCATCAGCACCTGCCACTGGCAGGCCTTATCATCCCGTGGTGACGCTGAATGGCTGGAGCCTGCCCTGGCGCATGCGCAATGGCGTCAAGGAGTTTCACCTGGTGGCCGAGCCTGTGCTGCGCGAGATTGCGCCCGGCATGCAGGCCAAGCTCTGGGGCTATAACGGCCAAAGCCCAGGCCCGACCATAGAGGTGGTGGAAGGGGACAAGGTGCGCATCTACGTCACCAATCGTCTGCCTGAGGCCACCAGTGTGCATTGGCACGGCCAACGTCTGCCCAATGGCATGGATGGCATCAGCGGCCTCACCCAACCTGCCATCGCCAGCGGCAAGACTTTTGTCTATGAGTTTGAGGCCAAGCGCGCCGGGACTTTTATGTATCACCCGCATGCCGATGAAATGGTGCAGATGGCCATGGGCATGATGGCTTCTGGGTCACGCATCCCAAAACCCCAGACTTTATGCGCGTGGATAGAGATTATGTCTTCCTCATCAACGCCTATGACATAGACCCCGGCAGCTACACACCCAAGGTCAACACCATGCTGGATCAGAATATCTGGACCTTCAACAGCCGCGTATTCCCGGGCATTGCGCCCATGGTGGCAGGTGTGAATGAGCGTGTGCGCATACGCGTGGGCAATCTGAGCATGACCAATCACCCCATCCATTTACACGGTCATGAGTTTGTCGTCACGGGTACTGATGGCGGTTGGACACCTCCAGCCTCACGCTGGCCCGAGGTGACCACAGATATCGCAGTCGGTCAGATGCGCGCGATTGAATTTATTGCCGATGCCCCTGGCGACTGGGCTTTCCATTGCCACAAGAGCCACCACACCATGAATGCCATGGGCCATCAGGTGCCCACCATGATAGGCGTCAATCAGCAGGGGCTGGTGGATAAGATCACTAATCTATTGCCGGATTACATGCCCATGGGCACAACAGGCATGGCTGAGATGGGCGAGATGAGCATGCCTTTGCCGGAAAATACCTTGCCCATGATGGCGGGGCAAGGTCAGTTCGGCCCCATGGATATGGGCGGCATGTTTACCAGCGTCAAGGTCAGGGCAGGCTTGAAGGCAGGGGACTACAGCGACCCTGGTGATTACCAGCACCCGCCCAATACGGTGGCTTATGAGTTTGATGCTGAAGCAGTGCCGGTGACGCGTGCTGCGCCGCTAAAGCCTGATGGCTCTGCGTTGCAGGTGCGTAAGCCTGGCAAGGCCAAGTCAGGCAATGCCAAGCCAGCAGGACATAATGGCCACGAAGGGCATTGAAGGCGGATTTAAGCCTGTGCTTGTCTAGCCAGGGGTATAGCCTGCCTCAGTAATCGCTGCGCGGAATTGTTCTGGGGCTACATCGCTGGCGATCTGCACAGTCTTGGCGGCGAGGTCTATATTGACCTGGGCTTGTGCATCCACTGCCAATGCAGCCTGGGTGATGGCTTGTACACAGTGTTGGCAGCTCATGTCGGCTACTTGGAAAGTGCTGTTGAAATTTGCCATGAGGTCTCCCCTGCTTGAAGTTGAGTGCGCAGTATGAACCTTGCCCTCATGGTAAAGTCAAGCTTGACCTTGCCCTATGGTCAAGGTTTAGGCTGGGACTTGTCATCAAGGGCCAGCCAGCAACAGGAGAATTCATGCAGAATCAACCATCAAGCACCACAAACAGTACTGCAAGTCGCGATTCAGAAGCTTCGCTCAAGCTGGACTTTGCCATTAGCGGCATGACTTGTGCCGCCTGCGCAGGCCGTATAGAGCGCGGCCTCAACAAGCTGCCCGGTGTCAGTCTGGCCACGGTGAATCTGGCCACCGAGCGTGCACATGTAGAGATCAGTGCTGCGGCGGCGCAAGCCGCAATTGCAGCGCCAGAGCAGGCCGAAGCAATTGAGTTAGCTGTGAGCAAGCTAGGCTATGGCGCCAGCTGGCTCCAGCCTGAGGCCCCAAGCCAATTGCCAGCGCCTGCGCATGATGGCTGGAAAGTCATACTGGCCGCGCTGCTGACCCTGCCACTGGTGTTGCCCATGCTGGGGGCTTTATGGGGCCAGCACTGGATGCTGCCTGGCGGCTGGCAATTATTGCTTGCCACCCCGGTGCAGTTCTGGCTGGGGGCACGCTTCTACCGCGCAGGCTGGAAAGCCGCTATCAACCTGGCAGGCAATATGGATTTGCTGGTGGCCATAGGCACCTCTGCTGCTTATGGATTATCGCTATATCAGCTGAGCCAGGGCGCAGCGCATTTGTACTTTGAAGCCTCTAGCGCCGTGATTACCCTGGTGCTGCTGGGTAAATGGCTGGAAGCTCGCGCCAAGCAGCAGACCACGGCGGCGATACGCGCCTTGCAGGCACTGCGTCCGGAGACCGCACGCCTGCGTAAAGACGGCAAGGAATGGGATGTGGCGATAGAGCAAGTCCGCGTAGGTGATCTGGTGGTGGTGAGACCTGGCGAGCATATTGCCGTTGATGGGCAGATTCTTGAGGGCAGCAGTCATATCGATGAAGCCCTGCTGACTGGTGAAAGCCTGCCTGTAAAACGCAGTACGGGTGAGCAGGTGACTGCAGGCGCGGTCAATCTGGATGGCGTGCTGCTGGTGCAGACTAGCAAGATAGGCGCTGATACTGCCCTGGCACGCATCATACGGCTGGTGGAAGATGCGCAGGCGGTCAAGCCAGCGATACAGCGCCTGGTAGACAAAGTCAGCGCCATCTTTGTACCTGTGGTGCTCGTCATTGCGCTGATCACCCTGCTGGGCTGGGCCTGGCATGATGGCAACTGGTCGCAGGCCTTGCTCAATGCTGTTTCCGTGCTGGTGATTGCATGCCCTTGTGCCCTGGGGCTGGCCACACCTGCCGCCATTATGGCGGGCACAGGCGTGGCGGCGCGTCACGGCATCTTGATCAAGGATGCCGATGCCCTGGAACTGGCACACCGCATAGACACCGTGGCGTTTGATAAAACTGGCACCTTGACCGTGGGCAAGCCCAGTCTGGTGAAAGTCATGGCGCTTGAGCCTGCGCAGGAGCAGCGCTTGCTGCAACTGGCGGCAGCACTCGAACAAGGCAGCCAGCACCCGTTGGCGCGCGCCGTGCTGCAACATGCCAGCAGTCTAGGCTTGCATCTGCCGCAGGCCCAAGAGGCACAGGCTTTGCCTGGGCGTGGCTTGCGCGCCAATGTGATTGAAAGAGCAGCAGCACAGGGTGAAAGCTCAGGCAGCACCACAGTGTGGTTGGGCAACCGTCTGGCCATGCAGCAGGCAGGGGTGAGCTGGTCTGCTGCACATGCGGCTGAGCCTGTGCTTGAAAAAGAGGCGCAAAGCTTGCAGGCCTCAGGCTACACACTGTCTTGGCTGGCGGTCGCCGAGAATGATCAAGGCGCGCGGCTGCTTGGTTTTCTTGCCTTTGGTGATGCGCTCAAGCCTGAAGCCAAATCCGCGGTACAGAAATTGCATGAATTGGGCATCAAAGTGCTGCTGTTAACCGGAGACAATGCCGCCAGTGCGCATAGGCTAAGCCAGCAACTCACTCTGGATCAGGTATATGCCGAGCAATTGCCAGAGGATAAGGCAACACTTGTGACGACATTTCGCCAACAGGGGGCGGTGGTGGCCATGGTGGGGGATGGCATCAATGATGCCCCGGCGCTGGCAGCAGCGGATGTAGGGTTTGCGATGGCCAGCGGTACCGATGTGGCCATGCATACCTCGGGCGTGACCCTGATGCAGGGCAACCCGGAACTGGTGGCCGATAGCATTGCTATTTCGCGTCTGACCTATCGCAAGATCAGGCAGAATCTGTTCTGGGCTTTTATCTATAATTTGGTCGGCATACCCTTGGCGGCCTTGGGGATGTTAAGTCCGGTGGTGGCAGGCGCGGCCATGGCGCTGAGCTCGGTCAGCGTGGTGCTGAATGCTTTGACCTTGAGGCGCTGGCGGCCCAGTGCTGTACAGCATGGGTCGGCAGATTTAGCGCCAGGGGTAGAGCAATGAATATAGGCAAGGCGGCATTGGCGAGCCAGGTCTCAGCCAAGATGATACGGCATTATGAAACGCTGGGCTTGATACCCGCACCAGCGCGAACGGCGGCAGGTACAGACAATATCGTGCCCAGGATGTACAAAGGCTGGTGTTTGTGAAGCATGCACGTGAGCTGGGCTTTTCGCTGCAGCAGATCAGTGCCTTGATGGCCTTGTGGCAGGATCAGGGCAGGGCGAGCCAGGACGTGCAGGCGATTGCCCAAAAGCAGATTGCGCTTTTGGCACAGAAGATCAAGCAGTTACAGGACATGCAGCAGTCACTGGAAATACTGGTGACTAGTTGCCATGGAGATAATCAGCCTGAATGCGCGATACTGGAACATTTGCAGACGATAAAGCAATGAATCAGTGACAGAAAGCTAAAAATATAATGAAATTAGCCAGACCGAGGTAAAATGCCCAGCCATGCAAATTGACGCCAACACAACCGCCCAGTTTTTGCGCCCCAGCCTGATACGGCAGGGCCTGGTGTGTGCTGCCAAGGTGCTGCCTGCTGGTTTGAGTTTCTCTGCGTTGGCTGACGCTGAGTCCAGGTTTTCCGACTCGGCGTGCGCTGAACTTATCGTGCATCACCCCCTTGTCGTGCATCACCACCTTGCAGGTCACGACCACCTTGGTGATTCTCAGTGTTGGGTTTATGCGCAGTCCAAGCACAATTACTAAACCACTCCTGCGCTGCCTGCTGCTGGACTTGCTGATGATGCAGGCCCTGTGGGCCTACGCTGCCCCCCTGGTCAGCGAGGGCCGCTGGTATGAGCTGGATGCGCAAACCGTCTCTGCACTGCAACACGCCAAAGAGCTGGGCAACTATATTGATAGCAAGGACCTTGAAGTCGTTACGCGCCCCGCCAGTACGGGGGGGCACTATCTTTATAAAACCAGCTTCGAGGTAGTCACCCCCGGCACCTATGTCGTGGATTTCAAAAGCTCCAGCGTGGTCGGGCGCTTTACGCATCATTTATTCAATGCCCAGGGCGAGGAAATCTACACCCTGGAGGGGGGCATACAATCCAGCGTGCCCAACCCCTTTATGTTACGGCATGGTCGGGATGTGCCGCTAAGCCCAGGACATTATGAACTGGTGTCCGAGGTCAGTTCGCCCTTCTTCCTTGCGCATCCCGAGCCTTATGTTGTTAATGAGGCGGAGTACCAGCAATCCATCAAGGCCAGCAACGCCATGGTGCTGATCTGCTACGGTGCCATGCTGATACTCACCATTTACTACGCCGCCCTCGGTTACGTGCGCAAGCAGGTTACCGACTATATGTACGCGTTGTTCATCTTCGGCAACCTGTTCTACAACGGCGCTGCCTTGTTGATTCTGCCTGATCTGGCGGGCATGCACTGGTTCTACCTCATCAGTATTCCCATCCTGTTCTCCAATATTGCCTATGTGTTTTTTGTCATGCATTTACTGGAGATGCGCAAGGATGTGAATTCTGGGCTATACCGCGCAGGTCGCATCATTATTGTGGTCTTGCTGCTGTTTATTCCGGCCGCGGCCATCTGGCCTAACTGGTCGCTGGAGTTTGATCGATATGGCGTGGGCATCATCATGCTTTACGGCCTGGTTTCCAGCAGCATCAAGTCCTGGCATGGCAATCTGATTGCCAAATACTACTTGGTGGCGATTCTGGCCTTCTTCCTGATTGGCTCATATTCCATCACCAATACCCAGGTCTATGGTTCACAGACCTTCTATATCGAGCACTTTGGCATGCTGGCCGTGACCGTGGAAATGATCTTGCTGGCACTGGTGCTGGCGCGGCAATTTGCTTTGCTCAATAACGAAAAAGAACACGCACTGACGCTCTCGCAGCGCCATCTGCAGATTGCCCATACCGATGCTCTGACTGGCTTGCCCAATCGTTATGCGCTGGATCAGGAACTGGACATGCTGCCGCCAGAAGGAGTGCTGATCTTTATCGACATTGATGGCCTCAAGTATTACAACGACAACTTTGGCCATAAGCGCGGTGACGAGCTCTTATGCGGCTTTGCGCGTGCTGTGCACGATGCCATCAGCGAGGCTGGCGTGCTGCATCGCATAGGCGGCGATGAATTTGCCATCACCAGCCCGCAAGGCAATGTGCAGTTACTGGAACAGCGTCTACAGGCGGCGATGCGTGTTCTGCATCAACAGGGATTCGAGTTTTCAGGCATGAGCTATGGCATAGCTCATGCCATGGAAAGCCGGGATGGCAATGTGCTGAAGTACCTGGCTGACACCCGCATGTACGCCCACAAGCGTGAGCGGCAAAAGGGAGTCGTGCAGTACCCAAGAAAAGCAACAACATCTATCTAAACTAATAACAACTTGAAGGGGAAGAGATGAAGAAGTGGCCTTTGCTGTGGCCAGTGCTGTTATGCCTGGTGTTACCTTTGATTGCTGCGTGGTTTGCCTATCCTGATACCCATTTGCCGCCCGGCTTTGGGGTGTTCCCACCGGATTATGTCTCCGACATGCCGGGTTTCAACCTGCTGGTGTTTACTGTTGTCGCCCTGGTTGAAATTGCGTTTGGTATTTTCCTGTTGTTCCCCACCTGGTTCGGTTTCAAGCAAGTCAGTCCCGGCCCGCAACCCAGTAAATTGTCTTTCCCCATCTGGTTCTGGATAGGCGGCGTCTTTATGCTGTTCTTCTGGTGGCTGATGTGGACGCGTGTCACACCGTTTGGTGACCTGGTTTACTACGCTTTCAGCCCAATGTGGTGGGGCTTTATCCTGGTGCTGGATGGTCTGGTTTACAGGCGTAACAATGGTAATTCGCTGGTTTCCAGCAAGCCCAAGACCTTTGTCATCAGCGCGCTGGTATCGGTGTTTGGCTGGTTGTTCTTTGAGTACTACGATTACTTCGTGCTCGGCAACTGGTATTACCCCAATACCCATATCCCTGGCCTCTCGCACAGTATGATTGTGGCGCTGTTCCTGATTGCCTACACCACAGTCTGGCCAGCGATTTTTGAGTGGTATACCCTGCTCAAGACTTGCCCCAAGCTCTCGGTGCGCTATACCCAGGGCCCTAAGCTGGCTTTGCCCTCTACCTTGCTGATCTGGGGCGGTTTTGCCTTGATCTTCCTCATGACCTTCCTGCCTTACCCCTTGTTCTGGGTGGTGTGGATAGGCCCGATGGCGGTGGTGTCCGGCGTGCTGATCCGTCTAAATATCTGGAACCCGTTCAGCGCTTTGGCTGAAGGCAATTGGGCCCCCATGATACTGGTGGCATTGGCGTCATTGTTCAACGGCTTCTTCTGGGAAGTGTGGAACTATGGCAGCGCTCACCCCATGCCTGAGCTGGCCACCAACCCCAACTACTGGATTTACAACATCCCTTACGTCAACGTCATTCATATCTTTGCCGAAATGCCTTTGCTGGGCTTCTTTGGCTACTTGCCGTTTGGCGTGCTGGTCTGGGTGGTGTTCATCTGGGCGGGCAAGCTGCTAGGTTTTGATACCAGCATAGACCTTGATCAGAAGTCCTAGTCTGTAGCTGCAAGTACTAAACAAAAGGCCGGCATATGCCGGCCTTTTTTATGGCGTGAAGCTTGCGAAAGTCTTAGCTTATTGCCATTGGCGGCTCAGCATAAAGTGCAAGAACAAGGCCTCGTTGCGCAGCTGGGCATTGCCGAAAGGGAGCTCGGGGTTGTTGTAGTTGACCTTGACTACGGGTGAGTATTCAAAGCCGCCAGTGAAAGTCCATTCCGGGGTGAATTTATAGGCTGCACCTGCGGTGTAATGATGTTCCAGTATGCCAGCGATAAAGGGCGTGGTGTGGGAACGCGGAATAGGGTTTTTGCCGTAGTTGTAGCCCGCGTAGAGCGTGGTTTTGTCGTTAAGCTCATAAGCCGTGCCCAGAGCAATTACTACCTGATTGCTCCAGTCCAGGCGGTTGCTGACCGAAAGCTCTGCCGGGCCGGGCCCATCAGGGTTGCGCGCTGTCAGCGTGCTGCTGTTGAGCGCGTCATCCCAGTTGATCCAGTTGACCTTGGCCGAGAGCAGCCATTGATCATTCGGTTTCCAGGCAGCGCCCACCGCAAATTCGCGCGGAGTTGCCAGGCCTTCCAGCTTGGCATCCTGATATTCGGTAATGCCGAAACCAGTATTGAAACGTAGATTGCCACCACTGAGTGATAACTTGGTTTTCTCGGTATAAGCCGCTCCCAGGGTGATGGTGGGTGTGAGCTTGTATTGCAAACCTATCTTGAAGTGCGGGCGCATGCCATCTGCATCGTTGAAATCGGTGCCTACGCCGGGTGTAGAGCGGAACAAAGATTGCTGGATACGGGCATAAGTGACACCAATGGTGCCGCCCAGCGCCAGCCTTTCCGTTACCTGACAGCCCATACCGAAGCTGATTTTGGCGATGCCGAACTTGGCGGCGAAGTCATCACGGGTACCAAAGGCATTGTCAAAATTGCGGAACACGCCGCCTGCGCCACCCTGCACAAAGCTGCCCACGCCTGCCGCACAGGGCAGGGAGTCCAGCGATTGCACATAACCGCCACCGCCCAGCAGAGTAAAGTGATTGCTGGCGTGGGAATCGGTGCCAAACTGATCGGCGTGCGAAAGATCCAGCGTGCGCAACACACTGCCAAAGCCATTGAAGACCTTGCCATGGATTTGGGCCAGGCCAGCGGGTTGGTGTTAATCGCGGAAGAATCTCGTGCCACAGCGACATCTGCACCGCCCATCAGCAAGGATTCAGCGCCAAAGCCTATCAAGTTGAAGCCATTGGTGGCATGGGCAGGCAAAGCCAGACCCAGTAGCACGGTGGCCGCTCCCCGGCCTGCCAGCGACATGTTAATGCGCAAGAATGAAGTCTTCATTGAATAATTACCTGATTAATATGTTGATTTCAGAAAAAAATTATTTGTTTTCATCATGATGAGTGCTTTCCAAGGTAAAATGCCCCCCCTATGGAAACACCTCGTTTATTAAGCGCTTATCGCCCGTATTGGGCCAAGCGTTTTGGTACCGCCCCTATGCTGCCCATGAGCCGCGCCGAAATGGACGCTCTGGGCTGGGACAGTTGCGACATTATTCTGGTGACTGGCGATGCCTATATCGACCACCCCAGCTTTGGCATGGCCCTGGTCGGGCGTTTGCTGGAAGCTCAGGGTTTTCGTGTTGGCATCATTGCGCAGCCTGACTGGCATTCGGCTGATCCTTTCCGCGTGTTGGGCAAGCCCAATCTGTATTTCGGTATCACCGCTGGCAATATGGATTCCATGGTCAACCACTACACCGCTGACCGCAAAATCCGCTCCGACGATGCCTATACACCCAATGCTGTGGCTGGTCGCAGACCTGACCGCGCTATTCTAGTCTATTCACAACGCTGTCGGGAAGCATTCCCGGGTGTACCCCTGATCATAGGCAGTATAGAGGCCTCGCTGCGCCGTATTGCTCATTACGATTACTGGTCGGACAAGGTCAGACGCTCGGTACTGATAGATTCCAAGGCTGATTTACTCATCTACGGCAATGCTGAACGCGCGCTGGTGGAAATCAGCCATAGATTAGGGCGCGGTGAAAGCGTCAGTGAAATCAATGATGTACGCGGCACGGCCTTCCTGCGCAAGCAATTGCCTGAGGGCTGGGAAGAAGTGGCCTCTACCGCATTGGACAGGCCAGGCAAGGTGGAAGAGCAGATAGACCTTACGCCATGGAACCTGCCATGGACAAGACGGGCGCATCCTGCGCATCTACGGCCGCTGCCGCCGCCAATAACGATGGCTTGGCACCCGGTGTGCAGGCCATCACCATAGTACGCAAGCCCAAGGTCAAGGCTGACCGCAGCCGCCAGTTCATACGCCTGCCTGCCTATGAAGAAGTGGTGCAGGATGCGGTGCTCTACGCCCATGCCTCGCGTGTGCTGCATCTGGAAGCCAACCCCGGCAATGCGCGCGTGCTGGTGCAGCGCCATGGCGACCGCGAAGTCTGGCTCAACCCGCCACCCATCCCGCTGACCACACGCGAGATGGATTATGTCTATGACTTGAGCTATGCACGCTCGCCACACCCGGCTTATCAAAAGGAACGTATCCCGGCCTGGGAGATGATACGGTTCTCGGTCAACATCATGCGCGGCTGCTTTGGCGGCTGCACTTTCTGCTCCATCACCGAGCATGAAGGCCGCATCATACAAAGCCGTTCCGAGGCCTCCATCCTCAAAGAGCTGGAAGAAGTGCGCGACAAGGTCGAGGGCTTTACCGGGACTATCTCTGACCTGGGTGGCCTACCGCCAATATGTACAGGCTGGCCTGCAAGAGCGAGCAGATTGAGAAATCCTGCCGCAAGCTGTCTTGCGTCTTCCCCGGCATTTGCGAAAACCTCAATACCGATCATTCGCACCTGATTCAGCTATACCGCAAGGCACGTGCGATTCCTGGCATCAAGCGCATACAGATAGGCTCAGGCCTGCGCTATGACCTGGCAGTGAAATCGCCGGAATACGTCAAGGAACTGGTGCAGCATCACGTTGGCGGCTACCTCAAGATTGCACCTGAGCACTCTGAAGAAAACGTGCTCAACAAGATGATGAAGCCAGCAATGACGGCTTATGACGAATTCAAGGCCATGTTCGAGCAGTTCTCGCGTGAAGCGGGCAAGGAGCAATATCTGATTCCTTACTTCATCGCCGCCCACCCTGGCACTACCGATGAAGACATGCTCAACCTGGCACTCTGGCTCAAACGCTATGACTTCAAGCTGGATCAGGTGCAGACCTTTACGCCTACGCCCATGGCCATGGCCACCGCCATGTACCACTCCGGCAAGAACCCGCTGCGCAAGGTGACGCACGACAGCGAGGAAGTGCCTGTGCCTAAGGCGGGTAGTGTCCGCCGCCTTCACAAGGCCTTTATTCGTTATCACGACCCCAACAACTGGCCCATGCTGCGTGAGGCATTGAAGCGCATGGGACGTGAAGACCTGATAGGCAGTGGCAAGAAGCACTTGATCCCGGCCTGGCAGCCTATCGCGCCCAGGGATGCGGTATTGGTCAATGGCAGCCGTCGTGGCGGTGCTGACTCTGCCGCGGCAGGCAGGGCTGGAGCAGGAAGACAGGGTGCCGGAAGACAAGGTGCAGGCAGAGCTGGTGCTGGAAACAATAGCGCCGGAAAATCTGCTGCGGGCAGGTCTTCATCTGCAAACGCTGCGTTTACGCGTGGCGGTAAAACTGGATCTTCAAGCTCACCACAACCTGCCGTGCGGCCAGCCCGGCCTGCGCATCCAAGGCCAGCGTCCAGCAAGCCGTCCGGCAAAAAGCCTGGTCGTCCACAGCGTTAAAGCTCTGCATGGTCGCGCATACATTCATCAAAAGCCTCTTGGTAAGAGGCTTTTTTTCTGCGCTACTACTGGCGATTACCCCGCTGCCTGCAATGGCAGCCGGGCAGGGCATGCTGTGGAAAGTCCAGGCCAGCAGCGGGGTTCATGCCCCCATCAGCTACCTGTTTGGCACCATACACGCTGACGACCCACGCGTGACCGAGCTTGATGACAGCGTCAATCAGGCGCTGCATAGTGCCAGCGTATTCATGATGGAAGTGCTGCCCTCGAATGACCTGGCGCCATATGTCATGCCCGCTCCCGGCCTGGCGCCCCACCTCAAGCCTGCCGAGCTGGAGCAGGTGCAAGCCCTGGCTGAGCAGCATGGCTTGGAGCAGAAGCTGGCCTTGCGCATGAAACCCTGGCTGCTGGCCATGGTGTTTGACCTGCCACAGGCGCAATCGCCTTATACCCTGGATGTGCAGCTTTATCTGCAAGCGCAGCAGGCGGGCAAGCAGGTGCAGGCACTGGAAGGCATGCAGGAGCATTTTTCTGCGCTGGAAAGCCTGAGTTTGCAGGAGCAGATGCAGATGCTGCGCACAGTGTTGGCACGTAGCCAGGCGCAGAAAGAGGCAGATTTTGAACTGCTGGTGCAAGCCTATTTGAGCGGGGACCTTGCCAGGGTGGCGGCATTGGATGAGCAGCTTAGCGGCAATGGACTAAGCCCAGCCCTGTGGCAGAAGCTCAAGCTGCTGTTGCTGGATGAGCGCAATGTCAGCATGGCAGCACGCATTGCCAAACTGGCAAGGGAGCAAAGTCTGTTTGTTGCAGTCGGTGCTGCGCATCTGCCGGGGCAGGGCGGCATCATTGAACGTTTGCAACAGGCTGGCTTCAAGGTGGAGCTTGTGCGAGAGTAGTACCTGGCTGGGCTTGTGCCTGGCACATGCTCAACAATCTGGAAAACTCCACCATGTCGAATCTGGACCGCATCAACCTGCGCCCGCTAGAGCGCAACGACCTGCACTTTGTGCACAAACTCAACAACAACGATACCATCATGCGCTACTGGTTTGAGGAGCCTTACGAGGCCTATGACGAACTGGTGACCTTATATGATAGGCATATTCACGATCAGAACGAGCGTCGCTTTATCATTCAACTGGAAAGTGGCGAATTGGCCGGGCTGGTGGAGTTGGTGGAAATCAACTACATCCACAGACGCGCCGAATTCCAGATCATTATTGCACCTGACTTTCAGGGTCGTGGCTTGGCCAAGTCTGCCACGCGTATTGCCGTGGGTTATGCCTTCCGCGTGCTCAATCTACATAAAGTCTATCTGGTGGTAGATACCGAGAATCTGGCAGCTATCCATATCTATCAAAGCTGCGGCTTTGAGGTTGAGGGTGAACTCAAGGAAGAGTTTTTCTCGAATGGGTCATACCGCGATGCACTGCGCATGCGCTTGCTGCAAGGCGATTACTTGCGCCATGTAGGCCCGGCCCCGGTAGGGGCTTCAGTGCTGCGCGAGTGGCAGGGGCTGGAACAGTGAGGCAAGAAGGCTAAGATACTCAGCGCCCCAAGCCTAGCAATTGCATCAAGCCGCGCATCAGCCAGGCCAGCAGACCCATCACCGCCACGCTGGCAGCCCAGATTGCCAGTAGCCACAGCCAGCGCTTGAGCCATGAAGGGCTAGGCTGCGATTGATCTGATTTAGTGATAGCCATCGCCGTGTCTTACCTTGCCCTTGAACACACGGTAGGACCAGATGGTGTATGCCAGAATCATAGGCACAATAGCCAGAGTACCGACCAGCGCAAACTTAAGGCTGGACTCTGGTGCTGCGGCTTCCCAGATGGTGATATCGGGCGGAATAATCTGCGGCCAGATGCTGATGGCTAGCCCCAGCAAGCCGAGTAAAACAATAATCAGCGCGGCAATAAAGGGTTGCCTGTCATAGCCAGATTTCAGTTCACGCATCAGCGAATACAGGCTGATAGTGACCAGCACAGGCACTAAGGACAAGAAATAGAAATTGGGCAGGCTGAACCAGCGCTCGGCAATCCCGGGGTGGGCCAATGGCGTCCAGATGCTGACCACCAGCAGGGCGACGATGACCAGGCCCACCAGAGGCCGCGTCAATTGCAACAGGCGTTGTTGCAGATGCTCCTCGGTTTTCATGATTAGCCAGGTGCTGCCCAAGAGCGCGTAAGCCACCATCACGCCCAGCCCGGTTACCAGCGCAAAGGGGCTGATCCAGTCAAAGGAGCCGCCGACAAAGGCCTTGTTTTCCAGCACGATGCCATTGATATAAGCACCCAAGGTCACGCCCTGGAAAAAAGCGGCGGTTATCGAGCCGCCAATAAAGGCTTTGTCCCAGATATGTTGCTCGGCCTCCGGTGCCTTGAAGCGGAATTCAAACGCCACACCACGGAATATCAGGCCCAGCAGCATCAGGATGATGGGCTGATACAGTGCGCTCAACACCACGGCATAAGCCAAGGGGAAAGCCGCCATCAGGCCCGCGCCACCCAGCACCAGCCAGGTTTCATTGCCATCCCAGACTGGTGCCACGGTATTCATCATCACATCGCGGTCATGCTTGTCCTGCACAAAGGGAAACAGTATGCCTATGCCCAGGTCGAAGCCATCCATGATCACATACATGGTGATGGCAAACAGGATAACCATCAGCCAAATCACTGGTAAATCGAATTCCATTTGCTGCTATTCCTTGGGGTTGGATAAAGGCGCCTGCAACGAGAAGGGCGCATCGGGGGCCGAAAGCGGCCGCATCTGTTGCCTGCTCTGACCGGGGCCACCCTCAAGCTCGGGCAGAGCATGAACCACTGGCTGGCGTATCAGGCGCAATAAATAACCTATGCCTATGCCGAAGACAAAAATGTACACCACAACAAACAAGGCTAATGACGCCGCCAAGGAGCTGATGTCATGGCTAGAAACGGCATCTGCGGTGCGCATGATGCCATAAACCACCCAGGGTTGGCGCCCCATTTCCGTAGTAATCCAGCCCGCGAGTATGGCAATAACGCCAGCCGGGCCCATACAGAGTGTCAGGCGCAGGAATAGGGTGTTTTGATAAAGCTGGCCCTTAACGCGCAGGTATAAGCTCCATAGACCCAAGGCGATCATCAGCATGCCTAAGCCTACCATCACTCTGAAACTCCAGAAAATCACGCTAGCATTGGGCCTGTCGCTGGCAGGGAAGTCCTTGAGCGCAGGGATGTGCCCATCCCAGCTATGCGTAAGAATCAAACTGCCCAGGTGCGGTATGCCTACGGCAAAGCGCGTGGTTTCAGCTTGCATATCGGGCAAGCCAAACAACAGCAGAGGCACGCCTTCACCCTCATGATTCTGCCAATGACCTTCCATGGCGGCGATTTTGGCGGGTTGATGCTTGAGCGTGTTGAGGCCATGGGCATCGCCAACCAGGGCTTGCAAGGGGGCTACCAGCAGCAACATCCACATGGCCATGGATAACATGGTGCGCACGCCTGCGTTGTCTTGAGCCAGGTTTTCTGGCCCAGGTTGTTTGTTTTTACTGAGGATATTGTTGCTAGAAATATCCCTGCCGGAGATATCTTTGTTGGGAATATTCTTGCTACGCAAGAGATGCCAGGCACCTGCTGCGCCTACCATCAGCGCGGTAGCGAGAAAAGCGCCTATGCTCATATGCAGCAGGCGATAGGGGAAGGAGGGGTTGAAGATGATGGCAAGCCAGTCGGTGGGCACCGCAACACCATCGCGTATCTCAAAGCCCTGTGGTGTTTGCATCCAGCTATTTGAGGCCAGTATCCAGGTGGCTGACACCAGTGTGCCCAGCGCCACCATGCCAGTTGACAGCAAATGCAGGCCTGGGCCTACGCGGCTCCAGCCAAACATCATCACCCCGAGAAAACCCGCCTCCAGGAAAAACGCTGTCAGTACTTCATAAGTCAGTAAGGGGCCAGTAATACTGCCAGCAAACGCCGAGAAGCCGCTCCAGTTGGTGCCAAACTGATAAGCCATCACCAGGCCGGAAACCACGCCCATACCAAAATTGACCCCAAATATCTTCAGCCAATAGTGATACAGGTCTTTGTAGACCTCGCGCCCGGTCTTGAGCCATAAAGCCTCCAGCACAAACAGATAACTGGCCAGCCCAATGGTGATAGAGGGAAAGATGATGTGGAAGGAAACGGTAAAAGCAAACTGCACACGCGCTAGATCAAGGGCAGAGATATCAAGCATGGTGTTCTGGCTCCTGGTTTACCGTGACTATCAAGGCCGAGAGCTTATGTCATGCAGCGGTGCGCATAACAGATTCAGTTGTGCCTATAAACACCAGCACAGATGCACATGCTGGTGACGAAGGAGAGCAGCGCCAGCAGCCCTGCCTGAAATTATTCACCAGGCAAGAATTTCCCTGCTTCGGCTTCTATGGTTTCAATCGCCATATCGAAATCCATGGATTTATCAAAGAAATACTTCACGCCCAAGCTTCCGCCAATTGTCTGTACTGCGGATAGGCATGATTGGTGAGAATAAGATATTGCGGTTTGGCAAAAGGAAAGTCTGCCTGCTGGGTGGCCTTGATCACTTCAAAACCATTGCCTTGCGCCAACTCAATATCGACCAGCAGTAAATCGAACTCCTGCTGGTAAAGCTGCGCAATAGCGTCGTCCTGAGTGAGCGCCACTCCTTCAAAAGTCAGACCGGGACAGTCTGACAATATATCGATGATGGCATCGCGCAACAGCGATGAATCTTCCACGAGCATGACTTTCATGGCCCTGGGAACCGCCCTAACTGAAGCCTGGTACTCTGTCATCACTGTATCCATAGATGTAACCAATGCGTGTCAATTTTAGCTTGCTGATACTGTTCACAGTATCAGCGTGTCCTACATTTTCCGACGTGTTATTCCAGTTGAACATTGGTCATTAGTCTCAGGAAATCAGTTGATTCTTGATCGCGTAATAAGTGAGATCGGCATTGGTTTTCAGGCTCATTTTTTCCATGATGCGCGTGCGGTAGGTGCTCACGGTTTTAACACTGATACAGAGTTCTTCCCCAATTTCGGTAGCGCTCAGGCCACTGGCAAGTTTGAAAAACACCTGGAACTCGCGGTCTGAAAGCATTTCGTGCAATAACTTTTCTGATGGATTGCTCAATTCATTGGTCATCAGTTCTGCCAGCTCGGCCGAGATGTAGCGCTTGCCACTGGCTATGGTGCGTATGGCCTTGATAATCTCGTCAGAATCGGCGTCTTTGGACAGATAACCCTTGCAGCCACTGCGCATCAGGTTGAGTGCATATTGCTCTTCACCATACCCACTGAGGATAAGCACAGGCAGATCTGGAGCCACATGGCGCAGATCATGCAAAGTATCCACGCCGTTTTTGTCAGGCATGGCAATATCCATCACCACGGCATCATATTGATTGGCGCGTACCAGCTTGATGGCTTCCAGACCTGAGGCAGCCTCACCGGCAACTTCAAGGTCAGATTCAAGCTCAATCAGATTGCGCAGGCCTTGTCTTACGATGTTGTGGTCATCAACCAGCAATATTTTCTTCATGGAAAATTAGCAATCCTTGATTAATCATTTTTCTGGATAGTACGGTGACTTGCCCGTGTGGGCAAGCACACCGCAGTACCAGAAGCGCATTGGCGCAGCCCCAGTTGACTAGGGTTAGTCTTCGTCATGCCCACTCAAGGCATAGCCCACCAGTACGCCTGCACCGACTGCGAGTGTCAGGGTCAGCAGAGAGCGTTTACGCAACCAGCGCCTGGAAGTGGTGCGGCTCGTCTTGAGCGCACGACTCAATTCGTGGTCTAGTGAATCACTCCACTCAGAGAAGTTTTCACTGAGTTGTTCAATGATGTGCTCGGTAGCATTGGTGTGCGCGTCAGGGTCCAATACGTCCTTGAGGCTTTCCAGCAAGGCCAGGGCTTCCTTCTTGGTGTCTTTGGCCTTGGATTGTACCTTGCGACCTAACTTACGTACCGAGGTCTCACCTGCATCAACGCTATCATTGAGGGCTTCCTTGGCGGTATCAGCCAAGTCTTCCACTTGATCCTTAATTTCTGTTTTCTTGTTGAGGCTTAACATAAGGCAACTCCCATCGTTAACAAAATGAATTAAAAACTTGGTTTAGCGTCCGAGTATTGCTGGCGCTTAACGTTTGCTGTGGAATATGCCGGCAACCAGCGACACAATAGTCACTACCAGGAAGACGAAGAATAGGATTTTGGCAATCTCGGCGGCTCCGGCAGCCAGGCCACTGAAACCAAAAAATGCCGCAATCAGGGCAATCACGAAAAAGATCACAGAATAATGCAGCATCATCTTCTCCTTTATTTGCTTAATGTACGGGTTACACTGTAGGCTCTGCCGTAGGAATCAATTAGCAGACAAGTACTGAATTCAATGTAAGACAAGGCTTACAAGGCAATTGCCAAAACATGAACTCGACACCGTGAATACAACCATCAAGGAAAAAATACTGGCTTGGGGCGACCGTGTAGTGAAGCGGCTGGGTGGTCGCGTCATTGCCATTCTGTTTGCCTCCATGATATTGGCCTTGTTATCTGTGGTGTTCACCGATGCCTGGTTGCTGGCATTGGGACAGCAGAGTGAGCAGATAGGCCAGGTGCAGCGCAATATCGTCTCACTGGAGCAATTGCGCAGCAGCTTGCTACGGGCCGAAAGCGCGCAGCGCGGATATATCCTCAGCAAGCGTGATGGTTTGATACGCGATTTTGATCAGGCCATGGAAGAGGCCAGGCGTCACCTGAAAAATATCGAGGGCCTGGTGACCAGCAAGAATGCCGCCATGCCCGGCAAGCAAGAGCAAAACTGGCTGATTACGCTTAACTCCAGCCTGGAAGCCAAGAATGCCGAAATGCGCCTCGCCATTTCCTTGCTGCAATCCGGCAAGGATGAAGAGGCCTTGCATGTGGTCAAGCTGGATCAAGGCGTGTTTGAAATGGCCAAATTCATGCAGTACACGCAAATGCTGCTGGAGCAGCAAGCGCAGGCGCAGGCCAATTTGATCCGCAAGCGCGATCACACCATAGGCGTTACCCGCATTGCGGTGATTGGCAGCGCGCTGATTCTGTTGTTGCTGGTGATTATGGTGATACGTCAGCTGATACATGAAATGACCAATCGGGATCAATTGCGCCAGCAGTTGATACGCGATTGTGAGGTGTACGAAGAGCGCATACGCTCCAGCTCACATCTGATGAAAACCCTGGCGCTGGATTATCAGTCTGATGTTGAACGCGCGCGGCAAAAGCTTGCACGCGAGTTGCATGATGAATTGGGTTCTATCCTGACCGCGACTAAAATGGACATTTCCTGGACCATGCGCAAGGTCAAGGATTTTGACCCGGAAATTGTTGAGAAGCTGGACAAGACTATGCGCTATCTCAATCAGGGCATACAGTTCAAGCGTCAGGTGGTGCAGAACCTGCATCCTTCCATTATCACCACCTTTGGCTTCTGGCCTGCGCTGAAATCCCTGATAGATGATATGGCCGAGCGCAATCAATGGCAGATGGATGTGATTTTGCCGGATGAAACCCTGGACTTGCCGGAAACCATTAACCTGATTGCCTACCGCGTAGTGCAGGAAACCCTCAATAACGCCAGCAAGTATGCCCAGGCCAGCAAGGTGCTGGTGCATATGATAGATGCGCTGGATTATCTCAAGCTGGAGATTGAAGACAACGGCGTGGGTGCCAGCCTTAACAGCAACCATTCGACCACGCATGGACTCTCAGGCATACGTAATCGCATCATGGCCATAGGTGGGCGCGTGGAGATTACTACCGCCCCCGGGCAAGGCTTCCATCTGCTGGCCATTATCCCGATCAAGCTGGAAGCGGACATCAAGATTTAGCCTGACATCCCTAACTTTGCCAGCCAAGTCAGGGTTGTCAGAGCCATGACTTAGAAGCGTAGAAACAGCGAGGTGGACAGGATATGGTTCATGCGATCCAGATTCTGCCCGCGCACATATTGATTGACGTAACCCACTTCCAGCCTGGCATTGGGTGCTGCCTGCCAGGCAATCCCTGCAAATGCGCGGTTCTGGTCAAAGCCACTCAAGGCACCCCAGTCTGTACTGCGGGTGCTGATAAACAACTCATCCCACACCAGCCAGCTTAGGCTGTCACTGCCATTCACCTTCTTGATAGCCCTGACTAACTGGCGCACGCGATAACCCGTGTCATCACCAATATCAAAATTGCGTTGTTCAAAGCGGGTGCGGCTGGTGAGTACGATGCCACTGGCGGTGGGTGGGAAGGTGTAGAGAAACTGCTGCCACCAGCGTTGTTCATGATTGGTGCCGCTGGCAGCGTGGGTTCTGACATCGGCATACCCGAGCCAGATGCTGGCACGGTCTGATAGCTTGTAGTTGATGGCCGGGCGGATAAGCGTCTGATCGTGCTCACGGCCTTCTTCTTTAAAGCGGGGTTGCAATTCCATATACCAGCAGCTTGTGCTCCTGCGACAGACTGCCTTCCATGGTCAGGTTAAGCCAGAAGCGGCCATCTTCTTCCACCTCAGCATGACTGGCAGCGCTAAATCCCAACAAGCTCAGCATCAGCGTTGCTGCTGCCAGCGGCACAAAAGTGATTTTGGGTTTGCTGACGTTAGCATTGCTCAGTAGAGATTTACTTGGTGTAGCTGCGCGGGAAGTGCAAGAGGGAAGTAACACTGTCATGGTCGATATTTCCTTATTCGATTATGCCTGTTGCAAAGGCCATGGCTGAGGGCCGTGACTCTAACCCAGCTGGCTGAAAAAGGCGACCCATGCGGGCTAGCCTGGCCGGGTTCATATGTGATGAGATGGTTTAAGGGTAGGGCGCTAATGCCTGTATGACTGCCCAACAAATGTCAGCATGCGCTGACAGCAATTACAGCAAGTGCCTGACTTATCTATAGCGGCCAGGCAGTTAAGATGCGCCTACACATTCCCGCAGTGGGATGGTCAACCAGAGGATAGCATCATGCATAAAACACTTAAAAAAACATTCAATACTTCACGTGCCGCCGCCATGGCCTTGGCGCTGACTTGCAGCCTGGGTGCAGGTAGTGTGCTTGCGGTATCGATCTCGGAAGAGCTCAATCAAAGCCCTGATGTTAAACAATTCCACGAATTGGACACCAATGGTGATGGTCATCTCAATGCCTCTGAGGCCAGCCGTGACAGCTTCTATACCAAGGAGCATTTCAACGCTGCCGACAAAAACAAGGACGCCAAACTGACCCAGCAGGAATATAGCGACTACAAAACTGCGCAGCAGAAAAAGAATGTTGGTCGCGTCGTTGATGACAGCACTATCACTGCCAAGGTCAAAGCCAACATCGTCAAGGAAGAAGGCTTTGGTGGCCTACAGGTCAGCGTAGAAACCTTCAAGGGCGTGGTACAGCTGAGCGGTTTCGTTAACAGCAAGGTGCAAATCCAGAAGGCTGGCGAGATTGCCAAGTCTGTGGAAGGCGTCAAGTCTGTGAAGAACAATCTGCTGGTGAAAAGCTAAGCAGCTCACACTATAAAAACGCTCAAGAGCTAGGCTAGATCACACCTTAGATCCAGAACCTGGTCGAATCCTGACTGAGCCAGCCACTCAGTCCTTATCCCGCATGGTATCGCTATGCGGGATTTTTGTTGCTGCCGGGCCAAGCTGATCAACATAGATCAGCTTGCTGGTATCAAACCCCAGGGCCTGCGCGCGGGCTACCAGCTCGGCCTTGACCGGGAAGGGTAGCTGCGGCGAGCGCGACAATATCCAGAGATAGTCGCGATCCGGCCCGGCGACTAACGCGAAATTGTAATTGACCTTGTCCAGCACAATGATGTTGTAAGCGCCGTAGAAAGGCCCAAAGAACGACACCTTGAGCTTGCCTGTGTCTGCGCCATCAACAAAATAAGCCTTGCCCTCGGCTTCTTCCCATTGCTGTTTTTCCACGTTGTATCCGCGGTTGATGACTTTCAGCCCACCATCCTCACGCTTGCTGTAAGTGGCGGTCACTTGTTGCAGGCCACGCTCGAAGGAATGATCCAGCCTGGCAATTTCATACCAGATTCCCAAATACTGATCAGCCTTGAAATCCTTGACCGGGGTCAGCCCCTTGGGCGTATCTTTGCCTGCACAGGCAGATTGTCCCAGGGTGAGTACCAGGGCCAGGAGTAGGGTGTAGAAAGGTGTGCGCATAGAGGGAAAAGAAGTTGAGGCTCAGGCTATGACAGGCAGTGCCTGCCAGAAATTTCCTGCGATGACGCGATATTACTGCAAATCAGCAGTCAGCTGACCTCAGCGCGCAAATTCTTCCAGCACCTCAAGGAAGGCATCGCCGTAGCGCTCCAGCTTGGCAGCTCCTACGCCGCTGATGCGGCTCATCTCGGTGAGGCTGCCGGGGCGTTGATTGAGTATTTCCAGCAGGGTGCTGTCATGGAAGATGACATAAGGCGGCACTTCCTGCTCACGTGCCAATTCCATGCGCTTGGCTTTGAGTGCTTGCCATAAGGGGTCGTCATTGGCCCCGGCAAAGGCTTCCTTATGCCGACTGGCACGCTCAGCCTTGCTCAGTTTGCTGGTCTGCGGATCGCGCCTGAGCCAGATATTGGTCTCGCCCTTGAGCAATGGCCTGGCCAGCGCGGTAAGGCGCAAGCCGCCATAGGCTTCCATATCGGCCTCTAAAAAGCCTGCCGCTACCAATTGCCTGAACACGCTGCTCCATTGTGCTTGGTTGAGGCTTTGGCCTATGCCAAATGTAGACAAGGTATTGTGCTGGAATCGTGTGACCTGCGCGGTAGCCTTGCCCAGCAAAATATCAATCAAATGCCCGGCACCAAAACGCTGGCCACTGCGATAGACGCAGGAAAGCGCCATGCGCGCCGCCTCGGTGCCATCCCAGGTTTCTACCGGGTGCAGGCAGTTGTCGCATTGCTGGCAATCGCCTGGATGTTCTTCCGAGAAGTAACGCAATATGGTCTGGTGGCGGCAGGCGGTGGATTCGCAATAACCCAGCAAGGCATTGAGCTTCTGCTGTTCCAGCCGTTTGCGTTCTTCCGGCGTGTCACTACCTTCCAGCATCTGGCGCATGCTGACTACATCGCCCAGGCCGTAGACCATCCAGGCATCTGCGGGCAAGCCATCGCGCCCGGCACGCCCGGTTTCCTGGTAATAGCCTTCCATGCTTTTTGGCAGATCAAGATGGGCGACAAAACGTACATTGGGTTTGTCTATGCCCATGCCAAACGCCACGGTCGCCACCATGATGACGCCTTCCTCACGCAGAAAACGCTGCTGATTGGCCTGACGTATGCTGGCATCCAGCCCGGCATGGTAGCCAGGGCATCCCAGCCCTGCTGTTGCATCCAGGCCGCAGTTTCCTCGACTTTGCGCCGTGACAGGCAATAGACGATGCCTGCATCATTGCTATGCTCCGCCTCCAGAAAGGCCTGCAACTGCTTGCGGGCATTATCCTTGAGCGCAACGCGGTAACGGATATTGGGGCGGTCGAAACTGGAGACAAACTGCCTGGCTTCCTGCAGGCCCAGGCGCTCGACAATCTCGTTACGCGTGGGCATGTCGGCAGTGGCAGTGAGCGCAATACGCGGTACGCTGGGGAAGACTTCATGCAGCACGGTGAGCTGGCGATATTCTGGACGGAAATCATGGCCCCATTGCGAGACGCAATGCGCCTCATCAATCGCAAACAGCGCTATGCCTATGCGCTGCTCAATATCGTGCAGGGTACTGAGAAAACTTTGAGTCAACAGCCGCTCTGGCGCGACATATAGCAGCTGAATTTCGCCACGCATCAGCGCCAGAAAGGTGGCTCTGGCGGTTTCTGCATCCAGGCTGGAATTAAGAAAAGCGGCATTGACGCCCAATTGGCGCAAGGCATCTACCTGATCCTGCATCAAGGCGATCAAGGGCGATACCACAATACCTACCCCACTACGCAGCAGGGCGGGCAATTGATAACACAGGGATTTGCCGCCACCCGTGGGCATCAGCACCAGCGCATCGCCACCCGAGGCTACATGGTTGACGATGGCTTCTTGCTGCCCACGGAAGGCGCTATAGCCAAAGGTAAGCTCAAGGAGTTGCTGAGCTGGGCTTGCCGACATGGTGTTGAATCAACAGTGTTGTATTAACAAGGCGGAGTTAATGTTGAGCACTCAGCTTAACGGCGACCACGGTTGGGACGTCCCGAGTTGCCGTTGTTGTTGAATTGACGCTTGGGTGGCTGCGGCGGCACAAACAAGCCAACCTGGGGCATGGCCTGGTGACGTGCGGCTTCAGACATGAATTTTTCCGGCTTGGCAGGCTTTTCTGCTCGGCCTTGATCTTGACCAGCGCCTTGGCTATTACCTTGGCCGCCAGCTTTCCTGGGGGCGCGGTTATCCTGACCTTGACGGTTGGCATTGGGCCCTTGGCGATTGCCTTGTGGCTGACCTTGACCTTGACCTTGACCCTGGCGCGGCTTGCCAGCGCGTGCATCTTGACCGCCATTGCGGTTCTCATTGCGGCTCTGGCGGCCTTGGCCTGGCTGTTGGCCTTGACCCTGGTTCTGGCCAGAACCTTGGCGCTGTGATTGGTTTCTACCCTGGCCAGAACCCTGAGCTCTAGGCTGACGGGCTGGGCGTTCAGGGCGCTCGGCACGGGTTTCTGCTACGGGTTTTTCGCTGGGCACAAAGTCTGTGACTTCCACGCGGGGAATCTCGCGCTTGATCAGGCGTTCAATGCCTTTCAGCAGCTTGATTTCTTCGGCATCCACCAGAGATACGGCAGCACCTGTGGCCCCAGCACGGCCAGTACGGCCTATGCGGTGTACATAGTCTTCAGGTACGTTGGGTAGTTCAAAATTGACCACTTGTGGCAGTTGGTCGATATCCAGACCACGTGCGGCAATGTCGGTGGCTACCAGCACGGGCAGGGTGCCATCCTTGAATTCAGCCAATGCCTTGGTACGTGCAGATTGGCTCTTGTTGCCATGAATCGCGGCAGCGGCAATGCCATCCTTGCTGAGCTTTTCCGCCAGGCGGTTGGCACCATGCTTGGTGCGCGTAAAGATCAGTACTTGTTTCCAGTCATGCTGGCGTATCAGGTGGGCCATCAGCTCACGCTTGTGCGCCTGATTCACCAGGTGCACGGTTTGTTCAACCAGCTCAGAAGCGGTATTGCGACGTGCCACTTCAACAAAACCGGGGTTGTGCAATAGATTGTCTGCCAACTCCTTGATTTCATCAGAGAAGGTGGCGGAGAACAGCAGGTTTTGCCTGACCTTGGGCAGCAGGGCCAATACGCGCTTGATATCGCGGATAAAGCCCATATCCAGCATGCGGTCGGCCTCGTCCAGCACCAGGATTTCAACGGCGGAGAGATCCAGGTTTTTTTGTTGCGCATGATCCAGCAGGCGGCCTGGGGTGGCCACCAGAATATCCAGCGGCTTTTTCAGGCGCTCGACCTGCGGGTTGATGCCCACACCGCCAAACATCACCATGGACTTAAGCTTGAGGTGCTTGCCATAAGTCTGCACCGATTCTTCAACCTGGGCGGCAAGTTCACGCGTAGGTGTCAAAATCAGGCAACGTGGTTTGCCAGCCTCGGCCTTGAGGGGTTTGCTGTGCAGCAGATGCAGCACAGGCAGGGTAAAGCCAGCGGTCTTGCCAGTGCCGGTCTGCGCGCCCGCCATCAGATCGCCGCCGTTCAACACCAGCGGAATGCTTGCGCCTGAATAGGGGTGGGGTGGGTGTAACCGGTATCGGCAATAGCACGCAGAATCGGCTCTGCCAGGCCAAGATCGGAAAATTGGATAGGGGACAGCGCGATGCTCACATCAGAAGACAAACTAAAACTCCAGTATTTTCAAGGGTTTTTTGTCGGCCTGTTACGTGACATAACTCCAATCTAGGCAGACAGCAAAAGAGGGTATTACATTGAGACCGCTGCAAGGATTGGAAGAAATGCAGGGAAGTCTGGAGTATACGCGAAAACAGCGCAGGGCTGTCAAATGCCAACAGCATCTGCGCGGCTGAAAATTGGCCCAAGACATTGAACCGCCAGGCATTTGCTGCCTGGGGTTCAGTGTAGGTGTGGGTGAGTGGAGGGTGCTTTGGCTAGGCGCTACGCTGCGGGCTGGCCGCAGCCAGCATATCGGCATCCAGCCAGCGCCATTCGCCCGGTGCCAGATCGGCAGGCAAATCCAGCGCCCCTATGCGTATACGCTGCAAGGCTTCTACTCGGTTACTCACTGCGGCCAGCATACGCTTGACCTGATGGTATTTGCCTTCTGCCAGGGTCAGGTGCAAGAGATGGCTATCTTGTTGTTCTGCAGCCAGCGCGGCGATAGGGCCAGGCTCGTCCAGTAGTTGTACGCCCTGCAATAGCGCCTGCAATTGCGCATCGTCCAGCGGGTGCTTGGTGGTTACGGCATATACCTTGGGCACCTTCCACTTGGGTGAACTCATGCGGTGGATAAACTGGCCGTCGTCAGACAGCAGAAGCAAGCCTGTGGTGTCTTCATCCAGCCGGCCTATGCACTGCACGCCACGCTCCAGCAGTGGGGCGGGCAGCAGGCTGAAAATGCTGGGGTGATGTTGCGGCTTATGCGAGCACTCATAATGTGCAGGTTTGTTGAGCATGAGATAAGCCTGGGTGCGGTATTGCCAGGTGACGCCGCGCACCGTGAATTCCAGCTGCTCGGTATCAAACTCTTCAAAGGGGAAATCACAGGGCTGGCCATTGACGCTGACTTCGCCATGGCGAATCAGGCTACGGCATAACTTGCGTGAGCCAAAGCCCTGGGCGTGGAGGATACGTTCTAATTGCATGGAATGGCCTTAATACTTAGGGGTAAGTGCGGATGATGGCTTGCGCTTGCAGCATCATCAGGGTTGGTAAGTGGGCAAGTCGGCATCACACTTGGCTTTGAGCCATTTGCCTGCGACATTGGAGTTCTGGTTGACGGGCATGCCCTGGGTGCTACCCTGCATGCTGAGCTTGCCTTCAAAAGCGCTGTCACTCAGCAATGTCATGTCAAAGCGGCCATTGCCCTTGATATTGCCATTGCACACCAGCTCACCACTGAGCTTGCTGCCCTGGTGTTGATAGTTGCGTACGCTACAGCCATCTTCAGTCTGCGGCAGCAGGGGCTGCTTGAGCTTGGCCTGCTCAGGCGTAATGCACTGCTGGGTGACGATGGCATTGCCGGAGACGGGTAAGTCAATGCCAAACTGGCGTAATTGCTCTAGCTGCTCGGCAGAAATGGCGGGCATGCCCTGCATCTGTACTGAGGTTTCCCACTGGCCAGGTTTGATCTCATTCAGCGCCAGCGCGGTGCTGGGCAGCAGCAGTGTCAATGCAGTCATCAGCAGACTGGGCGCAACAAGCTGGGTAATGGCGTTAGGCATAGGCATCTATGGGCTGGGATGGTGTTGAGGTCTTGCAGTATACCACCCGTGCTTTTGCCACCAGTTTTCAAGCGGGTAATGCGCTTGCGCTGGCAGCGCCAAACTCAGTTACCATCTTGGTTCTTGTCACTTGCCTGCCAGATTGGATTAAAGCCTTGATAGCCCCCAGCATGCACGCGCAGTCTACGGATATAGCTACCCAGATTATGCTTGCGCTGCCCAGCGAGTTTGCGCTGGCGCAGGCTTTTTACGATAGCTGCGGTTATGAGGGCGCGGCCATACGCGAGGATGATCAGGTGGTGATAGCAAAATCGGCTACCAATATCGTGGGCGTAGGGCGGCTGTGTAGAGAGCATGGGGTGCTGGTGTTACGCGGCATGCAGATACAGGCTGCATTTCGTCGCCAGGGCCTGGGTTCACGCCTGTTAGCCGGGCTGGTGGCGCAGGTGGGGCAGGAGCCTTGTTACTGCCTGCCTTATGATCACCTGGGCGCGTTCTACGCCCAGGCGGGTTTTAGTGCCGTCTCTGGCCCGCAGTTACCAGATTTTCTTGCGCAGAGACTGGCAAGTTATCTGGCGCTGGGGCGCAAAGTCATGGCCATGCAGCGCATGCCCTGAGCGCTGTCAGGGATACTAAAGATACACGGCCTTTCTTAATCAAAGCTGCCAGCGCAGCCCTGCGGTATGCACCGGGCTATCCCAATGCTGGCGAATTTCATCATCCAGCAGACAGACGGTAATCGATGCCCCCGCCATATCCAGCGCGGTGGTGGTGTTGCCTACATGAGAGCGGCTGATTTTCAGGCCCTGCGCTTCAAGTAAACCTGCGGCGCTGTTGTAGAGCAGATAAAGCTCCATTAGTGGGGTAGCGGCAAAACCATTCACCAGCAACAGAATTTCGCTGCCACTGGCGGGCTTGAGATCATGCAGGATGGCATCAACCAAATCTTGCACAATGGCATCTGCCTGACGCATGGCCTCGCGTCTGCGACCCGGTTCACCGTGTATGCCTACGCCCATTTCCAGCTCGTTGTCGGCAATATCAAAAGTAGGGCGCCCGGCAGCAGGCACGGTACAGCTGGTCAGCGCCACGCCCATAGTGGCGGTACGGCTGTTGACCTTGTCGCCCAGGGCTTTACAGGCGGCGAGATCAGCTCCGGTTTCCGCCAGGCTACCGACCACTTTCTCGACAATTACTGTACCCGCCACGCCGCGCCTGCCTGTGGTGTAGGTGGAGTTTTCTACCGCCACATCGTCACTGGTCAGTACCGTGGCATGCTCAAATGGCAGCATTTCAGCCGCCATTTCAAAATTCATCACATCGCCCGCGTAATTCTTGACGATAAACAGCACGCCTTTGCCTGCGTGCACGGCCTCGGCCGCGGCTAGCATTTGATCCGGCGAGGGCGAGGTGAACACATGACCAGGGCAGGCGGCATCCAGCATGCCATAGCCCACATAGCCAGTATGCAAAGGCTCATGGCCGGAGCCACCGCCAGAGATGATGGCCACCTTGTTTTCAGCTTTATGCCTGCGAGTAACAAAGTTAGGGTCAAGATGCAGGCTGACGATATCGGCATGGGCGCGGGCAAAGCCGCTCAGGCTTTCTACCAGCAGTTGATCGACGTCGTTGATGAATTTTTTCATGCGCTCCTCCGCGGTCAGGGTTGGCTGCAGCTTAGGCTGCTTGTTATGTGTGTTGGTGGTTCTGGCGTCTGGCTATAAGGGCTTTCTGGCCAGCTCTGCAATGGTATGGATGATGATTTGGCTGCTGCGCGCGCCTGCATCGATATGGCCTATGGCACGCTCACCCAGAAACGCGGCTCTGCCCTTGGTGGCAATCAGGTCGCGCGTTGAGCGCATGCCTTGCTCGGCGGCCTGCTGTATGGCCGTGTATATGGCATCGGCTGGTTCACCCGCATTGCTCAGCTGGCTAAAGGTATCAGCCACTGGAATCAGCGTGTCCAGCATGGTTTTTTCACCCAAGCCGGCCTTGCCACGTTGCTTGACGGCTTCTACGCTGGCCGCAAAAGCGGCCGCGATTTTGGGCAGGGTGTCGGCGGTTTCTGTTTTCTCGTGCTTGGCCAGCGTCATGAAAATAGTCGCAAGCAAAGGGCCGGAGGCACCCCCTATGGTGGAAAGCAGCTTCATGCCCATGCGTTGCAGCACTTGATCGGCAGGCAAGGCTGCCAGCTCCTCGCGCATATCCAGCAAGGCCGCACAGCCACGTTTGAGGTTGATGAAGTGATCGCCATCCCCTATTTCTCTGTCTAGCGATTCAAGCTCGGCCTCGCTGGCGAGCACAGCCTGATTAACGGCCTCTATGGCCTTGAGTATGAAGTCTGTTCTCATGCTGGTTTACGGATTTCCTCTAGCTTGCCGTTGTCAGCCAGCAGCACGGTGCTGGCGAGGTCTACAAAAATGCCATGCTCGACCACACCGGGAATATTGTTGAGTTGCTGGTTGAGCCAGTGGGTTTCCGGCTGCTGATCGGCCACTGCTTCAAACACCAGATCCAGCACCAGACTGCCGTGCGAAGTGATGGCCCAGCCATCCTTGGCCGCGTTCTGGCGTAGCTCGGCACGCCCTCCCAAGGCTTGAAAGCTGGTTTGCAAACTTGCCTGTACCAGTCGCCAGGCTGCGGGCATGACTTCCACCGGGATAGGGAATTTCTCGCCTATGCGGCCCACCTGCTTGCTGCGGTCTACCAGCACTACAAACTGCTTCGCGGCACGCGCCAGCAGTTTTTCGCGCACCAGGTCATAGCCACGGCCCTTGAGCAGGGTTAAATCCGGGCTGACTTCATCTGCGCCATCTACATAGAGATCAATGCTGCTCAGGTGCTCCAGGGCGATCAGGGGCAAGCCCAGTTGTTCTGCCTTGATGCCGCTGACCACCGAGCTGGCAGCAGCGCGGATATTGAGACCTTCTTCACGTTGGCGTCTGGCCAGCTCTTCAATAAAGTAATTGGCGGTGGAGCCTGTGCCCAGGCCTACTATCATGCCATCCTGCACCTGGCTGGCTGCCGTGATGGCGACGAGTTGTTTGTCGTTCATGGATACTCCGCGGGGTAAGAGGCTATCAATTCAGGCTGCAAGGGTATCTCAGTCACTGAATCGGTTAAAATGGCTCGCATTACAAGCCTTGTGTGGTTTTCATGACATTTAAACATATCACTTCCCGCGACAACAGCCTGTTCAAGCAATTGAAACGCCTGGCGGATAATGCGCGAGAACGCCGCAAAAGCAATGAAACCCTGCTGGATGGGGCGCATTTGCTCAACGCGTATATTGAGCATATCGGCATGCCCAAATTGTTGATTACCGCCGAGGGCGAATCCACCAATGAGGTCATAGGTTTGCTGCAACATCTGGAGGATATCCCCACCGTGATGTTCACCACCTTGATGTTTGCCGAGCTTTCCCCAGTGGCCACGCCCAGCGGCATATTGGCGCTGGTGGATATTCCTCAATTGGAAATTCCCGAGCAGGCAGATTTTGTGCTGATGCTGGAAGATATTCAGGACCCAGGCAATCTGGGCAGCATGTTGCGCTCTGCCGCGGCGGCAGGGGTGCAGGGCGTGTATCTCTCACCAGGCTGTACCGATGCCTGGTCACCCAAGGCTTTGCGTGGCGGGCAGGGGGCGCAGTTTGTGTTGCCGCTGGTGGAACGTGCGCCGCTGGTAGAGACCGTACAGGCATTTGACGGCCAGGTGCTGGCCACGACCTTGCAGGGTGAGTCCTTATATGAGTTGGATTTGAAGCAGCCTACCGCTTTCATCATAGGTAACGAAGGCGCAGGCCTGGGCCAGGCCTTGGTGGCCGCCGCCAGCCACGAGGTTCGCATCCCCATGGCAGGGCAGGTGGAATCTCTCAATGCGGCAGCCGCTACTGCGGTGTGTTTGTTTGAAGCCAGCCGCCAGAAAGCAAAAAGCCAGGCTTAAAGCCTGGCTGGTGTATACCTTGGCGCGTTGATCATTGAAGCGCCAAGGTCTTTGAGACCAAGATATGGCAGATTAAGGTATGCGAGATTGAAGCCGAGTTAATGCCTGATCTGGTTGCCTGCAATCACAATTTCGCTGCTGAACAGTTGCTCGGCATCGACCTGATCAAAATGATATTCCGTGTTACAAAAATCGCAATTGATATCAATATTGTGCTGCTCAGCCAATATATCCGCCACTTCATCAGGCCCCAGCATACGCAGCATATTGCCCACGCTTTCGCGTGAACAGGTGCACTGGAAGCGTATATCCTGTTCCGGGAACAAACGGATATCTTCTTCATGGAACAAGCGTCGCAGCAAGGTGCGAGCGCTCAGGCCCAGCAATTCCTCATCCGTGACGGTATCTGCGAGCACATTGATACGGTTCCAGGCATCAGCATCACCTGCCTGGGTGTCTAACGTGTCCAAAGGCTGATTGATTTCGGCATCGCTAAAGCCGCCAGTATCGGGCAGCTTTTGCAGCAGCATGCCGCCTGCGCGTTTGCCATCACAGTTGAGCCAGATGCGCGTCTCTATCTGCTCTGAGCGCTGCATATAATTCTCCAGAATCTCCGCCACGCTGCCACCTTCCAGCGGCACTATGCCCTGATAGGACTGACCGCCATCCTTGGGGTCCAGCGTAATCACAAAATGCCCATCGCTGACCATCTCGCTGAAATCCATGGCAGAAAGATCACCCTCCCACTTGGCAGTGGCTCGTATGCCCAGATTGGCGGTGCATTCCACCACCAATAGTTTTAATGGCCCTTTGCCTTGCACCTGCAATATCAAGGCACCGCCTTGCAACTTGAGGGTAGCCGCCAGCAGGGTGCCAGCCACCATCAGTTCGCCCAGGGCCTGACGTAACTTGGGTGGGAAATCGTGATGTTGCAATGATTGAACAAAACTATTATCCAGTTGAACAATGTTGCCGCGTATCGGCGTGCTTTGGAAAATAAAACGGTGCAGTTGGTCACTGATGTGCATGGGATACCGAGAGTTAATTGCTTGTTACTAAAACAGAATGATACCACTGCCAACCCCGGGACGATGATGCCGCTTGCCATTCTCAATCGGGTTTTTATAAAACAATGATTCTTCTATATAATTTTCCCACCAATAAAAACAATGCGAGTGAGGTTCCCACGTGTCGCAGTCTAGGCGTCCCTTCAGGTTGGCAAATTTTATCAAGCTCAGGCAGTTTGCCTGATACTGGCAATGTCCATGGTGCCGCTGTTTTTCTGGCTGTTCAGCCGCGCCATGCACGAACTGGAAAACTCCCGTGCCTGGCTGGAGCACACCTACGGCGTGCTGGAACAACTGCATAGGCTGCGCAGCGATATAGACACGCTGGAAATCGCCCGCAAAGGCTATTTTATCCGCCATCACTCCGAGCACTTGCTACAGTTCAGCATGTGCGCCAGGGCATACCGCAGAGAATAGCGCAGCTGGAAGGCATGACGCGCGACAACAGCTACCAGCAAACCCGGCTGGATCAGCTTGATGACACCTTATCCAAACTGATCACCGTCACCGTACGCAGCATCTCCGATCTGGATGACCGCAACATTCCTTACCCCGAATACAGTGGCAAGGCAGTGCCCTTGTTCGAGCGCGCGCGCTTTGTGCTGGGGGAAATGCATGCGCATGAAAGTGCATTGCTCAAATCGCGCCTGGACAACAGTGATGCCAAACAATCGCAGTTGCGCGTAATGCTGGTGTTATTTGGCATGGGGTTTTTACTGCTGCTGGCCTTTATTCTCAACAATATGTACCGCGAGATTGTGCAGCGCCGCAAGGTGGAAAAAGGCTTGCTGGAAAGCCAGATGCTCAACGAAATAACCGTGCACAACCTCTCGCTGATGGGCGAACTTGGCAGCCTGCTGCAAGCTTGCTCACAAATAGATGAATCGCTGGATGTGATACGTCAGTTTGCGATTCGCTTGCTCAATGTGGATGCGGGGGCCATCTATTTATTCCGCGAATCACGCAACCAGATTGAAGAAAAAATCAGCTGGGGCGATGCGCTGCAAAGTGACCCCATCTTCCAGCCTGATGACTGCTGGGCCCTGCGCCGCGGCGAGCCGCATATGACGGGTGGCATGTATGACTCCCTCAACTGCAAGCATCTGCATGATGTGCCTGGCGCATACAGCCTGTGTATCCCCATCGTGGCGCAAGGCAATGTGCTGGGCGTGTTGCATCTGGAAAACCATAAAGGCCAGAAGCTGGAAGAAGTGCAGCGCAAACTGGCTTATGCACTGGCCAGCCAGGTGGCACTGGCGCTTGCCAGCATGAAACTGCGAGAAACCCTACGTAATCTTTCGGTGCGCGATCCCTTGACTGGTCTGTTCAATCGCCGCTACATGGAAGAATCGCTACAGCGCGAACTGGCGATTGCCGAGCGCAAGCAACGCTCCTTGGGTGTGGTGATTCTCGATCTGGATCATTTCAAGCAATTCAATGACACCTTTGGCCACGATGCCGGGGATTTCCTGCTGCGCGAAGTAGGCGCGGTACTGACCTCAAACTCACGCTCCAGTGACATTGTCTGTCGTTTTGGTGGTGAAGAGTTTGTATTGATCTTCCCGGAAACCAGTATGGAGATGGTGCAAGAACGTACCGAGCGTTTGCGTGTGGCTATCTTTGCCTTGCAATTGCAGCATTTTGGCCGCTCGCTACGCCAGATAAGTGCTTCATTTGGTCTGGCTTTCTATCCTGATCATTCGACCAGGGCTGATGAACTGTTACGCATGGCAGACAAGGCTTTGTACCGGGCCAAGGCGGCAGGCCGAAATCGGGTGGAAATGGCGATAGCGCCAACAGTAAAATCTGCTGAAGCACCCCAGGCGTTTGGCGATGAGGTGGCGGGGGATCATTAAATCCTGAGTTTGCGTGCTATCTCGCTTGGGTCACTATGGCAGCATGAAAGCCCATAGGGGTATTAAAGTGTACGGTGAATGATCTAGCGGAAAATGATGCTTTATAAATCGACAATAGATGAAAAAGTTTTGGCTGAATGGGCGTTAACCAAGCAAAAACATAAAAAAGGTAACGGTCTGATTCAGCGAATTTTATTGATTTCCATTATTTTTCTAGTGGTTATCTATATGATATTCAAGATTAAATACTTTTTTTTTTATGATATTTCCATTGGGATTTATCTTAATAATATCTTTGATATTTGATAACTTCACCATTAAATGCCCCGCATGTGATCAATCTCCAGAACGATGGATAATGCAGCGAGGACATCCAATACACTGTGATTTTTGTGCCCACTGTTTTCATTATTTAAACAGACCTAATCTACCTGCAAGCAGGCAATAAATACGGTCAATCTTGCGCAACAAGTTGTTTCAAATTGGCTAGCGCCTGCAGCGGTTTCTTAGAATCAAAGAAGATTTGGCGACGTTGAATCTATCAACTCGCTATAGCGTCAAACTGCGTTGGCGTGGCACCTGATCCACGCTCCAATGCAGCATTGCCCACTGCCAGACGCTGCTCAAGTTTTCCTGCTGTAAAGCTACTGGTGGCGCTTGCCCGAGAAAGTGCAGCACCTGCCAAAGATCTCTAGTTCTGTCTGTGCCATTCAGTGGTTGTGCCAGGGTTTGCTTGCTGAGTTTTTCTCCTGCCGCGTTGGCGGCGACAGGCACATGCAGGTAGGCTGGGCTGCTATAGCTCAGGGCATGCTGCAGGTAAATCTGTCTGGGGGTTGAATCCAGCAGGTCAGCGCCACGTACCACGTGGCTGATGCCTTGTAGTTCATCATCCACCACCACTGCCAACTGGTAGGCAAACAAGCCATCCGCACGCTTGAGCACAAAATCGCCAATATCTCGCGCTAGCACCTGTGACTGCGGCCCTTGTATACCATCGGTGAATCTGATGGGCGTGTCATCCACGCGTACACGCCAGGCTCTGGCCTGCTTGTCGCCACTTAGGCCGTGCCTGCATGTGCCGGGGTAGACCAGGCCATCAATGCCATGCACGGCGGAATCGGCTATTTCCTTGCGCGAGCAACCGCAGGGGTACACCAGGCCGCGGCTGATCAGGGTTTCTAGCGCCGCCTGGTAATAATCATCACGCTGGCTTTGGTAGATGACTTTGCCATCCCATTCAAAACCGTAATCTTCCAGGGTATGCAGAATCAGATCGGCAGCGCCTGGCACCTGACGCGGTGTGTCCAAGTCTTCCATGCGCAATAGCCAGGCACCCTGGCGGCTTTTGGCGTCGAGAAAGCTGGCCACTGCGGCAATCAGCGAGCCAAAGTGCAAGGGGCCGGTGGGTGAGGGGGCAAAACGGCCTTTGACCATGAATGTTAACTGGCTAGCGTTGCTGGGTTAATACAGCGGGTTGCTGCTGACGGCTTGCAGATAGGGCGGAATATGCCATTGGGTCATGTGACGGCCTAGCAGCACCAGCTCGCAGACCATGCGGTCACTGCCATGGGCGCTGACTTCAAATTGATAGGTGCGCTGCAATTGCAGGCGGCCACGGCTGTTACGCGCAAACCAGACCTTGCGGCAGGACACGCTTTCATCCAGCAATTGCAGGTTGGTGCGTTCTGCCAGTTCCTGACCGCAGGCAATCGCTTGTTCGCGGCTGCCTATGCTGTCTATCCAATACCAGGCGGCTACAAGCGCCAGGATGAGTAAATACATTTCCATGATTGATTCACGTTCTATTGATTTAGCGCTTTATTGATTCAAAGCTTTATTGATTTAAAGCTGGGCTGGGTTCTTCCGGCGGGGTTTCCTCGTGCAGTGAGAGCTGGTCTACCCGGGCGCTGTTATCCTGCGCGGCGGCATTTTTGCCATGCAGCTTGAAGCGCAGGCGTAATTCATTGAGCGAATCGGCATTGCGCAGGGCATCCTCCTCGCTAATGCGGCCTTCCTCGCATAGGTTGAACAAGGCCTGGTCAAAGGTTTGCATGCCCAGCTCCACTGATTTGGCCATGGCTTCTTTCACCATGCCAGTTTCGCCCTTGAGGATAAGATCGGCCACCAGCGGTGAGTTGAGCAAAATTTCGATGGCTGCACAGCGGCCGCCGCCTTTGGTGGGCACCAGGCGTTGCGAGATAAAGCCGCGCAGGTTGAGCGATAAATCCATATGCAGTTGCGCATGGCGCTCTTCCGGGAAGAAGTTGATGATGCGGTCTATGGCCTGGTTAGCGCTGTTGGCATGCAGGGTGGCCATGCACAGGTGACCTGTCTCGGCAAAGGCCATGGCAAATTCCATGGTTTCGCGGTCGCGGATTTCACCAATCAGGATCACGTCTGGTGCCTGGCGCAGGGTGTTCTTAAGCGCGCTGAACCAGTCATTGGTATCGCGGCCGACTTCACGATGCGTCACCAGGCAATTCTTGCTCGGGTGTACGTATTCCACCGGGTCTTCCACGGTGATGATGTGGCCGTAGCTGTTTTCATTACGGTAATCAATCAGGGCGGCCAGTGTGGTGGATTTGCCAGAGCCTGTGCCACCCACCAGTATCACCAGCCCGCGCTTGGACATGATGACATCCTTGAGTACTGGGGGCAGGGACAGGTCGTCAAAACGTGGAATCTGTGTGGTGATGGTCCGCAGCACCATGCCGACTTTTTCTTGCTGGATAAACACATTGACGCGGAAGCGGCCTATTTCCTTGGGCCAGATGGCAAAGTTACATTCCTTGCTGTGCTCGAATTCACTGCGCTGTTTTTCGTTCATCAGCGCATAGGCAAATGACTGGGTATGCTCGCCGCTGAGCTTCTGCTGCGTCACCGGGGTCATTTTGCCGTCTATCTTCATGGCGGGTGGAAAATCCGCGAGATGAAGAGGTCAGAGGCTTTCTTCTCCAACATGGAGCGCAACAGCGTGTGCATATAGGCCAGGGCCTGTTCATTCGTCATGCCATATCCAATTCGCCGGGTTCAAAAATAAGCCATCAATTAAGACGACTATAAGTCGTCAGTAGGCCGTGCAGCTGTCGCCATATTAAATGACCTTAAACGCGGCTGTCATTAGTGATTGCCAGTTTTGGTTGTCACTCTGGGTGAATATTGTTGATCAGGGTTATGGGCCCCCATTGTTGCTGCATATGGGGACGCTCAGCAATGGTCACAAGCCTTAAATTTCATTTGGACATTACCGCCATTGCGCTTACACTGATTTTGCAGTAACAAGTCATTGGTTAAACCTTAATACAAAGCGATGAACGATACCCGCGAGCGTGAAGCACTTAATGCCTATCTCAAGCTATTAAAGAGTAAAGGCGAAACGCAGGAAGGGCTACTTCAGCGTGAAGATTGGCTCAAGCAGCTAATCCCCGCGATCATGGGCCAGCCTGCGGATGGCAGCCTCTACCGTGAGGCGGTCGAGCAGTTGCTCGCGGTTATAGACCGCAATCAATGGCCCTTCTTCCTGTCCGTGGTGCGTGAATATTTCCACTTCTGGAACCAGGACATCAAAATGATCGCCGCCCTCAATGCCGGGCAGGAATTCGAGATCAATCCCGTCAAGTTTCAACCAGTAGAGCAAGACCTCAAGACCCTGTGGCAGACCCTGGATAAGGAAAAGTTTGGCGTGGCCGATACCTGGCCGCTGAAAACCTATAGCCACGCCTTGCGGCAGGAAGGGGCAGAGCAGGGCATGGTGGATACCCGCGTGCGTTTGGTGAAACTGCTGCTGCTCAAGCTCAGGGATATCAATGAGCGGGATCACAAGGTCTACCGCCAGGCGGTGGATGCCACCGTGGGCATGTTCACCATGAAACCCACGCAAAAGCTGTTTTTGTCAGTATCCCGCGAGTTTTATTACTTCTGGATAGGTGACCCCGAAGCCATCAATCATATCCAGATTGAGAAGATAGAGAATATCGCCTGAGTAGGGCGACTGCCTGCCCGGACTAAAGCCTGACTGACAGCTTTAATGCCGGGCATGCCCAATACACACGCTAAGCCTGCCGGGGTAACTCTAGCTAATCCGGTTTTGGCCTTGCAGACCTGTAAAGCCATCACTCCAATGCAGGCAGCCCCGGTTAAAGCGAAAGCACAGCCGCACTTGGCCCGTACTGCAGATAGTCCTGCACATTGGCAATAAAGTCGGTGTTATCCAGATAGTCGTTCTCCATGCGGACTATGTAGTTGGTATTGCCATTAAACCAATCCAGCAGCATGCATTCAGTGCCACGCTTGCCATTGACCAGCAGATGCTGGTCAATGCGAGTGAAACTCAGGCTGTCCAGGTCCACTTCCTGCATCACTATGGTATCCAGGTCGTACTCGTTGTCATTACCGCTCGCGTCTATACGCGTGGTGTTTCCCGCAGCGAGCACGTAGGTGTCATTGCCTGCACCTCCCACCAGAGTATCCATGCCACCAGTTCCACCGGAAAGTATGTCATTGCCATCGCGGCCGTGGATCAGGTTGCTCTGGTCGTTGCCTATCAAGGTGTCATTGAACAAGGTGCCCACAAGGTTTTCCATCTCAATCAGGCAGTCCAGGAAGGCTTCACCGCCCCTGGTCGCCAGGTTGGGGCTGATGGGCTTGCCATCGCTGTTCCACAATTGCGCAAAGACGCCTTCGTCGCCGGTATACATCGCGGTGTCTATGCCTTCGCCGCCATGCAGCAGGTCAGCGCCAGCCCCGCCTATCAGGGTGTCGTTGCCTTTGCCCCCTTGCAGCGCGTCGTCACCGTCACCACCCATCAGAATGTCATCACCATCTTCGCCCCTGAGGATGTCTCCACCAGCGCCGCCTATGAGCGTGTTGGCTGCGCTATTACCACGCAGGATGTCATGTTGCTTGCTGCCTATGATGTTGGCGATGTTAAGAACATCACCTTCTGCATCTCCGCCACTGGCTTCTGCTTGCTGCCGGGTCAAAGTGTCGCCCAAGGTGATGTTGACGCCTGCCTTGCTCTCCAGATAAACCGCAAAGTCATCATCGCCACCCTGGATGGTATCGGCACCTGCACCGCCTTGCAGCAAGCTGCCTCCCCCGGTGCTGCTGAGATAATCATTGCCCTCATCGCCGTACAGGACATTACGGCCACTACCGCCACGCAACTGGTCGTTGCCTGCGCCACCATAAATCGTGTCATTGCCATCTAGGCAGTGATGATGTTGTCACTGGCATTGCCCACCAGCAGGTCGTCAAATTGGCTGCCGATCAAATTTTCAATGTTGATCAGGGTATCTTCACCCAGCTGTGCCAAATCGGCCATGCCGCTGCCGTCTGGATTAAGCAGGACGGCAGCCACACTGCTTGTGCTTTTTTCATAGCTGGCGGTATCGGTGCCCAGTCCGCCATCAAGCAGGTTGGCACCCTCGTCACCCACTAGTAAATCATTGCCATCGCCGCCATAGAGGCTGTCGTTGGATAACGGTCGTAGTAGGCAGAATAGGAGCTGCTGATGCCCATGAGGATAAAGCGGTCCTGACCTGTAGCAAACTTGCCTGTGACTGAGCCTCGATAACGCGCATGCCAGGTGTAGTGATCCTCAAAGTTAGCACGGTGGGGAGCCAGATACGGAACAGCGGCAAAGCTCCCATGCTCCAGATATCCACCAGAATTTCCGCAGAGCTGGGGTTGGCGCTGGGGGTGTCGGAGAGAAATCCACGCACAAAATTGGCCAGAGAGCCCAATGCAATCAGCGCGCTGGAGAACGGCCCGGCGAAAGGGGCGGCCGTGAAACAGACAGTTGAGATGCTATCCATTGCCGTGGCGGCAATGGCTTTATCAATGCGCTCCTGGGACGCGCCTGACTCCTTCAATGTCTTGATGAGTTCCGCATCGCAATACAAGGCATATCCCCCAAAAGCCATGGCGGCAAAGGGGACCTTGGCCAGGCCTCTGGACAGTAGGGCATTTGCCTCTTCACTCAGCCCTGCCATGTTGCCTAACTTGAAGACGCTAAGGCCGATCAAGGCATCAAGCCCACCCGCATAACCGGACTTGATGGCGTTGCTGGTGTCGTTATACAGCGCCGCGCGCAACACATCGCCCAGTTTGTCGGTGAGGGCCTTGTTCAAGCCTGATATTTCCGTTACGCCCCAGCCGGTGAGCACCACGCCGCCTATCATCTTGCCATCAAAGTGAGCGCTGTCTGCCACACCTTTGAAAAAGTCCATGACGCCTTTGAGCGTGGCGTATATGCCCAGGGCTTTTGATAGTCCGGCAACGGTGCCGCTGGCATGAGCTTGGGCTGCTTCTTCCAGCAGGCCCTGAACTTTGCCTTTGAACCCCTCTGTGATGACCTCGCTATTGATCTTGACCACGCGTTCCTTGCCAGCCTGGTCTTTCACGCTCAATTCCACTTGCTGGCTTTGCTGATTGTAGCGGGCAGTCGAGATTTCCTTGATGCTCCAGCCTTCCTGCTTGGCTTGTGCTTCGACCTTTTGCGTCAAAGCAGACAAAGATTCCTGCAAGGGATTGACGAGCAGGGCTTTTGCTTGCATTTGATCCAGTAACTGCGGTGTCAGCGGGCTGGACAGTCTGTTGCCGTTTGCCAAGCCAGTGTCTGGCATGGGCAGTTCAAGCGCATCATGCAGATTGCTGTCATGTTGTTCGCTGGTCGAGGCTTTATTCTGACCTGCTGTTGCAGTGCTGCTCCCTGGGTTTTTGTAGACGATGTAGCTGGGACGCAGCGGTTCGCCGAGTTCTTTGCGTATGGAGTTTTCTGAGGGGCTCTTGTTCTTCCATTTTCCCAGCCCAATCGCGCGCATTTCTTCCCTGCCTCGCTCTGAGCTGGGGTCCTCCTCACTGCCTTGATTGCCGGCACTGGTTCCTTTCAAAAATCGGTTGGCGTGCACCAGCTCGTGCGCCAGCAAGAGGTGGGATTTTTCTGCGGAATTGTTGTTGATGGCCATGGTGCCATCCGGGGCGATTTCCAAGGAGCGGTTGGGGTTGAATTCCACCACGGCGCTGGTGCCTTGGCCTTTGCTGAAAAACCCCTTGTGCGACAGCTGATAAGCCAGCGTCACTTCTTCGGCAAGTTTATTGGGTAGATGCTGGGTGAGTTGGGATTTGGTCAATTGTGGCCGCGCGGCATTGCCAGCGGAGCTATAGATAATCAGCAAGTCTTTGGCACCACTCTTGATCTGATGCTCCAGGCTGTTCAGCAGCTTGTTGCCAGAGGGGCTATTGCGTAGCTGCATCAAGGCGTGTTCTGTTTGCTCAAAAAACTGGGGATTGCGCGTGCTGACTTCAATCCTGAGGCCCACCACCACCTGGCTTAATGTGTAATCTGCTCCAACGTGGCTTTTGAAGGCAGGCCTAGCTGCCTGTGGTTGTTCAGCAGGCACATTGTCAGGAGTGGCCTGGTCTGTGTCAGGGCTTGTGTTAGTGCTGGTGTCAGGTAAACCCTCAGTGGCAGCAGGTTTGGTGCGCTTTGGTGGCAAGGGAGGTGGTTTTATGTGTTTATCATCTTCCCCATTCAGCGTATATGCCCTGCGCATAGGCAGGCCTTGCTCTTGTCTGATGGAGTTTTCTGTAAGCGATTTATCAGCCCACTGATAGAGGCCAACAGTACGAAACTCTTCATTGATATTGCCGTTTAGGTCAGTGTAATCGGTTGTCATTCTCCCTTTCAGGTGCCTTGCAGCGTGCAGCAGCTCATGTACAAATACCGAGAAATTCTCTTCTGTGGAAGGGGAGTCAATGGTTCGCGGAATACCGTGAGCATCCAATTCATGTCTTACTGCATCCCCGAGTTCTATCACTGAGGATGCGCCACCTCCCGCGCCCTGGGGATTGCCTGCTGGTCGTGAGGCTAAGTCGGTCAGTAAATTATCGATAATCTGGTCAGGTAACTCATCATAGAGATGCTGCGATGACAACGGCAGGATAGCTCGTGTCCAGCCACCATCTAAACTCCCCGGAACGATGAAGAGCTCTTTGCCCAGGTTAGGCTGATTGTCATCCTTAAGCAGTAGGCCACTGATTTTATTAATCAGTTCCTGACCTTTAGGTCCGCCATCCTGAAGTCTTTGCAGATAACCCTCCACCCTGGAATAGAAGGGGTCTTGCGCAGCCGCAGTATCAGTGCTGAGCAAAAATGTTGCATCCACGGCGATGAACATACCTGGAATCAATTTGCTCTCTAAAAATACACCTTCTTGCAATTCGTACTGGATGATCTTGGGCATGGGGTTTTCCTCTGATTCTTAGAATTAGAATTCTCAAATTGGAACTCTCAAATTAAAAACTCAACATTCAGGCGCAATATCAAAGCTAGCTCAGCGCAGGGCTAAGTCATTCTGGGTTGGCTTGAAAGCTCAAGGCACATACGCAAGCTGATGGCTCAATATAGCCTTGAGGACGGCACCAAGTTATGGAGTCTAATGAGGGGAAAATCCCGGAGCAATCGTACTTGTCTTTGATTTGTATGGGATTTTAAGTAAGTGTCGTTATTGAATCAGCTTGAAATGACGACCCGCTCAGCACTGGGCCTTGGGAATGCGGAATGAGAAATTTTTGCAATGAGCTGAAAAAACCGGAGATTTTGGATTTTGCAGTGATGGGGTTGAGGAGTTCGGTCAGATGCAAAAGCTCAACTGATAAGGGTTTGCGGCAAGCGTGGGTGCTTAGACCGCCATAGACGCAGAGAACATGCTCTCTCAAGGTCTGAGGCTGCAATGGCCTAGGCTATATTGCAAGGAAAGAGGGAGGCTGGTTCTGCTTACCAGCCTCGCAGGTGGAACGGCCTCAGCTGGGCTCAAGGCCATGCAGAGAATGTTAAGGGCGAGACAAGTTCTACAAGTGCTAAGGGCAACACCACCACAGCCTTGACCCGCTACTTGATACTCTCCAGCTTTTGCTCCAGCGCCTCGCAAATGGTTTTTAAAATCTTGATCCTGGCGTATTTCTTGTCGTTCGATTCCACCAGTGTCCACGGCACCTGCTCGGTGCTGGTGCGATCTATCATGTCACACACCGCTTGCTGGTAGGCATCCCACTTCTTGCGGTTGCGCCAGTCCTCTTCGGTAATCTTATAGCGCTTGAAGGCAATGTTTTCCCTGGCCTTGAAGCGGGTGAGCTGCTCGTTTTCATCAATATGTAGCCAGAACTTCAACAGCACAATGTCATGCGCCAGCAACTGCTCTTCAAAGTCATTGATTTCGGCATAGGCACGCATCCAGTCCTGCTCGCTGCAAAAACCTTCCACACGCTCCACCAGCACGCGGCCGTACCAGGTGCGGTCAAAAATCGTGAAGCGGCCGCGCCTGGGCAATTGCCGCCAGAAGCGCCATAAATAAGGCTGGGCTTTTTCTTCATCACTGGGGGCGGCGATTGGAATGGTGCTGTAGATACGCGCATCCAGCGCCTGGGTGATGCGTCGGATCGCGCCGCCTTTGCCCGCAGCATCCACGCCTTCAAACGCGGTAATCACGGAAATCTGCTTGAACTTGGGGTGGCGCGTTAGCAGATTGAGTTTGCCCTGGTATTCCTCCAGCTGGCTCTCATAGTCATCCTTGCTCAGGGATTTACTTAAATCCAGCGCGTTGAGAATATTGAGGCCATCCGCAGCGGCCAGGGTAAGGGCAGGGGCGGCGGCCTTGCGGGTGGCGGGGGATTTGGTATCCAGGCGTTTCTTGATGGCATCGAGAATGTACTGGCTGGCGGTGAGGTTGCGATAGTTGGGGTCAAAGCCTTCAATCACTATCCAGGGCGCATTGGCGGTGCTGGTCTCGCGCAATAGATGGCCGGAGATGGTGCGGAATTCTTCGTAATGCTTGAGGTGCTGCTTGTCCTGCTCGGTCACGCGCCAGCGGGTTTTCGGGTTTTCCTCAAGGGCGGCAATGCGGGTTTTTTGTTGCTTTTTGGAAAGGTGGAACCAGAGCTTGATGATAAGCACACCCTCATCGCTCAGCATGCGCTCAAAGCTGACAATATCCTTGATGCGGCTGTCCAGCTTCTTGCCCAGCTTGCCGGAAAGGTTTTCCAGAATGGGCGCGGTATACCAGGAGCCAAAGAAAATGCCTATCTTGCCCTTGGGCGGCAACTCACGCCAATAACGCCACATATTCGGGCGCTCGGCTTCATCCTCAGTGGCCGGGCCAAACGCACAAGTATGAATCAGACGCGGGTCCATCCATTCATTCAGCAGGTTGGCAGTTTCACCCTTGCCCGCGCCATCCACCCCGCCAATCAAAATCAGCACCGGGCAGTTTTTCTGCTGCGCCAGTTCATATTGCGCATCAAGCAAAGCCTCGCGCAACTCCGGCACGGCTTTTTTGTAAACATCATCGTCTATGGTGTGGCCTAGCTCTGCAGATTCAAACATGGTGTCCTTTGCTGAATGATTGATAGGGCAAACACTGGGAGCGCATTGATACTGCAGAAGTTTGCCAGTGGTGTCAAAAAGGATATTTGAATGGTCAAAGATCGTGCTGGCAGCGAGCGTCTTTAGAGGTGTCGTGCTTGCTGGGGTGTCATTTAGAAAGATCGCGCATACATTGCGTTTGACCGCGATGATGGAGGGAGGTGATGTAAGCTGGCGAGTACAGCTGTGACCATAAGCAGCTGATAACTCCCAGCTTGCTTATCAAACCGGGAGTCATCCTCTTGCCTGTCATGTTTTAGGGTTTAGGCAACCTTAAATGCTCGCGCAAAGTCTTGCCCTCATATTGAGTGCGGAAGATGCCTCTACGCTGTAATTCAGGCACCACTAGTTCGGTGAAATCCCTGAGTCCACCGGGTAACCAGGGGGCCATGACATTAAAGCCATCAGCGCCACCTTGCTCAAACCATTCCTGGATATGATCTGCCACGGTTTCAGCGGTGCCTACCACGGTGAGGTGACCCCGGCCCCCGGCAATGCGCAGGTAAAGCTGGCGTATGCTGAGGTTTTCGCCCTGGGCAATCTCGGTCAGTAGTTTTTGTCGGCTTTGCTGGCCGTTATCGGTCAGCGGCAGCTCTGGCAGTGGGCCATCCAGTGGGTAGCTCGACAGGTCAAAGTTGCCTATCATGCGCCCGAGCAAGGCAAGGCCTGCCTCGGGTTCCACCAGGTCCTGCAGGGTGTTGAACTTGTCTTCAGCCTCGGCCTGGGTTTTGCCGATGATGCTGAATATGCCCGGCATGATTTTGAGGCTGTCTTGGTGGCGGCCAAATTTGGCCAGACGGCCTTTGAGGTCACGGTAAAACGCCTGCGCTGAGCTGAGATTGGCGTGGGCGGTGAAGACCACTTCTGCGGTTTCTGCCGCCAGTTCACGCCCGGTTTCAGAGCCACCAGCCTGCACTATCACGGGCCGCCCCTGCGGGCTGCGCGCCACATTGAGCGGGCCTGCCACATCAAAGTGCTCGCCGTGATGATTGAGCGCATGCAGTTTGCTGCGGTCAAACCAGCGGCCACCTGCCTTGTCGTTGATAAAAGCACCTTCTTCCCAGCTATCCCACAAACCTGTCACTACCTCATAGAACTCCCTGGCCCTGGCGTAACGCTGGGAGTGGGAAACATGCTGTGGACGGCCAAAATTGGCAGATTCCGAGGCATTGTCCGAGGTGACCAGGTTCCAGCCGCTACGGCCACGCGAGATTTGATCCAGCGAGGCAAACTTGCGTGCAATGTGATACGGCTCGTTATAGGTGGTGGTGGCCGTGCCTATCAGCCCTATGCGCGAGGTGACGGCAGCCAGCGCACTGAGCAGGGTCAGCGGCTCCAGCCCCGCAGCCAGCCGCTGCCGTCAGTGCATCGGCAAAGAACACCGCGTCAAAGTGGGCGGCCTCGGCCAGCAAGGCCGCCTCCTTGTAGACAGCAAAGGGATCGTCATCCAGCACATTGTCCGGGTAGCGCCATCCGGCCACATGGTGACCATTGCGGATTAGAAACGCGCCCAGGCTGAGTTGACGTGGCTGGCTCATGCTTAGAAGTCCTTCCTGACGTTGATGCCGAAGTAGCGGGCATCGTCACGCGGTACATAGCGGTTGACGTAAGTGGTGTGGCTGACCAGGTTGGAAGCGTAGGATCTATCCAGCAGATTGCGGCCCACCAGGGCGAAGCGCCAGCCTGTATCGGTGGAAAGCGCCACGCTGGCATTCCAGATGCCGTAGGCCTCTTGTATGGTGTCCTTGGTCTGGGTCAGGCTGTATTGCTGCTTGCTCTGCCAGACGTAATCCGTGCCCAGGTCCAGTACATAGCCATTGTTGAGCGGGATGGCATAGTTGGCACGTGCCACCGACTTGAACTCAGGAGAGAAGGGCAGTGGCTTGCCATTGACCGAGCAAGAAGCCGCTGCATTGGCAGGGCAAGTGAACTGATCAATACGCGCATCTACATAGGCCAAAGAGCCAGATAGAGTGAGCCTGGAGGTAGGCTTGGCCACCGCATCAAATTCCACACCACGGGTAGACACGCTGCCCGCATTGACCAGACGCGTGATGGTCGTGCCACCTATGCTGTCAAAGAAGTTGGCCTGGTAGTTTTTGTACTTGGTATAGAAAGCCGCCACGTTGAAGATCAGGCGGTTATCCAGATAAGCCGACTTCAGGCCCAGTTCAAAGGCATTCGAGGTTTCAGGGTCTAGCGGCAAGGTGTCGTTGTTGGACTGATTCATGTTGAAGAACACGTTGTAAGCCGGGCCTTTGTAACCACGCGAGTAGGTGAAGTAGGTGGTGAGGTCTTCGTTGATGTCATATTGCAGACCCACACGGCCAGAGTAGGCGGTCTCGGTGGTGTTGCCTTGGCGCAAAGGCTGGCTTACCTGTACGCCTGGGCCAGTCACAGGTGAATTGCGGATATGATCAAATTCCAGCTCGTCATGCGTCCAGCGCAAACCCGCAATGCCGCGGAACTGCTTGGTGAAGTTGAGCGTGCTTTCGCCAAACAGCGCCAGGCTTTCACTTTCTATCCCGTAATCCGCACGGCCTATGAAATTAGTGCCTGTGCTGGTGGTGCCGCTACGCTGATAGGTTTCATCGGTCTTGCCCTTGAGGTAGTAGATACCCGCTACATATTCCAGGAATTGCTCCTTGGGTGAGGCAATGCGCACTTCCTGCGAGAACTGCTGAGAGTCCACAGTGCCACGGTCACGAGTAGCCGGGAAAGTGCTGTTGTAACGCAAAGGATTGCTGGTGTTGTAGTTGTTACCTATCTGCGAGGTTGAGGTGTTCTGGGTGTTATCCCAGGTGCGGAAGGCGGTAATGGAAGTCAGCGTGTAATCATTGAAGCGCCAGTCTACCTGTGCGGAAACGCCCTGGTTGGTATCGGTCACCTCACTCTTGCCGTCGGTATTCACCTTGCGGTTACCCTTGCTGACATGCACCGGGCTGACACCATTGTTGAAAGCGGTGTTGTTGGAGCTGTAAGGCACACCTGTTGCACCCGGTACGCTGTTGGTGCCATGGGTGTAATCGGCAATCAGGGTAATGTCCAGATCTTGTGTTGGCGTCAGCAGGAACTTGGCGCGTGCACCCTGGCGCTCATAGCCATTGAGATGACCGCCTGCGGTGTTTTTGACGTTACCGTCATAATCGGCATATAGCCCATTGATGGAGGCGTAGAGCAAATCCGGCACCAGCGTGCCGGAAACACCCAGGCGCACGCGTTTCTCGCCGCCTTCAAAATACGAGGTATCAACATAGGCATGCGGGTCGGCGCTGGGCTCACGCGTCACCACATTGATGACGCCAGCAGAGGCGTTCTTGCCAAACAGCGTGCCTTGCGGGCCGCGCAGCACTTCAATGCGTTCTACATCCAGCAGGTCCAGCGTGGCCTGGCCGGGGCGGGCATAGACCACGCCATCAATCACGGTAGAGACTGTGGGTTCTATGCCAGGAGATGTTGAGATGGTGCCCACGCCACGAATCAGGATGGACGAATCCTTGTTGCCGCCTTGCTGACGGAAAGTGAGGCTGGGCACTTCGTTGGCAATGGTTTGTATGCTGTTGAGGTTGGATTGCTCCAGCTTGCGGCCATCCAGTACCGAGACAGCGATAGGCACGGATTGCAGGCTGGCCTCGCGGCGGGTGGCGGTAACGGTGACCTTGCCCAGTGCGGGTGGTGTGGCTTCTGTGGTCTTGCTTGCTGCCTGTGCTTCGCTGTCGGTATCTGCGGCCTGGGCCTGTAGTGTCCAGGCTTGCGATAGCAGAACAGAGGCGATGGCCAGCTGGACGCCGCGGCGCTTGAATGGCTGCGTGGTTGATGATGCGTGCATAAAAATTCCCCTAATTAATGACATAGTCGTGGTGATGGTGGTGATGCAGTGCCCGTGCGGGCTCCCTGAAAGTGTGTGTAATCTGCTGCTGCAAATAGGTGCTTTAGATCAGTGTTGCCCATGCGTTTCATCCCTTGAGGCCGCCTGCGGTCAAGCCGCTCACCACGCGCTCCTGGAACAGCACAATGATGATGGCGAGCGGCACGATGGCCACGACCAAAGCCGCCGAAATGACGGGCCAGGGGAAGCTGAATTCACCCTGATAAAGCAGAATGCCCACAGGCAATGTACGGCTGCCCGGTGCAGCGTTAAGCGCCAGCGCCAGCAGAAACTCATCCCAGGCATTCACAAAGGCCAGAATGCCCGCGGTAAACACCCCGGGAGCTGCCAGTGGCAGCACAATACGGGTCAGCGCCTGTAGTCGGGTGCAACCATCTATCATGGCCGCGTGCTCAATATCCCTGGGCACTTGCTGGAAAAAGCTGGCCAGCACCAGCGTGCAGATGGGCAGGCTTTGCACGGCGTAAGGCAACACCAGTGCGCCATAGGTATTGATCAGGCCCAGGCCGCGCATGATTTCAAACAGCGGCACCAATAGCGTGGCGGGCGGGAACATGGCCACCGCAATCAGGCTGGTCAGAATCAAGCCTCTATGGCGCAATTGCAGCCGCGTCAGCGCATAGGCAGCGCCAGTGGCGGCAAACAGCGTCAGCAGGGTGGAAAGCAAGGCCACGGCAAAGCTATTGGCCAGGAACAGCAGCAGCGGCTGCTCGGCAAACGCCAGTAGGTAGTTATCCAGGCTGGGATGCTGCGGCAGCCAGGTGATGGGCGTTTGTGCCAGCTCAGCTTCGGTCTTGAATGAAGTCAGCAGTATCCACAAAGCCGGGAAGAAACCATTGATCAAGAGCAGGGCGGCGGCTATCCAGCGCAGGGGAAGTTTCAGCATCACACAGCCCCCCGGTAGAGCTTGCGCAGATAGAGCGAGCTGACTGCCATGGAGAGCAGGAACAGCAGCACTGCCAGCGCCGAGCCATAGCCCACATCCATGTATTCAATCGCGGTGGTGTTGACCAGAATGGAGAGGGTTTCGGTGTAGCGTGCCGGGCCACCCTGGGTCATGGCATAAGGGATGTCGAAAGACTGCAAGGCGCTGATGGTGCGGAAGATCAGCGCTACGGCCAGGGCAGGCATCAGCAGTGGCAGCGTGACATGGCGGAAGGTCTGCCAGGCGTTGGCACCTTCCAGCTCGGCAGCTTCATACAGGCTGCGCGGGATGGTCTGCAAACCTGCCAGCAGAATCAGCGCTACAAACGATGAGCTTTTCCAGATGGTGGCAACGCAAATGGCAAAGAAGCCCCACTGTGGTATCAGCAGGAAGGAGATAGGTGCCATGCCAGCGCGGCGCAGCAGATCATTCACCACGCCATATTCGGTGTTGAAAAACCACGCGAAGATCATGCCGGAAAACGCCAGTGGCAAAGCCCAGGGCAGCAGCAATGCCAAGCGTACTGGCCAGCGCCATTTCCACGGCCTGTTGGACAGCAATGCCAGGCCCAGGCCCACCAGCAAGGCACCCGGCACGGTGACCAGGCACAAAGCTAATGTGAAGCGTATTGCGCGCCAGACATCGGGGTCGCTCAGCGCATCGGCGTAATTGCTCAGGCCTATGAATTGCGGCGCATGCGCGCTGAACACGCTCATGGAATACAGGCTGTCATGCAGCAGCTTGAGCACCGGGTAGACGACAATCAGGCCCAGTAGCAAGGCGGCAGGCAGCAATAGCCAGAAGGCTAATGTATGTTCGCTGAGGTCGCCCGAGGGTTTCAGCTTCCAGAGATTACGCCCGCTCATCGCAATATCCTCTGCAGGCGGCGCGAAATATCTTCAAGGCCTTCATCGGAGCTTAATGACCCGGCCAGCACGGCAGAGGTTGAGATGCGCAGCACATCAGAGACCTGGGCGTAACGCGGTGTGAGGGGGCGGGATTTGGCCGCCAGCAATGCAGGCTTGGCCTCTTGCAGCCAGGGCATGACGGCAAGTACTTCTTGATCGTTGTACAGCGAGAGATAAGGCGGCAGCAGCGCGCCTTGTACCGTGATGTAACGAATGCTCTCGGGCGAGGCGAGATAACGCAGGAAATCTGCGGTTTGCGCCTTGTGCCTGGAATAGTTGGACATCGCCCACTGCCAGCCACCCAGCAGGTGGCATGCTGGCCGTCTGCCAGCGCAGGCATGCGCACCATGCCTACCTTGCCTTTGACGCGCGAGTCCTTGTCGTTCTGGAACACGCCCCAGGCAAAGCCCCAGTTGATGGCAAATACGGCGTTGCCAGCCTTGAAGGTATTGACGGTATCTGCGGTTTTTACCTCGGCTACATGGCGCGGAATGATGTTTTGCTGTTGCAGCCCCTGCCAAAGCTGCAAGGCCTTGAGCGCGGCAGGGCGGTCTAGTGCCAGCTTGCCATTGCTATCGAGAATATCCTTGCCCTGACTCCAGTAGGGAATCAAAAAACTGCATACCGTGCCTTCAATTGGCGCGCCCTGAATGGAAAGACCCTGCAAGCCTGCTTGTTGCTCAGCCTGCGTAATGGTGCGGGCGGCCGCGGCCAGTTGCTGCCAGGTTTGCGGCGCGGCTATGCCGTGCTTGGCCAGCAAGTCCTTGCGGTAATACATAAACATGGCATCGGTGACGGCGGGCAGGGTGTAGAGTTGGCCCTTGATCAAGTTGGTGTGCTGATAAATCGGCAGGCCATCCTCTAGCAGCCTGTGTTTTTCTGCAGGTAAATAGGGCTCCAGCGGCGCTATCCAGCCTGCGGCGGCAAACTGGTGCGGATTGACGATATCCAGCATCAAGGCATCAAAGCTGTCGTCGTGGGCGTTGAGCAGCACAGAGAGATATTTACGCTGCAATTCAGAGGTGGCAGCACCGCTGCCTATTTCTATGCGTATGCCGGGGTGGCTGGCCTCATAGCGATCTGCGAGGGTACGGAACAGGTCAGGGCGCTGTGCCGCGCCGCCTATGAATACGCGCAGCACGGTTTCCGCGTGGGCGGGCAGGGCCAGCGCCAGCAAGCTGGCCAGCAACATGGTTTTGATGCCTGGTGCTGACCATAACCTTGGCAGCATGCTCATAGTGCTGACTCCAGGCGCAAGCCGCTTTCGCTATCGAACCAGTGCAGTTGCTGATGGGCAATGCGGAGCTGCACTTTTTGCCCGGTGTGCAGGACTTGCTGGCCGGGAATACGTGCCTGCACGCTGTAGGGGGCCAGATTGGCGGTGGGCTGTTGCAGGCGCAGCGTGGCAATGGTCTCTGCACCCAGAGGTTCCAGCAGATCAACCACGGCATTGAGTATCAGGGTGTCTGCGCGGTTATTGTCGGTTGAGTCGTCATCTGTTGAGTTGTTATCTGCCGAGTCGCTGATGGTGATATGTTCTGGGCGTATGCCAGGGTGAGGGATTGGCCTTGCTGCGCTGCCAGGTGCTGCACCGCAATCACCTGCCCCGCAATATAGGCATGGGCTTGATCCACAGACCATTGCACTGGCAGGCGCAACAAGTTCATGGGGGGCGCACCCATAAAACCTGCCACAAACAGGGTGGCCGGGGTTTGGTAAATCTGCGCGGGCGTGCCCAGCTGCTCTATGCGCCCGTGATTGATTACCGCAATCCGGTCTGCCAGGGTCATGGCTTCAACCTGATCGTGCGTGACATAGACCATGGTCTTGCCCAGGCGCTGGTGCAGACGTTTGATCTCCATGCGCATTTCGGTGCGCAGCTTGGCATCGAGGTTGGAGAGTGGCTCGTCAAACAGAAACAGTTGCGCCTCGCGCACCAGGGCGCGGCCTATGGCCACCCGCTGGCGCTGGCCACCAGAAAGGGCAGCAGGCTTGCGTTGCAGCAAGGGCGTCAGTTGCAGCATCTCGGCAACAGCGGTGACTTTTTCGGCAATCTCTGCCTTGGGCGTGCCGCGTATGCTGAGGCCAAAGGCCAGATTGTCGTACACGGTTTTGTGCGGATATAAGGCGTAATCCTGAAACACCAGGGCAATATTGCGCTCGCGCGGGGGCAGGCGGTTGATGCTGCGGCCATTGAGAATCACCTGGCCATCATCCGCATGTTCCAGCCCAGCCAATATGCGCAGTAGAGTAGATTTGCCGCAGCCAGATGGCCCCACCAGCACAATAAACTCGCCGCTGGCGATATCGAGATTGATATCGTTGAGTATGGTGTTTTGGGCAAAACGTTTGCCCAAACGCTGCAAGCTGAGCGCTACCATCAGGCGCGACCAAGCTGGCGAATAAACCACGATTTCTGCTCGCCAAAAGCCAAAGCAGTAGGCCAAGACCTAGGCCAAAAAATGGTGCGCAATAAATGTTTTGAATTTTGAATAAACACTGATAATCTCAACGATGTTACCGGTAACATTGGCGAGATATTCAAGCAGTCTTGGTATGCTGTCAAAGAATTAAATTAAAAATAAATATAGAAATTGGTTATATGAGATTGCTTATATGAAAAAAGCGAAGCGGCAAAATGTCAGGCAAGCGTAAAGGCCTGGGCAGGGCCACGGTGCATGACGTGGCGAAGTTGGCTGGCGTGTCTTCCATTACGGTATCGCGCTATTTCAAACAGCCGGACGTTGTGTCTGAGGCATTACGCCTGCGCATCGCCGAGGCGGTGCAAACCCTGGACTATCTGCCCAATCAGGCGGCGGGCGGGCTGGCCTCAACCCGGGGGCGCATTGTCGCCATGGTGATTCCCAATATCTCCGGGCCTATCTTTGCCAACACCATCCAGAGCTTTAGTGATGTGCTCAACCGTCATGGTTACCAGTTGCTGCTGGCCTCTAGCTATTTCTCGGTTGAGAAAGAAGAAGATGCGGTACGCGCTTTCCTCGGCTGGTCACCTGCGGCCCTGGTACTCACCAGCCAATACCATTCCGCAGGCACAGAAAGGCTGATTGCCAAGGCGGGGATACCCATAGTAGAAACCTGGGACTATGCCCCAGAGCGCCAGCCCTTGCAGGTGGGTTTCTCCCACCTTGAGGTAGGCCGTCAGGCAGTGGAGTATCTGCATGGCAAAGGCCATAGACGCATTGCCTTTGTACAGAACAGCCTGGTGGGTGACTTGAGCGCACTGGATAGACGCGATGGATATATGGCGCGCATGACAGAGCAGGGGCTGGAGCCGTGGGTATTTGTGCCGACTGAGGCCGACCCGTTTGAGGCTGGGCGTCAGGCCATTAACTCATTACTGCAGCGTAAACAGCCTGCCGAAGCGGTAATTTTTGCCAATGACAACCTAGCCGCTGGTGGCATGCTGGCAGGGCTAAGGGCGGGCATGCGCTTCCCCCAGGATGGTGCGATTTTCGGCTTTGGTAACTATGCTTTTTCAGAACTATTGCTGCCCAGCCTCACCACCATACGCCCGCCTGCGCGGGAAATAGGCGAGGTTGCTGCCTTACGCATATTGCAGGCGCTGGGCGAGGTGGAAATTGAAGGCGAGATTCCACACCTCAACCTGCTGGACTGTGAATTGATACAGCGAGAGAGCGCCTGAACACGTGCTGGCGGCTCAGAAAAACCACAATTAGCCATTAACTATGAGTACTCAGGAATCAGACATGACTTACCAAGCAAATCCGCAACGTTATGATGCAATGCCTTACCGCCGCTGTGGCAAGAGCGGTTTGAAACTGCCGCTATTGTCACTAGGCTTTGGCACAATTTTGGCGATAACACGCCGATAGCCGTGCAGCGCGACATGCTGCGCACAGCGTTTGATCTGGGCATTACCCATTTTGATCTGGCCAACAACTATGGCCCGCCCTATGGCAGTGCTGAAGCCAATTTCGGTCAGCTTTACCGCCAGGATTTCAAGCCCTATCGTGATGAACTCATTATCTCTACCAAGGCGGGGTGGGATATGTGGCCTGGCCCTTATGGCCAGGGCGGCGGCTCGCGTAAATACCTGCTGGCCAGTCTGGATCAAAGCTTGCAACGCATGGGGCTGGATTATTTCGATATCTTTTATTCCCATCGCTACGATGCCGAAACCCCGCTGGAAGAAACCATGGGCGCATTGGCGACTGCGGTGCAGCAGGGCAAGGCGCTGTATGTCGGTATATCTTCTTATTCCCCAGCCAAAACCCTGGAAGCCTCCAACTTGCTGCGTGAATGGAAAATCCCCTGCCTGATACATCAGCCTTCCTACAACCTGCTCAATCGCTGGATAGAGCGCGATTTGCTCAATACCCTGCAAGCCGAAGGCATGGGCTGCATCACCTTCACCGCCTTGGCGCAGGGCTTGTTGTCAGATAAATACCTGTCGGGGATTCCGCAAGATGCACGTATCAACCGTCCAGGCGGCAACTCCATACAGCCCGGCCATTTGAGCGAGGCCAACCTTAAACGTATCCGTGGGCTGAACGAGATTGCCCTGCGCCGCGGCCAATCGCTGGCACAGATGGCCCTGGCCTGGGTGCTCAGGGATGAGCGCATTACCTCCACCCTGATAGGTGCCAGTAATAGTCAGCAGATACGCGAAAATGTCGCGGCGCTGCAAAACTTGGCATTCAGCAGTGCAGAGTTGGCAGAAATTGATGGGCTGGCACAAGAGGGAGGGATTGATCTATGGGCGGGTTCTTCCTCAGAGTGGAAATAGGCCACAGAACATATTGGCGATGTTGACGTGATGGGAATGGTGATGTGATCAGCCTGCTTAAGCTTCGCTGATCACCATGAACGTTTGAAAAAGACATTGCCACTCCGGCAATGTCTTTCTTTACAAGCCTGAGGCACGACCTCAAGCGCTCATGCAGACATTACTTGGCTCGCGCCTTTTCATATTCTTCATAAGTCTGGGTATTCAGCCTATCCAAACAGGACTGAATTTCACCCGGCGGCTGAGTGCGGCATTGGTTGCGTGCGCCTTCTTTAACACCTTCATAGCCTGCTTTTGTACTGCAGGCAGAAACTGCCAGGCTGAGTATGGTTAATGAGCAAAGCATTAAAAAATAATGTGGTTTCAATGTTTATCCATATTGATTAAGAGTGCTGCTTGAAATCAGCGGCGCGGCCAGGCATGCAGGCTTTAATGCTGGATGATGACGCCACCAAAACCTGCTGACCAGGCATGCTTTCCACTGTGAGTTGTACAAATTGCATTAAGCTCATTTGCGGTGCCACTACTCAACGCGCGCCAGGTTTCACCGCCATTATGGCTAGTTAGTATGCTGCCATTAAAGCCCACCGCCCAGCCAGTTTGCCCATCAGCGCTAAAGCTAATGGCGTTGAGTTCATTGTGGCTGTCTGTAGCAAGCATGCGCCAGCTACGGCCAGCATTTGCGGTGGTGACAATCACACCGCCAAACCCAGCCGCCCAGGCAGATTGGCCCGCTTTAGCCAGGCTCACCGAGTTGAGCTCGTTGCTGGTGCCGCTTTCCTGCCTGTTCCATTTGGCACCGCCATCTGACGTGGCCAATATGAGCCCGCCAAAACCCACAATATAGCCATGCTTGCCATCCGGGCTGAAACTCACACTATTGAGGGCATTGTTGCTGCCACTCTCTTGCGGCTTCCAGGATAGGCCGCCGTCATGTGTTGCCAGAATAGTGCCATTAAAGCCCACCGCCCAGCCTGTGCGCCCAGCAGGGGTGAAAAACACGGATGCCAGTTCATTGGATGTGCCACTGTTTTGCTGTGACCAGCTTGCACCCCCATTACGCGTGGCAAGGATGGTGCCGCCAAAGCCCACCACCCAACCGTGCTGACCATTTGCGGTGAAAAACACAGATTGCAGTTCATTGTTGGTGCCACTGGATTGTGGCGTCCACGTCTGTCCGCCATCAGTTGTGGTGATAATGCTGCCGTTAAAGCCTACGGCCCAACCCCGCTGGCCATCGGGAGTGAATGCAATCGAATGCAATTCACTAGTGGTATTGCTCTGGCGAATTATGCCAACACCATCTGCTATGGCAGCCGTGGCTATGAAAGCCAAGACAAAGAAAAACAGACATTTGCATGAAAATCGGCTGAGCGGGTTTTGCATGTGGTGTTAATCCCCTGGGTAATTTTTCTATTTAGATCATGGATATGGTGATTCTGGCAACATTTGTTCAGCACCGCAGCCCACCCCAGTCATTCTCTCTCAGTCTTGATCAGGAGAAAGCCTTGTAGCTTACGCACCCTCATGGCATTGCTAATCAGTAGCGCCGATACCTCGGCCAGGCCATCAAGGGCAACTGCAACAGGATTAGCTATCACATGGGCACATCAGGCTGATTTAGGCATGGCAGTGTGACCATGTTGTATTTAATCGATTTTACTTATCCAATCCACCAATGAAGTGGTCAATCTATTAAAAGCCAAATATCACGCGCAAAACATCAGCCTGGTTGGGTATTCAGGCGGAGGTGCTGTGGCCACGCTGGTTGCCGCGCGCAGGCATGACGTAGTCGGTATTATCACCATCGCGGGCAATCTCGATCATCAGTATTGGACCCAGACGCAACACGTAAGCCCCTAGTATTTGCCATGACATCCAGCAATCTCTTAAAATGAGAATCATTTTTATATTCACTCGTCATGGTCTCCCAGGAAATGCTCTCCCAGGAAAGCACGCTTACTCCACAGTCAGTTGATACGCTCTATGCCACGCACCATCAATGGCTGCGGGGCTGGTTGCGGCGTAAGCTGGGCTGTCGCGAGCAGGCGTCAGAGCTGGCGCATGATACTTTTTTGCGCATCATTGCGGCGCGTAATGCGGCGGAGATACGCGAGCCTCGCGACTATCTGGCGACAATAGCCAAAGGTCTGGTGTTTGATTTGTTCCGCAAACAGGCACTGGAGCGGGCTTATCTGGACGTGTTGTCCACTCTGCCGCAGGCGAGCTTGCCCTCCATGGAAGAGCGTGCCTTGATGTGGGAAGCTTTGCTGCAGATAGACCGCATGCTGGATGGGCTTAAGCAAGGTGCGGCAGGCATTTTTGCTTTCTCAGCTGGAAGGCCTGACTTATGCCGAGATTGCCCTCAGCTTGCAGGTGACCAAGCGCAGTGTCAGCAATTACATGACCACGGCGCTGGCGCACTGTTACGACCTGATGGAAGCACCATGACGCAGGCCTCTCAAATACGTAGCCAGGCCATAGGCTGGTATGTGCGCTTAAGTTCGGGCGAAGCAAGTGAGATTGAGCACGCGCAATGGCGCGCCTGGTATGAGGCTGATATTGATCACCAGCAAGCCTGGGCCAGGTTGCAAGGGCTGCAACAATCCTTGCAGCGCGTGCCTGCCGCCATCAGCCTGCCTACGCTGCAAGGGGTTTCGCAGGATAGGCGCTCCTTACTCAAGGGCATTGCCGTGCTGGGCATAGGCTCGGGCTTGGCTTATGGCCTGGTGCGTGAACACCCATGGTCAAACTGGCTGGCGCAATACCGTACAGGCACGGGCGAGCAGCGCGAGGTGCGCCTGGCGGATGGTTCGCAGGTGTGGCTGAACACGGCCACGGCACTGGATGTGCATTACGATAATCAGGCGCGAATGCTGAGCTTGCATGAGGGTGAGATTTTGGTGCAAACCGCCAAGGAGCATGCGGCGAGGCGGGCTTTTTATGTAGTGACCGAGCACGCGCGTATTCAGGCATTAGGCACGCGCTTTATTGTGCGCAAGCTGGCAGATGCCACCCTGGTGGCGGTGCTGGAGCATGCGGTGGAGATACGTTTAGACCATGCTTTGAGCGCTACCAGGCTGGAGGCCGGGCAGCAGGTTGTTATCCGGCATGGGCAAGTGGGGGAAATTGCCCCGGTGGATGCCAATATTGCCGCCTGGCAACAAGGCCAGATTATTGCGGTGGATTGGCCCCTGGCTGAGCTGGTGGCAGAACTGGCGCGTTACCGTAGTGGCTGGTTGCGTTGTGACCCGGCAGTGGCGGCATTGAAGGTTTCTGGCGTTTATCCTGTGCATGATACCGACAGGGCCTTGCTTGCCTTGCGCCAGTCTTTCCGGCTGAAGGTGGTTAAAACCACGCGCTATTGGGTGAGTGTGCAGGGCGTTTGAATCACCCGGTTTTGATCAGCACATAAAATATTTACGCCAAATTTTTCATCTTTTTTGGCTTCAATCGGCCCCCTGAGTAGACACCATAATTCTATTCAAGGGGAGTGTATGAAATATCCATCCAAACTATTCAAGGCCTTGCCGCTGGTGCTGGCCGTGGCAGGTGCGTTCAGCATGCATGCCAGCCCAGTGCTGGCGGCAGAGGCCGCGTCCACACAGGCGCGTGCGTTTGATATCAACCCAGGCAGCCTCACCACGGTGCTCAACCAGTTTGCCGCCACGGCCGGGGTGACTTTGTCGTTCAGCACCGCGCAGACCAACGGCCTGAATAGCGCAGGTTTGAAGGGCAGATACTCGGTGCGGCAGGGTTTTGATGCCGTGCTGGCTGGCTCTGGCCTGGAAGTGATTGAAACGGGCGAGGGCGTGTTTACCTTGCAAAAAGCCAAGCTCATGACCAATCAGCCGCATGAGGCATCGGCACTGCCAGAGATTGCCGTGCGAGGACAGCGCGGCAGTGATGAAACTGCCGTGAGTGCGGTGAAAGGCTATGTGGCCAAGCGCAGTGCCACAGGCACCAAAACCGATACCCCCATCTTGGAAACCCCGCAATCGATTACCGTGATAGGCCAGCAAGAAATGCAGACCCTGGGCGTACAAAGCCTGCAAGATGCGCTGAGCTATGCCGCTGGCGTGAGCCGGGCAGAGGGCCTGGACCGCACCACAGATAGCTTCTTTTTGCGTGGCTTTCGCACCAATGTCGGCAGCACCTATAGAGATGGCAGTTTATACACCGTCAATATCTACAACGGGCGGCAGGAAACCTATGGCCTGGAACGGATTGAGCTGCTGAAAGGCGCGGCATCTGTGCTTTATGGCAGCGCCGGGCCGGGTGGGATTATCAACACCGTGAGCAAGCGCCCGACGCTGGAGCCTTTGCGCGAGTTGAACTTTCAATTGGGTAGTTTTGATCGCAAGCAGGTGGGGGGTGATTTTGGCGGCGCACTGGATAAAGAGGGTGAGTGGTCGTATCGCCTCACCTTCTTAAAGCGCCATAGCAGCACCTTTGTGGATTACGTGCCGGATGACCGCAGCTACATTGCCCCTGCACTCAAGTGGCAACCGAGTGCCAATACTTCCCTCACCTTGCTGAGTGAATATCAAGAAGACAAAACGCGCTATGTCTATGGCCTGCCTGGCTCCGGCACTGTGTTGCCCAACCCCAATGGCAGGATAAAACGTGATTTCTTCCCCGGTGAGCCTGGTTATGACAAGTTCAACATCAAGCGTTACTCAGTGGGTTATTTGTTTGAGCATGCCTTTAGTGATCAGCTCAAGCTGAGAAACAATGTGCGCTACTACCATGCGCAAAATGAATACAACGCTGCGGATATCTGGCAATTGCAGAGTGATCAAAGAACGTCACTTTTCCGTGGCGCGCAAGACCGTGAAGATAAGTCATCGGCGGTGACTGCCGATACCTCATTGCAATACCAATTTACCCAGGGTGGCGTGCAGCACACTGCGCTGCTAGGCGTGGATGTTGCCACACTGCGGCACCAGGATAAACGCTATAACCGCGATGGCGTGGCGCTTGATCTTTATGCGCCTGTGTATGGCGGTGCTTTAAGTGATGCTGTCCCTGCGGGCAATTCAGGCATTACCAAAACCCGCCGCCTGGGCGTTTATGTGCAAGACCAAATGAAGATAGCCGAAAAATGGGTAGTGCTGCTGGGCGGGCGTTATGACACCGTGCGCGAAGATGGCAAGGCCTTGTTTACGGGTGAAAAATGGGCAGACGATGAAAAAAGCTACGCCTTCACTGGACGCGCAGGCCTGGTGTACCTGGCAGACAATGGCCTAGCGCCCTTTATCAGTTACAGCGAATCGTTTGAACCCACCACAGGTACTGACCGCACTGGCAGCCGTTTCAAGCCTACCGAAGGCAAACAGATAGAGGTGGGGGTGCGCTATCAACCCAGCGGCTCGGAAACCTTGCTGTCCGCTGCGGTGTATCAGCTGACGCGTGAAAACGTTACCGTGACTGACCCTGTGGATACCGATTTTTCCATGCAGACGGGCAAGGCGAGATCCAAAGGCCTGGAGCTTGAGGCGCGTACACGTGTTGGCCAGCATGCCAACCTGATAGCCGCGTATGCCTACACCGATGCGCGCACCCTGCAGGCCAGCCCATTGCAGCCAGCGCAAGAAGGGCAGCGCCTGGATAGTGTGCCGTTTAACCAGCTTTCTCTATGGGGTGACTACAGCCTGGCGGCTTTTGCACTGCCTGATTTGAAAATAGGTGCGGGTGTGCGCTATGTAGACGAAACCCGCGGCATGGGGCAGGGCAGCGCTGTAAGCGTACCGTCCTTCACCTTGCTGGATGCCATGGCAAGCTACACCACAGGCGCTTGGAGATTGGCCTTGAACATCACCAACCTGACGGACAAAACCTATATTGCCAGCTGCACCTACGGCTGCTTCTATGGCGAGCCGCGCAAGGCGGTGGTTTCAGCGACTTATCGCTGGTAACTAATCGCGCTGCGCCGTAAATAAAAAGCACTCTTTGGAGTGCTTTTTTATTGCTTACTGTAGGGAGGTAGGAAGTTTGACGTAGCGCTTGATTTAAAATCAGTGCTTTGGGATAAAGTTGTTAGAATTTCGCTGGAAAAGAATCAGGTTTGGACGTAATCAAAAGCACTCCTTGGAGTACTTTTTATTTGCTTTCTTTGGGGATATAGGTCTTACTATGGGCGGGACAATTAATCACGCGCTCTTCAATTTTCCCTGATTATTTTGGCAGACATATTGGCAAGGTAACTAGTGAGTTCAGTATTTCTGATCCTGAAAAAATCTGTACTTGGGAGCAAATAAATGAAAGATGTGGAATATGAGGGCCTAAAAAAATTCATGGGCTTATTCTATGAATTTTGCATGGTCAAGCCATCTCATCGCCCAGAAAGTCATCCTCTTATCGTGCTGGAAAGGCTGGAAAAGCAGTCACGCTTGCAGGCAAAGCGCGGGCTTGAGATGGCGATTAATGACTGCATCGAGTATTCCAATGAATGGAATCCCGACATTGTTGCCATGGCGGATAAGCTGTTCGTGCTGAATGGCGCACCCTCGCTAACGGAGGTTAGAGCGAAATACTCGCGTAGGTATACTAATCAATAAAACGGATATCAATAAAGGGGACTGCGCAATGTCAGACTATGCAAAGTTTGTCGATAGCCATCTAACGTCAATACGGTGCTACGAAAAAGAGAAACGGGTTGAGTTAGCGTTTGTTCTCTCAAGTGGTGCCGACTGCCTTATGGCGGTAGACGGATTAGACCGAATGCTTATTCATGAAATGCGTGAGCAAAACATTGTTGAGAAGGTTGACGTGTATGACTTCACATGCAGCGAGGACGATATGGGATGGGCTGTTGAGATGCTAACTACTCCCGGGGAGAAGGTAGATCCAATTCCATTTGAGCCGGTGATTCGATCGGTCATGAATAGTATTGCCAAGGGAGAGCAAGTACTACTGGCGATTACTCCTGTCTATGGTGCCATGGTTCTTGCACTTGCCGCGCAAGTTTCTTAAGTTGGCGTCGGCCGCATCTCGTCCTTATCCTGATAGTGTTTCATCTGTGCCGCGGAAGAATCCGCCTTAGTACAACCCCTCCGCAGAAAGCGCTAGTATGCGGCGCACGCGGGGGAGTCCCCTCAGCACCTCCCCTCAATCACACATTACGCAACCTTACGGTTTACCATAAAGCCCGCTACGACTGGCTTTTAAATAAAAAACCGCCTCCTTGATGCATTGCGCGTGCTTCTGGGGGCAGCTCAATTTCTAGCTGATCAGGCGATCATTGGTCGACTGGCACGAGAGCCGACTGGTATTCTGATATTGGGTATAGGTATTCATCGCTTGAAATGGTAGCTACCCTTTTTGAAGCCGCTCACTTATTGTCTTAGATAGATGCAGCTCTAATGGGGGGCGGAAGTAAGACCGTACTCCACCAGAGAGTTCGGGCGTGAAAAGTACGATGGCGCCATTTCAGTTCTGATTGATGAGCAGAAGGCCGAAAGCATGCTTGTCACAATACGAAACGAATTTTCTGCGGGCTTGGTTGCCTTTATTGGCACCACTAGAAGTCTAGCAACTCCCCGGCTAAGGGTGTTGAGCTTGTCGCTGGGCATGAGTAAGGGCCACTCGGCATAATGGAATATGTGCTTATCCTATTGGTAAGCATCACATAGTCCGTGTAACCAAACTAAATAATATTGAAAGGAGATAGTGGTGGAAGTAATAAAAAAAGGTTGGCATGGAGAGTACAAGCCATTAGATCTGATATTTGCGTTGATATTTTTTCAATTGTTTTTGTCATCATTATTTTCGTCATTCTAAAAACAACAAATTCATTATCAAGTGCAACATTATTGCTAGCGCCTTTGTATGTATTTAGTTATGTCGTCAGCATTTGGTTTTCGGTCGCCCTCTGGAGAGGATCTGAGCAATCAGTGTTATGGTGGAAATTTATTGTTAGAGGCTTGGTGATTTACGCATGGATATCAACTCTTCTGAAATGGCTTAGTTGAATGTTGTTTAAATGGGATTAAATTCTTTCTTCAATTGTTATGCAGTGAAGAATTCAAATATAAAAGATCGCAATTGCGGTCTTTTATATTTTTAAATGTTTCAAGTCCATCCTTTGCTGTGTGATAAGCAAATAGGATGTATCGCTGCGAAATAGGATGGGGTGCAAGGGTGCGGGAGCTTATGACAACAACATTCTTGTAACCATTTGAGTTCAATGGAAACCACCATGGCAACTTATGGTAACAAAATGACAAGTTGAAATTGATCCTACAAAAATGCGCCAAGCGACCTAGCTGAGTCTTTACACAAAATTGCACTTAATTAGTGCAATGCACAATGTGTAGCACATATTTAGTGCATCCCTTAATCTCCGCTCAAATAAAACCCTTATAAAACAAAGTCATCAGTCGTGGCGTGGTTTTTGCTATATCTCTGTCGCTATAAAACTAGATGGAGGAGATGCAATGGACAACTTACAGTCAGGAAATGACGTATTTTTTATATTGATGGGCGCCATTATGGTGCTTGCCATGCATGCAGCTTTGCCTTTCTTGAGGTTGGCACGGTGCGGCGAAAAAACCAGGTGAATGCCCTGGTGAAAATCATGGTGGACTTTGCAGTGTCTACCATTGCCTATTTCTTTGTTGGCTATGGCGTGGCCTACGGCGTGCACTTTATGCAGGGGGCGGAAGCACTGGCGGTGCAAAACGGCTATGGTCTGGTCAAGTTCTTCTTTTTACTCACATTTGCTGCGGCTATTCCGGCGATTATCTCTGGCGGCATTGCTGAGCGCGCGCGTTTTAATCCGCAATTGGCAGCCACTTTTGCCATTGTTGGTCTGGTGTATCCCTTCTTTGAAGGCATAGCTGGAACGGCCACTTTGGCGTACAAGCCTGGCTGGAAGCCACATTCGGCGCGCCATACCATGACTTTGCGGGTTCTGTTGTCGTGCACGCCATGGGCGGCTGGATTGCGCTGGCGGCAGTGCTGCTGCTAGGGCCACGTTTGGGGCGCTATAGCAAGGATGGTCGTTTGCATGCTTTCCCGCCTTCGAGCATTCCTTTCCTTGCACTGGGTGCCTGGATACTCACCGTGGGCTGGTTTGGTTTTAACGTGATGTCTGCGCAAACAGTAAATGCGGTGACTGGTCTGGTGGCGCTGAATTCGCTGATGGCCATGGTAGGTGGCACGCTTGCCGCCTTGTTGGCAGGTAGAAACGACCCTGGTTTTGTGCACAACGGCCCGCTGGCTGGTCTGGTGGCCATCTGCGCAGGTTCAGATGTGGTAAACCCTTTGGGCGGTTTGATCATTGGCTTGGTGGCGGGTGCGGTGTTTGTCTGGACTTTCACACTGACACAAAACCGCTGGAAGATTGATGATGTGCTTGGTGTCTGGCCGCTGCACGGGATTTGTGGCGCCTGGGGTGGTGTAGCTGCTGGTATCTTTGGTGCCACTGCACTGGGTGGCATGGGCGGTGTCAGTCTGGTTTCGCAGTTGTTGGGCACTGCGCTGGGCATCACGGTGGCCTTGGTCGGTGGCTTTGCTGTCTATGGGGCCATCCGCTTCTTTATCGGCCTGCGACTCGATGCGGAAGAGGAGTTCAATGGTGCTGATCTTTCCATCCATAAAATTGCTTCTACGCCAAATCTGGCGGCAGGGCAGGATGAGTAATACCCTGCCAGCTTCCAGCATCAATTTGCTCGGATTAAAACCACTCTGAGTTTGAAGACATGTTCATGCCCTGCAACTGCAGTGGCATGGACAGCTGGTTGAGGCAGCGGCTGGCATGGTATCTTGCAGGTGTTTCCCATTCATTGATGTTCCATGCTCGAGCAAACCAAGACCATACTCTGGCGCATTCTTGCGGTTATCTCCCTGATACTCGGTGTTATCGGCGCATTTCTGCCCATCATGCCTACCGTGCCATTCGTGTTGGTAGCGGCCTGGGCAGGCGGGCAGGGCTGGCCAGAGCTTGAGCGTTATTTGCTCAACCATCCACGCTATGGCCAGCACATTCGCCAATGGCGTGAAAATGGTGCGGTGTCACGCAAGGCCAAGTGTTTTGCGGTGTTTATGATGTCGTGCAGCAGTATCATGCTGTGGTTTTCGCCTGCGCCACTTTGGAGCAAATGGGCGGTAAGCCTGACCATGGCGGCAGTGGCTATCTGGCTGGTGCTGCGTCCAGAACCCGTATCTTCCAATCAGGTCTGAAAACAGCGCTTGAGCATTTCGCTCACATTCCCTCGCCACTGATCCCGGCATGAGCTGATCCAGCCTCAAGCCCGGCTGTGCCCATGCTAAAATCCCGCCCATGTCTTCATTTCATGTCCTGATTCCTGCTGCCGGGAGTGGTAGCCGCATGGGGGCTGCCTTACCCAAGCAGTATTTGCCTTTGCTCGGCAAGCCCTTGATTGCGCATACCCTGGCGGTGTTTGAAGCTGCCGCCCGTATCAACTCCATTCATGTTGTCATCAGCGCTGATGATGCCTTGTGGGATGAGCTGCATATCGAAACTAGCCCACGAGTTAGTCTGCACCGTTGTGGTGGGGCCAGCCGGGCAGAAACTGTGCTGAATGGCTTGCACGCCATGGCTGGGCAGTGGCAGGAGGATGATTGGGTGCTGGTGCATGACGCCGCACGCCCAGGCTTGAGCCAGGCCAGTTTGACGCGGCTGCTAGACACTTTGCAGGACGATGACACTGGCGGCTTGCTGGCGATTCCGCTCGCAGATACGCTCAAGCGTGCTGATCAGGCGCAGCGTGTAGCGCGCACCGAGCCGCGTGAGCAACTCTGGCAGGCGCAAACACCGCAGATGTTCCGCTATGGCTTGTTGAAGCAAGCCTTGCAGCAGGCGGGTGGGGTGCCCACTGATGAAGCTCAGGCCGTAGAGGCTTTAGGCTTAAGCCCACGGCTGGTGACGGGTGAGTTACGCAATCTCAAGATTACTTTTCCGCAGGATTTGGCCATAGCGAGGCTATCCTGCTTGCAGATGCCAAGGAGAATTCAGCATGATCAGAATAGGCAGCGGTTTTGATGTACATCAATTGGTGGAAGGGCGTCCTTGCATCATAGGCGGGGTGGATATTCCTTTTGCCAAGGGCCTCAAAGGGCATTCCGATGCTGATGTGTTGCTGCACGCCATCAGCGATGCCTTGTTGGGGGCGGCGGCACTGGGCGATATAGGCAAGCACTTCCCGGATACGGACGAGCGCTTCAAGGGTGCGGATTCGCGCGTGTTGCTGCGTCATGTGGTGAAGCTGCTCAAGGCTAAGCATTACAGCATCAATAATATCGATGCCACCATCATGGCCGAAGCGCCCAAGATGGCACCGCATATCCATGATATGTGCGTCAACATCGCCAGCGATTGCAACCTGCCGCTGGACTGTGTCAACGTCAAAGCCACCACCACGGAAAAGCTGGGTTTTACCGGGCGAGGCGAGGGCATTGCGGCACAGGCAAGCTGTTTGATACAACGTATTCAAATCTAGGCTGCAAATCTAGCAGCCTAGATTTGACTGGAAAGTATGGCTGGCAAGTATGGCTTGGCCATATCAGGTAAACAAAAACCCGACCTAGGTCGGGTTTTTTGTTTGCCTATGAGATGCTGAAGTCTTATTCCTTGTCGTTGCGCCCACCATCCGAGAAGTAGGGGTAGAGCAAGGGCAGCAACAGCAGGGTAAACAAGGTAGCCGATACCAGGCCGCCCACAATCACCACGGCAAACGGGCGCTGGGTTTCCGAGCCTATGCTGTGTGACAGCGCAGCAGGCAGCAAGCCCAGGCCCGCCATCAGCGCGGTCATCATGATAGGGCGCAAGCGTGCTACCGCACCTTCTATCACCGCCTTGGATAAATCTTCGCCCTCACGCATCAGGTGTTTGATCTGCTCCACCATAATGACGCCGTTCTGTACCGATACCCCGGCCAGGGCAATAAAACCTACCGCCGCCGAAACTGAAAGATGCAGCCCCGCCAACCCCAGCGCCGCCAGGCCACCTATCAAAGTGAAAGGGATCATCAGCAGCACCAGCAGGGCATTGCGTATGGACTTGAAGGCCATAAACAGCAGCACAAAAATCAGCAGCAAGGACAAAGGCACAATGACTTGCAGACGTTTCATGGCGCGTTGCTGGTTTTCAAACTGGCCGCCCCAGGTCATGGTGTAGCCGGGCGGCAGTTTGACCTGCTGTTTAACCTTGTCCATGGCCTCGGCCACAAAGCTGCCTGATCGCGATTGATCAGGTTGGCCTTGATGGCGACAATGCGCGAGACACCCTCGCGGCTAACGCGGGAAGCGCCCTGTTTGATGCTGATGTCTGCCACTTCTCCCAGTGATGGTGCCCGCACCGTCAGGCAGGCTACTGGCAGCTCGGAGATATCATCCACGCCATCGCGGTATTGCCGTTCCAGGCGCAGGGTGACATCAAAACGTCTATCCCCATCATAGAAGGTGTTGGCAGCGCTGCCAGCCAGCGCGGTTTGCAGGGTGGTGTTAACGTCGTTGACCGTCATGCCGTAGCGGGCCAGCTTGGCTCTATCCAGCGTGATATCCAGCTCGGAGTTACCCGAAATACGGATAGCGGCCACATCGCTGGCACCTTGTATGCTGTTGAGCACATCCACCACCTGATCGGCCTTGTCTTCCAGCAGGGCCAGGTCAGGGCCAAAGATCTTCACCGAAATCTCACCCTTAACGCCGGATAAAGCCTCTTCAACGCTATCCTGTATCACCTGCGAGAAGTTGGTGGGAATGCCGGGGATGGTGTGTATCTTGGCTGAGATGCTCTCAATCAGCGCTTCCTTGCTGGCAAATTTCCACTCTTGCCTGGGCTTGAGGTCAGCGAGGATTTCGATATTGTTCGGCCCTTTGGGGTCGGTGCCATCATCGGGGCGGCCAACATGGCTGACCACCAGGTTAACCTCTTGATAGCTCTTGAGAATCTTGCGCACATGACGCTCGACCTCCTTGGTTTTTTCCAGCCCGGTGGAAGGTGGCAGGCTGATGGTGAGCCAGATATTGCCTTCATCCAGCTTGGGCAGAAACTCCGACCCCAGGCGTGGTGCCAGCACCAAAGAAATCACCAGCAACACCACTGAAGCACCCGCCAGCGGCCAACGCAAAGGAGCGCAGCGCAGCAACAAGCTACGATAGCCTTCCTGCACTTTGTGCATCCAGCCGCTATGCTTTTCTGCCATATCTTCACGCTTCATGGTGTAAGACAGCAGCGCGGGCACCAGGGTCAGCGTCAGTAAAATGGCCCCTAGCAGCGCAAAACTCAGCGTGAACGCCATGGGTGAGAAGATTTTGCCCTCTACGCGCTGGAAAGTGAAAATAGGCAGGAAGGCCAGAATGATAATGGCCTTGGAGAACAATATAGGCCTGCCCATTTCCACCGCAGTCTGCTTCAAGGTATGCAGACGCCAGCCATAGGTGGCCTGTTGCGGCAGGCGCTCGGTTTGCGCCACGGCCAGCCGCACCATTAGCGCCTCTACCAGCACCACGGCGCTGTCTATGATGATGCCGAAGTCCACCGCGCCCAGCGAGATCAGATTAGCCGAAACCCCGCGTATATCCATGATGACAAAGGCAAACAGCAGCGATAAAGGAATCACCGAAGCCACAATCAAGGCAGCGCGCCAGTTGCGCAGGAAAACGATCAGGATGGTGACGACCAGAAGCGCACCTACCACCAGATTTTCGGTGACGGTATGCACTGTGTGGGCAATCAGCGTGGTGCGGTCATAGAAGGGGGCGACACGTACCCCGGGCGGCAACTTGGCGTTGATTTCATCCACCTTGGTGCGCAAGGCTTCAATCACGCGTGCCGGGTTCTGGCCCTTGTTCATGATGACAATGCCTTCAACCACATCGTCCCTGTCATTGAAGGCCACAATGCCTGAGCGTGTGCGGTCACCGATTTCAACCTTGCCGATATCGCTGACCAATATGGGTTTGCCGCCACGCGCATCAATCACGGTATTGGCAATGTCATCCAGATTCTTGTATAGCCCTATACCGCGCACCACCAAATCTTCGTCGCCACGGTGCATCAGGCCACCGCCTACATTGCTGCTATTGCCACTCAGCGCCTGGTTGACCTGGTCAACGGTGATATCGTTTTTCTTCAGCAGGTAAGGGTCCAGCCTGACCTGATATTCCTTGATGCTGCCGCCAAAGCTGGTGATATCGGCCACGCCAGGCACGGTGCGCAGCATGGGCACAATCTGCCAATCCTGAATCGCACGTATCTCGCGCTGCGGCATATCCTTGGGTGCTTCCACCAGATAACGGAAAATCTCGCCTACCGCAGTGGAAAGCGGGGCCAGAGTAGGCTGGTATTGCGCTGGCAAATCTGCGCCCTGCAATCTTTCCAGCACTTGCTGGCGTGCAAAATAATCGTCGGTTTTCTCGGAGAAGGTCAGGGTGATGACAGATAGCCCAGTAATGGATACCGAGCGCATCTGGGAAAGATGCGGTACGCCACTCATTTCATGTTCTATGGGTAGCGTCACCACGCGTTCAACTTCTTCAGGTGCCAGCCCCGGCACCTGTGTCACTATGCCTACATGCACATCCTCTACATCGGGGAAGGCCTCAATCGGCATGTTCTCCACGGCAAAGTAGCCAGCAATAATCAGCACCAGGGTAGCTAGAAGCACAAACACGCGCTGCTGCAGGGAAAACGTAATCAGTTTGTCTAGCATGGCCAGCCCTTATTTACCTGCAGCAAGTTCGGAATTGAGCAGAATGGCACCTGAAGTCACCAGGCGTTCACCCTGGTTCAGGCCCTGCTTGATCGTGGCAAAGTCTCGGCCTTGCACATCCAGCGTGACACGGCGTTTTTTGATATGGCCTGGCGCTATCTCAACAAACACATAGCTATACAAACCCTCGGTAATCAGCGCGCTATTGGGGATGCGGATCACCATGCGCTGGTCCTGTGCCAACAGGGTAATACGCGCATACATCTCAGGCTTGAGCTTGCCTTTGCTTTCCACCGAGCAACGGATAGGGATGCGGCGTGTGGCCGGGTCTATCATGCCGCCTATGGATAACACCTTGCCTGTGAAGCTTTCACCTGGGTAGGCATCGACTTCCACGCTGATGGCTTGGCCCACGCCCACCTTGCCCAAGTCACGCTCCGGCAGATCAATATTGGCCCACAAATGCGTGGGGTCGGTGATGATGAATAAGGGGCTGGCGGCATCTGGTCTGACTTCATTGCCAGGGTTGACTTGACGGTCAACAATCACGCCGCTCAATGGCGCACGCAGGGTGTAATTGTCGCTGCTGTTGCGGCTGGCACCCAGGTTGTTGAGCCTGGCGTTGGCACGGGCAGTCTCAGCGGCGGCTTCATCGAGGTCGGCCTTGCTGGCTTCCAGCTCCTTGTGCGGAATCACGCCACCCTCCAGCAGCATGCGGCTGCGTTCAAAGGCCTGTTTCTTCAATTCCAGCTCGGCCTGTGCTTTGCGGGCGTCAGCCACGGCACTGCCCAGGTCGGGCGAGTCCATGGTCATTAATACCTGACCTGCCTTGACGCTATCACCATTCTCGGCGCTGATCTTGAGCGCTCTGCCCACCACCGGGGAGCTGATACGCGCGGTGTAGTTTTCATTAAAGACAATCTTGCCGTTCAGGGCCGGGGCGGCAGGGGCGGGCACCAGCGTCACGGTATCTATCTTCAGGTTAGCCAGTTGCGGTGAATCTTTGGCCAGTATCACTTCATCGCGTGGTGTGGGCGCGGGTGTGGCCTTGGCGGGCTGGGTTTTTTCTGCAGCCAGGCTGGGGAGGGCAATGCACTGGGCCATCAATGCCAGGCAGGTAGCAGCAAGCAAAAGCGGTTGACGCATCATGGTTCTTTCTTGGTGTTGTCTTGGTGTTTTCTTTGTGAGGCTGTGATTTAGCGGGCGTCGCTGATATTCAAGGCCGCACGCCAGTTGGCCAATGATTTTGCATAATCGGCATGGGCAGTGGCGGCATCAATCTGCAAGGCACGCAGCACGCGGCGCGCATCCAGCAAATCGGTCACGCCCATGGCGCCATGCTGATAGGCAAACTCGGCCGCTTGCGCGGTTTTTTCGGCTTCTATCATCATGTTCTGGTCATAGCGCTGGGCTTTTTCCAGCGCAGCTTCGAGGTCGGCACGTGCGCGGGTAAGCTCACCCATGGCATTTGCGCGTATGCGCTCCTCGGCCTCCATGGCGGTGGTGTAATCCACCTCGGCCCGCGCAATCTCGCCTTGATATTGATATCCGGTGAACAAAGGAATGCTAAAGCCTGCGCCCACCGTGTTGCGGCTGTCGTTGGGGTAATGCTCGTATTGCAGGCCTATGGTGATATCGCGTGTGGTCTGCGCCTGCGCCAGCTTGCGATTGTCATTGGCCTGCTGAATACGGGCCATGGCGGCCTGCACATCGGGGCGTTGCTCTAATACGCTATCGCTGACGATATCCTGCGCCTGGTTTAGGTCTGGCCAGGTATCGCGGATCACAATACGTCTGGCCTGTTGTTCTTGCCCCAGCAGGTAAGCTAGGTCGGCCTGGGCTTTTTCTTTCTCGGCCCTGGCCTGGCGCAGCTCATTTTGCGCACGCAATACATCAATGCGTATACGCGCAGCGTCGGTGGCGGAGATATCACCTGCCTTGAGTCTTAGTTCAGCCGCGCTCAGCATATTGTCGTACAGCGCCTGATTGCTAGAGAGAATCTGCTCGCTTTGCTGCGCCAGTAACAAGTCATAGTAAGCGCCGTAGAAAACTCGCTTTTGCTGACGCAGGCTATCGCTGAGATCCAGCTCGCTGGCCTGCACTGCGTCCTCGGCTACCGCCATGCGCAGGCCACGCTTGTTGCCACGCTCTATGGGCTGTTCTATGCGGGCGATAGTATCCAGCGTGCGGTCATTGAGGCCGCCACGACCATTATTGCCATTGAGCTTGAAGTTGTTGGAGTTGAGCGAGAAAGTGGGGTTGGGGCGCTGAGCTGCGGTGAGGGTGTCGGCTTTGGCGCCCTCCAGCATGCGGCGGGAAAGCAGGAGTTCGCGGCTATTGCTATTAAAGAGTTCACTGGCCCTGGCCAGGGTGAGGCTATCAAGTTCCGCCTGGGCAGCTAGGCTATTGCTGTCAGCCGCCAGCGCGGGGTGGTGCAGAGCTAAAAGTACCAATCCGGTACACGTCAGAAGACGCCACTGCATAGGATGAAACTCACTTTCTGTTCATACACCCTGGGGTGCGATGCATAGTAAACGCGAGAATTACGCTTTAGTTTACAGCTGAGCAGACTTTATTTTTTTAAGGCTTATCAGTGATATTTTCAAGTTATTACAATTGCTTAACTGGCTCTACTTTAATTAAATTCTTGTCGTTAATCCAGAGCTTTGCTCAAGCTTTGAGCAAGACAATAACAGCTCCGCTGCCACCATCTTGCTGCCGCGCCTGAGCATAGGCAATGACCTCATCTTTTTGCATTAGCCAGCTGCGTAATTTGTGCTTGAGCACAGGTTCACGGTTGCGTGAACTCAAGCCCTTGCCATGAATAATGCGCACGCAGCGTATGCCACGTTTTTTGCTGTGCGCCAGAAACTCGGCCACGCTGAGCCTGGCTTCATCGCTGATCAGCCATGCAAGTCCAGCGCAGCCTGCACCACCCAATGACCACGGCGCAGTTTGCTGAGGATATCGGGGGCATGACCATCACGCAGGTAAAGCAGCTCCTCGCCACTTTCCAGTTCATGGGCGGGGATATAGTCATCACTGAGAGAGTCGGCGAGTGCCTGACGTTCGTCACGCAAAAACTGCCGGGGAATGGGCTTGGGTGGAGGGGGGGTGTGGTTCAGCCGTGAGACGGGTTTTAATGGTCGAGCGCCATCAACTGCTGCAAGGAACAGTGCATTGGCGTCGTTGTCGTCGTCGTGATCTGTCATGGTGATCCACCATCGCTTTGCTGCCGCTAACAGGGTATTCCCGCAGGCCAGGCCTGCGGGAAAAACACATTAGGCGATCTGATCCAGGTAACGCTCGGCATCCAGTGCCGCCATACAACCAGTGCCAGCACTGGTGACTGCCTGACGGTAGATATGATCCTGCACATCACCAGCCGCAAACACGCCAGGGACGCTGGTCGCAGTGAAGTTACCTTCACGCCCGGCCTTGGTGACGATATAGCCACCTTCCATCTCTAGCTGACCTTCAAAGATATCAGTGTTGGGCTTGTGACCAATCGCGATGAATACGCCCTTGAGCGCGATATCCTTGGTGGCGCTGCCGTTGGCATCCTTGAGGCGCATCCCGGTCACACCAGTTTCGTCACCCAGCACTTCGTCCAGGGTCTTGAAAGTTTCCAGCACAATACGACCTTCCTTGACGCGCTCCATGAGCTTGTCTACCAGAATAGCCTCAGCCTTGAACTTGTCGCGTCGGTGTACCAGGGTCACTTTGCTGGCGATATTGGCCAGGTAAAGTGCTTCTTCAACTGCGGTATTGCCACCACCGATCACGGCAACTTCCTGGTTGCGATAGAAGAAACCATCGCAAGTAGCGCAGGCGGAAACACCCTTGCCAGCAAAGGCTTCCTCTGAGGGCAGGCCCAGATATTTGGCCGAAGCACCAGTGGCGATAATCAAGGCATCACAGGTGTATTCACCGGAATCGCCGATCAGGCGGATAGGCTTTTCATCGAGCTTGGTGGTGTGGATATGATCAAAGATCATTTCCGTGTTGAAGCGCTCGGCATGCTTCTGGAAGCGCGCCATCAACTCGGGGCCTTGAACGCCATCGGCATCCGCAGGCCAGTTATCCACCTCGGTGGTGGTCATCAGTTGCCCACCCTGGGCAATACCGGTGATCAACACAGGCTTGAGATTGGCGCGCGCTGCATAGACAGCGGCAGAATAACCTGCTGGGCCAGAGCCCAGAATCAGCAGGCGTGCATGTTTTGTTGCCATACAGTGAATACTCCTGAGTAATGCGTGAGTTAAAGCCGCATTGATAATAAAAACTGCGAGATATTAGGGTTTTTCCAGCAGGCTGCGCAACATCCATGCGGTTTTTTCATGGATTTGCAGACGCTGGGTCAGCAAGTCGGCCGTGGCTTCATCCGAGGCTTTTTCCGCAATCGGGAACACGCTACGTGCAGTACGCACCACGCTTCGTGGCCAGATACCAAGGCCTTGATCATATCCTGGGCATGAGGCACGCCCTCGGACTCTTCAATGCTGGTGAGCTTGGCAAATTCTTTGTAAGTACCGGGCGCAGGGAAGTCCAGGGAGCGGATACGCTCGGCAATCTGGTCTACCGCGGTCCACAACTCGTTATATTGCTCTTCAAACATAAGATGCAGCGTGCGGAATTGCGGGCCGGTGACATTCCAGTGGAAATAATGGGTCTTGAGGTAAAGCGTGTACGTATCCGCGAGGAAGCGCGACAAACCATCGGCAATTTTCTTGCGATCTTTTTCACTGATGCCTATATCTACCATCTTATTCTCCTGTTATTGATGCCTGTTATAGAGGTGAGTGCAAGTTGAAGTCCAGCCAACATCCGGGCTATGGGCGCGATTGCTGGCCTTGAGTTAGTTGCTGACCATGATGGCAAACCTTGGTTTCGCTTACACCTTAAAATAAAGCCTAGGCCATTAAAAACCAGTCACTTGCTGCGAGTGCGACTGATTGGCCATGCTCAGCTACTTTCGAGGTGGGGTTTGCTCATGGCTTTTCAAGTCATGTCCGTCAGTTTAGGCGGCGGCATGACCAAGTGCAAATTGATTGTATTTATGGCTCTGATAGACAATTCTGATCAACTTGCACTCTCCAGCTTGGCTATAACTAAGGTCTTAACTAAGGTGTTAAGGCGAGCTGCTTGTGCTGCCAAGTGTAAAGCTCCGCTATAAACACAAGCTGAAGAGTTGTACTGCTTGCAGAGCCAGCTGGGGTTAAGCTGCTATAATCGGGCAAGCTCAACTTTGCTCCGGGTCTTGAATTATCTTGTTCTTCCAGAAAAAAAGCGCGCCTCTCAATAGCCGTCGTCAAGCTGAACCTGCTGCCACCCCAGGAATAGTCAAGGAAGCCTGGTGGCTAGGGCTGGTCGTGGTCGGCCTTTATCTCACCCTGATCCTGTTTACCTATCACAGCGATGACCCCTCCTGGTCGCACAGCACCAGTGACGGCGATATCACGCAGAACGCAGGCGGCGCACTGGGTGCCCATTTTTCCGATATCCTGCTTTACCTGTTTGGCTTCTCCGCCTGGTGGTGGGTAGTGCTGGCGTTTTACGCCATGTGGCTAGTCTACTTGCGCCTGGAAGCAGTAGACGCCGAGCATAAGCCCCTGATCTGGCTCAACCTGGGCGGCTTTGTCACCTTGCTGCTTTCCTCAGCGGCGCTTGAGGCCGGGCATTTCCATGCGCTGGCGGTTGAGCTGCCTTTATCGGCTGGCGGCATGCTGGGCAAGTCTGTAGACGCAGGCTTGCAGGCCTTGCTGGGCTTTGCTGGCTCTACCTTGCTGCTGCTGCTAACGCTGGCGGTAGGTTTCAGCCTGTTCACAGGCTGGTCATGGATCACCATTGCCGAAAGACTGGGTGCTGGCCTGGAGTTCAGTTATCACTATGTGCTGGAGCGCTGGCAGGATTACCAGGATAGAAAGCTGGGCAAAGTGGCCGAGCAAAAGCGCAATGAGTTTGTAGATCACGAACGCAAGCGCACTGAAGACAGGCAGCCAGTGCAGATTGAAGTGCCGCCTACTTTTGAGATTGTCAAAAGCGAGCGCGTGCAGAAGGAAAAGCAAACCCCCTTGTTTGAAACCTTGCCAGATTCACCCTTGCCACCATTGCATCTCTTGGATGAACCAGTGGCGTGGTGGAGGTGCAGTCTGCCGAAACGCTGGAATTTACCTCACGCTTGATAGAGCGCAAGCTCATGGACTTTGGCATTGAGGTCAAGGTGGTGACCGCATTGCCTGGCCCGGTAATTACACGCTATGAAATTGAGCCAGCCGCCGGGGTCAAGGGCAGTCAGGTAGCCAATCTGTCCAAGGATTTGGCGCGGGCCTTGTCCGTAGTCAGTGTGCGTGTGGTTGAAACCATCCCCGGCAAGATTTATATGGGTCTGGAAATTCCCAACCCCAAACGCCAGGTGGTGTTTCTCTCTGAGATTCTGGGTTCACAGGTGTATGCCGATGTCAGCTCACCGCTGGCGATTGCCATGGGCAAGGATATTGCGGGCAAACCTGTAGTGGCGGATTTGGCCAAGATGCCCCACGTACTGGTCGCGGGTACTACCGGCTCAGGTAAATCAGTGGCGATTAACGCCATGATCTTGAGCCTGGTGTACAAGGCAGAGCCAAGCAAGGTGAGACTGATTCTGATAGACCCGAAAATGCTGGAGCTTTCAGTCTACGACGCCATTCCACATTTGCTGGCGCCAGTCATTACCGATATGCGCCAGGCTGGCAATGCGCTGAACTGGAGCGTGGCCGAGATGGAACGCCGCTACAAGCTGATGTCCACGCTGGGCGTGCGTAACCTGGCTGGCTATAACCAGAAAATCCGTGATGCGGCCAAGGAAGGCGCTTCCATCCCGCATCCATTCAGCCTGACGCCGGATGAACCAGAGCCGCTGGAAGAATTGCCGCTGATTGTGGTGGTAATTGATGAATTGGCCGACCTGATGATGGTGGTAGGCAAAAAGGTGGAAGAACCCATTGCACGTCTGGCACAAAAGGCCCGAGCCTGCGGCATACACTTGGTGGTGGCGACACAGCGGCCTTCTGTTGATGTGATTACAGGTTTGATTAAGGCCAATATCCCCACCCGCGTGGCTTTCCAGGTTTCCAGCAAGATAGATTCGCGCACCATTCTTGACCAGATGGGGGCGGAAGCACTGTTGGGTCAGGGCGATATGCTGTATCAGCCGCCTGGCTCCAGCAATCCGCAACGTGTGCACGGCGCGTTTGTTTCCGATCAGGAAGTGCATAGAGTGGTGGAACACCTCAAGCTGCAAGGCGAGCCCAACTATATAGAAGGCATACTCACTGGCGGTAGCGAAGAGGGTGTTGAAGGCGGCGAGCTGGGTGAGGGCGGCGGTGGCGGCGAAGCAGACCCCTTGTATGACGAGGCGGTAGCCATTGTGCTGAAATCGCGCCGTGCCTCCATCTCCTCGGTACAGCGCCAGTTACGCATAGGCTATAACCGCGCCGCGCGCCTGATTGAAGAAATGGAACGTGCCGGGCTGGTCAGTGCCATGCAAAGCAATGGCAACCGCGAGGTTATTGCACCCAATAACGACTAGGGGAAATTTCCCTGGCACTAGCAAGCAGCTAGCAATCAACAATCGACATTCACACTGCAAATGGCAGCCTGCTGCCTAAAGGAATTTACAAGCATGAAGTTACTGGCAAGCCTCTTGATGGCAAGCAGCATGATGGCAACTCCCTGGCTGGCAGAGGCTGCGGGTGCCGATACACTCAAGGCCTTTTTCAAATCCACCACCTCCATGCGCGCACGTTTTCACCAGGTGGTGAATGATGCCCAGGGCAACAAGGTGCAAGAGGTTAATGGCGATATGCAGTTGTCACGCCCGGGCAAATTCCGCTGGGATTATGAAAAACCCTATGTGCAGCAGATTGTGGGCGATGGTGAAAAAGTCTGGTTGTTTGACCCCGAGCTGAACCAGGTCACCGTGCGCGCACTGGGCAAGGCCATAGGCTCCAGCCCGGCGGCACTGCTGGCCGGAGCGCAGGAAGTAGAGCGCAACTTCACCCTCAGCAATGCCATAGTGCGCCAGGACGGCCTGGAGTGGGCAGAAGCTGTACCCAAGGCCGAGGATAGTGGTTTTGACAGAGTGTTGCTGGGCTTCAAGGGCGATGTGCTGCAAAAGATGGAGTTGCACGACAGCTTTGGTCACACCACCAGCATAGAATTCAGCAAGCTGGAGCGTAACCCTGTATTGCCTGCTGGCAACTTCCGTTTCAAGGTTCCGGCAGGGGCGGACGTTGTAGGGGAATAGTCCTCACGCATGATGGGCATTTTCCAAGACAGGTATTTAAATACAAGTAATTAAATGCATGTCATGAAATCAATGAATAATAAGATGATGAAATCTGTGGCTAGCCGCCTGACCAACTCCGTACTGATATCGTGATATCCCGAACCACAATATGGCGACTGATCGCCGGACTATCCTTGCTGGGGCAGAGCCTGCTGGCGAGCGCGCAGGACGATGTCCTGGCTGCGGCTGCTAAATTGATGGCTGCCAAGCAATACCAATCTGCCTATAGCCTGCTGGAGCCGCTGGAAACCGAGCGCTCCGGCGAGGCTGAGTACGATATGCTGCTGGGCTTGTCCGCGATTGATAGCGGCCATGTGACACGCGGGGTGTTTGCGCTGGAGCGCGTGCTGGCAAGCAACCCTGGCAATGGCAATGCCAGGGCGCATATTGCGCGTGCCTATTTCCTGCTTGGTGAGCAAGAAGCCGCACGTGCCGAGTTCCGCAATGTGCTGGCGCAAAAGCCCCCTGAAGATATGACCCAGGTGATCAATCGCTATATGAGCGCCATTGATAAATCCCAGGGTCTCAGCAGTACTTATTCAGCCTATGTCGAGGCGGGTGTGGGGCATGACAGCAATGTCAACAGTGCCACCGCCGCTTCTTCGGTGACCATCATGGCGATTCCTGGCCTGGGTGGTCTGGATTTGTTGCTCGGGCGCGAAGCGCGTGAAACCTCGGACAATTTTGCCAGCCTGGCAGGCGGCATTTCCTTTCGCAGCCCCAACTATGGCGGCTTGACTGTATTTGGCAGCGTCAATGCCTCGCAGCGTTTCAACCATCAAGAAGATAGATTTGATCTGGGCACTCTGGATTACAACCTGGGCCTGCGCTATGTGCGCCATGTTGATACCTTCACCCTGGCGGCGCAAAGCGCCAGCCTGAGCCTGGATCATGACATTTTCCGCCGCGTGCATGGCCTCAATGGTCAATGGCAGCGCGATCTTGATGACAAGAACCAGATCAATGCCTTTGTGCAGGTATCGCGGCTGGATTATCCAGACAATGACATCCGTAATGCCAACCGCTATGTAGGTGGGGGTGGCTGGGCGCATGTGTTCAATGGTGATTTGACACCATTGCTGTTCATGAGCGCCTATATGGGGCAGGAGCGCACGCTGGATAGAGACTGGGACTTTTTCAGCCACCATCTCTATGGCGCACGCCTGGGCGGACAACTGGCGTTTACCCCAAAATTTGTCGCTTATGCCACCAGTGGCTACGAATACCGTCGCTATGATGAGCGCGATGGTTTGTTCCAGGTATCAAGGGGCGACAAGCAATTTGATCTCAATCTGGGCTTGCGCTATTTACCGGGGTACAATTGGGTGATCAAGCCACAACTGACCTATATACGGAATGACTCCAATATCGACCTCAATCGGTTTGACCGCTATATGCTCTCCTTCAGCATACGGCGCGAATTCAACTGGTAAGCCTGTGACAGCTACATCTGCGCTGCACAGCCTATGGGCATTCAGCAACCTGCGAGCAAGCACCTTGTTGCTAGGCGTGCTGCTGTCACTGCCTGCGTCTCAGGTGCTGGCAGAAGCCGGGCGGGTAGAGTTTGTACATGGCAGTGCCAGCATTATCGATCAAAGCGGTCAGTCCCATGTCGTCAGCAAAGGCAGTGAAATCGCGACAGGCGATACCCTGCAAACTGCGGATGATGGTCGGCTGCAGGTCAAGTTTATTGATGGCGGCTATATATCGCTGCAACCCAATAGCAGCTTCAAGGTTGAGGAATATCACTACAGCGGTGCGGTGGATGGTAACGAGCGCGGCATATTCCGTCTGATCAAGGGTGGTTTGCGCGCCATCACTGGCGTGATTGGTCACGCCAACAAACCCGCTTACCGCATGGATACCCCAGTCGCCACCATAGGCATACGCGTACTGAATTTACCGCCCTGATTGATGACTCACAAAAACTCATCGTCAAGGTGGGCGATGGCGCTGTATTCATGGAAAACGCACAAGGTGGTTTGGTCTTATACAAAGGCCAGTCCGGTGAGGTCAGCGATAGCAGCAGCCGTCCTGGCTATTCACTGGTGATGCCAGTATTGGCCGCAGCAGGGCCGCAGCAGGGCAGCATGCAAGATACCCTGGAAGAAAAGCAGACCAGCGCAATAGCCGATCAGGGTTTTGTGCAGGGGGATATGCGCGATCAAAGCGGCATGCCTTGTGCGGTGGCTAACTGCAACAGCATAGATCCACCCAACCCGAATGCAGGTAATAGCGGCAATACAGGTGGTAATACTGGCGGTGGTACTACACCAGACCCAACCAATCCGACTGGGGTGGCAGCGGAAATTCTGGCGGCCAACCAGGCTGGCACCATAGGCAGCTGGAGCGGAAGTGGCAATGTGGCGGGTGCAGGGCTGCTGGGTTCTTTCGTCTGGCTCAATGCCACAGGCAACCTCAGCGTAGATTTCCGTAACTATCAAGCCAGTTTTGGCCTTAGCCTCAGCGGCCTTGCTGGGGTCATCAGCCGTAGCACCGAGAGCAATGCCATAGGCACTTTGCGGCCAGACGGCAGCTTTGTATTCAATAATGGCAGCATGACGGGTACAGGTTGTTTGCCTACATGCACGCTGGTGATCAATTCCGGCAGCCTCAGCGGCACAGGCCTGTCACGCGCAGGTGTCAACTTCTCGGTCACTGATCTGCTCAATCTGATTGCGGTCAACAATCAGGCCTTGAATCTCGATCGCCAGTTCCCCCAATAGATATTGCTGATTAAGCCGCGTTGATAGGCTGCTGCGGACTAACCTTAAGTCCCTGTAGACGTTACAATAGCGGCTTGTTGTAGCGGCGAAGCATGGGTGACAGCAGAATTATCTGCATCACAGGCCATAAGCTTGATAGGCCACCTCTCTTGATCAATTCTTAGGTAGTAAGCATAGGCAACCCCGTGAGCGGATTATCGGAACCCGGACTGTTTGAGCCGGGACTATTTGAACCACGTGCTCCCCAGGCCCCCCTGGCGGAACGCCTGCGGCCGAAAAACCTGGAAGAAGTGGTGGGCCAATCGCACTTGTTGGGCGAGGGCAAGCCGCTTAGGCTGGCCTTTACCTCGGGCAAGCTGCCATCGATGATTTTGTGGGGGCCGCCGGGTGTGGGCAAGACCACGTTGGCACGCCTGATTGCCAATACTGCCGATGCTGAATTCATACCCTTGTCTGCGGTGCTTGCAGGCATCAAGGATATACGGGAGGCCGTAGAGCGTGCCCAGCATACCTTGCAGCAGACGGGCCGCAAGACCATCCTGTTTGTTGATGAGGTGCACAGGTTCAACAAGGGCCAGCAGGATGCTTTCTTGCCATTTGTTGAGAGTGGGCTGATTACCTTTATTGGTGCCACCACCGAAAACCCGTCTTTTGAAGTTAACAGTGCGCTGTTGAGCCGGGCGCAGGTATTTGTGCTCAGTGCATTATCCGAGCCTGAGCTTAAATTGTTGCTGGAACGTGCCAGGCAGGAAATGCAGACCGATGTCAGCCTGACTGCGGAAGTGGAAGAGCAGGTGCTGGGCTATGCCGATGGTGATGCACGCCGTTTGCTGAATTTTGCCGAAGGCTTGTTTAACGCCGCCTCAGCCGCCGAGGTCAAGGAAATCGATATTGAATTCCTGCAGACCACCATGGCCAGCAAGATGCGCCGTTTTGACAAGGGTGGTGAAGCGTTTTACGACCAGATTTCCGCGCTGCATAAATCCGTGCGCGGCTCCAACCCCGATGCCGCGCTTTACTGGTTCCTGCGTATGCTGGATGGCGGCGCTGACCCTTTGTATATGGGGCGGCGCATCGTGCGTATGGCGGTAGAAGACATAGGCATTGCTGACCCCAGAGCGCAAACCATGGCACTGGAAGCCTGCCAGATTTACGAGCGCCTGGGTTCACCTGAAGGCGAACTGGCGCTGGCCAATGCCGTGATTTACCTGGCGGTGGCCGCCAAGAGCAATGCGGCCTATATGGCTTACAACCAGGCCAAGGCTTTTGTTGCCAGCGATAAATCCAGGCCAGTGCCGCTGCATTTGCGCAATGCGCCTACCAAGCTCATGAAAGAGCTGAATTACGGCAAGGAATATCGCTACGCGCACAATGAGCCAGGGGCTTATGCCGCGGGTGAGCAATATTTCCCCGATGATCTGGATGAAATCCAGTTTTATGTGCCGACATCGCGCGGGCTGGAAGGTAAAATCAGCGAAAAAATGGCGCATTTGCGCGGCTTGGATGCGGAAGCCCGCAAACGCAAAAAATAGGTCTATTTTTCTAAGTCACCGCTGACTTAGAAAACACAATGGCAACATCCAGGCTTTACCCTGGCATTTATCACTACACATCAATTAATAAACAGAATTTGAAGGCCAAGAACTCATGTTAGACATCCAGCAATTACGCAATGATCTCGATCAGGTAGTGGCACGCCTTGCCAGCCGTGGCTTTACCCTGGATACCGCCAGCTTCACCGCGCTGGAAAACGAGCGCAAGACCGTGCAGACCCGTACCCAGGACTTGCAGGCCAAGCGTAACGCCACTTCCAAGCAGATCGGCATTGCCAAATCCAAGGGTGAGGATGTGGCGCCTATCCTGGCCGAGGTCGCTGGCTTGGGTGATCAGCTCAAGGCGGATGAGGAACGTCTGGCGGCAATTCAGGCTGAGTTGCAGCAGTTGTTGCTCAGCGTGCCGAATTTGCCGCATGAAAGCGTGCCTCTGGGTAAATCCGAAGAAGACAATGTTGAAGTACGCCGTGTAGGCACGCCACGCAGTTTTGATTTTGATATCAAGGATCATACCGATGTCGGCACACCGCTGGGCCTGGATTTTGATACGGGTGCCAAGCTGGCAGGCGCGCGCTTTACCTTGATGCGCGGCAAGATCGCCAAGTTGCACCGTGCGCTGGCGCAGTTTATGCTGGACACCCAGACTGAGCGTCATGGCTACACCGAGTGCTACACGCCTTATATGGTGAATGCTGATAGCCTGCGCGGCACTGGTCAGTTACCCAAGTTTGAGGCTGATTTGTTTGCGGCGCAAAAGGGCGGTCAGGAAGGCGAGGGCGAGGCGTTGTATCTGATCCCAACCTCGGAAGTGACCTTGACCAACACCGTGCGCGATGAAATTGTGGCGCTGGACAGCCTGCCGATTAAGTTAACGGCGCATACGCCTTGCTTCCGTTCCGAGGCGGGTTCTTATGGCCGTGATACGCGCGGCATGATACGCCAGCACCAGTTTGATAAGGTTGAGATGGTGCAGATCACGCATCCAGAGCAAAGCTATGCCGCGCTGGAAGAAATGGTAGGCCATGCCGAGCATGTATTGCAGGCGCTGGGTCTGCCTTATCGTGTGGTGTCACTATGCACGGGTGATATGGGCTTTGGTGCCAGCAAGACCTATGACCTGGAAGTCTGGTTGCCTGCGCAGAACACCTATAGGGAAATTTCTTCAGTCTCCAACTGCGAGGCCTTCCAGGCGCGTCGTTTGCAAGCCCGCTTCCGCAACGAGCAGGGCAAGCCTGAACTGCTGCACACCCTCAATGGCTCTGGTCTGGCAGTGGGACGTACGCTGGTGGCGGTGCTGGAAAACTATCAGCAGGCCGATGGCAGCGTTATCGTGCCTGAAGTGCTGCGCCCTTATATGGCAGGGCTGGAGCTTATCAGCATCTAAACATGCGCTAGCGCTGCAAACGCATGAATGAACAAAGGCCAGGGTTAACCTGGCCTTTTTGTTTGTTGCTGCCTTGCGCAGCGTTTAATGCTCTTCTTTTTCTTGGTTCAGCGTTTCTATCAGCGCAATCTGCATGCGGTAATGCAGCATGACAAACCAGCGCCAGAGCAAGGCCACTAATGCCGCCACTATCGCCAGCGTGAATACCCATACATCCCAGGGTGGCATGATGCTGTGGCCCAGGGTCATGATCAGCAATGTCATGCCCACTGCCGCCACTACATTGACGCTCTTGGCGATAAAGCGCTGTACGCGGCTGCTGTCATTGCCGCTCATGCCTTGCGTGCTGTGATCTGCCAGCAACAAGCCCAGCGACTGCAATTTGCGGAAAGCGGCAATCAGGAAAGGCGCGGCCAGCAGCAGGCTGATGCCCCAGGCCAAGGCCTGCTGCCACATGATGTCGCGCATGGGGGAGGGAATCTTCACCAGATAAACATTAACCAGCCAGACCGCGCCCAAGAACAACGCACTGACCATGCATAGATTGACGAACACCTGTAGCAGCAGTTTGCGATAAATATTCGCCAGTATGGCGCTATCGCTATCTGGCGCGTGGTTGTTGGCGCTGAGCCAATTGCTGTACAGACGGAAGAATTGCGCAATGCGCTCAGGCATATTGCGCGCCAGATGATGGGAGAGCGGGTCGGCCAGCTTGATCAGATAAGGCGTGGTCAGCGTGGTGATCACGGATGCTGCCACGGCAATTTTGCCGAAGATAATCACCAGTATCACAACGATGACAGGCTTGGCGTACTGCAAGATGATGGCGGGTTCCAGCATCAACCCTATGGCCACAAAGAAGATGGCACTGAACATGTCACGTATGGGCGTAATCAGCCGTTCTATGGCACGGATGCGCCGAGATTCGGCCATGATGGCACCTATCATGAACGCGCCCAGCGCCACGCTGTAATCCAGCTGCAGCACCAGCAAACAGAAGCCGAAGCACAGACCGAGTATGGTGATCAGCAGCATTTCGTCACGCTTGAAGCTGGCGACATACTCCAGCAGCTTGGGCACCAGAATAATGCCCAGTACCAGCGCTACCACCATAAACAGGGTGAGTTTGGAAATGGTGGCCGCTGCATCCAGCGTAGAAACATGGCCAGTGGCGGCGATGCCGGAGAGCAGGGCGATGATGCCTATGCCCAGGATATCCTCCACAATCAGCACGCCAAAAATCAGCTGCGCAAAGCGCTCATGCTTCATATTCAGCTCGTCCAGCGCCTTGACGATGATGGTGGTGGAGGAGATGGCGATCATGGCCCCGAGGAAGATGGAATCCATGGGTTTCCAGCCGAAATACTGGCCTATCTCCCAGCCCAGCCAGACCATGACCACAATCTCGACCAGTGCGGCCACCACCGCCGTGGCCCCTACGGCGCGCAATTTACGCAGGCTGAATTCCAGCCCCAGCGAGAACATCAAAAATACTATGCCCAGCTCGGCGAGAATTTCTATGGTGTGGTGATCCTGCACCATGGCGAAGGGCGGGGTGTGCGGGCCGAGTATCAGGCCAGCCAGGATGTAGCCCAGCACCACCGGCTGTTTCAGGCGGTGGAATATGATGGTGACCATACCTGCCACCAACATGATGACAGCCAGGTCCTGGATGAAGTCGGCGGCGTGCATGAATCGCGTACTTTCTTATTATCAGGCTGGGTAATCGCTATGCGCTAACGCTAAGCAGAGCCTATTTTATAACGATAAGCCGCGTCAGGCCTTGGGAATCTGAGGGCTAATGCCGTGCCTGTGCTGGATTTTGCTGTTGGCTGGCCGCGATATGGGCGGCCAGCGCTCTATTCCTGGCTGATTGCATTGCCCACACCGCTCAGGCCTGCCACTTCAAAGCTGGGGAAGATGGGCGTATGGCGTGGCTCGCGCTTGACCAGAATTTTGTGATAGGTGCGCACCGATTCCACAAACACCACAGGCGCGCCGCCGCGTGCATAGCCATATTTAAGCTGGGTGTAGTGTTCTTCCTTGCTGAGCATGGGCAGGGCTTTTTTCACATCCACCCAGCGGTCAGGGTTGAGCTTGAGCTTTTTGGTGAGTATGCGAGCATCCTGCAAGTGGGCGTAGCCTATGTTGTAGGCGGCCAGCGCCATCCAGGTGCGGTCTGGTTCATGCACCGATTCCGGGATCAAATCCTTTAGCATCAATACATAACGTGCTCCGGCAATGATGCTTTGCTTGGCATCCAGCCTGTCGGTCACGCCCAGCCTGTCGGCGGTATCTTCAGTCAGCATCATCATGCCGCGTACATTGGTGGGCGAGGTGTTGAACCTGTCCCAGTGCGATTCCTGATAGGCAATTGCGGCAATCAGGCGCCAATCCAGCCCGGTCAGCTCCTGCGCTTCTTGGAACAAATGCACATACTTGGGCAGCAGGCTCTCGGAGCGCTGCATAAAGCTGGTGACATCCACAGGCTTGAGGCGGTCGGCATGGCCGTAATAACGGTCTATCAGATTGCGCAAAGTGCCATCGTGGCGGATGCGCTGGAAAAAGGCATCGGCCTTGCCCTGTAGCCAGGCATCGCCAGATTTGGGGAAGGCCCAGGCGACTTGCTCCGGCTTGCCCAGCGGCATGCTGGCACCCAGGTTGGGGTAATAGTTTTGCACCAGGGCAATCAGGTGGCCATCAGCCACCGTGTAATCCAGCTCACCTTCTGCCACCCGCGCCATTAACTCATCGGAGTTGGCAGTCTTGGTTTCGCTCCAGTGCAGCTTGGGTTCCTTATCCTTCAGTGCCTGCAGGCGTTCGGCGTAGCTGGTGCCAGCGGGAATGACGATCTGCTTGCCGAGTAAATCCTGAATGCTGGCCGGGGCCTTGGTCAGCTCGGTGTTGAACACCATCTGCTGTTGTACATTCTGGTAAGGCTGGCTGAATTGCACCATATGTTCGCGCATATGGGTAATGGTGAGGTCGGCTGCGGCAAAGTGGGCTTTGCGCTTGAGCAGGGCGGGAATCACCTGGGAGATATTGTTGACCACGAGAAACTTGACGCTGTACTCCGGGCCCAGCTCGCGGACGAAATTACGCACCAGATCATATTCCAAGCCAGCGTATTGGTTATTGCCACTGTAGTAATACGTACTGGGGCCATTGTGGGTTACCACAATGATTTCCTTGCTTTGCTGCGGGTCCGGCAGCGGCTTGGCAGGCTCTTTACAGCCCATCAGCAGCAGCGTCATTAAAAGAATAAGCAGTGCGCGCATCCGGGCAAGTGTCCTAAAGTTTGCCCGGTTTGTCCAGCCTGAGTTAAGGCTGAATTGAGGTGAATCCTGCCAAATCAAGTCATTAGCCTGGCAAGCGCTAAGTCAGCCTGAGTAATTTTTTATCTCTCAAGCTCAAGTATTTTGTACAACAGTACGTAATCATGAATATGTGTTAACAAATCTGCATATTTGGTTACAAGTGACCAATCTATGTCTGTCATTGGCAAGCTTGGTCACCAGAACGCATGTGGGGAATAGTGTTGGTGCTCAGCGGAACGCGAGCGCTCATAGACGGTGATAGGCAGAGTGGTAAGAGGAATAAGGTATTGATGTAGCAGCAAAAGCAAAAACTAATAACGCTGATGAGGAGAGTTGTATGAAACAATTTCTGCGGGATATCACGGTGCACCATATGGTGCTCATCGTATTGGCTTTCATCAGCGTGCTGATCATCAGTCTCTCGGCGCTTAGCCTCTACGGCCTCAACCGCGCGGGTGAGGAGCTGGATGAAAGCCGGGTGATGCTGCAAAAAACCCATGCGCTGGCGCAAACCAATGACCAGATCATGCGCGCGCGCCTGCGGCTGGCGCGGCAGGCTGAATATCTGGCAGAAGGTAATACAGATGCGGCCAGGCAGGAGGCCGAGGCCGTCAGGGATTCGCTGTCCAAGGCCGATAGCAACTTCAATAACTTCCTGCAATACACTGCCGGGCAAGATAGCCCTGAACTGCAAGCCCTCAAGCAACCTTATAGCAAGTTAAGCAGCGATGGCCTGGCCAAGTTGGTGAGTCTGCTGGCTGCTGGCAACCTCGATCAATACAAAACCCACAACCTCACAACCGTGGTCAGCGCCAGCCGCGAATTCGGCAATGCCATGGCCCAGTTCAACGATGCTGCAGAACAACAACAGGTGCAGATGCTGAAGCAGGCCTCAGCCAACCGTAAGCTGGTCATAGGCGTGGTGATCGGCATTCTGGCTTTCTGCCTGGTGCTTATCTTGCTGGCAGACCGCTATATTGTGCATTTTGTGCGCATGCCGCTGGATCAGATCAAAACCTATTTCCAGCAGATAGCCAATGGCGATCTTACCTGCCATATCGAGATGTTCGGCAAGAATTGCCCGGGGCAACTTTATCCCTACCTGCGTGATATGAAGGACAGCCTGAGCGACACTGTGCGTCAGGTACGTGCCGGGGTTGAGCAGATCAGCAATGGTGCCAGCGAGATTGCCAGTGGCAATCTGGATTTGTCGCATCGCACCGAAGAGCAGGCCTCATCGCTGCAAGAGACCACGACCAGCATGCAGCAACTCGCGGATATTGTGGCGCAGAATGCGCAAAACGCCAGAACCGCCAATGGCATGGTCAAGAATGCCTCCAGCATTGCGCGCCAGGGCGAATCCGCCATGGAGGACGTGGTGAAGATCATGCAGGAAATCAGCGCCAAATCACACCAGATTGGTGACATCACCAGCCTGATTGATGGCATTGCCTTCCAGACCAATATCCTGGCGCTCAACGCTGCTGTGGAAGCGGCGCGCGCAGGCGAGCAGGGCAAGGGCTTTGCGGTGGTGGCCAGCGAGGTGCGCTCATTGGCGCAGCGCAGTGCCAGCGCTGCCAAGGAAATCAAGGCCTTGATCGTCTCATCCTCTGAAGTGGTGGAGGCTGGCACACACCGTGTGATCGCCGCTGGCAGCACCATACGCGAAGTCACCACCTCAGTAGGCCAGATCACTACCCTGGTGGAAGAAATTGCAGCGGCTTCTGGCGAGCAGGCCGACAGTATTGAGCAGGTGAAGATTGCGGTGGCGCAGATAGATGGGGCCACGCAGCAGAATTCTGCCCTGGTAGAGCAGGCGGCTGCCACCGCCAAGGTATTGGATGATCAGTCCGACAACCTCAGGCAATCGGTGCAGATATTCAAGATTAATTAAATACTCACGACATGTTCTCTCAGCCAGGCGCTCACTCAGCCTGGCTTTTTATTTTCTGCAAACCTGGCGGTGATGAAAACGCGCATGGCCTGTTGTCTTTCTAAGCATCGCCAATTCAGGCTGGCATTGCGGGGTTTAATGCCACGCATCAACCTCGCGTTGAGTACATGGCTTTGAGTACAATGTCAGTCTAAATATCCAACCACCTTCTCTCCCACCCAACCAGCCTGGCCTTAGATTTTTCCTGCTTTCATGAGTTTTCTCCAGCAATCCATTCTTATTCTTGGTTTTGGCAGCATAGGCCAGGGTTTGCTGCCCATGCTGCTCAAGCATTTTTCCTTGCAGGCTGCGCAAATCACGCTGATTGCCGCCGATGATGAAGGTGCAGATGAGGGAGTGGTTGAAGCGCAGCAATTTGGCCTCAGCATCAAGCGCATCAGTTTGGATCAAAACAACTACGCCACGGTGCTGGCCCAGCATCTGCAGGCAGGCGATCTATTAATCAATGTGTCTGTGGATGTGGCTTCTTTGTCTCTGCTGCAATGGTGTCAGGCGCAGGATGTGTTTTACCTAGATACCTGTGTTGAACCTGGGCGGGCACCTACAGGCAGGGCGGCATCGCCGCCAGCAACTATATGCTGCGCCATGCGGCATTGAGTGAGGCAGCCAAGCCCTACCTAAGTGTTGGTGTGAACGAAGATGGTAAAGAAACTGAAAGGGGCAAGACTACCGCCGTGATTGCGCATGGTGCCAACCCAGGCCTGGTATCGCATTTGTTGAAGGAGGCCCTGGAGTCACTGGCAGCCCTGCGCGGTATCAGCCACTGGGCATCCTGGGCTGCGCTGGCGCAGCAACTGGGGGTGAAGGTGGTGCAAGTGGCAGAACGCGACACCCAGCACAGCAATATCGCTGCCGCCCCCGGTCATTTTTACAATACCTGGTCTGTGGATGGCTTGATGGCAGAAGCCTGGCAGGGCGCGGAACTGGGCTGGGGCACACATGAGCGCACTTTACCTGTTGATGCCGAGTATCACGAGGTGGGAGATGGCAGCGGCATTTATCTGCAACGCCACAGTGCAGAGCTGCGCGTGCGTTCCTGGGTGCCCGCTGTAGGTGAGCAGCAGGCCTGGCTGATTACCCATCATGAGGCTTTGTCTATAGCCCATTTGCTCACACTGCCTGGTGATGATATTGCCCAGCCTCGTTATAGACCCACCGTTTATTACGCCTATAGCCCATCACCGATTGCGGCACGCTCCTTACAATACTGGCAGGCTTCAGGCTATCAGCCGCCGCAACGCAGTCAGGTGCTCAGGGATGAATTAATTTCGGGTTTTGATCAACTCGGTGTGTTGCTGATATTTGCCGCAGGCACTGCGCTTGAAAGTGGAAAGCGCTGGCAGGCGGGTGCCTATTGGTATGGCTCCACGCTGACATTGCAAGAGGCCAGGCAGCTCGGTTGTCACAATAGTGCCACCTCCATGCAGGTGGTGGCTGGCATACTGGGCGCCTTAAGCTGGATGCAGCAGCATCCAAGGGCGGGCGTGGTAGAGGCAGAAAGCATGGATCACCGTGAAATCATGCAGGTGGCCAGACCTTATCTGGGTCAGGTGGCTGGGGTAATGACAGATTGGCAGCCAGCAGGCGGATTGCAATTTCAGGACTTTGTAGTGGAAAATGCCGACGCTGAAGCTGGCGTCAAGGCAGTCATGGTTTGAGAAATACAATAGCTTGAGAAAAACAGCGGCTTGAGGCCAATGGCCAGTGTTAACAATAGCGGCAAAACCGAATCAATAAAAAGCCAGAACTGGGAGGCAGAGTGAAGAAGAAAAGATCGGTCTCGGTACCCCTGATTATCTTGGGTAGCCTGACCTTGTCGTCATGTAGTCAGCAGCCAGAAAATGATGTGCAGCAACAGGTTTACAACAGCCGTGCCGAATGCGAGCAGGACTGGAATGACGGTCAGAGCTGTACTGACAACCCCAATGGTGAAGCTCCTAACGATAATAATCCGCACTATATCTATGGCCCACGCTGGTATGGCCCGCGTTATTTCTGGGATCACAACCTGCAACGTCCGGTGCAGCTCTACCCTAATGGCAGGACACGCATCATAGACAACAGCCGCATTCATGCAGGCAGTGCTTACCGCAGCAATACCACTACCGTGGGCAAGACCAACCGTGGTGGCTTCGGCAGCAGTGCCCGTGGTTTTTCGGGTGGAGGCTGAGCCATGCAACGCCTCACCATCACGCCGCGTCCCGACGCCGCAGCCAAGCTGGAGCAGCAGGGTTTGTCTTTCCACAACTGGGATGATTACTGGAAGGAAGATGCCTGCTACCGTTTCAGCCTGCAGCAGATAGAAGAAATCGAATCCGCCAGCGAGGAACTGCACCGCATGTGCCTGCACGCGCTGGAAGTGGCCATCACTCAGAACCGCCTGGCTCAGCTTGGCATACCGCAAGCCTTTTGGGGCGCCATACGTGATTCCTGGCAGCGTGAGGAATTCTCCATCTATGGCCGCTTTGATTTTGCCTACGACGGCAAAAGCCCGCCCAAAATGCTGGAGTACAACGCTGATACGCCAACCTCGCTGCTGGAATCTGCTGTCTGCCAGTGGTACTGGCTGCAGGATGTCTATCCGCAATATGACCAGTTCAATTCACTGCATGAAAAGTTGGTGGCGCGCTGGCAGGCCTTGCCCAAGGGTGCGCCTATACATCTCGCCTCCTTGCAGGACAACGAAGAAGACTGGGTGTGCGCCATGTATATGCTGGATACCGTCACCCAGGCCGGGCACCAGGCCAAGCATGTATTTGTTGAAGACATAGGCTGGGACGAAACCCTCAAGTGCTTTGTCGATCTTGAAGATGAACCCATCGCCCGCCTGTTCAAGCTTTACCCCTGGGAATGGATGATGCGCGAATCATTTGGCGAGCATCTGCACGCAACTGCCACGCGCTTTATCGAGCCATTATGGAAATCGGTATTGTCGTGCAAAGGGCTGCTGCCACTGTTGTGGGAGCTATATCCAGAGCATCCCAATCTGCTTCCTGCCTATTTTGAGGCAGGCAAGTTGACATCTTATGCGCGCAAACCCTTGTACTCACGTGAGGGGGCCAATATCCAGCTGGTCAAGGATGGCAAGATCATCGCCGAGGATGATGGCCCCTATGGCGCTGAAGGGGTGATCTACCAGGCCTTGTATGACATGCCGACCTTTGATGGCAAGTACCCTGTCATCGGTGCCTGGGTGGTCAATGGTGAGGCTGCAGGCATGTGCGTGCGTGAGGATGTCAAAGCCATCACCACCAATATGAGCAACTTTGTGCCGCACTTCTTTGTGGAATAAACACTGGCTTATAAATTATCCAAGCCAGCAGTACGCAGTTCAATTTTAAGATTCTACATTGAATAAACAATGCAAGATAATGAATAAAAAAGGATTACATTATGATACATGGCATAGGCGCATTTCTATCCTACCTGGGCACAGCCTGGTGCTACTGGCCCTGTTTGTACTGATCTACGTACAAATCACGCCTTACCGCGAATTCAAACTGATTGCGCAAGGTAACTCTGCGGCGGCCATTTCGCTGGGTGGGGCGGTATTGGGCTTTACCTTTCCGCTGGTGTCTTCTATCTATTACACCCAGTCCTTGCTGGAAATGATCATCTGGGCAGGTATTACCTGCGTGGTGCAGTTTTTGGTATTCACCGCCATGCGCCACTGGTCCAAACATATAGAAGAAGGGGTGGTTGCCCCCGCTATTTTCCTGGCTTCGCTTTCTATCGCCGTGGGCCTGCTCAACGCGGTCAGCATCAGTAATTAAGTTCGGCAGGGCTTATGCAAGGTTCAGGGTGGCTTAAGCAGGATTAATCAGCCTTCAACATCTGGGCCTTGCTTGATCTGCGCCGCATGCTCACGCCAGCTCAGCCACACGCGCATATCAAATTCCAGCTGGTGATAGCTGGGTTCCATATGCGTACATAACTGGTAAAACGCCTTGTTGTGGTCTTTTTCCTTCAGGTGCGCCAGTTCATGTACCACAATCATGCGCAAAAACTCCTCAGGCGCATCGCGGAACAGGCTGGCCACGCGTATCTCATTCTTGTTCTTGAGCTTGCTGCCCTGCACCCGCGCAATATAGGTATTGGTACCTAGCGTGCCGCGCACCGGGTGCTGCTGGTTATCGTATTGCACCTTGGCCAGCGGCGCGGCATTTTTCAGGTAGCGCTGCTTGAAGTCCATCACGTAAAGATACAAGGACTTATCGGTCTGGTGGGGGTGGCTTTGCGTGTATTTCTGTGACAGCCTGCTGCCAAGCTCTCCGCTTTGCAGCAATGTCTGCACCTGGCTGACGAGGGCGGTAGGGTAGCCGTTGAGGTAAGGCAGGTTCATGACAGGGGGCAGGTTTAAAAGACAAGCTGTCATTGTCTCAAATTCAGGCGCGATTGGCTGTATCTGATCATCAGGGTCAAAACTGGGATACTGGTATATAAAAGAAACGGGCAGCGCGAAAAGCGCTGCCCGCTATTAACACTACTTTTGCATCTGTTTTGAGGTAGCTTGCTAACTCAAGCTTGGCGACGCTTGGACATAAACAGAAGTCCAATGCCAGCCAGCAGCAAGGCCAGATGGGATGGTTCAGGTACTGGAGTAAGCACATAACCGCGGTTCAATGGGTAGAAGCCATCATCGATATAGGCTGTGCCGACGATCTGGCCCTTGGCATTGATGCCATTGACCGAAAAGACTACCCAATCTGCTCCCAGATTTTCAATCAGGTCCTGCAAGTTATAAATTTGACCGTCTGCCCACAGGGTGGCGGCGCGGGATTGTCTTCCAAACTCATCAATATGGGTAGACAGGCCCACAATAAAACCTGCGTCGTTGATACCCAATGCCTCACTCTGGCTGAATCCGGCCAGTGCGCCCAGACTTGTGACACCGCTATCATCCCAAAAGGCGGCCAGCCGATTGCCTGAGGCGTCGGTAGAGAAGCCCACCACATGGCCGAGATCATTCACAGCGTTGGCCTGGCTATGTGCATTGGCGCTGAAACCATCTAGTGCAATCACATTGCCATTTTCCCAAACGGTGGCCACTGAAGAGGCATTCAGCGCGCTACTTGTGTTGCTGTAGCCTACAATTTTTCCTGCCTCATTGACTGCCTTGGCCGAGCTCTCGAAGCTGTAAAGCTGAGATAGTTGCTGGTAGCTTTCATTTTCCCAGTAACCCGCACGTTTATAATCAGCATTGGCCGCAGCACCGACAATGATGCCATTGTCATTGATGCCATTGGCCTCAGTCCAATAGGTGGGGAAGGGCACGGTCAATTCATGGAAGATGCCATTTTTCCATAATATGGCTTTGTCATCCCACTCCGTGCCTATGATATGGCCGTGGTTATTGATGCCATGGGCTGAGTCATAACCTATTCTGCCAGGCAAGCGGCTGGCAACACCGTTTACCCAGTAGACGGAAGCTGGAGGAGAGCGCCAATAAATATCGCTCCAACCCACTGCCACGCCATGATCATTGATGCCATAGGCATTGCTTGCTGATCCATCTGCCTCTGCAGTCTGCAAGGGTAGTAGCTCGGTAAGTTTGTATTGTGGTGCGGCGCTGGCCGTGCCGCTGAACAACAAGGTAGCCGATAAGATTAACGCGTAGTGAAAGCGGGTATTCATCATGATCTCCCAATCAATAGACTCAGTGCTTATCCGCGCCAGCCACTAATGAATGCGTGATGTATACATCAGTATCTCCATATGGCTACAAGCCGAAACTGAGTCATTTAAAGCGCAAATAAAGGGCATTGAAGGTACTTTTTTATTGCCCCCGGGGTGGATGCTACGCCTAGATAGATGCGTTGAAATTGCAGAGAATTACATCAGTTAAGGTAATGCTAAACTATGTTAATAATACCTGTTGCTACAATAGTCCATTTGTACTAACTATTGAGACGGTTTTTTGCCACGATTAGCAACATGCTGCTAGAACCCTGATGGATATTACCTGTGCCGGGAATCATTGAATTGATTGTCGATCTGGATCGTGGATTTTTTTGTATCTGGGCAAGGAAATAAAATTGGTTTTCGACATGAATGTTCAATATTTTCGAATTTCTAACCTCATTTTATGAGGAAATTTTAAAAGAATAGGCATGAAGAGTACTGCGCGAGATAGTGCATAAAATGGCAAATGCATGGAATGTGTTTTTGATGATAATTCCCACGTCATTACGGGGACATTGTCGAATCTAGGCCAGTGATTGCCTGTGTCTGCGCACCAGTCCGCCAATCAGGGCGAGCCCAAAACCCAGCATAGCAACATTGGATGGTTCCGGCACGACTGCCAGTACTTTCAAGGCCACAGTGAGATTATATTTGGCTGGATAGCCGGAATTGTTACCTGTAAGCAGCGTGGTGATATAGTCGATTTGATACTCGAATTTATCCAGATCGAGTCCGCTCACATTGATGCTATTAAAAACGCTGTATTGCAGTGGATTATTCAGCCTTGCTTCCAGTTCTTCCATTACGCTGCCACTGAGCAGATAAAAGATGTCCCCATCCTCGGGCGTGAAATCATCAGCAAAGGCAATATTCAATGTTCCTGCTAGCTGCAGCGTGTCCTGATAAATAGGGTCGCCGCTGACAATGGTAAAGTCATAATCCACCCCTTGCTCCCGAGATAACGCTTGAAACTTGAAAAAACATCCCTGTGAGCCGAGAGCTCACAGGGATGTTTCATCCAGCCTAGCTGCTTCTCAGCACAAGGCGACATGTTGACTAAAAGTGATAAGTTGCATTCAGCAATGCAGTGCGAGGTAGAAACAGGATTTGTTTGTTGAAATTTCTTAGGTAATTGCACACCAATAGCATCTCACTGATCTGATCGGAACAAGCCGCCAGGCATTGCCGGGAAGCCTTTAACTCGTTGGCATCAGCAGCATTGATGGTTTAATCATCCAGAATCAGGATACATGTTTGCTTCGATTCCATATTTAAAATATTATTGAAATATGGAATCGACACCCAATTTGGAATCAAAAACTATAGTCTCAGCACTCGCTGCGCTAGCGCAGGAATCCCGTCTTGCTATCTATCGCTTACTGGTGCAGGCAGGGCCTGATGGACTGGCTGCAGGCAAAATCAGCGAGTCTTTGGGTATTGCGCCTTCCTCATTATCTTTCCATGTGAAAGAGCTCAGTCATGCCCAGCTGCTGACCTCGCGCAATGAAGGCCGCTATGTCATTTACTCAGCCAATTTTGAGCAGATGAACAATGTGCTGGCTTATCTGACCGAGAATTGCTGTGGCGGTGCACCGTGCACGCCAGTGCAGTTTCAATCTCGTAAAGCGCCCACGCCATGATGAGCAAAACCTTGAATGTGCTCATTCTCTGCACAGGCAACTCGGCAAGAAGCATCATGGCAGAAGCCTTGTTCAATCAGCTCGGGCAGGGCAGGTTCACAGCCTATAGTGCTGGTAGCAAGCCCACTGGTCGTGTGAACCCATTTGCGCTTGAGCAAGTGGCAGAGCTTGGCTATGCCGCTGCAACTTTGCGCAGTAAAAGCTGGGATGAGTTTGCCAGGCCAGATGCGCCGCAGATGGATATGGTCATCACTGTCTGCGATAACGCAGCGGGGGAGGTCTGCCCGATATGGCCTGGGCGTCCCATTTCAGGGCATTGGGGTTTTGAAGACCCTGCTGCGGCTGAAGGGGGTGATGCAGATAAGAGGGCTGCTTTCGCACGCATCCGTGGGCAAATACAGCATTGTGTAGAACGGTTTATCAGCTTGCCGCTGGAGAGCATGAGTGCTGCTGAAATCAAGCAAGCCCTGGATAACATGAAATGAGCGCGTTTGAACGTTACCTGAGCTGCTGGGTAGCGCTGTGTATTCTGATTGGGGTGTCACTGGGCGAACTGTTGCCCTGGCTATTTCACGCCATTGCCCGCCTTGAATTTGCCCAGGTTAATCTGCCGCTCGGTTTTTTGATGTGGGTCATGATTATCCCCATGCTTGCCAAGGTGGACTTTGCTGCACTGAGCCAAGTGCGTCAGCACAGCAAAGGCATCGTTATTACCTTGTTGATCAATTGGCTGGTCAAGCCATGTTTAATGGCTTTGCTCGGCTGGATATTTATCCGTCATTGTTTTGCCGGAATGCTGCCTGCTGCACAAGTGGATAGCTATATTGCCGGACTGATTTTGCTCGCAGCCGCGCCATGCACCGCAATGGTGTTTGTCTGGAGCAGGCTCGCGCAGGGCGACCCCTTGTTTACCTTATCCCAAGTGGCACTGAACGATAGCATCATGATGTTTGGCTACGGGCCATTGGTTGGATTGTTGTTGGGCATGTCTGCCATCACTGTGCCCTGGGCTACCCTCACTACCTCAGTCGTGCTCTATATCATTATCCCCGTGCTGTTGGCGCAGCTAGCACGCAAGATATTGATGTCTAAAAGCCAAGCGGTTTTTGAGCGAGCAATGCGCGTCGCCGGGCATGGGTCTATTGCTGCCTTGTTGCTGACTCTGGTGCTGCTGTTTGGTTTTCAGGGACACGCCATCATTGCGCAGCCACTGGTGATTGCGCTGTTGGCCATCCCTATCATGATTCAGGTGTTTTTCAGTGCCGGGTTAGCCTATTGGCTGAACTACAAGCGCGTGAGCAACACAGTGTGGCTGGCCCCTCGGCTTGATCGGGGCGAGTAATTTTTTTGAATTGGCAGTGGCCACGGCAATCAGTTTGTTCGGCTTTCATTCAGGTGCTGCATTAGCCACGGTGGTAGGTGTGCTGATTGAAGTTCCGGCCATGCTGGCAGTAGTGTATATCGTCAACCGCAGCAGGGCTTGGTATCAAGGCGATCAAGCATAGATGTTATGTAAATGCTTCAATCCCACTGACCACAAGACCTTCTTTTCATTGTCTGAGTTAATATATAATCCATATATGATTTATATATGGATAGTTAGCAAGGACAAGCATGGGCATAGTCAATATTGAAGAAGAACTGCATGACCAATTACGCAAGGCCAGCGCAGTTTCTTGCCGTTCCATCAATGCGCAGGCGGCTTTCTGGATCAAGATGGGCATGCTCTGTGAATTGAATCCGGCGCTGAGTTTCAGCGAGATCATGGCGCAGGAGATGCGTAGTGCTGGTATTAGCGTCACCCCGCCGCAAGTAAGCGCCTCATGATCAAGACTGCCGATGAAATTGCCTTGATGGCTGAATCTGGCCGCTTGCTGGCCGAGGTGTTCCAGAGACTGGATCAGCTTGAGCTGGTGGGCATGTCCACCATGCAGGTCAATGATCTGGTTGAAGATTTCATTATCCGTGAGCAACAGGCACGACCTGCGAGCAAGGGACAGTATGGCTATCCCTATGCCATCAACGCCTCGCGCAATCAGGTGGTCTGCCACGGCGTGCCAGCCACTGGCGACATTCTGCAAAGTGGCGATATCGTTAATTTTGATATCACGCTGGAAAAAAACGGCTATATCGCCGATTCCAGCAAAACCTATCTGGTGGGGGAAGTCTCGGCAGAAGCCCAGCGCCTGGTGCAAGTGACTTATGAAGCCATGTGGAAAGGCATTGCCGCTGTGCGTCCCGGCAAACGGCTAGGCGATGTGGGCCATGCCATACAACAGCATGCGCGCCTTCATGGCTATGCGGTGGTGAAAGAGTATTGCGGGCACGGCATAGGCCGCGAAATGCACGAAGAGCCAGAAGTGCTGCATTGGGGCAGGCCCAATACTGGCTGGTTGCTGCGTGAAGGCATGGTGTTCACCATAGAGCCCATGATCAATCAGGGCCGCGCCGCGGTGGTGACTGAAGCTGATGAATGGACCGTGGTCACCCGTGATGGCCTGTTATCTGCGCAGTTTGAACATACGGTGGCGGTGACTGCCAGCGGCGTGCGTGTGCTGACATTGCGTAGCGGAGAACAGCTCCTGCTCTGATCAGGCACAGATCAAGCGCTTATAAAAACAAAGCCAACAGCGCTGGCTGTTGGCTTGGTGTTGAGTATTTGAGTGAGTGTGAAACTCAGGCAGGTACCTGCTGGTTGGCGTCTTTGCCAGCCGCGGCTTTGATATCTGCCAGTTTGGTGGCAAGGAAATCATCAAAGCCTTTTTGCACCAGCTCAAAAGTCTTGGCAATATCCGAGGCTATGGTGCTGTTCTCACCCATGACATTCAAGCCCGTGAGTATATCCTTGGCCTCGTTAAAGCCTTTTTCAAAGCCGCCGCGTATCAGCGAAACAAAGTCATTGGCGACCTGTTCTGGGTCTTTATCTGGATAACGCTTGGCGTAAGCTTCAAAAAAGCCAGTAGAGGCGGAGAGTATGCGATTGGCCGTGGCTTCGGCGCTATTGTCCTGGCCCATGGCATTGCTGATGGCGTTGGCGCCAAAGTCAGGCTCCAGCGTCACGTTGAGTTGCTCAATCGCCGAGCGATACAACAAGCTCATGCTGTTGTTGCCGGATTGAATGGATACCTGCAAAGAGGCCTGCAATATCTGACCGTTGAGGTTCAGCCTTTGCTGATCTGGCCTGAGTTCAGCCTGTTTCTTGGCTTCGTTCAAAGCCTCACTGGGCACGGGTGTTCTGCTGGTAGAGCTTGTGACTGATAATGAAGCACTGGTGGTAATGGCCATCATAATCCCCTGTCTCTATACATATCTTCATGATAAAACAATTGTTTAGTTGATGTCTTGTACTAATTAATATGAGTTTATCTGAAGTGAAATGTTCCCTTGAAACCTGAGAGTTTGAGAGCACATTGTCACCCGGCCTAGGGCAGCGCTCCATTCTCACTCCGACTCACTTAACCAGCTTGCCAAGGTAGCCAGCGCCAGCGCGCCTTGCTTACCATCCGGGTCTACCACCTCGGCAACAGCGGGAATCACCGTGCTGTCCGTAGGCCCAGCCCACAAGGGCGCCAGTTTGCCCAGGCCACCCTGTTTGAGCAAATCATCCACCAGATCAAATGCGCTGTCGGGGGACTGTAGCCTTATCCAGTTGGCAGAGACATTGCCTTGTTCATCCACAGGGCTTACGCCTAGCTTGGCTGCCATCAGGGCGCGGCGGAAGTGCCTGATTTTGCGGCTGTAGCCAGCTTCAATCTCATGGTCCAAAGTCGCCAGGGCCACGCTGCCATCGAAAGTCATGCCGCGCCTGCGCAAGTGCGTGGCGCCGCTCAGGCTCCAGACATCATCAACAATGATGTTGGTGGTTCGGATATTGGCCCATCTGCCGGGGAAGCCCAGCGGGTGAAACACAGCAACGCGTGCTGGTGCCACGGCCTGCAATGCTTCCACAGCTAGGGTTCTTTGCTGGATGGCACCACGTACATAAGGTGCAAAGCGCGGGGCAAAGTCGGTTTCTCTGGGCAGGCACAACACCAGTTTGAGTCGTGGATTGGTATTGAGACGATCCGCCAGTAACTTGATCAGGTCTATCTCGTGTTCTGGCGTGCCGCCACTGACGGCAGCAGTTCTTGCCAGGCCTGCGGTTTCTACATATACCAGTTCATCCGCCTCACCAAACGCTCTGGCGATGGCCCATAGTGCATCGCGATTACCGTATTTGGATAGGTAATATTCGCGCCTGACTTCGTTGATCAACCTGTCCGAATTTTGCACGGCCACGCTGGGCGGCGGCAGGTTGAAGGCGTCTGCCAGCGTGGTCACCACACTTTGCAGGCTGATGGGTGGGGGAGCGCTCAAGGCATTGTTGACTGGCAGCAATGAGAGTTCCGGGGTTTCCACTACCGCGGCAACAGTTTGCAGCGCCACGCCAGAAGCCGTGGGGATGGGTGTGGCAGGGGCCAGTACCGGAGGATTGAAGTTGTTGCCACCGCTAAAGGCAAGCCAGCCCGGGCTGGCTGCATTGCCTGTGGAATTGTTGAGTGGCAACATGGATTGTACGCGCCTGACTGCCATTCTGGCGAGGTCATAAGCCAATGCGCCACCTACCCGCACTCCGGCAGCATGGGTGTCCGGCCCGGCGGGATTGCCCGGGTTGCCCTGGCCATGCAGCGTCGAGCGCGTTTCCCTGGCCCAGCGGCCCCCGGTCAGCACCGCATCCCAGGCCAGTCCTTCCGTGGTGCTGCCATCGCTGATACCCGTAATCACCATGGTCTCGTGCCGCATCATCATGGGCAGACGCGGCCCCTGGCGCGGAGAAGTCTCAGACATCAGTGACCTCACCAGGTCAGCCACGCTAGCGGGATTATTGCTAGGAGGCGTGACCGTGCGTGGCAGGCCAAACAAGGGTGTTGGGCTGATGGAGCGTATGGTGTCCGGGAACGTGGTCAATGGGTCTGGGCTGGCAAAAGCATCCGTCAGCGTGATATTGCTATCAGGCGCTATGCTCAGCCTTTGGGCTGCCAATAAGCGCCGTTTGCCCTTGCGCGGCGTGATACATACATCAAACACCAGTGTGGCCGGACTAGGGAAAGCGTCGCCTGCTGCCAGCGCAAACGGGTTGGGCAGCAATATCTGTAGCGGGCTATTGGCCAGCACCAGGCCAGCACCGCCATCACCGCGTATAAAGGAGGGAGCCTCGCCTATGGCGGCTATGCTTTGGAAAGACTGCGGATAAATGCGCAAAGAGGCACCCGCAGGGGCTAGCTTGGCCAGCAATGCCGCAGGCAGGGTGACGATGACATCCTGCGCCCCGTGGCGCGTGGCTTCTGCACCTTGCAGCGGTGATGGCCCAGTGCTAAAGCCAGCCTGGTTATCCGGGCCGGGGAAGGCAGGCCAGTGGGCATCCTGGCCCGTGGTCGTGGGGGTGCCCACTGCGCTTTCAAACACCGGGGACACCGCAAACATCAAGCCTACATTGCCATTCATGCGCGCTGCCACCTCGGAGATAGCCCCCAAAGTGTCTGGGCCATCCACCAGATAATCCAGCGTAATGCCATCACGTACCTGCGGCTTGAGGTCTGTAGGCATTAGCTGATCATCCGGCGGTATGCCGTTGAAGGCAGTTGCGCTGCGGTTACCCAGCAAGTGCCAATCGAGATCCACCGCAAACACGCGCACAAAGCGCCGCGTCAGTGTCACCCCGGCTGGCAGCGCAGGCACCGCTAAGTTGCCAGCAGCCAAGGTGCCGCCCTTGAGTGAGCCAGCCCCGGCCCAGGCCAGTTTCAGGCGGCTGGCGCTAGCACCGCTGGCGGCAAGTTTTTCATCCTGGCCCAGCTTGAGCAGGCCGCTGGCAGGTAGTGCCCCGGCCGGGTTGTCGCTGTTGTCTAGCTTGTTGACCCCTGGGCCTGTGGGCGTGGGCACATAAGCCCGGCCATGTAAGGTGACCACATGCGCGAGTATGGGTCTCTGGGCGTCAAGGTCTATGTTGGCAATCTCTTGCAGGCTGCCTGCCCCCGTGGCCAGGGCCGCACCCGCAGGCTGGCGCAAGGCGCTAAAGGTATTCGCCAGGTCAAGCAACATGGCAGCCACGGCGATAGGGTCTATGATCAGGCCGCGGTGATCATGAAAACTGATGAGCTTGCTGGCGCTGCCAGCGCTTAAGCCCAGCCCGGCCTCGTAGATCTGCGGTGCCTTGTTTTCACTCCAGCCGTGGATGACCATGACCACAGGCAATGCCTGCAACAAAGGCTGGCCGCTGACGCTATAGCGTTGCTGCGCCAGCTTCTGCAAGCGCGCCGCTGCCTGGGGGTGCAGGCGCAACACCGCCACAGGCCCGCTGTAGGGGTTGCCCTCAGGGTTGCGGAACATATGGCCAGCAGGCAAAAATTCAAGAATGCCCCGCCAGGGCGCTTGCACGCTTTGCGTAAAGCTTAAGCTGAGGCGGCTGTCATCATAAGCCGGTGTGCTGCTGCTCCAGCCTGTGGCCAGTGCCAGCGTGGTAATGCCCAGTGCTTCGAGGCCTTTTTCCTGCAAGGCCTGTGCCGCATTGGCGGGGGTAAGGGTGTATACCGTGACCATGCTGTCTCCTAGGCTTTCCAGCGTTGTTCTACACTGCGACCATCAGGCGTGGTTATCCTGACCAGCAATGAACTCAGGCCTGCTTTGGCCAGCAAGATAAAGTTGTTGTCTCTGTCTGCGCTTTGCCGATACAGCAGCAGGCTTTCATTGCCCAGGGTGGGCGTTTTGGGCTGTTTTTTCACCGTAGACAGCGGGCCTTCAAAGATAAACACGCCTTTTTTCAAGGTGAATTGCCCCAGCAGTTTTTTCAGGTCTGGGATATTAGTCCCTTCAATCTTGAGCGACCCCTGTTCTATGGATTTGAGCGCTATGCCCCCCGTTGCTGTCTTGGGCACACGTTTGGGGTCTAGCTGGGGGAAGGGCGAGTCGGCCTTGGCCACTGCGGCTACATGGATGCGATAAATACCGCCATTGGCATCCCGATCTGGCGCATCGGTGCTGAAACTATAGATATGGCCGCGGCCAACAATAGAGAAAGCATCAATCCTGGAGAGCGAGGGCAAGGGCGTAGTGCTGCCAGCCGCGATATTGATGACTTGCTCGGCAATGCGCTGCAAGGGGTCGGTGATTCTGACATTGACGCTCAATGCATCGTTGATTGAGGCACGGCGCAAAATGATGCCATAGCGCCCGGTACTACTAGCAGAGCTGCTACCAGAACTGCTAGCAGGTGCTGCGATGCGCCAAACGCCAGAGCCGCTGGCAGGCTGGGTGCTGGGCAGCTGATGTAGCGGTAATTGCTGTTCTAGCAGACTGCTGCCATCGGCTTTGCGTACCTCTATGCTAAGTATGTGCGGCCCCAGCGGTGTAGGGGCGATGGGGGCCAGGCTGCTGAAGTTGATCAGCACCCAGGCTGGGTCTCCGCCTGCAGAAGACTGGCTCAAGGGGCTGAGGTCAGGGCCAGTGGCAGGGGGGATCACCACGGAAACCGCAGGCGATGGCAGAGAGCGGCTTTTCAGGATGCCGCGTTGCGCATCATCCTCAGACCAGGCCACGGCTCTGTACCAGACCGTGCGCCATGAGCCCTCAGGCTGGTCTGTGCCTATCACCTGGCTGATCCAGGGTTGCGCATTGCCTGCGGTATCGACCTGCCATTGCGCCGTAGGGGTAGGAAGGCTGGTAGTAAGGCTGGCGGTGAGGCTAGCAATTGGCGGCCCCATGCTGTCCAGCTGACGCGCGGCATCATCTACTCTCACCCGGTGAATATCAATGCGTTTGGGTCTGGCCCCGGCATCGCCACGGGTGGCTATCCTGAGACGGGCACGGAAATTGGCGGCGGCGGGGGCTTTATCCTGTAGCAACTGCAACTCTATGGTGGGGGGAGCAGGCTGGGCGATACGCGGCGCGGCATAGGGAATCAAGGCCTTGCTGGCATCCGCACCGCTGGGCCACGGGCCTTCAGTGCCGCCCGCCATGACGGGCAGGATCACATAAAGATGAATATCCTGCGAGCCACGCGGCAAGCTGACATCCAAATGATTGCTGCTCACCAGCTCGGCATTTCTGCGCGTGAAATCGCGGCGCAGTGGCTGGGCATTGAAAGCCTGCTTCAGTGTCGTCAGGCGCTGGCTCAGGCTGCGCTCGGGTGAGGGTTGCGGGTAGCCGGGGTGACTGGTCAGCAGACGGGTTTCCGTGCTTTCGTAGATTGCATAACCCAGGGCACTGGGCACGGCGGCCCAGTCCAGATGGGCATGGCACTCACCCGCTGCATCCGGCAGGCTGGCAAGCCGTACCAGATCAACCACCAGTGTGGGCCGCGCGCGTGGATCAGAGGCGTAAATAATCTTGGGCGAGGGTGACCAGGCACCTGTGCGGTAATTGGCGATAGCTTCTACCACTCTGGCTTGCAGCGTCAGGCCTATGTGGGCGCTGCTGGCGTATTCCAGCTCAAAACCGGGGATGGTCACGCGGTAACGTCGACTGCTGCTTTGCGCATCTCCGGGCGTGACTTCCTCATCACCCTCGGCATTGAGGGCGGTGACGGGCTGTCCGTTAAGCGTGGGGATATCGCCATTGAACTGAATCGCAATCGGGGTGATGGCGCCGCCCAGCTTGTACTGTATGCCCTGGTTATCATTGGCCGCAGGCGGCTCAGTCTGGCGCGTGACGGCGGCAAACAAACGGCTGTGCAACTCTATTTTGGCGATAGAACGTATGCGCCAATCCACAGAAAACTCAAAACGCAGGCTGGCCGGGCAGAGTGATCCTGCGCCGGGGTCAGTGACTATCAGTTCTGCCGACAATATCTGCACATTGGCTGGGGCTGGCTGGCTCACTTCTATCGGTTTTTCGCTCCAGCCGCTCCATAGGCCAAAGATATTCTGTGTGCTAATGGCGTAATCGACCAGCACCTTGCCGGGGTCGGGCGGGATAAGCAAACTAGCGTCAGTGTGGCTTTGCCGCGTGGGTTCCGGGTCTTGGGCGCTGCGGGTGTTGATGATGGGGCAATAGCCTTTGGTCAGCATGCGGGTTTGCAGCAAGGCTTCGGCCCTATCTGGCTTGCCCAGCGTATGGCGCGCCGCGGCAAAACTGGCCACCGAGGTCAGTTCGGTCTGCGGGAAGCGCTCCCAGCTGCTGCGTATCGAGGCCAACCAGCTGATCGACTTTTTCTGGCCGCAGATGCGCTTGCAGGTCTACCTGCAAATCGGCTGGGGTGGGGGCGGGGATGCCCAGGCCAGGGCGGGGCACCAGTGCCGCAAACTCCACGGCATCAGATTGACCATCCAGGCCTCTATCCCACAGTGCCGTGATCATCCAGTCATAAGCGCTTTGGGTGTAGCGCTTGGTCCTGATAGGTTTCTCTTCGTAATAGCCAGTACCAAAGCCCAGGGTCACTGCCAGTTGCGGGTCACCCGCAGCCAGCATGGCAAGTAAACCTACCGGGGATAAATCCGCCGTGCTCGGCTCATCAGTGGGCATGGTGCCACCCGCAGGGTTTTGTGGCGGGTCAATCTGAAACTGGAAGGTCTTGGCAGCTTGTTGGTTGGGGGCGGCGTCAGCCACCTGGCGCAACATGGGCAGCAATTCCATGCTGCTTTCTTCCACCAGTTTCTCAGGCTCGGGCAACTGCCAATCCGGAGCAGGCGTGCCATCCGGCAGATAAGCGCCCCAGCCAAAAGGATTGATACCACGCTGGAAGCGATCAACCGCGGCACTGATGGCGTCAGTCTCCTGGTTGCTCAAGCCTTGTTTGATGCCATGGCGCTGGCCGCTGCTTTGCCAATCGCGCTCGTCTACAGGCAAGCCCACGGTTTCTACCAGTTCCCAGTCATCAACTTGCTCTGTCTCAGCCAGCAACACGCCCTTGATATCGCTAAACCTATCAACATTGATCAGCACCAGGCTGGTAATCAGTGGCGAATGAAACTCCATGACAGTGGTTTCCTCTGCGGCCAGTTGCCGGGATTGTATGGACACCAGCGATTCCAGCATGGGCACGCCACACATCAGCCCCACCGAGGCAATGCCAGGATTATCTGCCTTGATCTGCAAGCGGACTGAAGCCAAGGGCTGCGCAAACTGCACCACAGTCAGGGATGCGGCATTGGCGGGCAAAAAGGCATCCACATTGATCACCTCGTAGCGGATTTTTTTGGCCTCGGCAAACGGCCTTGCCGGGCGTCGCCATATCTTGAATGGCTCACTGGGCAGCCCTGCCAGCGGCGAAGTTTGCCAGCGCAACAGCACTTGATAGTCCGCGCTCAGTTTGAGTTCAGACTGATGCCCGCCGCGCCTGTATAGCCCAATCAAATCCAGCAGCGCACCTTGTGCCTTGAGAATCGACGGTTCAAAGATACGTATGGCCATGGTCTTGTTCCTTATTGTTCTTCATATCTCTTCCCAGGGCGCATGGCCGAGAATCTCATCCACAATCACAAAAGCGCTATCTGTTGCCGCCGCGCCATCCAGATAGGCTGCGGTCTGGGCTTTTTTCTGCAGGCTGAGCTTGAGGCGCTGATTGCGCGCGTTAGGGGCCAACACCACCAGGGCGCGCTGCTTGCCCGGTGCCCACAAGGTGCTGCTGATGCTGGCGCCATTGCCGCTATCTGCCACCAGATTGAGCCAGATTTCATCCAGCATCTTCCAGCGCCGGGTGGGCGGGTTGTCCTGGCTGATTTCCTCGCGCGGCAGCAGTCGGCTGCGCAGCATAGGCTCGGAAGCATCAATCAGCACCGCCACAGGCTGCGGCAGCGCAGCAGCACTAGCCTGCTCCCACAGCACCACAATGCGCGGGCTTTGTGGCACAGGCATAGGCTCCAGCCCGGCATTGATCATGGCCAGGTCTAGCTCGGCCCCTTGCGGTTGCCGACTGGCAAAGGCCGGGTTGGCGGCAATCACCTGTATGGCCCCGGCAGGGACATGTCTATGCTCGGTCAGCACGCCCTGGAAGCTGGTGGCAAAGGCTGCAAAGCTGGCGTAAGCCCAGTAGAGAAATGCCGACGCAGCACGCGTTCTCCCACTGTGTTTGCCGCTGCCCCTATGGGCACTGCTTCAATATCCAGCACATAGTCGGTATAAGGGTCTAGCGGAATTGGCAGGGTGATGCTGCTATGACGGGTGCGCTCACCATTGACGGGTATGCATGGGCCATAGTCTTTCAAGCCGTCCACCAATGCGCCCTCAAACGGTGAGAGTACGCTGGCCGGGATATTCTCCAGCCCAGGTTGCAGGCTACCCAGCGTTGCTTGCCTGACTAGCGGCACTGGGTGCACCAGACCAGGCACGTTGACCTGTCTGTAAGAGGCGGCCTTGAGGCGGGCGCGCAGTTCCTTGCCATAGGCCGCCCACAGCTTGTCTACATCCTGAGTGGCAAACACAATTTTGATGAACTCTGCACCAAAGTAATGTTGCTCATCAGCACCTGGCACCGTGCATAACATCCATGGCTCCAGCGAGCGCGGGCTGAGCTTGTCGGTCTTGAACCAGAAGTCCGCAGTTTGCGGCTCTGGGCCGGATAGATTGCCTGCCTTGTCGCGCGTGGTGACTTCCACCTTGGTGCTGATGCGATATAACTGGTCGGGCACCAAGAGCGCGATATCGCCGCTTTGCGGCCCGAGGAAGGTTTCCAGCACCTGACGGTTACGCTTGCTTTCCTCGCTATCCCATTCTTCACGCGAGGCCTCGGCCATGCTGGTGAATTCAAAGGCGGCAAGGTAATAGGGGCGGCCTGCCTGTTCATGCTTCATGCGCACCGATCTATCCGGGTTTTTCTGTAGCATGGCAATCTGGATTTGCCGTACATCGCGGCTGGTTTTTACCTTGACCAGATAGGGGGTGTATTGCCGTCCCAGATGCTGGGCATGGCCCAGTACATGGTAGATGGGCCTGGCCCATGGGCCGTTCTGGTCATTCCATTTGGGCGGTATGCCCACGCTTTGCAGCAAATCGTAATCGGTCACCGGGCGGCGGTTGAGTTCCTTGCCTGCGCCATTGAGATAACGCACAATCAGGCTATGGCTGCCTTCGGCCTCTTTATCCAGGCTGTTGTGTAACAGCAGCAATATCCAGCCATCAATAACCGCGCCGCAATCTACGACCAGCACATCGCAAAACTCATCCATGCCCTGGCCAAGTTTTTCCAGCTTTTCTTCTACTTCTTTGCCGTGGTTGGCATCACCAAACACAATGGGAATGCCCAGATCAAACTGGGGTGAGGCCAGCAGGCGGCTGTTGCAAGCCGTCTTGCTTGAGTGAGGATGATGAAGCGCGCCGGGCTGCAATGAGGCTCGGTACACAGGCTGGCCATTGGCAATCTGCTGCAATAACTCATGGACTTGCAGGCCGGGCACATCGCTGCGGTCAGTCTTGCGCAAGCCTACCGAGGCGGCAGTGGCAGCCAGCAGGGCTTTGCGCTCATAGGCCAGGCGCGCGCTGTAGCCGCTTTTGCCTGCATTCTGCAAAGCCAGTTCTTTCAGGGTCGGTTTTTTGGGCCTGCGCCTGGGCACATAGCAGGGCACGCTGGCCGGGGCAACCACGGCGGGCACTATGCCGCGCAGTCTATCCAGCTGGCGGTCGCCGCTGCGCCAGCGTTCCCATACCTTGATTTCCAGCTCGGCGGGGGTGGAGCGCTTGGTTTTGTCTGGGTCTGGCCAGGCAATGCCCTCTACCAGCCAGCCAGTTTCGGATGGCCCGGTTGGCTCTGCTTCAAACGTCCATAACACTGCAGCGGCAGGCGCGGCATCATGGCAGACCGTACCCCAGCGCTCTTCTATGGTGTGTTCCAGCAACTCGCTGCGTTCCACGGCCTTGGGCGTGGCATTGGGCGTCCAGTTCAATAGCGAAAGCTGGGTCACCAGATTGCCTACACTGGGGTCATTGAGTGTCCACCAGGTGGAAGGGCGCGGGCCGGGGCCTGTGATATCGCCGCCATCCGCACGTGCCAGCTCCACGCTGGTCAGCACATAGCGGTAGGCATAATCGCCACGCTGGATAAAGCCATCAACAGTCCCGCCCGGGCTGTTGGTGCTGGCTTCACCCATGATCTGCAAACCATTGATCTGCGGAATCGCCGACATGGTCAGTAGCGGAATGGCATCTATAGGTACGGTCACCAGCTTGGCATCATCATGGGCAGGCGCATTGGTTTGCGCCAAGCCATCGCCCAGCTTGGAATCTATGCCTTTATCGACACCAGTGCCCACTACCAAAGCAGGTGAGCGGCTGACCAGGGTGGCGCTGCGCAGCAGCAATGGCGCGGGCGGGGTGATTTGCGATTGCACGCCCAGATGGAAATCAACGCAGCCCTTGACCGTGAAGAAGAATAAATCCACTTCGCCACAGATTTCGCCATCGATTCTGGCCAGTTTGCTGCCATCGGCTTTCTCGCCTATCTGCACCGTGAGCTGGGCCGAGGCGCTGATGCTGACCACAAACAGGCGCAATTCACCACGCACATACAACAGGCCGCCGACATAGAAAGGCTCAAAGCCCAGCACGGCGTTGAAACCTGCAGTGGCGCGTAAATACAGGCCTATGGAACGGTTGCCCCAGAGTATGGATACTTCCAAGCCAACCGCCAGGCCTACGCCATGGATGGCATCCAGCCTTTATAAGCCGGAATGCCGTGGCCGCTGATCATGACATAACCTGCGCCATCAAACACTTGCAGGATGTTGGCGTGTATTGGGCCGGGCAAGGTCATGCCCACTTCTTCGCCGGGCATTGTGCCGAGGTAGACATGCCAGTCATTACCCTGGGTCAGATTGAAATAGGCCTCTACCGGAATCTGGATTTCAATCAGCGGCGTGATCTTGAAATCTATGGACATGCCTATGGTCAGCCTGCCACGGCCAAAATCAAGATCAATCACGCAGAGGAAAGTGCCTTCGGCCTCGCCATCCTTGAGGTCAGGCAGCACCGCCAGCAGGTTGGCGCGCATGATCAGCAGCAGGCGTGGCCCCGGCAGCTCCAGCAACACCATGCCCTTGACGTTGAAGATGATGCCACCTTCCATGGTGCCGAGTATGGCCCCCAGGCCAAAGCCCCATTTATTGATCTCGGGTTTCCAGGCATCGATATTGGTAGGGTCGCCCTTGGCCCTGTCCTTGAGCCAGGCCAGCGCTGGTGTCAGTGAGTTGATGCCAGTCTCATCACGCGCGTAATGCATGGCAAACAGGCCGAGGAAGCCATAAATGCCAAAGCCGGATTGCGCCAGCGGAATGGCGACTGGCAGTTCCAGTTCCAGTGTGATGATGACACCTGTGGCTGGCCCACCCTTGCTGGCGGGAATGTCGGCAATGCCCAGGCCTGCGGCCAGGCGCAGCTTGAGCGGCACCAGCGATACATCAATCTGGCCCTTGAATTCACGATTGTTGATTTCCAGATAGCCGCGGCCTTCTATGGTGCTGGGCACACTGATGCTGGCCGCAAACGCGGTGAGTTCAGGTGGCCCCAGTGGGCTGACTGGCAGGCGCATACGCGCGCGTTCTATGGTGACTACCCCCAGGTCTATGGCAAAGCCCAGGTCTATCTCAAAGGTCAGGGGATTGGTGCGGGCGATGCGTGCGCCCAGCACCTGCAGGATTTGCCCCAGCGGGTCGGGCACTTTCAGGCGCCCGGGCCGGATAAATCTATGGAATACCCCTTGGAGGCATCAAACATGGGCCTGAGCTGGAAACGGTCGTTAGAGCCTGGTGGGAAGCCCATTTTCAAACCTATGGCCTTGTACCTTACCGCCAGTGGTTTATCGCGGGGAATTTCCAGAAAGCGGATGCCACCCAATTCAATATCGGCCGAGATGGCGGTTTCCACGTCAAACAACAGGGTTGATACCCATTGTCCGGCACGGTTGATCACATTCAGCTCGCCGCCATACAGCACCACACGCTCTACATTGAACAGGCCCAGCTCAGCCAGCGCGATAGGCAGGCCGAGGGCTGCCGTGCTGAGCACAATTTCAGCCACGCTGCCATCGGTGGGCGAGGCGGGGGCAGTTTCTGCCAGCAGCGGGGTAAACAGGGCGGTCATGCCCAATACATTGCGGCCAGTACTGGGGTTCTTCAGCGGCTGGCCTGGCAGTTGGCCTGTCATCAGCAGGCCGTCTTTATCGTTGGGGTCTGCACCCAGATAGAGCTTGATCTGATCGGTCTGGCTGGCGGGGTCGGTCTGGTAAAGAATCAAGTATTTGACGATGCCATCGCTGGGGTTTTGGCTGCCCAGCCCTTCAAACTGCGGAATCTGGCCACTGCCTACACCGCGGTTACGCAGTTTTTCTTCTGCCGCCGTCTCAAAATCCAGCTCGCCGGATAATTCCACCGCCACAAACTGATCACGCACTATGCGTACCTTGAGCGCAATGGAACGGAACCAGTCCGGTGCCTGCGGTGGTGCGGGAGGGGTAGTGAGGGCGGGGGGCGGGGGCACTGGCTGGGCAGCCGCAGGGCGCGTGACTTCACCCTGGGTGATACTGCCGGGGATGGTGATGGGGCCAAAGCCTTCTATGCTGGCTTTCCACCAAAGATTTCTCGGGCTGCTATGGGTTTTCCAGTCGCTGACCCAGGCGCTGGGTGGCGCTGACGCGCCAATATCGGCTGGGGCCGTAGTCAGCGTAAAAGCGGGGATACGTTGTGCCGGGTCTGGATGGTTGGCCTCGGACTCCAGCAATTGCCGCAAGGCCTCGGCCCGGCGTCGGGACAGCAGATAATTGTATTTATCCTTGGCATCATTGAGCTCATAGCTGGCGCTGCCCACCAGGGTCAAGCTAGCGCCATTGAGCTGCCGCAGCGCCGCACGGAATTTATCCATGAAAGGAATAGCAGGTGGCATCCAGTAAGTGCTGCTGCTGGGATCTACTGCGGGCGAGCTGTTGCTGTTGTTGTAGTCCAGCGCAAAGCCGCTGGGTGTGGTGCTGCCAGGCTGATCAAAACGGAAATAGCAGTTGATGCTGTTTACCGTGCCATCACTTAAAGACGCCTCTACTGGCTTGGTTTCTCCAGCTGCCAGTGGGATGGTGACGCTGGCACCGATTTCGGGCGGGTTGTTGCCTATCTTCCAACTGGTGTTGGCGGAAGGCGGATCAAGGCTGATGGTGATAGTGCTACTGTCTTGTCTGACCAAAGTCAGGGCAGGTGTAGCCTGGCTGACGCCATCCAGCGTGATGCTGGTGGTCTTGACGCTGGCCGGGGACACCGGGCTGCTGGTGTTGCCAGTACTCGTATTGGCAGGGCTTAGACGATAAGCCTTGATGCTCAGTGTCTTGGTCTTTTGCTGGCTGCTGGAGTCTCTGGCGCTGACGCTGATATTAAGTTCAGTATTGCTGGAGAGATCAATATCGTGCACCAGTCCGGCGTGATCGCTGCCGCCAAAGCTGGCCTGGCCAAAGTAGGGCGCCTTGCCGCCGGAAATTTCCAGCAACAAACGCGACTGTGCAGGCAGGGCAACTTCCAAGCTGCCATCAGGCAATGGTTCAACGCCAATCACACGGTTATCTGGTGTCAGGAACACCGCTTGCAAGCCCAAATCGCCCGCGCCCTGATTGATGACCATCACCTCAAAATCACCCGTGATGCCACTGGATTGGCCTAAGCCTATCAACAGATTACGCACCCCGGCATTGACGGCAAAATCCTCCATGCCGTGCGGGGCTACAAACAAGCGGATTTCCGGCAGATACAGCCCGGTCCAGCTTTCATCAAAGCCAAACTGTTGCAGCACGGCCGCCGGGGTGTAGCCATCCGATAAATCCAGCACGGCGGATTTGAAACCAAAGCCCACCACTCCAGATTCCCCAATCAAGGCATAGGGCGGCGTCATGCTGATCATCTCGGCTGCGGCAATATCCCCGCCATCATCCAGGCTGGCTACCCCCAGGGACTGAAGGCTGACTTCAAGCCTGGCCTGGGCATCACTGCCCTGGTTCAGCAACAGCTTGATCTTGGGCAGGTTGAACGTCACATCCTGGCGGCTGCTATCTGCCAGCAGCAGGCCCTCGGTGGTCATCTTGGCGGGCTTGAGGAAAGGCGGGCGCAGCACAATCCCCGCCAGCACCAGCTCCAGCGAGAATGCCGTGCCAGGGTAGTCTGAAGGTGGTGCGTCTGCGGGAATGTCATCCCAGGCGTTCAACACCTCTCGTACCGGGTTGAATGCCGTTTCACTAGCAGGAATGGAGGCCAGTCCAGCGCTGATAATGGCCCCCGCTGCCCTGGGCGCAGACAAGGCAAACTCCAGCCTGGTATCGGTAATATCCAGCCAGGCTCACGCCTGCCTGGCTGCTGCTGCGGATGCCCCTCGGTATTGTAGCCATCAAAGGAAAGCTTGCCTGCCAGAGGGTCAAACGCCAGCTTGCCCGCGCCGGAAAAACGCGCTACACCCCGAATCGTGATGCCTTCATCACTGAGTGCGGTTTCAAAGCTTTCTACATAAATGACAGATAAGGCGGCATGCCAGTCTGTATTCTCACCTTTGAGAATATACGGACGAAAAAAATCGACGAGGGCCAAGTCGGTCGCCATGCTGTTCTCCTGGGGGGGGGGGCGGATAACATTTTTACTCTCTTATTTTTCTCGACACCGGGAGAGCATTTGGGCTGATCTGATCACAAGGCTTTGTTATGTGGCGCGACTGGTGCCTAAGATGATCTTGCCAGTTTTATTATATTTATTACTTTAATGAGTATACTCAAAAAAATTCCGCACCAGAGAATTTTTTAGTGCCAGTGCACAATCAAGCCTAGTCACCAGGCAAACTTTCCTGACAACACAGCCGAAAGTGATAAAATCGAACATCTATCCAAGGCGTGATGTGGGGATCTGGTGAATGAGTGAGCTTGTGCTGCTGTGGCTGATCATCTTTGCTGTTATCTTGCTGCCGATTGCGGCGTGGTTTGCTTTTGTGAAATTCAGCAAAATCAGGGCAGCTCAGGCCAGAAGCCGTTATTTCCGCCAAGCCTATTTTCAGGATATGGAAGACACCCTGCGTGAATATCAGCAATGTCAGCCAGTGGATGTATTACCTAGAATGACCTTGTCCAGTGCCCTGTTTTACATGCTGGGGCTGATGGATTTTCACTTTGCCGCCAAAGAGCATGAGCGCGTGCGTATCAATGCGCTGGTGCTCAGCGGTGCGCTGAAAGAGGCAGAAAAAGCCCCAGCCTCAGATTTTCCCAATCAAGTGACCAAGCTGGCGATGGCATTTACCACGCTGCGAGAGTCTGCGGATCGCTATCTGAAGTAAACGCACTCATAGCCGTAAGAAGTTGCCGTTTTATGCTACCGCCTTGGGCAACACCAGCCTGATAATCGTCCCTACAACAGCAATAGACAAAGGGCGTGCATGACAGCAGGGGGTGTGAGCAAGCAAAAAGCGGCTATGTTGGCCGAGTGCGAGGAAAAGGGCCTGGCCTATTGCAAGGCCAAGGCCGAGCTTAGTTTTGGTAGCCGCAGGCAAGCCTTGCTGGACTGGATAAGCATGACCGAGGGCGAGGTGAAAGCGCGTGAGAAGCAGATCAGCCAGACGCTGGCACTGCAATACGCCGAGAAAACTGCGCTGGCTGCCAAGAAAACCGCGCGCCTGACGCTGGTTTTGGCGATAGGCATGGCGGTCATAGTCGCGCTGCTGGTCAGTATGGTGCTGATCAACTTCAATTCAAGCATCTCTTGAAATCAGTCTAGCGCGCTTATTTAGCCCTCATGCTGACTTCATGATGCGGCTGTGATTGGCCACACGCAGTCTCCATCTGTGACATAAACCTGACTATCCGCATGATGTTCCACCGCGTAGCCGCCAGTGAAAGCACCGAAAGCGGGCAGTAGCGTGATGCCTGGCTGGTGGTGAAAACAGGGCAAAGTCAGGCGTTGGCGGGCTTTGCCTTGCAAGCGGAACACTGGATGGATATGCCCCGCCAGCACGTGATGGGTGGATGAGAGATTGGCAGATGTTGCAGGGCGAAATCTCCCAGCAGGTAAGGCTCATCCACAGTGGCAATATTCAAGTCTGCAGGCGGATCACCCGCAGAGTGATCATGATTGCCGCGTACCAGAACACACGCTATGGCGGCATGTTGCGCACGCCACAGACGTAAAGCCTGCAGCGTGGCTGGGGCGTGAGACTTGGGCGCATGCAAAAAATCGCCGAGGAATATGATTTTTTGCGTGGGGTATGTAGATAGCAGCTGGTTTAAGCGTTGCAGATTGTGGCTAGTGGTGCCTTGTGGCACGGGCTGGCCCAGCGCACGATAGGCCGCGGCCTTGCCGAAGTGGGCATCGGCCAGCAGCAGGGCTTGCTGTTGCGGCCAGTAGATGGCTTTATCGGCCAGCAACAGCAGGGTATTGCTGCCTATGCTCAGTGGGTGTTGATGTTTCATGGCTGGAGTTGCATCAAGCGATTGGTGTTGATCAAAGTAAGCTTGGGCTGGGGCATGCGTTGAAAATGAGCTGAGTCACGAGTTTACTCATGAGTTTAATTAAGGAATGAGTCATGCATAGAATCATTCTGGGCGTGCTTTGTTTGGAATCATGCGGCTACGTCGTCTTGGTGCTTTGCTTCTTTCTTCTGCCGTAGTGGGCTTGCCAGTTTTGCCATGGCGCTCGCGCTTTTTGTAGGCTTGCTGCTGGGTATTGAATTGTGCCTGTGCCTGCGGGCTTTCTTCATGGACATACGCCCCTGCGCCTGCGGCTTTTTCCAGCTCGCTTACCATGCGCGCAATGCGGTCGGCGAGTTTCTCTGAGCTGCTGCTTTCGCGGAAGCGTTCTACCAGCAGCGGAAACGCAAACGGCGTAGGCCGTTTGATTTGCATCAATTGTATTTGCTTGCTTTGTAGTTGTTGCAGCGTGGCAGACAGGCGTGCGATTTCCAGCTCTTGTTGCAGCACTTCCTGCTGGGCTTGTGTCAGCAACAGGTTGTGTGGATCGTATTTGCTGAAAACGTCATAAAACAGGCTGGATGAAGCCTGCACTTGCTTGGCGCTTTTATGCGCACCGGGAAACCCGGCAAACACCAGCCCGGAAATACGCGCAATTTCACGAAAACGTCTTTGCGCCAGCTCACCTGCATTCAGGCTCTCTATCACATCGCGCAACAGGTTTTCTGTGCTGAAGATATCTTGCTGGAATATGCTGGCCCAATCTACCGCCACGGCGGAAAGCAGTTCTAGCCCGTAATCATTGACCGCGATGGAGAAGGTGTTGGGCTGATGCTTGCCCGCACGCCAGGCCAGCAGGCTGGCGAGGCCCAGATGCACACTGCGCCCGGCGTAGGGGTAAAGAAACAAATGCCAGCCTTCGCGCGAGTGCAGCGATTCGGCCAGCAGATGGGTATTGGTGGGTAGGGCTGACCAGTTGCTTTGCACTTGCAGCAAGGGCTGGATTAATTGCATTTCCGGACCGTCAACATGGCCGTGGGCCGCAGCATCCATACGTGCCACCATGGCGGTAGCCAGTTCGGTGGAAAGCGGCAGGCGGCCACCGTTCCAGCGGGGGATGGCGGCTTTTTTGCCCGTTGCCTTGCGCACAAAAGCGGTCATTTCATGCACGCGCACCAGTTCCAGCAAGCGCCCGGCAAACAAGAAATGATCACCGGGCTTGAGCCTGGCGATAAAGTTTTCTTCCACTGAGCCCAGGCTTTTGCCAGAAGCGCCTTTGCTCCAGAATTTCACCATCATGCTGGAATCGCTGACGATGGTGCCTATGCTCATGCGGTGCCGCCGTGCCAGGTGCGCATCTGGCACATGCCACACGCCGTGTTCATCGGGGATGGCACGGCGGTAATCCGGATAAGCGGTGAGCGATTCGCCGCCATGCTGCACAAAGGCCAGGGCCCAGCGCCATTCTTCTGCGCTTAAATCCTGGTAGGCATAACAGCTACGTACTTCCGCCAATAAATCATCGGCAATAAAGCCACCACCCAGCGCAATGGTCACCAGGTGCTGCACCAGCACGTCCAAGGGCTTGCGCGGCGATTGCCTGGCTTCGATGCGACCCGCAGCAATGGCATCTTGCGCTGCCACCGATTCGATTAATTCCATGGCATGTGTAGGCACCACGGTCAGGCGCGAGGCGCGTCCGGGGGCATGGCCTGAGCGCCCGGCACGCTGCATCAAGCGGGCTACGCCCTTGGGCGAGCCTATCTGCAACACGCGCTCCACGGGCAGGAAATCCACGCCTAGATCCAGGCTGGAGGTGCAGACCACGGCCTTGAGCGTGCCTGCCTTGAGGCCAGACTCTACCCACTCCCTGACGTTTCTATCCAGCGAGCCATGGTGTAGCGCAATCAAGCCTGCCCAGTCTGGACGGGCTTCCAGCAAAGCTTGATACCAAATCTCGCATTGTGAGCGGGTGTTGGTGAAAATCAGGCTGTTGGCGCTGGATTCAATTTCCGCGATCACCTGCGGCAACATGCGCAAACCCAGGTGCCCAGCCCAGGGAAAACGCTCTATGCCTGGTGGTAACAAGGTGTCTATCAACAGCTGTTTTGCCAGCTTGCCCTGCACCAGTACGGGCGGGGCAGAACTGCTGTGAGATGGGCCAGGAATCAGCACCTCCATGGCATGCTGCAAATTGCCCAGCGTGGCTGACAAGCCCCAGGTAATCAAGCCAGCTTGCCAGCGCCGCAAGCGGGCCAGCGCCAGTTGCAATTGCACACCGCGCTTGTTGCCGATTAATTCATGCCATTCATCCACCACCACCATTTTCAGGCTGGCAAAAATGGTTGCGGCATCTGGCCGCGTCAGCAGCAGGGTCAGGCTTTCTGGGGTGGTAATCAGCGCGGTGGGCAGGCGTCTGCTTTGCCGTGCGCGCTCGGCACTATTGGTGTCGCCCGTGCGCAAGCCTATGCTCCAATCCAGGTTTAGCTGCTGCAGCGGTGCAGTTAATGCACGCTCGGTATCTGCCGCCAGGGCGCGCATGGGGGTGATCCATAACAGGGTCAAACCCTGGCTGGGCGGCTTGCGCTTGCTGGTGGTCGCTGGTTTTTCAGCGCTCGCCGAGGCTGCTGCGGTGATTGTCGCTGGCTTGTTCAAGGCAAAGCGCTCTATGGCCGCCATCCATACCGCATAGGTTTTACCCGCCCCGGTGGTGGCGTGCAGCAGGCCGGATTGACCCTGGGCCACGGCCTGCCAAACCTGCTGCTGAAACGGGAAAGGCTGCCAGCCATGGCCTGCAAACCAGTGCCGACTTAAAGCAAAATCATCAGGCTTGGTGACGGCAGGGCTATCAGCGGCAGGGCTGTCAGCAGAGGGCAAGGAGGGTGCAGGCAATGAACTTGCAGGGGCTGCGCGCAGGGTCATGATTCATCCACCTCCTGACTGGCAGGGCTTGCAGCCTGCGGTAACAGCGCCTGCAAGCTCTGCAGGGTGTCGGCCTCGGCCACGGGTTTATCCTGCCGCCAGCGCAGCATGCGCGGAAAACGCACGGCTATGCCGCTTTTGTGACGTGAGCTGAGGGCTATGCCTTCAAAGCCCAGCTCAAACACCATGGTGGGGGTGACGCTGCGTACCGGGCCAAATTTCTCCAGCGTGGTTTTGCGGATAATGGCGTCCACCTCGCGCATTTCTGCATCGGTGAGGCCAGAATAAGCCTTGGCAAAAGGCAGCAATTTGCGCTCGGGGTTGTCCTGCGGGCTATCCCAGACGGCAAAGGTGTAGTCGGTGTAGAGGCTGGCGCGGCGGCCATGACCAGTCTGCGCATAAATCAGCACCGCATCTGCGGTGTAAGGGTCTATTTTCCACTTCCACCAGACGCCTACATCCTTGGTGCGGCCTATGCCATAGTGCGCATCCTTGCGCTTGAGCATAAAGCCTTCCACCCCCAGGCTGCTCGATGCGGCGCGTTGTTTATCCAGCGCTTGCCAGCTTGCTCCGCTGATCAAGGGTGATATTTGCAATTGCGGCTGCTGGCAACTGAGTACAATTTCTTCCAGTTGCGTACGTCGCACAGATTGCGCCTGCTCGCGCCAGTCCTGGCCTTGCCATTCCAGCAGGTCGTAAGCCAGCAATACCACAGGCAGGTTTTGCAGAATCTTGCTATTAAGGGTTTTGCGCCCCAAGCGTTGCTGTAGCAAGGCAAAGGGCTGGACTTGGCCTTGTTTCCATACCACCAGCTCACCATCCAGCACAGTGCCATCCGGCAAGTGCTGTAGCAGCCCGTGCAATTCAGGAAAGCGCTCGGTCACCAGTTCTTCACCGCGTGACCATAGCCATAGCTGGCCGTCACGCTTCACTAGTTGCGCGCGTATGCCATCCCATTTCCATTCCACCTGCCAATCTTCTGGGCCGCCAAGTATTGCTGCCAATTGCTCGGTAGGCAGTTGCAGTGGATGCGCGAGGAAAAACGGGTAGGGCTGGCCTTCGCTTAGCGTCTCTCCATCTTCATGCACAGGCGCAATCAATTTGAGGTAATGCGCTGCAGTTGGCCGGGCAGCAAGGTCGGTATAACCGACTAGGCGCTGGGCAATGCGCTTGGCATCTATGCCTGCCACCGCCGCCAGCGCGCGCGTGACCAGCAGGCGCGAAACACCAACGCGGAAGCTGCCGGTAATCAGCTTGATGCACACCAATTGACTGCGTTGATCCAGTTGCAGCAGCAAAGGCAGCAACTGCTGGCTCAAGGTTTCCGGCGGCAGGCCGCGCAGTGGCAGCAAATTGTTTTCTACCCAGCTGGCCAGGCCTTGATTTGAAGTGTGGCTGGCATCTGGCAAGAGCAAAGCCATGGTTTCAGCCAGGTCACCCACCGCATGGTAGCTTTCTTCAAACAGCCATTCTGGCAGCTGGCTGGCTGACAGCGTTAGTGCACGCAATAGCTTGGTGGGCACCAGCTGGCGTGGGCGGCCGCCCGCAAGAAAATACACCGCCCAGGCTGCATCGGCGGCTGATGCCAACAAAAAATAATCCCGCAATGCCGCCAGCTTGGCATTGCTGCTGGTGGTGGCATCCAGCCGATAGTAGAGGTCGGCAAAGGCTTTCAAATTTGGCCTTTTGATAATGTCATGTGCGCCTCGCTTTTTGGCGCAGGTGAGGGTGGGTTGCGGTGGTTGCAGTGGTCGTGGCAATTTCTGCAGCAGGCTGATTTGCAGAGGACGTGTTTGCAGATGGTTCTGGTGACAAGGCGCTTTCAGCGGCAAAGTCTGTTTCCGCCTCTGCGGCTTCCTCACCATATTCTGTGACAAAAGCCTGTGCGTCCAGGCCTTGCTCGCACAGCCAGCGCACCATGGGGTGTATCTGCCCATGGGTAACAAACACGCGCTCTGCACCCGTAGCCTTGATGGCGGTTTGCAAGCCTGGCCAATCGGCATGGTCAGAGAGAATAAAGCCACGGTCTACGCCGCGCCGCCTGCGCGTGCCGCGTAGCTGCATCCAGCCACTGGCAAAGGCGTCGGAGTAATCGCCAAAGCGTTTCATCCACGGCGTGCCTTGCGCGGATGGCGGCGCCAGCACCAGGCTTTTGCTGATTTGGGCTTTGTCTTCTATTTCGCTGACATAGTGGGTGAGCGGCAGTGCAATGCCCGCCTGACGGTAAATCTGGTTTAGCGGCTCTACCGCGCCATGAACCAGAATGGGGCCTATATGTTGGTTCAAGCCTGACAATACGCGCTGGGCTTTGCCAAAGGCATAGCAGAACAGCACGCTGGCGCGGTTTTGTTCTGCATTGCTCTGCCACCACTGGTTGATATCGGCAAAAATCTGCTGCTGCGCCTGCCAGCGATAAATTGGCAGGCCAAAGGTGGACTCGGTAATAAAGGTGTGACAGCGCACGCTTTCAAACGGGGTGCAGGTGCCATCAGGCTCCACTTTGTAATCGCCTGAGGCCACCCAGACCTCACCCTGATATTCCACTCGCACCTGGGCCGAGCCCAAGACATGCCCAGCCGGGTGCAGGCTGATGTTGACACCATGGTGCTGAAGGCTCTCACCATATTCCAGCGTTTGCAGATTGATATGTTCGCCCAGACGCTTGCGCAATATACCTGCGCCTGCAGCAGTAGCCAGATAGTGCTGATGACCTGTGCGTGCATGATCACCATGGCCGTGCGTAATCACGGCACGGTCTACTGGCCGCCAGGGGTCTATATAAAAATCGCCGGGGGGGCAGTACAAACCTTCCGGCCGCGCGATGATTAAATCCATGATGTGTTTTGATTGAAAATGGCTGCGGGTTCGACAGCGGCAATGCCATTACATTCTGTGCGCCAGCGCAAAAAATAAGCGCTTGTGCCTGTAACCAGGGCCATGGTTAAAGTCATTTTGGAAACAGTAATCATGGACACAGTGATGTAGATGAATCTCTGCAAACACATATAGCGCTAGCTCATGTATCAATAGCCAAAAAAATGCCTCACCGAAAGCGATAAGGCATAGGAGAGGAGTTGGGCATCAGGGCCTGTCAGGCACCGACGAGACCAGCATAAGGCCGTCAACATGCTGTCGATATAGGATGCCCGCTTAAGTGTTTGTGGGATAAAAATACGGCCAGGGTGTGTGCAAGCAATGCGGTCTTGTGGCTAAGGAAAGCTCGCCATGCGCACCGCAATGCTTCATGGCCAAAGCGCGTTTTTGAGTGGGGGATGTGCTGCTAAAAAAAAGCGCCACATCGGGGAGGATAGAGGCCCGGAGTAGCTTGAATGCCATCGGGGGAATCAATCCCGACCTGACTATCATATACCTGCGGTACAGAACGCATATAGTCCAAACGGACCTGTAGCCCGGCAATGGGTTATGGGCATGTATGGCACTAGTAAACATGGCGATGCTGAAAAGGCGCTAAAAACGCAACACAATTGCTTTACACTGCATTGGGTCTGAGCGCTTTTAGTTTACAGAATCCAATAATATGGCCCCTTTAAACATTACCTGTATGAACATTAGATAGGAAAACAATGGCACAACTTAAACGCGCATTGAGTATGGCAACCATGGCATTGCTAGCCAGCAATGCCTGGGCTGAGGATGACAGAATAGACCGCCAGACTGAAACTGCCATGCCCAGACAGAAGAATATGTACGGGATAGGCGTGGGCTTTATCCCCAAAACCTCAGGCTCTAAGGATTTTCGTGCGCTGGTACTGCCTGTGATCAATGCCAATTATGGGGACAGGTTTTATATCAATGGCTTGCAGGCTGGCGTCTGGTTGCTTGAATCCAGTGACAAGCGTATCCGCTTTGGCCTTTCCGCCGATGCCCGCTTTGGCTGGGACGCCGATGACAGCAGCAGAACCAAGGGTATGGATGACAGGGACTTCTCGGTGGATATGGGCCCGGTGCTGCGCTGGCAGACCGACTATGGCACGGTCAATGCGCAATGGGGCTTTGATGTGGGCGGCGCCAGCAAAGGGCAGAACGTGCAATTGCAGTTTATTCGCAATCTTTACCGCTCCAGTAAGCTGCGTCTGAATGGCCTGGTAGGCATGCAATGGAATGACAGCAAGCTCAATGACTACTACTTTGGCGTGGATGCTGATGAAGTGCGCCCTGGGCGGCCAGCTTATAAAGCTGGGGCTGGTGTTCAATATCAAATTGGCATTAATGGTATTTACAGCGTCAACCAAAACCAGGCCTTGTTCTTTGGTTTGATTGCCAACCGTTTGAGCAATGAGCAAGGCGATAGCCCGATTGCGGAAACCAGAACCCAGCCTATGGGCTTTGTTGGTTATTCATTCGGGTTTTGATGTTGAGATAAATGGTTAAAAACTGGGTGGCGAGATGGTGAGAGGTGCTGAGGTTGTTTGCCATCTCTTGCGGGAGTGTGGCAAGTCGATCAAGGCATGTCATGCGTCAATTCATATTGGCGCCTTAAGCATTGCTGAATCTTGGATTGCAAACCCTGCGCTGCCCCCAGCGCTGCCGTGATGCTCACAAGCTGGTTATCAACCAGCGCCTGAATCTTTTCAATAGATTGCTGCGCGTCTTGCTCAGATAGGCCAAAGGCAGGCGCGGCTTGCATGGCAGATTTCAGACTGGAACCTGAATGGCCAGGCATGATGGCCAACTCTTGCTGGCCCAGGTTTCTCAGTTGCATTTCAATATCAAAAGCCGGAGCCAGGCGGTATTGCCCGTGGCCCACATGCAGCATGCCATGGTTTTTGACATGATCATCCGTATTGTCAATGATGATGTTGAAGATCATTCTGCGATACAGCTGATTGAGGTCATGCTGGGGTTGTGAGGAAATTCTGCGAATCACCTGGGCTAACTCCACATAGCTGCCACTGCCACTCTCATAAGAGACATTGAGCAATGCAGAAGCCGACAGATAATGTAAGCGAGTCTCCCCATCTATCTCCCCCTGCCGATCAAAACGCTTGATCAGAATGGCGTGCCCATGTTGAATAGGCACCAGCTGAGAGGGCGACACCTCAATGCCGCACAACGCTGCCAGGCGCAATACCGCATGTTCCAGCAGCTCAACATCGTGCCTGTCATCCACCGCAGGGAATTTGGCCAGCCATTTTTGCTGCGCATGGATAAAGCTCGATTTTGGTCTGGCTCCACCTAAAGATCCTCCTCTGCGCAGCAGCTTGCGCATATGCTGAGGAATCTCCATATCGAACTCCAGCCTTCTTACCGCCTCTGCCAGTGCCTCAATTGTAGTGGGCTCGGTGTCATCATCCTCGTTCAGGATAGGCAGTGCCTCACTGAACAGCATGGCACCCACTCTGTCCTGGTTTGTTCTCAGTAATACATCGATGTCATTAAGTGGGCCGCCGTGTTGTGATTCAAGCACTTTACGGCCCCAGCTATCTGGTAAAGCATCCCGGAAGGTCAATGGCAGAGCGCCACCTTCACGGATACGCTGTGGGGGCAAGACTCTAACTTCAGGTGTTAAAGGGAGATGATCAGGATTGAGTGCTATGGCAGCAGGTGCATCAAGATATTGCCTGCCATAGGCATATTCTCCTGATTCAATATTGCCGCTACGTACCAGCTTTAATAGCCCCACGGCAACAGGCGCTTGTGCATTTGCCTGGTGCAGACCCACATAAAGTTTACGTTCAGAAGTCACGTTCATCCTCAGTAATACGTCCGGAGGCAAGCGCATTTTTCTGTTTTCTCACGCGCTTGCCAGGGCTGAGTGCATAAGGCAGTGGCGCCACCATATTCAAGGAATCAAGCTCCCCAAACAGCCATAAGGTATTCGCCAAGATACCAATACTGGCGCTAGGCTTGCCCGCTTCAATGGCTCTATAGGTGTTTTGCGAGCAAAGCAGGCGCTCGGCCATTTCCTTGATGGTCCACCCATGCGCAATTCTATGAGCGCGGATTCTTAGGCCAAGAAGTGCCAAAACCTCGGCTGCGGCCTGGTGAGTGCTGAGTAAAGTGTTTGATCGTCTTGGCATCAATAAAATGATTTTTAAGTGATTTAATATTCATTTTATTGAGTATATTTCAAAAGTCAATGCGGGCGGTGATAGCAGTTTAATAGCAAAAAAGCATACGCCAGCATGCTGGTTGCTGAACTTCAGCCGGAGGGCTCGAGCTTTTTTGAAAGGCCTGTTTGGGGATTAAAGTAGCGTATTGCTCACATAGAGCTTGAGGCGATACAGTTTCATAGTGCCTAGGCTCTCAACTTGTAATTTAGTAATAATCACTTGGTCGCGCTTCTGACTATCCACGCCAATATCCCACTGACTAACGGCAAACGTGCACGGGAGTGACTTGAAAAAAAACCGCAATATCACTGCTCAGCGTGGCTGGAGAAGGATGATCAGCAGCGGGGGAGATAGGGAGGGATGAGTATAGGTGGCTGTGCCTTATTTGGCACATCTATGCCCATGGACTACTTGCTGAACTGTCCTTTCCAAGGTTGGCATGATGCACAAATACCCCAGTGCTCTTGAGTGATTTGCCAAGTAATGCCTTCCCACATCTGATAAAGCCGCTGTCCCATAACAGACTATCCGGGCTTGCAATACTGTGATGCCAGCTTGCTACTTCCAGCCAGCAGACAACACAGACGGAGAAAGTCATGTTTTCACATAACAAACGATTGCAATATACAGTGCGTGTTAATGAAACCAACCCTGGCCTGGCTAACCTTTTACTTGAACAGTTTGGCGGCCCTCAAGGTGAGCTTGCAGCCGCTTGCCGCTATTTCACCCAGGCAATTGCTGAAGATGATGCAGGCCGCAAAGACATGCTGTTTGATATTGCCACTGAAGAATTAAGCCATCTGGAAATCATCGGCAGCCTAGTATGCATGCTTAACAAGGGTGCTAGAGGCAAGCTGGCTGAGGGTGTGGATGCCGAGGGCGAGATATATCGCTCACTCTCGGGCAGCGGCAATGATAGCCACCTGACACAACTGCTTTACGGTGGTGGCGCTCCGCTGACAAACTCCGCAGGCGTGCCATGGAGTGCAGCATATGTCGATACCATTGGAGAGCCTACCGCAGATCTGCGCTCCAATATCGCAGCAGAAGCCAGGGCCAAGATTGTGTATGAGCGCTTGATCAACATCACTGAAGACCCTGGGGTTAAAGACGCCCTCACATTTTTGATGACGCGGGAAATAGCGCATCAAAAATCATTTGAAAAAGCGCTATATGCCATTGATAACAACTTCCCACCGGGTAAATTGCCCGGTGATCCCCAATTCACCAATCTCTACCTTGACCTTTCAAAAGGAGATGAAGTCAGAGGCCCCTGGAATAAGGGCGGGGAGTGGGAATATGTTAAGGAGCCAGCCACCCTGGGCAAGGGAGATGGCGTGGCAACGGTGAAATTAAGCTCAGAAGAAGAAAAGTTGAATCAGCAGTTGGCCGAGCGTACAGCATCAGACCCCAAGAGCGACCCGCAAACCGGGGCGGAGCTAGGGCAAGGAAACGTCAAAGCCTAATCTGTGCATTAAGCTAAAAAAGCCCCTCCGGGGGCTTAATATTGATAGCGTTAAATTCAGGAGATTTTGAGGTAAAGAAGTGCTAAAGCAGATATTAGCCCTAGCACTTTAAGCAAAGTTACTGTTGACCTGCGGGGAGAGCCATCAGGCCCGGAACGTGGTTTGCCGCATCCCGGGCAGATGGTAAATTTGGTTTTAACTTTGCGCTTGCAGTTTATACAGTAGGTAAAGGGCATGTCAGTTGAATGGGTAGTTCATTTGGTGGGGGACATGCTATTTTTCCTAACCTACAATTGTTTGAATGTAGCTATAGTACCGCTCAAAAGCTTGTCTACACTGCTTGAGAGTTTACTGATGATCATTGCCTAGTCGGGTAGCTTCGTTCCCCAATAACAATATATAAACTTATCGCGAGCCTTAAGTTTTGTTGCATCCTCATAAAGCTGAGGCGGTGGCATTAAACAAAAAAAACCCGGAATCATTAGGATTTGCCGGGGTTTTTTGTGGTGTTCAACATGGCGTTGGACAGGTATTTGGTGGGCCAGGGTCAATCTAACAAATCATCGATTTTAAAGACGATGGTCTAACGATCGGTATATTAGAATCCAATAAGGGCCTGACTGGTAACATCAGAAGGAGTGTTGGGCCTGTTAATGAGTGGGGTGAGACTATGCACTTTGCATTCACCTTTGAGTTTGATAATTCAGTGATTAATGGTTGGGACTATCTGGGAGGCACAAGCTCGGGTGTGTTTAGAAATGAACCCATTGTTCCAGAGTACCCTTTTCATCAAGTTGCCAATAACAAGCTTTATATCAACCTTAGGGTGATATTCGCCACGGATACTTATCATTTTGGTTTAGACAACGAACAAATTATTTCAAGTGTTCCAGAGCCAAGTGCTTATGCCATGCTAGGCTTAGGTCTTGGTGTGCTAGGCTTCGCAACTCGCCGCCGCAAATCAGCCTAATCTAAGGCACATCAATCACAGGAGCTACATGCCCCTGTTTTTGTTTGTGTCGCGCGCACAAAAGGGGAGTGGTTTAAGTGCGAGCCTTGAACTCATCCCTGTCAATATCAGGCTGCACTACGTGTAAGTGATCGGTGCCAACGTTGATCAGCTTATTGCGATGCTGGCAGATAGGGTAGATGAAGTTCAGCCCCTGGGCATCAAGGGTTGCCTTGACGTCGTGGAGTTCGAGCTGGGCTTTACAAGATCTGCATGTCCACATGGGTTCTAAATACCGCTCAAAGTGATAGGCAAAAAAATGCGCCTACACCGGGGAGGGCAGAGGCGCGAGCTGGACCTGCGCTTATTGCCTATGTGAGGAGGTGTAAGCCACTACATAGTATCTGCACATGGCTAGGGTGGCATTAGTCCAATCGGATGCAGGGCAGACGCTAGGCAATAAAAAACCCGCCGGAGCGGGTTTTCATCAGCACAAGTAAGCCCCTAGCTTCTGCGACGAGCAGTCATGCCGAGGAATGCTAGCCCTAGGCCTAGCATGACGTAACTTGATGGTTCGGGTACCAAGGCGGCGGAAAGCACAAAAGTAGATCCAAATGGCAAATTGGTTGAGGCGCTATGAGATGCGTTATAGCTCATATGAATTATGGAATAGTCGCTGATGTTATTTACTTGACTGAACTGTAGTCTGGTAGACCCATCGTCGGAAATCAGGAGTAATCTCGCGGAGGAAAACTCCTGCGGGGTAACAAAGCTTAATGAAAATTCACTATCACTTATTACCAGGCTAACTCCCATGATAGACCGCAAATCCAGCTCCCATGCACTATTGAGGACGGTAAGCTCGGACAGCACGGATGCGCCATCCATGATCTTGAAACCAAAGCTGGTTTGCTGTAGCACTTCTTCAACAGCTTCTTTAGTGGTGAAAGTGCCAACTTTATCAGTCTTGATATAGCCCTGAATCTTGTCTGCACTCATGTAGTTAAACTGACTTGCATCAAGAAAATAGGTTTGAGCTGATGCAGATGTTGCGGCGATTGAGCATGCAGCCATCACCAAAGATGCAGCTAAGGTCTTAGTCAATAACATTGTTATCCCCTGTCAAAAAGTAAATCATTTTTATTATGTCCAGCAGGTTACCAAACAATATTGGGTGATGAAATAGATCAATATGACTAATAGCCATCAACTTTCTGGTTATTAACAATGTTTCATGTTGGCTCAGGCGCATCAATGCCCATGAGCCTGATCTTGTGCTGAGTGGTGTCCTCTAAAACCGTGATGGTGTCGCCGTCTGAGACTTTTACTACTCGGCCTATGATGGTGGCGGCGTTTGTTTGGGCTGAAATGAGTAGCAGTAGAGCGGCTAAAAATGTTTTCATGAGTATTATTGGAGTATGCAACCTCACGGCTTTCTATTAATCATAGATTTCGAATAATTCCTCTTTTATCCAGAAAATTGTAGCGATCACTAAAGCTACTAGTAAGTCATATTTAATCATCTCTATCAAAACCATTAATTCGAAATTAGGAAGTTCAATTACCTGGAAAAATACCAATGTAATAGCAAAAACTATAAACAAAAAAATAACGTACAAAATAGAAGTAATAATAGGCGCCAATACTAGCAGAGTGCATAATATCCAAGCAAGCTTTTAAGCTTGTGAAGCTTATAAAACTTATAAAGCATATAAGGCTGAAATCGCTCCCCATCTTCCGGGGGCACATAGATGTCTACAGTAAAAGATTTTCCGCAATGAATACATTTGGCATCAGTTGCTTCAACTGGGCGACCACAGGCAGGGCAGCTCATCGTAGTGATTTACCTGTGATGGTGGCGGCTTGGGTTTGGGTTGAAGCGAATAGCAGCAGCGCGGCAATGAATGGTTTGTAGAGCATCAGAAAAGATAACTTTTGGCGGGGTAAATCATACCTACAAGAATCATCGTTGCGCCACTGGCTGCCAATAGGAATGACAGAGTGACTGCAGAGATGGTTAGGAATTTTTTTGGAGAGGCCAAGTTTATGCCTAGGCCATTCAAATTCCATAAGGATAGAGGTTGTAGCTAACAGCCAGCCACTTGGGATCAAAATGTAGGAAAGAAAATCTATAAAGTCATCGCATTGCATCACTTCCCCTTAAAGTCCTACTAACCATGCCGCCTTATTGTTATTGCCTCACCCGCACGCGTAGTTCATTTGGTATTGGGCGAGTGGTGACACTTACTTAGTGCTCTTTGTTACCGAGTCAGAAAATTATCACTTACGCCCCCATGATAGAGCAACAGCAGATTACAACCAAGAAGGCACACCAATCCTGAGTTCTTTTTTATGGACTCCGAAAATTAACCTAGTAGCTCTTAAGCCGTTTTATGGACTGTAATAATTCATCTTTTTTATGGACTCAAATAAATGCCCTATGCATAGAGGCGCTTAGCAAGGGCAGCCGCATCTCGGACTACATCGTGAAACTCTGCAACAGTTACTCGCACCATGCCATAAGGCGCTTGGACTGAGTAACCGTGCCTGGTTGTCTTTACTTTAGCCCATTGGCCAGTGCCCTAGCGCACATATTCAAGTATTGGCCAGTAGGGCAGGGTGTTTATGATCCAGGCCGGATGCGAGATGGGTATCGCAGCGAAGCGGGAGTGCGCGTCAAGCTCGACTGATGTTTTCTTGGTCATGTAAGTATGCGGGCCGCGCTCAATATGCCAATGGGCTCTGAATCTTCCAGTGTCTACTGAGTTCTTAAAAACAAGCCGCGTGAATATCTATCTTCTGGTTTCTTGCACCACTAAGTCCAACCTGGCACCTGTTTTGAATAAACAACCCGCCCTCATCCTAACGCTGGGCTTTGCATTGCGGATTGATACTTCTGAGAGGGCCATTTTCGGTAAGCAGTAAGTGCTGTTATCCATAGAGAGGACTGCATTTCAGTAGATGAGATTAGGCAGTGATCAACAAAAAACCCCGGAATCACTAGGATTTACCGGGGTTATGTGTGCTGTTCAACATGGCGTTGAACAGGTATTTGGTGGAGCCGGGGGGAATCGAACCCCCGTCCGCAAGCCCTCCACAGACAGTTCTACATACTTAGCTGTGTTGTTTGATTTAACCTGATGCTCACCAACGAGCAAGCAAACAGCAGGCGAGTTACCTTGGATTTAATACGATATTAAGTAACCCAATATCGCACGATCCTCTCTTAATGACGCTGCTGTGGGTTACCCCACCCGACCGAGAGGCCCTTCGGTGCAGCGTCCAGCCGGGATTAAGCGGCTAGAGCGTAAGTTTCGTCGTTTGCGACTATACTTGTTCTAGTTTATTTACGAGGTGACTAGGCCTCGGTATGCCCTGCGCTGCTTTGCAACCCACGTCGAAACCTGGTCGGCCCCAAATGGTTTAAAGCTGTTATTAGGACTTGTTTGTTTGGCCTAAGTTCTGCGCGCAACAAACCTAATAGCGGATTATACCGCGTCTGGCGCATTTCTACCGAGGTTTGCTGCAGGGTTTGTTCTGCCTGACTCTGAACAGAGTGGGGTATTGAGCTCAATGCATGCCTGCCAAAGACAGGTAAGGCGTGTCTTGGAACAGTTTGGCCTGGTTCTGCAATAGCTTGGTAACCTCTGCCGCAGGCAGCGGTTTGCTGAACAAATAGCCTTGCATCTTGTTGCAGCCCATGGTCTGCAAGGTTTTCATTTGCTGCGTGGTTTCCACACCTTCTGCAATCAAATCCAGTTCAAAGCCTTTGGCGATGCCAGAAATGGCAGTGATGATGGGCACGCTTTCGTTGATGGTATGGATATCGCCGATAAAGGATTTATCGATCTTGATGTTGTGTATGGGGAATTGTCTGAGGTAGGAGAGGGATGAATAACAGGTGCCAAAGTCATCAAGCGCAATCTTGATGCCATGTTTGCCCAAGGTTTTCAGTTTGGTAATCGCGTTTTCTATATCCCGCACCAGCAGGTTTTCTGTGATCTCAATCTCAAATTGATCAGGCTTGAGCTGGTGGGTTTCTATGCGCTGTATGATTTTGGTAACAAAGTTTTCTTCTTCCACTAGTTGCGGCGAGATATTGAATGCCAGCCGGAACCCCAGCAAGCCCTGCTGTTGCCAGGCCAGCATTTGCAGGCAGGCATCTTCCAGCAGCATATCGCTCAGCCCTGATATCAAGCCAGTTTCTTCCGCTAAGGGGATAAATTCGGTAGGGGAGATAATGCCCAGCTCAGGGTGATGCCAGCGTGCCAGTGCCTCGACGCCGATCACGCGCTGTGTCTCAACATCTACCTGGGGTTGGTAGTTGAGCACAATCTGCTTTTTCTCAATGGCGCGCCGTAGCTCGTTTTCCATGGAGAGCTTTTTATGGAACATGGCGTTCATGCTGGCTTCATAATACTGATAGCCATTCTTGCCGCGCCATTTAACGTGATACATGGCGATATCGGCGCTCTTGATCAGGGTTTCTATGGAGTCACCGTGATCTGGGTAAATGGCTATGCCTATGCTCGAGGAGATGAAGATTTCTCTGTCATCCAGCAAGAAGGGGCGCTTCAACTCTTCAACGATTTTGGCTGCCACGCGGCTGGCATCATCGGCATGTTGCAGGTCTTGCAATAGCAGGGTGAATTCATCGCCGCCCATACGCGCCAGGGTGTCTTGCGCGCGCAGGCAGTCTGTCAGTCTGTGCGCCACATGCTTGAGCAATTCATCACCATAAAGATGACCCAGGGTGTCGTTCACCCATTTAAAGCGATCCAGATCCAGGAACATGATGGCGAGGCGCTGCTGGTTGCGCTTGGCGTGATGCAAGGCCACGTTGAGCCTGTCCTTGAACAGCGCGCGGTTGGGTAGTCCGGTGAGGGTGTCGTGATAGGCCTGGTGGGTAATGGCTTCTTCCACCTTTTTGCGGTCGCTGATATCACGGGCCACGCCGTAGGTGCCGTTGAAGGGGGTGCCAAACTCCGGGTCTTCACCCTGTATGCCCGTGGCATTAAGCACTACGGTGATGAAGTTGATCTCAAAGTGGCGTACTTCGCCATCTTTGTCCCGACATTTAAGGCGCAGTTCTATATTGCGCGCTGCACGGTTGCCGGTGCGGCGCTCGTTGAAGGCATAGCAGGCACGGTCATAATCATCGGCATAGATGATTTCGGTGTAATGTTTGCCCACCAGGGCCTCGCGTTTGTAGCCCAGCAGGGTTTCTACTCTATGGTTGATAAAGGTAAAACAGCCTTCGTCATCCAGGGTGTAAATAATGTCCGGGGAGCTATCCACCAGGTAGCGATAGAGGTTCTCCGACTCTTCGAGCCTGGCGTGTATGCTGCGGTTTTGCGTTTCCAGCCGGGATTTCTCAATCGCGTTTTCTATGGTACGCAGCAGTTCTTCCGGCTGATAAGGTTTGCGCACAAAGTCATAAGCACCCAGCCGCATGGCTTCTATCGCCGCATTCAGGGTTTTGGTGCCGCTGATTACAATTACCGGGGTGCGTCTGGCGTGGGTAGCCAGTTCGGACAGCACTTCAAATCCATTCATGCCCGGCATGGAAAGATCCAGCAGCATCAGGTCAAACTTGATATCCGTCACCAACTGCAGCGCATCGCGTCCAGAGGAGCAGATTTCGGCATTGTAGCCATGCATGTAGAGCAAGTGCTGCAGACTCTGTGCCAGGCGCTCATTGTCATCAACAATCAACAAACTTGGCTTGGGCATTAGTTTTTCACCCATGTGCGGTAGTGATGCTGCGAGTTGATAAGCCATGAAGCGATTGCCTTAGTGGATAAGCGAGGGCTGCTGTTGCTCAATATTGGCCTGCAGCGGGAGGCGTACATCAAAAATGGTACCAGCACTGGAAGTACGGCAACTAATCGTACCGTTCAGGCCTTTGATAATGTCATAACTAATGCTCAAGCCGAGACCGCTATGCTCATCGCCCTTAGTGGTCTGCACCGGGCTGAAAAGATGGGCCAGTATGGCTGGGTCTATGCCCGGCCCATTGTCGCTGACCTGAATCAACACCATAGGCTCTGCGCCACCATGGTTTTCCAGATACGTTGATACCGAGAGCTTGCCGCCTTTGGCTGTCATGGCCTCTGCGGCATTGCGCACAAGGTTTACCACCACCTGACGTAACTGATAAGGAATGGTGGTGATCTGCGGCAGCTTATCGGCAAGATTCAGCTCAACTTCCACACCTGCTGGTTGCAAGTAAGTTTGCCGATGCAGGGTAATCAGGTCAGTTACCAGTTGGTTGACGTCTATGCTGGCAGCAGTGTGATCCTGATCCTTGGCATACAGGTTGCCTATCATGGTGCCCACCCGGTCTATCTCTTCATTGACGATATTGATATCGCGGTTGGGCATGCCGTTAAGCAGCATTTTTTGTTCCAGAATGGCGAGGTAATTCTTGATGGTGGTCAGCGGGCTGCTGGTCTCATGGACAAAGCGCTTGAGCCTGTCCTGATGCGCGGCAATTTCCAGTTCGGCACTGGAAGGTTGGCCAGTGTTGTTCTGCGAACTGGCAGCAAGCCGCATGGCAGTAATGCGCGCCAGTGCAATCGGTACATTCAGTTGCTGCTTGGCAATCAAAAACTCTGCCTGACCTATGGCCAGCACCATAATGCCTGCCAATTGACCGCGCGTAATCATGGGCACACACAGCATGCCATCGGCTTCGCACAGGCGAATCATCTGCTGATCCGGTAGTGAAGGCTTGAAGCCATCAAAAGCTTGGAAGCTATGGCAATGACTTTTCTTGATCCAGGCGGCGGTAATAATGCTGGTGGCGGGTTTGATTGGCAGCTTGAAATTGCTCACCCATTCTTGTTCTTCACCAATGGGCATGCCAGTCAGCGTGGTTTGTTCTGCATCTGGCACAAACAGCAAAATCTGCTGCGCATTGCAAAGCAGACGTGCGAGCTTGGGCAAGAATGCCAGAAAGTCTGCCAATATTTCAGGCTGCTGGCTGGTCGCTTCAAGGTGGTTGATCAAGGCCGTGTTCATGGCACCTTGTACCAGTTTATTTTTACCGGATGATGATGCCGTCACAGGTTTGAAATTGCCAGCCAATGCCCTGACCAGGGCCTCGATATCCGGCTCTTGGTTGCCCCAGTCCTGATTGCTGGTGTGGGCGGTGCCCACTTCTATGCCTAGGGATGTGGCAAGAATATGTACCTGGGCCAGGCCCACGCTCATGATGTCATTGACAGCGGCGGGCTCAAGATCAAACCATTTGCGCGCCAGGATGATGGCAGACTGGCGCTCGTTGACGCGGTCTGTCAGTAGCAGATTGGCCAGATAAACTATCTTCACCAATGCGGGCGTATGTTCTATCTGTGCCGCAGGCAAGTGATGATAGGCCACTGCATCACCGAGGAAAGAGCGGATGTTCCAGTCGCGGATAATCCAGGCGCCCAGCTCGCAGTGATCAATCCCAAAATGCGCCAGCTCACTCTCTATGTAACCGGGCAAAGAGTCATCAATGGCAAAGAAGGGCGGGTATTTGTTTTTAAAGCCGCAGAGCAGGGCCAGCCTGCCTATGTTGTGCATCAAGCCCGCGATATAGGCTTCTTCAATCGCAGCGGCTTGCGTTTTGGCAGCGATGGATTTGGCAATGACGGCGCAACGCAGGGAGTGGTACCAGTAATGCTCAATATCCTGATTGCTCTGCTCATAATAATCATTGAACATGCGTTGGCAAACAATGCTGAGGGTGAGCATTTTTACCAGATCCCAGCCCAGAATCATGATGCCTGTGCGTATGGAAAGCACGGGTTTCTGGTCACGGCGGTAAGCTGCTGAGTTGGCCACTTCCAGCACGCGAGCGCTGATGACCACATCCATCTCAATCAAATGGGCAAGTTGCTCCAGGCCAGAGTTTTCGTCCTGTAGCGTTTCAAGCAGCTTGGTCAGTAATTGCGGTACGGAAGGTAAGGCACTGATCGTGGCGTTATTTAAAACAATCTGGGCACCGGCACTGCACATTCTCTTGCATTCCCCATTCAAAAATCTTCAATGCATCCATAACATCTTGATAACTGCATTTTGAGCTTAGGCCTATGTCATAGCTGGAGTGACGCCTGCGCTGCATCTTGGCTTTGTTGAATAGCGTTTATGTTGGTGCCAAGTATTTATCTAAATCCAAATCTGACTGCAAATGATCCAAGTGCATGATCAACGAAGCAAATGCATGATCTAAGTGTTAGATATATTTGATACTTCTTGGAAGTACTTAAAGAAAGACTTTAACACCACGCTCAGCATTCGTTAATCTTTTTTTGTAACAAACTGTTGAAAAGAGGGCTAAATCTGCCTTTTTTCTCGCTTTTGTATGTGGTTTGGGGATTATAGACCGCTGTGCTACAAGAAGATGAAGCGGGACTAACTCCCGCTCGCAATGGAAAAAATACTGGTGTTAATGCGGGAAGTTTTGACATTGTCCTCAGCCACGCCTGCCCAATAGACTGCTTGGCAGCCGCAAGACAATATTCTTCGCCTAATTCCTCATCAAGATTCCGGAGCCTATATGCCAGTTGTACAACTCAGCAAACATAATTTCAAACAGATCATAGAGCAGCACCCCTTTGTCATCATCGATTTCTGGGCGTCCTGGTGCGAACCCTGTCTGGCATTTGCTGACACTTTTGAAACGGCTTCCAGCCAACATGCAGATATTGTCTTTGCTCAGATCAATATTGATGATGATCCAGAAATCGCCGCCTCCTTCAACCTCAAGCAAATCCCTGCCTTGCTGGTTACCCGGCAGCAGATAGTCGTGGATGCCCAGATAGGCGCAATGACTGCGCAGGAGCTAGATCAAGCCATTGCCGCCTGGGGTGCGTTTGATATCAGCGAAATAGACCGCCACTTCAATGAAAAAGCGCAGAAAGAGGGCGCTGGCGCTACAGCGGTCTAAGTTTGTAGCGAGTTCTAGCTGCTAGGACTGCGCTTGTTTTTGCAGCTGCTTGAGGTCATCAATAATCTCTTGCGAATGGCGTGAGGTATCCACGCTTAGATAACGCTTGGCGATTTTGCCCTTGGGGTCTATCAGGTAGGTATAGCGTTTGGCAATCTTGATAATGCCCAGATTGGTCAGGGCGCCGTAGCTGTCGGCCGTTTTACCATCCGCATCCGAGAGCAGGGGGAAGGGCAGGCTGTATTTTTCTGCAAACTTGGCGTGTGAGGCCGAGTCATCAACACTGATGCCCACCACCTTGGCACCCAGTTTTTCCAGCTGGAACATATCATCCCGGAAGCTGCACGCTTCCTTGGTGCACCCTGGGGTGTCGTCCTTGGGGTAAAAGTACAGCACCAGCCATTGGCCTGCATAATCCTTGAGGCTGTGATTTTGTTGCTTGGCATCGGGCAGGGTAAATGCGGGCGCCTGGCTGCCAGGTTCTGGTGTGGGGCCAGCGTAGGCGATGCGAATCGCGACAACAGCCAGAGCAATGAACACGAGGGCAGCAATTATTTTTAGCATGGAAAAATCCTTGAGGCGAGAAGACAAGTAATTGATACAACAAGGCATAAGTATAACAAGCTTGTCCGGCTTTTTTGGCTCAAGCGCGAGTGCAGCAAAAAAACTGCATTTAGCCCCTTTTCAAATATAAAAAAACCTGTAGAATGCCGCTCCTCAGTCAGGCAGGGTGCTTAGCTCAGTTGGTAGAGCGTCGCCCTTACAAGGCGAATGTCGGCGGTTCGACCCCGTCAGCACCCACCATCCGCCTGGTTGGAAAAAAGCAGTGAAAAAGTCGTCTGGTTGACCACCTGACGCAGAGTTATGGAGTGGTAGTTCAGTTGGTTAGAATACCGGCCTGTCACGCCGGGGGTCGCGGGTTCGAGCCCCGTCCACTCCGCCAGTAAAAACGCGAACCCTAGGGTTCGCGTTTTTCATTTCTGCTGTACGCATCAGCGTTCAGCGCGCTGCAAACTTCCTCGCAGCTTCTCATCATGCTTGCTTCGTTTTGCTCTCAGCTACGCTCTTCGCTTAGCCTCGCTTTACAACACTCCTTTACTGAGTAGCGCGAAAATGCGGGCGCATATGCGTCATTTAACTGATATGCGCCACGCTTCACTTGCGACATCATGGCAGCATAATTTCTGGGAGTCTGTCATGAAGCCGGCCGTGATGTTTGCAATGATGTTGGTGTTGCTGTTTCCCTTGTTTGCCTGGGCGGTGGAGTGGGAGTCGATTGCGCGGCAGGGAGATCAGGAAATACTGGTAGATCTTGATTCTTACGATGAGCATGGCGCTTACTCCTCCATCATGGCCAAGGTGATCTCGCACCCACCCAAGGCAGCAGTGGTAACACAGCAAATGGAATTGGAGTTTGATTGCAGTCAGCAGCGCTATCGCCAACATCTGCCTGCCGCCAGGCCAGAAAAACTGCGCGCAGAATTCAAACCTGTGAGCCAGGACGCGCAAGCCAAGACCGTCTCTGGCCTGGTGTGCCAGGTGCGCAGAATGCTCAACCCACAAACCTGAATGACGCTTTTAGGCCTGGTATTACTCAGGCTCCAGACCTGAACCTTCTGCTGTGCGCTATACGCCCTTGCAGGCCGCTGCATCAAGTGTGTGCATTAAGCTGAGCGCTAGATTTTTTTAGCGCAAGCCGTGCCATAATGCTGGTCAATAGCCACGACTAGTCTTGAATTACTACTGGCTTATCCCGCTACCCACATGATGCTGCCTAGGAGCCCAGTTCTTGAAAGCGCCAAGCCTGAGTGACGATAACCCCAGCCCCATGGGCGCAGCAGAATATCAATTTCTGCTCAAACTCAGCGATACCATTCGTCCTTTGTTCCATGCCTCAGATATCAAGCGCGAGGTGTGCACCATGCTGAGCGAAGTGATGGCTGCGGACCGGGTGAGTTATGCCGAGATAGGGCCGGATGGCGATGCGATTATCAATATTGCGCATCAGCAGCCGGGCATAGGCATTATTGAAGGCAGTTTCAATCTGGACAGCTATGGCAAGCAACTCATGGATAGGTTGCGTGCGGGTGAAACGGTGGTGATAGAAGACCTTGCGCTTGAGCCATCTCTCAACGCGCAGGAGCGCCAGGCTTACAGCACTGTGGGCGTGCAGAGCTATATTGCCGTGCCTTTGATCAAGGCCAGCAGTCTGGTGGCCATACTTTCCATCAGTGTCAATCGGCCACGGCAGTGGACGCCCAATGAAGTCTTCATGCTGCAAAAAGCCGGGGAACGCACCTGGGAAACCGTGGAACGTGCGCGCGCAGAGCATGCGCGCCGTCTGATAGAACAGCGCTCGCAGCAGATTTTTGATTCCATAGACCAGGGTCTGTGCATCATCAAGATGATCTATGACGAGCAGGACCAACCCATCGATTATCTTTTCCTCTACACCAATCCCGCATTTTTCACGCATACCGGCCTCAGTGATGTGGTGGGTAAACGCATGAAGGAGTTAAAGCCCGAGCATGAGCAGGTCTGGTTTGAGCGTTATGGGCGCATCGCCAAGACTGGAGTGCCAGAGCGCTTTGAGCAAGTGGCGTCTGCATTAAACCGCTATTTTGAAATCTATGGCTTTCGCGTTGATGCGCCAGAGCAGCGCATGGTGGGAGTGTTGTTCAAGGATATCACCTCGCGCCAGGCTGCCGATCAGGCCCTGGCGCGCGCTAACAAGGCCAAGGATGATTTCCTTGCGGTGGTATCTCACGAGTTGCGCAACCCACTGAATTTGATACAGCTTAATGCCGAGCTGCTGGCGCGCGTGCCAGAAGCACAAACTCAGCCTGTGATCCTGCGTGCCTCGCAAACCTTGCGCCGCACGGTTAAAAGCCTGGCGACGGTGGTGGATGACCTGCTGGATTTATCGCGCATCAACACAGGCAAGCTGGCTTTGCAGTGCAATAGCTATGATCTGGAAACCGCAGTCAGTGAACTGGTGGCTTCTATCCACGAAGAAGCCTTTAACCGTGCGATTACCCTGTCTTGCGAATTACAGCCCGGCATTAGCATCCATGCCGATTCCGCACGCATAGAGCAGGTGATCTGGAACCTATTATCCAATGCCCTGAAATTTACCCCCAACGGGGGTGCCATCCACGTCTCTTTGCATAAAGCAGATGGCATGGCGGTGCTGGAAGTGACAGATACTGGCCAGGGCATACCCGCCGATGTCTTGCCCAATATCTTTGATATGTTTGTGCAGGAAGATGCTTCTTCCTCCCGAGCCAAAGGTGGCTTAGGCATAGGTCTGGCCCTGGTCAAACAAATTGTGGAATTGCATCAGGGCAGGGCTGAGGCGGCATCGCAAGGCAAAGGCACAGGGGCCAGCTTCCGTATCATTCTGCCGCTGAGTACTACTGTGCCGCAGGAAGTGCCTGTGAGCATTCCCCAAGCCCAGCGTGCTGTGAAGCTGCTGTTGGTAGAAGATAACCAGCATTCTGCTGAGTTGCTGGCGCAATTGCTCAGCCTGCAGGGCTATAGCGTGGATCTGGCTTTTGATGGCCAAGCGGGCCTGGATGCGGCGCTAGGGGCCGCTAGCCCTTACGATTTAATACTCTCCGATATTGATATGCCAGGCATGGATGGCTTGCAAATGGCCAGACAGTTGCGTAGCCATGACAAAACCCAGGCCACGCCCTTGGTGGCGGTCACTGGCATAGCCAGCGCCGCCAATCAGGAGAAAATTCGTGCCGCAGGCTTTAACGATGTGGTGGCCAAGCCACTAACGCTGGCCGCGATCAATATTGCGGTGCAAGGTTTGCTGGCACCACAGGCATAAATCATATCTCTGTCAGCATCGTCGGGCTTGAATGTCAGACAACGCCTGATAGCCGCCTATCAGGGTGAGCAGTAATATCGCACCCAGTTGACCAACTCAAGCTGGGCATTGGGTCCACCCCTTATCTCCGGACAATAAGGAACTTGAGTTGGTCAGCGATCTCCTCATTGCAGCAACGCTGCTTCATCACCTCTTGCGGCCTTATCCCTTCGCGAATTGACGTTTACCTCAGCGCAGTAGCTCTATCACTCTGCTGCCGATTGAGTAGCGCACTGTTGCAAAGCCAGTTTGCCCAGGGTCTGAAAAGCTTCAATCATGCGATCATCAATCTCTTGGCAACAAGAAATCCGCAGGTAATGCTGGTATCTGCCTTGCCTGGAGTAGATTTGGCCAGGGACAACAATGATTTTATGTTTCAGGGCCGCAATAAAGAGCGCTAAGCTATCAATGGGGGCTGGCAGTTCTACCCATAACAGAAAGCCGCCGCTAGGTAAGGTTGCTTTGGTGCCTGGTGGAAAATGACGGGCTACCAAGCCACGGATAGTCGTCATTTGCTCATAGGAGTGGCGACGCAAGCTACGCAGATGTCTATCATAGCCACCGCTCTTCAATATTTGCGCAATGGCCTCACTCAAGAGCTTGGACTCAGCCACACTGCTGATAAATTTCAGGTCTTTTACCTTGTGGCTAAAACGTCCTGCCTCTATCCATCCAATCCGGTAGTCAGGGGCTAATGCCTTGGAGTAACTGGAGCAGATAATAATCCACCCCTCGCTATCAAAGGCTTTTACAGTGGGTTGCAAGGGCTCGGCATATTGCAGCTCCGCATAGATGGCGTCTTCTATCAATGGCGTTTGATATTGGTTTACAAGATCAGCCAGGCGGCGCTTAGCAGCAATATCCATGGTGAAACCCAAGGGGTTTTGTACCGTGGGCATACTGATAATTGCACTCAGCTCACCTCCTTGCAGCAAATGTTCCAGTACGTCGAGATCCATGCCATGCTGGGGGTGGGTTGGAATTTCCAGCGCTTGTAAACTCAAGGCATCCAGCAAAGGGTAAAGGTTGAAATAAGAGGGCGCTTCGATACCGACCTTGTCTCCCGCCTTGGTGACGGCCTTCAAGGCAAGTTGAAGGGCTTCCATGCCACCATGCGTGATCACAATATTGTCGGGGTCTAGTTGCATCCCCAGGCGATGGCCTCTATGGGCAATTTGTTCCTTTAATGCGCTAGATCCCGGGGGCAGGGCATATTGCGCTACCAGCGCAGATTTCTTTCTCAGCAGGCTGGCGGTGATTTTGGCTAGCTGCTCACCGGGATAGTATTTGGCACTTTTGGGCGTGGCCAGGCCCAAGTCCACATAGTCAGGATCGCGCGATGCCAGCAGAATCATATTCATGATTTCATGCTCCTTGGCATTTTGCAGAATAGCGGCAGTCTTGCGGATTGGCGCTTGCGGTTGGGGCAGATGGCTGCAGACAAAAAAACCAGATTGAGGTCTGGATTCAATCAAGCCTCTGTCTTCAAGCAAGCGGTAGGCGGAGATCACCGTATTCATGCTCAAGCCCTGTTGCGTGGCACAGTCGCGTAGTGATGGTAAAGCTGACCCTGGCATCAAGGTGCCTGAATTAATGGCTAAGCTAATTTCCTCTGCGAGTTGCTGATAGCGATTCATGGGTCTAATTTGTTCTCACTTGGGCAGGTTGAGATTTTAAACTGTACCCATAAATTTATCACTTTGCTGTCTCTGTTACCAAGTTGCCATAGTGGCTAGAATTTTGGCTTATTCTGGTGTTGGTTACAGCTATGCATTTTGAACAACTCATCCCCTTTACCATGTTTGCCACCATTACCTCGGTTACACCTGGCCCTAATAACACCATGTTGTTGGTGGCTGGGGTTAATTATGGTTTTAGGCGTTCCTTGCCGCATCTTCTAGGCATTTCCGTAGGGTTTGCACTCATGGTGTTTGCCGTGGGCTGTGGGCTGCATGCCACATTTGAGGCATACCCTGTTCTGCAAACCATATTGAAATATCTGGGAGCGAGCTACTTGCTGTGGCTGGCCTGGAAGATGGCGCATGCCGGAATGCTGCAGGGCAGCCTGCCTGGCACTGCCAAACCTATGACTTTTATTCAAGCCGCGCTTTTTCAATGGGTGAATCCCAAAGCCTGGGTGATCGCCATGGGCACCATCACCACCTTTTTGCCCCACGAATATACCTTAGGCCTACTAGCCTTGATGTCCATACTGTTTGGGCTGCTTGCCTTGCCCTGTAATGCCTTGTGGAATGTATTTGGTTTGGGAGTGCGGCGTTTGCTATCAAACGGCAAGCAAGTGAAAATTTTTAATTACACAATGGCCATGATTTTGGTTGCTTCTATCATTCCGGTGTTTATTCATTAGCCCTGAGTTCTCGATACAGTCTGAATTCTTGACACAGAAAGAGTGAGCTAAAAGATGCGGAATAATATTTAAGTCTTTGCGGTCAACCTACATGTAAATAAGCCTGCCGATAATCGCTTAAGGGCAGGCTTAGGATCATCGCTATCGGGATGAGTGCAGTATCAAGACTGGCGACGGCGTGTGGACCAGCCCAGCAAACCAAGACCAGCCAGCAACATGGTATAGGTATCGGCTTCTGGCACAGCAACCACATTGGCAACCACGCGTATGCTGCTCAAGTTGATGCTGGCTTCTCCAATGACGCCTTGGTCTTGATAAACAGGCACCTGTATATACACAGGCTCATCTCTGTACTCACAGACCCCTTCGCTATCGCAATTGTAGGGCACGGACTCATAGTGCGAGAACACCTCCTCGTAGCCCATAAATACGGAAATGTAACCATAGTCTGCTGTGGCGTTGAACTGGCCTGCTAGTTCCGTCAGCGTAGCGCCAGAAACCACACCTGTTGCAGTAAAGGCTGGTAATAAGCGCCTGGGCCATAATTGACACTGTCGTAGAACGAAGCGCTGGCATCACTGAGTGAAACATTCCCTAAATTCATCAGGCTGTAAGTGCCAGAATAAGTGACAGAGTAACTTGTGATCTCATAACCACTATGCACATTAAAGGCGAGAGGCACATTAAAGATCGCATTCAGGCTTTCTGTGGAGAAATTAGTGCCTGCGCTGGCATAGAGTCCTAAAGAGCCGCTAAAGTCCAATTGAATGCCATTGTTAACTGCGCTTACTGCGGCGATGGTGCCGGGTAAAACTTGCTGATAAGAGCCGCCAAAAGAGGGCACATCAATTTGGAAGAAAAAATTGTCAATATCGTAATCAATATTAACGTTGGTGGAGTAGATGGTGGAAGGTGCGGCCAGAGCAGAGGTGGTAGAAAAAAGTAAAGAAATCATTGCCAAGTGACTGATTTTCATAATTATCTCCCAGGGGTGGTTAATGGTAGGATTGGTAAAATCCCAACACGATTATGGCACGATAAATCAGTATATTCATATGTGGGATATATAGTCCAAATGGACTATTTGACGTTTAAAAATCAGTGACTTATATGTCAGTTTTTCATCATACTGATTGTGCTGGCTGGTTTGCGAGCAGGTCACAAACCAGAATAGCTAAACAAGCTAAATAACACAGTGATTTTCTGACGAAAGCGCTTGCGACTTTGCGCTGGCTTAAAGCAAAATTGCACACCTAGGTTTCAAGCCACTAGCTGTGTTTTATTTCCACCATTAGACGGTACGCCGCCCAGTAAAACAGCAGCTAAAAAGCTAGCCTAAGCAGCAAGTCAGCAGCTTCACTCACCTAAGCCCTAGCCGCATGAACAAGCAGCCTCACTCACTTAAGCCCTCACACCATATTGACCACACCCTGGCGCGCGGTAAAACCGCGACCAAACACAGTTTTTTCATCGCTGGGTTTGCCATCGCCAGTTGGGCACCGCTGGTGCCTTATGCCCAGGCACGATTACAGGCAGATCCCGCTACCCTGGGCACCATTTTGCTGTGTCTGGGCCTGGGTGCGGTAATCGGCATGCCGCTTGCCAGCGCGCTGTCTGGAAGGCTGGGGACTAAGCGCATTATTGTCACGGCCGCTGCCAGCTTGGTGTTGACCCTGCCGCTATTGGCCTTGCTGAGCAATACCGTACTGCTGGCACTATGCTTGTTGCTGTTTGGTGCTGCCATAGGGGCGATTGATGTGGCAGGCAATATCCATGGCACCGAAGTGCAACATCTGGCAGAAAAACCTCTGATGTCCTCTTTCCACGGCTTTTACAGCATAGGCGGGCTAGTGGGGGCAAGTGGCATGACCTTGGGCCTAGCCAGCGGCATCAGTGTGGTAACGGCCACCATGCTGGGGGCAGGCGCGATACTGCTTTCCCTGCTTTGTGCTGCCAACAACTTCATGCCTACCCCTAGCCAAGAGCAGCATCCGCTGTTTATCTTGCCCAGAGGCAAGGTCATCACTATAGGTTTGCTCATCTTTGTAATATTCCTGGCAGAGGGTGCCATGCTGGACTGGAGCGCATTGCTGCTGACGCAGGAAAAATCCCTCAAGCTGGCGTATTCCGGGGCAGGCTATGCGCTATTTGCGATTGCCATGACCTTGAGCCGCTTCTGTGGCGAAAGCCTGATTTTGCGCTTTGGGGAGCGCAACGTTCTGCTAGCAGGCATGGTGGTGACAGGCTTGGGCTTGATCTGTGCAGCCTTGGCATCGCCCTTGTGGCTGGTGATGCTTGCTATTGCCCTGGCAGGCTTGGCGGTAGGCAATTTGGTGCCTATCTTGTTCACCTTGGCTGGTCGGCAAAAAACCATGCCCATGGCGCATGCCATAGCTGCCATCAGCATATTGGGTTATGGCGGCGTATTGCTGGGGCCAGCGATGATAGGGTATATCTCCCACGCCATAGGACTCAAACTAGCGTTTGCCAGCACTGGCGTGCTGGTGCTGCTATGCATAATGGGGATACGCAGCTTGATGCGGCAGGACTAAGCCTGGCAGACCTTCTAAGAGACCTTGCAAGAAAATATCCATGTGCCCCACAAGCCCACGTAACGCTGCTGCTGCGCTTGGGAGCTAATTCTGCAAGCTGTTAGTATGGTGCCAGGCATCAATTTGGATATTAAGTTTTAAACATAAAACCAAGTTTTAAACGTAAAGCGGTTATCCGTCACGCGTGCTTTCTGTCTAAAAACATCAAGAAAAGGAAACACATCTGTGGGTACAAGAATGATTAGTGTGGTGATTGCGCGCATGCCCGGTGGAGCAATCAATGAGCTGGGTAAACTCGTGCTCGAAACCATGCCGTTTGAGACGCCGGTTCAACTTGCGGTGGGGGTGGATCATCTCAAGGATATTTTTCCGCAAGAGCGTTTTCAGGTGATTTGTGGGCCTGCCAAAGAGCAAACGCTGTGCGAGGATGTGCCCAGCATTCAATACAGCATCTGGAAAAAACCTTGCGTTGAGGACAGCGAGCCCAAGCTCATCATGCAAACCACGCCTATGGCGCCAGATAAGCTTTGCGACCATCTGGAACCAGCATTACAGCAGCATTTCAACGCCCAGCATTACATCATTATCAAGCGCAGCGGCGATGCCAGCGCGGATATCGCACGCTTGCCAGACTAGTTTTTTTCAAAGTTTTTCAGGAGTTTTTTCCAAATGCGATAGGCCTGCTATGCCATGCATGGCAGGCCCAGCGCAGTGGCTACTTAAGGCATTTGCTGACCACTTCAAACACATCGCTGGAGAGCTTGGGGTTATCCATAATGGTTTGCAGCGCGGCTTGCATTTGCGTTTGCAGGGCCGGGGTATAACGTCGCCATTCGCGGAAAGGCGTAACCTGGCGCGCGGCTATCTGCGGGTTGATGCTGTTGAGTTCTATGATCGCATCGCGCAGCAGGGCATAACCTTGTCCGCTAGGGTCATGGAATTTGACCGGGTTGTTAACGGCAAAGGCAGAGTAAAGCGCACGTACACGGTTAGGGTTGCGGATGTTGAATTCCGCATGCTGGCGCAAGGCGGCAAAGTCAGTAAACAGGCTATCGCGCTTGGCAATGACTTGCAGCGAGAACCACTTGTCTACTACTAGCTGGTATTGCTGGAAGCGTTGATAGAAATCATCAAACACCTGCTCGCGTTGGGGCTGGGTACTATCAGCCAGGCTGCTCAAGGCCGCCACGCGGTCTGTCATGTTATCTGCCTGCTGGTAATGTGCCTGGGCTCTGGCCGCGCAGCCTGTGCCATTGGTTACGGTCAGGAGTTCCAGCACGGTGTTGCGCAGGGCGCGGCGGCCCATGGCCTGGGGCGTAATTTCAAATACGCCCTGGCTGGCATTCTGTGCATACAGCTCGGCCAGTGCATCCTTGTGCGCACGCTTGATGGCTTTGAGCACTACATCTCTGGCCTGGTCTATAGCTGCAGGGTCAACCACGGCCTGGGCCTGGCCTATGACTGAGATGGAAGGCAGTGACAGTGCACGTGCGAGCAAGGCCTTGTCCACCTCTTGGTTCAGGCCCTGTGTGATCAGCGTGCCGAAATCGGCAACAAACTGGCTGATGTCGGCTTCAGCATCGGCGATCACACGCTGTATGGTGCGCAGCGCAATGGTTTGGCCAGCCTCCCATTTATTGAAGCCGTCTGTGTCCTTGAGTTGTAGCAGCCTGAGATCATCATCACTGAGATCGGTGCTAAGTTTGATAGGGGCGGAGAAGCCGCGCAATATGGAGGGAACAGGCCGCGCATTGACGCCCTCAAAGCGGAATTCCTGCTCGCGCTCTGTCATTTCCAGAATCTGCGTGGCATGGGTTTCTTCTCCCTGCTCGTTGAGCAGGCCCACAGCCAGAGGAATCAGCAAGGGCTGTTTATTGGTTTGCCCTGGGGTGTCAGGCTGGCTTTGCTTGAGGCTGAGCGTGTAGCTGGCGGTGTTGGCGTCGTAACGTCCGCTGGCTTGCACGCTAGGGGTGCCCGCCTGCTTGTACCAGCGGTGGAACTGGCGCATGTCACGCCCAGAGGCATCGGCCATGCACTGCACAAAATCATCAATGGTGACCGCATGGCCATCAAAGCGCTGGAAGTAGAGATCGGTGGCCTTGCGGTAGGTATCTGGCCCCAACAGGGTGTGCTGCATGCGTATCAGTTCAGAGCCTTTTTCGTAGATCGTCATGGTGTAGAAGTTGCTGATCTCGATAAAGTTATCCGGCTGCACCGCATGCGCCAGCGGGCTGGCATCTTCTGGGAACTGCAAGCGGCGTAGCTGATCCACATCATCAATACGCTGCACGGCACGCGAGTTCATATCGGCGCTGAATTCCTGATCACGGAATACCGTCAGGCCTTCTTTCAGCGAAAGCTGGAACCAGTCCCTGCACGTCACGCGGTTGCCGGTCCAGTTATGGAAGTATTCATGCGCAATCACGGCTTCGACACTGATGAAATCGCTATCGGTGGCGGTTTCCTGCTGGGCCAGCACCAGTTTGGTGTTGAAGATATTGAGCGAGGTGTTTTCCATCGCGCCCATATTGAAATCACTGACGGCAACAATATTGAACAAATCCAGCTCATATTCGCGGCCATAACGCTCTTCATCCCAGCGCATGGATTTTTTCAGCGAGGCCATGGCGTGGTCGCATTGGCCTTCATCACCGCTGCGCACATAGATATGCAAATCCACCTTGCGGCCTGAGCGCGTGGTGAAAATATCCGCCACCCGTACCAGATCGCCCGCCACCAGTGCAAACAAATAGCAGGGCTTGGGGAAGGGATCATGCCAGGCCGTAAAGTGACGGCCTGCGGGCAAATCACCACGCTCCACTAGATTGCCGTTGGAGAGCAACACCGGGTACAGCGCTTTATCCGCTTCTATACGCACGGAGAAAATGCTCAGTACATCTGGCCTGTCCTGGAAGTAAGTAATTCGGCGGAAGCCTTCTGCCTCGCACTGTGTGCAGAAGGTGCCCTGGGATTTATACAGGCCCTCCAGCGCGGTATTGCTCTCGGGGTGTATCTCCGAGCTGATGGTGAGGGTGAATTGCGCAGGCAAGTCAGCCAATAGCATGCGGTTGTCTTCAAGACGATAGTCTGAGTATTTCTCACCATTCAACTGCACCGAGAGCAGCGTTTGATCCTGCCCGTGCAGCACCAGCTCGCTGTTTTTAGCCGCAGGGTTTTTTTCATAGCGTACTTCAGCATGCACCAGGGTTTTGTCTTCAAACAATTCAAAGCGCAGTGCAACGCTGGAGGCTAAATAGGGGGCAGGGGTGTAATCCTTGAGATAGATGGTTTGTGGGCTGGAGCTGGTATCTGGAGGCATGGGAGTTTCTTTTTTGAATGGTTTAGCAAAGTATAAGAGATTATTGACTGGTGCTTGCAGGCAGAGGTGGTTTTTTGCTGCCTTGGCAATAGATTTGGCGGATATACCGTGCTGGAGCGCAGCCTGGGGATTGCAACATTCCAGTCAGTTGCTGGTCTAGTGAAGACTGCATCCAGGCACAGCATGGTTTAAAATCCAACTCCGGCCTGGCTGGAGATATAGGCAGCACAGCAGTTGAAACAATACGCAGAGGATACCTGCACACGAGGGGAGGCGCTAAAGGCCACCATCCCCATTCGCATCAACACCAATGCATTTGAATCACAAGAAAGCATCATATGAGCCTCACCTTCAAGACTCTTAACGAGCAATTCAGCAGCGCGCCACAATTGAGCGTGGCACAAGTGGCCGAAGCGGCCGCTAGTGGTTTCAAGACCATTATCAATAACCGCCCAGACGGCGAAGGCGGCCCTGAGCAGCCCAGCAGCGCTGAGATTGCCCAGGCAGCCGAGGCCAATGGCCTGGCTTATGTGCATATCCCCTTTGTATCCGGGCAATTGACCCAGGCGCATGTGGATGAACTGGCGGCTTTGCTGCCCAGCCTGCCCACGCCTATCCTGGGCTTTTGCAAGGGTGGCATGCGCGCGAGCAATATCTATCAGCAGGCTACGGCTAAATAAACCTGCAGCAAAATAGTCCTCAAAACCGATCTGTAAAAACCAACAAGCCAGTCGTGGTGCCCAAACAGTGGCCTCACGACTGGCTTGTTGTTTGTTAGGTTATGTGCGCTTAGTGGTTAGACTGCTTGAGCTGCTCCAGAATCGCCGGGTTATCCAGAGTGGAGATATCCGAGGTAATTTCCTCGCCCTTGGCCAGTGAACGCAGCAGACGACGCATGATCTTGCCCGAACGCGTCTTGGGCAGGTTTTCACCAAAGCGAATTTCATCAGGCTTGGCAATCGGGCCTATCTCCTTGCCTACCCAGTCACGCAATTGGCTGGCGATGGCCTTGGCGGCTTCACCCTCAGGGCGGTCGCCCTTCAGCACTACATAGGCGACTATGGATTCACCCTTGATGTCATGCGGCCTGCCCACAATCGCGGCTTCTGCCACCAGAGGGTTGGCTACCAGTGCAGATTCAATTTCCATGGTGCCCAGTCGATGACCTGAGACATTCAGCACATCATCAATACGGCCCATGATCCAGTAATAACCGTCTTCATCCCTGTGGCAGAATCGCCAGCCAGGTAATAGCCTTTGAGTTCTTCCGGGAAGTAGGCTTTCTTGAAGCGCTCAGGATTGCCCCAGATGTTACGTATCATCGAAGGCCAGGGTTTCTTGACTACCAGCAAACCGCCACCGGTATCGGTCACAGCACTGCCATCCTCATTGACGATATCAATCATGATGCCGGGCAGGGGGCGGGTGCAGGAACCCGGCTTGGCATCTATCGCGCCTGGCAGCGGTGCAATCATATGTGCGCCAGTCTCGGTCTGCCACCAGGTATCGGCAATCGGGCAGCGCTCTTTGCCCACTACCTTGTGATACCACATCCAGGCTTCAGGGTTGATGGGTTCACCCACCGAACCCAGCAGGCGCAGGCTGGAAAGATCATATTGATTGGGCAGATCGCCACCGAGCTTGATCAGTGAGCGTATCGCAGTAGGCGCGGTGTAGAAAATGCTAACCTTGTGGCGTTCTATCATCTGCCAGAAACGGCCAGCATCAGGCCAGGTGGGCACGCCTTCGAACACCACTTGAGTGCTGCCAATCGCGAGCGGGCCATAAGCCACATAACTATGACCCGTGATCCAGCCCACATCTGCTGTACACCAGAAAATATCCGTGGCCTTGTGGTCAAACACCCACTTCATGCTCATGATGGCACCCAGCAGATAGCCACCAGTCGAGTGTTGCACACCCTTGGGCGTGCCAGTGGAGCCTGAGGTGTAGAGAATAAACAGCGGATGCTCGGCCTCTACCCATACAGGTTCACATACTGGGCTGGCTTCAGCTTCCAGCTCATGCCACCAGAGATCGCGCGCGGCGTTCCAGGCAATTGCGCCACCAGTACGTTGGTAGACAATCACATTTTTCACCGCTTCGCAGCCATCCAGACTCAGTGCTTCATCCACCGCAGTTTTCAGGGTGACGGATTTGCCGCCACGCTGACCACCATCCGCTGTAATCACCAGTTTGGCACCGACATCGACAATACGCTCATGCAGGCTTTTGGCAGAGAAACCGCCGAACACCACGGAGTGAATCGCGCCTATACGCGCGCAGGCCTGCATGGCAACAATGGCTTCTATGCTCATGGGCAAATAGATAATGACGCGATCACCCAGGCCTACACCTTGTTGCTTGAGTACATTGGCAAAACGGCAGACGCGTGCATGCAAGGCTTTGTAGGTGATATTGCTGACGCTGCCATCATCGGCCTCAAAAATCAGCGCAATCTTGTCACCGCGTTTTTCCAGATGCCTGTCCAGACAGTTATAGGAGGCATTGAGTTTGCCATCGGCAAACCAGCGGTAGAACGGGGCTTGTGATTCATCCAAAGTGCTGTTGAAAGGAGTCTGCCAATCAATTTCCTCACGGGCCAGTTTGGCCCAGAAACCGCTGTAATCCTGCTCAGCCGCATCACACAAGGCTGATAGGCCTCAAGACCCGATACGGTGGCGGCTTGGCGGAAAGCATCATGTGGCGCAAAAACACGCTTTTCCGTCAGCACGGACTCAATCGACGACATACAAACTCCTTAGAACTTGATATTAAAGGGCAATCCAAAATGGTAGGGGCCTTTAACTGGCCCCGGCTCAGCGCATAATAACATTTCATTAACAATTTTATTGCCTGCAAGCAGTCCAAAGCACTGCAATTTTTTGTCACGCTGACCCTACAGTTGGTGCAGGCAGACAGGCGCATGCTGGGCGCAAACACTGGCCTGTGTTACCGTTTACCTCCAACAATTGATTACCCAGCAAGAATAGGCTTCAACCCCCATGCGACCACTTTCCGAGATCACACTCCCAGACGCAGTGCCCAGCCAGGATGAACAATATCTGCTGCATGCGCTGGATTGCAGTCCTTTTGTCGGGCGCTTGGTCAATAGTGATGCTGGCCTGCTGGATGACCTGGCTACTAATTTGCACCACGCCTGGACAGCAAGCGCTATGCAGGATTGGCTGGCACAGCAAGCGATCAGTGATGATGTCAGCCTGAAACGGGTGTTACGCAAGCTGAGGCAGCGCGTGATATTGCGGCTGATGGTGCGTGACCTCAATGGCCTGGCGGATTTGAATGAAGTGATGCAGGTGGTGAGTGCCTTGGCGGAAACTACCTTGCAGGCCGCATTGCAGCATCTGACTCCCTGGCTGGAAGCGCAGTACGGTGTGCCCATAGGCGAGGACAGCGGCGAACGTCAGCACTTTACGGTGGTGGGCATGGGCAAGCTTGGTGGCCATGAGCTGAATGTTTCTTCGGACATAGACCTGATTTTTGCGTTTGCCGAGGATGGAGAAACCAATGGCGCAAAATCCATCAGCAATATCGAGTTTTTCACGCGCCTGGCCAAGCGTCTCATAGCCGCGATTGACGAGATTACCGAGGATGGTTTTGTGTTCCGCGTGGATATGCGGTTGCGGCCTTACGGCTCGGAAGGTCCGCTCGCCTGTAGCTTTGCCATGCTGGAAGAGTATTACCAGAACCAGGGGCGCGAGTGGGAACGTTATGCCTGGATCAAGGGCCGCGTGGTAGCAGGGCCTGATCAAGGTCTGGGCGCCTTGTTGCGGCCTTTTGTCTTCCGCAAATATCTGGATTTTGGCGCATTTGCTCCATGCGCGATCTCAAGTTGCAGATTCAGCGCGATGTGAATCGGCGCGATATGCATGACAACATCAAGCTGGGCCGTGGAGGCATACGCGAGGTGGAGTTTATTGCGCAGGTGTTCCAGCTGATACGCGGCGGACGTGATGCCAGTTTGCAGATACGCCCCACGCTCAAGGTGCTTTCGCTATTGCAGGGCAAAGGTTTATTGCCCATACAGGCGGTGCATGAGTTGCAACAGGCTTATATCTTTCTGCGCAATCTGGAGCATAGGCTGCAATATCTGGAAGATAGCCAGACCCAGGATTTGCCCGCCAGCGAGGAAAGCCAGCGGCGCATAGCCAAAGGCATGAATTTTGCCGACTGGCCTGCGTTTCTGGCGGTGCTTGATCAGCATCGCAGCCTGGTGCAGCAGCATTTTGAGCAGGTGTTCAACGATGCCAAATCCAACCAGGCTGATAAGTCGGAAGAGCACACCCAGTCACCAGCGGTGGCACTATGGCGCGGCTTGCTGGAAGGTGAGGAGGCTGTGAATGCCATGGCGCAACTGGCTATGTCGAGCCGCAAGATACTTTGCGCAAGCTCATGAGCCTGCATGACAGTCCACGCTACCGCCAGTTGCCGGAATTGAGCAAGCATAGGTTTGATACCCTGATGCCTTTGGCATTGACCGAAGCGGCGCATGAGAAACAGCCCGATGTGGTGTTGATGCGCGTGGCAGATCTGCTGGACAGCATTTGCCGCCGTGCCAGTTATCTGCCTTGCTGGCGGAATATCCCTCGGCCCTGAGCCTGGTGACCAAGATAGTCGCAGCCAGCCCCTGGCTGGCGCAATATCTCACCCAGCATCCCATCCTGCTGGATGAGTTGCTGGATACGCGCAACCTCTATGCCGCACCAGATTTTACTGCCATGCGTGCAGATTTGCTGGCGCGTATTGAAGCGCTTAATGGCGATGTTGAGCGGCAGATGGATGAGATGCGCCAGTTCAAGCATGCCGCCGTGTTCCGCTTTGCCGCTACCGATGTTGCCGGGCAATTGCCGCTGGAAACCCTCTCGGATTATCTCAGTGCCCTGGCCGATATTATTCTTGAGGTCACCATCAAGGCCTTGTGGCCGACTTTACGTAACCGCCATCGTGATGATCCGCAGTTTGCCGTGATTGGCTATGGCAAGCTGGGGGGCAAGGAGTTGGGCTATGCCTCTGATCTGGATATTATTTTCCTCTATGAAGATGAAGCCGCAGAAGCAGGTGAGGTCTATGCGCGCCTGGGCCAACGCATCAACACCTGGCTCAGCAGCATGACCGCCGCAGGCATACTGTATGAAACCGATATGCAGTTACGCCCCGATGGTGCCAGTGGCTTGCTGGTCAGCTCGGTACAGGCTTTTGAGCACTACCAGCAGGAAAAAGCCTGGGTATGGGAGCATCAGGCGCTGACGCGGGCGCGCTTCTGTGCTGGCAATGCAGTCATAGGGGCACGCTTTGAAGAAATACGTGCCAATGTGCTGGGGCAGCAACGCGATCCGGTCAAGCTGGCCGAGGAGGTGGCTGCCATGCGGCAGAAGATGCAGCAGGCGCACCCCAATCATGGCGAGTTGTTTGACCTCAAGCATGACAGGGGCGGTATTGTTGATGTTGAGTTTATTGTGCAATACCTGGTGCTGGCGCATGCGCAGCAATACCCGCAACTAACACGCAATCTGGGCAATATTGCCTTGCTGGAAATGCTGGGCAGCCTGCAATTGATCACAGCAGCATCAGGCAATGCAGCGGCCCAGGCCTACCGGGATTACAGGCGCAGGCAACACGCTATTCGCTTGCAGGGAAATAACCAGGCCAAAGTGCCGCTGAGCGAGGTGCAGGGGCATGTAGAGGCTGTGACTGCTTTATGGAACACGGTTTTTGAACTAAAAACATAAGTAGAAAGCAGCTTGCAGCGCGCCAGATAGGCGCCAATTCTTTATGCCACGCGTGCCGCGCTGTTGGCGATGACCTGTATAAATTGCCTGAACAGCGTGGGGTCGGTTTTCTGACCTTCCTCGGCCAGCATAATCTCCATGATTTCGCTGTGGCTGCGCCCATGATGGTAAGGCCGACTGGTGCTCATGGCGTCATAACCATCAACGATCAACAATATGCGCGAAGCCAGCGGAATATCCTCGCCTGACAGTTGATCGGGATAGCCGCTGCCATTAAAGCATTCATGATGATGGCGAATAATACGCGCCACCTCCGCTGCATGAGGGTGCAGGGTATTGCGGAACAGACGTTCACCCTTGACCGGATGCATTTTCATCAGCGCCCATTCTTCAGCATCTAGCGCCCCTGGCTTGAGCAGCACGCTATCGGGAATGCCAATCTTGCCTATATCGTGAAAGCGCGCGCTGATGGCGAGCAAGTCCAGTTCCTGCTGACTCAAACCACAGGCCATACCCAACTCACGTGCCAATAGCGAAACGCGGTCGCAATGCTGGTAGGTATAGTTGTCGCGTTCATCCAGCGCAATGAACAGCGCCTCGGAAGACTCAGCGAGGTAAGTAGCGTAAGAGGTTGAAGGAGCTTTTTCAGTGGCCATGTTGCTGCTCCCTTATTATGGATGCGCACAGGGGCGTAGCAGGGCAGGTGGGGAAGTGCTGTGAAACTGGGCGCTGCTGATTTACTGAAACAAGCAATAGGGTGAGGCAGGTAAGCCTGCGATGGGCTGCAGTCAATCTATGAATCTCTATCTATGAATCTATTAGGGCTAGATATCTAAAGCAAGATATTTTGTAGCGAGATAATAAGCAAGCTAAGTACATGCGTCAAGCAGATGCTGCCTGCTTGGCGAGGCATTAAGTGCTAGATATGGCGTGCTGGATATGACGTGCTAAATATTTATTTAGCAGGCTGGGTTTTTGTCTATGACGGCTTGCAGGCTTTTGCCACGCTTGCTGCGGGCAAACTGACCGTGGTACTCAATATCGTAGATCAGCCATGCGCCATCTTCCTTGCGCAGAATCACTTCGTCATCCCAGCGCAGGGTTTTGCCGTTTTCTTGCAAGGTGAAGCTGACCTTGGCTTGGCGGCCATATTGATTGGTGATGCTGGGGCCAACGCTAAAGCTGCTGAAGCCAAGATCACTGGAGCTGAAGATATCTCCCTCCGCCCAGGGCGTGGTTTTACCTCGGCCACGGCAACGGTGTTGCTCGCGCAGGGCAATATAGAAAATGCGGTGCAACTTGGGGATGAAGTGCGGGGAGAGCGTATCTAGTTGCTGCATGCTGGGCAGGCCGCTGACTTTGTCCTGTTGCCGCAGCGTCATGTAATCAAGAAAGAACTTGCTGGCTGCCTGTTGTGCTTCATCAGTCTGCGCTGCGGCATGGGAGGTAGGTGCCAGGCAAATCAATAGTGCCACTTGCAACACGCTCATGATAGTAGCGGCTAAGCCGCCAGCCTTGCGGATATTGATGCTGCGATTGTGGGTTGGAATGCGGTCAATAAAGCTAGCCATGAATAAGAGCCTGCAGGGAGATTCTGCATTAAAGCATGTCGGCAAAATCTCCCGCAACCGCCGCAGAGGCGTCACAGCAACATCGGGAAAACTTCCCTCTTAATTTGGCTGGCTAGCCGCTTATTTGCCCGCAGTGGCCGCTGTCACGCGCCAGACCGTGTTGCCCACATCATCAGCCACCAGCAAGCCACCTTTTTGGTCTACCAGCACGCCTACCGGGCGTCCCTGGGCTTCACCCTTTTCATTGAGGAAGCCAGTCAGCACATCGACAGGGTTGCCCGCAGGTTTGCCGGCAGCAAAGGGCACAAACAGCACTTTATAGCCACTGACAGGCTTGCGGTTCCATGAACCATGCTGGCCGACAAACATGCCATTGGCAAATTGCTCAGGCAGGGTATTGCCCTTGGCCGAGGTCAGGCCCAATGAAGCGGTATGTGGTCCCAGGGCATAATCCGGTGCAATCGCCTTGGCCACCAGTTCGGGTTTTTGCGGTTGCACGCGTACATCAACATGCTGGCCATAATAGCTATAGGGCCAGCCATAAAAACCGCCATCCTGCACCGAGGTGATGTAATCCGGCACCAAATCACTGCCGATTTCATCGCGTTCGTTAACTGCAGTCCATAAGGTATTGCTTTCTGGCTCCCAAGCCAGGCCGTTGGGGTTACGCAGGCCAGAAGCAAAGATACGATGCTCGCCAGTTTTGGCGTCCACTTCCCAAATGGCAGCGCGGCCTTCTTCTATCTCCATGCCGTTTTCACCGATATTGCTGTTGGAGCCTACCGTGACATAGAGCTTGCTGCCATCGGCACTGGCAATCAGGTTCTTGGTCCAGTGGTGATTAAGCGGCAGGCCGGGCAGGTCTACCAGCTTGGTGGGCAGGGCGGCGATGCTGGTTTCACCCTCTTTATAGGGGAAGGTAACAATGGCATCCGCATTGGCGACATAGAAGGTATTGCCAATCAAAGCCATGCCAAAGGGCGAATGCAGGCCTTGCAAAAAGACCGAGCGTTTATCGGCGATACCATCACCATCGGTATCACGCAGCAAGGTGATGCGGTTGGCACTGGGCACACCTGCGCCGCCACGCTTCATGAATTGCTTGGCAAACCAGCGGCGCAAGCTGAAGCCTTCATCTGGCTTGGGCGGGGCGTTGCTTTCCGCCACAACCACATCGCCATTTGGCAGTTGATACAACCAGCGTGGATGTTCCAAGCCATCAGCAAACGGCACCACCTGTGTGCCTTCCACCGCTCTCGGTGTGGCATTGAGTGGCCAACCAACAGCTGTGGCTACTTGTACGGTGGGGATCAGGCTAGTGCGTGGCTGCGGTAGCTCGGGCTTGGCACCCATGCCAGCCGACACCGGAAGCTTGGCGACATCACCACAGGCAGTCAGTGACAGCGCAATCAGGGCGGGAATCAAAATCTGTTGCATGGTTTATCCTTATTTTTGCAAAGTGGGTGTGCGGTACAAGGTCAGGCATGATCTTTTGGCATGATCTTTGGGCGGAATCTTTGCATTTGACCTATCTTGTAAACCGCGACATTGTGGTTTGCGGATAGCGCTTAGCCTGCATGCACTATAATGACCGCTTTATATCCGGTCTTGCCAGTGTAGTGCTTAACGCGTACGTGCCAGTGTGGTAACACATCGGAAACACATGGAGACACATCGGCGACACGTCTTTGTCACTACCCAAGTTTGTCACTATCCTAGTGACGCCTGACTGAAACAGAAAGTTCTATTTTGTCCATTATTTCCACTGATGCCGCGCATGCACAGAATATCCCCAGCCCCACTGTAAATTGGCAGGAGCAAGGGGTAGAGCACAGCGCGCCCTGGCGTGCCGAAAACCTGGGCAAAGCCCCAGCGCGGGTGCAGGTAGTGGATGACAGCCTCAAGGCTGATCAGGCCTATAGACTGGCTTGCGAAGGCACGGGCCTGCTCTGGCGTGGTGATTTCCACAATGCACGCCAATTGCTGCAAGCCATGACCAGAAGGCTGGAGCGCAAACTGCCCAAGACCGCGGCAGACCCCACCGAGGCATTCCACTTGCATAGGCAGGCGCAGGCACAACGGGCCAGAGTGTTGGGCCTGTTGCTGATTCAGCTTGAGCCCGATTACAGCATCAAACTGCGCCGTGCCCCCGATGTTAGGCTAGCCTGTGAGCAGGCCTTGGGTACGGACAATGCCTGGAGTGCGGGTGGCTGCGTCATGTCCTTGCGCGAGCTGCAAGGGCTGATAGGCGCTTATGAGTGGCGGCGTAAAGGCGTCTCTATCCCGGCATTGGGCGGCGTGATTCATCCGCACTATGGGGTGTTTTCTCCGGTGCGCGGTGAATATATAGACTTGGTCGCTCAAGCGCCTCTGCCTCAGGCTTTTTCAGCACCTTCTGCAGATGGCATGCTGGCTTTTGATATCGGCACCGGTACAGGCGTATTGGCTGCGGTATTGGCCAGGCGCGGGGTGCAGCAAGTGTTGGCGACGGATCAGGATGAGCGTGCCTTGGCCTGCGCGCAAGACAATATCCAGCAATTGGGCCTCACCGAGCAGGTACAAGTGCTCAAACGCGACCTTTATCCAGAAGGCCGCGCTGCACTAGTGGTGTGTAATCCACCGTGGATTCCGGCCAAGGCCAATGCCCCAATTGAATATGCGATTTACGACCCCGCTAGCGCCATGCTCCAGGGTTTTCTGCAAGGCTTGGCCGCGCATCTGCTGCCTGGAGGCGAGGGCTGGCTGATTATGTCGGACATTGCCGAGCATCTGGGATTGCGCAGCCGCCAAACCCTGCTGGATATGATAGACGCCGCAGGGCTGACTGTGATTGAGCGGCTGGATATCAAGCCACGCCATGGTCGTGCCGCGGATAGCAGTGATCCGCTATTCAAGGCACGCACAGCGGAATTGACTTCTCTGTGGCGCTTGTCTGCCGCTTAAGGTGTGGCTTGCAGCAGCGCGGCCTGGCGGCTGCTGACCTCAGGGCGGTCAAAGCTGGCATGCAGTTTCTCAAAGGCCAGCAAGGCCTTGGTCAACTGCTGGTTGAAACGCCGGGTTTCAGCGAGTTTTAGCAGGTTGTTGCCACCAGAGTCGTGCTTCAGCCTGGCATGTAATACCTCTTCCACTATGGACTGCTTTTGCTGCTGGCGGTCACGCACAAAGCGCTTATACGCTTGCCTCAGGCCCGCTCTATCCAAGGGTTGCTGACTAGTACTCAATGCTTGCCAGTAGGGGGTTTCCAGCGCAAAGCTTGCAGCGTCTTCCGGTAAAAATCTGGCCAACCCAGGCAGCAACTGCAAGGCCATGGACAGGCGCAGCTGATTCTGCACCAGCACATTGAGCAGCTCCGCCTCCTGCGCCGACAGGGTCTGTTGTGCCAGCTTGGCAGTGTAGTGATGCACCTGCTGCAAGCGGTCGCGGCTATCTTCCAGCAATTGCGCATCGGGCGGTGAGCCTTGCGCCATGCGTAATGCCAGCTGCGCAATCTGCTGGCCACTACGCATGCTTTCCAGGCTGATGGCCTTGATCGCCAGGCTGGGAATCGCCAGGCTGGATTGATCCAGATTGAATAGCGGTTGCTGGCCTGGGCTGCGGAACAAGGTATCCAACCAGCGCAGCAACGGCGGGGTCAAAGGCGTCATCAGAATGACGCCCAGCAGATTGAAACAGGTGTGGAACAAGGCCAGGATAAATTGCGGCTCGGTATCCTGAAACACCAGTCGCGCCAGTTCTGCAATGCCCCAGAGCAAAGGTTTCAGCAGTATCAGCGCCACTATCGCGGTCAACACATTGAACAGCACATGCAGGCTGGCAACGCGTTTGGCAATGGGTGTGGCCGCCAGCGTGGCGAGCAGGGCAGTGGAGGTGGTGCCTACGTTAGAACCTATGACTACGGCCGCGCCTATTTCCAATGGCACGGCCCCGGTAGAGACTGCGGTGATGACCAAGGCAATCACCGCCAGCGAGGCCTGCATCACCACCGTCAGCAATATCCCCGCCAGCATGGACAAGAGGATGCCCCATACGCCCAGCGTGGTCAGCGCAGCAAAATCAATATGAACAAAACTGGAAGCCAGGCTGTTTTTGAGAAAACCCAGGCCCAGAAACAGCAAGGCAAAACCAGTCAAGGCTTCTCCCATGCCCTGACGGCGGCTTTGTTTGCTAAACAGCTTGAGCATGACCGCAACGCCCAGTATGGGCAGGGCCAGTGCCTCCAGCTTGAAACTGCCACCCAGAATAGCCACCAGCCAAGCGCTCAGCGAGCTGCCCAAATTACTGCCATAGATGACAAAGGCCGCGGCAGAGAGCGAAAGAATATTGGCGTTGGCAAAGCCTATGGTGGTGACGGTAATGGCGGTAGACGACTGCACGGCCAGCGTACTGATGCCGCCAATGGCAACCGCTTGCAGCGGAGTTTTGGTCCAATGCTGTAGCAACTGCATAAAGCTGGGCCCGGCGGCGGTTTTCAGCCCGCGTGTCATTGCATCAATGCCAAGCAGCATCAGGCCAATTGCGCCCAGGCCCATAAAGAGTTCAGACCACATATGCTAGAGAGAAAAACGAGGAAAGCCGCTAGTTTAACTGATGATGGCTTGTCATCAGCGTTGCCGCAGAAAACATGGCGCTTCAGGTCGGGCTGAAAACTGTGGTCATGACCTTGCTGGGGAAGCACATAAGAAAGTGCCAGGCATCCTCAGATGCCTGGCGGGCACTCCCACCGGTAGGGGAGTGCAAGTGACTATCAGCGCCGATTAAGCGCGTACTTGATTAAGCCTTGCGACGACGCGCAGCAAAACCAACTGCACCCAGGCCCAGCATCAGCATGGCGTAGCTGGAGGGCTCAGGTACGGCAGCCACCTGGTCAATCTGGAAAGCCAGGGACTGGGAGAAGCCGATATTGAAGTTGAGGGTGTAAGAAGTGATAGGAGCGCTAACACTGCTCAGATCCCAGCTGTACTGGTAGTAATCAGCGCAGTGCCAGTGTCAGTGAATTGCACCAAAGTGCCAGCCAGGGCTTGGTTGCCACCGTTGTAGCTCAGGCTCAGGCTGAATGGTGTGGCACCGAAGGAAGCATCAAAGTCATTGATGATGCCTTGGAACACCAGGGAAGTGATGTTGCTGGCAACAGTGTTGTCGGTGAAAGTGAGGTTGCCATTACCGTACAGACCAAAACCTGCTGGGTAGTAGCTGCCAGACAGCAGGGTCAGTGCGGCATCACCAGAACCCGCAACGTTGGCCACGGTGCCAGCCTTGAGTTCGTCCAGGGTCAGCGCAGCAGGCAAGCGGCCACGGTTGAGTTGGTTCCAGCCATCGAAGGACACGGAGTTGGCCACGTCGATGAATGTGTCATGGGTTGCATTCGCTTGCGCCAGGCCAGCGATAGCGAACAGGCTGGCACCAACCAGCAAGCGTAGGGATGTTGTTTGCATTGTCATTATTCCTTTTGCGTTGAAGATCAAGCCTGGCGTTCCCAATGAAAGCCCTGGCCTGGAGCTGTTCCCGGCCTTGGTCATGAATGCCTGGGCAGGAAACACATTCTCTTGATTACCTTTGCGATAAAAAATAAGAATGATTCGTATTATGTTTATATTTTGAGCCTTGTCAACCAGAAAGCCAGTGTGGTTATCACCTTTTTAGATAAGGTATGTCATCGACAAGGGCAGCCTGAGCGTTCAAACCTGCATGCAAGCACATTCCACCCCCATGCTGCTGGCGCTGTTATGCACCACAGCAGCCAGCTCTACCACTGTATCTGCGCAAGAAAACATGCAGGGAGTAAACCTGCCAAGAGAAAATCTTCAAAGAGAAAATCTTCAAAGCCTGATCAATGACGACAAACAATGGGTAAGCCCGCGCAAGGATTATTTCAATCAGGCTTATAGCCGTCTGGCGCAAATCAAGCAGGGCAATGTGCAGCGCCTGCGCCTGGCCTGGAGTTTTGCCACCGGGGTGAACAAGGGCCATGAAGGCGCACCCTTGGTGATAGGCAATGTCATGCTGGTGCACACGGCTTTTCCCAATAATGTCTATGCGCTGGATTTGAATCAGGCGCAGAAAATCCTCTGGTCTTTCCATCCGCGTCAGGCCAGCGATACCGAAGCCATACTCTGCTGCGATAGTGTCAACCGTGGGCTGGCCTATGCCGAAGGCAAGGTGTTGTTGCAGCAGAACAATGGCTTGTTAGTGGCTCTGGATTTACAAGATGGCCATGTACATTGGCAAACTCAGGTTAACGACATCAAGCTAGGCGCCAGCAATACCAATGCGCCCTATGTGTTCAAGGACAAAGTGCTGACTGGCTGCAGCGGTGGCGAGTTTGGCGTGCGCTGTTTTCTTGCCGCCTATGCGCTCAAAGATGGCAGCCTGCAATGGAAGGCCTACAGCACAGGCCCGGATGATGAGGTGTTAATAGGGGCAGGCTTTAATCGCCATAACCCACATTACAGCGCCTTGAGTAGTTATGAAGATATCGCCGGGGGCAATCGCGAAGGGGGTAGCTTCAAGCTTTGCCCAAGGACAGACTTAAATTCCCTGAGGATAATTTAGGGGTACGCACCTGGCTGAAAGCCCAAGGCAACGCGCATGGTGGGCAAGAGCCCTGGCAGCATGGAGGTGGCCCGGTGTGGGGCTGGTTCTCCTATGATCCTAAGCTTAACCTGGTGTATTACGGTACAGGTAACCCTTCAGTGTGGAACCCGGATATCCGCCCTGGCGATAACAAATGGGCGATGACCTTGTTTGCGCGTGATCTCGACACTGGGCAGGCACGCTGGGGCTATCAACTCACCCCGCATGACGAGTGGGACTATGACAGCGTTAATGAATTGATTCTATGGAACCATGGCAGCCATAAACTGGCTACGCATTTTGACCGCAATGGCTTTGCCTACACCCTGGCGCGCGATACTGGCAAACTGCTGGTGGCCAATAAAATGCACCCCTTTGTCAATTGGGCCACGGGCATAGATTTACAGACGGGCATACCGCTCAAGGATGCGCGCTATTCTACGCATCAGGATCAGGAAACCAGCGCCATCTGCCCCTCGGCGCTAGGGGTTAAAAACATGCAGCCTGCCGCCTATTCACCGCAGAGCGGTTGGTTTTATGTGCCACTCAACCATTTGTGCATGCAGTATGAGGCGGTGGAAGCCAAGTATGTGGCGGGTCAGCCCTGGGCGGGGGCCAGCATTACCATGCAGCCCGGCCCTGAGGGCGTGATGGGTGGTTTTATGGCCTGGGATGGCTGGCAGGGCAAGCGTATCTGGTATAAACAAGAGGCCTATCCTGTCTGGAGCGGGGCTTTGGCAACGGCGGGTAGGCTGGTGTTCTATGGCACGCTGGATCGCTGGTTCAAGGTGCTGGATGCCAATACGGGCAAGGAGTTATGGCGCTTTCAGCTAGGCTCGGGCATCGTTGGCAATCCCATGACCTATAGCCACCAAGGCAAGCAATATGTGGCGGTGTTTTCCGGCATAGGCGGCTGGGCAGGCGTAGCGCTCAATCAGGGCCTGAGCGAGGATAGTGATGGCGCAGGCACTGCTGGCGTGATGCGCGGCCTCAAGCAGTTCAACGCAGCGCCAGGGGGTGGCGCGCTTAATGTGTTTGGGCTTTGATTTAAAGCGCTAGATTCAAAGCGTTAAGTCTGCACCAGCTGCCACAAATCCTTGATAAAGCGACCTATGCCAGCCAGTCGGCTGCTTTGTTCTATGATGCCGGGCAAGCGCGATTTCTTTAGCTGCTTCAGGGTTTGCAGGTGGTTGTTGGCGATATGCGCACCTATCTTGCCTATGATGTGGCGTATATGCTCGCGCTGGGCAGCCAGGGTTTCTCCTTGCCATTGCGGGCCAAAAGCCTGTTCTTCCCAGCAATAATCCAAAATGCGATACAGCGTGGCCAGATTGCCCACCACGTATTCGCTAGAGGCGTTGAAGGTCAGGCTGTCATCGGCGAGCCTGGCCTGGTTTTGCAGGTGGCGGAACAGCAAAGGCGTTTTCAGGTGAAAACGCATCTGGCCTTTTTCCAAACTCTCGACATGAAACTCCACACTAGCAAGGGCAGCCAGCAGCCGTGACCAGGCTTCCGCCTCGTCCAGTTGGCCGAACTTCATGGCCGCACTTTCCAGCAGGCTGCGTGCACGCGATTCACGAATACGGAAAGTGCTGCTGAGCTTGAAGGTGTCTACACTCTGCACTGCCTGCGCATACTCCCATAACAGCAGGGCATCAAAGTCACCCTTGGCCATGCCACCCAGGCCATGGGTGCTGACATACTCCTGCCAGATACGGTCAAAGAGGGCGATTTTTTGCGTATTGCTCAGCGACATGCTTGGACTCCTTGCGAGAGGGCTAGGCCTGCTCCTAAAGTTTTTAGACTTGTTTGACGCTTACTTGATTTCTTTGAAACGCCCTTGCTCCAGCAATAAGCGGATATGGGTTTTCTTGCTAGGAAAATTGACAGCGTCGTCAGAGATATTTTCCAGCGCAGGCAAGGCCAACACACTACCACCCAGCTTGGATTGACCTGTGACCTTGGCCTCCAGCTTATCCAGGCTGCGCCAGCCGCCAGCGCCTATGGGAATCACATCCAGCAGGCTGTAGTGGGTTTTTCCTTCTGCCTGCTCTGGGCTAAACGCTGCCAAAAACTGACGGAAATTATTGCCGCCTTTGTAGCCTTCCACGGTAAACACTGCCAGTACCACGGCGTGCTTGTCTGCAAGCGACAAGGACTGGCTCATGGTGGCTGCCGGATAGCCCACGGCGTAACCATCGCCTAATAGTGCCGCCAGCCTTTCCACTTGCGCACTCAGCGCTTTGGGCGTGCTGGCAGCAGTCTGTGCCTGAGCTGGCTGGCATAAAAATGCCAGCAGCAATAGCCCCAGCCTAGCGTGCATGATGGTGCCCCGGTAGCAAGGCCATGGCCTGGTCATGCCAGCGTGACAGCAGCAGCAAGGCAGTGATGCCACCCAGCAAGGCAAAGCCCATATCGGATTGAGTATCCCAGGGGTCACCCTGGGTGCCTAGGAATTCATCGGCGCCCTGGCCCAGCACGACGGCAGCCGCCCATTCAATCAGCTCATAACATGCACTGATGGCCAGCACTACGCAGATGACAAGGAAAGCCAACATCCGTCGACCTTGCACATAATGCCCGCGCAGCAATATCTCGCGAGCGGCGATGGCGGGCACCAGGCCCTGCATAAAGTGACCTATCTTGTCGTAGGGGTTGCGGCTGAGATTGAATAACTCAGCCAGCTCAAATCCCAGGGGTACCCGGGCATAGCTGTAGTGCCCGCCCAGCATGAGCACCAGCGCATGCACAAACACCAGGCCATATAGCAGGGTACTGAGTGGAAAAGTCTTATAGCTGAACGCCAGCAGTGGCAGCACTATCATCACTGGCAGCACTTCCATGAGCCAGGTTGCCTGGTCGTAAGGGCGTATGCCAGACAGCAGCATTAGCACTAGCAGCACGATGCCTGCAATGATGAGGTGGCTTTGATGCCGCGGATTTATCGTGCCTGGCTCAAGCATGCTTGTCATGACCTTCAGGCTCACTGCGTAGTCTTGCCGCCAGCAATATCATGATTTGGGGCGATTGAAGATGGAGAACACCACACCTATCACAATGCCAGTGAGCGCACCCAGCCCCAGATTGTTCAGACTGAGTCCGGTAATGGTGCCGACTATGGTGGCCAGCGACAGATTGAAAATTTCTTTGTATTGATCAGGCATGGCGGAATTATAACTAAATGCATCAGGGCATGTCTGGGCTAATCATGTCTGAGCTAATGGGACTAAGCTGTACTACGTTGCACTATGTCAGGCTATATCGCTTGCCTGCCATTTCACGGCATCCTGATTTACACTGCTGGCTTTCCTTATCGTCAGGCAAACCTGCCAGGGCCACTCATGAGCTTGAGAGTACGCTTCAACCTGCTGATTACTACCTTGCTGCTGCTATTGATGGTGGCGGTGGGCTATGTGGTCATCAAGGGCATGCGCATCTCCACCGAGGAGAGCGTAGAGTCTGCCACCCGTGTCACCGTGCAGTTGCTGGATACCGTCATTATCAATTCCAGGCAAAACCCGGAGTGGGGTTATACCCACGATGTGATGCACACCTTTTTGCAATCGCTGGGCCATGTGCGCAGCAGTGAGATATTTCTCTACAACGCCCAGGGTGAGCTGATGTATCAATCGCCACCTTCAACCTACCGCGCGGACGAAACACCACCGCGCTGGTTTGTCAGCATGGTGGTGCCTGAGCCTGAGGTAGTGTCGCGCCGCATACGCTTTGGCATGCTAGTGGTGGCTTCCGATGCAGGCGGGGCGATTCGTGAATCCTGGGCCTCGTTCAAAAACCTGCTCTGGCTGGAGTTTGGCTTCTTTGTAGTGCTTAATGTCATGATTTACTGGATGCTGGGGCGCTGGCTCAAGCCCGCCGGGGATATCTTGAAGGCCATTTCTGCGGTGGAGCAGGGTAATCTTGATATTCGTTTGCCACGTTACCGCGTGCCGGAATTTTCCCGTATTGCGCAGAATTTCAACCTTATGGGGCAATCGCTACGCGAAAGCACGGAAGAAAATCGTCGCCTGGCGCTGGTGGCCAAGCAGACTGCGGACGCCATCATGATTCATGATCTGGATGGCAATATTTCTTTCTGGAACCAGGCCGCGCAGCAGTTATTTGGTTATGGCGAGGAAGACATCATAGGCAAATCGGCCAAGCTCTTGCTGCCACCTGAGCATGAGGGCGAGCTGGCGCGTAATTTTGCCGATATTGCCCAGCATGGCACGGTGGAGCACTACGACACCCAACGCGTGGCACGCGATGGCAAGCGCCTGGATGTGGCGCTCTCGGCCGCGCCGCTGATGGACCCCAAGACTGGCGAGATCATAGGTGAGATTTGCAGCATGCGCGATATCACCGAGCGCAAGCTGGCCGAAGAAACCGCGCGCAAGCTGGAAGAAAACCGCCAGCTTACGCATTTGATACAGCGGCATATCGAGGATGAACGCCGCAGCCTGGCGCGCGAGCTGCATGATGAGCTGGGGCAATATGTCACCGCAATCAAGACCTTTGCCGTGGCGATTGCCAACAAGGCCAAGGGCGAAATGCCGGGTATAGAATCCCATGCGCAAACCATAGTTTCGGCTGCCAACCATATCTATGACGGCATGCACAACATCATCCGCCATCTACGCCCAGGCTCGTTGGATAATCTGGGCTTGTCAGAAGCACTCAAGGACGCCGTGGCCGATTGGCAATTGCAAAACCCCAAGGTCAATTTCAGCCTTAGTCTGCAAGGCAAGCTAGAGTTGCTGGGCGAAAGCCTCAATATCAATCTCTACCGTATCGTGCAGGAATCCGTAACCAATGCCTTGCGCCATGCCCAGGCCAGCAGCATAGATATCAGCCTGGCACGGCACGAAAATGGTAACCTCACGCTTTCGATCAAGGACAATGGCATAGGCATGAATATGTGCAATGTGGATCAAAACCGCCATTTTGGCCTGCTGGGCATGCGCGAACGTACCCAGGCTTTGTACGGTAACTTCAATATAGATTCGCTGCCCGGCAGTGGCTGCAGCATTTCCGTCACCATCCCTGGGAGCACAGAAGCATGAGTACAACAATCCGGGTAATGCTGGTGGATGACCATGCCGTGGTGCGCATGGGCTTCAAGCTGCTGCTGGAAGCCGATCAGGCCATACAGGTAGTGGCCGAGGCCGAGAGTGGCGAGCAGGCCATCAAGCTCTATCAGGAACACAAGCCCAATGTGGTCATCATGGATATCACCATGCCTGGCATGGGCGGGCTGGAGGCCATAGACCGCATACGCGCCAAGGATGACGCCGCGCGCATACTGGTGCTGTCCGCGCATGAGGATTCGGTACACCCCAAACGTGTGCTCAATGCCGGGGCCATGGGGTATCTCACCAAGCGTAGCGCCGCTGAGGAATTGATCAAGGCGATTCACACTGTCGCTGCAGGCAAGATGTATCTGGAAGCCAATGTTGCCCAGCAAATGGCAATACAGCAGATTTCCGGTCAGCAGAACCCCGTGGATGTGCTTTCTGACCGTGAGTTTGAAGTGTTCATGGCGCTGGCCAAGGGCAAGAGCACCAATGAAATTGCCGACGTGCTGTGTCTTTCACCGCGCACCGTGGGCACCCATCTCTACAATATCAAGCAAAAGCTCAACGCCAACAACTCGGCAGAACTGGCTTTGATTGCGATGCGCTCGGGGTTGATAGACCCCTAAGATTTCATCCTTTAGCCATGACCAGGGCAGCCAGGCTTAATGTCTTTCTAAAGTAAGCTAGCGCCCTCAAGGCCGTCCGCTGGCTACCAGATAGCGCGCCATGCCGATATCGCCAGGGGTGGCCAATTCCACCATCACCTCCTGGCCGCTATGCAGATAGCCCAACTCAGGTGGCACGAGAAAAGTCACTGCGGTCTGCGGTGATTCCTTGGATGCTCCCACCGCCACTTGCCAATTACGCCAGTCCTGCGCTGGTGGCAGCTCCTTGCCGCGTAGCAAAGCCTGTTTCAGCATGGCGAGTTTTTCTTCACCCAGGAGTAAATTCCAGGTTTCTATGCCGACCAGGGCATTGCTGCTGATGCTGGGAGTATTGGTGACACTGGCTGTGCTGGCAAGCTGCACTGCTGGTTGAGTGTCTGCACTGGCAGCATGAGGCTCTGGCGCGGTTTCAGTAAAGCCAGCATTGAGAAAGGCTGACCAGTATTGATCAAATTGCGGGGCAGTGGATTGGGCGCTGGCTTGAGAACCATTGGCGACATTGCCATGACCTGGGATGGGTTGGTCGGCTTGGGTCTGGGTGATGCGTGGCGGCTCGCCGCGCAAGTGCGCTTCATAGGCATCTGAGCTGGCGCGGTCTGCGGCGCGCATCATAAGGGAAGATGCCAGTTGCTGCGCAATTGGCGCACCCATGCAGCCGCTTAGAGAGACACATAGGCACACGGCCAGGCTCAAGGCGATATAGCGGTGAAAGCGGCTGGAAAGTAATGAGCACATGTCATCATCAACGGACGCTGGGAGGCAAAGTTTACCCCGGCTGGCAAGGAAATGCTAAGCCGATTTACTGCTTTCTGCCGCGTTGGAGCTTGTGTTGGGGCTTGTTCTTGGTGTTGAGAGCACGCTCATGACGCCGCTGAGTATGATAATGCCCACGGCCAGCCATCTGTCCGCCGACAGGGTTTCATTCCACAGTAGCACGCCGAACAAGCTGGCCAGCAGCACGGTGGTGTAGGCCAGGCTGCCCACCACCAGTGGGCTGCCAGTTCTATAGGCGCGCGTCATCGCCAGTTGGGCGATGGTAGCGACTACGCCCAGGCCCAGCAGCACGGGCAAGTCTTCCCAAGCCAAAGGCGTGAAGTGCATGAATAGCATCCACAGCGCGCAACCCAGGGTGCATACCAGTGTGAAATAGAACACGGTGCGCCAGTCTGGCTCTCCGGCGCGTCCCAGCTGGGTCACATGCACATAGACCACGCCTGCCATAGCGCCTGACAGCAGGCCTATGGTGCCTGCGATAAACTCATCCACATGCAGGCTGGGGCGCAGCAATAGTGTGACGCCGACAAAGCCCAGCACTACGGCGGCGATCAGCACCTTGCGCGGCTTTTCGTGCAGCATGATGGTGAGGGCCAGCGCCAGGAACAGCGGTGAGGTGTAGTTGAGCGAAATCGCGGTGGCCAGCGGCAGCTCACTCAAGGCATAGAAAAAGCACAGCAGTGAGGCAAAGCCAGAATGCCGCGTTTCATATGCGTGCCCATCAACTGGGTTTTGAGACTTTGCCTGCGCAAGCGTGTGAGGGCATAGATAAATACCAGGCCAAACAGCGATCTGTAGAACACCAGCTCTACGCTGCCGAATTTTTCCGCACCCAGCTTGACCAGCACACCCATGATGGCAAAGAAAAAGGCGGCAACCAGCATCCACAGGCTGCCAAGTTTAGGTAATTTCAACGGTTTCTTTCTAGGCTGGCATTGGCTTGTAACAACCTGATGCCAGGAATTAGGGGGCTGATCTTGCGCTGACTATCTCTGGTGTGGGTAATTCAGCGTCAGGGCAATATTATGGGGCTATATGTGCATCTAGTTGCTTATGCAGCCAGGCATGGAAATGCTGCATGCCGGTTTCCATGGGGTGCTGGTAAGGGCCGCGTTCATCCAGGCCCTGGGCGGCGAGTGCCTGACGGCCCTCGTGCATGCGCTGGCATATCTCGTTATCTTCAACGGCGGTTTCGGTATAAGCCGCCTGTTGCGCGGCAACAAATTCTTCCTCAAACAACGCAATGTCTTCAGGGTAATAAAACTCCACCACATTGGTGCAGGCGTTAGTGCCGCGCGGAATGATATGGGAAACCACCAGTACATTGGGGTACCACTCAATCATGAGGAAAGGGTAGTACACCATCCAGATGGCGCCAAATTTGGGCTGTTGGTTCTGGTTATAGCGTAAAACCTGTTGCTGCCATTCCTGATAGATCTGCGAGCCGGATTTTTCCAGTGCCTTATGCACGCCCACGGTCTGTACGCTGTAGCTGTCACCAAACTCCCAGTTGAGTGCTTCGCAATCGACAAAATTGCCCAGGCCGGGGTGGAAGGGGCCTACGTGATAGTCTTCCAGATAGACCTCGATAAAGGTCTTCCAGTTGAAGTTGTATTCATCCACCATCACGCGGTTGAGCATATAGCCCGTGAAATCGAAATCCTGCTTGCAGCCCAGCTGGTTAAGGTCTTGCGCGATATCGCGCTTGCTGTCAAACAGCAGCCCTTGCCAGGATTGCAGGCTGGATTTATTCAGATTGAGGCAGGGGTTTTCCTTGAAATGCGGTGCACCCAGCAAGGTGCCTTCGGTGTTGTAAGTCCAGCGGTGCAGGGGGCAGATGATATTCTTGGTCTTGCCGCTGCCTTTCAGCATCAAGGCCTGGCGATGGCGGCAGACATTGCTGATCAGGTCTATGCCTTGTTCGTTGCGGATCAAGGCCTTGGCATTGTTCATCCAAGACAGGGCATGATAGCTGCCCAGCTCGGGCACCATGAGTTCATGGCCCAGATATTTGGGCGCATGCGCAAATAAATGCTGTTCTTCCAGCGCGTAGATGGCGGGGTCGGTGTACCAGGAAACCGGCAGCTGCGTGTCTTGAGTGGGAGATTTGCCCTGCACGGGCAATGTGGTAACAGATGCAAGTGATACCATAAGGCTGAAACCTGCTAACACCTTAAAAATTAAGCGAACATTGGATTTTGCCCTAAACCTGGCTTTTTTTAAACCCATAAGCAACATGGGGTTTGTAAATGCAGGGGCCATATCCGGGCAAAAAGCTGTGGCGATTCTTGCCTAAAGTGCTGAATTGCGCTACTCTCGAGCCCTTGATGTACAAGGTTTTTGAGCAGCTTGCGCATTCTTGCCAGCTAGGCCTTGAATCTTGCTACCAGCGACTATGGGCGTCGTAAAATCTGACCTGCAAGACTGAGTCAAAAATGGCATAAGTCAAAACTGACTTATCAACTTTAGGAAGGCAATATGAAGACTGCATTGCGACAAGTGGGAATTGGCCTGGCCGTGCTGGCAGCGATTCGACTGCTGAAAACGCGCGCCTACGCCCGCTGAAGTCGCCGCATCTTGCCATGGACGGCGGCTGGTGCCGCCGTTTTTGTTTTGTTGAGCTAAATATTCTAGATCCAAACCTTTAGCACTTTTATTCCAAACCTTGGAATCTAAACCTTGAGATTGTGAACTGCAAAATGTCTGAACACTTGATGAATACCTATGCGCGCCAAGCCGTGACTTTTACGCACGGTGAAGGCGTATGGCTATGGGATACCGAAGGCAAGCGCTATCTGGACGGATTGGCAGGTATTGCCGTCAATGGTCTGGGTCATGCCCATCCACAATTGCTCGCAGCCATCAATGAGCAAGCTGGCCGTTTGATCCATGTTTCCAATGTTTATGGTATTGCCGAGCAAGCCAAGCTTGCTGACAAGCTCTGTGCGGTGTCCGGCATGGATAAGGTGTTTCTCTGTAATTCAGGCTGTGAAGCCAATGAGGCCGCCATCAAGCTGGCCAGGCTTTACGGTCACCAGAAGGGTGTAGAGAATCCTGAAATTATCGTCATGGAACGTGCTTTCCATGGCCGTACCCTGGCAACATTGTCTGCCACTGGCAACCGCAAGACTCAAGCAGGCTTTGAGCCGCTGGTCAGCGGTTTTATCCGTGTGCCATTCGATGACCTAGACGCGATACGCCAAGTGGCGGCTCACCACCCGAATGTAGTGGCGATTCTGCTTGAGCCTATACAGGGCGAGGGCGGCATCAATGTGCCCAAGGATGTTGCGGCTTATTTCCGTGGTCTGCGTGATATCGCCGATGAAAATGGCTGGCTGCTGATGCTGGATGAAGTGCAGAGCGGTGTGGCACGTACTGGCACCTGGTTTGCGTTCCAGCATACCGAAGTGCTGCCGGACGTGATGACGCTGGCCAAGGGCCTGGGTTCTGGTGTGCCTATTGGTGCTTGTCTGGCGCGTGGCGCGGCGGCAGAAGTGTTTACCTATGGCAAGCATGGCTCTACCTTTGGTGGTAACCCGCTGGCTTCGGCTGCTGGTCTGGCTACGCTGAATATCATTGAGCAGCACGGTTTGCTGGCCCATGCCGAAAAGCTGGGTAATTGGATTAATCAAGCCTTCACTGAGCAGCTCAAGGGTGTGACTGGTGTGACCACCATACGCAATGCGGGTCTCATGATAGGCATAGAGCTGGACAGGCCTTGTGGCGAGCTGGTCAAACAGGCGCTGGATGCTGGCTTATTGATCAATGTCACTGCCGACAAGGTGATACGCCTGCTGCCACCATTGATCATGACAGAACAAGAGGCAGGCCAGCTTGTAGATACCCTCACGCCTTTAATCAAGAGGTTCCTGGCCTGAGTGGTCGGGATGAATAATTAATATGGCAATCAAACATTTTTTGCAGTTGAATGATCTGAATGCGGATGAGTTTGCGCATATCTTTGAGCGCACCCGCTGGATCAAGGAACAGTTCAAGGCTTACCAGCAATACTGGCCGCTGACTGACCGTACGCTGGTGATGATTTTCGAGAAAGCCAGCACCCGTACCCGTCTGTCCTTCGAGGCTGGCATGCAGCAGCTGGGTGGTTCTGCCATCTACCTCAATACCCGTGATTCCCAGCTGGGGCGGGGTGAGCCGGTGGAAGATGCGGCACAGGTGATCTCGCGCATGAGCGATATCGTCATGATCCGTACCTTTGAGCAGGAAATCATAGAGCGCTTCGCGGCCAATTCGCGGGTGCCTGTGATCAACGGCCTGACCAATGAATATCATCCATGCCAGATTCTGGCGGATATCTACACCTTTATCGAGCACAGAGGCCCGATCAAAGGCAAGACCGTGGCCTGGATAGGTGATTCCAACAACGTCTGTAACACCTGGTTGCAGGCGGCGGAAGTGTTTGATTTTAATGTGCATGTGTCTACGCCGCAGGGCTATGAAGTTGAACCTGAGCGCGCCAACCTCTATGGCACTGACCATTACGAAGAGTTTGAAGACCCAATGGAAGCGGCGCGTGGTGCCGATCTTGTCACCACCGATGTCTGGACCTCTATGGGCTTTGAGGCTGAGAACGAAGAGCGCAGACGTGACTTCCAGGATTGGCAGGTGGATGCAGATATGATGCGCATCGCTGGCCCAAATGCCTTGTTTATGCACTGCCTGCCAGCGCACAGAGGCGAAGAGGTGGCGGCCGAGGTGATAGATGGCCCGCAGTCTGTGGTGTGGGACGAAGCGGAAAACCGCCTGCATGTACAGAAGGCGCTGATGGAATATCTGCTGCTGGGCAAGCTCTAGCACCAGGTGCAGGTTTACTGAATTAAAGAATTGATTGGGAAGAAATAATGAGTGATGTGAAAAAAGTCGTGCTGGCCTATTCCGGCGGCCTGGATACCTCGGTAATCCTCAAGTGGTTGCAGGATGTTTACCAGTGTGAAGTGGTGACCTTTACTGCTGATATCGGCCAGGGTGAAGAGGTTGAGCCTGCACGCGAAAAAGCCAAGAAATTTGGCGTTAAGGAAATCTATATCGATGACCTGCGCGAAGAGTTTGTGCGTGACTTCGTCTTCCCCATGTTCCGCGCCAACACCGTTTACGAAGGCGAATACCTGCTGGGTACCTCGATTGCGCGTCCGCTGATTGCCAAGCGTTTGATCGAAATTGCTGCGGAAACCAAAGCTGACGCGGTTTCTCATGGCGCCACTGGCAAGGGTAACGACCAGGTGCGTTTCGAGCTGGGTGCTTATGCGCTCAACCCCAATATCAAAATCATCGCCCCATGGCGCGAGTGGGATTTGCTCAGCCGTGAAAAGCTGCTGGCCTATGCCGAGCAAAACAGTATCCCTGTGGAAATGAAGCACAAGCAAGGCGGCAGCCCCTACAGCATGGACGCCAACCTGCTGCACATTTCCTACGAAGGCCGTCACCTGGAAAACCCAGCGGCTGAAGCGGAAGAAGATATGTGGCGCTGGACGGTTTCGCCAGAGCGCGCACCAGACCAGGCCGAATACCTGGATATTGAATACCGCAACGGCGACCCCATCTCTTTAAATGGTAAAGCCTTGCCACCGCATGAGTTGCTGGCGGAGTTGAACCGCCTGGGTGGCAAGCACGGCATAGGCCGTCTGGACTTGGTGGAAAACCGCTATGTGGGCATGAAGTCGCGCGGTTGCTATGAAACCCCTGGCGGCACCATCTTGCTCAGGGCACATCGGGCCATTGAATCCATCACGCTGGACCGTGAAGTGGCGCATCTTAAAGATGACCTCATGCCGCGTTATGCCAGCATGATCTACAACGGTTACTGGTGGAGTCCAGAGCGCGTGACGCTGCAGACTTTGATAGACCAGACGCAGAAGACCGTAAACGGTTGGGTCAGGCTCAAGCTCTACAAGGGCAATGTTATCGTGACTGGCCGCGATTCGGCTACGGACTCCTTGTTCGACCCGACCATTGCCACCTTTGAAGATGATGCCGGGGCTTACGACCACCGTGATGCAGGTGGCTTTATCAAGCTCAATGCCTTGCGTATGCGCATCGCTGCGAACCAGCGCAACAAGAAGTAAACAAGATCATATAAACACATATTACGAGGAAACCAGCATGGCCCAGTTCGATCATGTCAGTGTCAAGAAAAAAGCCAATGTCTATTTTGACGGCAAGTGTGTCAGCCATACCGTGTTGTTCCAGAACGGTACCCGTGCCACTGTGGGCGTCATTTTCCCCAGCACCCTGACTTTTAACACTGGCTCCCCTGAGCTGATGGAAATCAACGGTGGTGTTTGCAAGGTGCGCCTCAAGGGCGAAACCGAGTGGAAAACCTATGGTGAAGGCGAAAAATTCACCGTGGCGGGTAATTCCAGTTTCGATATCGAAACACTGGAAACCCTGGACTACGTTTGCCATTTCGAATAAGACCAGCAATTAACAGTAACGCAGGCTGGCCTGGCGCAAGCATGGCTGGCCTGTAAGTAATATGACCATCATGACAAGGATGCTTCCCTATGCCTTCATTTGATATTTCCTCAGAAGTCGACATGGTGGCGTTGAAAAACGCCGTGGATGTTGCGGACCGTACCATTGCCAACCGTTATGACTTCAAGGGCACCAGTGCCAGCCTAGAGTTGAACGAGAAAGACGAACTGATTACGCTGCACGGCGATTCAGATTTCCAGCTGGACCAGATCAAGGCCATTCTGCTGCCAGCGATGGAAAAGAAGGAAGCCGATAGCGCCAAGCGCCTGGATCACCAGGACGTGCAAAAAGTCTCGGGCAACAAGGTCAAGCAAGTGCTGAAGATCAAGGCCGGTATTGATAGCGAACTGGCGAAGAAAATCGTCAAGTTGCTTAAGGATAGCGGCCTCAAGGTACAGGCCAGCATTCAGGGTGACGAAGTACGCGTCTCCGGTGCCAAGCGTGATGTGTTGCAGGATGCGATTGCGCAGGTGCGCAAGTCCATCACGGATTTTCCGCTGCAGTATGGCAATTTCCGTGACTAAACTTGTAGCCGCCAGCCCGTAACTAAATAGTAAGAGACCGCCAAGCCTGGCGGTCAGAGTGAGCTAGAAAGACCCTATGTCAGCAAGAACGCTTTACGACAAATTATTCGATTCCCACGTGGTGCGCGAGGAGAACGGCACTGCGCTGATCTATATCGACCGCCATCTGGTACATGAAGTCACCAGCCCACAGGCATTTGAAGGTCTGAAGATGGCTGGCCGCAAGCTATGGCGCATTAACTCCGTGCTGGCGGTGCCTGACCACAATGTACCGACTACGGATAGAAGTCAGGGCATTGCTGACCCCATCTCGCGTTTGCAGGTGGAAACTCTGGATCAGAACTGTACCGATTTTGGCGTCACCGAATTCAAGATGGGTGATGCGCGTCAGGGCATCGTTCACGTCATGGGCCCGGAGCAGGGCGCAACCTTGCCCGGCATGACCGTGGTCTGTGGTGATTCCCATACCAGCACCCATGGTGCGTTTGGTGCATTGGCCCATGGTATAGGCACCTCCGAAGTTGAGCATGTGATGGCGACCCAGTGCCTGGTGCAAAAGAAATCCAAAGCCATGCAAGTCAGCGTTGAAGGCAAGTTGGGCCTGGGCGTGACCGCCAAGGATATTGCCCTGGCCGTGATCGGCAAGATAGGCACTGCAGGTGGTACGGGTTACGCGATTGAGTTTGCGGGTTCTGCTATCCGTAGCCTGAGCATGGAAGGGCGTATGACCCTGTGCAATATGGCGATTGAAGCGGGTGCGCGTGCTGGCATGGTGGCGGTGGACGACACCACCATCAATTACGTCAAGGGTAGACCTTACGCGCCCAAGGCTGAGCAATGGGATGCTGCAGTGACTTACTGGCGCACCTTGCACAGCGACGAAGGCGCACGTTTTGATGCCGTGGTAGCACTGAAGGCTGAAGAAATTGAGCCACAAGTCACTTGGGGTACGTCCCCAGAAATGGTCACCGCCATCAATGGCAGTGTGCCTGACCCGACACAGGAAGCCGACCCGACCAAGCGTGGCGGCATAGAGCGTGCCCTGCAATACATGGGCTTGGCGGCAAATACGCCTATGGATCAGATTAATATCGACAAGGTATTTATCGGCTCTTGCACCAACTCACGTATAGAAGATTTGCGTGCGGCGGCGGCCGTGGCTAAGGGCAAGCATGTGGCCGCCAATGTGAAGTTGGCGCTGGTAGTGCCAGGCTCTGGTCTGGTTAAGGCGCAGGCTGAAGAAGAAGGTCTGGACAAGATCTTCAAGGATGCTGGTTTTGAATGGCGTGAGCCAGGTTGCTCCATGTGTCTGGCCATGAATGCCGACCGTCTGGAGCCAGGTGAGCGTTGTGCTTCTACCTCTAACCGTAACTTTGAAGGCCGCCAGGGCCCAGGCGGGCGTACCCATCTGGTCAGCCCGGAAATGGCGGCAGCAGCGGCGGTGACGGGGCACTTCGTTGATGTGCGCCAGTTCCTGAACTAGCCGTAGGCCGCAGCATGCAGTTTATTGTGCTGGCGGCGCTGGCGCTGTCACTCTTGACGGGGTGTAACACCGTTCAGGGCCTGGGCAAGGATATCGAGAAGGCAGGCGAAGCCCTGCAAAGATCAACCAAATAGTTGGAATACTTATGCAAGCTTTTACCCAGTTGAATGGCGTGGTGGTGCCACTGGATCGTGCCAATGTCGATACCGATGCCATCATCCCCAAGCAGTTTCTCAAGTCGATCAAGCGCGCGGGCTTTGGCCCCAACGCCTTTGATGAGTGGCGCTATCTTGACCATGGTGAGCCTGGCATGGATAACAGCAAGCGTCCGCTTAACCCGGACTTTGCGCTGAACCAGCCACGCTATCAGGCGCCAGTGTCTTGCTGGCACGTGAGAACTTCGGTTGTGGTTCCAGCCGCGAGCACGCGCCCTGGCTTTGCTGGATTTTGGCTTCCGCGCGATTATCGCCCCCAGCTTTGCCGATATCTTCTTCAATAACTGCTTCAAGAACGGTATTTTGCCTATCACGCTTTCCGCTGAAATAGTCGATAGCCTGTTCAAGGAAGTGGAGCCTAGCGTGGGTTATCAGCTAGCGGTAGATCTTGAGGCGCAGACTGTGACTACCCCCAGCGGTCAGTCCTATAGCTTTGAGGTGGATGCTTTCCGCAAGCACTGCCTGCTCAATGGTCTGGATGATATTGGCCTGACCTTGCAGCATGTCTCTGAGATTAAAACCTTTGAGACCAAGCACAAGGCCACGCAGCCCTGGTTATTTAACTAAGCATGTGATCACGCTATTGGGTGCAGCTAGTTGCTGAGACTAGCCTGCCAGCCCAGGCAGCAACAGTAAGCGCGTTGGCTGGCGCCGCTTGTTTCAACCTTAAACCATTATTCTTTTGGAAATTGTGTATGAAGATTGCAGTATTGCCGGGTGACGGCATTGGTCCCGAAATTGTGACGCAAGCCGTCAAAGTGCTCAAGGCGTTGGATATCAAGCTGGAGTTGCAAGAAGCCCCGATTGGTGGCGCAGGCTATGAAGCCGCTGGTGACCCGCTGCCCGCTGCTACCCTTAAGCTGGCTGAAGAGTCCGATGCGGTACTGCTGGGTGCGGTAGGCGATTGGAAATACGACAGCCTGCCACGTGACCAACGCCCTGAGCGCGGCTTGCTGCGTATACGCAAGGCGCTAAACCTGTTTGCCAACCTGCGTCCTGCGCTGCTGTACCCAGAGCTGGCTTCTGCTTCCACCCTCAAGCCAGAAGTAGTGGCGGGTCTGGATATCATGATCGTGCGCGAATTGACAGGCGATATCTACTTTGGTCAGCCACGTGGTATCTCAACGCTAGAAAATGGCGAGCGCGAAGGCATCAACACCATGCGTTACAGCGAATCCGAGATTCGCCGCATTGCCCATGTCGCTTTTGGCATTGCATGAAGCGTAACAAAAAGGTCTGTTCCGTCGATAAGGCCAATGTGCTGGAAACCACAGAACTCTGGCGCCAGGTGATGATAGAAGTGGCCAAGGAATATCCAGAAGTCGAGCTTAGCCATATGTATGTGGACAATGCCGCCATGCAGTTGATACGCGCACCCAAGCAGTTTGACGTGATGGTGACTGGCAATATTTTTGGTGACATTCTGTCTGATGAAGCTTCCATGCTGACAGGGTCCATAGGCATGCTGCCATCGGCATCGCTGGATCAGAACAACAAGGGTATGTACGAGCCTAGCCATGGTTCGGCACCGGATATCGCAGGCAAGGATATTGCCAACCCACTGGCCACTATACTTTCGGCTGCCATGATGCTGCGTTACAGCTTCAACGATGAAGCCAATGCCACCCGCGTTGAAAATGCCGTGAAAAAGGCCTTGGAACAAGGTTACCGCACCGCGGATATCTGGACCGAAGGCACGCGCAAGGTCAAGTGCAGCGAAATGGGCGATGCTGTCGTCGCAGCGCTATAAGTAGTAGCACTGCAAGATTAGTAACAATAGAGTAAACAACCAGGCCCACAGATGATGGGCCATACACAGTCAGGATGAGATGATGTTCAAAGTTGGTTTTGTCGGCTGGCGCGGCATGGTCGGATCAGTGCTTATGCAGCGCATGGTGGCCGAAAACGATTTCAAGGATATTGAGCCTGTTTTCTTCACCACCTCGCAAACCGGGGCCGCTGGCCCGGCGATTGGTAAAGACACGCCGCCATTGAAGGACGCCCGTGCGATTGCCGAGCTCAAGGCCATGGACATCATCATTTCCTGTCAAGGCGGTGATTACACCACTGAAGTTTTCCCCAAGCTACGTGCTGATGGCTGGCAGGGTCACTGGATAGATGCGGCCTCCACTCTGCGTATGGAGCAGGATGCCGTCATCGTGCTGGACCCGGTCAACCTGGATGTCATCAAACAGTCATTGGGTAAGGGTGGCCGCAACTGGATAGGTGGTAACTGTACCGTGTCGCTGATGCTGATGGCCTTGAACGGTTTGTTCAAGGCTGACCTGGTGGAGTGGGCGACTTCCATGACCTATCAGGCGGCATCGGGTGCGGGTGCGCAGAATATGCGCGAGTTGATTGCGCAAATGGGCGTGGTCAATGCCAGCGTGCAAGCTGAATTGCAGGACCCTGCCTCCAGCATACTGGAGATAGACCGCAAGGTAGCTGCAACTCTGCGCAGCGCAGATTACCCAGTAGATAACTTTGGTGTGCCGCTGGCTGGTAGCCTGATCCCCTGGATAGACAAGGATCTGGGCAATGGTCAAAGCAAGGAAGAGTGGAAGGGCCAAGCAGAAACCAACAAGATACTGGGCCGTGAATCCCAGCCTATCGCGATTGATGGGCTCTGTGTGCGTATAGGCGCTATGCGCTGTCATTCCCAGGCGCTGACCATCAAGCTCAAGCAAGATGTGCCGCTGGATGAAATCAATGACATGTTGGCCAAGGCCAACCCATGGGCGGAGGTGATTCCCAACGAGCGTCAAGCCACTATTGAACGCTTAAGCCCGGCTGCTATTACTGGCACCATGCAAACTCCAGTTGGAAGGTTGCGTAAACTGAATATGGGCGGGGAATACCTGTCTGCGTTCACGGTGGGTGATCAGCTGCTGTGGGGTGCTGCCGAGCCCTTGCGTAGAATGCTGCGCATTCTGGTTGAAGCCTGATTTCAGGCAAGCTCCTAGGCAAGTATCAGGCCGCCCAGCAGAGTAATTTGTTAAGTCTCTGCTTATCTCTCTTACTTCCCTGCCTGCGCTGGCAGGGAAGTTTCTCTCAGGATTTATTCCTGCACTCGCATTGAATTAATTCACTTTTTACATTTGTTAAATAAATTGTCATTGGTGACAAGAGCTTGATTGGGCCTGGCCCATCCGCAAGGTAAAGTTTTGTATCAGCTTGAAACTGTAACTGATTGATGTTAATTTAATAATGCTATTTATAGTTAATAAGGGTGGAATAGTGCATAAGTCCAAATTAAAGGGGATCACGCTCGCGGTATTGATGGCCTTTGCGCCTATTGCTGCAGATGCTGCTGGGCTGGGTCGCTTGACAGTGACATCCGGGCTTGGCGAACCGCTTTCGGCAGAGATAGAACTGCTCTCGCCGACACCGGAAGAACTCGCATCCCTCAGTGCTGGCATCGCTTCTCCAGAAGCTTACAGCGTGCAGGGCGTGGAGCGTACAGCGCTGCACAGTGCCATCAAGGTTGATGTGACCAAACGTGGCGATGGCACCCCCATCCTTAAGCTCACTACTCGCCAGGCCGTCAGTGATCCTTTCCTCGATATGCTGATTCAGGTGGATTGGGAAACTGGCCGCTTGTTGCGCGAGTACACCGTATTACTTGATCCACCTGGGTATAGCAATCAGGCCCAGGTGTATAACGGCGTGCAATTGCCCCCTGATGCCAATACCCCTAGCGTAGCACCTGCGGGCCGTGCAGCGAATGCAGCCTCTGGCAATGCTGCCAAAACTCCGGCAAGAAACTCCACCAAAAACTCTGCCAGAACCAATACCGCCAATCAGGCTGCAACACCCGCGCCGCGTGCGGCAACTTCTGCTCCAGTATCTTCCACCTCAGTCGCTGCCAGTGATACCCCAGCGCAAAATTACACCACAGCAAAAGGCGATACCCTTAGCGCCATCGCGCAGCAGCACCAAGTTGAAGGCGTTAGCCTGGATCAAATGCTGATTGGTTTGTATAGAGCCAATGAGGATGCCTTTAGCAACAAGAATATGAATCGCCTGAAGACCGGGCAGATCATGCGCGTGCCTGCGGCGAGCGAATTGCAACAAGTCAGCCCGGCTGAGGCCACACGTGAAGTGCGTGCGCATTCCTCAGACTGGAATGCCTATCGCAATCGCCTGGCTGGTCTGGCGGCAGAATCTAATCCTGCAGCAGAAGGTGGTACGCAACAGTCGGCGTCAGGCCGCATTACCAGCGCAGCTACCGATAGAGCAGCCCCCGCCGATGCTGGTCTGCGCGATGTCATCAAGCTATCCAGATCAGATGCCAAAGGCAAGGCTGCCGCGCAAGAGCAGATCAATGCACTACAGGAAGAGTTAACTGCTAAAGACAAGAGTCTGAATGATTCTGCCGAGCGCTTGGCCGCATTGGAAAAACAAATTTCCGATATGCAAAAGCTGCTGGCCATCAGAAATCAATCACTGGCTAACCTGCAAAACAAGGACGCCACGCCAGCACCTGCTGCGCCGCCTGTTCAGGCTGAAGCGCCTAAACCTGCAGAAACGCCTAAATCTGCAGAAACCACTAAGCCTGAAGTCGCAGCCGAGCCAGCCAAGGCTGAGACGGCTACTCCTGAACCCGCTAATACTGATCCAGCAGTCGCCACACTGGCCGAGCCTGCACCACAGGCTGCTGACGAACCCAGCAAGGTACAAAAAGCTGAAAAACCCGCAACACCTGCGGTAGTGCCGCCACCTGCGGTGGAAGAGCCAAGCTTGATTGGTGAAATCCTGGGCGATGATCCTTTGCTGCCTGCCCTGGCTGGCGGTGCCCTGGTATTGCTGCTGGGCGGTTGGTTGTTCTTGCGCAACAGGCGCAAGCGCGAGCTGGATAGTTTTGAAAAAGGCATCCTGACCTCAGGCGGCCTAAAGGCTAACACCGTATTCGGCAATACGGCAGCTGGCGCTACCGTCAATGCTGGCGATACCTCTTTCCTGACCGATTTCTCGCCGAATACTGGCGGCATGATAGATACGCATGACGTTGACCCGATTGCCGAGGCCGAGGTTTACATGGCTTATGGCCGTGATGCGCAGGCTGAGGAAATCCTCAAGGATGCCATCGTCAAGGAACCACAGCGCCACGAACTGCATGTGAAGCTACTGGAAATTTTCGCTGCCAGGAACGATACCTCAGCGTTTGAAACGGTAGCGGGTGAAATTTACACTACCTTGGGTGCTGCTGATCCCATCTGGGCCAAAGTGGCCGAAATGGGCCGCAAGCTGGAGCCAAACAACCCCCTCTATTCAGCGGAAGTTGAAAGCAAGGCCATCAGTGCCAAGGCCAATGCCGCTAGCGACGGCTTGGCGACAGATGGATTTGTCAGTGCCACTACCCCTGATAGCACTCTCACCACTGCCGCGGGTGCAGCGCTTGCTGGTGCGGCAGCAGCCGGGCTTTATGCGGCCAACAGCCAAGAGCAGCAAGCAGGTAGTGAAAATGCGGATGGCAGTGATGAAGTGGATCACGATACATTCAAGGACAATACATTTGATCAAAACCTGTTAGGTGCTGATAGCAATGCGCTTGAGCCTGATTTCGGCGCGCCCGTATTTGGCAATACGACAGAGCGCTCAGAACTGGCTGACCTGGAACTGGGTGATTTGTCTTCTGACCCACAATCCTTCAGCGCACAGCCTTTCTCCACCCCTGATGCTGCGGACGAACTGCCCAGCCTGGACTTTGATCTGGGTGGGCTAGGGGATAGCACTGCACAGCCTGCAGATGTGGACGCAACTGCACATGGCGGCAACGATATCGAATTTGCGCTGGACCTGCCTGAGCCACCTGCCAAAAATACCTTGCAGATGGATATTGCTGAGCTTGATGCTGAGATTCCGGATTTTGACCTGCCTGAGCTGGGTGCTACGGATGAAGGCGCAGCGCTGCCTGATTTGGATCTGCCTGAGTTCTCATTCCCTGAGGGTTCAGCTGAGAAATCCATAGATGAGGTGGGTAGTGCACAGGCCGCAGGCTCTGAAGCTTCAACATCTGATGCTGAGGCATTGGCTGGCGATGTATTAGCTAGCGATACAGCGGCCTCATTGCCTGAACTGTCAGTCCCTGATTTCGATTTGTCTGAGGATTTGGCGCCGCCAGCAGGCTCAGTAGTTGAAGATGTTGATTTCGGCTTGCCGGAAATCGAACTGCCCGAAATTGAGTTGCCAAGCCCTGCCGCAGAAGTAGAAACAGACAGCGACTTGCCCAATATTGATTTCGACCTGCCAGAAATCAGCTTTGGCGAAAGTAATGACTTAGGCACTGAACAGGAGTTGCCAGCAGCTAATGCGGGTGACAATCACACTGCTGATGCTGACAATGCGGCGATTGAAGACTTCCTCGCCAGCGAGGATACTGCGGCAGAGCCTGAGGCGGGAGTGCTGGATTTATCTGATCTATCGTCTGATGCAGATGGCAAGCTTGAGTCTGATCCAGACGCCAAGGTCGAAGCCAATGACAGTGTGCCGCACTTCAACTTTGAAGACATTGATCTTGCAGGAGGTGAAAGTGTAGGCAATAGCGCTGCCGTTGATGAAAGTGACATCGCGCTGCCTGATTTTGACTACCCGGCAACTGAACCCGCTGCACCGCTTTCGGTTGAGATTGATATTTCAAATATTGATCTGAATGTCGCGGACAATGCTTCTGGCACAACAGGCTTGGAAACTGGCAGCCTGGCTGACGAATCGCCAGATGTGGATACCAAGCTTGACCTCGTGACCGCGTATATGGACATGGGCGATAACGAGGGTGCGCGTGAGTTGTTGGAAGAAATCCTCAAGGAAGGTGGCCCCAGGCAGAAGGCCAAGGCCCAAGCCATTTTGGATGATCTTGCCTAACAGCAGGGGTTGATTGCAAAAGCCGGGTTAAAGCCCGGCTTTTTTATTGCCTGCTCATCGCAAGCGCATCAGGGTTGGTACTGCTCAGGGTAAAATACGCATATGAATAATTTTCCACAGCAGGGCAAACAAGCGTGAGGCTGGCATTAGGGCTGGAGTACGATGGCGCAGGCTTTCATGGTTGGCAAAGCCAGCCGGGTGGTAACACCGTGCAAGACACGCTGGAGCAGGCCTTGGCAACCCTGGCCGGGCATGAGATCAGGGTGGCTGCTGCGGGTCGTACTGATACCGGAGTGCATGCTTTGTCGCAGATTGTGCATTTTGACACCACGGCAGAGCGTCCGCTCAGTGCCTGGGTGCGCGGCGTCAATGCACGCATGCCGCGCGAGGTGAGGGTGTTGTGGGCGCAACAGGTTGATGAGCGTTTCCATGCGCGCTTCGATGCCTTTCAGCGCAGCTACCAATATTGGTTGGTGAATCAGCCAGTAGCGCCAGCGGTGCTGGCAGGTAAGGCGGGATGGTTTCATCAGCCGCTGAATTTGGCCATGATGCAGGAGGCGGTGCAGTACTTGCGCGGCCAGCATGATTTCACGGCCTTTAGGGCGGCAGAATGCCAGGCCAAATCGCCGATTAAAACCATGCATCAGGCTGAGGTGAGGGCGGTGGGCAGCAGTCTGGTATTTGAGTTCTGTGCCTCGGCGTTTTTGCACCACCAGGTACGCAATATGGTGGGTGCCTTGATTTATATCGGCAAGGGTAAATATCCTCCCAGTTTTATGGCTGAGTTATTGCAAAGTCGCGACCGCACCTTGTCACCGCCGACCTTTTCCCCTGATGGCTTGTATTTGACTGGTGTAGGCTATGACGCCCACTGGGGCCTGCCTGTCACCGAGCGAAGATTGCAGCTGGGCGTGGGCTGAGGACTGGCGTTTTTGTGATACCCTAGCGCCTTTCATGACAGGCTTATTGATGTGAGAACCAGGGTCAAGATTTGTGGCATTACCCGAGTGAGCGATGCCCTGGCCGCGGTGCAGCATGGCTGTGATGCCATAGGTTTGGTGTTTTACGCGCGCAGCCCGCGTCATATTGAAATCGCCGCAGCGGCTGAGATTGTGCAAAGTCTGCCGCCTTTTGTCAGCGCTGTAGGCTTGTTCGTTAATGCCAGCCAGGCAGAGCTGGATGCCGTGCTGTCACAAGTCAGGCTGGATCTGCTGCAATTTCATGGCGACGAGTCTCCAGAGCAATGTCGGCAGGCAGGCTTGCCTTATATGAAGGCAATTCGCGTCCGCAGAGAGACAAATTTGCTACAATACGCCACCCAATACCACGACGCCCGAGCACTGCTGCTGGATGCCTATCAAGAAGGTGTGCAGGGCGGAACCGGGCAGGTCTTCGACTGGGGATTAATCCCGCCGCGCTGCCAGTACCGATTGTGCTGGCAGGTGGTTTAACCTCCCTGAACGTGAGTGCCGCCATAGAACAAGTCAGGCCATATGCGGTCGATGTGAGTGGTGGTGTGGAACAGTCCAAAGGAATCAAGGATGCTGGCAAGATCGCCGCATTCATGCAAGGAGTAAACGATGCAGCTTTATGATATGCCCGATGCACGCGGTCATTTTGGTCCTTACGGCGGTACATTTGTTGCCGAGACCTTGATCGAGGCTCTGGAAGAATTGCGCGTCATGTATGAGCGTTACCGCCATGACCCCGAGTTTCTTGCCGAATTTGCCTACGATCTCAAGCATTTTGTCGGTAGGCCCAGCCCAATCTATTATGCCGAGCGCCTCACCAAGCAGGCCGGAGGCGCGAAAATCTTCCTCAAGCGTGAAGATCTTAACCACACTGGTGCTCACAAGGTTAACAACACCATAGGCCAGGCCTTGCTGGCCAAGCGTATGGGCAAGCCGCGTGTGATTGCCGAAACCGGGGCTGGTCAGCACGGCGTGGCGACTGCCACCATAGCCGCCCGCCTGGGTCTGGAATGTGTGGTGTACATGGGGGCAGAAGACGTCAAGCGTCAGGCGCCCAATGTGTTCCGCATGAAGCTGCTGGGTGCACTGTGGTGCCTGTGGAAAGCGGCTCCAAGACACTCAAGGATGCACTCAATGAAGCCATGCGCGATTGGGTCACCAATATCTCAGACACCTTCTACATCATAGGCACAGTGGCTGGTCCTCACCCTTACCCCATGATGGTGCGTGACTTCCAGGCTGTGATTGGCATTGAAGCCAAGGAACAGATGCAGGAAATGATAGGCCGCCAGCCAGATGCCGTTGTGGCCTGTGTAGGTGGTGGCTCCAACGCCATGGGTATTTTCTATCCGTACATTGATGTTGAGAATGTTCGTTTGATTGGCGTTGAAGCTGCGGGCCATGGCATTGAAAGCGGCAAGCATGCGGCACCACTGACCGCCAATAGCCCGGCTGGTGTATTGCACGGCAACCGTACCTATCTCATGCAAGATGAAAACGGCCAGATCATAGAAACGCATTCGGTCTCTGCAGGCCTGGATTATCCAGGTGTGGGCCCTGAACATGCGTGGCTGAAGGATATCAAGCGTGCGGAATATGTGGCCATCACCGATGATGAAGCCATGGAAGCCTTCCACACCTTGTGCCGCACAGAAGGCATTATCCCTGCGCTGGAGTCCAGCCATGCGATAGCCCATGCCATGAAGCTGGCGGCGACCATGTCTCCCGATCAGGTTGTGCTGGTTAACCTGTCCGGTCGTGGCGACAAGGATATCAACACCGTGGCCAATCTGGCCGGTATCACCTTATAAGCTGGTTTTTTTACATGTCCCGTATTCAAGCAAGATTCGCCGCGCTGAAAGCGCAAGGCAAAAAAGCCCTGATTCCCTATATCACGGCAGGCGACCCGCATCCCAAGTACACCGTAGGTCTGATGCATGCCCTGGTGCATGCAGGCGCTGATATCCTAGAATTGGGTGTGCCGTTCTCTGACCCTATGGCTGACGGCCCTGTGATTCAGCGTGCCACTGAGCGTGCCTTGGCGCACAAGGTGGGGCTCAAGGATGTGTTGGAGATGGTCAGGGAGTTTCGTGCCACCGATGAGCAAACTCCGGTGGTCTTGATGGGGTATGCCAACCCGGTGGAAGCCATGGGGCAGGCGCATTTGCCCAGCGCGCCAGCGAGGCGGGTGTGGATGGCGTTTTGACTGTGGATTATCCACCAGAGGAGTGTCAGGAATTTGCCCAGTTGCTGCAAGCGCATCAACTTGATGCTATTTTCCTCTTGTCGCCTACCTCAGATCGCCAGCGTATCGATATGATCACGCAACAGGCTTCAGGCTTTATTTACTATGTGTCACTCAAAGGTGTTACAGGTTCCAAAAACCTGGATATTGAAGAGGTTGGCAGCAAGGTCGCCAGCATACGTCAGCAGACAGATCTGCCTATAGGGGTTGGATTTGGTGTGCGTGATGCCGCGACAGCCAAGGCCGTGGCCGCAGTGGCCGATGCCGTGGTGGTGGGTAGTCGCATGGTGCAGGAAATTGAAGGTTCCAGTGAAGATCAGTTGTTGAATAATGTGGTCAAGCTGACTCAGGAGCTACGCGCAGCAATAGGCTGAGCATAGCCAGAAACAAAGCAGGCGGAGTTTCCGCCTGATCAGATGAGAAAAGCAGGCAGGGCGGTTATAGCTCGGTCTGCAAAAAAAGCAGGGCGCGCGTTGATGGCCCGACCTGCATTTTTCAGAGTAAAGGATAAACCATGAGCTGGTTGCAAAAACTGTTGCCTCCTAAGATCAATCGCCCAGTCGGGAATAATCGCAAGACCGTCCCCGAGGGTTTGTGGAGCAAATGCCCATCCTGCGAAGCGGTGCTTTACCGCACAGATCTGGAGAGCAATGCCGAAGTCTGCCCCAAGTGCTCTTATCACAATCGTATCTCTGCGCGTACGCGCCTGAATCTGCTGTTGGATGCCGAAGGGCGTTCTGAGATCGGTGCCGAAGTTCAGCCTGTTGATCCGCTCAAGTTCAAGGATAGCAAGCGCTATGTCGATAGACTGAAAGTGACTCAGACTGAGATGGATGAAACCGACTCACTCATCGTCATGCAAGGCAGCATCAAAACCATAGGTGTGGTAGCTGCCGCCTTCGAATTCAAGTTCATGGGTGGATCCATGGGTTCTGTGGTGGGTGAGCGTTTTGCGCGCGGTGTCAATGCGGCTATCGAAAGCCGTAGCCCCTTTATCTGCGTCTCTGCCAGTGGCGGTGCGCGTATGCAAGAAGGTTTGTTCTCGCTGATGCAAATGGCCAAAACCAGCGCTGCCTTGAACCGTCTGAGCAATGCAGGCCTGCCGTATATTTCCGTATTGACCGACCCCACCATGGGTGGCGTCTCTGCCAGCTTTGCCATGCTGGGTGATGTCATCATGGCTGAGCCCCAAGCCCTGATCGGTTTTGCTGGCCCACGCGTAATTGAGCAGACTGTGCGCGAGACCTTGCCTGAAGGTTTCCAGCGTTCCGAGTTCCTCTTGGAGCATGGTGCTATCGATATGATTGTTGATAGGCGTGAAATGCGCGACAAGCTTGCCACCCTGATGTCTGGCTTTATGCGTACCCCTCTGAGTGCTGCTTAATCTTCATCCAAGCCTGTGAGTTCTACATCTTCAATGCCGCGTGATCTTGCTGGCTGGCTAGAGTATATCGAAGCCCTGCATCCTGCCTCCATCGCCATGGGCCTGGAGCGTGTGGAGTTGGTGCGTCAGCGTCTGAATTTGACGCCAACTTTTCCCTTGCTGATAGTCACTGGCACCAATGGCAAGGGGTCTACCTGTGCCATGCTGGAGAGTATTTACCAGGCAGCGGGGCATAGGGTGGGTTGTTATACCTCACCGCATTTTGTGCGCTTCAATGAGCGTGTGCGCATCAGTGGCAATGAAGTGGCCGATGATGATCTGGTGCGAGCATTTGCCGCAGTAGAGCAAGCCCGCCAAGATGTGGCCCTGACCTATTTCGAGTTTGGCACCCTGGCTGCAGTCTGGCACATGGTGACAACCGGGGTCGATGTTGGCATTCTTGAAGTCGGTCTGGGTGGTCGGCTGGATGCAGTGAATGTCTTCGAGCCAGTATGTAGCATTGTCACCAGTGTGGACCTCGATCACATGGACTTTCTCGGCAATGACAGAGAATCCATAGGCCGAGAAAAAGCCGGGGTTTACCGGGCTAATTTGCCCGCCATTTATGGCGATGACGCACCGCCGGCTTCCTTGCTGGCGTATGCCACCGAGTTAAACGCTGATCTGCGCCTGATTCAGCGCGATTTTGGCTATAGCATTACACCCGCAGGTTGGCGCTATTTGGCAGAGGGCCAGGATATTGAACTGCCTTTGCCTGCGCTGGCCGGGGATTTTCAACTCAATAATGCAGCCTGTGTCATCAATGCGGTGCTGGCGCTGAGCACCCAATTGCCAGTGACGCTGGAGCAGATGCGTCAGGGTCTGCTGCAGGTTAAGCTCAATGGCCGCTTCCAGCGCGTTGATCATCACCCCGAACTCATTCTTGATGTAGCACACAATCCCCATGCGGCAGCCGCATTGGCCTCTAATCTGCAACGCTTTCCAGCCGCTGGCCGCACGTTGGCCGTGTTTTCCATGCTGGCAGATAAGGATATTGCCGGGGTGCTGCAGATTATTGCGCCGTTTATAGATGCCTGGTATGTCGCCAGAGTGGAAAACGCGCGCGGTGCTGCTGCTGATCAGCTGTTGTCACTAATCTCAGCCCTTGATCATGGCCAGGCTGCTGGCTTTGCTGATCTGGGTGAGGCATATAGACAAGCCTGTAATGATGCAGGCGAAAATGATAGAATTCTGGTCTTTGGCTCGTTCTTCACCGTGGCCGACATTATGCGAGAGTTAATGCGTGGTGCAGCACCTGGCCTAGCACCTGACTCTGCAAAACTCGGTGCTGATCGTAAGGCATAGGCTAAAGCTGATTGCCGCAACGCAACTTGTCATGATGTACGTATTGATTCAACCGCACAGTAGGATTTTTGATGGCTTCCGACCAAACGAGTGAGCAGGAATTACAGTTCAAGAAACGTGCCCGCAGGCGTCTGGTCGGGGCAATAGCCCTGGTGCTGTTGATGGTCACCATATTGCCTATGGTGCTGGATGACCGCAGCAGTACTGCACCGCAGCAGGAAATTGCGATTCATATCCCCAGTCAGGATGGGGAAGATTTCACCTCCAAAGTGGCACCAGTGACTGAACCCACTGAGGAAATTGTTTCCGGCCCAATACTGACTGCGCCCGTAGAGCAAGAGGGCGATGCTGACCCTGAGGCAGACCCGGAAGTGGCCAAGCCTGCCACTCCAAGCCCGGTTGTGCCCAAAGCTGAAACTAAGCCTGTTGCGGCAAAGCCCGCTGCCGAGCCAGCAAAGGAAGTGGCCAAGAAAGAAACACCCAAACCAGAAGTGAAACCTGCGCCGCCTAAAGCGGAGGTGCACAAAGCCGAGCCGACTAAAGTTGAGACCGCGAAAGTAGAGACTGCCAAGCCGGAAGCTAGCGCAAAATCCGCGGCAGGTGGTTTCCTGGTACAGATAGGCGTGTTTTCCGACCCGATCAACGTCAAGAATTTGCAGGATAAATTATCCGGCCAGGGTTTGAAGTCGCATACCGAGCTTATTCCCACTGCAGGTGGCGATAAGACCAGATTACGTGTAGGCCCGTTTGCCAGCCGTGAGCAGGCTGATCAGGCCTTGGGCAAGGTCAAGGCTGCGGGTCTGTCTGGAATGGTCATTAGCAATAAATAGCAATGACAGGTTTTGATTATGCAGTGCTAGTGATCGTTGGTATCTCGGTACTGCTCAGCGTGATGCGCGGATTTGTCAGGGAAATCCTGGCGCTGGCGGGCTGGGTCATCGCCTTTGTTGTAGCGCGACTCTACACCGTAGAACTAGCCAGCCGATTGCCCGACGCAATACCGTCTGCGGAATTGAAATTCCTTGCGGCCTTTTTAATTTTGTTTTTGTCCTCATTATTGCTTTGTAGTCTGTTGGCGATTGCGATTGCGCAATTGTTCAAGACCGTGGGCCTGAGTGCTGGACAGGGGGCTGGGTGGCTTGTTTGGCCTGGCGCGAGGTTTGTTGATAGTTGCAACCATCGTCTTGCTGGCTGGGTTTACTTCCTTGCCGCAAGATGCGCGCTGGCGTAATGCCATGTTCAGTGCGCCGCTGGAGGCGATGGTGCAGGCCGTGCTGCCCTGGTTCCCAGAGGATATTGCAAAGCGTATTAAATACGACTAGATTTGGTCTGACGACTGATCTAGTTTTCCGGATTCATAGTTCTTAAGGCATAAGCTCATGTGTGGAATTATCGGTGTAGTCGGTAAAAACCCAGTCAACCAACTGCTCTATGACGGGCTACTGGTACTGCAGCATCGCGGTCAGGATGCTGCCGGTATCGTGACCTGTGATGGCGATACCTTCTTCATGCACAAAAATAACGGCATGGTGCAGGATGTTTTCCAAACCCGCCATATGCGTAGCCTGATAGGCAACGCTGGTATTGCCCATGTGCGTTACCCGACTGCCGGATCATCCTCGGCTGCCGAGGCCCAACCTTTCTACGTCAACTCACCGTTTGGCATTGTGCTGGGCCACAACGGCAACCTGACCAACTCTGCGCAACTCAAGCAGGAAATGTTCAGGCAGGATTTGCGCCATATCAACACCAGCTCCGATTCCGAAGTGCTGCTCAATGTGCTGGCGCGCGAGATCGAAACCTCGGCCCATAATGCCGTACTCAATACCGATATGGCGTTTGAAGCGGTAGCAGGCGTGCACAGGCGTTGCCGTGGTGCCTATGCAGTGGTGGCCATGATTGCCAACTTCGGCCTGCTGGCTTTCCGTGACCCGAACGGCATCCGTCCCCTCGTTATCGGCAAGAATGAAACCGAGAGTGGCACTGAATATATTGTCGCTTCCGAGAGCGTGGCATTGGATGTGCTGGGCTTTACCCTGGTGCGTGATGTAGAGCCAGGGGAGGCCATCTTTATTGATCTCAATGGCAATTTCTACTCACGCCAGTGTGCTGAAGCTCCCAAGCTGGCACCTTGTATCTTTGAGTATGTCTACCTCGCGCGTCCTGATTCCGTGATCGATAACGTTTCGGTTTACCAGACCCGTCTGCATATGGGTGAAAGCCTGGCCGAAAAAATCGCCCGCGAATGGAAAGACCTCAAGATAGACGTTGTGATTCCTATCCCTGATACTAGCCGCCCCAGTGCTTTGCAGTTGGCCAATGCGCTCAACCTGACTTACCGCGAAGGCTTCATCAAGAACCGCTATATAGGCCGTACCTTCATCATGCCTGGTCAGGCACTGCGCAAGAAGTCCGTACGTCAGAAGCTCAACCCCATAGGCATGGAGTTCAAGGGCAAGAACGTCTTGCTGGTTGATGATTCGATTGTGCGTGGCACCACCTCCAAGCAAATCGTGCAGATGGCGCGTGATGCAGGTGCCAGCAAAGTGTTCTTTGCCTCGGCTGCGCCTCCGGTACGTTTCCCCAATGTTTACGGCATTGATATGCCCTCGCGTGATGAATTGCTGGCCACTGGCCGTACCGACCAGCAGATTTGCGAGGAAATTGGTGCTGATGCGCTGATCTATCAGGATCTAGATGCCTTGATTGCCGCTGTGCAACTCAGCAACCCTGATATCAAGGTCTTCGATTGCTCCTGCTTTGATGGCAATTACATCACTGGCGATATCGACGAAGCCTATCTGGCGCGTACCGAGAACGCCCGTGGTGATAGCGCCATCAAAGAGCGCCCAGCCAACTCCATCACGCAGCTAGACCTTAACCTGGTGGCATCGCGTGAAGAGGAGTTTGTGGCTTGACGCCAGCGGGGAGGCTGAACTAGACTCTCTCCATGCGCCGATTTGAGTTTATGTAGCACTCAGCTTGCGGGCGCAATATAAATGCAGCTAAAGCGAGTTGATGAGAAACCCGTTTTAGCCCCAGTGCTACAGCGGGTTTTTTTATGCCCGTGCCACGCAATCAAGCCCAGTGACGGGCGGGAAGGAAAAATAAAATGAGTCAGCATGAATGGCATCCTGAAACCCTGAGTGTACGTGCCGGCAGCGAGCACACGCCTTATGGCGAAAATTCCGAGGCCATGTTCCTCACCTCCAGTTTTGTGTTTGAAAATGCCGCCCAGGCCGCTGCACGTTTTGGCGGACAAGAGCCTGGCAATATTTATTCGCGCTTTACCAACCTACGGTCACCATGTTCCAGAACAAGCTGGCCGCACTGGAAGGTGCAGAGTTCTGCGTTGCAACCTCTTCTGGCATGTCTGCCATTCTGGCTTGCGTCATGGGCGTGTGTTCAGCGGGCGATCATGTGGTGGCTTCACGCAGCATCTTTGGCACCTCGGTGCAGCTGTTCAGCAACATCCTCAAGCGCTGGGGTCTGGAGACCACCTTTGTTTCCCTGACTGACCCAGAAGCCTGGAAGGCCGCGGTAAAGCCCAACACCAAGCTGTTCTTTGTTGAGACGCCATCCAATCCGCTGACAGAAATCTGCGATATAGGCCTGCTGGCTGAGATTGCCCATGCTTCAGGCGCATTGCTGGCGGTGGATAATTGCTTCTGCAGCCCGGCCTTGCAAAAGCCGCTGGCGCTGGGGGCCGATATCGTCGTGCATTCCGCGACCAAGTATATAGATGGCCAGGGCCGTTGCCTGGGTGGCGCAGTGCTGGGCCGCAAGGATATCCTGGAGCCAGTCTATGGTTTCCTGCGTACCGCAGGCCCTACCATGAGCGCTTTCAATGCCTGGGTGTTCCTCAAGGGTCTGGAAACCCTGCATGTGCGCATGGAAGCCCATGCGCGCAACGCACAGGCGCTGGCTGAATGGCTGGAGCAGCAGCCACGCGTGGCCAGGGTGTATTACCCAGGCCTGGCTTCGCATCCCCAGCACGCCCTGGCACAACGCCAGCAGAAGAGCGGTGGCGCCATCGTTTCGTTTGACGTCAAGGGTGGCAAGGACGCGGCTTGGCATTTGATTGATGCTACCAAGCTCATTTCCATCACCGCTAATCTGGCGATGCCAAGAGCACTATCACTCATCCAGCCACTACCACGCATAGCCGTGTCAGCCCGGAAGCCCGTGCTGAAGCAGGCATAGGCGATGGTCTGGTGCGTATTGCCGTGGGTCTGGAACATGTGGAAGACCTCAAGGCAGACCTCGCCTGGTTAAGTACCTAGGGTGATATTGCTGGGGCTGGGTTTTGACAACCCAGTTCCGCGCGTTATTGCTGAGTTATCATGGCTGAGGCACTATAGGCCGCAGGCGCTGTCATATCGACATAGGCAGTTTTTTGTGTGAGTTTCGTAGAGGAGGAGCAAGGCATGAGTCTCAAAGATGATTACGTAGAAAAACTCAAGGCACAACTCGATGAGTGGAGTGCTGAAATCGATGTGCTGGATGCGCGCTTGCACCAGGTGGATGCGGATCTGCGCATCAAGTATGGCGAGCAGGTGGATAACCTGCGCCTCAAGCGTGACGATGCCAAGCTGAAATTGCTGGAACTGCAAGCTTCAGCGGGCGATGCTTGGCAGGAACTGAAGAAGGGTAGTGATGAAGCCTGGGAAGTCATCAAACATGCGGTTTCCGAAGCACGCAAGAAGTTTTAATTTAATGTAAAGCCGTGCAGGTATTACCAGCGAGCTATAAAAACCAAACCGTCACAGAGGAGAGCAAATGAAAACGTCGGTCATTGTTGGAGTACTGTTGATTGTGCTGGGTGCTGCGGCCCTGGTGTATAAGGGCTTTAGTTTCACCACTGAAGAGACGGTGGCGCAAATCGGCCCCCTAAAGGCTACTGCCGAGGTGGAAAAAGACGTGGCCATTCCCGATGTGCTAGGCATTGTTGCCATCGTGCAGGTGTGTTGGTGGTCGTGGTGGGTGGCCGCAGAAAATAAATAAGCGGCGGTTTGCAGCAATAAAAAAACGGGGCTTAAGCCCCGTTTTTTATGATAGCGACCGGGATTGTCTATGACATCGCGTTACAGGACATCCCGGTACAGCGCACTGCAATTACAGTGATGCTGCGTTGTCAGCCAGGTACTTAGCTACACCTTCAGTGGTAGCGCTCATACCAGCCTTGCCTTTTTTCCAGCCAGCTGGGCAAACTTCGCCATGCTCTTCAAAGAATTGCAGCGCGTCAACCATGCGCAGCATTTCGTCGATGTCACGACCCAGTGGCAGGTCGTTGATGACCTGGTGTACCACTACGCCTTGCTTGTTGATCAGGAAGGAACCACGGTAAGCCACGCCACCGTCAGCTTCAACATCGTAAGCCTTAACGATTTCGTGCTTGATGTCAGCGACCAGTGGGTAGCCAACCTTGCCAATGCCACCCTTGTCTACAGGGGTGTTCTTCCATGCCAGGTGAGAGAAGTGGGAGTCGATGGAAACACCGATCACTTCAATGCCACGGGCCTTGAACTCTTCCAGGCGGTGATCAAAAGCGATCAGCTCGGAAGGGCAGACAAAGGTGAAGTCCAGTGGGTAGAAGAACACAACAGCAGCCTTACCCTTGATGTGCTGGGCAAGATTGAAGTCTTCCTTGATGGAGTTGTCACCGAGCACTGCAGCAGCGGTGAAATCTGGAGCTGGTTTGCCAACTAGAACGGCCATTTACTTTCTCCTAAGTTTTGGTTTTGAATTGGGGGTTGAGTTTTGAATTTGCAGGACGCAATAGCCTAAAGCAACTAAAGTGAAATTTCTAATTAATTTTTGCTATCAATGGCGCAATCGGTCGGCAATTCATTGGGGTTGATTGAGGGCTGATGGAGGGTAAAACCAAAGGCATGCGCACTGTCAGGCTCAGCAGGCGCGGAAGGCTTGGTTTCAAGCGCTGGGCAGGGTAAATCCGTGCATGCTTAGTGCTACGTATCGTGCTAGAATCGCAGACTTTAAGCCCTTTTAAAGCCGATAGTAAACAATGGATCAGTTCGCTAAAGAAACCCTCCCTATCAGCCTCGAAGACGAGATGCGCCGTTCCTACCTTGATTACGCCATGAGCGTGATCGTGGGGCGCGCACTGCCAGATGTCCGCGATGGATTGAAACCAGTGCACCGTCGTGTGCTCTTTGCCATGCATGAGCTCAACAACGACTGGAACCGTGCCTACAAGAAATCTGCCCGTATTGTCGGTGACGTCATCGGTAAGTACCACCCGCACGGTGACACTGCCGTTTACGACACCATAGTGCGTATGGCGCAGGATTTCTCGCTGCGCTACATGCTGGTTGATGGTCAGGGTAACTTTGGCTCGGTCGATGGTGATAATGCAGCGGCGATGCGTTATACCGAAATCCGTATGGCGAAGATTGCCCACGAGTTGCTTGCCGATATCGACAAGGAAACCGTGGACTTCGGCCCCAACTATGATGGCTCCGAACATGAACCGCTGATCATGCCAGCGCGTATCCCCAATCTGCTGATCAACGGCAGCTCGGGTATCGCCGTTGGTATGGCCACCAATATCCCGCCGCACAACCTTAACGAGGTAATTGCTGGCTGTTTAACCCTGTTACGCAACCCCGAAACCACCATAGATGAACTGATAGAGATCATCCCGGCGCCGGACTTCCCAACCGCGGGCATTATCTATGGCACCGTAGGCGTGCGCGAAGGTTACCGCACTGGCCGTGGCCGTGTGGTCATGCGTGGTCGTACCCATGTGGAAGATCTGGAGCGTGGCAATCGCCAGGCGCTGATCGTCGATGAGCTGCCGTATCAGGTCAACAAAAAGACCTTCGTCGAGAAAATCGCCGAGCTGGTCAACGAGAAAAAGATAGAAGGCATTTCCGACCTGCGCGACGAATCGGATAAATCCGGTATGCGCGTGGTGATTGAGCTCAAGCGTGGTGAAGTGCCAGAAGTGGTGCTGAACAACCTCTACAAGCAGACCCAGCTGCAAGATACCTTCGGCATGAATATGGTGGCCTTGCTTGACGGTCAGCCACGCCTGCTCAACCTCAAACAGATGCTGGAAGCTTTCCTGCGTCACCGCCGTGAAGTCATTACCCGCCGCACTGTATACGAATTGCGCAAGGCGCGTGAACGTGGTCATGTGCTGGAAGGTCTGGCTGTAGCGCTGGCTAACGTCGATGAAATGATTGCCTTGATCAAGGCAGCACCTACACCACCAGAAGCCAAGCGTGAATTGATGGCCCGCACCTGGACTTCGCCAGTGGTGGAAGAAATGCTCAAGCGCGCAGCCATGGAAGCCTCGCGCCCAGAAGGTCTGTCTGTCGATTTCGGCATGACGCCTAATGGTTACAGATTATCTGATGTACAAGCGCAGGAAATTCTGCAGATGCGTCTGCAACGCCTGACTGGTCTGGAACAAGACAAGATCGTCAATGAATACAAGGAAGTCATGGATGTTATCGCTGACTTGCTGGATATTCTGGCGACCCCAGGTCGTGTGACCCAGATCATCGTTGAAGAACTGACCCTGATTCTCAACCAGTTTGGTGATGAGCGCCGCAGTGAGATTGTGCACAATGCGCAGGATCTTTCTCTGGAAGACCTGATCACGCCACAGGATGTGGTGGTGACTTTGTCGCACACTGGTTACGTCAAGTCTCAGCCGCTGGAAGAATACCGCGCACAACGCCGTGGTGGCCGTGGCAAACAAGCCGCTGCAACCAAGGAAGACGATTTCATCGACAAGATGTTTGTCGCCAACACGCATGATTACATCCTGTGCTTCTCCAGCCGTGGCCGGGTTTACTGGCTCAAGGTCTATGAAGTGCCACAGGGCAGCCGTGTCAGCCGTGGCAAGCCTATTGTCAACCTGTTCCCATTGGAAGAAGGCGAGAAGATCAACGCCATCCTGCCAGTCAAGGAATTCGACGAGAACCACTTTGTGTTTATGGCCACCGCCAAGGGCACAGTCAAGAAGACTGCACTGACCGAGTTCTCCAACCCACGTCGTTCCGGCATCATAGCGCTGAATTTGGATGATGGCGATTACCTGATAGGCGCGGAAGTCACCAACGGCGTCAACGATATCGTTCTGGTGTCCAACGGCGGCAAGGCGGTTTGGTTTGACGAAGAAGATGTACGACCCATGGGCCGTGCCGCTCGTGGTGTGCGTGGCATGAAGCTGCAAGCCAAGCAGAAGGTGATTTCCCTGCTGATTGCCGATGATGACAAGCAGACCGTGTTGGTTGCCACCGAAAACGGCTTTGGCAAACGTACCGTGCTGGCTGATTTCCGCCATTCCGGCCGTGCTACCCAGGGTGTCAAGGCTATCGCTACCAGCGAGCGTAATGGCATCGTGGTGGGCGCACGTCTGGTCAATGACGACGACGAAATCATGCTGATCACCACCGGAGGTGTGCTGATACGCACCCGCGTCAAGGAAATCCGTGAGCTGGGTCGTGCTACTCAGGGCGTGACCTTGATCAACCTGTCTGAAGGCGAGAAGCTCTCAGGTCTGGAAAAGGTAGTTGAGACCGACGACGACGGTGAAGCCGAGACCAGCGAAGAATAAAAATCATCATTAAAGCACTCTAGTCATGACGCAAATCTATAATTTTTCTGCAGGCCCAGCCGTATTGCCTAAGGAAGTTCTGCAACAAGCCAGCACCGAAATGCTGGATTGGCAGGGCTCAGGCATGTCGGTCATGGAAATGAGCCACAGGGGCAAGGAGTTCATGAGCATCGCAGCCGAGGCTGAGGCCGATCTGCGTGAGCTCATGGGTATCCCCGCTAATTACAAAGTGCTGTTTTTGCAGGGTGGGGCACATCAACAGTTTTCCATGATTCCGCTCAACTTGTTGCGTGAGAAGAAAACTGCGGATTATGTAGATACCGGCATCTGGGCGCAGAAGGCGATAGAAGAAGCAGGCAAGTATTGCGAAGTCAATGTGGTGGCGTCATCGGCCGCACAACAGTATCACTCGGTGCCGCAGCAATCCCAGTGGAAGCTTAATCCTGATGCGGCGTATGTGCATTACACCTCGAATGAAACCATAGGCGGTCTGGAAATGTTCTGGACACCAGACACTGGCAAAGTGCCATTGGTGGTGGATATGTCCTCACACATCCTCTCGCGCCCTGTGGATGTCAGCAAGTTCGGGCTGATTTATGCGGGTGCGCAGAAGAATATAGGCCCGGCGGGTCTCACCATCGTGATCGTGCGTGAAGATTTAATCGGCCAGACCTTGCCTGGCACGCCCACCATGCTGGATTACAAGATACACGCTGATAACGACTCCATGTACAACACGCCACCCACCTATGGCATCTACATTGCCGGGCTGGTGTTCAAGTGGCTAAAGGCGCAGGGCGGCTTGGCGGCCATAGAAAAGCGCAATATCGAAAAAGCTGCCTTGCTCTATGACTATCTGGATAGTTCGGACTTCTACAATTCTCCTATCGCCGAGGAAAACCGCTCGCGCATGAACATTCCGTTCACGCTGAAAGACAGCGCCTTGGATTCAGACTTCCTCAAGCAGGCACAAGCGCGTGGCTTGCTGCAACTCAAGGGTCATCGCTTGCTCGGTGGCATGCGTGCATCCATCTACAACGCCATGCCCATAGAAGGGGTGCAGGCCTTGCTGGCCTTCATGCAGGAATTTGAACGTAGCCACGGCTAAGTGAGGACCCATGAGCGATATATTGAAACACTGCAGGGATCAAATCGACGCGATTGACGAGCAGATACTCTCCCTGGTCAATGCCCGCGCCGCTTTGGCACGTGAGATTGGCACGCTCAAGGGCGAAGGCCCGATTTACCGTCCTGAGCGTGAAGCGCAGGTGCTACGTACGCTGATGGAAAAAAATTCCGGCCCCTTGTCTGGTGAGGCAGTGGCTGGCATTTTCCGCGTCATCATGTCCAATTGCCGTGCGCTGGAGCGTGAGCTGGCTGTCGCCTTCCTCGGTCCGCAGGGTACGTTTAGCGAAGAAGCTGCCATCAAGCAGTTTGGTGGCCTTAATCTGCCTAAGCCCTGTATCTCCATCGATGAAGTATTCCGCATGGTGGAATCTGGTGCGGCGGATTATGCCGTGGTGCCAGTGGAAAACTCTACCGAAGGTGCAGTTGGCCGTACGCTGGACTTACTCACCACCACCAGTTTGAAGATCTGTGGCGAGATTACCTTGCCTGTACATCACTGTCTGCTACGTAGCAAGGCAGCTGGGAATGCTGGTGAAATCAAGCGCGTTTATTCCCATGCGCAGTCGCTGGGCCAATGCCATGAGTGGCTCAATCTCAATCTCACAGGCGTTGAGCGTGTCAGCACTGGCAGCAATGCCCAGGCGGCAGAGCTGGCGGCCCATGATCCCTCATCGGTAGCGATAGCCAGCAGCCGGGCCGCTGATATTTTTGATCTGGCCATACTCGCAGAAAATATTGAGGATGACCCCAAGAATGTGACGCGCTTCCTGGTACTGTCCCAGCACGAAGTAGCCCCATCGGGTCAAGATAGAACCTCTTTGCTGATGGCAGCCAAGAATGTTCCTGGTGCCGTGGTTGGTCTGCTGGCACCTCTGGCGCAGCATGGCATAGACATGAGCAAGTTTGAGTCCAGACCTTCCAAGCTGGGTATTTGGGAGTATGTGTTTTTTGTCGATATTGAAGGTCACCAGCAAGACCCCAAAGTGGCCAAGGCGCTTTATGAGTTGGAGCAATGCGCTTCTCTGGTCAAGGTGCTTGGTTCCTACCCTATCTCCGTAATATGATGCAAACGCGCCGGGCGTAAGCTCGGCCAGATATGCAATTCACATTGCATCTATAAGCTGTACTACGCGCAAGCTGAGTCCATATCACTGGGTAACATCCAAGGTTGATATGGCGCAGCCGCCATGATGGGCGTGGTGTTCTAGAGCTGTATTTCTGAGGGTTGTATGCCAATTAGTCAGAATTTGTTGTGGTCTGCTTCACTGAGAAAATGGACTCTCAGTTTCCAGAATGAACGTCTGGAAGCGCTCTACCAGCTCTATGCCATGCCCAGTCTGCGCAGGCATTCCCGTCTGGCTTTGCTGGTCGGCGCGGTCATGTACATGCTCTACAGCTTGCTGGACCCCCTGTTTGTTACGCCGGAAGCCATTGTCAGCGTCTGGTATATCCGCACCATGGTGGTCATGCTGTTCTTCGCGGTGCTGGGCTTATCCTTCTACCGCCAGTTTGTGCGCTATCACCAACTGTTATTGGCCCTGGTGGCCTTATTCAGCAGCTTAGGCCTGCTGGCGCAGCTGACGTTTATGCCGCTGGCGGCAATCAACTACTATTTCACTGGCCTGGTAGTGATGGTGTTCTGGAGTTATACCTTCTCTGGTTTACGCTTTTTCAATGCCTCTTTGGTTGGGCTGTGCGTATTTCTTATCTTCAATATCATGTATCTATACTTGCGGCCCTTGCCGCAATTGCAGGTGCTGATTTATGACGTATTTTTGCTTTCCGCCAATGTCGTTGGCGCTTTTGCCAGCTATGTTTCCGAGAAGCAAAGCCGCGAACTGTTCCTGCGCGAAAAAGACCTGGATAACGAGCGCCATAGGCAGCAGGAAAAAGCCTTGCATGACAGGCTGACTGGCTTGCCCAATCGTGAGCTATTGTTGGACCGCATAGAGCAGGCCATCAATTTCTCGGTGCGTAACGATCAACTCTGTGCAGGCCTGTTCATAGACCTAGACAAGTTCAAGCCTATCAATGACACCTACGGCCACCTGATCGGCGATGTGGTGCTCAAGGAGGTGGCAACGCGCTTACGCTTCACGGTACGTGAAACTGATACCTTGGCGCGCCTGGGAGGTGATGAGTTCTTTGTGCTGGCGCGTGATATAGGCTCGCCTGAAGCAGCGGAGTTGTTGGCCAATAAATTGCGCATGCAACTGATCTCGCCCATCATTCTGGATGGCTTGCCGCCGATCAAGGATTTATCTGCCAGCATAGGCATATGCGTGTTCCCTTATCGGGATGTTTCTGCCGTGGACGTGATACGCAGGGCAGACCATGCCATGTATGACATCAAGCGCCAAAGCAAGCAGGAGCAAAGTTTTTAAGCGTAGTCTGAGTACAAATTTCGCCAGTACTTGGTGAGCCAGCTATTTCATTCACTGCTACAGAGTGGCAAACCAACCTTCATTTATTTGCAAAGGATTTTCATCGTGAGCAGCCCCTGCGACCTCGCGCCTTCCAATATACATGCCATTGCGCCATACCAGCCTGGCAAACCCATTACCGAGCTGGCCCGCGAAATGGGCCTGGCACCTGAGTCCATTATCAAGCTGGCCTCGAATGAAAACCCTTTGGGTGTCAGTCCCAAGGCCTATGAAGCCATGCAGGATGCCTTGCAGGATATCGCTCGTTATCCTGATGGCAATAGCTTTGCCTTGCGTGATTGTGTCTGCCGCAAGTTTGCAGTCAACCCTGGGCAGTTGGTGTTTGGCAATGGCTCCAATGACATTCTGGAACTGGCAGCGCGGGCCTTCCTGGCTCCAGGTACAGAGGCTGTATATTCACAGCATGCGTTTGCGGTCTATGCCCTGGTCACCCAGGCCACGGGTGCGCAAGGCGTAGTGGTACCTGCACGTGATTTTGGCCATGATCTCCCAGCCATGCTGGCGGCCATCACGGATAAAACCCGCGTTGTATTTATCGCCAACCCCAACAACCCCACGGGCACTTTGCTGGGCAAAGCAGAGCTGCGTGACTTCCTCTCCAAAGTCCCTAGTTCGGTGCTGGTTGTGCTGGATGAGGCCTATGATGAATACCTGAGTGCGGAATATAAATCCGAGGCCATAGGCTGGCTGGCTGAGTTTGACAATCTGCTGATCTCACGCACCTTGTCCAAGGCCTATGGCCTGGCTGGTTTGCGCGTGGGCTTTGGTTTGGCAAGTACTGCGATTGCCGACCTCATGAACCGCGTGCGCCAACCGTTCAACGTTAATAGTGTGGCGCAGGCGGCTGCGGTGGCGGCACTGGAAGACGAAGCTTTTGTTGAGCGCAGCCGTGCGCTCAATCAGGCTGGTATGGTGCAGATCACACGCGGGTTGGAGCAACTGGGCCTGAGCTATATTCCTTCCTATGGCAACTTCGTCAGCTTTAAAGTTAGTGAGGCTGGCGCGGTATATCAGAAGCTATTACAGAACGGCGTCATTGTGCGTCCGGTAGCAGCCTATGAAATGCCGGATTATCTACGCGTGAGCATAGGGCTGTTTGAAGAGAATGCGCGCTTCCTGCAAGTGCTGGGTGAGATACTCAACAAGGGCTAGTGTATTCAAGCGCTTAGTCTGGGAACTAACAGGCTGAGGCTTACCTCTTTAAAAGGCGACAGGTGTAAACCTGTCGCCTTTTGTGCTTTATTTCTGGCCATGTGCTAACTATGCTCACTTGCCCTGCAAGCTTGAGCTGGCGCGCTGACTCATGAAAATCATGACGGGTGTTTGGCGATTTTTGCCCTGTCGGTAGCAGGGGTATCAAGGTGATAATTTGCTCACGTTGTATTCAGTCCAAGTCTTGGTGTTTAGGCAATCTCAAGCCGGGGTGAAGCAGCGTTCACAATTATCATTATCTTAGGAGAGTATTATGTGGACCAAGCCAGAAGTTACAGAAATGCGTTTCGGTTTTGAAGTCACTATGTACGTTTGCAATCGCTAATCAGCTAGTGACGGTCACAGCCGGGGATACTCCCGGCTGCCACCTGACAGCAAACTAGTTTCAACAGTCATAATCCAACAGCAATAAACTGTTCTTAATACAGGCATAACAAAGGCTGATAATGCATATTCATGTTCTCGGATCTGCAGCTGGCGGTGGCTTCCCGCAGTGGAACTGCAATTGCCAGAACTGCGATGGACTGCGCAAAGGCACCATACTCGCCAAGAAGCGCACACAATCCTCCATCTGCGTCAGCGCTGATGGCATCAACTGGGTGCTGTTCAACACCTCCCCAGATATCCTGCAACAAATTCAAGATTTCGCTCCTTTGCAACCTGGCCGTGCCATGCGCGATAGCGGCATCGTTGGCATAGTGCTGATAGACGCACAGATAGATCACACCACAGGTTTGCTGATGCTGCGTGAGGGGCAGGTCAAGCGTGAGCTGTACTGTACCGATATGGTTTATCAAGACCTCACCACGGGTAATCCCTTGCTGAATATTCTCGGCCATTACTGTGGTGTGAACCGCCACGATGTGCCCACCGATGGTGAGCAAAGTTTTACAGTGGCTGGCGCACCTGGCTTGCGCTTTACTGCAGTCGCGCTCAAGAGCGCCGCGCCACCATATTCACCACACCGCAATGACCCGCACCCTGGCGATACCATAGGCGTGCTGATTGAAGATACCAATAACGGCAAAAAGGCCTTTTATGCGCCTGGCCTGGGTGAGATAGAACCCCATTTGCCCGCGCTGATGGCGCAGGCGGATTGCATCATGGTTGATGGTACTTTCTGGACCAATACTGAAATGCTCGATCTGGGCCTGATGAGCAAGAAGGCCAGAGATATCGGCCATAACCCGCAATCTGGCCCTGGCGGCATGATAGAGGTGCTGGATGAATATCCGCAGGCCCGCCGCGTACTCATACACATCAATAACACCAACCCCATACTGCGTGAAGATTCAGAACAGCGCGCAGAGTTAACCCGTCATGGCATAGAAGTGGCCTATGACGGTATGGATATCATTCTTTAGGAGCGGCCTAGATGAATACCGTGACTTCAGCAGTAGAAAACAATATTCCCTGGACACGGGAAGAGTTCGAGCAGCAGCTGCGCAACAAGGGCAGGGGCTATCATATCTATCATCCTTTCCATGTGATGATGTATGAAGGCAGGCTGAGCCGTGAGCAATTGCAATGCTGGGTAGCCAATCGCTTTTACTACCAGATCAGCATTCCGCAGAAAGACGCGGCCATCATGTCCAACTGCCCAGACAAGGAAATCCGCAAGGGCTGGATACAGCGCATCATAGACCATGATGGTGACGAAAACAGCGAAGGTGGCATTGAAGCCTGGATCAAGCTGGGCCAGGCCGTGGGTTTGAGTCGTGAAGACGTTACCTCGCTTAAGTTGGTGTCGCCAGGCGTGCGTTTTGCGGTGGATGCCTATGTTAACTTTGCGCGTCAGCGCCCCTGGCAAGAGGCTGTCTGTTCCTCCCTGACCGAGTTGTTTGCGCCACATATTCACCAGCAGCGCATTAGCTCCTGGCCTGAGATGTACCCTTGGATAGACGAACAAGGCCTGGTGTATTTCAAAAAACGCCTGACCGAAGCCCGACGTGATGTTGAGCAGGGCCTGGCCGTGACCCTGGATTACTTCAGCCAGACGCGCGAGCTACAGGAAAAAGCGCTGGAGATCCTGCAATTCAAACTCGATGTACTGTGGGTGGTGGCAGACGCCATCATGCTGGCATCAACGCAAATCAAGGTGGAAAACGATGTCGACTATCTCAGACAACCAAGATAATCAGCAAGCCGTAACTGGCGCAGAAAATGGCGTGGCCCAGAGCGATGTTTACGCCATCGCACGTCACTACCGTTTTCAGTGGGAAGAAGCACAGCAGTGCTATGTGCTGCTGTTTCCCGAAGGCATGATCAAACTCAATGGTAGCGCAGGCGAGGTCATCAAGCGCGTGAACGGCAGAGCCAGCGTGGCAGACATCATCCAAGAGGTCAGCCAGGCTTTTCCCGATGTGCCGGAAATTGCCGCCGATGTCCTGTCCATGCTCAACCTGGCCGTAGACAAGGCCTGGCTGGAAAAGCGCAATTAAGCTGAAAATGCGCAGTTAAATGGTCCAGGCGGCCTGTGGCAGGCGCACGACATGAAGGAGCAGATATGAGTACCGCGATTGAACAGAAGCCAGCTCAACAGCCAGCGCAACAGAACAACGGCGTTGCGGCATCAAAAACCAACACCCAGCCTTTATGCTGCTGGCCGAGGTTACTTATCGCTGCCCGCTGCATTGCGCCTTTTGCTATAACCCAACCGATTACGACAAGCACACGCAAAACGAGCTCAGCACCGAGCAGTGGATCAACGTGCTGCGCGATGCGCGCAAGCTGGGTGCGCTGCAATTAGGCATATCCGGCGGCGAGCCCTTGCTGCGTGACGATATCGAAGAAATTGTTGAGGAAGCTGGGCGTCTGGGTTATTACACCAACCTCATCACTTCTGGCGTGGGCCTCACCGAAAAACGCATCACTGCTTTCAAGGCGGGCGGGTTGGATCATATCCAGCTTTCCATGCATGACATCACCGAAGAGATCAACAACTTCATCACCAACACCCGCACCTTTGAGCTGAAGAAAAAAGTGGCTGCCATGATCAAAGATCACGGCTACCCCATGGTGCTCAACGTGGTGATACACCGCTACAACATCAAGCACGTCAAAGAAATCTTGGAGATGGCGGAAGCCCTGGGGGCTGATTTCGTTGAACTGGCCAACACCCAGTATTACGGCTGGTCACTGGTGAATCGTAACCAATTGATGCCAACCAAGGAGCAGATAGACGAAGCCGAAGTCATCACCAATGAGTTTCGCCAGCGCGTAGGCAATAAGATGAAAGTGTATTTCGTGGTGCCAGATTACTTCTCCGAGCGCCCCAAGAAATGCATGAACGGCTGGGGCGAGGTATTTATGATCGTCACCGCCAATGGCGATGTACTGCCATGTCACTCGGCGCGCGTGCTGCCCAATATGGTATTCCCCAACGTCAAGGCCAATGGCCTGGGCTGGGTATGGCAGGAATCTCCCGCTTTCAATAAGTATCGCGGTGATGACTGGATGAAAGAGCCTTGCCGCAGTTGTGATGAAAAGCATAAAGACCTGGGTGGTTGCCGTTGCCAGGCTTTCCTGCTCTCTGGCGATGCCGAAGCCGCAGACCCAGTGTGCACCAAGTCACCACATCGGCATTTGATTGATGAAGCCATTGCCAATGCGCAAAAACCTTATTTGCAGGCCCAGCCTATCTTATTCCGCAATGACAAGAACTCGCGCAAGCTGATAGAAGGTGAAAACCGAGAGCTGGTTGCAGACTTTCATGCTTTACCCTAAAACCAATCCATTTTTCGTCAATATAAAAGCGTGCTCTAGCTCACTTTTACATCGCTCACAGGTTTAAATAACTGCTAGGTTTAAATAATGTAAAGATGCGGTCATTGCGTGGCCGCATCAACCTGCCAATAGATTTAATTGCTGCAATATATTGTTGTAAAAAACAGCAGCGTTGGCTGGCGGATTGCGTAATAGAAATATCGATATGACTAGGGGAGCGTATTGAATACTACTGCCACTTCATACCCAACACTTCTGGAGAATGTTCGCCAGGCGATGATACTTTCATCGCGCAGTACCTTGGCGATTCTGGGCGTGCTGTACTTTGCCTGGCTAATCTGGAACCTCTGGTATTCCATACCTTCAGTAGATGATTTCTGTTATGGCTATGGCGGCCATCTTCACGGAATATTGGGTAATGTAGCTGTCATATATCAGGAATGGAGCGGTCGCTATCTTGCAACATTCTTCATTTCACTATTTGCGCATTCTGAGCAGATATTACTGCATTACTATTACCTCGTCCCCTTAAGTATTTTACTGTTCAATCTCTACGCTCTCAGGTCTTTCCTGCAAGCGCTTTCTGAAAATAGTGTCATTGTTTTGCTAGGCATGTTCGCCTTGCTCATGAGCTTTTTTCAGGTGCGCCAATCTTTATATTGGTTGTCTGGGGGTGCTACTTATGGGCTTGCCTGTGGCATATTCCTGCTGTTGATGGCAGAAGAGTTCAAGGTATTTTCAGCTAAGGTGCCATTGACGAAAGCTCGGGCCATTGCCATCACCCTGGGCTCGCTTTTACTTGCAGGGTGCAATGAAGGCGCTGCACTCGGGCATCTGGCACTGATGGGGCCACTGACGCTGCTGCATTATTATCACAGCAAGCAAAAGCACATTTTCTGGTTATTGCTGGGGGCATTGTTCGGCGTATTGCTCTCCAGCATGGCGCCCGGAAACTTTGTGCGATTATCAGGCATGCATGAGCACATGGGGATATTGAATGCGGCTTGGGGCGCGCTGGTATTAATAGGAAAAAGATATCTTCTGGCGCTGATCATATTTGTGCTGCTGCTCAACATCTTAATGCGCTTATTCCCAGCACGTAGCATTAAAACGTCAATTTCTGCGCCGCATATCATCGCGTTTACCGTGTGTATGTTTTTTGCATTGTGGGCAGGAACATTTGTCAGAGTGTATGTCATGGGGGATTTAGGCCCCAGCCGCACCAGAACTCAGGATTTTATGTTGGTGATCATGATGGCATATTGTATCGTCAGCTACTTTAATGCCAGGCGTGTCACAGGGCAGAGCACCCAGCCATTTATTGCTCCGGCCCAAGCTTTCGGCATGTTGATGGTCATCATGTTTTCTACCTGGTTATTGAGCGCTTTCAACTTACATCCTTACCAATCATGGAGTCAATTAATCACCACCACCAGAAGTAGTGCAGACCTGCATCAATTTATGAGCCAGCGTTTTGATCTAGCACTTAGTTCAAAAGGCCACAGTCTGGAAGTGCCTGCCTATCCAGAAAAAAACCTCATGCCTATCACTTACTTCAGTGACATTACCGCGGATGAAATGCATTGGGAGAATATTTGTTTTTCTAACTACTTTGGGCTGAAAAGCATCATTAAAAAACCCCAGTGATTAGCGCAAAAACACAGCCATACTGTGCTGCTGCGTCATGAGGCTACACAAAAAAATAGCCCCATTATCAAATGGGGCTGGGCTAGCATGGCTGATATCACTTAGTGGGAAAGGTGCAAACCGCATTCACGGTTTTCTTCACCTTTGGTTGGGTCCACATAATCAAAGTTGTTAGGCAGATTGTGCGCTGTCAGATACTGATACAGATCTTTGGAACTCCAGTGCAGCAGTGGCGCTACCTTGATCAAGCCATCGGGATTGATACTGACAGGTTCCATTTGCGCACGTACCGCAGTATCGGTGGCGCGCAGGGCGGTAAACCAGACCTCGGGCGCAGTCTCGCGCAGGGCGCGGGCAAACGGCTCCAGCTTCACCTCTTCGGTGAAAGCGGCATGCCTGGGGTCATCCAGGCCAGGCACCTGACCGTCTATGGCTTCACGGTGCGCGCGTGAGCGCTTGGGCAGATAAATCTGCAAGTTGAGTTTGAGCTGCTCGCTAACCTCATTGGCAAAGCGGTAGGTGGCTTCGGTATTGTAGCCATTGTCCATCCAGATCACCGGTGTATCAGGCTGAATACGCGTGACCATATGCAGAATCACTGCCTCGAAAGGGCGGAAATTGGTGGTACAAATCGCTTTCTTGTTCAGGCTCAAAGCCCATTCCACGATTTTTTCCGCATTGTGGCCTAGTTCGGCGTTGATTTCGGCAAGATTTAATTGCATTGCATACTCCAGATGGCCTGCGTGTGAGGTGGGCAGAGGTTTTAAGATATAGAAGGTTATTGTAACAAATGGCAGCGCTTGCCAGTATTTCAAGAGGTAGGTGCTGGGGGCAGACTGCTAATAGCTGCAAGCCAGGGCTTTTGCAGCAGGGTTGGATGGCTTATTGTTTTGCTTAAGCGGGAGTAAGCCTGGCTGGCCTGCAAGGCCTGTGCTTAGTCCTGAGTTGATGATTTGATGATAAATACCCTGCGTGCAGAGATTTGCCTGTGCAGGGGCCAGTCGGAGGCCGCATGATTACCGCCTTACTAAAAAGCAGAATCGCTAGCAGCATTGCGGGTTTACCCATAGCCGTGAGCCTGAATGACAGCTTGCTGGCAGGGCATCCGCAAGCCAAGGTAGAGTTGCGCGCGCACAAGGCCAGCACCTTGGCGACCTTGGCCAAGCCCACCCTAGGTAGTTTGGCGCGCGCCTATGTGGAAGGGGATTTGGACATCATAGCTCAGCGCCAGATATCATGAGCCTGGGCCAGGCCTATTGCGCCACCGATGCCAGCGCCGAGGCGGAAAACCGCATACAGTGGCGCTTCTGGCAGCATAATCTGCGGCGCTCACGCCGAGATATTCACTACCACTACGATGTATCCAATGAGTTCTATGCCTTGTGGCTGGATAGCCAGCGCATCTACTCCTGCGCCTACTACGCCGATGGCGATGAAACTCTGGAGCATGCCCAGCAGAAAAAGCTGGCGCATATCTGCCGCAAGCTCAGGCTTAAAGCTGGCGAGCGTTTTCTCGATATAGGTTGCGGCTGGGGCGGGCTGGTGTTTTACGCGGTGGAACATTTTGACGTTAAAGCCGTAGGCATTACCCTCTCGGAAAACCAGTACCAGCATGTACAGCAGGTGATACAAGCGCGCGGCTGGCAGGATAGGCTGGAAGTGCGCCTGATGGATTACCGCACACTGTCTGCCAGCGAAACATTCGACAAAATTGCCAGTGTGGGCATGTTTGAACACGTGGGCCGCCGTCACCTGCGTGAGTATTTCGACAAAATCTACAGCCTACTCAAGCCAGGTGGGCTGGTGCTCAACCATGGGATTACCCCGGTGGCGGTCAAGAGCAGCGGCCTAGGCAATGGCATTTCCGAATTCATAGACGACTACGTTTTCCCTGGTGGTGAGCTCAACCATATTTCCAAAGTGCTGGCGGAATTATCTTCTTCCGGGCTGGAGCCGCTGGATGCAGAAAATCTGCGCCCACACTATGGCCGCACCCTGTGGGATTGGGTGAGCAGGCTGGAGTTTTATGCTGATCAGGCCATAGCACTGATAGGGGAGCGTAGATACCGTATCTGGCGTATTTATATGGCAGGTTCGGCCTATGCTTTTGATCACAACTGGCTGGCCCTGTTTCAGGTGTTGGCAGGCAAGCCAGATGCGCAGGGCAAGCTGGATTATCCATATAACCGTAGCTATGTTTACGCTTAATCTATATGCTTGCCGATTGCTTTGCTTACAGTCAACCCTTAATAACAACACATAAAACATCAGCCTACATCACTCTAAATCCCTATGAGCAATTCCCGTTTAACTGTGGGCGTGCTGGCTGGCCTGACCGCGCTGGCTCCGCTCGCTATTGATACCTATCTGCCAGCCTTTCCTGCCATGGAAATGGACTTGCACACCAGCACCGCCCATGTGCAGCAAAGCCTGACTTTTTATCTCTTGCCTTATGCGCTGATGACCTTGTTTCATGGTGCTATCAGCGATGCGATAGGGCGCTTGACCACCATACGCTGGGGTTTATCGCTCTTTATCCTGGCTTCCATAGGCTGTGCGCTGGCGCCCAATATCGAAACCTTGTGGGCTTGCCGCGTGCTGCAAGGGCTTTCTGCCGGGGCGGGCAATGTCGTGGCGCGGGCATGGTGCGTGATTTGTATCAGGGTATACAAGCACAAAAAGTCATGGCGACCGTACAAATGCTGTTTGCCGTTGCCCCGGCTGTAGCGCCCATATTGGGTGGCTGGTTGCTGGGTATACACTGGCAGGCCATTTTTATATTCCTGGCGCTTTACGGCATGGTGATTGCCTGGGCGGCGCAGCATTATTTGCCAGAAACAATGCCGCTGACGGCGCGCACTCCGTTGAATGCACGCAGTGTATTGCGCAATTACCAACAGCTATTTGCCCACCGTGAGTTTGGTCTGCTGGTATTCGGCATAGGTGCCAATTTTTCAGCCTTCTTTCTTTATGTACTCGCTAGCCCTGTGTATCTGATTCAGCATCTGGGTTTAAGCTCGCAGCAGTTTGCCTGGATGTTTGTACCCACGGTTTGCGGCACTGTGTTTGGCTCCTGGCTGGCTAGGCGTGCCGCCGGGCGTTATGCCCCTTCAGAGCTGCTCAGGCGCGCCTATTTCTGGATGCTGCTGATGACCCTGATTAACGTAGTGGTGAGCGCCTTACCGCTGATACACCCTGCGCTCAATATCGCCCCGGTAGCTTTGTTCAATATGGGCATGGCGGCAGCCGTGCCAGTGATGTCCCTGGCGGCGCTGGATTGCCACCCCAAGATACGTGGCACCGCAGCCTCTGGCCAGGCTTTTATGCAAATGCTGTTTTCCACGCTATCGGCAGGGCTGTTGGTGCCGCTGACCTGGCACCACCCGCTGTGGCTGGCATTGGTGATGCTGGGTTATTTGCTGCTGGGCTGGTTGAGTGTCAGCCGTACTCAGCTTTATAAAAACCAATTTTTATAAAACTTGTAGTTTTTAAATAAATACATCGCGCAAAATCAATTGGCAGCATTTAACGCCAATAAGCTGGGACTGGTCAGGCGAGAATGGCCCGGATTTTCTCGCGCCAGCCGCCAGCCGCCTTTATAATACGCACTTTGCCCGGCCAGCCTGGCCGGGAAACAGCGGCCTAGTCCCGCGTCCAGACTTCTGAGAGGACTCCATGATCATCAAACCCCGTGTGCGCGGCTTTATCTGCGTCACTGCTCACCCCGCTGGCTGTGCTGCCAATGTGCAGCAGCAAATTGATTACGTTAAGGCCCAAGGCCCCATTGCCAACGGCCCCAAGCGCGTACTGGTGATAGGTGCTTCCACAGGCTATGGCCTGGCTGCCCGCATCAGCGCAGCCGTTGGCAGTGGAGCTTCCACCGTGGGCGTGTTCCTGGAGCGCGCAGGCGAGGCGAGCAAGCCTGCTTCAGCAGGTTGGTACAACTCTGCCGCCTTCCACCAGTTTGCTGAGGCTGAAGGTCTATATGCCAGCAGTATCAATGGTGATGCCTTCTCTGATGCCGTTAAACAGCAAACCATAGACACCATCAAGCGTGATCTGGGTCAGGTGGACCTGGTGGTGTACAGCCTGGCTTCACCACGCCGTACCCACCCCAAGACTGGTCATGTCTATAACTCCACGCTCAAGCCTATAGGCAAAACCCTGCATCAACGCGGCCTGGATACCGACAAAGAAGTGATCAAGGACAATGTGATTGAGCCTGCCAGTGATGAAGAAATTGCCAATACAGTTGCCGTCATGGGCGGTGAAGATTGGCAAATGTGGATAGAAGCACTGGATGAGGCGGGTGTGCTGGCTGAAGGTGCCAAGACCACGGCCTTTACTTATCTGGGTGAGAAAATCACCCATGATATTTACTGGAACGGCACCATAGGCGCCGCGAAGAAAGATCTGGATCAACGCGTGCTGACCATACGTGAGCGCTTGGCCGCCAAGGGTGGTGATGCGCGCGTGGCCGTACTCAAGGCTTGGTAACCCAAGCCAGCTCGGCGATTCCCATGATGCCTTTGTATCTCTCGCTGCTGTTCAAGGTTATGAAGCAGGCTGGAACCCACGAAGGGTGTATTGAACAGGTAGATGGACTTTACCGCGACAGCCTCTATAACGCCCAGCCTATCCTAGATGAAGAGGGCAGACTGCGGGCAGACTACAAAGAGCTGGCTCCGGAAGTGCAAACCCTGGTTGCTGCGCAGTGGGATCAAGTCACCAATGAAAACCTATACGACACTACCGACTTTGCTGGTTACAAGGCCGATTTCCTACGCCTGTTTGGCTTTGGCATAGAAGGGGTGGATTACGAGGCCGATGTTAATCCTGAGGTAGGTATCAAGCACATTGTGCAAGTTGCCTAACTCCCTGCAGTTAGTTCTGTAGTTAGTTTGATCCAATAGAAAAAGCCGCAGTCATGCGGCTTTTTCTTTGCCTATGCATCAGGTTTATTCTCACTGATGCACGAATGAATCCGCGTTAGCGGTTCTTGTGGCTTTGTTGACCAGCTTTGGATTGTTGAGAATGCTGATCCTGCTGGCTGCCGCGCTGATTAGCTCCGGCTGATTGTGGCTGGTTTTTATGGCTTTGACTGCCTGCCTTGACATGCTGCTCGTGAGAACCGCCTTGTTTCTGCTGATTGGTATTAGCCATCGTATTATCTCCTTTGGGTCCCTGAGCCAGACAATACGTTGCTGATTGTGTCACTGGTCTGGCTGCTGAGGATCATTGGTTGAAGCAACGTGAACCCACTTTATGCCTGCTCGTGGCACCCCTTCATCCGTCACTGACTGATTGCTGTGTCAGATTTTCCATACGGTATTCAATTGCGTTTGCTGTTCTCATCCCTATTAGTCATGCTTTCCGACAGCAAAATCCGACAGTGGCTTGTAGTCGCAAGATATCAATTACTTACATCATGACGGTTCGCGGGTTTACTTATCATGATGAGAGACTGCCATGCACACCAAACACACTGTTACCCCTACCTATTCAAGTTCTTCCATCAACGCGGAACCACTGCTGGTTCATCAATCCCAGCTCAGCAATATGCAATGGAAAGGCTTGCTCGAAGTGAGTGCCGCAGAGCGGGCAGGGCGCGAGGCGGTGATTGCCAATGGTATACGTGATTCGCTAGTAGAGCTGGAGTTAATTCTTCCAGACATGGAAAGACATCACCGTATTACCGAAAAAGCCAAAAGCCTATTGCAGCAGATACCTCTAGAAAGCCATTGAGCTAGATGGCCATGCAAGCTGGGCTAATCCACCGAATAAACCGCATTGAATGACCTAGGCATTTCAACCTTCAGGGAAATTGCATGAGCATACACAGCAGCGCAGCATCACTAAAAAATAACCCTGTACTGTTCCATCCTGGCGTGGAGCAAGCCGCTGAAGATGAAGCAGAAACCATACAGGGCTTGATCGCGGCACTCAGGCAGATCAGCGAAACCACAGCAGAGGATTATCATCATGGTTTACGCAGTGTGCATGCCAAATCGCATGGTTTGGTAAAAGGTGAGCTCTGCATTGCAGATAATTTGCCTGAGCCTCTGGCGCAGGGCTTGTTCAGCCGGGCGGCCACATATCCGGTGGTGCTGCGATTTTCTACCAGCCCGGGAGATTTGCTCAGTGATCGTGTTTCAACACCGCGAGGCTTGGCCATCAAGGTGTTGAATGTGACTGGCGAGCTGCTGCCAGATCGCACAGATCATCTCAGCAGCCAGGATTTTCTTATGGTGGATGGTCCGGCTTTTCTCGCGCCTGACCCCAAGTCATTTCTTGCCAGCCTGAAGCTGCTAGCGCTAACCACCAATAAGGCCGAGGGTTTCAAGCAGGCCTTATCTGCGGCATTGCGTGGCACTGAGCGTGCAATAGAAGCTATGGGCAGTGAGAGTGCCACGGTCAAAAGCCTGGGCGGGCATCCCATGCATCATTTGTTGGGTGAAACCTACTTCACGCAAGTGCCCATGCGTTACGGCAAATACATGGCCAAACTCAGCCTGGTGCCAGTGTCTGCGGAGTTGCTGGTGCTCAAGCAGCAGCCATTGGAGGAGCCGGAAAACCCTGATGCCATTCGTCAATCTGTGGTGAATTTCTTCAGCCAGCACAGCGCACGCTGGGAATTGCGCGTGCAACTCTGCACCAATCTCGAAAGCATGCCGATAGAAGATGCTTCTGTCGTTTGGTCGGAGGATGAAAGCCTTATCTGACGGTGGCGACCCTTGATATTGAGCCGCAACTGGCCTGGGATAATGAGACATCACAAGCGCTGGACGATAGTTTGCGCTTCAGCCCCTGGAATGCGCTGGAACAACATCAACCCCTGGGTGGTGTGATGCGCGTGAGGCGAGAAAGCTATCAATTTTCTGCATCATTCCGGCAGCAGGTGAATGGCTGCCCGTTTGCGCATAACGGCAATTCCACTTCAATCAATACTGCCGCAAACCCAGCGGATTAAACCCAGCTGATTAAACCTATAATTCACCAAGCAAAAGCCCGCAAATTGCGGGCTTTGGTGATCAGCTTGCTAAGGGTTATCGCCTAACCTCATTAATTAGGGCGGTATTTCTCCAGCCAATGCGCATAAGGCGCAGGCAACACCCAGCTTGGCTTTTCCTTTTTCAATTGCTGCGCCACAGCATAGGGCCAGTGCGGATTGGCCAGATGCGCTCTGCCCACCATCACCAAATCCATCTGCCCATCTTCAACCACCTGGTTAGCTGTCACTGGGTTATCTATGCCCCAGGAAGCGGCCACGGGTAATCCGGCTTCACGGCCAACACGTTCTGCGATAGGCGCCAGGAAAGGTGTGCCCCAGGGGATTTGCGTTTCGGCAATGGTGAAGCCTACGCTGACATTGAGCATATCCAGACCCAGGGCCTTGAGGTCTTGTACCAGGCGTATGGATTCGGCCAGGGTGGCTTCGTCCTTGCCATCGTATTCAATTACACCAAAACGTGCCGTCAGGGGCAGGTGCTCAGGCCAGACTTTGCGCACCGCGGCCAAGGTGTCACGCAGGAATTTGGAGCGGCCCTGGTAATCACCACCATATGCATCGGTTCTATGGTTGCTGTGTGCGGAGAAGAAGCTTTGCGCCAAATAACCATGAGCAAAGTGCAGCTCCAGCCATTCAAAGCCAGCCTGCAGGGCGCGGCGCGCAGCGGCAACAAAGGCTTCTTGCACGCGCGCGATATCTTCCAGGCTCATCTCGGTAGGCGTACGGTTCAAATGATGGCCGTAGGCAATGGCGGAGGGCGCAATTGGCTGCCAGCTACGTGGGTCTTCTGCAGGGATATGGTCATCACCTTCCCAAGGACGGTTGGCGCTGGCCTTGCGACCAGCATGGGCGATCTGAATGCCAGGCACGGCTCCTGCCGCCTTGATGGAAGTGGCTATCTTGCTCAAACCTTCGATTTGCCCATCTTCCCACAAACCTGTGCAGCCTGGGGTAATGCGGCCTTCCGGCAATACGCCTGTGGCTTCTACTATCACCAGCCCGGCACCGCCGCGTGCCAAGCCTGCGTAATGGTGTTGGTGCCAGTCTGTGGTATAGCCATTCTCGGCGCTGTACTGGCACATGGGCGGCACCGCAATACGGTTACGCAAGGTAACCGATTTCAGGGTGAAGGGGGTAAACAATGCAGTCATTGATGCAGCCTTTACTGATATTAATAAAATGATAAGAGCTGCTGGCGTCAAGCTGGCAGCAGCCCTGGAATCCGGTTGGTTTATCTCAAGCTAGCATGATGGCTGGCTAGTAAACCCAGGCTGTACTATATTCATAACGCATAAAACAATAAACTAGCTGAAAATCACAATACTTGTTACATCAAGTAATAAGTTGGCTAATCAATAAATGCGGTCACATAGGCATTTTGCAAGGGGTTTTTATGCGTAGTTTTGAATCGGTCAAACTCAATAGCATAGAGTTATTCTGCAAGGCAGCTGAGCTGGGCAGTTTCAGCGCGGCGGCTGAGCAGCTAGGGCTGACCCCGGCCTCGGTCAGCCGTTCTATCGCGCGTATGGAAGAGCGCTTGGGCGTGCGGCTGTTTACCCGCAGCACGCGCAATGTGCGCCTCACTTCTGAGGGCAACTGCTATTGGCAAGAATGCCAGCGTGCGCTGGAGCAGATCGCCGAGGCGGAGCGGGCGATTACCGGCAATCAGAAAATCCCCAGCGGCGTATTACGCATTACCGTAGGCACGCTGTACGCCAATTATCGCTTGCTGCCCTTGCTCCCCAGTTTTCAGGCAGCCTATCCACAGATCGAGCTGGAAGTCAGCCTGAGCAGTCGCAATGTGGATTTTGCCGATGAAGGCTTTGATCTGGCGATACGCTGGGTGAGCCGCCTGATTCAAGATTGGTGGCCCATAAGCTGGAAGATGCCAGTGTGGGGGTATTTGCTGCCCCGGCTTATTTAGCACAACATGGGGAACCCAAGACCCTGGCCGAGCTACAGCAACATGATTGCCTGGAGTTTATTTTGCCCAGCACAGGTAAACCCATGCCCTGGTTATTCAAGGACGCGCAAGGCAAAGCCATAGAGCAATTGATACGTGGGCGTATGCGTGTGCTGGATGATGCCCAGGGCTGTATCAGCTGGGGCAGGGCTGGCGGTGGTATCTTCCAGACCTACCATTTCATTGCCAATGAGATGCTGCAAAAAGGGGAGTTGGTAGAAATTTTACAGCCTTATGCTGGGCGCTCTCGGGTGTTTCATATTCTTTATCCGCAGAACAGGCATTTGTCGGCCAGGGTCAGGCGCTTTGTGGATTTTATGACCAACCAATGCCAGCATCGGGAGTGACCATGTTCAGCCTGACTTGCGCTGATATACCCGATAGATTGTCCAGCACAACAGGTTGAGTAAAAACATGGCAAGCATGGCCATGGCATAACGTAAGCCACTGCCCAGCACCAGAGGCACCACCAAGGCCGAAAGCAGCACAAAAACCAGCATCTGGATAAATGCCTGTATCGAGGCGGCAGTGCCGCGCTTTTCCGGAAATAAATCCAGTGCCAACACCATGACACCTGGAATGAGGAAAGTCAGCCCCAAGGTATACACCAGAACTGGCAGTACTTGCAGCACTGGCCAGCTTGGCCAATGTGAGTCTGCGCTTATCAAAAACTGGTACAGCAGGTTGAAGCAGGCGGCTAGCCCCATCAGCACGAAGCTAATGTTAATCAAACGGCCATTGCTCACTTTACCAGTCAGCCGGGTTACCAGTGCAGAGCCTGCCATCAGGCCAATCACAATAGGAATGAACAACCAGCCAAATTGCATGGCCGACAAGTGCAATACTCGAAACACAAAATCTGGAGCACCGCCGACGTAGATCAAGAAGCCGCCAAAACCTGCGGCAATACAGCCCGCCAGTGCCAAAAACCTGGGCTCACGTGCAATTGCGCCGTAATTGGCGAGCAGGGTGAGCAGCTGGAAAGGTTGGCGTTTGCTGGCAGGTAAACTCTCGTTCAGGCTGAACAGGCATACCAACAACAGCATCAAGCCCAAACCTGCCAAGAGATAAAAGCTCGATTGCCAGGGGAAAAACGCATGCAACAGGCCGCCAGCCAGTGGCGCAATCGCGGGTGCCAGCCCAAACAGCATAGTCACCTGGGCAATGATCTTCTGCGCGGCAACGCCGGAGAAGCGATCACGAATCATGGCCTGACCTACCACAGTGCCTGCACCGACAAATAACCCTAGCATGGCTCGGAACAGCAGCAGGCTGTTGTAATCCTGCACCCAGGCACAGGCCAGTGAGCTCAGCACAAATCCTGACAGCGTCCACACAATCACAGGTTTGCGTCCCCAACTATCCGAGAACGCCCCGTGGAATAGCATCATCAAGGTAGAGGTCAGCAAGTAGACGGTCAGGCTCAGCTGGGCCTGAGTTTGGCTGATGCTGAAATAGGCTTCCATGTCTGGAAAGAACGGAAAGTAGGTATCCGTGGTAAATGGCCCCAGCATGGCCAGTGCCGACAAGGTGAATAACAGCAGCAATGAAGCTGAAGCAGTAGGGGATTTTTCAGACACTGACAACCTTAGGACGAGTAGCGGCGGGCCATGATCATACCTGCTTGCGGAAAAGACTGCTGATGGCTTTTGGTTTCAAGTTGATAATTCATGTGTAACGACAAGAAATGTAAATAACACAATGAAATGATTGAGAGATTGAAAATTAAGACAAAGAAAAACCAATTTAAATAAGCAATTAATTAATTTATTTAACAATATATGATTGCTAATAAAAATATTTAATTGTAAAATTTGAGCATACTTGTCATTAATAGGAACTTGGCTTGTCATGAAAATCAATCTTCCCTTGTTGTTCATCATTGCCCTAGTGATAGGCCTGAGTATGATGGCTGGCCATGCACGCGCTGCAGTCAATCTAAGCGAAAGTTACCCCATGGTCTGTGATGCACCCTGGGTTTTGCAGGGTTTGCAACAATCCATAATCAAGGTCAACAACTTAGGCCCGGGTTTGCAATTCCAGTTTGACCACGTGCAGGAATACAAGCCGGGAAATCAGCAAAGCCAGAACGGCAAAATGTTTTGTATCACCTATCTCAAGCTGGTAGAAGCGCAAAGCCAGCGCATTACTGACAAAGTCAGACTGCGTTATCAGGTCAAACTCAGCAGTGATAAACCCAGTGCCGGGGCCGCCTACAATATTGAGTTTGAACCATTACGATAAGCTCGTCAGGCAACGCACTTTTCATCGACTTTCCTTGCATACCACCACGTTATCTGTGGTGGTATGACTTTTCTGCGGCATGCTCAGCAAAGCAGCATTGCTGGGAGCCTGGTATGAGGTATTCAACCCTCAGCCATGGTGGCGTAAGATGGTGCTTATAGGTGTGAGTGTTGAGCTGTTGCAGTTCAATGCGCACACTTTCCATTGCTAATTTTGCCAATGCATATTTTACTTCGGGAGGTCAGCATGATTCTCGACATTTTTCAGCGCAGCCAGGGCACTACACACTTGGCGCTGTTTTCTACTTATCCTCTGGAAGCCGAATTGGGCCATGGCGTGCGCCAGTTGCTGGCCCATCATCTAGATTCCCGGCGCTTTCTGCTGGAGTTTCGAACCAATAATAATTTGGCCGAGCAAGAGCAGGAGTTATTGCGCAAAAACGGTGTGCGTTTTTACGATGTGCGCCACCTAGAATCAGGCCGCATGCTGGTGTCTTTCAGGCCTGTGCGCGTGTTTGATGCTGAGCTGGAGCGCGCAAGACAGGAGATAGTGAAGGGCTTTCATCGTGCATTTCAGCCGCCCATGTTTGAGGTGATAGAGCGTAGCGGCAGCGATGGAACGATTGGGTTTACGCTGCGTTAGGCATCAGCTGAGGAATATTCGCGCAGTATCAAGCCGAGGGCAGGTTGAAGTTGTTGCGTATCATATTGCTAATCAGTTACAACAACAGGCCGAATAATGCAAAAACCGCTTTGCAGCGGTTTTTTTATAGCAGGTGGGGCTGAGGATGCAATCTACGCTTGTGCGCAGTATGCATCCTATCTGGCTAAATCAGCGGGCGATTACTCAACCAGCAGTTCGCGCTTGCCTGGGGCGCCGTTATTGGCATCGGCATCGGCCATAGGCGCTTTGCGCGCGGTGATGGCTGGCCAGATTTCTGCCAGGCGGGCGTTCAGGGCAATGAACTCCTGCTGATCTTCAGGAACGTCATCCTCAGAGAAAATCGCCTCGGCAGGGCACTCGGCCACGCACAAGGTGCAGTCGATACACTCGTCGGGGTTGATTGCCAGGAAGTTAGGGCCTTCCACAAAGCAATCCACCGGGCAAACATCGACGCAGTCGGTGTATTTACACTGGATGCAATTTTCAGTTACTACGTATGCCATTTATATTCCTCTAACAGGCTCTGCACTTAATTTGTGCAATAGTGAATTATAAGCGATATTAAATACAGAATTTATTGATTATATGAATATGCGATTTTGGTTTCACAGATGATCAGGTGCTGAATTTAAACAGCGGCCTGTATCATGCCAGCGCCCACGGTGTTGTTGCTGGCTTCATCAATAATGATGAAAGCCCCGGTTGCACGGTTGTTTTCATAGCGATCCACCATCAAGGGCTGGGCCAGCTTGAAGCTGATGCTGGCAATATCGTTCATGCCCAGGCTGCCTTCTGCGGCCAGTTGTTCTGTGGTGTTTACATCAATTTTGTAGGCAATCTCACCCACCTTGGCTTTGGTTTCACGTGTGGTATGACGAATGATGTAGGTACGTGCAGGCGAAAGCGCGGTTTCTGACAACCAGCACACCATAGCGTTGATTTGCTTGACCGGGCTTGGTGCCTCGTTCTTGCGTACTATCATGTCGCCACGCGAGATGTCGATTTCATCGGCCAGCAGCAGGGTCACCGATTGTTCGGTAATCGCTTGCTCCAGCTTGGCTTCACCTAATTGAATAGCTTTGACGCGCGAACTCAAGCCTGAGGGCAGGGCGGTCACTTCATCACCTACCTGGATATCGCCAGATTCCACACGACCCATAAAACCACGGAAATCGTGCAGTTCTGGATTGTCCGAAGCCTGCGGGCGGCAAACGAATTGCACCGGGAAGCGGAAAGGCTCTGCACGTTCAGAATGCGCAGCAGGGGCGGCTTCCAGCAGCTCCAGCATGGTCGGGCCTTGATACCAGGGCATGCTATCGCCACGGTCCACAATCATGTCGCCATTGAGCGCTGACATAGGTACAAAGGTGATGTCACGGCCACTGCGTTGCAGGTTGATCTGCTCGGCAAATTCCAAATAGCTAGCGCGTATGCGCTCGAATTCTGCTTGTGAGTAATCGACCAGATCCATTTTGTTGATGGCCACAACGATATGCGGAATGCCTACCAGTTGCGCCAGGTAGGAGTGCCTACGGGTCTGGGTCAATACGCCTTTGCGTGCATCAATCAGAATAATCGCCAGGTTGGCGGTGGAAGCAGCCGTCACCATATTGCGTGTGTACTGCTCATGGCCAGGGGCATCGGCAATGATGTATTTGCGCGTGCCAGTGCTGAAGTAGCGGTAGGCTACATCAATGGTGATGCCTTGCTCGCGCTCGGCTTGCAGGCCATCGGTCAGCAAGGAGAGATCCACGGCTTCCAGGCCGCGCTTCTTGGAAGTGCGTTCTATCTGGGTCAGGGTATCTGCCAGAATGGTCTTGGTGTCGTAAAGCAGGCGACCAATCAATGTGCTCTTGCCATCATCAACACTACCGCAGGTCATGAAGCGCAACAGGCTGTCATTGTGAGCTGGAGTCTGCACTGCAAGGTTTTCAATTTGGGACATCTGGGTACTCTTATAAATCGTCACTGTTAAGCTGCTACTCGGTGTAGGCCAGCCATCGTTTGCGAGCTATATGGGTTATTACTCACCCATATTCAGGAGCCGTCAGGCCTAGAAGTAGCCTTCCTTCTTACGCTGCTCCATAGAGGCGTCAGAAGTCTGGTCATCCAGGCGGGTAGCACCACGCTCAGTGATGGTGGTGGTCGCGGTTTCCAGCACGATCTTGCTCAGGGTGTCAGCATCGCTGGGCACAGGGGCTGTGCAGGTGATATCACCCACGGTGCGGAAGCGCACCAGCTGGCTTTCCACGGTTTCGCCTGCCTTGGGCTGGTTGATGATTTCACCATTGGCCAGCGGCACGTTAACCGGGAAGATGGCACCGTTACGCAGGACGACATCGCGGTTGTGCGCGAAGTAAATGCTGGGCAGACCCAGTTGTTCACGCTCTATATATTGCCAGACATCCATTTCCGTCCAGTTGGAAATCGGGAAGGCGCGTATGTTTTCGCCCTTGTGGCTGCGGGCATTGTAGAGGTTCCACAATTCTGGACGCTGGTTCTTGGGGTCCCATTGGCCGAACTCATCACGGAAGCTCATGATGCGCTCTTTGGCGCGCGCCTTTTCTTCATCGCGGCGGGCACCGCCTATGCAGCAATCAAAACCAAACTCTTCAATCGCCTCAAGCAAGGTCACGGACTGGTGCTTGTTACGCGACTCATCGGCCGACTTCAGCACCACGCTGCCGCGCTTGATGGAATCTTCAACCGAACGCACGATCAGGCGCTCTCCCAGTTCTGCAGCACGTTGGTCACGGAAGTTAATGACTTCCTGGTAATTGTGGCCAGTATCGATGTGCATCAGCGGGAAAGGGAAGCGACCAGGGCGGAAGGCTTTTTCTGCCAGGCGCAAAATGCACAGCGAATCCTTGCCACCCGAGAACAGTAACACCGGGTTGGCGCACTGGCCTGCAACCTCGCGCAGGATGTGGATAGCTTCAGCTTCCAACCAGTCAAGGTGGGAGAGGGGTTGTTGGTTCAGAGTGGTCATATTGATTTTTGTCCTGAATTTGTTGCTGGTTTTCAGCTCACATTTCCAGTCAGTATTCCTAAAACGAAAAGCAATCTCGCACGGCACAGCTTGGGTGGTTGCTGGCCGCAATCATTTTTTTCCAACCTCTAGTGTGGGGCGGTACGGTTAACGCGACGCCATACGGGTTGATTATTATCTACTGCACCTTGGTAAGGCTGGGTGAAATCACCCAGGCTCGCCAAAGCATCTTGTGCCGAACGATCGCCGCGAATCAAATAGCTGTTGAAGCCGCAGCGCTTGAGGAAGAACAATTGGTCACGCAGTACATCGCCAAACGCACGTAGATCATTTTTATAGTGGTAGCGCGTGCGCAGCAGATTGCCTATGGAGAAAATCCGGCCATCGGCAAAACGCTCAACGTGCACAGCAATCAGCGGCAGGCTGTTGATATCGGCTACGGAAGCTGCCAGGGTTTCCAGCAACTCGTGTGTATCCAGCCAAACGCCCACTTCACCTGCGGCATGGCGCGCGGCAAGTTCAGGCTGACGTGCTACCCAAACCGATAGCGGGACCAGGATTTTTCCGCTGGCTGGAATTTCGGTGTTGGCAATCTGCTCAGGCGTGGTGGAGGCTTCGCCAGTCAGCTTGAACAGCACAACCTTACCCGCTTGTTTTTTGACGACTTCTTCACCCGCAGGCAAGCTCACCAGGGTCCATTCGTCTTCGACGATAGCCTGATTGAGGATCAAATTAGATGACTTAGGCATGTGCAACCTCTTTTTTCTTTTCGCCATAGACATGTGTCTTGAACGGCGCTACGCCTATGCGACGTACCGTGTCGATGAAGCGCTCTTCAGCAGTACGCTCACGCACATAAACATCAATCAGTTTCTGTACCACGCCTGGCATTTCATCTGCAGCAAATGAAGGGCCCAGTACGGTGCCCAGGTTGGCATCATTACCTTGCTTGCCACCCAGGGTAACCTGGTACCACTCGGAACCGTCCTTATCAACGCCGAGTACGCCAATATGGCCCACATGGTGGTGACCGCATGCGTTCATGCAACCTGAGATGTTAAGTTCCAGATCGCCGATGTCATAGAGGTAATCCATATCATCAAACTGCATCTGAATAGCTTCTGCAATCGGGATGCTTTTGGCATTGGCCAGCGAGCAAAAATCGCCGCCTGGGCAGCAAATAATGTCGGTCAGCAGGCCAATATTGGCGGTTGCCAGGCCATTGGCCTTGGCTTTTTCCCATAGCGCATAAAGATCAGTGATCTTGACGTCAGCCAGAATCAGATTCTGCTCATGCGCGACGCGTAGCTCGCCAAAGCTGTATTCGTCGGCAAAATCAGCCACGGTGTGCATTTGTTCAGTGCTGGCATCACCCGGTGCTTGACCATGGGTCTTGAGCGAGAGGGTAACGGCACGGTAGCCCGGCTGCTGGTGCTTGTGCACATTACGGCGTACCCATGCGGCAAACGCTGGGTTGCTGGCAACTGCACTGTCAAAACCAGCGTCATGGTCGGGCAGGGTGTCGTACGGCATTTTGGTGAAATGCTGTGCAACACGGTCTAGCTCGGCCTTGGTGATGGTGTTGGGGCTGTCCTTGAGGTGTTGCCACTCTTCTTCAACCTGACGCGCAAACTCTTCCACGCCCAGGGCTTTTACCAAGATCTTGATACGGGCCTTGTAGGCGTTGTCGCGACGACCATGCAGGTTGTAAACGCGGATCACGGCTTCGCAATAGGTCAGCACATGTTGCCATTCCAGATGCTCACGCACCACGGAACCCAGAATAGGAGTGCGGCCTAGACCGCCGCCTACCCAAACGCGGATGGCGATTTTCTGTTGATCGTCATGGTAAAACTCCAGACCGATATCGTGGGCCTGGATAATGGCTCTATCTTCCTTGGTGCCGGAAACCGCAATCTTGAACTTGCGGGGCAGCAGGGCAAACTCAGGGTGGAAGGTACTCCACTGACGAATGATTTCGGCGATGGCGCGTGGATCAATCACTTCATCCGGCGCAACCCCAGCAAACTGGTCGGCGGTGATATTGCGTATGCAATTGCCGGAGGTTTGAATGGCGTGCATTTGCACGGTAGCAACTCAGCCAGAATGTCCGGCACATCTTCCAGCTTGGGCCAGTTGAGTTGCAGGTTTTGACGTGTGCTGAAATGGCCATAGCTACGGTCATAACGCTTCGCGATATCACCCAGCTTACGCAACTGCTTTGATGACAGCATGCCGTAAGGCACAGCGATACGCAGCATGGGGGCGTGACGCTGGATGTACAGGCCATTTTGCAGGCGCAGCGGGCGGAATTCTTCGTCGGTCAGTTCGCCGGCGAGAAAGCGGCGTGTCTGATCGCGGTACTGCTTGACGCGCTCATCCACGATAGCCTGGTCAATTTCGTCGTATTTATACATGAGCTCACTTTTATGCTAAAACAAATTTGAAACCAATCAGCAACAAGATCAGGGCCAGTATTGGACGCAATACCTTTTCCGGAATCTTGGCGCTGACATGGCTGCCTATCCAAATGCCTGGCAGGGAGCCTATCAGCAGGCTACCCAGCAAGGTGAAATCAATATGGCCCAAGGTCCAGTGACCTATGCCTGCCACTGCGGTGAGTGGAATGGCGTGGGCTAAATCGGTGCCTACCACTTTCAGCGTGCTCATCCTGGGGTAGAGCAGCAGAATTGCGATAGTGCCTAGCGCGCCTGCTCCAACCGAAGACAGGGTAACCAGAGCACCGAGTACGGCGCCGACCATGACGGTAGCCGCAATCTGTGTATTGCCATTGAATCGGCCAATACTGATGACATCATCTTCCACCGCAGCCACCTGCTTGCGCAGCAGAAAGCTACGGATCAGCAGGGCACAGGCTGTAAGAATCAGGGCGATACCTAATGCATAGGTAATCAGGCCTGTGGTGTCCTTGCCTACTGCGATCAAATGCTTGATCACATATATGGTAGCTATCGAGACCGGTAGGCTACCTGTCGCCATCAGTGCGACAACTTTCCAATCTACGGACTTGTGTGTACCGTGATGTACCCAGACCCCACCCGTTTTGGTGATGGCCGCAAATAACAGATCGGTGCCAACGGCTACCATGGGCTTAAAACCAAACAGGAAAACCAGTAACGGGGTCATCAATGAACCGCCGCCTACCCCAGTGATGCCGACGAGAAAACCAACGGCAAAGCCGGAGAGTATGTAGCCTATGTCCATGAAGTGATTGTTGTTTTCTTACTGGACATGCGTTTAAGGCGTGAACAGCTTAAAAAATATAGCCCGAAAAAGCCTTTTATTATAACAGGTTAAATAAATAAATTAATAGTATGTTATTCTATGCATATGTGATTTTGTTATAAAACAAAGGCCAAAAAGCATAATGAAAATACATCAGTTGCGATACGTTCGTGAGGTAGCTCGCCAGGGCTTGAGTGTTTCACTGGCCGCAGATGCTCTGCATACCTCACAGCCCGGGGTGAGCAAGCAGATACAACTACTTGAAGAAGAACTTAATCTTCAGATTTTCAAGCGTAACGGCAAGCGGCTGATCGGTATAACGGAACCAGGCAAAATTATACTAGACTTGGCTGAACGCGTCATGATGGAGATGGACAACATCAAGCGCGTGGGTGAGGAATTCACCCATGAAGACACTGGTGCCCTGACCATCGCCACTACCCACACCCAGGCACGTTATAGATTGCCAGCGGCGGTTAAATCCTTTATGGAGCGTTACCCTGGGGTCAAGCTGACCATACATCAGGGCAACCCCACCCAGGTGGCCGAGCAAGTGCGCCGGGGTGAAGCCGATATCGGCATTGCCACCGAGTCCATCAGCAGCTTCGAAGACTTGCTTTGCCTGCCTTGCTATCAATGGAATCGCTGCGTGGTCACACCACAAAATCACCCCTTGATGGACGGCAAGCCACTGACGCTGGAAAAGATTACCCGCTACCCGCTGATTACCTACGATTTTGCCTTTACTGGCGGCTCACTGGTGAGTCAGGTATTCGAGAAGGCGGGCTTGACCCCCAATGTGGTGCTGACTGCGATTGATGCCGATGTGATCAAGACTTATGTCAATCTGGGCTTGGGCGTCGGCTTGCTGGCGAATATGGCCTATGACCCTGCGCGCGATAGCCATCTGGCCATGCGCGATGTCAGCGATCTTTTCCCTGCCAGCACCACCTATATAGGCTTGCGCCGCGATGCTTATTTGCGTGGTTACGCCTATGCCTTTATTGAATTACTGGCCCCGCACTATGACCGCAAGGCAGTGGAGGCTGAATTGAAAAACGGCCCTGGTGAATAAGCTGCAATGAAGCCATTGCTGCGCACAGGCTTATGCTGGCTGTTGTTGATGCCATTGCTAGCCCAGGCCAGGGATGTGCCGCCCATGCCTGCCGTTAATAGCGAAAGTGGTTTGTATGAGGTAGAAGTCGAGCCTGGTGTCAGCTATGAGGATGTGATTGATAGCCTCAAGGTGGTGTCCGCCGGGGAGAATTTCGTCAACCCAGCCAATCTGCCCATAGGCGAGCATTTGCGGGAACGTGGTCAGATTCCCGAAGGGCCGTTGGAAGTGCGGGGTTTTTGCAATCTGGGCCTAGGTGCGGAAATCATGCTGGATCACCCCGAATTTGTCAGTTTTGCACCTTGCCGTATCGGCATCTACCAGCGCAAAGGCAAGCTCTACCTGGGACTGGCGCGGCCCACTTATGATTTACGCAGCATTCAGAACCCCACCCCGCGTGCGCGCAAGGCGGCGCAGCAGCTAGAAACCATTTTATTGCGCATTATGGACAAGGCCAGGCAGGGCGATATTTGACGTAGGCCATGATAGAACATAGCGAGAATCTCTGATGACCAATCCCATTCCCTTAGCAAAAAGCGCCGATTTTCTTTACCTCTTGCCCAAAATGGCCAACCGCCATGGCTTGATCTCCGGGGCCACAGGCACAGGCAAAACCGTCACCCTGCAAAGCATCGCCGAGAGCTTCTCGCGCATGGGGGTGCCAGTGTTTATGGCCGATGTGAAGGGCGATCTCAGCGGCATCAGCCTGCCAGGCGGCGGCAACGCCAAGGTGGAGGCCAGGGTGGCCCAGCTTGGGATAGAAGGTTTTACCTTGGCAGCTTGCCCGGTAACGCTATGGGATGTGTTTGGCAAGCAAGGTCACCCGGTACGCACCACCATCGCCGAGATGGGGCCATTGCTGTTGGGGCGCATGCTCAACCTCAACGAGGTGCAGTCTGGCGTGTTGACCGCTGTATTCAAGATTGCCGATGACAAGGGCTGGTTACTGCTGGACATGAAAGACCTGCGCGCCATGATTCAGCATGCGTCTGAACATGCAGGCGAATACAGCAGTGAGTACGGCAATATCTCCAGCGCCAGCGTAGGGGCCATCCAGCGTGCCTTGCTGCAGCTGGAGCATGAAGGTGCAGACCAGTTGTTTGGTGAGCCTGCGCTCAATCTGGATGACCTGATGCAAACCGATAGCAAGGGCTGGGGCGTGGTGAATATCCTGGCCGCCGATGCCTTGTATAACTCGCCACGGTATATGCGACGCTATTGTTGTGGTTGCTCTCCGAGTTGTTTGAAAAGCTGCCCGAGGTAGGCGATCTGGAAAAGCCCAAGCTGGCCTTCTTCTTTGATGAAGCGCACTTGTTGTTCAATGATGCGCCCAAGAGCCTGATGGACAAGATAGAACAAGTAGTGCGCCTGATACGCTCCAAGGGTGTGGGCGTGTATTTTGTCAGCCAGAACCCGCTGGATATCCCCGATGTAGTGTTGGGCCAGCTGGGTAATCGTGTGCAACACGCTTTGCGTGCTTTTACGCCACGAGATCAGAAGGCCGTCAGAGCGGCAGCGGAAACCTTCCGTGCCAACCCTGCAGTCAAGGTTAGCGAGGTGATTACCGAGCTGGGGGTAGGGGAGGCGCTGGTATCTTTCCTTGATGAGCAAGGCAGGCCTACCCCGGTAGAGCGCGCTTTCATCTGCCCGCCAGGCAGCCGCATAGGGCCACTTAATGCGCAAGAGCGTGAGCAGTTGATCAAGTCTTCCATCGTTTACGGCCATTACGAGAACAGCGTAGATCGTGAATCAGCGTACGAGATTCTCAAGGGTAGAGCGGCCGAAGCACCCGAGCAGGCGGCTGAAGAAGGCGGCTTTGATTGGGGTGATCTGTTTGGTGGCGGCAAGTCAGAACCCGCGCGCAAGACTGGTGGGCGTCAGCCGCAAGGTGTGCTGGAAACTGCAGCCAAGAGCGCGGCACGCGCGATAGGTTCTGAATTAGGCAGGCAAATATTGCGTGGCGTGCTGGGTTCCATACTCGGTGGCGGCAAGCGTGGTAAATAGGCGTGCTAAGTAGGTGACAGCGCATGACGATGCACCATGGTCATGTTGATACACAAGGTTTATAGATAGTTACAGCAGGTTATTCAGCAGTGCAGATCATTACTCAATCCGGTCAGGCAGAACAGACCATCACCAAATCCCGTTTTGTCGCCAGTGCAGACTATTGCAGCGACGAGCGTGCCGTGGCCATGGCTTTGCGCCGCCTGGCCAGCGCCCATCAATCCGCGCATCATCTGGCTTACGCCTATAGGGTTAAAACGTCACAAGGCATAGTGCAGCGTTTCAGCGATGCTGGTGAGCCTTCAGGGACTGCAGGCAAGCCAGTGTTGCAGATGTTGGAAGGGCGTGATCTCATCAACGTTTGTGTGGGGGTGATACGTTACTACGGTGGCGTTAACCTTGGCACTGGCGGCCTGGCCCGCGCTTATGGCGGCACAGCCAAGCTGGCCTTGGACAATGCACGCTTTGGTGATTTTGTGGAAATGCAAACCATGCGTTTCACGCTGGATTACAAACGCCTGGATCAACTGACGCGCGACCTGGCGCGCATGAATGGTGAAATTCTTGACAAGGCTTTTGGTGAACATGTCACAGTGCTGGCTTCTGTGCCTGCACATGAGGTGGCGAATTTGCAGCAGAAGTATGCTTGAGGCTGAAAGCTGATGTACCTTTGATGCCAAAGTTGAAAACAAAAAAGCCAGCGTAAGCTGGCTTTTTGCTAGTGCTTGTAACAGCGTTATTTACTGCGGAGTTGCAGGCTCTGGCTCAGCGACAAAGATCTCTACACGGCGATTCTTGGCGCGATTGGCAGCGGTGTCATTGGCCACCAGTGGTTCATGTGAGCCACGACCATTCACGGTGAAACGACTTGCAGCCACGCCGCGCCCGGTGAGGTAATCACGGGTATTGCTGGCGCGGTTCAGAGAAAGCGGGTTGTTGATGGCATCACTACCTGTATTGTCAGTGTGGCCAGTAATCGTTACTAGAGTGCGTGGGTTGCTATTGAGTGTGGAAGCAAAGCTATCAAGCACAGTACGGAAGTTAGGCTGGATATCAGCCTTGCCTGAGGCAAAGGAGATATCGCTGGGGATAGCCAGCTTAAGGCGATTATCTTCGGTCTGGGAAACTTGTACCCCTGTGCCCTCAGTAGCTTGTTCCATCTGGCGCTTCTGTTCTTCCATGCGCTTGGACCAGATATTGCCTGCAATGGCACCTGCGCCAGCACCTACTGCAGCGCCAATCGCTGCACCCTTACCCTTGCCCGCAATGGCGCCTATGACGGCGCCGGTGCCCGCACCTATGGCCGCACCCTTGGTCGTGCCTTTTTGGGTTTCTGACATATTGGCGCAGCCGCTAACGGCCAGGGCCATGACCAATGCGCTTACTGTGAGTTTGGCTTTCATAGAGTTTCCTTTTTTGCTTTTGGTAATGAGGAGTAAGGCAAGTAGATTGGCTGGAAGTTCTGCGCCCAGTGAGTCCAGGTGACTATCCAGGCCAGAAGCCAACTCTTCATGCTCACTCTGGTACAACTGCCAGCAGGATGATGGCATAAAAAAGCCCGCCTGGGAGCAGGCGGGCTTTTCAGTATTTACTGCATGACAAAATACTGTGCTTACAGTGCTTTTGTTTTAACAGCCTATTTCAAAACCAGAATTTCACCCTTGCCGTCGTTGGCAATATCGCCAGCATAGCGCTGTACGCGGTTCTGTTTCAGGCTGGCGAACTTGCTGGGGAAGTTGGCAAATGACTTGAACATCAGGCTGAGGAAGGGCAGGGTGTGGGTGCCGCAATCCTGCAGGGTAGCGTGCAGCTTGGGTTCTTGTGTCAGCAATAATGTGCCGCGGCGCATGCCGTAACCCAAATAATCGCCTACCGTACCCAATACGCCTATGGTGCCAGCCAGCATGCGCGATGCGCAGTAGGCACCGACATTGCCTTCAATCAGGATAATGCCGCGACGCATCTGGTCACCCGCGCGCTCACCCGCATTGCCCGTGATGATGACTACGCCACCTTTCATGCCTTTGCGGTCGCCAGGCAGGGCGGCGGCGAGGAAATCACCCACACTGCCATTGATGTGCAGCGTACCACCTGCCATGCCGCTGGCAGCAAAGGCATCGGCATCACCGTTGAGCACAATTTCACCCTTGCGCATCTGCAAGCCCAGATAAGAGCCTGCGCCACCATTGATGGTGATGCGGCCACCGTTCATTTTCTGGCCTATATAGTCCAGCTTGCGGCTGGCCTGAGCAAAGATGATGTCGTTGGCGTCATCGCCGCTGATATCGAAGACTTGATCTACACGCAACTGCTGGCGGCCACTGACCAGGGTAATGGCAGCAATCTCAGCAACGCTCTTGTCAGCGAGTTGGTCCGGGGTCAGCGGCGAGACATCTACGCGCTGCTGTAAGGGGGCTTTGAGGGTAAAGGTCAACGCGCTCATGCCATGATCTCCCTGAGTTTGAAGTGATAAGGGCCGAGCTTGCCGCCGTAGTTACCTGCGGAAATACGCTTGATGCCGTTCTTGGCACCCAACTCGCAAGCCGCGGCTATGCCCACACGCATGGCAACCCGGATATCAGGATCGGTCAGGCCATCAATCACGATTTCCATTACGGATTCGATCTCGGGGGACAGCTCGGTCTTGGTGATGCCTTTGAGAGTAGGGCAGAAGGCATCATTGGTCGAGGCGATCAATGCCTTGTACTTGGAGCCTACCTTGGAGCCTGAGCGCACAACGCCGCCAGGGAAAGGCATGATGACATTGGGCACCTTGCTCATGGCATCAATTGCGGCTTCACACGCGGCCAGCGCCTGCGGTTGCGATTCCGCCAGAATGAGGAAATTGCCACCGCCGACCGAGCGAATCATGCCTGTGCTTTCCTCAGTGAGGAATTCACCATCCATGACAGGCACGCGCCAGTAGCGCTTGCCGTTGAATAGCTTGGAGGTCTGGAAGCCATCGCCGAAGAAGCGCAGGTTTTTGCCGAGGTTGATCTTGGTGATCTCGGCATAGCCTTCGTCTATGCCGGAGAATGCTGCTGCGGTAGGGCAGGTCAGCACACATTGGCCCATACGGGTTTCCAGTTGCTTGATCAGCACTGCGCTGCTCATGGCAAACATCAAAATGGAGACGCCGGGGCGGCCATCCGGAGTTTCTTCCGGGCTGAGTTCACGCTCTATGCCTGCTTCCACGCCGCAGGCAATCACCGAGGTCGCAAAGCCTGTCATGGCGCGGGCGGCATTGTAGGCCCAGCGCAAATTCTGCGCGGTGATGATGACACGCGTGCCGCGCATGCCGAAGGCTTCGGCAAAGGTGTCGTCTATGGTTACGCCGTTAATAATCATTATGCTGTTTTCTCCCTGCGGCCCTTGCACTCCTGGACGATCACGTTGCCGCGACCATCTTCTTCCAGTTCGGCTGCATTGACCTTGAAGTTTTCCATATTCATGGTGTGGTAGCGGTCAAAGTATTGCTTGAGGTCTTTTTCGATAGCCTTGTCGAAGTCGGGCTTGACCGTATGCGTGCTACCCCAGGTGACCTTGACCACTTCACCGTTGCGCACCACCAGTTGACCATCCTTGAACACATAATCTGGCTTGGCAAACATCGCTTCGCGATCTGGATTATCGGTATAGACGGTAATGTCTGCACCAGCGCCCACGCCCAAATGACCACGGTCATGCAGGCCGACCAGCTTGGCCGCACCCGCACGCGTCATGATGGCAATCTCGTACAGGCTGTATTCGCGTTCGATAGAGTTCAGCGTGCTCATGGCCTGGGCATCCAGATTGAGCTTGGTGAACATATCGTTACGGAAGCTCTTGTCCATCAGCAGGCGAATCAAATGCGGATAGCTGGTGAATGGCGCACCGTTGGGGTGGTCGGTGGTAAGGAAAATACGCCATGGGTCTTCGCTCAAAAGGAAGATTTCCAGGCCTATTGCCCACTGCAGTGCGTTGACGAAGTTTTGATCCTTGTACTTGAACGGCACTACGCCGCAGCCTGAATCACACTCGATATCCATCAGCACCGACTTGCGTGGTGAGCCGTGGCCGGAGTTGGCGTACTGGCGCATATTGTCGCCAGAAGCGGTCACGGTTTGGCCAAAGAGAATCTGCCCTACGTCAGCCGAGACGTTCTTGTGCTTGTTGAGTGCTTCGGCAATCGCAGCAGCGCCTGAGGAAAACTTGCGGTCACCCTCGGTACCATAGCTGTGAAACTGGATATGCGTAAGGTGGACTGGGTAGCCTTCAACCGCGCCCATGGTCTTGAGAGTGGTTTCCACATTGCCGGGCACACCGAGGTTGTTGCCGTGTACGTGCAGCGGGTGGGCAATGCCCAGCTCATAAACCGCACGCGTCAGCGATTGCAGCACTTCACGCGGCGTGACCTGGTAGTGCACATTTTCTTCATCCAGATTAAGCGCGCGCTGGTTGAACTTGAAGGCATTGATACCGCCTGGGTTCACTACCTTGATGCCTATGGCCTGGGTGGCATGCAGTATCCACGCCACATAATCGTTGATGGCGTTCTGATCTTTCTTGGCGGCCAGCATGCGCAGGAAGTAATCGTCACTGCCTATCATGGCGTAGCCACCCTTATCGATAATAGGGGTGTCGCACATTTCCAGATGCGATTGGCGCGCATTGACCGGGGATAGTGCAGGCTCGAAACCTGCGGTGTAACCCATCTCGGCGTAGCGATAACCTGTGGTGAGTGTCGAAGGTGCGGCATGACCACAGCCAGAACGGCAGGCATCAGTGTGCTGGGAAGGGTGGGCACGATGATCTTCAGGCAGCATAAGACGGGCAATATTGACCTTGCCGCCGCCAATGTGAGTGTGCATATCAATGGCACCGGACATCACCACCTTGCCACGCAGGTCATATTCCTGGTCTATGGGTTCGGCATCACTGGGACGTTCTACGATGCGGCCATCGCGGACATAAATGTCCATGACCTTGCCATCGATCTGGTGTGCGGGATCGTAAACCCGGCCACCGGTAAGTTTGATGAGCATGTTGCTGGTTCCTTATTCTTGCTTAAGCGGTCTTGAGCGTGGCTTCGATGGCAGACAGCACATCAGCCAGGGTCGGCAGGTCGGTTTCCCTCAGCTTGCGCAGTGGCAAGGTGACCGAGCTATCGCTGCGGAACTGCGCACCGTTGGCTTCCAGGCCAGGCACGGCGATCGGGATAAACACCTCAGCGGGTTTTTCCAGAGCAGAAGCCGGGTGACCAATCACAACCGTGGGCAGTGTGGTTGCGGGTGGCTGGCGCTCGGGGTTGAAGCTGTTAATCCAGATCAGGGCGTCAGCCTCACCTTCGGCCAAGAGACGCGTGGTTTCATAGTGATAGGGATCGTAATCCGGGAACCCTCTACGGTAGGAGCTACGGAAAGGATAGCCGCTGATCCAGGTGCTGACGTTATAGGCGCTGACGTCACCATCATTGCCGCTCAATGGCAGACCAGCGCTGCGCGTGGTCTTGTTTAAATGTTCAACAATGCCAACCACATTCTGGATGGCCAGTTCGGCATGGGGGAAATCGAGTGCGCTGCCAGTCCAGGCCAATACGCTGTACTTGGCGGCTTGCAGTCTATCGGCGAGCTTTTGCAGGTCTGCAGTGGCAATGCCAGCGACATTTTCTGCCTTCAATGGCTTGCCAGTCAGCAGTGCGCGCAAGGCAGCCAATACTTCAGGCACCCGGTCAATATCACAGGGCAGAACATCAGGCTTGCGGCCAGAGGGCGAAACGCCAGCGCTGGTGTCCAGGTTACGGCCACCCAGATACACGACTTCACGTGCATCGGTATCGGCAGTGAACATGGCTTCCTTGTTCCAGATCATGCGCTCAAAGAAGCGTGGGAAATAGCTGACCACATCGGTGCCTATGACGACCAGCAAATCAACGCGATTCTTTACCTCGCTCAGCGTGGTGACATACCAGCCAGAATTCTGCACCACCAGAATATTCTTCATGGAACTCTTGGAGTTCATGTGATCTATGGTGGCCCCTGCGCTTTCCGCCAGATTCATTACTGCGCGCATGCCGTAGACATCGGTGGCCAGTCCGCTCAGCAGCGGGTGCTTGGCCTTGGCAAACAGCTGCGCTGCATGGGCAACGGCTGCTTCCAGTGTGGCTGGCTTACCTTGTATGCTGGGGGTGCTGGCAGCGCGTGGGCGCTCGAAGAAGGCTTGGCTTTTGGCGCAAGTGGGGGATTGCAGGGAGAGATTGCCGTCGGCATCGCGGTTGAGCGTGAGGTCATCGCTAAGAAGACCATCGCTGGGAAGCGCGACGGCTTCCAGGGTTGCGGCCGGGAAGTGGGTTGCTTGAGTCATGTTCTCCATCCGAAAACTGTTAGTTCCTCATAGTACATGTCTTGATCAGACATGGTGGAAGCCTATGAATCGGCTTCTGTGCTCGCAAGCTTGTAGATTGCAGGCCGGATTATACCTCTTGATAGAGGCGCAATGTAGGCCACTAAAGCGCAAGAGGGCAATTTACCGCAAACTTTCATCTCTGTCCTAGCATTCATTTCTAGCATTCATGGCCATGAGTTTTTTGTTTGCGCATAGTGTGGATTCAGCTATGCATATTTTCTTGTCGCCTGTTTGGCAAAAGTGATACACGGCTTTTTAAAGTGGCACCCGCTGGGCTACAATATCGGCTTGAAGCATGGGGGGATAGCCATCACCTGTGCTACTAGGCATCAAAAATGCCGCTCACCCGCAAGCTGAAGGAAATGATCATCGTTAAGCAAGGCGTCAGTGTTGTTACCACAGCACGTTTGCACATGGGGTTTTTTGACCTTAATGGGGACCTGGGACGCCGATTTGGCAGTATAGGGGTTTCACTCAATCAGCCCGCCACCGCATTACATGCCTGGCAAGCTGCGCAATTCAGCGCGGAAGGGCCAGGTGCTGCCCGCGCGGTCAAGATTGCCGAGCGTCTGGCGGCATCCCTGCAACTGGAGGGTGCTATGCATATCCAGCTCCAGCATATTATTCCCGAACATGCGGGCCTGGGTTCGGGCACGCAAATGGCGTTGGCCGTGGGCCTGGCCATGAATCACCTTTACGGCCTGGGGCTGATGGTGAATGACGTAGCCCAGCTCACAGAGCGTGGCGCACGCTCAGGAATAGGTCTGGGTACCTTTGCCAGTGGCGGCGTGATTATTGATGGGGGTCGCGGTGCCAATACCGTGGTGCCGCCCGTGATTGCCCGTGCCGAATTCCCTGCGCATTGGCGCATTATCCTGATTTTTGACCGCACCGAAGTCGGTGTGCATGGTGAGGCCGAGATCTCGGCCTTCCGCAATCTGCCACAATTTCCGGCGGAAGCCGCGGCCATACTCTGTAGACATGTACTGATGCAGGCGTTGCCTGCGCTGGCTGAGCACGATTTGCCTAGCTTTGGCACTGCCATACGCGAGCTGCAAGCCCGTACCGGGGATTACTTTGCTCCGGCACAAGGCGGGCGCTATGCCAGCCCACGCGTGACCAAAGTGCTAAGCTGGCTGGAACAACTAGGTGTGGGCTGTTTCGGCCAAAGCTCATGGGGGCCTACGGGTTTTGCCATTGTTGAGCATCAATCCGAGGCGCTGGCCTTGCTTGCGCAATTGCGCACAGAATTCTCATCTTATGACGCGTTGGCGTTTGAGTTGTGTGAAGGACGTAATGAAGGTGGTGTGGTAAGCGATATTGCAGGCTAGCACTTTATAGCTTGAGTCTTTGAGCCTCACAAACAGGCGCGCAAACTGGCTGATGCCTTCTAGGCTAATGCATTTGCCATGTGTGCCATGGATAATCAATAAACTGGATTTTAATAAAAAGGTGGATATATGGAAAAAGTCTCGATTCTGCATCTGATCACGGCAGCAAAAAATGCTAGCCCATTTGATGTCAACATGGCGTTTGACGCAGGTTTTGACAAGATTGTGCCTTATACCAATGTAGAGCTGAAAGAAGTGACAGGCCTGGTGCAGGACGCGATTTTCTCGCGCAGCCCCAGCGGCGTGAAGCGTGAAAGCGTGTTCATTGGCGGTCGTGATATTGATGTGGCCATGGATATGCTGGACACCGCACGCAAGGCCATGGTGCCACCGTTTGAGATTTCCGTGTTTGCTGATCCTTCCGGTGCATTCACTACCGCTGCTGGCATGATGGCCAAGGTGGAGCAGCACCTGATCAAGAACTTTGGTGGTGATTTGAGTGGCCGCAAGGTTAGCGTGTTTGGCGCGACTGGCCCTGTGGGTGGTTGTACTGCCGTGATTGCTGCCAAGTACGGCGCTGAAGTTGAACTGGTTGCCCACCGTGCGGTAGCCGATGTAGAAGAAAAAGCTGCGGCCTATAACCAGCGCTACGGTATCAAGCTGGGTTACACCGACGGCAGTACCGATGAACTCAAGCACAAAATCCTGCACCGCACCGATATCGCCCTCTGTGCTGCTGCGGCTGGCATACAAGTGGTGAGCCTGGCCCAAATGGCAGGTTCGCCCACCCTTAAGGTAGTTGCTGATGTGAATGCCGTACCGCCTACTGGCGCTGAAGGTGTCGATGTATTCGCTGATGGCGTGGCCATCCCTGGTACCAATGCCTTTGGTATTGGCGCGCTGGCGATTGGTAACGTCAAGTACACCACCCAGCACAACCTGCTCAAGCAAATGCTGGAAGCCACCGAGAAGAAGGTTTACCTGGACTTCCTCTCCGCCTTCGAGACTGCACGTAATAGCCTGAAGTAATTCTGACCGCTGCAATCACGGGCTGGCCGCAATGACGCGCAAGCTAATTGTGGCCGCAGTGTCTGCCCGCCCTTATGTGGCGCTGGCAGCCACTGCGGCTTTTGATGTGATTGCGCTGGATATCTTTGCCGATGTCGATACCCAGGCTCTGGCGCAGCAAGTGCTGCGCCTGCCTTATCAGGATGGTGGTTTTGAACCCAAGGCATTTGCTAGCGCGCTGGCTTCACTGGCAGCAGAAGACATCATGGGCATGGTCTATGGCAGCGGTTTTGAAAGCCGTCTTGGGCTGTTGCAGATTGCAGCGCAACAGCTAGCTGTGAACACCCAGCATGGCTTGATAGGCAATAGCGTGGATAGTGTCAGACGCGCCAAGGATGGGCTGGTGTTTTTTGACTTGTTACGTCATTACAACATCCTGCACCCGGAAACCCGCACCCAGGCACCAGATCAGTCGCAAGGCTGGTTACGCAAGCGTATGGGCGGCTCGGGAGGCACGCAGGTGCACAGGGATTTTCAGGATGGTCCACCGGATACCAAAACGCTTAAGCCGTCTGAATTTGTCTACCAGCGCGAGTTATCTGGCACCCCGGTTTCATTGTTGTTTTTGGCCAATGCTCAGCGTGCTGAAGTCATAGGCTTTAACCAGCAGTTTTGTCAGCCAGGGGTGGGCATGCCTTTCCGCTATGGCGGTTTGGTCAGCCATGCGGATTTGCCTGCAAGTGCCAAACTGGCATTGCAAACTGCGGCAGCGCAATTGACCCAGGCTTTGTCGCTAAAAGGCTTGAATAGTCTGGATGCCATATTGGCAGAAGACGGCAAGGTCTATGTGTTGGAAATCAACCCCAGGCTGACCGCAAGTGCGGGCTTGTACGCGACTGATATTCCGCTGATGGAACTACATCTACGGGCAAGTTTAGATGGCGAATTGCCTGCCTTCCAGGTGCAGCCAGAAGCCAAAGCCTTGGCCGTATGCTATGCGCACCATGGCATGGAGATTGGTGATGGCGCGTGGCCGGAATGGGTGGCGGATATTCCGCCAGCAGGTACGGTGATTGCTCAAGATGAGCCTTGTTGTACGGTACAGGCGCAAGCCGTGCATGCAGCCGATGCTTGGGCGCTGGCGCAGGCTAGGGTGGCTGCTGTGTTAAAGCAGTAACAATGGCTATATATATTTAAGTTGATATATTTAAGTTGTTCTGAGTTTAAGTCATGTATTAACAGGCTCATGCTTAGGCGGTATAGTGCGGCAAAAACTGCGGCAAAAAACTGCGGCAAAAACCAAATTCTATTAACAGCATGACCTCCCCCCAGCAATGCTCAGGCATTGCCCCAAAAATTGAGTAATTAGGAAAGAAAAATCATGAGTGAAAACAAGCTGGACGTGAGTCTGTGGCCCAGTGTCAATCAATTGACCAATCCCCTGGTGCAGCAATTGATCAACAATGCCAAGGCTTTGCGTGTCAAGGTTGAAAAGCTAGATAACGGCGCGACCATTATTGATGCAGGCATCAAGCCGAAGGTGGCCTGGAAGCAGGTCGTTTGATTGCAGAAATCTGCATGGGCGGTCTGGGTCATGTGCAGTTGCAAAGCTCTACTGCTTTCCCGCACTGGCCATGGGCTTTGTCTGTGCATTCCAACAACCCTGTGCTGTCTTGCCTGGGTAGCCAGTATGCAGGTTGGAGCTTGTCGCATGAGAAATTCTTCTCGCTGGGTTCTGGCCCTGGTCGTGCGCTGGCTGGCCGCGAAGAGCTATATAAAGAGCTGGGTTATAAAGACCAGGCCGATGCCGCAGTGTTGGTGCTGGAAAGTGACAAAGTGCCGCCAGTGGAAGTGATAGAAAAAGTCGCGCGTGATACTGGTGTTGCCATAGACAAGCTGACCTTTATCCTCACACCTACCCGTAGTCTTGCGGGTACCGTGCAGATCGTGGCACGCGTGCTGGAAGTAGCCCTGCATAAGATACACACCCTGCATTTCCCGCTGGAGCATGTAGTGGATGGTATTGCCAGCGCACCGCTGCCACCGCCAGCGCCTGATTTCCTCATTGGCATGGGCCGCACTAATGACGCCATTCTGTTTGGTGGTCATGCGCATATATTTGTGAAGGGTAGCGATGAAGCCGCTGCCAAGCTGGCGCAAGAATTGCCCAGCAGTGCCTCGCGTGATTATGGTCGCCCCTTCGCCGAAGTATTCAAGGCAGTGAATATGGACTTCTACAAGATAGATCCATTACTGTTCAGCCCAGCTGCTGTGACCGTGACTGCACTGGAATCTGGCCGTAGTTTCACTGGCGGCAAGCTGGATGCAGCCTTGCTGGATCAATCCTTTGGCTATAGCGCTTAATCATTGAGTGTAGTTGGTAAGTTGAATCCCCGCATTCCCGTTTTTACTGATGATCCAGGCTGGCATGGCAAACGTCTGCAAGAGGCGTTTGCCCAGCGTGGACGCGAGGCCGTGTTTATCTCGCTCAAGGATTGCGCACTGAATCTAGGCGCGGCAGGCACGCTGCCTGTGCACATCCCTGGCTTTGAGCAGGGTTTGCCCGATGGTGTATTCGTGCGTGGCGTACCTGGCGGCAGTTTGCAGCAGGTAATTGCACGGCTGGATATTCTGCATGCGCTCAAGTTATTAGGTGTGACCGTCTATAACGATGGTCAGGCCGTTGAGCGCACGGTAGATAAGGCCATGACCAGTTTTCTGCTGCATCTCAATGGCGTCAGTACACCGCATACCTGGGTCTGTGAGTCACGGCATCAGGCGCAAGAGATCATCACGCGTGAAACCATGGCGGGTAGGCAGTTGGTGATCAAGCCCTTGTTCGGCTCTCAGGGTAAAGGGGTGCGCAAGCTGCAAGCGGGCGAGCGCATGCCTGCACCTATGGAAGAGCATGTTGATGGACTTTATTACCTGCAGTCTTATATAGATAGCGGCGAGGGCGCTTGGCATGACCACCGGGTGTTTGTAATCCGTGGCCGCAGTGTGGCGGCGATGATACGCCATGGCAGTCACTGGGTTAATAATGTGGCCCAGGGTGGCCGTTGCGAGTTGGTAGCCGCTGAGGGTGAGCTGGCGCAATTGGCAGAAGCTGCCGCCCATGCCGTAGGTGTGGATTATTGTGGCGTGGATGTGATTCGTGACCGCACTGGAAAGCTGTATGTGCTGGAAGTCAACAGCATTCCGGCCTGGAAGGGTTTGCAAGGCGTGGCAGGCATGGATATCGCGCTCAAGCTGGTGGATGATTTTCTAGCGCAGATACATGCCAGGCCAGTATTGGCCGTTGCTTCATGAGTAAGCTTGTGAGTAATGAAGTGATTGCGGCCGCCTTCAAACAGGCTTGCATGGCGGAGTTAACGGCGCTTAAGCCCGGCAATGTACATATCTTCTCTGATGGTCATGGCATGGTGGTGCAGCAGTTTATTCAGAGCGCCGACGCCGTGGCCGCTGTGATTGCGCAGCCTGGGCTCAAGGTGGGGGAGCGTATTCTCGCTGCCGTTGAAGCTACCTGGAGTGTGGTGGATTGCAATACCAATCTGGGTATTGTGCTGTTATGTGCGCCCTTGGTTGCAGCGGCTTGGGCCGGGCAGGGCAGTTTGCAGCACAGGTTGCAGCAAGTCTTGCAGGGCTTGGATGTAGAGGACGCCAATCTGGCATTCAAAGCCATTGTGCGCGCTAATCCTGCTGGCTTGGGTGGCAGCAATCAGCACGATGTGCATGCCGCCTCAGAAGTCAGCTTGCTCGCCGCCATGCAAGCGTCAGCCCAGCGTGACCGCATTGCCTGGCAATATGCCCATGACTTTGCCGATATCTTTGGTCTGGGCCTAAAAACTTATCAGCAGGCCTTGGACCGCTGGCAGAACGAGGCCTGGGCTGTGACCACACTTTATCTCACGCTGCTAGCCACTTACCCGGATAGTCATTTGCTGCGTAAATATGGGCTGGCGCAGGCAGAAGAGGTGAGGCTGCAGGCGGCAGAGCATCTACAGGCCTGGCTGGCACAGGACAACCCCAAACTTTATCAGCGCACCTTGTTGCAATTTGATGCTGATTTGAAGACAAATCGTCTAAATCCAGGCACTAGCGCTGATCTTACTGTTGCAACATTGATGGCCCATGCTCTGCAGTGATCAGGGATATATGGATAAGTCGTATTTTCAGTTATACTAATTCGATTAAGTAGCCGCGGGGCGTAGGTTAGCTCGTTTGAGCCTGTGTTTATCAGCCAGTCTCAACCATGCAGTCTAAACCATGGCCGTTCAGCCCCAACCCTGGTTCATAGCTTCATCATATGCATGCTTAATATCTGTCACGCTTAATTTCTGTATCTATTTCAAGGAGGAGCAATATGGCTAATTTATTCGATCAACTTAAGGAAATCACAACCATTGTGGCCGATACCGGCGACGTGGAAGCCATCAAGAGCGTTAAGCCCTATGATGCAACTACCAATCCTTCTTTGCTGCTGAAGGCTAGCACACTGCCACAATACGCTCCGCTGATCGACGAAGCGATTGCTTATGCCAAGGCTCAAAGCGGTGACAAGACCCAGCAAATCGAAGACGCAGCTGACAAGCTGGCTGTGCTGATTGGTCAAGAAATCCTCAAGCACATCCCAGGCAAGATCTCCACTGAAGTGGATGCACGTCTGTCCTTCGATACAGATGCCATGGTGCAAAAGGGCCGCAAGCTCATCAAGCTGTACCAAGACGCTGGTATCAGCAAGGATCGCGTACTGATCAAGCTGGCTTCCACTTGGGAAGGCATCAAGGCTGGTGAAATTCTTGAAAAAGAAGGCATCAACTGCAACCTGACACTGCTGTTCAGCTTTGCGCAAGCCCGTGCATGTGCTGAAGCTGGCGTGTTCCTGATTTCCCCATTCGTTGGCCGTATTCTGGACTGGTACAAGGCTAAGACTGGTGAAAACTACACTGCTGAAACTGATCCAGGCGTGTTGTCCGTACGTAAGATTTACGCTTACTACAAGGAACACGGCTACAAGACTGTTGTGATGGGCGCTTCCTTCCGTAACATTGGTGAAATCACTGCCCTGGCTGGTTGCGACCGCCTGACAGTTTCTCCTAACCTGCTGGAAGAGTTGAAGGCTACCGAAGGTAACCTGCCACGCGTACTGGTAGACAACGGTGCGACTGCACAACGTCCTGCTCTGCTGAGCGAAAAGGAATTCCGTTTCGATCAGAACGAAGATGCAATGGCGACTGAAAAGCTGGCCGAAGGCATCCGTGGTTTTGTAGTAGACCAAAACAAGCTGGAAAAGGCACTGGCTGAAAAGCTGTAATGCCGATTTGACCGGATGTCATGCCGATTTTGCGTTGACATCCGGCGCGTATGGCGATTACCATTGCCGTTCCGCTTTTTGCACAAAAAAGTAGTAATGATTTTAAGTAGTATTCAATTTGTAACCCTTTTGGAGGAAGTATCGTGGCATTGACACAAATGGCATTAGATTCATTGGATTTCGACGCGACTGTTGCGCTGGCTGAGAAAGTTGCACCTAACGTTGACATTCTGGAAATCGGTACACCATGTATCAAGCACAACGGCATCAAGCTGCTGGAAACTCTGCGTGCAAAGTTCCCTAACAACAAGATCCTGGTTGACTTGAAGACTATGGATGCTGGTTTCTACGAAGCTGAGCCTTTCTACAAGGCTGGTGCTGACATCGTTACCGTTCTGGGCGTAGCTGATCTGGGCACTATCAAGGGTGTAATTGACGCTGCTAACAAGTACGGCAAGAAGGCTCAAATTGACCTGATCAACGTTGCTGACAAGTCCGCACGTACCAAGGAAGTGGCTAAGCTGGGCGCGCACATCATCGGCGTTCACACTGGTCTGGATCAACAAGCTGCTGGCCAAACTCCTTTCGCTGACTTGGCAACTGTTACCGGCCTGAACCTGGGTCTGGAAGTTTCCGTAGCTGGTGGTGTTAAGCCTGCTACCGTTAAGCAAGTTAAGGACGCTGGTGCTACCATCATCGTTGCTGGCGCTGCTATCTACGGTGCTGCTGACCCAGCTGCTGCTGCTGCTGAAATCACTGGCCTGGCTAAGTAATTCAACTAGCTAGCTAGCAAGACAAGAATCCACCACACGTAGCTCCTAGAGCTAGTCTGGTGGATTTTTTTATGACATCACTTCAACGAGACACGTTTAAAGGTGAACGCTATGAATAAATATCAAGAACTCGTGGTCGGCAAGCTGACCAATGTATTGAATAGCACTGCTGAAGGTTTTGAAGACAAGATTCTGAACCTGGTGGCTGCTGCTGGCCGTACCTTCATCGGTGGCGCTGGTCGCTCCCTGTTGGTTTCCCGCTTCTTCGCGATGCGTCTGGTACACGCTGGCTACCAAGTGAGCATGGTAGGTGAAGTTGTAACGCCTAGCATCCAAGCTGGTGACCTCTTCATCGTGATTTCTGGTTCCGGTGGTACTGAGACTTTGCTGCCTTTGGTTAAGAAGGCCAAGAGCCAAGCGCCAAGATTGTGGTGATCTCCATGAAGGCACAATCGCCCATGGCTGAGCTGGCTGACCTGGTAGTTCCGGTTGGTGGCAATGACCCACAAGCCTTCGACAAGACTCACGGTATGCCTATGGGCACCATCTTCGAGTTGTCCACACTGTTGTTCCTCGAGTCGGCAATTGCCAAGCTCGTAGACGACAAAAACCTGACTGAAGAAGGTATGCGTGCTATCCACGCTAACCTGGAGTAATCCTTAGTTAGGCATGAATAAAACCCGGATAAACCAGCTTTGGTAATCCGGGTTTTTTATTTGGATTTGGCGTGAACTTTTACGGACGTGCTTATGACTAAAAGCCCGTCAGCAGATGATTGCAGCCGAATTGCAAAAAATAGTGGTATGGAAGCAAAGTATTGGTGTGACAATTCACATAGTTTTAACAAAACTATGTATAATGTTTAGCAAATTTTTAAGGCTTGACGTTAAACAGACGTAAGGCACTTTATGGCATAGCTAACCCGGCAATGTCAGGCTTGTTTCTACGGAAACTTTATATTGGAGAATGAAATGGCAGTTATTGATCGCGTTTTAGTAGGTGAAGCTCTTGTTATCGACAATCGTCCTGACGGCAGCGGCCTCGACCTGCTGAACGTAGCTCACATCGATCTTATTATTGGGCCACGTGGTAGCGCTGCAGAAGATGCTTTCTGCCGTACCCTGACTGACCAGAAGGAAGGCGTTAACGGCCTGCTGGCTATCGTTGCTCCTAACCTGATGGTTAAGCCAGCAACCGTGATGTTCAATAAGGTAACTATCAAGAACGGCAAGCAAGCTGTTCAGATGTTCGGCCCAGCACAGCGCGGTATCGCGATGGCTGTAATGGACTCTGTTGCTGACGGCACCATTCCACAAGAAGAAGCTGATGACGTGTTCATCTCCGTTGGCGTATTCATCGACAGCCGTGCTGACATCGATGAGCGTATCCAAGAGTGGAACTACCAAGCTACCCGTCAGGCAATCAAGAGCGCAGTTGCTCGTGAGCCTAAGGTTGCTGACATCCTGAAGGTATACAAGGAATCTGCTCACCCATTCCAAGCTAAGTAATTAGCCGACTGTGATGCTGACCTGAAAACTTCAGGACAGCACTAGCAGAAAACGCCCAGTTGCATATGTGACTGGGCGTTTTGCTTTTTGGTGTATGGATATTTTAGAGTTTTAGGTTTTGAACATACGCGCGCTAGCCGCGACCTATACTGCCCAGTGCTTGAGCTTGCAGAGCTTGAGCATCCAACCTGCCGTCATGCAGCGCGCTCGCGATGAGCACCCCTTTGATGCCTAATTGCGCCAGTGCCTCAATGTCCGCGACATCACGCGTGCCGCCAGCGGCATAAAAAGCCTGCGCGCTATATTGCTGCTGCATGCTTTGCAGCTTGCTGAGATCAGGCCCCAGATTGCTTCCTACGTGCGGCAAGCTCATCACAATCACATCTTGCGGCCAATACTGGGCAGTATTCAGCAAGGGCAGGGGGCCTTGGTAACCTTGCTGGGTGAAGTCCAGAGAAAGTATGTGTTGCTGTGTGCAGGCTTTAGCCATGGCCAAGTAGGCTTCCATGTCAGCGATACTCTCTGAACCCAGTACTGGTCGAACACCCAAATCCAGCCAGGGCTGCAATTCAGCCACAGAGCTGAAACCTGCATCTATCCATATTTCCAGCTCGGGGTGGGCGAGCTGTAACTCAGCGACCACGGACAAGTGCTGACCACGCTTTTGTATGGCATCGAGGTCGGCGATATAGAGGCTGGTGAACGGGTATAATCCGCGTAAGCCATTCACGATATTGATGGGCTGGCTGTCGCTGCTCAAGCGGGATTGTATGAGGTGATAATGCTCACGCTCTCCCTTTCTGGCATGGACAACCTGCCCATGCATAAGGTCTATCACCGGTATGATCTGCATTACGCCTCCTCCCTATCCTTCAAATTCTACTGCCGCGATCAGTGCTAGCGCACGGTCTGAGATTGCAGCGCGCCGTGTTTTTGTCTGCGAATACGTCACGGGCGGGGGATTATACCGTGAGGCTATCCCTCCAGCGCTGGCGCAAGAGGCCTCGCTGATGCGCAATGCCATGCTGGAAGGCATGCTGGCCTTGGGTATGCAGGTCAGTGTGGTGCATGATCCACGCCTGCCTGAGCCAGCCCTATCTGAGTTAACGCCTGGTTGCGATGTTCATATCTTGCAGTCTGGGGAAGATCCTTGGGCGCTATGGCAGCAGGCCGTGCAAGACTGCGACTTGGTCTGGCTGGTTGCGCCCGAGAGCGGCGGGGCACTGGAACGGCTTAGTGCCATGGTGCTGGCAGCCAACAAAGGCCTGTTGTCTTGCCCGCCAGAGGCTGTGGCACTGGCGGCGAGTAAATACGACACTTACTGCCGTCTGCAGGAGGCTGCATTGAATGTGCTTCCAATCTGGCGTGCACAGGAGTTTTTTGTTCAACCTGCAAGTTCGAAGGAATCGTCTCTATGGGTCGCTAAGCCGGATGATGGCATTAGTTGCGAGGGTACTGCCTTGTTTCAGGACATAGACGCTATGCGTACTTGGCTTAGCGCAGGCCGTATGAAATCCTATGTGATACAGCCTTATATCGTCGGTGAGTCTGCCAGTTTGTCCATGTTGTGTAGAGATGGGCAAGCCTGGCTGCTTAGCTGCAATACCCAGCTTATTGCTCAGCAGCAGGACACGATCACTAGCTTCCAGTACCAGGGTAGTGTGGTCAACGGCATGGCGCAGCACTGGGCGCGCTTTGCGGAGATTGCTGCGCAAGTGGCACAGGCCATGCCTGAGTTGTTTGGCTATGTTGGGGTGGATTTACTCATGGATGAAGCGGGGGAGTTGCATATCCTGGAGGTGAATCCGCGCTTGACTACCTCGTTTGCTGGCATTGCTCAGGCCATAGGCTATAACCCCGCGTGCTTGTTAATCGACTTGTTCTATAATGAACACTTCACGCTGCCGCCTGATTTGCAGCGCAACAGGATTGAAATCAAGCTGAATGACTGAATCACACCCGATTGCCAAACGCTCCTTTATTGGTTGGGATATAGGTGGTGCCCATCTCAAGGCGGCCCTGGTTAGCCCCGCAGGCATTGCCATCAAGGTGGTGCAAGTGCCTTGCCCGCTGTGGCAAGGAATAGGCCAATTAGACCTGGCGCTGAGCGCTGCCCTGGATTTACTCGCAGCCCAGGAAGTCCAGCATCAGGTCACCATGACTGGCGAGCTGGCTGATATTTTCCCCGATAGGCCTACAGGCGTAAAAGAAATCGCCGCTCGCGTAGTGGCCAAGCTGGGTGCCCATGTGCAGTTTTTCGCCGGGCAATCCGGCTTTGTGGCCTATCCACAGATTGATCAATATGCCAATGCCATTGCTTCAGCCAACTGGCTGGCCAGTGCTGCTTATGTCGCCAGCAAGCTGCAGCAGGGCTTGTTTGTGGATATAGGCAGTACCACGGCAGACTTTGTGCTCTTGCAGGCAGGCAAGCCCGTCAATCTGGGCAATAGCGATGCCGAGCGCATGCAATATGAGGAGTTGGTCTATACCGGGGTGATACGTACCTCCTTGATGGCCCTGGCCTCCAGCATACCCTTTGCCGGGCAATGGCAAAACGTAGCCGCTGAGCACTTTGCCACCACGGCTGATATCTACAGACTGACAGGGGATCTGGAACCGGAAGAGGATATGGCTGCCACTGCCGATAGTGCAGGCAAGTCCTTGGCGGAAACCAGTCGCCGCCTGGCACGTACCGTAGGGCGTGATGCCAGCGATGCCAGCCAGACGGCCTGGATACATCTGGCCCAGGCTTTCAAGCAGCAACAGCTTAATCTCTTGCGCCGTGCCGCCTTGCGTAATCTTTCCAGAGACTTGATAGGGCCAGGTACGCCGTTTATCGGTGCCGGGGCAGGGACCTTCCTGGTGCGCGAACTAGCCCAACAACTAGGCCATGAATTCATTGATGTGAGCTCGCTGATCAAAGCTGAGTCAGATCATGTGCGTAACTGGGCGGGCGTATGTTTGCCTGCTTATGCTGTCGCCAATCTTGGCCTTTTATCATCCGCTTCGAAATAAGCCACATGCTCAGACAAGAATTACCATACCAGGCCGATAGCTCCGCTTTATTTGCACGCATTGCGCACAAGCCCTGGGCCATCTATCTCGATAGCGGCAGGCCGGGCAATGATTTCGGTCACTACGACATCATGGTGGCGGACCCCATCAAGACCTTCACCACGCGTAATGGTGTGACTGATGTACAGGATCAGCATGGCGTGCAAAGCCTGACTGAAGACCCTTTTGCTTTACTCAAGCAGGCCTTAAAGCAGTACCCGCGCCTGAGCTCGGATTTACCGTTCAGCGGTGGAGCGCTAGGCTACTTTGCCTATGATCTGGGCCGCTGCCTGGAAGCTTTGCCCAACCAAGCGCTGGATGGCGAGCATATACCGCAGATGATGGTTGGTATCTACGATTGGGCGGTGGTGGTAGATCACCGTAAGCAGAAAACCTGGCTGGTTTCCTGTGCCGTGGCAGAAGGCCCCCATCAGGATTGGGCGGCTTTGCGCGCCTTGTTTCTCGAAGAAACACAGGATAATGTTGGCACCGATCAACTGCCTGACACCCCATTCACTATCAACTCCGCCACCCAATCCAATTTTGATCTTCCGGCTTATCAGCAAGCATTTGACCGTATCCAGACCTATATCCACGAAGGCGATTGCTATCAGGTCAATCTGGCACAGCGCTTCAGTGCACGCGCCAGCGGTGACGGCTGGCTTGCTTACCAGCATTTGCGTAAGACTGGTTCAGCCCCCTTTATGTCATTTATGAACCTGCCAGACCTGCAGATATTATCAGGCTCTCCCGAGCGCTTTTTGCAGGTCAGTGGCCGCCATGTTGAAACCAGGCCCATCAAGGGCACACGCCCACGTGGCGCTACTGCGGCAGAAGATCAAGCCCATGCCGAGGATTTGCAGAGCAGCCTCAAGGACAGGGCTGAGAACCTCATGATTGTCGACTTGTTGCGTAACGATCTGGGTAAGAGTTGCGCAACGGGAACTGTGCGTGCAGACCGCTTGTTTGCCTTGGAAAGCTATACCAACGTTCATCACCTGGTGAGTACCGTGACTGGCAAGCTGGCTGATGATCAGGATGCACTGGATTTGCTGCGCGGTGCCTTCCCGGGTGGCTCCATTACTGGAGCGCCCAAGCTGCGCGCCATGCAGATTATCGAGGAGTTGGAGCCGCATCGCCGAGGTGTCTATTGCGGCGCAATCGGTTACATTGGCTTTGATGGCAATATGGATACCAATATTGCCATCCGTACCGCTGTTTATTCCCAGGGCGAAATACGCTTTTGGGCCGGAGGTGGTATCGTAGCGGATTCCGAGATGGACAAGGAATACAGGGAGACCTGGGATAAAGCGTCAACGATGCTGCAACTTGTAGACTATTTTAGGGGCCAAGATGTGGGTAATTAAACTGGGTGGCAGCTTACTGGGTTCTCCGGAGCTGAATATATGGCTGGACACCATTGCGCGTCATGGCGATGGCAAGGTAGTGATAGTGCCGGGCGGTGGCATGTTTGCCGATGCGGTACGCGATGCCCAGACCGTGTGTGGTCTTGATGATGCAACCGCACACCGCATGGCCGTGATGGCCATGGATCAATATGGCGTGCTCATGAACGGGCTTTGCCCACGCCTGGTGACAGCGCGCAGTGAGCTGGAAATTGCCGAACGTGGCTGGCAGCACAGAGGCATTATTTGGATGCCCAGTGATATGGTATGCGCAGATGAAAATGTGCCCATGAACTGGGGCATTACGTCAGATAGTCTGGCAGCGTATCTGGCTGCCAAGCTCAATGCCGAGCATCTGATCCTGGTGAAATCCTCGCGGCCAGAAGCCGATCAGCAAGTCTCGCTGGAAAAACTCACCAAGGAAGGCTTTGTTGATACCGGCTTTGGCGACCATATAGCCGGACGCGATTTCAATACCTGGGTGGTGGGCAGGCAGGACTGTGTGGCTTTCAGCGAAGGCTTCAATGACGCAGACCTGGCAAGAGTGGGCTTGCCTGTGCGCTGTTCCTGGAATTAATACTGCTGCGCTGGCGAGACGTGCTGCGCTCGCGCACTTATAGCAGCACCCTGGCAATTTAGAGGAGACCCGACCATGGCAGAAGCCACAGAACGTACCTACAGCGAGGCCGAGATTCAGGCCAAGCTGCAAGCGGAATTACCCCACTGGTATTTTGAAGATGGCTGGATCAGGCGCAAATACAAGACCAGCGGCTGGAAAGCGACCCTGATGGTAGTCAACACCGTAGGGCATTTGGCGGAGGCTGCCTGGCACCATCCTGATCTCACGGTTTCCTATGCTTTTGTCATCGTTAAATTGTGCACGCATAGCGCCAAGGGCATTACGGACAAGGATTGGGCACTCGCGGCAAGATAGAGTCTGTGATTCAATGGCAACCCGCAACAGAGGGTGGGGCGCTGGAGGGTACACCCAACGAGGATGCCCGCTTTAAATACCTCAAGTACGACAGCGTATAAATTTTTCACGCAAGATAAAAAAGGCCAAGCTCCAGCTTGGCCTTTTTTTTGCCTCTAAGCCTGTCCTATATTGCTTTGCACGCATTTGGTGCTTGACGAGCATGGAAACTACGGAATATCATATTTTTCATATTTAGTAGATTTTACAAATTTCATGCTGAGCTTCAGGTTCAGGGTATTTCAATCAGGAGAACGTCATGCTGACTACAGTAAAAAAATGCCTGTTGGATTTTTATCATGATGAAGAAGGCGCCAGTGGTATTGAATACGCCTTGATTGCGGCCATGGTGGCTGTGGTGATTGCCAGCGTATCCACACCAATTCGCACAGCGGTCTCAACTATCTTTACCAAGATCAGCACTCAGCTGACTAACGCAGCAACTTGAGTACATTTACTTGAGCATTCAAGGATTAGGGTGCTCAGTAACTTATGACCGACAAGCAGTCTTGAATGTTGAATAGCCTCTGGATTCTGGCGCTATGCATGTGGGCGGGCATGATTGTGTTTTATGACCTAACCCAGCGCCTGATACCGAATGCACTCAGTTTGGGGGCAATAGTGTTTGCCTTAGTCTTTATGCTGCTTTTTGGACAGTCTTACTACGGCCCACCCATCTCCTCTGCCTTTGGGGGTTTGGCCGTAGCTTTTCTTCTCACCATCCCAGGTTATGCCACGCATAGCCTGGGTGGGGGCGATGTCAAGCTGCTGATGGCTATCAGCTTGCTGTGTGGGCTTAAGGTGGTACTACTGACCTTTGTTTTGGCCTCACTCAGCGTTCTGGCCATTGTATTAATGGTGTGGTATTTCAGCCCACGGCTTGCCAGCCCAAGCTGGATGAATTACCTGGAGCGTGGTCGGCGCAATATTCCTTTCGGTGCTGCACTGGCGGCCTCCATGGTGGTAGTCGTGCTGTTTCCTAGCCTATGGGAGATTGAATCATGCAAATTTAAACCGCGCATTGAGACGCAAGCAATCAGGGGCTGCCGCTATCGAATTTGCCATGTTATTCATGCTGTTCTTCGTGCTGTTCTATGCCCTAGTCACCTACGCCATCCTGTTCCTGCTGCAATCCTCCTTTGTTTTCGCCGCCACTGAGGGTGCCAGATCTGCCATCGCCATTGATCCCATGGCGTATTCAAGTACTGCGCAATACACCACTCAGGGTGTGACCAATCAGGTTAAAACCACGGTGGGCAAGGCGCTGAGCTGGATGCCAGATCACATACGTACCGTGTGCTGGGTACCAACAATAGCAATGTGGTGGTGAACGTGGTGGGCAATAGCCTGACCGTGCGTGTGGTGTATAGCAATTACAACAGCACGCCCGTGATTCCGATTCTGAATATTCCCGCTATGGCCCCATGCTGCCCATGCCGCTGGATTTGCAAGGCAATGCAACAATTAACCTAGTGTGATAAAGCGGATTTTCCCCGGCCATTTGTCCGGCTTGAATGTATGACATAACAAACGAGACATCATAAAAATGAGCGGAAATGCACTGAGGATCACGGCCATCCTGCTGTTTGTAGGCGCAATCCTGATCGGGCTTTATGGACTGCGGGCCAGCCAGCCAGCCCCTGAGCTTAGTGCTCCGGCTCCGGTAGCGGCTATACGCTATACCCATGTAGTAGCAAGCACTGATCTCAAGGCCGGGCATGTGCTGCAAGCCTCAGATCTAGAACTGCAGGAAAGTGAAACACCGCAAAATCTGGCCTATAGCGCCACTAACGATCTGATAGGTCGTAGCCTAGATTCCGATATCAGCAAGGGTAGCATTCTGTTACCCAATCATTTCCCTCAACGTGGTGCTGCCGCCCAATTGCTCAAGTCAGGTGAGCGCGGGGTAGCGCTCAAGGTCGATGAAGTCATAGGCGTGGGCGGATTTATTCAGCCTGGCGATCATGTCGATGTGCTGCTGTATATCAGTACCAGCAATGGCGTGAGTGTGGATAGCTCGGCGCAGTCCATTATCAAGGATGTGCGCGTCATCAGCTACGGTGAAAATTTGCAGCAGGTCAATAGCCTGCAGCAAGCCAATGCTGAAATAAGCAAAGGGCCTCTAGCCCCTGGTGCCGCTAGTGTGCCTAGTGTCAATCCCACCGTGGGCGCAGGCGGCGGCCACTCTGCCGTACTGGCTGTGCGAGAAGAGGATGTGGCCAAGCTGATGCTGGCTGCCAGTGGCGGTACGCTGCGGCTCTCACTGCGCGGCGCCCATACAGAGCAGGATAGGGGCAGCGATCTGATACACCTCAGCGATATTGCTCAAGGCAAACCTGCCACCGTGGCTGGGCCAGTATCTCAAGCAACTGGTCAGGCGCGAGGCCCTGCAAGGTAGAACCCGTAACCAGCGTGATTATTCACGCCGGGGACAAAACCGAATCTGTCAGCTTCAAAGGACAATAAATGACAGCGCTGAAAGCATGGGCAAAGCCGGGCTTATCGCTAGCCTGGTACATAGGGAGTTTTGTCTGCCTGCTTGCTGGGCAGGCCTGGGCAGAGGATATCAGCATCAGGCAGGGTGAGCAGAAAGTCTACGAGCATCCACTGAGCCTCAAGCGCGTGGCGATTGCCAATCCGGAAATCGTCGGCGTGACCTTGACCAGCCCCAAGACCGTATTGTTGGTACCCAAGGCGCTAGGCGCTACCGATGTCAGTCTTTGGGATGACAAATCCAGCCAGCCCAACAAAGTACTGCATATCAACGTCACCCAAAGCCTGGCGCTTGAAGGCCAAAGCCTGGAGGCAGTGGATGTAGCCGAGCTGCATGCCGAATCTGCTGGCGCTGGTGTGGCGCTGATTGGTGAGGCTGATTCACTGGAAGGACATGCGCGTGCGCTGGAAGCGCTGCAAAAAGACAAAAAAGGCCCGGTAGACGTCAGTAGTGCGGCCTTTGACAGCCATGTGCAGATTGATATCAAGGTAGTCGAGGTCAGCCGCCAGAATGCCATGCGCTTTGGCTTTCTGATCGGGCGCAACGGTCCCAGCAGCAATGGCTTTGGCATAGTGTCGCCGCCGGGCGCTTTCAATGGGCTGGAGAGTGGAGAAAACGGCGGGGTGAGTTTTGTCAGCGGTTCAGGTTTTCTGCCCATACTGAATGCCTTCAATGTGGCGCTGGGAAACCATGGCTCAGGCTTGCTGGGCACCTTGAGCGTGCTGGAAACCAACGGCTTTGCCTATACCCTGGCTGAGCCTTCCTTGTCCGCCATCTCTGGCCAAACGGCCACCTTCCTTGCCGGGGGTGAATATCCGGTGCCTATACGCACCGGTGGCGGAGCCGATAGCGCCATCACCATACGTTACAAGGAATATGGCGTCAGGCTGATGTTGACCCCCACCATACTCAGTGCCGACCGTATCTTTCTCAAGGTGGCACCTGAAGTCAGTGAGCTGGATTTCGCCAACGCAGTACAAACTGGCGGGGTGTCAGTACCAGGGCTCAAGGTCAGGCGTACCGAAACCAGTGTGTCACTGGGCAATGGCGAAAGCTTTGTCATCAGTGGCATGGTGAGCCGTAGCACTGTCAACAATATAGATCGCATGCCCTGGCTGGGCAGCTTGCCGATTATTGGGGCTTTCTTCAGCTCCAAGCGCTTTGATCGTGAAGACAAGGAATTACTCATGGTGGTGACCCCACGTTTGGTCAGACCTATCTCCAGGGATGCCGCGCTACCGCCCATGCCCGGGCAGGAACTCAAGGACTTCAAGCCCAGCTTTGGCGAGTTCTTCCTGTCGCGCGATGCCTACCCAAAACGCAGTTCAACCGGGATGTCACGCTAATGCCAGATAGTCGCAACTATATCGTGATCAGCAATGGCGAGGATTGCATGCGCTGGCTGCGCAATGTCAGTGACCATGCCACCAAGTTCATCTTTGTGGAAGATCAGAACATTCCCAAGGTGTTGCAACTGGTGGATGCCGTCAAAATCAATGCCGTGCTGGTACACCTACGTTCTCAGGATTACCGCCAAGAAGTTGCCATGTCGCCTGCCTTCCTGCAGGAAGTGGCATTCATAGAAGAAATCAGCTCCACCAGACCGGATCTGCCAGTGCTGGCGTTGGCAGATACTGCCGATGAACAACTGCTGCTGACCATCATGCGTGCTGGGGTGCGCGATTTTATCCGCATAGGCAGCAAGGAGAACGAGTTACTCGCCATCCTTGGCCGCCAAAGTGTGCGCAATATGCTCAAGCCGGAAATGACCCTGAATACAGGGGCGGCAGCGGGCAAGATCACCGCCATCATCAATGCCAGACCTGGGCCTGACACCGTCATGCTGGCTATTCATTTGTCACTGGCCATGCAGGAGCGGGAATCTACCTTGCTGGTAGATCTGGGTACACCACATGCCGATAGCCTGCTGTTTATGGGCATGACCTCCAAATATACCTTTGCCGATGTCATGCGCAATCTTGGGCGTGTAGATGCGACTTTGATTGACACTGGCTTTGCCAAGCACAAGAGCGGCCTTACCGTGTTATCCATGCCGGAAGACCCTGAGGAAGATTTTCAGGTAGCTCCGGCCGATATTTATACCGTGCTGCGCACCCTGCGCAAATACTTCTCGCAGATTGTCATCAACCTGGGCGGTGTGACCCGGGTGGATTTCCTGCAACTGCTGCTGTCGGCGGTAGATAGAACCATTGTCGTGGCCGAGCAAAGCGTACCCAGTTGCAAGCGCAATTATGAATTGCTCAAGGCTTTGCGCTCGCAAAAGCTGGAATTGCAAAACACCGGGCTGGTGTTGGATCACTATCTGAGCCGCATGATGCCGGATGCCGATAGCATCTCCAGCTCGTTCGAATTACCCATACTGGGTCTGTTACCGCCCTCCGGCATGATACGGCTGGCGGCCACCAATACAGGCGACAGCATTTTCGAGCAGAGCGCCAAAAGCCCCTATGCTTTGCGGGTGCGCGAACTGGCGCAGATAGTGCTGGAAAATCGCGAACAACCACCGCAGCAAACCGGCATCATGGCGGCGCTACAGCGCATGCTGGTCGAGCTACGGCTGGTGAAATCCTAGGAATGTGCCATGAGAATTTCTGACAGTCGCTACGATATCAAGCCTGCCGATCAATCGCAGGACACCAAACTACTGCTACATGGTTACCTCATAGGTGAGATCGAGCAGGATAGAACCGACTTGCTGGGCATGTCGCGGCAGCAGATGTTCACCTACGTCAATAGCAAGGTTTATCGCTATGTAGCAGAAAAAAAACTGGTGGTTAGTGCCTTTGACCTGGAGCGGCTCACTGAAGAAATGGTGGATGAGCTGGCAGGCTTCGGCCCGCTGGAGACCTTGATCCGCGATGAAACCATCAACGATATTCTGGTCAATGGTGCGCGCGATATCTTTATCGAGCGCAAGGGCAAGCTGGAAAAAACCTCATTACGCTTTATTGATGACGAGCATGTGCTGCGCGTCATACGCCGCATTCTGTCACCACTGGGGCGGCGCGTGGATGAAGCCAGCCCGACGGTTGATGCGCGATTACCTGATGGCAGTCGCCTCAATGTGATTATTCCGCCGCTGGCGCTCAATGGGCCTTGCATGTCGATACGTAAGTTCCGCAAGACGCCTATTCTGGGCAGTGATTTGCTGGCTTATGGCACACTCAATTCGCAGATGCTGAGCTTTCTCACCAATGCTGCCGAGCGCCGCGTCAACACCATCATTAGCGGCGGCACAGGCTCAGGCAAGACCACCATGCTCAACTTTATGAGCCGCTCCATCCCGCAGGGAGAGCGCTTGGTGACCATAGAAGATGCCGCTGAATTAAGGCTGGTGCACGATCACGTGGTACGTCTGGAAACCCGGCCCAATAATCTAGATGGGGTAGGCGAGGTCAGTGCGCATGATCTGGTGCGCAATGCACTACGTATGCGGCCAGACCGCATTATCCTCGGCGAAGTACGCAGCAAGGAGGTCATGGATATGCTGATGGCCATGAATACTGGCCACGAGGGTTGTATGAGTACAGTGCATGCCAATAATGCCAACGATGCCTTGTTGCGCTTGGAGACTTTGGCAGGCCTGGCTGGTTTTCAAGGGGCCGAAATCACGATGCGCAAGATGATAGCTGCCGCAATTGAATTGATAGTGCAGGTGACGCGCATGGCGGACGGCAAGCGCAGAGTGACCTCCATTGTTGAAGTAGTGGGCATACGTGATGAGCAATTTGTTACCAACGAGCTGTTCAGCTACGACGCAGATAATGAACAGTTCACGCATTTGCAGGTGACGCCCAGCAACCCCAAGCTGCGCGGCGCACTGGCCTTCAGTTAGGAAAGCACATGAACCGCTGGCTGCTGATGTTGATGGGAATGATGCTGCTACTGCCAGCCTGGATGCTGTGGCAGAGCAGCAAGCAACAGCGTGTGCAGGAAAAAACCCGCAAGAATCTGGAACAAGCCCTGCCGTTCTTCGACAAGACCCAGTCCATAATGCCGGGCAAGCAGGATAGCTGGCTCAAGCGTCAGCAACTACGCCTGTCGGTACAGCTTGGGTTTGAGTTGGCCATGTGGCAGATAGTTGCCATCGCCATGCTGTTGCTGATCATGCACATCATTCTTGATCAGTACTTTATTTTTTGGCAGGCCGGGGGGATGACCCTGGGCTTGGCCTGGTACTGCTGTTTTTTGTACCCTATGTGCGTTTGCGCCGCCGCCAGCGCAGGATAGTCACGCAGATCCCCATGTTCATAGACCAAATGGCCAGAGCGCTTTCCACGGGCAAAAGTGTGGAAGGAGCGGTACGTGGCGTGGTGACTGATATTCAGATGCCATTGCGCGGGGTTTTGGACCGGGTGATACGCTCAACCGACCTGGGCGTCAGTTTTGCCGAGGCCATCTACAGTGCGGCGCAGTTGCATGGCATCAAGGAGCTGGGCCTGATTGCGCTGGCAATCCGCATCAGCAGCAATTACGGCAGCTCACCGCAGGAGTTGCTCAAGAGCGTGGTGCATATGATCAGGCAGCAGGAGCAGGCGCAGCGTGAACTGGCGGCCATGACCGGGGAAACCAAGATTACAGCCTGGGTGCTGTCGCTGACGCCCTTGCTGATCCTGGGCTATATGTATGTCAGCAACCCCGGATATCTCGACATGATGTTGCAGGATGCCAGCGGGGCCATGATTTTCAAGGGCGCGCTGATCATGCAGGTGACGGGTGTGCTGATTTTCTGGCGCATGATGAAGAGCATATAGGATGAAGCCCAACCCATGAATATCTGGCTGATTATGAGTATGGTGGGCTTGCTGGCAGGGGCCATGCTGCTGATGTTTGCCGAGCTATCGCGCATGCGCAAGCTGGATGCCCATGCACGGTTTGAGGATGTACTGGGGCGCAAGAAGCGCCTGCATCTGCCTTCACCCAAGCGCGGGTAGAGCGTTTCATAGAGCGTTTGTCCGTGCTACCAAGCAGCAAAGACCGAGAAGTGCTCAAACTGCTGGTGCAAGCTGGTTACCGTGGCCGCACCCGTGTCATTTTTAATGCCATGGTTCGTCTGGGGCCTTTAACCACGGCGGGGGTCACCGCCTTGTTTTTCCTGATTGAGGGCGAGAGCCTGGGCGGCAGTCTGCTCAAAGCCTTGTTTGGGTATGCTGGCTTTTACGTGGTAATACGCTACATCCTGCGCAATATGGCGCAACGTAGGCTCAAGCGTATCACTAAGGAGATCACTACCTTTCTGCATTTGCTGGTCATGCTATTTGATTCTGGCCTGTCCATGGAGCATTCGCTACGCATCATGGTAGAGCAGGCTGATGAAATCATGCCTGAGCTGGCGCAAGAGCTGCAGCGTGTTCTGGCGCGTATTGCCGCCGGGCAGGACAGGGGCGAGGCCTTGCTCGGCATGAGCCAGATGTTGGATATCCCCGACCTCACAGAAGTAGTCGCCATGCTGAAACAGGTGGCTACGCAGGGGGGCAATGTGCGCGAATCCATCATGCGCTATGCCGCACTGGTGGAGGAGCGGCAGTTTTCTGCCTTGCGTGAAAGGGTGGGCAAGCTCTCCGCCAAGATGACCATCGTCATGATGTTGTTCATGTTCCCGGCCTTGATGGTCTTTATCGCTGGCCCTGGCTTTATTGGCCTGGGACGTGCACTGAGCTCTATGGGGTAAAAGATGAAATACTCAAGCGCGCATCAAGTTTACTTCTCATGGTTCAAGCTGCATGCAAGTCGTTTGGCAGGCGCTGTGTTGCTGGCAATGCTGCTGCAAGGCTTGCCAGCCTGGGCCGAGAGTTCGGATAAAACCGCCAAGGAAAATGCCGCCAAGCTTTCCTGCCAGGCAATCTCGGCGGAAGACAAGACCCAGCTGGAAATGATAGGCAAGGTACTGGCAGATGGTAAGGCCTACGCCGCGATTGCTTTCCTTGACGCCTCCAAGCTGGAGCTGCCGCAGGCCAGACTCTACCGCGCCCATGCCCTGCGTCAGACCGGGCAGTATGAACAATCAGCACAGTATTATCAGGCGCTGCTAGGCAGTTGCGTTTCTGGCCTGGCCTATCAGGGCATGGGGCTATTGGCCGAAATGCAGGATCAGCATGAGGCGGCCATCAGTTACCTCAAGGTGGCCAGCACCTTGTTGCCTGTGGAAAGTCGGGTACGTGGCGATTATGGCTATGCGCTCATGATGGCTGGTGATAACCGACAGGCACTGGCCGAGCTGCTGACCGCCATAGAGCTGGATGGTAAGAATCGCTTGGCGATTAATAACCTGGTTTTATTGATGTTCAAGACCGGTCAGGATGAAAAAGCCGCACAGATTGCCAGTGACTATGGCATCACGGAACAAAACCTGGCTGAGATACGCAACAGCCTAGGCCAGTCGTCGCTCAACCCTGCAGCCAAGAGCGGCCAACGCCAGCAATATATGCTGGGCAGCTGCAATGGTAATACCCAACTATGCACAGGGATACTCAGTCCTACTCTGGAGGTTGTTCAATGAAAACTGCCCTTATCATCAGCGTGCTGGCAATCTCGCTGCAGGCAGCAGCGGAAGAAAGCGCTGCCGCCAGAGCCGAAAATGAACCGTCGCTGACACCTACCGAGACCTGGCTCAAATTGCAGCGTGAAGGTGAGCAGGCTTCTGTAAAGCGTCAGACCTTGTCCGGGCCAGCCATGGAAAATATCCACAAACGCTATCTGGATAGTTTCACCCGACCTATCCCCGAGCGTTTTGATCCAGGCAGTTTCAACAACTCCAGCAAATAGTCAGCAAAAGGCACTCACCATGACCAGGCCAGTCTCAACTCGCCACCATCAACGCGGCGCCATAGGCGTATTTGGTGTGGTGGTGTTGCTGCTGGCGGTCTTGTTCACTGCCGTAGTGGTCGATAGCGCCAGGCTATGGTCGCAAAAGCGCAAGCTGCAAAGCATTGCCGATATGGCGGCAATCGATGCCGCGAAAGAGGTGGGGGGCTGCCCCGCAGGAACTACGGCCGACATGAAAACCCGTGTTGCCAATGCGGCCCAGGCATCTGCTTTGTCCAATGGCTATGTGGGCAGCTTGTTATCTACGCCCAATGCGGTGGATGTGGGCATGACTCAGCCGGATATGACGACAGGCGTGCGCAGCTTCTCTGCTAGCAGTTCTCAGCGCCAATCGGTGCGGGTACGAGCCACGCGTGAAGTACCCGCCAGCTTGTTTGCGGGCGGTTTGTTCACGGGCAATATCGTCATCACGGCGGATGCGGTGGCTCCTTCTCGCAGCTCTTATGCCTCGTTCATGGTGGGGAGCACAGCGGCTACCCTCAATACGTCTGATTCCAACCTGCTCAATGCCTTGCTCGGCAAGGTGCTGGGCACTACGCTGACACTGGGCCTGGCGTCTTATCAGGGCATCGCCAACAGTCAACTGACCTTGCTCAATCTGGTGCAGGCCAGGGGGACCTCGGTGGGATCGGTCAACGACCTGCTTAACCTCAATCTCTCGCTCAAGGATTTTATGCAGTTGCTGGCAGTGGCAGCCGGGCAAAGCGGGGCCACTTCCAACGCTCAGGTGGTGGCAGATCTGGCGAATTTAGCTACCAAAACCGTCAACACTACCAATATCAAGATAGGCGATGTGCTCAAGGTGGTGAATCCAGACCCTAATGCGGTGCTGGGCGCGGGCATCAATGTGCTGCAATTGCTGAATACTGCGGTATTGGTTGCCAATGGCAACAATGCCATAGGCTTGCCGCTGGGGATTAGCATCCCCAACCTGACTTCCATTGATATCAAAGCCTTTGTTGTGCAGCCGCCGCAACTGGTGATAGGGCCGGCAGCGTTTACAGGCGGCCCAGCCTGTACCGTGGCAAGGACAGCACAGGTGCGTGTGGAAACCAGCGTTAACCAGCCTGGCATTCTCGGTCTTATCGCCGCGATAGATTTAAAGCTGGTGGTGGAGGTGGCACCGGGGCGTGCCGAACTGATGGGGATAACCACGCTGAGTAATGGGCAGACCAATGTACGCATTGATGCTTATCCCGGGCTAGCCAGTATACGGCTGACCAATAATGCAGGCTCTGGCCCGGCGGAGCTCAGGGTGGTAGGACCTTTGGCTTATGCCGAGCTTGGCCTCAATGCGCCTATCACTCAACCCGCCCCTAATACCATGACCTTCAACCTTAGCCATCCTGTCAGTAATAGTCTGCCTGTCTCAGCCAACAGCTATGGTTCAGCGGGGCAAAGCATGGCGGGTCTGGCGACTGGGGCCAATCTCAATATCAATGTCTGTGTTGCCGGAATTTGCCTGGGTAACGTTGTCAATGCCATCCTGACCCCCACGATCAATAACATTGTGCTGCCACTGCTGGCTGGGGTGACCGCCAATGTAGTCGACCCCTTGCTGAAGATGTTGGGCGTTAATATCGCCGGGGTAACAGTGATACTCACAGACGTCAAATCTGGCACTAGCCGTACGCTGGTGCGGTAAGCACCTAGCTTGGTAAGTGTGCTTGATGCCGCAGACAGTTGTAATCAGATTAGTGACTGAGCTTAAGCCCTATGATGCCGCCTATGATCAGGCACAGGCTGGCCAGCCTTAACGCGCTGGTGGGTTCGTCAAATAGCCAGATCCCCATGATCACCGTACCCACCGCACCTATGCCCACCCACACTGCGTAAGCCGTCCCTATGGGCAAGCCACGCATGGCCAGGCTCAGCAGGCCAACGCTGCACAACATGGCCACCAGTGTGCCTACACTGGGCCAAAAACGGCTGAAGCCTTCGGTATATTTGAGACCTATCGCCCAGACCACTTCCAGCAGTCCAGCGATGATCAGGGTAAACCATGCCATGGTGAATCGTCCCAATGAAGATATATAGAGAAAAGATAGAGATAGCGTCAGGGGCGGCAGTTATCCTGCTGGAAAGGCCCTTGCACTCTATACCAGCCGGGGCCGGGTGAGTGCTGTAAACAAATAGTCTGGCCATTCAGCTTGCTCTGCCAAAGATACCAGGGCGCAGGGGCGGCCTGGGCAGCGGGCGAGCAGAGCAAGATGGCCAGCAGCAAGGCTGGTAGCGCAGGGCGAGCCAGTGGTATAAGCCAATTCAGTGACATAAGCCAATTCATGCTTTTGATTCTAACCCACCACTGACGCTGTGGTTGACAGAAATAAAGCCTTAAAGCTCTTGCTTCTCGAATTTACCCAGGTGCAGCATCACCGCTGGCATCACCAGCAGGTTGAGCAGGGTAGAGGTGACCAGCCCACCGACAATGATCATGGCCATGGGACCTTCGATTTCGCGCCCAGGCTCACCACTGCCTATGGCCAGCGGCAACAGGCCAAGGCCAGTCACCAAGGCCGTCATGAGGATGGAGGGCAGGCGCTCAGAGGCACCGCGGATGGCGGTTTCCAGATTCCACTCCAGGCCTTCTATATCCACCAGATGCTGGTAGTGCGAGATCAGCATGATGGCATTGCGCAGGGTGATGCCAAACAGGGTGACAAAACCGACCATGGAGCCTATGGAAATCCAGCCACCTGCCAGCACGGCGGCAATAATGCCGCCTATGAGCGCAAACGGCAGGTTGAGGAAGGTAAGGGCCAGATTGCGCAGATTACCCAGCGCGATATACAGCATGAGGAAAATCCCGGTCAGTGCCAGCAGGGAATGGACCAGCAGTTCCTGGCTGGCCTGGTTACCAGCTTCCGCCTCGCCACTGAAGGCCAGGTAATTGCCCGGAGATAAATCCACTTCGCGCCGGAGTTTTTTCTTGGCTTGCTGGTAATAGCTGTTGATATCGCCTTCCTTGAAGTTGGCGGTAACCGTCTGAATACGCTTGGTGCCCTGGTGCAGAATCTTGGACTGGCCATTTTCCTGACGGATATCGGCCACGTCCTTGAGTTGCAGCATGCGGCCCTCGATATTGCGCAACGGCAAACGGGCGGCCTGCTGGATATTCTGTCTGGCTTCGGGGGCCAGCACCACGGCTACCCCTATGACGCGGTTATCCTGATACACCTGGGTGACCGGGCGGCTTTCATAGGCAAAGCGTATGGTATCCAGCACATCCGTGGCATGCAGGCCGTATTGCAATAGTTTTTCTGGCAATAGGCGGATTACCAGTTGCGGTGTGCCTGGCGGCGATTGCACCATCACATCTGTGGTGCCGGGGGAGGAGGCAAGCGCGGCTGCTACCAGAGTGGCATCCCGGTTAAGGCTATCCAGATCGCGGCCATAGATATTCACCACCAGCGCTGCGGCATAGCCGGAGATGGTTTCTTCTATGCGTTCGGTGAGGAAGGTGTTGATGGCAAAGTTGACGCCGATAAAGCCTGGGTAGCCAGGGCCGTCATCATCCATGCCCGAGAGTTTCTCGCGGATTTCTTCCAGAATGCGTCTTTGTTCAGCACCAGACAGGGTGCCTATCTCAATCTCGAATTCACTGTAATGCGTGCCAAAGGTATCGGCACCATTGGGCGCACGGCCTACCCATTGTGCGACTGATTGCACACCTTCTATCTGTTGCAGCACTTCGGTGACCTTTTTGCCTATGCGCAGGGATTCCTGCTCAGAGGTGCCGGGTACCGCAGTCATGTGCATGATGTAATGGCCTTCGTAGAGGCTGGGAATGAACTGGGTCTTGAACAGAGGCAGGGTGGTGAGGCCCAGCGCAATAAACAACAGGGTCACCCCCAGCAATATCTTGTAATGCTGCTCTATGCGGTGCAGCAGGCTGACGTAATGGCGCTTGATCCAGCGGATTACCGGAGAATCGGCGGTATCCAGCTTGGCCGAATTGCCCAGCAGCAGGTAGCACAGCGCTGGCGTCAGGGTCAGTGCCACCACTAGAGACGCCATGATGGCGCTGATATAGGCAAAGCCCAGCGGGGCAAACAACTTGCCAGCAACGCCGCCTATGGTGAGCAGCGGCAGAAACACCAGGGCCACAATAAAGGTGGCGTATACCACGGAACTGCGCACCTCCATGGAGGCATTGAACACCACGGTGTGCAGCGGCAGGGGCGTGGGCAGCAGGCGATTCTCGCGTATACGGCGGAAGATGTTTTCCGAATCTATGATGGCATCGTCGACCACTTCACCCAGCGCAATTGCCAGGCCACCCAGCACCATGATATTGAGGCCCATGCCAAACTGCTGTAGCACCAGAATGGCAGTCAACAGCGAGAGGGGAATGGCGGTGGCAGAAATAAAGGCTGCGCGTACATTGAACAGAAACAGGAACAGGACGGCGATGACGAGGATGGAGCCGATCAGAATATCAATCTGCACGCCGTCTATCGCGGTTTCGATAAAGTTGGAGGGGCGGAATAGCTTGGGGTAGACCTGGATTTCCTTGGCGTCCAGTACCGGGCCTAGCTCTTCCAGTGCGGCTTCTACTGCCTGGGTGACGCCATCGGTATTGGCCCCGAGCTGGGATTGTACTGAGAGATAGATGCCTGTCTTGCCATTGATGGCGGCCGCACTGATGGAAGGCGCTGCGCCTTCTACCACTTTACCTATATCGGCAATGCGCAGGGTCTGGCCTGCGGCATGCAGCAGGGTGGTGCGTGCCAGTTGTTGCGGCGTTAAGGCCTGGCCTTCGGTATTGAGGATAATGCGCTGGTTGCTGTTTTCTATAAAACCAGCACCGCGTATGCCAGTGTCACGGCTGACGGCATCCACGACTTGTTGCATGGAGAGGTTGTAGCGTACCAGTTTGGCCGGGTCGACCTGAATCTGAAACTGCCTGACCTCACCACCAAACACATTGACATCGGCTACGCCCTGCACCGCCATCAGGTGCGGTCGCAGCGTCCAGTCCACCAGGGTACGTAGCTCAGTAAGGGTGCGTACTTCAGAAGTCAGCCCTATGCCAAGCACGGTGCTGGCAGAGGAGGTCAGCGGTGTGATGTTGGGCACTATGCCCACGGGCAGCACATTGCTCAGTGTGGTCAGGCGCTCGGCAATCACCTGACGGTTGCGGTAGATATCGCTGCTGTCGTCAAAAATGACGGTGATGACCGATAGGCCTGGGATGGATTGTGAACGCAGGCTGCTGATGCCCACGGTGCCCGCAATGCTGTTTTCCAGTGGTTGTGTGACTAGGGACTCCACCAGTTCGGCAGATAGGCCTGGAGATTCGGTCTGGATCACCAGTTGCGTGGGGGCAAATTCCGGGAACACATCCAGATGGCTATGCGTGGTTTTGTACAGACCATAAAACACTACCAGCAAGGCCAGTGCGATCATGACGCCGCTTTGGCGTATGGAGAAACGGATCAGGCAGACATCATGGCATCAGTTCCTAATCGTCGTTTTCGTTCTTGATCTGATACTTGAGCTCCTCGGAGAGCAGTAGCTGCGCCCCGCTGATGACGATGGTGTTGCCGGGTTCCAGGCGTTCGTGGTTAAACCAGCCGTGTTCACTTTCTACCTCGGTGCTGATGGGCACACGCACAAAGTCTTCGCTGCCTTGTTTGCGATACACCCAGGCCTTGCCACCAAACCAGACTACAGCACTTTGCGGAATATCCACCCCCGTTTTGAGCTTGGCGCTATCCATTTCACGGGTGCTGAGGCGCATGCCTGCGCGTAGTTCACCTGCGGGCGCGGCGTAAAAGTAGGTGCGGCCCTGCAAAGTGGGGTCGGCCTGCGGCGCGCTGGCAATCAAGCGTGCGTTGATGCCACGTGGTGTGCTGCCTACCGGGGTAACGTTCAACACCTTGCTTGGGCTTTCCTGATCGGCAGGCAGCACAATACGTATCAGCACCTGCTGATAATCCAGCAAGGCCTGAATTTCAGGTTTTGCATTGCGTTCCAGGGCGGCCAGGCCCAGGGTTTCACCCCATTGCTGGCGCGCGGTGTAGCGTAGATTATCCAGCGCGGTCTCCGCGGCTTGCAGCTTGGCCTGGTCACCCTTGTAAACCGCCTCGGCTGCCCACAGCATGCGGTCGGAAATATTGCGGTCATGGCGGTTGAGCTGCGCCAGGCGCTCATAGTCATTCTGACTGTTGCTGAGGCTGGCCTTGATGACTGCCAAATCACCGACTGCACTTAAGTAGCGGCTGCGCAAATCCAGCAGGCCATCCAGCGGCATCACCGTGCCCAGGCCTTCCAGCGTGGTCAGGTGTTTAACCTGAACCAGGGTCTGGGTATGAATATCACTCTGTTGCTGAGTTTCCGGGCTGAGGGTAATCAGTGAGGCACCATTTTCAGTGTGCACACGCACTGGGCTTTCGATTTCCTCGTCCTCGTTAAAGGCCTCGAACTCATCCTTGCTGAACAGCACCAGCAACCAGAGCAATACGACAATCAGGCAGGCCTGGATGATGATGACCGCGGCGGTTTTCTTGTTCATGGCTGAGGCTTCCGTGGCGACTGATCTTGAGATTGCGTTGATAAGGTTTGCTGAGCGCTGAGATATTGCTGGGATGTGGCATCCAGCTGACGCGGTAAAGCACCCAGGTTTTCCAGCGGTAGCTGCATGCTGTCTTCCAGTGCCGCGGCGGCACGTTGCACCTGATATTCCGCGCTAATGAAATTTTGCTTGGCCAGCAGGCTTTCGAGTTGTTGGGTCACTAGCTCCAGCCTGTCGGCATAGCCCAGCTCGAAGCGCTGCCCAGCCAGCACGGCTTGTTGTTGCAGCGTCTGGTAAAGCGCGCCTGCCTGGGTTAAGGCCTGCAAGGCCGCAGCGTAGCGGCTGCGCGCGCTGTCCATGGAGGCTATCACTCTGGCTTGCAGGGCTTCAAACTGCGCAGCCTCATTGGCGCGCAAGGCAGTGGCTTCGGCAATCTGGCCCTGGTTGCGATGCATGATGTTGAGCAGGCTGTTAATGCCCAGCGACCAGATATGGAAGCCTTCCTCATAGTTGTAGGCAGGGGAGAGGCTGATATCCGGGTATTGCCGCGCAATTTCCAGCCGCAGTCTGGCCTCGCTGGCCGCATAACGCGCCAGGCTGGCGCGGATGTCCACGCGGTTTTGCAGCGCGGCATCTTGCGCTGTGGGGTTGAGGCTGTGGGCGATATCGATATTGTGTTGTGCCTGCATCAGCGTGGCAGCGTCATCGGCTTGCAGGGTGAGGCTGGTGAATTTGTTCAGAGGCAGCCCGGCATTGCTGGCCAGCTGGGTTTTCAGTTCTTCTATTCTGCCTTGTTCCAGCACCAGGCTTTGCTGTATGCGCTGCCATTGCAGCCTGGCGTTGCTGAGTTCCACGCTAGAAACCATGCCGGCTTCCAGCCTTTGCTGCAGCATGGTGACGATATGCTCGCGCAGGCGGTTTTCTTGCTGCAGTATGAGCAGATTCTGCTGGGCGGCGTTGAGCTCTATCCAGCTCAGTAACAAGCGCTGCCTAAGTGTCCAGGCGGTCTGGGCGATATTGAAGCGGGCATCGTCTGACAAGGCCGTGGCCATATCTATGCGCGCCTGGCGCTTGCCTGCGGTTTCTATGGGGATATTGAAGCCCAGGCTGTAGACCTCGGGCACATCGGGTTCATTGCGGCGCCCGGCCCCGGCTGAAATGCTGGGGTTAGGCCGTTGACCTGCGGTGGTGATGCCAGCCATGGCGACTTGTAATTGGCTGCGGGCCACATTGAGGTCAGGGTGGAAGTAGAAGCTGCTGTGCAATAGCTCGCGCCAGCCCCACTGCGCTGGCAGGTTGGCATAGCCTTCCTCGCGCATATAAGCCTGAAACCCCTCATCTCCCGTATCGTGCATCCGTAACGAAACCATGCCATCACGCGCCTGTAATGGCTGCGCCTGGTATTTCTGGTAGCCGCAGGTGTAATCAGCAGGCTACACAACAAAAGGCAGGATATTCGTCCGGGCGCTGATTTTATTGTATTCATTGCGCCGCCGTTGTTCACTCCATGCGCGATAGTACAGCCAGCCTTCAATCTGGGCAATCTGCACGCCAGATGCTGCGCTGTCAGCAAACCTGCTGCGCATGAGACAGCATTTTTTGTTGCGCTGGCATCACTGGTTAAGGCCCTAACTAAATGGTAAAGATCATCTTTACAAGGGCTTACCTACTTTCTTGCTGAGTTTATTCAAGCGCTTGAGTCTATTTTTACCCCTTTCTTGATATTGCCTGTGAGGGATGGCATGGATGTTGCCACCTCTAGCTCTGCGTTTAACGCAATTCCAGGCTGACAGCCTGGGTGAGAAGTCATGGAAATTAGTTGATTGATTAGGGGAGTAGTAATGAAAAGAATTCCAATGCGTACCAGAAAAATCGGCACTGCCGTGCAGTGTGCTCTGGTGCTGTTATATGGCCATGTTGCGCTGGCAGAAGACACAGAGGCTGAGCCTTCAGACCTGGGCTCGGTAGTGGTGGTGAGTGACAAGGAAGTCAGAGACAACTATCTGGGCGATACCAAGGTGGAATCCACACCTGGCTCACGCGCGACTTTGACCAAGTTCCAGTTGGAAAAGCTGGCTGGTATAGGCAGTGTCTATGACTCTCTGAAATTCCTGCCTGGGGTGCAATCCCAAGGCGGCAATTCCTATGGCGCAGGCGGCGCAGGCTTCACGGTACGCGGTTTCAGTGGTGGTCAGATTGGCATTGTGCGGGATGGCCTGCCGCTTAATGATCCCTTGTTCCAGTTGGCCGTGGGCAGTGTCATCGGCGATCCTGAAGATTACGAGTCTATCTCTCTGATCTACGGTTCATCGTCGATTTCCCTGCCTAGCGTCACCGCTAGTGGTGGCAGCATCATCCTCAAGACCGTTGCCCCAACCAAGGAACCTGGCGTGATGTTGAAGCAAAGCTTTGGCAATTACGATGTACAGAAAACCTATACCCGCATCAATTTCGGCGAGCATAACGGTTTTTCCGGCTGGATTTCGGCTTCGGACAGTCGCTATGACAACTGGCAAGCTGGCCGCCTGCGCGCGCAAACCAAGCGTTTCGGTGCCAATCTTCAATACCAATGGGATGAGAACAGCATCAACTTCATCATCTCCACACAAGAAATGGAGAACTGGTCTACCCAGCCCAAAACTAAAGCGCAGTATGATGCTCAGCCCTATAAGAGCGGCTATCCGCTAACCGCTTTCTCCACCTATCGTGGTACCAATGGCGTGGCTGACAGCGTTAACCCTACGGCTAGTCAATACCTATATTCAACCAGCTTCCATGTGCAGAACTATATGGTCAACAGCCATTTCAAGCTGTCGGACAAGGTTGATTTATATATAGATCCTTACTTCCAGCGTATTCGCGGGGGTACTTCATCATCTGGTGCAGTTGTACTCAGTGAAGTTGGCCTGGGTACCGATCTTAACCGTGATGGCGACCAGATCGACACCGGCGTACCTTTCGCCCTGCAGATGTTGCCAGCACAATATCGCCCAGGAATCAGCGCCAAACTAGACTGGCAACTGAGTGATAGCAATAAGTTGCAACTAGGTGGCTGGTATGAGCGCATTCATTCACGCCAAACCTTCTCCTATGTGCCGATCAAGGCCAATGGCAAGCCCTTTACCAATAATGGTGAAAGCAATATTGCAGTTGATGGCAGAGGCAACGCGGTTTATCGCTCCGATCAGCGCACAGATATGCCGACCTTCAAGCTCTGGGCAGAGGATGTTTGGAGTGTGAATGAGCAACTCAAGCTCACTACTGCTTTGGCATATCACCAGACTAAGGTCGAGGCGCACAACATTGGCCAGGTGCTGAGTGGTACGTCGATTAATTACAACAACCCAGGCTATGAGCGCGACAAGACCTATGACCGCTTCCTGCCTGCGTTTTCGCTGGATTATCAAGCTGACCAGAACAACCAGCTTTATTACAGTGTGTCTTCGAACTTGCGTGTCCCAGCAGCGGCTTCGCTCTACACCACTGCTAACAGCTCACAGAAGGCGGAAACTACCATCAACCAGGAAATTGGCTGGCGTTATCGTGACAGCAAGATTTCCACAAGCGCGGCCTTGTTCTACGACAATTTCAAGAATCGCCAAGTGTCCTATCAGACACCTCAGTTTGTCACGGCCTACTACAACGCTGGCAAGGTGGAGACCAAGGGGCTGGAACTGGCACTGAATGGCTTGCTGCCGCACAGCTTCAACTACAGCGCTTCCTACGCTTATACCCTGGCCACACAGCAAGAGGACTTCGTGGTCGAGGGCGGTAATGGCACTGGCCCGGCAGCCTTGGATACCAAAGGCAAGCAGCTCTTCAATACGCCCAAGCATCTAGCCAGCATAGGCCTGGGTTATGACGATGGCAGCTTCTACAGTGATATTCGTGCCTACTACAAGAGCAGCCTTTACGGTGACCTGACCAACAAGGAAAAAGTAGAGGGCGCAACTACGGTCAACCTGGCTTTGGGATATCGCGTCAACAACATCAGCCGCTATTTCAAGAATGCGGTATTCAGCCTCAACGTCAACAACCTGTTTGACAAGGAATACCTGCAGGGTGTCTCGGCAGGGACTTTGTCTTCAGGATTGAACGACGGCCGTGTGCGCGGTACGCCGACCTATCTGTTGGCAGAGCCACGCACCATCGTCGGCAGCGTGCAGTTCAACTTCTAGCGATTTCTGGCTTTATCCCCGAGTCATGGTGCTCACCATGACTCGGTTTGAACCCTGCCATTATTTTCAGCAACTTTCACAAGGTAAGAAATTTATGAATAAGTACACCAGACTGCTTGTTTCCGTAGCCATCAGCAGTGCTTTTAGCTTATCCGCCCAAGCGGGTACGGCGGCAGCCACTGCTCCGGCGGCGGCGCCTGCTGCAGCGGAATTACCTGCGGCCCTGCGCGTGCCACCCAGCATCAAAAGCGAACGCCAATTGGCGGGCACCCAGCTTGGCCCCATCCATGTCACCAAGGTAGCCGAAAAACTCTCCCACCCATGGGCCTTGGCTTTTTTGCCTGACGGCAGCTTCCTGGTCACCGAGCGCACAGGCAAGCTGCGCCGCATCACTGCGCAGGGCGATGTTTCCGAGCCTATCGCTGGTGTGCCCACGGTCTTCGTCGGCGGCCATGGTGGCTTGCTGGACGTGGCGCTGGCCCCTGATTTCAAGCAAAGCCAAACCATTTTTCTTTCTTATGCCGAAGGCACAGATGGTGAAGAGCCTGTGGGCTTGACCGTAGGCACTGCCAAGCTGGGTGAGAATAGCCTGGAAGACTTCAAGGTGTTTTACCGCCAAGAGCCCAAGCAGGCCGTAGCCCCTTACTGGGAATACGGTGGCCGCCTGTTGTTTGATAACAAGGGCCATATCTTTATCAGCCATGGAGATAACCATGCCAACCTGGCACCGCAGCAGCTGGACAAGCTGGCGGGCAAGGTGGTGCGCCTCAACCTTGATGGCACGGTGCCCAAGGACAACCCCTTTGTTGGCAAGCCAGGTGCCAGGCCGGAAATCTGGTCTTATGGTCACCGCAATGCCGAAGGCATAGGCTTCCACCCAACTACAGGCCAAATCTGGAGCACAGACCAGGGCCCACGTGGTGGCGATGAACTCAATATCGTCAAGCCTGGTAAAAACTATGGCTGGCCTATCGTCAGCTATGGCGTGGATTACACCGGACAGCAAACCGTGGAAACCACAGGCCCGCACCGCAAGGGCGATGGCTTTGAGGCACCAGCTTACTACTGGGCCAAATCGCCAGCGCTTTCCAGCCTGGCGTTTGCCACTGCGGACAACGCCTGGAAGGGCAATTTGCTGCTGGGCTCACTGGCAGATAAACAATTGATACGCATCGTGCTTGAGGGCAACAAAGTGGTACACGAGGAAAGACTGCTTTCCTTCCTCAATCAACGCGTACGTGACGTCAAGCAGGGCCCGGATGGCAATATTTACGTACTGACCGATGACCCTAGCGGCGCGCTATACAAGATAGAGCCACCTAAGAAGTAAGGGCAAGGCTTTGATGGCAGGCGTCACATGTGACGCCTGTATTCATTCAGCCTGCACTCAAGAAGAATTACCTAAGACAACCATATGGAGAATCGCATGTTGAACACACGCTTGATGACCACCTTATTACTGGGCCTGAGCAGCTTGCCTGCGCTGGCTGCAGAGCCGATCAAGGCTGAGCTGAGCTTTGAAGCCATACACGCCAAGCAAGCCACGGCTTTGAAACTGGAATCTACCGCGTTCAAGGATGGCGGCTTGATTCCTTTGCAGAACTCCAGCTATGGCGCTTCACTTTCACCAGCCTTGAGTTGGAGCGCAGGCCCAACAGGCACCAAGAGCTATGCCTTGCTGCTGGAAGATGAAAACGGCGTACGTGATGGCAAATCCATCGTACACTGGGTGCTGTACAACATCCCGGCCAATGTCACGGCACTACCAGACAATCTGCCCAAGGACGGGCAACTGAGCGCTCCGGCTGGTGCGCGTCAAGGCATTACCATCAGTGGTGCACAGGTTATCTTGGCCCCAAGCCCAGGCCTGCCACAGGCACACATCATTACCACTTCCAGATTTATGCGCTGGATCAAAGCCTAGACCTGGCAGCAGGTGCCACGCGCGAGCAATGGACACAGGCAATCGCTGACCATGTGTTGGCCAAGGGCAAGCTGGTGGGAATTTACGAAGCGCCCAAGGAATAACTGGGCGCTGTTTCAGGCAATATACTACTCTGCAATGGCCGCCTGGACCGAGTCCAGCGCGTCCTGCAGGGTTTCTTCTGGTAGGGTGTTAATGTTGCTTGCCAACAGCTCTGCCGCCTCTTCCGTGCCAACTGGCAGGTCGTGACTGTCGAGCTCGGCAATCAGGCCAGCAGCCGCGCCAGTTACCTTGAGCAGGTCATGGCGTTCGCGCATGAGAATCTCCACTTCAGCGCGCAGCATATTGATTTCGTCCTGATTGATAGATATTTGCATAATGCGTTTGACTTTCTTGATACGGGTGAATTCTTTACCTCGTCATATTGGCCCGTATGCCTAAGGGTGTCAAATCTGAATTGGTGACATGCTAAGGGTAAAGCATATGCGTGAGTAAGTAGTGGGATTTTGAATGTGGCCTAACTTTTCTTCTGGTTTTCCATCCCTGCACTTTTGTCAAACTAAAGCTAGCTCTACAAGTAAGCGCTGATGTAGACATGCTGGTAAAAAAATCACCAATTCAATTGGCATACTGAGCTAGGTTTCTCGCACAAGATTACGTGTGGAAAACTGTTGGTATGAATGTGCTCTTGAAATTTTCAACCTGAAATAATCACCTTATTCTGTAATTAAGACAATGGCCTGATTAGACTATTTGATAAAAATGATAATCAATGTCATTGTCTAGTTCGACCAAGATAATTCTAGGAGAATAATGTGAAAGCAGCAGGTAAGGTTTTCTTATTGTCTACTGCATTATTGGGACTCTCCAATCCTGCATTTGCCAACGTTATTTGGGCTGGTGGTCCCGGTAATTGGATAGACCCATCGGCCTGGGTTGGCGGTGTGGTGCCAATTTCCACCGATCATGCCGTTATCAACACTGGTGAAGCCATTTTAAGTGGAAGTGTCACATTGGATGGTTTGACGCTTGGGGATGGCATTATCAAGGGAACTGGCAGCATCACTACTAACACCTTGAATTGGACCAAGGGCAATATCAATTTCGCAAGTGGTGCTCCTGGGGTTGGCATCATAACGGTCAATGGCGATGCCGTGCTCGGAGCATTTGGAACTACGGTATCTGTGGTCGATTACGAAGGCCCATATTGGGATTGCGTGGGTTGTAGTACCAGCAGAATTATTCTCAATGGCAATACAACGCTAAAAGGGCAGTTGATTGCTTCAACTGGTGACATTGTGAACAACGGCACACTCACCTTGAAAGAGGGTAGTACTACTCATACACCTTATCTTATGCGTTACTGGTCACCTCTGATCAATAACGGCACCATCATTGGCGATGCGGGGGCTGGCAAGGTGGCAGGATTGTTGAATCATGACCTGAACTCCAGCAGGTTGGAGGTAGCAACTGGCACGCTGGAGATATACAACATTGGATTCCAGACCCGAAACAGCAGTACCGGGGTGATACAGGTAAATTCTGGTGCCACACTCTCAGTGGTTGGTGATTGGGGCCAGGAGTTTTTCAACGATGGTGGTCAGCTGGTCATTGAAAGCGGCGCTAAACTTCAAAGCGGCTCGTTTGTACAAAATTCTGGCAGCACTACTATCAAAAATGCTGCACTCGAAACCACTGATGACCCAGGTATAGCCATTAATGGCGGTAACTTCACGGCCAGTGGTCAACTCAAAGGTGGTGTCTATGTGAATGGCGGGAATTTCTCCTTGGGCGATACACCTGCTGCACTGACCATACAGGGAGACCTCTTGCTGGGCGCAGACTCCAATTTCCTCATCAATATTGGCGGCACTGACCAAGGTTTGAACTATGACTGGGTTCAAGCCACGGGTAACATTCATGCGAATGGCAGTCTGGATGTTGATTTTTCATTTGACCCTGTTAACGGAAATACTTTCACCTTATTTAGTGGCTCAATACTGGCTGATCAAAACTCTGAATATGGTGCTGGCTATTCATTCTCGCAAGTCAATGTGAATGGTTTGGATTTGTCGAAATATTCATATCAACTTAACTACGCTGCAACAAGTATTTCGCTAATTGTGCAAGCTGTACCGGAACCTAGCACATCTGCCATGCTTGGCCTGGGCATGGGGTTGCTGGCTTTTGTTGCTAGACGTAAGCGCAGCTAAAGATTTTTTCTGATCAGGGTATTTCCAGGGCTGGTTTTCCATCAAACACCGCTAATAATGAACGTCATTATTCCCATTTAGGATCTGTATGAAACCATCAATAAAAAGTGCAATTGCACTAGCCGCACTGACTACATTATCAACGCAGGCATTCGCAAATATCATCTGGAATGACAGTAACGGAAACTGGAATGACTCAACTAAATGGTCAGGTGGAGTGGTACCTGGTGCTGAAGACCATGCGGTAATCAATGATGGATTTTTGTCTATTTCTGGTGGTGTAGTTGTTGATTCCCTGACGATTGCGATAGGTCGAATCCAGGGTTCTGGAAGTATTACTACTAACAGCTTGCATTGGACACGGGGGAATATCAATCTAGGTGGCCCTAATTTCCCTGTCAATGGTGTTTTAACTGTCAATGGTCATGCCACCATAGGTGTAGCGGGTTCTGAGGTGTCTTTGGCGGGCAACTGGGTTACCAATCCGTACACATGCGAGAATTGTCCAGAAACTACTTTGGTCCTGAATGGCAATACAACTCTCCAAGGCAAGATAACCGCAGGCATGGGGAAGATCGTGAATAACGGTTATCTTACGCTAAAGGAGGGGTCTGACAGTTCGATTGATTATTGGTATCGGTGGTGGAGCCCACTGGTGAACAATGGCACGATCGATGCCAATGCAGGAGCTGGTCAAACCGCTAGATTTAACAACCTTTTCGACAATGATGGTAAGGTTTTTGTCACTAGCGGTTCATTTGTTATCTACAACTATTCCGGGCCACTTAACAATAATGCCGGAAGCGTTTTCCATGTTAAATCAGGAGCGACAGCCGATATTACCGGGAATTCCATCACCGGGGTGTTAAACAATGGTGGTGAGGTCAGCCTAGAACAAGGCTCAACCTTCACCGCCTCTTACTTTGTTCAAAACTCTGGTAAGACTACATTTGACAACGCAAATCTTACTTTCACTGACTATGACGGTATCAAAATTAATGGTGGTGAGTTTGTTGCAAACGGAAATATGAATGCCGGTTTAACAGTGGCTGGGGGCAAAGTATCTTTAGGTGATAAACCCGGATTATTGGAAGCGACGTGGGTGACTTTAGGCTCTGCTTCAGAGATTACGCTTGTTATTGCAGGTAATGAGCGAGGTGTCACATATGATGCAGTGAACGGCTTAGATTGGGTCTTCGCTCAAGGTGGAGTTCTGAATGTCAATTTTGAGTCATTTGAGCCTGTACTTGGCAGCAAGTATCTTCTATTTTCAGGCTATGTAGTGTCTGATGAAAACTCTGAGTACGTGGATGGGTATATATTCAGTCAACTCAATGTGAGCGGCCTTGATCTAACTAAGTACTCTTACAGGCTTGATTACACTGGCTCTGGCATAACTTTTAATGTTCTTGCAGTTCCAGAGCCTAGTGCTTATGCCATGCTTGGCCTTGGGCTCAGTTTAATCGGTTTTGCCGCCCGCCGCCGCAAGATCTACTGATGGTTTTACTTAGTACTGACACCAAGCCACCTTCGGGTGGCTTTTTATTTTTTGGAAGTGATATGCATGCACATGCGGATAGAGTAATGGTTTGGTTGGTTGAAACTATGATTATTTTTTCATATTAAGCAGGCATATATATGAATTCTGTTGAGGATGAAGGTTTTTAGTCTCTATGGACTATATGTTGTTTGACTTCTTTAGGTTAAATACAAGGCTTAATAAAATCTAACAATGGAGAAGTGATGAAACTTAAACTCGAAGAAGTTGCATTAGTTATTATCAGCATTTTTTCTTTCTCATCAGTCGCATATGCTGAGAGCCGTACTTGGTTTGGTGGTATGGGATCTTGGAATGATTCAACAAACTGGTTGGAGGGTGTAGTCCCAACCTCTCAAGATCACGTCATTGTCAATAGTGGAACCATTCAGATGAATGGAGATGTTGAAGTTAAAATATTTACTCAAAATGGGGGTCTAGTTGCTGGAACGGGTAACCTGACCACTCAGAGTTTAAGTTGGATATCTGGTAATTTTCATACAGGCGGAACTATAACCGTCAATGGTGATTCCGTCCTTGGTAAAAAAGGATCTGTAATTTCGTTGGAAGCTGGGTCTGGTGCGATTTACTGTGATTCATGCTCCAGTTCCAAACTGGTATTGAATGGCAATACAACACTGAGCGGTAGCCTTTGGGCAAATGTTAGCGCAATTGAAAATAATGGCACTCTTACATTGAGGGATGGTGGGGGAAATGCAATCAACTATATGAATAGATCCGCACCTACTTTCTTGAATAAGGGAACAATCCTTGTAGATCCGGGTGCTGATGGTCGTTCTAGTTTATACAATTTATTTGCAAATAATCAGAAAGTTGAAGTTAGAAGCGGCACGCTGGATATCTCAGGGTTTAGCAATGCTGAAGGCGGCGAGCTTAAAGTTAATTCTGGTGTAAATATTGAAACTTCGGGAATTTTTGATTTATCAAATTCTGGCGGAAAAATTGAGTTTGGTAATCATTCAACTCTAAATGTTCAATCATTTTTCCAGTCGGCTGGTACAACAATTCTGAACAATGTCACATTTAACAACAGAGATCGTTCACAAGGGCTGACGCTGACTGGCGGAGAGCTAAAAGCGACGGGGTCAATCGTTGGCTATATGCACCTGAACGGCGGAGAGCTATCTTTGGGGGATGATTTCGGCATCCTAGAGCTAGAGGGGGATGTCAACTTCACCAAAGACGCATCATTGAGGATGAAGATTGGTGGTGTTGATCCGGGCATAAGCCATGACTATATTGATGCGGAGTGGGCGTTGCTCAATATATTTGGTGGTGCGATAAATATCGATTTCCTCAACGATTATGCGCCAACTCATGACACTACATATATCTTGATCCATGGTGCCTGGGGTTGGCTTGAGGAAATCCCAACACTCACCGTTACGGGTTTGGATTCACCAAAGTATAGCTATGAATTGATATTTGAGCCTACAAAATTAAGCCATGAAATACTACCAGGAATGAACGTTAAACTTAAGGTTGTGGTGGCGATTCCTGAGCCTAGTACCTATGCCATGCTAGGTCTTGGAATCGGGTTTGTAGGTATTGCTGTGCGTCGCCGTAAGAGCCGTTTATAAAATGTCTGGTACTAAACTAATGTACCTATTATTTTTGCTACGGCAGGTTAATCGCATATGACCCTTGCATGGGCAATAAAAAAGGCGCTAAACCGTAGTTTGCGCCTTGATTCTATTGCTGTTTACACCAGCATAACTGGTGCGGAAGGAGAGACTCGAACTCTCACACCTTGCGGCGCTGGAACCTAAATCCAGTGCGTCTACCAATTCCGCCACTTCCGCTTACCATGTCTTGCATCTAAGCAAGGGTGCGCATTATAGCCTGATCCTGCGACTGGCTGCTAGCGAATTTCAGTCTTTTCAGCAGGCATTGCCAAGATTGTCCGCGACCAGACTTATCTCTTATCCAAGTTCAAGCTGCCAGTGTGTCGCTAAGATATTGTTCCTGCAAGGTTTTTAGTCCGAGGTCTGTGAGCTTGAGCATGGAGACTTTTTCGATCTGCCAGGGGTGTTGCAAGGAGGCGCTGGCCATAAACCAGGGCTGGGCGATATAGCCCAGTTTGTGGGCTTGTTGCAGGCAAACCACCTCTACCTGAAAACGCACCATATCGCGCGCTTCGCCTGCGTGGAATGTGGTTTCGCCGTTGTGGATGCGGTAAAGAATTTGCAGAATTTTTTCCATAGCTATTGCCCCGATATATATAAGTTGATGCTGTTTAGTTTTTTGTTTGGTCTTTTGCTTTGTCCTGCGCTGCAGGAGGGTGTTGCTCGGCAATCAGCTTGCCTTCGTAAACATAGATAGAGCGTGATTCAAGATTGATGTCCTTGCCTTGCTGGTCAGGAATGGGCTTGAGCGGTGTATCCAGCAGCAAGCTCCAGTCATAGGTTTCACAGTAGGGCAGTTGGGCAGGCACGGTGACGTGGGAGGCATTGATCATCACCAGCACCGCGCATTCACTTTTGATAGGCGGCACAAACTTGACCATCATGGCCTTGTTGTTAGGGTCGCTCCATTGCTCATTCGTCATGGGCTCGCCATTGACGTTGAACCAGGCCACATCGGAATTTCCATGCTCGTTGAGTTTGCCAGTGACAAACTCGGCTCTTGAAATAGCCCCATGGCTTTTGCGCAGGGCGGCGAGTTGGCCCACCAGGTCTATCAGGCTATCGTCACTATTGGACCAGTCTATCCAGCCCTGTGGGTTGTCCTGACAATAGGTGTTGTTGTTGCCTTGCTGGCTGTTATTGAGCTCGTCACCTGCCAGCAGCATGGGAATGCCTTGCGAGAGGAATAGGGTAGTGAGGAAGTTGCGTTTTTGCTGCGCACGCAGCGCCAGTATTTCCTCATCATCAGTTTCGCCTTCATGGCCGCAGTTCCAGCTGCGATTGTCATTGGCACCGTCCTGGTTGTCTTCGCCGTTGGCTTCGTTGTGCTTTTCGTTGTAGGAGACCAGATCATGCAGGGTGAAGCCATCGTGTGCGGTAATGAAGTTAACGCTGGACCAGGGTCGGCGGTGCTGTTCATTAAACAGATCGCTGGAGGCGGCAAAGCGGCTGGCAAATTGCGACAGCATGCCTTCGCGCCCAGTCCAGAATTCGCGTGTGACATCACGGTAATCGCCATTCCATTCTGAAAACCCGGGGGGGAATGAGCCAGTTGGAAGCCGCCTGGGCCTACATCCCAAGGTTCTGCAATCAGTTTGCAGCGCGTCAGGATGGGGTCTTGCAGCATGGCGTGGAATAAGGCGTGATCACGGTTAAAGCCGTTTTCGTTGCGGCCCAGGGTCAACGCCAAGTCAAATCTAAAGCCATCAATGCCGTAGACCGATGCCCATAGGCGCAGGCTATCCATGATCATTTGCATGACCTTGGGGTGTGAGGTGTTTAGCGCGTTGCCACAGCCAGTCAAATTGTCGTAGTAACGCGGGTTGCCTGGCAACTCCTTGTAATAGCTGAGGTTGTCTATGCCTTTCCAGGACAAGGTAGGCCCGAGGTGGTTACCCTCACAGGTGTGGTTGTAAACCACATCGAGTATGATTTCTATGCCCGCGTCATGCAGGGCATCCACGGTCTTGGCAATTTCTTCCAGGCCACCCGAGCCTAGATAGGCTGGCTCTGGTGCAAAGTAGGCGAGGGTGTTGTAACCCCAATAATTGGCGAGGTTTTTTTCCAGCAGATATCTATCCTGCGTAAAGGCATGGATAGGCATCAGTTCTATCGCGGTTACCCCTATACGTTGCAGGTGGCTGATGATGGCCGAATCACTCAATGCGGCAAATGTGCCTCGAATATCATTGGCAATCAGCGGATGTTGCATGGTGAGGCCGCGTACATGCGCCTCATAGATAATGGTTTTCGGCCAGCGGATATCGGGCTTGCTGGATTTCACAAGCACATCCGGTGCTACCACAATCGCCTTGGGCATAAACTTGGCGCTGTCCCTGTCGTCCATGTTGAGATCAGCATCGGTGTCATCGCTGATGGTGTAGCCATAGAGGGCATCGTCCCACTGGATATTGCCTGACAGCTTGCGCGCGTAAGGATCCAGCAGAAGTTTGTTGGCATTGAAACGTAGGCCGTTGGCGGGGTCCCAAGTACCTTCTACGCGGTAACCATATAGTTGGCCGGGTTTGATGCCTTCTACATAACCATGCCAAACACCATTGGTGCATTCCTTAAGCTGTATGCGTTCAATCTCGGTGCTGCCTTGCTGATCAAACAAACAGAGAATGACTTTGCTGGCGTGGTCGGAAAACAACGCGAAGTTAGTGCCTTTGCCATCAAAGTGGGCACCGCGAGGGTAGGGCTTGCCTTCTTTTACGATGCTCATGGATGTGTGGCCGATATGAAAGTGAGTGCAATGTAGTGAATTCAGCTCATCCTTGGTATCAGCGCTCATGCCGAGCTTTTGTCAGATGATTCTGACAGTGGCTAGATTGGGCTATAGGCTGGGAGTTTGGAATGGCTGAATTTCGACGCTGAAAATGAATGAAACCATGTCCTACAGCTTTCCCGGTGTGGGCTGACAGATGTTTCTAAGATGAGCCTACATCTCTCAAGGAAACATTCACTTAGCATGGGGGCTCCTGCAAAAGTCAATATAAAAGGAGTACGACATGACCAAGATTTATGCTGCCATTCTTTCTGTGTTTCTCGTGAGCTTGGGTAATAGTGTCTACGCTGCAGACCCAACCGCTGATGCGCCACCTGCCCATAAGCAAAAAAAGAATTTGCCTGATACCAATGCCAGTGGCGATTATCTAGAGACCCAGGATAAAAACGCCGTAGGCAACAAAAACAAACATGAGGGTACTACCCCTAGCAGCGCCCAGCAAAAAGGTGAACGCTTCAAGAGTGATCCTGAAAAGGGCGGTACTGAGGTAAAACAGAAATAACTCACGCAGCAACTGCTGCTGTTTAAAGCCCGATCACTTCATTAAAGTGATCGGGCTTTATTTTATGGTTGATTATCGGGTGATGGTAATCAGCGGTTGGTGACAGATAATTCCTACACAATTATCAGAGTTTCCTGATCTGACCCGCTACAGCATTGGATTACGATACATTCACACTATGTTCAAACAATGTCCCAGGCCACGGTTTTACCTGCGGTGCAAGTCATTGGAATTTATTAGTGGATTGAAATTTATCGATGACTTGAAACGGTTAGGAGAATAAAAATGGCACTTGGTACGGTGAAATGGTTTAACGATTCAAAAGGTTTTGGCTTTATCGCCCCGGACGAAGGTGGTGATGACTTGTTTGCCCACTTTTCTGAAATTCAGGTAAGTGGCTACAAAAGCCTGAAAGAAAATGAGCGCGTGAGCTTTGAAATCACACAAACCAACAAGGGCAAGCAGGCATCCAACATCCAGCGCGCCTAATGCTCTAAAGCTATAGTTAATTTTTAGAATGACCGCTTAATTTGCTCTTGAGCATTGCAAGCCTCTAAATCTCCCCAGACATTATCCCTTTATGCTGCATCCTCACAGATGCAGCATTTTTGTTTTCTACGCCCCCTTGTAATTGTGCTTTAACCTGACCATATATGACCTGAACCAGTGATAGCAGCCTTATGCTGATCAGGCGAGAAATGCCAGGCATGATTTTTTATGGCCAGCTATGCTAAAATCAAACGCTTAATATTCAGACACATTTACAGTCATGCGCGTGATATAGCAGGCTGAATGATACGAATGCTGGCGCAAGGCCCGGCACGGGTTTTGCAATTGATTGATTTTCAATAACTTGGACAGTGTATGCCACGTCGCAGCTGCGACCCTACGCTGCCATTTCTCGATTTAAGGAACACAGCAGATGCAAGCAACCGTTGAGACCATCAGCAATCTTGAGCGCAGGATGACGGTTTCCGTACCAGTGCAACCCTTGGAGGCTGAAGTAAGCCAGCGTATCAACCGTCTGGCACGCACTGCCAAGCTGCCTGGCTTCCGTCCTGGCAAGGTGCCATTGAATATGGTGCGTCAGCAATATGGTGCGCAAGTGCGTAACGAAGTGCTGTCTGATGCGGTTGAGCGTAGCTTTAATGATGCTGTGCAACAAAACAAGCTGCGTGTTGCGGGTTACCCCAACATTGAGCACAAGCCTTATGCTGAGGCTGATGAGAAAATCGAATACATCGCCACATTTGAAGTATTCCCAGAAGTGAAAATTGGTGATTTGGCCAAGGTCAAAATTGAGCGCCCAGTGCTTGAAGTTGGCGAAGCCGAAGTGAAGAAAACCATCGATGTGCTGCTGCGTCAACGCGCGACATTTGACCCAGTCAAGCGCGCTTCCAAGAAGGGTGACAAAATCAACATCACTCTGATTGCGTCTATAGACGGCAAGGAAGTTGAACGTACCGACGCATCTGGCCTGGATTTGGTCATTGGCGAAGGCGGCCGTTTCCCTGCGTTCGAAAGTGAACTCAGTGGCAACAAGGCTGGTAGCAACAAGGTATTTGAAGTGGCTTACCCTGAAGATCACAAGCCTGAGCAACTGGCTGGCAAGACTGTTAGCTACGACGTGACTTTCAACAGTGTTGAACAAGCCAAGCTGCCTGAGTTTGATGCTGATTTCGCACGTAGCCTGGGTGTTGAAGATGGCAACGTGGCACAAATGCAAGAAGAAATTACTGCCAGCCTCAAGCAAGAGGTAGACAAGCGTGTACGTGCCAAGCTCAAGGAGCAGGCTTTCCAAGCCCTGATCGAGAACACACAACTGGAAGTGCCTAAGGCGTTTGTTAACGCTGAAATTGGCCGTCTGATTCAAAACACCCAGAACAACCTGCAACAACGCGGTGTTGATCTGTCCAATGTCAACCTTGAGCCAGGCTTGTTTGAAGAGCAGGCTACCCGCAATGCCAGCCTGCGTTTGATTCTGTCTGAACTGGTCAATCTGCACAGCCTGCAAGCCAATGCTGACCAAGTGCGCGGCATGGTAGACGTGTTTGCCCAAAGCTTTGAGCGTCCTGCTGATGTGGTGGCTTGGTATTACGCCGATGTTAAGCGCCTGGACGAGCCTGCAGCACTGGCCACTGAAGAAAACGTGGTGGAGTGGGTATTGGGTGCTGCCAAGGTAAGCGACAAGAAAGTCAAGTTTGATGACCTGATGGGAAATAGCTAATGTTCATAAACAACCAAGTTACCGCGCAAAGCCAGTTCGAGCCACAAGGCCTGGGGTATATCCCCATGGTGATTGAGCAGAGCGGCCGAGGCGAGCGTTCTTACGATATCTATTCCCGTCTGCTGAAGGAGCGCATCATCTTCTTGGTGGGCCCGGTGAATGATGTTACCGCCAACCTCGTGGTTGCTCAGTTGTTGTTCCTTGAAGCAGAAAATCCTGACAAGGATATTTTCTTCTACATTAACTCCCCAGGTGGTTCGGTCACTGCAGGCATGGCGATTTATGACACCATGCAATTCATCAAGCCTGATGTCAGCACCCTGTGCATAGGCCAGGCTGCCAGCATGGGTGCCTTGCTGCTGACCGCTGGTGCCAAGGGCAAGCGTTTCTGCCTGCCTAACTCGCGTGTCATGATTCACCAGCCTCTGGGTGGTTTCCAGGGCCAGGCTTCTGACATTGAAATTCACGCCAAGGAAATTCTCTATTTGCGTGAAAAGCTCAACCATATTCTGGCTCATCACACTGGTCAGCCGGTTGAGAAGATTGCTCAGGATACTGACCGTGACAACTTCATGAGCGCTGAGCAATCAGTAGCTTACGGTTTGGTGGACAAGCTTATTGCCAGCCGTGCGGATGCCGCATAAGATACCAAGCAAGATATTGTTAAATTTAGGATATTGAATGACTACTAAAGCCGAGGGCGAAAAGCTACTTTATTGCTCGTTTTGCGGCAAGAGCCAGCATGAAGTGCGCAAGCTGATTGCGGGCCCATCTGTGTTCATCTGCGATGAGTGTGTTGACCTGTGCAACGATATCATTCGCGAAGAAATTCAGGATGAAAATGGTCTCAAGCCCAAGAGTGGCAAGCTGCCAACGCCCAAGGAAATTTGCGCCATCCTCGATCAATACGTGATTGGGCAAACCCAGGCCAAGAAAAACCTGGCCGTAGCGGTGTATAACCACTACAAGCGTTTGGATCAAGGCTCGCAAAAGGATGACGTGGAAATTGCCAAGAGCAACATCCTGGTGATTGGTCCTACTGGCTCGGGTAAAACCCTGCTGGCGCAGACTCTGGCCCGTCTGCTGGATGTACCTTTTGTGATGGCTGATGCAACCACCCTGACCGAAGCTGGTTACGTGGGTGAAGACGTTGAAAACATCATGCAGAAATTGTTGCAGAAGTGCGATTACGACGTTGAAAAAGCGCAGCGTGGCATAGTCTATATCGATGAAATCGACAAGATTTCGCGTAAGTCTGACAATCCTTCTATCACCCGCGATGTATCTGGTGAAGGCGTGCAACAGGCTTTGCTGAAGTTGATTGAAGGTACTGTAGCTTCTGTTCCTCCTCAGGGCGGCCGTAAGCATCCAAATCAGGAATTTGTCCAGCTGGATACCACTAACATTCTGTTCATTTGCGGTGGCGCATTTGATGGCTTGGACAAGGTTATTCGTCGTCGCTCTGAAAAGGGTGGCATAGGCTTTGGTGCTGAGGTTAAGAGCAAGGAAGATGCACGCGCGATTGGTGAAGTGCTGCGTGACGTTGAGCCTGAGGACTTGATCAAGTTTGGTCTGATTCCAGAGTTTGTCGGTCGTTTGCCCGCCATTGCTACCTTGGAATCGCTGGATGAAGCGGCTTTGGTCACTATCCTGGTTGAACCCAAGAATGCCTTGACCAAGCAATACACCAAGCTGTTCAAGATGGAAGGTGTGGACCTGGAGTTCAGGGAAGCTGCGCTGAAGCTGATCGCCAAGAAAGCACTCGAGCGTAAAACTGGTGCCCGTGGCCTGCGTTCCATCATGGAGCACTCGCTATTGGAAATCATGTACGACTTACCCTCCATGCCTAACCTGAACAAGGTGGTGGTTGATGAAGGCGTTATTCGAGGTGACTCCCCGCCGCTGTTGATTTATGCGGATGAGCCCAAGCTCGAAACCGCAAGTTAGGTTGTTTTAAAAAGGCTGCTTTGCAGCCTTTTTTATGTGAGAATTTAAGCGCTGGTACTTGAAGCGCCAGTGTAAGCCCCCATAGATGTATATAGCATTTGGCATGTTGCCGCTGCTGACAACACTGAAAGTTTCCACATGACAGAACAAACACTACCGGCTTTCTCCCCAGAATCTGGACTGTTGCCCTTATTGCCACTGCGCGACGTAGTGGTTTATCCGCATCTGGTCATTCCCTTGTTTGTTGGTCGCGAAAAGTCGGTAAAAGCCTTGGAGCTCGCCTCTGAGCAAGATAAACAAATTCTGCTGGTAGCGCAGCGTTCGCCCAATAAGGACGAGCCTGATGCAGAAGATCTCTACGATGTGGGCACTGTTGCCACCGTACTGCAAATGCTCAAGCTGCCTGACGGCACAGTTAAGGTTTTGGTAGAAGGCCTGCATAGAGCCAAAGTACTGGAGTTTGTTGAAACTCAGGAATGCTTTGCTGCCAAGTCTGAACTCATAGAAAGCCCCGCTGGCGAAGATAGCCAGACGCAGGCGCTGATGCGTACTGTATTCACGCAGTTTGACCAATACGTCAAACTCAACAAGAAAATTCCGCCTGAAATTCTGACCTCACTGGCTACCATTGACGATGCAGGCAGGTTGGCAGATACCATTACTGCGCATCTGACCCTCAAGCTGGAAGAGAAGCAGAAGATACTGGAAATGTTCAGTGTTTCTGCGCGCCTGGAGCATTTGCTCAGCCTGCTGGAAGCCGAAATTGACATCCTGCAGGTAGAAAAGCGCATTCGTGGCCGCGTCAAACGCCAGATGGAAAAGAGCCAGCGCGAGTATTACCTTAATGAGCAAGTCAAGGCGATCCAGAAAGAACTGGGTGAGCAAGACGAAAATGCTGACATTGATGAGCTGGAAAAGCGCATTGCTGATGCCAAAATGCCCAAGGATGCTTTGGCCAAGGCTAATGCTGAATTGAAGAAGCTCAAGATGATGTCCCCCATGTCGGCGGAAGCCACTGTGGTGCGTAACTACATCGAAACCCTGGTAGGCCTGCCCTGGAGAAAGAAAACCAAGATCAGCCGTGACCTAGGCAGTGCTGAAGATATCCTTGATGCAGATCACTACGGTCTGGAAAAGGTCAAGGAGCGTATTGTTGAGTACCTCGCGGTACAACAACGCGTGGACAAGCTCAAGGCACCTATTCTTTGCCTGGTTGGCCCTCCTGGTGTGGGTAAGACCTCTTTGGGTCAAAGCATTGCCAAGGCGGTGAATCGCAAGTTCATTCGTGTCGCCCTGGGTGGTGTGCGCGATGAGTCGGAAATTCGTGGTCACAGACGTACTTATATCGGTTCCATGCCAGGCAAGGTGTTGCAGAGCATGACCAAGGTGGGCGTGAAAAATCCGCTGTTCCTGCTCGATGAAGTCGACAAGATGGGCCAGGATTTCCGTGGCGATCCTTCATCCGCCTTGCTGGAAGTGCTGGACCCAGAGCAGAACCATACTTTTGTCGACCACTATGTGGAAGTCGAGTACGACCTCTCAGATGTGATGTTTGTGGCAACTGCTAATTCGCTGAACATTCCTGGCCCATTGCTGGACCGTATGGAAGTGATACGTCTGGCGGGTTACACCGAAGATGAGAAGGTGAATATTGCCATGCGCTATCTGCTGCCCAAGCAGCTGAAGACGCACGGCCTCAAGGAAACCGAGATCAGTGTTTCGGAAGCCACCATCCGTGATGTTGTGCGCTATTACACCCGTGAAGCTGGTGTGCGTAGCTTGGATAGGGAAATTTCCAAGATCAGCCGCAAGGTGGTGAAGGAAATTCTCACCAACAAGAGCAAGGCTGCCAGCGCGCGCAAGATTGTAGTGACGCCGAAAAACCTTGAAAAATACCTGGGCGTACAGCGCTTTGACTATGGTGTGGCTGCCAAGGAAAACCAGGTAGGGCAGGTGACTGGTCTGGCCTGGACTGAAGTGGGCGGTGAATTGCTCACCATTGAATCTGTGCTGCTGCCAGGCAAGGGCAAGGTGATTACCACAGGTAAGCTGGGTGAGGTCATGCAAGAGTCCATACAGGCTGCAATGAGCGTGGTGCGTAGCCGTGCCAAGCGTCTGGGCTTTGCTGAGGACTTCCACGAAAAGAACGATATCCACATCCACTTGCCCGAAGGCGCTACGCCCAAGGACGGTCCAAGTGCGGGTATCGCCATTTCGACCGCGCTGGTTTCTGTACTGAGCAATATCCCAGTACGTGCGGATGTTGCCATGACAGGCGAAATTACCCTGCGTGGTGAAGTATTGCCTATCGGCGGCTTGAAGGAAAAGTTGTTGGCGGCGCATCGCGGTGGAATCAAGACCGTGTTGATTCCTGAGCAGAACGTCAAAGACTTGAGCGATATTCCTGCCAATATCAAAAATCACCTAGATATCCATCCAGTGAAATGGATTGATGAAGTTCTCAAGCTAGCGCTTGAGCGCTTGCCTGAATCGGCTGAGGGTGAAGAAGAGGTAGCTGAGGTTAAGCCCAAGGGTAAAACCACCAAGTCCTCTTCAGTGACAAAACATTGATCTAAAGCGCATGTTATCGGGCGGGAAAAGCTTGACACAGGCTTTTTCCGCTTGATATAAAGCTTGCACAGGGTCTTTTCGCCCCTGTTCTTAAAACAATGTCGAAAGGGGATTACAGGTGAATAAGTCTGAATTGATTGATCAAATCGCTAAAGCCGCTGGTATTTCCAAGGCTGCTGCGGGTCGTTCGTTGGATGCAACAACTGCTGCAATCACAAAGTCGCTGAAAAAAGGTGATGATGTGACCCTGATTGGTTTTGGTACTTTTTACGTTGGTAAACGTGCTGCACGTAATGGTCGTAATCCTCGCACTGGCGCCACTATTAAAATCAAGGCTGCTAATTCTCCTAAATTTAGGCTGGTAAAGCGCTCAAAGATGCAGTAAACTAGCGGTCTTCGTTGATTAGCGAATGGGTGCTTAGCTCAGTTGGTAGAGCGTCGCCCTTACAAGGCGAATGTCGGCGGTTCGACCCCGTCAGCACCCACCATATAATCAATGAAAAAGACGTTGAGTTTTGGAGAAAGCAACGCGAAGTCAAGGAGTGGTAGTTCAGTTGGTTAGAATACCGGCCTGTCACGCCGGGGGTCGCGGGTTCGAGCCCCGTCCACTCCGCCAGAAAAAGCGAACCTTAGGGTTCGCTTTTTTATTGCCTGTAAGTTCTTGGCTGCCATTACTCATGCATGAATTTGCGCGATTTTCCCTTCATTTAATTTCCCCGCCTAGTTGTATCACCCAGCTCACTTTTCCTATTGATTCAAGCCATGTTTTAGCCTGTGAGAGGTAGGTTTGAGGCCTGCAGGTGTGGTATATTCGAGAGTTAGGTTTACCAGTCTGTATTGCAGACTAACAATTTCCTACATTGAAAATAAAGAAGGCGTCTTTTGTATGTTGGATTCAATTCGTGATCGTTCCAAAGGCTGGTTGGCCAAAGCTATTCTGGCACTTATCACCGTGCCATTCGCATTGGTTGGTGTAGATAGTTATTTGCGTGATGCCGGGTCTAATGTGGCGGTGGCCAAGGTCGATGGCAATTCGATTACCGTGCAGGAGTATCAAGCGGCGCTAGAGAATCTGCGCAATCGCTTGCAGAGTGAAGGTAAGGTTGATCAGTCCGTTCTTGACGGCCCTGAGCTAAAGCAGGCTGTGGTAGATCACTTGGTTGATACCAAGTTGTTGGCAGCAGAGGTTAAGCGTGCCAATTTTGTCGTCAGCGATGAGCAGCTTTCGCACTATATTACCTCCGAGCAAATCTTCCAGCAGGACGGCAAGTTCTCGCAAGAGCTCTATGACCAGTTCCTCACAGAACGTCGCCGTACCCCTTCGCAATTCGAGAGTGAAGTCAGATCTGACTTGCTGACCATGCAGGCGCGTGATGGTCTGGGTGCTCTGGCATTTGTGCCCAATGGCCTGGCCAATCATGTCATCAAGGTTGAACATCAGTCGCGTGAAGTCAGTGTGGCTGAATTCAAAACCGCGGATTACATTCCCCAGGTCAAGGTAAGCGATAGCGAAGTCCAGGCTTATTACAAAGAACATCAGGAAAAATTCAAGGTGCCTGAGCAGGTTAAGCTGCAGTTTGTGCTGTTGTCTGCCAACAGCCTGATTGCCAGCCAACAGGTTTCAGAGCAGGAAGCACGTGATTATTACGCGCAGAATGCAGCTCAATTCCAGGGCGATGAGCAGCGCAGAGCCAGCCACATCCTGATTGCCTTTGGTGTTAGCCCCACTGAGGAAGCCAAGCAAAAAGCCAAAGCCAAGGCGGAAGAAGTGCTGGCTTTGGTGAAGAAGAACCCTGCCCAGTTTGAAGAGCTGGCCAAGCAGTATTCGCAAGACCCTGGTTCCAAGGATAAGGGTGGCGATCTGGGCTTGTTTGGCACGGGTGCTATGGTCAAGCCTTTCGAGGATGCCGTGTTCTCCATGAAGCCAGGCACCATCAGCGAGCTGGTTGAATCTGATTTTGGTTACCACATCATCAAGCTGACCGAAATCAAGGGTAGCGGTCAGGCATTTGCCGATGTACAAGGCCAGATTCGTGCCGAGTTGATGTACCAGAAAGCATTGTCCAAGTTTGCCGAGCAGGCCGACAATTTCAGCAATATGGTGTATGAACAGGCTGACAGTCTTGACGCTGCTGCCAAGGAATTCAACCTGCAAGTGCAAACCAGCGCCTGGTTGAGCCGTGCGGAAGGTGCCAAGTTCTTCAAGAACGACAAGCTGATGGATATGGTATTCAGCGATGAAGTACTGAAGGACAAGCGCAATACCGAAGCGGTTGAAGTTTCACCCAACAATTTGCTCTCTGCACGCGTGCTGGAATACAAGCCTGCTGCCGCACGTACTTTTGAGGAAGTAAAAGCTGGCATTGAGGATTACCTCAAGCAGGAAAAAGCCGCCAAGCTGGCGCGTGAAAAAGGTGAAGCAGCCCTGGCTGACTTGCGTGCTGGCAAGACAGTATCTGCCAACTGGACTGAACCTGTTGTGGTGGATCGCAAAAACCCGCAAAGTCTGACCGATCTTTCTGTAACGACTGCGTTCAAGGCCAACGCGACTAAATTGCCAGCTTACAACGCGGTTGCTGACCGCAATGGCTACTTGCTGGTTAAGGTGAGCGATGTGAAATTCGCGGTGGAATCGGAAGAAGCCCAGCGCGAAGCCAAGGCCGAGTTGCAAACTGCTTTGACCTCTGAGTACAAGCGTGCATACATGGCATCGCTCAAGCAAAAGAGCAAGGTCAATGTAAACAAGCAATTGTTAAGCCCAGAGCAGAACAATCAATAATCATCAGACCACAGTCTGAAATAAAAAACGGCTGAAGATTCAGCCGTTTTTTTTGCCTGTTTTACATACTTATCAAGTTCTCAGCGTTTATTTTTCTCCATCGCTGGCTTCTGAATCACTGACATCTCAATCACTGATTATCAGCCGACGATATTCATGCCGCCATCAACATAGGTAATCTCTCCCGTAATGCCGGAGGCAAGATCGCTGCAAAGAAACGCCGCGGCATTGCCAATTTCTTCCAGCGTGATGTTGCGACGCAAGGGCGCATGGGCTGCATTGTGCTGCAAGATGGCGTCAAAGCCTGTGATGCCAGACGCAGCCAGCGTGGCGATAGGGCCAGCAGAAACCGCGTTGACGCGTATGCCCTTGGGGCCCAGGCTCTGCGCCATATAGCGTACGTTGGCCTCCAGGCTGGCCTTGGCCAGACCCATGACGTTGTAATTAGGCATGGCGCGTTCAGCACCCAGGAAACTCACGGTGAGCAGGCTGGCCTTGCGCCCTTGCATCATGGGCAGGGCAGCTTTGGCCAGCGCGGCAAAACTGTAGGCACTGACATCATGAGCAATCTGGAAATACTCGCGGCTGACACTGTCCAGATAATCCCCAGCAAGTGCTGCCTTGGGCACAAAGGCCACCGAATGCACCAGAATGTCGAATTGTGTCCAATACTGTTCTAAAGCCTGCAACATGCTGGCGATGGATTCATCGCTGGCCACATCGCAAGGGAGGATGATATTGCTACCCAATGCTTGGGCCAAGGGGGTGACACGTGGCAGAAACTTGTCTTTCTGATAGGTGATGGCGAGTTCAGCACCTTGGGCGCGCATGGCCTGGGCAATGCCGTAGGCAATGGATTGTTCACTCAACACACCAATAATAAGGGCACGTTTGCCTTGTAGAAAGCTCATGCAATGCTCCTGAGGGAGGGGTTTTACATCAGGCTGAGATAAGAGGCAGATCCGTAACAGTAGGAGAACGCTGCTTATTTCTTGGCCGAGGTTCTAGGGTCGTAAACGTCGCGCAGACCTTCACCAAACAAGTTGTAACCCAAGACCGTAATCAAGATGGCAAGGCCGGGGAATAAGGATAACCACCAGGCAAACTGGATGTATTCCTTGCCATCAGTGAGTATATTGCCCCAGGACGCCTGAGGCGCTTGCACGCCCAAACCCAGGAAGCTTAAGCCCGATTCAATCAGCACTGCACTGGCGACACCCAGCACAGAACTGACAATAATAGGGGTCATGCTATTGGGCAGTAAGTGCATAAAGATTAATCGCTTATCACTGGCACCCAGGGCTTCAGAGGCCATGACAAATTCTCGGTTACGCAAACTGAGAAACTCGGCACGTACCAGGCGTGTCACGCCCATCCATGAAGTCAGCCCGATCACGACCATGATGTTGACCACGGAAGACGATAGAAAGGCAATCACGGCCAGAATCAAGAAGAAGGTCGGGATGGAGAGCATGACATCGACCATGCGCATGATCACCACATCCACCCAGCCACGGTAATAGCCCGCAATCGCCCCCAGTATGATGCCGATACTGGTGGCAATACCCACAGCCACCAAGCCAACCAGCAGCGATATCTGCGCGCCAAACAGCATGCGCGAAAACACATCGCGCCCCAGGGCATCCGTGCCCATGAGATGTGTGGAGCTGGGCGAGAGCAATATCGCCTTTACGTCTATCGCATTCGGGTCATATGGCGCCAAATACGGTGCCAGCACGGCCAGCAGGAAAATACCAACAATGATGATAAAGCCGGAAAGGGCGAGCGGATTGGCAAGCGCACGTCTCATTGCATCACTCCCCGGCGTACACGTGGGTCAGCCAGGCATAGGCCAGGTCTGCCAGTAGGTTACCAATCAGTGTCAGTGCAGAACCTATGGTCAGAATACCCATGATGGTGGGGAAGTCCCGCATCAGCACCGCGTCGTAAAACAATTTGCCCATGCCGGGAATCGCAAAGATGGATTCTGCAATCACAGAGCCGCCAATCAGACCGGGAATGGACAGGCCAAGAATGGTGATCAAAGGTAACAAGGCATTGCGCAAGGCATGCTTGTAGACCACGCTGTTCTCAGGCAAGCCCTTGGAACGTGCAGTGGTGATGTAGTCCTGATGCAGCACATCCAGCATGCCATTGCGCACAAATAGCGATATACCTGCCAATCCGCTCAAGGCGGAAATGAACACAGGCAGGGCCAGATGTTGCAGGCTATCCCAGGCGTATTGCCACCAGGCCAGTTTTTCTGCGCCCTGGCTGTGCAAGCCAGAAATTGGCAACCAGTCATGCATGACCCCGGTCCAGTACATCATCAGCAATGCCAACCAGAAGCCAGGAATGGCAAAACCAAGGAATACAAACAAAGTAATCGAGCGGTCAGGCAGACGGTTTTGCGTCAGTGCCGATATTACGCCCAAGGGCAGGGCAATCAGGATAATCAGCCCTAAGCTTAATACATTGATCAACAGGGTAATCGGCAAGGCTTCCTTGATCATGCCTGGAGTGATATTGCCTTCCTTGTCTTTGCTATCCCAAAACACTGGGCGCTGATGTGAGGCAAAGGAATTACCAAAATCAAGCTTGACCATGCGTTGCAGCCACAAGCCATATTGCACAATCACAGGCTTATCCAGGTTGTACATTTCACGTAGCTTCTGGCGGGACTCCTCACTGGATTTAGGGTCAAAGCCAGCTTCGCTGGTTGTAATATCCCCTGGTGCCAGATGCATGATAAGGAAGGAGATCAGGCTGATACCCACCAGTAGCGGCACCATCCAGAACAAGCGTTTGAGCAGATAGCTCAGCATGAGTGAACCTCGCACCACAGCAGACAAACAACACAATGGTGAGCAACACAATGGCAAGTAAACGTCATGGTGTAATCTCCGTACGTCTCAAGGGTTGCGGGATGTACCACTCATGAGTGTTATTGCCCAAGCCCGCAGGCGGGGCAGGGTCGGGTATGCCCTTGACGCGTTTATGTATGGCTTGCAAGCCATAGCCCGCTGACAGATAAACTATCGGGCTTTCCTCTAGCAGTATCTCCGCCAATTCATGATAGATGACGGTGCGCTTGTCAGCATTAAGCTCCATGCGGCCACGCTCCAGCAATCTGTCCACGCGTGGGTTGTTATAGCCTATAAAATTGAATTGGCCGGGCGCTTGTTGTGAGGAGTGCCAGATGCTGTATTGATCCGGATCCAGCGCCAAAGACCAACCCAGCACTACCATATCAAAATCGCTGGTCTTGATGAAACGGCCAATAAAGGTTGCCCATTCCAGCACCCTTATGTGTATTTCTATGCCCACTTCCTTGAGCCTGCGCTGGATCAGCACTGCACTCATCTCACGTTGCTTGTTCTGACTGGTCAGTAGAGTGAAAGACAAAGGCTTGCCATTGCGCGCGAGGATGCCATCGCCTCTATCTTGGTAGCCAGCTTCTTGGAGCAAAGCCCTAGCTTTGGCTGGGTCATAGGCATAAGGCTTGAGATTGGGATTGGCCCAGCGGGTGCCAGGCTTGTAAGGTGAGGCCACTGGTTCACCCAGGCCTAGCAAAACGCCATCAATAATCTCTTGCTTGTTGATGGCGTAATTAATGGCCTGGCGCACACGGATATCGTCAAATGGCTTGCGCTTAAGGTTGAAGCCCAAATAGGTATAGCTGTTGCCCAGTTCTTTATATAAAGCGAATTTCTTTTGTAATTCAGGTCTGGCCGGGAAGATACGCGCATATTGCACAGGGGATAGCGTCATGGCGTCGATATTGTTCGCCATCAACTCCAGGAACTGTGCGGCTTCATCTGGTATAAAGCGGCTGGTCAGGCGTTCTATATGCGCTTGTCCCTGGCTAGAGAGCGGATTGCGCGTCAGGGTGATTTGTTCGCCTGGACGCCATTTTTCCAGCTTGTAGTAATGACTGCCTACCGGATTGCGTGCGAACGCGGTGGTGTTGATGTCTTTGCCTTCCAGCAGATGCTTGGGCAGGATATCAAGCCCAGCCCAGGAGTTGATGGCAGGGGCGTAGGGTTCGGCATAACTCACGCGGAAGGTACGCGCGTCTGGGGTTTCCGCCTTGATCACCAGTTTGTAGTCTGAACCATAGGGAGTGCGGGTTTTGTCATCAGTCACCAGCTTCCAGGTGAACAGCACATCGGCACTGGTCAAAGGCTTACCATCTGCCCATTTGAGGTTGGGCTTAAGCTTGAAGGTAATGATTTTTTGGTCTGGCGATACTTGCCAGGACTCGGCAAGCTGCCCTTCAAATTCGAGATTTTTATCGAACCGTAGCAGGCTGCTGAAAATATGCTGGGCTACTTCTGATGCCGCAGATTCACCAGCAATCATGGGAATCAATCCACTGGGTTCGCCGCGTGTGGCATCAATCAGTGTGCCGCCATCTTCTGGCGCGTAGTCGGCGTCGTAATTGACGCTGGTTTTAACCCCCGTATCACTGCTTTGGCTGCAAGCGCCCAACAGGCCTACAAGCAAAACCATAGTCAGGCAAGAGGTCAACGATGAAGATGGAAAGCGCTTGCGCATAGTCGCTGGTGTCAGGCTTCGTCTGGGCCTGATACCGTGAGCTTGTTGCCCGGGGCGATATGCGAGCCAGTTAGTTTGTTCCAGCGCTTCAAGTCCTTGCTTTGCACATCAAACTTGCGGGCTATGCTATCCAGAGTGTCGCCACGTTTCACCACATAATGCTTGTTGGCTACTGCTTTTTTGACAGCTGCAGCATGGGTGGTGCTGACGCTAATGCTGAGTTGCTGGCCAGGTTTGAGCTGGCTGGACTTCAGACTATTCATGCTCATGATCTGCTGCGCAGTCGTGCCATGTTTTTTGGCAATGGCGTGCAGGGTTTCACCGCTGCGTACCGTGTATTGCAGCTTGTTGCTGGCATTGGGGTTGCTGATAGTGGCAACGCTGACCTGACCGTGATCATTGACGGCAATCACTGCTTCGGCATCGCTACTTTCCTGGGTAGGCACCAACAGCGGCATATTGCTCTTGATCTGGGTGCTGCCGCTCAAGCCATTGACGTCGCGCAACTTACTGGCATCAATACCAAACTTGCGCGCGATGCTATCCATGCGCTCGCCACGCTTGGCATGATAGGTCTGCCAACTGACCAGAGGCTTGTCGTAAGCCGAAAGGTTGTTGGTGAATATCTCGGCGGCGGTAATCGGCAACAGGATTTCATGCACATTGCCATTGGCAGTCAGTACCGGGCGGTTATATTCCGGATTGAGTGAAGAAAATTCTTCATAGGATATTTCTGCCAGCTCTGCCGCCAGCCGTGCATCAATCTGCTGCGGCGCGGTGACCTTGGTGAAATAAGGCCGATTGGGAATACTTTGGATATTCAGGCCATAACGTTGCGGGTTGGTCATGATGTTCTTGACCGCCTGCAGCTTGGGCACGTAATTCTTGGTTTCGTCGGAAAGATCCAGGCTTTGGTAATCAGTGGGCAGGCCACGGCTACGGTTGCGCTCTATGGCCCGGCCCACTGTGCCTTCGCCAGCATTGTAGCTGCCAGCGCCAGATCCAGGTGCCAAACATCACATAGAGTTTTTGCAGATAAGTCAGCGCGGCATTAGTGGCAGCGGTAACGTCCCTACGGTTGTCCATCCACCAATCCTGCTTCAGGCCAAAGTTTTTGCCAGTGGAAGGAATGAATTGCCAGATACCCGAGGCGCTGCTACGCGAAAGCGCCTGCGGATTGAAGGCGCTTTCTATCATGGGCAGTAGGGCAATTTCGGTGGGCATGCCGCGCTTCTGTAGTTCTTCAACAATATGGTAGAGATAGCGCTGGCTGCGATCCACCATGCGTTTGACATAGTCAGGGCGCGTTGAGTACCAGTTTTCGTGATTTTGCGTGTAGGGAGATTGCAGTTCGGGAATGGCGTAGCCATCTTTGATGCGTTGCCAGAGATCAAGCGCAATCAGATCTGAGGACGTTCGCGGCAGTCGGCTGGCCGCAATCGTGTTATCTGGCAGGTAATTGACGAATTCTTCGCCGGGATAGTCATTGAGGATAACAATTTCATCGCCTGCAACATTGCTATCAGCAGAGGCCAGTGACGCAGCAAAAACAGGGGAGGCCAGCAATAGCAGCTGTAGCAGGGACCTGACAGTCATTCGGACTTCTCGGAGGGCTCTAGAGTGCTAGGATAGTAGCTAAACTTGCAAGCCAGCGTCAAGTGCGCAACCAATCTGCAAGCCGCTTGGAGATGGGTTGTAAACTTACTTGTCGCCATCAAAAACGATTACGCATCTGCCTGAGCTGTGTAAACACTTCTAGTGGCTCCTGCATCTTGGTGACGTCTTGTAAACCTGGCTCATGGCAGCGCAGGAAGGGGTTGGTGGCTAGTTCCAAGGCCAGGCTTGAAGGCAGGCTAGGTAAACCTTGCGCACGCAAGGCCGTAGTTGCAGCCTGGCGCGCTAGCAGGCTGGCATGAGTAGGCTGCAGGCTGAGCGCAAAGCGTAGATTATGGGCGGTGTATTCGTGAGCGCAGTAAATAGCGGTATCTACCGGTAATTGGGCGAGTTGCTGCAGTGAGTGAAACATCTGTGCAGGCGTGCCCTCGAACAATCTGCCGCAACCTGCACCAAACAAGGTATCGCCGCAGAATAGCTGTTTTTTATCGTCAAATTTGCTCTCGCCAACATAAGCCACATGATCCAGGGTATGCCCGGGGACGCTCAGCACCGTGAGCATCAAGCTATCGCCAAAGAGGCTGAGGCTGCTATCAGCGTTGACAGTTTGATAATCAAAGCTGAAGCGCGGATTATGCGGTGAATAGACCTGGGCAGAAGGGCTATGCTCAAGAAGTGCGGCAATGCCATTGGTGTGGTCGCCATGGTGGTGGGTCACCAGAATGGCATCCAGAATGTAGTTACCCTGCGTCAGCGCACTAATCACAGGTGCGGCATCGCCTGGGTCAACCACCACGGCATGGCCTTGCTGCACCAGTAACCAGATATAGTTGTCCTCCAGGGCGGGAATGGGGATAATTTCTAGCATCTCAACGTCACTCATTTTGTCTGCCGCCTATTTATGTCTATTGAGCAAGGGATGTCAACAATAAGCGCGGCACATTGGCTGGCGAGTCCATTGGGGCTATACCTGCAAGAGCAGGAGCAAGCCTTGTTCGATAACGCCGTGCACGATATTTTCGGTTTCAATGCCTTGCAGTTTGGCATGCTGGAAATGCCTTTGCTGCGCAACTGCCGCATTCCCTATCAATATCGCGCTGATGTTAGTGCTGGACAGCTACAGTGTGAGTCCCACCGCTTACCATTCAGTGCCGATACGCTGGACATGTTGTTGTTACCCCACACGCTGGATTTCAGTGAACATCCACATCAAACCTTGCGCGAAGCGGCGCGTGTACTGGTGCCAGAAGGTCATCTGATCATCACTGGTTTCAACCCCGTCAGTGCCTGGGGCTTGCGCCGATTGGCCAATGACAAGGGCACTTACCCCTGGGACGCCAATTTTCTCAGCCTGATGCGGGTCAAGGATTGGCTGACGTTGCTGGATTTTGAGATTGTTGATAGCCGCATGACCTGTCATCGCCTGCCTTTCCAGCACAAGCGCTTCTGTGGTCGTTCCAACTTAGTTGAGCGTCTAGGCGGGCGTTTGTGGCCCATGATGGGTGGGGTATACTTCGTGCTCGCCAAAAAACGTGTGCTGGGCATGCGCCTGATCAAGCCTGCCTGGAGCAAGGCCAAGCTCAAGGCCAACCTGATTCCCACACCGACCCAAAGAACGGACGTACAAAACAAGCATGAGCAATCAAGTCGTTGAAATTTATACAGATGGTGCCTGCAAGGGTAATCCTGGCCCAGGTGGCTGGGGTGCATGGCTGGCGATGGCCGGGCATGAGAAAGAGTTGTATGGCGGTGAACTGGTGACCACCAATAACCGCATGGAACTCACTGCGGTGATTAAGTCTCTGGAAGCACTCAAGCGCCAGTGCGAAGTGAAAATCTATACGGATTCTTCTTACGTGCAAAAAGGCATTACCGAGTGGGTGCACAACTGGAAAGCTAGAGGCTGGATGACCAGCGACAAAAAGCCAGTGAAGAATGTGGATTTGTGGAAGGCACTGGATGCCTTGGTGCAGCAGCACAGCATACAGTGGGTATGGGTCAAGGGGCATGCTGGCAATGTAGGCAACGAGCGTGCAGATGGCCTGGCAAATCTGGGTGTGGACCAGGTGCTGGCCAAGTCGGTAGCAAAATCCTAATCACCCCAACCATCAATCCATTACAGCCCGGGAATTCAAGCCATGCGCCAGATTTTTCTAGATACTGAAACCACAGGCCTCTACCATACCCAAGGCCACCGCATCATCGAAATTGCCGGGGTAGAGCTGGTCAATCGCCGCCTGACCAACAATCATTTTCATGTTTACCTGAACCCGGATCGCGATATCGATGCTGGCGCGCAGGAAGTGCATGGCATTACCTTGGAATTCTTGCAGGATAAGCCGCGTTTCCCAGAGATTGTTGATGAGTTTTTGCAGTTTGTTGCGGGTGCCGATCTGATTATCCATAACGCGCCTTTCGATATTGGCTTTCTTAATGCCGAGTTGGGCAAGATAGGCAGACCCAATATTGAGCATGGCGTGCTGGAGATTATAGATACACTCAAGCTGGCCAAGGAAATGCGGCCAGGGCAGCGTAACAATCTGGATGCGCTTTGCCGACACTTCGGCGTGGATAACTCCACCCGCACCCTGCACGGCGCCTTGCTAGATGCCGAATTGCTCGCTGATGTTTACATGGCTATGACGCGCGGCCAGGAAAGCCTGATGATCGATATGCTGGATCATCACGAGCAGGATCAGGGTGGCGAGATGGAATTAGGCAGCAACAAGCCTTTGATAGTGCTGGCGGCCAGCGAGGCAGAGCAGCAGGAGCACGAAGCTTATTTACAGGGTTTGCTCAAGGGTGGTAGTTGCGTCTGGGCGCAATAGCTTTTAATCCTACGCTGCGTTAAAAATAAAAAGAGCTTGCTGATGCAAGCTCTTTTTATTTTTTGGGTGATGCCAAGCTAGCCCGCTTAGCCCAGCGCATCAGCAGCTGTTGGGGGTTTCATACAGTCTTACACGTTCCAGCTTAAGGCTATTGCCATAGGTATCGGTGTATTCAGCCTGCAAGATTCTGAACGCTTCGGCCGCCATGTTCTCGGCGGTTGGCACGGCCTTGAAGATCACGGTTTTGTGGTCAGGCAGGCTGCGCAAAAACTCCAGCACTACTGCGTCCTTCTCATATACCAGAAACGCATGATCCCAAACGTCGACCACAGTGCGTTTAGCAATGGCTTTAACATCGGAGAAGTCCATCACCATGCCGTTATCGGATAGACCATCCTGCACAATGATATTGCCGGACAGGGTGATCTCTAGTGCATAGCGATGACCATGCAGGTTGCGACATTGGCTTTTATGGCTGGGAATGCGATGGCCAGCATCGAATTCAAGGCGGGTGGTAATTTGCATGGCGCAGATTATAGCAGTAACGCTAGAGCTGCATGTGATCTCAGCGCGGCTGTCATTGCCATTGCAGCAAGACTGGCCATGCAATCAAACGCTATAACCCAGCCAGAGTGCGTACATGACTAGTCGCTGCCTGGCCCAGCGCAGGCAGATGATAGCCGCCCTCCAGCAGTGAGACTATGCGCTTGCCCGCATGGCGCTCAGCCACCTGCATCGCAAAGCTGGTGACCCAGGCGTAATCCTCATTTTGCAGTTTGAGTTGCGCCAGCGGGTCTTGCGCGTGGGCATCAAAGCCTGCAGAAATAAACAGCATCTGCGGTTTGAAGCGCTCCAGCGCAGGGGCTATTTCAGTCTGTACCGCAGCGCGGAAACCCTCACTGCCAGTGCCTGCCGCCAGCGGCACGTTGATCATGCGCTCAGTCCTGCTATCCGCACCCCGGTGTGGATAGTGCGGATGCTGGAAGGTGGAGCATAGCATCACGCGCTCATCATTCTTGAAAATATCCTCGCTACCATCACCGTGATGCACGTCAAAATCCAGAATCGCCACGCGCTTGAGGCCATGCGCAGCCAGGGCGTGTGCCACGCCAACGGCGATATGGTTAAAGATGCAGAAGCCAGCTGCGCGGGATTTGCCAGCATGGTGGCCAGGTGGCCGTACGCAACAAAAGGCATTGCTTGCCTTGCCTTGCATCACTAAGTCTGTAGCCAGCACCGCAGCGCCAGAGGCATGCAAACAGGCGGATAAGGACATAGGGCCCATGGCAGTATCCGGGTCTAGCCGGACTAATCCCGCGCGTGGAGCCAGTTCACGGATTTTTTGCACATAGGCGGCGGAGTGCACGCGTAGCAATTGCTCATCGCTGGCTTCAGGCGCTATATGGCGTTGCAGGCTAGCGAGTAGGGTGTTGGGGCTTTTGTGTGAAGAGATTTTTTCTTGCGCTAGCGCGTCAAGAATGGCGGTAATGCGGGCAGGAGACTCCGGATGCTGACCATCCATAACGTGAAGCAAGGTGTCGGGATGTGTCAGCAGCGCGGTCGTCACGAGATTTCACCTCTTAGCTGCTGGTAATAATCCAGCCGTCTGGTGGCGATGGCACCAGAGGCAACGGCCTCGTGGATGGCACAGCCTGGCTCCTTTAGGTGGCGACAATTGGCAAAACGGCATTTGCCGAGGAAAGGGCGGAATTCCCTGAATGCCATTTCCAGCTCATCAGGCCCCAGATGGTGCAAGCCAAACTCCTGCAGGCCGGGTGAATCTATCAGGGCACTTTCAGCATCCAGATGGTAAAGATGGGCGGCGGTGGTGGTGTGCTTGCCACTATCCAGCACGCTGGAGACTTCCTGGGTACGCACCTGCAGCCCTGGCAGTAATTGATTGATGATGGTGGACTTTCCCATGCCGGATTGGCCTACCAGGACGCTGACCTCACCCTTGAGCCATTGCCGCAGTGGTGTGATGTCCTGGTGTGCTGATAACGCTTGTATGGTGTAACCCAGCGCGGTGTAGGGTTCCAGTCTGGCCAGCACAGCCTCGGCATCGCGAGATCGCATTTATTCAGCACAATCACGGCGCGGATATTGGCGGTTTCTGCGGCCAGCAAACAGCGGTTGAGCAGTTCTTCATAAAAGCTCGGCGTGGTAGCCAAGACGATAATCACCTGGGTGACATTGGCTGCCAGCATTTTGCTGCGCATGCTGTTGCTGCGATAGAGCAAGCTTTGGCGGGGCTTAAGTTTTTCCACCACGGCTTCATTGGGGCTGGTCATGCGCACCTGCACCTGGTCACCGCAGGCAAGATCGGTTTTCTTGCCGCGGGTGACACAGCTGATGACGCGGCTTTCGCCGTCATCGCTTTTGATTTCTACGCCAAAACGCTTGCCATAGGAGGCAACCACCAAACCATCTAGCAAGCTAGTCATCTAGCTTAACGTGCAGTAAAGGCATTAAGGCGGGCAATGCGTATGCTGGCAGGTGGGTGTGAATCATAGAAGGCCGAGTGCAGCGGGTCTGGCGTCAGGGTAGAGGCGTTGTCTCTATACAGTTTGACCAAGGCTTCTACCAAATCATCGGCATTGGCATTGGTGGCGGCGTATTCATCGGCCTCAAATTCATTCTTGCGCGAATATCCCGCCATCAGTGGGCGTAACAGGAACAAAAATACTGGACTTACCAGCATAAACAACATCAGCGCCATATAGGGACTGGCTTGATTGACGCCCAAGCCAAGATAGAACCATTCTTGTTTAACCAGCCAGCCCAGCAGGGCCAAGCCCAGGAAGCTTACCAGGAACATCAGCGCAATACGCTTGATCACGTGCTTGTGTTTGAAGTGACCCAGTTCATGCGCGAGCACCGCTTCAATTTCATCACCATTGAGACGCTCCAGCAGGGTGTCGAAGAACACCACGCGCTTGCTGGCACCAAAGCCCGTGAAGTAGGCATTGCCATGGCTGCTGCGTGTGGATCCATCCATCACAAACAAACCCTGGGACTTGAAACCGCACTTGGTCAGCAGCGCTTCAATGCGTGTCTTCAGCGATTGATCAGCGAGAGGTGAGAACTTGTTGAACAGCGGGGCGATGAAGGTGGGGTAGATCGCCAGCATCAAGAGATTGAATACACTCCATACTACCCATAGATACAGCCACCAGTAATCACCAGCGCCTTGCATCAACCATAGTGCGGCAAACAGAAGTGGTGCACCCAACAGCAGGCCAACGATGCTGTGCTTGATCATGTCCATAAAGTACATGCCTGGCGTCATTTTGTTGAAACCGAAGTGCTGATCGACCACAAAAGTACGGTAATAATCAAAAGGCAGGTCCAGCAGACTGCTGACCACCAAGGCACTAAGAATCACCGCAGCACCACGCAAAATTTCCTGATCTGGCAGAAAGCCGCGCCAGATATCATCTATTAACTGCAAGCCACCACCTACGGTTAGCGCTGCCAGCAGTGCGGCCTGGAACACGGTTTCGAGCAGAGCAGTGCGAGTCTTGGCCGAAGAATAATCAGCGGCTTTCTGATGCGCATCCAGGCTGATGCTGGGATTGAAAGCGGCAGGAACCTGATTACGATGTGATTGGATATAGCTTACATGACGCCGACCCAGCCAAACACGGATCAAAGTGGTGGATACCAGCAGCGCAAGAAACAGGAAGGTAAGATTGGTCGCCATCATTTTTATGCTTTATCGGTTAAAATATTGTGTTTATTTTGAAGCATGAAAGCGGTGTAAGGTTCACCTGTCTTTACATGCGGTCACATTTTAATGGAAATCATGATGGCACAACACAACGACAACTTAATCTGGCTGGATATGGAAATGAGCGGCTTGCTCCCTGATAGCGACCGTATTCTCGAACTTGCAGCTGTTGTCACAGATGCTGAGCTTAATGTACTGGGCGAATCTCCAGTGCTGGTGATCCATCAATCTGACGCTGTGCTTGATGGCATGGATGCCTGGAATAAGGGCACCCATGGTCGCTCAGGCCTGATTGATAAGGTGAAGGCTTCCACGCTGGACGAAGCCGCCGCTACCCAGCAAATGATTGCTTTCCTGCAAGAATACGTGCCAGCGGGTAAATCCCCTATGTGCGGTAACTCCATCTGTCAGGACAGACGCTTTATGGCGCGCTACATGCCAGAGCTGGAGTCTTTCTTCCATTACCGTAATCTGGATGTCAGCGTTTTCAAGGAACTGGCGCGACGCTGGCGTCCTAGCCTCACTGGTGGTTTCAAGAAAAGCAGCAAGCATGAAGCTTTGGCGGATATCTATGAATCCATCGATGAACTCAAGTACTACCGCGAGCACTTTATCCGCCTCGAATAGATCCGCCTGGAATAGGCTGTTACGAAAGTGACAGGCAAAAAAAAGGTGCGCAGTGCGCACCCTTTAAGGGAGGAGAAGTATAGCTTTGGAGAAAGCTCGCATATAAATGAGCATTAAGCATGCCATTTATCCTGCGTTGGTATCCATAATAGGTGGCAAGTGTTAATTAAATATTGCGGAGAAGGCCAGAATGGTTAGCAAACTGTTAAAAAGATGTAACAGTTTGCTGTTTTTCATGGGATTTCTAGCTGAGTAAGAATGAGCGTCGAGTAAATCCCGACGCTATTTTTTTTGGTTCAACTGGCTGCCAGGCTTTGATATAGCTGTAGATAAGCTTGGGCGCTATGGTTCCAGCTCAGGTCGCGGCGCATGCCATTGCGCTGGATTTTGCGCCAGGCGCGCGGATCGTGGTAATACACCAAGGCCCGTTCTACCGCATTAAGCAATTGCTGGGGTTCGGCCTGATTCATGACAAACCCCGTGGCGGTGTTGTTTTTCATGCTGGCACTGTTGCTATCCTGTATGGAATCGGCCAACCCGCCAGTGCGGGTGACTATAGGCGGCGTGCCATATCTTAGCCCATACATCTGGTTGAGGCCGCATGGCTCAAAGCGCGAAGGCATGATAAACATATCTGCCCCTGCCATGATTTGGTGCGAAAGTGGCTCTCTATAGCTATAGTCACACTGACTTGGTGCGGGTGGCGCTTGGCCAATTCCCTGAAGCCTGCCTCCATGCTGGCCTCGCCATTGCCAAGTACCGCAATCTGGCAATTCTGCTTTAATAATTTATCTGCAATCGATAAGAATAAATCCAGACCTTTTTGATGCGTGAGGCGGCTGACCACGCCGAGCAAGGGTTTGTGCGGCGCGGCTTCCAGCCCCAGTTGCACTTGCAGGGCTTTTTTCACTATTTTCTTATCTGCCAGGTGTTCGATATTGTAGGTTTTTGCCAGGTAAGGGTCGGTGGCCGGGTTCCATTCCTGGGTTTCTATGCCATTGAGTATGCCGTGAATCTCATGCCCTCGACTTGCCAGCAAGCCTTGCATGCCAAAGCCATATTCGTCGGTTTGAATTTCGCGGGCATAGGTGGGGCTGACGGTGCTGATGCTATCCGCATAGAAAATACCCGCCTTGAGGAAAGACATCTGGCCATAGTATTCCACGCCGTGCATCTGATAGCTCTCAGCGGGTAAGCCTAATCTCTGCACCCAGTCCTGAGTGTAGCTGCCCTGAAAGGCCAAGTTGTGGATGCTGACCATGGATTTGGCATGCGCTAGCCCGGAATAATGCAGATAGGCTGGTGTCAGCCCGGTCTGCCAATCATTACAGTGCACCACATCCGGAATCCAGTCGCGCAGCGGGGTATCGTGGCTGCTGAGAATGGCGGCAACCTTGGAGAGAATGCCAAAGCGCAGCGCATTATCATCCCAATCATTACCCTGACTATCGTTATACAGGCCGCCTGGCCTGATATAGAGGCGGCTGTTTTCTATCACCATCACAGGTACTTCTGTGTCTGGCATAGTGCCCAGCAATAGATTGACCTCGCCGACTTCGGGCAAGCCACTCACGCGCGTCAATAAACGCGTATTTTGCAACTTTTCCAGTACCGGGGCATAGCCAGGCAGCAGGATACGAATATCAACACCCAGCTCGCTCAGTGCTGCGGGGAGTGAGCCGCTGACATCGGCGAGACCACCGGTTTTGACCAAGGGATATGCTTCTGAACTGACAAAGAGGATGCGCAAGGGTGACGGTCTTTGCTGGTTAGGGTTGATAAAGCCACAAGGCCCGTCCCAGGCGGTTTGCAGCACTGGTAAGGGGGTTTTTGCTACAGCATATCAAATAACGATGACAGGGAAAATGTTGTTGCTGATAAACCCATAAACCTCAAACTTAGTGCATAGACCGATGACCTTGGCTCAAGTTGCCTTTAGAGAGCCTAAGCCTGGCTTTGGTAACTTGTTCTAGATGGAAATGGTATCTGCGTTGCCACCCATGGGGATCAACACCATGCCCTGGCTGGGCATGGCCCACTCGATTAGGAATGCCAGTATTGCCATGAAAATGCTCGCAAAAAAGGCGGTCCAGAAACCGGAAAGCTCAAAGCCTTTGATCAGCTTGGCGACCAGCATAATCATCAGCGCATTAATCACCAGTACAAACAATCCCAGACTGAGCAAAGTCAGCGGGAAGGTGAGTATCACTAACAGTGGCTTGATCACAGCGTTGACAAAGCCCAGCACTAGAGCCGATATCAGCAGAGAGCTGCGCGAGGAAAACTGGATGCCCGGAAATACCAGGCTGGCGATCCATAAGCACAAACTCATAATCGCCCAGTGTAAAATAAAATCATAAATATCATTGAGTATCATAATATTAAATATCTTTATTTAAGTGATTTAGTAAGTTCAAAAGCCGCCAGTTCACCACTGCGTATGGCACCTTCTATGGTGGCAGGGTAGTCCTGCAAGTGGTCTGGGCTGGCCACATAATCCCCGGCCAGCCAAAGATTTTGACTGAGTTGGTGCCCGGGGCGTTTCAAGCCTGCGCGACAGGCAAAGGTGGCGCGTTTTTCCGCAACCACTTTGTGCCATGATAAAGCGCTCAAATGCGGGAAGTGTTGTCGCAACTCCTGATCAACCGCTAAAGCCAGCGCTGCCTGGGTCATGGATTGGTGCGGGCCAGCCGCGCTGATGACAACGGCCAGTAAACCCGCTTGCCCATATAGTTGTCCGCGATCAAATACCCATTGCCCCAGGCTATTGGCCAGGCCGCACATGGCATCAGGTAATTGCGTCGCGGCTTCATATTGCAGGTACACCGTGTAAATTGGTTGATAATCCAGTGCGGCACACTGGCTTGCAGTCTCTGCCAGCTCAGGCAGCCCAGCTAAGAGAGGAGCAACGCGGAAGGGTGAGGTGGCGATAATGACATGGCTGAAATGTGATTGTTCATCCCCATGCTGCAATACCCAGCCTGAGCCTTCTTGCCGTAGAGATTCTATAGGCGTATTGAGCCTGACCGAGCCTGCATGCTGCTGTATGTAGGCAACGGCTGGATCAACCAGCAACTGTGACAGATCCTTGCGTGGCAGCAGCAGATCGCTATCGGTCTTGCTGCGCGCAAAACTATCACGCAACACGTTGAGAAATACCTGGGCACTGGCCTCAGCCAGGGGAGTATTAAGCGCCGCCAGGCATAATGGCTCCCACAACATCTGAATCAAGCGTGGTGGCTGATCTTGCAAGAGCTGTTGCAGGGGCATGTCCTGGCTTAGCTGGAATTGCCTCAGTCTGAAACCCGCCATGATGCGTACAGCGGCAAAGCGTTCTTGCCAACTCAAGCCCTTGGCCTGTAGCAGACCAGCCAGAATGTGCAAAGGAGCGGGCAGTGCGCTTTGGCTGCGTAAGGAGAATTCGCCTGCCATATCCAGCTTCAAGGGCAGGCGCAGCAACACCTGTTCTGGAGCCAGGCCGCAGGTTTGCAAAAAATCCAAAGTGCGGGCATAAGCCCCCAGCAGGATATGCTGACCGTTATCCAGCGTTTGCTCTTGCCATGTGATGCTGCGCGCACGACCGCCGAGTTGATGGCTGGAATCAAATAGGGTGACAGGCACACCAGCTGCACTCAGCCTGACTGCTGCAGCCAGCCCGGCACAACCGCCACCTATGATGGCAGCGCTAGGTGCAGATTTAGGGTCTGGCCTATGGTCTAGCTGAGAAGGGGCTAATTGCGTACCCATGTCAGCCAGGCGAGCCAGAGTTTGCGCAGGGGAGTGAGGGATACGCGGGCGTTGAGCACCACCTGGATATTGTCTGCCTGGATTTCATTGAGCAGGGTGCGGTAAATGGCAGACATGATGAGGCCAGTACGCTGCGGTTTTCTGTCCTCTGCTGGCAATTCTGCCAGGGCTTTATCGTAAAAACTCTGCGCACGATTAGCCTGTAGTTCCAGCAGCTGGCGCATGCCTGCGGATTCGCGCCCATAAAGGACATCGTCCTCGCTGACGCCAAACCGTTGCAGCTCATCCAGCGGCAGATAAATGCGGCCACGGCGCGCATCTTCACCGACATCGCGGGTGATATTGGTGAGCTGGAAGGCCATGCCTAAGTCTTTGGCATATTGCAGGGTTTGCGGGTTGGAGTAGCCAAAAATGCTGGCAGAGAGTAAGCCCACAACACTGGCAACGCGGTAGCAGTAAAGCTCCAGCTCGGCAAAATCACGATAGCGATTCTGTTCCAGATCCATCTGCATGCCCGCGATAATTTCCAGCAGGTGTTCCTGCTTAAGATGATATTGCTTAACCGGGCCTTGCAAGGCTTGGGTTACGGGATGCTGCGGCTTGTCCTGATAAAGATTGGCAATTTCGCCACGCCACCAGTCCAGCTTGATGTGGGCCACACCCAAATCCTGCACCTCATCGGCCACATCGTCGACTTCACGGCAGAAAGCATAAAGCGCGGTAATTGCCTCGCGCCTGGGCTTGGGCAGAAAAAGAAAACTGTAATAAAAACTTGAGCCGCTGGCTGCGGCTTTCTTCTGGCAATATTCTTGCGGACTCATTTCTTCCTCACCGCGCGGTAACACATATAAATCCAGTCCCTGGGTTTGAGCACTGGCCTATGATTGAACACATCGCCTCTGTGCTGGTGCAGCTTTTTAAGAATGCGCTCGCCTCCGGCGATAATCATGCGCATTTCCATGCCTATGCGGCCTGGCAAAATCATCCCCAGTGGCGCACCCGATTGTAACAGGCGTCGCGTACGGTTGATCTGGAACTCCATTAACAAGCTCCAGGTGCCTTGCGGGTCATGCGCCATGATCTGCGCCTCGCTCACCTTGTACTTCTGCAATTCATCCTGTGGCAGATAAATTCTGTCCTTGCCAGTATCGATGGCCACATCCTGCAGAAAATTGATCAGTTGTAAGGCAGTGCAGATGGCATCTGACAAACCAAGATTACGCGGTGTGGCTTCGCCATATAAATGCAGCAACAGACGTCCTACCGGGTTGGCAGAACGGCGGCAATAATCAATGACCTCACCAAAATTGGCATACCGGGCTTTAATGACATCCTGACTGAAGGCAGAAAGCAAGTCATAGAAAGGCTGCAAAGGCAGGCCGCGCTCTTCTATCATGACTTTCAGTGCCTGGAACAAAGCTACCCCTGGCTGCTGCCCCTGGGCAATCAAATCCAGCTGCTGGCGAAAGCATCGAGCAAGGCCAGACGTTGCTCTGGCGTTAAATCGCCCTCATCGGCAAAATCGTCTGCCTGCCGCGCAAACGCATAAATCAGCCCTATGGGTTCGCGCAAATGCCTAGGTAGCAAAATGGAAGCGACCGGGAAATTTTCGTAATGCGATTGGCTGAGTGCCATGCTCTGCTGGAGGGCTGCGTGCGGGGAGTTAGTCATAAGCGACCTAGAGTATGCCATAAAACCCATGCAGCGCGGGCCTTGTGGCAAGACTCGCGGCTTGCGCTACAATGAGACGGTCTAACCTCGTGGAGTTTTCATGCTCGGCATCATCGGCGGTACTGGCTTGACCAAATTGGCCAATCTCAAGATCAAGCGCAGGCAAATCATACGCACCCCCTATGGTGAGCCCTCGGGGCCACTGACCTTCGGTGATATTGGTGGGCATGAAATCATCTTTCTGCCCAGGCACGGCAACGGTCACACGCTGCCACCGCATATCGTCAATTATCGCGCCAACATCTGGGCATTGCATTCAGAAGGCGTGCAAGACATCGTGGCGGTTGCCACGGTCGGTGGCATACAAGAACACCTGAGTCCTGGCACCATCGTTGTGCCAGACCAGATCATTGATTACACACAAGCGCGCAAGAACACCTTTTTTGATGGTGGCGATCTGCCCGTGAAACACATAGACTTTACCCAGCCCTACAGCACCCAACTACGTAGCCTGTGCCTGGAGGCGGGGAGAGCAAGCCAGGAAGCCCTGATTGATGGAGGCGTCTATGCCTGCGTACAGGGGCCCAGGCTGGAAACCGCAGCCGAAATCAACCGCCTGGAACGTGATGGTGCCAATATCGTCGGCATGACTGGCATGCCAGAAGCCGCATTGGCACGCGAGCTAGATATGCACTATGCCGCCATCTGCCCAGTAGTTAACCATGCGGCAGGCCGCGCCAGCAGCCAGCACGGCATCAAGTACGAGAACGTGGGCGAAGTGCTGGACCAGACCATGGAACGCGTACGCAAACTGATAGAAAGGTTGGTGATAGCTCATGCCTGTTAAGCCCGTACTGAAAATGGGTGAGCCTTTATTGTTGCAAAAGGCTGAGCCCATCACGCAATTTGACACCCCGGAACTACATGCCTTGATCAAGGACATGGAAGACACCATGGCGCATATGAATGGGGCGGGCATAGCTGCACCGCAAATTGGAGTGAGCAAGCGCGTGGTGATTTTTGGCGTAGGCCATAACCCGCGTTACCCCGATGCAGACCAGGTGCCTTACACCGTCCTGATCAACCCGGTGTTGACCCCGGTGGGCGAGGATCTGGAAGATGGCTGGGAAGGTTGCCTATCCGTGCCCGGCATGCGTGGCGTAGTGCCCAGATATCAACGCCTGCAATACACAGGCTTTGATCAATATGGCAACAAGATAGATAGGCTGGTCAGCGGCTTCCACGCCCGCGTGGTGCAGCATGAATGCGACCATCTGGACGGCATACTTTACCCAATGCGCATACGCGATTTGGCCCAGTTTGGCTTCACAGAAGTATTATTCCCTGGAATGGTCGTGGACGACGACTGAACTTCTTTGCTAGAATGCCGTTCTTCCAGTCGCTCGACTGGTTGTCAGAACGGAAGTGTGGCCGAGTGGTTGAAGGCACCGGTCTTGAAAACCGGCGACCCGCAAGGGTTCGTGAGTTCGAATCTCACCGCTTCCGCCATCCGAAGCCCGTCATAATGCGGTTTCCAGCGGTTCAGTAATTTCTTGGGGCATTTTTGGGACACTTGGTGTTTCATTGGCCTTTGCCAATTCTCTCAGTTGGTCAGCCTAATGTGATAAGCTCCCAGCATCTTTTTTGTTAGCGCGGGCTAGGTAGCGCACCCCCACAGACAGGATTTGCAGCTGCCAGCAAAGCCAAAGCTGCATGGTCAAAGCACATTTGATGTGCTGTTGCGTGTTGCGCATGGCGCAATTCGTGGATATGATTCTTATATGATCAAAAGTTTCCAACACAAAGGATTGCAGAAACTTCATCAGTCCGGAAGTAAGGCTGGAATAAGGCCAGATCATGCAAATAAACTTAGACGGCAATTAACTCGTCTTGATGATGCAACTTGCGCAGAAGATATGAATATTCCAGGTTGGAGCCTGCATTCATTGGACGGAGATTTGCTTGGGCATTTCGCAGTATCAGTAAACGGGAACTGGAGAATGACGTTTGCTTTTGACAGCGCAGATGCAATTCTTGTGGATTATCAGGACTACCATTAGGAGGGCTTAACATGGCTCGCATACATCAACCATCACATCCAGGTGAAATGCTGCGTGAAGATATTCTTCCAGCACTTGGGCTCACTCCTGCTCAAGCGGCAGAACAGTTGGGGGTAGATCGTTCTTCATTATCCAGGTTGTTAAATGAACAGTCTGGTATATCCATCACGATGGCATTGAGGTTAGAGGCTTGGCTTGGGGTGGAAAATGGCGGACGCGCTGATCTTTGGCTGTCTCAACAAACAGCCTATGACCTTTGGAAAGCCCGTGAGGAAAATCCCGACATACAGGTAAAACGTTGTGTCGCGCTTAGCGAGTAAAACTCAGCTATTGCGTGGGGTATTCATTTCAAACCTGCTTGCACACCCTCTCTCGAGTGAAACCATGTTGGTCAATATCACTTTGTCTTCTTTTGCTAAAGATCACTTGCCTCACTATGAGACAGATGAAGCAGCTCTGACAGATCAGGATATTCATGCGATCAAGCAAGCTGCAAAACCAAAGCTGCCTAAAGGTAAGTTGTTACGCAAAACATCTCTACTTGAGACGTAGGCCATGTGGGAGTTACCAAGCGTTGGAGATATTGTTTGGTGCAAGTTTCCACAAAAGCCCAGGGATGAAGCTGGTCCCAAGCCAAAGCCAGCCTTAGTTGTTGCCGTCAATGAATACGAAGATGGCATAGGTATAGAAGTAGCCTATGGCACTACATAAAAAGTTGACCAGTTAAAAGCTGGGGAATTTTTAATCTCCAAAGCCTTGCATAAAGCCTCTTGTGCTCAATCTGGTTTATCTTTTGATACCAAGTTTGATCTCAATCAAATATTGGAATTGCCCTGGGGCAGAGATTTCTTTGACGTGCCCCCAAAACCTCAGCATGGGCAGCATCCCAAATTAGGCAGCTTGCATATAGAAATGGCACGCGCCTCAATGCTGCCGCTAAAGCCATCCAGCGGATATAAAAGCAACGCCTCTCCATTAAACGCCTATAGCTCTCTTAAATTGCCTTTGCAGAATTTATTAGGATATATTGATAAAAATATCAGTTAATCTAACTCTTTCTCAAGTGGCTCAAGGAAAGCATGGCGAATGATCTGCAGCAACGTATAGAGGCCGTGGAGCGCATCACGGCCTTGTTCCGTACTGAACGTCTGGTTTATCTTGTTGCCACGTCCATTGCCTGTGTCATGGTATTGGCATCCGCCATCAGAATCTTGCTGCAGGGGCAGGCGGGCTATGGCGAGTTAAGCCTGTTGTTTGGTAGTTCAGGTTTTATCGCATATCAATTGGGCAGGCTGCTGCTGATGTGGACAGAAGCTATCAAGCGGCTGATTCCGATTGATGAACCTGCGGAGAAAGCCAAATGATGCAGGCTGATTTGCAGGCAATTGAAAGGGCATCAAAACGAGCTGCACGAGTGAGCGCGATTGGCGGCTTGATCGTGCTGGGTTCTATCATTTATTCGTTTATCCATATCACGACGATAGAAAAGGAAGTCCAGGCAAAAAAAGCGGAAATCCACGCGCTAAATAATGAAGTGACTGCCTTGCAAGCGCAGATTCCACAGTTGACCCATCAAGTGCAAGACCTGGGGCAAACTCAGGATGGCATTCTGGATTTTCTCACCACGGTCACAGACAGCAAGAGTATCAATATCCTCGACCCAGATGTTGATTGGGCCAGCGTCAAACAAAGCATAGAAAAAATGCCGCATGGCATGCGCAAGCAAACGCTGTTGAATGCCATTCTGCTGGCGTGGAAAGATATTCCCTTCACCCTAGGCGGTAAATCCGTCACCGCTGGCTTTGATTCTCCTTCTTTCATGGCTTTTGTGCTCTCAAAGAGCAAAGTGCCAGTAGAAAGAACGCCTGGAGTGCGGCTCTCTGATAGCTTGATGCAACAATTTCACCAAGTGGACCAACCAGGCCTGGGGATCTGGTGTTTTATAAAGGTCAGGTAGGGAGTTTTGGCCTGATCTATCTCGCAGATGGAAAACCAGGTAGTGCAGGCGTTGGGGTAGGCACATTGCAAGCGGCATCACCTTTGCAGATCATGAGTTTGGATAATGTGAATACTCGATATTTCCCCAGAATAGGATATTTCCGGGTGAATTATCCAGACGAGCTTGAATGATCACAGCTGTGCATCACGCCATGCGCTTGGCAATGGGTTTATTTACAATAAAGCATTAAATACCATTCATTGATGACCTATATAGCTCAATAGGTTATATTCGCGGCTTAAATTAATAATCACATTTAGCAAGGTGGCATGATGTTGAAGCGTTCCGGAATATTTGCTCTCTTGCTTATCCTGCCCATATTGGCGAGTGCAGATGAGGCACAAGGTTTGGCCAGGCAGTCTTTCAGTCTGGTAAAAGAGAGGGACGCAGTGTTGATGCAGGTGATTGCGGCGGGTACGGCCAAGGATTATCGGCATAACATTCACCAGCCCATCATTCAGATGGTGCGCAAATGGCCGCGCTTTGGCGATCAGCGCTACGATGCTTTCAGTCCCTGCCGTATTATGTTGGATTCATTCAGGCATTATTCCGATGCGCAGTTCAAGGCCAAGGGGCATTTGACTGCGGATTCTCCGCTGGCCAAGGTTTACCATAGCGATCTGCGTTCTTGTCAGGCCATGGTGGGAGAGGCCTGAGCGGCTTAAAGCGCTAGCCTAGAACATTGCCGAGAGAGAACCTCACGGCCAGGCAATCGCACTGGCCGGGGTGTAGCATTGTGTTAAGCTTTATGTTTAGAAGTGGTAGCCAATGCGAATTTCATTGAAGTTGATGCCAGGATTGGTGCTGGTGATGCCCGCGTTGGAAAAATGCTGTATCCGATAGCTCACATCAAACTGCTGTCTGTCACCAAAGGTCATGCCCAGGCCAATATGGGTACCAAATTCAAAGCGTGAACCCATGCTTTGCTCACCGTGGATTTGCTTGCCGGAAAATTGATACGCGCCCACCCCAACTTCTGCATAAGCTGATGCTATTGGCAAAGGCGTTACGTTGAAAACGGAACACGGGTGCAATGCCTATGCCATAGAGTTCTTTTTCAGGTCTGGGACCATCACCTTTCCAGGCGGTGCCGCTCAGTTCCCAATAGCCCCCCAATGACCAATCGCCTTCGGTAAACCAGCGTTTATCCCAGTTCCAGGTGAGCGAGACGGTAGCCAAATCAGCATCTGAACCTGAGCCTCCCGCAAAGGCAATGCCATCAACCGCGTAGGCAGGCGCGCTGACCATACAGCACAAGAAAAAAATACCAGTGATGCGTTTCATGAGTTCCCCTGAATATGATCTGTTGAATGCCAATAAGGCACGCTGAGATTAAGGCGTACAGGGGTTTTGCTATATCAGCCAAAGCAATATCTTGCTGTAGGACTAGGACTACATATCTGCGAGGCTGTTGATCATGAAAACGGCGCCATTGGCGCCGCTTGAATTACCTATGATCAAAAATGCGTTTTAAGCGCTGGCAGCACAAAACTGCTGATATTCCTGCGGGTCATCGCTGAACACCGAGTTCTTGTCGACAACCTTGGCGGAAAAGCCTTTGTAACCTACGTATTCACCTTGCGTATCCTTGACGTTGTATTCGCCGCAGACAATGGTCAAACCCTCGTGCTCAACCTTGCGCAAATTCTGGAATTCCACACTCTCGGCATTCGCTACCGAGCGTAGCACTGCGGCCTTGCCATTGAGAATGTCGCGATCAAGATAATTGGGGAATTGTGTAAACGCTATCCAGAGAAACACAATGACGATGCCTGCAATTAGAAACTTCTTGGTGGTTTTTTGCATGATGCTTCCTGTGGGGGGTAGATGGCTGGTATGACATAGCGGTGGCGTTGGAGTTCTATCCCTGTAAAGGTGCGCCACACCACCTGTTGCCAGCGCAGCAACAAAATTTCCAAATGTTGATTTTCAGTCAGCCAGCCAGCATTTAAGTTGCTATAGCAGCAATTAACCTTGATCGTTTCTGGGGTTAATATTGTTTGTACTTGATTTATAATCAATTTTTTATGGCAGCATTCTTGGCATTTTTATTGCTGAAGTCATTTATTGGCATGCTTGCATAGGTGTGCCCGCAAGGTTTGAATCAATCATGTTTTGTAGGAGTAGGTATGGCAAGAATAGTAGGTATCTCGGGTAGCCTGACGCAACCTTCAAGAACCAAGGCTTTGGTGGAAGAGATTACGGCCAGTGCATCGCAAAAATTGCATGCGCCCGCGAGATCATAGATATCGCCCAGATCGCCACTGTGCTGGGTAGCACCATTTCATATAACAACTTCCCCGAGTCCTTGACCCAGATTTACAACAAGGTACAAGAGGCTGACCTGCTGGTGATTGCCAGCCCGGTCTACAAGGCTTCTTATACGGGCCTGCTCAAGCACTTCTTTGATTTGCTCGACCCCAAGGTGTTAGTGGGCAAGGTGGCAATTTTGGCTGCCACTGGTGGCAGTGACCAGCACGCCCTGGTGGTGGATTATCAGCTGCGTACATTGGCAAGCTTCTTTAATGTCTACACCACGCCAACCGCGATTTACGCCAAGGATACCGAGTTCACCGATTACAAGCTCACCAGCGAATCCATCAGCAAGCGCGTGGAAGTGGCGGTAGAGCAGGCCTTGTTCCTGTTGAAGCAGGAGTCACCACAGTCTTTAGTCGCCTGAAACGGCAAGAAAGATAGTGAAGTGCCTGACAAATGACTGAACACAAGTCAGGCACATAATAAAAAAAGCGGCTTCAAGCCGCTTTTTTGTTGCACTGCATTCAGCCGCTTAGCCATCAGGCAATCAGCTTCAGCTCCTTCAGGCGTGCGCGCAGAATATTGCGGCTAATGCCGAGTAACTTGGCAGTGTGCACCTGGTTCTTGTTGCTGTACTCGTAGGCTTTTTTCACCAACACTGAATTCACCAGCTCAAACAGATTGGGCGGCGGCGATTCAAACAACTGGCCGAGTATGCGCTCCAGCTGATAGGTTTCCAGCGTAGTGGTGCTAGAGTTAGCCACCTCAGCCTGGGTCTGATAGCTGGGCTTGCTGCCTGCCAGGCTGGTCAAGCTTGGGCGTGGTTCTGATCTCTCTGTCAGGGTAGTGATTGCGGGCAAGCCCAAATCACGTGGATACAGCACACCAGAGGTTGAAATCAGCAAGGCACGGTGAATCACATTCTCCAGCTCGCGGATATTGCCTGGCCATGGGTATTCCAGCAATTGCTGTATGGTTTCCGGTGCCAGCTTGGGAATATTAGTATGCAAGCGGCTCTTGTAAACATTCAGGAAATGCTCCACCAGCGGCAAGATATCACCCGGACGCTCGCGCAAAGGCGGCAAATCCACGGGCACAACCTTGATGCGGTAGTAGAGATCCTCACGGAAACGACCAGCGCGTACCGCTTCTTCCAGGTCCACATTGGTGGCGGCGATCAAACGTACATCAATCGGCGTAGCCTTGCGCGAACCCAGGCGTACCACTTCACGCTCCTGCAACACACGCAACAGCTTGACCTGGGTGGATTGTGGCAAGTCGCCAATTTCATCGAGGAATAAGGTGCCGCCATTGGCCGATTCAAACCAGCCAGTCTTGGCGGAAGTGGCGCCCGTAAATGCACCGCGCTCGTAGCCAAACAGCTCACTCTCAACCAGCGTCTCAGAAAACGCACCGCAATTGATCGCCTGGAAAGGGCCATCGCGACGCGTGCTCAAGGCGTGAATATGGCGGGCAATCAATTCCTTGCCTGTGCCAGTTTCGCCAATCACAAGCGCAGTGGCGTTGCTGGCTGCGATTTTCTCAATGAGATTAAGCAGGTTTTGCGAACGGGGATCGCTGAATACCAGCGCACTAGCGCGTACAGACAGGCTGACTGCGCTAGGGTTGGGGTGGGTGATCACATGATCCGCGCTTTCGAAAGCGCGTTCATAGTTCCATAGTTCCGCGTGCATCGGGTAAGACTTTCCTTGGTGAGGGGTGAGGCCAATATACGCACAATTCTTTAGCTGGTCTAAAACTATATGTTTATATTTATATATTTTTATGGAATATAGATTGTTAATGACAAGTTATCTTTATTGCAACCAAGGTAACTGCTGGTGTTGCAACAACAGCACGGCCTTGATCAACTGTTTCAATAGCAACAGCTGTTGCCTGCACAGCACTTGCTTATGAGGTTGGGGATATGGGTCTGGCTACTTAAGTTGATGTAATAGAAGATTTTATTTTGCTTTTTCCAAGCCAGCCTCAGCTTGGCACAGCTCTTGCCACTCTCTTGGTCAATAGGCACCCGGTGATAGCCGGGTATTCAGGGCAAGCATGCAGCTGCCCATCATTGACTGCGGGAATTTTTATGACCATCACCAAGATTGAAACCGAGAACGATCTCGAAGCGTTTGCCGCCCAAGTGCTTGCCGATGCCAAAACTGCATTTGCCGCATTCCGCCTCACCAACACCATCACTGCCAACGGAACCGTGGGTTTTGTTGAGCGCGTGCCAGGTGAAGAAAAGCTGGTGATTGTGAATGATCCAGGCCCATTCAATTGGGAAGGCCGTGAGCTGAAGGCGATTGTGGTGGATTTTGAAGGTAACCTGGTGCTGGGTCAGGGTAGCGCAGCTGGATCTGGCCGCTACACCAAGCTGTTCAAGGAGCATGCCGACATCACCACCATCTCCCACGTACATTCACCTTACCTCGGTGCCTGGGCGCAAACCCACCGCACACTGCCTATCCGCTATGTGCCTGTACAACGCTATAACCTGATCCGCGAAATTCCTATCTATATAGATAGACGTCAGCAAGAAGTTGATTTCATTCTCGACCAAATCAAGCTCAACCCACACAACACAGCCATCCTCGAAGCCAATGGTGGTTCCACCGTCTGGGGCAAGCAAGGCTTGCGCAAGACAGCAGAGTTTATTTTGTTGCTGGAAGAGGGCGCGCAGATTCAAACCCTGGCTGATGCCATTGGTGGTTCGCGTGATTACGGTCCTGGCGTACTGGCGCAGCAATGGCGCATGGCCAAGATCTTTGATCAGGCCAAGGCGCTCAACCTGTTGCCTGCCACTGATCTGCCAGCGGCTAACTAGTAGGTACGAGGGGAAACATGAGCGATCAACTCGACCAAATCTGGTTTACGCGTTGCCCAGTACCAACAGCAACTGGCCTGGCTTACAAGCTGGGCTGGCTGACTGAAGAATTTGCCAAGGACGGCATCACCGTCTCTACCTTGCAGGGTGGGCCACGTGAGTACAACCGTCATCATTACGATCACCAACTGCCTACGCTGATCCGCGAAGGCGGCAACCTGCTGGCAATTGCAGCACGTGCGCAAGCAGCACCCACGCGCCTGATAGGCCTGACCTGGATAGACGAATGGCAAGCCATACTGGTGCGTCCGGATTCCGGCATTAGCGAGCCTGCTGCCCTTAAGGGCAAGCGCCTGGCACTGCCTGAGTTTGTCGATCATCCAATCAAGGATCATATCCGCGGCAGCAGTATTGCCCGTGGCATGAGCTTGCATGGTTACAAAGGCGCACTCGGCCTGGCCGGGCTGACACTGGATGAAGTCAAACTGGTGGAAGTAGCTGCTGGTCGTGGCCGTGGCGATGCCACGCGTACCCGTGATGTGCTGGGCGGCCTCTGGGCTGGGCTGGATGATCTTATCACTGGCAATGTCGATGCGGTCTACGTCAAGGGCGCTTCCGCTGTTGAAGCGGCCAAACGCCTAGGCCTGGTGGTTGGTATAGACCTCGATACCTATGGTGACCTGGCATCACGTGTCAACAACGGCACGCCGCGTCCTATCACCGTGCATGAAGATTTGCTGGAAAACCATTTTGATCTGGTTGTGCGCTTCCTGCACCAGACCCTGCGTGCAGCTGAGTGGGCCAAGACCAATCTTGATGGCGTGCGCAGCATTCTGCAGGACGAAACCTTTGCCGGGGCGGAAAGTGTGGCCGAAGCCTACCGCAATGATTTCCACCTGCACCTCGAGCCCACGCTGGATAGCGAGCGGATTGAACTGTTCCGCAAGCAGAAGGAATTCATGTGGATACATGGCCTGCTGGATAGAGATTTTGATCTGGATGCCTGGGTGGATCAACGTCCGCTGCAGGAAGCCCGCAAGTGGCTGACAGAAAAAGCCGCCTAGGCCCGCATTAGCGCAAGTTCAAGCATTACAGGAACGACTAATCCTTCCCAAGAAAACTGTCTCGTTTTCAGCGTCCTTTACCCGTCAACGGGCGAGGCGCTGATTTTTTCTCGGATTTCACAGAGTGTTCAGATACCCCCAAACCGGATTTTGAATCAGACCGGACACGCTTTTTGGAGTAAATATGTTGAGAAATAAACTACTGGGCCTGGCATTGAGTGCCTGGCTTGCCGTACCTACTGCGCTTTCCATCGGTATTTTGTCCAGCTCAGCCTGGGCGGAAGACACCCCCAAGGTGGTACGCATTGCCGCCGTGGTCTACAACATTGCGGGCAAAACCACTTACCTTAACGGCGCTGCCGTGCTGAAAGAAGGCGGCCTGGAAAAAACCCTGCTCGACAAAGGCGTCAAGATTGAATGGGTGCCAGCCTCGCACTCAGCTGTTGGCCCCATCATCAATGAAGGCTTCGCCAGCGGCAAAATAGACTTTGCCTCTTATGGTGATTTGCCGCCTGTGATTCTCAATGCCTCACGGCCTACCGTACAACTGGTTTCCCCCTGGGGCCGCAGCGGTAACTCCTATCTGGTCGTACCTGCCAAATCCAAGGCCAGCAGCATAGAAGACCTCAAGGGCAAGCGCATCGCCTTGCACCGTGGCCGTCCCTGGGAAATCGCCTTTGCTAATCTGGTGGAATCCAAAGGCCTGAGCTTCAAAGACTTCAAGATCGTCAACGTCAACCCGCAAGTAGGTGCAGCGGCCTTGGCAAGCGGCACTGTCGATGGCTTCTTTGGCCTGAACGACGCGCATATCCTGGAGCAGCGTAAAGTCGGCCGCATTATCTGGTCCACCAAGAGCGCGCCACCAGACTGGAAACTCATGGGCGGGCTCTGGGCCAGCAATGACTTCATCAAGAAGTATCCTGAGCTGACCCAGACCATAGTCACTGCCTATGTCAAAACCAGCTACTGGACTTCGCAGGCGGCCAACAAAGATGAGTACATCCGCGAATACGCCACCAATGCCTTGCCAGAAGACGTTATCCGCAAGGATTACGACAATGACATCGTCGCCTGGAAAGACCGCTGGTCACCTTTGTATGACGATGCACTGCTGACGCATTACAAGCGCGTCACCAGCTATGCCAAGCAATCTGGCCTGGTGCGTAATGACGTAGACCTGCAACAACTGCTTAATCCCAAATTTGTGGAACATGCGCTCAAGGAGCTCAAGCTGGAGCACTACTGGGAAAGCAAGCAGGTTCAGGCTAGTGCCAAGTAGAGCCTAAGCTAAGTATTAAATAGGCCGAGTATTAAATAGGCCAGGCTATCAATTTACTCCTGCGCTGCATCTGCCAAGTGATGCAGCGCAGGAGCACCTCATTAGGACATCATATGAAATTCAAAAACGCTCTCGCGCTACTGGCATTGGGTTCCTCAGTAGTCTTCCAGCCTGCACAGGCAGAAGAAGCACTCAAGGTAGTGCGCATTGCCTCGGTAGCCACCAATGTGGCTGGCAAAACCGTATATACCGGCAGCGCCTCGCTGGTGGTCAATGGCACTTTCCCCGAAGAACTGAAAAAGCAGGGCATCAAGGTCGAATGGGTGCCTGCGGCCATGGCCTCGGTAGGCCCGGTGATTAACGAAGGTTTTGCCAGCGGCAAGATTGATTTTGGTATTTATGGTGACCTGCCACCGATTATCCTGAACGCCAGCAAACCCACAGTGCAACTGGTAGCGCCCTGGGGCACCACCGCCAACTCTTATTTGGTCGTGCCCAAAAACTCCACAGCCAAAAGCATTCAGGATTTAAAGGGCAAGCGCATTGCCCTGCATAGAGGCCGCCCCTGGGAGCTGGCCTTTGCCAATCTGCTGAAGAGTCAGGGCCTGAGCTTCAAGGATTTCAAGATCGTCAACGTGAATCCGCAAGTGGGGGCCGCAGCCCTGGCCAGTGGCACCGTGGATGGTTTCTTCAGCCTGTTTGATTCTTATATTCTCGAAGATAGAGGTGTAGGCAAAATCATCTGGTCCACCAAGACTGCCCCTGTCGATTGGAAGTTGATGGGCGGCGTGTGGGCGCGCAATGAGTTTGTGCAGAAAAACCCAGAGGTCACCCAAGCCGTGGTCACTGCTTATCTCAGAAGCGTGCACTGGGTAGCGCAGGATGAAAACAAAGCCGCTTATATCCGCGATTATTCCAACAAGATCTATCCTGAAAGCGTTAACCGCCGCGAGTATGAGCAGGATAACGTCAGCTGGCGTCAACGCTGGTCACCGCTGTATGACAATGCCCTTAAGGAGCATTACCGCAAGGCGGTAGCTTATGCCAAGGAATCCGGCCTGACACGTCAGGAGCCTGATCTGGCGCAGATGCTTAATCCGCGCTTTGTGGAACATGCATTGAAAGAACTCAAGCTGGAAGATTACTGGACTGCCAACTAATGCTCATGCTCAGCATTCAGTATTGACGGGCTTTTCAGCCTTATTCCTGAAAATTATTACACCCTCATAACAGCACTGCCCAGGCAGTGCTGTTTCATTTCCACCAGCACAAACTGTTTATATAGCAACACTTTAATCCAGGCTGATGGTGGCTGGGCAACAGTTGTACAAGTGCCGCCTTGAGATTTGGCTGCTAAATGAATGAATCTAAAGCGTTATGGCGATGGCTTGCTGACTTTGGCATAGCAATTGCTCATATATAACCAAATTAAATGATCGCCCGTGTCTTATATGTTTTTTGTAAGACATTATGGCGACAAAGTATTTAGATACCGCATATGCAAAAGGTATTCTGAGACAGCCGTAAACCGAGAAAGAAAGAAGTATGAGCGCATCTAACACAGTGCTGAATTTCAAGCGCGATCCAGCACTGCAGGACGAGACGGAAGCGTCAGTCCACCAGTCTTCAACTGCCAGTCAGCCAGTTACGCTGACCATCAAGAATGTGGAAAAAAGCTACCAGCTCAGCGGCGAGAGCTTGCAAGTGTTGTCCGGCATCAACCTGGACATACGTGCTGGTGAGTTTATTTCCATTGTTGGCGCCAGTGGTTGCGGCAAGTCCACCTTGCTCAAGCTGGTGGCAGGTCTGGACACTCAGTATGGCGGTGACATTGTTTACCAAGCGCACGTATTGAAGGCACCGATCTTTCTCGCGGCATTGTGTTTCAGGAACACCGCTTGTTTCCCTGGCTGACGGTGGAAGGCAATATCGTCCTGGCGTTTTCTGCCACCGACGTGCCCAAGGCCGAACGCAAGCAAAGAGTACAGGAGCAGATCAACCTCGTTGGTCTGTCCGGTTTTGAAAAAGCCTACCCACACCAGATTTCGGGCGGCATGTCGCAACGTGTTGCCATTGCCCGCGCCTTGGCGCTGCGTCCGCAACTATTGCTGCTGGATGAGCCGTTTGCCGCACTGGATGCGCTGACCCGGCTTAAATTGCAGCAAGAGTTGCAACGCCTTTGGGAACACGAGGGGCTGACCACCATTCTGGTCACCCATGATGTCGAGGAAGCGGTCTTCCTTGGCGATCGCGTTGTGGTGATGCAATCCCACCCCGGGCGCATCAAGCGCATCGTGCCTGTGGATTTGCCACGCCCACGCCTTCGTTCAACCATTGAATTCCAGCGCATCAAAGAGGATGTGCTGACCGATTTTGCCTAGCGCATTCTGGAATTAGCTAAAGGAGGATATTGCAATTGTCTACTTCTGCCTTGAAGCCTTCTGGTGGCCTGCTTGATAGCGCTGATCTCTTGCCTGGCAAGGATCAGATCTCCAAGCGGGTGGCCGAAGCCACAAAGCGCATCGATCACGCCTTTGCCGTGCGGCAAAGGGAACTGCAGGCCGAGGCGGGCACGCCAGGTGCTGGCAGAAACTATCTGGCCTTAGGCTTGGTAGTGATCGCCGCCCACGTTGTGGGTGCTTATTTCTACATCAACAGCCAGCATGTGCCACTTGCGCCCAAGCCCAAGCGTGTAGAAATTGAGATCATCAAGCCGGTGATAGAGCCACCACCCGAGGTCAAGCCGCCACCACCACCTCCGCCACCACCACCGAAAAAGGTAGTGAAGCAGCCGCCCAAGCCGCCTCCTGCCTTGAAGACGCCCGTGGCCGAGCCGGATATCAAGCCTGACGATATTGTGGTGCAGGAAAACCGCGTGGCAGAGAAAACCACGGCCCCGGTAGAGGCAGCGCCCCCTGCGCCGCCAGCGCCACCTGCGCCACCGCCCAAGGAAGAGCCAGTGACAGAAGCCACGGGTTATGCCGGTTATCTGAATAACCCGGCTCCCAAGTATCCGTCATTTGCCCAGCGCCAAGGTTGGCAGGGCACGGTGATATTGCGGGTCAGGGTATTAGCCAATGGTCGTGTAGAACGTGTAGAGATCAAGCAGTCCAGCGGTCGCAAGACGCTGGATGAGGCGGCGATTGAAGCCGTCAACGGCTGGGAATTTGCGCCATCCAAGCGTGGCAACAAGCCGATTGATGGTTGGGCAACGGTGCCCATCGAATTCAAGATCGCCTCCTGATTTAGTAGCACTCAACTCATTTTGTAAGGAAAGAAAAATATGTTCGATATTGCAAACTCCAACTCTCTGATCGTGGATAGCGTGCTGTATGCGCTGATTGCCTTCTCCGTGGTGACCTGGACTCTGTTGCTGGTGAAGGGTTATCAACACTGGCGTGCTGCCAGCCAGACCAAGCGTTACAAAAAGGCTTTCTGGAGCGCCCCCAATATTCTGGCTGCGGCTGATATTCAGGACGTTGACGGCCCGGCTGCCCGCGTAGCCCAGGCTGGTTTCAACACCCTGCATGATGTAGATGCCCACACCAGCAACGATCTGGAGCACACCGGTGACCGTCAGGACTTGCTGGAGCGTTCCCTGCGTCAGCAAATCCTCAAGGAGCGTCGCAGTCTGGATAGCGGCCTGGCTGTGTTGGCCAGTATCGGTAGTACTCACCATTCGTCGGTTTGTTCGGTACGGTATGGGGCATCATGAATGCGCTGACCAATATCGGCGCGCTGGGCTCTGCCAGCCTGGAAGTTGTGGCTGGCCCAATTGGTGAAGCGCTGGTAGCCACTGGTCTGGGTATTGCCGTAGCGGTGCCTGCCGTGTTGGCCTTCAACTTCTTCACCCGTCGCCTGAAGCTGATCAATGGTGATCTGGACGATTTCGCAGCTGATTTGATCCGCCTGTCACGCAAGGCCAACTTTGCCAGCAAGCAGTTAGATACTTCTGCTGCCAAGCACCAGGCTGATAACGCATCTTCTGTTGTTAAACTCAAGAATGAGGCATACGCATAATGGCTTTTTCCTCTACCACTGAAAGCGATGAAGTATTAAGCGAGATCAATATCACCCCCTTGGTGGACGTGATGTTGGTATTGCTGGTGGCTTTCATCGTCACTATCCCGGTGCTTAACAACGCCATTACCGTCAACCTGCCCAAAACCGCAGCAACCCAGCCACCCGAGCCTAAAAAGCCAGTGACTGTCAGCGTTGATGCCCAGGGCAAGGTGTTTGTAGACAAGCAGGAACTGGCGCTGGACAAGCTGGAGCCAGAACTCAAGGCACGTCAGGCCGCCAACCCTGATCTGGCGCTGCACTTGAGCTCTGATGAGTCCGTCAATTATGGCGTGGTGGCCAAGGTCATGGCCTCGATTGAACGTGCTGGCATTACCAAGCTTGCTGTATTGACCCAGGCTGAATAGCCAAAGGCCGGAGAACGTTACGTCATGAGTATAGGCATCCGGGTCGCACTTGGCATCAACCAGGCCGACCCCGTTTTCCGCCGCCGCAGTCGTCTGCGGTTGGCGGCCCTGATTTCCCCGCTGCTGTTCCTGCTGGTCTGGGCCTGGGTGACCAAGCTGGAAATTTTCTCGCCACAGTTGCTGGTTTCCCCATTGGAAGTGCTGCGTAGCCTGCATGAGTTGCTGGATTCCGGCGAGTTGTGGGATCACCTTTCTGTGAGTCTGTCGCGCTTAGGTCTGGGCTTTGTGCTCGGTGCCAGCTCTGGCTTGCTGTTTGGCATACTCATGGCCTTGTCGCGCACGGTGGAAGATTTCTTCTCACCCCTGTTCCAGGCGCTGCGTCAGGTGCCCACCATCGCCTTGATTCCTATCTTCATCCTGCTGTTTGGTATTGAAGAACTGTTCAAGATTGCGATTGTCACCAAGGCGGCTTTCTTTACTGTGGCCTTGTCATCGTATGAAGCCACCAAAGGTGTGCCCAAGAATTATTTCGAGGTGGCGCAGGCTTACAAGCTGCCCACCTGGACTTTGTATTCCAAAGTGGTGATCCCGGCGATTTTGCCGCCTATACTCACTGGCTTCCGCATTGCCTTCTCGCGCTCCTGGACCATACTGGTGGCGGCAGAGTTGCTCGCGGCCGATAGTGGCCTGGGACATATGATGCAGATGGGCCGTGAAGTGTTCCGCATTGATATTGTCATGGTTGGCGTGGTGCTGACCGGGCTGATAGGCTTTGGCATAGACCGCATTTTCAAGTGGGGTGAAGCCAACCTCATCCCCTGGCGCAAGACTGAAGGAAAGCAATAAGCCATGAGCCAGAATACTGTTTCAAGATTCCAGTTCCTGCGCAGTGCGCGCGGCTGGGTGCTGCCAGTGGCGCTGCTGCTGGTGTGGGAGTTTATGTCGCGCCAGAGTGCCGAGCATTCTTATGCTTTTGCCTCTATTTCGCAGATTTTCCATGGGCTGGTTGAGATTATCTCCACCGGAGAGTTGCAGCAGGGGATAGCCGCCAGCGTGCAGCGCGCCTTGCTGGGCTTGCTGATTGGTGGCTCGGCTGGCTTTGTGGTCGGTGCCATTATGTCTTCATGCGTGTGGCCGATGTGTTGATAGGCCCCCTCTACCATATGCTGCGTCAGGTGCCGTTGATGGGCCTGGTGCCACTGTTCAGCCTGTGGCTGGGCAATGGTGACCCTTCCAAACTCACGGTAGTGTGCCTATCGGCGTTTTATCCGCTGGTGCTGGCAACTTATGAAAGCTTGCATCAGGTTGAAGGCAAGTATCGTGAAGTAGGCGATGTCTACAAGCTGGGCAAGTGGCGCACTTTCTACAAGATATTGCTGCCTGCGGCATTGCCCAATATCTTTACAGGTATTTCCTTTGCGCTGGCGTTTGCCTGGCTGGCGACCATAGGCAGTGAAATCCTGTTTGCGGCAGGGGCCGGTCTGGGCAATATCATGATGAATGCCCAAGCTGCCTCGCGCATGGATATCCTGATTATTCTCACGGCGCTGATAGGGCTGCTGGGCTTTTTGATGAACTTCTTCATCAATCGTGCCGGGCGCTATTTGTTCCGCTGGCGCAATCTGCGGTAGTCTTTAGCCCTGATTTGTAATCCGCTGACGGCAGCGCTTGCGCTGCCGTCAGCATGTCTGCGTTCTGATATTGGTGATGTTGACCTGCGAAAGTCTTGTGTGAATATTCGTTCCTATCCCTTGCTGCGTTGTCTTTTGCTCTACAAGCGCACCCCGGTGCGCTTCTGGCTCTCGGCGGCCCTGTTTGCCCTGGCCAACCTCATGCTGGCCTGGCAGCAGGGCATGATTGCCAAGGCCGTGCATGATGTAGAGCAGGGCGTGGCGGTGGTGGTAGATAGCACGGGCGGGCTGGATGTCAGCGTGGCATTGCACTGGCTGTTTATTATCGTGGATATCGCCACTGGTCGTGCGCTGATCATGTATTTTGTCGGCTGGCTCTCGCTGGTGATACAGCAAGATTTACTCGGCCATTTGCGCGAGATGATTTTGGTGCAGGTGCAGCGCCTGGATTTGGCTTACCACTGGCTGCACGGCGCGGGGGAGATAGTCACGCGCACCACGCGTGATGCTGACAAGCTGCGCGATGCCTTGATCAGCTTTTGGCGGCAGGTGGTGGATACCTCTTTTATTGTCATTGCCGCGGTAGGTTTTCTGTTCTGGTATCACCCTTTGCTTGGGGTAGGCCCTTTGCTGCTGACGCTGACGGGTTTTTATATTCTGTTCCGCCAGACTGATCATCTGGTGCAACTGGATAGAGCGGTGGGCCAGGCGTTTGATGGTGTTAATCAAGACCTGACTGAAGGCGTGAATGGCGTGCGCGTGATCAAGGCGTTTGGTCTGGAAAGCAGCCGTGTGCAGCGTTTTGAAGGTCAGGTGCGCTTCTTTGTGCAACAGGCTTTGGAAGCCCTGGCATATTCCTGCAGCCGTATTCCCATTCCGCAGTTTGTCGTGGGCCTGGGGCAGGTTTGGGTGCTGGGCGTGGGGGCTTATCTGGTTTCACAGCAGCAACTCAACTTTGGTGAGCTGGTTGCCGCTTTGCTGATGGCCACCACCTTGGTGTTCCGCGTTGAAGGCGTGGGCCGGGTGATGCAGGTGTTTGCCGATGCACGTTCATCTGCCGGGCGCATCTGGGAGCTGCTGGATGCGGTGCCGGAAATCACAGGCGGCAATGCCGCGCTGACCGAGCAACGTCCGCTAGGCATCAGCCTGCACAACATCAGCGTATTACCCCCAGGCGGTGGCAATGCCGTGCTGCAAAATTGCAGCCTGCAACTCAAGCCTGGCGAGGTGCTGGCGCTGGTTGGTGCTACTGGCTCGGGCAAGAGCACGTTGGCCAGCCTGCTGCCCAGGCTGGCAGATGCTGATAGCGGGCATATCACACTGGATTCTGATGTGAATGGCATCAACACCCAGCAAGCCTTGAATGAACTCAAGCTGGAAGATGTGCGCAGGCAAATCCATGTGGTGCCGCAAGAAGGCTTTTTGTTCTCGGACACTCTGGCAGCCAATCTGCGCCTGGGTGCAGAGCAGGCCAGCGATGAGGATTTGCTGTGGGCCTTGCGCATGGCCGCCGCCGATGATGTGCTGACGCGGCTTAGCGATGGCCTGCAAACCAAGATAGGCGATAGAGGCGTCACCCTCTCCGGCGGTCAGCGTCAGCGTATTTGCCTGGCGCGCGCGCTGGTGAGTCATCCTGCCATTCTGGTGCTGGATGATGCCACCAGTGCGCTGGATGCCGTGACCGAGCGCCGGGTGTTGAACAATATCCGCAATCTCAAGCAGGAGCGTGGGCAGGCGGTCTCGGTGCTGATGATCGCCAGCAAGCTTTCTACTATTTTGCTGGCCGACCGTGTGCTGCTGCTGGCTGGCGGCAAGATTATTGCCAATGGCAGCCATGCGCAGTTGGTGGCAGAAAGTGCTGAATACCGTGAATTGTTGGGGATAGAAGATGGCGAGTAATCCAGTACCGGCAATCCGGGTGATGTCTGATATTGAGCTGGAGGAAATGCTCGCCAAGCAAAAGCTGCAACGCAGCATGTTCTGGCGTTTATTGCCGCTGCTGCGCCCGGTCAGGCATTTTGTGCTGGGCGCGGTGCTGGCCGAAATTGTGCTGGTGACGCTGGTGTTTGCACGGCCCTTGCTGATAGAGCAGGTGATAGATCACGGCCTGGTGCGTGACCTCACAGGCGCTTACAGCCTGGATACGCATATCCTGGCCTGGGTGCTGGCGGGGATGTGTGTTTCCTGGGCCGGGCGTTTTGGTCTGGCTGGGGTTTCGCAATATCTCTCAGGTTCCGCTGCCATACGCCTGCTCAACAGCTTGCGCGTCAGCGTGTTTAATCATGTGCAGCACTTGAGCGTGGGTTATTTTGACCGCACCAAGTCTGGCCGCATCGTCTCACGCATAGATCGTGATGTAGATGCGCTGGAGCCATTGCTGATTCAGGGGCCGCCCGAGTTTCTCTCGGCCATGCTGCGCAGCGTGCTGGCGGGCATATTGCTGTGGCTGACTTCACCAGTGCTGTTCTTTAGCCTGGCTTCTATCATCCCCTTGCTGCTGCTTTCTACCTGGCTGTTCAAATACCTGGCGCAAAGCAATTACGCCCGGGTGGCAGAAAACCGTGCGCGCTTCACCGCGCATCTGGTGGAAACCGTGGCCGGGGTGCGCATGATCAAGCAAACCGGGCAGGAAGACAGCAACCGTGACCGTTACCGTGTATTGATCCGCGACTTTATCAATGCCTTGATCCGCAACACTTTAATGTCAGGCTGGTTTACGCATTTCACCAGCATTTTGACCACGCTGGGCATGATGCTGCTGATTGTGTTTGGCGGACGTGAAGTGGCGCTGGGGCATATCAGCTTTGGCCAGATGGCCGCCAGCATGTTTTATGTGTTTATGTTCCTGGGGCCACTGCAAGAGCTGGGTGATCTGTTTGAGCGCTATATCAATGGCGTGGCCTCGGCGCAGCGTATTTTCTTGATGCTGGATACCCAGGCCGAGATACGTGACCCGGAACAGCCGCAGCCGTTTGAAGACATACGCGGTGAGGTGGAGTTTAAGGATGTGGTGTTTTCCTATCACCCGGAAGCGATTAATCCGGTGATCAGAAACCTTAATCTCAAGGTCAATGCAGGCGAGGTGCTGGCGATAGTGGGGCCTACCGGGCATGGCAAAAGCACGCTGGTGCAATTGCTGACGCGCTTTTATGAAGTGCAGGGCGGGGCGGTGCTGGTTGATGGCAAGGATGTGAAATCAGTGAGCAGCATGCCTTGCGCCGCCATGTAGGCGTGGTGCTGCAAGACAATGTGCTGTTTAGCGGCAGTATCTTGGATAATCTGCGTCTGGCACGGCCGGGCGCGAGTGAGGCGGAGTTGATAGCAGCGGCAGAAGCGCTGGGCGTGCATGACATCATCAGCCGCTTGCCGCATGGCTACCATACCGAGGTGGGGGCTTTGGGCAGCCACTTGAGTCATGGTCAGCGCCAACTGGTGTGCCTGGTGCGGGCTTACTTGGCGGACCCAACGATTTTGATTCTGGATGAAGCCACTTCGGCGGTGGATATCCAGACCGAGCGCAAGATACAACATGCGCTGCGCCGCCTGTGCGAAGGCCGTACCGCCATTATCATTGCGCACCGTTTAGCCACCATACGTGATGCTGACCGCATAGCGGTAATCCGTGAGGGGCAGGTGGTGGAGCAGGGCGCGCATAACGCGCTGATGCAGCAAGGCGGGCATTACGCCGAGCTTTACCATGCTTATGAGGCCGGGCAGGAGTTTTAGCGTTGGGCGGGTAGTCCAGGTTTATAAGCTAAAAGCTATAACCTAAAAGCTAGAGCTGCAACAGTTTGAGTTTGGACTTGCTGATTTGCTTTTGCAGCAGCTTGTAGGTATCAAGGTCAAAGCTGAACTGCAGCCGGGTTTCGCGCAGGCTTTCCAGCCCGGCTTCATCGCTGACGCTGCGAGGTAGCACCAGTGCTCAAACACATGAATCACGGATTTATCCTGGCCATGCTCTTGTATGCCGAGCTTGCCAGGATAAGGCCAGGATTTGAGCTGATGGCTGATCAGCGCCTGCTTCAACCGCAGATAATGCAGCGCTGGTGCCTCCTTGCCGCAACATACGCCTTTACAGCGTTTTAACTGCTGCGAAAAACAAGCCCCAGCCCCCGGTTCCAGCCCCAGCGCCTGTGGGCATAATTGATGCGCCTCGGCTATCTGCCGCAGCGCGGCTATGGCCTGGCGCTTGCTGCGATAAGTGCCAAATAACTCACCCAGCGCATCCGGCTGGGTTTCGTTGAGGTCTGCCAGGTTTAACAAGGCTGAGCCGCTGGGTCAGGGCTTAGCTGCCAGGCGCAAAGCTGGCGCTCGCGGCGCAACTGGCGGTTATGAATAGGCTGACGCTCCTTGATCAGCCGCGCCTCCAGCAGCAAGGCACCAAATTCACCTGCGGTTTCTATCCATTCCACATGTTTGATTTCCTGCGTGATGCGCATGCCACGCGCACGGCTATGGTCGCTATTAAAATGCGAGAGCACACGGGAGCGGATATTGGTGCTTTTGCCTACATAAAGAGGCAGCGCATTCTCGCCATAAAACAGATACACCCCAGGCTGCTCGGGCAGGTCATCCAGTAATTGCGCATCCAGCCCCAAAGGCAGGGACTGGCTCTTGAGTAGTTCCGCAGCGGTGGCCTCCAGCTTCACCATGCCATGCTCACGCGCGGCTACATCAAGAAAAGCTCCATTACCTCCACATCACCCATGGCCCGGTGACGCGCCGAGCAATGAATGGCATGGCGCGCAATAATCGCATCCAGCCCATGGCTTTTGTGCTCAGGGTAAAGCAGGCGCGAGAGCTTCACCGTGCACAACACCTTTTGCCGCAGCGTAATGCCCAGGCGCTTGAACTCACTCTTGAGAAAGCCATGGTCAAAACGCACGTTATGCGCGCACAGCACCGCGCCATGCAGATGCTCCAGCAACTCATGCGCCACATCCTTAAACAAGGGCGCATCTTTCACCATTTCATCATCAATGCCGGTAATGCGCTGTATGAAAGGCGTGATATGCATTTCAGGGTTCACCAGCGTCTGCCAGCGCTTTACCTCTATACCGTTTTCATAACGCACCAGACCTATCTCGGTAATTCTGTCGCTGACGGCAGTGGCACCAGTGGTTTCAAGATCTAGCAATACATAAGCAGGCAACATGGGCAGGGCATCAAAGTGAGTTGAACATCAGGCAGGGGTGATTCAAGCGTAATTAAACCACGGTATAGCCAGGCATTTTAAAGCATGCTGTACATCTGTACAGCATGCTAATGGGGGCAAGGTGGGGCGTCTATGTTAAATCGCTGCTTAATTGAATCACTGCTAAGTTGAATCACTACTTGGCCAAATCACTACTGATCATTTCTTAGAGATATCAGCCAGAGCGTTGAGCATAACTGCAAGCCCTCAATGCGGTTCAACCTTGGGTTCCGCCAGCGGGGTTTCATCAGGCTCTACTTTCTTGGCATCCACCCCATCTTTCACCAGCGGCGCGGTCATCCACTTGCTGGTGTTGTTATCGCCATCGGCCTTGGCCTCAGCTGCACGCTGCTCCAGGTGCCGCGCCTGCGCTTCTATATCGGTGCGTGCAGGCTCAGGCAAGGGCGGCTCTGGGCCTATCACGCGGTAAATCCCCACCCCGGCCAGCACCGCCAGCAACAAGGCCAGCAAGGTGCGCTGTAAAGGGCTAAAACGGCTTTTTGTGCTCATGCTAGGCTCCTTAGATTATTTTATTGATAGACATCTGCAAACTTTTACGACCATGAAGTCAGCACAAGGTGCCCGTTTATTCAGAGGCAGGGTTTGGCAAGCATGGGTGAGGCTGAGGGTGTTAAGCCAGACTTAGGCTGGGCATGGCTGCGCACTGACAGCAGATTCGGCCTATACCTAACTACAGATGGACAAGCGCAGGCTTAAGCTGAAACCGTGTTAAACAAACTTAAGGAAACATCATGCCAGCCAAATCCCAAGCCCAGCAAAAAGCCGCAGGCGCAGCGCTTGCAGCCAAGCGTGGCAAGGTCAGCAAGAGCAGTCTTAAGGGTGCCTCTAAGACGATGGAGAAATCCATGAGCCAGAAAGAATTAAAGGAGCTGGCTTCTACCAAGCGCAAAGGCAAACCTGAACATGTTGCAAAGGGGTAGTGTTGTAGTGTGAGTAGGGGCTCATCGCACTGTACGAGTGAATTTCTAATTTTCTGAAATCGCACAATTATGCTAACTATTTACGCGCATATAAAAACTGCCAAGCGATAAGCAGTGATTACATATTTCAGATTCACAAAAAGCTATATTGCGACTCAATCATAGATTAACCAAGTCCATCCAAGCTAATTACCTATGATGGGGTATATCTGATAATTACCGACATACGCACATAGCGTTAAAACAGACTCTAGTCGTGACAATATTTTTCTAATAAGGCCAAAGTGCAAAAATTGACTAAATCAATATATCATTAATCACCAAATGGTAATTGTTTGATATTGATAAAATATTCGCATGCTCACTTTGAGGGGATGGCCGATAATTAATGCCCTTCGTATGAGCGTAAATAGTTTTATTGTTTGAGAATTAAGTTGGATTTTTATAAAAATTTCAATTTAATAGACTTCAAATGATACTTGTATTCAATTAATATTTCGTGCGTTTAGAAAGGTTGTAGATAAATAACTAACTAAACAAAAAAATAATACGAAGTTTAATTAAATATTCAAGGGGAATTATGAGCAAGAGCATTATCCAGCTAGCCGCTGTGCTAGCTGTTGTATCCACTGTGTCTGGTTGCGCTACCATCACCAAAGACGCCTACCAAAATATCCAGATCGAAACTTATTCTGCAGACAACAAGCCAGTAAAAGGAATAGAGTGTGTCGCTCGCAACGATAGGGGGGAGTGGAAAACATACACTCCTGGCTCACTCAATGTTCATAGGTCAGGCGAGAATTTATCAGTGCGTTGTGCAGTTGATGGCCAATTAGATGGCAATGGCACTGTGGTTTCACGCGCTAATGGCGGCATGTACGGAAACATTATTTTTGGTGGCGGTATTGGTGCCATCATAGATCACAACAAGGGTACGGCTTATTCCTATCCTGGCTGGATCAAGGTGCAAATGGGCGAAAACCTTGTCTATGACCGTAAGGACGAAGTTGAAAATCAAATTCTACTTGGCAAAAAGTCTGATGGTACTGTTGTGAAAGAAGTTACTACAGCTAAAACCGCTACTGCTGAAAACGCAGCAAAATAAAGTGTTTCAGTAAGGAGTGAATAGAAGCCGACTTATGTCGGCTTTTTCTTTTACTGCGGTTTTAAAGCTAAAACAAAACATCATCATGAGATGGCTAGCTAGGTAATTGCTGAAAAAACGGTGCCACTGATGCAAGTTCGAATGCAGGTAAATTTTCAAGAGAGGTCGAAAAGAAGAGAAGTCGATAATCAATACTAATTTAACGCGGGGGACATTCGCGCTGAATTATTAGCCAATAATGAAAAAGGCCAGTGCATTTGCACTGGCCTTTTTTTATCTGGCTCCCCGACCTGGGCTCGAACCAGGGACACACGGATTAACAGTCCGTTGCTCTACCGACTGAGCTATCGGGGAATCGATGAAGGCCGTACTATAAAGCTCTCAGGGGTATGGTCAACAAGTTTCGCCATTTTTTTATGATTATTTTAGGGCGCTTTTTCAGCTGATTTTGACGCGCTGAATTTTTCCTTTTTGAATCAATACTTCTCGCTAATGCCGGGCTTGAGTTTGGCTTGCGGGCCATGTGAAAAAATTTTCTGGTTTTTTTCTCGCATGCCCTTATGCGCGCCCCTCGTGCCCACCCACGCCAGGCAAAAAAATGCCCGCTGAAGCGCGGGCAGGGTGGTTTGCAGTTTATTTATTGGGCTGCGGGGTGAGGCGCAGGTAAGGTTTGACGGCCTTATAGCCTTGGGGAATTTCTCTTTCAGCACTTCGGGTCGGTAATCGACGGCACAATCACTACGTCATCGCCATCCTGCCAGTTGGCGGGGGTGGCCACGCTGTGGTATTCGGTCAGTTGCAAAGAATCGATCACGCGCAGGATTTCGTTGAAGTTGCGGCCTGTGCTGGCGGGGTAGGTCAGCGTCAGGCGGATTTTTTTCTTTGGGTCTATGATGAATACTGAGCGCACGGTGGCGGTGGTGCTGGCATTAGGGTGTATCAGGTCATACAGCTCTGCTACCTTTCTATCCTGATCGGCGATGATGGGGAAGTTGACTTCTGTGCCCTGGGTTTCATTAATATCGCTGATCCAGCCCTTGTGTGAATCTACCGGGTCTACCGACAGCGCAATGGCTTTGACGTTACGCTTTTTGAATTCGCCCGCCAGTTTGGCGGTGGCACCCAGCTCTGTGGTGCACACCGGGGTGTAATCGGCAGGGTGTGAGAAGAAGATGCCCCAGCTGTCACCCAGCCATTCGTGGAAGGATAGTTTTCCTATGCTGGAATCCTGTGTGAAGTCAGGCGCGGTATCGCCTAAACGTAATGTAGCCATGTTGATCTCCTGTTTTTGTTCCGGGGGTAACAGGCCTGAGGTCTGGCGTGCCGCTCAGGCCCAAAAAATAAGGCAGTCCCAGATGTAGGACTGCCTTATTTAACCACATGAAGTTAAGGCTTGATATGGTTGTTTGTTATAAGCTTATTAGGCGGCTTTTTTAGCAGCACCGCTCAGCACAGCAGCCAGTGGTGCTGGGTCTATCCAGGCTTTAACGTCAAAGTCTGCCTTGATGAAACCCCACTCCAGCAGGAAGTTTTTGTAGCCTTCCAGCGCTTCTATCGATTCAGCGCTGAGGTCTGTACCCTGGCGCAGATGAATGTCGTTGCCATAGGCCTTGCGCACGTATTCGTCATTAGAGCCGCTTTCTTTGGCGATATAAGCCACGGTTTCAGCTTCATGAGCGGCAGCCCAATCACCCGCATCCACAATACGGCTGAGGAAGCGTGCTACCAGGTCAGGGCGTTGCTTGAGGAACTCGGCATCAACCGTGATAGGACGTGGTGCGCCATTGTTGGCACGTACGCGGGCATCAGGGTGCTGGCGTACATCATAAATAATGGTCAGGCCATTGGCTTCAGCGGCTTCATAGCCACGTGCGCCCTTGGTGAAAATCACATCTACCTTGCCGCTCTTCAGCGCTTCCAGTTCTGTGGCATAGGCGGTGCGTACACCTGCGCCCCAGCCTGCGGTTGGGGCGGATTGTGGCACTTCAAAATCAATCAGCTCAACGTCTTTGTGGGTCAGGCCTGCGGTTTCCAGGGTGACGATAATGCCGCGCAGGGCGCTGGCACGTTGGTGATCAATGCTGATGCGGTTTAATGGCAGCGCAATGCGCTTGCCTTTGAGGTCCTTGGGTTCCTTGATGCCGGATTCTGGCAGCGCCAGTATCAGCTGGGCTTCGTCCACCCAGTTGAGGCCAATTACTTTGGTATCTGTACCATTGGCACGCGCCAGATGGCGGGCACATTGCCGCCCTGGCGGAAGGAGTGTGGCAGTTTGTGATCGTAGTGGGATTCACGCAATGCTGCGTCCTGGGTTTCTTGCAGGGTGTTGATGGTGATGCCATCGTTGGCGAATTCCTGCTTGAACCAGTCCTGACGCGCAGCCAGGCCCAGCGGAGTAGGAACGGGGCAACGTGTGTACCAAATGCTGTCTATGCTTGAATCTTGTGACATGAAGTTCTCCTAAAGGGGTGAGGCATAAATCCAAAGTACGGAGCCAAGCCATGGTGCTTGTATCCTTAAACCATCAGTGCCTGCCGGGGCGGGCGAGTCTGGAGCCATATCTTTTGCAGGATTTATGCCAGGCTGGCATTTCTGCTGCTGTTTGTATAAGTGATTGATTTTGATATGGAAAATAGGAAAGTTGCTACTGTTGCTACAGCCACACCAGGCGGCTATCTGCTTTTATGGCAACAGTGCAGGCAGGCACTGTTGCCAAATAAACAGAAGATTGCTTAAACCGCAGCGGTGGAGGTAGAGGCTTGTTCATAAGCCTGATACAGCCTGGCGTAAGCGCCACCCTGAGCGATCAATTGCTGATGGTTGCCCAGTTCTGCCACTTCACCATTCCAGATCACGGCAATACGGTCGGCATCGCGTATGGTGGCCAGACGGTGGGCAATGATGATGGCGGTGCGGCCTTCGCACAGGCGGCGGAAGGCAGTTTGTATGCGGCGCTCGGTGTGGATATCCACCGCAGAGGTGGCTTCGTCCAGCACCAGCACGGCCGGGTTGGCCAGATAGGCGCGCACCAGGCACACCAACTGGCGCTGACCATGGCTGAGGAAGGCACCCATAGGGCCAACTTCAGTGTGGTAACCCGCAGGCAAACGTTCCAGCACTTCATCCGCGCCCAGTTCACGTGCAGCGGCAATCAAGGCATCGTCACTAGCAGCAGGGGAGGCCAGGCGCAGGTTATGCAGCACGGTGCCAGAGAATAGTACGTTGTCTTGCAGCACCACGCCCACTTTGCGGCGCAAATCCTGCTGCGCATAGTCACGCACGTCCTGGCCGTCAATCAGCACCTGGCCTTGCTGCACTTCATAAAAGCGCGTCAGCAATTGCACCAGCGTGCTTTTGCCATGCCCTGTAGGCCCTACAATCGCCAGCACCTCACCCGCAGGGATATGCAGGCTGAGATTTTTGAGCACGGGTTGTGTGGCCTTGGGGTTATAGGCAAAAGACACATCACGGAATTCCACCTCACCCTTGGTCACAGCCGGGCTGCGTGGCTGTGCGGGGTCGTTGATTTCTGGCTGGGTATCCAGCATCAAAAAGATACGTTGGGCCGAAGAAGCCCCCGAGGTGTAACGCTCAAACAAATCGTTCAGCTCCTGCAGTGGCCCCAGGAACAATTGCACATAGAACAAACTTTGCGCCAGTTGGCCCACGGTCATCTCGTGATCGGCAATGCCTATGCCGCCTGCCGCCAGCAGGAAAGCCATGCCCACGGTGCTCAACACCTGAGTCAGTGGCAGGAACCAGCTAGAACGCATGCTGCCGCGTATCAATATATTGTTGAAATCATCGAGCAGGGCGCGGTAGCGGCGCTCGTTAGGGGCCTCGTTGACGGTTTGCTTGATAATGCGCACGCCGGAAACGGTTTCTACCAGGTGCGCGGTAAAGCGCGCTCTGGCTTCTGCCACCCGGCCCCAGATTTTCTCGGAGATGCGCTTGAACAGCCAGGTGCCCAAAATCAAAATTGGCACTATGCTGGCCAGCGCCAGAAATAGCTTGGGCGATATCCACCACAAGGCCAATGAAGCCACCATTAGGCGCAGCACTGCAGAGAACAGTTCTGGCGGCCCTTGAATCAGCAGTGGCTCCAGCATATCGATATCACGGTCGGCACGCGAGATAATGCGGCCAGCCTTGGTTTGATCGAAATAGCGGATAGAAAGCGCCTGCACATGGGTAAACACTTGTATGCGCAGATTGTTGAGTATGGTGATAGCGGCGGTGCCCGCCAGATATTGCGAAGCCCCGGCCACACCAAAGCGCACAGCCCAGCTGGCGGCGGTGGCAATGGCCATCCATGCCACTAGCGGCGTGTTGAGTATCACGCCTTGTGCGGTCTGGATAAAGCCATTGTCTATGACTTCACGCAAAAACCACGGGCGTATGAAAATCACGCCTACCAGCAGCATTTCCAGCACGATGACCGTGGCAATTTTGCCGCGTACCTGACGCAGCAAGGGCAGCAAGCGCCAGAACATATTGCGGTCCAGGCTTTGCTTGGCGAGAGATTGTTCGAGTTCTATATCATTAAGCGGCTTGTCGCCGCGAATATCATTGGCCATGTTGGACTCCTACCAGGTCGCGGTAAGCCGCGCTGGTCAAAACTAAATGTTCGTGAGTGCCTGCGGCGCTGATGCGGCCCTGATCGAGCATGGCTACGCGGTCGGCCAGCAGAATGGTGGAAAGCTTGCTTGCTATCATCACCACGGTCATGGGGTGGCCGGAATGCGTGCGCAGCTTGCGTATGCTGTCCAGCACGCGGCGCTCGGTCATGGCGTCCAGCGCACTGGTGCCATCATCCAGAATCAGAATGTCAGGCTGGGCCAAGAAGGCACGCGCCAGGCTGATACGCTGGCGCTGGCCGCCAGAGAGCGTAATGCCACGGTCGCCAATGCGGGTTTGCAGGCCATTCTCTAACTTCTCCAGCACTTCGGTGGCTGAGGCCAGCTCCAGCGCCTGCAGCAATTCCTGCTCTGTGGCATCGGGCTTGGCCAGCCTGAGATTGGCGGCCAGGGTGTCTGAGAACAAAAAGCTTTCTTGCGGCACCACATTGACGCGGGTGCGCAGCGCATCCAGTTGCAAATTATCTACATTCAGCCAGCCCGCCCAGGCCGAGCCTATCTGCACCTCGCCATGGTCGGCCTCCAGCAGGCGCGGCAACAAGCCTGCCAAGGTGCTCTTGCCCGAGCCTGTGGCACCGACAATGGCAATCACTTCACCGGGCGCTACTTCCAAACTGCAATGATCCAGAATGGCCGAGCCACCGCCTGGGGAATGCACGCTGACGTTATTGAGGCGCAAGCCCAATGCGCCTGCTGGAATCTCTTGCGTGCCGGGCAGGATTTCCGGCTCTTCATCGAGCAGCTCCCAGATACGGGCAGCAGAAGCGCGGGCATCGGCAAAAATCTGCATCACGCGGCCTATGCCTTCAATGCGGAACACCAAGGTGTTGGCCACCAAGACCGAAGCCACCAGTTGGCCGATGTTGAGCTGGCCCTGCTGCACCAGCCAGGCACCCAGCGCCAGAATCCAGACATGGGTCAAGGCCACCACGGTTTGTGGCACAGGGATGCGTGAGGCCGCGTAAGCCAGCGCCGTGCGCGCGTGGCCTATGAATACCTGCACCAGACGCGTAAAAATCTCGATGCGCTGCTGTTCCAAGCCAAAAGACTTGATCACGCGCACGCCATTCACGCCTTCGCTCAACTCCTGATTCACAAAGTCATAGGCATTGCCAACGGCTCTATCCAAAGTCACCAGACGCTCGGTCTGGCTGACAAAAATCCACATACCCGCCAGCGTAAAAGCCAGCGTGCCCAGGCCCAAAGCCGGGTGATACCAGGAAAGCAAGGCCACAGAGACGATGACCCAGAGGCTGGCTTCAAACACCTGCCGCCAGAAGTTGATCAGCGCATCGCGCACCTTGTCGGCATCGCGCGTGGTGCGGGTGACAATTTCACCCATGCCATGACGCCAGTGATAGGCGAGGTCAAGGCGCTGTACCTGGCGCAAAATGCGGTCACGCAGAATGGTGAGCAAATCCTGGCCTATGATCAGCGACATCAGGCCGCCAAAGTATTGCAGCACGCCACGGCCCAGGGCCACTGATACCAGCAGAATAATCCAGGGCAGCAACTGATCCAGTGCCAGGCTGCCATCGGCCAGCCGGGTCACGGCATGGCCGCTTTGTACATCTTGTACCGCCTGGCCGACTATCCACAGTTGCCAGGCCATGCCGATATTGACCAGCGTGAACAGCAGGGCGGTCAGGGCAAATTTCCAGGGCATAAAGCGATAGAGCGCCAGGCAGCGCAATAAGGGAAAACGGTTGTTCATGTGAGAGTTCCGCAAGTCTATGTATTTATGGCTGTTGTATTTATAGACGTTAACTGGCCGTGTGGCCTGGTGCAGGCATGTGATTGCCCCGCCTTACAAAAATCTGTTGCAGTAAATAAGGCAGGACAGCCTGGAAATCCAGACTGTCCTGCCGGGTACTACCATGCTGTTAACTGCTTGAGCACGTTGGCTTTAAGCCAGATTTAGAACCTGAAGGTGAGGGAAGCACCAATCGTGCGTGGGTTGCCCCAATACACTGTGTTACCAGTTGCTGCGCTGGCTGGCAGCGCGTGGTATCGGTATTCCTTGTCAAACAGGTTGTTGACGTAACCAGTCACCTCAATCTTGTCGTTAGCTGTGCTATAGGTCGCACGTGCGTTCACAACGGTGTAAGGGTCTTGATTCAGCAGCGGATTATCCTGAGGCACAACAAAGAAGAACTGCTTGCCAACGTAACGTGCATCGGTAGCGAGAATCACCTTGCTGCCATTAGCCAGGGGGATGCGGTAATTGGCACCTACCAGCGCATTGACGTGAGGCGCACGCACAAACTGGTTGCCGTCATAGTTGCCGCCGCCATTCTGTACATCAAACTTCTCGAACTCGGTATCCAGCAAGCCGATATTGGCGTTCAGGCGCAGATTGTTGGTAGCCAGGGCTTCAATTTCAAATTCCGCACCCTTGACGCTGGCCTTCTCCACATTTTGCAGGTAGGAGATAGGCACGTTGAGATTGGTACCTACCACGTTGACCTGTACATTGCTGTAGTCATAGTAGAAGGCGTTGGCGTTGAAGTTTACGCGACCATTGAGCCACTCGGACTTGTAACCCAGTTCGAAGGCATTGAGTTCCTCTGGCTTGAGGGTATTCAGTGCCAATGGGTTGGCGGCTGCTGTGTTGTAGCCACCAGACTTGATGCCGCGTGAGAACTTGAAGTAAACACGTTGGTGATCAGTAATCTTGTACGAAGGCGTAATGTCGTAGGTAAACGCATTCCAGCGCTTGCTACGGCTGTCGGCAAATGTACCTGTACCACCAATGCCACCGTTGTAGCTGCTCCACCACTGACCGTAATCTGACCAGCTGGTATCGGCGCCAGTTTGACCCAGGGCATTGCTGCGACGATTAAGATCGTATTCCTTCTCTTCCGTGGTCCAGCGTGCACCCAGTGTGGTGTCAAACTTCTCGGTGAAGTTATAGGTGGTGCTACCGAAGATGGCATAGCTTTCGGTTTCATGCGACAAATCACTGGCGTTAAAGCTACGTGCCTGCTGGGTGCCACTCAAAGGTGTGAATTGCGGCACAGCGCCATTGGGCAGACGAGCTGCTGCGCTGAAGGAGTTGATATCTTCCTTGAAGTAGAAGAAACCAGTTAACCAGTTCCAGCGGTCTTCACGTGGTGACGCCAAGCGGAATTCCTGGCTCCATTGACGGCTCTTGGCATCGGTGTAGCTACGGCCAATTTCTAGAGGCGTGTTGTCTGAGTCTTGCAGGGTTTCCTGCTTGAAATCGGCAAAGGCAGTGATCGAGGTCAGGGTGAGCTTGCCTACCTGCCAGTTGACGTTGAGCGAGACACCATTTTGTGTGATATCGCTGCTGTCTTCAGCATTGCTGCTGACATGGTTGATATCAGTGCTGGGCACATAACCGTTACGGAACTGTCCGGTTGGGCTGTTGCTCTTGACGGTACCAACGTTACCCTGAGTCTTGTATTTGCGATGATAGACATTCAACAAGGCATCCAGGTCTGGGGTCAGCGCAAACAGCAATTGACCACGAATCACGGAATCTTCAACCGCGCCTGCAGTCTTGCCGTTGAACTGGTTCTTGAAACGGCCATCAAGATCCTGGTTGTAGAAGGAGATGCGGCCAGCGACACGTTCATCGACAATAGTGCCGCCTACCGCTCCCTGAATCACCTTGTCACCAAAGCTACCGTAATCGACCTTGGCATAACCTTCAGGCTTGTCAGAGAAGGTAGGCTTCTTGGAAACGATATTCACCGCGCCACCTGTGGTGTTCTTGCCCCACAGCGTGCCTTGCGGGCCGCGCAGCACTTCTACGCGCTCGATATCAAAGATGGGGATACCAGTCGCAGTGGCGTTGCTGATGAATACATCATCAAGATAGAAACCAATCGGGTTAGGGAAGTCCAGCTGCTGCTGACCTGCACCCACACCACGAATCCACCAACGTGGACGACCATTCTGAATCGTGCCAGCGGAGGAGTTGGGCACGCTGTTGAGTACTTCACCAGCAGAGCGGCCTACGCCACGGTCTTGCAGTTCTTTGCCACTCAATACCGAGATGGCGGTGGAAACTTCCTGCGCGGTTTCTTCACGGCGCTGGGCAGTCACGACTACGCTACCGAGTGAGGATTCAACATCCTTGGGGGCTGCGGCAGTCACAGCTGCGTTGTTTTCCTGCTTTTGCGCTTCTTCCTTGTTGCTGGTAGCGGCATCAGCGGCTGTTGCTTCTTCAGCAGCAAATGCGGGATGGATCAAGAGGCTGCCAACAAAGGCGGCGGCTACAGCGCTAGCCAGTGGGCTTCTGATGAATAGCGCGGCTTGGTGTTTGTGTCTGGACATAAATCTTCCTGCTTAGAATGAATGATTGCCTTGCGAAAACGCAGCGACATGGCAGAGCTATCGGCATGATTCATGCCAAGCGGTTTAAATCAGCAGGTAATTTTTTAAGTTAATGAAAATAAAGGGATAAATTTTCGAGTGCGCAAAGGGTGAGAACCAGGTGTTGGTTTTTAAGCTGGGTGAACTGTTTCCAAATCAACAGCTGTTGAATGCAGAACAACAGCACTGGGTGGAAAGCAACAAGTGTTGCCAATACAGCAGTGAAATCTGGCGCGGGATCTAGCTTGCGTCATTGGAAAGGGAAGTTTGAGACTGATTATTATTTCAATTTAATCATGTTGTTAATGGGCTTCATTCAAGCGCTTTGAGTATTTGGCTCAGTGATTTGTCCACCTTGAATCCCACTTGGCATGGTGTTTGCAAACTTATCAGCATCCTGAACTGGATGGCGTGGCCTGAATTGATATCGTTTAATCAATATCCAGAAATACCCACATCCAATCATGGTGTTGCAAGGTATATTTAATCTATTAGTGGAGAATATGTTATGAGTGAAAATCTCGCAGAAGTCGATTTGGTGTCTTATGTGGATGAAGCCAAGGCCGATGCTATCCATGCATTTAATGTGTTGCGCGAAAATGGCACCCTGTCTGCCAGCCTGACTTTCCATATCTCCCACAAGATTCCCGGCCACGACAAGCTGCTGCTGATTCGCTTCCCTGGCGGTCTGGCGCGTGACCATACCCCCAGCATTGCCATCAAGAATTTTTCTGATGAGCCTGGCCATATATTGAATGAGGCACGACTGGATGCAGATACCGCCATTCATATCCACACCAACTATCTCTCGGCCTGGTCACTGGCACACAAGCCATTCCCTATCCTTTACGTAGCGGCTGCGCGTCACCTGTTGGCACGTGAAATCCCTAACCATCTGGATCGCACTCGTAGCGTATTGGATGTGATTAAAGAGCGTCTGGACAAATACCCAGAGCTGGCACCACCACCAGCCTTGCTGGAATCCAATGGCGGCGTCAATTTCTGGGGCAAAGGCATTATCCGTACCTCTGAGCTGATTCTGTTTGTAGAAGAAGCCGCGCGTTACCAGGCCATTGCCGAGCAAATCGGCGGTGCGCAGCATTACACCCCAGGTGCTCTGGAAGTGCAGTGGAAGCGTACTGGCCTGCTGGACAAAGCCAAGGCTTATACTGGCCGCTATCTTGAGGATATTGTTTAGGCAATTTAATGCCGTGATGTGCGATTGCAGTTTCATCCTCGAAACTACGTGCCGTGCCGATATGGCTGGCAGTTAAACAATAGCGCACTCATTTCTCAGCGTACGGGCATGGATAACTCCATGCCCGTATTTTTTTTGCGTTGTTGATTTTCACGCACATGCTGTTTTTGCAACAGTTTGAATGGGCTTGCTGTTGTTGGAGAAACATTTATAGGTTTAAGGCCAGCGCTGTTTTACTGGTGATGAAAATGCCTAGCCTTTTAAAACTGTAATAAATCCATACATTACAGTAGCTTGAAAAATCACCTAAAAAATTTAGGGGTATTTTGTCTGGCTGGCATGCTTTCTGCGATAAGCAAGGGACTAATCTACATTTAAACCCTTGGTCTACATTTAAACCCTTGGTCTACATTTAAACCCTTGGTTTTCATTTAAACCCTTGGCGAGTAATCCTTGCATGGGGTGCAAGTGCGCTAGATCAGGAATTATTTCCAGCATTTATTCCCAGCATGTGGAGAGCAGCAGCATGACAATTCAGTTTTTCTGGCAGGTGCCTACAGCGGGCGATGGCCGCTATGCCGATGCCAAGCAGCGCATACGCGGTGAGCGTAGCGACCACAAACCGTATTTCCAGCCTGGCGTTACCGACCCGCGCGGCAGGCGTTTCAACTATTTCGATCATCTGCACCAGATTGCCAAGGCGGTTGAGCTGGCCAAGTTTGATGGTTTGCAGGTACGCAACGACCCTGAGGGCGATGAATCCTGGATAGTGGCAGGCTATTTAAGCCGTGCCACCCGCGATATCACCGTGCTGGCTGAGTTTGATGCCTCGCGTGGTTCTGCCGTCTATGCCGCCAAAAACGCGGTCAGTTACCAGCGTTTCACTGGCGGGCGTTTTGCCTGGCAGATAGGCGTAGAGCGTAATGAGCAGCGCCGTAAGCAGCAGGGTGATTTTGTGGCGCAGCAAGATTTGGATGCCAGAGTTGAAGAGTTTGTTACTGTGGCGCGCAACGTGATTACCAGCACTGGCTATGACTTTGAAGGCCGATTCTTCCAGGTGCTGCAAGGTGGTTTCCAGGGGCCATTGTCTGGCCAGAAAGTACCGCCGGTTTACCTCACTGGCAACACTGATGAACCTATGGCATCTCGGCACGCCTGGCTGATGTGCATGTGCTGGAAGCGCAGCCTGTGAGCGATGTGCAGCAGGCAGTAGCGCAGCTGAAAACCCTGGCTGAGCAGGCTGGGCGTCCGCTGCAAATAGGCTTGCGCATAGATGTGCTGGCGCGTGAAACCGAAGAAGAAGCCATTTTTGATGCACGTCGCCATGCTGAGCAAACCCAGCATCAGCCTAGCCTGAGTCAGGCTGGCTTGTGGCGCGGCCTCACAACCTCCAGCACAGGTGCCGCTGGGGTGTTGGTTGGTAGCTTTGCCCAAGTGCAGCAGCAGTTGGCAGATTATGCTGCTGCCGGGGTGTCGCAATTCATTCTGGGCGCTGTGCCCAGCCTGGAAGAGGCTTACCGAGTTGGCGAGAATGTCTTGCCTGCCTTGCGTGCGCAGCTGGGTTTGTCCACCAGATTAGCCGCCTGATTGAAGCTGCACGAATTAAAGGAGTAGAAGTATGACGATAGATGTGTTCTGGAGAATTCCTACCCATGGCGAGCCCAGCTCGCTGCGTAACAAGCTGCATCATAGAGGCGACTGGTCGCAGCAGCAGGGCGATCATGTAGTACACAAAGGCCTGAGCGGTGGCCATGGCGATGGTTTCACCAATCTGGACTATATTGCCGAGGTGGCACGTGCAGCCGAAATTTCCGGTTTTCAGGGTGGTTTGATCCCTTCCTTCCCCATGACGGACGAGCCTTGGGCGATTTCATCCTTCCTGGCGCGTGAAACCAGCACCTTCCGCTTTATGATTGCCTTCCAGCCCGGCTTCCTTAACCCGGTAGTCGCTGCTCGCATGACCGCCAGCCTGCAACGCGCCACAGGTGGCCGTGCGCTGTATAACGTCATCACTGGTGGCGGTGGCCCGGCTCAGCTTTGGTGGGGTGATGTAGCGGGTCATGATGACCGCTATGCACGTACCACTGAGTTTCTGGATGTGTTGCGTGGGGTGTGGAGCGGCGAGCGCTTCTCTTACCAGGGTAAGTTCTATCAGGTGGAAGATGCCGCCTTGCCAGCGCAGTTGCTGGGCCAGGAATTCCCCGAGATTTATTTCTCCGGCTCCTCAGACGCCGCCCTGGCCTCGGCCTCCAAGCATGCGGAATACTATCTTTCCTGGCTGGAGCCTTTTGACCAGCTGCGCGAGAAGTTTGACCGCGTTAAAGAGCGTACAGACAAGCTGGGCCGCAAGATTAAATGCGCGGTACGTGTAGACATTATTGCGCGTGCCACCGAGGAAGAAGCCTGGCGTGAGGTGCGCCGTGGCTTTGAAAACCTCACGGATGCCGAGCGCGAGCGCTACAAGCGCTTTGCCCAGCAGACTGGGGATTCAGTTGGTGCCAGCCGCCAGCGCAGCAATGCGCCCAAGGAGCTGAGCGATTACCGCGATTTCATTATTCATCCCAATGTCTGGTCGGGCTTAAGCCTGCTGCGTGGTGGTCAGACCCAGGCATAGTCGGCAGTTACGAGCAAGTGGCCGAGCGTCTGGATGATTTGGTGAAGCTGGGCGCAGATGCTTTTATTCTCGCCAGCACCCCGCATCTGGAAGAAGCATATCGCGTGGGCGAGGAAGTGTTGCCGCTGGTGCGCGGGCATGATGCTGCACCAGCACTGCGTGCTGTCGGTTAAACAGTTTTAATACTGACGCTGATAACCCCGTGTGGCGCGAGCTGCATGGGGTTTTTGCATGTTGAAACCGCAATCACGTCATGGCTGAAATTCTGGCCGTAACTATTTAAAATGCTTTACTACAATAACAAGTTTGCTGCTGCGCCCGAGTGTGCACCTCACTTCACACTCAAAAGCGCCAGCGTTTAACGTGAGTTTCCCTTATGCATCCCTTGATACGCCTGTTCAACCATGCGCGCCAATATAGACGCGACGCCTGGATAGCTTCGCTATATTCCTTACTCAATAAAATCTTTGATGTGCTGCCCGAAATCCTCATCGGCGTTGCTGTCGATGTGGTGGTGAATCAAAAAGCCTCATTCCTTGCTGGCCTGGGCATAGCCGAGCCGCGTGACCAGCTGGTGTTGCTGGCACTGCTAACGGTGATCATCTGGGTAGGCGAATCGCTGTTTCAGTATCTCTACGATGTGCGCTGGCGCAACCTGGCGCAAAACCTGCAGCATGATTTGCGCATGGAGGCCTATCAGCATGTGCAGCAACTGGAGCTGGCCTATTTTGAGCGCAACCGTAGCGGTAATCTGCTAGCCATACTCAATGAAGATATCAACCAGATGGAGCGCTTTTTCAATGGCGGCTTCAACAGCGTCATCCAGGTATTCTCTGGCACCTTGATGGTAGGCGCGGTGTTCTTCTTTCTCACCAAGGAGTTGGCTTTTCTGGCCTTGATTCCGGTGCCCTTCATTCTTTATGGCGCATTCTGGTTTCAGTCTAGGCTGGCAACGCGCTATACCTCGGTGCGTGAGACCGCAGGGGCTTTGGCCACCCGGCTCAACAATAATCTGCAAGGCATTGCCACGGTGAAGGCCTATGCCGCCGAGGAGATAGAAGCGCGGCATATTGCTGAAGCCTCGGATGATTACCGTGGCAAGAATGCAGAAGCCATACGATTATCTGCCGCCATTACGCCAGTAATCCGCATGGCAATTCTGGCGGGGTTTACCGTCACCTTGCTCTATGGTGCTTCATGACCCTTAATGGTGACCTAGGCGTGGGTAGCTATTCTGCCTTGGTTTACCTGACCCAGCGCCTGCTGTGGCCACTCACCGGGTTGGCCGAGTTGACCGATCTTTACCAGCGCTCCATGGCCTCAATCAATCGTGTCATGAATCTGCTGGATTCTCCGGTGGCGATTAACTACGCAGGCAAGAGTTTGCCCTTGAGCAATGTGCAGGGCGATATCCGTTTTGAACAGGTAGGCTTTGCCTATGAAGGGCAGGGCGGCAGGCCAGCATTATCAGGGTTTGATCTGCATATCCCCGCCGGGCAAACCATCGCCCTGGTGGGGGCCACAGGCGGCGGCAAGAGCACCATCACCAAACTGCTGCTGCGCTTTTATGAGCAGCAACAAGGCCACATACTGCTGGACGGTGACAATATTGCCAGCCTGAATCTGCAGGATTTACGCCGTGCCATAGGCTATGTGGCGCAAGATACTTTCCTGGCTGATGCCAGCATTGCCGAGAATATTGCCTACGGCCAGCCCAATGCCAGCCAAGAGGCGATAATCGCAGCCGCACGTGCTGCCGAGGCGCATGAGTTTATAGAACGCTTGCAGGATGGCTATGCCACCCAGGTCGGTGAGCGCGGCATGAAGCTTTCCGGCGGTCAGCGCCAGCGCCTGGCCCTGGCCCGTGCCATTTTGAAAAACCCGCCTGTGCTGATTCTGGATGAAGCCACTTCTGCGGTAGATAACGAGACCGAAGCGGCAATTCAACGCTCCTTGAACAAACTGGTGGTAGGTCGCACCAGCATCATTATTGCGCACAGGCTCTCTACGGTGCGGCATGCGCATACCATCCATGTGCTGGATCAAGGCCGTATTGTGCAATCGGGCACGCATGAGGAGCTGCTGGCGGCAGGTGGGCCTTATGCTGAATTGTGGCGCTTGCAGACTGGGGAGCTTTAATTAGCTGGCTCAGAGAGGATTGAATTGCTTAATGTGGATGAAAGCTGTTATGTGCATAGCAGCCTAGGTTTAAGCAACACTTCTGAGCCATGCGTGTTTGGATTCGTATATGTTTATTCAGTGGGTTGACATCAGTTTTTCTCCTTAAGCGATTGAATACGGTCTGACAAAAACCAAATTAAATGTACGGAAAATCGTACATATTTTTAGTTTTTATTTGAAAATGTGATTGACTCCAGCCATTGCTCTGTCTAATCTGCTAGTGATTGATCTGGCAATGTGCTTGGGGGCAAACATGAATAAACTGGATTTCATCTCGCAGTTAACCACCTTGCTCAAGGCGAGAAGATTGAAGACGGGCATGACGCAGGAGCAATTAGCCAAAGAGCTAGGCATGCGGCGTGCAACTGTAGTGGATGTTGAAAACGGCAAGAATGCTACCTTGCATAATATTGCGCGAATTGCAGACTTCCTCGACATTCAGATACTAAGCGTCGATAAGTTGGCTGAGTTGAGAAAAACGCTACCCGAAAAAGACAAACGCCCTCGCAAAATCAACGCCAGACAATATCCTCAGTTGCTGCAGTTGTTATGGGATAGGCAGCATGACTTCGATATCAACGCCACTCAGCCGCTCATGATCACGCTTGAGGAAGCCTATGGCTTATATGAAAAACATGCGCGCTTCGTTCAAGTAAGCCAAATGACAGCAAAAGAGCAGCGTTTTTTCACCCAGCTAAAAAATACGCTAGGAAACGGGGTTTATCTTGCTGCGTGAATATCAACGAGAGCACCACCAAAGAATTGCCCGCGTTTTAGCAAGCATGAACTGAGTTTCTCTTGCGGAATGAAGCATTTTTTGGCGGTGGAACTGCGATTGCCTTGCTACTGGATGAATATCGTATTTCGGTCGATATTGATTTTATGGTGGCGAGTAAAGCGGGCTATAAAGCGCTGCGTGAATCAGTGTTTGACCATGGCTTGAAGGAGTTTTTTGTCGATGGATTGGTGCCGGATCAGGCACGTGAACTCCGGGCGGACAGCGATGGGGTACGCACCGCTTTTGTGATTGACGGCCTTAATATCAAGTTTGAAGTAGTGCGGGAAAGCCGTATAGCGTTGACTGGCGCTATAGCCGATTTTACGGTGCCTAGCCTGAGCCGAGTGTCATTGTTTGCGGAAAAACTGCTGGCAAACGCGGATAGAGGCAATGCCGCAGATTCACAAAAAAAGGATATCTTGGATCTCCTAACCATGCAGATGGCCTGGGGTGCAATCCCTGATGAGTCCATTCAATTGGCGGCAGAGGCCTATTCTTACAAAGTGATTCAATCGGCATATGACAATGCCATGAGCGCGATTGCCGATTACCATCTGGCTGAGGTATTTGTGAGTCTGGGTATTCAGGGCAGGCAGCGTGCAGAATCATCTCAGCGATTGAAAGTGGTGTATATGCCCGCTTGCTACCTGCGGGAGCAAGCCAGACCTGAGTGTGACTGGCATGGGCTTGTGCTGTGCTGTGCTGTGCTGTGGGTATGCGGCTATTAGCCAAAACGAAAGGGGACTTGCGCCCCCTTTTTTCTGCTATTAAGCCCTGTTTTCCCTACCAGTCAAACTGCAATGAAGCGCCCACGGTACGGGGCGCCGCCATGGCACGACCCACCAGGTTTGAATTGGCGGTGTTTTGCGTTGCCTGCCAGTAGTCCTTGTCGGTGGCATTATCGACATAGGCAGTCAGCTTGATGCGCTCATCCGGGAAGATATAGCTGGCACGCAGGTTGACCAGAGTGTAGCCAGCGTGCTGCTGCACGGGGTTGTGTGGATCAATCGAGCTGAAGTGAAAGTTGCTGCGGGTGTTGACGTCACCACCCAGCACCAGTGAGCCCTTTGGCAGATTAAACTTGTAGCTGCCGCCCAGCACTGCGCTGATGCTTGGTGCACGGGCAAAGCTGTTACCAGAGAAGTCGCCGCCACGGCCATCAAGGTATTCCTTGTATTCCGTGTTCAGCAAGCCCAACGAGAAGTGCAGCTTGAGGTTATCGACTGGCACAGCCTGCAGGCTGAATTCTGCACCCTTGACGGCCGCGCTACCTGCATTCTGCATGCGCGAGACGGCGGCTGCTTGCTGTACATCCCAACGATAAACGTTGATCTGGATATCGTCATAGTCGTAGTAGAAGACTGCACCATTGGCCAGCAGACGACCTCCCAGCCACTCAGACTTCAGGCCAGCTTCATAAGAGATAATGAATTCGGGATCAAATGTACCTGCGTCCTCCTTTTGCGAAGCGGAAGTGATGTAGCCACCGCCCCTGAAACCCTTGGCGATCCGCAAGTAACCACGGATATTGTCGTTGAACTTGTATTCGGGGGTGACATCCCAGGTGACTTCACGCCATGTGCGGTCATTGTCGTAATTGACAAGCTCTGCAAGAGCGCCGCCGCCATTGGCAGGGTTCCACCAGTGACTGGTGGTATAGGCGCGCAAGGCACCACGATAGCGATACTGGTCGATGTCCTTGCTTTCCTTGTTCCAGCGTACGCCTCCTGTCAGGGCGAACTTGTCGGTGAAGTTGTAGGTAGCGCTACCGAAAATACCCAGACTATCGGTCTCGCTCGACCATGTGCCATTGTAGTAACCGGGCGGGTTGCTGCCAGCAGCCGTGCGGCTGTTAGTGATGGAGGAGCCGTCCAGTTGTGACTTGTAATAATGCAGGCCAGTGATCCAGTTGAAGCGATCTTCACGCGGTGAGGCGAAGCGGATTTCCTGCGAGAACTGTCGTGCCTCCTGCGAGCTGACGCTGCGATTGTCCGTGGTTGGGCCATTGTCGGCATCAGACTGGGAGAAGGATTTGACCTGTTCAAAACCTGTGATCGACGTCAGGGTGTAGCCTTTCAAGTCCCAGTTCAGGGTCAGCACGGCGCCACTTTGCTCATGAGTAGTCTCGGAAGGGCCATTGAAGTTGTAGACGCGGGATGGGAACTGGATGCCACCTGTGCCCTTGGGGGCGTAGAAGGTGTAGGAGGTCTGCTCGTCCTGCGTGTATTTACGGTAATGCACATTCAGCAGGGCATCCAGGTTTTCGCTCAGTTGCCCCAGCAATTGCCAGCGAATTGCCTGGTCTTCCAGTTCGCCGCGCTTGCCTTTGGTAATGTTCTTGGACCATTGGTCACGATTCTCGGAACTAAAGGAGATGCGGGTAGCGAGCTTGTCCTCTATCAATTGGGCATTGATGGCACCCTGCACCAGTTTCTGGTTAAAGCTGCCCACGGTGGCTTTAACCCAGCCATTATTGTCGAACTCAGGCTTGCGGCTCACTACGCTGATAGCGCCACCTGGACTGTTCTTGCCCCAGAGGGTACCTTGTGGGCCAGGCAGCACTTCCACACGGGCAATATCAAACAGCGGGCCTCCACTCATGAGTATAGGGCCGAGATAGACTTCATCAACGTAGTAGCCAATGGGGCTGACGTTATCTAGGCTGGGCTGGCCTGTGCCTATGCCGCGCAGGAACCAGCGCGGAAAGCCGTGATTGTCCAGTGTGGCGGCCGAGGCATTCGGGATAAAACGGGTAATCTCACCTGCTGTCAGCCCAGCATTGGCATCAAGCAATGTTTGGCCGTCAATCGCATTGACGGTGATCGGGACTTCCTGAATGGATTCTTCGCGCTTCTGCGCGGTGACCACCACGGACTGCAACAGCGGCGATGCTTTGCTATCACGCTCGGCTGGGCTATTGCGTTCTGCCTTGCCTTCACGTTCTGCGCTGTCGGCAGTGGCTGTCTCCTCAGCAGCCATTGCGAGGTTAGGCAGCCGCTGAGAGCGAGTGCCACGCTGGTTTGTAGGGTTAATCTTTTTAAGTTTAATTGCATTGTGTAATTCCCATGCTGATGGATGAGCTGGCATGAATGCCGCATGGAAAATGGCAAATACCATGCCATGGTTTGCCGGGAAAACATGACATGAGGAAATTAGCATTAAGTGATTGTTAGCTAATGTAAAAATACTTTTTACACAAATGCTTGCCTGGGATTTGATGCGCAAGATTTGCTGCATATGCAGCAGAAATATTTTGCGATTGTTGCCACAGCCACAATGCTGGCGGCTGTTGAGGCTCCCTGTCTTAGGCTCAACATCAATTTAAAGGGCAGTCAGCGCATGCAGCACAGGGGCTGCATGAAAATCGCCTTGATGATCACGCGGGGTGGAACAGCTTTTGCTGATTAGCCTGCCGGGACGGCCTAGGGTCGTTAACCGTCATCTAACAGGAGAAGCAAGATGCATATTTACAAAACCAAAACCTTGAGCAGCCTCGCTGCATTACTGGCGTTTTGGGCTAGCACTGATTTACAGGCGGCACGCGTGCCAGCGCCCGATCCATTGCAAGGCGATGGGCGGATATCAGACTTCTATCACTGGAAACAGGAGATTCCCAGCCAGCCAGGCAAATGGCTGCGTAGTGAGCCGCTGGAAGCAACATTGGGGCTGAGCAATGCGCAGCAGCAATATCGCGTGCTGTTTTCATCGACGGATGGCGTGGAAGGCAAAGCGCCCATCGTGGTGTCTGGCGCTGTATTTATCCCCAAAGGGCAAGCGCCTAAAAGCGGCTGGCCTGTGGTTCATGGGGCCATGGCACCTTTGGTGGGGCCGATATCTGCGCCCACTCCTGGCATGCGCGCTCCTACCGCGATGTACGCTACCTCAACACCTGGCTGGAGCAAGGCTTTGCCGTGGTGGCTTCGGATTATCAGGGGATAGGCGTGCCTGGTTTCAACCCGCAGTTTAATAATCGCTCCAATGCCTACACCATGCTGGATATCACACGTGCGGCGCTGACACATTTCAAGGGTCAGAATAAATCCGCGCTGCTGAGCAATCAGGTGGTGTTGGTGGGACAATCCCAGGGTGGCTCTGCTGTGGTAGCAGCGGGTGGCTATGCGCCGCAATATGCGCCTGAATTGGCCATCAAGGCCATTGTAGGCACTGGTATTGTCTATACCTCAGCCAATCAAGCCCCGCGTAGCCCCAACCCTGAGCGTGACAATGTGGTTGACCCGACGATTGCCTATAACTTCTACCATGTACTGGCAGCGCAGGCATTAGACCCCAGCCTAAACCCGGCCCAAATCTATAGTGAGCTTGCTTTGCCTTTGCTGGAGCAGGCGCGCACCAGTTGCCTGGCGGAGTTATCTGCGGATGTGGCGGGTGTGGGCCTGACCCGCGCCAATACGTACAAACCTGGCCATGAAACCATACTGCAACAGGCTACGCAGCGCTATGGCGATGATGTGCAGCGCAGCTTTCCAACTGTGAAATTAGCGGCGCCATTGTTTATAGGCGTGGGCGAGAAAGATGCGCTGCTGGAACCGGGCAAGCTGTTGGCACAAGATGCCTGCGCAGCCGGAAGCACTGTGGAACTTCACGTCTATGAAGAAAAAGACCATAGCGGCGCCGTTAACCAATCGCTGCAGCATTCACTGCCATTTGTGCGCAAGGCACTGGCTGGAGAGGCGATTAGCCCAGTCTGCAAGCCTTGATGCTGTGCCGCTATCATAGCGGCGATTGCAGCTTTAAGGTGTTTTTCGGTGATGATGCAGGGCAATGGCTTAACCCGGTTTTTTCGGGTTAAGCCATTATTATGAAGTGCAATGCAGTGTTGAAATCAATGCCCGGTAACACTGGCAGCAAAGCGCGTGGCAATGCGCGCTGCCAGCGCTAGCGTTTCTGCGGCGGCAGGCTGTTTATCCTCAGTGGCCAGAATATGGTTGCCATCCACCACGCTGATACGCGCGGGGCTAGCTTGTTGTCCCAGATAGCTATAAAGCTCATGAGTGGCACACACCGGGTCTTTATCCCCCAGTAGCCATAAACTGGGCCTGGTTTCATTGCTGAGCTTGGGGTATTGCACCTCCAGCCCCGGAGGGTTGCGGCAGGCTGGCGTCAACAGAATGGCAGATTCCAGCGCCGGGTCAGCAGCAAACACCCGCCAGGCTATGATAGAGCCCAGCGATTTGCCTGCGGCGATGATATGGCGCTGATCAGCAAGACTGTTGCCTTGCATAATGCAGCACGGTTTGCATATCTTCGATTTCAGCTTGTCGGTCTGCCGAAGGCTGGCCGCCTTTAGCTGCCACCTGATAGGCCCAGTTGAAGCGCAACACGGCAAAGCCCTGCTGCTGCAATTGTTTGGCTAGCTCAAGCTGCAATGGCTGGCGCGCATCATAACTGGTGCCCGAAGCCAGAATTACCACTGGAAACTGGCCCGCCCCCTTAGGCTTGTCACTAATGACTTCTATCGTAGCCCCTCTGGGGGTAGCTAGCGTGAACGTGGTTTCCGCAGATAGGGCAGGGGAAGTGCCTAGCCCAGCCAGAACAGCAAGGCTCCAAGATAAGTATTTTTTAAGTGGTGTCAGCATAAGTATCATGAGCATCAGGCGCTCAATTTGGCCGCATCCTGGCTACGCAACTGGCTTTCCGCAGCGAGCGCAGCCTGAACCGCAGGGTGAGCCAGCCAGCGCTTGAGATAGCTGTGAATGGCAGGGTACTTCTCCTCTGCGCTGATATCGGCACGTGGCAACCAGCTGAGAAACACCCCTACATACGCATCGGCAATCGTGAAATGCTCGCTTACCAACCAGTGGCCAGCTTCCAGGGTTCCCAGACGACGCTCGACATGGCCCAGCAACAGGTGCAACCGCTCCAGGCCTTTCTTGCGCACTTGTTGCTGCGCTTCTGGCTGATCGGTAAATAATTCAGGCCGGGTAACGGGGCGGAAAGCAGGGTGCAGGTCTGAATTGGCAAAGCTATCCATTCCTGAATGCGCGCGCGCAGTACGCTGCCAGCCGGGGCAAACAGCTGGGCTTCAGGTTTTAAATCACCCAGAAAAGGCAGAATCGCCGCGTTTTCAGTGATGATCTCGCCGCCATCCAGTTGCAGCGTAGGGACGCGGCCAAGAGGGTTGATGTCATAAATAGGGGAGCCAGGCTGACGCAATGCCACACGCACCAACTCGTGTGGAATATCCAAAGCCTTGAGCGCGACAATAGCCCCCAGCGAACAAGCACCAGGTGAAACATAAAGCGTGGTCATGCAATATCCTTATCTGAGCGTTAAATCTACAAGGCAAACGCAGAAAATATGCCAGCGCTAAGTGCTTGATATGGCGAGGCAGTGCTGTTGAATTTCACACCATGGTGTTGCATATGCAGCACTTGAGATGGGGAGTGTGGCTACAGGCGCAGTTTCGCAGCCTGGGTATGCCGCAGCGGGGTAGCGTGCTAGAATCTGCCGCATGCCGGGTTCCCGGCTGCTGTAAATACCCCGAATTTTTTGATTATCAAGGATGTTACATGAGCCAAATTACTGTTGAACACAACCCTAGCGAAGAAAAACTGAAGCAACTGGGTGTTGCTAGCTGGTCTATCTGGGAAAAGGAAGTTTCCAAGTTCCCACTGGATTTCGGTATCAAAGAAACTGCCTACGTTCTGGAAGGCGAAATCATTGTTACCCCTAAGGGTGGCGAGCCAGTACGCATCGTTCCAGGTGATCTGGTTGTGTTCCCTGCTGGTCTGGATACCAACTGGGAAGTGGTTAAGCCACTGCGCAAGCACTACAAGCACGGTTAATCAACGCCTAGCCGAAATTTTCGGCGCTTGATTGAAAAAGCCACACCTATGCAGGTGTGGCTTTTTTTATGATTCGCACATGCCTTGGCTGATGCTTGACGCTGTTTTTGCGCTTTGTATCAGTGCTGGATTTTGGGGCTGCGTTTTGGAACTGACGTGGACTAGAGTTGTTCTCGCAATAAATTATCCAGCGCATGTAGGGTGCTTGTGTCTAAGCGCTCGCCAGATTGGCCTGAGATGAGGAAAGTATCTTCTGCACGGTTGCCCAGGGTATTGATCTTGGCGTTGTGCAGGCTGATGTTGAGTTTGAGTAGGATATGGGCGATCAGGGATAGCAAGCCCGGCCTGTCATTGGTGGCGATATCCAGCATGGTGTAATGGCTATCGGGTTCGGCCTTGAGTGTGATTTCTGGCTTGATGGGCATGTGCTTGACCTGACGGCTCAGTCTGCCTTGCAGCGGGGCATCTGGGGGCTGCGAACTGGTCAGTTTTTGTGCCAGTTCAAACTCTATGTAATTTAATAAATCACGGTAACTAACGTGTTTATCTGATTGATCAAGAACTAAAAAATTATCAAGCGCGTAGCCGTGCTGGGTGGTGTAGACCTTGGCTTCAACAATGTTGTAGCCCATGCGTTCAAAACCGCTGCAGATGCGCGCAAAAATATCTGCGTGGTCTGGCATATAGATCATGGTTTGTATACCGTCGCCAGCCGGACTGAGTCTGGCACGAACGATGGGGCTGCGGGTGTTCAGATGTGTCAGCAGCAAGCGGGTGTTCCAGGCAATCTGTTGGGCATCGTGGCGCAGAAAGTAGGCAGGCCCCAATTGTTGCCAGAATGGTAGATAGCTTTGTTCTACCACCCCGTAATGGCTGAGCACTTCCTTGGCTTGTTCTTGCCGGATTTTCAGCTCGGCAAGAGGGTTGCTGCCACGCAATATGCGCTGTGTGGAGCGGTATAGGTTTTCCAGCAGTGCGGCTTTCCAGGCATTCCAGACTTTGGGGCTGGTGCCGCGGATATCGGCTACAGTCAGTAAATACAAGGCCGTCAGGCGATATTCATTGCCGACAAATTGGGCAAATTTCTCTACCACGGCAGGGTCTGAGAGGTCGGATTTCTGCGCGGTGCTCGACATCACCAGGTGTGCTTCTACCAGCCAGGCGACCAGTTTGCTATCTTCCAGCGGCAAATCATGCTGCTTGCAGAAGCGTAGGGCGTCTACCGCGCCCAGTGTGGAGTGATCACCGCCACGACCCTTGGCAATATCGTGGAACAAGGCGCCCAGGTAGAGCAGGTGTGGCTTGGGAAACTCCAGAAAAATACGGCTGCACAGCGGAAACTCGTGCGAAAACTGCGGCAAGGCAAAACGCCTGAGGTTGGCCAATACATTGAGAATATGCTCGTCTACGGTGTAGACGTGAAACAGATCATGCTGCATTTGCCCCGAGACGCGGCCAAAAGCTGGGATGTAGCGCGCCAGGATGCCGTAGCGGTTCATGCGTTTCAGGGTGTGGGTGATGCCTTGTGGTTGCTGCAATATCTGCATAAACACGCGTTTGTTTTGCGCGGCATGGCGGAATTGCGGCGTGATCAGGCTTTTGGTGCGGTGCAGGGCACGCAGCAGTTCCGCGCCCATGCCTTTCACTTCAGGGTGCTGCTGTAGCACCAGAAAACATTCAAGGATGGCATTGGGGTCATCATAAAGCAGGGTAGGGCTTTTGGTTTCTAGCAAGCCATTCACCGCCTCAAAGCGGCTATTGATGCTTTGTACACTGTGCTGCTCAGGTAGATGCGCTCGCGTAGCACTTGCAGCATGATTTCATTGATCAGGCTGACGAATTTGGCGCTCTGGTAAAAGCTGTGCATGAGCTGTTCGCTGGCACGCTTGCGCTTGGTGGTGACCAAGCCCAGCTGTTTGGCCAGTTCATTCTGAAAGTCAAACAGCAATCGGTCTTCACGTCGCTTGGAAAGATAATGCAGTCGCGCCCGCAGCATTTGCAAATTGCGCTCGTGACGGCGGGTTTGTTGGGCGGCTTGTTTGGAAATCACCCGACTTTTAACCAGCTCGCTCCAGGTGCTGCCAAGATTGCAGGCGCGCGCAATCCAGATGATGTTTTGTAGGTCACGCAGGCCGCCTGGGCTTTCCTTGATGTTAGGTTCAAGGTTGTAGGCGGTGTCGTTAAAGCGCGCGTGACGCTTGTGCTGCTCTTCCAGCTTGGCTGCCAAAAAGGCCTTGACCTCCATGCTGTCGCTGATCTGCTGTTGAAACTGGGTATAAAGCGCAGGTAAGCCGCTTAAATGCCTGGCTTCCAGCAAATTGGTTTGTACCGTGACGTCACGTTTGGCCTCGTCCAGGCATTCAGGCAGGGTGCGTACGCTATGGCCTATTGCCAAGCCTGTGTCCCAGAGCACACCCACCAGTTCTTCTACGCGCTGATTGGCGGCTGTATCTGCGTCATCCTGTAGCAGAATGAGGATGTCTATGTCTGAATAGGGGAATAACTCACCGCGGCCATAGCCACCTACTGCAATCAAGCTGGCGACATCATCCAGCGCAAACTCTTGCCAAAGTGCGCGCAAGATGCGGTCGGCCAAATCGGCCTGCGCCTTGAGCAGGCGCTGGATATTGGGCTTGTGCTGAAAAGCCTGGTGCAAGGCTTCTTGTTCATTTTGTAATTCCTGGCGCCATTTTCGCGCCAGGGAATCATGTGCTCGCAGGCCAGCTTGAGTCATTATTGCGTTGATTCAGTGGGTTGGTTCAAGGTTGCTTGATAAAACTAGGCGCAGCAGGGGTGTCCGCAGAAACTGTCAGCACCTCGTAACCACTTTCCGTGACCAGTACGGTGTGTTCCCATTGCGCAGACAGGCTGTGATCCTTGGTGACTATGGTCCAGCCGTCGCCCAATTGCTTGATATCGCGTTTGCCGGCATTGATCATAGGTTCAATGGTAAAGATCATACCTGGCTTAAGCACAGCACCGCGGCCTGGCTGGCCGTAATGCAGCACTTGCGGGTCTTCATGGAAGTTTTTACCTATGCCATGGCCACAAAACTCGCGCACCACGCTAAAACCGTGTTTTTCGGCGTAGGTCTGAATGGCGTGACCAATATCACCCAGCGTGGCGCCAGGTTTTACCTGGTCTATGCCTAGCCACATGCAATCGTAGGTGATCTCAGACAGGCGCTTGGCCTGAATGGAGATATCGCCCACATGGAACATGCGGCTGGTATCGCCGTAATAGCCATCCTTGATGACGGTGACATCTATATTAAGCACATCGCCATTCTTGAGAATTTTTTCACCCGGAATGCCATGGCATATCTGGTGATTTACCGAGGTGCAGATGGATTTAGGGTAGGGGGTATGGCCGTGAGGCGCATAGTTCAACGGGGCGGGAATGGTCTTCTGTACATTCACCATATAATCGTGGCACAGCTCATCCAGCTTGCCTGTGGTTACGCCCGGCTTCACGTGGGGCGTGATAAAATCCAGTACTTCTGCGGCGAGCTTGCAGGCAACGCGCATTTGTTCGATGTCTTTTTCGGTCTTGATATTGATTGCCATGAAGAGGTCGGGCTGTGGCCCACGTTTTCCTTGAGTTCGTACAAGTGCTTATGTTAGCATACTGCACCCGTTTGACAGGCATTGTGCCTGCCATGCGGAATCCGTGGTTTGAAGTTAACGCTTTAGGCCGCAAATCTGCACATACCGCCCCGTACAGGTGTCCGCGCAAGCGGATGTTGTTGGGCGTATGGAAGCATAACCCTTACTGGAGACTTATCAAATGTCCGTTACTATGCGTCAAATGCTAGAAGCTGGTGTGCACTTCGGCCACCAGACCCGTTACTGGAACCCCAAGATGGCTGAGTACATCTTCGGTGACCGCAACAAGATTCATATCGTCAATCTGGAAAAGACCCTGCCGCTGTTTGAAGATGCCGTTAAATACGTGCGTCAACTGGCTGCAAACAAGGGCCGTGTTCTGTTTGTCGGTACCAAGCGTCAAGCACGCGATATCGTTAAAGAAGAAGCTCAGCGCGCTAACTGCGCCTATGTTAACCACCGCTGGTTGGGTGGCATGCTGACTAACTTCAAGACAGTTAAGCAATCCATCAAGCGTCTGAACGACTACGAAGCTATGCTGCAAGATGGCGGCATCGAGCGTTTTGGCAAGAAGGAAGCCCTGGGTTACAAGCGCGAAGTTGAAAAGCTCGAGCGCTCCATCGGTGGTATCAAGGAAATGGGTGGCTTGCCTGATGCTATCTTCATCATCGACGTAGGTCACGAAAGTGGCGCGGTGACTGAAGCTGCTAAGCTTGGTATCCCTGTGATCGGTGTTGTTGATACTAACAACTCCCCAGATGGCGTAGCTTACGTTATCCCTGGTAACGATGACTCCAGCCGTGCAATCCGCCTGTATGCGCGTGGTATTGCTGATGCGGTTCTGGAAGGTCGTAGCCACAGCATCAATGAAATTGTAAAGGCAGCGTCTGAAGAAGAGTTTGTCGAGGTTGAAGAGACCGCGGCAGAGTAAGACCCTGTTGCAAGGGGGCTATGGCCCCCTTTTTTTTGTACCTGAATTTGGTTAAATGAATCCTGGTGGCGGCAAAATGCCGCGTGCCACACATAATGTTCAAGGAGTAAAAGATGGCTGAAATTACCGCAAGCATGGTGAAAGAATTGCGTGAGCGTACCGATGCGCCAATGATGGACTGTAAGAAGGCATTGACCGAAGCTGAAGGCGATATGGCGCGTGCGGAAGAAATCCTGCGTGTGCGTTTTGGTAACCGTGCCAGCAAGGCTGCTGGCCGTGTGGCTGCTGAAGGCGTGGTTGCAGTTAGCATCAGTGCTGACGGCAAGTCCGGTGCTATCGTTGAAGTAAACTCCGAAACTGACTTCTGCGCCAAGAACGCTGATTTCATCACTTTCACTGGTCAAGTTGCACAAGTTATTGGCAACGAGAAGCCTGCTGATGTGGCTGCGCTGGCTAACCTCAAGATTGAGGGCGGTAGCGTTGAAGAAGTGCGTACCCAGTTGGTAGGTAAGATTGGTGAAAACATCACTGTGCGCCGTTTTGTGGCTGCCGAAGCTCAAGGCAAGCTGGTAAGCTATATCCACGGTGCCAAGATTGGCGTGCTGGTTGATGTGGTTGGTGGTGATGACACCCTGGCTAAGGATATCGCCATGCATATCGCGGCTGCCAAGCCTAAGTCTCTGGATGCCAGCGGTATTGCACCAGAGCTGCTGGATGCTGAGCGTCGTGTAGCGATCGAGAAGGCTAAGGAAGCTGGCAAGCCAGAAGCCATGCTGGAAAAGATTGCTGAAGGCACTGTGCAAAAGTACCTGAAAGAAGTCACGCTGCTGAGCCAGCCTTTTGTTAAGGATGACAAGCAAACCATTGAGCAACTGCTCAAGGCTAACAATGCCAGCATCGCTGCTTTCACCATGTATGTCGTGGGCGAAGGCATTGAAAAGGTAGTGACCGATTTTGCGGCTGAAGTTGCTGCTGCAGCAAAGGTGTAAACTCACGGTCTATGCTGCAACATAGACCGCAGTAAACGGAACGTGAATCGTCCTGGGTAGGGGCAATTCACGTTTTGCACAATTTGCATAACAACAATTTGCATAAGAATAAGGAGCCACATGAGCACTCCCGCCTATAAACGCATATTATTGAAACTCTCTGGTGAAGCCCTGATGGGCGATGATAGTTACGGTATCAACCGCGCAACCATTACCAGAATTGTCGAAGAGATCAAGGAAGTGGTTGATCTTGGTGTGGAAGTCGGTGTGGTGATCGGTGGTGGCAATATCTTCCGTGGTGTAGCTCCGGCTGCTGAAGGCATGGATAGGGCTACGGCAGACTATATGGGCATGCTGGCCACAGTGATGAATGCGCTGGCGCTGCAAGATGCCATGCGTCACGTCGGGCTGGTCAGTCGCGTGCAGTCTGCGCTCAATATTGAGCAAGTGGCTGAGCCTTATATCCGTGGCAAGGCTATCCGTTATCTGGAAGAAGGTCGTGTCGTCATCTTTGGTGCTGGCACTGGCAATCCCTTCTTTACCACCGATACCGCCGCTGCGCTGCGTGGCATGGAAATCAATGCCGAGATCGTGCTCAAGGCCACCAAGGTTGATGGCGTTTACACGGATGATCCCAAGCGCAACCCAGATGCCATGCGCTACAAGACCGTTACTTTCGACGAGGCCATCGTCAAGAATCTCAAGGTCATGGATGCCACAGCGCTGACGCTGTGCCGTGACCAAAAACTTCCAATTTCCGTTTTCAGCATCTTCCGTCAAGGAGCGTTGAAGCGAGTCGTGATGGGTGAGGATGAAGGCACACGCGTGCTTCCTTAACCAGCTACAGGTAGCAGGAGAAAATATGATACAAGACGTAAAAAGCACTGCAGATCAGAAAATGCAGAAGTCTATTGAAGCGCTCAAGACCGATTTGAGCAAAGTGCGCACTGGTCGCGCACATACTGGCTTGCTCGATCATGTGATGGTTGAGTATTACGGTTCCATGGTGGCGATCAATCAGGTGGCCAACGTCAGCCTGGGTGATGCCCGCACGCTGAACGTTCAAGCTTATGAAAAGCCCATGATTGCCAAGGTGGAAAAAGCCATCCGTGATTCTGACCTCGGTCTGAACCCCGCCACCAATGGCGATATGATTCGTGTGCCCATGCCTATGCTGACCGAAGAGCGCAGGCGCGATCTGATCAAGGTGGTGCGTGGCGAAGCAGAAAATGCCAAGGTATCTGTGCGCAATGTGCGCCGGGATGCCAACGATGCCCTGAAAAAGCTGGTCAAGGACAAAGAGGCCAGCGAGGATGATGAGCGTCGCGCACAAGATGATGTACAAAAGCTCACCGACAAGTATGTGGCAGAGATAGAAAAGCTGCTGCAGACCAAGGAAGCGGAGTTGATGGCGGTCTAATTATGACCCCTGGTTTCAAACGTTTTATACTCACGGAGCATTGAGTGGCACTTTTTTCCAGCTCCACACAGACTATCCCGGTCACGGGAGAAATTCCTCAGCACATTGCCGTCATCATGGACGGCAATGGCCGCTGGGCAAAAAAGCGCTTTCTGCCGCGCGTGGCAGGACATAAGCGCGGCGTAGAAGTTGTGCGCGAGATGGTGCGTCTGTGCGCCAATAATGGCGTCAAGTTCTTGACGCTATTTGCCTTTAGTAGTGAAAACTGGCGGCGTCCTGCTGATGAGGTGACTTTCCTCATGAGCCTGTTCATGGAAGCCCTGCAGCAGGAAGTCGGCAAGCTGGCCGAGAATAATATTCGCCTGGTGATGATAGGGGATAAGTCACGCTTTGAACCCGCACTGACCGCCAAGATTGCCGAAGCCGAAGCCGCAACCGCCAATAACGATGGCCTGACTCTAACCATTGCCGCTAACTACGGTGGCCGTTGGGATGTGATGCAGGCATTGCAGCGTCTGATTCAGGATAAGCCCGAGGCTGTGCAAGGGTTCAGCGAAGAAGAGCTGGCTGCTTACCTCAGCATGCACTACGCGCCTGAACCTGATCTCTTTATCCGCACGGGTGGGGAGCAACGCATCAGCAACTTCCTGCTCTGGCAACTGGCCTATAGTGAATTGTATTTCACAGAAACCTTATGGCCAGATTTTGACGAGGCCGAATTCAAGCGCGCCATTGCTTCATACCAGCAACGCGAGCGTCGCTTCGGCCGCACCAGCGAACAATTGGCAAGTAACTAAATATGCTGAAAACCCGCCTGCTGACGGCAGCTGTCCTGATTCCACTCTTTTTGGCAGCGCTATTCCTTTTGCCTGAGCCTTTCTGGTCACTGCTGATGTTGGCAGGTAGCCTGATCGGCCTGTGGGAATGGTCCAAGATGGCCAGCTTTAAGCCAGCGGTGCGTTATCTTTATGTGGCAGCTGCAGGCGTCGCTGGAGTGTTCTTCACCTTCTGGCGCGGCCCTGAGTATGCTTATATGCAGGAATACGCGCTGTACTGGAGCCTGATTGCGGCAGTGGTGTTCTGGTTTGTGATTATTCCACCCTGGCTCGCAACGCGTTTTCAGTTGCGCAATGTCTACTTGATGATGCTCACGGGTTGGCTGCTGGTTCTGCCGCTCTGGCAATCTTTGGTTAGCCTGCGTGAACGCAGCCCCTGGCTGTTGCTGGGCCTGATGCTGCTGATCTGGATCGCTGATAGTGCAGCTTATTTCAGCGGTAAGCGTTTCGGCAAGCGCAAGCTGGCGGTCAACATCAGCCCAGGCAAAACCTGGGAGGGCGTGCTGGGTGCCTTGGTGGTGGTTAGCCTTTATGGCCTAGCGCTATGCTATTTCCTCGATATCCCTCTTTGGCTAATCCCTGCCTTGTGGTTGTTGACTGTGCTCAGCATCATGGGGGATTTATTCGAATCCTTGATCAAGCGTCAAGGCGGACTTAAAGACAGTGGCGCTTTGCTGCCAGGTCATGGCGGTATTCTGGATCGCGTTGACGGCCTCACCTCCAGCCTGCCGATTGCCACCTTCATGATTTACCTTCCTCTCTATTATCAAGCGTGGATGCAATCCGCGTGAGCTCCCCCATGCCAAGCAATGCAGCAAGTCGTCCACAAAATGTCACCATCCTGGGCGCCACCGGCACCATAGGCCTTAACACGCTGGACGTGATTGCACGTCATCCCGGGCAATACCGCGTTTTTGCGCTCACCGCCAATTCACGAGTTGCTGAGCTGGCAGCGTTATGCCAGCAGTATCAGCCGCGCTTTGCCGTGATGCTGGATGCGGATGCAGCAGAGAACTTGCAGACCTTGCTGGCTGGTAGCGATACCGTGGTGCTCTCAGGCCTGGCTGGGCTGGAGCAAGTGGCAGCACATCCAGAGGTGGATGTAGTGATGGCGGCGATTGTTGGTGCGGCTGGGCTTAAGCCTGCATGGCAGCCGCGCAGGCTGGCAAGCGTATTCTGCTGGCCAACAAGGAAACCCTGGTGATGGCGGGCAGCTTGTTTATGCAAGCCGTACAAGCGGGCGGGGCAACCTTGTTGCCTATAGACAGTGAGCACAATGCCATTTTTCAAGTAATGCCCCCTGGGCGTCTCGCGCATCTGCAAGATGGCGGTGTGCGGCGTATTTTATTAACGGCATCCGGCGGGCCGTTCCGCAAGGCCAGTGCCGAAGAACTCAAGGCGGTCACCCCAGCACAGGCACTGAATCACCCGAATTGGGTGATGGGCCCCAAAATCACCATAGATTCCGCTACCTTGATGAACAAGGGGCTGGAAGTAATAGAAGCCCACTGGCTGTTTAACGCGCCAGCGGACAAGATAGAAGTGGTAGTGCATCCGCAAAGCGTGATCCATTCCATGGTGGAATATGTCGATGGCTCAGTGCTGGCGCAGTTGGGTAACCCTGATATGCGCACGCCTATTGCCTATGGTCTGGCTTACCCACAGCGCATTGATGCTGGTGTGGGTTCGCTTGATCTATTCAAAATTGCGCGTCTCGATTTCGAAGCGCCTGATAGTGTACGTTTCCCTTGTTTGCGTCTGGCATTTGATGTCTTGAAGCAAGGTGGAACTGCACCAGCAATTCTCAATGCGGCTAACGAGGTGGCGGTTGATGCCTTCCTCAAGGGCGCAATAGGCTTCCAGGATATTCCTCGTTTGATAGAGGGGGTGCTGGAAGCATCAACGATTACTCCTGTTACTTCCATTGCCCAGTTGGTCGAGGTTGACCAGCAAGCCAGGTTGCAGGCGCAGGAATGGAGACAATTGGAAACATGCTGACACTCGTCGCTTTTGTCGTCACTCTCGGTATATTGATTGCCGTTCATGAGTACGGGCATTTTCAGGTGGCCCGCTGGTGCGGCGTGAAAGTGCTGCGATTCTCCCTGGGGTTTGGCAAGCCTATCTTCTCGCGCCGTTTTGGCGCGGATCGCACAGAGTTTGTTGTGTCTATATTGCCGTTTGGCGGCTACGTCAAAATGCTGGATGAGTGTGAGTTGCCCAATCCCCATGCCTTGAGCGAGGCTGAGTTGCAGCGTGCCTTCAATCGTCAGTCGGTCTGGAAGCGCATTGCCATTGTCTCAGCTGGCCCTGCGGCCAACTTGATACTGGCCGTGTTGCTGTACTGGGTACTGTTTATGCAGGGCGTGGCTGGTATGAAGCCATTGCTAGGCGAGATTGAGGCCGCCACTCCCGCAGCCCAGGCAGGCTTTAAAACGCAGGATTTGATCACCGAAGTGGCGGGCGAGGGCGTGTCCAGCTGGACTGATGTGCGTTGGATATTGCTGCAGCAAACTATCAAAACCCCTGAAGTCACCGTCAAAGTTGAGGATCAGGCCCGTCAGACTCGCTTATTGAATCTGCGCCTAGACAGCCTGGGCAAAGATGATTTTGAAGACGATTTTCTTGGCAAGCTGGGGTTGACACCATACCGCCCAGCCATGCTGGCGCGCCTGGGAGATATCTTGCCTGGTAGCGTTGCAGATAGGGCAGGCTTGCGTAGTGGCGATGTAGTGCTGGCTGTGAATGATAAGCCATCACCGAGTGGGAGCAGTTTGTCACGCTTATCCGTGAGCAGCCAGGCAAGCCACTCGCATTGCGCCTGCAACGTGGCAGCGAAGAGCTGGATGCCATGGTGACACCGGATGCGGAAACCGAAGATGGCAAGACCATAGGCGCATAGGTGCCGCCTTTCAGCCTGATGCTGCGCTGATGGAAAAGCTCTCTGTGACCGTCAATTACGGGCCTTTGCAATCTTTTACCCGCGCCATGGACAAGACCTGGGAAACCTCGATATTCAGCCTGAAAATGCTGGGGCGTATGGTGACGGGAGAGGCTTCCTGGAAGGGTGTGAGTGGCCCTGTGACCATCGCCAGCTACGCCGGGCAAAGTGCCCATATCGGCTGGAAGTCATTCATCGGCTTCCTGGCCTTGATCAGCATCAGCCTGGGCGTGCTAAATCTCTTGCCTGTGCCAGTGTTGGATGGGGGGCATTTGCTGTATTATACGGTGGAGATTTTCAAGGGTAGTCCGGTCTCCGAAGCCACCATGGAAGTAGGGCAGCGCATCGGTTTGGCCATTCTGGCATTGCTGATGGCGGTCGCTTTTTACAATGACATTACCAGGTTTATAACAGGTTGATTTAATGAAGTGTGGCATGAAGCTTAAATATATCCCCTTATTGATCCTCGGACTTTACTCTACTTCAGCACTGGCTCAAGACCCATTCGTCGTCAAGGATATTCGCGTCGAAGGTTTGCAACGTACCGAAGCTGGCACCGTATTCAATTACCTGCCCGTACGCGTGGGTGACACCATGACGGACGAAAAAGCCACGCAGGCCATTAAGTCTTTATATGGCACAGGGTTCTTCAAGGACGTCCGCATAGAGTCAGAAAATGGCGTCCTGGTGGTCATGGTGCAAGAGCGTTCAGCCATTGCCCAGATTACCTTCAACGGCAATAAGTCTTTCCCCAGCGACAAGATGAAAGATGGCCTCAAGCAGATCGGCCTAGCCGAAGGCTTGATCTTCGATCAGTCCATGCTCGACAGGGCAGAGCAGGAAATCAAGCGCCAGTATTTATCCCAAGGTAAATACGGTGCCTCGGTGAAAACCTCTGTTAGCCCACTGGAGCGTAACCGCGTTGCGGTGCGCTTTGATATTGAGGAAGGCGCAGTCTCCAAGATTCGCAACATCAATATCGTCGGCAACAAAGAGTTTACCCAGGAACAATTGCTGGAAAAACTCACGCTGACCACGCCTAACTGGCTGACCTGGTGGAACAAGAACGACCAGTACTCCAAGCAAAAGCTCACAGCAGATCTGGAAGCGCTGCGTTCTTTCTATATGAACCAGGGTTATCTCGAATTCAATATCGACTCCACACAGGTGTCGATTACGCCTGACAAGCGAGACATCTACATCACCGTCAATGTCACCGAAGGTGAGAAGTACACCGTCACCGATGTCAAAATGGCGGGTGAGATGCTGATCCCGGAATCAGAGGCACGCAAGCTCATTTCTGTTGCTCCTGGCGAAATATTCAATCGCCAGCGTGTCACCGAGTCCAGCAAGGCGATCAATGACCGTTTGGGTAATGATGGCTATGCCTTCTCCAACGTCAATGCCATTCCGGATGTAGACAAGGACAAGCATACGGTTGCGTTTACCTTCTTTATAGACCCAGGTCGCCGCGTCTATGTGCGCCGTATCAACCTGACGGGTAACACCCGTACGCGTGATGAAGTGCTGCGTCGTGAAATGCGCCAGCTGGAATCTGCTTGGTATGGTGCCGATAAGATTGAGCGTTCCAAGCAACGCCTGGAGCGTCTGCAGTTCTTCTCAGATGTTAACGTCGAGACACCTGCGGTTCCTGGTACGACTGATCAGGTGGACCTCAATATCAACGTGACCGAGCGCTCTACTGGTAGCGTGATGTTTGGTGCTGGTTTGTCCAGCTATGAAGGTGTGGTGCTGGGCGTTACCGTTAACCAGAATAACTTCCTGGGCACGGGTAATCGTGTCGCGGCACAGGTGAATACTGGTCGTATCAATACCGTGTACTCGCTGACATATACCGACCCATACTTCACACCAGATGGCGTCAGCCGTGGCTTCAACGTCTACAGACGTGATGTGGATACCACTTATCTGCGTACTGGTGACTACAAGACTTCATCCTTCGGTGCAGGTGTGAACTTCGGCATGCCGCTCAATGAGCGTGACTCCGTCAATGCGGGCCTGACCTTCGACTACACCGATGTTGAACTGACCAGCAACAGCCCACCGCAATTCCGTCGCTATTGCGGCAATGACACCACCAGTACTGGTTGCAGCAACACTTCATGGTTCACCAGCTTGTCCTGGGCGCACGATACGCGCGACAACATCATGTTCCCGAACAAGGGCGTGCTGCAACGTATCAGTTCGGAAATTGGTTTGCCTGGACTGGATCTGCAATACTACAAAGTTGAGTACAAGCACTCCTGGTACAAAGATGTCAGCAAGAACGTGACCTTTATGCTGAATGGTGAAATTGGCTACGGCAACACCTATGGCGACAAGGACTTCCCGTTCTTCAAGAACTTCTATGCCGGTGGTGTGAACTCGGTACGTGGTTACGAACAAAGCTCCATAGGCCCGCGTATTTATGACGTGAATGGTAATTACCGTGACTTTGCTGCGGGTGGTACCAAACGTCTGCTTGGCAACGCTGAGTTGTATTTCCCTATTCCGGGCATGAAGGATAACAACGCCTTGCGCTTGAGCGCCTTCGTTGATGCAGGCTCGATTGCGGGTGACGGTATTGATGAGTCAGGCCGTAGTTACTCTACCAGCCTTGGCGATATTCGTTATTCCACTGGTATCGGTGTAAGCTGGCTGTCACCATTTGGCCCGATCAAATTGGTGCTGGCCAAGCCGCTTAACAAACAAGACGGCGATAGAACCAGATGCTGCAATTCCAGATGGGTAATCAGTTCTAAGGGGTTTAGGTTTAGAAGTATAGGATTTGTTGCCTAGCCAGCAAATCCATGATGGCAAATATTAAAGCTTAAATATTGTAGTAAAAGCGTGAATTTCAGGAGAAAGTCAATTGAATAAGTTGTTGAAAAGTCTGTTGGTTGCCAGTCTGTTTACTTTTGCAGCCAATACACAGGCCGCAGAGCTGAAGATTGGTTATGTGCAGGTCGACAAGATCCTGCAGGAAGCGCCTCAAACTGCCGAAAGCGGCAAGAAGCTGGAAAAGGAATTTGGCCCGCGTACTTCCGAGCTGGATAGGCTGCAAAAGCAGATCAAGGATCTGGAAACCGCGTTGGACAAGGACAGCCTCACCATGTCTGAAGCTGACCGTCGCAACAAAGAGCGTGATGCTTCTAACCTCAAGATCGAGTTCCAGCGCAAGCAACGTGAACTGCGTGAAGATGTGAACCTGCGCAAGAACGAAGAACTGGGCGTGTTGCAAGACCGTATCAACAAAGCTGTGACTTCAGTTTCTGAAGCTGAAGGTTATGATCTGGTGGTATACGGCGGTGTTGCCTATGCCAACAAGAAGATCGACATTACCGACAAGGTTCTGAAGTCTCTGGGCAAGAAGTAATTCAGTTTTTGCATGAGCACCAGTTACACCCTGCAGGAAATCGTATCCAGGCTGGGCGGTGAAATTCAGGGAGACGGCACGCTGCAAATCAGCCGTGTTGCCTCCCTGGCTAATGCCCGCTCCGGTCAGATCAGCTTCCTTACCGATACCAAGTACCGATCCGTATTGGCAACTACCCAGGCCAGCGCAGTCATCCTCAAGCCCGAGCATCAAGCTGAGACGACATTGCCACGGATACTGACTGACAATCCCTATGCGTATTTCGCAAGACTTTCAGAGCTGCTGAATCCGGTAGCTAGCTATACCCCTGGAGTTGCAGCGAGTGCAGTGATTGCCGCCAGTGCGCGCGTACCTGCCAGTTGTACCATCATGGATAACGTCGTCATTGCCGAGCATGTAGTGCTGGGCGAGCGTGTCGTGATTCACGCTGGTAGCGTGGTAGGCGAGGGCACTGAGCTGGGTGATGACGTGGTATTGCAGGCCAATGTCACGATTTACCACCATTGTCAGATAGGCGCGCGTTGCACGATATTCTCTGGCAGCGTGATTGGTGGAGATGGATTCGGCTACGCACCCGACAATGGACGTTGGGTCAAGATTCCGCAAGTGGGCCGCGTGGTCATTGAAGATGATGTCGATATCGGCGCCAACACTACGATAGATCGTGGTGCGCTGGATGACACCATCATCGGCCAGGGCTGCAAGATTGATAACCTGGTGCAAATTGGTCACAACTGCCGTATTGGTGCGCACAGCGTGATCGCTGGCTGTGTGGGCATCGCTGGCAGTGCAGTGCTAGGGCAGCATTGCCGCATTGGCGGAGCGCCATGATACTGGGACACCTGGAAATCGCTGATGGCGTGACCGTGTCGCCAGGGAGTATGATTACACGTTCGCTGAACAAGGCGGACACCTACACCGCCTTGATGCCGTTCCAAAGCCATGATGAATGGCTCAGGACCGCCGCCAGCATCCGGCGACTGGGGGAGCTTGCAGACCGCGTCAAGCAGCTGGAAAAACAGCTTGATCGCTTGCAGGTATCGACCTCCCAGGGAGATAAACAATAAATTGAGGTTGAGAGACGAGAAAAGCCATGACTGAACAAGCCACTACGAGCATGGATATTCATGAAATATTGGAATACCTGCCACACCGCTATCCATTTGTATTGGTAGATCGTGTGCTTTCAATGGAATTGAACAAGGAAATCGTCGCCGTCAAAAACGTCACGATTAACGAACCTTTCTTCCCAGGTCACTTTCCCTATCATCGTCATGCCCGGGGTGCTGATCGTGGAAGCCATGGCGCAGGCCGCCGCCATTCTGTCTTTTAAGACCATGGATACCAAGCCTAACGACAAATCGGTTTACTACTTTGCCGGTATGGATAACGTACGCTTCAAAAAGCCGGTTTCCCCCGGCGATCAATTGATACTCAAGGTCAGCATAGACCGTATCCTGCGCGGCATCTGGAAATACAAGGGCCAGGCCCTGGTGGATGACGTAGTGGTGGCTGAGGCCGATATGATGTGTATCCTGAAGGCAATAGATTAAGCATGACAGAACCCAAGATTCATCCTACCGCCCTGGTGGATGCCAAGGCCGAGCTGGATTCCAGTGTAGAAGTTGGTCCGTTCAGCATCATAGGCCCGGGCGTGCGCATTGACGCAGGTACCCGTGTGGCCAGCCATGTGGTGATCAAAGGCCCTACCACCATAGGCAAGGATAACCAGATTTTCCAGTACTCCTCGCTGGGCGAAGTGCCACAGGACAAGAAGTACAAGGATGAGCCTACGCTGCTGGAGATAGGCGACGGTAATACCATACGCGAGTTCTGTACTTTCAATCGCGGTACGGTGCAGGACAAGGGCACGACCAAGATAGGCAATCACAACTGGATCATGGCGTATGTGCATATTGCCCATGATTGCCAGGTAGGCAATCACACCATCTTTGCCAACAACTCCTCGCTGGCTGGTCACGTCGATGTACATGATCATGCCATACTCGGTGGTTTTACCCTGATTCATCAGTTCTGCAAGATAGGCTCGCATGTGATCACAGCCGTGGGCTCGGTGGTGTTCAAGGATATCCCGCCCTATGTCACAGCGGCTGGCTATGATGCCAAGCCTCATGGCATCAACTCGGAAGGCCTCAAGCGTAGAGGCTTTACTGCGGATAATATTCTGCAGATCAAGCGTGCCTACAAGACGCTATATCGTAACGGCCTGACGCTGGAGCAAGCCAAGCAGCAGCTGGGTGAGCAGCAGCAGAGCCATCCTGAGCTGACACTGCTGGTTGATTTCTTGCAGCAGTCCACGCGCGGTATCGTGCGCTAGGCGTTTGTTGCACCATGCCAACTATAGGTATCGTGGCTGGGGAGGCCTCCGGCGATCTATTGGGTAGTCACCTGATCAAGGCGCTCAAGCAGCAAAGGCCAGATCTCAAGTTTGTCGGTATTGCCGGCCCCAAGATGATTTCAGAAGGGGCGGTGTCACTGTTCCCTATGGAACGTCTCTCCGTGCGCGGTTATGTCGAGGTGTTGCGCCATCTGCCCGGCTTGTTACGCATACGCAAGCAAGTGGCTGAGCATATGCTGGAGCAGCGCCCGGATGTCTTCATAGGCATAGACGCGCCAGACTTCAATTTTGCTCTGGAGCGCAAGCTCAAGCAGCATGGTATTCCCACCATTCATTACGTCAGCCCTTCAATTTGGGCCTGGCGCAAGGGCAGGATCAAAAAGATACAACAGGCGGTATCACATATCCTCGCCTTGTTCCCGTTTGAGCCTGAGCTTTACAAGAACGCTGGCGTATCAGTTTCCTACGTAGGTCATCCGCTCGCGGATATGCTGCCCATGGTGCCTGACCGACAAGCTGCGCGCGAACATCTAAAACTGTCATTTGCCAGCCTGGTGATTGCTATGTTGCCTGGCAGCCGCCAGAGTGAAGTGCAGCAACTGGCTGATCTTTATGTGAAAGCTGCCTTGTTGATTGCGGCTGAGCGTCCAGATACCCACTTCCTGGTGCCCCTGATTACCCGTGAGACCCGCGAAATTTTTGAGCGTGTGCTTTATGCCAATCAAGCCCATGAACTGCAACTGAAGATCTTGTTTGGCCATGCGCATCTGGCCATGGAAGCCGCTGATGCGGTGATTGTCGCTTCAGGCACGGCAACACTAGAGGCCGCCTTGCTGAAGCGACCCATGGTGATTACTTATCGCATGCCTGCCATTAGCTGGCAGATATTAAAGCGTATGAATTACCTGCCTTATGTAGGCTTGCCCAATGTGCTGGCCGGGCGCTTTATCGTGCCTGAGTTGCTGCAGGACGATGCCAATCCAGAAAAGCTGGCGGCGACTACCTTGCAGATGATCAATGACAAGAGCCAGCTTGCAGACATTGAAGCTGAGTTCAGGCGCATGCACGAAACCCTGCGTCAAAACACCGGGGAAAAAGCCGCGCAGGCGGTGCTGTCCTTTATCAAATGAGTGCAATCAAGTGAGCGCGGTCATTCTTTGTGGCGTGGATGAGGCAGGGCGCGGACCATTAGCAGGCGCGGTGTTTGCGGCTGCCGTGATACTCAACCCCGCCAGACCTATTCCTGGCCTGGCCGATTCCAAAACCCTTAGTGAAAAAAAGCGCGATAGGCTGGCGCTGGAGATCAAGCAGCATGCGCAGGCCTGGGCTATTGCCTCATGCAGCGCCGCCGAGATTGACGAAATCAATATTCTGCAAGCCAGCCTACTGGCAATGAAACGCGCGATTGAGCAGTTATCCATAGTGCCTACCGAAGTGCAGGTCGATGGTCTGCATTGCCCGCGTATCAATATCCCGGCGCAAGGCATCATCAAGGGTGACAGCAAAGTGCAGGAAATCGCCGCGGCCTCCATACTCGCCAAGACCGCGCGTGACCTGGAAATGCAGCAGATGCATGTGCTATACCCGCAATACGATTTCGCCCGCCACAAAGGCTACCCCACCGCGCAACATCTGCAATTGCTAGGCGAGCATGGCGTTTGCGAGATACACCGCCGCAGCTATGCGCCCGTGAGACGGGCACTAGGCCTGGCTTGAGCTGCTGCTTGCAGCACACTCCTTAAATCTCATCTTTTAAAAATTCAATTGTTCAGTGATTGCTGAAGCAGGGGTCTAGGCTTGCAAGAGAAACACCGTGGGCTGCTTATGCAACTCTGGCAATTCTTTTAGCTTGGCCCAGTCGGCAATGCGCTTGCTGATAATCAACTCGGTAGGCAGGCTGATATTACGCGCAACGCATAGCGTGGTTTCAGGTTTGCAGTGCGCCAGCATATCTTCCAACAAATGCTGATTACGGTAAGGCGTCTCAATAAAAATCTGAGTTTCACCATGCTGCAGAGACTGGCGCTCGATTTCACGCAGTCGATTGATACGCGCCTGTTTATCGCTGGGGATATAGCCCAGAAAACTGAAACGCTGACCATTCATGCCTGAGGCCATCAAGGCCAGCAGTATGGATGAAGGCCCCACTAGAGGCGCCACGCGGATATCGCGCTTGTGCGCCAGCGCGGCCAACCTTGCGCCAGGGTCGGCAATACCGGGGCAGCCTGCCTCAGACATCAGGCCTACATCTTCACCAGCCAGCAAGGGCTGGAGCAGGCAGGTAGTTCGGCATCACTGGTGTGCTCATTCAGCAGATGCAAAGTCAGCTCGCGCACTGGTTTGTCGGTTTTGAACAGGCTGAGAAAACGCCTTGCGGTTTTTTCGTTTTCTACAATAAAGGTAGAAAGCTTGCGCGCCTGGGCGATGACCTCGGCAGGCAGAACCTGCTCCAGGCTATCACTGCCCAGGGTGACTGGCAGCATATACAGCGTGCCCTTTTTGCTGCTGCCTGGCTTTTTGTTTTCTGAGGTTTGAGTTTCTGCTTGGCTCACTAGTACTTTACCTGCGCGCGATAATTGAGGGTGACGCTGCTTTCAGCGGGTATGGTGATGCTCCAGCTGGCCGTGTTGCTGCTGGCCTTTTTGCTGGGATGGCTTTGCGACAATAGCTTCCAGTCGCCAGGGATAGGCTCCAGCACATTAACTGTCACCGCCTGTGGCTTGGCATTTTTCAGCACAATTTCATAGGCACTCTCGAACTGGCTATTGCCTTTGGCCGGATTGGGTAATTTCTTGAAATCAGTCTGCTTTTTGTCTGCGGTGACATCAAAAGCTTCACCCAGCTTGAGGCGTACGCTTTCATTCTTGGCGGTATGGTCTATCTTGTCTTCACCAACAAACTGCGCATTACCCTGGCTGTCTTTTTTGTAGACGCGCATGATGCCCTTGGGCAATGGCATGCCTAAGCGGCTGGCTTCTTTGTTATCAAATTCGACAAACACGCCCACCTTAAGCTTTTGCCCAAGCTCGCCCTGGCTGGCCTGGTAATAGTAACTATCGCCGCGCAAGACCAGTTCCTTGCGTACAGGTACGGCCTGCGCATTCAAGAGCGCCACTTGCTTGGTCTGGTTCTCGGCGATGGTCGTCGGTCTTTCCAGGCTATAAAGGTGATATTCCAGCAAGGATTCCTCGGCCATGGGGGCGGCATCCGCCATCATCATTTCATTCTTGCGCATCATGGCTACAGGGGCAGGGTGTGGTGGCAGTACACGATTAACATCGCCTGCCACCAGTTGCAACTTGGCGTTGCGATAGCTGGTGCCGCTGGTATTAGACAAGGTGACCCAGCCGGATAGGTCCAGCTTGTCTTCGGCGGCATTCAACTCGGCGACATAATCCGCTTTCCAGCCCAGCCCGCCAGTGAGGTAGCTCAATTCTATATTCTGACTACCAGATTGCTTGCTGTTGATCTGGGTGACCAGGGTAGGGCGGTCACGCAGATTGTCAGGCACATCGGGGTAGACAATACGGCCGGGAACACCCGTTTCTATGCGATTGCCTATCTTGAGTACCGTGCCATTGTTGGCGGCCAGCACCGTGGCTTGCTCTGTAGTTTCAGCGCCTGTGGCGGGATTGGTGCGTATGACCTGCACCTGCTGGCCTATATATTTCTCCAGCAGCTTGTCCGGGCTTAATAAATCGAAATCAAAATTTTGTTCCAGGGTTTGCAGGCTGCCATTGAGGCTACGCAGCAAGGCGGTTTCTGCACGTATCTGTGCGCTGACATCGCGTAGCGCCAGCGCGTTGAGGCCAGATTTGAGCGTGACCTTGCGCTGATCTTTGACCAAGGCCAGGTCACCGTTGTAAATGGTTACGGCAACACTTTGCTGGTCGGCCAGCGTGCTGCGTATCTCGTCTGCTTGGGCGTAAGCCTGCTGCTAAGCGCCAGCATCAAGCCTATTACCAGTGGCCTGGGTTTGATAAGAGTGATCAGTGCTTTGCTCATTGCTATGCTCCTCGATGTTCTGGCTAAAATGCCGATCTGGCCTAAATAACGCTGACGCCTTGTTGTTCCAACATATCTATCAACCGGATCAAGGGCAGGCCTATCAGGGCATTGGGGTCGCTACCATGCATGGATGCAATGACGGCTATCCCTAAGCCTTCAGATTTGGCGCTGCCAGCGCACTGATAAGGCTGTTCTTTGCGTAGATAGTTCTCAATCTGGCTATCGCTCAGCTGGCGAAAGCTTACCTCATAAGGCACAACCTCGGCCTGCATCTGATCCAACTCCGCGTTATACAGGCAAAGTGCGCTATGGAAAACCACGCTGCGCCCGCGCATCAGCTTGAGTTGCTTGACAGCATTTTCATGGGTAATGGGTTTGCCCAATTGCAAGCCATCCAGGGTGGCGACCTGGTCGCAACCTATAATCAAGGCCTGTGGGTGTTGCTCAGCCACTTTGCGTGCCTTGGCCTGGGCCAGGCGCAATGCGGTCTGTTCTGGTGCTTCTGCGGACAATGGAGTTTCATCTATATCTGGGCTGATGACGCTAAACGGCAATTGCATCGCTCAAGAAGCTCGCGCCGATAGGGGGAAGATGAAGCCAGAATCAGGGTGGGGGATGGACTGGGGGATGACATGGGTTTGTTGAGATTGGACTTTATTGGTATGGGATTGTGGCATGGAAGCGCCCTAAGTAAAAAGCCGGCAGGCGCCGGCTTTTTACAAAGGCACTGGTGTAGCGTGCTTTAGTCTGGCTGAATTTCCAGCAAGGTTTCATCAGGGGTAACAGTGTCACCCTTTTTGATATGCACAGCGACTACCACGCCAGCCTTGGAGGCCTGGATTTCGTTTTCCATCTTCATGGCTTCAATGACCAGTACGGCATCACCAGCGCTGACCTTGTCACCAATGTTGACCTTAACATCAACAATGGTGCCAGGCATGGCGGTGGTCACGCAGCCAGGGTGGCTGGGGCGTGGACGGCCACTGCCAGTGTTGCTGCTGGCCTTTTTCTTGGCTTCGCCATTGCCGCTGGAGCCACCGGAGACTTCGATTTCGTTCAAAGTCTCGACCACAACTTCTTCCGCCACGCCATCTACGGAAACGTAGAATGGACGCTGCTCTTCACCATGGTGACCGCTACCAGTCAGCTTGATATGGAAGGTTTCACCGTGCAGGGTGACGTTGAATTCGCTAGGCGCATAGCGCGAGCGTGATTCGCTGGAGGTTACCGCATCCTTGCTCAGCAAAGGCTCAGGCTTGAGGGTGCCAGCATTGCGCTCTTGCAGGAAGGTCTTGGCCAGGTCTGGGAACATGGCGTAGGTCAGCACATCTTCCTCGCTCTTGGCCAGGCCTTCAACTTCATTGCGCAGCTTTTCCATTTCCGCACTGAGCAGGTCAGCAGGGCGGCACTCGATGACTTGAGCATTGCCTACTGCCAGATTGCGTACATCAGCATTGACAGTAGATGGTGCCTTGCCATAGTGGCCCAGCAGATAGTTCTTCACCTCATTGGTGACGGACTTATATCGTGCGCCTGTCATGACGTTGAGCACAGCCTGGGTGCCAACAATCTGCGATGTTGGGGTCACCAGCGGAGGGTAGCCCAGATCTTCACGCACACGTGGAATTTCATCCAGCACTTCATCCATGCGGTTGAGCGCACCTTGCTCCTTGAGCTGGTTGGAAAGGTTGGAGATCATGCCGCCTGGCACTTGGTTCACCAGTACGCGAGTATCCACGCCTGTGAATTCGCTCTCGAACTGCCAGTACTTTTTCCGCACTTCACGGAAGTAGGCAGAAATTTCCTGCAACAGGCCAATGTCTAGGCCGGTATCGTATTCAGTGCCCTTGAGTGCGGCGACTATACTTTCTGTGGTCGGCAGGCTGGCGCCTTCAGCGAAGGAGGAGATGCAACCATCGACAATGGAAACACCATTGTCTACCGCGCGCTGTATGGACATGCTGGCCAGGCCAGAGGTCGCGTGTGCGTGCAGATGGATAGGCAGGCTGACGGCAGAGCGCAGGGCCTTGACCAGTTCGCCTGTCACTTCAGGGGTCAGCAGGCTGGCCATATCCTTGATGGCGATGGTGTCGCAGCCATAGCTTTCCAGTTCCTTGGCCATGCTGACAAAGTAAGGAATGTCATGCACTGGGCTAGTTGTGTAGCTGATGGTGCCTTCGGCATGCTTGCCCACGGCCTTTACTGCCTCAATCGATACCTTGAGGTTGCGCAGATCGTTCATGGCATCAAAGATGCGGAACACATCAACACCGTTGTCGGCGGATTTTTGCACAAAGGCACGCACGACATCATCGGAGTAGTGACGATAGCCCAGCAGGTTCTGACCACGTAGCAGCATCTGAATGCGCGAGTTAGGCAGGGCCTGACGCAGCTTCTTCAGACGCTCCCAGGGGTCTTCACGCAGATAGCGTACGCAGGCGTCGAAAGTCGCGCCGCCCCAGGCTTCCAGCGACCAGTAGCCCACAGCATCAAGTTTGGAACAGATGGGCAGCATGTCTTCAGTGCGCATGCGGGTCGCGATCAGCGACTGGTGACCATCACGTAGAACTACATCGGTTACATGTACTTTTGCCATAATCTTTATCTACCACTTCAAGGTGTTAATGTGAGCCTCAGATACCCTCGTGGGCAGCTATGGCGGCAGAAATCGCCGCAGCGATCAGTTCCCGTGGGAACTCTGTCGCGTAATTGGCAAGCTCGGGATGCGTTTCGACAAAACTGGTGTCGAATTTGGCGTTACGGAAATCCGGGTGCTTCAGGATTTCCTGATAATAAGGAATTGTGGTCTTTACGCCATAAACCACAGTGTCGTTGAGGGCGCGACGGCCACGTTCAACCACACTTTCCCAATTCAAGGCCCAAACCGTGAGCTTGGCGCACATGGAGTCATAATAAGGCGGAATGACATAACCGCTATACATAGCCGCATCCATACGTACGCCGGGGCCGCCCGGTGAGTAGTAACGCGTGATCTTGCCGAAGCTGGGCAGGAAATCGTTCTTGGGGTCTTCCGCATTGATACGGAACTCCATGGCAAAGCCACGATACTGCACCTCAGCCTGTTTGTACTGCAGGCGCTGACCATCGGCCACACGTATCTGCTCTTGCACGATATCAATACCGGTGATGGATTCGGTGACGGTATGTTCTACCTGCAAACGGGTATTCATTTCCATAAAGTAGAAATTGTTGTCCGAATCCAGCAAAAACTCGACCGTGCCCGCATTCTTGTAACCCACAGCCTTGGCTGCCTTGACCGCCAGGTTACCTATATATTCACGCTGCGCTTTACTCAGTTGAGGCGAGGGGGCAATCTCAATCAGCTTCTGGTTACGACGTTGTATGGAGCAGTCGCGCTCAAACAAGTGAATCACGTTGCCATGGCCATCCGCCAGTACTTGTACTTCTATATGGCGTGGGTTGACTACGCATTTTTCCAGAAAGACTTCGGGCTTGCCAAAGGCCTTGCTGGCTTCGGAAATCACACGGTCATAATTGCTGAGCAATTCTTTCTCGTCATTGCAGCGGCGTATGCCACGGCCACCGCCACCATTGGTGGCCTTGAGCATGACGGGGTAGCCTATCTTGCCTGCCAGTTTGCGGGCGTCTTCCAAACTTGCAAGATTGCCCTCGCTACCTGGAACGCAGGGTATGCCAGCCTTGATCATGGCGGTACGGGCCTGAATCTTGTCACCCATCTGGCGTATCACCTTGGCATCTGGGCCTATGAACTTGATGCCGCGACGCGCACAGATTTCTGCCAGCTCAGGATTCTCAGACAAGAAACCATAGCCAGGATGCAGGGCATCACAGCCAGATGCCACAGCAAGATTAACGATATTGTGCGCGTTCAGGTAACCCAAAACAGGGTCAGAGCCAATGTTATATGCTTCGTCAGCCTTTTTGACATGCAGGGCATGTCGGTCAGCATCCGCATAGATCGCCACAGACTTGATGCCCATCTCTGAGCAGGCGCGTACGATGCGCACGGCGATTTCGCCACGGTTGGCAATTAGAATTTTTTTGATCACGGAGTAAACCTAAACCTGAAAAATAGCGGTGATTTTTGACACGGAAACCGACAAATTATATCATGCGCGGCTTATGACTGCACAAGCAATCAACGTACCTGTCATCAATAGCCAAGACTTTGCGCGAAAAGCGCTGGAGTTTCATGATATACTCCCGCTCTTGCGATTTTCTCGCCTGGTTGAGCTTCTTGCCGATACTGATGGTTCGGTGAATATTGACCTAATCGGTAGTGTTAACAAGTCTTCTATGCCCACGCTGCATCTCAAGGTGCAGACTACGCTGAAGCTGACTTGTCAGCGCTGCCTGGATTCATTTGAATATCCGCTGGATTTGACTTCTAGTTTCATCATAGTCCCCAGTGAAGCCGCGATTCCATCGCCAGATTCAGATGAATATGACGATGAGGTGGATTATCTGGTGGCGGAAACGCAGATGCCAGTGATAGACCTGGTTGAAGATGAGATATTGCTTGCCTTGCCGCTGGCACCTAAGCACCCGGATGGGGCTTGTGCTGATGTGAGCAGGGTGGAGTTGGAAAAACCAAGTCCTTTTGCTGTATTAAAGGGTCTTAAAACTGGCAAAAGCCAAAACGATTAGTTAATTAGGAGTAAATTATGGCCGTTCAACAGAACAAAAAGTCACCATCCAAGCGTGGTATGCACCGCTCCCACGACTTCTTGAGCAACCCACCGTTGGCAGTTGAGCCAACCACTGGCGAAACCCATCTGCGTCATCACGTTAGCCCTAACGGCTACTACCGTGGTCGCAAGGTCTTGCCTGCCAAGGGTGAGTAATTCTTCCTGTATCGCAGGAACATGCGCCAGCCTTTATGGCTGGCGCTTTTGTATCTAACGTCTGATTTTGAGCATGGATATAACTATTGCTATTGATGCGATGGGAGGTGACCATGGCCCTCATGTCACCGTTCCCGCCGCCCTAAGTGCTATCAAACAAGATAGCCAATTAAATATTGTTCTGGTTGGTCTCAAGGATGTGATTGAGGCGGAGCTTGCCTCCCATCACGCCACTACCGGCCCGCGCCTGAGAATTCATCACGCCAGTGAAGTCGTGGCCATGGATGAGTCTCCGCAAAGTGCGCTCAAGAACAAAAAAGATTCTTCCATGCGGGTTGCCATCAACCTGGTCAAGAGTGGCGAGGCCAATGCCTGCGTCAGTGCCGGTAATACCGGGGCGCTGATGGCAACTGCACGTTTCGTCCTCAAAACCTTGCCTGGCATTGACCGCCCTGCGATTGCCGGGGTGTTGCCTACGCAAAAGGGTGCCATCTATATGTTGGACTTGGGTGCCAATGCGGATTGCACGCCTGAGCACCTGCTGCAATTTGCCATTATGGGTGCCATGTTGGTCTCCTGTGTTGAGCATAAAGAGCGGCCTTCAGTGGGCTTGCTCAATATCGGCTCAGAGGACATCAAGGGTAACGAGGTAGTCAAGCAGGCAGGCGAGCTGCTCAGAGCCAGCCATCTGAATTTCTACGGCAATATTGAAGGTAATGACATTTATAAGGGCACGACAGATGTCGTGGTCTGTGATGGCTTTGTCGGCAATGTGGCTTTGAAGACCTCAGAAGGTCTGGCGCAGATGGTGAACCGCTTCCTGACGCAGGAGTTCAAGCGCAGCTGGTTGACCAAGCTGATGGCCATCATTTCCATGCCAGTACTCAAGGCCTTTAAACGCAGGCTGGACCCAAGGCGCTACAATGGGGCTACCTTCCTGGGGCTTCGTGGCATTGTGGTAAAGAGTCATGGCGGGGCGGATAGCCTGTCGTTCCAGTATGCCATCAAGGCCGCTTGCGAAGAGTCGCGGAATGGCGTGCTGAGCCGCATTACCAAGCAACTGGAAATAGAACACCTTAAGCCACAGGCAGACCCAGTGGCAGTGCAAGCTGAAAGTGAGAAAGAAGGCTTATGAGCTATTCGCGCATCGCGGGTACTGGCAGCTATCTGCCAGAAAAAATTCTGACCAATGCTGATCTTGAACGCATGGTCGAAACTACGGATGAATGGATTTTCAGCCGTACCGGCATCCGCGAGCGCCACATCGCTGCCGATAATGAATTCACCAGTGATCTGGCTTTACACGCGGCTAAAAATGCGTTGGAAGCCGCAGGGATCACGGCTCAGGAGTTAGACCTGATTCTGGTGGCGACAACCACGCCCGATCGCGTATTCCCCAGTACTGCCTGTTTGCTGCAGCACAAGCTGGGCAATGCAGGCGCGCCAGCGTTTGATATTCAGGCGGTATGCAGTGGCTTTATCTATGCCATGGCGACTGCTGATCAGTTCATCCGCAGTGGTGCTGCCCGCAAAGTGCTGGTCGTTGGTGCTGAAACCATGTCGCGCATTACAGACTGGACAGACCGTAGCAACTGCATACTCTGGGGTGACGGCGCTGGCGCAGTAGTGCTGGAAGCCAGCGATGAGCCAGGCATTATTTCCACACATTTACATGCCGATGGCAGCTATGCGCGCTTGCTGAATGTGCCAACGGGTGTATCCGAGCGTGCAGGCGATAAAACCATCCATATGGAAGGTAATGCGGTGTTCAAGATCGCGGTCAACACCCTGGATGCGATTGTTGATGAAACCTTGGAGGCCAATGGCCTGCAAAAATCCGACATCGATTGGCTGGTGCCGCATCAGGCCAATATTCGCATTCTGCAATCCACAGCCCGCAAGCTGGGGATGGATATGGACAGGGTGGTGGTGACCGTAGACAAGCACGGCAATACCTCAGCGGCATCAGTACCGCTGGCGCTGGACGTTGCGGTGCGTGATGGCCGCATCAAGCGCGGTGAAACCGTGCTGATGGAAGCCTTTGGTGGTGGTTTCACCTGGGGTTCTGTGCTGGTTAAATACTAAGTGTTGCATACCCGATCAAGATTAATTTGCTTTCTTATAAAGAAGACATGATGAAATTTGCTTTTTTCTTCCCCGGTCAAGGCTCTCAGTCTGTAGGCATGATGCAAGGTTTTGGTGATCTTGCTGTCATCAAAGACACGTTTGTTGAGGCGTCCGACGCCCTGGGCGTGGATTTCTGGCGCATGGCGACCGAAGCCAATGAAGTGCTGAACCTCACTACCAATACCCAGCCGCTGATGCTGGCTGCTGGCGTGGCAACTTGGCGTGCGTGGCAAGCCCAGGGCGGCGCTGTGCCCAGCTTGCTGGCAGGGCATAGCTTGGGTGAATACACAGCCCTGGTGGCTGCAGGTGTGATTAGTTATGAGGCAGCATTACCTCTGGTGCGCTTCCGTGCCGAAGTCATGCAGCGCGCAGTGGGTGAGGGCGTTGGTGCCATGGCGGCAGTGTTGGGTCTGGATGACGATGCCGTACGCGCTGCCTGTGTAGAGGCTGCCCAGGGTGAAGTGCTTGAAGCCGTTAACCTGAATTCCCCTGGTCAGGTGGTGATCGCTGGTAACAAGGCTGCGGTTGAGCGCGGCATAGAAGTGGCTAAAGCCAAGGGTGCCAAGCGCGCCTTGTTGCTGCCTGTCAGCGTGCCATCGCATTGCGCACTGATGAAGCCAGCCGCCAATGAATTACAAGATTATCTCAAGGATGTCAGCCTGGCAGAGGGCAATGTGCCCGTGCTGCACAACGCTGATGTCGCGGCTTATAGCAATGCCGAACAAGTCAAGGATGCGCTGGTGCGTCAGCTTTATAGCCCGGTGCGCTGGGTTGAGACCGTGCAGGCTGTGCATGCGGCTGGCATTAGCGCCAGTGCGGAATGTGGTCCGGGCAAGGTATTGGCTGGTCTGGTCAAGCGCACAGTGGCCGAATTGCCATGTATCGCACTGATCAATCAAGAAGCGCTCGCAGAAGCTCAAGCGCAGTTCAATCAGTAAAAGAGGAGACGCTTATGTATGAAGGACAAGTAGCCCTGGTCACTGGCGCAAGTCGTGGCATAGGTGCCGCCATTGCCCTGGCTTTGGCCAAGCAAGGTGCCAAAGTGGTAGGCACTGCCACTACAGAATCTGGCGCAGCGCAGATTACCACCGCCCTTGAGGCACATGGTGGTCTGGGTCTGGCTTTGGATGTCAATGATGCGGCACAGGTTGAGTCCGTGCTCAAGCAGATTGCCGAAAAATTCGGCGATGTTAGCATTCTGGTCAACAATGCCGGGATTACGCGCGATACCTTGCTCATGCGCATGAAGGATGCCGATTGGGATGCAGTGATTGCTACCAATCTGACTTCAGTTTTCCGCATGTCACAAGCCGTGCTGCGCCCCATGATGAAAGCGCGCTTTGGTCGCATCATCAATATTTCATCGGTAGTGGGTCACATGGGTAACCCAGGCCAGGCTAACTATGCCGCTGCCAAGGCGGGCATGGCAGGCTTTACGCGCTCACTGGCAGCTGAGGTTGGCAGCCGTGGCATTACCGTCAACTGTATCGCCCCAGGCTTTATCGATACCGACATGACACGTGAATTGCCGGAAAACGTGAAGGAAGAACTGATCAAGCGCGTGCCACTGGCTCGCTTTGGTGATGTGGAAGATATCGCGGCTGCCGTAACATTTTTCGCTTCACCCTCAGCAGCTTATATCACAGGCGAAACCCTGCATGTGAATGGTGGCATGTATATGGCCTAATGGCCGCAGCAAGGCTGTTCTGGCCGTTAGCATTCAGTTTTTGAATTCCTAGCGACTTTTGATAGAATAGCCCCAGCTTTTTTAAGCGACTTAAACTTTAAAAGGAATATTTTAGATGTCTGACATCGAACAACGCGTTAAAAAGATCGTTTCCGAACAACTGGGTGCCAATGAAGCTGACGTTAAGCACGAGTCCTCTTTTGTTGACGATCTGGGTGCTGATTCTCTCGACACCGTAGAATTGGTCATGGCGCTGGAAGAAGAATTTGACTGTGAAATTCCTGACGAAGAAGCCGAAAAAATCACTACAGTTCAGCAAGCGATTGACTACGTCAACGCCAACCTGAAGTAAGCTTTTCCTCAATATTGATTTCTTATTTTTCTTGGAGTTGCCTTGTCCAAGCGTAGGGTAGTTGTAACTGGTCTAGGCGTGGTTTCACCCGTAGGTATCGGTGTTGAAACAGCTGGGCCAACCTTGTTGCCGGCAAGTCCGGTATCACCAATATCACCAAGTTCGATGCCTCGCCATTTGCTTCGCAAATCGCTGGTGAGGTTAAAGAGTTTGACGTGTCGCAGTTTCTTCCCGCCAAGGATGCCCGTCGTATGGATACCTTTATCCAGTACGGCATGGCAGCTGCTATTGAGGCGGTGAAGGATTCCGGCATTGTGGTCACTGAAGAAAACGCCGAGCGTATTGGCGTTTCCATTGGTTCTGGTATTGGTGGTCTGCAACTGATCGAGGATACAGACACGGTTTATCACGAGTACGGTCCACGCAAGATCAATCCATTCTTCATCCCAGGCACCATCATCAACATGATCTCGGGTAACTTGTCCATCCTGTATGGCTTCAAGGGACCGAATGTGGCGATAGTGACTGCTTGTACCACAGGTACGCATTCCATCGGTGATGCTGCACGCATGATCGAATATGGCGATGCAGACGTGATGGTGGCAGGCGGTGCTGAGGCTCCCATCACCAAGTTGGGGGTAGGGGGCTTTGCTGCTGCCCGGGCATTGTCTACACGCAATGATGATCCTGCTACCGCAAGCCGTCCTTGGGATAAAGACCGCGATGGCTTTGTGATTGGTGAAGGTGCTGGTGTTCTGGTGCTGGAAGAGTATGAGTCAGCCAAAAAGCGCGGTGCCAAGATTTATGCCGAGCTGGTTGGTTATGGCATGAGTGCCGATGCTTACCATATGACCGCCCCTAATATGGATGGTCCGCGTCGTTCCATGCGTAACGCCCTCAATAATGCGGGTGTTAACGTGGATCAAGTGCAGTTCGTCAATGCTCATGGCACTTCAACACCTCTGGGTGATGCCAATGAAACCAATGCCATCAAGGCTGCGTTTGGTGATCATGCCAAGAACCTGGTGGTGAATTCCACCAAGTCCATGACTGGGCACTTGCTTGGTGGTGCAGGCGGTCTGGAGTCATTGTTTACAGTGCTCTCCATCCATCATCAGGTTTCGCCACCAACCATCAATATCTTCAATCAAGATCCAGAGTGTGATCTGGATTTCTGTGCTAACGAAGCACGTGATATGAAAATTGATGTTGCTGTCAAAAACAACTTTGGTTTCGGCGGCACCAACGGTAGCCTGGTCTTCCGCAAAATTTAATCTAGCCCTAGCTAGGTGAAATCCTGAAGGCGTGTGCACTAAAACTAAGTGCACACGCCTTTTATGCACAGATTTGGTGACTGTGACATTTTTAAGTCACTTTCAGCCCTTGATTTAAAACGTGTTTTATAAGTGATTGAAAATTAATTAATTTTTATATTGCTCAAAAACAAGGCGATTCCAGCTTATTCCAGTGTTTACGGTGGTTTACGCCATCTTTCCTGCGTCAATCCACAAAACTATCCACAGCTTCTGTGGGTAAGACAAGTCCTACAGCTTTATAAGCCTCCCACTATGCTTTAGGATGGCAGGCATTCTTCATTTACCCCAGCCCCATGAGCTCATCACCTCTTACCTTGATCAACGGCCAGCCAAGTAATGCAATATCTGTCATGGACAGAGGTTTTGCTTATGGAGACGGTGTTTTTCGCACCATCAAGGTATTGAATGGCGTGCCGCTGAATTGGGATAGGCATTTTGCAAAACTGCTTGATGACTGCGGCAGACTAAAGCTGGATTGCCCTGATGCCAATGTGTGGCAACAAGATATTGCCCAATTGTTTGCTGATGCAGGCGACGGTGTTGCCAAATTGATGCTCACACGCGGTATTGCTGAGCGTGGTTATGCTGTTGGTCTATCGCCAGTGACGCGGGTCAGCCTGCGCAGCAATTTGCCCATTTACCCAGCAGGTCACGCAGAGCAGGGCATACAAGTGCATCTATGCCAGACACGCCTGGCACATCAACCATTGCTGGCGGGTATCAAACATCTCAACCGTCTGGAAAATGTGCTGGCACGTATGGAGTGGCAAGACGCGGATATCAGTGAAGGCGTGATGCTAGATCAGCAAGGTTTGGTAATCGAGGGCGTAATGAGCAATATCCTGCTGCGATCCGGTAAAATCCTCAGCACGCCAGATTTACAGCAGTGTGGTGTTGCTGGCGTTACCCGCCAACAGATATTGTCACTGGCACCACGTCTAGGTTTACAGACTCGGGTAGCGGATATTGCACTGGATGAGTTGATGCAGGCAGATGAGGTATTGATGTGCAACAGCCTCTATGGTGTGTGGCAGGTAGTAAACTTCAATGGGCGTCGTTGGGTCAGCCAAGACCTGGCGGCGAAATTAAGGCAACTTTTGCAAGGCTAGCATGCGTTTTCTGAAGTATCTGTTTTTATTGCTGACATTATTGGTGATCTCCTTTGCGGCTTGGATGGCGTACTTTGTCACCACACCGCTGCAGTTTCCCAGCGAGACAGTTGCGTTTGAGCTGCGAGCCGGTAGCAGCCTGAGAAGTATTTCCCAGCAACTGGTGGATCAAGGCATGTTGCAAGAGCCATGGAGCTTTATTGTGCTGGTGCGCGCCATGCGTATGGCTGGCGGCATCAAAGCCGGGAATTACCTGCTTGAATCCGGCCAGACGCCTTATCAGCTGTTTATCAACCTCAGCAATGGCAATGTCAGCCAGGACAGCATTACCTTCATTGAAGGCTGGACCTTCGCGCAGATGCGTCAGGCGCTTAATAACCACGAATCGGTACGCCACCTGACCATGGCCTATACCGATGAAGAAATCATGCGCAATATAGGCGCTGCTGGCACCTTGCCTGAAGGCATGTTTTTCCCGGATACCTATTACTTCAGTCGCGGCATGAGTGATCAAGATATCTTGAAGCGCGCCTACACTGCATTACAGAACCGTATGGAAGCCGCATGGCAGCAGCGCAATCCTGCCGTGCCCTATACTTCATCCTACGAAGCCTTGATCATGGCCTCCATTGTGGAAAAAGAAACGGGCAAGGCCAGCGAACGGCCTCTGATCGCTGGCGTATTCCTCAACCGCATGCGTATGGGTATGCGCCTGCAGACAGACCCCACCGTGATTTATGGCATGGGCGAAAGCTTTGATGGCAATCTGCGTAAGCGTGACCTGATCAAAGATACGCCATTCAATACCTATACACGCTCAGGCCTGCCACCAACGCCAATCGCGATGGCAGGCATGGCAGCGATTAATGCGGCCCTGCATCCCATGCAGACCGATGCCGTTTATTTTGTTGGCAAGGGTGATGGCAGCCATCATTTTTCCCGCACCCTGACCGAGCATAACCGTGCTGTGGTGCGTTATCAGTTAAGGGGCGGTAATGCGCGGTAAGTTTATAACGCTGGAAGGTATGGATGGTGCGGGCAAGAGTTCGCATATCGCCGCCATCCTGGAAACCTTGCAGGACAAAGGCGTAGAAGTTGTAGCACGCGTGAGCCTGGCGGCACCAGCCTGGGTGAGCGGCTACGTGAATTGCTTTTGCATGAAGCCATGCATGCTGAAACCGAAACCTTGTTAATGTTTGCAGCCAGGCGTGAGCATATTGCCCAGGTCATTGCCCCGGCATTAGCGCGTGGTGCCTGGGTGGTTTCAGATCGCTTCACTGATGCTTCCTTTGCCTATCAGTGCGGTGGCCGTGGTGTAGATCAGACCAAAATGGAGCAGCTTGAGCACTGGGTGCAGCAGGGCTTACAGCCTGATTTAACCTTGCTGTTTGATGTGCCAGTAGAAGTCAGCGTAGCCAGATTGGCCGCCGCGCGTACCCCAGACAAATTCGAGCGTGAAAGTGCAGAGTTCTTCCACAAAATACGCGAGGGTTATTTGTCTCGCGCCAAGGCTCATCCAACACGCTTCCGCATTATTGATGGCAATCGCCCACTGGAAACGGTGAGGGCGGAAGTGATTGCCCTATTGCAGGCACTTGCATGAGCGAGCGCTATCCCTGGCATGCCCCTAGCTGGCAGCGTCTGCAGCAGACACGGCAGCGCCGACATCACGCATTGCTGCTGAAAGGCAAGGCGGGCACAGGCAAGTTGGATTTTGCCGTCACCCTGGCCCAGTCACTGCTCTGCCATGAGCCTGTAGCGGATGGCTATGCCTGTGGCCAATGTGCCAGTTGTGGCTGGTTTGAGCAAAATAGCCACCCAGATTTCCGCCTGCTGACCCCTGAGCAAGAAACGCCGGACGAAAATACCAGCAGCAAAAAACCAGCACGCAAGAGCACACAGATATCCGTGGCGCAGGTGCGCGAGCTTGGCGGCTTTCTTGAGCTTTCCAGCCATCAGAATGAAGGCTTGCGCGTGGTGGTGATTCACCCTGCGGATGCACTCAATCAAACCTCGGCCAATGCCTTGCTTAAAATGCTGGAAGAGCCGCCACCTGGCGTCATGTTTATTCTGGTGACCAGTCATCCGCAACGCTTGCTAGCCACCATCATCAGCCGCTGCCAACAGGTGGAAATGCCTGCGCCCAGCACCGAGCAGGCACTCTCATGGCTAGCGCAGCAGCAACTTGCAGACGCTGAGCAATGGCTGGCCTATACGGGTGGCTCGCCCTTGCAAGCAAGAGAGGCGGCCAGTGCAGGCGGTATGCAGGCATTGCCAACGCGTTTGGCACAAGGGCAGAAGCTGGATCCTTTCCAGGCCGCCAGTGAGTTTGCGGCTTTAGGTATGGAAGAAGTGATGACAGCGCTGCAAAAATGGATTTACGACCTGCTGGCAGTCAGGCTAGAGGTGCAGCCACGCTACCACTTACGGCAGCAAGTGGCTTTGCAAGCCCTGGGCAAGAGCGTAGACTTGAGCGCGTTGTTGACGTTCCAGCGCCAGGTGGATGATGCACGGCGTTCTGCCACCCATCCCCTCAATCATGAGCTGCAACTTGAAACGCTGATGCTGCAATACAGCAAGCTATTTCCCGGATAATCTGACGCCAGCGAGCAGGAAAACCGCACCATGCAGGATACTACTGATCTCCCCCAAGGCCCGAAACCTAGTGTCATGTCACTTGCCATCAAGGAAAAAGCGGCTTTGTATGCGGCCTATATGCCTTTTATCAAAGGCGGAGGCCTGTTTGTCCCGACTAATAAGCCATTCAATGTGGGCGATGAAGTGTTTATGCTGATCAGCCTGCTTGATGACCCCACTAAACTCAAGGTCGCTGGGCGCGTGGTCTGGATCACCCCGGTAGCACATGGCAATCGCCCACAGGGAGTAGGGGTGCAGCTCAGCGACAAGGACGGCGGGGTAGAAGCCAAGAACAAGATTGAAGCCTTGCTGGGCAATGCCCTCAAATCGCAACGTCCAACGCATACCATGTGAGACTGCAGTCTCACTTTCTCTAACTCCAGAACAGAATTGAAGTTTTATGCTGGTCGATTCCCATTGTCATCTCAACTTTCCTGAATTTCGCAACAATATGCCCGCGCTACGTGCTGCCATGCAGAGCGAGGGCGTGGGCCACGCCTTGTGTATTTCGGTAACCTTGCCAGATTTTCCTGAAGTATTGGCGGTGGCAGAAGCCCATGACAATTTCTTTGCCTCGGTCGGCGTACACCCGGATTACGAAGATGAGCCTGAGTATAGCGATGAACATTTGTTGGCTCTGGCCGCGCATCCCAAGGTCGTCGCCATAGGCGAGACTGGTCTGGATTATTTCCGCTTGCAGGGTGATCTTGAATGGCAGCGTGAACGCTTCCGTAGACATATCCGTGTTGCCAGGCAGGCCAACAAACCCTTGGTGATCCATACCCGCAACGCCGCCGAAGATACGCTGCGCATCATGCGTGAAGAGCATGCTGATGAAGTGGGCGGCGTCATGCACTGCTTCACTGAAAGCCTGCAAGTGGCACAAGCGGCCATAGAGCTTGGCTTCTATATCTCGTTCTCGGGCATTCTCACCTTCAAGAACGCGCTGTCCATCAAAGAAGTGGCCAAGGCAATACCCTTGGATCGTATCCTGGTGGAAACCGATTCCCCTTACCTGGCCCCTGTGCCTTACCGTGGCAAAACCAATCAGCCCGCCTATGTGCGCTATGTGGCGGAAGAGCTCGCTAATTTGCGTGGTATCAGCTATCAGGAAGTTGAGCAGGCCACCACCGCCAATTTCTTCCGTCTGTTCAAGGATGCGCGCCCATGCGCCTGACCATGCTGGGGGTGGGCTCCAGCGCTGGCACGCCAGTGATAGGCTGCCAGTGTAGCACTTGTAACTCCCCAGATCCCCGCAACCATCGCACCCGGTGTTCCTCAATACTGACGCTGGATAATGGCCGCAATATCCTCATTGATACCGGGCCTGATCTCAGACAACAAGCCTTGCGGGAAAAGATAAATCAAGTGGATGCCGTGCTTTACACCCATACCCACGCTGACCACCTGCACGGCATTGATGATCTGCGCGCTTTCTGCCAACGCCAGCGTACCCAGATTCCCCTCTACGGCAGGCCTGATGCCATGGAGCATATAGTTGCCAAATTTGGCTATGCCATCCGTGAACCTAGCGATTACTGGGATTTACCTATACTGAGCGTCAACCCGGTACAGCAGCCATTTGAACTGTTTGGCGCAACGATCACGCCTATCCCCATTCTGCACGGCCGTTTGGAGATGTATGGCTACCGTCTGGGCAAGCTGGCTTACCTGACCGACGCTTCGGCTATTCCTGATAGCTCCTTGCCTTTGCTTGAAGACCTGGATGTCTTGCTGCTGGACTGCCTGCGCTACACCCCGCACTACACCCATTTCAGCCTGGAACAAAGCCTGGAACATGCCGAAAAAATCGGTGCCAAGCAGACCTATCTTATTCATATGACGCACGAGATGGAGTATCAAGCCGTGAGCAAAATGCTGCCACCTAATGTGCATGTAGGGTATGATGGCCTTCAGCTAGATATAGCTGAATCTTAATGACAAGAGCCTGTCACAGGCTTGGTAAACCTTGAGGAAGAAGGAGTAGCAGTAATGGTGTTGCACAAGAAATTCTGGCTGGTTATCGGCGCCTTGTTGGCCTGTGTTGCGTTTACTGCCCCAGTGGCAGCCGAGTCCAAGAAAACCACTTATACCGAAGATGAGTTCTTGCGAACCTTTGGCAATAAAACCCGTGAGGCAGTGGCCAAGCAGCTTGGTCAACCCTTGAAGAAAGAGCAGTCCGTCAAGCCCAGCAATGCATCCAATGTCATTGGCCGTCCGACTGAAAAACAGGGTAAGCCTGACGAAGTGGAAATGTGGTACTACAAGGACTTGGTGAAATACGATCCCAAGCGTACCTACAAAACCATAGAACTGACTTTTGTGAATGATAAGTGCGTCAATATTGCATTCTTCAATAATCGTTAAGTCATTATTCAGTATTGAATCAAAGCCGGGATTCCCGGCTTTTTATTTGCCTGAAACATTGTGGTGGCTCCTGATATAGCAGCGCTGCAACTCATTAATCCAATTTGCCATACCAGCTTATCTGAGCCGTCAGCAAGCAAGCGCCAAGCGCCTGTCAGGGCAACTCTGGTTTGCATAAAGCAGGGCTAAGCGGTAATAATCCAGCATGGGCTATCAGTTTCAATCAATCAATTTCACAGGGGCTGCACCAGGCAAACGCCTGATCGTGCTCGGCGGTGTTCATGGCAACGAGGCTTGTGGTACCGAGGCGATTCAGCGAGTCATCGCCGAATTGCAACAAGGTCAACTGACCATCCGCCAGGGTAGCGTAACCTTTGTCCCGGTTTGCAACCCCAAGGCGCGGCAGTTGCAGCAACGTTGTGGTGATCGCAACCTTAACCGCAAACTGTTCCCCACGGCCACACCTGTCGAGTTTGAGGATCATGTGGCCAACTGGCTATGCCCCTTGCTGGCCCAGCATGAAGTCCTGCTGGATCTGCATTCATTCCATACCGCAGGTGCACCTTTTGCCATGCTGGGCCCCAAGAACAACCAAGGCCAGCTAGAACCTTTTACCCATGATGCCGAGGAAGAATCTCTAGCGCGGCATCTAGGCGTTTCACTGTTTGTTGATGGCTGGCTGGATACCTATGCCGCTGGCGTCAGGCGCAGACAGTCAGCAATAGGCACAACAGCGCAGCATGATGTTGCCTTTGGCGTAGGCACAACCGAATACATGCGTAGCCAGGGTGGTTATGGCCTGACGCTGGAGTGCGGCCAGCATGATGATGCGGCTGCGCCTGAGGTGGCGTATCGCGCCATACTCAATACCTTAGCCTGGCTGGGCTTGATTGATGACTATGCGCCAGCAGCGGTTAGCGAGCGTCAAACCCTGCGTTTGTTCTCGGTGGTCGATAGGCTCAGTGCCGGGGATCAACTAGCGCAGGAATGGCAAAGTTTCCAGCAGCTAGCGCCAGGCACACTGATTGGCACGCGCGCCGATGGCAGCGAGCTACGCACGGAAGAACTGGCCTATATCGTTTTCCCCAATCCAGGCGCAGAGCCGGGCAGTGAATGGTTTTACCTCGCGCGCCCTGTGGAGCGAGTCTAAAAACCTGAGTGATTAGCGTGACTGTATGAACAAAATACTCAAGCAGATACCAAGCCGAGCCAAAACCCTATTGCTAAGCCTGCCTGTCATGATGACGGCAGGTTTTATCGTCTCATATTTGTTGCTGGGCTATTTTGCCGTTAACCCGATAGCGCAGCGTGTGCTGCCCTGGGTGGGTGAAAACAAGCTGGCCAGCAAGCTGAGCGCAGGCCGTGTCAGCTTTGACCCGCTGCGTTTGGCATTGACGGTGGAGCAATTGAATCTATCCACGTCTGAGGGAAGCTCGCTGGCAGGCTTGGAGCGCTTGCATGCCGATCTGGAAGTCTCAGGCATCATGCGCTGGTCCTGGCGCCTCAAGGACGTGCAGTTAAGCAAACCCCACCTCACGTTTGAAAGCCGCAAGGGCGGAGGCAGCAACTGGTCAGCCCTGATTGCCAAGCTCAATGAAACGCCGGACGACGAGCCCAAAAAAGGCATGGCGCGACTACTGATAGACCACCTCTTGATTGCGCAGGGCGATATTGAATATATAGACAATAACCGCGCCGAGACCTTCCGCGCGGTACTTGAACCCCTTGATCTGGAGCTGGATGGCTTCTCCACCTTGCCTGAAGATTTAGGTGATTACGCTATCCTGGCCAAGTTGCCGGAACAAGGTGGCACGCTGAAGTGGAAGGGTGAGCTTGGTCTGAATCCTTTATTCTCCAATGGCAAGGTAGAGCTGGAAGGCTTGCGCCTGGCCAAGCTGCTGAAAGTATTGCCACCTGGAACCCTGCCCATCAGGTTGAATGAGGGTAGCCTGAAAACCAGCCTGGATTATGAGTTTGTGCTCAAGGATGACCAGCCGCATGTCAAGGTCAGCAAGCTGTCCATGCTGCTGGAAGGCTTGACGGCAACGCTGCTGCAATCGCGTGATCAGGCAGGGGCATTGCGCTTGCAGCAGGCGCAATTGAATTTGCCCAGCCTGGAATACCTGGGCACGCCACAGCCGCAACTGCATTTGCAAGACCTGACACTTGAGTTGCACGAGCTAGGCTTGAGCCAATCCGGGGTGGCGCTGCTTGAGCTGCCCAGAGTGCAACTGGATGGCCTGGGTTTTGATTTGCAAGCGCGGCAGCTAGATATTGCCAGCGTCAAGCTTGCCAGTGGCAATCTGCATGCAGTGCGGGATGCCAATGGTGAAATCAATTGGCAGTGGCTACAGCAGGCAGTGCAACAGCCTGAAGAAGTGCAAGCTGCAAAGTCTGATACCCAGCCAGAGCAAAATCAAGCCGCGGAGGCTGATCAAGCTGGCTTTAATGTTGTGCTGCATGAGTTGGCGCTGCAAGAATTTGCGCTGGATTTTGAAGATAAAAGCTTCAAGCAACCTTTAAAACTAGCAGCGCAGGATTTCCAGCTTAATCTGCAGCTGGCTGCGCAAAACGGCAATGTAGAAGTCAGCGAACTCAATAGCACGCTAGGCCCGCTGCAAGTGCGTTCCGGCCAGGAGAAAAAGCCTGTTGCCACATTGAGCAAGATAGACCTGAGTGGCGGCAAGCTGGATTTGTCGCAGCGCAAGCTGGATATAGCCGCCATCACCTTGCAAGGCTTGCAGTCCGATATCATCAAAAGCGCCAATGGCATCAACTGGCAAAATCTGCTGCAGACAGCGAATGCAACATCACAATCTGCCGAGCCTAAATCTAGCAATACGGCAGACCCAGCAGCACCTGCCTGGAATGTAGAACTGGCACGCCTGGCCCTGCAAAATGCCGCGCTGCATATCGAAGATCAAACCCCGCAGCAAGCGGTGAAGTTAGACCTGGATAATCTGGGCCTGGAGCTAAGCAAGCTTAGCCTGGATACCAAGCGCGCCTTGCCAGTGAAGCTGGGCTTTAAGGTGAAGCAGGGCGGTAGCTTCAATCTGGATGGCAAGTTGACACCAGCCACGCTCAATGCCGATTTCAAGCTAAAACTGAGTGAGCTTTCCCTGCTGCCGTTTGCGCCCTATGTTAATCAGGCGGCGCTGCTAAAGCTCAATGCCGGACAATTCAATAGCGCTGGTCAGCTCAGCCTCAAGCAGGCTAAGGATATGGAGTACAAGGGCGGCTTTAGTGTAGACAAGCTGGATATCACTGAGGAAGAGGGCGGCCAACCTTTCCTGGGCTGGCACAGCCTGCTCAGCAACAGCCTGACCCTGAGCAATCACAGCTTGCACATGGCGGAGCTACAAATACATCAGCCCAAGGGCAAATTCATCATCTATGAGGATAGAAGCCTCAACATCAAGCGCATCATGCGTGATCAGGGGCAATCTGCCGGGCAAGCTCCACTAGCCCAGGCAGCAGCGCCATCAACGGCACAGTCTCAAACAGAAAAACCCCAGGCTAAAAAAGCGCTGTCTCGCACTGGCAAGACAGCCAAAAGTAAGCCTGCCCAGGCTGAGAGCAAGCCTGTTGCGCCTGTAGAACCAGCGGCTGCCAAGCCTGACTTTGCCATCGCCATAGAGCGCATACGCATAGATCAGGCGCAGCTGGAGTTTGCCGATCTCTCACTACGGCCGCAGTTTGGTACTTATATCAACAGCCTCTCTGGTGTCATCAACGGCTTATCCAGTGAGCCACGCGCTACCGCGCAGGTAGAGCTGGATGGCAAGGTAGATGAATTTGGTTCTGCGCGTATACGTGGCGCTGTACAGCCGTTCCAGGCAACTGAATTTACTGACCTTAAGCTGGTGTTCCGCAATCTGGAAATGAACCGCCTCACGCCTTACTCGGGCAAATTTGCGGGTAGGCGCATAGATGCGGGCAAGCTATCTGTCGATCTGGAATACAAGATCAAGCAGCGCAAGCTGGCCGGAGAAAACAAATTTGTCATCAACAAACTCAAGCTGGGTGAGAAGGTTGAGAGCGAAGATGCGGTGAATCTGCCGCTGGATCTGGCGATAGCCTTGCTGGAAGACAGCAATGGCATTATCGATCTTGATCTGGCCAGTCTCAGGCAGCCTGGATGACCCTGAGTTCAGTTATGGCAAGGTGGTATGGAAAGCCTTGGTGAATGTCTTGGGCAAAATTGTGACCTCGCCTTTCCGTGCCTTGGGCAATCTGCTGGGCCTGGGTTCAGACAAGCTGGAAGCGCTGGTGTTTGATACGGGTAGCGCCAAGCTGGCACCGCCAGAGCAGGAAAAGCTCAAGGCACTGAGCACCGCCTTGGCCAAACGCCCCAATCTGCTGCTGTCGATTGCCCCTGTGATTGATGAAAAGCGTGATGCCCGCGCCTTGCAAGAGCAATCTGTGCGCAATCAGGTGATCGCCAAGACCGGGGTCAAATTAGCCCCCGGCGAGCAGGCTGGGCCTGTTGATCTGGGTAATAGCCGTATACGCCTGGCTTTGAGCAAGTTGGTGCGTGAGCAGCTCAGCCATGAAAAAGTGGCGGCTTTACGTAAACAGGCCAAAGACTATGCCAAGGATAAAGACGAGCAAGAGGCGCAACAATATGAATACGCTCAAATGCTTGAAGCCCTGGTCAGCAATACCAAGGTAGAGGCTGCCTGGCTACCCACGCTCTCCCAGGCCAGGGCGCAAGCCGTGCAGCAGTATCTGCAAGTTGAGCAAGGCTTGCCTGCCGAAAGGCTCAAGCTGTTGGAGCCCAAGCAAGTCTCTGCCTCTGGTACAGAAGTCTCCATGCCGTTGGAGTTGGGCGTAGCTAAACACTAGTTACAATATTTTCGGCACTTCTCATCACTGTTGCGGTCGTACCAGGGCGAGTACCTTAATCTTGCCCGGGGAAGACATGACATTTAACCCCGGGTCACTTAACCTGAAGTGAGGATGGAAGTCATCATGAAGATCGATATCTACAAGAGCGCCACCAGCAGCAATAAGTATCTTTCGGTTCTAGCAGGCAGCGATATCAGCAAGGTCGATATCCCAGATCCGGATTATGCCAAGTTGATTCACCAGGCATCTGCCATCGATGTTGAAGGCGATGTGCACCAGCCGGGCTATGATTCTGGGCTGATTCTCAAGGATATTCAGCAGCACGGTTATCACTTGCATCATGTAAAACGCGCTTTCAGCTAGCGTTTGTTCATCAGCAATCAAGGCTGCAAGTGTGAAAAAGGGGGCATAGCCCCCTTTGTTTTCTCCAGTTTTGCCACTGATCAGCCGCAGTGCCAATCCAGGCTAACTGCAACTAAGCCAATTAAAGCTCACCAAAATCTGGCCCAGTTTCCTCAGCAATAAAATGCCCCAGCTTATCGCGCTTGGTCAGTAGATATTGCACGTTATCCTGATTGGGTTGTATCAGCAGCGGAATACGCTGCGTAACGACCAGGCCAGCCTCTTGCAGGCTGCTGACCTTGTCTGGGTTATTGGTCATTAACTGTAGTGACTGCACGCCGAGGTCACGCAGGATATCGGCGGCAGCCTCATAGCTACGCTGATCTATAGGCAAGCCCAGGTGCAGATTGGCATCAACGGTATCCAGCCCCTGATCTTGCAGCGCATAAGCGTGTATCTTGTTAGCCAGGCCTATGCCACGGCCTTCATGGCCCTTGAGATAGAGCAACACGCCCCGGCCAGCCTCGGCAATCAGGCTTTGTGCCAGTACCAGCTGTTCACCGCAGTCGCAGCGGTTGGATGAAAAAATGTCGCCAGTCAGGCATTCAGAATGCACACGCACCAGCACATTTTCATTGCTGAGCACATGCCCGGCCACCAGGGCTACGTGCTCCTGCCCGGTTTTTTCGTCTTGGTATACATGGATAATGAATTGGCCGTACTTGGTGGGTAGGGCAGAGGAAGATATTTTTCGGATCGTGCTCATATCGGTGATGCTTTATGCTGAAGCCGCGCTTGTTCCGCGCAAGGGGGCAGATTAAATTAAAACTGCCAGGGATGCTACCTATTTCATGTCTTGATCAGCTCTAGATAAATTCAAGATCAACTTCGCTTGCCGTGTTTTGGCGCGCAGTTTTGGGAAATGTTCTTTAGCAGCAATTGTGCCATCGCCAGGCAAGGCTCTCGGCAAGCAATGCGACGGTCATTCTAAGTCGTCATCGCCAGCATCAACTGCTGCTGTGGCAGCAAATTCGGCCAATATAGCCATTTTCAGCTGTTGATTGGGAAACAAAGCCTAGCTTACATGCTGCCAATGCAACAGAGGTTTGCTTGGAATGAATACAGCCTCATGTAAAACAAGGACTTGTGCTGTGGCATGGAGCTTGCAGAACTTCTGGATTAAACGATACAAGATTCAGGGATTGCAGGATGGAGATTTTCTGGTTTATTCCCACGCACGGTGATAGCCGCTATCTGGGAACCAGCCATGGTGGCCGCGCCGTCAGCCACCACTATTTGCGACAAGTGGCCCAGGCTGCCGATGAGCTGGGTTTCAAGGGGGTACTAATCCCGACAGGCGCTCTTGCGAAGATGCCTGGGTGATTGCTTCCTCGCTGGTCAACTTTACCCAGCGGCTTAAATTTCTGGTGGCAATACGGCCTGGCGTAATTTCACCCACGGTGTCGGCTCGCATGGCGGCTACACTGGATAGAATTTCCAATGGGCGTTTGCTGATCAATGTGGTCAGCGGAGGCGACCCTGATGAGCAGCATGGCGATGGCAATTTCCTTGACCATGCTGAGCGCTATGCCGAGGCGGATGAATTTCTCAAGGTCTGGCGCGGGGTTGCCGCAGGCGAGACGGTGGATTTTGCTGGAGAGTACATAAAGGTCAGCAATGCCAAGACCATGTACCCCCCGGTGCAAAAACCTTACCCACCCCTGTTTTTTGGTGGCTCCTCGCCCGAGGCGGTGGAGCTGGCAGCGCAGCAGATTGATGTTTACCTGACCTGGGGCGAGCCTCTGGCCGCAGTGGCAGAGAAAATCGCCACAGTGCGCGCACGAGCGGCGGCTGTTGGTCGCCAGCTTAAATTTGGCATACGCCTGCATGTGATCGTGCGTGAAACCAGCGAGCAAGCCTGGCAAGCGGCCGATAGCCTGATCTCGCATCTCAGCGATGACACCATCAGCAAGGCGCAGCAGGCGTTTGCACGTTTTGATTCAGAAGGGCAACGCCGCATGTCGGCCTTGCATGGCGGGCGGCGCGACCGCTTGTTGGTAGCGCCCAACCTTTGGGCCGGGGTAGGGCTGGTGCGCGGCGGTGCTGGCACTGCCCTGGTGGGTAACCCCGAGGAAGTGGCGCAGCGCATACAAGAGTATGCGGCCTTGGGCATAGAGTATTTCATCTTCTCCGGCTACCCTCATCTGGAAGAGTCTTACCGTGTTGCAGAGCTATTGTTCCCGTTGTTGCCAGGCTATGGTTCACAAGCCGACAAGCATCTGGATGGCCCTATAGGTGAGATGGTGGCCAATGATATTGTGCCGCCCAAACAACAGCAGCAAACGCCTTGAGGCAGCATGATCACAAAATGAAGTGGCCAAGCGGCCATCTCATATAGCCGTGCAAAAGCACGGCAACTCATAAGAAAGGAAGGGCGATGGCAAGCAATACCTTACCGCACTGGTTGATACACCATGCCGAAACCCAAGCTCGGCGTATTGCCCTGCGGCATAAGCAGCAAAGTGTCTGGCATGAGCAGTCTTGGAAAGCCTTGCAGACCGAAATCGTCAAACTGGTTGATGCCCTGGCAGGCTTGGGTTTTGGTGTGGGCGATACTCTGGTTTTATTGACCCACCCCAGGCGCGAGGCCTTGCTGCTCTCGCTCGCTGCCCAATGGCTGGGTGGCGTGGCCGCCCCCATAGACCCCTCGCTGGAGAGTGAGACACTCAGCTTGCTGCTGGATCATTTGAAGCCTGGGTTTGTCTTTGCTGAAGCGCAGCAGCAGGTTGCACAGGCGCAGGCCAATAGCCGTGCCGATGCGCAGATTATTCATGCCGAGCCATTGCCAGGCCATGCCAGCGCTCGCGTGCAGCATTATCAGCGCCTGCTGGATCAAGCCCGGCCTGCGAGCCGGGCACCGCTGGCAGAGGCCGAGCATTCCGCGTTTGCGCTGTATAGGCTCAATGGCTTGCGGCAGGTGCAAGTGGAACATTTCAGACATGAGGAATTGGTGAAAGAGGGCAGGCAGCTGGTGTTTACCGAGCGCCTGGGGCGGCATGAACAAGCCCTGGCCGCCAGAGTTTTCGCCACCAGTGGCTATTTGCGCTATGTGCTGGCACCTTGGCTCACCGCAGGTTTTACCCTGAATTTCCCGCAAAGCATAGACACACGTGATGATGACAGGCGTGAACTCAAGCCTACCCTGGTGGCAGGCACGCGCGATACCTATGAGCGTCTGGAAGGCTGATCAGGCACAATTGCCCCTGCCGGATAGCCTGGCTGGCAGGCTGGTGACTTATGCACTGCGGCCAGATGGTACGGTGTTACAACGCTTTCTGGGTTATTGGCTGGTGAAGCGGCGTTTACGCAATGTGATTGGCTTTTCCCATATCCGCGTGCCCTTGCTGATAGGCCCGGCCTTGCCACAGGAGTCTTTGCAGTTTTTCCGCAGTCTGGATATTCATATCCACACCTGGGATAAAGTGGCTAACTGGCGCACATTAGCACCATGACCTACAAGCAAGTGCCTGCAACAGCGGCTACGCCTGACAGCGAGATCAAACGCGCATCTTAAGTTGAGTATAAACTTAAAGAGATATAAGGCTTGCTACTAGCTTAACCCGCGCCCATCAGATGCTTGTGCAGTATCAGCGCGCCTATGGTGATCAAAATCAAACCGCCTATGACTTCCACGGTGCGGCGCGAGGCACCGCCCAGGATACGGCCCAGCATCACCCCTATGGTGACCATGACAAAGGTCACCAAGCCTATGGCAATGGCAACAGGCAGAATGTCTACGTCGAGGAAGGCCAGACTGACGCCCACACTCATGGCGTCTATGCTGGTGCCAAAAGCGGTCATCGCCAGCAGCACAAAGGAATGGCTGCGCGGCTTTTCCTGCTCCTCGTGGCTGGGCCTGATGCCAGACCAGATCATGCGCAGGCCCAGTGCGGAGAGTATGGCAAAGGCAATCCAGTGATCCCAGGCGGTGACGTAATTGGCAGCAAAGCGCCCGGCGCTCCAGCCCACCAGTGGCGTAATTGCCTCTATCACCCCAAAAATCAAACCAGTACGCAGCGCCTCCAGCAGGCGTGGCCTGTGCAACATGGCGCCTTTGCCTATGGCAGCAGCAAAGGCATCAGCCGACATGGCCAATGCAAGAAACAATATAGATAAAAAACTCATGGATAAACTTCAGACTAGGGTTGGGCATACGCAAAATGGAGATCAGGCCGCCCAACCGCACTGCTGATCACCACTTTGGTCTCGCCAACCAGACAGGCTGCCCGTACCACGACCTAAGCCGAGAATGTTGATACGGGCGCTTCACTTGGAAGCAGGCTACTCCCCAAAAGGAGGGCGCATTTTACAACAAACTTGAATCCACTGTCATGCGCGGAAAGTGGGAAAGTACTCTGGAGCCGTCGTGGGCTGTTATGCGACTAACTCATGCAGCAGCTATGAGCTAAAGCAAGTCAGCCACACGCTAATGCGTTATAGAAACTCTGCCACCCGCTAATGCGTTATAGCAACTCATTCTGAGCGCGCGTTGCATCTTGGGATTGCTGCGCTTGCCGAGGCTGTGCCTGCATGGTGATTTTGAGTTCCTCTTTCATCTGGTCCAGCAGTTGCTGCTTTTCGTCATCACTCATCGCCGCAAACTCCTCTGGCGTCACGCCATGGCTGTGCAGCCAAATCCATTGCATGCGTTCGGCTTCAGACATTTTCATAAACGCCTCCAGCTCACTGGCGGCACTGGAAATATTCACCACACTGGATGCGCCAGCCGCAGCTCCCGTTGCCCCTGTGCTGCCTGTAGCCTGCGGCAGGGGACGGTTTTGTGCGGCAATGGCGTTTAAATAGCCCGCATTGAATTGCGTGTTGATCTGCATTTTTGCGCTCCCTTGTTAGTCCTTTTCACGGACTAATGCCGTGGCTTTTTAGCCTAGCATTGAGAATGCAGGGCTAAAGTGCAGAACAAGGCAGCTTATTGCGGCTTATTCACTTGAACTTACTTGCTTGAACTAGAGGGGGCATGCGCCAGGCTGAGTTGCCATAGCGTGAACTCACCCACCTGCCGCAGCGGCAATGCGGTGATTCCAGGCAGGGTAGGCTGTTGCGTGCCTATTATCAACAAATGCCCATCATGTGCCAGTTTTGGCGCAATAGCTTCAGGTTTTATCACTGCCACTATGCCTGGGCTATAGAAAGATAAAGCCCCATCCCCGGGCGCTAGCTGCAGCAAGGCTTGAGATTGCAAATGCTGGGTTTGTGAATTCTGGGTTTGTAAATTTTGGGTTTGTAAATCATGCCCCTGCATGATGGACAGCATCATATTGCGGGCATCCCACTTGTCGGTTTGCTGGCTGCGCTGTAGTTCACTGACGTTGTAGAGTAGACAGGTGAGCATGCTGATCAGCAACACTGGCGTGGCCAATGGGTGTATGACTACGCGCCAGTTAAGCACCGCCAGCAGCACCATGATGCCCGGCATAAGCACCAGCCAAAGATTGTTCGAGAATATGGATTGAGCGTGCGCTGAGTTAAAACTCCAGCCCAGGGTTTTACCCAGGGCAACAATCAGCGCAATGCCTAAGCCCAGTACCGCCAAATACAAGCTCCAGCGCAGCCAGCGCCTTTTATTCAGGGTTGCAACAAAATACCCCAGCACAATGGCCAGTGGCGGTGCCAACAGCAAGGCATATTGCGTTTGCTTGTTGACGGTGAGGCTCAGCAACACCAGTACGACCAATAACCAGAGCGTGGCAAATTTCAGCGGCAGCGGTATTGAGGCTTTACGCTGGGCAAAGTAATCCTGATACAAGCTGTACAAAGCCGCGGGCAGCAGCAATATCCAGGGCATGAAAAACTCCCAGATATGCGCCAGATACCACCAGGCAGGCTGAGCGTGATTGCCGCTGATAAAGGTCTCGTCTACCTGTTTGCCAACATAGCTTTGCAACAGATCAGGCATGGTCAACCAAAGCCAGCCATACCAGGCCCCGGCGACCAATAACAACAGCAGCAGACAACGCCAGTTGAGCAAAGCGGCTAAGCGCCTGGCTTATGCTCAAGCACAGCAAACCCAGCGGTCACCAGCAGCGGGATAGCCAGGCCAGCCGGGCCTTTGCTGAGAAAAGCCAGCCCGCTGAACAAGGCCAGGCCCAGGGCAGGCCAAGGTTTTACCTGATTCTGCGTTACCACCTGATAACCGCATAAACAGGCGGCACTAATCCACAACATCAGCCCGGCATCTGCTTCCGCACTGCGGCCATAGCGTAGGGCAAGAAAGCTGGTGGCCAGCACCAAAGCGCTATTGATGGCGGCAGCATAGTGCGAGCGTGCTTGTGTCTTGGCATCGTTGACCGTGCCTGACGGCAGCGCAGCATTGCGCCGCAGCCATTCAAACAGCAGCAAAGCCGTGAGCAGGCTAGCCAGCACCGAGGGTAAGCGCGCAGCCCAGGCGGAGACGCCAAACAACTGATAACTGGCGGCGCTCAGCCAATAGGGCAGCGGTGGCTTTTGCAGCCGCAACTCGCCATTGAGCCTGGGGATGGCGTAATCCCCGCTCAGCAGCATTTCGCGCGCGGTTTCTGCCACGCGTACCTCCTGCACCTTATATAAAGGCCGCGCCTGCAAGCCTGAGAGCAGGCTGGTGCCCAGTAACAGGCTGAGCAACAGCCAGGCCCAGTAATGTGGTGCTAGCTTGAGAGTATTAGGCATGGGCTAGTTGAGGCTGCGTGGTAGCGTAGTAATCCTGATACCAGTCACAAAAGCGTTGCAGCCCGCTGGCCAGTGGCGTTTGCGGACGAAACCCTACCCATGCTTCCAGCGCGGCGGTGTCGGCATAGGTGGCGGGCACATCCCCGGCTTGCATGGGCAAAAACTCCTTGGGCGCAGTTTTCCCCAGGTGCTGCTCCAGCAGGGCAATAAAGTCCAGCAAAGGGGCAGGCTGGCTATTGCCTATATTAAAAATGCGATAAGGCGCGGTGCTGGTGAGCGGGGTCGCTGGCTTGTCCAGCACCTTAAGTACCCCTTGAACAATGTCATCTATATAAGTGAAATCACGCAACATTTTTCCGTGATTAAACACCTTGATCGCCCGACCGTTGAGGATGGCATCGGCAAACAAAAATGGCGACATGTCCGGGCGGCCCCAAGGGCCATAAACAGTGAAAAAGCGTAAGCCCGTGGTGGGGAATTGATATAAATGGCTATAGGTATGCGCCATCAATTCATTGGCTTTCTTGGTGGCGGCATAAAGGCTGACCGGGTGGTCAACCACATTCTGCTCAGAAAACGGCAGCTTGGTATTGCCGCCATAAACGCTGGAAGAACTGGCGTAAACCAGATGCTTGATACTGCCATGCCTACAGCCTTCGAGGATATTGGTAAAAGCCAGCAGGTTATTGTCTACATAGCTAAGCGGGGCCTGCAATGAGTGCCTGACCCCGGCCTGCGCCGCCAGATGAATGACCAATTCTGGTTGATATTGCGCAAACATGGCCGCTGTCTTTTCTGCGTCACGTAAGTCCAGCTGGGCAAAGTTGAATCCCTGATACCCGGGTAGCGTTTGCAATCGAGCCATGCGGGCCTGCTTCAGGCTGACATCGTAATAATCATTGAGATTGTCTACGCCCAACACCTGCTCGCCACGGGCCAGCAGGGCAGCCGTTACATGGTGGCCGATAAAACCAGCCGCACCCGTCAGTAGAATGCGGCTCATGATGCCAGCTCCGTTTGCAAGCCAGCCTTGCGCTGGCGGTGTATCAGCATCAGGTTGCGGCTATAAACCAGCGTGCCCGGTAACTGCCCCAGAATAATGACTGGGTCTAGCCTATGTACACCATAAGCCAGCACTATCAGGCCACCGCCCAGGCTCAGGTACCAAAAGCTAACAGGGATCAGGCTTTGCCCGTGGCGCTCGCTATAAATCCATTGCACGATAAAACGCATCATAAACATGGTCTGGCCTGCCAGGCCTATTGCCAGCCACAGCAAGTCATAGCCCGCCATACCGTTGAAATGCTGGTAGAGGCTATCGCCCAGCTGTGAAAAGAGATTACCCAGCATAGTCTAGATCTCCGTACGCTGAGGCAGCTTGGCCCGTCTTTGCAGCCAGGCCACACCTGCCAGGTCAACAATACCCACCAACAATCTATCCAGCGTGCCATAGTTGGATGCACCATGTTCGCGCTTGCGATGGCTGACGTGCACCGAAACCACACGCCCGCCACGGCGCTTGATCAGGGCGGGTAAAAAACGGTGCATATGGTCGAAATAGGGCAGGTCGAGGAAGGCCGCACGTTGAAACAGCTTAAGCCCACAGCCTGTATCTGGCGTATCGTCACGCAGCAGGCGCGAGCGCACGCCATTGGCTATCACCGATGACAAGCGCTTGACTGGTCCATCCTGACGGCTCTGGCGGCGGTTGCCACCTACCAGCTCCACGCCAGGCTCCAGAGCTGCCAATAGCTTGGGGATATCATAGGGATTGTTCTGCCCATCGCCATCCAGCGTGGCAATCCAATCATAACTTGCTGCCAATACACCGCTACGCACGGCGGTACTTTGCCCGCAACTTTTTGCATGACGAATAATGCGCACACCATGCAAAGCTTGCATGGATTTCAAGCTATCCAGCGTGGCATCGGTGCTGCCATCGTCCACATAGATAATCTCGTATTCCATGCCAGAGAGCGCTCCCACAATCTCTTGCACCAGTGGCGCTATGTTGTCCTGCTCATTGCGGACAGGCACCACCACAGACAATGCGGGTAAGGCCATATTGGGCAAGTTCAAAACTTTTACTCCTTATCAGTCTTTGTTAGGAAGAAGTCAGGAGCAAAAAGTCTGCCACTATTTCGTGTCAATTATTAGTAACTTGTCACAAAAATATAATCCGGGAGAAAGCATCAAATAGCAATGAACATCGCTAGCGGTTGTTTGTGGTGTATGGCAACGCCACTGATTTCAACATACAGGCATGGCACAGGCAGGAGAATCGATCCATTGCGGATCAACTGTCTGGGCAAGCGAGCTGGAACACCTGATCTCTTAATTCGGCAGGTAACTGGCCATGCCTCAGCCTAGGTTTTCTGGGCAGGAGTTAAGCCTCTCGGGCAAAACTCCGCAGCAGAGAGGGGCAGTTAAAAACCATGGAAATACGCAATGTAATAAAAAGCCACCGGGCAAAGCAGCAGATTGGAAATACACAGCAGGTCGGTCAACTGGTAAATACGGAACAATGACTTGTTGCGGTCAAGAAAACGCTGGCGGAACTTGCTGCTGTTTTGCTTTTTCAAGGTTTTTACATCAAGAATGTGGCGGTCGATAACAAAATTCAGACCCATGGAGCATGCCGTGCAGACGATGGTCAGCCCCAGGCTGCTAAAGAACAGCTCCGGGTTATCCATCACATCGGTGAGGGTCAGGGCAAGGATTGGGAAAAGATAGCCTGTCAGCAACAGATAAAAGCTGGAATAGACATAACGCCTGGCTACGGCACTATATTCACTCATTGGATTTACTCATCGGGGGGGATGGGGGGATAAAAATAAGGTGCGAATATATCATTTTTATTGTTTCCCCGCTGCTATTCCTGCTCAATCAGGCCCTTAAACCAGAACTTTAAATCTGGCCTTTAAATCTAAACCTCAAATCTGAACCTCAAAGCCAGCCTAGCGCCCCCAATGATTGCTCAGCCTGGCTGATGTTGCAAAATAACGCCGCCCAAGGGGGGTAGGGTCACCAGCAATGATTGCGCTTGCCCCATCCATGGCAAGGCTTCGCTCTGCATGCCTTGGCCATTACCCTGATTGCTGCCGCCGTAATATTCAGCATCGCTATTAAATAGCTCGCGATACTGCCCGGCCTCAGGCACACCCACGCGGTAGCCAGTGCGCAGCACCGGGGTAAAGTTGAGCATTACCAGCACAAAGCTGCCATCGCGCGCACGGCGCAAATAATTGATGATGGACTGATCACTATCGCTGCAATCTACCCATTCAAAGCCATGCGGGTCAAAATCCAGGTCATGCAAAGCAGGCAATTCTTTGTACAGGCGGGATAAATCCTGGGTCAGGCGCTGTACACCCTTGTGGCACTCACGCTCCAGCAAGGGCCAATCCAGGCTGCTGTTAACGTTCCACTCGCGGCCCTGGGCAATTTCATTGCCCATAAAGTTGAGCTTTTTGCCAGACATGGTCATCTGGTAAGTGTGCAGCAGGCGCACATTGGCAAACTTCTGCCAGGCATCGCCAGGCATTTTATCCAGCAAAGAGTGCTTGCCGTGTACTACCTCGTCATGGGAGAAGGGCAGCACAAAGTTCTCGCTGTAGGCATACACCTGGCCAAAAGTCAGCTTGTCGTGATGAAAGCGCCTATGTATTGCGTCATGCGCCATATAAGCCAGCGTGTCATTCATCCAGCCCATATTCCACTTCATGGAAAAGCCCAGGCCACCTAAATAGACAGGCCGCGAGACCATGGGCCAGGCGGTGGATTCCTCGGCTATGGTGAGCGCACCGGGGAAATCCTCATGCACCATGATGTTGAGCTGCTTGAGAAAATCAATCGCCTCCAGATTTTCCCGGCCGCCATGGCGGTTGGGCAGCCATTCACCTGCCTTGCGCGAGTAATCCAGATAAATCATCGAGGCCACGGCATCGACACGCAAGCCGTCGATATGGAACTCCGCCAGCCAGTAATGCGCGCTGGCCAGCAAAAAGTTTCTTACTTCATTGCGGCCGTAATTGAAGATATATGTACCCCAATCCTGATGCTCGCCCAGGCGTGGGTCTTCATGCTCAAACAAGGCCGAGCCATCAAAACGTGCCAACGCCCAATCATCCTTGGGGAAGTGCCCTGGCACCCAATCCAGCAACACACCTATGCCAGCCTGGTGGAATTGGTCTACAAAGTAGCGGAAGTCATCCGGGCTGCCAAAGCGGTTGGTAATGCCAAAATAACCTGTGGTCTGATAACCCCAGGACTCATTAAGCGGGTGCTCAGAGACGGGCAGCAATTCAATATGGGTATAGCCCATTTCCAGCACATAAGGCAGCAACTGTTCGGCTAATTCGCGGTAACTGAGAAAGCCGCCATTGGCGTTGCGCCGCCATGAGCCTAAATGAATTTCATAGCAGTTGAAGGGCGCATGCAGCCATTCTGCCTGACCACGCTTTTGCAGCCAGGCACTATCTTGCCAGGCGTAATGGCTGGCCGGGGTTACCTTGGCGGCGGTGCCGGGCAGGTGCTCAAAGCTGAAGCCATAAGGGTCGGTCTTGGTAAACACCTGGCCGCTATGGCGATTGCGAATCTCGAATTTATACAGGCTGCCAGCATCCAGCCCAGGGATGAAAATCTCCCAAACGCCGCTGCCGCCATGCGCGCGCATCGCATGTACGCGGCCATCCCAGTGATTGAAATTGCCCACCACGCTCACACGCTCGGCATTGGGCGCCCACACCACAAAGCGCACGCCTGCCACACCCTGTTGCTCGCCAGCATGGGCACCAAAGGTTTGGTAAGCCTGCTTCAGCCTGCCTTCGGCAAACAGATAAAGCTCATCGCTGGAAAGCGCAGTCCAGAAAGAATAAGCGTCATGGGTTTCCCAGCTATGGCCGTTGGATTCAAGCTTCAGCCTGCAAGGCACAGGGGGCGCAACACTGCCCATCCACTCAAACAAACCGCTTTCATGCACACGCTGCAACGGCTGCCAGGCCTGGCCGTCATGCACCCAAACATTGGCCACATGCGGCTGAAACACGCGCAGCACATATTGCTGCCCACTTTGATGCAAGCCTAAATAAGAAAATGGATCATGGTGGCGTGCGTTGAGAATGTGGGAGAACTGAGGGTCTAATCTTGTTTTCGCCAATCTGAATATCCAGTCTTGTGAGAGCACGCAGTTATAGGGGTCATGCCGGGTAACAAGGATTTTTCCATGCTGGTAATAGCGAGTAGGAACCTTCGTGCCTATAATGGTTCAGAGCAAGCAGTATAAAGGGGATACGTCTGTTCCGCCTCGCCCGTCAGGGCATACAAAAAGCGAAGCACCAACTATAAATCAGGAGGAGCCAAAATGCAGCAGCCAGAACTAAGTTCTTCTCGTTTCGTAAGTACCTTAACCAAGAATACTGTGGCCCTGATACTCGCTGGCGGCAAGGGTAGCCGCCTCAAGGACCTCACCAACTGGACGGCCAAGCCGGCCGTGCCGTTTGGTGGCAAATTCCGCATCATTGATTTTCCGCTGTCCAATTGCATCAACTCTGGCGTACGTCGCATAGGCGTGGTGACGCAATACAAGGCGCACACCCTGATTCAGCATATCCAGCGCGGCTGGGGTTTCTTGCGTGGTGAGTTCAACGAATTTGTTGAGCTGCTGCCCGCGCAGCAACGCGTGCAGGAAGAATGGTACAAAGGCACGGCCGATGCCGTGTTTCAAAACCTAGATATCCTGCGCCAGACCAGCGCTGAGTTTGTGCTGATTTTGGCGGGCGATCATATTTACAAAATGGATTACGGCCAGATGCTGGCAGCCCATGTGCGCAACAAGGCCGACATGACCGTGGCTTGCGTGCATGTGCCCGTGAGGGAAGCCAGCGCTTTTGGCGTAGTCAGCGTGGATGAGCAAGACCGCATCAGAGACTTCAAGGAAAAACCCAAAGACCCAGAAGGCCTGCCCGGCGACCCTGACCATGTGTTGGCCAGCATGGGCATTTATGTCTTCAACGCCGCGTTTTTGTATGAACAACTGATACGCGATGCCGATGACCCGCACTCCAGCCATGATTTTGGTCATGACATCATCCCTTATCTCATCAAAAAATACCGCGTGTTTGCGCATCGCTTTACTGATAGTTGCGTGGGTGCAGCCGATGGCAACTACTACTGGCGCGATGTTGGGACCGTGGATGCCTATTGGGAAGCCAATATGGAGCTAACCAAAGTGGTGCCCGAGCTTAACCTCTATGACAGGCAATGGCCCATCTGGACTTATCAGGAGCAATTGCCGCCAGCCAAGTTTGTGTTTGATAACGAAGAGCGGCGCGGACATGCCACAGACTCACTGATTTCTGGTGGATGCATCATCAGCGGCGCCAATATACGAAACTCTGTGCTGTTTTCCGATGTCAGGGTTAATAGCTATAGCAGCATTGAGCACTCGGTGCTATTACCCAAGGTAGATGTAGGCCGCCACGTGATATTAAAGCGGGTGGTGGTGGATAACGGCGCGCGTATCCCGGATGGTATGGAAATAGGCGTAAATCTGGAGCAGGATAAAAAACGCTTCCATGTCACAGAGTCAGGCGTGGTGCTGGTAACACCCGATATGCTGGGGCAAAACCTGCACCATATACGCTGAACAAGCGAGTAACACAGGCGGTACCGCACGTTGATTGAAAAGCTTGGCTGAGAGTATTTTGTTTAAAGTGTTAAATTAAATAATCCAGCCAAGCCATTGTTTAAGCAAGACTGTTTAAGCACTAAACGTAAAGGTGGATATGACTGCTCCAAAGCTTTACCTCAACCTGTACTGGCACATGCATCAGCCCGATTACCGCGATACCTTAAGCGGTGAATACGTGCTGCCCTGGACCTATCTGCACGCCATCAAGGACTACACCGATATGGCGTATCACCTTGAAAGCAACCCCAAGGCCCGCGCCAGCTTCAACTTTGTACCCGTATTGCTGGATCAGCTGGAAGATTACAGCCAGCAGTTTGCACAGGGCCACCTGCGCGACCCCTTGCTGGCGCTGCTAGCCAAGGAGGACATGAACGCCCTAAACGAGGAAGAGCGCTACCTCATCCTCGATAGCTGCTTCAAGGGCCATCACGAAAAAATGCTGGCACCATTTGCCTACTACCAGTGCCTGCACAATATGTACACCAAGCTTGAGCCGCTGGGCCAGAGCATGTTCAACTACCTTTCCGGCCAATACATGGCCGATCTTATTGTCTGGTATCACCTGGCCTGGACCGGGGAGAGCGTCAGGCGCAACAGCAGCGAGATACAAGCCCTGATGGAAAAGGGCAGCCAGTTTACGCTGGAAGACAGGCAGACACTGCTGCGGGTGATTGCCGAGTTAATCAGTGGCTTAATCCCGCGCTACCGCGCCCTGGAAACCAGCGGCCAGATTGAAATTTCCAGCACCCCACATTACCACCCCATATTGCCGCTGCTACTGGATTTTCGCTCCACGCGCGACGCCATGCCTTATGCCCCCTTGCCGCATACCCTGCAATATCCCGATGGCCGCCAACGTGCCCGCGCGCATATAGAAGAAGCGCAAGCCTCGCACAAACAACGCTTTGGTAAACTGCCCAAAGGCATGTGGCCCGCCGAAGGTGCGGTATCGTATGAGGCGCTTACATTGCTGGCAGAACACGGCGTGCAATGGGCCGCCACCGGGGAGGGCGTGCTGGCCAACAGCCTGTATAAATCCTTTGATACCAGCGAGCTACCACCGCGGCAGGAATACCTCTACAAACCCTACCGCGTCAGCAGTGGCTTGCAAGACATCATCTGCTTCTTCCGCGATGATCACCTCTCCGACAAAATCGGGTTTGAATACTCCACCCAACATGCAGACCAAGCCGTAGCCGACTTTATTGCCAGCCTGGAGCAAATCCATGCGGGCAATAGCAGTGAAAAATCCAGAGTAGTCAGCGTGATACTCGATGGTGAAAACGCCTGGGAATACTACCCCTACAACGGCTATTACTTCCTGAGCCAGCTGTATGCCGCCTTGAGCGAGCATGAGCATATTGTTTTGGCCACCCCCAGCGAAATTGCCAGCCAATGCCGCAAGCCCAGCTCTAACCTGCCGCTGGGGCATTTGCCAACCATAGCGGCGGGTAGCTGGGTGTATGGCAGCTTTAGCACCTGGATAGGCAGCCCAGATAAAAACCTGGGCTGGGATTTGCTGTGCGAGGCCAAGCAAGCCTATGACGAAGTATTGCGTGAAGGCCTGCTCAATGATGACGAGCAAGCGGCAGTGGCGCGCCAACTGGCCATATGTGAAGGCTCAGACTGGTTCTGGTGGTTTGGTGATTACAACTCCGCCATCAGCGTGAGCAGCTTTGACCAGCTTTATAGACGCAACCTGAGCAATCTCTACCATTTACTCAACCTGGAACCGCCTGCCAACCTGCAGCAATCCATCAGCAGTGGTGCCAGCACATCATCGGCAGCCAATGCAGGCACCATGCGTAGAGGGCAAGAAACTCCCTAACCCCCCTGAGATAGGAGCAAGACTTGGCTAAAACCGTTGCGTTACTACTGGGCGTACACGCCCACCAACCGTAGGCAACTTCGAGAGCGTGCTGGACGACGCACATCAACGCTGCTACGGGCCTTTTATCCGCGTGTTGCATGAATACCCGGATTTTCACTTTGCCATACACCTCAGTGGCTGGCTGCTGGAATACATGCTCAAGCACTTTGCTGAAGATATGGCCCTGCTGCGCGAGATGGTAGAGCGCGGCCAGGCCGAATTATTTGGCGCAGGCTTTACCGAGCCGGTGCTGGCCTCCATACCCTCGGTCGATAGAGTAGGGCAGATCAACACCCTCTCCAAATACCTCAAGCAAGAGCTGGGGCAACAGCCCGTGGGTGCCTGGCTCACCGAGCGCGTGTGGGAATCATCCGTAGTGCCAGCGCTGGCAGATGCAGGCATACGCTACGTCACGGTAGATGACTACCACTTCATGTGCAGCGGCAAAGAAAGCAGCGTACTCAATGGCTTTTACACCACGGAAGAAGATGGCCGCAAGGTAGACCTCTTCCCCATCTCCGAGGCCTTGCGTTACCGCCTGCCGTTTTCACCCGCGCATGAAGTTGTGGGCTATCTGGAAAGTCTGGCGCAAGAAGATGGCCAGGCGGCGGCTGTATATTTTGATGACATTGAAAAATTTGGTATTTGGCCAGAAACCTACCAATGGGTGTATGAGCGCGGCTGGCTGCGCCAATTCATAGAAGGCGTGCTCAACTCCGACATAATCAAACCCATGCGCTATGCCGATTATCATCAGCAGTCACGCACCAAGGGCGTGGTATACCTGCCCACCACCTCATATATTGAAATGAACGAGTGGACCCTGCCAGCCGCAGCGGCGCATGAATATGCCGATTTGGTGAGCCGTGAGCGCGATGGTCATCGCTATGAACAAACCAAGCCCTATGTGCGCGGCGGCATCTGGCGTAACTTCTTCATGCGCTACCCAGAGTCAAACTGGATGCACAAACGCATGCTGGAACTCTCCAAGCGCTACCACGCTTTGCCCAAGGCCAAGCAAACCGCCGCCATGCTGCACGCCCTGTATGAAGCCCAGGCCAACGATGCCTACTGGCACGGCCTGTTTGGCGGGCTATACCTGCCGCACCTGCGCCGCGCTATTTACCAGGCCATTATTCGCCTGGAGGCCCTGCTGGATGAAGTTGAAGCCAGGCCGCAGCAGCAAATACTGGATATAGACCTGGACGGCCATGATGAGTTATTCCTGCACAATGGCAGCCTGCAAGCCATCATATTGCTGGATGGCTCTGCCGCCATTGCCGAGCTGGATAGCTACCAGCACAAGCATAACTTTGCCGATAGCCTGACGCGGCAGGCCGAGCATTACCACCGTAAAGTGCATGCTGCGCAAGCCCCTGCGCACAGCGGCGAGGGCATAGGCAACCCGCACGACCACATGACCTCCAAGCACGAAATATCACCCGAAGACCTGGCCACCGATAGCCGCCGCCGCGCGCTATTCAATGACAGCTGGGTAGATGGCGGTGGCAACCATCACCCACTGCACTATGGCCGTGACGATCACGGTGGGCCAGATTGCGAATTTGCCACCATCTTGCCCAGCCAAAGCTCTGCCTTGCTGCGCAAGCGCTACAGCCTGGATAAGCAGCGCCTGAGCGTGAGCTACAGCCTGGCCAACGAACAAGTGAGCGATGGTTACCTGCGCGTGGAAATCAACCTGGCCATGCCCAGCTGCGATGGCCCGGCCGGGCGCTTCCGCCAGGGAGATCACATACCCGGTGGCTTTGGCCAGCCTTTGAATCAGGACAACCTGGATAAAATCATTCTGGAAGACGAAGTACTAGGGGGCGCGGTAGAGCTTAAAACCAGCATCCCTTGCCAGTTCAGCAGCGCGCCGCATTTATCCGTTTCTCAATCTGAAGCCGGGTTTGAGAAAATCATGCAGGCCGTGACCTTAACCCTGCAATGGCCAGTTTCTGCCTTGAGTCAGGAGGTGGTGGTGACATTAAAATTCAGTTGAGTATATTAAGAAAATCAGCTTGTTAAATAATTAATTTAAAGCAATGAATTAATAATAAAAGGTGATAGGGATGAGCACAATAATAGAACGTCTGGGAGTGGATATCGGTGGCACCAACCTGCGAGTTGGCGTGGTGCGTGGGCTGGAAGTAGTGCATGAGCTGCGCTTTCCGGCGGATTTTTCTAGCATATGCAAACAACACGCCCCGGCCACCGCCTGGCAAGAAATATTGCGCATCACCCTAAGCGCCCTACAACAAGTAGTGGCTGAATACCCGCGCGTGGCTGGCGTGGGCATAGGCTTCCCTGGGTTTATCAGCTGAGAGTGGGCGGGTAGTGCAATCACCCAACCTGCCTGGCCTGCGCGATGTAGACCTGGCAGGCGAGCTATCTGATTTATTAGGCCTGCCAGTAAAGGTTGAAAATGACGCGCTGGTGGCCGCCTTTGGTGAATACATGCTGCTGGCAGAAAAACCCCGCAGCATGGTTTACCTGGGCCTGGGCACAGGCGTGGGCGGCGGCCTGATACACGGCGGCCAGCCTTACCCAGGTGATCACGGCATGGCCATGGAAGTAGGGCACATCATTGTTACCCCCCACGGCAGAAAGTGCGGCTGTGGCAACCTGGGCTGTCTGGAGCAATACGCCGCTGCCACTGGCGTAATTGCCAGCTATGCCGAGGCCACAGGTGAGCAGTTATTGGCGCATGAGATTGCCGCCAGAGCCAAAGCAGGGGATAGCCACGCCCAAGCGGCTTATGACCTGGCTGGCAGCACGCTGGGCATAGCCATTGCCCACCTGGCTAAAACCCTAGACCCAGCCCTGGTGCTGATAGGCGGCGGCATGAGCCAGGCCTGGCCGCTGATGCAGAAGGCGCTTAAGGATCAGCTGCATCAGGATTTGATTCCAGTGTTGAGAGATAAAACCCAGATTGTGGTTTCTGGGAGTGGCGATCAGGCGGGGATTATTGGGGCGGCTTATTTGACGGCTTAAATAAGACTACCTCTCCAATCTAAAATGTAGAAGAATAGTTTTCAAGAAACTAAAACTTGGGGGGCATTTTTCCAATTATTAATGCGAAGAAATAAGTTTGATTTGACCAGAGAATTTTGTATTAATGAAGTCAATTACATCCTTACAACTGTTAATTACATTGATCTCTAGATAAGCCTTTTCGTTTCTAATAACCCCATGTGAAGAGTCGTTGATCATAGAGTAAATGTAAACATTGGCAGAAAAGTGTTGGTCTAAATATTCTCTTAATGATAAATAGGGATTCTCGAATCTGTTTACCGTTTCAAGAATATGCCTAATGGAATTCGGCGTTGTGTGAGAAGGTTTTTTATTGCCGATACTTGTATCATAAACATCTTTAAGATGTTGTTCATAAGGCATCAAAAGCTCCTTTCCAATCGATTTAAGTTCATTATTTGAAAGGCAAAAACTATCACTTATAATATTATTCCGAATTAACAAACTCATAAATTCAATATTGTGAGTTAAAAGTAAAAATCTTGACCTTCCGAAGTTGAAAAGAAGTTCCAGCCGCCTTAAAAGCTGAGAAATTGAATATACATAATGAAAATCCATGCTTGAAATTGGATCGTCAATGATGAAAAATAATTTATCATAATCTTCTTCTGAGCCAATTAAAGTATGTGTTTCAGCTAGAAAGAAGCAAAACGAAACTATGCTTTTCTCACCGTCACTTAGTACATCACTAGCATTATCAAGAAGTGTATTTTTTTCAAATTTCAAACAAAATTTTTCATGATCTAAAGAGTATTTCTTCTCGAAAACTTGACTAAGTAAAGTTTCAAATGTTTTCGCTACTAGATCTTTCTTGCTGGATTTATTGGAATTTTCTTTAAGCAATATTTCAGTGTTTAATTTTGTTTTCTCTTCAAGTAAAATATTTGTTTCAATTAATAAATCAGTAATAGATTTTTTCACTTCCAAATATTTTGAAGTGCATAACCGTTTTTTAACAATTAATTTTTCATTAGCGGAATCATTTTTTACAGAATTAATCTTTTGAATTAATTTATTTCTGGTGTTTTCGTATTTTTCCAATTGCGCAGAGAATTCTTTTATTGATGAGAATCCTTGAAGTAAATCTTTTTCAGGAAAATAAATTTCTATATTTTCAATTTTAGATTTCAACATTGAAATAAATTTATTGATAATTTCAATTACATAATCCGTTCCAACAAAATCTTCAAGCGTGGTTTCTGAAAATGAAGGAATGAATTCTTTTACTTTGTTGAAATTATTTTTTGAAACGGCATCAGTGCTGCTGGCTGATTTTATTTTGGTAGTTAAATTATCAAAGTTCCGAATAAGTATAGAGCAATTGTCAATTACACTAGCTTCATTTCCTTTGAAATAATTTTTATATTCTTGAATTAGTTTATTGCTTTCTTGGGATAAGGATTGTTCGCAGAATGGGCAGTCATCTTGCAGATGCTTTAAGCCTTCTTGTATAAAAGATTGTTTTGATACGACCTTACCCTTAAAGGCCTCATCTATCCTACTAACTTCATGGCTCAAAGATAATACTTTGAATGCATTGTCTAAAAAATCTAGGGATAAATTTGTGTTGAATGCCAAAATATCCGGTATGTCATCCGGCATGGTGTTAAGTTTCGTATTTACTTTTAAAAGTTCTTTGAAAGATATTTTTTCATCATAATCTAATTTGTTCTGCATCAAGTTTTCTAATGAGAAATTTTTGTATTCAGTAATAGATTTTCTTATCCCTAGACCTTCTAAATCAAGCAAGGCATTTGCAAATTTATCGCTAATATTTTTATGATTATTTTGAATTTTATTTTCGATGTTATTTAAATTTATTTTTTCATTAGTTAAGTCAATTTGGATTTTTCCTAAAATATATCCTTCGATTTCTCCATTTGGCTTGTAATTGTATGTCTCTAAATTATCTTTAGTATAATCATTATTAAAAACGTGGAATATGTAGTCGGTTTTATTTGAAACAGTAGGGGCGGCACCTTTTTTAATATATATGTCAAGTTTTTTACTTGTTGACCCATCATTAATGCTCAACTCTAATGAACCACTATCCTTTCCGAAAGATAGCAATTTATTTGCTTTAACTGCATCTTGACTTCGGATTAATCGAAAGCATTTACTTAGAAATGACTTGCCCGTGCCATTCGGCGCATATATGCCTAATTTTAAGGAGCTGGTCTTTACAGATTGTTTGAAATTCTGATGCGGGCCAACATTCCCCACAGCAAGATCAATGTCAATTTTTTTGCTCATCTGATTACCCCCTAAGCAGTTAGTTTAATTGCTTTTGCTATTTCTTCCGAAAGTGGCATTGATTCTGCATGCCATCTAATTAAATTAACTCCAGCAGCTTTAAGACTTTCTTCTTTTTTCTTATCCAGTTGTTTAATTTTTTCATTGTTGTGCGATCTATCGTCCAATTCTATTGCGGCAACGATTGTGAAGTCCCTGAGACATACAAGATAATCAACACTTTGTTGAGCAATTCGATTTTGTAGTGCATAGGATTGTCCGGCTCTTTTAAACCAGGATGCATTTTTGATTCTGATAAATCGGCTGATCTGGACTTGGGGAAGAATAATGCACTCTGGCAGCGCTTTAACTAAGCGATAGTAGAAAACTGCTTCAGTTGCTGTTAGTGGTTTGCGCTGTTCGTAAGGTAGTTTTTCAGCAGGGGTTGAGGGTGCTGCAAGCGATGGAGGCTTGGCCTTAGGAGGTATGTCAATTACCACATCGGCTGGATTAAGTTGAAAATCAGCATTAAATCCAGTTGAGCGGAATCGTTTGGGTTTATTCCATTCGCGGAGGAAGAGTATTGCAACCTTGATGGCCGCTATAATCAATAGTATAGGTATTAGTTGCTTTAATACACCGAAAATAATATCTGTTGGATTAATCACTAAAGCCTCCCCATAAAAATTTAGTGATGTTGATTATTTTTCAAATATTTTATTTCAACTTCTTTTTTTTATTGATATTAGTTGTTTCTGATTAACCGACTAATCGACCAATGAATCACTTTCTGGATTTCGCTGCTTCACACTTGTGTTGTCTGTAAGTAAATAAGCCGCAAATTCTGGCCAGTGTTTTGCCACAATTTCAAGTATTCCTGCCTTTGGCTCATGCCTACCTTGTTCTATGCCAATCAAAGTGCCTTTAGCGATGCCTGTGATGTCGGCGAATTCTTGCCTGCCCATGTCCAGGCTTTCTCGTATTGTTCTTATTTTTCTTCCAGCAGTGCTTGACATGTGTGCGTGAATGTCCTTGCAGTGTGTTTTGAGGTGTATGTGAAATCACATATATTTATAATGATATGCAAAGGAGCCTAGCGCGATTATGGACACCCCAATCAAAACTAGTCAATTACCTGCTGTGCCTGTGATGTCTCGTAGCAAATTTGCTGATCTGGTTGGGGTGTCTATTAACACCGTTACCGGATGGATTAACCGGGGTTATTTGCCTGTGATAAGAATAGGTAAATATCGGCTGGTGAATCTGGCGCTGCTGCACAAGCTGGCTTATGAAAATGCTTACCCCTCTACGGATGCATTTAAGCCACGTGCAGCAAGTCAACATGAGGGTGCTGAAAGCCCAGACGCGCCGGAGCAGGGCCATGAAGACTTTGATTGATTAAGCAATCTTCAAATTAGCCTTAAGGGCAGGGCTGGAGAAACTGCAAGGTTGTACCAGCCCTTAAACAAGCGCCGTGCCGGGCGCTGGCAAGCGCACGCAATCTGCATTAAAATAATAACTATTCTCGTTTAATGCCTGTTTAAGCCTGCGTTTTCATGAAACCCCAGCCAGCCCTCAGCCTTTCTCTGATTGGTCAACTTTATCAAGAGCATCATCGCTGGCTGGTGAAGTGGCTTTATCAGCGCCTGGGCTGCCCGCATGATGCGGCAGATTTGGCGCAAGATACCTTTACCCGGGTGCTCAGCGCACGTGAGCGGCTTTACCTCACTGAAGCCAAGGCTTTACTCACGCTGATAGCCAAAGGTTTGCTCATAGATCATTACCGCCGTGCGGTGCTGCAGCAGCAGTTTATGCAGGCGCTGGCCAGCCTGCCGCCTGCAGAAATCCCCTCACTTGAGGCGCAGGCACTGGCGCTGGAGGCGCTGCTGGCGGTGGATAATATGTTGGCCAGCCTGCCAGATGCAGTGCGGCAGACGTTTTTGCTCTCGCAGTTGCAGGGCTTGAGTTATCAGCAAATTGCCCAGCAGTTGGGCGTCTCCCTCAGCTCTGTGCAGCAGTATATGACCCGTGCTTATGCTGCCTGTTATGCCGCGGCTTACCCGGCTGAACCTCTTTAGCTTTGCCTCGCCGTATGCACCCTGATCAACGCGTTGTTGAAGAAGCCATTGCCTGGATGGTGACCTTGCAGTCTGGCCATGCCAGCACTGAAGACCACGCCGCCTGCCTGCGCTGGCAGGCGCAGCACCCACAACATAAGCTGGCCTGGGAGCGCTTGCGTGATTTATCGCAGCCCATGCAGCAGGTGGCACCTGCGCCCGCCATTAAACACCTGGCCATGCAAACGCTGGCAGATAACGCCCGCACCGAGCAAAAGGTGCAGGCTTTGATGCAGCGCCGTCAGGCGCTCAAGCTGTTGTTGCTGGTGAGTGGCAGTGCAGGGCTGCTGGGCCTGGGTTATAAGCAATTACCCTGGCAGCCCATGCTGGCCCAGTACACCACACGGGTGGGGCAAAACAAGCGGGTGATGCTGGCCGATGGCACTGAGCTGCTGCTTAACACCGCCACCGCGCTGGATAGTGATTTTGATGCCAGCACCCGCCGCCTGCGTTTTTATCATGGTGAGGTTTTGCTGACTACCGGGCATGAATCACCTGCACAACAGGCCAATACCGCCCACAGACCATTTATTGTAGAAACCGCGCAGGGCAGCCTGCGGGCGCTGGGCACGCGCTTTTTGGTGCGTCAGCGTGAGCAGGGCATAGGGCTGGCGGTGTTTGAGGGGGCGGTGGAGGTGAATAACGGTGCGCAGCGGCAGATTGTGCAGGCAGGGCAGCAGTTAGAATTCAGCCGCGCCAGCATAGGCGCAGTGCAAAGCCTAAACCCAGATGCCAGCGCCTGGGTAGATGGCCTGCTGATTGCCAGGGCCATGCCACTGGGGCAGTTTTTGCAGGAGTTAAACCGTTATCGTCGTGGCCATATCAGCTGTGACCCGGCGCTGGCCCAGCTGACTATTTCTGGCGTTTTCCCCTTGCAGCAGCCAGAGCGGGTGCTGCAAGCGGTGCAAGAGACTTTGCCTGTGCGCGTGGTGCAATATTGGCATTACTGGGTGCGGGTGTTGCCGCCAGCGGCGCAGGCTTGAGTTGGCTGAGAATCAGGCTTTAGCTAGCTGGCATTAGCTAGTTATTTTTTGCGCGCTTAGGTGTTTTTTAAAATATGTCTCAAATTTTTCTGCAGTTTTTGTTTTCTGCTTCGGTATATCAGGTGCAAACCCGCTAATTGTTAAGGAAGCACCATGTCTCACCAGCCGCAGAAGCTTTCTGCATCCGCATTTTCATCATTTACAACCTCATCCCCATTTTCCGCCAGCAGGCTAAAGCACGCCTTGCAGCAGGCATCGCTAGCTGCTGCCATCAGTGTGCCGCTGTTGCAGCCCGTGTGGGCGGCTGAGACGCTGGCAGATGCCAGCCTGAGCCAACATCATTATCAGGTAAGTGCCGGGCCATTAGAGGCCGCGCTCACTGAGTTTGCCAAGCAGGCGGGCATTCTGCTTTCTTTTGAGCCAGAACTGGTGGCAGGCAAGCGCAGCGCCGGGCTGAGCGGCAGCCATAGCGTAAACCAGGGCTTTGAAAAGCTGCTCAAGGGCAGCGGGCTGGATGTGGTGGTCAACAGCAATGGCAATTTTGGCCTGAAAAAGCTGCCCGAATCAGCGCTGCATGGCGGCAGCCTGCCTGAGGTCATGGTGGCAGCGCAGCGCCAGACCGCCTCGATTGATACGCTGATGCCCAGCTATAGCGGCGGTCAGGTAGCCACAGGCGGGCGCGTGGGCCTGCTGGGTAACCGTGATTTTATGGATACGCCATTCAACATCAGCGCTTATACCAGCAGCATGATTCAAAACCGCCAGGCGGCCACCATTGCCGATGTGATTGATAACGACCCTTCGGTACGTAACGGCAACCCACGTGGCGGACGCTTTGATCAGTTTTCCATCCGTGGTGTGACGTTTATGAATAGCGATGTGGCGTTCAACGGCTTGTTTGGTATTTTGCCTACCTATGCCGTGGCGGCGGAATCTGCTGAGCGGGTGGAGGTGCTTAAGGGTGCCAGTGGCATGTTGAATGGCATGGTGCCCAGCGGCGGTGGGGCAGGGGGCATGATTAATATTGTGCCCAAGCGCGCGGGTGATAAAGATATCACCCAGTTTACCGTCAGCCATGCCAGTGAATCGCAATTTGGTGGCCATATGGATGCAGGCCGCCGCTTTGGCCCCGATAACGCCTTTGGCATACGCTTTAACGGCGTTTACCAAGACCCAGGCGAGCTGGCCTTTGATCATCAATCGCGTGAAAGCGCGCTGGGTGCGCTGGCGCTGGATTTCCGTGGTGAAGCGCTGCGCCTCTCGCTGGATGTAGGCCACCAAAAGCGCAATATCAATGCACCGCCAGAGCGCGTCACCCTGGCCAACACCGCCGGGGTGCTGGCGCAAGTGCCCGATGCCAAGCGCATAGATAACAACTACGAGCCATCCTGGACTTACACCAACACGCAAGATAACTACAGCGCCGCGCGCGGTGAATATGACCTCAACAGCCAGTGGACAGTGTTTGCCGCCGCAGGCGCACGCCAGGGCGAATATGAGTTTTTACGCGTTAACCCTGTGGTGCTCAGCAACGGCAATTTCAGCAATGTGCGCGGCCGTTTGTTCAGCCGCTATGAGCGCGTGCGCTCGTTAGAGGTGGGCGTGCGTGCCAACCTTGAAACTGGCCCGGTGAAACATGCGCTCACCCTGACCGGCAATCGTTACCGCATGGAATATGGCAACCTTGATCACCGCCTGGGCCTGGTTAATTCCAATATCTACGCGCCCGCGCAGGTGCTCAGCCCCAACCTCAATGGCCTGGCCGATGACATCAGCAAAACCAATACCAGCGATTTAGGCAGCATTGCCCTGGTGGATAACCTCACCATGCTCGATGGCAAGCTGCAACTGGTGCTGGGCGCACGCTCGCAACACGTTAACTCGCATAACTTTGAAGATGTCACCCGCTATAACGAAAAGACGCTAACGCCGCTGGCGGCTTTTCTGATTCGCCCCAACCGTCAGGTTTCCGTCTTTGGTAGCTATATCGAAAGCCTGCGCCAGGGCGATGTTATCCCCACAGGCACAGGCTGCAATGGCCTGGAATGCGCCAATGCAGGCGGCCTGCTGGCCCCGGTGAAGTCCAAACAGCTGGAAATTGGCACCAAGCTGGATTTTGGCAGCTTTGCCACCAGCATCAGCCTGTTCCAGCTTGAGCAACCCACGGCCTATGCCGTAGGCCAGGTGTTTGGCATCAACGGCAAGCAACGTAACCGTGGCCTTGAGCTGAATGTGTTTGGCGAGCCATGGACGCATCACCGCGTGCTGGGTGGCTTGATGTTGCTGGATACCGAAATGGTGAAAAGTGCAGGCGGCATTAACGATGGCAACCGCATCTTTGGCACCTCACGTGCCAACTTCAACCTTAACTGGGAGTGGGATACGCCCATGGAAGGCCTAACGCTGACCGCACGCAGCATCTACAGCAGCTCGCAGTATTACGATGCCGCCAATACGCGCAAGATACCTGCGTGGACGCGCTTTGACATAGGCGCGCGCTATGCTACTACCGCGCATGGTCAGCCGCTGACCTTGCGGGCCAGTGTGGAGAATTTGTTTGATCGGCAGTATTGGTCTTCTACCGCTGCGGCGTCAGGTTCTATGGGGTTGAGTATAGGCACGCCTAGGATGTTGCTGATGTCGGCGACTGTGGATTTTTGATGGTTTGAGCTTGAGTTGAGGGTGGAGAGAACGGGGGCCTATGGGTTCCCGTTTTTTTTGCTATGGAGGTGAGGTGGGTGGTCTTGACACATGCTGGGGTTGGCGAGAGATTTTGTTTCGCCTTGTCGGGCGAGTGCCTTTCTTTTGCTTCGCCGAAAAGAAATGTAAGCAAAGAAAAGGCGACCCGATTCCTGCGTCCCGGCTACGCCGGGCAACCTGCGTTGCTCACAGTTTCTGGGGTCTTGCTCAAACTCGCTACGCTCAGACAGTCGCAAGCCCTTAATCCAGAAACTGCTGCGCTACTCGGCGCACTCAACGGGAACAACTTCAAAAGCCTGGGGTTAAGTAGCAGGAATGGAAATTGAAACCACGAATATCTCGGCCACATTGCACATGTTGTAGACCAAGCCACATTCACTTATTAATCATTATCGCCACTTGATCCGGAGCCTTTGACTTTCCCTCCCGTTTAGACCCGCCGAGTAGCGCAGGGTTTATCGGATCAGGGCGCGCGACTGTCTGAGCGCAGCGAGTTTGAGCGTGACCCCGATAAATCCGAGCAACGCAGGTTACCCGGCTGTAAGCCGGGGCGGGGATATCCGGGTCGCCTTTTCTTTGGTGATCTTTCTTTTGGCGAAGCAAAAGAAAGGCACTCGCCCGACAAGGCGAAACAAAACCTCTCGCTACCCGCAGCAGGGGACAAGTTAACAAATCCTGCCAAGACCATCTCCTGCACTTAAGCAATTTTTGTATTGACATCGTACATACAAAATATCATATTCCCCCTATGTCTAAAAATTACCCATTACCAACGGAAAACCTGGCGACCAATAGCCTAAAGGTCGCCGAATCCCAAGTACACTAGACACCAAAGGCAGCATCAGCCTGCGCATTGAAGCCAACACCCGCAAATTAATCGATGATGCCGCAGCGGTGCTGGGCAAAACCCGTACCGAGTTCATGATAGACAGCGCCAGACAGCAGGCTGTTGATGTATTGCTAGATCAGCGCTTGTTTATGCTGGACATCCAGCGTTTTGATGCCTTTATGCATGCGCTGGATAACCCGCCTGCACCTGGCCCTAAATTGCAGGCATTGCTACGCAAAGCACCAGCCTGGCAAAAGTAAGAAGCCATCTTGCAACATTCAAGCTCCAGCCTTACACCACCTACACCCCTGACTGCTGAGCATGAGCTTGCCGGGTTTGATTGCGCTGAGCCTGCTTTGAATCAATGGCTGCTGCATAAAGCACTCAAGAACGAAAGCCGTTTCTCTCGTACTTACGTGGTGTGTGATGGGCTGCGCGTTGTGGCTTATTACTGCATTTCTGCTGGGGCTGTGACACGCATGTCCGCTCCGGGCAAGGTGCGCCGTAATGCGCCGGATAGTATTCCTGTGTCGGTGATAGGCAGGTTGGCAGTAAGTCGGGAATATGCAGGCAGTGGGCTGGGTGCAGATATGCTGGCAGATGCACTGCGCCGCATTGCCATTGCCGCGCAGACTATAGGCATTAGTGCGGTGTTGGTGCATGCCAAGAGTGATGCTGCGAAAGCGTTTTATATGCGTTGTGCTGAGTTTGTTGAATATCCGGAAGATAGCCGGACATTGTTTCTGGCGATAGAAACGGTGATTGCAGCTTTTGGCTAAGCGGGTTGCAGAAAAAAAACGGGAACCAGGGTTCCCGTTTTTTTATTGCGCCAAGATTTACTGCTTAGCTTTTAGTCGGCTTATCTGGCATCTGCGCGATGATCTGGCAGGCCAGGGTGCTGAGGTAAGGCAGGGACTGCAAGGTCAGCATGGTGACCCAAAGCTGGGCATCCAGGTTGCTCACACCACGGGCATACATCATGGCGCAGGCCGAGACTATCAGCGCCAGTAACAGCAGCACTTCTTCCCGAATAGGGGTCAGCAGGCTGAAGATGCTGCCTTTGACTGCCTTGCCCTTGTTGGTGGTTTTGAACACGCCACGCTTTTGAATCAAGCCCATCATGATGCCGCGTGCAATGGTGTGGGACAGGCCCAGGCCAGCCAGCGAGGCACCGAGGATGTCAGACCATTTGCAGTCCATGGTTTTGCGGTAGAGGATAGGCCCCAACGCACCCTTGACCACCAGGAAGCACAGCACCGGGGTCAACATGATGGTGACTGGCAAGCTGAAGGACTTGGGGAAGGCCAGCATGGCCAGGGTCCAGCCTATGGAGCTCATGGTGAAGATGAGTTGCAGGCCATCACCCAGCCAACCGAACCAGCCTGTGAGGAAGTGGTAGCGCTGGCCGAAGGTGAGGGTGGATTTACCCAGCAACTTGGGCATGTGGTGCTTGAGAATCTGCATGGCACCAAAAGCCCAGCGGAAGCGTTGCGACTTCAGTGCCTCGAAGTTGGCAGGGGTGAGGCCACGGCCAAAGGTGCGGTCTATATAGCGTAGCTCATAGCCACCTTCCAGCAGGCGTAGGCCCAGCTCGGTATCTTCGCAGATGCACCACTCAGACCAGCCACCCAGATCAACCAGGGCATTGCGGCGCACCAGGGTCATGGTGCCGTGCTGAATTAGCGCGTTACGCTCGTGCCTGTGGTGCATGCCTATGCGGAAGAAGCCTTCAAACTCCCAGTTGCTCATGCGGCGGAAGAAGTTGTTTTCAAAATCGCGGTGTGCCTGCGGTGCTTGCACCACAGCTACGCCTTGATCGCCGAAGTGCGGTATCAGCACGGCAAGCCAGTCTGGGGTAACTTCGTAATCGGCATCCACCACGCCTATGACTTCTGCGCGCGGGTCGGTTTCTTGCAGCGCAAAGTTAAGCGCACCCGCCTTAAAGCCTGGCCATTGTGCAGGTGGTAGAACTTGAAGTTGTCCGGCAGGGTGGCCATGTAGGCTTCTACTGGCTTCCACTTGCTTTCGTCCTTGGTGTTGTTGTCTATCACCAGCACTTCAAAGTTCTGGTAATCCAGGTTCACCAGGCTTTTGATGGTGGTAATCACCATATCGGGCGGCTCGTTGTAGCAGGCCAGGTGTATGGAGACAAAAGCCTGTTTCTCGGCAGGCACTGGCTCAGCCGGGGTGTAGGCGCGTATCCAGTAGCCCTTGAACATGACTTCACTGAATTCCACCGCGTAGATCATCAGCACGGCGGAGGTCATCAGCAAGGCCATGATTAGGCCCACCAGGATGATCATGTCACGCAGGGAGTAGTAGTAATCGCCAGGCAGGTTCCAGGTGACCACCAGCACGGTGATACACGCTTGCAGCAATACGGCCAGCGAGATCTGCGCGCCTGTGCCCCATTGGCGGAAGCGCACGGCTACAAAGAAGATGGGGATAAAGGCCAGCAGGGAGCCCCAGAGTGCCTTGGATACCCAGCGTAAATCCTTGGGCACCGCGCCATGCAGGGAGTATTTCTCGTGGCGCTCGGCATCAAACATGCCCCAGTACGCCCCCGCCCAGCCTTCAATTTTGACTTTCCACGGCTGGTCTATGGCTTCCATCAGGTAGTAGTCATAGTTTTCGTTGGCCACTTTGGCGAGGAACTCACGCACAAACAGGGCCTGGTTAACGTTGGAGGCCACAGAGGCATCAATGGTGGGGCCTTTGCTCGGCCAGCCAATTTCGCCAATGACGATTTTCTTGCGTGGGTATTTGTCCATCAGCTCGCGGTAGCGCTCAAAGGCGTAATCCACGGCTTTTTCTGCGGGCAGACCTTCATGGTAGGGCAGCAGGTGCACGGTGATAAAGTCTACGTGCTTGACCAGTTGCGGATAGCGGAGCCAGACGTGCCAAGGCTCGGCTGTAGAAACTGGCACGCGTGAAACGCGTTTGGCTTCTTCCAGATAACCTATCATTTCATCGACATTGAGGTCGGCACGCAGCATGGCTTCGTTGCCGACAATAATGCGTTCTATATTGGGGTAGAGCGCGGTACGGGCCAACAGCGCATCCAGCTCGCGCTTGTTGTCTTCTTTATCTGGGCCCAGCCAGGCACCCGCAGTGACTTTCAACCCCAGTTGCGCGGCCAGGGCCGTGGTTTCCGGGTTTTCCAGCGCGCCATAGATACGGATGCGGTTGGTATAGGGCTTGAGCAGTTCCAGATCCTTGAGAATCTCGTTGGTGCTCGGGTATTTGCGCTCTTGCGGGCTTTGGCCGATTTGATAACCACTGTAGGCAAAACCATTGACGATGCGGGGGGCATCCATCAGCGGCAGGGCGCGGTTGATGATTTCCCAGATGCCGAAATGCAAGAGGGTGACCGCCAAGGCAATCAGCAACGCTTTGCTGTATTTATTAATGAATTTCATAGGCTTATATGGTCTTTTTGAGGGGTTGCCACTTGGTGTGAGATTGAGCCGCCATTAGTTGCGTGCTCCCTTGCGCGGCCAGCTGGCAAATGCCAGCAATAGCACCAGGCCTAGCCATAAGAGTGCGTGGGTATTCAACGGTTCAATGATCAGGCTAATCAGCGCCAGAATCACGGCAAAGACATTGAGCTTGCGATAGCGGCCAAAGCTGGTGCGCTGCAGGCTGCCAAGCAAGGCCAGGCCTATGGAGTATTGCAGCACTGGCAATGCATAAAGCGCCAGCGGGAAATCACGGTAACGACCATCCAGCAGGTACAGCACATGACCTACCGCCGGGTTAAGCTGGAAATCACGCGGGATAAAGCTCATTTTGGTAATCAGCAAGAAGCTGGTGATAAGCCCCGCCATGACCAGCACAAACAGCAGGGTGTGGCCCAGCTTGTTTTGCCCACGCGCCAAAATACTGGGGAGGTTGAGCAGGGCAACTATGCCGACCAGGGTAATGCCTATCAGCACGCTCCATTCGGTCAGATCGCGGCAGGCGGCTTGCAGGTAGCCCCATTGCACATAGGCCGTGGCACCAGTGAGCAAGCCCAGGCTGCCCATGCCGATCAGGGCAGGCAGGCTGCGCTCACGCGTACCAACTGTGATGGCGAGGAACAGCACCAGCCCGGCAAAGCCCCAGCATAGTGGCATCCAGCCATCATTGCGCTCAGCTACTGGGCCTTTGAACTCAAACTTGGGTTGCAGATCGGTATCGTACAGCCCCCAGAAGCCGCCAACCGTGCCTTCAAGGTCACGCTTCCAGGGTTGGTCTACGGCCTCAATCAGGTTGTAATGCCAGCCTTTTTGATCTGCCAACACCAAAAACTGGCGCAGATAGCTGGCCTGGTTAACCAGGCTGGGCACGGAGGCATTGCGGTGCTTGCCAACCGAGGGCCAGCCGGTTTCGCCGATGAATAATGGTTTTGTGAAGGTCTTGGCCATGGTGCCCATGACTTCTTCGGCATGGTGCAGGGCGTTGTCTATATCTTGCGGGTCATCTTCCCAATACGGCAGCACATGCACGGTGATGTAATCCACGCCTTGCTCCATGCGCGGGTGCTTGAGCCAGAATTCCCAGACATCGGCATAGGTCACAGGCACTTCGGTGCGCTTTTGTGCCTCTTGCAGATAGGCCAGCATCACTTCTTCGGTCTGCTCTTTGCGTAGCAGTACTTCATTGCCAATGATCAGGCCCTTGACGGTATCAGGGTACTGGTTGGCCAGGTCTATGGCGCGGTTGAATTCGGTATCGTTCTCTTGCTTGACGTAACCTATCCAGGCACCCAGCAATACTTTCAGGCCCAGCTTGGAAGCGGCTTCTGGCACATAATCCAGACCCTGGCTGACCGAATAGGTGCGTACACAGTCAAAGCGCTGTGACAGCAGTTGCAGATCTCTATCTATTCTGGCTTTGCTGGCCACTGTGGTGGCGATGAAGGGGGTTTCACCCTTGCCATAATAAGGAGCGTAAGAAACACAGTTGAGTTTGCCATTGGCAGGCAGGGGCGCCTCGGGAATGCTGACGGGTTGATTCTGTTGCCAGAACCAGCCTGCGAGCAGGACGATTAACACCATATTGAAGATACTGTAACGCCACAAGGCAGCAGGTTTGAGCATAATGGTGATGAGTCTATGAGCGATATTGTTGAGGAATGCCCCAAGAAAGAGGGCTATTTTTTTATTTACGATGCTTGATTGATTATTTTTTGCATCGTATTGCTGACCACGATCATGATGCCGAGGTTCAGTAAGTTGGCTATATTAATGCACCTTGCAGGCAAAAACAAAAAACTAGCCGTGTTATAAATGGCCGCCAGTGCCGCTTAAGGCTGAGCTGGCGTGTTAAGAAATATTAAGGCCGGGCTTGCAGAGATTACGCTTATACGCGTTACAATAGCCCGCTAATGTTATCCAGAGCCCCCCTGATGAAAAAAATCGTCATCGTTTCAGCCATGCTGGCGTTTTCCAGCGTGGCTTTTGCTAAGCCTACTTTTACTGGCAATAACTACACCGGCCTCTATGAGTGCAAAGGTGAAAATTCTTCTATCGGTGCTTATGACGTTGTGGTGGCCTTGCGCCTCAATCGTGTCAGCAGCCATGGCAAGTTCGGTGCATATTATTATGAGACCGAGACTGTCAATTCCACGGTTTACCATGGCCAGGCTGTGGCCGATGGCAACCGTCTCGCCATCAGTTTCAATATCCGCGACAAGAAAAACAATGTCGATCACAGCACTGGCATTGCCACTATCAAGAAGATAGGCAAGGACAGATGGAGCTTCCGCAAGGAGTACTTCGAGCCTGATGATAGCGGCGGCAGCTACGGTACTGAAGATTGCGTGATGAAGGTGCTGACAGCCGAAGAGAAAAAGGCCATGGAACATAAGACCCAGGAAAAAGCTGTTCCCAAGCCTGCTGCCGTGGCTCCACGCAGCAAACCGCAATAAACCACGCACATAAGAAAAAAGGCCCGAATGGGCCTTTTTTATTGTTGCAGTGCGGCTAGGGTTTCAGCCCCTGTAAAGCGTAACAATGACCAGTCACCATCTTCAGTGGCGCTCCTGAATGACTTTAAGCATGCGGCTGCCGCGTTCAGGCTGGATAGCCAGGTTTTGCAGCATTTCCCCAAATGCCAGGCTGGATAAAGCCTGGTACTCCATAGGTCTGGCCTGGGCGATAGGGTCGATTACCGCATCGGTCTTATTTTGAGCATTATTGCTATCGCCGTTTATGTTATCGCTCTCTAAGCTCATGCCGGGGTGGCACATCAGCGCTGCCTGGCGGCCTTGCTCTGCTTCACTCTTGGCGATGTTAAGCCAGCGTTGCAATTTCATGCCGTAATCGGGCAGGCCTTGGTCAAAGCCATAAACTCCCAGCAATAAGTCGCTAGTGCGGAAGCCGCGCGCTCTGGCGTGTTGTTGCAGACGATTTGCGCCGAGTGCAGCGATGATGTTGCCCTTGAGGCCATCGCCTTGCGGCCGGGAAATGCGTATCCAGGGTAGCTGGCCTTCATAGCGTGCCTGCAGCTCTTGCAGCAGCAAATCGCGGATTTGCGGCAATTGATGCACGTGCTGATGACCATCGACATAATCAGGGGGGGCGTCTAAGGCGGCTTCAAAGCTATCTAGTTGCTGGGCAATATTGGCGCGTATCTGTTGTTTGTCCAGGCTGCGCAGCAGGCTGCGCATGACTAGCTGCGGGTGCTGATGACGCAGGGTCTGGCTGTATTGCGTGAAATCCAGATGCAGGCCTATGTCTGCCATACGCCTGACCTCGGCAGTGAGCAACTTGGCGGCGCTGGGCCAGCGTGGGCTCAAGCTCATGCAAGAGGTCGCTGTTAGTCTGCCTTGGCGTATCAGCGCCACAATGGCCTGGTCAATCGCGGCACTTTGTCCGTAATCATCCGCGCTTATTATCAGTGCAACCATAGTATGACCTCATTACCTTGTGCCAGACCCACTGCAAACCGCTTGAGTCAGGCAATCAAGGTGCTCAGTTTTTATGCTTGAATGCCCAGTGGCGACTCAAAAGATAGGTGCTTACCGCGACTATGCCCATCACCAGGCCCAGGGCCAGCCAGAAGGGCAGTATGGTGTAGTTCAGCAGGCTCAGCACCATGATTTGATTGGCGGCAAAGCCGCTGCAGGCAAGCAACAAGTAGCGCGGCAGCGCTTGTTTGTGTTGGCTGCCGTTGCCAGCAAAGGAAAAGGTCTGGTGACCAATATAACTGACGGGGAACGCCAGCAAGAAAGCCAGCAGGTTAGCGCTGCCGGGGTTAAGGTCTAGCACGCCTTCCATAAAGACTGCGGACAGGTAATGCACTGCTGAAGCGGCAGCCCCAACCAGAGTAAACCATGTAGCTGAGCCTAACTTCATTCAGCAGCTTGGTGGGATTGATAGGCGGCGGATACTTCGGCCACGATGTAAGGCGGCCTGCCTTTGACTTCGTCGTAGATACGCGCGATGTATTCGCCCAGAATGCCGATAAACAGCAACTGGATGCCGGAGAAGAACATCAGGCTTGCGACCACGGTAGGCCAGCCTGGAATCGATTCATCAAATATCCATTTTTCCAGGATGACCCAGAAGCCATAGACAAAGGAAATCAGCGCCAGCAACGCGCCAACGGCGCTAGCCAGACGCAAAGGAATAACCGAGAAGCTGGTAATGCCAGTCCAGGCCAGTTGCATGAGCTTGATGCGCGAGAAGGTGCTGACGCCGTGGCTGCGCGGCAAGGGGGTGTAGGGGATGCCTATGGAGCGGTAGCCTACCCAGGCATACATACCCTTCATAAAACGGTTGCGCTCGGGCAGGGCGCGCAAGGCATCTACCACATTCCGATTCATCAGGCGGAAATCGCCTGCATCACGCGGAATGGTGATGCGCTCACCCAGGGTCATGATTTCATAAAACACGCGTGAGCCCCAGCGCTTGAAGCCTGGTTCTACATGCCTGTCCTGGCGCACGGCATACACCATGTCATAACCTTCACGCCATTTTTCCAGCATGTCGTTGATCAGCTCTGAGGAGTGCTGGCCATCGGCATCCATGCAGATGACGATATCGCCGCTGGCATGCTCCAGCCCGGCGGTAATGGCGTACTCCTTGCCGAAATTACGTGAGAAGCGCACCAGGGTGGTACGCAGATAAGCGGGCAGGTCGCGCACAATGTTAGAGGTCTGGTCACGGCTGCCGTCATCTATCACCACTACATCCCAATGCGGGCTCAGCGTTGCCAGTTGATTGGCGATATTTTCTACGGTGGCGGTAATGGCCGCAGCTTCGTTATAGGCAGGCACAATGACCGTGATGTGCGGGTTGGCCAGGGTTCGGTCTTGAAAACCTTGGCCCTGAATGCTGTGATCTGTCGTCCTGAGGTCTGTCGTCATGTGGCGCTCTTATTTTCTCGGGGAAGATGACTCAGTGAGGCTTGGTTGCGATACGCGGCTTGCGCTGGTGCGCCAATAGATCGCGTCTATCTTTGATAATGGCCAGTTTCACACCCATGCGTTCGACCTCACCAATGATTTTTCCGTTCAATACATTGTCGCAACCCATATTGGTGGTCGAAAGATAGAAATCGGCAGCTTCCCAGTTTTTGGTGACACTGAAGCGTCTATCGAGATAGGCCGTGCCTTGGATATTCTCAGCGCATACCGCCACCAGATAAGGCACGATCTTGCCTTGGGCATCGTGCCTGGGTTTGCTGGTAATTTCTTCTTCCAGCATATCTGAGGCTTCACGCAGGCTGCTAGACCAGTAATCACCTTCCCACTCAGACTCAGCCTCTGCCATATCACCAGCCAGCTGGTTGTAATAAATGTATTCATAAGGGTGCAGGCGCGCCAGGGTAACTACTGTCCACACCCCCAGCAGTACGCAAAGCAAAGACAGGCCGTAGCGCAGCTTGGGTAGCCCGCCTAGGGTATCCCAGGCCAGGGTGAGCCCCAAGCCTGCCAGCACGGCGATAGGTGGCACCACAAAGGTGAAGTGGCGGATGCGTTATAGAGCGCAGGCTTGTCGATAACATTGAACAGAATAGGGAACAGGGCGGCAAGCAATAAGGTTGCCCAGGCCAGGGTTTTGTCATGACGACTTATCCAACTGCGCCAGTGCACTGCCGCGGCCAGTACCAGGCCAATCAAGCCCAGCAGAAACACTTCTGGCAGGCGCACCAGCAAATAGGCGGGTAGGTAGTAGCGTGGCACTTCACCTATATTCATAACATGGCCATCCATGATGGTGAGCATGTTGAAGGCAAAGTGCGAGAAGGACTTGGCGGCTTCCAGCGGATGATCGGGTGACATGACGCCCCAGGGCCAGAAGATGGCCATGAGGATAAAGGCCACAACGCCCGCAGGAATGAGGGCAATACTACTTTGCAGCCAGAAACGCAGGCGCGGCAGTATGCCTTGTACATTCAATAGCCCGGCCAGGCCTAGCACCAGCAAAAGATACATCACGGCGAACACACCCCCTATGCGCAAGCCCAGTGCGCAACCTACGGCAATGCCTAATTTGACGGCCAGCTTGAGCGGCGGGCGCGGCAGGCGTTCTGCAATCAGCATGGTGTAATAAAGCGCCCAGGTCATGCAGGTGGCAAAGGGCACATCTTTGGTGTGGGTGAACATGGCGCCAGTCCAGGCGCCAGTGATGCTGAGCAGCAACACGGTAAAGAAACCAGCGCGCTCTCCGCCCAGCAGACGGGCGATTTTGTAGGCGGCCACAATGCCAGCCAGGCCAAACAGACCGGAAAGCAGATGGCGCATATCCCACACCCAGATGGGTAATATGCGCTCCAGCAGCGCGGCAATCAGATCAAAAAAACCACCGTAAAGAAACAGGTTGCGATATTCAAATGCGGACTTGTCAGCAAAGCCCGAACTGTAGAAATCCAGCAGCAATCGACCATAGACATGCTGCACTTCCTCGTCGTTGCTGATGCCGTACTGGTAGAAGGTAAAGGCAATAAAAAGGCCCAGGGCTGCAAACAGCGCTAGCTCATACGACGGTACACGACAGTGGTTAGCAATTGCCGCTCATTTTGTCTGAAAATGGAGCGGCGATTATACAATCAGGCCGAATAATTTTGCTTGGGTTTTTTCAGTGATTCTGGCGGGGATTTTGCCGGATTTGTACGCAGCGTAAAGCCAGCGCTATTGGTGACTTGCTGCATGTTGCTGCAAAGCCCAGGATACGTGTTCACGCACCAGGGCTGAAGGGTCGTTTTTCCGTTGCAATAGTGCGGCATAGACCTCGGGAGAGTAGGGCGCATTGCCCAGGCCCACCGCGATATTTCTTAACCATTGCTCATGACCTATGCGGTAAATGGCACTGCCTGCCATCTTGTCCTTGAAGGTTACCTCGTCCCAGGCAAACAAACTCACCAGGCTGGCTTGATCCAGTCCATGTCTGACCTGAAAATCTGGCTGCTGAGTCATTTGTGCAAAGCGGTTCCAGGGGCAGGTGAGCTGGCAGTCGTCACAGCCATAGACCCGGTTACCTATCATGGGCCGTAGCGGCTCGGGAATGCTGTCCTTGAGTTCTATGGTGAGATAAGAAATGCAGCGTCTGGCATCTACTTGATAGGGCGCAACGATGGCACCTGTTGGGCAGGCGTCAATACAGGCGTTGCACTTGCCACAATGGTTGCTGAGTGGCGCATCCACAGGCAAGGGCAGGTCGGTATAAATTTCGCCGAGGAAAAACCACGAGCCAGCCGTGCGCGATAGCAACAGCGTATGCTTGCCACGCCAGCCCAGCCCGGCTTTTTCTGCCAGCTCCACCTCCAGCACGGGGGCGCTATCGGTAAAGACGCGGTAGCCAAATTCGCCTATCTGGCTGGCAATTTTCTCGCTGAGCTTTTGCAAACGGTTACGCAAGACCTTGTGATAATCACGCCCCAGGGCATAACGTGAAATAAACGCCAGGCTGCCTTCGTGCATGACTTCATCGCTGGCCCGGCTGTCTGGTGGCAGATAGTCCATGCGTGCGGAAATAATACGCACTGTTCCTGGCACCAATTCGGCAGGACGGGTGCGCTTGTCGCCGTGTTTTGCCATATAATCCATGGCACCGTGGAAGCCGTTCTCTATCCATTGCCGGTGGCGCGGTTCGGCCGCAGATAAATCGGTGTCGGTAATACCGATTTGGCCAAAGCCTAATTCCACACCCCAGCGCTTGATATCGGCAGCCAGCGCTTCCAGGTTGTTTAAAGTTTGAGACATATGAGTGACGATTTTACACTGGCACTGGCTGATGAAGCAGCTACCCTTGCTTTAGGCGCACATCTGGCGCAAGTCTTGGTGCCTGGCATCAATATCTATCTGCATGGCAACCTAGGGGCTGGCAAGACCACGCTGGTGCGTGGGCTGCTGCACGCTTTAGGGCACCAAGGCAAGGTCAAAAGCCCGACTTATACCCTGGTTGAGCCTTATGTTGTGGCGTCTGATGACAATGCGGCATTGAACTTATACCACTTTGACCTGTATAGATTCATTGACCCGGAAGAGTGGGAGGCCGCAGGCTTCAGGGATTATTTCAATCCTCAATCCATCTGCCTGGTGGAGTGGCCGGAGAAAGCCCATGGCTTACTCCCTGCTGCTGATCTCGATATTCATATTGGTTTAAGCCCGAGCCCGCAAACTGCAGGCAGGCAAGTCAGTATTTCCGCCAATACAGCGTCTGGAAAGCAATGTCTCGCAAAACTCTAAATCATCTATGCATGCTGTTATTGCTCACGCTGGGCTGTTTCAGCCTGATGCTGCCCAGCAATGCTGCTGACAATATCCAGATCTCTGCGGCGCGAGTCTGGCCTGCTGCCGACTACACCCGTATTACCTTGGAAACCAGCAAACCTGTCACGCATCATTTGGTGATGCTGAAGGACCCAGAGCGTCTGGTGCTGGATCTTGATGAAGTTGAACTTGGGCCTACGCTGAAATCGCTGAGCGAAAAAATCAACGCCAATGATCCTTATATACGTCAGGTGCGCGTAGGCAACTTCAAGCCCGGTGTGGTGCGTATCGTGGTGGACCTCAAGGCCGAGATCAAGCCGCAGGTATTCAGCCTGCCGCCTGCGGGTGATTACAAGGACAGATTGGTGCTGGATATTTATCCTGCGCAAGACCCACTGATGGCCATGCTGGAGCAACGCGGCAAGCCCGAGACTGCGGAAACGCCACTGCCTGAGCTGCAAGTGGCGCCTGAGTCGCCCGTGATTTCCAGCGTTAACCCGGATGTCAGCACTGATGCTGTGCCTGCGCCCAAGCCTGCAACGCCGGGCGCACCCGCTACTGTGCCAACGGCGCCATCGGCAGTGATTGCGCCTTCCATCAACAAAAAAGCCGACCCACGCATGATCACCATTGCCATTGATGCTGGGCATGGTGGTGAAGATCCGGGTGCCAAGGGTGCCAAAGGTTCGTATGAAAAGAATGTGACCCTGGCGATTGCCAAAAAGCTCAAGGTGGCTGTGGATGCAGAGCCCAATATGCGTGGTGTACTGACCCGCGATGGCGATTACTTTATTCCGCTGCATGGGCGCGTGGTCAAGGCACGCAAGATGCAGGCTGACTTGTTTGTTTCTATACACGCAGATGCAGCACTGAGTGCGCAGGCCAAAGGCTCATCTGTGTTTGCGCTGTCTGAAACCGGGGCTACCAGTGCCATGGCGCGCCTGCTGGCGCAAAAAGAAAACCAGTCTGACTTGATAGGGGGCGTCAGCTTTGACGTCAAAGACCCTTATCTGGCGCGCACACTGCTGGATTTGTCGCAGACTGCCACCATCAACGATAGTCTGAAGTTGGGTAAATCGGTGCTGGATCACGTGGGCACCATGAATACCCTGCATAAACGTCAGGTGGAGCAAGCTGGGTTTGCGGTGCTGAAATCTCCCGATATCCCTTCCATTCTGGTAGAAACGGCTTTCATCACCAACCCCGATGAAGAGCGAAAACTGAACGACAATGCGCATCAGGATAAGCTGGTGAGCGCCATACTATCCGGTATCAAGAAATACTTTGCTGCCAATCCACCGCTAGCTAAAACCCGAGTGGTTGAAAGATAATCTGACACTTGAAAAGGTTAGCGCTGGCCGCCATCAATTGATGTGAACCTGTTGCGCCTCTTGGCACTCTGACAAGGGTATTGATCGAATACAAAAATGAAAGCGTTCAGGCTTTCATAGGCCGTCCCCCATCTATCCACCATGGAGCAGGGCGGTACTGCTGGTGATCCACTCCAGCAAATCTGGTGCGTACCAAAAGTACGTGAATGTGATGTTTAAGGAATTGAACAATGAGTAAATACGCGCTGTATATCAAGCTGCAAGCCCGTCCAGACAAAAGTCATGAGCTGGAAAAGTTTCTCAAGCAGACACTGCCTACGGTCAAGGATGAAGATGAAACCAAGACCTGGTATGCCTTCAAGCAAGCAGAAAATGCCTATGTGATTTTCGATACCTTTGGTAGCGAATCCGGGCGTGACGCGCACTTGCAAGGCAAAGCCGTGGCAGCCTTGTTGCAGGTGGCTGATGATTTGTTGGTGCGTGATCCTGAATTTGTGCCTGTCGATCTGCTGGCGCAGAAAGTTGGCCTGGAAAGCGAAGTCGTTGCTGATAGCAACGTCAAGAAGTACGACCTGCGCTTTATTGACGGCTTATAAGCCAATTAAATGTGCTGAGTTAGCTCCAGCAATACCCAGGCAGGTTTCTGGCATCCTGACTAGCAGGTAGAATGTGGCCTCGCCCAATCGTCTGTTAGTGACACCAGCATGCCTGCCATCAAGCTTTTACCCGATCAACTCATCAGTCAGATTGCCGCTGGTGAGGTGGTCGAGCGTCCTGCGTCTGCGCTCAAAGAAATACTAGAAAATAGTCTCGATGCCGGCAGTACCGATATTGCCGTTACGCTGCTAGGCGGTGGCATCAAGCAGATGCGCGTGGCCGACAATGGTACTGGTATACCGCGCGATGAGTTGTCGCTGGCGCTGACGCGTCACGCCACCAGCAAAATCGCCAGTCTTGAAGATCTGGAAAACGTCGCCAGTCTGGGCTTTCGTGGTGAGGCGCTGGCCAGTATTGCCGCCATTTCGCGCACGCAAATCACCAGCGCGCACGCTGGGGAAAAACATGCTTGGCGCATCGCCTCCGAAGGCGCATACCTCACGGATATTGAACCTGCGGCGCTGGATAAAGGCACCATCGTTGATATCCAGGATCTGTATTTCAATACGCCCGCACGGCGTAAATTCCTCAAGACGGAAAACACCGAGTTTGGACACTGTGAAGAAGCGTTTAGACGCGTGGCCTTGTCCCGCCCCGATGTCAGTTTTCTGCTGCAACATAATGGCCGTGCCAATATACGCCTGGGCATCAGCTCGGCTCAACAGCGTTTTCAGGAAGTATTGGGCAAGGATTTTGCCAATGAGTCTTTCTATCTGGATGAGGCCGCTGCTGGCCTGAGGCTATGGGGCATGGCCGCCAAGCCCACATTTTCTCGCCATGCGCGCGATACGCAATATACCTATGTCAATGGCCGTTTTGTCCGTGACAAGCTGCTGAGTCACGCCATACGTCAGGCATATCAAGATGTGTTGCATCATGACAGGCACCCGGCTTTTGTCTTGTTTTTGGAGCTTGACCCTGCTCTGGTGGACGTCAATGTTCACCCTAGCAAAACCGAAGTGCGCTTCCGCGATGGTCAGTCGGTACACCGATATATTTTCCATGCATTGAATAAATCCCTGGCGGCCCCGGTAGGTATTACAGGCTCACTGGCGCAGGAGTTGGCAGTGCCAAGTGCTGGCAGCGGCCAAGCGTCTAGCGGCTTCACACCCAGCTATCCGCGCTTTCAGAGCAATATTGACCTCAAAGCCGCCGAATCAGCGCCTGGCTTCTACCGGACTTTGTACTCTGGTATTGCCCCGCAGCAGGAAAACCGCGCCAACACATCTTTTACGCCTTCTACAGGCTTGGAGCATATAGATACCCAGACTGGGGAAATCAGGTCATTTGGCGAAAGCGGAGCACCTGAGGGAAGCAGATTACCTGGTGAAAGCAGGACAGCACTGCAAGAAGGCGAGGGCGCACAAGCTTATCCTTTAGGTTTTGCGGTGGCGCAAATTCATGGGGTTTATATCCTGGCACAAAATGTACATGGCTTGGTGGTGGTGGATATGCATGCCGCCCATGAGCGCATCATGTATGAGCAATTGAAAAACGCACTGGATGCGAGCCGTGTGCCTACCCAGCCCTTGCTAATCCCTGTCAGCTTCCATGCCGACCGCCTGGAAGTGGCAACAGTACAAGAGCAACAGGCGATGAGTGATAGTGGTTTGCAGCAATTGGGGTTTGATATTGCCGTGCTATCACCCACCACGCTGGCCGTGCGTGCCATACCCGTGATGCTGCAAGATGCTGATGCCGTGGCCCTCGCGCGCGCCGTGCTGGCTGACCTGCGCCAATATGGCGCCAGCCGGGCTTTCACCGAGCGGCGCAATGAGCTGCTGGGCACCATGGCCTGCCATGCCGCTGTGCGCGCCAACCGCAGCCTGACTTTGCCTGAGATGAATGCCTTGTTAAGAGATATGGAGGCGACAGAGCGCTCAGGCCAATGCAATCATGGCCGACCCACCTGGTTCCAGGTCAGCATGGCGGAACTGGACAAGATGTTTATGCGCGGTAAGTAAGCTCAGCCGTTGAAATAATGACAAGTACTTAATTTGTTATGCCGAACTTTCATCAGCTTGGCTAGTGTTTACTGAAGTGATTTTATTTAAGTTGTTGATTTTATTTGCTTGATATTGCTGAGCTGGCCCTGGAATAGTAGTTGCCTATAAGTATGCGTTACACCAGATTTTACTGAAGTTAAGTTTGGCTGAACTTGAAGTCTTTTTGCGCTTGGGTTCTAACAAACGCGTACTTTCATTACATACAACTTATTCGGGGCTCATATGAAAACAACACTCAAGATTGCAATTATCTCCGCACTCGCTTTCGCCAGCGCAGGGGTACAAGCTGCCAACATCGTACAAAACGGTAGCTTTGAAGCTGACAACATTGGCAATGCCGCCTGGACTTACCTCAACAGCGTTACTGGCTGGCAGTCCAACGGCGTATTCGAAATTCAAAAAGGCGCTACTCAAGGTGGTCAGGCAGGTTTCAATGCCGAAGCCTATGATGGCATTCAATACCTGGAACTCAATTCCACCAAGCTGACTTCTGTTTGGCAAAACCTCAGCACTGTAAATGGTGCCAGCTACACTTTGAGCTTTGCCTTCTCCGGTCGTCCTGATACCCCTAATGGCCTCAAGAGCACATTTGAAGTGTATTGGGGTGACGTCAAGCTGATCAATTCCTCTGCCAAGGCCAAGAGTGATTGGGTTGAATATACCTTTGAAGACCTGGTAGCGACTGGCAGCAACACTCAGCTTAAGTTTGTATCTCTGGGCCCCACTGCAGCCCCTAGCTACGGATCTTACCTGGATGGCGTGACTGTCACCGCTGCTGTACCAGAGCCAAGCACCTACGGCATGTTGGCGCTGGGTCTGGGCGTGATGGGTTTGATGACACGCCGCCAGCGCAAGCTGGGCTAAGCCTTTAGCAAGAATTAAGCTTAGTATCTGCTTAAACACGGCCAGGCCATGCTTGGCCGTTTGTTTTTTGGTAGGCAGCATGGCAGCCCTGTAATACACTGGCGCCTTCTTTGCTGTCCGCTTTTGCCTCCAGGTTTATGTCTTTACTACCTCCCGCTATTTTTCTCATGGGCCCCACCGCCAGTGGCAAGACTGGCCTTGCGGTTGAGTTGGTTCAAAGCTTGCCACTGGAAATCATCAGTGTGGATTCAGCGCTGGTTTATCAGGACATGGATATAGGCACGGCCAAACCAGAGGCTGATGTTTTGGCGCTGGCGCCGCATCACCTGATTAATCTTATTCCACCCACTGAGGTTTATTCTGCGGCCCAGTTTCGTCAAGATGCCTTGCGCCTGATGGCGGAGATTACTGCACGCGGCAAAATCCCCTTGCTGGTTGGCGGCACCATGTTGTATTTCAAGGCCTTGCAGCAAGGCCTGGGGGATTTGCCCCAGGCAGATGCTGAAGTGCGCGCTGCCTTGGATGCTGAAGCGGCAGCGATAGGCTGGCCCGCCATGCATGCCAGGTTGGCAGGCATAGACCCGGACACGGCGGCCAGGCTGCAGCCCACTGATGCGCAGCGCATACAACGCGCCTTGGAAGTGCATGCCTTGACGGGGGAAACCATGACGGCCTTGTTTGCACGTCAGTCTGAGCAGCAATTGCCCTATAGGCTGTTGAAGCTGGCTTTGCAGCCTTCAGACAGAGCGGTGTTGCATGCGCGCATTGCCGAACGTTTTGTCTTGATGCAACAGCAGGGCTTGCTGGCCGAAGTGCAAGCGCTGGTAGAAAAATATCCGCAGTTGCATGCAGAGACAACGGCTATGCGCTGTGTGGGCTATAGGCAAACCCTGGACTATATGGCGGGTAAGATTAATGCGGAAGAATGGGGCGAGCAGGGGATTGCTGCTACCCGGCAATTGGCCAAGCGCCAATTGACCTGGTTACGTGGCATGGAAGATACCCTGGTGCTGGATTGCCTGGCGCCGGATTTGCACGCCAGGGCGGGTGAGCAAGTGAGAACGTTTCTAGCCGCTTAGCGCGAGGCGGCCAATTGGCTGATACGCTCGGCGGCTTCCTGGCATTCAGCCAGCCCAGCCACCAGGGCGATGCGGATGAAACCCTGGCCAGGGTTGATGCCGTGCGCATCGCGTGCCAGATAGCTGCCTGGTAATACTGTGACGTTGTAATCGCGGTAAAGCTGACGCGCAAACTCGGTATCGGATTGTCCGGTGTGCGCCCACAGGTAGAAAGCCGCATCTGGCAATTCCACATCCAAGCCTTGTTGCAGCACTGGGGTAACACTCGAGAATTTTTCTGCATACAGACGGCGGTTTTCAATCACATGCAGTTCATCCTGCCAGGCGGCGATGCTGGCAGACTGCACCACCGGGCTCATGGCGCAGCCATGGTAGGTGCGGTAGAGCAGGAATTTCTCCAGTAGCTTGGCATCGCCTGCAACAAAGCCCGAGCGCATGCCGGGCACATTGGAGCGCTTGGACAGCGAGCTGAACACCACCAAATTGCGATAATCACGCCCAAGTTGATGCGCAGCCTGCAAAGCACCTAAAGGTGGGCTGGCTTCATCAAAGTAGATTTCCGAATAGCATTCATCCGCGGCAATCACAAAACCATAGCGATCAGACAGCGCGAACAGTTCACGCCAGGCTTCAATCTCCATCACCTTGCCGGAAGGATTGCCCGGCGAGCAGACATACACCAGCTGGGTGCGTTGCAGCACATTTTCAGGCACTTCAGAGAAGGCCATGGTGAAATCATTGCCAGGCACGGTATTGAGGAAATAGGGCTGGGCACCTGCAAGGAAAGCCGCGCTTCGTAAATCTGGTAGAAGGGGTTGGGGCTGATGACCACAGGCTGTTGTCGGCTGCGATCTATGATCGTCTGGGCAAAGGCAAACAAGGCCTCGCGGCTGCCGTTAACTGGCACGATTTCAGTTTCCGCATTGAGCGGCGGCAATTGATAGCGGCGACTGATCCAGGCGGAGATGGTTTCGCGCAGCTTGGCACTGCCCAGCGTGGTCGGGTAGCTCGCCAGACCGTCCAGATTGTTGGCCAGGGCATCGACAATCAGTGCTGGCGTGGCGTGCTTGGGCTCGCCTATGGACAGATTAATGGCGCTATATTCCGGGTTGGGCTTGAGGTCAGCAAAGAGCTCGCGCAAGCGCTGGAATGGGTAAGGTTGTAACTGCTGTAGGTCTGGATTCATAGGCTGGCATTATAAACCCAAGTCCAGGCCTTGGTTGAGGCGTTAGCGCGCAATCATGTTCAACAAGCAGCCTATGTGAGTACTCCAAATCTGAGTACCCCAGCTAATTGCCAAAACCACCTTTGGCGGTTTCATTGGCAAAGCGGATTTTCAGCGAAAGGTCATTGCGTGAATCAGCGCTGGCCAGGGCATTGTCCTCATTGATATCGCCACGGCTAAACAGCTCATAGAGCGACTGATCAAAAGTATGCATGCCGATATCCTGATTATTCGCCATGATTTCCTTGATTTCCTCTAGCTTGGATTTGAGGATTAGCTCGGAAATATAAGGCGTATTGATCAAAATCTCCGTAGCCACCACCCGTTTAGTCTTGATGCCAGGAATCAGGCGTTGCGAAATTATGGCGGCAAGGTTCAGGGAGAGGCTGAGCTGTATTGACTGTTTGCCATCTGGCGGGAAGAACGACAGGATGCGCTCCAGTGCCTGATTGGCATTGTTGGCGTGCAGAGTGGCCAGGCAAAGATGTCCAGTTTCGGAATAGGCCACCGCATGTTTCATGGTTTCCATATCGCGGATTTCGCCAATCAGAATCACATCAGGTGCCTGGCGCATGGCGTGTTTGAGGCCATTCTCAAAACTCAGGGTATCGATGCCGATTTCACGCTGATCGACGATGGATTTTTTGTGATCGTGAATAAATTCAATCGGGTCTTCGAGTGTGAGGATATGGCCATCGCGCGTGGTATTGCGATGATCTATCATCGAAGCCAGCGTAGTGGATTTACCAGAGCCGGTAGCACCCACCACCAATATCAGGCCGCGCTGACGGCCTATCAGCTCGTTGAGCACCGGGGGCAGGCGCAGGGTTTCCAGGCTGGGGATCAAGTGTTTGATGTAGCGCACCACCATGGCAACTTCACCACGCTGGCGGAAGACGTTGATGCGGAAGCGGCCCACGCCATGCAGGCTGAGGGCAAAGTTCATCTCCAGGGTTTGCTCGAATTCACGTTGCTGCGCCTCTGACATCACGGCGTAGGCAATTTCCTTGACCATCCCAGGCGACATAAGCTGGTTGTTGATGGGCACGGTCTTGCCTTCAATGTCGATATGGATGGCGGCACCAGTGCTGAAAAACAGATCGGAGCCGTTTTTCTCCACCATGAACTTGAGGATAGGGGTGATATCGATTGCTGCCATGGGCTTCCCTGGTTTTTTATTTATCTTGATGACTTGCCTTGTTTTAAGCGACTTTAACACAAGGTCATGGCTTCATGCTGGTGCAGGCTGGAGCACACATACGGCGCCATGCACCAAGATCATGCAGCGCCTGAAATCATCATGACTTGTCTTGGCTATAAAGCGGCGTGCAGGGCCAGTAAACAATAGCCATCAGCCGGATATTCAGGTTTAAACCCAGTGCCTGCACAGACATTCTCAATAACACATCACCATGGCATAAGGATTGCATAAGTTCCCGTGCAAATCCGCACTGTTTCGTAAAGTTCACGCCATGCAGCTCTATATCAAAACCCTTACCCAAGCTCTGCAATCCACAGCAGGGGAAGATGGGGGCCAGGAAACGCAAACCAGTGTGCTGGCTTATGCCTGCCGTGACAAGGAAGATTTATTACATACCCTGGCCCGGATTTCCGCGGATATTCCAGCCACTGTGCTGGATGAAGCCTATGTCTGGTATGGCCCCGAGGACTGCCAGGATATTGTCAGTTGGATGGCAGACATTATGCCGTTCAACACCTTTTATGCGCGCACGCGGCATCCTTGGTTGCTCGATGATCTGAGCCAGCACGTGCAGATGCATTTTCAGCCGATTGTGGATTTCACCCAGAATGGCAAGATTTTCGGCTACGAGGCTTTATGCCGCCTACGTGACCCCGAGGGTAATCTGCTGAATGGTGAGCAGGCATTCCGCCTGGCCAGGCAGGTCAAGCGTGAAACCGATTTGGATATGGCCTGCCAACATCTGGCCTTGGCAGGCAAGGCCGCCTCTATCGCTGAGGGCACGCCTTTGTTTATTAATGTGCTGCCGCAGACCATCATGCGTAACGACTGGCTGGAAATCATGCTGGAGGCGCTGGATAGGCATGGCATAGAGCGCCGCGATGTGGTGGTGGAAATTGTTGAGAGTGAGCATGTTTCGCCCGAGCTATTGGCCAGGCATTGTGATGCTATTCGTATGCAAGGCCTGCGCATTGCGCTGGATGACATGGGCTCGGGCTTCAATGGACTCAGCACTTTGGCTGTGGTCAAGGCCGACTTTATCAAGATAGATCGCACCATTGTGCATGAGGCGCAAGGTAGCCGCGTGCGTACGGTACTGCTGGAAGCCATTATTTCCATGGCGCAGCGCCTGGGCTGTACTATCGTCGCCGAGGGTCTAGAGCGCGTAGAAGACATCACTTACTGTCAGGATCTGGGCCTGGTCTATGCGCAAGGCTATTACTTCGCGCGGCCAGAGCTGAACCCCACGGCCTCGGTGACCGCATTGCCAGTACGGGATGAGTCGCATAGATCGCCTATCCCGGACGAGTTCCGCATTACCGAGTTTGTCAGCCGTGGCATCACCATAGAAGTAAATACGCCTATCGATGTAGCGAGAAAAATCTTTATTGATAATCCCGATGTGGCGTGTGCGGTGGTGCTGGATAACCTGCGGCCTATAGGCTTGTTGAAACGCGGCAAGGTGTTTACGCATAAAAACGATGCGCTGGGCAATTACTGCGATCCGCTACCGCGCATGATTACTTCACGCATGCCTTCTGCCACCCTGGCGCGCGGCCTGTACCTGGAGCGTGGCGAGATAGAACCTTGGATCATGGTCAGTGATGATGGGGTGTATGTAGGCATCATTCATCCGCTGGAAATCATGTCGCAGATCATCAATCGCAAGACCAGCTCGGGCAATCTGCATCCCCTGAGTCACCTCACCACCGGGCCAACGCTGCGGCAATCGTTGGATATCAGCTTGCGCAATAATCCCACCACGCAATTGGTCTATATCGATCTTGATCACTTCAAGGCCTATAACGACCGCTACGGCTTTATCCGTGGCGATGCCATGATACGGCTGCTGTCCGAGATTGTGCGTCAGGAGTTCCATAACCGTACTGGCACTTTGGTTGGGCATATAGGCGGCGATGATTTTGTGCTTATTCTTGATCATGAAGACAGCCATCTAATCAATATATTGCTCAATGTCATCAGTCACTTCCAAGCGCTGGCGGTGCATCTTTACGACAGCAGCGATCTGGAGCGCGGCTTCTTTACCACCGAAGATGGCAAGGATCATCCGGTAGCCAGTGTCTCGATTGCCATCGTCAATGGCAGTCAGGGGGTCAACTCCAATAGTGTGGCGGCGGCCGAGCGGGCAGCCTCACTGAAGAAGATAGGCAAATCCAATATAGGCAGCATTATTGTCGTGGAGTCCAATCCGCCACGCCTGGTGTTACCGCGCAGTGCAGAATTCAGCGATTGGCAATCACGCGCGCTCAATGCGCTTAAGGTGTTGCAGCAATTGCCGCGCCATCATGATGCGCACTGTATGGATGGTTGCTTTGCTGATTACCCCTTCTTTGAAGTGGTGTTTGAACTGAATGCTGATGGCACCCAGCGCCATGCCAACTGGATCAACCCGAATATGTACGGCAAGATCAAGGCAGGCGGGGCAGGGGTGGATAGAAGTTTGCAGACTTATTACGCCGCCGTACGGGACTCACGCAATGCCTATATCTCCAGCATTTATCTCTCTACTGCCTCAGAAGATTTTTGCCTGACGGTCTCAGTGCCTGTGCTGGCGGAAGATGGCAGCCTGGAAAGTGTGCTGGTGGCGGATATCAATATCGCGGCCATGGCCATGCTCAGCAGTCTGCCGAACGAAGCCAGTTCTGAATCCAACAGTGCTGAATCCAACCCTGAGTCTAGTTCGGTGCCTGCGCCTGCCACAGCTTGAGATAAAGTGTTTCAAGCTCACGCGTGAACGCCGGGGTATCAAACAGAGCCCCCTGGCGTTGCGCCAGGCGCGCACGATATTGCTGCAAGCGTTCATGATCCTGTGCTAATTCCAGCGCCAGGGTTTCATACGCTTGTGGCGAATCTGTCACCAGCTCGGGTAAGCCAGCGGCTTGTAACAGGCTAGCTGCGACGCGGCTGGCAAAGGTATCACCCGCGCAGGTAATCAGCGGCACGCCCATCCATAAGGCATCGCTGGCGGTGGTGTGTGCATTGTAGGGGCGGGTATCCAGCACCAGATCGGCATGGGCATGGCGCGCCAGATGCTGATCCAGCGGCAGCCTGGGTGCAAACACCAATCTGTCGGCATCCACACCCTGATCCTGCGCGGCCTGGCGTAAATTGGCCGTGGCCAGGCTATTGCATTCCAGCAGCCATAACACGCTATCTGGTGTAGCCAGTAATAAGCGCATCCAGCAGGCAAACACCTCGGGGGTGATCTTGAAGCTCTGGTTAAAGCAGCAGAACACCAGCCTTGTTCAGGCAGTCCGTGCGCGCTGCGGGCCGTGCTGGCCGCCAGCGTGCGGGCATTGTTATTAGGCTGATAGGCCTGGGGTAGCAGCGCCAGCGTTTCGCTGTAATGCGCGCGCTGCTCAAGAGGCGTGATCACCGCGTCTGAAATCAGATAGTCAACAAAAGGGGCGCCCATGCTGCCGGGGAAGCCCAGCCATGAGGCTTGGATAGCGCTGGCCGCAGCGCGAGTATGCCGCTGCGGCTGGCCTGGGTGTAGCCAGTCAGGTCTAGCAGAATATCCACACCATCCTCGTGTATGCGCTGGGCCGCCTGCGCTAGCGACAGGCTGCGGATATCGACAAACTGATCAACGGCGGCTTCCAGGCGCTTTCTTGCCACGGTTTCATCGTCGTGTGCATAGGAATAGGCGCTGATGCGGAAAACTTGCCTGTCATGCAGTTCCAGCATTTCGGTGATCAAGGAGGCCAAAGGGTGCAGGCGGAAATCCCCAGACAGATAGCCTATATGCAGCTGGGCTTTTTTTGGCCTTGCCGTGTTGCGCGCATTGAGTGGAGGCTGTTGCAACAAGGTTTGGTAACGGTTTCGCGTCCATTGCTGTGCGCAGCGCAATTGCTCGGCGGCGGTGGTGCCTGGCATTGCAAGAAAGGCAAAAGGCGAAACCTGCGCATGCTCTATTTCGGCAACCCATTGCCGTATCTGCTTAACGTCATCATCCAGGAAACGCCAGTCACAAATATGCTGGCGCTGGTGCGCCAGGTGCACTCTGGCGTGATAAAGCTTGGGGTTGAGCTTGAGGGCTTGCTCATAGCAAGCGATGGCCTCAGGCAAAAAATGCAGCTCGCGCAAGACATTGCCCAGATTGTTGTGGGTGTCGGCGTCGTTGGGGGCTAGCACCAGCGACTGGCGGTAACAGGCGGCTGCTTCTGCCGCCATGCCCAGTTCACGCAAGGCATTGCCCAGGTTGTAGTGCAGCGCGGCATCATGCGGCTGCAGGGAGATAGCTTCACGACAAAAATCGGCCGCCAGCGCAGCTTGGCCTTCGCGCTGCGCCTGATTGCCCAGCGCTTGCAATACCTGTAGCAGGCCTTGGCGTATTTCGGCTTCATGCGGGGCTAGTTGCAGTGCCTGGCGATAGCAGCGTGCGGCAGCCTGCAGATCTGCAGTGACATGGTAGGAAGATGCGATGTTGAGCCAGAGATCAGCATCCTGCGGGTTTAATTGCAGGGCGCGCTCAAACTGCTGTATTGCTGCTGGTAACTGCCCGGCAGCGCGTAGCGCCAGCCCCAGATTGTTATGTTGATCTGGCTGCTGCGGCAGCAGGCGTATGGCCTGCTCTATGAGGCTGATGGCTTCATCATGGCGGCCAGCCTGGTGACAGAGCACGCCCAGATAGTGCAGCCCATGCACATGTTGTGGCGCGATGGCGAGTAACTGACGGTAAAAGCGTTCCGCCTCTTTAAGTGCACCCTGGCGGTGATGGGTCAATGCTGCTTGAAAGTATTGATCAGGAGTCATAAGCCACCATTAGCTAAATTCATATCACCATATTCATGACAGGCCAGGCCTTGCACCATGCGTTTCAGGCCCAGCTTGCGTAATACAAAACGATTAGGGTCCAGCGCTGCCAGTAAAATGGCATCTACTGGCGATGGTTCCGCACAGATGGCCGAAGCTAGTATTTCTGCCGCCAAAGGCGCAGTAGTCAAGCCCTTGGAGCCATGCCCGGTGTTGACATACAAGCCTGTCTGCCAAGGCAGGCTGCTGGCTGGATCTGCATTGTAACGCGGCGGCTTGGCCTCTAGCTGGGCGTGATCAATCAACTGACCGACCAGAGGCAGATAATCCGGCTGGTGCAGCGTACCGCTGCCCGGCCAGTAATCACTTGATCCTGCAATTGTTGATGCAAGGCCGGGGCCATGCGTGCCAGCATGGCAAGGTTGCTGGCATCGTCCAGTGGGCGGTACTCGCTGCTGTTATCTTCTGGGCTAAAGGTCGCGCCCAGGCAGTATTCACCAGAGATTGCCGGGCTGATATAGCCATCCGTGCAGAGTAGGGTGCGCAGCGCTGCAGCCGATTCTGGCGCTTGCAAACGTGTGATCTGCCCACGCACAGGCTCCAGCGGTAGCTGCGCGTTGGGTGCTAATCGCATGGCGTCATTGGCATTGGCAAGAATCACCACAGGCGCTTCCGCCAGCAGTCCTTGTTCGCCCCAGGCTTGCCAGACTGCAGTTGGGGAATCAGCGGCGCGCTGTAGACGTATCACCTTGCTATCTAGCTTGAGCTGGATGTTCTCGCTTGCGCACAGGGCCTGGCAATAGGCTTGCGGCCTGACCCAGCCCGCTTCGGGAAAATATAGCGCAGGGAAATCCATGGGCAGCCCGGCAATGGCGCTGGATTGTTGTTGATCTACCCAATGCAGCAGCTCATGAGGCAAATTTCGCTGCAAGATGGCCTGGCAGCGTTGCCATTCTTGTTCATCATAAGCCAGCTGCAACATGCCGCAGCGCGCGTGATGTTCTGGGCTCAGCCCTAGACTGGCCAGCAATCTGAGGCTATGCAGGTAAGCCAGCAAGGAAAGCCGCCCCAGAGGTACATCCTGGCGCGCCAGTTTTGGGTAGAGCACGCCTAGCGGATTGCCTGAAGCCTGTGTGGCGAGCTGGGGCTGTTGTTCTATCAGTGTCACCTGCCAGCCACGTTGTGCCAGCGCAGCGCTGCTGGCAGCTCCAGCAATGCCGCCGCCTACGACGATGGCGCGCTTGTCTGTGACAGGCTTGGTCTTAGTTTCGGTAAAGGTGATGTTAGGTGAAGTTTGCGGCACAGTCGCAGGCACATAGTAGCCACACAGCATTTCACGCTTACGGCCGTGCCCGGCGACTTTGTTGACCTTGAAGCCTGCTGCGGCCAGGCCTCGCTTGACCACTCCAGCGCTGGTAAACGTTGCAAAGGTGGTGTGGTTATACAGATTATTGTGATGTGAGAGGCGTGCCATGGCCGCAAACAAGGCGGGTTGCCACATTTCCGGATTACGCGAGGGCGCAAAGCCATCGAGAAACCACGCATCAACCTTGCCGCGCAATTGCTGCAGGCTTTCCACGGCATCCCCTATGATCAAGGTCAAATTAATGCGGCATTGATCAAAGCTCAGGCGATGCCAGCCTGGGCAAATCTGCTGGTAGTGTGCCAGCAGTGCCTGGCTTTGCTGCGTCAACTCCGGCCATAGCGCCAATGCCTGGCTGAGATCAGCATGCGAGAGTGGATATTTCTCCACACTGACAAAATGCAGCCTGGCATTGCTGGGCGCATGCTGCTGCCATAACTGCCAGGCACATAGAAAATTAAGCCGGTGCCAAAGCAGTCTCAGCAATGGTGAAGTGCTCTTGATTCAGGTTGCGCCAGCGTTCAGTCAGTTGATTGTGTTGTAAAAATACATGCTGAGTTTCAGCCAGCCCATCCTCGCGCGAGAAATAGACATCACCGAACTCTGTGGAGTAGGGGAGTCCGTCCTGCCAGGCCAGGCCGCCAATTGACTCAGAGCCGCTGTTTAATTGATTAGCCATGTATTTTTTTCGCCAAGCTGGCGATATAATCCGTTATATTCTTAAAAAGATAATGCCGCATTTGTTATAAGCGCTTATGCATAGTCTGGCGTTAATCCCAAGGGCTAGATATCCCTGATCAGATCAATCATGAGTCTTCACCACCTAGTTATTTGCCATCCTTAGAAAGCATACTGATGAAAACCCTAGCCAAACGCTTGCTGCTGCCTGCGCTGCTGCTCCTGAGTTCCAGCCTGGCTCATGCCGCCCCTGTCAATGTGGCGGCTGCCGCTGATCTTAAATTTGTGCTTGAAGAGCTATCCAAGGCCTTCGAGCAACAAGGCGGTGAAAAACTCGCCGTGACTTATGGCTCTTCCGGTGCCATCACCACACAAATCAGCAATGGCGCACCTTTCCAGCTATTCCTCTCAGCCGATGAAGACTATGTGCTCAAGCTGCAAACTGCCGGGCTGACGCGCGACGAGGGCGTATTGTACGCTACCGGGCACTTGGTGATTGTCACGCCCAAGAATGCCGCTTTGCCTGTTGATAGCGAACTCAAGGGCCTGGCAGCAGCCCTCAAGGCTGGCAAGGTTCAACGCTTTGCGATTGCCAACCCTGAACATGCACCTTATGGCCGCCGTGCCGTGGAAGTGTTGAAACACGCTGGCTTGTGGGAGCAGATTCAGCCCAAACTGGTGCTGGGCGAAAATGTATCGCAAGCGGCACAGTTTGCCACGACCGGGGTTACCGATGGCGGCATTGTCGCCTTATCTCTGGTGAAATCGCCGCAACTAGTTAACAGCGTCAATTACGCTGAAATCCCGGAAAACTGGCATAGCCCACAGCGTCAACGCATGGTGTTGCTGAAGAATGCAAGTGAGGGAGCCAAAGCATTTTATGATTATCTGCAACAACCTGCGGCACGTGAGATTTTCCGCCGTTACGGCTTTGTATTGCCCAGCGAGTAAAGCCTGATGGATTGGACTGCCTTATGGCTGTCGCTCAAGCTTGGGGGCATGACGATATTAGTTTTGATTCCCCTGGCCTTGCTGGCGGCGCGACAGCTTGCTGTACGACGTTTTGCTGGTAAATCGCTGCTTGAAGCCATGCTGCTGTGCCTCTGGTGCTACCGCCCACCGTGGTGGGCTATTACCTGTTGGTTAGCCTGGGCAACCAGTCCTGGCTGGGGCAGTGGTTGCAGCAGCAAACCGGGCATCTGCTGGTATTTCATTTCTCCGGCCTGCTGCTCGCCTCCATCATCGTCAATATTCCGTTTGCAGTACAGCCCATACAGCGCGGCTTTGAGGCTATCCCGCAAGAAGTGAGAGATGCGGCTGCCTGTTGTGGTATGTCGCCGTTGCGCACGCTGTTGACCGTAGAGTTACCCTTGGCCTGGCCAGGCATAGTCACCGCCATAGTGCTGACCTTTGCGCATACCCTGGGCGAATTTGGCGTGGTGTTGATGGTGGGCGGCAGCCTGCCGGGCGAGACCAAGACCATAGCCATTAGTATTTATGACAAAGTACAGGCGCTTGATTTTGCCGCAGCAGGTCATATGTCACTGATCTTGCTGATACTCTCTATCGTGGTGCTGGCGCTTGCCAATAGCCTTTCGCGGCGCTTTGGGCGCAAGGGGGGCTACCATGAGCTTTGAGCTTGCCCTGGACATTCAGCAAAATCAGCCTTTCCCGCTTCAAGTACAACTTGTATGCTGCGGGAGAGTTAATGGTCTTGCTTGGGCCTTCGGGCTGCGGCAAATCTACCTTGCTGCGCATGGTGGCTGGCTTGCAGCATCCGGCCAAAGGTGAAATACGTCTGGGTGAACAAATCTGGTTTCAAGCCGGGCGCGGCAGCAAGCCGCAACAAAGACGCATAGGCTACGTGCCCCAGCATTATGGGCTGTTCCCGCATATGAATGCGCAGATGAATATTGCCGCAGCTCTGCATGCCTTCCTGCGGCAGAGCGACAGCTAGAGGCCAAACAATGGCTGGCCCGCATGCAGTTGCAACAATACGCCAACCACAAACCAGCAGAGCTTTCCGGTGGCCAGCAGCAGCGCGTAGCCCTGGCGCGCGCGTTAGCAGCCCAGCCTAGCATTCTGTTGCTGGATGAGCCATTTTCAGCGCTGGATCATCTCACGCGCGCTGATCTCTATATGCTGCTGGCTGAGCTGAAGCAAGAATTGAATATCCCCATCATCCTGGTGACGCACAACCTGGAAGAAGCCAGGTTGCTCGCAGATAAAATGGCGGTGATGTATCAGGGCCGCATTTTGCAGGTAGGCACGCCTGCCAGCGTGATGCAGCAGCCTAATCAGCGTCAGGTGGCGACCATAGTCGGCATGCAGAATATCTTCAACAGTCAGGTACTGGATGTCTCAGCGACAGGCGCTCGCATTAGCTGGGTGATCAGGTGCTGAGTTTAGCGACTACGCCTCAGAGGGGTACGTTTTCCTGGTGTATACCTGCCAGCGCTGTTACGGTTGCCAGCGAGGCATCGTCTGAAGTCCTGCACGGGCAGATTGCACGTCTGGCAAGCTGGGTGATGACTGGCAGTTGGCTGTGAGCCTGCCAGGCATGACAGAGTTGGTACACCTACGCCACCGCAACGCGGAGCATATGCATATAGGTCAAACGCTAATGCTGGATTTTGATATGACACGTGCGCATATGTTTGCCCACGAGCTCCCCAAGCCTGAGTCAGTTAAGGCAAAAGCATGAGCATGGATACTCCATCTGCATGGCTGCAGCGCCATGCGCATTTGATTAAGCCTGGTGGTCGTGTGCTGGACCTGGCTGCTGGACGTGGGCGTAACACACGCTGGCTCAGCGCGGCTGGGTTTCAGGTAGATGCCGTGGATAGGGATGAGGTGGCCTTGGCCTCTATGCAGGGCTTGCCAGGCGTGACGCTATTGCAGGCTGATTTGGAGCAAGGCGCTTGGCCTTATGCGGGGCAGAAATTTGACGGCATAGTGGTATGCCGCTATTTACACAGGCCTTTACTTTCCACTCTGGGCCTAAGCTTGGCGCAAAGTGGGGTGCTGATCTATGAAACCTTTATGCGCGGGCAGGAGCGCTACGGCAGGCCAAGCAGTGCGGATTTTCTGCTGGAGCCGGGGGAGTTGCTGGCTTGCTACGGTGAAAACTTCAAGGTGGTGAGCTTTGAGGAAGGCGAGCTGGGCACTCAAGACCAGCCCGCCATGTTGCAGCGTATAGTGGCTACAAATGCCGATTAGAGGTTGAAGCGTCCAAACTTGAAAGGCACGACTTTGCCTATCACATTGAAAGCCTTGGCTTCTTCGGTGGTGTAAACCTCTGGAGGCAAATCACCATCGTTATCGTTGCGTACGACTACGGTGCCGTCCAGGCGTAATTGAATGCGCTTGATGCGCATGATGTCACCCTGGCCAATCACATAAATGGCGTTGTCATCAAAGGAGTTGCAACGCACATCCACCAACACTTCATCACCATCGTGTATAGATGGCTGCAAGCTGGTACCCTTGACGGTGAATATCTTCAAATGCTGTAAAGGCGTGTCGATAAGATTGCTGTAAGGATTGAAGTCTATGCTCTCAATCATGTACTCGTCACCACCCGAACTGGAGCTGTCGCCCAGTCTTTCAATGCGGCCAGATGGCCTGATTTCTTGCGGCAGTTGGCGTCTGCCACTACGGCTGCTGGCAAGTTGCAGTGCCAGTTTGTCACTGGGGTAAGTCAGATTAATCAGATTCATCAGACTTTGTGGTGGATGGTACTTGCGCGTTTTACCTTTGCGCCCACGGCTATTGACTTCTATGTATGGCCACTTTTCAGCATTCACTATTACATCCCAGCCTTGGCGGGTTGCTGGCTTACCCGGTAGCCGCATTTCTGCTAGCTCCTTGCAAGAGAAGTATAGCGTATTTTCGCTGTTATCGGTGTTGACTTCGGTGGTCATAAGATAAGTATATTACCTATATTATTTACAATTGAATGTTTACTATTTGCCATTAAAGCAGTGAGCTGCAGTTTATGCAATCTTAACGCTTGAAAAGAAAAAAGCTCATGCCTTCACACCAACTCTGCCATCGGTGATTCTAATGAAGACATGTAATCATACAACTGAACAATTCTGTTGCCTACCATTTAATGACTATCAATTGACCATTTCGCAAATTCAGCAACTAAATCTTTCCAATTCATCTAGATTTAATAAGGCTTAGCAATTGAGCAAGGCAAATAGTCAGCGGTTCAATTCCAAGGCCGAATCAAGCCATGCTTCAGGCACAAAAATCTAATGTTTTGTGGCTGAACAAACTCGACATCACTCACTTGGCTGAAGCCATGGTGCTGAGCTTGAATAGCTAGTGACTTATGCGCTGGGCAGTTATAGTGACATGTATTAATTACTACATGAGATGTTCACATGCAGCGTATGCGGTTTTGGAGTGTGTGCCTGACAGTATTGATTCTGCCTTTGCCAGTGCTGGCAGCGAGTCAGTGGCTGATCGCGCCTAAGACAGAGGTAGTGAATGTGGGTCAGGCGCTGGAGTTTGAAATGGTCAAACCCAAGGCCAATCTTGCCTGGCCTGATACCTTGAACATCAAGCTCAGTGCTGGCGGGGAAAGTGAAGAAGTAGTGCTGTCCCTAAAAGGCGGGGAGGGCGATGATGCTCAGGCTAGAACTTACTCTGGGGTACCCAGCAAAGCCTTTGCGGGGGTGGTGAGGGCAGAGCTGCAGGGGCAGGCCTCTAATCGTATTTTGTTACTGGCTAGCACTGATGGTGAGAATGGCCCTGTTGTTGTCACGGAAGAGGCAGCCAAGACAGCGCAAGTCAAAACCAGCGCGGAAGGCAGCAGCGCAACAGGCGCTCAGGTCTTGATTGCCGCCCCTGAAGATGAGCCTGCGCTGTCGGCCAATGAACCTATTTATTTTTTGGTTGGCTCCAGCCATGAGCGCGGTGCCGATGCGCGTTTTCAGATCAGTTTCAAGTACCGTCCTTTTGAGCCGCTAGGCTCGGTGAGCAAGGCCTATCCATTCCTCAGTAATCTGTATTTTGCCTACACGCAAAACACGGTCTGGGACCTGGGCGGCGAATCCAGCCCCTTCCGCGATACCAGTTACAAGCCCAGCTTGTATTATCGCTGGGTAGGCCAGGGGCGCGGTTTGTGGCCAGATGAATGGCGTGGCGGCCTTGAGCACGAGTCCAATGGACAAGGGGGTGTGGAGTCGCGCTCACTCAATATCGCCTTTATCCGTCCTAGCTGGCATTGGGATACCGCCAATGGCCGTCGGCTGACGTTTTATCCCAAGATTTATCAGTATCTGGACAAGGACGATAACCGCGATATTCAGCGCTATCGTGGCTATGTCGATTGGCAGCTACGCTATGGGCGAGATGATGGCCTGATGCTGATGGGGCTATATCGCCAAGGTACGGGCGGCTATGCCACTGGGCAGCTTGATTTGAGCTATCCCTTGAGTGACCGCGTGTTATCGCGCATGGGTACTTTTGTGCACTTGCAGCTATTCTCCGGCTACGGAGAAACCTTGCTGGACTACAACCGTGAGCGGGATACGCAGTTGCGCTTGGGTATTTCGGTGACGCGCTAAAGCGGATAAATCATTTCGTGAAACACTTGCTCAGGCTGGTAGAAATATCAGCAAGGGTGAGTGATGCGCGAACGACAGACGAGCAAATGAGAATTGGTAAAACGAGAAAGGCCAGGCTGGGAATTTTAACCAAGATTCCCGGCGCATTCCTTGTTAATACTTAAGTCATGCGCCGGGGTGGTTTTGGCGTCCCCACGGGGATTCGAACCCCGGTTACCGCCGTGAAAGGGCGATGTCCTAGGCCTCTAGACGATGGGGACTGATCGTCGGTAACCCGGTAGGCACCGGGTTACCTTTTTGGTGGAGATAAGCGGGATCGAACCGCTGACCTCTTGCATGCCATGCAAGCGCTCTCCCAGCTGAGCTATACCCCCGAAAAAGAGCCGCTATATTAATGATCCTGACCAAGCCTGTCAACGATTTCCAGGCGGATTTCTTATTTTTTCTTGAATAAACGCGAGATAGCTTTGCGACCCATGCGCTTCTTTAGCCCGACTTTCACATCGTAAAGATGGAAGGGCAGACGTTGACGCCAGCTAAACTCCTGATTCAAGGCAGATAAATACATGCCTACCAGCTCCCGACGGCTTTCCCAGGGTAATTTGATGCATACACGGGTCAAATCGGCCAGTCGCTTGGATAAGGGAATAGCGTGATTAAAGAAATGCGCTCGATTGGTATCTATCAGTGAAAATCCAAGCTCACCATTTTCGCGCTTGGTTACCAAAATGTTGCCACCAGAGAGATCACGGAAAAATACACCACGCGCATGCATGTTCAGCAGATAACGCGTGAGTTGCGGGTATATTTCAGCGGCGGTGACCCCTTGGTATTCCCTAACGCCGTCGTTAAACGCAGCAAATATGTCCCGGATGGAAAAGTCGGTAGGGACAAATTCGCAAATGTAATAATTTTCCAGCAGGCTGCGATCATTGCGTTTCTCGAAATATGCAATCGGCGTAGCCGCTTCTATGCCACGGCGCAATAATTCATTGCTGCCATTCCAGCTGCGCTTGGCCTTGGATAACTTGAATTGGTCGAACAGCTTTTTATGAACGTGCATTTTCACGGGCTGCTTGACTACCAGCTTGCGGCTGGGGTCGCGTGGGTCGGGAATGGTCCAGATGGCGTTACGGGCCTTGCGTAGTATGGCGTCTTTCGCTGGCTTGCTTAGCCTGCTTGGGTGCAAGGCCTGTACCAAGAGGTCACCCTCGTGCTGACTGGCCGCAACATAAATGCCACTCCAGCTCTCATCGGTGTAAGCATGGTGATGCTTGTTTTCCAGATGACGTTGAATCGAGAGATTGTCGAACAAGGTCTTTTCCTTCTTCAGGGTAATGTTTCTGGTGACCGGCCAGGTCAAATAAATGGGAGATTCACTAGCAAGGCCTGGCATGGCGCTCAGTGTTTCACCATCACGGCTGGTGTACTCCGCGGCTTGCAGGTCATCAATACGGTAGTGATCGGCCATCACCGTGCCTTTGCCATTGGTCGTCCATACCGCATGCAACAGTGTATTGCCGTCACGGAAGGCGTGGATTTCGAGGCCATGACTGCTGCGTAGCGGGCCGACATAGTGGCGGCTTGGGATCATGTGGTTAAAGGTTTTCATGGCGTAGAAGCTAGGCCTGGGGCGGAAATCCGCCACTTGGCCAGTAACGCTGGCGTAATGCGTGATGCGCTCCAAGGCAGGGTAGCTTTCACTGCCGTCATCAATCAAACCTTCGCGATGGCAAATCAGCGGGCCCCAGAAGGTCTGGCGCAACGCGCCAGAAGCAGCGCATAGAATCATGTAGCGCGAGAGATAGTCTGCCTGCTTTTGCTCGCCATCTGGCAACAGGCGCAGAATGCGCGGCAAAGTCCAGAAAGCAGAAGGAGAAATCATTTCCTTGACCTGATGGTCGCGGGTGATTTTTTGCAGCAGTCTGGCCTTTTTGACCAGGTTGAACTTGAGTGCCGTGGCCTGCCTGTATTTGAGGATGCGATGATCATAACGCTCAGGCTCAGTCGAGCGTTCGCAGAACAGGTTGTTGGTATGCACATCAGGCAACTGGCCGCGCTCTTGCAGAATATTCAGCAGGCCGATGTTGTACAGCGGCTCGAAATCACTGATATTGGGCCCAGCCAGCTTGATGCCGCGTTTTCTTACTTCGTGATGAGCAATGGCCCAGGCCTTGAAAAAACCAGCAGGGGTGTAGCCAGCCCAGCGCTTGCGGTTGATGGTGGAGCCTATTTCCACCATGCTCAGGCCGCTGCCATAAGTATCCAGCACTTGCTGCAAAAATGCCTGCCAGGCGGCTTGTTGCGATTCCTGCTCCATCTCCATGGCCGCCTCGAAAGGCTGGACAATATGCAGCAATACAGAAAAACCTTGCTGCAATAATTTATCCAAAAAGCGCGCAGCATCTTGTCCCAGATCACCATAGCTGAAGTCCAGCCTGACCTGATGCAAGCCCAGTTCCTGCAGGCGCGCCAGAACATAATCATCGACCTTGGCATCCCCGGAAGTGGCAACACCCACACCAGCAAAATCAGCAGGGATGTCATGCCCCAACAGCGGCAAATGACTATCTGCCAGCACCATCTTACCTTTGAGGATATAACTCAGCCCTTTGCGAATCACCTCCCAGGTCAGCATAGAAGGCTGTGGGCGGCGCGCCTGTTGCTTCAAAGGTGGTTCAGTCAGTGCAGTGTCCATCTATTAGTTTCCAGGGGCGACGTGGTAGCGTTGTTCACGGTAAAGCAGGGCAGGCAGCAAGGAGTTGGCCAGGGCGCGTTGCTCCAGATTGATTGCATCTGCGGGAGGTGCTGAGGCAGTGAAATCCTTGGATGGCAAATCCCAGGTGCCATGCGCAGGTGGTTTTCCTGCACGCAGCACGACCACTTGATTGCCCTCCATCCAGGCAAAGTTGTTTTCAAACTGCATCATGGCACGGCCTTTGGCATCGGCACCTTCACGACTGAGGTCACGCCCCGTCATGGGATGTTGCGCCTTGATGCCCATCAGGGACAGTGCAGTCACGGGAAGGTCAATCTGGCTGGCAACGGTCTTGATACGGCGTGGCTCAATATCTGCCCCCAGAATCAGTGCAGGAATATGGAAGTGCTGTATGGGCACCATATCATGCCCATGGACTCGGATATCATGATCGGCCACTACAACAAATAAGGTGTCTTTCCAGTAGTCACTCTGCTGCGCCTTGGCAAAGAACTGGCCTAATGCGTAATCAGCATATTTGACCGCATTATTGTCGGTAGCCTTGACCGGATCATAAAGGCTGATACGACCATCGGGGAACTCGAACGGCGCATGATTGGACGAGGTGAACACCAGGGTGAAGAAGGGCTTGCCGCTGGCATGGCTGGCGGAAATTTCTTCATGTGCCTTGTTGAAGAGATCTTCATCAGAAGCGCCCCAGCTACCAACAAAGACCGGGTTGACGTAGCTTTCCTGATCCTGCTCGCGCTGGAAGCCATTGCCCATGAAGAAGCCCACCATATTGTCGAAGTGCGACTCTCCACCATAGATAAACTCTGTGCTATAGCCTTGCTGCTCCAGCAGAGAGGCAATGGTAAAGAAGTTACGCTGCGACAGTGATAGCTTGACCACGCTCTGCGCAGGAGTAGGTTGGAAACCTGTCACAACCGCTTCAATACCGCGCACTGAGCGTGTGCCCGTGGCGTACATCTGCTCAAACCACCAGCCTTGCTCCTTGAGTTTTTCCAGATTAGGGGTCACCGGAGTGCCGCCCAGAGACTCAACGAAAGTGGCGCCCAGGCTTTCTTCGAGAATAATCACTAGGTTGAGAGGTTTGTCGCGCTGACGGCTAGGAGTCAGTGTGGCAAAGGTAGACAGTTCTTTATTAGAAGCGGCATCAAACCCTGCGTCAAAGCGTATGCGGGTTTCTTTCACCAGCTTGTAAATCTCGGCTTCAGACATGGTGCCATACATTTCACTGGAGCGATTTTCATGCTTGAGGCTGTATACGGCATGTATCAAGGACCATGAAGAATCCAGGATCAGGCTATTGACCATGGAATCCGTGGTGCGCGCAAACATGGCAGGATTGGCTGGGCGGTGACTGATAGTGCCACGCACGACCAAAGCAACTAGCAGGAAAATAATAGGCCAGCTCAGCAGGGTAGCGCGGGTAGACCAGCGTTGCTCCTGCTCAAGCCATGGCCGCATGAGCCAGGCCACGGCCAGCGTAGAAAGCAAGGTGCCAAGCACGCCTGTGATGACATGGATACGGAAGCCACCCCACAGCATAGGCAAGACTTCATGAGGATATTTCAGATATTCGACAAACAGGCGATTGGGCCTGCTGTCGTATTCACCGATAAATCCAGGCGTGGAAAGCTCCAGCAAAATCACCAGGCTAGTTGCTAGCACCACCCAAAAGTAGCTAAAGCGGCGCCATTGTCGCCAGAATTTGGCATTGGCAAGAAAAGGCAGCACAAGCAGGGCAGGCAGCCATAACAAGCCTATCTGTATGCTGTCCACACGCAGGCCACTGAGCATGACTTCCTGCCAGCTGGACACGGCAGAAACGCGATCTGCTTTCCACAGCACAAGCCCGGCACGGGAAATGGTGAAAACTACCAGGCTGATCAAGCTCATGACCAGTAGCGGCGCATAAGGGCAAAAAGGTTGGGCCCAGCGCCAGACTCGGGCACGGAAACTACTGATCGCGGATTTAACCATGCAAATGCCTTTCCAGGCTGTGTTCTAAATGGAGCGAAGACTAATGGCAGCTAAGGCCTGATCAGCCACGGATATTGGAGTTGGTATCAAACTGGGCCAACTCAACGCGTGGTTGAGGCTGCCAACCTGCCTGACGGTGCTCTGCCACGACATTGGTGAAGATGCCGCCACGCACATAGAACTTGGCGGTCAAGCGCATGAATTTGGGATCAGTAGCGGCGACCAAATCATCCAGAATGCGATTGGTCACAGCTTCATGGAAGCAACCTTCGTCGCGGAAAGACCAGATATACATCTTGAGGCTCTTCAGTTCAACACAGCGCTGGTCTGGGATGTAATCAAGGTAAAGCACAGCAAAATCCGGCTGACCGGTCTTGGGGCACAAGCAGGTGAACTCAGGGATTTCCATATGGATATGGAAATCACGACCTGGGTTGGGGTTGTCGAAGGTTTCCAAGACTTTGCTGGGTTGACTAGACATAAGGGCTACCGTATAACTCTGGTTATCAAAAAAGTGTCATTATAGCCAAGACCTTCATCAATTGCGCCTGACTCATCTAAAGCTCGCCGGTTTCAAATCTTTCGTAGACCCCACCACCTTGCATATCCATGGCCACCGCGTAGGCGTAGTGGGCCCGAATGGCTGCGGCAAATCCAATGTGATGGAGTCCATACGCTGGGTATTGGGTGAATCCAGCGCCAAGGAAATGCGCGGCGAATCCATGTCCGACGTGATTTTCAATGGCTCGGGCAATCGCAAGCTGGCCTCACGTGCCAGCGTGGAGCTGATTTTTGACAACAGCTTGGGCGGCGCAGCGGGTGAGTGGTCGCAATATGCGGAAATCTCAGTCAAGCGCGTGATAGAACGCGATAAAGGCTCTACCTACTTCATCAATAACACCGTAGTGCGCCGTCGTGACGTTGCCGATTTATTTCTCGGTACGGGCTTGGGCGGGCGTGCCTACGCCATCATCGGCCAGAACACCATTTCCCGTATTGTGGAAGCCAGGCCGGAAGAAATGCGGGTTTTCCTGGAAGAAGCCGCAGGCATATCTAAATATAAAGAGCGCAGGCGCGAGACTGAGTCCAGATTGCGCGATACCAAAGAGAACCTGACGCGCATTGAAGATATCCGCCAGGAGATGGATAAGCAGATTACGCGTCTGGAATCCCAGGCTGCGGTGACGCTGCAATATCAGGGCCTGCAAAACAAGCTAAAACTTAGTCATGGCCAGTTGTGGCTATTAAAAAAACGCGATGCCGCCAGCCAATGGGAAAAAACTCAGGCGACGGTAACGCGTTTAGGCGTAGACCTGGAAGCGCAAATGGCGGCGTTGCGCCAGAGCGAGAGCAGCCTGGAAACCCTGCGTGAACAACATCATGCTGCGGCCAGCCAATTGCAATTGGCACAAGCTGCCTACTACGAAGCCAATGCCGAAGTGGCGCGCCATGAGCAGCAACTACGCCATAACCAAGAAAACCGTGCGCGCCTGCAATTGCAACAACAGCAGCTCAGCGATCAATCCAGTCGCTTAACGCAACAATCCGAGGAATTTAACAGCAAGCTGGAAAGCTTGCTGAAGCAGGAGCAAGCCGCCAGCCTGGAAGAGTCAGCTGCCAGCACAGACTTACAGGCGCTTAAGCTAAAACTGCCTGAAGCGGAACGGGCTTTCCAGTCTGCACTGCATACCCATACTGCGGCGCAGCGCGTATTGCACGAAGCTGAGCAATCCATACGCCTGGAAGAAACCAATCTCAAGCATGCCGAGCGTAACCAGCAGGATCACCAGCAGCGTTTGCAACGCCTGCAGCAATCGCTTGCCACACTCAAGCTGCCTGACGAGACCAGAATTCTGGCGCTGGAAAGTGAGCATCAGGCGGCTACGCGCCAGCAGGAGCAAGAAGAGCAGCAGCTGAATCAGCAACGTGATCTTGAGCAGTCGCAAAATCAGCACCTCAATCAGTTGCGTGACGCCATGTTGCAGGCCGAGCGTCAGCTTAACCAGACCGAAGTTGAAGCCAATGCCTTGCGCAAGCTGCAAAACAATATGGGCCGGGAGCAACAGCTGGATCAATGGCTGCAACAGCATGGTCTGAGCGCCAGCACCAGACTTTGGCAAGGGATACGCATTGCCGCAGGCTGGGAAACCGCTGTGGAATCCGTACTCGGGGCCAGACTTAATGCCCTGATCACGGATCAGCCGCTGCAAGCTGGCGATGCGAGACCTCCGGCAGCCGTGAGTCTGGTTTACCCAGGCTTAACCCAGGCAAGTAGGCAGAATAGCTTGGGCAGCAAAGTGCAGGTACAAGAGCCAGCGCTGCAAGGGTGGATCAACGACTGGCTGGATACGGTACTGATTGCAGAAAGCGACAGTGCAGCCCAAGCAATGCGTAGCACACTGGCAGCAGGTGAAACCATAGTGACACCTGCTGGTGATATTCATAGCCGCCATGGCGTCAGCCTGCACGCGCAGAATAATCCGCTGCATGGCGTGCTTGAGCGCCAGCGAGAGCTGGAAAAACTGGAAGCGGATATCCCACAGTTGCGGCTGGCGCTGCAAGCCAGCAAACAGTCGGTGACCCAGGCCGAGCAAGCATTGCAAAGCGTGCGCCAGCAACAGCAACAATTGCAGCAGCAACTGCGTAACACAACCCAGGCGCAGCATCAGCGCCATCTGCAATTGCAGCAATTGCGCCAGGAGCTGCAGCACACCCAACAACGCCGCGCCAGTTTGGAGCTGGACCTGAAAAATCAGGAGCAAGCGGGTTTGCAACTAGCCCAGACACAAAACCAACAGCAACAGACGCTGCAGCAATTGCGCAGTGGGCTGGTGCAATTGCAGTCAGATCGCCAAGGCACCCAGGCCAGGCGCAATAGTGCTGAGGCCGAGCTCAACCTGGTGCGGGTTGCCTGGCAAAAGGCTGAGCGCGAAACGCAAGAAAAAGCCTTCAATCACAAATTACTTGCAAGCAATATTAGCGAAGCCCGCAGCCGACTGACTGCGCTCAAGGAAGAGCTTCAAACGCTAGCAACGCGGCAGCAAGAAAACACGGCTTTATTGCTGGGTTCAGACCTGGAACCTCACCAACTGGCACTGGCCGAGGCATTGACGCTCAAGCAGCAACATGAGGCCGCACTGGCTGCAGCACGAGACCTGATTGCTGGTGCAGACCAGGCCTTGCAGCAGCAAGAGCGCTTGCGCCTGCAACACGAGCAGGCACTACATCCACTACGCGACAAGCTTGAGCAGTCACGCCTTAATGAACAACAGGCGCGCCTGCATTTTGAACAATGTGAGCAACAATTACAGGCCTGTGGGCTGCAAGAGTCTGAACTGGTGCAAGGCTTGACGGTCAATACGCGCAGCAATGAGCTGGAGCGGCTGATCAGCACGCTGGATAGCCAGATTGCGGCATTAGGCCCGGTCAACCTGGCTGCCCTGCAAGAGTTGGAGAGCGAGCGCGAGCGCAAGCATTATCTGGATAGTCAGGCTGCTGACCTTGAGCAGGCGATAGTGACGCTGGAAGATGCGATACGCCGCATAGACCGCGAAACCCGTAGCCGCTTGCAAATTACTTTTGATGAGGCCAATCGCAATTTTGGTGAATTATTCACCGAGCTATTTGGTGGCGGCCAGGCCAGGCTGGAAATGCTGGGTGACGAAATTCTCGATACTGGGATGCAGGTATTTGCCCAGCCACCCGGCAAAAAGAACAGCACCATCCATTTATTATCCGGTGGCGAAAAGGCATTAACAGCGCTGGCATTGGTGTTTGCGCTATTCCGCCTTAACCCTGCACCTTTCTGCCTCATGGATGAGGTTGATGCGCCACTGGATGACAGCAATACCGAGCGTTTCTGTGCATTAGTGAAAAAAATGTCAGAGCGCACACAGTTTTTGTTTGTGAGCCATAATAAAATAACCATGGAAATGGCCCAGCAACTGATAGGCGTGACCATGCAGGAGTCAGGTGTCTCGCGCATTGTTGAAGTGGATATGGCCGCGGCCCTGCAAATGCATGAGGCCGCCTGATGTATCCAGCTAAGCTTAAAGTTAGTTTAAAAATAAGGTTAGTTTAAAAGGCAATACCTAGATCAATTTAAAAGATCAGTTTCAAACTCAGATCAACTTATAACCAAGATCACTTTAGGATCAAAAAACTTGGAGCAACAACATAATGACTGATCTACATTGGGCGCTACTGGCACTGGGGGCAGTCTTCATCGCCAGCGTGATGGCCTTCAATTGGTGGCAAGAGCGCAAATTCAAGCGCGAGACCAGCAGCCGTTTTGATGAGCCACGCTACGATGCCCTCATGGAACAAGCCACGCCACAAAGTGATGTTGCCAGCCGTGAATCCACAAGCCGAGAGCGCCTGGATAGAGACGATGATTTCCAGTTTGACCACAATGCCATCCTGAAAGATGAGGATGAAGACAGCCATGCCGAAGTGCGCTTATCCGAGTCTGCAGTCAAGCTGAGCAAAACCGACATTTCCTCCGACGAACAAGCTTTTGCCGGGTCACAATATGTCGAGCCGCAGCATATAGAATCACAGCCATATGCTGCGCCTGAGCTTGATAAAAACCCAAGTAATCACCACTTCGAGACCCAATATCAGCCTGAAGCCGAATTGGAGCCTGAATATCATGCTCAGTTTGAAACTGAGTACGAACCCGAGAATGCCCTACATGAGTCAGCCCTAGCCCAAGAGGCAGAAGACTTGCCGCCCTGGGAAGAAGAAAACCAGCTAGCACCGCAGCCTGCCATGGCTTCTACGCCAAATAACCCACCTCAGCCTGAGCTGCAGTTGCCTGCTGAAATCAACACCGATATCGACTTCTGTGCCGTATTGACACTGGCGCAGCCTGCCAGCGGCTTGCAGTTACGCGAATTTCTGCTCTCTATCACAGATATAGACAAGCCTGTGTATGCCTATGGGCTAGCAGGGGATCAACGCTGGCATTTGCTGACCCGTGAGCAAGAATCCACTAGTTTCAGCGCCGCTGTTTGCACACTGCAACTGGCGGATCGCTCAGGTGCAGTTTCCACTGGCTCGCTGTCGCGCTTCCATCTTGCAGTAGAGGCACTTGCCGACAACCTCAATGCGGATCTGGAATGGATACATGCAGAAAATCCCTTGCAACATGCGGCACAGCTTGATCAGTTCTGCATAGAAGTTGACCAGATGGTGGCCTTCCACCTTACCCAGGGCGGCAGTGGTTCGTTTACCGGCACCAAGTTCCGTGGCCTGGCAGAAGCGGGGGGCTTAAGCCTGGGCACTGACGGTGCTTATCATTACCTAGCCGAAGGTGCGGATGGTGAGAAGCAGGTGCTGTTCTCTGTCGTCAACCATGACCCTCAGCCATTTACCCCAGAAATGCTGCGTAGCTCGGTGATTCGTGGTTTGAGCTTCCAGCTTGATATCCCACGGGTACGCAGCTATGGCGAAGCCTATAACCATATGGTGTTGCTGGCGCGGCAGATGGAACATAGCCTGGGCGCGCATCTGGTGGATGAAAAGCAACGCGAGCTTGGTGATGCGCAGATAGACAAGATACGTCAGCAAATCAAGCTGATACACGACAAGATGGTGGCACGTGGCATAGCCCCAGGCGAGGCCTACGCCTTGCGCCTGTTTTCCTGAAGGCTGAGATGACAACAATCAAGCAAACCGGCCTGTTTGAGCAGGAGGCTGGCGCGACATCGTCTGCGCAAGACCTGCAATCACAAGCGGGGCCAGAAAAAGCCCCGCAGCAATTGCAAGCCTTGCGTGAACAAATACTGACACTGGATTATGAATATTACGTGCTGGATGCCCCCAGCGTGCCGGACAGCGAATATGACAGGCTGTTCAGGCAATTACAGCAGCTGGAATCTGATCACCCCGAACTGATTACCCCAGACTCACCAACACAACGTGTTGGTGGCACAGCACTCAAGGCCTTTGATAGCGTTACCCACAGACAGGCCATGCTTTCGCTCAACAATGCTTTTGAGGACGAGGAGTTGCTGGCGTTCGACAAACGGGCGCGTGAAACCCTGGGTGTTGACAGCATAGAGTATGCCGTAGAGCCAAAATTTGACGGGTTGGCCATTACTCTGACCTATGAGCATGGCATCCTGACTCAAGGTGCCACGCGTGGCGATGGCTATAGCGGTGAGAATGTCACCAGCAACTTGTGCACCATCAAATCCATACGCAGAAAATTACCGCTGCAAACTCCTCCGGCCTTACTTGAGGTGCGCGGTGAAGTGTTGATGCTGAAACGCGATTTCGACAAGCTCAACCAAGAGCAGGAAGCCAAGGGCGAGAAGCGCTTTGTCAATCCACGCAATGCCGCGGCAGGCAGCTTGCGTCAGCTTGACCCCAATATCACCGCCACGCGCCCCTTGACCTTTTTTGCCTATGGCCTGGGCGTGACCGAAGGCGTGCCCGCATTTACCAGCCATAGCGCCGCCATGGATTATCTCGATAGCCTCAAGCTCCCTGTCAGCAGACAACGTGCCGTGGTGCAGGGGCTGGAAGGATTGCGTGACTATTATGTGCGCATAGGTAATGAGCGTAATGACTTGCCATTTGATATCGATGGCGTGGTTTATAAAGTCAACAATCTGAATCAGCAGCGCGAGCTGGGCTTTGTGTCGCGTGCGCCACGCTGGGCCATTGCGCATAAATTCCCGGCACAAGAAGCGCTGACAGAAGTGTTGGCCATTGATGTACAAGTCGGCCGTACCGGGGCAATCACGCCAGTGGCACGCCTAAAACCAGTATTCGTTGGCGGTGTGACTGTGACCAATGCCACGTTGCACAATCAAGATGAAATTGACCGCAAAGATGTGCGCGTGGGCGATACCGTCAGTGTGCGCAGGGCAGGTGACGTGATACCCGAGGTGGTGGGGGTGCTGCTGGAACGCAGGCCTGCCGAGACTCAGCCTTACCAATTGCTGGAAAGTATCAAGCATGCATGCCCGGTGTGTGGCTCACATGCCGTCAGGCTGGAAGATGAGGCCGCTGTGCGTTGTACTGGCGGGCTGTTCTGCTCGGCACAACGTAAGGAGGCCATCTTGCATTTTGCCTCGCGCCGCGCCATGGACGTTGAAGGGCTGGGTGACAAACTGGTGGAGCAGTTGGTGGATAGCCAGTTGGTCAAGACCCTGGCCGAACTCTACAGCCTGACCTTGGAGCAATTATCCGGCCTGGAGCGCATGGCAGAGAAATCTGCACAAAACTTATTGCAGGCTTTGCAGGCCAGCAAGCACACCACGCTGGCGCGCTTTATTTACGCCCTGGGTATTCGTAATGTGGGCGAAGCCACTGCTAAGGACCTGGCGCGCTATTTTGGTGGCTTGGCGGCATTGCAGGCGGCCACTGGTGAAGAATTGCAGCAAGTGCCTGATGTTGGCCCCATTGTGCTGATTCAATTGTCGCCTTTTTCGCCGAGGCCCATAACCGTGAGGTGATCACGGCCTTGCAGGCCGCAGGCATAGAATGGGATGAGGGCACTGGCAAGCAAAACCAGCAGGGCAAGCTCACAGGCTTGAGCTTTGTGCTGACAGGCACTTTGCCCAACCTGACGCGTGAAGATGCCAAAGAGTTGATAGAGCAGGCAGGCGGCAAGGTCAGTGGCAGCGTCTCCAAAAAAACCAGTCATGTAGTGGCAGGCAGCGAAGCTGGTAGCAAGCTGGAAAAAGCGCAGGCGCTGGGGGTGAGTATTCTTGATGAAGCTGGCTTGCGGCAATTGCTGGACGCATGAACACCCTAGAGACACTGCTAGCACTTTCGCGCCAGGCAGGCAGTGCCATCATGCAGGTTTACCAGGGCCAGTTCGACGTGCAGCAAAAGCAGGACAGAACGCCAGTCACCGCAGCCGATCTGGCCGCGCATGACATCATTATGCAAGGCCTGGAGGCCATGCACCCCGCGCTGCCCATCATTTCTGAAGAATCAGAACTGCCAGATTTTGCCGAGCGCCAGGGCTGGACGCGCTATTGGCTGGTAGACCCTTTGGATGGCACACGTGAATTCATCAAGCGCAATGATGAATTCACCGTCAATATCGCTTTGATAGAGCATGGCCTGCCCATCATGGGCGTGGTCTACGCGCCTGCGCTGGATGTTTGCTACTACGCCGATAGCAAGGGTGCCTACAAGCAAGAGGGTAGTAGCCAACCTGTACGCATACAGGCGCGCAGCCTGCAGCCTGAGCGCATCACCATTGCTGGCAGTCGCTCGCACCCAGGCAGCAAAATCCAGGCTTTGCTGCACAACATTGCCCAACGTCATGGCGAGCCTGAGGTGCTGGCCATGGGCAGTTCCCTGAAGATTTGCCTGGTGGCTGAAGGCAGGGCAGACCTTTATCCCAGACTGGGCCTGACCTCGGAGTGGGATACCGCTGCTGCCCAATGCGTGCTGGAACAGGCTGGCGGGCTGCTGGTAGACCGACATGGCACACGTTTGCGCTATAACAGCAAGGACACCATCCTTAATCCCGAATTTTTTGCCCGCGGACTGACCGCACACGACTGGAACCAATACCTGGAATCATGATGACACTTTTCAAGCTACATCCTTGCTTTGGTCTTACCAAGCGCCTTGCTCCCGTCCTTGTCAGCTTGCTGTTAGCCAGCCAGGCTCAGGCTGCGACACTGAGCGAACAATGCTTCACACAACTCAGTGATGGCAACGCCGCAGAAGCCCTCAAGTTGGCGCAGCAGCCTGGCAAGCTCCAGCGGGAGTTGTTGTTGTGTCAGGGTAGGGCAGAGCTGGCACTGGGTCAGCCCGATGCAGCTGTGAAAAGTTTTACCAAGGCAGAACCGCTGGCGAATAACCCACAGGAGCGCGCGGTGACCTTGATGCTCAAGGGCAATGCCTACAAGGCGGCCAGCCAGTTTGCACAGGCGCAGGAAAGTTATAACGCTGCGCTCAAGCTGGCCGTGGAACAGAAAAGCCAGAAACTCCAGGTGATGATTCAACTGCTGGCAGGTGAAGCTGCATTGCAGCAGGGAGATTTCGCCACCACACAAAGCCACTATGATGCCGCGCTCAATCTGGCTGGCAACAATAACGAGCGTGCCGATACCCATGAGCATTTGGCCCAACTCAAGGCCAAACAGGGCTTGTATGACGATGCCATTGCCAATCAGACCAAGGCCGTGGTTATGCAGCGCACTGATGGTACGTTTGATGATTACGCCAATGCCGGGCTGGAGCTAGGGCATTTGTATATTGATGCCAAGGATTACACCAATGCGGAGCGTCATATCAACAAGGTGATTACTCAGGCGCGCGAGGCAGGTGATGGTTATTGGGCCGCCAAGGGCTACTACTACATCGCCTTAAGCCAGTTGGCCAATCAGCGCAAGGATGAAGCCTTGGCCAGCTTCAAACAGGCGCTGGAAATCAGTGACGCCATAGGCGCTGAAAAACTCTCTGCGGAAGTGAACTTGCAGTTAAAAAACCTATCCCAGCAATAAGGCCGGTCGCGGGCTGGCCTCCTTAACCTGAAAGGCCAGATCATGCTGATAGGCAAGCCCGCCGATATCGCCCCCTCCGAAATTACGCCTGTGGAAACGTTTAGACGCAGGCGTGAGATTGTCAAAGCCCTGGGACTAAGTGCGATTGCTCCATTAAGTACGGCTTGGCCAGCACTGGCGCAGGCTGAGGATGCGCCTCACCAGCCTCCTATCAAGCAGTTCAACAAGACTGACTTTGGCAAAGAAGAAAAACTCACGCCCTATCAGGACGTGACCACCTATAACAATTTCTATGAGTTTGGCACGGCTAAGGAACAACCCGCCGTCAATGCCAAGAAATTCCGCACTACGCCCTGGAGCATCAGCATAGAGGGCGAGGTACATAAAGCCCAGACCTTGGACATGGACAAGCTCTTGAAGCTGGCCCCGCTGGAAGAACGCATCTACCGCATGCGTTGCGTGGAAGGGTGGTCCATGGTGATTCCCTGGGTGGGCATACCGCTGAGTGCCCTGATCAAGCTGGCACAACCCACCTCCAATGCCAAATATGTGGAGTTCATCACTGCAGCAGAGCCTGACAGCATGATAGGCGTACGCGCGCCCATCCTGGATTGGCCTTATTTGGAGGCATTGCGGCTGGATGAGGCCATGCATCCACTGACGATTTTGGCTGTGGGCTTGTATGGCGAATACTTACCCAAGCAGAATGGCGCGCCTGTGCGCCTAGTGGTGCCTTGGAAATATGGTTTCAAAGGCGGTAAATCCATAGTGCGCATCCGTTTCAGTGAACGAATGCCACAAACCACCTGGATGCGGGCAGCCGCCAATGAATATGGCTTTTATGCCAATGTGAACCCCAAGGTGGCACATCCCAGATGGTCGCAAGCCAGTGAGCGCAGAATTGGCAGTGGCTTGTTCACACGCCGCATTCCCACGCAAATGTTTAATGGTTATGCCGAGCAAGTAGGGCAGCTCTACGCTGGCATGGATCTCGCCAAGAATTTCTGATGCCGCCCAGCAAGACCACACTTAGCTGCTACAAACTATTGTTGTTTGTATTGGGTTTATTGCCCTTGCTGCGCCTGCTATGGCTGGGCTTCAGCGATGAACTCGGGGCTAATCCGGTAGAGTTTATTGAGCATTCAACTGGCACCTGGGCCTTAGTCAGCCTGCTGCTCAGCCTGGTCATTACGCCCTTGAAGCTGATTTTTGGCTGGCCCTGGTTGCTGCTTTATAGACGCATGTTAGGGCTATTCATGTTTTTCTATGCCTGCCTGCATTTCCTCAGTTATCTCTGGCTGGATCACTGGTTTGCCTGGGCGGAAATTATTGAAGATATCAGCAAGCACCCCTATGTGCTGGTTGGTTTCACGGCTTTAATGCTGAGCCTGCCGCTGGCATTGACCTCCAACCAATTCATGATGCGCAAACTCAAACGCCGCTGGAAAACGCTGCATCAGTTGGTTTATCCAATCGCCATTCTGGTCATCCTGCACTACTGGTGGTTGGTTAAGCAGGATATTACCCAGCCCGCTTTATATGCCTTGGTGCTAGCAATATTGTTATTGGCCCGTGTTTACCTCAGGCTAAACCCCAAACTTAATCCCAAATCTTAATAAGCAGCGCAACAATTTAGGAGGGTAAATAATTTAAATACAATAGATTAAATAATTAATTTAATGTTTTTTATTACAAATAAAGGCTTTTTCGTTTGCGCAGCAATGGCAATTACGCGAAAATAGGCCGCTCCCTAACCCCTGATGTGCCAAGCCTATCCAGCATTGGCAGAGAGTGTCCCCGTGATGTGGGCCTCACTATAAATATAAAGGAGTGTGCAATATGCAATACCAGATCGATATTTTCCTAGCCTCACTCAACCAATTCTGGAGTGAGGTGGCTACCTTCTTCCCCAAGATGTTGGCTGTCATTGTGATTTTGTTGTTTGGCTGGGCATGTGCAAGGTGGCACGCGTAGGTGTGAAGCGCGCGCTGGAACTAGCGCAGTTCGATACCTTTGCTGATCGCTCAGGCCTAGAGGCATTCCTCAAGCATGGCGATTTTGATCTGACACTCAGTGGTGTCATCAGCCAAGTGATCTACTGGCTGGTTATTCTGCTGTTTGTGATTACCGGCGCCAAAATCCTTGGTCTGACTGAAGTAGCTTGATGCTGCACAACCTTGCCAATTACCTGCCCAAGATTATTGTTGCCATCTTGGTGCTGATCTTCGGTACTTTGCTGGCACGCTTTATCAACCGCCTGGTGTTTGCCTGGTTGCATGGCATGAAGTATGAAGGTGCACTGCGTATCAGTACCACCGCTGAATACGGCATCCAGATTTTTGCCTTGTTTGTGGCGTTGGAACAACTGGATATCGGCACACAGTTGCTGACTGCCTTATTTGTGATTGTGTTTGGCGCCATCTTCCTGGCACTGGCCATTGCCTTTGGCCTCGGTGGCAAGGAAAGGGCAGCACGCCTGATCGATGAAGTGCAATCCAAGCGCTTGAAATAAGTAGTCATGCCTGGCGCTCTCCAGCGCCAGGCAATCCTTCTCCAAATCTCCCTCATTAAGAACATCCGCACATTTCACCATGAGATGTTTATCCCACCGCGTTCAAGCCTAGCTTCACACATCTTCCAGGTGCTGGCCATTGACTGCTCAACACACCGCTTTAGCTACTCGCATCTAAGATATTCCGCCCGTTAATTGACAAAATAATTCATGGCTGGTATTTGATATCTTTAATCCGTAAATTAATTATCCAATTGAATTTAATGCAATTTAATTTATTCACAGGGATATTTTCTTGAGCACTCTCATTGCATATTTGCTTAATAGTTCAAATTTAAAGTAAAGTTATTTGTCTTGTTGCGGTTTTAAGCATGACAGGAAACTTCACGGCAAATAATTGAATTTGAACAAGGATAGGGATATGAAAAAAACAAATATGGTGGGATATGTCATGTGTGCGCTGCTGCCTTTTCCGGCACTGGCTGCCACCGAAATTGTGTCGGCAGACAATGAAGCGGTATTGGAGAGTAGCGAGATTGGATTGGAAGATGGTGAAGACTCATATTCCAAACCTGGAAAAATTACTGGCAATCTCAACTTGGGAAGCTTGAGTGGCGAAGCCAAGGAGCGTGTTTACGCGGATAGTCAGGGTGGCCGTAAAATTAGTCAGTTGGATTGGCAATATGACAGCGCGCCCACCTCAAAGGGAATCTAGAGTGGGATATTGTAAAAAGATTATCCCTGGGGCTGTCAGCATGGACCACAGTCGCCAAGACTGCGGGAAAGATGAACGATTACGATTGGCTGGATGCTGACCAACAACAGTGGACGCATCATAGTTACCACGCAGATACCGACCTTAAGCACGCGCGTGAGTTTGATATCAACCTCAAAGCCTGGCTTTTTAATCACCCTACTTGGCGTTTTGGCCTGATGGCTGGCTATCAAGATACGCACTATAGCTTTGTGGCTAAAGGCGGTATTTTCAATTACTGGAATGGGGCATATAGAGGCGAGTTCATTGATGCCAAGGCTATCTCTTATCAGCAACGTTTCACAGTGCCTTACATCGGCGTAGCTGGGAATTATCGCTATGGAGAGTTTGAGGCGGGTGGGGCATTCAAATTCAGTAGCTGGGTCAATGCCTCAGCGATAGATCACCATTATTTTAGAGATTTGACTTTCAAGGATGATGCCAGAGGGCAGCAATACTTCTCGCTGACGGGTAACTTGGGCTATGAGCTAACTGAACATTCCCAACTGTTTTTTGAAGCCGTAGCCAGCATGATGCTGGACAAAAAAGGCGATACCAAAGTCTATGATCATGCGGAAAATACGGTGACCACATTTAAGAATGCTTCTGGCATTGAGAATTATAGTTACCTGATTACAGTTGGCTGGAAATACGGATTCTGACGGGTTGCACACCATACATTTTTAATGTGGGTATAAACAGCGAAGGTGATGTTTCTCGGGATAGACATACTTTCGCTGTGCTGGTTTTCAGCATAGATTTACTACCAGATAGATGTGCTACAGATATGTTTGCTGAATCTTCTGCTAGCGCTGCAACGTCTGTCTATCAAAAGCCTGCTTTTGCTATCCCACGTCTAAAGCTCTGCTCGCAAGTGCTGCAGTTTTCCCCATTTCTAGCCAAACTTCACACATAAACTCCATGGGTATCTGTAAAATCCCAGGCCTAGTGCTTGCCATGGGTTAATATCATCATCAAATCAGCACACGACACGGTTATCCTTCTCCAGTGCAGCAACGATGAGCACATCTGCAGTTATCAGTTTAAATATTTTCCCCTGCGGCCTTGAGCGCTTGCGAACTTAATCCTTAATGCCAGGGTCGTTTTGCTGTGCTTGAGTGAACCATACAATGAATAACGACACTTTACATACGACGCATAGCCACAAGATGCAGCCAAGACAGCGACTGTTTGATCTGCTGAGCCTGGAACGCAAAGATATCCTGCTCATTATCATTCTGATGGGGGGAGTGGGGTTCATTAACCTCGCTATCCCTATCTCGGTACAGGCGTTGATCAATACCGTCACTATGGGCAGCTTGCTGAAGCCACTGCTCATCATTTCCTTTATGTTGTTTGTGTTTTTGCTGTTTGCTGGCTTGTTTTACGTGCTGGAGATTTTTATCGTCGAGCTGATTCAGCGGCGCATTTTCTGCCGCATTGCCACCGACGCCGCGGACAAGACCCAGGGCGCGAAATATGATGCAGCTGATGTGGATGATCTGCAGGAATTAGTTAATCGCTTCTTTGAAGTAACCTCAGTGCAGAAGTCTGTGGCCACCTTGTTGACCATAGGCGTGGCCACCATATTGCAAGCGCTGGTAGGCAGCCTGATTCTGATTTTCTATAGCCTGTATTTTGCCGTGGTAGTGGCACTGGTAATGCTGATCATTGTGGTGATTGTCTATGTCATAGGCCGTAAAGCGCCTTTGACGGCGATTGCCGAATCGCATGCCAAGTTTGAGCTGGCCGCCTGGCTGGAAACCATCGCGCGTAATCTCAATACTTTCAAATTTTCCTCAGGCGTTAGTCTGGCACAGGAGCGTACCCATCAACTGGCAGGGGAGTACCTGAAAAAACGCAGTGCGCATTTTCGGGTGCTGATCAAGCAATATCTGGGTGGGGTCATCATCTATGCCTTGGGCGGCACAGCCATGCTGGCGCTGGGGGGGACCTTGGTCATCAAGGGGCAGATCAACCTTGGGCAGTTTGTCGCGGCAGAGCTGATAATTTTTGCTGTGCTGGCTTCTTTCCTGCGCTTTATTGGCCAGCTTGAATATTATTACGACCTGCTCGCCAGTCTGGACAAGATAGGCTATATCCAGGATTTACCTCAGGAAAAAGCCCCATTGCGACAAATCAATATTGAGCGGCCCATCAAGTTAAGCGCCGTCAATCTTGGCTATGATTACTTGCGCCATACCGCCTCCCAATCTGGCATCAGCTTTACCTTGCCGCCTGGTCAAAGCCTGGCGGTGCTGGGGGTTGCAGGCAGTGGCAAGTCTTCATTGGCGGCCTTGCTCACCGGGCTGCGCCAGCCCGAGCATGGTCATGTGGCATTCAATGACATGACGCTTGAGCAGTTCAACCTCAATCAGTTGCGACAACACATAGGTTGCGTAGGCAAGCTCGAAGTCATAGATGGCAGCATTATCGAGAATGTACTGATAGGGCGTGAGGACCTGCCCTTGTCTGAGGTTACGCAGCTGCTAAGCAAGCTTGGGTTGATGAATAGCATCAACCAGTTTAAGGATGGTCTCAATACCTCACTTGCAGTTAATGGCTCTCCACTTTCCACCACGCAAATCAATCTCTTGATGCTGGCTCGAGGCATCATAGGCCAGCCTGGGCTGTTGATCGTGGATGGCTTGCTGGATTATCTGGATGAGGCAGACCTAAACCGCGCCTTGCCCCTGCTGCTGGGCCTGAGCGAGTGCAGCGTGATTATCATGACGCGTCATGCTGCCATTGCTCAGCGCTGCCAACAAATATTGACGCTGGAGTTGCTTGATCATGGTCATTGATAATCAACAGTTCCTGCATTACACCGCAACGCCGAGAGTGGTGAAGCGCATCCTGCTCTGGATTGTATTGTTATGCTTTATTGCGCCTACTTTGATGCTGTTTTTGCCCTGGCAACAAAATGTGCAAGCCATGGGGGCGGTGACTGCGTTTGCGCCACTAGAGCGACGTCAGAGTGTGGATGCGCCAGTGGGTGGCGTGATCAAGCAATGGTTTGTGCGCGAGGGTGCGCGCGTCAAGGAGGGTGACCCCTTGCTGGAAATCCGCGATGTGGATCCCAGCTTTAAAGATAGATTGATCGCGCAACAGCAAACCAGTGCCGCCAAGCTCAAAGCCAAGCAGGATGAGCTACAAGCCTATCAGGTGCAGTTGCAAAACCTGTTGACCGTACGCCAGGCCAAGGTGGCCGCGGCTGATTACAACCTGGTTGTGGCCAGGCAAAAAGTGGTGACCGCTACTGAAAATGTGGAGTCTGCCCAGGCGACCAGCGATGCGGCTGATTTTCAGGTATCACGTATGCAGCGCCTGGTAGAGGAAGGCCTGGTTTCCAGGCGCGAGGTTGAGCTGGCTGCGCGAGATGCCGCTGTGGCATTAAGAGCATTGAATAGTGCCAAAGCCAGCCTGGCTTCAGTCCGTGCCGAAGAAAAAAGCGCAGATGCCAACCTGGTACAGGTCAAGGCTGAAACCGATGCCAGCATTGATGCCAGCCGTGCCTTGATCAGCAAGATAGGCTCGGAAGTGGCCGATAGCCAAAATGAGCTGAGCAATCTGGAAATCAACCTTTCCCGGCAACAATCGCAATTGCTCAAGGCACCGCGCGCGGGCACGGTGTTCAGGGTGCCAGTCAACTCGCAATCTCAAATTATCAGCCAGGGGCAGCCGCTGCTGGTGATTATTCCAGATACCGAACAGCAGGCGGTGGAACTGAACGTTAGTGGGTTGGATGCCGCCTTGATTGTGCCTGGTAGCCGGGTGCGTCTGGAGTTTGATGGTTGGCCAGCGTTGCAGGTTTCTGGCTGGCCCAATGTTGCCATTGGTACATTTGCTGGCAAAGTGGCTTTTGTCGATAACAGTGATGATGGTACCGGGCGTTTCCGTGTCATGGTAGTGCCAGATGAAAGCGTGCAGAAATGGCCTTCAGAGCGCTTCTTGCGCCAGGGCAGTTCTTCGCGCGGCTGGATACTGCTGGAAGAGGTTTCCATAGGCTATGAAATCTGGCGTATCTTGAACGGCTTCCCGCCACGTGTACCTAAGCTGACCACGCCGGGCACTACATGAAACGCTTGATCCCTTGCACTATGCTGATTGCAGGCCTGAGCCTGACCACAGCCTGGCCGCTGCAGGCGGCAGACATTACCGCGACTGGCGCGACTACGGACCAGCTCATTGCCTTGCCTGAGCGCATAGACCTTGATGCCATGAGCGTGGGCAAAGAGAGTTTGGAGCAAAGTACCCGCAATGCCCAACAACAGTACAAATTGTCTGCGCCGCAAAAGCTCAATATCAAGCTGGATGATGTACTGAATGCACAAGCCGCTCCGCAAGCGCAGGTGCCGCAATTAGCGCTTAATGGCGTTGAGCATGGGCTGACCCTCGCTGATGTGCGCGCCAGGGCGCTGCAAAACAACCTTTCACTCAAGGTGGTGCAGTTTGACCCGCAAATTGCACAAAGTGCCTTAGGGGCAGAGCGTGCCAAGTTCGATAACATCATCTACGCCAGCCTGAAACGCAGCCGCGAGAACCGCCCGTTGACCAGCGGCGATATTGTGCAGCTGAAAGCTGAAGATGCTGACCTTGATGGGCAGCTGGTCAAACTTAACAAGGCTGAACAGCAAATTGATTATCTGGATGGTGAGGCCGGTATTGCCATTCCCTTGCGCACTGGCGGTACAGTGCGCGTGAGTACGCCATTTGAGCGCAAGCTGACGGAAGGCAGTTTGGGTACGGATGAGTATCGCCGTGCCACACGTTTTTCTATCAGCCAACCGCTGCTGCGCAATGCCGGGGTGAAGGTGAATGAGGCCAGCATACGCATTGCCGACTTGGATAGGCAGGCTGTGGATGCCAAGACGCGCTTGCAATCCATCCGTATCGTGTCCCTGATAGACAAGGCTTACTGGGACTTATATGCCGCCTGGGCTGAGCTGGATGTCAGGCGTCAGCAATATGATCTGGCGGCTCGCAATCTGGAAATGGTACGCCGCAGGGTGGAGGAGGGCTTGGTTGCCAGTATTGAAGCCAGCCGGGCCGAAATTGGTGTTTCCGACCGCATAGAAGCCTTGATTGTTGCCAAAACCCGCTTGCAGCTGAGTCAGCGCCAATTGCAGTTTTTGCTCAATGACCCGCAATACACGATGGAAGGTCAGGCCATGATACGGCCACAGTCTGAGCCTATCCTGGTGCATTATGAGTTTGAAACTGACAAGCTGATTGCCTCTGCCATACAAGGCAGGCTGGAACTGCTAGAGCTTGAACTCAAGCTGGCTGCGGATATCAATAAGATTGATTACCTGCAAAACCAGACCTTGCCGCTGTTTACTCTGGATTACAGCTATGGGGCACTATCGGCAGGCACCACTAGTTTGTCACGTGCCTATGACAGCCCATTTGATAACCGCTTCAGTGAGTGGTCTGTGGGTTTGCGCTTCGAGCTGCCCATGACTAACGAGGCCAGACTCAATCAATTGCAGCAGGCAGTGCAGCAACGTATGCAACGCCTGGCAACCAAGGAACTACAGGTGCTCACGGTCAAACGCGAAATTCATGATGGTGTGGATCAGGCAGAGCAGCATTGGCAGCGCATTATCGCTGCCCGTCAGCAGGTGATGCTGGCCAGCGTCAATTATGACGGTGAGCTTAAGCAGTTCAATGAAGGGCTGCGCAATATGACTGAGGTGTTGGAAATGCTCAGCCGCCTGGGGGAATCGCAAATCAAGGAAATACGCGCCATGGTGGCTTACCAAGCCGCATTGATTGATATTGCCTACACGACGGGGACATTGCTCGGTTACGGCCAGGTTGAGCTGGGTTCATGAACTAGCGGCTGTCAGATGTTATTTGGCCCAACCAGTGCATCCAGTTAACTTTTGACGCTTGGCCGCCTGAAAATACCACCCTGATATTTTGGTTTCAGGCTTGTAACTGCGCCCAGGCGATGATTTTCTCCAGCGCGCGTTTATCTATGCCCACATGATTCAACAATAGCGCAGGCTCTTGCTGCAGTGCCGCTAACACCTCACTCTTGCTGGAAAAACCCGCATTGCGCAAGGCAACACCGTGGGTAGCTTGAAGGCCATCTGTCCAAACCGCAGGCCGCTGCTGCAGGCTTTCGTTATAAATCGCCAGATGCCTGACAAATGAGGCGCTGAGATTCATTTGCCTGCCCACTTCCATCCAAGAAAGCCCCGCCTGTCTTAAATCAAAAGCCTGCTGGCTAAGCACTTTAGTCATCTTGCTCATAAGACATCAACAGCTCAGACCGCAAGCCTTGGGCGTGAACTGGCCCCCTATTGCAGGCAAGCCAGCCAGATACTTTGCGGGTTGATCTACATGCTCCGCTGCAATTATCTTGGCTGCCTCATGGGCGCTGGCAGGTATGCGTATACCCCAAGGCTCGGATAAACCCTTGCCTTGGGAGTAAACGATGATTGCAGGCTGTTGCAGGCGTCGATATTGTCGCCCCAGATTAAACAACAGGCTATGGGGCCATATAGTGTAAATGTACGGTGGCTACCCCATGATCTGCCAATGCATGCAGTACAGCAGCAAACTGATTAGCCAGACAGATCTGCTTGGATGCCGACAAGCTGGCCTGTGTTGATCCGGCCAGCATCATGGACACTACGATGTTGCCGTTGGGGTATTGGGATAAAGACCAGGCAGGTTCATCATTGATGGATGTGCCACTGCCAGCCCCATCACAATGCAGTATGATGGTGACTTCCCGCATGCCTGGTTTTAACTGTTCCAATCCGTGCGTTTCAAATCTTGCACCATCATCGAGTGCATCCAGTAACTGCCATGAACCATGACTCGCTGTCTTATCCATGATGGCATCTATGCGGGTGTTACCTAAATAGAAACCCATAAGGAAAGCGATAGGCAAGGGCGCCTGCCCAGCGTAGATGACTTTTACGCCTGCGGAGGACTGATAATGCAGTGCTTCATTGATTTTTTGCTCAACACTCATCAAGTGTTTGAGGGATCGCGTGGGATGAGGTAATTCATAGCTAACGCGCTGACCGCGTATGTGGGCAGGCACTGCCGTGATTAGCCCTTTAGTATCGCCAACCCCTATCACCAGCACCTGCTGTTCAATATCTTCTTCGAAGTCCTTACGTATCTGCCGCAAGCTGGATTGTGCCAGAAGGAGCAAAACCGCTAATACCAAGCTGGCAAAAACCCAGGCGATTGCACTTTGCATGCCGAGGATGATCCATCCTGCCAACAATGCAGTAATTAATAACAAGGCCAGGCGCACCATCCAGCTATCGGCCTGGCTGCAAAACACCAAGTCATGCAGCACTCGGCCCAGGGCATATTTGATATAGAGAATATTCATTTTTTACAACACTGATTTGAATACGCCAACCAGCAGTATCAAGCTGAGGGGCGGGTGATCAACAGCCGCCAACCATGGCGGCAAGAGCTATCTAGCGCATCAGTGTTGCGGGGGAGCTCGTAGCAGCGAGCTGAAATAACGGGGAGTGGGGATGTAATGCACCTGGCGTTGCAGCCAGGGAGAAATATGGAGAGTTAATCCATAGCTCACCGCCAGCAGAACAAACAGAGCTAGTATGGGTATCAGCAGCAGGGCATCTCTGGATTGACGCGCAAGGCCAACTTCCATGGCATGCGTACTGTCGGGTAGCAGGGAGTGACCAGCATAAGTTTCTAGGGATTGTGCGTTGACTTCATGCAAATGGATGCCAGTTTGGGCATTTATGTTGGCAGGATCTGCCGCGTGCGCATGCAAAAGCGGCACTATGCCCTGCAGGCATGCAACGATGAGTGTGATCAACAAAGAAAGCTGACGGAACTGGCGAAATAGCATCAACAGCACAATGACGTGTAAGACAGCTTACATTCTTTAACGAATTATCAATAAAGTAAATATTTAATTTGATGACTTGTCGAATAAATTTGCACAGCTTGCAATACCATTGCGCGCAATCTCTGGGGCCAGTGGGTTCTGACCCCAGACAGACGATGTTCAGCGCTCTCGGTAAACCAACTGATAAAGCATAGGCAGTACCAGCAAAGTTAGGGCGGTTGAAGACAAAATGCCACCAATGACCACGGTCGCCAGCGGCCTTTGCACCTCGGCGCCTGTACCCGTGGCAATCGCCATCGGGATAAAACCAAGTGAGGCAACAAGCGCTGTCATCAGCACGGGCCTCAACCTGCTCAAAGCGCCTTCATGCACGGCATTGCTCAGCGGTTTACCTTGACTGCGCAGTTGCTGGATAAAGCTCAGCATGACCAAGCCATTCAGCACTGCCACGCCCGAAAGCGCGATAAAACCAATGCCCGCTGAAATGGAAAACGGGATATCCCTCAGCCATAAGGCGACAATCCCGCCAGTGAGGGCAAATGGAATGCCCGTGAATACCAACAAGCCATCCTTGAGGTTGTTAAACATCATGAATAGCAGCACAAACACCAGCATCAGTGACAGCGGCACCACTAACTGCAAGCGTTGGCTGGCGGATTGCAGATTTTCAAATTGACCGCCTAATCGTGTCCAATATCCTGAAGGGATAGCCACCTGCTGCTTGATAGTCTGCTCCACATCACTAACAAAACTGCCCAGATCTCTTTCTCGCACATTGGCACTTACCACCACTCGGCGCTTGCCGTTTTCTCGACTGATCTGGTTGGGGCCTTCAATGATAGATAGCTTGGCAATCTCACCAAGAGGGATATAAGTGACGGGGGCATTCGCAACTGGCAAGGGAATAGGCAGTTGTTTCAGAGCGAAGAGATCTTCACGCAGCTTTTCCGGCAGCCGTACAACAATATCAAAGCGGCGATCCCCCTCAAATAGCAAGCCTGCAGTCTGGCCGCCAATCGCGATACCAATGGCATCCTGCACATCTCCAATATTTAGCCCGTAACGCGCAGCCTTGTCGCGCTCAATTTCAATATTGAGCATAGGCAGCCCTGTGGTTTGTTCCACCTTAACCTCGGAAGCTCCGGGTATGGATTGCAAGGCATCGGCAATCTTATTGCCAGTGTGGTTAAGCACGGCCATATCATCACCAAATACTTTAACGGCGACATCACTACGCACGCCTGAAAGCAACTCATTGAATCTTAGCTGGATAGGCTGGGAAAACTCATAGTTATTGCCTGCAAGCTTGGCGGTGGCTTGTTGTATTTCGGCCAGCAACACAGCTCTGGACTTCTTGCTGTCTGGCCATTGCGCCCTGGGTTTGAGCATGATGTAACCGTCAGAGATGTTGGGAGGCATGGGGTCTGAAGCAATTTCGGCCGTGCCAGTTCTGGCAAATACGCGTTCTATCTCGGGGAACTGGGCCATCAGGCTGTGCTCAATTTCTTGTTGCATGGCTACAGATTGCGTCAGGCTGGTGCTGGGTATGCGTAGCGCCTGAATGGCAAAATCCCCCTCATTCAGGCTAGGGATAAACTCGCTGCCCATTCTGCTGGCCATCACGCCTGTGACAATCAACATCGCCGCCACGAACACAGCAACCACCATGTGATTGGCCATGACCCAGTTCAAAATGCTTGCATAGCGCTGTTTGGCTAGCCTGACCAGTGTGCTTTCTTGCTCGGCTAGCGGCCCATTGACAAAAATGGCGATGGCCGCCGGAATGAATGTCAGTGTCAGTATCATGGCGCCGATTAAGGCAATCACCACCGTATAGGCCATGGGGTGGAACATTTTGCCTTCCACTCCGGTGAGCGCAAAGATCGGCAGATAGACCAGCATGATGATGAGCTGACCAAAGATCAGCGGGCGTCTGACCTCCTTGGCTGCGCTGAACACCTCAGCCAACCTTTCTTCGCGCGTCAGCAAGCGGCCCTGTAGTTGCTGGGCATGCGCCAGGCGGCGGATACAGTTTTCGACAATCACTACCGCACCATCAATGATAATGCCAAAATCCAGCGCGCCCAGACTCATCAAATTGGCGCTGACCTTGTTGCTGACCATGCCACTGAAGGTGAACAGCATGGCCAGTGGAATGACCATGGCGGTGATCAAGGCCGCCCTGAAATTGCCAAGAAACAGGAATAACACGGCAATCACCAATGCTGCGCCTTCAAGCAGATTGTTTTTCACGGTATTGATGGCCTTGTCTACCAGCACCGTTCTGTCGTACACAGGTATAGCCACTACGCCTTGGGGCAGGGTTGTATTAATTTCCTTGAGTCGGCTTGCCGCCGCTGCTGCCACAGCCCGGCTGTTTTCTCCTAGCAGCATAAACACCGTCCCCAGCACTACTTCACGGCCGTTTTCGGTGGCAGCCCCGGTACGCAACTCTTTGCCTATGCTGACCTCGCCAATATCCTTGATCTTGATGGGCAACCCGCTGGCATGGGCCACAACCAGCTCTTGGATATCTTCAATCGAGGTGAGCTGGCCAGGGGCGCGCACCAAATATTGCTCGCCATTTTTTTCTATATATCCCGCACCGACATTTTTGTTATTTCTTGCCAGTGCCGAGGTGACATCCTGCAAGCTCAGACCATAAGAAGAAAGTCGGGAGGGAATAGGGGAGACCAGGTACTCCTTGCTGTAACCGCCGATAGCATTGATTTCAGTCACGCCAGGAACCGTGCGTAATTGCGGACGGATGATCCAGTCCTGGATTTCGCGTAAATCGGCCAAGCTATAAGCTGAGCCATCGGGCTTGTGTGCACCTGGCTCGGCTTCCACCGTCCAGAGCAATATTTCTCCCAGCCTGTAGAAATAGGGCCCATCTCCGGGACCACCCCTTGGGGGAGACTTTCCTTTGCGCTTTGCAGGCGCTCATTCACCATCTGTCTGGCAAAGTAGATATCGGTCCCATCCTCAAACACCACCGTTACCTGTGAGAGGCCATAGCGTGAAAGCGAACGTACTTGCTTAAGCTTGGGCATGCCCGCCATGGCGGTTTCTATGGCGAAAGTTGCCCGTTGCTCTGTTTCAAGTGGGGAGTATCCAGGCGCTTTGGTATTGATTTGCACCTGAACATTGGTGATATCAGGCACGGCATCAATAGCCAGTTTTTGGTAACTGAACAGACCCAAAGCGGCCATGGCCAGGGTAAGCAGTAGAACCAGCCAGCGCTGGGCTATCGCCAGCTGGAGTATGCGCTCTAACATATTGATCTCCCCGGTTTAATGCTCATGCCCGGCGGAGTCTTTGCCGAGCTCAGATTTCAATACAAAGCTGCCGTGTGACACATAAGCAGCACCAGCTTGCAAGCCGGAAATAATCTCCACCTTTTTGCCATCACTACGCCCGGCTTGCACCGCAAGCGCCTGGTAGCCATGGGTATTGGGCACAAAAACCACCGTCTGACCTTCTAGGGTTTGCAGAGCCTCAGCAGCCACGCTCACCGGAACATTGACTACCGCTGCAGTGACTTCCACTTCAACAAACAAGCCCGGCCGCCAACTTGCATCTGGGTTGGGCAAGGTAACTCTGGCGGTAGCTGTTCTGGTTTGCTCACCCAGCAAGGCACCGACAAATGACACTACCCCTTGGGATTCAGCTTGCAGAGAAGTAGCTTTTACGGTGACCTGACTGCCTAGCTTTACATGATTTAAATCTCTGGCTGACACCACTATTTCTGCCCAGACCGAGGACAGGTCAGCCAATGTCATGACGTTAACATTGGCTTGGGTAGACTCACCTAAAGTGATGTGGCGCTCGACAATCAAACCGCCGAAGGGGGCACGTAATTCGTAGCGATTGAGCCCACCTTTTGCAGACGCAGAGGTGCCCAATGCCTGTAGCTTCTGGCTAGTGTTTTGCACATTGATCTCAGCCTCCTGCAAGGCCTGTTGCGCTTGCAGATAGTCCTGCTCTGCGGATATTTTCTCTAGCCATAGCTCTTTTTCGCGTTCAAAAATCGTCCTGGCCAACCCCAAACGCTTTTGCGCCGCCATGGCATCGCTACGCAATTCGGAAATGGTGGTGCTGGAAATAATGGCCAGCAGCTGGTCTTTTTTTACCTGCTGACCTATGTCCACCGTGACATTTTCCACAATGCCATCGACTCTGGGCACGATATGCGCAGTTCTGTCCTGGTTAAAACGTATTTCTCCTGGCAGGGTCAAGCTGGAACTGATATCCGCAGGCTCAGCGCTGGCAATAGTGATGCCCGCGGTACTTGCCTGTTCCGGGCTCATCTCTATGGCGCCTGGCGCATGATGGCCTTGATGATTTTCTGAGGCTGCCCCTTTTACACCGTTTTGTTGCGTACTTTGCTCGGCAGTGTGGGCTTGATCAGTGGAGGAGGGGGCTTGCGCACCGCTGCCTAAAATAAGGGCAATCACTACTGTAGCCACGAGGAAAATGCCGACAATGGCGATGATTTGCTTGTTTTTCATGATCTAACCTTAATTCTGTGGCTGTGTAGCATTAAACAAAGATCCGCCTTGTGGCCCGAGAATGGACTCAACCTCGGCCACCGCTCTTTGCACCTCGCCTAAAGCCCTGATGTATTGGCCTCTGGCAGCAAACAAAGTGCGCTGGGCATCAAGTACATCAAGAAAATCAAACTTGCCGCGTTCAAAACCTTTTGTCGTGGCATCCACCGCGCTTTGCGCGCCAGGCAGAATATCGTCGCGCATGTAGTTAACCTCCAAAATTGCGGCTGAAAGGCGCTCATGCGCCTGGGCAATATCGCGCCTTAACCTGATATCTGTCGCAAACTGCTCATCCCTGGCTTGATCAACTCGAACTCTGGCTGCCTGGATATTGCCCTGATTACGGTCAAAAATTGGCAAGGCCATCGCCAGACCCACCACGCTGACGTTGTCGTTGATCGCTTCATTTCGTTGCACGCCACCACGTAAAATAAGGTCAGGGTATTTTTTTGTTTCCTCAGACTTGAGCATGGCATCGCGCCTAATGGTCTCTTTTTGTGCTCTAACAACTTCTGGGGCTTGCTCCAGCAAGGCATTGAGATCATTTAGGGCGGGAAGAAATGGCAAGATTTCCAGCTGCCCTTCTGCTTGAGCAAAGTGCGGGGCAGGGTTACCCCATAAGGCACTCAAGCGCCTTCTGGCATTGAGCAAATCAGCATTCGCCTGGGTTAGCTCTATCCTGACACTGGAGGCCGCCACCTTGGCGCGAGTTTCTTCAACAGGCGAAACCTTGCCCGCAATTACCCTGCGCCCGGCCACATCCAAGCCTCGTTGAGCTAAGTCCATAGAGCTTTGCGCCAAGCGATAGCGCTCCTGCGCAGCCAACACCTCATAAAAACGCTGCACCACAGCGCCGCGCAGCGCAGAAAGCTGAACCTGAAAATCAGCTTCAGCCACCTCTCTAGAGCGTTCAGCCGCCTCTACCCGGGCGCCGCGCTTACCCCCCAACTCTAAAGGTTGGCCTAGCCAATAAGTAGTTTGTCGCCTTGAGCTGCGGGTATCTTCCATCTCCATGGAAAGCTCTGGGTTGCGCAACAAACCTGCTTGTATTCTGCTAGCCGCCGCAGCCTCAACCTCACGCAAAACCACCACCAGATCTGGATTGGCAGTGGCCGCAAGTTGCAGGGCTTGCGCCAGGCTTAGGTTGGTCTCTGGCTCTTGCAGGCGCTCAGCAAAACTGGGCAGGGGGTTTACGCCTAACGTTTGAGCAAAACTAGAGTAGTGGTACAGCATGACTGCCAGACATAGCAGTTGCATCATGAATCTCATTGCAAATTCTCCAATCGATAAACGGATTGGCGAGCGCAGGGATTCTAATCAGGATAAGACAGGCATATGCACTCGCCGCTAAGTAGCGAAATGCCAGTTGGGCCGTTCAGGTCGAGCAGCGATTGCTTCTGAGAGATAAAGCTGGGTAGTAGGGTTTAGATTTTGTGCACTGATGTAGACGTGAGGCAACTGAGGCAACACAGCCAGCCAATGTGGCGAGGCCTGGTGATGATAGCCACAATCTCGATCTACTTGGGATGAATACTTGCCTGAAACATCATCACCGCTGGCATCATCATGCTGGTGATCATGATGGCCAAAATGGCTTGCCGCAACGCCTTGCTCATGCTGGCAAAAGCCAACAGCAACCGCCCAGGAGGCCTGTATAGGCAGCACGAGCATAAGCAGAATCAGAATGGCGCGACGAATCATGACTTGAATTATAAGGCAAGGATCCCCCCATGTTGGAAGGCTTTTGATAAATGCGGGGAAAAAGCACAGCACAGCGAGCATTGATCAAGAGTTGATAGAGGTGGCGTTCAGGTACTTAATCAGCATTAGCGTCCTTACAGACCATCGCATGATGGAGTTGATGAAGAAACCGATTATGCAAATGAGTTTCGACTGGGTGAGAAACCGCGAGAGGCATTCTTCATTGTGTCGCATAATGTATATTATGTTAAATAATGGAAGCGTTATTGTTATTATTCCTTCTCATGGAGTCACCCAGTATTTGGAAGATTGGCCTTCCCAAAGGCTAATGAATGAACCAGCAGCTAATCAGCAGCTCGTGGCGTAGTTATGCCATCCCTCATTTGCCTGTAGAAGGCTCTGCCTTTATGAGTCAATGAATAAATTGGTTTTCCCCCGATATCATGTGTCATAGACAAATATCCTTTTTCTTGTAGATTCCCAATCGCCAATTTCAAATCAAGCTGGCTTACTTTTGCACCAACACTAAATCCCATCAAGTAGTCCCAATCAACTGATGATTCTCCCTGGTTTTCCAAACCTACGATCTCAGTCATGAATAAATACTCATCCGGTGAAATGTTGTAATCACTTGGCGTAGACAATACTTTTGGGTTCGCCCCCTGTGCAAGAGCATTACTGTTAATCTGTTCAAGCAGTAACTGGGCATGCTGTTTATGGTAAGCCTCTGAACGTTCAATAGCAGCCAGCTGGTTTTTTAGTTCAGACACCTCATTATCATGCCTTTCTATATGCTTCCTAACTTCTTCATAAGTGAAAACAGCCGATTTCTCTAGGTCACTTTTATCCTTCATTTCTTGAATCTTGCGCTCAATAACAAATCTCATGACAACCTGTTCACATACGGGTAACAAAAAACATAAGCTATTGCTGATAAAGCTGGGTAAACAATGCATGGAAGAACAAAATAATAATCAGGACTAAAGAAATACCAATTGAGTAGCTTCATTTTGTACTCAATTTTTGAAGTGTAAAAAATAATAATAAAAAATCTATAGTTAATTAAAACCCAAGATATAACAAATGAAAAAATTAGTGGGCTTGAAAACCTATCAATAAGCAGTAATTTCAAATTTGTTGGTAAATCATTAGTTTGGTTATTATCCATTGATCCACTTTACCTTATAGTTTTTTTTGAAAAATCTAAAATCAATTGCTTTGAAGGCGAGTTCATTAACTCAAGCATTCTTGCGCCACTTGCAGAACTATATGAGCTTAAATATCGGCATGTAGCATCAATCAACTCCTGATCTATATTCATTTCAGCAAGCCGAAGTTTTTCTTTTGCTATCAATCGGTACAACTGTCTACGCTTAGCAGCCCTTGGCCGCTCACACCGAAGAATCCAGTACCAAAGATGCAAATCACCACTTACCCAGTCGGGACGCTGATCAACGCCCTGGGAATTAAATCCACGTAGCATTTTTATTATTTTTAACCCGTCCTGGGCCGATTGTACCAGCCCTACCGCCGAGCTTGGTTGCAATGTGTCCGTAATATAAATCTAGCGGACAGCGCTGACGCGCCGCCCTGGCGCGCCTACGGCGTCGCCCGGCGTCTCGACTGCGCTTCGCCAGCGACAGGCAATAAAAAAGCCCCTCTAAAACGGGGCTGGGCGCGGTTTGCGTGGCCATAGCGGCCCTAATTCTCTCTATGAGGGTCAAAGGCCCACTGTGAGGCGGCAGTGCGTTCACGGGCTATCTTCGACGGGCTACGCACTTCATCAGCCCCTGGCTGCTGAACGTCTACCGACGCGGGTGCTACCGTCTCACCCTGGCGGGCTTCACTTCGTTCGGACGCAGCCCGTTCTAAGTGACGCTGGGTGAGCTCGTCCTGGCGCTGTCTGTCTGCAATAAGCTTGGCGCGTTCCGTCTGCTGTACTCTCGCTGCGGCCGAGGTGCCGGGGTCAAAATCAATGAAGAAGCCTTTGGCGATGATTTGCTTACATAGCGCCTGGTCGGTGGCCAACTCCGTACCCTGCTGGGTGTAACACTTGCACTGCCCCCGAAAATCGACGCAGGCGGCATTAATAGGGGCAGTGACTGGCTTTGTTATCTCATCATAGACAGGGCGCGTATGGGGCAAGCCTGGCACTCTCTCAACCTGCTGGGCATACCAATCAAGCTTTTGAGCCTGGGGAGGCGCTGGGTGCTGCTGCTGGGGCTGCTTAACGTCAACCATACCGCCCTGCTCTTTTTGCACCTCTACCTGGTGATTTTCACCAAGACCAGCGATTGTTCTATAGCCCCACCATAGTGCAGCAATCAGCAGCAGCGGTAGTACCACGACCAGGACAAGTCTAGCTGGTATGCGCCTTTTCATCGTGTGCATGTCAGATGACTTGTACCAGGTGAACACCTCTTTAGGATATGGAAAATGTTTTTCCATAGAACCCTTTAGGCTTTTCAGCTGCTCACGAACGCTTGTAAATTCATGAATAGTAGACTTGTTGAAGCCATAGAAGCGCACAACATGGTAATGGCGGCCAACTAGGCGGCGAAGGTTGCCATCTATCAGCATGGGGTGCTGAGTGATCAAAAATAGATCATGGCCATCATGTCTATGCACTTCCAACTGGCTGACATGCTTGGGGACAGCAGATCCATTTTGCCTTGGCCGGAACGGGTAGTCTTTTGAATGGTATGAATGCGCTGCGGCTCCTGACTAAACCTGGCCAGGATCGGATATGCGGCCGCAAAGTAGTCTTGCGGGAATTTAAGAATATCCAGCGGGATAATGCGATCGACGCTTTTCAGTTCGACCTAGAGGCGTAAATAAACCCTGCCAGGAGCAATTTTTTCTTGCTGTCTGATACCAACCCCTTAAGTACCCCTTTTAAACTTGTCCGTAGTATTTTATGAAGTCTCTTAGTATGCACGGCGTGCTTCAGCCTAATCATTCAAGGCAGCACTAAGACAATTAGAGTCAGATTCGGGATTTTTCGGGAAATAATCCTTGTTTTGTCGGGATTGCAGGTGTATAAATTCCTGTGCCTAATCTTTTCTCCAATGGGGTTAGGCATGAAACTCGTTATTAAACCCTCTTTAATCCCAGCTTCGTGCTGGGTTTTTTTAGCAGCGTGTAAGTCATACATTTTGATGTAAATCAATGCCTTACTAATGTCTTTACATCACCCATTAAGAGTTTCGTAATAATTGCAAGGCTTGTTCAAGGCGTTCTACACCTTGAATCTCAAGGCCTGAAATTGGGTTTTTTGGAAGGTTGGATTTTGGCACGATAGCGTGGGTAAACCCTAGTTTAACCGCCTCTTTCAAGCGGTCTTGGCCTCGTTGTACCGGACGCACCTCTCCTGCCAATCCAACTTCACCAAAAACAATTAGTTTGTTATCTAGTGGTTTGTTTTTTAATGAAGAAACAATCGCCAGCAAGACTGCCAAATCCACCGCAGGTTCAGATATCCGTACGCCGCCTACAGCATTGATAAAGACGTCCTGATCAAAACAGGCAACGCCGCCGTGCCTATGCAGGACGGCAAGCAGCATGGCCAATCTGTTTTGTTCCAGGCCTAAACATAGCCTTTTGGGATTGGGAGCATGTGCTTCATCTACCAAGGCCTGCACTTCTACCAACAGGGGACGTGTACCCTCTTGCGTTACGGTGATGCATGATCCGGAAACCTGTTCGCTATGATGCGAGAGAAATAAGGCAGAAGGGTTACTCACCTCACGCAGGCCTTTTTCCGTCATGGCAAATACGCCTAGTTCGTTGACTGCGCCAAAACGGTTTTTGAAAGCGCGCACCAGGCGGAAGCTGGAGTTTTGATCGCCCTCGAAGTAAAGCACGGTGTCAACGATATGCTCCAAGACGCGTGGGCCAGCCAATGAACCTTCTTTTGTGACATGCCCCACCAGTATGATGGTGATGCCTAGTTGTTTACCCAGGCGTGTCAATTGGCTGAGCATTCTCGAACTTGCGCCACCGAGCCTGGCGCTGATTGCAGCGCCTCGGAATATAGGGTTTGTATGGAGTCTATGACAGCGATATCAGGTTTGTGCTGTTGCAGAGTTGCCAGGATTTTTTCCAGGCTGATTTCTGCAAGGAGTTCTATTGGGCCAGCGTCCAGACCTAGCCTGCGCGCGCGCATGGCAATTTGCTGGGCGGACTCTTCACCGGAGACGTAAATCGCTGCGTGGTATTTGCCTAGATGGCACAGGGTTTGCAGCAATAGAGTGGATTTGCCTATACCTGGATCACCTCCTATCAGCACCACCCCGCCTGGCACCAAGCCCCCGCCTAATACGCGGTCAAATTCTGTGATGCCTGTGGGCCGTCTTGGTACTTCGCTCGCTTCCACCTCAGCAAGCTTTTGCAAACCACTGGATTGCGCCAATGCGGAATAGCGATTTTGGCTTACTGCCGACTCCGCAACGGTTTCGACCAAGGTGTTCCAGGCCATACAGGCTGGGCACTGGCCCTGCCACTTCGGCGTTTGTCCGCCACATTCGGTGCAGCTGTAGACGGTCTTGTTCTTGGCCATTACTCAATTACCTCAAATTTCACGCGGGGTGCTACTGCACACAATAGTTCATAGCCCACAGTCCCAGCAGCTTCAGCCACTGCATCGACGCTCACTAAATCGCCCCACAGTTCTACCTCGCTACCTACCTGCACCTCGGGCAAATTGCTGATATCCGCAAACATCATATCCATGGAAACCCTGCCCAATACTTGGTTTAACTGCCCACTTATGCCGATAGGTGTGCCATTGGGAGCTATACGAGGATAACCATCGGCATAGCCACAGGCCACAACAGCAATTCTTGTCTCGCGCTCAGCAATATACTGCTGACCGTAGCCCAAGCCCTGCCCTGCTTGCAGGGTTTGTATGGCAATTACCTCACTGCTAAAGCACATCACGGGTTGCAGGCCAAAACTGCTCGCTGCCGTGCCTGCTACTGGCGATGCACCATAAAGCATAATGCCGGGGCGCACCCAGTCTCTATGCGCTTCTGGGTAACGTATGATGCTGGCAGAATTAGCCAGGCTGATGGGGGCGGAAATATTGGTAGTGGCACGCTCAAAAACCTGCAACTGCTGCACTATGCCGCGCTCATCATCAGCGGTGGCAAAGTGTGTCATCAAGTTGATCTCAGCTACCGCAGGGCATGCCTTGAGCTGTAAATAGGCTTGTTCATATTCCCCTGGCACAAAACCCAGGCGGTTCATGCCGCTGTTCATTTTGAGAAATATTGACAGCGGCTTAGCCAGATTGCAGCTTTGCAGCATGGCGATGTGTTGCTGATGGTGTACTACAATGCTGATGTCATGCGCACTGGCAGTGTGCAGCTCATCCGCGGAAAACACGCCTTCTAGCAAAAGTATGGGGCGGCGATAGCCTGCCTCGCGCAACAAAAGTGCTTCGTTAATGCGCAGCACTCCCAAGCCATCTGCATCTGTTAGCCCAGGCAGCAAACGCAGCAGGCCATGGCCATAGGCATCAGCCTTGACGATGGCCAGCACTTTGGCCTGAGGGGCATATTGCCTCACACGCGCCAAGTTATGCCGCAGTGCACTTAGCTTCACGACTGCCTTGGTTGGTCGCATGACTATTCGCCGTAGCTATCGTCGTATTGGCCGACGAAGTTCTCAAAGCGTGTATTTTCCCCAAGGAAGGTCAGGCGTACCCGGCCAATCGGGCCGTTTCGCTGCTTGGCGATGATGATTTCTGCCGTGCCCTTGTCCGGGCTATCCGGGTTATAAACCTGATCACGGTAAATGAACAGAATCAAGTCGGCATCCTGCTCAATCGCGCCAGATTCACGCAAGTCCGACATTACAGGACGCTTGTCCGGTCGTTGTTCCACACTGCGGTTCAACTGCGACAAAGCAATCACGGGCACATCAAGTTCTTTCGCCAAGGCTTTGAGTGATCGGGATATTTCGGAAATTTCCGTAGCGCGGTTTTCGCTTTTTCCGCCTGCTGATGTACCTGTCATCAGCTGCAGGTAATCGATGACAATCAAGCCCAGCTCGCCCACTTGGCGATGTAGACGTCGAGATCTTGCACGCACTTCAAACGAGCTTAAGCCCGCACCTTCATCAATATATACAGGCGCATCGTTCAGCTTGCCCAGTGCTGTGGTCAGGCGCACCCAGTCCTCGTCCTCGAGGTTACCGTTACGCATGCGGTGCTGATCCAGCTTGCCTATGGAACCTATCATACGGGTCACCAACTGCGTCGCGCCCATTTCCATGGAGAACACAGCAACAGGCTTGCCGGTATCTAGCGCTACGTTTTCGGCAATGTTCAAGGAGAATGCCGTTTTACCCATGGAGGGACGGCCAGCAACAATAATCAAGTCGCCTGGCTGCATGCCCGAGGTCATGGAGTCCAGGTCAGAAAACCCGGTAGGAATACCTGTGACATCACTGTGATTATCACGTTGATACAAAGTGTCTATTCGGTCTGCCACTTGCGGAAGCAAGGTTTTCATATCCAAAAAACCTTGAGTAGAGCGCTTGCCGCCTTCTGCAATCTGGAAAATTCTGGCTTCGGCCTCATCCAGCAGTTGCTGGGCATCACGACCTAATGGATTGTATGCACTTTCGGCAATGCTGGAGCCAACTTCTACCAACTTGCGCATGACGGCGCGCTCACGCACGATTTCCGCATAGCGGCGTATATTGGCGGCAGTGGGGGTGTTCTGTGCTAGCGCGGCCAAATAGGCCAAGCCCCCTACTCCTGATAGCTCGGCCGCATTTTCCAGCGACTCTGCCACTGTCACGATATCTGCGGGCCTGCTGCGCTCAAATAAACGGCTGATATGCTGAAAAATCAGCTTATGGTCGTGCCTATAAAAATCGTCTGGGCCTAGGATGTCGGCGATGCGATCCATGGCCTCGTTTTCAAGCAAGAGGCCACCCAGTACGGATTGCTCTGCTTCTACGGAATGTGGGGGGAGTTTTAGTGCTTCTAAGGTATCGTCAGCCATGCGGCATTATAGCAATTTAGCCCCATTGATTCGACGCAAAGGCTGGGCTGGCGGCAATAAAAAAGGCTGCCTAGGCAGCCTTTTTACTGTCTCCGAACTAGGTCGGGACTAGATGCTTATTCGCCGAGTACGGAAACCGTAATCTCAACAACCACATCGTGGTGCAGCGCGATATTGATCTGGTGATCACCAATAGTCTTCAAAGGACCATCTGGCAGACGCACTTCAGCCTTGCTGGTAGCAAAACCTTGAGCAGTCAAGGATTCAGCAATGTCACCAGTGGTAACGGAGCCGAACAAACGGCCATCAACACCAGCCTTCTGAGTCACTTGCAGCAGGAAGCCAGCCAGCTTTTCGCCACGCGCTTGTGCGCTGGCCAATTGAGCAGCTTCTTGCTTTTCCAGTTCTGCGCGGCGCACTTCAAACTCAGCCTTGTTGGCTTCAGTTGCGCGCTTTGCCTTACCTTGAGGAATCAAGAAGTTACGGCCGTAACCATCTTTAACCTTAACGATGTCACCGAGGTTGCCCAGGTTTACTACTTTTTCTAAAAGAATAATTTGCATGGTCTCACCTCTTAGTGCTTGTCAGTGTATGGCAGAAGTGCAAGGAAGCGTGCGCGCTTCACTGCAGTAGTCAGCTGACGCTGGTATCTGGCCTTGGTGCCAGTGATACGAGCTGGGATGATTTTGCCATTTTCGTTGATGAAGTCCTTCAGCAGGTCTGCATCTTTGTAATCTACTTCTTTGATGCCCTCTGCCGAGAAGCGGCAGTAGCGGCGGCGTTTGAACATGTCACGTGCCATGATAAAACCTTTCAGATAATTTTCTCTAATGTTTGGATATGCAATACCAGTTGTGTGCTTTTGAGCTACGCCTGGCGAGAAAACCGGTTAATTTGACCTGGTTTCCCTCTTCCAGTTTTTGCGCTTGAAACGCCAGTTGATCCATGGCCACACTAGGCACACTACATTCAACCCTGCGCTTCATTTTGGCCTCAATCTGCTCAGAGCTATGCAGCAGATTAAAACTCAGCACTGGTATACCTGCCGGGGTGTAGCGCAGCTCCGCCATTTGCGTTACTTCGCCACTCACCTCCAGCCGGTTTAAACTCACTTAAGCAGAGGCTTGCTCGGTTGCAGCTGCGCCTTCTTCCTTAGCCAACAAAGACTTGGACTTCTCTTCCTTCATCATAGGGGAAGCAGTTGTCACAGCATCTTTGGTGCTCAGTGTCAGGTGACGCAGAACAGCATCGTTGAACTTGAATGCATGCTCAAGCTCGTCCAGCACAGCCTGGTTACATTCGATATTCATCAGCACGTAATGTGCCTTGTGGATTTTCTGGATTGGGTAAGCCAGTTGACGGCGACCCCAGTCTTCCAGGCGGTGGATAGCACCACCATTGGAAGTTACCAGAGTGCGGTAACGTTCGATCATCGCGGGCACTTGCTCGCTTTGGTCCGGGTGGACGATGAATACAACTTCATAATGTCGCATAGACTCTCCTTGTGGATTAACAGCCTTCCGCATGCGATGGCGGTAAGGCAAGGTGGAAAACATGCAACTATAGCCAGATTTGACTAATTAATCAATCACTATGACGCTACACCTATAAACTTAGCCAGCAATATGGTCTAACGTCAGCCTGCTTGATCGCAATACTTAACAATACTTAAATTGTTTATTTATGCAGAATTGAATAGAATCATTACGATTAACTGGCCTAGCCAAGCAACATCCCCCTATCAATCAATAATACAGCTCGCAATGACTAATCCAACCAATTGCCCGATCTGGCATGACCTTGCCGCCCATTTCAATGAAGTCTCCCCGCTACAAATGCGGGACATGTTTACCAAGGATGGCCATAGGTTTGAGAAATTCTCCCTGAATGCTGAAGGACTGTTGCTGGACTACTCCAAGCATCGCATTGCCGAAGAAACCCTGGAGCTACTGTTCAAGCTTGCGGCTGATTCCAAAGTGGACGAATGGCGTGAGCGCATGTTTTCGGGTGAAAAGATTAACTTCACCGAAAATCGCGCGGTACTGCACACCGCCCTGCGCAACCGCAGCAACACCCCAGTACTGGTAGACGGCAAGGATGTCATGCCTGAGGTCAACCGCGTCCTGGCGCAAATGCGTAAATTCAGTGATGGCATACGCTCAGGCGAATGGAAGGGCTATAGCGGCAAACATATTACCGATATCGTCAACATAGGCATAGGCGGTTCTGATCTTGGCCCTGTCATGGTCTGTGGCGCACTCAAGCCCTATGCGCAAGCTGGCTTGAATGCACACTTTGTTTCCAACATTGATGGCACCCACCTGGCGCAAACCCTAGAGCAATGCGACCCGGAAACCACACTATTCATCGTCGCCTCCAAGACTTTCACTACGCAGGAAACCATGACCAATGCGCACTCTGCGCGCACCTGGTTCCTCAAGGCAGCTAAAGACGAGGCCCATGTTGCCAAGCACTTCGTTGCTATTTCCACCAATGCCGACGAGGTAAAGAAGTTTGGTATTGATGCCTCGAATATGTTCGAGTTTTGGGACTGGGTCGGTGGCCGTTACTCACTGTGGTCTGCCATTGGCCTGTCGATTGCCATCTATATAGGCATGGATAACTTCGAGGACTTGCTGCAAGGCGGCCATGAGATAGATCAGCATTTCCGCAGCGCACCGCTGGAGCAGAACATACCTGTTGTCATGGCCATGCTGGGCGTTTGGTACAACAACTTCTTTGGTGCGGATAGCCTAGCGATTCTGCCTTACGACCAAGGGTTGGCGCGCTTCCCTGCCTATCTGCAACAAGCCGATATGGAAAGCAACGGTAAATTCATTGCCCGGGATGGCCGCGTGGTTCAATGCACCACAGGCCCCATCATCTGGGGTGAAGCTGGCACCAACGGCCAGCATGCTTTCTACCAATTGATACATCAGGGTAATCGCATGATTCCTTGCGATTTCATGATGCCGCTGGAAAGCCAATATGCGCTGGGCGAAAACGGCAACCAGCATCACCTCATCTTGCTCGCTAACTGCTTTGCGCAAACCAGCGCATTGATGCAAGGCAAAACCCTGCATGAGGCCAAGGCCGAACTGATTGAGCAAGGGCTGAGCGGAGATGAGCTGGAAACCCTGCTGCCGCACAAGGTGTTTGAAGGTAACCGCCCTAGCACTACCATACTGTTTGACAAACTCACCCCCAAAACCCTGGGCAAGCTAATCGCCATCTACGAGCACAAAATCTTTGTGCAGGGTGTGATCTGGAATATCAATTCCTTCGATCAGTGGGGTGTGGAGTACGGCAAGCAGATTGCCAAGAAGATCCTGCCTCAACTGGATGACAACCAAGCTACTACCGAGTATGACAGCTCCACCAATGGCTTGATTAACTACTTCAAGTTCAGGAAATAAGCTGCTGTAAAATAATAAAAAAGCCACGATAAATCGTGGCTTTTTTATTGTGTTGATTAGGCGAGCCGCCTAATCAAACGTCTATTCCAGAGTCAGCTTCTTACCCAGAAAACTAGCACTTACGCTGGCACCCAGACGCTTGGCAAAGCGGTCTGCCAGACCTTCCTTGGCAGTGAAATCTACAATATTGTTCTGTTTGATCACTTCGCGCGCAACGTAATCCGAGCTACCCAAACCATCAGCCAGGCCCTGCTCCACGCTGCTCTCGCCACTCCAGAACAAGCCACTGAAAGTGTCTGGCGTTTCCTTAAGGCGCTTGCCACGACCATCACGCACCACGGTAATGAACTGGGCATGGATTTGATCCAGCATCTGCTGGGCAAATTCCTTGTGCTTGGGGTTTACTGGTGAGAAAGGATCCAGCATGGCTTTATTGCTGCCCGCAGTCATCAGGCGGCGCTCTACACCTACCTTCTCCATTACCCCTGTAAAACCAAAGCCGTCCATCAGCACCCCTATGGAACCTATGATACTGGCCTTATCTACATAAATTTTGTCTGCAGCCACGGCGATGTAATAACCGCCAGAGGCGCAAATATCCTGCACCACGGCATACACAGGCACATTGGGGTGCAGCTTGCGTTGACGCTTGATTTCATCATTGATAATGCCTGCTTGCACTGGGCTACCGCCGGGGCTGTTGATGCGCAGGATAATGCCCTTGGTGCCCTTGCTGTCATAAGCGGCTTGCAGGCTGCTGATGACACTGTCGGCATTGACCGCATCATCGCTACCTATTACGCCGTTGATATCAATTAAGGCGGTGTGCTCTACCGTAGTGCTGGAGCTTTCATTCCAGCCCAATGCGTAGAAAAGAATCAGATAGAGATAAACAAAGCCCAATGATTTAAAAAAGATGCCCCATTGGCGTGAGCGGCGCTTTTCCTTGACGGTGGCCAGAGCCAGTTGTTGCAGAGTTTCGCGCTCCCAATTGGGATTATTCTGAGGTTGTTCTGACATGCATTAGCTTTCAAGGTTGATCAATACTTGCGGGGCTTGCTCTTCTATTGGCAGCGCCTCAAGCGCTTGGCCACGGCATGGACCGAAAACACAGTATCCACTTTCAGGCTGATAGTGCGCCCCGTGTGTAGCGCAAATGAGGTATTGGCCAGTGACATCAAAAAAATCACCGTGGTTCCAATCCAACTCAATCGGGATATGCGCGCAGCGATTGACATAGCCGTACACCTTGCCCTGAAATCGCACAGCAAACCCTGTTACTCCCTCGCCTAATTCCGGCAAGGCAAAACGCAGCCCTTTTCCGCCATCCAGCAAATCCGCGCTGAGGCAGATTACACGTTGTGTTCCAGCCATTGGGCGAGTGTAGCAAAATCTTCGAAATGTGCCAGAGGTGAATGTGGCAGCAGACGCTCAAGCGGATGCGCGCCATACGTCACTCCCAGACTGGCTACCTGAGCATTTTCTGCCATCTGCAGATCAAAGCTGGTGTCGCCGACCATCAGGGTGCGGCTGGGTTCCACGCCAAATTCATCCATCAGCTCCAGCAACATTTGCGGATGCGGCTTGGAGTGGCACTCATCGACGCAGCGCGTGCCATGCATCAAAGCTCCTAGCCCGCTATGCTCCAACGCATGGTTAAGGCCACGTCTGCCTTTGCCTGTGGCCACCCCCAGCATGGTGCCCTGCTGATTTAAGCGCTTTACCGCGTCATAAGCCCCATCAAACAACAACACATCATCCTGCTTGGCGTTGTAATACTTGTTATAGCCCGCTGCCATTTGCTCAATCTGCGCTTGGCTAATCACCCCAAACAATTGCTCTATGGCTTCGCGCAGCCCCAGACCTATGATGCTGCTGGCAGCTTGCTGTCCCGGGTCTGGCAAGCCTGTTTCCAGTGCTGCGCCACGTATGCTGTCTACAATAATCTGCGTTGAGTTAGCGAGCGTGCCATCCCAATCAAACACCACCAAATCAAACTGCTTTGTCATCCTTACTTGCTTTCTGGCTTTGCAGCACTTCAATAAATCGTTCAAGTTCTTTTGGTAAGGGGGCGATTAATTTCAGCTTTTCACCACTCAATGGATGGCGCAGTGCCGTTTCCGCAGAGTGTAGAAACATACGCTTCAACCCGCGCTTCTGCAGCGCCTTGTTGAGCTCAAAGTCGCCATACTTATCATCACCGAGAATAGGAAAGCCAAGTGCGCCAATTGCACTCGTAATTGGTGGGTACGTCCCGTGACCAATTGCGCTTCTAGCAGAGTAAATTCGCCCATGGGCTTGCGCAGGAAGAAATTAGTCTCAGAATCCTGACCGTCATCCTGCACCGACACTCTGCGCTCACCACTAGGCAATACATATTTATGCAAGGGCAATTTGACCTTGCGCTTCTGGTCTTTCCACTGCCCATGCACCATCACCAGATAACGTTTATCGGTCTGATTGTTGCGAATGGCATCGTGCAAAGCCACTAGGGCTGCGCGCTTTTTTGCTAGCAACAGCACACCGGAAGTATCACGATCCAGCCTATGCACCAGCTCAAGGAACTTGGCATGTGGACGTTCTAAGCGCAATTGCTCAATTACACCCCGGCTGATGCCACTACCCCCGTGAACGGCAAACCCCGCAGGCTTGTTCAGCACCAGCAGCGCTTCATCTTCAAACAACACGGCATCTTCAAACTTGGAGGCAACGGGAAGATGAGAATTAGGCTCGGTATTACTTTGCATCATGCGCACTGGCGGCACACGGATTTGATCGCCTAATGCCAGCTTGCTGCTGGCATCAACACGCTTACTGTTTACGCGCACTTCTCCGCTACGCAAAATGCGGTAAATATGACTTTTTGGCACCCCTTTCAGGATTTTTGCCAGGTAATTGTCTACTCTTTGTCCGTCGCCACCTTCATCAATCGTCAAAAGATTGACAGCGCCGGGATTAAATTGCTTACTTGTTTTGCTTAAATTAGTCATCTCACCTATACTACGTACACCTTGAAGTTAATGCGCTAAGCGCTTCTTCAGGCATGACAACCTCAGATTCAAACACCTTGGTTATCTCGCTCGCCAATTAAAAACAAGTAGCGATTATGTAACTGAAATTGCGCTCTATCCGCTGCAGGCCCGATTGGCCCATGTGGCGCAACAGCCCAGGACATACTGAAAAAAACAACATATTAGCCGATAACGTCGGCTAATCCGAGACAGAATTAGCAATGCCGGGGTTTGGAACCCAATAGTTTACAAGAGCTTTCGTTAACAAATTCAAGCCGATACCGCCCTAATGGCGAGATTGGAAAATCTTTTTCCAGGCAGCACAAGACGCAGCCTAAAGCCTCTCAAAATCAGAGGAATATCAGGAAAAAGCAGCCTCACGGCATAGAACTGCCTAGCTGAAAAATTGAGAAACTATTGCTACGCGTGACCACCTGCCGACTATTCTCTGCTCGTACCATGTTTTGATGCTTGCATTCAGGCTCATCTAATACTTTCAGTCGTACCGCTGCTGCCCTGCCTGGCATAGGCCTGCACCCGCTCAAGAGCGCGGGAGCCCTTAATGAAACGCATGCTTTTTAATGCGACGCAGTCGGAAGAATTACGCGTCGCGATTGTCGACGGACAAAAGCTCATCGATCTCGATATCGAGTCCGCTGGTAAAGAACAACGTAAGAGCAATATCTACAAGGGTGTCATCACCCGCATCGAACCCTCCCTAGAAGCCGCATTCGTCAATTACGGTACAGACCGTCACGGTTTTCTGCCTTTCAAGGAAGTTGGCCGCAGCTACTTCCTCGGTGATGGCGAATCTGGCCGCTCCCCACGCATTCAAGATGTACTCAAAGAAGGCCAGGAGCTGATTGTCCAGGTGGACAAAGACGAGCGTGGCAACAAGGGCGCTGCCCTCACCACCTTTGTTTCGCTGGCTGGCCGTTACCTAGTGCTGATGCCTAACAACCCAAGAGGCGGCGGTGTTTCTCGCCGTATCGAAGGTGAAGAGCGCAACGAGTTGCGTGACACTATGGCTCAGTTGCAAGTGCCAGCTGGCATGAGCATCATTGCCCGTACCGCTGGCATAGGCCGTAGTGTGGAAGAACTGCAATGGGATTTGAATTACCTGCTGCAATTGTGGACTGCGGTTGAAAGCGCCTCCACCATTCAAAACGGCCCGTTCCTGATTTATCAGGAAGGCAGCCTAGTAATTCGTGCCATTCGTGACTACTTCCAGCCTGATATCGGTGAAATTCTGATTGATACGCCTGATATCCACGAACAAGCCGTACAGTTCATGAATCATGTGATGCCGGGCAATGTTTCCCGCGTCAAGCTATACCGCGATGAGATTCCACTATTCTCACGCTTCCAGATTGAGCATCAGATCGAGTCCGCGTTTGCGCGTGAAGTTCGCCTGCCTTCCGGCGGTGCCATCGTCATAGACCACACCGAAGCTTTGGTGTCTGTCGACGTCAACTCTGGCCGCTCCACCAAGGGTAGCGATATCGAGCAAACTGCGTTCAATACCAATCTTGAAGCTGCTGATGAAGTAGCCCGCCAATTGCGCCTGCGCGATTTGGGCGGTTTGGTGGTGATCGACTTTATTGATATGGAAAGCCAGCGCAATCAACGTGAAGTGGAAAACCGCCTGCGCGAAGCCCTGCATCACGATCGCGCCCGCGTACAAACAGGCAAGATCTCCCGCTTTGGCCTTTTGGAGCTTTCGCGTCAGCGTCTGCGTCCAAGCCTGGGTGAATCTAACCATATCCCCTGCCCACGCTGCCATGGCACCGGCCATATCCGCGGCATAGAATCCACGGCATTGCACATCCTGCGCATTACGCAGGAAGAAGCCATGAAGGAAAACAGCGCTGTCATCCAGGTTCAACTCCCGGTTGAAGCAGCTACCTTCCTGCTCAACGAAAAGCGTTCCGAAATCTATAAGATTGAGCAACGCATGGGTGTGGAAGTGGTGTTGATCCCCAATATCCATATGGAAACACCTAACTACAACATCCTGCGCATACGCCATGATGATGTGGAAGAATCTGGCCGCGCCAGCTATGAAATGGTGGAACTGCCTACCGATACTCTGGAAGCCGTGGTGGCGAATGAGCCTAAGCCTGTGCGCCCAGAAGCAGCGGTTAAGGGTATTACCCCCGCCTCCCCTGCGCCTATTGCCAAGGAAAAGCCAGTAGTCAGCACCTCATTGCTGGGCAGGTTCAAATCTTGGCTGGCTAATGTCACTGCCCCTAAGCCAGAAGCTAAGCCGGAAGAAGAAACCCAGCGCAAGGATGCAGGCCGTAACCAGCGCCGTAACAATAACCGCCGCGGTGAACGTAACGAACGCAATGAGCGCCCAGCTGGCAATGAGCAGCGTCAGGATCAACGCCAGGACAATCGCAGAGATGCACGTCCAGGCAATGAACGCCGTCAACCGCAAGAACAGCGCGAGCCGCGTGAGCCACGCAACCAGCAGCAACCACGCCAAGAACGTGGTGAACGCCAGGAGCGCGCGGAACGTCCAGATCGTCAGCAAAAACCACAACAGCCTGCGGTAACAGCAGCACAAGGTGAAAACGCCAATGCTGAGGTTGCTGGTGAACAGCGCAGCAGCCGTCGTGGCCGCAATGGTCGCCGTGAGCGCCAGCCACGTCCTGAGAATGCCGCACGTGAAAACCGCCCAGCAGTCGAAGAAAATAAAGAGCGCCCACTCAATGCGGTTGAAGTTAGCACGCCAGTGCAGGCTGCACCTGCAGAAATAGCAGTCGCTCCTGTAGTGGCTGAAAAGGCTGTGGTTGAAAAAACCGTGACTGAGAAGGCAGTGGAAAAAGCACCCGCAGAAAAGCCAGCAACGAAGGCTGCTGAAGTTGCGGTAGAAGCTTCCTTACCAGCCAGCAAGACTGAGGCGGTTGCCATAGAGCAAGCTCCGGTAACCGAAGCTGCTGCTGAGCCTAAAGCCAAACCTGCCAAGGCTGCGGAAAAAATCGAGACGATTGAAACCGTAGTGACTACAGCAGAAGCTGAGCAGCCTAAGCCAGAAAAGAAACCTCGCGCCCCACGTCGCCGCAAGCCAGAAGCTGAAAAGCCTTCCGACTTGGCCGACTCTGGTTTGCAACTGGTAGAAACCAAGGCGGAAGCCGTCAAGGCTGTGGTAGTCGAAGAAGCACCAGTGAAGCGTGCTGGTCGCAAGCCAGCCGCATGGCAGAAGAACGATAAAGCCAGCAGCGATGAACCGCTGGTGATGGTTGAAACGCAGAAGTAAGCTTATTTAGTATGCAAAAAGCCCTGACCAAAGTCAGGGCTTTTTTATTGCCAGGCAGCGGCGTTAAAGCTGCTGCTATGCCTAAAGTCTTACGCTATTCCGCGGTTTCATCCGGGATAGTGGCACCATAGAACAAAGTCTTGAGCTTCTTCAACTGGTCGCGATACTCACTGGCTTTTTCAAACTCCAGGTTTTTGGCGCTCTCCAGCATGGCTTTTTCCAGACGCTTCATCTGCTTGACCACATCCTTTTCACTCATGGCCTCATAGCTGGCTTGCTCTTGCGCAACCTGACGCTCGCGCTTGGCTTCGTCTTTGTCATAAACGCCATCAATAATATCCTTGATGCGCTTGACCACGCCCTTGGGCGTAATGCCATGCTCGGCATTGAATGCCATCTGCTTGGCTCGGCGGCGCTGGGTTTCATCCATGGCCAGCTTCATGGAGCGTGTAATCTTATTGGCATAGAAAATCACAGTACCATTCAGGTTACGCGCCGCACGGCCTGCGGTCTGTATCAATGAGCGCTCGGAACGCAGGAAGCCTTCTTTATCAGCATCCAGTACCGCTACCAGAGAGACCTCGGGAATATCCAGACCTTCGCGCAACAAGTTGATGCCGACCAGCACATCAAACTCTCCCAGGCGCAGGTCACGAATAATCTCTACCCGCTCCACAGTATCAATATCGGAGTGCAGATAGCGTACCTTGACGCCATGCTCGGCCAAGTAATCGGTGAGGTCTTCCGCCATACGCTTGGTCAAGGTCGTGGCAAGCACACGTTCGCCCACGGCCACTCGCAGTTTGATTTCTGATAAAAGATCATCCACCTGAGTGTCGGCGGGCTTGACGGTAATTTCAGGGTCTATCAAGCCAGTCGGTCTTACCACTTGCTCTGCCACCGCTTGCTGGTGTGTAGCCTCATAATCGGACGGCGTGGCGCTGACAAAGATGCACTGACGCATGATGCGCTCAAACTCCTCGAACTTGAGCGGACGATTGTCCAGCGCGGATGGCAGGCGGAAACCGTAATCCACCAGGTTCTCCTTACGCGCCCTATCGCCTTTATACATACCACCCACCTGCGGCACTGTGACGTGGCTTTCATCAATAATCATCAGCGCGTTAGCTGGCAGATAATCAATCAAAGTAGGTGGCGCATCGCCAGCCTGGCGCCCGGTGAGGTGACGGCTGTAGTTCTCAATGCCTTTGCAGAAGCCAATTTCGTTGAGCATTTCCAGATCAAAGCGCGTGCGTTGTTCAATACGCTGGGCTTCGACCAATTTTTGATTCTTGATAAAGAAATCCACGCGCTCGCGCAATTCCTGCTTGATGGTTTCCATCGCACGCACTGTGGCCTCACGTGCGGTCACATAGTGACTGGAAGGGAAAATGCGGAAGTTGTGGATCTTGTTGAAAATTTGTCCGGTCAAGGGATCAAAGACGGTAATGCTCTCTATCTCGTCATCAAACAGACTGATACGTACCGCGGTCTCGCTGTTTTCCGAGGGGAAGACATCCAGTACATCGCCGCGCACGCGGAATGCTCCGCGCGAAAAGTCGAAATCATTGCGGTCATACTGCATGGTAATCAACTTATTGACGATATCCCGCTGGCTGATTTTCATACCAACATGAATATGCAGCACCATGCCATGGTATTCACCCGGATCGCCAATACCGTAAATCGCCGAGACGGTGGCTACAATCACACTATCCTCGCGCTCCAGCAGCGACTTGGTCGCCGAGAGACGCATCTGCTCAATGTGATCATTGATACTGGAATCCTTCTCGATAAATAAATCGCGTGAAGGTACATAAGCTTCCGGCTGATAATAGTCGTAGTAAGAAACGAAATACTCAACCGCATTTTCCGGAAAGAATTCCTTGAACTCCGAATAGAGCTGCGCGGCCAGGGTCTTGTTGGGCGCCATGACGATGGCGGGCCTGCCAGTTCTGGCAATGACATTGGCCATGGTGTAGGTTTTGCCGGAGCCAGTTACCCCAAGCAGGGTTTGAAACTTCAGGCCTTGCTCTATGCCGGCAGTTAGCTGCTCAATTGCGGCGGGTTGATCGCCTGCCGGAGGAAAAGGTTGAAATAACTTGTATTTACTATTTGGGAAAGTGACAATCACTTCAACTCACCAGTGAGGGGAAGACTTGATTTTATCAGGCCTGCTCCAACCACGTGCACTTGATCGCATGGTGATTCGCATGAGCAGCACTCTCATAGTCCATTTCGGAGGTGTAATGCGTAATCTATTGATCGTGCTAATTTCTGGCCTAGCCTGCAGCTTGTCAGCAAATCAGGCGCATGCGCTGGATCGGCAAAAAATCCTCGAACCTTTTTTCTCCACCGTGATGGTGCGTGCTTATCGTGCTGATGGCGGCCTAGGTTACGGCTCAGGGGTTGTCATCGCCAGCAATAAAGTCTTGACCAATTGTCATGTGCTGCGCGAATCCGGCAAACCCTGGGTATCCCGCGGCGAAGATGTCTACCAGGTGCTGTCTGTACAGGCTGATATGTGGCATGACATCTGCATCCTCAACACTGACCCCCTGCCTTTCAAGCCTGTTATTCTGGGCGATACCAGCAAGCTCAAGAAGGATGAGCAAGTCATCGCCATCGGTCACTCCAATGGTGTTGCCTCCCCCATGATTTCAGTCGGTAGTATTAAGTCTTTATATGCACTGGACCAGGCCCATATCATCCGCAGCACGGCAAAATTTGCCCTGGGCGCCAGTGGCAGCGGGCTGTATAACGAAGATGGCGAATTAGTCGGCATTAACACTTTCAAGACCTTGGGGCGCCAAGCTTATTATTATGCGCTGCCAGTGGAGTGGATTAAGCAATTGGAGCAACGTCAGCCGGAAACGCGATTTCCATTGGTAGGCCAGGCCTTATGGGAGGCTACTCAAGAGTCCCGCTTATATTTCCTGCTGATCGCTATTCCTGAGCTACAGGGCGATTGGAACGCGTTGGCACGGATTGCAGGGCAATGGACAGGGGCGGAGCCTGATAATGCGGAAGCCTGGTATGAACTGGGCTTGGCTCAGGAACACCTGCGACAAGCTGATGCCGCTGAACTCAGCTATAAACGTGCACTTAGCCTAGACCCCGTCAATACCGATGCCATGTTCCGCCTGGGGGTAATGGCTGCCCATCAAGGTAAGCAGGAAGAGGCTCATGCCATGGAAGTATCGCTGGCTAAAGTGAGCGAGAAGCTGGCACTGGAGTTCCGCAAGGCATCGGCTTGCGATCAAGCTTGCCAGGATGACCAGCAAAATAGCAAAACTAATACCCCATAGCTCTCATCTGCAAGCAATACGAGACCCCGCTTAATTCAAGTGCAATGAGGCTAAAGCCCGTATTTAGATACTCGTAGCTTGATAATCAGTCCCATTGCATATTTCGCAAAGCGAATAAAGTGAGTAAAATTAGAGTTTTGTCGTTGTCTTTATCTCTACTTTATAGGATTTTAGATCTTGGAACTCTCGCAGCGCGTTCAATCCATCAAAGAATCACCCACGCTTGCCGTCACTGCCCGTGCGGCAAAACTGAAGGCCGAAGGTCGTGACATCATAGGTCTTGGTGCAGGTGAACCGGATTTCGACACCCCACAACATATCAAGGACGCCGCCAAAAAAGCGATAGACCAAGGTTTCACAAAATACACGCCAGTGGCTGGCATTCCCGGCTTGAAAAAAGCCATTGTCGCCAAGTTCAAGAATGAAAACGGCTTTGACTACAACGACAAGGAAGTCATTGTAGGTGTGGGTGGCAAGCAGTGTATTTTTAACTTGGCCTTGGCCGTACTCAACCCGGGCGATGAAGTCATCGTCCCTGCCCCTTACTGGGTTTCCTACGCCGACATTGCCCTGGTGGCAGGGGCCAAGCCTATCATTATTGAATGTGGTATTGAGCAAGGTTTCAAGCTAACACCTGCGCAGCTTGAGTCTGCGATTACGCCCAAGACCAAGCTATTTATGATCAACTCCCCGTCCAACCCAACTGGCGCGGTATATACATTGCAAGAACTGGCAGCCTTGGGTGAAGTGCTGAAAAAGCACCCTCATGTATTGGTAGCGACTGATGATATGTATGAACACGTCAACCTTACCGGTGACAAGTTCTACAACATTCTCAACGCCACGCCAGAATTAAAGGAGCGTTGCATAGTCCTTAATGGCGTGTCCAAGGCATACTCCATGACTGGTTGGCGTATTGGTTATGCAGCAGGCCCTGCCAAGATCATCAAGGCCATGGAAATTCTGCAATCGCAATCCACCTCCAACCCAACCTCAATCTCACAGGTTGCCGCCCAAGCCGCGCTGGAAGGTCCGCAGGAATGCATCACCCCTATGCTGGATGCTTTCCGTGAACGTCATGAGTATGTAGTCAACCGCTTTAACCAGATGAAAGGCTTGAAGTGTATCAAGGCAGGCGGCGCATTCTATGCCTTCCCTGATGCTCGTACTGCTATTGCCAATCTGTTTGCTGCAGGCAAAATCAAAGAAGCCAATGATCTAGCGTTGTCTGAATATTTGCTTGAGCAAGAAGGCGTAGCAGTGGTGCCAGGTTCTGCATTTGGTGCGGAAGGCTATTTCCGCATTTCATTCGCCACCTCGATGGATAACCTGCGCAATGCGCTTGATAGAATAGAAAAAGCACTAGCTTAAGTTCTGATTCAAGATATAAAGTAAAAAACAAAGCCTGCAATTGCAGGCTTTGTTTTTTTAGACTCCCAATGTTACGCGGAAAATGTCAGTGCGTTATTTTGGCAGTTTGTTGATATCTGTTGCAGGCATGGGTTTATAGAAGTAAAAACCTTGCATCAGAAGACAGCCCATGTCTTGTAAAATATCCATCTGCACTTTGGTTTCTACACCTTCAGCCACAACGCGCAAACTCAATCTCCTGGCAATCGATAAAATGGCTTCAGCAATGGCCAGGCTGCCCACATCATGAGTCAGACCGTGGACAAAGCTTTTGTCTATCTTGATTGAGTCTATCGGGAACTGATTGATATAGCTCAAGTTTGAATACCCAGTACCAAAGTCATCCAAGGAAATATGTACGCCTCTATCATGTAAATCCTTCATCAGCTTGAGACTTTGCTCTGTCTGCTGCATTAACATACTTTCAGAAAGCTCAAGCTCAAGACAGGTAGGCTCCACCCCAGTATTGCGCAATATGCTCAAGAGTGCTGTTGAGAAATCCTTGTCATGGAACTGCCTGGCTGAAATATTAACGGTGATGCGCTTCAGCTGTTTATGCCCCTGTTTGCGTAAAGCTTGGAATTCTTCACATGCCTTACGTATCACCCAAAGACCCATGGGTAGAATAAGCTCTGTAGATTCAGCAATTGGCAGGAATTCATCTGGTTTGACCAAACCAAATTCTGGATGATTCCAACGTAGTAAAGCTTCCAGACCTACCATATGTTTATTGAGCACGTCTATTTGAGGCTGAAAATGCACACTGAGCTCGTTACGCTCTTGGGCATAATGCAGCGCTGATTCCAGAAATAGGCGCTGCTTGGCGCTTGCGATCAATGCTGGGGAGTAAAAATAACTTTCGCTGCGTGTATTTCCGAACAATGGGAATGAAGCGGTGGCATTTCCAAGTAACTCCTCTGCCTCATGACCATGCGTTGGGTACAAAGCCACACCGAAGTTGGCAGATACGAGCATTTCGCCGCCTTGGATCTGGAAAGGCAATGCGAATTGCGCTTTGACTTCATTAACAGCGTCTTGCATATGGACATCATCTTCAACCTTACCAGTACGCAATACTGCGAACTCATCTCCGCCCAGATAAGCTACCGGCATATTTTGGTTAAGGCGCAATGCAATTTCGGTTAAAAGGCTATGGGTACTTTCTTCGCCTATCATGAGGGTGGTTTGGCGCAGCTGATCGAGACGCACGACTACAACAGCAATCTTGCGTGAATCATGACGCTGAGCATAAGAGATGAATCGCTTCAGGTGTTCAATAAACTGTGCGCGATCAGGGAATTGGGGATGATCAGTGAATGAAGCTAACTCATTCTGGTTGAATTCACTATCGTTTTGCAGCTTATTGATTTCACGCGACGTGAGGGAAACAAGCTCTTTGGAGCCTTGGGACGAATATTTAATCTGTCGCAGTACATCAGGCTTGAGCTTGCTGGGCTGGTCTGACCCAGGAAGAGGATAATCAAACTCCAGCCCCCGCTCCCCTCGTCCGCTTTTGGGGGTGCCGTCAGCATTATAACGACTGGGCCAAATAACTTGTGGCACGGTGCCTATCTGTTCAGCGATCAAGCGTTCATATTTAGGACATGGGCTGTAAAGGGCATTGCTGAGTGTAGTACGGCCCAACCCGAATCTGCGTGACAATTGCTGCAAATTGGTCTTGGTTTTCCGCACTGCGGCAATAATGTCAGCACGATGCCAATCTTCTTTAATTTTACGTTTTTGATCAGTCATAACTTGCTTTACTATTAATAATAAAAATAGGCAATTAAAAAATAATAAATAGTCAATGTCAATAGTAAATTCAAATAATTTACTTTTCCAGCGAAATCAACGAGGTATCAAATCTCGCTAAAACCATAATTTAATTATGGTTAATTACTCACTAGTCCTTATTCATTCGAACAAGTCAGGCTAATATTCCCGCAGATTTCACGAAAAGTTTATAATTTCAGCACCATGAAATTACATCTCTGGCTATTGTTGATCTCCTTTTTAGGCAAAAGAGGACATAACTTTAATATTGTTGCGACGGCATCTCATTTTGGGGTACAGAAAATCCTCACTGCCGATAGCAGCAATGTTTACGCTCAGTCGTTGGGTGCTGATGGCATGTTGTCTCGCAATGTCATTGCCAGCCCGGTGGAACGCTTCCCCTATCAAAATTTGGTGGTGGAATATCGTTACTCAGTCGCGGGCAGCAATCGTTTTCGCCGCTATGATTCGCTGCTTAGGCTCATTCTCGCGTTGCCATTACTCATCACGCCCTTATTTCGTTGGAGTGCCAATCTAAAACATCTGCTGGCAAGCTTGATTTTCAATCGTCGCCCGGCAGAGGCAAATGAGCGTTATGAGTTATTGCGCTACATCGTTGCACACAAAGCCATTTCGGATATCCCTTTCAGTTTGCATGAGCTCATGGGGGAAATGTATGGATATCTGTGTTTCACACAAGAGGATCATCTTTGGTACATGCACAAAATGAAGTACCAACTGGCTTCACTTGTGGAATCGCGAGATGTGGAAATGACGGCCCAAGGCAAGTACAAAGTGGCTGGGCTAGCCTGGAAGAGCCTCAGCGATTTTCAGGAAGAAAACCGCAAACATAAGGATAGTGCGCGGGTGCAATTTATCATGGCGCTGCTGACTCTAGCCATTGCTGTGTTTGCGCTGGCGCAGAGCGGAATTATCCGATTGCCAGTATTGCTGGATTTGCATCAGGAACAAAAGCTTTCCAAAACCAATGCTGCCCTACCCGCCTGGCTTTCATTCTCAAACAACGAAAGCAATCAGCCTTCTGCTGAGGCGTTGGATAACGTCTTGTTCAACCGGGCAGTTAACCACCCAGTTGAACATGTCACCGAAATTACGACCAAACCAACAGAACAAGCTCCAAAGCCTGCTGCAAAACCCTTGCCTAAAAACCCAGGGCCAGAGTCCAAGACACCTTAGCAGGCTTAAGCCTGCCAAGATTATTGTCTTATCATTGCCAACTACTTAGTTTGTTTAATGCGCTCTGCTGCATCCTGAGCGATCTTTTGGTATTGCGGAATTACCTTCTGATTCAGCTCGCTGGTCAATCGCATTGAGTCTCCAGCAAGCCCAGGCATCTTCTGATTAATGGAGCGCCCTTCTGGAGAGCTATAAAATTTTATCGCTGCTTGCAGCTCTTCCTGAGTAAAGGTTTTGCGATATAGAGGCAAAATCAGCTTGGTGATGGCATCGTAAGATAAATACTCTTGCTGCACTTTGACTGCTTTCTCACCAGCTTCTTCAGCAATTTTCTTCTGTTTGTCATTAAGAGTGGCATATTGCAGAGACTGCAACATATTGGCTTTCAATGCAGTATCGGCGTTATTGCGCATGCCTTCCAATGTTCCCTTCACATTGGATACTTCCATGAACTTAAGAATAAGATCATCAGAAGGTGTGGCTGCATACACCATGGAAGATGCGGTCATTAAACCTATCAATAATGTCTTTCTGAGCATGCCATTCTCCTATCTGGTTAGTTTTGTTAAACATTTTAGAAAACATGACGGCCAACACCAGATTATCATTTTTTTCATTTAAAGGTAAGAAGCGATTAAAACATGCGGGCATTCAATTGTCCCTATGCACTTGGAGGGGGTGCACGCAAGCTAACAACCATCAGGGTTAACAGTGCTAGAATAACGACATGTCTGGCAAAATAATTGTGAGTCTGGTCATTGCCTTGATCGCATTGTTTGCCAATGCTTGGCTGCCCTACCAGACATTTACCTCATTGAGTTACCACTCAGATGCCCAAGAGCATGCGATTCAGTCATTGGATGCGCTGGATATCCTCTTGCTTCATACCGTTGAACTCGAAAATCACAAACGCGGCTATATCATCACCGGAGATGAAAGCTATCGCCAGCGCTATGCAGATACTGTATTAACCCAGCGCATGGCTTTCACCTCCTTACAAAACCTCGTTGAAAAAACAGACAAACAGCGTTTAATGTTGCTCTCTAAACTAGAGCACACCATGGATAGGCAAGCCATCATCAGCCAGGAAACCATGGCCAGGCGTAGAGACCAAGGCCTGCATGCCAGCGCATTACTGATGCAGGGAGATGAAAGCAAACGCTTGATCCAGTCCGTGGTCACCGAAACCCGCCACTATCGTGAGCTGGAAATGGAAAACCTCAGGCAGCTGCGAAACCTGGACGGTATGAACATCCACAAAGCCAAAATGCTGCTCATAGGGTTGACCGTGAGCGATATTCTGCTCTTTGGCTTTGTGTTTTGGTATATGTCTGCAACTTTGCGCGCCAATCGCAGCATCAACTCATTGCTGACCAAAAACTCTGAACAACTTGAGCATGCCTTGGTAAATGCCAAAGTCATGACCAAAGAGCTGCAGGCTAGCCACGATGCCCTCATGCTGAGTGAAGAGCAATTCAGAAAGTCTTTTACCACTGCTGCCATTGGCATGGCTTTAGTTGGTCCAGATGGAAGCTGGTTAAAGGTGAACGAAGCCCTCTGTAAGATGCTAGGCATGAACGAAGCATACTTGCTCAGTCGCACTTTTCAGCACATTACCCACCCGGACGATCTAGAGCTGGATTTAGAATTGCTTACTAGCTTAATCAATGGTGAGCGCGACCACTACCGCATGGATAAGCGTTACTTCCATCACGATGGACACATCATTTGGGTAACCTTGAGCGTGTCTATTGTGCGCGACGCTCAGCAGAGGCCAGTACACTTTGTGTCACAAATAGAGGACATCACCGACCGTAAGCAGCATCAGGAAGAAATGGAGCGCATGGCCTTCTTCGACCCATTGACCAGCCTACCCAATCGCCGCTTGATTATGGATAGACTAGATCAGGCGGTTCTGCGCGCGGAACGTTACCAACAGACGATTGCACTCATGTTCATAGATATTGATCACTTCAAATGGATCAATGACACATACGGCCACGACATAGGCGACGAGCTGTTGCAATATGTAGGCGACACCGTGAACAAATCTATACGCCGTACCGATACGCTAGGGCGTCAAGGCGGTGATGAGTTTGTACTGATACTTGGGGAAATTGACCACCCCGACACAGCATTGCGCATCGCCAGCAATATTCATCAAAGCTTTAACACCTTGGTGCACCTGCATGATCAATCTTTACAGATCACCCTGAGCTTGGGCATCGCAATCCGTAACCCGGTAGATAATCTGAATTCACAAAACTTGATGAAACAGGCAGATATCGCTTTATATGAAGTTAAGGCCGCAGGGCGTAACGGCTACAAACTTTACCAAGCCAGCATGGCCTCTCGGCCAGCACAAACGAAATAAGTCATACCTTAATATAGACACCCTTACATTGTGCGGAACAATCGTAAAGGCTCACTTGGGGGGCTGAAAATCTTATATTCTTGTGAAACCCCGTTCGAGACATTGATCTCCTCCGAACCTGGCCTCCCCTGACAAGAACCTCGTCCTGTATCAACCTTAAGCACGTGCTTGCCGTCGGTGAGGAAGAAGGTGGCATATTCACCAGGCAAAATCGTATATGAGCGGATATTGTCTATATATAGCTCGACCTCACACCCTATTCCAATTTCAGATTTGACTGGATCTCGACGCACAGTCACATTAGCACCAGTAAAAAACTTCTGATAAGAGGCATATTGCCTGTCTTGCGGCACTTTGTTACTGGCGTAATCTTGAATAGCAACACCACTACAGGCACTAAGTAACAAAGCTGAAATAAGGGCAGTCCGCATGATGCAACACCTGAATAATCTTGATAAACCAGAGACTGCTTAATAGCAGTTGAGTTTCACTGAAATCAAAGTAAGTATCCAATCTGCCCGTTTACCTTAGCCGAATGTAAACAACGCGTCGGTTAAAGGCGTACATGTGAATAGCGCAAAGCGTTAGTAAATTGCTTTAAACGCCCTACTCAAGCCTGCCAATACAGTGCTAGAATACGCCCTCGCTTCGTTCGAGGCGCTCCTGAAGCACATCCTAAGCCCGGGTGGTGAAATTGGTAGACACAAGAGACTTAAAATCTCTCGCCCTTTGGGCGTGCCGGTTCGATTCCGGCCCCGGGCACCACGATATAGCTTCCTCAGCCCAGCAATAGCTCTCTCCTATTCCTTGCGGCACAGTATTTATGTTGCCAGTTGCATATCTAGAGTTGTACCAATTGGCACCATTCAAACGCGTAAATCATTCTGATGGGCAATCATTTGTGCAAGGCAGGGACATATCAAAGTCAATCTCAATGCAAGCACACTCGTTGAGTTGAAGCGCTGAAAAGGTTGAACTCCAGCTCAAAGATACGGTGCAGACATGATCTGCATGTGGGAAGGTTTATGAGGTTTTAAGGGAGGCAATAAGCACTATTAGACCTAGGGCCATTCATAGCTTATCAGCTTGCCAACTCATCGATATACGCTCTGGCGTAAGCTGCGCCATCCTCGCAGGCTTCTGTAGGGGTGGGAAATCCCGGCTTTTCATCATCTTCGGGGCCGACAAACGCGCCATCTATTAGCAAAATCCAGATAAAACCTATGATGTTATGGACAGAGCATATGACGGACACTGCACGGTCTTTATATTCAAATTGATCCAAAAGGATGCCCCAAGAAGTAATGAGGCTAATATTACATCTATCCCGCAACATTACTCAATCAATACTTATCCTGCATAGACTATTGATTTTAATTATTTTTTATCAATACCGCTGTAATGGTTTTATTGAGAATTAGGAAGATGAGTAGTCGTAAGCATTTAGCTGGCTTGTTTGCTGCTGAACTTCCATCGCTTATAAGGCAAGCAAACAGCTTCATCGCCCTCAAGTAACTCACCATATCGGAACAAGCAAGCCTGAGGAGTTGCATCGGCATCTATGAATTCAACAGTTGTCACTAGCCCATTGGTGTATTTCAAGGATGCTTGCAGATGCCCGTTGCTTAACCAAGCTTTTTGGCAGCCCGTGTAATCACCAGTAATGTTACCTGGAAACACCAAGTATTCCGCATCTGCTGTCTTAATTCGCTGCGCTTCAGCTGGAGGGCTAGTGAATGTGCAGGATTCGTAGCGCGACCTGTAATCACAGCTTGAAAGTAATACCGCGATTGCAGCAGCTAAGGATATGTAGCCAAAATGCATGAGAAAAACCGACTTTACGCAATCGTAAATTCTATAAGCTTTGCTGAAATGCAGAAAGTACCAATCTATAAGCTACATTAACTGGAAGCTTGTAGCGGCTCTACTATGATTCATTGCTGGGATGTTGATTTCGCTTAATTTGTGACTAGATTAGTTCAACTGATAATTTCGCTCGCATTAGTCAGGATAATCTTGCTGAAGTGCATGTTGATACAGCAATGCCACATTGACCAAGCTGTATTTGCCTATCTTGATCACCGGCAAATATCTGCGATTAATCCACCCGCCAACAGTATCTTCCGTTACCCCTATCAATTCCGCAAAACGCTTGCGAGACATCACAGGCAGGATGGGAAGTGCTGGGTTATGGTGGTGATCCTCGAACATCATATTTTTCTACTCCCTATTTTACAATTAAATAAATTTTGCTTAACATTAATTGTCACCCAAGGACTATATTCGCAATGCGTCAATACTGTCAATTCCTGAGCATGGCGAGAATGGGCGGCTAAAGTAGGAGGTAATCTATTGATAAGCTAATGACAAGACATTGCATCACAAACGAGTTTCATTTTCAAATCAACTCAAACTTAAGCATTGATATAAATGGAAATTTAAGGTGAAATTCCTTTACGTCTTAATCGAGGAAAAACCAGTTCATCAATCACAGGTTTCACGTTTTTGTTGTTCAACTTGAGGTCAGGAGAAGCCATGCTATATACCTATAAAAATCATAAGGTAAAGGTCTTGGGAAAGTGTCTTTCGGGTTTAGGGCATCAATGGCATGTGGAAATCGATGGTCATGCCGCCGGAACTCCCAACGATAAGCAAGCGAGTTATGCGTCTACAGAAGCAGCGATTGAGGCAGGCTATGCGTTTGCCAAAGAGTGGATAGATGAAACGGCGGGAACAGGCTGAAGCTGACTGATGCATTTGTGGGGATTTAGTCTCCGAAAAAAAGCCCATGTACTTATGACATGGGCTTTTTAACGATGATGTATTGAGTCCCTCACCACCTTGATATCAGTGCAAGGTAATCTGCCTTTGGATTTCTTCGCTACTGGCTTTGGTCAAATCCTTGGGGATTTCCTCTACTACCAAGCTCTTAATTTGCTCATCAAGCTTGTTGCGCAATAAACCAAGGAATCTAGGCTGGGCAATCACATGTAGTTCTGAGAATCGCTGTTGATTGCGCCCATGAGCCAAATATCGATTCACCTCTTCTGCAAATAGGGTGGCCTCATGCATCTTGGGGCTAACAGCAGGTTCTGCAGTACCCCCATTTGCACCACTTCCAAAAAACTGGCCTTCACCATCTGTCTTTAACGTATGACCAGGTTGTTGCGCAGCATCGTGGGACAAATGCGTGATCTGAGCCAAAACATCATTGTCCTGCACTTCAAAAATCCTGGCACGACTGCTATCAGCCACGAGTATCCAAGTGCTATCCATAGCGTTTCCTTTCATGAGGAGTACTTGAGATTTGAGCCTAAACCTTGTCTCTACCGCAGGCATTAGGACAGCAAGAGTATTCCCTGTAGGAAGTCGCTACCGGGCTGATTTTAGCTTGGACATTGCTTGGGAGTTTTCCACTTCCACATCAGCATCAAGCTAGCCCTCGATCATTACTACTACCGACAGGACGGGCAATGTCACCATTACCAAGGTCCCCACATGAGACTGAGGGGTTTGAATCGTGATGCTCCCGCCATGATGCCGCACGATTTCCTGCACAATGGCCAAGCCAAGACCACAACCTTCAGGGGCCTCATTGAGTCTATAGAAGCGCTCGAACACTTGCTCGCGCTGATCTGCAGGAATGCCGGGGCCATTATCTTCAATCGCAATTCGCACATAGCCATCCTCTGTCCAACAGCGCACCGTGATCTTGCCTTGGTTTGGTGTGTAGCGCAGCGCATTATCGACAAGATTGGCAAGCATTTCCTGAATTTGCCATTTGCTGCCTGTGATGCTGGCGGGTGCCAATTCAAAGCCTAAATCTATGGATTTGGCATAGGCACGCGGCAGCCAATCAGAGGCCAGGGTTTCTATGATTTCACTCAGCTTGATATTAGAGGCCTGATTGGCATCACTACCCCCTTCGGCACGCGCCAGGGCCAAAAGCTGATTAGCAAGGCGCACGATACGCCGCGTACTCAGCAGCATGCGTTCATGTGATTGCGCCCTCTCCTCCGGTGGCTGTTCTGAAGCCAGTTCAAGCTGCATCTGCAAGCCTGCCAAAGGTGTGCGCAGTTGATGCGCAGCATTGGCTAGAAAGTGATTTTGCAGCTTGAGCGATAGCTCCAGCCTGCTCAACAGGGAATTAAGCGCGGTAATGATCTCGCGCACTTCAACCGGGGCTTGACCTTCGTCCATAGGGCTAAGGTCGGTTTCTGATCTGGCGTTAATCTGGGCGCTGATCTGTGCCAATGGCTGCAAGCCCCGCCCTACCCCCACCCACAGCACCACGATGGAGAACACAGCAAAGATCAGCTCCGGCACTATCATATGCAGCAGGGTTTTATGCACCAGCCGATTACGCTTATAAGTCGTTTCTGCCAAATAGATCACAGCGCCCAGCACCTGGCTTTTCATGACCAGCACCCGTATCGGATCGCCCTGATGCTCGGCATCGTAGTATTGCGGGGTATCGTCAGCCGCACTACCCAGCCTTGGGATACTCGGCGAGCCTGCAATAAAACGCCCTTGCAGATCATAGATAGCCGCATGGGCAGCATCATAACTATCCAAGTCACTTTTCAGCAGCGCACGTTCTATGGCCGGGTAACTCGCATGCCATTGTTGGCTATCAGCAGGCAGGCTGCGTTCTATGTTGTAAGCCATTTTCAGCAAGTGCTGATCATAGACTTCGCGCGCAGGCTCCAGCGCCATAAAATAATCGGTGACTATGCCCACCGCCACTAACAGCACTAGCGCCATAAGCAACCAACGCAGTAGTTTTTGCCGCAGGCTGTTCACTACTTTCATGCGCTGGGCTCATCCAGCAGGTAACCAAAACCTCGTACCGTGCGTATATTGATGCCGTGGCTATCTAGCTTGCTGCGCAGGCGCGAAATATAAACTTCTATGGCATTAACGCTGAGATCGGTTTTCCAGTCGCATAAGGTTTCAATGATAGCCTCCTTGCGCACCACCTTGCCCAGGTTACGCAATAGATAAACCAGCACATCCCACTCCCGTATTGATAACTCTATGGGTTCGCCATTGACGCTGGCGCGCTGCGCGGCCAAATCCACGACCAAGGCTCCGCAGGAAAGCGCATTGCGCTCGCTCAGGACATGGCGGCGCAGCAAGGCGCGGGTGCGCGCATGCAACTCAGCCAGCACAAAGGGTTTGAGCATAAAGTCATCCGCGCCTAGGTCCAGGCCGTAGATACGGAAATCCACATCATCGCGTGCGGAGATGATCAACACCGGAATGCTGGTATTGTGTTTGCGCAGACGGCGCAGCACCTCAAAACCATCCATGCCCGGCAGGCCTATATCCAGCAGCACCATATCGTAATTGCCCGCATCCAACAGGCTGTTAGCCTGCGTGCCAGTTTCCGCCAGATCTACGGCATACCCTGCTTTACTCAGCGATTCGCACGTACCTTCCGCTAAGACCGCGTCATCTTCCACTACCAAAATACGCATATATTCCCCTCAATAAGCACTTTGTGAACTAACACTCTTGGGGTAATGGCGATAAATCCAGCCAAATACCACGGGCAACACCAATAGGGTCAGCAAGGTGGTGGTAACCATGCCACCGACGATCACCAAGGCCAGCGGGCGCTGCGCCTGTGAACCTATCGCATGTGACAACGCTGCGGGCAACAGCCCTAGCCCTGCCAGCATGGCAGTCATCAACACTGGGCGCAGGCGCATCGCAGCCCCTTCAAGAATGGCTTCTTCGACATCGTGCCTGCCCTGATTATACAAAGTCTTGATATAGGAGATCAGGATCACGCCATCCTGTATGGCAATGCCAAACAGTGAGAGAAAGCCTATGCCTGCCGAAATAGACAATTCTTCCCCTGCCAAATACAGCGCGGCTATACCGCCTATCGTGGCAAACGGCACGTTTAGCAACACCAGCGAGGCATCTTTGGCGCTACCAAAGGCTGAGTACAGCATAATGAAAATTGCCAGCAGGGTAAGTGGCACAATGATGGCAAGCTTTTTGTGCGCTTCTTGCATTTGGTTAAATTGACCGTCCCATTGCGTACGGTAACCACGCGGCAATTCCACGCGCTCATTGACCAGAGCCTGGGCCTCTGCCGCAGCACTGCCCAAGTCACGATCACGCACGCCAAAGCGCACGGCGATATAGCGGCGGCCAGACTCTCGATAGATAAAGAACGGCCCATCGCTAAGCTCCACCTGGGCCACCATAGACAATGGAATGCGCTGCCCATCAGGCGTATCCAGCAACAAGCGCTGTATCAGCTCTAGACGATTACGCTGCCCCTCTGGAAAGCGCAAGGCCAGGTCAAAAGCACGCTCACCTTCCAACACCTGGCTCAAGGGATTGCCGCCTATGGCATTCACCACCAAATTCTGCACATCAGCAACATTAAGGCCAAAGCGCGCACTGGCCACCCTATCTACGCGGATATTCAATGTCGGCTGCCCCAACTCGCGGAAAATGCCGACATCGGCCATGCCAGGGATGCTGCGCAGCAAGCATTGCACTTCCAGCGCTTTGGCATGCAGCACCTCAAGATCATCGCCAAAGATTTTTACCGAGTTTTCGCCCTTGACTCCAGAGAGCGCCTCGGCCACGTTGTCCTGTATATATTGCGAAAAGTTGTACTCAATACCGGGAATATTGCCCAAATAGGCCTCTACCCGCTTGACCAAATCATCCGCGTCACTCCAGCAGGCCACAGCTCGGGTTTTTTCAGGTAGATCCCAAACTCGACATTGAATACCCCAGTCGCATCCGTGCCATCATCGGGACGGCCTATCTGCGCCACCACGGTTTTAACCTCAGGCTGGGCGTTCAAATAAGCGCGTACGCTGCTGGCAAAATCTGCCGAGTAATGCAGATCCACGGTATTGGGCAGGCTGATACGCACCCAAAGATTGTTTTCTTCCAGCGTGGGCAAAAAACTGGTGCCCAAACGACTGGCGCCAAACAAGGCCAGTGCAAACGCCAGCAAGGCCGCCAGCGCAACCAAGGCAGGCCTGCGCAGCAAAGCCGCCAGTACTGGACGATAGACCTTGATCAGCTTACCTATCAGGCCTGGCCGATGTTGCACTGCCTCGGCCTTGAACAGCAGTGAGGCCGCTGAAGGGATAAAGGTCAGGCTTAATACCATGGAGGCCAGCAAGGCCAGGCCCATGGTGTAGGCCATGGGGTGAAATATCTTGCCCTCTACCCCGCCCATGATGAATAAAGGCGCGTACGCATGATGATGATCATGGTGGAGAAAATCATGGGGCGTTGTACCTCAGCCGCAGCAGCGACTATGGTTTGGCGTAGATTGCTTGTGCCGTTTTCCATACGGCGCATGATGTTTTCTATCACGATAACCGCAGCATCGACGATCAGGCCAAAATCGATGGCCCCCAATGAAATAAGATTGGCCGGGATGGCCAGCACCATACCCGCAAAAGACACGCTCAGTGCTAAAGGTATCACCAGCGCCACCGCCAACGCTGCGCGCAAGCTGCCGAGAAACACAAACAACACTGCCAGCACCAGCACCATGCCAAACAACAAGGTGTGGTGCACCGTGCCCATGGTTAAATCCAGCAGCTCCTGACGGTCATAAAAGGCTTCCAGCGTGATGCCTTGCGGCAAGATGCCGCCGCGGTTGATGGCATCCACCTTGTTATGCACACGTTCCAGCATTTCCGAAGCGTTACCGCCGCGGCGCATCAGCACTATGCCTTCTACCGCATCCGGGTCTTGGTTGTACTGCACCACGCCCAAGCGCGGCGCATGGCCAAAGGCCACCTCGGCTACATCGCCCACGCGTATAGGCAGGCCATTGCGCACGGTAATCACAATGTTGCGCACATCCTGCAAGGTCTTGATCAGGCCTATGCCGCGCACCACATATTGCTGTTCGCCCGCGCGCAGATTGCCACCGCCCGCATTGGCATTCGCGCTGCTCAAGGCATCCACCAACTGCGTCAGCGAGATATTGTATGACTGCAGCTTGCGTATATCTGGCAGCACCTGATATTGCTTGGTCGGCCCGCCAAAGCCATTGATATCGGCAATGCCGGGGACGGTTTTGAGCTGGCGGTAGATATCCCAATCCTGCAGCGATTTTAGCAACATGACATCGTCATCGCTGGCAGAATGGACGCGGTAGCGCAGCACCTCGCCTAGCGCATCCGCATCCGGGCTGAGTTCACTTTGCACGCCCTCGGGCAAGTTGGCGCTATCCAGCTGTAACTGCACGTTTTGCCGGGCAACAAAAGAATTGGTGCCATCCTCAAACTGCAAGGTGACCACCGATAGACCGAACAACGATACCGAACGAAACGTTTTGAGCGATGGCAGATTGGCAAGTGCGGTTTCCACCGGAACGGTAATCTGACGCTCTACCTCATTAGTGCCACGCCCCGGCCATTGGGTAATCACCTGTACATTGAGTGGCGAGATGTTCGGGTATGGCTCTATAGGCAGTTTGGTGAAGCTGATATAGCCCAGCACCAACAAGCCCAGGCACAAGCCTAGTATCAGCAAACGCCGACGCAACACCCCGGCAATAAACGCCCCGCTCGCCTGCATCAGGCTGCCCCGGCCAATTTCTGATTAAGCAGCGTGGCGCCTTTGATCACCACTTTTTCATGGGCTTGCAGACCTGAGATCACCGCCACGCGCGCTTCGTCATAAGGCAACACCTCAACCTGACGCTTGCGGTAATTGCCATCGGCAGTCTCGACAATCAGATAATCCACCTGTAATGAGCGCACCACAGCATCTACAGGCAGTAATAGCGCCTGGCGCTTGCCCACCTTGAGGCTGGCCGTGCCAAACAAGTCGGCGCGCAAATTACCATCGTTATGCACCAGGCAGCGAACGCGCAAGGTGTTGGTGTCTGTATCCAGTTGCGGTGCCAGCAAATCAACCCTGGCGCTGTATTGCTTGTTTGGCAAGGCCTGCAACTGCAGCCTTAGAGTTTGCCCAGTATGAATGCGCTGATAATCCTGCTCGTAAACATTGCCGTAGAACCAGAAGCTACTGGTATCGGCGATGGACATCAGGCTATCGCCCAGATTGATAAAGGCCCCAGGTGACAGGTTGCGCTCGGTGACGATGCCACTGATGGGTGCGCGTAACAGCAGATGCTCATGCACCTGACCATCACGCTCCAGGCTCTGGATATCCGCTTCAGATGCCCCCATCACACGCATGCGCTCTCTGGCAGATTGCAAGGTGCCTTCTGCATCTTCCGCCAGCGACTGCGTGGCTGCGCTAGCCTGCAAGGTGCGCCAGGTGTTACGCGCTAGCAGTAGCTCGTTTTGTGCGGAGATATATTCCGGGCTGTAGAGTGCTGCCAGGGCCTGTCCCTGTTTCACTGCCATGCCCTCAAACACCAGTATTCGGTCTAGCCTGCCCGCAATACGCGCTGAAGCCAGATGGATTTTTTCGGCGTTGAAGGCTAGGCGCCCCATTAAGGGAATCACTTCATCAATATCACGCGGTTCAGCCAGGCTACTAACAAAAAAAGTCTTGTCCAGCTTGTCTGCTTGCGGCATAGCGCTTTCGGCAGGCTGCACGCTCGCCTTGGAAGTTTCGACTGCAGGTGTTTGGCTTTGCCACATGACAACACTTGCCCCAGCGGCCACACCTACTACCAGCCCTATCAACAGCACCAACCAGGGTTTACTACGCTTGGTGTTCATTGCATTGCTACTCATTCCAACCCCTTGCCTATGGCGGCTTCCAGCCCTGCCCAAGCCTGTTGTAAATTTCCGCCTATCAGTGCAGCGGCAAGCTCGGTATCACGCAGGTTTTGCTGGGCCAGCAGCAAGCCATTAAAATCGCCAGCGTTATTAGCGTAGCCATTTAAGGCCAGCCGATAAGCCGCCTGAGCCTCAGGCAAACGGCGCTGTTGCAGTAGCTCCTGCTCTTTGAATAGTTGCTGTAATTGGCTGTAAGCATTGGCAATCTGTAACTGCACCTGGCGCCAGGCAACTTCCGCGGAAGCCTGAGCAGAAATGACACCCGCATTGGCCTCATTAACTCCGGCTTTTTCCCTTTCAAAAAACCAGGTCGGCAGCACCAGATCCACTTCCACACCATAGCTATTGCCTGCCAACCCCAAGGGTGGGTTGTTGCTGATCTTGGTGAGGATGAGCTGCATATCGGGGTAATAGGCTTTTTTCGCCAGCGCAAGATTTTTTTTGGCCGCTTCCATACGAAAAGCGTAATCGCGTAGCTCTGGATGCTGTTGCTGTGCCTGTAACATCAGCTCTGCCAGTGGTGGCAAGGATTGAGCGCCTCCGGCTTCCAGCTGCAGTTGCAAGTCCCGGTCAGGGTCTCGGCCTAGCAGATTATTGATATTCTGCCGCGCGACATCGATCTGACGCTGGGTCTGGAACATGGCATTCTCAGCGCTACTTTGCGCCACTTGCGCATTCATATAATCAACAAAGGCAGCGGCGTTATTGGCGTAACGTACCTTGGCCACTTGCTTGACCTGATTAAGACGTTCTACGGTGTTGCGGTTAACTTCAGCCTGTTGCTGCATTGCCAAGGTCATATAAAACTGGCGCTTGAGTTCTGCCAACATCTGCACCATGAGCTGGTCTATCTGTGCCTCGGCGCTATATGCCTGTGCCTGCAAGATATCAGCGGCTAATTGCTTCTTGCCTGGAAAAGACATGGTCTGGGTCAGGCGGTAACTCATGCCCTGCGAGCGCTCAAAATTCACCGGGCTATGCGGCACAGGCGTTTGCTCCATACCTATCATGGGCTGATCCCAAGCCAGCGCTTGTGGAATCCTGGCTTCTATCTGTAACTTCTCTTGGCTGGCTCGCAGAAACTGAGGGTTACGCGCGCGCATTTCCCGCGCCAATTGCGGCAGAGTCATGCTTTCAGTAGTAGGGAGTAAGCGTGGTGTTTCAATCTGGTCAAGCTCAGCGGCAAAGACTGTTGCACTGCATATTGCCATGCTCAACAGCAACGCCAAAACTCCTAGCGATTGCTTGAGTAAGTTTAGGCGTAGGCGTGGCCGTGACATGCATGACAAGCCTATTGATGGAGTTTGCACCATGAGCAGGCATTCTAGGCAGAGCACCATACATCAACCTTAAGCGCACCTGACATTAGGCTGACATTTATTTTCAGTATGCATTGAACCCAGCAGATATGTGCATGTCCATGATGGCGTGTCACATCCATGCAATACTGTTGCATTACTCTATATCATGTCCTTAAGTTTGCATCACGCGTATTTCAATGATTCTCTTCCTCAGTTTTGATGGTGTACTGCATTCCGCAGGTCAAACCCAACAGCATTTCGATAGATTGCCGCTACTAGAAAACTGGTTGCGTACACACGATGAAATTCAACTGGTGATCAGCAGTAAATGGCGCAAGAAAATGCCATTTGAAGATATTTGCCATATTTTTTCCGATGATATTCGTCATCGAGTGATTGGCATGACGCCACTGATTGCCGATGAAACGCACGATGAATATTGGCGGCTTACCGAGATATTCGATTGGCTAAATCATTGCAGTGCCGATGTACCCTGGCTGGTGCTTGATGATGGTGTGTTTCCGCAGGCGTTCAAGCGACTGGTGTGGTGTGACCCCGAGAAAGGTTTGACCAGCGATGAGCTGCAGAAATTGAGCCAGATGAAATCCAGCATGGTCAGGGAGATGAGCGCATGCAGGCTGAATTGATTAAGCTAGCGCAGCTAGGCTGATGTGCTGACAGCTTGGATACAGTCTTGTAAGCGCTTGAGTTGCCGCCCCTCAGCATCAAAATTATCTGGCTGCAGCCAAGTTTGATAGCCCCGTTTTAGTGTTGCCCATTCAGAATCGATAATGGAAAACCAAGCCGTATCCCGATTGCGGCCTTTGTAAACCAGTGCCTGACGGAATATGCCTTCAAAGCTGAACCCCAGCCTCAGTGCCGCCGCACGTGAGGGTGTGTTCAGACTATCGCACTTCCATTCATAGCGCCTGTACCCCAGGGTATCGAACACATATTGCATGAGCAAAAATTGTGCTTCGGTAGCCATGGCAGTATGTTTAAGACTCGGTGAGTAAATCACATAGCCCACTTCTATCGACCCAGCATCAGGACTAATGCGCATCAAGGCTACTGTGCCTAGGGCATCTTCTGTCTGCAAGTCCACGATGGCGTAGTGTAGTGGATCAGAGACCGCCTGCATTGCCGCCAAATAACGATGGAAATCCGTGAGATTTTGCGGCCGCTCTAGAGGCAGATAGGTCCAATCTCTGTCATCTTCAACCTGATGATAGGCAGAAAACAGGCTGTTGACATGGCGAAAGCTGATAGGCTCCAGGCGACAGTAACGACCCAGCAGAGCTTCATGGTGTGGCAATGATCTACGCGTCCATCCCGGCAGGAGTTCACCTATGGGTTGATCATAGACATTTTCATTCATCTGCATTGAAGACCAGCCATCAGGTGGGGATTTATGATGATTCATTTGGCATCTTGCTGTTTATGCTTAAGTGCTAAGCCTAGGCCAACTGGTTAAGCCATTGGCTAATCACTTCTTCCATGCGGGGCTTTAGGCGCTGAGAGTTAGCTTGCCCTTGTTTGCGCAACTCTGGGATGGATAAATTATTCAACTCTCCAACATGCCCGACATACCAGCGCTCCAGCCCCGCTGCGCTTACCTCAATATGAAATTGCAGGGCCAGGCCATGCTGCCCATAGGCAAAAGCCTGATGCTGGTATTGGGCACTAGAAGCCAGAAGTACGGCCCCTTGCGGTAAATCAAATGTATCGCCATGCCAATGCAATACCGGATCACTTTCCCCTATGGCAGCCAGCACAGAATGCTGCCCTTCCCGCGTCAGCTTAAGATTGCTCCAGCCTATTTCCTTGCCTGCCGTCCCGGCATACACCTTGGCACCCAGCGCCCGCGCCATGATTTGTGCTCCCAGGCAAATGCCCAAGGTAGCTTGCTGGTGCTGCAGCCTGCCCTGAGTCAGGTCTATCACTTGCTGCAAAAATGGAAACTCTTGCGTTTGATACACGCCTATAGGCCCACCCAGCACAATCAATAAATCGGCATCGCGCGCATGCTTGAATTCAGTGCCTGTAGCGGTAGGAGTATCGACATAATGAATCTCGTACCCTGCTGCATGCAGCACAGGAGCAATCCCATCCAGATCTTCAAAAGCAATATGGCGCAAGGCAACAGCGGTTTTCATTGGGCATCCTTATGGGCGTGGGCGTGACTATTTAACCTTAATTTAGTCAGTGCCGAAAGCCCAAAATACCTAGCTTGCGCGCCTAAAAGTCAAATTGTAGCGATAAGTACCCATATAGGAGAACGTGCCAGATTTTAAGGGCAAAATTCCGTGATAACGCAACCGTGATGGCCCGCCCCAGACCACCACATCGCCATGTTGCAATTCGGTCCGCAGCAACTTATCGCTACGTTGTAAACCACCAAACTGAAAAGTGGCGGGCAAGCCCAGTGACACTGACACTATAGGGTGACTCTGATCACGCTCATCCTTGTCTTGGTGCAGGCTAAGTTTGGCACCAACGGCATATTGGTTGATCAGGCAGGCGTCTGGGGTGAAGTCTGCAAAGCCTGCCAAAATGGCCGCTTGCTGCGCCAGCGCCATGAACTCAGCAGGCATGGCAGGCCAGGGTTGTTGGCTCAGAGGGTCTAGCGCCTGGTATCTATACCCTTGTCTATCGGAAACCCAGCCCAGGGGGCCGCAATTGCTCATGGCGACAGACATGGTCAGCCCACCGGGCGTTTGCATATGGCGCAAGGGAGCCTGGGCAATCACACTTTGTAGCGCCTGCCAAATGGCCGATTCTCGGGCCAAGGCCAAACCGCGCAACAGGCAGGCGCCTGGCGCAATGATCTCCTTACCGGCGGGCTGAGCGAATAAATCTAAAGTCATGGTGAGGGCAAATTGTTGATGTGCTGAGACAAATAGATATTAATTTTTAGGTTAGGTTTAACTTTAACAATAAAAATTAAGTTAATGTTATTAAATAAAATTAATCGCCATTAATTTTCTCGCTGTCTAATAACATGCGCTTTAAATGTAATCCCCAGCGATAGCCAGCCAGATTGCCATCTGCGCGCACTACTCTATGACAAGGCACCAGTACAGCGAGTTTGTTGGCCGCACACGCGGAAGCCACTGCGCGGATGGCAGATGGCTGGCCCAATTTAGCAGCCAGCTCACTATAGGTCATGGTGCTGCCTGGGGGTATCTGTTTTAGCATATTCCACACCCGCAACTGGAAAGCAGTGCCACGCAGGTCTAAAGGCAGGTTCATGGTGAATGCTTGCGCGGACTCTGATTGAGCCCCGCTTAAGGCTTGCACCACCAACTGCAGCCAACTTGAAAACTCCTTATTCCCTTCCACCATGCTGGCACGTGGAAACGCCTGCTGCAAATCAGCTTGCAATTGCGCAGCATCATCGCCCACAAACACCGCACACACGCCGTTCTCAGTGGCTGCGACTAACACCAAGCCTAAAGGGGATGGCACAACAGCATGCGCAATACGCATATCTGCGCCCCCGCGTAGATAATCCCTGGGGCGCATACCCAGTGCCTGCTCGGCCTGGGCATAAAATCGGCTGCTATCGTTAAAGCCTGCCGCATAGATTGCCTGCGTGACACTGCTTTGCTGATTGAGCTGCTGTCGTAGTGTTAGCAAGCGCAGTTCTGAGGCATAGGCTTTGGGCGTCAGCCAGTATGGGTTTTGAACAGGCGATGTAGATGAAAGCTACTGACTCCAACTTTTTTGGCCAGAGCTTGCAAGCTTAAAGATTGCCCCTGCTCCCCCTCAGCCGCCAGCAAGCGACAGCATTGCGCAACAAGTGCCTGATGCCTGCTCTGCTGGCTGATCATATTTGGATGGCAACGCTTGCAAGCTCTGAAACCCGCTTGCTCTGCCTCCGTCTGCGTGAGGTAGAAACTCACATGCAAACGATTGGGCCGTCTGGAGGGGCAAGACGGGCGGCAATAGATGCCAGTGCTGCCAACCCCGTAAAAAAATACCCCATCCTGGCTGGCATCTCGCGCGAGTACTGCCTGCCAGCGTTCTTCGTGTGCATCTATGTCACTGCTGTTCATGATGGTCTATCAGCCTCCTCATGCAGCGTACTTTAGCAAATCAGCCTAGGTGACACTTGCCGTTTCTTGCTTTCAAACTTTTTGCGGCACCCGGTTTCTATATAGAAATTTTGCTAATGACCTGTTTCTTCCATCTTCTATATGATCACATTTACTTGTCGCTTCAAGCCTATAGCAAAGCACTAACCTATAGCAAAGCCATAACCTATAGCAAAGCCCTAACACCATGAGCCACAACGCCGCTGAATTTCTCGCCTCGCTAGATCAAGACTGGGCAAAACTAGTCAGCGCCATAGGCCCTTACCTACCCACGCCGCAAGCCAGCCATGATCCTTTTGAAGCCTTGATCCGCGCCGTGGCCTATCAGCAATTGCATGGCAAGGCTGCTGCCGCCATTCTGCAACGTCTGCTGTTGCAATTTGATGGACAATTCCCCAGCGCTGCCGCCCTGCTGGCAATAGACCCTGAGTTGTTGCGTAGTTGTGGTTTTTCCCGGCGTAAGGCGGCGACGATTCTAGGGCTAGCTCAAGCACAGTTGGATGGCATTATTCCTGCGCGTGAGCAGGCCTTGCTGATGGAAGACAAACAGTTGATTACCAGCTTGAGCAGCTTGCCAGGCATAGGGCCATGGTCAGTAGAAATGCTGTTGATGCACAATCTGGGTAGGCCAGATATCTTGCCTGTGACCGATTTTGGCGTGCGGGATGGTTATCGCAGGCTCAAGGGCTGGACGCAAATGCCTAGCCCGCGCGAACTGCAACAGCTAGGGCTGGCCTGGAGCCCCCATAGATCAGCAGCAGCCTGGTATCTCTGGCGTGTGCCGCGTCAGGCTACAGGTGACGAATCGCGTGATTGACGCTGGGCACCTGGCGCAACAAAGCCAGCAAGCGGCTCAATTGCTCCAGGTCGGCAATCTCTACTGAAAAACGCATGCGCGCCTGGTTATTACGGCTCTGGGTTTTAACCTGAGTGACATTGACGCGCTCGCGGGCAAACAAATCACTGATATCCCGCAACAAGCCTTGCCTATCGTAAGCCTCAATATCAATATCCACCGCAGCCAGCATCTGCTGGCGATTACCCCATTGGGTTGCCAGCAGGCGGTCATGCTTTTCCGGCGGCAACCGCTTGATAAAGGCGCAGGCCTGCCTGTGTATGGTGACGCCACGACCACGCGTCACATAACCCACAATGCCATCAGGGGGTGCTGGTTTGCAACATTTGGCCATGGTGGTCATCAGATTGCCCACGCCCTCAACCAAAACGCCGGATGCACTGGCTTGACTATCAGGCTTGAGCAGGAAAGGCACTTCTTCCTCAGACTTGGCGGGCAGTTCGCCTTGCAAAGCTTGGGAAATCTGATGCTCGCCTATCTCGCCTCGCCCCATCGCGGCCAGCAACTCTTCGAGCTTGGGGAAATGCAGCTTGTGCGCGAGCTTGTCCTGATTAAGATCTACTAGGCCCAGCCTGTGTAACTCTTTGTCCAGCTTGCTGCGGCCATTGGCCACATCTTCTTCGAAGTTCTGATAACGGAACCAGTGCCTGACCTTGGCGCGGGCACGCGAGCTTTGCAGATAACCCAGACTGGGGTTAAGCCAATCACGACTAGGCGCGCCCTGCTTGGCTGCCATAATCTCAACACGCTGGCCGTTTTGTAGCTTGTAGTTGAGCGGCACTATGCTGCCATCCACCTTGGCACCGCGGGTTCTATGGCCCAGATCGGTGTGCAGGATATAGGCAAAATCCACGGGGGTTGCACCGCGCGGCAGACCAACAACCTTGCCCTGCGGGGTGAGCACATAGACTTTGTCCTGGAACAGCTCATTCTTGAACTGACCTATGGCACCACCATCATCGGATACATCCTGCTTCCACTCAAGAATCTGCCGCAGCCAGACAATCTTGTCGTCAAAGCTTTGGTCAGCCTTGCGGCCCTCCTTATAACGCCAGTGCGCCGCTACCCCCAGTTCGGAATGCTGGTGCATCTCATGCGTGCGAATCTGGATTTCCAGCGGCAAGTTGCGCGGACCTATCACCACTGTGTGCAAAGAGCGATAGTTATTGCTCTTAGGGCGAGCAATATAATCGTCAAACTCCTTGGGGATAGGCTGCCAGAGGTTATGTATCAAGCCTAATACCGCATAGCAATCCTTGATGTCATCTACCAGTACCCGCACCGCGCGTACATCATAAAGCTCATTAAAGCTCAGTTGCTTGCGGCGCATCTTGTTGATGATGCTGTAGATATGTTTGGGTCGGCCACTCATCTCGGCCTTGATGCTGGCGGCATCAACCTGAGTTTTCAGGGTTGCGAGCACCTCATTGATGTATTGCTCACGGTCTACCCGTTTTTCAGCCAACAACTTGGCCACTTCCTTATAGAGCTTAGGCTCCAGGAAACGCAACGACAGGTCTTCCAGCTCCCATTTGATATGCCAGATGCCCAAACGGTTGGCAAGCGGCGCAAAGATGCTCTTGGCCTCATAGGCAATGCGCTGCTGCTCGGGCTCACTCGCTCCCGCCAGACTGCGCAGGGTTTCCACACGATCCGCCAGCTTGATCAATACCACGCGGATATCTTCCACCATGGCCAATAGCATCTTGCGCAGGCTTTCTACTTGCGCCTGCTGGACTTGCTCACCCTTTTTCCTGTCTTTACCCAACACTGCATCTGGGCGGCTAAAGCCCTGTATCTGCTCCATGCGGGCGATGCCTTCGACCAGGCTGCAAATATTGCTGGAGAATTGCTCCCTGAGCTTGATCTGCCACTCAGGCACATATTCAGGGCTGGCATGCAAAATAGTTGCGGCAACCGTGTCTGCATCTAGCCCCATGCCTACTAGGATGGATGCAACGCCCAGCACATGATGCAACACCGGGGCGCCGGTGATTTCGCAATTGCCTGTGTAATAAGGCTGAGCAAAATCCGCCGCCTTGCGTATCAGGGCAACTTCTTCTGGGTTGAATTGCAGGGCGAGAGAATCCAGCCAGGATTCGATATTGAGGGCGCCTTCAGCGCTGGCCTGTGAGAGCAGATCGGGAACAAAAACCATGCAATATTATGTCATCAAACCATCATGAATGTCCTGTGCAAAACTTGACAAATACCAGGGTTTTACACAGGCATGGGCGTTGCTGAATTAATGATCAGCCGCACTCTACCCCATCCTGACAAACACTTAGGCACGCTATCCTGACATCACCCACACCTTTATCCACAGATAATGTGCATATAGGCCGTTATGGTCCTGAGCTTGGCTTCCAGTCATATTCTTCATCAATTCTTCATATTTCCCTCATGCTGATCTTTAACAGTTTCAGGCACTTTTTTAAAACCATGTGGTCAATTTGGACGCACAACATTAACAACTCTAGAAGAAGAGGAAGCCAACATGAAGAAAACCACGAGCTTGCTGGCCATGATCCTGGCTGCCACATTTACTCTGCAAACCCAAGCGGCTGAAGAGCTGATCAAACTCGACCCCAAGCCTGGCCAGTGGAGTACTGTGATCGCCATTTACGACCACAACCACAATCACTACCTGTTGAAGACTTCAGTACATGACGATATTGAGTCCTGCTCCGCCCGTCTGCAAAACACAGCAGAACAGATCAAGAAGGCCAATAATGTGGTCTACACTGCTCCACGCAACACCAAAGTCAGCTTTGTGCGTGAAGAAGGCATAGAAAATGAATCCAAGGTACTGGAAATCCGCTGCGTGCTTGAGCCTTCCAGCCAGAGCGTGTCTAAGCGCTTCATTTAGTACCACGTAATGGCGCCGTAGGCGCCATTACTATTTATAGTGTTGTCTAAGCTATGTAGCACCACCAGTGGCAGTAATTTTATCCTACAGTGTTTTCAGCATATTCTGCCAACCCAGCAGTAAGCAGCGGATTACACTGTGGTTTCATCTTTTCATAGGGTGCCATCATGTCAGATGCCAACGCCAACGCGACCATCTCAAAGCTCTTAATTATCCTGATCGCAGCCATCATCATCTTTGTGCTCGGCTACTGGGTAGTTGATATCATCGAATTGTCCAAGCCTGCAGGTCAGTAAATTAGTGACTCAGTGAAAATCCGGGTAGATAGCTCCATGAATAACTTAGCGCTGTGCTGCCGCCTTGCCGCCATCGCCTGGGTGGCCTTGGTATTTGTCCCGCAAGTACAGGCGGCCCCGGGCGCACCCTTCCCTGCCGCTGACTTTGGCTTTTACCGTTATATGATTCAGCTGCCTGCGCTCGCCAATGAAAGTGAAGCCAAGCTGGAGCTGGTGGTAGGCAAAACTTTACAGGTAGATTGCAATCGTCATAGCTTCAGCGGACAAATGGTAGAAAACTTCCTGCCTGGTGTAGGTTATCCTTATTACCGCATGCCCAAAATCCAAGGCCCGCTGTCAACCCGCATGGCCTGCCCCAACACTCTGACCGCGCCTCAATTCGTGGCCGTTAATGGTCAGGGCTTTATGCTCAAGTACAACAGCAAGCTCCCTGTTGTCGTCTATTTGCCACAAGGTTTTGAACTCAGGCACCGAATCTGGGTGCCTGAACCTGGCTTTAAAATCGCCACTCCAAAATAAATACTGAAGACAGCTCAGCACCTGTTAATCAATCGTTACTTTTTGGCGACAACTTGTAACAAATTATTTCAACATGAAAAAAACTTCAGTCATCCATGACTAAATTAGTCCTTATTGGGTGGGCCTTGCAGCTTTAATCGTATAAAATATAGGGTTAATGGGAGGGGGTATCTGGATTGCCTTACAGCAAGCCATTGCCAACGCAGGTCAGCGCGTCATCCTTCGCATTCCTTTGCATGATGATGAGATTAAAGGCGGTGAAGTTTTACCTGCATGGTCACCCTTTGAATTTCACGCTAGCAATTGATGACAAGCCTATGGTGTCGCCTCGCGGCAACACCCCGCCCGTCATAGCCGGGAAAGTGGCACTTCGTTTTACGAGTCTCAGTGTAGTGAAATAAAACTACGAGGCCTTTTTCATTGTTGAGATGCTGAAATGATAAAAAAGCGATATCCAAGACTTTTCAGTCTGTTGTCCCTCCTAGGTGTCACGTTGTTGCTTGGTGGCTGTGATTTTGTGTTACTGGACCCTAAAGGCCAGGTCGGGGTGGAAGAAAAATCCCTGATTATCACTGCCATCCTGCTGATGTTGATTGTGGTTGTTCCTGTCATCATCATGACTATCGTATTTGCCTGGCGCTATCGCGCTTCCAATACCAAAGCCACTTACGCCCCAGACTGGGCGCACTCCAACAAGATTGAAGTTGTCGTCTGGACCGTGCCTATCCTGATTATTTTGGTGTTGGGCTACATTACCTGGACTTCCACGCACTCCCTGGATCCGCGCCAACCGATTACTTCCGACCAGCCTCAAATGACCATACAAGTGGTCTCTCTGGACTGGAAATGGTTGTTTATCTATCCAGAACAAGGCATTGCTACTGTCAATGAACTCGCGTTCCCTGCCAATGTTCCAGTGCGTTTCGAGGTGACTTCCGCTTCAGTGATGAACTCCTTCTTTATTCCTCAGCTTGGCAGCCAAATCTACGCCATGGCAGGCATGAAGAATACATTGCACCTGATTGCCGATCATGAAGGCAATTACCGTGGCCTCTCTGCTAACTACAGCGGCCATGGCTTCTCCGGCATGCGTTTCAATGCCAGTGTTACCTCACAAGAAAAATTCAATGAATGGGTACAGCAGGTTAAGCAATCCGCTGCTGGCCTCGATGCTGAAAAATATGCTGCTCTGGAAAAAGCCTCCCAGAACAATCCGGTTGAGCGCTTTGGTGCAGTGACGCCGAATTTCTATGACAGCATCGTCGAGAAGTACACCCATTCTTCAGGTTCGCATGCGCACTCACATTCGGAGGGCAAGGAGTAAAAATGTTTGGCAAATTAACCCTGGACGCGGTTCCCTACCATGAACCGATCATTATGATCACGCTGACAGCTGTCGCCCTGATGGGCTTGGCGATTGCTGGCGGCCTGACCTATTTCAAAAAATGGAATTACCTCTGGACTGAATGGTTGACATCGGTCGATCACAAGAAGATCGGCATCATGTACATTCTGGTCGCCCTGGTCATGCTGCTGCGCGGCTTTGCCGATGCCATCATGATGCGTGGTCAGCTGGCTGTTGCCTCTGCTGGCTCCGAAGGCTTCCTGCCACCTCACCATTACGATCAGATCTTTACTGCCCATGGCGTGATCATGATCTTCTTCATGGCCATGCCTTTCATGGTGGGTCTGATGAATATTGTGGTGCCATTGCAAATTGGTGCACGCGATGTGGCCTTCCCCTTCCTCAACTCGCTGTCGTTCTGGCTGTTTGTGGTGGGTGTGGCGCTGATCAACATCTCGCTTGGGGTTGGTGAGTTCGCGCAAACTGGCTGGCTAGCTTACCCACCACTTTCGGGCATTGAATACAGCCCTGGTGTTGGTGTGGATTACTGGATCTGGAGCTTGCAGATTTCAGGCTTGGGCACCTTGCTCACGGGCGTCAATTTCTTTGTCACCATCATGAAGATGCGTGCCCCAGGCATGACCCTGATGAAGATGCCTGTGTTTACCTGGACCGCCCTGTGTACCAACATCCTGATTCTGGCAGCCTTCCCTGTGCTGACTGTGACCATTGCACTGCTGACCTTTGACCGTTACCTGGGCACACACTTCTTCACCAATGATCTTGGTGGCAACCAAATGATGTACGTCAACCTGATCTGGGTTTGGGGTCATCCTGAGGTTTACATCCTGATTCTGCCTGCTTTCGGTATCTTCTCCGAAGTGGTAGCTACCTTCACCAAGAAAAAGCTGTTCGGTTATACCTCTCTGGTATGGGCGACTGCCGTGATTACCATCCTGTCCTTCGTCGTCTGGCTGCACCACTTCTTCACCATGGGTGCAGGTGCCAACGTTAATGCCTTCTTCGGTATTGCCACGATGATTATCTCAATACCGACCGGGGTGAAAATCTTTAACTGGCTGTTCACCATGTACCGTGGCCGTATTGAGTTCACCACGCCAATTATCTGGACCATAGGCTTCCTGATCACCTTCTCTATTGGTGGTATGACAGGTGTGCTGCTGGCCGTGCCTGGTGCTGACTTTGTGCTGCATAACAGCCTGTTCCTGATTGCCCACTTCCATAATGTGATTATCGGTGGTGTGGTCTTCGGTTACCTGGCTGGCTTTGCCTACTGGTTCCCCAAGGCGTTTGGCTTCAAGCTCAATGAAAAGCTGGGTCGTATCTCTGCTTATCTGTGGATTACTGGCTTCTTTGTCGCCTTCGTGCCGCTATACCTGCTGGGCTTCATGGGCATGACACGTCGCCTGAACAACTACGACAACCCAGCCTGGACGCCATTGCTGTATGTGGCCCTGGGTGGTGCATTCATCGTGGGCGCCGCTATCCTGGTACAACTGGTACAGATTTACGTCAGTATCCGTGACCGCAAGGACAACCTGGACCTGACCGGTGACCCATGGGGTGGCCGTACGCTGGAGTGGTCTACTTCTTCCCCACCACCGTTCTACAACTTCGCTCACGTACCTGTAGTGAAGGAGCTGGATGCGTTCTGGGATATGAAGCAGGACGGTAGCGCCAACAAGGTGCCAGCCAAGTATGAAAAGATCCATATGCCAAAAAATGCTTCTGAAGGCTGATCATCAGTGCATTCAGTCTGGTATTTGGCTTTGCCATGATCTGGCATATCTGGTGGCTGGCCATCGTCAGCACGATTGCCATGCTGGTGACCGTGATTGCGCGCAGCTACAACGAGGATATCGACTACTACGTTCCTGCAGAGGAAGTAGCAGCGATTGAAAACAAACACATTCAAGTTAAACAAGCGAGTCAGGCGTAATCATGTCTAGTCAAACGTTGAAAACACAGCACGCTCATGCTGAGGAGCATGAGCACCACCACGACGCAGAAGGCACCAAGATATTTGGCTTCTGGATTTACCTGATGACAGACTGCATTTTGTTCGCAACCATCTTTGCGACTTATGCAGTGCTGGGCACCAGCTTTGCTGGAGGCCCTACTGGCAAGGACATCTTCGAGCTGGATTACGTACTGGGTGAAACCTTCCTGCTGCTGTTCAGTAGTATCACTTACGGCATGGCCATGATTGCGCAACACAATGGCAACAAGTCTGCCGTGCTGAAGTGGCTGGCGGTAACCTTCCTGTTCGGCCTTGGCTTTATCGTCATGGAAATCAATGAATTCCAACACTTGATCCATGAAGGTTACGGCCCTGACCGCAGCGGCTTCCTGTCTGCGTTCTTCGCGCTGGTAGGTACCCATGGTCTGCACGTAACCTGCGGCCTGATCTGGATGGCGGTGCTGATGGCACAAATCTCCAGCAAGGGTCTGACCACCACCAACAATACCCGCTTGATGTGCCTGAGCTTGTTCTGGCACTTCCTGGATATTGTCTGGATCTGCGTATTTACTGTTGTTTATCTGATGGGGGTGCTGTAAATGGCTCACGGGCACGCTAACACTGCTGGCGCAAGCCACGGAACCGTCAAATCCTATGTGATCGGTTTCATTCTTTCAGTCATCCTCACGGTCATTCCGTTTGGCTTGCTGATGTTCCCCAACACCCTGACACCTTCCGTCGTGCTCACCATTATTCTGGTGCTGGCCGTGGTGCAGATTCTGGTACACCTGGTGTACTTCCTGCACATGAACAGCTCCTCTGAGCAAAGCTGGAATGTCATGGCCTTTGTCTTTACCGTGTTGATCATCGCTATCGTGGTGATAGGTTCGCTGTGGATCATGTTCCACCTGAACCACAATATGATGAGGCATTAAAAGCCAGTTTGATGAAGCAATACTTACTCATCACCAAGCCAGGCATCATCTTCGGCAACCTAGTATCGGTTGCCGGAGGTTTTTTCCTGGCATCACGCGGCGAAATTGATCTAGCCCTATTGCTAGCCACTGCGCTAGGCATCTCGCTGGTCATTGCCTCGGGCTGTGTGTTCAACAACTACATAGACCGCGACATAGACAGCAAGATGGAGCGCACCCGCAACCGCGTGCTGGTACGTGGCCTGATCCCGGCTTCCCATGCCTTGATCTATGGCAGCGTGCTGGGCTTGGCTGGCATTACCCTGCTCTACGTCACCACCAATATGCTCACCGTCTGGCTGTCGCTGTTCGGCTTTGCGATTTATGTAGGCGCCTACAGCCTCTACCTCAAGCGCAATTCCGTCTACGGTACACTGATTGGCAGCCTGTCAGGTGCAGCACCTCCGGTCATAGGCTACTGTGCGGTCAGCAATAGCTTTGATATGGGCGCTGTGATTCTGCTGGTGATTTTCAGCCTGTGGCAAATGCCGCACTCCTACGCGATTGCCATCTTCCGCCTCAAGGACTACACCGCGGCTTCTATTCCAGTTTTGCCAGTTAAAAAAGGCATACTGGCAACCAAGAAGCATATCGTGCTGTGGATTATGGCCTTTGTGGTTGCCACGCTGATGCTCACCTTGAGCGGCTATACAGGCGTGCAATATCTGGTTGTTGCAGGTGCCATAGGCATTTACTGGCTGGGTATGGCGCTGGCGGGTTACAAGACCGATAACGACCAGGCCTGGGCTAAAAAGCTGTTTATGTTTTCCATCGTCACCATCACTGCCCTCAGCGTGATGATGTCTATTGATTTCAAGCAGCCTGAAGACGGTAACCTGTGGATGACGGCACACGCCAATGGTCAAGTACAAACCAAGGTCGACTAAGCCACTACTTTCAAGCTTAGCCGCATAAAAAAAGCCGTTGCTTCTGCAACGGCTTTTTTATTATCGGTGCCAGCACCTTTGTCAGTCTGAAATGCTGGTTTCTACAGTAGTTGCAACGCCAGCCCTGCCACCGACAAAATGCCTGCAATCAAGCCCAGAGTGGCTGCAATGCGTGGCTGGTACGACAACAACAGCACAAACACAATGGCCCCCAGCGAAAGCATGCCCGCCCATGCCACAACGCCTACGGTTGCGTTCCAGCCTGTGATGCTAGGCACCAATGCCAGCAGGATCAAGGCCCAGCCCGCAGCACGCAGTGACTTCTGCTGCAATGGCCGTGGCTATCTGCCCACACCTGGACATGATGCTTTTCCATGGCCAGTGACAGCGCCGCCATGCCGGCATAGCACAGTCCAAACGCCAGCAGACTCGCCAACGGTACATTAATAACCATAGATCCCACTTCTGTTCCTTCCATTTACGCCACCTCGGTTTCTGCGAGCATGGCGCGCTTGCTATTGCTCTTGACTGGCGCTGCCTTGCGATATTTCAGCTTGTAAGCAGCGTAGGCGAGCAATGCGCCCAAACCTATGGCGGTGATCTCAACCAGCGCGCGCTCCCAGTCCTGCTGTGCAAGGTAAACTCCCAGATGCTGTCCTGTGGTTGCCCAGTTAAGTATGGGCAGCGTCAGGCACATCAAGGCTGCGGTCAGCAATTGTTCAATCCAGGCCTTGGCCGGGTTGCGCCACAGTGCATAAAACGCAGTCACCACCCAGATGCCGAAGAAGGCACGAATCTCCCAGGCGGCACGCTCGGCAACTTCCAGCGGAATCAAGCGATTGGCCCAGAAATAGCCTATGCAGGCAATCATGAGGCCAGCCACGATGGCAACATTGAGCTTTTCTATCAGCAGATAGCCTTGTGTGGTCATGGCGCCAAATTCGTTTTCCTGGCGTTTACGGCGCTTGACGGTAAACAAGATCAGCCGGTGGCCATCATGGCGGCGCCCGCGAGGCCGCTAATGAAGTACAACCACTTCAGCGCATAATCGGCATAGAACAAGCGATGCAGGTTATTCATGACGCGCTGGATTTTCAGGGCTTCACTGCCGCGCCAGGTTTCCGGCATCTGGGTATCCAGCTCCTGACCTGTCACGGCATCAAACATCACCGAGCCGCCCACCAGGAACAACAAGCGGTTTTTGTTGTAATCATCATTGATTTTGCCGCTGGCCGCCGCTGTGGCACTAAGGTCCCCAGGGTGCTCAACCGACATAAAGCTGACCTCACGGCCCAAGCGCTGCTCGGCTTTTTCCAGCAAGGGCCCCAAAGGCAATACAGACGCAGCGACATGCTGCTCATCTCTATGCGGTGGACGTTTGAACACTTCGGCAAAATAGCTTTGGCGGTTATCAAAATTGGCCAATACGCCTGCAGGCATGTAGAAGGAATAGAAAATCACCAGCCCGGTATAGGCAATCATAAAGAGGAAAGGCAAGGTCAACACACCCAAGGCATTATGTGCGTCCAGCCAGGAGCGCTGGCCTTTGTTGCGTCTAAAGGTGAAGAAGTCCTTGAATATCTTTTTGTGCACCACAATGCCGCTCACCAGCGCAACCAGCATGGCAATCGTGGCAGCACCCACCATCCAGATACCCGTATCCCCCGCATGCAGTTCAAAATGCATATGCACAAAGTGATGACCACCTTCGGTATCCCGTACGGTTTCATCCTTGAGCTTATCGCCAGTGTTGAAATCCAGTTTTTCGCGCTGGAATTTCTTGTCTTCATCCTGCCAGCCCACGCGCACATACTGGCGTTGCTGGCTAGGGAGTGAGATCGACCAGAAGTGGGAATTAGGCGCTGTTTGCTGCAGAAATTGCTGGCCGTGCTGCAGTGCTTGCAAGCGCTGCGCCAATGGCAGCATCTGATCTTGCTCAGCTTCAACTTCCTGCTTCTCTGGCTGCATCCAGCGCGTGATGGGGTCATCAAAGACGCAGATAGTCCCGGTGAGAAAAATGACAAACAGCAGCCAGCCCAGATATAAACCGCTCCAGGTATGCAGCCAGGCCATGCTTTGGCGGAAGTTATCCTTCATGCTGCACCTCCCAGCATCTTGAGCAATTGCGCTGCGCCATAGCACAGCGCAGTCACAAACAGCATGCCGCCCCAGGCCAGCGTGGCAGTGCGTACAGAAAACACCCAGATAATGGCCGCGGTATAAATGGCAAAGCTGAATAAAGTAGCCGTCAATACTGCATCAGCCAAGGTGCCGGGGATAAGCTCGGCCAACAGAATGATAAAAGCAGAGCTGAGGGCATAGCCCCCAAGTACAGCCGCCATAACGCGGGAAAACACCATTCGTCGGTAACGGGAGTTTGAATCTTGTTGCATGCGTGAAGCCATCATTTCCAGGGATTAAATTAAGACCATCTCAATAGTAATGACACTTGAGATTGAAAAAGAGACACCCCAAAACACAAATAAAAAAGCAGGCGATTAGCTGCTTGATATCAGCTGTGCTTTAAATGACATATTGCGAGTTTTATCTCAGCTTCAGCGTGCCTGTACGCATTATAGATGCGCGCAGGCACATGCTGCAAATCATTATCATTCGTTACACTGTATGCTGTTCCACCGATAGGCGCACTACCTGCCTGGCCAATTCGGTTTCCTGCTCCGTCACTGTATTGGCTACCAACACCACATTACCCTGCTCCACGGCATCTTTCACCAGGTCTTTGAAATGCTTATCCTGATCTGAAATGCCATTGGCGGCGCCTATAAAGCCACCAATCGCCGCACCCCACCCTATCATCATCAAAGGTGCCAGTAGCGGGCTGGCAACAAAGAGGCTGACATTGGCAGCAACAATGGCCACCTGGCCCAATGCACCAATCCCAGCCCCTATGGTGGTGCCTATGGCACTATCCACCACCACATTTTTCAACACCTCTTTGTCATCCTGGTCTTGCTTGACCTCTTTGCCTACGCCAGCAGATTCAGACGCAATAATCTGCAATTGATCACGCTGGAAGCCTTTTTCCAGCAGGGTATGCGCCACGGCTTGGGCATGCTCAAGCTTGGGATAGATACCAGTGACACTATCAAGATACTTTTCCATCTGCACTCCTTACATACTCAACAATGTGAAACCTACAGTTCTCAATACCTATATTCAGAACCTATAAGCATTGGCATTTAAGGCATTCGGTTTTAATTAGCCCGCTGTTATTAGCGTGATGTGATTAATCTAGCGCACCACGATTCACCTGCTCGGCATCGGGATCAATACCCGGTTCTTTATCGCGCTCATGCGATTTATTGCCATCCGGGGGCAGCTTGGTGTCTGGCTGTGCCGGCTTTTGCAGCTTGTCTCGGCTTGGGCTAGGGCTGGTAGGCGGTGGCTTGATTTCAGGCTTAACGGCAGGCCTGTGCTCAGCCGGAGATTTAAGCGGATTATCCAACTCAAGTTCGGCTGCGTGTGCGGGCAATGTCAACAGCAAGCCTGGCCAGCAGATGAGGATGAAAATTCTAGAGAGTGTTTGCATGGCATACTCCGCTGGCGGTTGAAGTTGAGGTTCATGACATCTGAATTCAACACCAGCATAGAAGCATGCGTAATTAACGCCTATCGGCGCTTTCTGAAAGCAACGTCAGACAGGGCTGACTTGGGAACGCGTGTGAAGTGAGAAATGAAGATGGGGAGGTATTAACTACCCTATCGATCACCGACATTAATATCTCAGCAGCAAAAAATAGCGCTAAAGTTGGAGATCAATAGGGCTTTGGTCATAACCGCAAGGCTCTAGCACGGCAAGACCTTAACGCTGCCTGGCCTTGAAACGTGGGTTGGTTTTGCAAATGACAAACACCTTGCCATGACGACGCACCACTTTGCAATCGCGGTGACGCTCTTTGGCAGATTTGAGAGAAGACAGGATTTTCATGACACACCTCGTGAATAACAAGCCGCTATTATCCTGCCTTCACCCCAAACTTGCAACATTGTTGCAATGTAAAACTAAGTTGCAATTCCAACTTCAATTAAAACTTTTGCTTAGCCATGTGCATAGGCTATATCTCTATGCCTAAAAATTGCCACCCATTAGTTTCAGCGGTGGCTCTTGCATCAATGCCACCTGCTCGCGCAGTTCAAGAATGCGGTCCTGCCAGTATTGCTGCGTATTAAACCAGGTAAAAGTCTTGGGAAAAGCCGGATCATCCAGCGCTTGGCCAGCCAGGCCGAATAATGCAGCAAGCGCAAGGTGCGCAATGCCTCGACCAAATGCAGCTCAGCGGGATTGAAATCATAAAAGCATTCATAGCCTTCCAGCAGCTCTGCCAATTGCAGGTTCATCTCCTGCTGACTGCCAGAAAGCAGCATCCAGAGATCCTGCACCGCAGGGCCTGTGCGGCTATCATCAAAATCGACAAAATGCGGGCCATCGTCAGTCCATAGCAAGTTGCTCAGATGGCAATCACCATGCAAACGCAATTGTGCCACCTGCCTGCGCGCTCATAACATTGGCGCACGCCTTGCAAAGCCTGCTCTGCCACACTGCTATAGGCCGGGATTAAGTCTGGCGGAATAAAGTCATGCTCAAGCAGCCATTGCACAGGCTGCTCTCCAAAACTGGCAATATCAATTGCGGGGCGGTGCTGATAAGCCTGTTGCGCGCCCAAGGCGTGTATACGGCCAAGAAAGCGCCCTATCCATTCCAGACGGCCTTCTTGATCAAGCTCAGGAATACGCCCGCCACGGCGCGGAAACACGGCAAATTGATAACCTTGAAACTCATGCAAGGTCTTGTGATTGATCAGTAAAGGGGCAACAACAGGAATCTCAGCATCAGCAAGGCTTAAGGAAAAAGCATGCTCTTCAAGAATTTGCGCCTCTGACCAGCGCCCTGGCCGATAAAACTTGGCAATAACAGGCTGCTGCTCTTCTATCCCTACCTGATATACCCGGTTTTCATAGCTGTTTAAGGCCAGTAGGCGCCCATCGCCAAGCAAATCTACGCTGCCAATGGCATCTAGAATCAGGTCTGGTGTGAGATTGGCAAATGGCGTGCTGTGTGAATTCATGGCCGGGATTGTACACCGCTTGCACCATATTATTTTTAATATTTAAAAATCAATAATATAAAAATAAAAACCAACAATTTACTTCAAGTATGGTGTAAGCAGATTCATGATTTTTGCTGAGTCTGGGCTGACATCGCTACTGAAGGCAAACACGGCTTGCTCATGCGGCAAAATCAGATATTTATGGAAATTCCATAAAGGTGGCTCGCGTGTCAACGCAATCAAATCCTGATATAGCGCATTGGCCTGCGGGCCTACGACCGAGCTTTTGGTCGCCATGGGAAATTTGACCCCATACGTGAGCTTGCAGAAATCGCCGATCTGCTTGTCACTCTTGAACTCTTGCTTGAAATCGTTAGAAGGAAAACCCAGCACCAGCAATTTGCCCTGATACTTGGCAGACAGGGCCTCCAGCTTTTCAAACTGCGGCGCAAAGCCACATTTGCTAGCCGTATTGACCACGAGTATGGGAACGTTCTGATATTGGCAGAGATTAAGCTTCTGCCCTTGCAAAGTGTTCACCTGATGCTGATAAATACCTTCACACGCCGCCATGGCATGAGAAGCGTAGAAAAGAGAGACCAACAAGCCCAAACAGTATTTCATGACTCATTCCATTACATGGTTCACGACTGTAGGACATAAGCACTAAAGAATCGTTCTGGCCTGGCACTATCCTGCGACATTGATACTTTGCAAACCACCCCAGCCTATCAGCGTACAGACCATGAGAAAACTCCAGGCAATGATGCCTGCCATCATGATGGCGCCAAACAGCAGCAATGCATGCTTCTGGTCACGCACTTCAAACACCACAGGAATTCCATGAAACACCAGCAACGCTGAAGCACCAATGGCTATGATGGTAATCAGCACATTCAAACTCAAGGCTGGCTGCAGGTATATCAGCGTTGCCAGCCATATAGGCGTAGGGGCCACGGCCGTCAATAAAAACGCTTGTTGATAACGGGGGAAAATCTCCGCCACCTCGGCCAGTTGGCGAATAATGGAAGCCATGGCGGGAATCAACACCAGTTGTAGCAAAAATACCGCCAGCGCCATCAGCAGAATCTGATGATGCTCCATCGCGGCGGGAGTCTGTCGCAATGCCACCGCATACAGCACGACAGCGGGAATCAAGGCCAAGGGCAATACATGCAGCAAATACAATCTATGCATGCTGGGGGGATTGGCCTGCAAATTGCGCCAGCCCTCGCGTGGATTGAGCATCAGGGCAAAAATCTTGAGCGGATTCATCACATCTCCCATTAACTACTTGTATTTAAGGCAGTATACAACGCTCAGCGCAAGTCACAGCAAATGCGCATTCACAACCCAGCCCAAGCGCAACAACATTTTTGCTCAAAAGGCTTGGTTTTGGCTAAAGACTTGGGCTATAATCCGGCCTCGCTTGCGGAGAGGTGGATGAGTGGTTTAAGTCACCACCCTGGAAAGGTGGCACAGGGGTAACTCTGTCGAGGGTTCGAATCCCTCCCTCTCCGCCACAGCATCATCCAAGTACGTCCGATATAGTCTAAAAAATCCCCATATTTCATAGTGTTACACTAATTTAGTGTCTAACCACGTCCGATACAATCCATTGACATACGGCAGAGTCTAGGGGTAACTTTCGGGGTAACTTTTCAGTGTGAATTCCACTCTTACCCCCAATGGCACTCTCAGATATCGCTATACGCACCGCCAAGCCTGAATCCAAGGCATACAAGCTCACTGATTCATCCGGTTTATTTCTACTAGTTACCCCTAATGGGGGAAAGTGGTGGCGCCTCAAATATTACTACCTTGGCAAAGAAAAACTGCTTTCACTAGGCACCTACCCTGAAATCTCTCTGGCTGAAGCCAGGGAGAAGCGCGCTGCAGCTAAAAAACTACTTTCCATGGATCCGCCCGTAGATCCCAGCCAAGACCGTAAGCAAAGTCGTGCTGAGACAAGCAAACGCGTGATCAGCACGCTAGAGGTTTGGGGTAACAAATGGTGGGATCACTGGAGAGTTGGTAAATCTAAGCGCCATGCCGACCAGGTAAAACGCCGACTAGAAGCGGATATCTACCCAACCCTTGGTTCTAGACCGATGCATGAGATCACGACATATGACATTGTCGATGTCATCAAGGCCATCGGTGAGCGCGGCGCGATCGAATCGGCATCAAGGGGAATGCAGAACCTTGGGCAGATCTTCCGGTATGCCCTCATCCATGCAAAAGACAGTAAGGCGACGCGAAACCCAGTAGCTGATATCAAACCTAGCGACATACTGCCATCAGTCGCCAAAACCAATTACGCAAGGATTGAAGCTAAGGAGCTGCCTAAATTTCTACGCGCGCTTGATGCCAGCAAATCCACGCCATTGACCAGGCTCGCAGTCAAACTCCTGGCATTGACCTTTGTCCGGACCAAGGAGCTGATTGAGGCCGAATGGTCAGAATTCGACATCCCCAATGGCCAATGGCGAATACCCGCTGAACGAATGAAGATGAAGGATCCTCATATAGTGCCGCTCTCCCGCCAGGCTCTGGGAGTGCTGGAACATATCAGGCTTTATAGTGGCCACAGTGGCTATGTATTCCCTGGCCAAACCCGAAAAAACACTACCATGAGCAACAATACTATATTGAAAGCTATCGAGGTCATAGGCTACAAAAAACAAATGACTGGTCATGGATTCCGCGGTCTAGCTTCTACAGTTCTTCATGAACAAGGATTTGATCATAAACATATTGAATTGCAGTTAGCTCATCAAGAACGAAACGAAGTATCAGCTTCATACAATCATGCCCAATATCTAATTCCCAGAACTGCAATGATGCAACATTGGGCAGATTACCTTGACCAAATGAAAATTTATAATCCTTAGTTCAAATTATGCAAAGTCAACAAGAATCTGTATTGGAAGAGTTTTTTCAGAAATCATTTGGTGCGCAACTATTGTTTAAACCAATTAAATACCGAAAAGGCTCAGCACATAGAGAACCAGCGGATTTGATTTGGGTTAATGGATCTTTCGTATCTCTTTTTTACATGACATCTTCTAATGTAGGTTTAGAAAAAGAGTCATTACACAATTTAAAACAAGCAAATGGATATTTAAGGCTATGGAAATCAGGAAAACCTACCTACGCTTTAAGAGGTAAAAACAGATTTCATGAAGAATGCTTTGTACCGTTTATCACACTAAAAAAATTAGTTATATTTTCTATAATATCAACACCTTCTGGTGTGCATGTCGATATGCTCGACAATTCCCATATTCATATTCGTATTCCTGAAATTTTATTACATTGGGTGGCTTCCTTTGGTGGCTCAATATGTGATTTGTTGAACATTTCTCGACTTTATTTTATTGAACCTAAATCCAATGATCTAACTAATGATTCAGAATTTTCATTACTTCGAAACATTACCCACTCATATGTTGATTTTTGCAATCAATTACCAAGAATTGAAACTAGAAAACTCAATCCCCTAGTGAACTTAGATAGTTTAGATAAGAAATTAGAAAATTATGATTATGAAGATTTTTCTTTTGTTAGAGAGCGATTATTATTAAATAGAATTCCAGAAATAATGGGTAAAGCATTGAACGGAAAATCTGCCAAAGATGGAATTGCTCGGTGTTTTTGTGATATGTCACTCAAAGAACTTAATTCTCTATCATACCTTTGCGATATCGCTGTCACTGGCTCTAATAAAAACTTCGAATATTTTTCATATTTATCTTATGAATATCACTATAAATTCTTAGTTTTTACTGCAAATATATATGCAAAAAATTTCAATGAAAATTTCAAAAAAAGTTTCATTACATATAGCCAATAATGACATCAGCATCGGTTTCATTTATATGTTTGAAGGCCAAGATGTAAGGGCTCCTAATCAAATTGGATTTCAACAATCAGAAAAAGGACTCCAATGCATTCACATCACAAATGAAATTCAAAAGGCGTTCACAGAAAATCAAGAAAAGTTGACCTCGGGAAAAGTGTAATTTATGTAATTCAGACTTTCAAAAATCCTTGAAACCCTTGCAGCACTAGTAATTTGACCATTTGATAAGAATGTAATTCTTATGTAATTCATACGTAATTGAATTACATAGATAGAGTGTAATTTTCATTAAAGAAGCATCTATATAAATCAATAACTTATATATAAATTACAGTTTAAATTACACTAAATTACAGTATTTTGTAATTCTATAAATCATTATAAAACAGTAGGTTATTCTTAATTTTTCCCATAATTTTAATAAATTACACTTTTCCCGAGGTCACTTTTTATTTTCTATATCCACCCCCTCAATTTCCCCTTATGGATGAAACGCATAAGTTACGCGCATGAATATGCAAGTGTCTTCGTGCACCAATACCCCACGAAGCCCCCAGTAATGCCGCGGCTTGCGCCGGGTCATGCAGCTGCATAATTTATTGGGTGTTAACTGCGCAGGCGTGGCGGGGTCACGAGCGCGCGCGCCGGGTCGAAAGTAGGCGTGGTACGCGAAAACTGATGAAATCTCATCACCAAGCACCCCGGCAGCACCCCGGCAGCACCCCGGCAGCACCCCG